>NZ_CP113919.1:0-2272942 GCF_029395515.1 Bifidobacterium sp. ESL0764
GGCTGAGAACGGCGGCAGGTCAATCATTCGAACGGCATTCGCCCGAACAATCCCATTTCCGACTCATCGACGAAAAATCGTAAAACGGACTACAATAGTTACCTAGGATAAGATTAATCCTCTTAAACGGATTAATGAGTGCATTGATTGTTTTTACGTTTTATAGTTCGATGATTGAGGCGCAATTTTGCCGCGCTGACTCATAACAGAACAGGGAACACAAAGGAAATGTCCATGTATAGCAGCACGGGAAACACCCCCGATCATGAGAATAAGGTTCGCGCATCCTCACATGCGCCGGTCGACAGCGCAACACGACCACTACGTATCGCCGTAACCGATAATGACAATTTCGCCTTGATGACGCTGGCGAGCCTTCTGCCACGTACCCTGCCCGGCTCCAAAGTGGTATGGAGCTCGACCTCCGCCCCCGACGCCATTGCCAAGGCGACGGACCCCGTCTCGATGCCCGACATACTCCTTCTCGACATGTCGCTGAGCTCGACCCTGACCGGCCCCGACGTCTGCCGCGCCATCCGCAAAAAGACGCCGAAAGTGAAAGTGCTGGGCATCACCTCGTATTCGCTGGAACACTATGCGGCGGATCTGGCCGACGCCGGCGCACAAGGGCTGGTATCCAAATCCGACATCCCCCAACTCCAGATGGCGCTGCACGCCATCTCGCAAGACGACACGTATTCGGTATTCAACAACATTCACTTCGCGAGCGCCGACAAAGCTTACGCCCGCATCAGCCAGGAACCTTCCAACGACAAGATTTCACTGACCCAACACGAGAAGACGATTATGGACCTGCTGGCCCGCGGCAAACGTTACAAACAAATCGCCGAAGACATGGGAATCAGCGAGTCGTCCATACGTACCGGCGCGCATCGGGCAATCAGAAAACTCGGCGCCTCCACATTGAGCCAGGGCGTGGGCATATGGATGTTGGAACGCAAGTGAACAAGGAATGTGATACATTATAACGAATGCCCACTCATCAGCCATTTGCACCATACGTCATCAAGGATACCCTGCGATCGATAGGTGAAGAATTCGGCGATCACGTCAAGGCCGAGCCGCCTGTAATCGTCGTGGCTGTAGGCAACGCCGTCATTCTTTTGATTGTCGACCTGTTCAGCGGCCTTTTCACTTCAGCGGGAATCGCGGGAATCGCCGCCATCATACCTATAGCGGCACTGCTGAGCAACCTGTTCGCACCGACGTTCGGCGCCGTGGCCTCGTTTCTGGGCGCTATCTTCGACCTGTACCTCTCAACTGTCATCAAGAGCCAGGGCAATGTCGTCATCTCGGAATTCGCATTGGTCAACTTTCTGCCGATATTAATCACCTCCGAGCTGATGCTGGGCTATCTCAAACGCTGGGGAAAACTGGCGGGCTTGTTGCCGGTTCCGCTTATGAGCGTTATGGTGGCAGCGGTCTTTATCAACAATGCGACGCCCGGAAAGCCTATGATAGAGGCCGACCTCATGTTATTCGGTCTGGCATTTTTGATGCCTTTCCCCTGGATCATGGGACTGATCGGCAGATGGCAGAACAACATGCGCAGCGCCATACGCCAAGAGAACGAACTGCGGCGGGCCACCATGCGGCTTGAAACGGAGCAACGAAGCCATCGGATGGCGGTGACCCTGCACAATAAGGTCATGAAGGAACTGAACTCCATCAGGGCGTCTGCAGGCCGCGTCGAAGCCCTGAGCGCCGATGGACGCCGGCGAATCTCAGAAGAGGCGAAGAACGCCCTGAACGAGATGCATCAGGTCATCAATATCTTCGACGAGCAACCCGACACCGACGAGACGATAGACAGTGAAACGACGGTATACGACACGTTGAGACGAATGGTGCATCGTCTGCCTTGGCCGGGCTTGCGAGGCAAAGGCGAAAGCCGGGCGCAACACCGGCTGCAAACGACGTCACAGGCGGCAACGTACACCACCTTGTGGCGCAGGCCCGCGTCTTCACCCACCGGGCACCAAGGCGTCAAATACCCGGACGTCAAGTACCAGGCCGGCGACGGTGGCCAAGAAGCGGCGAATACGGAAACCAACCACGGATCAGACGCCGAGGCGGCAGGCAAACCGAACGGCGCAACAGACCAGGCCCATGCAGGCCATGCCCGTGCAAGCCATATCCACGTCGATCGTTTTACCGCGACCACCATCGTCACCGGGCTGGCGTCCATCATCCTCTTGACACTCATCCCTTCCACCCACCCCCGGTCGCTGTCGTTTCTGGTGGGCACATGCATGGCGTTGACGCTGATTCCCGCGGTGTTCCTACCGACCGCGGGCCCCGCGATGGCATTCATGCTGACCACGATCCTCATACCGATACCGGTGATTCCAAAAGCAACCGTCTACACACTGGCCATCTGCAGCGGCATTTTGCTGGGTTATTCGCGGCGTAGGAGATTATGGACCCTCGGATTGTGCACCACCATGACGGCAGTGCTTTGCGCCCTTGTCATTTTGGCGAGATCTACGGTATCCGGCTACGGATGGCTGGTCATAGCACCGCTCATGTATCTGGGTCCGTGGGCCATCGGGCAGTATGCCAGGCACCAACAGGGACTGAACCAAACGGCGTGGATCAACAGCCAGTTGTCGCTGAAGACGGCCCAGCTCAACAAGGAACGCTACGACACCATGCTGGCCGACGCCGTCCACGATTCCATCACCAACGAGCTTTCCTCGGTCATCCTGCTCACCGACGATCCGAACAGGGATTGGAGCGAGCAGACCTTGCAATTGGTGGAGCAAGCGGTACACCGGGCGTATAACAACACCGGAAAAGTCATCGATTTGCTCAACGGCAACGGCAACGGTTTCGACGAGTTCATTGACGCCTCCCGCGATGTTCGCGAATGGCTGGTCGTGCAGCTTGCCCATGAGGATTCGCTGCTTCAAGACCTCGGCTATACCGGGATATCACAGGTGCGCGGCCAATTGGCCGAGGGAGAGCAGACCGATACGAAAGCCATCGAGATAACGAGCCACCTGCTTACCGAAATCTATACCAACATCATCCGGCATTCAAGCCCCGGCATCGACAGCTACATACTGGTCGCCGAACTGGAAAACGGGTATCTCAACATCACGGAAACGAACGATTGCAGCGGTCCGGGCCTGAAATTCAAGGAGTCGGAACACGGCAAGGGATTGGAATTGCATAAGAAGTCGGTAAAGGCGATAGGCGGCACGCTCGAGACGTCGGCCGAAGACGGCTCTTGGATCGTCAACTGCACCGTTCCGTTGGTTCCGGTGCAGAAAAACCTCGTACCCGATGGTTGACATCCACATCTAGTACCGGACGTTGATTCGCGATCTTTTCGTTCCTGCGCGCGTATGCATACCCGAAACCGACCGGATTGCCGGCTGGTTTGCCGACCAGTTTGCCACGGCTGGTTTCGGCATCGGCTGCGCTTGCGAGAGGAGCATTCCTGACGACGGATTCGGGGTTTTTTACGATTATCCACTGAGCGACACACCGGTTGTGGAAAATTTATCCGGGAAATTTATCCACATAGTTATTCACAAATGGGGGTAAACTCGGCGGATAAGCCGTGGATACCACGATAAAACCCGGTGGAAAAGTCGTGGACGACTTCGAAAATCATGTGGACAAAAAATCAACGAAAGCGCTCCGGTGGATAACTTGCCGTTTTATCCACAATTCCTCGCTTAGTTATCCACATAGCCACTTGCTGTGGATAACGCTGTTCGTAAGCGGTTTTGAAGGTTATCCACATATTCACCGTGCTTATTATCCTGATTACTAGAGCAAACTTACGTTTCATCATGGTAAGCAAAGCGAACAAGTTGAATCTGCATCTCACGATTAAAAGAAGCAACTAGAATAGAAATCAGTTATCACCCAAAGTAGGAGCATTATGAAAGTCGAAATCAACTCCACCGCACTTGCGGACGCGGTTGCCTGGACTACCCGTGTCATCGATGCGCGGCCAGCCAACCCGATTCTCGCCGGAATCAAACTCGAAGCAGCCGACGGGACATTGCAGCTTTCCGCCTTCAACTACGAAGTCTCCGCTCGCCACCATATCGAAGCCGGTGTCGATGAAGCAGGAAAAGTGCTCGTACAGGGCAAGCTTCTGGCCGATATCACCAAGGCGCTGCCCCAGGAAAAAACATATCTTTCGACCACCGACACGACGTTGACGATCTCATCGGGAAAGTCGACGTTCAACCTGCAGCTCATGCCGGAATCCGAATACCCGGATCTGCCCGAAGCGCCGGCGATGCTGGGCCAGGTCGACGCCCCGACCTTTGTTCAGGCGGTTTCGCAAGCTTCCGTTGCCGTTTCGCATGAGGAGAATCGTCCGGTCCTGACCGGCGTGCGCATCCAGTTCAACGGCGATAAAGTCGTGATGACCTCGACCGACCGTTTCCGTCTTTCCCGTTCCAGCTTCACCTGGACCCCGCAGGACAATAACCTCGAAACCGAGACGCTGGTTCGCGGCTCCCTGCTGCGCGATGTGTCCCGCGCCGTCGACGAACATCAGAACGTGGTCATCGATTTCAATCTGGAAAGCCCGTCATTGCTTGGTTTTGAGAATGCCGGCCGCGTTTCGACCTCGCAGCTGATCGATGGGGAATTCCCCGCGGTCGACAGGCTTTTCGCCGACGAATATCCGATCGAGGCCGTGATTTCCAAGGAAGCGTTGCTCGGCGCCATCAAGCGTGTGGCGCTCGTCGCAGAACGTAATGCGCCGATTCGCATGGTCTTCGAAGGCCAAAGCCTGACGCTTTCCGCCGGAACCGCCGACGAATCGCAGGCCAAGGAAGTGCTCGACATCGACATGGACGGCGAAAACATCACGGTCGCCTTCAACCCGTCGTATCTGATCGAAGGCCTGAGCGCGATCACCGAACCGTTCGTGCGTATGAAGATGACCACCGCGGTCAAGCCGGTCGAGTTCAACGGGCAGCAGGAAGCCGATTCCGACGAATCGATGGATTACCGCTATCTGCTGGTGCCGATGCGTTTCAACTGATAATCAGGGTATGAAATTTATCTTACGGTGTTCACTAAATTTGGCGCACTCCGTAAGATATTTTTTGTTCCCTCACGTTCTCACATTTCGATAATTAACCGAATCTGACAACCGATCAATGACAAGGTAAGGGGTTCACGTGTATATCTCGCGGCTGGCGCTTGACCATTTCCGGTCGTGGCCGCACCTTGTCGTGGATTTCAACCCCGGGGTGACCATCCTCAAGGGCGCGAACGGGCTGGGCAAGACCAACATCGTGGAAGCCGTCGAAGTGCTTTCCACCGGTTCCAGCCATCGCGTCTCCAGCTCGTTGCCGCTGATCGAACGTGGCGAGGCCAAGGCCACCATCCGCGCCAATGTCAATGAAAACAACGTAAACAGCACCTCTTACGGTGACGCGACTGCTGCTGAAACAGGCAAAAACGACAATGTTCAAGATGCCATGTATTCACGGGCTGACGGGAATGAAGAAGACGGCAAGAGGTCGGGCGGTGAAGGACGGGCGACTGCGGCATCTGCTGCTGATGACGTTCGTGAGACCACCTATGAGGTGACCATTGCCGCGCGAGGGGCCAACCGCGGGCGTATCAACGGCGGGAATTCGCTGTATATGCGCGATATCGTCGGCAAGGTCCCGAGCGTCTCCTTTACGCCCGAAGACCAGCGGTTGGTGGCGGGCGATCCGGCCGGCAGGCGTGGATTTCTCGACCAGGCTGGGTCGCTGCTGATCGGCGGGTATGCCGCCGAACTTTCCAACTCCAACAAAATCGCCAGGCAACGGGCCGCGCTGTTGAAGCAGCTCGGGCAGCGCAGCGAGCCGGTGGATGCGCAGAACGCAGCACTCAACGGGTTGGAAATATGGACCGGGCAGTTCATCGCCGTCGGCGTGGCCTTGACGCGTGCCCGTGCCGGATTGATCAAGCGGCTGGCTGGGCCGTTTTCGCGCATCTACGACGAACTTGCGGGCAAACCGCAGCATGCCGGACTCGCCTATGCACCTTCATTCGAGGAAGTGTTGGATTTCGAGGCGCCGGAGCCCGAGATCAGCAAGCACTACCAACGGCTGTACGCCGGTGAAATCGCGCGCGGACGCAACCTTATCGGCCCGCACCGCGACGATATGACGTTGACGCTTGACGGGATGCCGGCCCGTGAATTCGCTTCCAACGGCGAGATGTGGACCATGGCGCTCGCCCTGAAAATGGCGTTGTTCGGCGAAATCGCGCAGGCGCAGCAGGTCAAGCCCATCGTCATCCTCGATGATGTCTTCGCCCAGCTCGACGAAACCAGGCGCCGGCAGATTCTTGATTTCGCGATCGGGCAGGACCAGGTGCTCATCACCGTCGCCGCGGCCAGCGATATCCCGTTGAATGCTGAGCAAGCCGGAAAGGCGACCATCATCGACGTGGCCGAGCTCAAGGCCGGCGCACAGGACGAGAACGCGGATTTGGTGGCGCAATTGCAGGTGTTGCGTGGGAACAGGAAAGCTGATTCCGATGATGCTCACGATTCAAAGCCCCGGCAATCCGATAAGTTTCTGAAGGCTGAAACCGATCAGAATGTTCGAGATTCGTCTGATGGTGAGATTGATACAGTCGACGGGCAGGCCGTTGCTGTCGATAATCCCAGAGTCAATCAGCAGGTTAAGGATTCGTCAGATGACAAGGTCGGTTCCGCTGGTGTGTCCGACACTGTCGCTGACAATCCTGGAATCGACCGGATTCGTGCGCAGTATGAAAGTGATGAAGCCAGCGATAATAGCGACGGAGCGCAATCATGAAGCCGCCGATCGCCGAGCAACTGCATCTTGACCTGCGCAAACTGCCCGCCGAAGTATTCAACAGGCTTGCGTCCCGCGCCGGGGCGCGCAGGGACTGGAAAGCGCGCGAAGAGAAGGCGTGGAACAACTTCGGCAAGCCGGGGAGGGACCCGGGCAAACTCGGTGGCGTGATGTCCGTCATCGCTTCCGACGGCGACTGGACCCCGCACCTGAAGCTCGCGCAGCTGCGCAACCACTGGGATCTGGTGGTCGGCCCCGCCATCGCCGCCCATTCTGTGGTCACGGATTTCCGCGACGGAGTGCTCACCATCAACACTGAATCCAACGCTTGGGCCACGCAGCTGACCTACCTCATCCCCCAACTCACCGCAACCATCCGTCAACGGCTGCGTGGCTTGGAAATCCGCGAGATTCGCGTCACCGGCCCGCAGTCACATAATTTCAGGCGTGGACCTGGTGCACGGCGCTATCCGAACCGTTATATGAGGCGGTAGTCGGTGCGGCCTGCCGATTTTGCAACCGATACGGGATTTGAGGATTGGGAGTATAAATCAAATATTCTGGCCGATAACCAGAGGCCTGCGATCCAATCGGCATTGAACTGGTTTCAAAAATGACGGATTCCACTTACCAGTGCTGGTAAACGGCATCTTATGAGTAATAATGTGCGGTTTTCCAGCATCAAGGTGAGTTACGGCCGCGAAGAGTTGGGTTGGTGCTGGTAAACGGCATCTAATAGCGAGTCATGTGCGGTTTCCCAGCACGGAGATTCGGACAGCCGTGGTTGCCATTATCTTTCGATAGAATTAGACAAAAGTGAACTTTCATCTTTTGGGGGCAATGCCTTGAAAGTCCCCATATCCGAGTAAAATGGCCACTATATGGTTAAACCTCTAGAAGCCCCCATTATTTGCTTTTTAGAGTGTATCGCCTGCGCAGGAAGCCTTTCGTGCGCAGGAAAATGCAGGAAGGAACCTTGTGGCAGATTCAGCAATGAGTGAAGAACAAGCCAATGACGCTGCCGTCAATAAAGCGGAACAGGAAGCCAAGGCCCAGGAAGCCATTCAGAACGACGAGCTCGAAGACGCCCAGCTTGACGATTCACTCGCGCCCGAGCACTATGACGCCAGCGATCTGAGGGTGTTGGAAGGTCTGGAGGCCGTACGTATCCGCCCGGGTATGTACATCGGCTCCACCGGTCCGCGCGGCCTGCACCACCTGGTCTATGAGATCGTCGACAACTCCGTCGACGAGGCGCTCGCCGGCTATGCCACGCATATCGAAGTGACCATCCTGCCCGACAACGGCGTGCGCGTGGTCGACAACGGCCGCGGCATCCCTGTCGACGAAGTGCCCGGTGAAGGCGTCTCCGGCGTCGAGACGGTGATGACCAAGCTGCACGCCGGCGGCAAGTTCGGCGGCGGCGGTTACGCGGTCTCCGGCGGCCTGCACGGCGTCGGCATTTCTGTGGTCAACGCGCTCTCCACCGAAATCGACGTGGAAGTGCGCCGTCAGGGCTACCACTGGATGCAGAACTTCCACGACCAGCACGCGGTCGCCCCGCTGAAGCAGGGTGCTCCGATGGCCGAAGGCGAATCCACCGGCACGTCGGTGACGTTCTGGGCCGATCCCGCGATTTTCGAGACCACCGAATACGACTTCGAGACCCTGCGTTCCCGCTTCCAGCAGATGGCGTTCCTCAACAAGGGTCTTCGTATTACATTGACCGACGAGCGCAAGCACAACATCGCCGGTGACGAGGTCGCCGGTGAGGATGACGCCACCGAAGAAAAGCCGGAAACCGTCTCCTATTGCTATGAGAACGGCATCAAGGATTACGTCGCCTACCTGGTGAAGTCGCGCAAGACCACGCCGATCGAAGACGAGGTCATCGATCTTGAGGCCGAGGATCTGAAGCTCGGCATCTCCGCCGAAATCGCCCTGCAGTGGACCACCGCCTACTCCGAGGCCGTGCACACCTTCGCCAACACGATTTCCACCACGGAAGGCGGCGCTCACGAAGAGGGCTTCCGTGCGGCGCTGACCAGCCTGGTCAATCGCTACGCGCGCGACAAGAACCTGCTGAAGGAGAAGGACGACAACCTCTCAGGCGACGACGTTCGCGAAGGCCTCACGGCCGTGGTATCCGTCAAGCTCACCAACCCGCAGTTCGAAGGCCAGACCAAGACCAAGCTCGGCAACTCGGAGGCCAAGACCTTCGTGCAGCGCGTGATGACCGACCGCCTCGGCGACTGGTTCGACGCCCATCCGAGCGATGCCAAGAACATCATCCAGAAGGCGCTCGAAGCCTCGCACGCGCGTATCGCCGCCAAAAAGGCCCGCGAGAACACGCGCCGCAAGTCCGTCTTCGAGACCGCCGGCATGCCCGACAAACTCAAGGACTGCCAGTCCAACAATCCCGAGGAATGCGAGCTGTTCATCGTCGAGGGCGATTCCGCAGGCGGCTCCGCCATCCAGGGGCGCAACCCGATCACGCAGGCCATCCTGCCGCTTCGTGGCAAGATCCTGAACACCGAGCGCGCCTCCATCGACCGCATCATGAAGTCCGACACCATCGAGGCGCTGATCACCGCGGTCGGCGGCGGCTATGGCGAGGAGTTTGACCTCAATAAGGTGCGCTACCACAAGGTCATCATCATGGCCGATGCAGATGTGGACGGCGCCCATATCGCGACGCTCAACCTGACGCTCTTCTTCCGTTACATGCGTCCGATGATCTACGCCGGCTACGTCTACGTGGCCATGCCGCCGCTCTATCGCATCAAGTGGACCAAGGGCCCGCACAGCTTCGTCTACACCGACGCCGAGCGCGATCGCGTTCTGAAGGAAGGCCGGGAGGCCGGACGCCAGCTGCCGAAGGGCGAAGGCATCCAGCGCTACAAGGGCTTGGGCGAGATGAGCTACCAGGAGCTGTGGGGCACCACCATGGACCCCGAGCACCGCATCCTGAAACAGGTGACGATCGAAGACGCGGCCCAGGCCGACGAGACCTTCTCCATGCTGATGGGCGACGAGGTGGGCCCGCGCCGCGAATTCATCCAGCGCAACGCCCCGAGTGCGAAGTTCATCGACGCATAACGTCTGAGACTATTCAATATAAATGAATAGTGATTAAACTGAATAATTTTAACGAATAAGGATTTACAGTGGCAGACGAAAACAATAACAACAACAACGACAGCGAAGGCGCACAGCCTTTGCCCGACGGCTCCCTTGAGCCGCTGAGCCCGCAGGAAGCGGACAACACCGATTACGGCCTGATGACCGGCGAACGCATCCAACCGATTGAAATCGGTCAGGAGATGCGCGAATCCTACCTCGCCTACTCCCTCTCCGTGATCGTCGAACGTGCGCTCCCCGACGTGCGCGACGGCATGAAGCCGGTGCACCGCCGTGTGATCTACGCGATGTATGACGGCGGCTATCGTCCCGACCGTGGCTACAACAAGTGCTCCCGCGTCGTCGGTGACGTCATGGGCAAGTACCATCCGCACGGCGATTCTGCCATCTACGACACCTTGGTGCGTATGGCCCAGTCGTGGTCGATGCGCTACATGCTGGTCGACGGGCAGGGCAACTTCGGCTCCCCGGGCGACGATCCCGCAGCCGCCATGCGTTACACCGAATGCCGCATGGCGCCGCTGGCGATGGAAATGGTGCGCGACATCGACAAGGACACCGTCGATTTTGTGCCGAACTACGACGGCAAGACGCAGGAGCCGACCGTGCTCCCCGCCCGCTTCCCGAACCTTCTGGTCAACGGCTCCTCCGGCATCGCCGTGGGCATGGCCACCAACATCCCGCCGCACAACATGCGCGAGGTGGCCGACGGCGTGCACTGGGCGCTCGACCACCCGGATGCCACCAAGGAAGAACTGCTTGAGGCGTTGTTGCAGCGCATCAAGGGGCCGGACTTCCCCACCGGCGCCACGATTCTCGGCCACAAGGGCATCGAGAAGGCCTATCGCACCGGCCGCGGCCTCATCACCATGCGCGCCGTGGTCAACACCGAGGAGATCAAGGGCCGTATGTGCCTGGTGGTCACCGAGCTGCCGTATCAGGTCAACCCCGACCGTCTCGCCGCTTCGATCCGTGACGCCGTGCGCGACGGCAAGATCCAAGGCATCGCCGACATGCGCGACGAGACCTCCGGCCGCACCGGCCAGCGCCTCGTGCTCATTTTGAAGCGCGACGCCGTGCCGAAGGTTGTGCTCAATAATCTTTATAAGCACACCCAGCTGCAGGAGACGTTCGGCGCGAACATGCTTGCGCTGGTCGACAACGTGCCGCGCACGCTGTCGCTCGACGCGTTCGTCAGCCACTGGGTCGACCACCAGATGGAAGTCATCGACCGTCGTACCCGCTACCTGAAGCGTGAGGCCGAAGACCGCGACCACATCCTGCAGGGCTATCTGAAGGCGCTGGACATGATCGAAGAGGTCATCGCCCTCATCCGTGCCTCCAAGGACGTCGAAACCGCCCGCACCGGCCTCGAAGACCTGCTGGACGTAGACGATGTGCAGGCCGACGCGATTCTGGCCATGCAGCTGCGTCGTCTCGCTGCTCTGGAACGCCAGAAGATCGTCGACGAGCACAACGAGCTGATGCGCAAGATCGCCGATTACAACGACATCCTCTCCAGCCCCGAACGCGAACGCAAGATCGTGGGCGACGAGCTCGACGAGATCGTGGCCAAGTACGGCGACGAACGCCGTACCAAGATCCTGCCGTTCTCCGGCGAGATGAGCGACGAAGACCTCATCGCCGACGAAAACGTGGTCGTCACCGTGACGCACTCCGGCTTCGTCAAGCGCACCAAGGCCGACGAATACCGCGCCCAGCACCGCGGCGGCAAGGGCATCAAGGGTGCCAAGCTGCGTCAGGACGACGTGGTCGACCACTTCTTCCTCACCTCGACGCACAACTGGATCCTCTTCTTCACCAACCGTGGCCGCGTCTTCAGGCTCAAGGCCTACGAGCTGCCCGAAGGGTCCCGCGATTCCAAGGGCCAGCACGTCGCCAACCTGCTGCAGCTCTCCCCCGACGAGTCCATCCAGGCCGTGCTCTCGATCCCGAACTACGAGATCGCCAAGTACCTGGTGCTCGCCACCCGCTCCGGCAAGGTCAAGAAGACCCCGCTGGCGCAGTACGATTCCACCCGTCAGGGTGGGCTGATCGCCGTGCGCCTGATGGAGGATCCGGAGACCGGTGAGCCGGCCGACGAGCTGATCGGCGCGACGCTGTGCAACGCCGACGACGACATCATCCTCGTCTCCAAGCACGGCATGAGCTTGAAGTTCAAGGCCGATGACGAGCAACTGCGTCCGATGGGCCGCCAGACCGCAGGCGTGCAGGGCATGAAGTTCCGCGAAGGCGACGAGCTGCTCGCGATGGATGTGGTCCGCGCCGACATGGAAGACGACCTGAGCCTCTTGGTGGTCACGAACGAGGGCTTCGCCAAGCGCACCTCCATCAGCCAGTACCGCCTCCAGGGCCGCAACGGCTTCGGCGTCAAGGCGCTGCAGATGAACGAGGACCGCGGCGAACTGGTGGGTGCGGTCATCGTCACCGATTCCGATCAGATCATGGCCATCATGAAGTCCGGCAAGGTCATCCGTTCCGATGTCAGCGAGGTCAAGCGTACCGGTCGTAATACGCAAGGTGTGACGCTCGCCAAGCCTGACAAGAACGACGAGATCCTCTCCATCGCGCGTAACAGCGACACGGACGATGATGACGATGAGGACAGCGAAAACGGCGATTCGGCCGGCGCTGAAGGTTCCGATAGTGCAGGCACCTCCGATTCCACTGCCGCCGCCTCCGCCGAAGCGGCCGATGATTCCGCTGCCGCCGCTGATGAAAGTGACGACAAAACCGAGTGACGCCGAATGAGTAATCAAGTCACACAATAAACACGTTGCGGCCGTTGGTACCAAAGGTATTGGCGGCCGCAACGTTTAGCGTCATATCCGCATACGAACTGATGAGGCTTGCCGGCTGTTTTCGTCCCCGAAGACTGATAGCCTCTTAACAGGTCGTTTGCGCGGAAATAGGCGATTTTAAGCAGTCCGTGTGGTGGGTCAAGGAGTAATGATGAACGAAAACGTTGACGCTGATCAGTCGCGCCAGGTAACGAATACAACTGCAGGCGCCCCCGAATCCGAGCGCTCACCCCGTGTTGCCCGTTCCGTTCTTGGGGAAGGCTCCGGCGCCAAGCCCGAATCCTCCTCGTGGCCCTTGAACAACCAAGGCGCCGGCAAGAAAAACTCGTTTTCCCGTAAGCGCACCCCCCGTGCGCGTCGTATGAGCCTTTCGCTCACCCGCGTCGACGCATGGTCCGTGGCCAAGGTGACGCTTCTGCTCTCCGTGGCGGCCGGCATCATCCAAATCGTTGCGGTTGCGCTGATCTGGGCGCTGTTGAACGTGGTCGGCGTCTTCGATCAGGTCACGCAGATCGTTTCTTCCACCGGCCTTGACACCGGCGGCTTCAATCTGGCCAGCATTTTCTCGCTGGGTACCGTGCTCAGCGCCGTTACGATTTTCTCTATCGTGGAAGTCGTTGTCGCTACATTGTTCGCGGTCATCATCGCGGCTCTTTATAATGTAATCAGCCAGCTTGTCGGTGGCGTGCACGTCACTCTCGGCGATGACTGATAGTGCGCAATCGGTGATTATGGGACGAAAGTAAACGGGGAGTAAACGGTCAATGAGCAGATCAAAACGACATGCTGTTGACGATAAGTCTTCCAAAAAAAAGAAAAAGACAGGCCCCGCTCACGCGAAGGACACTTCCGGCCATATAACGGTTCCGGACATCATTTCCGTCCTCATCTACTGCCTTGTTGCGGTCATCGTCGTCAGTCTTTTGCGCATATTCGTCATCGGCCTTTACGTCGTTCCTTCCGGCTCCATGGAAACGACGCTCAATATCGGCGACCACATCGTCACCAATCGTCTTGCCAAGCCCGTGCTGAAACTGCGGCGCGGCGACGTAGTGGTATTCAAGGACCCGGCCAATTGGTTGCAGTCCGAAAATGTTTTCGCCTCCAACGATCTGGTCAAAAGACTGATCGGTTTGCCCGGCGATGTGGTGGCTTGCAAGGGCAAGGGCTCACCGGTGACGATCAACGGCGTGCCGATCGACGAATCCTCGTATCTGAAAGCCGGAGCTCAGCCAAGCAAGTTCGCCTTCAAAACGAAGGTGACGCCGGGCAATGTGTTCGTGCTCGGCGACAACCGCGGCAATTCGGCAGATTCCCGCTACCATCCTGACGACGGCAACCATGGCCTCGTTCCGCTCGACCGCATCAAGGGCGTCGCGATGCTGACCTACATGCCCGCCAGCAGGTTCGGCGTGGTCCATGCGCATCACGATGTGTTCGCCAAGGTCGGCGGCATCGCGCATTTGTAAAGACGAGTCTGCATAGAACGGGCTCGTCAATTCTCGTGCCGTTTTTTTTTGTTTCAGAGTCATCGTTGACTTGGTATGATTGAACATTTGGCGTAAATGGTTTTATATACCCAGACAGTGGGGCAATGGCAAACCAGTTGATATTACTGGTACAGAATGATGTAATGGTATAAATACAGCGTTTATTGTAACTAGACATTAGCGTATTGTCTAAAGATTAAAAAATGTTTTACATTATTTGTCTGTGTATCGTATTACTACAGATTTTGGGGAACTGGATTGGGCGTAAGTCCGGTCAAGTAGAAGTTTCAGAAAGGATTGATAATGCGTTTTAGTGGAAGAAAACTCATTGGCATTGTGGCCACTGCAGCATTGATGTGTGGTGTCGTGGCCACAGCAAGTGCTCAACCAGTGCAACCAGTGGATGCAACCTCCAATTCGGTTGCAAACCAGCAAGTTTCCACTGCCTCGACACAGGATGTCGTGAAGTCGGATAATGCCCAGAATTCGGATATCGGCAAGAATCTCAATAATAATGATGACAATAATGTCATCGGACAGGCGTCAAAGAACGAAGCGCCTCAAGATACGACAAAATCGGAACAGAAGGCACCGACTCAAAATCCTTCTGCCAAAGACGGCAATACGGCGAATACAAAATCGTCGGCTGCTCCTGTTCCGTCAACGCAGAGCAGCCAGTCTGCAAACAGCCAGAACGCGACGGCTGGACCTCAGGAAGTGCTTCCGACCACAGCGGATTGCAAGCCTTACAGAGGTGGGAACTCTGCCGAGTCTTCCGCCTACGGCTCTTGGACGCTGGGTATGAAAGACGGACAGTGCACGCTTGAAGTCACTGCCACTGATCCGGTCAACGAGTATCAGTTTACGGTGATCCCCAGCACTTTGGACGATAGCGAACCAAGCGTCGCATATCAGCGTGCGTTTATTGAGCATGTGATTTTTAATGGTGTCGGCAAAGTTAA
This sequence comes from Bifidobacterium sp. ESL0764, assembly GCF_029395515.1. Taxonomy (NCBI): domain Bacteria; kingdom Bacillati; phylum Actinomycetota; class Actinomycetes; order Bifidobacteriales; family Bifidobacteriaceae; genus Bifidobacterium; species Bifidobacterium sp. ESL0764. The sequence goes on from NZ_CP113919.1 coordinate 15,234, forward strand.
GCTTCCCGCTAGCGCCCATGGCTATTTTGACCATATGATGAAATTGAGTTCAATTGATGGTCTTGACCATTTGGACACGAGTGCAGTAACGGACATGAGCAGCATGTTCGAAGCAACCCGGATTCCATCGTTGGATTTGTCGAGTTTTGATACCAGCAGCGTCACAAACATGTCTGATATGTTCTACGGGGCATCAGCTGCTTCTATACAATTCGGACCACGTTTCGTCACCAACAAGGTGACGGACATGTCGAGCATGTTTGCGAGAGATCAAGCTTTGACGTCTTTGGATCTCTCTGGTTTTGACACCAGTAACGTAGAATATATGTATTACATGTTTCATATGGCCGAAGGTTTGACGACATTGAAGTTTGGAGCAAACTTCAAGACTTCCAAAGTCAAGAATATGACTGCCATGTTCATGTTTTGTAGCAAATTGAAGTCTTTGGATGTTTCTCATTTTGATACGCATAACGTGACTGACATGGCGGGAATGTTTGAATATTGCTATAACCTGACGTCTTTGGATGTCTCTCATTTTGATACGCATAACGTGACTAACATGGCGGGAATGTTCAAGAATTGCAGTAGTTTGACCTCTTTGGATATCACGAACTTCGATACGAGCCAAGTTGGAAGAGATTCATATGGGGTTGATGCAGGGACCCCAGGTGATATGAATGGCATGTTCGAGGACTGTGTAAATTTGCAGTCGTTGAAGCTTGGACAAAAGTTCCAGACTGGCAATGTCAAAGATATGGGGTCAATGTTTAGTGGTTGCGAGAAACTGACGTCTTTGGATGTTTCTGGTTTTGATACACACAAGGTTATCAACATGAGTGGTATGTTTGCGGTTTGCGAGGACCTGACGTCTTTGGATGTTTCTCATTTCAATACGCGTAACGTTACCGATATGACTGATATGTTCATGAGTGACGGCGCTTTGACGTCATTGGATCTGCGAAACTTTAATATGCGAGGTGTCTCCAAAGTAAGGCATATGCTTTCAATTGCTAACAGTGACCCAGACCAATTTGATCTTCGTGAGCTGAAGCTTGGCGACAACGTCGTACTTCCGACCCCTGCCAGTACCGGGACATGGTGGGGCGATATATGGCTTGAGGATCCTTTGATGAGTGATGCGACATGGGTTCGCGTGGCCGATGTCAACGGTGCAGCGGTTCCTGAGGCGAATCTTTCCAAGCAATATTCTTCGCTTGATGTAGAGCACCGGACCCAGGGTTCTGACCCCTCACGTTCGGGCACGTATGTAAGAAGCGACTCCACAAAGCTTTCGGTCGATATGAATGCCGTAGGTGACAAGAAGTGGGGCACGGTCTCCGACCCGCAAAAGTGTGTCGGACACTTCGTTTACGTTCAGAATGCCCAAGGGCAGGACGTGTGGCAGATGCGTTTCGGCAAGCTCAAGGCTCCTGATAAGACTGCTCTGCAGGTCGATATGAGTGTCGACAACGCGGCCAACAGCCCGAAGTATTTCAAGTTCACTGGTTGGAATACAAGCAAGGACGGTACCGGTACGAGCTACGCACCTGGTCAGGATGTGCCGATGAATAGTGACGTCACCCTGTATGCCCAGTGGAAGCGCATTGGCACTCCCGGTGTTTCGATGGATCTTCATGCGAAATACGTGCTGGACTTCAAGATGAATCCGCCTGCGGGTTCCGGTGTGACTGAGCCTGCTGCGCCTGATAAGGCCACTTCGGTGTTCCAGCTTGCTTCTTCTGCTGATATCACCAAGACGAGGGCTATCAAGATCGATCATCAGGCGTATCCGGCCATTGATGGCTACCGTTTCGACGGTTGGACGATCAATGGCAGCACGACGGTCTACAAGCCGGGAGATCAGGTTTCGGTTGTTCCTGGTGTCACCGAGCTCAAGGGCCATTGGACCAAGCTCTATACCTATTCCCTGAAGTTCAATGCGAATGCCTTAAAGGGTGTGACTGGTTCCATGCCGAAGGTTGATCCCGTCGGCCCGACGGCTGATACGAGCCACACGTTCACGATTCCTGCCAATGGGTTCGTTCGTGCAGGATGGCACTTCAACGGTTGGAACACCAAGGCGGACGGTACTGGCCAAAGCCCGGTGTCGGTGAATGGTGTTGATACGTTGACGCTCAATTCGAACAATCCGGCTGCGACGCTTTACGCACAGTGGGTTCCTGAATATGTGTACTCGCTCTCCTTCGTGTCCGGTCTGCCGGAAGGAACCGCCTCCAAGGCGTTTGAAGCGGTGAAGGGCGCGGCCACCACGGCCAAGTCCGCTTCGTTGAAGGTTCCTGCGGGCAACAAGTATTACCGCGAGGATAATCAACGCTGGCAGTTTACCGGTTGGAGCGATGGCATGGGCCATACTTATCAGCCTGGCGATACCGTCAACTTGACTGATGCCAATCCGCATGTCGTGCTGACTGGCCAATGGGTCCGCGTTTACAACTACAACCTGCATTTCCAGCCTACGTCCAAGAACGACAAGGCCAAGGTCTCGCGTAGCTTTGCAGCGGTCTCCGGAGGAAGCACCACCGACGAAACGGTGATGGTGACCATTCCGAGCGAGTACGGATTGAATCTCGACGAGACCGGACACTATATGTTCTCCGGTTGGAAAGATCAAAACGGAACTATCTACAAGCCCGGCGATCACGTCATGCTGAAGAGCGACAATCCGGATGTGACGCTTTACGGTGCTTGGAAGTCAGCGCCTGCAACGCCTCCGGCTGGACCGACATCTCCGAGTGCGACCACGAATCCTACAACGCTTCCGGCCGCCACGAATCCGAACGGTTTGGTCCACGTGGCTGCTCCGGCGTTGCCTGCCGTCGCGTCTGTTGCCTCTGCCGTGTCTCCTCAGTCGGCTTTGGCTACGGCTCCTCGTGGTGCTGCTCCTCAGGCGATGACCGCTGCACCGCAGATCGGTCATGATAGCACTCCGTCCGCGCCGAAGACTTCTGCTCCAAAGGGTTGGCGCCGTGTCGAATGCAAGACTTCCGGTGCTGCCTATGTAGTCAATCTTGCTGGTTATCGGGTGATGGCAAGCGGTAATGTATGTGAAAATCCGAAGCCCGCTGCTTCAGTGGCTTTGAAGCAACATGCGAATGCGCCTGCCTGGCTCTGGTGGATTATTGTTGCTGTGGCGGTTGCGCTTGTTTATGGGGTTTATGTCAAGCGCAATAGCTCCCTTGAAGCGCAACATCGTGCCAACGAGCGCCAAGACTGATTGCATGGTTCTTTGATTCGGCTTGGTTCAGGCTCAGCGATTGTCGGCTTTTAGTTGAAGGTCATGTTGCTGAGTCAGGTCTGAGGCAAACCGGAGCATGAATCTACTGCTCAGTGCTGGATTCCATCGTAAACATGGAATCCAGCACTTTTGTTTTCTCTCGTTTTGCACTCCATCTTGGACTAGCCATTCGTTATCAGCCGATATCCCGGGTATCGTGCGTAGGATCCGGTTCGGTAATCGTAGGATCCGGTTCGGTAATCGTTGCGATATGAGTTGTCGTGAACGTCGTCTCGGTTCCATCGTTGGAATTCTGCCCATATGGTTTTTTTATATTCATAGACTTTCGTAAGCCGCGTCCGCTAGAGTAGCCGTTGTGATTGCCTACATCAGGAATTTCAGCACCTCGTTCATCCTCGCGATGGCGATTTGGCCGTTCCTTTCGGCCGTGCTGACCCTGCCGATCCTCGCGGGAATGTACCACCGCTACCACCGACTGCGTTCCAGCGCGGTGCTCGCGGCGTATCTGTGCGTGCTCTACGCGCTCGGGCTGGTCACGTTCACGCTCTACCCGATGCCCGACGATCCGGCCACATACTGCCTGACGCACGCGCATCGTCCGCAGCTTGATGTAATGCAATTTATGAGCGATCTGGCGTTCGGCGGCAAATCCGCGGCGTTGCAGCTTCTGCTCAACATCGCTTTCTTCGTTCCGCTCGGTTTCGCGCTCTCCCGCTGGGCCCGCTGGAAGTTCTATGTGGTGATTCCGGCAGGATTTTTGGTGTCCCTCTTCATCGAAACCTCGCAGCTTACGGGCGTCTGGCACATCTATCCGTGCTCGTACCGCCAGTTCGACGTCGACGACCTGCTGACCAACACGTTGGGTGCGGCCATCGGCTGTTTCATCGCGTGGATATACGGCGCTCTGGTGCCGGTTCGCAAAGTCGAGGACCGTAACGAGGTCATCGAAAAGCCGGGATTGCTGCACCGGACCGTCGCGCTGATGATTGATCTGGTGTTCATCGCCGTCGTGGATGGTTCGCTGACGCTCGGCTCGATTTACCTCTTCCAGAAATCCTCCAGATACCTCCCCAACGGCACGTACATGTTCCTCGGGCACGCCTTCGGAACCGGCGTATCGGACGGCCTGGCGCGGTTCTTCACCCTGCTTTCGTTCGTTATCTTTGAAGTCCTCATCCCCGTCACCCACCGCGGGCAGACGCTGGGCGGCATGTTCACGCACATGAGCTGCGAGACCAAGGAACGGCACGGCGGCGCTCGCGTGCTGTTCTATGCGGTACGGCTGGTGGTGCTGTTTGCGGCGTTGCAGCTTTTCGGAGCCAACGGCGGAGGGGCCGGCGGTTCCAATGGCATCGGTCTGTTCGGCGCGTCCTCGATCAAAGTGGGTATGGTGACTATTTTCGTGCTCGTCGTCTTCTGGCTGTTCGCCCACCAGATGCCCTACGACCTCATCCCTGGCCGCGATTGGGATGCCGGCGGCTATGAAGCCGGTGGTTACGATGGCGGCGGTTCCATGTATGGCGATGGCAGTCACATCAACTATCCCGGTTGATTTGTTCTTCGGTCTTATGTGCAAAATGTGCGTTTTACGATAGCTATAGTGCATATTTTTCACATGGCAGTGCAAAATGTGCGATTTATAAAAATAAAACGCACTTTTTGCACAGAACAGCCCGCCGAGGGATGCGAAATCGATGGCGGGCCGGATGAGTTGTGGTGTGCAATGGGTCAGCAGACGCCTTGGGCGACCATGGCGTTGGCGACCTTCACGAAGCCGGCGGCGTTGGCGCCGAGCATCAGATCGCCCTCGTGGCCGTACTCCTTGGCAGCGGCGAGCGAAGTGGCGACGATGTTCTCCATGATGTCTTTGAGCTTGCTGTCGACCTCTTCGAAGGTCCAGCTCAAACGGTACGAGTTCTGGCTCATCTCCAGGCCGGAAACGGCGACACCGCCGGCGTTCGAGGCCTTGGCGGGCCCGTAAAGGAGGCCGGCCTGCTGATAGGTCTCGATGGCTTCGGGCGTGGACGGCATATTCGCGCCTTCGCACACGACCTTGCAGCCGTTCTTGACGAGCGCGGCCGCGGATTCGCCGTCGACCTCGTTCTGCGTGGCGCACGGCAGCGCGATATCGCACGGCACCGTCCACACGCCCTTGCTGCCCTCGTGGTATTCGGCACCTGGCACACGGTCGGCGTATTCCTTGATGCGCCCGCGGTGACCGAGCTTGATGTCCTTGACCACGTCGAGCTTGATGCCCTCCGGGTCGTAGACGTAGCCGTTGGAATCGGAGCAGGTGACGACCTTCGCGCCCATCTCCTGCGCCTTTTCGATGGCGAAGATGGCGACGTTGCCGGAGCCGGAGATCACCACGGTCTTGCCATCGAAGGAGTCGTTCTTAAGCGTGCGCAGCGCGGCGGCGGTGTAGTAGCAGAGGCCGTAGCCGGTCGCCTCGGTGCGGGCCAGCGAGCCGCCGTATTCCAGGCCCTTGCCCGTGAGCACGCCGGAATACTCGTTGCGGATGCGCTTGTACTGGCCGAAGAGATAGCCGATTTCGCGCGCACCCACGTTGATATCGCCGGCGGGGACGTCAGTGAACTGGCCGATGTGACGCTGCAGCTCGGTCATGAAGGCCTGGCAGAAGCGCATGACTTCGCCATCGCTGCGGCCCTTCGGATCGAAATCCGAGCCGCCCTTGGCGCCGCCCATCGGCAGGCCGGTCAGCGAGTTCTTCAGCACCTGTTCGAATCCGAGGAACTTGATGACGGATTCGGTCACCGTCGGGTGCAGGCGAAGGCCGCCCTTGTAAGGTCCGATGGCGGAGTTGAACTGGATGCGATAGCCGCGGTTGACCTGTACGCGGCCCTCGTCGTCCACCCAGGCGACGCGGAATTTGATGGCGCGCTCGGGCTCGACCAAACGTTCGAGAATGCCGTTCTTCTCATATTCCGGGTGCTTGGCAACCACCGGTTCCAACGTCTCGAAGACCTCGCGGACGGCCTGCAGGAACTCGGGCTGGTCGCCGTCACGCTTTTCCACCTGCGCATAGACGCGCTTGACATACTCATTGGTCAGCATTGATACTCCATTGTTGAGTTGATATTACGATTTTTATTGTAAGAATCTCGCGGGTTCGGTGAAAGAGGGGGTTCAAAAAAAGCGGGTATTTTTTCGTGCTGTTAACGGAATGGAAACATAGGTAACGGCATGTGATAAACGAGAGAGTTTCGTGTCATTGAAAGCAGACGAAAGACGAATAACCGCTATTGTATTACGTAACGTATGTGCGGGATGGAATGTATTGCAGTGTAAGGAATCGGAGGAATCGGAGGAATCGAAAGGAGGGGAAAACGAATGGAAACGTCTGATTGGGCGAAACAGGCCGGTTTGCGCATGGCGATATGTTCTTTAAATCGATAGAATAGAAGTAATACGCTATCGGGAGGAGAACTACCGTGTTCAAAGGGTTCAAGAAATTCATTTCGCGCGGCAACATGATCGACATGGCCGTCGGCGTGGTTATGGGCGCCGCGGTGACCTCCGTGGTCAATTCCATCGTCGACAGCCTCATCAACCCGCTGATCGCCATGATCTTCGGCAAACCGAATATGAAGAACCTGCTGACGATCACGTTCAACCACTCCACCATCTCGTTCGGCGCGGTGCTTGGCGCACTGATCAACTTCCTGCTGATCGCCGTCGCCGTCTACTTCTGCATCCTCGTGCCGATCAACAAGTTCCGCGACATGTCCGAGGCGCTGTTCGAGAAGAGGGACAAGCAGGAGCAGATCGACGCAGACAACAACAAACAGCAGGAGGCCAGCACCGACCAGCAGACCGTCGACCTGTTGAAAGAGATCTCCGATGAGCTCAAGGATATCAAGGCGCAGGCGCCTCAAAGCGACAAGTCGGGCAACAAACTCGTCCGATAATGCGGTAAAAACGCTGTTTCGTTGGCGTTGATGGATAGTATGCTAGGTAACAGAGACTTGTTTGGCAATGAGAGGCGGTAAGGTCAGGCTATGTTCGACCGTAACGATTTGCTGAGAAACGGCAAACTGAGGAACGTGCGTCTTGCGAAGCAAGGCAACGATTCCGTACGGACGAATGACGTGAACGCCACGGATTACTCCCCCAGCAGCCATGACCCGAACCACCGTTACGACTCGGAATCCGTAGGTAATACACATTTCCAGCCTCTTGCGGGCAATAAGAAAATGACCTCCCGGTCCGCGATTTTCCCTGAGGTGAGTTTTTCGCATATCAATCTTCCGGCGACGGTGCTGGATTGGAAACGCGAGAATTCCACTGCGGAAATGGCCACGATGACTTTCGTGATCCACGGCCATGTGGAAATCAGCACGCCCGACAACAAGATCCTCAAGCGCCATCCGGGCGTATACCTCATTCCCCCGGAAACCGGCGACGTTGTTTACAAAACCACAGCGCCCGCCAACGAGCTGATCGGGGTGAGCCTTTCCTCGCGTCTGTTCGCCACGATTCTGCCTGATTACAAGACTTTCTTGATGATGGGCCAGAACACAAAGCTCGACGTCGTATCGCTGCAGCCGCTGCTCGCCTTCGTGGTCAGCGCCTGCAATCTCAACAACCCGCATTCGCAGATGGTCGATACGTTGGAAAACGTGGCCAACGACGTCGCGCGCTCGCTGCTGATCGCGTGCTTCGGGCAGGGTATGAGCGTGATGCCGCTGATTGAGCGGGTGCGCAAATATGTCTCTCAGAACTACACCGACCAGACGCTGAGCGTCACCAAGACGGCCGAACACGAGAATGTCTCCGTGCGTACCGTCCAGCTGGCGCTGCAGGAGGCGGATACCAATTTCACCGCGCTCGTGCGTCGTGCCCGCACCGATGCGGCACTTGAGCTGCGCAAGAGCCAGCCGTCGCTGACGTTGGTGGAGATCGGCGACCGCTGCGGGTTCGGCTCGGTTTCCTCGTTGCGCCGCGCGCTGAAGTTGTACGAACAAATGGAAAACCGCGAAGTCGATCCGGAGTAACGCGACGGCCGCGTTGCGGTGCCTTGTCTGCGGTGTGATTATCGAGTATTCGGCTATTGTGCACACCGTTCTGTAGGAATGTATATATACAGTATGTATGCATATATTTGCATCGATGTAAATAGACATGTGAAATCATGCTGTCCAATGACATAGCGTTTTAAAATAAAGATAATTGAGCAGATTATATATTTTGTTCGTATTACGCATGATTTGTTTCATTCAGCGCATAATCTGACGTTTGCATTTCAATCCTGCAATACTAGAAACTGTTATAGATGTGGGTTGAGCGTCTGTTTTTGTTGATTTTCTCGGATAAAAGCTCCCCACGCGAACTCTCAATGAGAGGAGAGAATTGAATGTTTAGACCAGGAAGATTGAAGCGACTGGCAGCCACCGCAGGTGCCGTTGCGATGAGCCTCACCGGGGCGATCGGCTTTGCCACTGCTGCCGATGCGGCACCTTCGCAGGTTGGTGCGCAGGACGGACTTGAACGTTCCGCTGCCGCCGATGGCACCGGACGTTTGAAGGACAGCATCAACTGGATCGAGTGGGGCGACACCGACGGCGAGGCCATCGACGGCTCGCGCGTGGCGTGGACCGCTCCGGTTCAGGCAGGCACGAACGATTGGATTGCCACCAGATGCGACATTGAGCCGTCGAATGATTTCGGCACGAAGAATCCGCTTTCCCCGTCTAACAGAATGAAGGTCTATCAGCCCGGCGACTACTATGGCGACGGACTCGCGCAAATGTATTACCAAGGCGGCGCCGGTGGTGACAACACCATGAAGATCGGCCTGGCCAACGAGAACGACGGCGACACTGTCGATTTCGACTTCTCCTGCCACGCCTATCTCATTGATTCCCCTTCGACTCCTACGCTTACCGCGGATACCGATACCTCGGGTTACCGCGATGTCGGCCTGCAGGGTCTGGTGTTCGCGGACTCCGAATCCAACAACTGGACCGCCAACAGCGACTACGGCCAGAAGGAATACATCAAGGCCCAGCCGACCGAGAGCGCAACGGGCGCCAACGCCCCGACCTGGCGCTTGCTCGACAGCTACCGCACCGCAGGCTGCACCACCAACTCCGTGGCCGAGCTCGCCAGCGACGGCACCACGATGCGTTTCCGCTCCGACGGTGGTCAGTGCGCTAACGAAGGCGGCACAGGCCCGTCCTCGGTGATGTTCCTGCAGAACTCACACAAGGCCCACGTCGAGCTCAAGGGCGGTGGCGTGACGGCCGTTGCGCTGGGCAGTATCACGGCGATGGACTTCGGCGATGCGCCGACAACTTATGGCACCGCAAGCTCGCTCTTCCAGCCCGAATGGACCGGCGGCAAGCTCGGTGGCGAAGGTATGCCGGGCAAGCCCTACCCTGGTGATGATACCGATCCCGACAACGCCAACGCCAAGGGTGCGCAACTTTATAATCTTTCCGCGGCCAAGGACGCGTCCAACGACCAGCCGCTGTATGTGGCCAATTTCAAGGATCCGGAACCGCGCCTGGGCGCGCATGAGGATTCCGAGACCGTCGCCCACCCCACTGCCGACGATTCCGATTACTACAAGACCGGCGCCAACTGGGATGACGAACACGGCGACAGCTCGAAGCTCAACGACGCGAGTGGCGATGTACAGAGCGACGAGGACAGCATTCCGGCCGCCAACTTCAGCAAGGATGGTGCCGTCAAGGTGCTGCCTTCCGGACAGGGCACCAACAAGGGCACGTTCCAGCTGAAGGTCAGCTGCGCCGGTACGGGCAATGTCAAGGGCTGGATTGACTGGAACAACAACGGCACGTTCGACGAGAGCACTGCCGCCGGCGCCAATGAGGCCAGCGACCAGGTGGCCTGCAACGCCGATGGCACGGCCACGCTGACCTGGCATGTGACTCGTGACGCGAAGCGCCGTGTCCTCTCCGAGGGCACTGGTTCCTCATATATGCGTCTGCGTATCGCGGCCCCCAGCGCCGGCGACCTCAAGGCCAGCGGACTGACCACTGATGCCGGCGAGGTCGAGGACTATCGCGCCGATATTCATGTGCCTACGCTGAACGTGCGCACCGACATCGTCGGCGACCGCAAGAACCCCACCGATCAGTTCAAGATGACCGTGGACGGCGACGCCAGCAATCCTGGCGGTGTCGGCGATTCTTCCGAGGCAATCACAGAAGGCTCGAGCGGCGGCATCCAGGGCAAGCAAATCGCTCAGAAGAGCGTCGGCCCCGGTTTCAAGTACACCATCAAGGACGATCTGGTCAGCGGCGATCCCAATGACTACCAGTCCTCGGTGGAGTGCGTGGATCTGAGCAAGGATCCCAACGCGCCCGTCACCATTGGCACGGACGGCCATATGCAGATGCCGGCCGATGACTATGACGCCAACGTGCAGTGCACCTACAAGAAGACAGCAATCGGCGACGGCCAGCTGACGTTGGTCACGCAAGTGAACAACAACCATGGAGGCTCCGCCAAGGGCAGCGATTTCACCTTCGACGCGACGCCGACGCCTCACGAGGGCACGACGCCGACCGATCCTAATGCGGCAGCCAAGCACTATGCGGTCGATCCCAATGCCGAAGGCGAGGATGGCGCCACCGCAAGTGACTCCCATACGCTCGACCCTGATTACGACTATGCGATCACCTCATCCGATGTGCCTGCCGGATATCATGAGGTTGTTCCTTCCACTCCCACTGATCCCAATACAGTGGTTCAAGGCAATATCACCTACACCTGTGTGAAAGATGACGGCACCGTTTGCAAGCCTTCGTTTACCGCGGACGGCAAGCTCGACGTACAGCAAGGCCAGCATGTCACCGGCACGCGAGTCGTCGAAGATCAGCCAGCCAAGCTGACGTTGAAGACCGTGGTCGACAACACCTACAGCCCCGATGGCAAAGACAAGTCATCTGACGACTTCGCTTTCCGTGTGACGCCCGACGGCAAGAGCTCATCGCAGGCCACGAAGTACGACAGTGACAGCGGCGCCCATGAGATGGCGGCCGGCAAATATACGGTCAAGGGCATTCTGAAGGATGACGATGCCCACATGCTCGGTTGGGAGCAGCAGGGCGAGATTGCCTATACGGATGACGCCACGGGCGCTCCGCTGACCGCCGCACAGGCGCAGATCGCGCTCGCCAACGGCCAGAGCGTCACCGGTGTACGCAAGGTACGCGCCCAGCCCGGCAGCCTCAAGGTCGTCACTCACGTCGATGGCGGCGACGCGCAGCCGAGTGATTTCCCGGTTACCGCGACGCCCAACGGCGGTGGTGACGCGGTCAGCCTGGCGGACAACACCGCCAAGGATCTCAAGGCCGCCGATTACAAGATTGGTACCGATATGTCCGGCCAGTCCGGTTACGAGGTGACCAAGGACCTGAGCTGCGTAACCGGTGCCCAAGCTGATATCGCCGGTTGGCCAGCCAACAAGAGCAATCCGGGCCTCAACATCGTGCCGATTTCCAGCGATGACGCCACGTTGGCGCTGAAGAACGGCGCGTTCGTCGCCTGCGAGCAGACCGTGGCCCCTAAGGCCGCGAAGCTCAAGCTGACGACCAAGGTTGAGGGCGGCAACGCGAAGCCGGAAGACTTCAAGTTCACCGTGGCTCCGACGACCGGCTCTAATGAGACCGTCTCCGAAGGCAAGACTGTGGATGATATCGCCAACAACGACATCGCTTCGGTGACCGGTTCCGACAAGGACAACTACGAGCAGGTTGGCGACATCGCCTACTACAACGATGACACCGATCCCGGCCACACCGGAACTCCAATGACTTTGACTGAGGCCAAGACGGCTCTCGCCAATGGCCACAACGTGACCGGCGTGCGCACCATGCAAGGTGCGCCGGCCAAGTTGACGCTCAAGACGGAGATGCAAGGCGATGGCACCGTTCCGAATGGTATGGACTTCACGGTCAAGCCAGGGGATGGCGGCGCTGATATTCCCGTTACCAACGGTGGCAACACCGGTAATATCCCCGGCGGCACCAAGTACACGGTTACCGGCGCGGCGCTTCCGGACGGCTATGAGGATGTCGGCGAAATCGTCTATACCGACGACGCCACCGGCAAGGTGCTGACCCCGGAACAGGCGCAGATCGCGCTCGACGCCGGTCAGCATGTCACCGGTGTGCGCACCATCGCCCAGAAGCCGACGCTCACGGTCCATCTCGACACCGACTACAAGTACGGCGGCACGGCTGCGGGCTCCGGCTCGAAGATCACTATCAAGCCGGTCGGCGGCTCGTCTCAGGATGTGACGCTCGATCAGAGCAAGCAGGTCGCGTCCGGCAAGTACTCCGTCGAAGAGGCGCTCAACGCGGGCTACAAGCTCGAAAGCATCAAGGTCTACACCACCGATGCCGACGGCAACAACCGCAAGCCGGTCAAGCTGAACGCGGACGGCACCTTCGAGGTGGCCCCGGGCTCCCACGTCCTCGTCGATCTGAAGAACGTCGACGTTCCCGGCACGCTGACCTGGTCGCGCTACGACAGGGACGGCAAGACCTTGCTCAACGGTTCCGAATGGCAGCTGACCGGCCCGAACGGCGAGAAGATTGACGTGAAGGACTGCACGGCGCTTGAGTGCACCGGCGCCGACAAGGATCCGACGCCTGGCAAGTTCAAGGTCACGGGCCTCAAGTGGGGCAAGTGGACGGTCGCCGAGACCAAGGCCCCGGCCGGCCATGAACTCACCAAGCCGGTGACGCTGACGCTCGACCCGTCCGCTAACAACGGTGACGGCACTGGTCTGTTGCAGGCCGCTTCGTTCAAGAACGGCAAGACCGCGGAGGCCGCAAAGCTTTCGGCCACGGGCGCCGAGGTCACCGGTGTGGTGGCGGTTGCGCTCGTCACGCTGATGCTCGGCATGGCGCTCGCAGCCGGGACGCGCAGGATGCTGCGTCGCCACGAGTGAATGAGGTGAACGCACAGGCAATCTGATGAGCCAGCAGTTGTTGGCTCATTGGGGTGACATGACGGTGGGTAGCAAGGGATTCAGTCTCTTGCTACCCACCGTCTTTTTGGTTGCTTGCATAGGATATGTATATTTACAACGGCGTGAATGATATTGCGACAATGACGACGTTTTATCGCCATTATTATGCAATATTTATGAATAAACGTATTTTCTATACAAAAGATAACCGTATGGCTTCTCCCCTCGCGTAAATGACAAATTACTGTATTTCTTGTGAGAAGGTAGTTAAGAATGAGGAAAATTATCATCAGATAGCATTTCTTTTTCATGCACATCTGAGACGGGGGACGAAGAAGTGTCGGAATGTCAACAAAAGCGTGGTACGGCAAGCGGGAAAGCAAGGCGGGAGCATAGTCCATTGCGTAAGATCGCGGCGATTGCCGCTACGGCCGCCATGGCACTGACGGGACTGGTGGTGGCAGCCCAGCCCGCAAACGCGGTTTCGGCGACCGGCGGCAACGGACGCATGCTCTCCAACATCAATTGGGTCGAGTGGGGCAGCGCCGGTGAAAGGATTACCGGCAAGAAGGTCACGTGGACCACGCCGATCGAGATAGGGAGCGGCCACTGGCTTTCGACGCGTTGCTCGCTGGAACCGTCAAACGGCGTCGACACCGCGCTTTCGGACAAATTGCCGATTCAGGCCTATAGGACGGGCGTGTATAGCGGCGACGCTCTGGCGCAAATGTACTACAAAGGTGGTTCCGGAAACGAAAACAAACTGACGGCTGGGCTCGCCAACGTCAACAACCGCGAGACGGTGACCTTCGATTTCGGTTGTGCCGCCTATCTGATTCCTTCGTCCGGCAACCCGTCGGCCACGCTCAACGACGGCACCGATACGAGCGGCTTCGGCTCCGTTCCGTTGCAAGGTCTGGTGTTCGCCGACGCGGAATCCAACAACTGGACGCGCCATCAGCAGGAATACATCAAGGCCACGCCGATAGAAGGCAATCCGACCTGGCGTCTACTTGACAGCTACCGCACGCCTGGATGCCGCACGAACTCCATCGCCGAGCTCAAGGATCGCACGCTGCGCTTCCGCTCCGACGGCCCGCAATGTTCTAATCACGGTGGTACCGGGCCTTCGTCGGCTATGTTCCTGCAAGGTTCCACCGGCGCTCGGGTGACGTTCAGAGGCGGCGGCGAGACGGCCGTCGCGCTGGGCACCATCGTCGCCTCCGATTTCGGGGATGCGCCGCAAAGCTACGGGGCCGCAGGCTCGCTCTTCCAGCCGCAATGGCATGGCGGCGCGTTGGGCTCCGATATCGCCGGTACCACGTATAGCGAAAAGGACCCCATCGATCCCGATTCCTCTATGGTCGGTGCCCAGTCCTTCAACCTCTCTCAGGCTCGCGATGCCGCCACGGCATCTGCCGACTCGAATACCGTTGCGAATTTCGCCCAGCCTCAGCCGCGACTGGGCAGCCGCGAGGATTCCGAAGCCGAACCGCACTTCAGCTCGGGAGCCAATTGGGATGATGCACATGGCGATGTCGGCGCTGATGGCAAGGTCATCAACGACGAGGACGGCGTGGATATTCCCGCCGATACCAAGGCCATCAATGTGACCCCCGATTCGTCCGGCCGGTATTCGCTGGCCGTTCGCTGCAGCGGAACGGGGGACGTACGCGGGTGGATCGACTGGAACCACAACGGCAAGTTCGACGAGGCTCAGGCCAGCGCCGGCACGGACAGGAATGCCGAGGCGAGCGATCAGGTGGCCTGCGCCGCCGGTGGCGCGACCCTTCACTGGCAGGTTCCCGACGATGCCCAGAATCAGATTTCGGCCAGCGGCAATCCCTCGTATCTGCGTCTTCGCATCACCAGCAGTACGGGTTCGGCCATGTCTCCGACCGGATTGGCGAGCGGTTCCGGAGAAGTCGAGGATTACCGGGCAGATGTGCACGTGCCCACCTTGAGCGTGCTGACCAACATCGTCGGCGGGCGCAAGAATCCTGCCGACCAGTTCACGATGAACGCCCAAGCCGTATCGCCCAGCACGCAGGATCTGAGCGTGACCACCAGTGGATCCGAAAACGGTATTCAGGCCGCGCAGATCGGTCCACGAAGCGTCGCACCGCGCAGCGAATACCGGATATCGTCGGCGCTCGCTTCCGGTTCGCCTACGCCTTCCGGTGACTATGCCCAGACCGTCAAGTGCGTCGATGCCAATAATGGCAATGCTCCCGTGGCTTTGGACGGCAACGGCAAGCTGGCGATACCCGACAATTACGATGCCAACGTGCAGTGCACCTACCGTGAGAAGGCGTTCCCCAACCCGACGCTGACGCTGGTCACCGTGGTCCATAACCGGCATGGCGGCACCAAGACGCCGGGTGACTTCACCTTCACCGCTGCCGACAGCGACGGCGATCCGGCGCACGTCTATCATTTCCGGAACACGGCAGGCGGAGATTCACATGTCGTACTTGACGGCGATTACAACGTCACCGGATCGGCCATTCCCGACGGGTATAAGCAGGACGGACCGATTACCTACGTCAACGACGACACCGGGGCCACCGTGCCGATGGTCGATGGCAGGCCGCAATTCACGGTCCGTGAGCATATCATCGGCACGCGTGTGGTGGAGGATCTGCCGGGCAACCTGACGCTCAAGACCGTGGTTGACAACAGCAACGGCGGCAGCGCCAAACCCGGCGATTTCAACTTCTCGGTGACCGCGGACGGCGGGGATCGCAGCGATACCACGCCGTTTGCGCAGGGTGAGAGTCGCAGCGTCAACGCCGGCAAATACACGGTTGAGGGGTCTGATCTGCCGGTCGCTTATGAGCAGGTCGGCGATATCGTCTATACCGACATCACTGCAAACAGGCCGATTTCCGCCGCCAACGCGCAAATCGCCATTGCCAACGGACATGCGGTCGTCGGCGTGCGTACCGTGCGTTCCAAGCCCGCAACCATCAAGGTGATCACGCATGTCGACGGGAATGGTAATGGTTCCGGGAACGGCAATGGGTCCAGCAACGGATCTGGCAACAGTAGCGTAACCCCTGCCGATTTCCCGGTGAGGCTGGTTCCGTCGTCCGCTGATGGCGGTTCGGACATCGCTCTGCCCGACAACGTCGATCGCAGTGTGAAAGCCGGTAGCTATACCATCGTTACCGACATGTCGCGCGAGCCGGATTATCAAGTGACGAAAGCCATGAGCTGCATCATCAACGACTCTGAGGATGTTTCGCTCGACACGGGCAAGCTCGATCTTCCCAACGACCAAAGCGTGGTCTGCGAGCAGACCGTGGCCCCGCGTCCCAAGCCGGTTCAGCCGACCGGGCCGACCGGGCCGACCGGACCAAGCGGACCTGCGCAGCCTTCGCAGCCTGCAGAACCGAACGCGAATCCGCAACCCAAGCGTGCCATACCCGCGACGGGTTCCGACGTCGCCGCTATCGCTGCACTCGCCATCGTCACGCTGTTTGCCGGCTTCGCGTTGTCCGCTGCAATCAAACGGTATGGCCGTCGGTAACGGGGTGTCATGCTGGTAACGGCAGGACGCGCTGAACACGAAATCGGGATGGTAGGAATTCAAGTGTTCTTACTATCCCGCTTTTATCTGTGCAGCTTTGCTTTGAGCCGGCCGAAGAGGGATTGGCGACGGCGGATGGCGGCAGGGAGAATCGGACAGCCGGCGCAGACCAGTGATTTCGGGTCGGGGTTACAGCCGTCGCCCGTTGTGGAGTTGCAGGAACGCAGGTCGTAGATGTCGAGGCGGCCGGCACGGCGCTCGCGCTCGATCGCCAGGTTCACGAAGTCAAGCGGCAGGCCCAGCTTGTCCGCCACCATACGCGGTGTGCGGCCGTGAGTGAGTTCGTCGATGATTTGCTGCGTGACCGGAGTCGAACAGGCTGGTCGGCTGGTGGAGATGCTTTTCGCGTTTGCTGTTTTTGCGTCACGAGGCTCCGCATTGAATGAATTCGTGGGTTTTGCGGTCTTGCGGAACCCCGACGGCGTCGCGCTCATAATAATCGTCCGACTTGGAAGACGATAATGGCAAGAATATAGGCCACTATCAGGCCTGTCGCCACCGATTGCAGCGCGGTTTTCATTCCATATTGCCGTTTCATTTCGGCCACTGTCGCCAAGCAAGGGGTATAAGCGAGGATGAAGATCATGAAGGCTGCGGCCGCAGCGTTGGGGTGCCCGTCGCTGGACTTCTCAAAGCTCTCGTGCACGGCCTGGCCGAGACTCCCCTGGCCCTGTGCCTGCTCGGATTGATCGCCGGAATCGTTGATGGCGTAGCTCTGCGAAAGGGAACCGACCACGACCTCCTTGGCCACGAAGCCGGTGACCAGCGCCGAGGCCGCATGCCAATCGTCGAAACCGGCCGGCTTGAAGATAGGCGCGATGGCCGATGAAGCCGCGCCGAATACGGAATTCTCCACCCTGTCGACGTGGCCGAAGGTGTTGGGGTTGGCCGCGCCCGCAGCGCCAGCGGAAATCGGGATGGCGGAAAGCACCCACACGACGATGAGCATGGAGACTATGACGGAGCTCGCGCCGGTGATGAACGACCAAAGGCGCTGCAGCACGGACTTCAGCAGTTGCAGCAGGCGCGGCATCTGGTAGGGCGGCAGTTCCATGGCGAACGGCTGAGTTTTGAGGTCCCTGAACTGCGTCTTGCGCAACGCAAAGCCGACCGCGAGGATGATGGCGATGGAGCTGACGTACATCAGGAAAATGGCCAGCCCCGCAAACTTGCCGAAAAATGCGTAGGCGAGCACGACGTAGACGCTCAGTCGCGCGGAACAGGACGTGAAGGGAATCAGCAGGCCGGTTAGGAGACGTTGTCGTGAATCCGGCAGCGTGCGCGTGGAGGCCAGCGCGGGCAGGTTGCAGCCGAATCCGACCACCAACGGCAGAAAGGCGCGGCCGTCGAGGCCGACCATGCGCATCGCACGGTCCATCACGAACGCCGCGCGCGCCAGATAGCCCGAATCCTCGAGCAGCGAGAGGATGATGAACATGATGCCCATCGGCGGGATGAACGTGCACACTGTGATCGCGCCGTTCAGGAACCCGTCGACCACCAGCGAATAGAGCCAGCCGTCGAGCGCTCCTTTGCCGGCGATGGCCGTGAAGATCCAGGCGATGCCGTCGGTGCACCAGCCGCGCAGGGTGACGTCGAACCAGTCCTGCAGCGGGCCGGCGAGCGTGGTGGTCGCTTCGAAGACGAGGAACATGGTCACCAGGAAAACGACGATGCCGATGGCCGGGTGCAGCAGCACGCGGTCAAGCTTGTCGGATGGTGTCTCGCGGTTCGCTGCGGCCGCCGCGCCCTGTGGCAGGTCTTTGTTGATTTCCCGCAGCTTGGCCGCGATCCACTCGAAGCGTTCGTCGGAAGTCGCGCGCACCCACTGTGAGACTTCCTCCTGCGTGGCGCTCGCAGGCGGCGCCGGGATGCTGGTGATCGGCGTCGGCGTCAGCTGCACGTGAATCTCGCGGGAAACATCTGCTCCGCCATCGTCCAAAGAGGGTGTCGCATTTTCCGCTTTGGCAAGTGTGGCTTCTACGACTTCTGAAGCTTTATGTGCAGCCTCGATTACCGTTTGTTTGGCCGCTTTTGTCGCGGTTTGTCGTGTGGTTTCGTCGGTTTCAGCATCCGGCTGAGAGGCGTTTATGGCATTGTCTGGTTTCTCTGCCGCATGCCTCTGCTCTGCTGCTGCTTTGATTTCGGTCAAGGTCGCCGATATGGTGTCTAATAATTCGGCCTTGCCAACGCCCGTGCGACCGTCGACGCGGACCATCGGGATGCCGTCAAGTGTGCGCTTGAGCCGCTGTAAGGTGATTGGTGAATCCTGCTTTTCCGCCAGGTCGAGCATGGTCACGGCGATGATGATGGGGAATCCCAGATCCATCAGCTGACTCAAAAGGTAATACGATTTTGAGGGTGAGGTCGCGTTGAACGTAAAGACGATGACATCGGGCTTCGCATAGCTGCGACGGCCCATCGCCGCCTCCCCCGCGACCTGCTCGTCGGGACTGTAGGCGTCGAGCGAAGTGGTGCCCGGGGTGTCGATAAAGTCCCAGCGCTCGTGCTTGCCGGTGGCGGCGTCGCTGCGTTCCAAGCTGCCGGATTCCACCAAAACCGTGGTTCCCGGCGCATTCATCACCGTCGCGCTGGCGCCGAGTACCGCGTTGAACAGCGTTGATTTGCCGACGTTCGGGTTGCCGACGAAGACGATGCGCGGGTTGGCGTGTGCAGGTTTGCCGGTGCCGCCGTGCATGCCCGTCATGCTCATACCGGCCATATCGTCGGTGCCGTCGCCGTGATGCTGGTGGCTGTGGTTGTGGCTGTGGCCGTGACGTTGCGGCAACAACACCGCAAGCCCGCGCCGATGATGATGCCCGCCGTGGCCGCCATGCCCGCCGTCATCAGTAAATCTATCGATACCATGCCCGCCGTGTTCCGCGTAATTCTCGCCTTTGCTCGCAACGTCGTTGGCACCATGCCCGCCTTCGGGCCCGCTGACGGATCCACCTGAACCGCAGCAATCCGCCGGTTCCGGCATCAGATCCGGGTCGTTCAAATGGTTTGTGTCACTGAGATTATTCGCATTGTTGGTTCTGACGGTGCTGCTGGAAGCGTTTGCTTCGTTGCGGCTATTGTGTTTTTTAATTTGCCCGGTATTGTCGAAACTGTTCATATCGTTGTGGCTATTGCGCCTGTCGCATTCGTTGCCGGGTGCTATTGCTTCGTTGCCAAGGTTTTCCGCGGGTGATGTGGCCGTAGTCGTCTTGTCCATATTCGCCCGCCAAATTTCGCCGATAATTACTACTTAATACTATAAACGTTGCGTTCGAGGGGACACGAAAATATGACGCGCGGTGGCCCCGTCGATCGCGATGCGTTCGCCGCCGTGCGCGACCACGCAACCGCCGAACATCGCCTTCTGGATCACGCGAATCGGCTCGTGCAAGCGGAACCCGAGCTCGCCCAGCCTAAAGCGGCTGCGGGCCTCGAAATCCATCCTGCATATCTCCACCTCAACCCCGAGCGGGCAGGTTCGCAACGTTTCAGCCATACATTGGACCTTAGTTCATTACCCGCGCCGAGTAAAGGTTTTTCGCGAAAATCTCAATATTTATTGACATCAGGAACAGAAAGTTAAGAAATCATTAGTAGCGGCTATGTTATGAGATTCAGTAGAAGTATTCCATATTATTCCAAAATGCTCTTTGATTTGGCATAATACGGAATAATTGAGAATAAAAAGTGGGAATAACGGTTCAGCGTATTAGCCAATATTTTCCTTTTAAACTATTAGCTATATCAATCTGAAGTGGAGCTAGCCGGGTTCGAACCGGCGACCCTCTGCTTGCAAAGCAGATGCGCTACCAGCTGCGCCATAGCCCCAGAAACACAACGATTCTCACTGTTAATCTTGTTTGGATTGAAAAGCAGGAATCTTGCGTGGGCCCGGGAGGACTTGAACCTCCGACCTCATCCTTATCAGGGATGCGCTCTAACCAGCTGAGCTACGGGCCCAATCAGCACGTCTTGAGACGTACAAAGAGATAGTTTACCATCTGAGTGCCGATAGTCAACCCGGCAGCGTTGCGTGTCGTGAACATTTGTTGAAGATATAAAGATTCCGGTCAATCGCACGCGAGACAATGCGGGTATGCCTTATCGACGCCGCCAGAAAGCCAAAACCGTTTCGCGCACCGTGCTGCGTGTCGATGACATGGACGTCAGCGTGACCCGCAAAACCATGCGCAATATGTATCTGCGGATCAAGCCGCCGGCCGGCACGATCGAGGTAAGCGCTCCGGCGAGAATGAGCGACGTGAAAATTGCGGCGTTCGTGCGGGAACGCCGGGACTGGATCGAACGGCAAAGAAAAGCAATAGCCGAGAAAGCTGTGTCCCCCTCTTTTGAATGGACGGACGAGCGGAAGCGCGCGGCGAAAGCCAATATCGACGCGCAATTGCCCGTGCTGCTTCGGCGCTGGGAGCCGGTGATCGGGCGCAAGCCGACGCATATCACCCTGCGGCTGATGACTTCGCGCTGGGGATCCTGCACCCCTGCGACCGGTCGGATTCGGCTCAATCTGCAGCTTGGGCTGATGGATCCGCGCTTTCTTGAGTACGTTTTGGTCCATGAAATGACGCATCTGTGGGCAAACGGACACGGTGTCGAATTTCAGCGGCGGATGGATGTCTACCTGCCGAATTGGCGGGCTTTGCGGCGCGATCTGAACCGCGAAATGGTGTGGTGACGAGAAATTTTGTAGTTGAATGAAGTTGTGTGATAGTGAGAAGGCATGAAGGGTGTAGCATTGTTTTATGATGCTGCGAATCAACAAGGACCAGTTGCAAAGTCTTTTGCGCAAGCATGGGACTGAAATCGGGAACGGCAAATATACCACGTATGTCGTTAATTTGATTGCTGCTGTGTTTTATGCTGTCTCTGCGTGGCAGGCACCTAGTCCTTGGCTGCGTTATGTGCTCTTGATAATTGCTGTTGCACTTTTAATCTGGAATGCTGTACAGCTTTTTAAAGTTCATCGCAATGATCATTTTGACGCAGAAGTTCTTTATAAGGAAATCGAGAAAATGGATATAACAGAGAAGCGCAGTTCGATTATTGCTGTTCGCGATGCCAGCGGCCCATTCAAGAATCGTTATCTTGTCTATCATGATCAAGATTGGGATTGTGAGTTCTTCCCGAATCATCGCACAATAGATGAGGCCAAGGCGAATAAAAAGGCCCTTGCGGATTATTTGTCGAATAATTTCGAGATTCCTGAAGATAGTTTTAAGTTAGAGCGTGTCGGCGCTGGTTCTAATCGGAAGCCAAGCACTGAACATAATGGTGAGATGAGGTATTACGATTATACAATTTATCTCGCTGATGTAGCCAAGATTCCTCCCCAATGGAGTGCCGGCTCGTTTACTGTGGGGTCGAAAGACTGTAAATGGATGACTATCGATGAAATGATGGCGGACAAGCGGATAAGGAAGATTAACCAAGATGTGATAGGTCTTGTTCGCAATTATGCAAGCTGAATACAGCTTGTCTCATTTTGTTCGTGAGCCATTTTATTAGATTAATATTTGTGCATTTTTATGGGCCTTGCTGAGGGTCAAGCGACGTATTTTGCGGTAGCGTTGATAGTGAAATATGGCCGCCTCGGCGACGCGGCGGCATGGCATATGGCGGCTCGGAAGGGCAGCGAGGAGGTTCTCAATGGTGGGAACGTTGGCCGGCAATACGGCGGAAAACGAAGGAAAATCCGAGATTCGGCTTGGAAACACCGTCACGTCAAAGCGGGCGGTGGTGACGGGCGCATCCAGCGGCATCGGGCGTGCGACCGCGCTGCAACTTGCTTCGGCCGGTTGGAAGGTTGTGGCGCTCGCGCGTAGGCGTGACAAGCTCATCGAGCTTTCCGACCAGCTTGGTGACGCCTGCGAATACGTGGTGTGTGACGTGACCAACGAAGTCTCGACGCAAGCCGCGGTCACGAGGATTTTGCGCGGCGGGCCGGTGAAGGCGCTGGTCAACTGTGCCGGCGGCGCCATCGGGCAGGATCCGATCGAGGAATGCAGCGTCGAGGATTGGCGCAAAATGTATGACGTCAATGTGCTCGGCACGCTGCGTATCACCCAGAAACTGCTGCCGGCGCTCAAGGCGGCTCCGGGCGGCGGCACGGTCGTCGTCGTTTCCTCGACGGCAGGCATCGAGCCTTACGAAGGCGGCGGCGGATATTGCGGCGTGAAGTCGGCCGAGCGCGTGCTGGCTCAGACGTTGCGCTTCGAGCAGGTCGGCCAGCCGCTGCGCGTCATCGACGTCTCCCCCGGCATGGTCGAGACCGAGGAGTTCTCGCTCAATCGCTTCCACGGCGACCAGGCCAAGGCCGACGCGGTCTACGCTGGGGTGCCGAGTCCGCTGACCGGCGACGACATCGCCGAGTGCATCGAGTGGGCACTTGACCTGCCCGACAGCGTGGATATCGATTCGATTGTGGTGCGCCCGCGCGCCCAGGCTTCCGCCCAACGCGTCTATCGCGAGAGCTGAAACGAGATTTGATAGTTGACATAAAAGTGCGCCGCCACCCATATTGGAATGGATGACGGCGCGCTTATTGGTTATTGGAGTTCGCCAGGTTTCATGCGAATACGGTGATGCGCTCATCGCGGAACGAAACCGAACAGCCCCAAAGCTCAGGCGTGCGGGGTCTCTTCGATCAGATGGCTGTTCATGAACCAGTTGAAGTGCTCGAGTTCCTGCACGTGGTCCTGCATGATGTTGGAGCTGATGACGTCGATCGGATCGAGCTCCTCGTAGGCCTTGCGCTCGGCGATAATGAAGTCGCTGTAGTAGTCGACCAGCGCCTTCAGATAATCCTGGGTGTTCTGGCGGCCCATGAGCTTGAATTCGCTCCAGGTGCGGTTGCTGATGATGGACTCCGGGGTGCCTTCGGCGCTGCCGCCGAGGGTGGCGATGCGTTCCGCGGTCTCGTCGGCCATGTTGCGCACGGCGTCAACCTCGGGGTCGATCATTTCGTGCACGCCGATGAAGCTCGGGCCCGCGACGTTCCAGTGCGCGTGCTTCAAGATCAGCGAGGCCTCTTCCTCCTGCGCCAAACGGTTCTGCAGGATCGAGACGACCTTGTCGGATGCTGCCTGATCGATGCCAGGGCTCAAAAATTCATCTGCCATAATTGTTTCCTTTCGTTGGGGACAATTGCTGGTTTCCATTCTAGCCATTTATGATATTGGACACAGAAATTCATCAGTAGCCCAATATCGCCAAAAGGCTTGAAATATCGGGCTTTTTGCGCTATGTGTGAGATAAGTCTCATCGTCGTATATCGGCACTATTTGCGTTACATGCAACGTTTGATTTTTAGGCGGCATGGGTCTACGAGGAGCAGGGGCGAATCGTGTTAGCCAGATAGTGCTTGGATGTCGTTTTCTGGTTGTCTACGCGGCATCTTCGATTGAGCTGAGTCCGACGTTTTTATTGAAGATGCAGGCTCACGTATCTGGTGGTGCGTCCTGCGCCGAGTTTTTGGATTTGGCCTTCGTCGAGCAGGGTTTTCAGCGTGCGTTCGATGGTCGAAGTGCTGATGTCAGGAAGCGTTTGCTGAATATCGGCCTTGGAAAGAGGGGTGAGGCTTTGACCCAGAACGTCGGCGATGCGTTGTTTTTTGGTCGTTGGATGGCGCAGGGAAGCTGAAGTGCTGACGATTCCGGCACGTTTGTCGAACTGACGATAAGCGGTAAGGATGATGCCAAGCAGATAGTTGACGAACGGTGTGTAATCATTGGTGTTTTCGTTCCAGCCGATGGTGCTCGCCGCCAGCGCTTCGTAATAGGTGTTGCGGCTTTGCTCAATGAGGTGTTCGATGCTGATATATTTTCCGATTTCGTAACCAGAACGATAGAGCAGAAGCAGTGTCAGCAGTCGGCTCATACGGCCGTTGCCGTCATTGAACGGGTGGATGCAGGTGAAATCGAAAACGAACATGCATGTCAGCAATAAGGAATCAACGTTGCCGGATTCGCTTGCTTTGCAATAATCGTCGCAAGCCGCTGCAATGAGATCAGGCGTCTGAAGCGATGATGGTGGCGTGAACCTCACTCTTGCGTGTCCGTTGCCATCGGATTCCACAATCATATTGTCGGTGTCTTTCCAGTGGCCGGCGAACACAAGTGGTGTATGCCGGAAGAGGTCGCGGTGCAGTTGCAGGATAACGTTCGGTTTCAGCGGGATATATGCATAGTTTTCGTGGATGGTATTGAGCATATCGCGATAGCCGGCGATTTCTTCCTCATCGCGGTTTCGAGGCGCTACTTTTTCGCTGACAATGCCGGCCAGACGCTTGTTGGTGGTTGAGATTCCTTCGATGCGGTTCGATGCGTCGGTGCTTTGGATACGGGCGACATTGACGAGTGGTTTGGCGAGGTCCGGGCTGATTTGCAGCTGGGTATTCTGACGTCCTTTAGCTTCGTGAATTGCATTGAGCAAGTTCACGGTTTGCGCCGTCAGCAGCTTGCTCCCGGACTGCTCATAGTCAAAAGTATGCATATTATCTGCACCATTTTCTGCATCATTAATTACTTTTCTGCATCATATTATATCAAACTGATGCAGAAAAGTGGTGGATGAGGTAGAAAGCAGCTGAGCGATAAAACTACAATTGAAAGTGAGATGTCCATGGTTCCGGAATTTCGATGAAGAATGGAGAACTATCTTGTTGGAAAGATATTGCAGCACTGCAGAATTCGATGATTCAATACCTCCAAAATATCGGTATTCGCTTACGCGATATTGGGGTGAAGAGGATTTTTCTTTTAGTAATAACATTTGTGCCTTTATCCTTATGAACCCGTCCACGGCTTCCGCGAGCACAGATGATGCAACTATAAAATGCTGTGTTAAGCTGGCTCGGCAATGGAATTGTGATGGCATTATAGTAATGAATCTGTATGCTTTACGAGCAACTCGGCCGAATGATTTATGGAAAGAGTATGAACGGAATAATAAAAAATTTGCCACGATTGTAGGTTCTGAAAATAATCAAAAGTTGCAGGAACTTGCTGGTAACGCTAAAGTCAAGACAATTGTTTTGGGATGGGGCAATTTAAGTAAATATAGGGATGGAAAAGAAAAAATTCAAGATGAGGAAGAAGAAATAAAAAGAAGAGTTAAGGAAATTATGAACTTTGAGGAATGGAAGGCGAAAAAGAAAGCGATACGGTGCCTTTGCAAAGGTGGAAAAGGAACAAAATCTAGCCCATACTTCCCTATGCATCCACTCGGATATCAGAGGATGCATAACAGATATCCCGAGAGATATCCTGTAATCAATTCATTAGATAATTTAGTGGAATGGGATAATGATAACTAACGTGAAAGTTGGCCTTGGAGGAATCTAGTCTTCCTTGGTGCTGCCGCTTTTGCGCACTTCGAGCGTTTCGATTCGGCGACCGTCGACCTTCGTGACCACCATGTCGTAGCCGTCGTCGGAGTGCAGGGTCTCGCCCACTTCGCCCATGCGGCCGGTATGCGCGAGGAAGTAGCCGGCGACCGTCTCGTAAGGTCCATCTTCCAGCTCGATGCCGGTCAAGTCGGCGAAGTCCTCGATGGTCATGCCGCCATCGACCGTGGCCACGCCGTCCACGAACGCGGATTCGCCGTTGCGCCCGTCTCCGATGCCCGCGCCCGCGCCGGTGCCGTTCTTGTCGTCAGGTAGGTCGTATTCGTCGCGGATGTCGCCGATCAGCTCCTCGGTCATGTCTTCAAGGGTAACGATGCCGTCGGTGCCGCCGTATTCGTCGATGACGACGGCCAGATGAATCCCGCGTTTGCGCAGCAAGGCCAGGCTCGGCAGGATTTTCGAGGTGCCGGGCAGCGAAATGCCTTCGCGGGTGACGTCGGCAACGGTTTTGGCGTTCGGATCGCGCACGTCGAGCAGGTCGCGGACGTGAACGAAACCAATTACGTCATCGAAGTCGCGCCCGGTGACCGGGTAACGCGAATACGGCATATCGCGCACGTACTTCGCGGCTTCCTCGATCGGCTGCGAACCCTCCAAAAAGACCACGTCGGCACGAGGCCGCATCACCTCGGCCACAATGGTTTCCGAGGCGTCGAACACGTCGTCCAGGATGGTGCGTTCGTCCTTGCTCAGGTTGGAGTTGGAATTGACCAGCACGCGCAGTTCCTTGTCGCTGACCTCGCTTTCGGTCTGGCTCGGGTCGAAGCCCATGAGCCGGACGATGCCGTTGGTGCTTTTGGCGATGGCCCAGATGATCGGGCGGCAGATTTTGGCGAACACGTCGATGGCAGGTACGGCGGCGCGGGCGATCTGCTCGGTGCGCTGCATGGCGATGCGCTTGGGGACCATCTCGGCGATGATGATGT
The DNA here is from genome assembly GCF_029395515.1 of Bifidobacterium sp. ESL0764. Classification (NCBI taxonomy): domain Bacteria; kingdom Bacillati; phylum Actinomycetota; class Actinomycetes; order Bifidobacteriales; family Bifidobacteriaceae; genus Bifidobacterium; species Bifidobacterium sp. ESL0764. The sequence goes on from NZ_CP113919.1 coordinate 42,399, forward strand.
CGCAGAACGAGATGATGAGCGTCAGCGCGACCGTAGTGACCGGTTCCGCGATGTGGCGGGCGACGCCCCAGCTTTCGACGACGGGCACGACCCAGGGCGCGATGGCGGATTCGCCGAATGACGCCGAGAAGAAGCCCGAGAGCGTTACGCCGATCTGCACGGTGGAGAGGAACGTGTTCGGGTCGCGGCCGATTTTCGCGACTTTCGCGCCGCGGGCGTCTTCCTGCTCCATTTCGTCGAGCTGCGAGCCGCGCAGGCTCACCAGCGCGAGTTCGGTGCAGGCGAACACCCCGCCGATAACCATAAAGACGAAAACGAAGACGATATCCAGTGCCAATGACATGCCCCCAAGTCTAGAAGAGCCGGAGGTCAAACGGATAAGCCGGATAAGGCGGACCGCGCAATCACCTCAATGCCCACACGAACGGCGTAGGTCAAGTTGCACCGGTACCAGCTGCACGTCGGGAGCCTCGTCCGGGTTGAGCGCGGTTTTCACTGCGAGTTTCGCGATGGATTGCGTGTCTTGGCGCAGGGAACTGAGCTGCGGGGAGGTATACAGGCATTCTTTGGTGCCGTCGAAGGAAATCAGCCCGACCTCTTCCGGGACGCGTATTCCTCGCTCGTGCAGGGCCCGGAGCGCTCCGATGGCCTCCAGATCGGAACCGGCGAAAATGGCTTCGGGCCGCCCTTCGTTGCCTGTCGCGGCATTGTCCAGCAGCGACAGAGTCGCCTTATAGGCGCCTTCGCGGGTGAAGTCGGATTGCACGATCGGACCCACGGCGAGCCCGTGTTCGCGGTGAACTTCTGACCAGGCCTGTACACGGGGGTCCGAGGGGTCGGCTCCGTGGCCCAGCAGCATGGCGATGCGCCGGTACCCGTGGCCGAGCAGGTGGTTGGTGGCCAGTTGTGCCGCCTGCCGAAAGTCGGACGAGACCACTTTGGCACCGACAGCCCGCCTTGAGTAGTCAAACAGGATGAAGGGGCAACCGCGCGCGTCCAGCGACTGGAAGACCTCGCCGGACTGCGGGAATTCGCCGAACACCGCGTCGACGTCGCGTGCCAGGAGCCGTGAGATGCAGCGTTGTTCGGTCAGGGCGTCGAGGTGGGAGCTCATGAACAGCACGGAATAGCCGGCTTTCGCTGCCTCTTTTTCCAGCGCGTCGTTCATATTGGCGAAAAATGGGTTCGAGAAATCCGGGACGATGACACCGAACAGCTTTGAAGTGCCGGCGCGCAACGCCTTGGCCATGGAATTGGGCTGGTAGTTGAGTTTGGCGGCTGCTTTGAGCACTTTCTGCCTGGTGTCCGCTGCGACCGGTTTGGGGCCGTCGTTGAACACGTAACTCACCACGGCCGTCGAGACGCCGGCGAGTTTGGCGACATCGGACCTTGTCGATCGGTTGGTTTTGCGGTTGCGCGTCATCGTTCCTCGATCATGGTGCATTGCTATCGATTGTGTACTTCTTATAATACTAACATTCACCTAACGAAAAATCTATTCGTGTAGATATTAAAAATAGAGTATAGATAATGGAAAATCGCGTGATTTGCAAAATGAAGTCTACTCGAGTAGACTCTGAATCGATTGGATGAACGTCCAATCGGACGCAGGGTTCCACCGCCCGTTCCGTCCACGTTTCGTTTGACACAACGAGGTGATTGGAAATGAAAACAGCAAAGGTAATGAAAGTCGCCGCCCTGCTCGCGGCAGGAGCCATGGCGGTAGCGCCGTTGGCCGCGTGCGGTTCGTCGAGCAGCCAAGGCGATACGATCGAGGTTTGGACTAGCATGGACACCGGGTCAAGCCAGATCAAGACATTGCAGAAGGTGACGGACGCGTTCGAGAAGAAGAACCCGGGCGTCAGGATCAAATTGGTGCCGCGCGCCACTTCCTACGAGCAGGACATCAAGGTCCGCCTCGCCGCCAACAACGCGCCCGACATTTTCAACACCCATGGATGGTCGAAAAGCAGGTATGCCAACTTCCTTGAGAAACTGACGAACAGGACGTGGACGAAACGCCTGAACCAGACCGCCAACAACGTGATGCGCGACAAGGGCAACGACCTTTACTCATTGCCGCTCGCGGTCGCCGCGAACGGCGTGCTTTACAACGAGGACGTCCTCTCCCAGGCCGGTGTGGATCCGAAAGGCATCAACAACTGGGACGATTTCATGGGTGCCTGCGCGAAGATCAAGGCTTCCGGTTCCACCTGCCTTGGCCTGCCCGGCAAGGAAAACTGGTGGACCGGCAACGTGGCCGACATGACCGCGATGGGCTTCTATACCAAGGCCCAGGAGAAGGGCCTGCTGGCCGGCAAGTTCGACCCGAAGGATTATGAGCCGGTTCTGAGCAACATCAAGGCCATCAAAGACGCCGGATACATCAATGAGGATTACGTCTCCGCCTCGCCCGACGACATGTACCGCCTGATGGGGCAGAACAAACTCGCGTTCTCGTTCCAAGGCCTTGATTTCCTCTCGAGCCTCAAGTCGTACAACCCCAACACCAATGTGGGCTTCATGCCGTATCCCGCGCAGAAGACCGAGCATTATTTCGCCGCCGGGGAATTGACGGCGCTTGGGGTGTCCAAAACCAGCAAGCATAAGGACCAGGCGCTGAAATACATCGATTTCCTGGCGCAAAAGGACAACATGGTCAAGCTAACCGCGGCGGTTTCGCAGCCCACGGCCTTCGACGACGTGCCCAGCACGTTGGGCAAGGCCACGGAAAGCTACGACTATTGGTCCAAGACCAAGAAGGTCCCGACCCAGGAGATCTTCGACCGGACTTACCTGCCCGATGGCATGTGGAACACCATCATCACCACGGCCGACGGTGTCGTGACCGGCCAGTCGACGCCTGCGGCCGCCAGCGACCAGATGAAGACCAAGTTCGACGGGCTTTACAAGAAGGCCACGAAGTAGGGTTCCGGGCCGGTCTGGCGGCGGATCGGCCCGGCCGGCAGGTTGGCCTGGTGACGAGTAGCGGCAACCGTCTGTTTCGATAGCCCATCGGTTCGCAGGTAAAAGGGGCGGGGTGCGGTGGCGTCGCCTGCCACGGTGAGGCCGCCCGCCCGCCTGTCCCCCGCGAAATTCATACGTATGTTAAGGAGTGCAAGGCATGACAATGCAAACTGCCCCGAGCCCGGACGGCTCGATGCGGCAAGGTTTTGTCCGCCGGTTCAAAGGCGGAAGCATCAATCTCTTTTATCTGCCGGCGGTCATCCTGCTGGCGGTGTTTATCCTCTATCCACTGATCAGCGGCATCGGCCTGTCGTTTACCAACTGGGACGGCTTCAACCCGCAGAAGGACTTCATCGGGGCCTCTAACTACAGGATGATGCTGCAAGACAAGAACTTCTGGCCGATTTTGCGCAACACGTTGGTCTATGGCGTTGGGTCGACCCTCATCCAGCAGGTGCTTGGGCTCGGAGTGGCCCTGTTGCTCAATACGAAGATCCACGGCCGCAACCTCATGCGGGCGATCGTCTACCTGCCGGCCCTGGTCTCACCGATCATCATGGGTACGATGTATTACTTTATTTTCCAGTACCAGCAAGGCGCGCTCAACACCGTCATCGCGGCGTTCGGCGGCAAACGCCTGCTCTACTTCCAGAACGCGGGGCTCGCTGTCGCCATCATCGTGATCATCAACTCCATCCAGTTCTTCGGCGTCTCGATGATCATCTACCTGGCCGGCCTGCAGGGCATGGACCATTCCGTGGTCGAGGCCGCCGAGCTTGACGGGGCGCACGGCTGGAACATGTTCTTCCACATCACGTTGCCGCAGCTCAAGCCGGCGTTCATGACCAGCGTCGTGCTGAACCTGATCGGCGGCCTGAAGCTTTTCGACATCATCACGGTGCTGACGGGCGGCGGCCCGGGCTACGCCACCAACTCGATGTCCACCTACATCTCCACCACGTATTTCCGCGATCAGAACGCCGGGTATGCCTCGGCGCTCGGCGTGGTGCTCTTTGTCTTCATCGCGGTGATCACCTACCTGCTCAACAGCGGCATGGACAAGCTTGGACGTCAGGAGTAGCCGATTATGAGTGAACAAGAAGCCATCAAAACGCAGCAGGTCGAGCGATACCAGCGCAAGCAGCGCAAGGCCGCCGAAAAGCGGGCGCGTAGGCGGAGCGTCGGCACCGGGTCCGGTGTCGCGGCGAGCGTCAAGCGCGTGCCGATCTACGTGTTCCTGATTATCGTCATGATCGTCCAGTTGCTGCCGTTCTATCTGGCGATCACCACCTCGATGAAGCCGGCGGACGACCTTTCCAGCTCGCTGATCCCGCGCCTGCACGACATCGCGTGGAGCAATTTCAGCCGCGCGGTCAACGAAGGCGGCATCCTGAGGGCCATTGTCAACAGCGCCATCGTCACCGTGTTCGCCACGGCGCTGGTGTGCATCGTCGGGGCGATGGCCGCCTACCCGTTGGCACGTCGCAAGACGCGCGGCAACTCGCTGATTTTCGGGCTGATCACGGCAGTGATGATGGTGCCGCCGCTCTCGATTCTGGTGCCTTTGTACTCCATGCTCGTGAAAATAGGTGGCGTCAACACCTACTGGGGCATTATTCTGGTGCTCACAGCCATGAACCTGCCGCTTTCGATCTTCCTCTACGCCTCGTTCATCCGCGCGGTGCCGACGGCGATCGATGAGGCCGGCATGATCGACGGCGCGAATCGTTTCACCATCTTCGTCAAGCTCATCCTGCCGACGTTGAAACCGGTGACGGCGACGGTCGTGATCATGACCATTAATGGCGTGTGGAACGACTATTCCCTGTCGAATTACATTCTTTCCGATCCGTCCATGCAGACGATTGCGCCGAGAGTGGGCGCGTTCTTCGCCACGCAGACCAACAATCTGGGCGTCGCCGCGGCCTGTGCGCTTATCGGCGCGTTGCCCGTCGTCATCGCCTATCTCTTCCTGCAGCGTTACTTCATCGAAGGTATGGTTGCGGGAGTGGAGAAGTAACGAAATGAAGGTAACCGGCAAAACGGCGAGAAGGAGCTCTATTTTGTTATTCCCAACAACAAACCAGACCGGGCGGGCGGTGACTTGCATCGCGTTGCAGGACGTCAAGGAAGGCGACCGGCTGCCGCTTACATACGGCGTATTCGACATCGCAGATCCTGTGGTATTCGGCGATTTCCCGGCCATCCGCCAGCATGACGAGGACGCCGAGCCGAGCATGCGCCTGAGCGGGTTACTTCTGGAAGAATCGCGGGGTTCGTTCTGCCGGCCGAACCTGCGCGGGCAGAGGTTTGGCATAGGCGGGGCCGGTGAGGATATGGGTGGCGCTCGCGAGGGTGGCAGCGTTGACGGTGCTGACGGCGGCACGGGCTGCGTTGCCCGGCAGGTTCAGGTACAGACCGGCGCCGATTGGTCGCCGTATTTTGTGCTGACTGCCGCACCGCGTGTGACGCAACTCGAAGTTGGAGCCAACCAATCGAGTAGTGCTCAGACTGCTCAAGCGTTGCAACGTCTTACGTTCGAAGCCGAGGACGCGTCCGCCGGGCTGAGGCTCGTCACCGACATCGAGACGATGGTCGGCGGTTCGCTGCGCATTCGTCATACGCTGACGAATATCGCCGCCGGTCCGTACGAACTGCAGGGCTTGGAAGTGCGGGTGCCGCTGCGCGATAATCAGACCGAATTCCTCGACTTTACGGGCCGGCACGAGCGGGAGCGCACGCCGCAACGCCATCAGGTCGCCGATGGCATGCGGCTGCGCGAATATCGCCACGGCCGGCCGGGATTCGAAGGAACCACGCTTATCGCCGGAACGTCTGGCTTTGATTTCGCGGATGGGCAGGTCGTATCGGTGCAGCCGGCCTTCAGCGGCAATGCCGTGATGGCGGTGGAGCGCAACGACGAGGACTGCGCGGCGATTTCGGCCGGCGAGCTGCTGCTGCCGGGCGAGGTGACGCTCGAGCAAGGTGAAACGTATAGCACGCCATGGGTCGTGGTCACCGCCTCGGACAGCGGCCTTGACGGTGCGGCCCGGAAGCTGCACCGTTGGGAGCGCAGCCTGCCCACCCATCCCCAACGTCAGCCGGTCACGCTCAACGTGTGGGAGGCCGTCTATTTCAAGCATGACCTGGCGGTGCTGAAGGATCTGGCCGATAAGGCCGCCGGCATCGGTGTGGAGCGTTTCGTGCTCGACGACGGATGGTTCCATCTGCGGCGAAGCGACAACGCAGGACTTGGCGACTGGTGGATCGATCCGGATGTGTGGCCGCAGGGGCTGACGCCGCTCGCCGATTACGTGCATGGCCTGGGCATGGAGTTCGGCCTGTGGTTCGAGCCGGAAATGGTCAATCCCGATTCGGATATGTTCCGCAACCATCCCGAATGGATCCTGCAGGCGAAAGACCGGCGTCCGCTGCCCCAACGTCACCAATACGTGGTCGATCTGACGTGCGATGCCGCCTTCGATTACGTTTTGGAGCACGTCGGCGAAGTGTTGGCGCGCAACGGTGTCGATTACGTCAAATGGGATTGCAACCGCAGTTTCCTCGAAGCCGGCAGCAACATGCGTGGCGGCGCTCCCGCGGCACACGCACAGTCTCAGGCCTATTACCGTCTGCTCGACACGTTGCGCTCGCGGTTCCCGAGGGTGCAGTGGGAATCGTGCGCCAGCGGCGGCGGACGAATCGATCTGGGGACCGTGCAGCATGTCAGCCGGTTCTGGACCTCGGACATGACCGATGCCCTCTCCCGCCAGCGGATTCAACGTTGGACCACGCAGATCATGGCCCCCGAGCTCTTAGGCGCGCATGTCTCCTCGCCCACTTCCGATCAGACCGGACGCACGTTCACCACGGCTTTCCGCGCGGCCACGGCCGTTTTCTATAGCTTCGGCATCGAATGGGACATCCGTAAGGCCTCGCCGGAGGATCTGCGTCAGCTCAAGGCCTGGATTGCATGGTACAAAGCGGAACGTGATTTCCTGCATTCCGGTGATTATATGCGTCTTGACGTGGCGGATAGTGCCGTTCTCGCATATGGCGTTGTGGCCGAAGATGGGTCGCGGGCGATCGTCGAACATGTGCAGATGGACGAAAGCCCGAGCAATCGCGGTGTTTGGCTGAGAATTCCGGGTCTTGTGCCGAATGCGCGGTATCGGCTGGTGTGGGCTGGCCCCGAGCCTGCCCAGGCCAAGCTTGAGACGCTCGATCCGGCCGGTCCGCTCGGCAAGTCCGTGGTGACCGGCAGCTATCTGGCGCGTGAGGGCGTGTGGATGCCCCGCTGCAGGCCTGAAACTGCTCGGATTTTTGAGATCGTGAAGCAGTAGTCCCTTCAGCTCATACAGGACGTATAAAAGGTCGTCGGTTTTAGGGCAATTAGCCGGTTTCGGTAACCGCTAGTCGCCTTCGAAGCCGGCGGCCATTGGCTTTTAACATTCAGCAGCTTTCAGCGCCCTTCGTTTTCTTTTGCTTTTAAAAGCAAAAGAAAATGCGAAAGCAATCAGAACGAAAGCACTTCTACCTTGCCGGTGGTGAGCTGGTAGCGGGCGCCGACGATGGAGAGGCGTTGCGCGGCCAGTGCTTGTTGTATTACGGAAGAGCGGTCGACCAAGGCCTCGATCGTGCGGGCGATATGGACGCGTTCGAAATCGTCGGTATCGCTCAGTGCGGCCTCCTGCGCGGCCAGAACGGATGCGCCCACCGAGCGCACGAGCACGGATTCGGAAGCTTCGATCAGCTCCTCCATCTTGTCGAATACGTCGTCGGAGTCGATGCGGCCGGCGGTTTCGAAATCGTCATCGCCGGTAGATTCGGCGCCGTCTTCCGCCGCACTCGCCGCGTTGTTTTCCGGCAGCCCATCGTCCGTTGCAGGATCGATTATTTCGGAATCCGTGACTTCCGCTGCGAAGGCCGCTCCCAAGTCGATGCCCGCGCCGGCGGCGATGGCGTCAAGTTCTGCGACGGCGCTCGCCACGGCCCCACAATGCTGGTGGCCGAGCACGACGAGCACGCTGACGCCCAGATGGGTCACGGCGTATTCCAGCGAGGCGATGACCGCGTCGTCCAGCGTCTGCCCGGCGGTGCGCACAGTGAACATGTCGCCCAGGCCCTGGTCGAAGACGATTTCCGGCGGCACGCGCGAGTCCGAGCACGAAAGCACGGCCGCGTCCGGGTGCTGCCCGTCGATCAGCGATTCGCGCGTCTCGAGATCCTGCCAAGGATGCTCGGCCTGCCCAGAAGCGAAACGTGAATTGCCTTGCAGCATGCGGCTCCAGGTGGCGTTGGCCGTGGATTCAGCGGAATTCGGGTCGTTGCCTTGCGGGTCGTTGCCTTGCGGGTTGTCGCTGTGCAGACCTTCGTCTTGTGGGTTGGTGGCATTGGCGGCGTTGTCTGCTTCGTTGGTATCGGTCATGTCGCTCTCCTTGGCTTACGGCGGTAGGCGCAAGCGCGTCTTGTCGCTTCAAGATTTTACTCCGTTTATCGTCGTGAGCGCCATGGGTGTGCAAACAGCTGTTATGGATGCAGAAATCAGCGATATCGGAAGTGTGAAAATGGCGTTCGACTGTGAGGAAAATCACGTAAAATGTCAGTGTGCAATGCATATATTATGCATGTGGCAGTTGTGTGTTTGGGCAAACTTACGATTGCTGGGAAAAGAAATGAACGATGCGTTAGACGCTGTCAACGTTGCGTAGGTTGCGATGGTTGGGTGCGGTGTGCTTGGGGTAGGAAGGAGATGTTGTGCAGACGCGGATGAAGCGATGGCTATGGATTGCCGTCGGAATGATGCTCTTGGCCGTTGGGCTCGCCGTATTCGGCGTTGTCGTGCAGCAACGATCTTCTCAAGAAATTCCGGCAAATGGCTCGCAGCATAACGCAAACGACATTTCGATGAATTCGGCCACGAGCAATGGCACGTATGGCGTGAATTCCTTGGCGGAGTATACACAGCGCAGCAAGTCCGAGTCGCAGGGTTCGCAAGTGCAGACGCCGCAGACCAGGACCTGTACCCCGTTCGGTGGCGCGAATCTTCCGGACCACATCGTCAACGGCAACTTTGAATATCCTACGGTGTATTCGGGCATTCCCCCGACTTGGGCTCCTCAGCAGATTCTCTATGTGTACCCGGTTCATGGATATGGTTTGCAAAATGGTACAACGGCTCCTATTTCGGGGTTCTGCCGCTCGCTGTTTGGCTGGGACTCCACAGAGACTAGGACCGAATTGGGCGCTCCTGACGAGCTTATCGAGATGCAGAAGTGGGGCAGTAACCAGCACGTTGACATGGTGGCTTTGAAAGGTGGAACGTCCATCTATCAGGATGTGAAAACCACTCCCGGAGCGGTGTATACGTGGAAGCTGAACCACGCGAGCCGGTTCAGTATGCCCCGTGCCGGTTTCAGTGATCCTCCTGATGAGATGCAGGTGTTGATTGGCGCTCCCAGCGATTCCGGAACCGCGCAGAAAGCCACTCGTATGACGACGAATGGCCGGGACGCCAAGGGGCAGGTCGGCAATGGTGTGGATCCGACCGTCATCGAAACGCATAATCCATATGGTGTTCCGGAGAATACGAATAATTTCTCCAAGGCTTGGGAGACTTACTCCGGAACGTATAAAGTGCCTGATGGCCAGACAGTGACGCGATTTAGTTTCAAATCGGTGAAATCCGCATCGAACGAAGCCGGCAACGAGATCGATGAGGTCAGTTTCGAGGTGACCTATCCGTTGACATACGACAGGAATGGCGGGGACGGATCGGTGCCGACCGATGTGGCTGCCGCGCCTCAGGGCAGTGGGTGTTTGGCTCAGCATGGCTCTGGTGAATCAATCACTCTGCCGACGGGGGCGAGTACCGATTGCTGGAAAGGTGGGCTGACCCGCGAGGGCAAGAAGTTCGTGGGCTGGTCGAAAACGAGGCATGAGCCGTTCGATACCGTTGCCGACGCTAAAGCCGCCACGGTGAACACGCTGACGATGCCAGCGGGCGCACAGACGTTGTATGCGGTATGGGTGAAGGCCTATACGGTGGAGTTCTGGACGCAGATGAATGCCGCAGGCGTTGCTAGCCCCAACCTCATGGGCACACAGGTGGTGGCCGTCGGCGATAAGCCTGAAATGCCGACGCCTCCCGCGACCTACAATCCTGGCGTGAAGTTCATGGGTTGGGGCGTGGCTCAGAACGATCTGGACGCCGGCGAAGGCAAGATGACCAAGTTTGACCCGACGGCTCCGATTACCGGCGACGTGAAAGTGTGGACGCTGTGGGGTTACGAAGACACCGCGCCGGGCTACCAACGCACGTGCACCATGGGCATCGACACGGTCAAGACGTGCTTCCCCGATACGGCGCTGGCGCAGGCGGTCATCGATTCGCCGGATAACAAGACCGAGGCCAAGGTCTCCTCATCTTCCGATACATGGACGCAACGCGCGGCATTGGGTATAGGCCGAGTGAATGCTAAAGCCTTTCCTCATGACGGCGAGGATACGCCGTTGAGCGTCAGCGAACTGGACGGCATGCAGACGCTGACGGGTATTGGGTCGCTGCATCTCACCGGCGCTGTGGCCAACCACGCCTTCGACGACAACAGTGTCAACCTGCACCAGCTGAAGTATCTCAGTAAGATGGGCAATCTTTTCCTGAGTAATGACAAGATTTCCGACCTAAGCAACCTTTCCGGCCTTTCGCAGCTGACGACGTTGCATCTCACGGACAATGCGATCTCCAACCTTTCCAGCCTGGTTCCGTCACCCGGAAGCCTGCCACAGATTGAGGAATTGTATCTGGATGACAACCAGATTCAGGATTTGCGGCCTTTGGCTAGTCTGACCACGATGAAAACGCTGAAACTCAAACGCAACAACATCAGCGACATCACTCCCCTGACGACGATGACGGACATATGGGCGCTGTATCTGGACAACAACCAGATCAGCAACATCAGCAGCATCACCCATGCGCATTACCAGTGGATCGACCAGCTCGGGCTGTCGAGCAACAAGATCAGCGATATCAGCGCCTTGCGCGACGGTACCAGTATCACGCAGTTGTGGCTGCACAGCAACCAGATCTCGGACGTCTCGCCGCTGGCCGGCCTGACGGAGCTGAAGACGCTCTATATCGGCACCAACCACATCTATGACATCTCCTCGTTGAAGAACCTGACGTCGTTGGACAAGAATGGCGCATCACAGGCTGACTGTAGCACAGGTACTTCCAGCTTCTGTGCTGATAGCCAGACGGTGACTTTACCGGCTCTGGTAGCCGACCCGGGGCTGTCGATGCATACGGCGGTGACGGTGCGTAAAGTGGATGGGACAGTGTCCGGTTCGGCCGTAGAGCCGACATCCACTACGCCCACCTCGCCCAGCGCGGCTCAGTTCGACGGGCAGGGTAAACAGATGACCTGGGCCGGCCCGATGGACTATAACGACGATGGCACGCCCAGAGATCTTAAGCAGGAGTTCAACACCACTGCGGACTTTGTTGACGCCAACGGCGACCTGTCCACAACCGGCGTCTTTTCCGGCACCATCACCGAACCCTACACGGTCGCGAAGCACACAGTTTCCTTCGACCCCGGCCAGGACGGCACGCTGCCTTCCTCGCAGCCGGCGTCGGTGAGTGTGCACAGCGGTTACACCGTCGCGCATGAAAACCAGGCGCCGACTTCCAAGCCGTCGCGGCCGGGCTATCATTTCACCGGCTGGTATTGCTCGGCTGCCGTGACGGGGGTGTGCGATAAAGGCGATCTCTTCGATTTCTCCAATACCAAGGTGATTCATGATGTGCCCTTGGAAGCCCGCTGGGAACAGATGCTCAGCGCAGTGCCGTTGACCGGCATTTCGGCGCTCGGCGCTCTGTTGCCGTATATCCTTCTTGCGGGTGCGGCGCTTACATGGGGTGCGGTTTTGACATTGCGTCGGCAACTGATCTCCCGGTGAACGCGCAGCCTGTCGATGAGCCGTTCCATGTTCTTTATCCTGTGAGAGGTAATCAGCCTGTCCGAAACGGTGCGTCTACGTCGCTTTGCATCAAGCGAAAACTCCATTTCTCTGTATTGCATATAAGGGCGAAGATTGCGTCAATTGGTTTACCAATGGCTAATTTGCGCTAGACAGTTTAACGTACTACAACTAATAAATGTGAGATGTTATACAGAAGTGCCGTGAGGTTTTGGTATTCGCTTGTTGGCGAATTTGGGGGAATAAAGAAGATGGGCCCCTTAAATCGGCGGCTTCATCAATAAAAACGCCATGCTTGTTTGACGCGATGACTGGTGTCTGATGCGTAATCGCAACGCAAGTATGACGATTCAATCGTGAGTCACTGCTGCCGTTTAGGGCGACGGCTTACGCAATTGCGTTCATTTTCTCAATTCGTCGGTGTCGACGACGTATTGGCGATACGGTCAATCGTTTCGGCGTCGACATCTCAGGGATGCTCTGCATCCGTATGGTTGAACAATATGAAAGTGGCCGCTTTAAGTACCTTCGGTATTGGAAGTAGCGGAGGTATGCGGTCATGACGGCGGCGCAACGCTGCCATGGAATGGAGGATTGACATGCGTGAGTCGTGGCCGCATGGCAAGTATGACAACAGGTCATTGAGGCGAGGCGAGGATGGTATCGCCAGCAGCCTGAAGCACAAGATCGGAGGCGTGGCGGCCGCGGTGGCACTGTTGTCCGCGGTTTCCATGTGTGTGGCGCTTGCGCCGATGACCAGCGCGAAGGCTTATGCCGCCGACGAGTCGAGCTCGTCTGTCTCGGCAAGTGAGGCCGGCAAAACCGGTCAAGGCACGCAGGGCAAGCAGGGTTCGCAAGCCAAGTCGAGCGCAAAGAAGCTTGATACGGCAAGCTCGTCTGATGCGGCAAGCCCGTCTTCTGCAGCAAGCAGTGCCGGGCACGCCGCTACAGTCGGTTCGTCTGCCGGAACCGGCAACACTGCCAACGTTGGTGACGCGGGTAATACGGGTAACGCCGGCCATAGCACGCAGACAGCGGCGACGACTAAAAACGATGGTGCGGCAAACTCGAGTAAACGATCTTTGACGAGAGCTACTTGCACGGAGGCCGGACCAACGACGTTCTACAATCCCGTGGGTCCCGATGGCGACGCTCATCCCAACCATAACGACGCTTTGAAAGGAACGTATTGGAAGGTCTCCGCTGAGGGTTCCGACTGCGTCCTGCACATCGGCAATAACGGCATGGCGGGCCAGTGGGGAAAGATCGCCACGAACGATGACGGCAATCACTCCGAGGGCCACCAGATCGCTCACGACGACTTCTGGCCCTGGTATGGCCAGAGTGACGAGATCACGAAAGTGGTCGTCGACGTCAATGCCAATGGCTATAAGGTCTATACGCTTAATGCCTCGACCCTTGACTACATGTTCGCCAACATGCCCAATCTCGTCAGCGCGGATGTGAAGAACCTCGACGTGGAGTCCCCCGGCTATATGCGTTCCATGTTCGCCAACGATCCCAAGCTTCAGACGGTGGATACCACCAGTTGGCGCCCGTACTGGGCGCGGAAGATGCAGCACATGTTCGATGGCGACACCAAGCTTACCAACATCGACGGCATCGGCGACTGGTTCAGGGATGCCCCCGCGGGTAGCGCGGACCAGCTCAGCGACACCAGCTACATGTTCTCGGAGGACGCCTCGCTCACCTCGATGGATCTTTCGAAGTGGGCCTCGCATCTGACCGTCGGCGCCGACAACATGAGCTATATGTTCAACATGGTCAACGATGCCGCCACCAACTTGGGTGACACTCAGCTGACCAGCATCGACCTGACCGGTTGGCCTATGGGCTTCAACACGGCCGGCATGTTCAGGGGCTGCACGCAGATCACCGGCGTCGGCGGTCTGCGGGATTGGGATATGAGCCAGGACCAGCGGATGGACACCATGTTCAAGTACTGCTCGAACCTGCAAAATCCCGACATGTCGCAATGGGACACCCACACCGTCTGGAACCTGGACGGCATGTTCGAGAACGACAGTGCGCTCACCGATCTGAGCAGTATCAAGCACTGGAACACGGCCAACGTGACCACGATGGGCGCAGTGTTCGACACCGACACCGCACTCACCAAGATCGATGTGAGTGGCTGGAACACGGAGAAGGTCACCAACTTCAGCTGGACGTTCCGCAACTGCCCCAAGCTTCCGAGCATCACGGGCATCGAGAAGTGGCACACGCCGGCGGTCATCAAGACCTACGCCATGTTCGATGGCGACCACGAGCTCACGGCGCTGGACCTTTCGGGCTGGCACCTCAAGATCAACAGCTTGCCGCCTTCCTCCAACCCTTCGGTAGACAGGTACGGCGATATGAGTGGTATGTTTGCCGACTGCCCGAAGCTTGAAACGTTGACGGGCCTCGATGACTGGGAGACCTCGGCCGTCACGGAGATGTACTCGATGTTCATCGGCGATGGCGTTTTGAAGGAGCTTGATCTGAGCCACTGGACCACGCCCGCGGTCGATAACATGGGTGACATGTTCCGTGGCTGCACGTGGCTTGACAAGATCTCTGTGGGTACCGCTCACTTCAGCAATGGCGCGTTCTATGACATCGGCGGCGAGGTTCACTTCCTGCGTAATACCGACGATGACACGGACGGCAACGACGTGACGGCGAACGGCATCACGGAGCCGGGAGTCTGGCACCGCGCGCACGCGACCATCACCATCCTGCCTTCCTCCGCGCTTCACTACGAGACCGCGGACAACGGCGGCCCGGGACTGACCGACACCATGCCGAACGGCACGAAAATCGCCTACTATACGCGTGACCATCATCCCGCCACCGAGCATTACGAGGTCGGCACGTGGTCGGGAAGCCGTAAGTACGACTACATCTCCACGTGGAACTATGGCGATCAGGCCGTGCCTTCCGTGCTCACCCCGGTGCTCGTCGTCTCGCAGCGCACCCTCAACGGCACCGTCTGGTTCGATACGCAAAAGGATGGCGCCATCGGCCACAACGAGCCGCGCATGAAGAAGGGCACGCGCGTGGAGGTCCTCGACAGCAACGGCCACGTGGTCGCGCACACCACCGTCGACGAAAACGGCAATTGGACGATCGGCAATCTGCCTGCCGGAACCGGTTACCGCGTGCGGATTGAGGCCGGCGACTCCGGTATCCCGCAGGCCGGTGGTTTCCAGAACACCGTCAGCGGCCCCGATTTCGACCCTGCGAGCGGTTCGTTCGACTCGCATGGCAACTGGACCAGCGCTCCGTTCGACATGCCTGCCACCACGCAGGACCAGAGCAGCGATGGCACGTGGAGCAAGACCGAGAATCTGGGCATCCACCGCGGCAAGACCACGGGCACGCCGATGACCCCGTTGCCGGTGCAGCACAAGGTGCACGTCGGATTCAACTCGAACGGCGGCACGTCGGTGCCGGGTCAGGATTTGAGCTGGGTCGGAGATGGTCACGGTGAGGCCAGCAAGCCCGCCGACCCGACCAGGGAGGGCTACAAGTTCGCCGGCTGGACGCTGCACGGCGGTGACGGCAAGACGCTCTATGACTTCAGCGCCCCGGTCACCGGCGACATCACGCTGGACGCGCTGTGGACCAAGGTGACGTCAACGCCTGCCGGCAACCAGCAGAAGGCTCCCGGAGCGCAGGCCGCCAACGGTTCAAAGCCCGGGAAGCTCGCCAAAACGGGCGCGGCGGTTTCCGCGCTCGCCGTGGTCGCGCTCGCTTCGGCTGCGATGGGCTCGTTCATCGCGATGAAGAAACGTAATCAGGCCAGTCGGCTCTGATTCTTTCTTCCCATAGGAGGTGCGTCGGAGAGCAGTGATTCCCGGCGTGCCTCAATCTAATATAAAATCGCACAAAATGATTGTTCATAATCGGCAATTTTATTATGACAAGTGAGGGTAATTCGACTAGTTATTAACGCTTTATTCGGCACAAACTGACGGATAAACCAGTGTCTATATCGGTTCACGAAAAGAAGTGCCTTCAGGCGCATGCGAACTGCCGATCTTGCTGTTTTCGGCGTTACGATAATATGGTCGCAGCGATAGGCGGTTCCACAAGCGCTCTTGCAAGGTGCTGGGTATTGGTTACGGGCGTTCGCAAAGAGCGTGGAACGGGAACTTATACAGGCCGAAGTCGCGTAGACATATAGCATTTCGAGGTAAAGGGGTACAAACTATGACCATGCTTCAGCACGAGTTGACCGATTTCACGGCCAACATCTATCAGGACAACAAGTTCAGCAAGCTCACCAAGGCTGACGTGCTCGGCCACTGGTCCCTGATCTTCTTCTACCCCAACGACTTCAGCTTCGTCTGCCCCACCGAGCTCGAGGATCTCGCCGATCACTACGACGAGTTCAAGAAGGCCGGCTGCGAGATCTACGGCGTCTCCCACGACACCGAGTTCGTGCACAAGGCCTGGCACGAGGCCAACGACAAGATCGCCAAGATCCAGTTCCCGATGGTCGCCGACCCCACCAACACGCTTTCGCGCGATCTCGACAGCTATGACGAGGTCAACGGCCAGGCCGAGCGCGGTGACTTCATCCTGAGCCCCGAGGGCAAGGTCGTGGCCTACGAGGTCATCTCCTCCAACGTCGGCCGCAACGCCGAGGAGATTCTGCGTCGCGTCGAGGCCTCGCAGTTCGTCTACGAGCACGGCGATCAGGTCTGCCCCGCGAAGTGGGAGCCGGGTGACGAGACCATCGCCCCGAGCCTCGACCTCGTCGGCCAGCTCTAAAGCGAAGCATTCATCGTCAAAGAGTCAAGCCGTGAACCTGCGTGCCGGAATCCGAAAGGATCAGGCTGGGGCTCACGGCTGTTGGCGATTTTGGCGGAGTCGAAGCAGTGATTGATAAAGAGGATCATGAAGCAGCAAGATGATTTGTTTGATGTCGTGGTGATTGGCGGCGGCCCGGCAGGACTTACCGCAGGGCTCTACCTGGCCCGTGCGCGATACCGTGTGCTTGTCCTCGAGAAGGAGGACTTCGGCGGCCAGATCACCATTCTCAGCGAAGTGGTGAACTATCCCGGAATTGCTTCCACTGACGGTCGTGCACTGGCTGAGACCATGCACCAGCAGGCTGCCGATTTCGGCGCGGAATTCATGTCTGCGAACGCCACCGGAATAGATATCGACGGCGATATCAAGATCGTGCACACCGACCATGGAGATCTGAAAACTTTTGGCATTCTTTTGGCAACGGGTGCCGTACCGCGCAAGGTCGGCTTCAAAGGCGAGACCGAATTTGCCGGCCATGGTATTTCCTACTGCTCCACCTGCGACGGCGAGTTCTTCAACGGGCAGGAGGTCATCGTCGTGGGCGGCGGCTTTACTGCGGCCGAGGAGTCCGTTTTCCTTACCAAATACGCCACGAAGGTCACTGTTCTGGTGCGCGGCGACGACTTCACCTGCGATGCATCCATTTCGGACGAGGCCAAGAGCAACCCGAAGATCGAGGTTCGTTACAACACGACGATGAAAAGCGTTTCCGCCGACAGAGGCGGGCTCGTTTCGGCGGTCTTCACTGATCGGAAGGCCGGCAAGGACGTCGAATGGAAGCCTGAGGGCAATCCGCATTTCGGCGTGTTCGTCTTCGCTGGCTACGTGCCGCAGACCGGCTTGCTTGAGGGGTTGGTCGACCTTGATGAAGAAGGGTACGTCATTACCGACCAATATCTTGAGACTTCCGCTGCCGGTGTCTACGCCGCCGGCGACCTGCGCCGCAAGACGTTGCGCCAGCTGATCACCGCCGTTTCCGACGGCGGCATCGCGGCCGTGGAGCTCGAACGGTACGCCAAGGACGTCAGCGAGAAGCTTGGCGTGGTGCCGCCTCGCCCGACCAATTCCAAGTACGAACGGCACGAGCAGGCCTACGAGTCCAACACCGAGTTCAAGCCGCAGCGCAAGGATTCCGACGTCACCAAAGACGTGCAGACCGCCGGTTTCTTCGACAGCACGATCCGCCAGCAGCTCAAGGTCGTCTTCAGTGTGATGGCCAAGCCGCTGATGCTCAAGGTCGCGCTGGACGAGACCCCGCTTTCCCCGCAGGTCCTGGGATTCGTCACCGAGCTCGCGGAGCTGAGCGGCGGCAAGTTGACCGTGCGCTCCTCCACGCCTGCGGATGACGGCGTTGAGGTGGACGAAAAGGGCAACGTCGCGTATGACATCAAGGAGAACCTGCCGATGGTGCGGCCTTGCGTGCGCGTCTGCACGGTAGGCGATGGCGGCGAGCCGGTGCCCACGGGCATCGCGTTCCACGGCATGCCGAGCGGCCGCGAGTTCAGCTCGTTCGTGCTGTCCCTTTACAACGTTGCCGGGCCGGGGCAAGTGCTCGACGACGATGTGCAGAAGCGTATCGACCGGTTGTGTGCGGACGGCGGCAGCGTCGATATCATGGTGCTGGTCTCGTTGACGTGCACGGTCTGCCCTCCGACGGTGCTGGCCACGCAGCGCATCGCTTCCAGCAATCCCAGGGTTCATGCCGAGGCCTACGAGGTCTCGCATTGCCGCGACCTGCAACAGTATTACGGCGCGATGAGCGTGCCCTGCATTGTCGTCAACAAGACCGAGCCTGACGGCACGACCTCTCAAAAGATCGAGTTCGGAAAGAAAGGGGTTCCGGGAATCCTGGATTTGATTGAGGAAATGTGAGCCTTGGAAGTCAAGGCCTGTACAATGATAATTAAAGATTTTGTATGACGTCTATGGCGTTATGCAAGTTGTTTGGTGGTGAATGCCTCCCAACGTTGGTGCCTGCCTGCGGCGAAGCGGTGTATCGTAGAAGGCCGGTGACCTGCGAATAGTGAATACGATATAAAGGACAACATGAAGCAGCAAGACGATTTGTACGACGTAGTGGTGATTGGTGGCGGGCCGGCTGGGCTTACCGCAGGCCTGTATCTGGCTCGTGCTCGATATCGTGTAATGATCCTCGAGAAGGAGGATTTCGGCGGCCAGATCAACATCACGAATGAAGTGGTGAACTACCCCGGCATTGCGCGCACGGATGGTCGTGCGTTGACCGAAACCATGCGCCAGCAGGCCGAGGACTTTGGTGCGGAGTTCATGGCGGCCGATGCGACGGGTCTTGACGTTGCAGGCGATATCAAAACCGTACACACCAATCGCGGCGACCTCAAGACGTTCGGTATTTTGGTCGCAACGGGTGCCAATCCTCGTAAAATCGGGTTCGAGGGCGAAGCCGAGTATGCCGGCCGCGGTGTTTCCTACTGTGCCACCTGCGATGGCGAGTTCTTCAATGGCCAGGAGGTCATCGTCGTCGGCGGCGGTTTCTCGGCGGCAGAGGAATCGGTGTTCCTCACCAAATATGCCAGCAAGGTCACGATTTTGGCGCGTGGTGACGATTTCACTTGCGATGCTTCCGTGTCCAACGAAGCCAAAAACGACCCCAATATCGAGATTCATTACAACACCGAGCTGAAGTCCGTTTCGGCCGGCGAAGGCGGCCTGGTAAGCGCCGTGTTCCACAATCGCCAAACCGGCGAAGACATTGAATGGAAGCCGACCAAGAGCAAGAATTTCGGTGTGTTCGTCTTTGCCGGTTACGTGCCGCAGACCGAGATTCTGAAAGGCGTCGTCGACCTCGACGAGTACGGCTACGTGATTACGCACGGCTATCTTGAGACCACTGCGGCCGGAGTGTACGCGGCCGGCGACCTGCGCGAAAAGAACCTGCGTCAGGTGGTCACCGCCGTTTCCGACGGTGCCGTTGCCGGCGTGGAACTTGAGCGTTATGCCAAGGACCTGAGCGAGAAGACCGGCCTGGTGCCGCCTCGCCCGACCAGCTCGAATTACGAGAAGCGTGAGGCCGAAGAGGCTCGGAAAGCCGCCAATTCCGGC
Source organism: Bifidobacterium sp. ESL0764 (assembly GCF_029395515.1). NCBI lineage: Bacteria > Bacillati > Actinomycetota > Actinomycetes > Bifidobacteriales > Bifidobacteriaceae > Bifidobacterium > Bifidobacterium sp. ESL0764. The sequence continues at coordinate 62,256 of NZ_CP113919.1, forward strand.
ACTTCCCCGGCTCCGGTTTCCTCGTCCTCGTCTGCGGCCTCGTCCGACGCCGGCGCTGCTGCTCAAGGCGGCCGCGCCAAGACCTCCGGATTCTTCGACGATGCCATCCGCAAGCAGCTCGATGTGGTCTTCGGCCGCATGAGCCAGCCGCTGGTGCTTCAGCTTTCGCTCGACAAGACCAGGCTTTCGCAGGAGCTCAAGGGCTTCATCGACGAGCTGGTCGGTTTGAGCGGCGGCAAGCTTTCCGCCGTTGTGGCGCCGGATTCTGCTGACGCCGAGGGCGAAGAGGATGCGGAAGGCCGTGCGAAGTTCGATGCCGCGGAAGTGATGCCGATGGCCCGTCCCTGCGTGCGTCTGTGCAAGGTGGGAGGCGACGGAGTCGTGGAGCCTACGGGACTGGCGTTCCACGGCGTTCCCAGCGGCCATGAGTTCAATTCGTTCGTGCTGGCGCTCTATAACGCGGCCGGACCGGGCCAGAAGGTGGACGACGACACCCAGCGGCGCATCGAGGCATTGGGCGCGGACGGTGACACCACCGACGTGATGGTCCTCGTCTCGCTGACCTGCACGATGTGCCCGACCACGGTGCTCTCCTCGCAGCGTATCGCCGCCGACAACCCGAAGGTGCGGGCCGAGGCATACGACATCTCGCACTTCCCCGAGCTGCAGAAGCAGTACGGCGCGATGAGCGTGCCCTGCATCGTCGTCAACAAGACTGCCGCTGATGGCACGACCACCCAAAAAGTCGAGTTCGGCAAGAAGTCGGTCCCCCAGATGCTCGATCTCATCAACGAGGCGTGAAGCGCAAAGCGCGAAGCGTACGAAGGCAAAATCAGATATTTACGGTTTCGCGGCGTGAGGCGCAAGCCACAAACTCATTTTCAAGACCTCCCCGGCTCATCCCGGCGGAGGTCTTTTTATGTTGATTGCGGAGTAGATCCTATGTTAATTAGGTAGTAGACCCTATGTTAATCGTGGAATAGATTTTATGTTAATCCGGGAATAGACTTTATGTTAATCAGGGAGTAGAGTGTATGTTAATCAGGGAATAACGGGGATGGTATCGTTATTACCCAAAGTTAGGGAATGATAGGAGAGGCCAATGATACCAAGGGAAATCACTGCTGAAATGCATGACCTGTTTCGGCAGTTTCCAATCGTTTCACTGACTGGTGCTAGGCAGACCGGCAAAACGACTTTATTGCGCGAGGTATTCAGCGATTACGCATATGTTTCGTTGGAGAATCCTCGGATGCGTGAACTGTTGCAGACCGACGCTGATACATTTTTCGCTCGTTATGGTATACATGTCATCTTCGATGAGGCTCAGCGTATGCCTGACCTGTTCTCGTATCTTCAAGGAATTGTGGACGAGCGCCATCAGGAGCCGGGGCAATTCATCCTTTCCGGATCACAAAGCTTTCTGTTGATGAAATCCATTACGCAGTCTCTTGCCGGTCGGGTCGCGGTGCTGCACCTTATGCCGTTCTCGCGCGGTGAGCTCAAAGCGGCAGGCAAAGATCTTGGCACGATGGATGAGTGGATGTGGCGTGGTGGATATCCTCGGCTTTATGACACTGCCAATGAGGTGAATCCAGAGAAATATTTCCGTAGCTACATTGACACCTATCTTGAACGTGACGTTCGAGAAGAACTCGGTGTTCGCAAACTGTCGGCCTTCCGAAACTTTCTAGTGCAATGCGCGATTCGGGTTGGGGAGCTTATCAATTATGCGTCGCTGGCGAAAGCCTGCGGAATCGATGTGAAAACGGTGCAGGACTGGCTTTCGGTGTTGGAGGCCAGTTTCATCGTGTATCGTATGTATCCATACTATAAAAATTACGGCAAACGGCTTGTCAAGACACCTAAATTGTACTTTTATGACACAGGGTTGGTGGCTTATCTTCTGGGGATTATTTCGCCGGATAGGCTTCTGCTCAGCAAATATCGTGGACCGATTTTCGAGAATGCAGTCAGTAATGAAGTCATGAAGGAATACTACGTGCGCGGGCGAAAGCCGACTTTTTATTTTTGGCGTGACACCAATCAGAAGGAAGTCGACCTGGTTATCGAAAAAGGCGGCGAAGTCCAGTATTTGGTTGAGGTCAAAGCCTCTGCCACTTACGATCTGCATGCGTTCGCGCGGGTCGATGAGCTCGGCGAAACCATGGGCCTACCCACCGACCGGCGCATCGTCGTCTACGGCGGCGACCAAGCCTTCGACACCCGTTTCGGTCGGCTGTTGACCCTCGACGACGTCGATCAGCTGGTGGTGTGAAGCGTGTCGGGGTCAGTGGGCCAATGAGTACAAAGGTCGCCAAATAGCAGAAGAGGATTGGCGGGTTTCCGCCGTTTTGGGTTTGGATTTGGTGACTTTTGTGCGTATCTGTTGCTGAATAAGAATATAGAGAATCTGCGTGGCTGCGTTGCGGATCTTTTATATTTCATACATATCGTTTTGCCGAAAATCATCGTTTTGATGTCTTATATAGCATCTCTAAAGTGCGATTTTGACCATTTTCGTACTTTAGCAAGTTGTTTTCAATATGCTAAATGTTGATTTTGCTAGTTTTCGCACTTTAGAATAGGCGGATTGCCTTTCTATCCGGTAATTTCGAGTAAATACGACAAAGCCTCGCTGGAATCCTTTGAAAATCAGGATTGCCGGCGAGGCTTCGTTTTACCGCTTATGGGCTTAAGAATCAGCCGGTGTTCTGCAGGCCGGCGGCTACTCCGGAGACCGTGCAGAGGATGAGGTAGGTGAAGCCGCCGCGCTGTTGGTCGCGGGCCAGCTCCTCGTTGTCCGTCTTCTTGGGCTCGACGGCACCGGCGTTCGCCGGGGTTTCGCCGTTGGCCTTCGCCTTGGCGGCCTGTGCGTCCTGCTTCTTCTGCAGTTCACGCTGGCTGCGCAGGGCAAGCACCTGGATGACGGAAAGGATGTCGACGTACGGCGAACGCACGCGCACGGCCTGGCCGAGCACGTGGCGATGCTGCAGCGGCCAATCGTCGCCGACGATGGCGAGCACCCACTTGCGGGTGAGCTCCATCTCGTTCAACACCTTGTCGCGCAAGTCGTCACGGTCGCCCAGCGCCAGATACATCTTGGCGATGCGCTCGTCGGTTTTGGCCAGCGACATCTCGATGTTGTCGATGAACGTGGAGAACATCGGCAGCTCCTTGTAGGCGCCGCGAAGGGTCTTCAAGTCGCCGAATTCCTCGCACGCGGTCCCGAGCCCGTACCATGCGGCCAGGTTGATGCGCGCCTGGGCCCAGGAGAAGACCCACGGAATCGTGCGTAGATCGTCGAGCGACTTGGCGCCGAGGCCGCGCTTGGCCGGGCGGGAACCGATCGGCAGCAGGCCGATTTCGGTCAGCGGGGTCACCGTGGAGAACCAAGGTGTGAAGTCAGGCGTATTGAGCAGGTCGAGGAAGCGCTTGTGGGCGGATTCGTCGAGCTTTTGCGTCATCGGCGCGTACTTCTTGGTCATCTCGGTGGTCGTCTTCTCGACGCTCGGCGCGCTTTGCAGCAGCGTCGCGGCGGCCACGGACTCGACGTGGCGGATGGCCAGTGCCTGGTTGCCGTAGCGGGCGAAAATGCTCTCGCCCTGCTCGGTGAGCTTGAAGCGGCAGTTGACGGAACCGGCTGGCTGCGCGAGCACCGCACGGTTCGCAGGGCCGCCGCCACGGCCGACAGCGCCGCCGCGTCCGTGGAAGAGCGTCAGGTCGATGTCGTGCTTCTTGGCCCATTCCGCAATGCGCCATTGCGCCGAATGCAGCGCAAGCGTCGCGGTGGTGGGGCCGGCGTCCTTGGAGGAATCCGAGTAGCCGAGCATGACCTCGAGCTTGCCGCCGGTGGCCTTCAGGCGGGCCTGCACCTCGGGGATCTTGATCATTTCGTCAAGCACGTCGACGCAGTTCTGCAGATCCTGCAGCTGCTCGAAGAGCGGGATGACGTCGATGGTCGGCACATCCTCGGGGTTCGAGAATGCCATGCGGTTGAGCTCGTAGACGTCGCGGATGTTCTGCGCGGACTTGGTGAACGAGATGATGTAGCGGCGGGCGGCCTTCTGGCCGTTGCGCTTCTGGATGGCGCCGAGTGCGCGGAAGGTGTCGAGCACCTCGTGGGTCATCGGCTGCAGTTCGCCACGTTCGCCGTGCAGGCCGTGCTCGCGGATGTCCTCCAGGGCGCGGGAATGGACGAGCGAATGCTGGCGGAACTCCGTCTCGACGAGATGGAATCCGAAGGTCTGCGCCTTCCAGATGACATCCTGCACCGGACCGTAAGCCGCGCGCTTGTCGCCGGCGGCCGCCAGCGAACGTTGCACGATCTTGAGGTCGGCGATGAAGTCATCGCAGCTCTTGTACATCAGGTCGGCGTCACGCACCACAGTGTAATGCAAGCGATCGGCCATGACCAGCATGACCGCGCGATGCAGCTCGTGCGAGGAAGTGGAGGCGGCCTTGTCGGTCAGGCGCTCGCTCATCTCCTTCTGATGGCTCCAGAGGTTGACGAGTTCGTCGCTCGGAGGCGTCGTGACGGCTTCCATCGTCAGGTTCGTACCGGCGGTGCGGGTCGCCTTTTCCAGCGCCTCGATGGCATGGTCGCTGAACTTGCGGGCCACGGCGCGGCTGACCTTGGCGGTGACGTTCGGGTTGCCGTCGCGGTCAGTGCCGATCCAGGAGCCGGGGTGGAAGAACGCGGGGCACTGCGGCTCAGCGATTCCGGCCTGATCGCCCAGAATCCAATCGTCGAAGCGGCGATAGACCTGCGGGATGGTGTCGAAAAGCGTGTTGTCGAAAATATCGATGATGGTGTCGGCTTCCTCGACCGGTGTCGGCTTCTTGGCGCCGATCGGCGAGGTGCGGAAGAGCGCGTCGATCTCGTTGTACAGACGACGGTAGTTTTCCTTCTTATCGGACCCGCCCAGCAGCTTGCCAGCGCTCAAAAGCGTTGCGATTCTGCGGATCTTGCCCTCGACGGCCTTGCGGCGGGCCTCGGTGGGGTGTGCGGTGAAGACGGGGTGGAACTCGAGTTTGTTCAGGAGTTTCTTGGCCTTGGCCGGGCCCATCTCATTGATGAGCTGGTGATAGGCGCCGGTCAGTTCGTTGACCGGATCGGTCGCCGCATCCTCGGCGACGTTCGATTCGCGCCTGTGCAGCACCGAAACGCGGTAGTTCTCCTCGCAAAGGTTCGCCAGGTGGAAATACGTGGTGAGTGCGCGTGCGAGCAGCTGCGCCTGATGGACGTCCAGGGCGTCGATGACCTTTTCGGCCTTTTCGAGGTTGTCTTCCTTGGGCTTTTCCTTGCCGATGGTTTCCGCATAGTGCTCGGCGCTCGCCTTGACGGCGTAGCCGCGAACGGTGTCGAATGTGGAAAGCAGGTTCTTGTCGTATTCCCCGAGCACGGTGCGCAGAATCTCAAGGCAGAGTGCCAGATCGTCTTTCAGCGTTTCGGGAAGATCACGTTCCTCGGGGCCTTTGGTCCCGACTCCGGAAGTGAATAATGCGGCATCAGGCTGCGTGATCGGTTGATTTTTTGCTGGCTTGTTATTTTTGGTACTTGTAGCCATTCAGACCTCCTTCAAACCAAGCTTCCGGTTGTTCGGTCTGTCGGCATTCCGCGGCTCCTCCGCGGTTGTGGTGCCATCTGTTGCGAACCCAAAGCCATTGCTTGGCGAGTCCTGTTCGATTGTAAGGTGACCTAATCGACATTTTTGTAACGAAACGAAATAATGGCCATATTCCGGACGGATTTTCCGGGAGGTGGAGACTTACCTCGTGCGTGCTAAGAATAGAGTGTCAAAAGGTCAAGGTTTTTATATAAACGTGTCGGTGTTTGTTGTATTTTCGTGCAGTTTGAGCGTGGAGATTCTCGCTTGAAGCGCGTGGATGAACGTGGGATGCCGGAACGATGGGGGAAGTTGCTGCTGTTATGGCGAGGAAAGGGACGAGTTTGACGGACGACAATACCGGTGCGGTCAGGGAAGCCGGCATGGACGCGGTGGCCGAGGATATCGAGAAAACGGTCAACGTGACTGACGGGGTCAACGATGCCGAGCGCGGTGACGAAGGCATTGACGATATCTTTGGCGAATTGGACGAATCCGATTCCGAGGAATACCGGCGCGTGGCTGCGGCGGTGGCCTCGATTGACGATGAAGTCGACAGCGGCGACAGGGCCGGTTACGGGGCTCGCGGCGACCATCGGGCCAAGGTCCACGATCGGCTGACGCATTACATGCCGTTGGACACCGCCGACATCGAGCGCGACTGGGATACGCCGGTGGTCGACGCGGGCATCGCGGCGAAGGCGAGCATCATCGCGCGTGTCGGGTTGCTCGACCTGCGTGCGGGCACGGGAAGCTTCCGTATCCGCGAGTTGATGCACCGCATCGGCTATCCACTCGGCGTGCACGTGCGCGCGAACATCAACCTGACCGATATGGGCGTATCGTGCAGCGATGGCGTCAGCAGGATTACGCAAGTTGTCGATTTGCCGACAACCGGAGTCAATACGGAGCGTATTTGGCTGCTTGAGCACTTCGCCGACTGGTTCAGCGTCAATATCGGAGCACCCGCGACCACCTACCACGCGCAGACCGCGGTGTCGCAAGAGATGGTGCAACAGCTCGACAACCCCGACGCCCAGCGTTCCATGTTGCGGGCCACGCAGAAGGCGCACCGTGAGATCGAGCGGCGTAAGCGGATTCACGAGAAGGCGGTCAAGCGTGCAAAAAAGCGTGGGTTCCAGCCGCCGAAGGGCGAGTACGCGGCCCATTTCGAGCACATCGGCAAGACCCGCGAAGACATCGCCGCCGAGCGTGAAGCCGCAGCCGCCAATAATACTGCCGGTAAGAAAGTTGGTTCTGGATTTATTCATCATGATTCCAGCAGCGTTGATGGCGCTAATCAGACATTGGGTAACTCCGTCAAGGTCAATAACTCAGTAAATCAAAATGTCGATAGTGCCAGCGCCGCTAATTCTTCTGCTGCAACTCCTTCTGTTGCAACGAAATCGGTAAAATCCGAATCCCAATCCGGAACCAAAGTCACGTCCAAAACCAAAGTCACGTCCAAACCCAGCGCCAACGCCAGCCGCGGCATCACCGTCCGGCAGGCGCACGAACGGCTGAGCCTTATCCAGCACCGCAAGCCGCTTTATGCGCCGTGGTTCTCGGCCATCGCCTCGGCCGTGGCGTGCGCGTGCTTCGTCTTCCTGCTCGGCGGCGGCCCCTACGACATGATCGGCGCGTTCATCGGCGCCGACATCGGCCATTGGGTGCGTCGACGGTTGTTCGTCTACCACCTGAACCAGTTCTTCGTCACGTTCGTGGCCGTGGCGGTGGCTGCGTTCGCCTGTGTAGGCACGCTGCGGCTGATCGGCGTCTTCGACCCGGTGGCCCTGCACCACGACACCGCCTACATCGGTGCGATGCTCTTCGTCATCCCCGGTTTCCCGCTGATCACCGGCGGCCTCGATATCGCCAAAATGGATCTCCCGAGCGGCATCCAGCGACTGGTCTATACGCTCGCGCTCATCCTCATGGCCACGCTCGCGGGCTGGATGGTGGCGTCCATCGTCCACCTGAGTCCGCAAGGCTTCGAGCCGCTCGGCCTGAACCCGTGGGTCAACGCCGCCCTGCGTGCTCTCTGCGCGTTCGGCGGGGTCTGGGGATTCTCGGTGCTTTTCAACTCGCCGCAGCGCATGTGCTTCACGGCCGCCGTCATCGGCGCGATCACCGACACCCTGCGCCTGACCATCGTCGATTTCGGCATGCCGCCGGAAGCCGCCGCGTTCCTGGGCGCGATGCTCGCCGGCCTGCTTGCCTCGCTCTGGCGTTCGTCGGTGCGCCACGGCTTCCTGCCGCCCTACCTCGGCTACCCGCGTATCTGCCTGACCGTGCCGTCGATCGTCATCATGGTGCCCGGCCTGTATATGTACCGCGCGATGTTTTATCTCGGCCAGTTCGACACCCTGAACGCGCTGGACTGGGCCTTCCGCGCCTTCATGGTCATCCTCTGCCTGCCGATTGGCCTCGCGATGGCCCGCGTGATCACCGACAAGTCCTGGCGTTACGACGTGTGACGTTTGCGAAATTTGCCAAGAAGAGAGATATTGGTGATTTATTTTTATAAATTCTTAGAATAAGTATCATACTTCTAAGAATTATCAGTAGTTTTAACTATTTTTACAAAAATTATATTTTTTAAAAGAAGAATTTGATAAATTTTTATGAATTTGATAAATTGAATATATGAATTTGATAAATTCCATATAGAGGATTGCTATGATAGAAATCGAATTGCAAAGTTTGGTTGAAAAAATCCAAGCGGTAAAAGCTGAATCAACGACAATTGAGCTTAAGGCTGCAAAATCGGGCTGTCCGACACATCTTTATGACACGTTGTCAAGTTTTTCAAATCAAGATGCTGGTGGCATCATCATTTTTGGGGTCGATGAAAGAGAAGATTATGCGGTCTGTGGTGTCTATGATGCTCAGGATTTGCAAAAACGTGTTGTAGAGCAATGCGACCAAATGCGTCCTAAAGTTCGTGCTGTCTTTACGCTTTGCGATATCGGCGGCAAAACGGTAGTTAGCGCTGAAATACCAGCGCTTGATGTTGCTGAACGTCCATGTTTTTATGCGAGTAAAGGGCGTTACAAGGGTTCGTATGTTCGTGTAGGTGACGCTGATGAGCCTATGGACGAGAATGAGATTTACGGCTATGAAGCATTCCGTAAGAAGTATGAGGACGAGTTGCGACCGGTCGAAAGGGCGAGCATTGAGGATTTATCTGCTGCAAGACTGACGGAATATAAAGCGAAACTGATTGAGAACAGACCGAATTTGGCGAAGCTTGATGATTCCCGGATTCTTGATCTTATGGGTATGACTAAAGATGGTGTTCCCACGCTCGCTGGCATGTTGATACTGGGAGAATACCCGCAGGCTTTCTTTCCCCAGCTTGACATTATTGCGACAATGTTGCCGGGAACCGAACCAGGAGAAGTAGGAATATCTGGCGAACGTTTTGTTGATAACCAGAGGATTGAAGGCACGCTCGACCAACAATTGCAGGGAGCGATAGATTTTGTGCGGAAAAATATAAGAGTATCCGTCACGATTACCAAAGAGGGACGGCGAGTTGACCGACCGCAGTACCCATTGGACGCTGTTCGCGAATTGATTCTGAATGCTCTTATCCACAGGGATTACAGCATTCACACTCAAGGTATGCCAATCCAGTTACAGATTTTTGCTGATCGTTTGGTCGTTACCAATCCTGGTGGCTTGTACGGGCGTATGACTGTGGATAAACTTGGCAAGGCCCAACCTGACACCAGGAATCCGGTCATTGCAAATACCATGGAGATTATGGGGTTAACAGAGAATCGTTATTCTGGCATCCCCGCTGTTCGCTACTTGACTAAAGCGGCCGGTTTGCCTACTCCGGAGTTTGAAAGCAAGGGTGGTGAATTCCGGGCATTTTTGAGGATGACGGAACGAACTGATACGACGGGAACAAGTATATCCGGGCTTCCGCAGAGGGCCAGTAATCCCTTATCTCTTGGCACTCCCAAAGTTGAATTGGGCACGACCGCCGTGCAACATGCGGCAGAGGCGATTTCCCATCGTAATGCTGAGGCTATTCTCGAATATTGCCGCACTCCGCGAACGCGTAAGGAACTTTCGGCATTTGTCGATCTGGGCAGTGGATATGCCATGCAGCGTTACGTGAACCCTTTGGTTAAAGCAGGCAAATTGGCGCTGGGGATACCGGAGAAACCGAATAGTAGTAAGCAGACTTATCGGACGATCGAATAGTAAAAGGTCGGGCGCTACGAAATCAAGAATGACAAAATCAGCCATTCCTAAAATCGTATCGCCCGACCTTTTGAGGCTATCGATGCGGGCTTCTAGTACTTCATGCCCATGGCTTCGCGCACCTGATCGAGGGTCTCCTCGGCGATGGCGTTGGCGCGCTTGTTGCCGTCGTGCAGGATGTCGCGCACGGAGTCCATGTCTTTGGCGAGCTCGGCACGGCGCTCGCGGTGCGGTGCCAGATAGTCGTTCACGGACTTGATGACGTACTGCTTGAGCGCGCCGGCCCCGGCGTCGCCGATCTCCTCGGCGATGTCCTTCGGGTCGCGGCCGGTGACCAGGCCGGCGGTGGTCAGCAGCGCGGAGACCTGCGGCCGCTTGATCGGGTCAAATGTAATACGACGCTCAGAGTCGGTCGGGCTCTTTTTGATGAGCTTGGCCGTCTCCTCGGCTGTGGCGCTCAACGAAATCGCGTTGCCGTAGGACTTGCTCATCTTGCGTCCGTCAAGCCCCGGAATCTCCGGCGCGTCAGAGAGGATCGCGACCGGCTCAGGGAACACGGGGTGCTTCTTCGCGTACCGCTCGTTGAACCGCCGCGCAATGGTGCGCGTGATCTCGATGTGCGGCAACTGGTCCTTGCCCACGGGCACCACGTTGCCCTTGCAGAAGAGGATGTCGCACGCCTGGTGCACCGGGTAGGTGAGCAGCAGCCCGGTGAGCGCGTGGCCGCTGGCTTCCTTCTCGGCCTTCACCGTGGGGTTGCGCTCGAGTTCGGCCTCGGTGACCAGCGAGAGGAACGGCAGCATCAGCTGGTTCTCGGCGGGCGTGGCCGAGTGCGTGAAGATCATGGTTTTGTTCGGGTCGATGCCCGCCGCGAGGTAGTCGAGCAGCAGGCCGAGCGTGTTCTCTCCGATGTGCTCGGTGGTGTCGCGGTCGGTGATCACCTGATAATCCGCGATCAGGATGTTGGTATGTACGCCCTTGTTCTGCATCTCGACGCGGCCCTTGAGCGTGCCGAAATAATGGCCGAGGTGCAGGCGGCCGGTCGGACGGTCGCCGGTGAGCATGGTGAACTTGCCGGGTTCCTTCTCAAGTTTCGCCGAAACCGCGTCGGAACGCTTCTTCGCTGCAATGAAACTCGCGCTGATCTCGTTGCCCGCCGCCGTTACCTGTTCTGTTTGCGCATCGTTCTGCGTGTCCGCCATGACTGCCCCTCGAATCGTTCGAAATCCTTGAAAATCTTGTTTTTATGGTAAAAGTCTGAGCCGACAATGAAACGTAACAATTTGGGTGGTATCCTACTATATTGATGGATTAAATTGCGACTGAAAATAATCGGGGGGTCAAATGGGCCGCGGACGTCAAAAGGCTAAACAGAAGAAAATGGCCCGTAAGCTGAAGTATTTGACAACCGACACCGATTACGACGAGCTGGCGAAGGAGCTGGGCAGTCAGGAACCGGGCAGCGGGTCGGCGGATCCGTTCACCGAGGTCGAGAAGGAATATTCAAGGGCTCACGGCAAGGTTGATAACGACACGCATATCGAAGCTGTAGACGAGCATGGGGACTCGCCGGTTGCCGATGACGATTTGGATGATTACGCCAAGTGGGCCGCCGAGGCCGCGGCAAAGGCGGCAAGCGGTGACAATGCGAAATCCGCATCCGCTTCCAGCTCCAAGAAAGCGCCGATGCCGAAGCCGCACAAGCCGATTCATATGCCTGTTCCCAGCGCTTTGCGCAAGCCGAAGCCCAAGGCCAGCGAGGCCTGAGCAGTTTCAATCCAGCGGCAGCAGCGCGCTGAGGTCGTCGCGCTCGCCTACCGCGCTGATACGGCCGGCTTCCTTTTCCTCGGCCCACGTCGTCAGTCCGCAGGCCAAGCGCAGCCAGACATCCGGGTCGAGCTCGATGACGTCGGGCGGGGTGAGATTGTGCGGGTCCGACTCCGGGCCGTCGAGGATTTTCACAGCGCTCCACGGCGCCACGCGCACTTCAACGCCGGGCCCGGGAGCCTTGTTTTCCAACAGATACAAGGAATATCGCACCGCCATCGCCCACGTGTTGCGCGGCAAGCCGTCCGGTGAAAACGCAAGTCTCGCCTCAGGCGGTTCGCCACGATGCACGTCCGCCGCCTTGCGCCACGCATCCAGCGCCGCCATACCCTTCGAAATGTCCTGTTCCCGTATCGCTGCCATACCGTCATTGTATATGGTGACGGGTCACTAACGGGCCTCTGCTGCCGGGCTGCTTTGTCGCTTTGCGATTCGAAGATACGCTGAAAATCACATTTTTGGCCCCATTTCCGTGATTTTCGTTGCATTTATCGGCTCTACGCAATCAAAATCACGTTTTTGGCCCTGTTTTTGTGATTTTCAACGCAGCCTATCTATCCAACGCGTTGGGAAGCATGGTTTTGGCCCTGTTTTTGTGATTTTCAGTGTGTCTGCCATTTCAATGCAGTCATATAAGCACAAAAAAGGGAGCCGACAACTGTCGACTCCCCTTCTTAAATAAATCGCAAATCAGGCGGTAGCGGCTTCCGGGCCTTCTTCAGGCTTCGGGTCGGCTTCCTTATCAAGACCCAAATCGACTGGCGAAGAGCTGTTTTCCCACGGCTCTTCCCACGGATCGTAGTCGGGGTTCTGCTGCTTGTACATATAGAAACCGACGACTGCAGCGAGCAGACCGCCGAAGAGCAGCGCAAAGAACTTCCAACCGTTAGAAGACTTGTTCTCCATGACGGCTCCTTTCATAAGTGTCGGCCTGCGCGTCCAAGCCGACGTTGTTTCTATCCTAGCCGATGTTCTGTGACAATTGGGTGGAAAACCTCAAGAAAAGTAAAAAGTTCAAGGTTTCTTGAAGTGGGCATCAAGGTTTTGTTCCCTATGTCTGGCCTCTGACGTCGTGAAGGAAAGCGGGTATATGTACCCGTTCTTCGATAAAATGGCCCAATGACCAATGAGAACGGCATCCAACGATGGTATCGGAAACTTAGGTATGAGTGGGCGAGTGAAGGCCCGGTAATGACTTGGGCGATTGTCGTCATTTGTGTGGCCGTGTGGCTGGTGGAGGTCCTCTGCAAATACGCTTCTCCGCAGCAATTCGACGTTATGCTTTTCAACTGGTCGTTCATTCCGGGGCAAGCGGTGTTGAAGCCATGGACTTGGTTCACCTCGATGTTTATGCATGATCCCAACGTGCTGCACGTGCTATGCAATATGCTTACGCTGATTGCCATCGGTCCGTTTCTGGAAAAGATGCTTGGCCATTGGTGCTTCCTCGCGTTTTATACGATCTGCGGTCTCGGTGCCGCTGACGGGATGATGGTTTCCAGCTATTTCACCCATGATTGGGCCACTGGTGGCTACGGAGCCTCCGGCGCGTTGTTCGGGCTTACCGCGATGCTGCTGTTGGTTGCCTATCGCACGCATACGGATATTCGCGGCATGCTGGTGTGGGTCGCCATCAATTTCGCGATGCCGCTATTTATCCCGCACGTGGCGTGGCAGGCTCATGTCGGCGGATTCGTGATTGGCCTGCTGCTGACTTGGTTGCTGCTGGACGGAATTCCCGCGCTGCGTCGCCGCCCGCTGTGGGTACGGATGCTGGTTTACGGCGCGATTCTGGTTGTGCTGCTGGTGGTGTTGGCAGTGGTGGTCACGCCTTCGTGGGTGATTCAGATGGAGTTGTTCGCGAAACATCTCAATCTGCAAAATCTGCCGTAGACATTGTTGTGCTTTTTGTCGCGCTGCTATCGGACTTAAAAGAGGCTTGTATAGTGCCTGCGCAGGTTTAATTGCGCAGAAGCCCCTGCTGATAATCGTCCAGCGGGAGGGGCTTGTGCATGCTGGCATGAGTGTATGCGGTGAATCTCCGCTGACGGTTAGTGAGTGGGGGCTTTAACACAATTGATGCCACATGGGTTGGGTGGGCGATGCTGGGAATCGGGCGACCTATTCGGTGGCGTCAGACGGCGTGATGCTGAGATCAGGCTAAAGCCTGTGGTGTCAGGCGGCGCGATGCTGGCGCAGGACGGACTCGACCAGCTGCGAGTAGAGGTCGGGCAGGCTGTAGCCCGCGGCGATGGCGGCCTGGGGCAGCTGCGAGGTTGCGGTCATGCCGGGGGCCACGTTCGACTCGAGGAACTGCGGGGTGCCATCGGCGTCGACGATGAAGTCGGTGCGGGAGATGTCGCGCAGGCTCAGCGTATTGTGCGCGGTGAGCGCCGCTTCCTGTGCCGCTTTCAGAACGGCTTCAGGCAGACGCGCAGGCACGTAGAAATCGGTCGGGCCGGGGTTGACGCGCGCCTCATAGTCGTAGTCGCCGTCGGAAGTGGCCACCTCGAGCGGCGGCAGCACGAGTGGCTCGCCGTCGATTTCCAGCACGGAGACCGAAATCTCGGTGCCGGTGACGGCCCGCTCCACCAGCGCGACGTCGCCGTACGCGAAGCTGTTGACCATGGCTTGCGGCAGTTCGGAAGCCTTGTCGACGCGGGTGCAGCCCATCGCCGATCCGCCTTGGGTAGGCTTGACGAAAAGCGGCAACGCGAGCGACGAAACGAGCAGATCCACCACTTTCTTCGCGCCCAGCTCGCGGAACGTCGATTCGGGCAGCGTCACCGAAACCGGGGTGGAAAGGCCGCCGAGCTTGCGCACCACGTTCTTGGCGATGGGCTTGCTCCAGGCCGTGCGCGAGGCCTTGGCGCGTGAACCGATATACGGCAGGCCTTCCAGCTCGAGGATGTCGCGGATCGAGCCGTCCTCGCCGTTGGCCCCGTGCAGCAGCGGCCAGACGATGTCGGGGCGGGTTTCAGGGTCGCTCAGATACGGCAGCAGTTCGCTGTCCATATCGTGTACGGCGACGTTCCAGCCGGCCTTTTCGAGGTAGCCGGAGACGCGGTGGCCGCTGGCGAGCGAGACGTCGCGTTCGTGGCTCATCCCGCCGCAGATGACGAGCACTTTGGTCGCCGCGCGGTCGATGGGAGCATGGTCTTGTGCCTTGGTTGAACGCTTGGTGGTCTTGATATGCTTTGCCATGATTTGCTCCTTCAGTCTTTCCTATCCTCGTGCCTGGCGTGTGTATCCGCGTCGGCCGGGGCCGTTCCGAAGAGTTCCGCGGTCTTGAGTTCGCTGTTCATCACGCCCGCGAGACGCTTGATACCCAGCGTGATCTTCTCCGGCGTCGGGTAGCAGAACGAAAGGCGCATATGGTGCGTGCCGCTGCCGTCGAGGTAGAAGCCGGTGCCGGCCACGTAGGCGACCTTCGCGGTGATGGCGCGCGGCAGCATCTCCTTGGAATTGAGGCCTTCGGGAATCTGCAGCCAGATATAGAAACCACCTTTCGGCTTGTTCCAGGAGCAGTATGGCAGGTACTTCTTGAGTGCCGCGTCCATGGTGTCGCAGCGCTCCTTGTACATGCCGCGGTACTGGCTGATCTGCTTCTTCCAGTCGAAATTGTCGAGGTAGGTGGTGATGGTCATCTGGCTCATGTTTGGCGGGCAGAGGATCGATGCCTCGTTGGCCAGGATGAGCTTCTTGCGGATCCCCGGAGGCGCCACGATCCACGCGATGCGCATGCCCGGCGCGATGATCTTGGAGAAGCTGGAAAGGTAGACCACGTTCTCGGCGTCCATCGAGCGCAGCGCGGGGTAGGTCTGGCCGTTGAAACCGAGCAGTCCGTAGGGATTGTCTTCCACGACGAGCACATGGTGGCGTCGCGCGATCTCGAGGATCTTCGGCCTGCGTTCCACGCTCATGGTCACGCCGGCGGGGTTGTGAAAATTGGGCACGGTATAGAGGAACTTGACCTTCTTGCCGGCTTTTTGCTGGGCGACGATGGTCTCCTCGAACGATTCGGGGATGAGCCCGTCCGCGTCGGTCATCGCGTTGACCACTTCGACTTGGAAGGAGGCGAAGACGCCCAGCGCACCTACGTAATTCGGGGCCTCCGTGATCACCACATCGCCCGGGTCGCACATGATGCGAGTGACCAGGTCGATGGCGTTCTGCGAGCCGTTGGAAATCACCACGTCGTCGGGCTGCACGTCCTTGATGCCCTCGAGTGCCATGATCTGCAGCACGTCCTCGCGCAGATGCGGGTCGCCCTGCGCCGAACCATACTGCCAGGCCACGTCGCCCTTGTCGACGAGCATCTTGGCGATGAGCTGCGAAAGTTCCTTGAACGGCAGATACTTCAGGTATGGCATGCCGCCGGCCAGCGAGACGACGTCCGGGCGCGAGGCCGTGGCGAAAAGCGCGCGAATCTCGGAGGCGCGCATGTTGTCGGCGCGGGCCGCGTACGAGTCCCACCACGGGTCGCTGTTGAAGACCTTGGACTTGGGGTTTTCGGTTTCAGACATCGACTCCATGCCTTTCTTCGGTTGCGGCCTCGACTCAGGTGGACGCTTCCAAACAGATCACGTGATTAAAGAATATAAGAGAAGACTCTAGTCGCCACTGCCAGCCTTGCAAACGCTGACGAAAAACCGGCACCGCTTCAACACGCTTCCGGCGATTCATGGGGAAGGGGCTAAGAGCTATCGCGCTATACGTAGTTATAGAAGCTCATATCTCAGGTGTTTGGATGTGTCTGATGGGAATTCCGTCGGTTGGGTTGAGGCCGATGTGCGCTCGGTGACATCCGATGCACAGATAGCTGAAGAAGAATCACTGTAGCGGCCCTTGGAAGAGTTGGGCATGTTCGCCGATGCGCACGAGACGAATAACGGGGTTCGATTTGTGTGGCAGATACAGAACGACTACGTCAACTTCTCCGTCGGAAAGGTGGAAATCAATGTGGCCGTTATAGTTGCCGCCTGGATTGTTTAGCGGATGCGGGCGATATCCTGATGATACCTTGCCGTTCTGGGCCAGCTCATCGATGGCGGACTGCAATTCGGCAACGAGATACGGGTATCGTCGTCTGAACGCCGCGTAATCCTTGACGAACTGCGAATCAATCTTAATCTGAAACACGATCGGCCTTTTGGTTCAGATACGCCATGGCGTCTGCCGCGTTGGTGAACGCCGGCGAGTCGTCGGGTACTTTGCCGTCGGCTCTTTCCTGTGCATATTGCATGGCTTCGATGGTTGTTTGGTTTGGATTGAACGATTCGGGAAGCCGTACCGAAAAGGGGAATCCTCGGTCCTCGACGAACTTCTTGGCCATGACGTTGAATGCCGCTGTTGCGGAAAGCCCCAACGCATTGGCTATGGCATCGAACTGTCGTTTGAGATCGCTGTCCATACGCATCGTAAAAGCGGTAGTGGTTGCCATTATAACTCCTTTGATATCAGAAAGGTATAATAATGATACCAGAAAAATGCTAGATGCAATCCATTTCCCTTCAAACGAGCCGTGCTCCGATTGGGAGAGAACCAGGACGATACGCGGTATCGGCGTTGCCGTGCCGTGCACACTTCGTTCCTAGAACAGCTGGACGTGGTTGATGTAGAGGGAGTTGTTGGGCAGCGAGTTCATCGGGACCCAAAGCAGGAAGTCCTGCGACTTGACGGGCTTCTTCAGCTTGACCTCGGTGGTGCCGCTGGCGTCGAAGGTGAACTGCGCGACCTGCTGGCCGGCGTTCGGATCCTGTGCGGAATTGGCGATGAGGTAGCCGGTGCCGCCGGAAGTGCGAATCTGGACCACGAACCGAGTGACGTCCGCGGGCTGGCTTACATGCATGTAATACGCGAGGCCGTTCTGGCCGGCCGGGTTTTCGTAGAACTGCTGCTTATCGATGGTCAGCGGGGTGTTGTTCACCGGGATCGACGGCGCAGGCACGGCCTTGGCGACCTTGTCGGCCTTGGTCGCTTTGGAGTTGGATTCGCCTTCGGACTTCGAATTCGAGTCATTGGCGGAGCCGCCGTTCTGCTCGCCGGAGTTGCCGGAATCGGCAGAGCCCTGTTCCTCACCGCCGCCGTTGCTTTGAGCGCCGAACGGCACTTTGTTGAGGTTCATCTTGGGCCACGGGTCGGAGCTGGTTTGTTGATAAGTGCCGGTGCTTTTGCTGTTGTGGCCGACCAGCACGTACGCGGCGACCCCTGCGGCCGCGAGAATCAGGACGATGACGGCGACGATGGCGACGACTTTGGTCGTGAGTCTGCCGAGTAACGGGGTGTCGGCGATGTCATCGCCGGTCGGGTTGGCGGATTGCTGTTGGGCCCGCTGCTGAGGGGTGAAGCTGGGAGGTGTAACAGGATTGACCGCGTCGATGGCCTCTTGCTCTGCTTGGAGCGCCTGCGCGGACTCGTGTCCGGGCTCGATGGGATTCCCGTTGGCGTCGAACAGCGGAATACGCCCTGTGGCTTCGGTGCGGTTGCCGGGGGTGATGTCCGGCGTGCCGGTGGCGTTGCCTTTGACGGCGAAGTCGAATTGCATCGTCGGATTGGTGTTTTGTATGGTATTTTGATCGAAATCCGGGAAGATGGAATCGTCGGCGGTCGAATCGAAGGATTTGAAAGCGTCCGCCATTTCTGCGGCGGTCAGATCGTGCAGATCCAAGCGCGGGGCCGGGGCGTTGGTCAAATCGTCGGAGGCGCCGGATTGATTGTTGCCGGACTTGCCGCGTTGGCGCCACCACTTCGAGGATTTGTCTTGTGCGGGCTTTGCCGAATCCGAATTCTGTGCGGAGGCTGGGTTTTCGTTGGTACTATGGGCGTTGTCGGCAGCGCCGGAAGTGCTGGAAGCGGCCTGAGAATTTGACGCGGTGCCTTTATTTGGTGAAGTTGCCGGGCTGCTCTGAGACGACGCCGGCTTCGGTCCGGTCGGCGCGCTGCCGGCAGCGGAATCGTGGCTTGTTTCTGCGGTTTCCGGTTGATTCGTTGAATCCGCCTTCGCCGGTTTGCCACCGTGCTGGACGTCAGCGGACGAAGAAGCTGCAGAAGCTGCAGCAGCGGCAGCGGAACTGGCGCGGTTGGCCGCAGCACCCGCCTGCTTCTGCGCTGCACCGGTGAGAGCGCCGGTTCCTGCAGCGGCAGCGGCGACGCCCTGTGCCGCCCCGGATTTCGCTGCACTGGAGGCTTGACGCGCGCGGAACTGCAACTGGTTGGTCGAAAGGTCCTGCGGGAAATCAAGCAGATCGCTCGGCCGTGGCCTGCGCAGCGGAAGCCTCGTAATGGAAGCCTCGCCATCGGAATTGGGGCGTTTCACTTCGTTTGCCGGAAGCTTTGCCAGCGGTTTGACTTCGCCCAGCAGCGCCACAAGCTCGGACAGGGAAACCATCGAAAGGGTCGGACTGCCGTTCGCGTCGTTGATGGACAACCCGCGTTCGCAGATGATGCGTAATTCTTCCGGAGTGTCTTCCGGCAGCGCGGAAAGGTCGAAATCCTTGATTTCCGAAGTCCATTTACCGATGAGCATGGCGTAAAGAAGCGATGCGAGCTCGTGGACTGCGAGCATTTCCGGTTTGAGGTGCTGCTTCACGGGGCCATTGGTGAACATCGCCTGAAGAGGGACGTCGGCAATCTGGACGCCTTTTGATGTAATACGGACGATATCGGTGCTCAGAGACTTCATGCTCAAATCGTCACGCAACAGCGTTTCGAGCCCATCGGCGACTTCGGCGATGACGGAATGCATGGCATCGTAGCCGAGCTTGCGTTTGCCGTGCCCGATGAAATCGTTGAGCGAAAGCCCGCGATCCAGTTGCGTGATGAGCACGGGGACGTCGCCGACGCGCTGCATCTGGATGACCGGCGTGAAATGAGGGTTGCGAGAAAGGGTAAGCGTCGAGGCTATGGCCTCGAAACTGGGGATGGCGGCCTTGTCGGTGACGATGAACAGCTGGCAGTCGTGCGCGAGGACCCGATCGTTGGCCTTCCACGCCTCGAGCCCGGGTACGCTACGCAGCGGCGACACCAACGTATATCTGTTGATGACGATATCTCCCAGCTGTGGCTTCATAATGTCCTCGACCCTACGCGCAAACGAATGTAAACAATATCAGGCGGCAAAGCGCCTCTTTTATTCTATCCATGGCCGTGGCCGGGGCGGAAGGTTTTGTGGCAAGGTTTCGTGTCGATTTGTTTGGTGTCTGCGGCTTGGCGCGTGTGGATTCGGTGCCGTCTCAGCGAGCGCGGTGACGGGCGGCTTTGCCGACTTGCCGTTCCAACGCCATTGCGTCGTCCGCGGCAACCGGTGGCAAGCCCAACGATGCCGCAGTAAGCCACGAGAAATCAGCGGCTGAGGTCGGGCGTTCGAGGCCGGATTCGGTGGGATTGCCGGATTGGGCATCGTCGCCGTCGGTCTCGATTTCAGCGCCGTTTTGGTGTGACGATGCGTCGCCGAGGTCGAAAAGCGGCTTGATTTGTTGGGCCGAGCGATCGCCATAAGACGTATCGGCGGAATTGACGGGTTCGATAGGAAGCGGCGGAAGTTCCGTATCGGCTGTTTCGCCTAATGGTGAAATCGCGGAAACGGAAGCAAACGTGAGGTCGTCCGATATCTCGACCACCGGGAATTGATTCGGCTTTTGGGATTCAGGGGCTGCTGCCGCCGGCTCGGTTTCGTGCGATGCCGAAGCGGGCTCGGGACCATTGCCGGTTTCTGCGTCGACTTTCAGGTTTTCGCGATCCACATCATCGTCCGTCGTGCCACTGTCCAACGGGTTGAAGCCAATCGGGTCATAATGCCGCGGATGACCTGTACCGAAAGGGAATTTGTCTCCCGCAGTCTGGGAATCCTTCTCTTCGGTATCAGAGGTGTCGTGCCCGTTTCCTTGATAACCGTTTCCCTGACTGCCGGTGCCGTCATTGCCGGGAAGTTTGATACCGAATCTGCCGGCCAGCGAACGTGCGATCGGCATCAGTTCCTGCGTACGAAGTACCCACAACGTACCCACATACAGCAGCGTGACGATGATGCCCAGCACACAGCAGACGCCCACGGCCTGCAACCAGTTCATATGCCCGCCGCGCACGCCCGAGCCCGGCTCGATATCGGCGCCGAACAGCCCGTAGACCGGGTAGCGCAGCAGCCAACCGACCGCGGCGGCGACCAGTGAGGCGATGATGCCTTTGCCGAACGCGGTGGCGATGCGTTTGCCGTCGAGCCGGCCTTGGAAACGCTTGCGCATCATAGTGATGATGACAGGGAAGGCCAGGATGAACGACAAGGACATCGTAACGCCTACCGTGGTGGCCCAGTTGAACGGCGAGATGAACAGGATTGCAATGACGATCATCAGCGCCTGCCCGCCCGAGACCAACAGGGTGAAGAAGAAGGGGTGGTAGCCGTCCTCGAAGGCGTAGAACGTGCGTTGGATGATCAGATAGGTCGAGGAGAACGGCAGCCCGATCGACAGCGCGGCGAGCGGCCCGGCCATCAGCACCGCCTCCTTGACGCTCACGCTGGGCAGCAGGGCGAGCGTGATCGGCGTGGGGATGACGATGAACATCACGGTGAACAGGCACATCATCAGCCAGACATTGCGCAGCGAACCGCTGAGATCTTCGCGCGCCCCGTCGAGGTCGTGGTCGGCGATGGCCTGCGAGATCTTGGGGAACATCGCCGTGGCGACGGAGGTGGCGATGAGCGAATAGGGCAGGATGTAAATGGTGTTGGCGTTCCAATAGCTGGCGTTGCCGGCCATATCGAGCACGTTGAGGCGCAGCTGCGCCGCCTTGCCGGGCACGCTGGTGAGCACGCGCTGGTTGACGATGGTCTGCAACTGATCGACCACGACGATGCCGATGCCCCAGGCCGCCACGGAACCCATCGAACGCAGGCCGAAGCCGTGGATGCCCCAGCTCGGCCGATAGTGCAGGCCGATCTTGCGCAGCGGCAGAAACAGGACGAGCGCCTGGAACGCCACGCCCAGCGTCCACATGCCCGCCGTCAAGGCGATTTTTCCGCTGGTCCAGAAGCTCAGGGGTTGCCTGTTCGCGCGGCCGAACATGAGGATGAACGCGGTGAAACCGATGCAGCTGATGACGTTGGCGCCCACCGAACTCCAGGCGTAGGTGCCGAAACGGTCTTTGGCGGCGAGGATCTGGCCGAGCACGGTGTAAAGGCCGTAGAAGAAGATCTGCGGGACGCACCAGAAGGTGAACGAGGTCGCCAAGGCCAGCATGTCGTGGTCGCCGTTGACGTAGAGACGCGTGAGCGGAGGGGTCAGCAGCGCCACGAGCAGCGTCACGCCTAGCAGCAGCGCGATGGCGAGGGTGACGAGCTTGTTGAGCCGGTCCTGTGCGTCCTTCTTTTTGAGCGTGCGCACGATCTGCGGAACGAGCACGGCGTTGAAGATGCCGCCGGAAACCAGCGTGAAGATGACCTGGGGAATCTGCGAGCCGGCCTGGTAGGCGTCGGCCGCCATGCCTGTCGTGCCGAGCGCGGCGGCGAGCAGGATGGTGCGAACCTGGCCCGTGATGCGGCTTGCCGCCGTCCCCACGGCCATAACCATCGAATTATGACCTACGGAAGAGCTCATTCGTCAGGATCTTTCTTGCGGTTGAATTGGCGCCAGAGGCCGAGCACGCCTAGAAACAGCGCAATGACTATGAAGATCATGCCGCTCATGTCGCTCAGGCGTAAAGTGCTCGTGATGCGTGTCGATTCCGGGGTGGAAAACGCGTCACCTCGGCGGTCGGTAAGGGTCAGATGCGCCGTGGCTGTGCCGGAAGTCGAAACGCGGACGTTGAACGTGGTTTGGGCTTCGCTGCGCGCCGGGATGGAAAGCGTGGCGAAACGTGTCGTGACGATTTCCATCGAATTGGACAGCGATGAGATCTTGACCGTGACCGGGTAAGGGTGGTTGTTGCTCACCGTCACCGGCATTTTCGCGGATTCGCTCAAGACGGTGATGGATTCCGAAGGAGTGATTTTGATGCCACCCATCAGCTGGCCGGCGAGGTTCTGGGCGCTTGCGTCCATGCGTTTGGCGACGGTGTCGTTGCAGGAAAGGGCGTGGAGGGCGATGGCGTTTTGCAAGGAGGAGATGGCGGCCATCCAGTCGCAGCCGTTCTTCGAGCGCTTCGCCGTGGCGTCCGCGTCCTGGCGGGCAAGGGATTGCGCGTCGCCGGTGTCGACTTTGGTGTTGCCCGCGTTTGCGTTTCCTTTGACATTGCCGTTGTTGGTGGTGCCCCCGTTGGCTGAGTTGCTGTTGGCGTTTGAAGATGAAGAGGGTGACGAGTTTTCGGACTTATTTGTATTACCAGATTTACCGGATTTGCCGTTTTTTGAGGAAGACGTTCCGGATTGCCCCGATGTTTCGTCTGCTGAGGAACCCGAGGTCGCGTTTGAACCTGATGCTGAACCGGAGTTAGAAGCTGAGCCGGAGCTTGCTGCTGAGCCGGAATTGGAAGCTGAGCCGGAGCTTGCTGCGGATGAGGAGCTCAAATCGGCCTTGGATGGACTGTTTTTATCGTTTGGTGTCTTGGATTTTTCCGAGTTTCCCGAATTGCCCGAGTTCTCTGACGTCTTTGCCGAAGATTCGTCGAGAATGGAATTGGTGAATCGGTCGATGTCGTTTTTGCTTGCGGCGAGCGTGGAAAGTGACTGCCGGATTTTTTCGAGAACGGATGCGTGTATGTTGGCCGAATCGGGAACCGCACTGGCGGCTTTCTCCCCGGAAAGATAGGCTTCGGTCTGGTTCAGCTCGCTCATACTGCGCAATTTCAGCCATGGTGCCTGTTCCACCGCCTGCATCAAGGTATCGGCATTTTGCGCGTTGTTTTCGGAATTGGCGGTGCCGGTGTCGAAGCAGATCAGCAGATTGCGCGCGGCGTAGGGGCTCTCCATCTGGTAAAAAGCGCTTTGCGCCATAAAACGCGCAAGCCTGCCGGCAGCGCTCGACTCTCCGTCGACGGTTTTGTCGGTGGGCAGGCCTTGCGCGAGTCGGCTCAACTCGTCCTGCGCGGTGAGCACGGTGATGTCGCCGGCCGAGGTATGGATGATGTATTTGCCGGTGTGGATTGTGGAATTGTCATCGGCGTCTTCCACGCCGGTAACGTCGGTGGCGATGGCGGTGGAATATCCTTGTGCTCTCGCCGTTTGTAACGAACCCATCGTCCACCGTCCGCGGCCCGGCCAAGCGTAGGACGGCATATTGGCCTTGGTGTCGCCGGTGGCGTCACGATATTGCTTCAACCCAGTTTCCGCGTTCCAGTCTTTGGACGCAATGCCTGCCTTCTCGTACTCGCTGCCATTGTTCAGGGCGGAATATGCGGTGATGTCGAAGTCGCCGGACTGCATGATTCCGCTGGTTTTCGGCGGCACGGGAAGGCTCTGCGCCAGCGTCGGATCCGTGATGACCTGCAGGCCCGGATGCTTGCTGATCAATTGTTCGACGGGTTGCGAAAGTTTGTGTGTGCTGAGGATTTTGGCGCTGTCCCCAACGCCTGAGGTCATGAACTCCGTGAGCTTCTGCCCGTCGACCTGCCAGCCCTCGCTGGTCAGCGGCATGGCGATGGTGATGTCCATCGGAGGGGTGTTGGCGGTATTGAGGCCGTCACCGGAACGGGTCAGGAACGTATGCGTGGTATTGAGATATGGCTTCTGTGATTTTGAAGCAGATTTGCCTTCGTCGCTTGAATTCCGAACGAACGAATAGTCGACGCGCACCGGCTTCGGGCCCCACGAAAGCATGTTTTTCAGGCTCTGCTGGTCAGGATTTGCATCGATGGTGACGCTGGTCTTCTCGCCTTTTGCGATTTCGGGCACGTTGACTTGCCCGATTTGGTTGGGCACTTGGATTCGTGAATCCCCTTGTGCCCATTGCTGCAGGTCCGAGCGCGAGACGAAGGTGTAATAGTCGTTGACGGCCACGCTCAGTGTGCCCGCCGGCAACGCGCTGTCGCTGGTGTTTTTGATGACCGCGCTCAGATGATAGCCGGAGTTCGAAGTGACCACGGGTGTTGACGCGGTAATCGTCACCTCGGCATCCTTTTGTGTGCCTTTGGCGCCCGGTTCGTTGGACGCTGAGCCGTTTTGATCGGCATTGCCCGCAGTGCCTTGCAGCGTTTGCCTCGACGAAGGGGAAAGATTGTTGAAGGAACGCGTCGATGGCGATGTCTGCAGGCCCGGAGTCTGTTCTTCGGAAGTCCCGTCTTCCGGCGTCTGGGTCGGCTGCGACGGTGTTGCGGGTTTGGCTGGTTCCTTGCCGGTGTTGTCGCCGGGAGTGGAAGGATTGGCCGGAGTGGTCGAAGAGCCCGAGCCTCCCGGATTGGTCGTTGAAGTATCCGAGGATGCGTCGGTCTCTGAGGTTTCCGCAGCCATTGCGACACCGGGCGAAAGAACCAATGCGGATGCGCACAGCAGGGCTATGGCAGATGAAACGATCGCCGAGATCTTGGAAGAGAGGGGCGATTGTTTGCTGTCCATATTGGTGCGGGGGACGCAGGGGTGCCAGTGCTTCAACCTTCTGCCTGCCTGTTCAGTTTCTTGGCGTAAAGCCACGCGATTTTACGCTCGTTAGGATAGCTCAGCACGTTGTCAAGGTCGTCGAAATCCACCCAGATGGCGTCTTCGGCCTCATGGTCGGGGTCGCCTTCCACGGTGAGGAAGCCGCCGATCTGCCGAAGTGCGAAATGGTGGACGAGCTTGTGTACGCGCTCTGCCTGGCCGGTGAACCAATAATCGATGGTGGCGATGGAATCGATGACCTCGCCTAATATGCCGGTCTCTTCGTGGACCTCGCGGACGGCGGTCTGCTCGGGAGTCTCGCCCTTTTCGATATGGCCTTTCGGCAGGCACCATTCGAGGTGGCCGCTGCGCGAATGGCGGGCGATGAGCGCGACCCGGTTGTGGGAATCGAAAATCAAGCCGCCGGCTGAATATTCGCGGGCCACCGGCAGTTCCTGGGCGTCGAGCGTGGCGAACTTGGTCGGACCATGGCCGGCGCGGTGATGTGGCATCATCTTCGGCGTCGGCGCACCGTCCGGTTCGATGAAACGGACGATATGACGTTCGGATTGCGAAGTATACAGTAATGTGTCGGGCTGGTTGAGTCTGTTGCCGTCGTCACGCCTGTCGGAATTCTCGCCATTCGCGTTTTGGGCATGGTTGCCCGAGGCGTTGGCCATCATACGAGCCATGTCTGCGGGCGTTATCATACAACCTAGCTTACTCAGAAGGATGTGCAGGTAGGGTAACGGGATGGCAAAGGGCACAAAACCGGCCGGAATCAGGGTGAAGGGACTAGCGATTTCCGCTTTTTGCTTTAGAGATATCGCCGGTAACCGGCTGTTCTGCTTGACTTGTGCCGTAAACCGGTACGAGCTCCATCACGGTGGCTTGATGGCCGGAAACCTACTCCAAGGGGCATGAATGACCGGTTTGTGGCACAAAAACTGGCAGGGCGGTTGGATATTGATTGATGTTGGCCAATTGCCGGCCGATTGCCGGCATGCGGCGCGGGCAACGGTGACGGTATGCTGGAAGTCGCGTGAAATCCGAACGTTGGAGGCAATTGTGGAGTTTGAGGTGTGGCCTGAGGCCATTGAGCTGGGGCACATGTTCGCCGAGCAGGGGTACGAGCTTTCGCTGGTGGGCGGGCCCGTGCGCGACCTGCTGTTGCACCGCAAAAGCCACGACCTCGATTTCTGCTCCTCTGCCAGGCCCGAGCAGTTCGAACCGATTCTCAAGCGTTTCGGTCACGATGGTTTCTGGGATATGGGCCGCAAGTTCGGCACGTTGGGCGCGATGCGGCGCCGCAAGGACGGCACCGAAGTCAAGGTCGAAGTCACCACCTACCGCTCCGATAAATATGATCCCGATTCCCGCAAGCCCGAAGTAAGCTATGGGGATTCGCTGGAAGGTGATCTTTCGCGGCGTGATTTCACCGTCAACGCCATGGCCCTGCGCGTGCCCGACCTTGAATTCGTCGATCCGTTCGGCGGCGCCAGCGACTTGGCCAAAGGCGTGCTGCGCACGCCGGTCGATCCGCGTCAGTCCTTTGAGGACGATCCGCTTCGCATGATGCGTGCGGTGCGTTTCGTCGCTCAGCTCGGTTTCCGCATCGAGCCGGACACCGCCGAGGCCATCACCGATATGGTCGATCGTATTTCCATCGTCTCCGCCGAGCGCGTTCGCGACGAGATCACCAAGCTGCTGCTCTCCGAGCGTCCGCACGAGGGTATCGAGGCGCTGGTCGATTCCGGCTTGGCCGATATTGTATTACCTGAGATTCCTGCGCTGAAGCTGCAGATCGACGAGCATCACCGTCATAAGGACGTTTTCGAGCACACGCTGATGGTGCTCGACCGCGCGATCGCCCTGGAAACCGGCCCCGACGGCCCCGTGCCCGCGCCTGATCTCACGTTGCGTCTGGCCGCGTTGCTGCACGACATCGGCAAGCCCGCCACGCGCCGCTTCGAGCCGCACGGCAAGGTGAGCTTCCACCACCACGACGCGGTGGGTGCGAAACTGGTGCGCAAGCGCTTGAAGGCGCTGCGTTTCGACAAGCATCTTATCCAGGACGTCAGTGAACTGGTGAATCTGCACTTGCGTTTCCACGGCTACGTCGATGAGCCTTGGACGGATTCCGCCGTTCGCCGGTATGTCAAGGATTCCGGGCATCTTTACGAGCGCCTAAACCGCTTGACCCGCGCCGACGCGACCACACAGAACAAGCGCAAGGCGCTGATGTTCTCGGATGCGATGGACGAGCTCGAGGCCCGCGTCAAGAAGCTTAAGGAACAGGAGGACTTCGACGCGATCCGCCCGGACATCAACGGCAACGAGATCATCGAGATCCTGGGCGTCAAGCCCGGCCCGGCAGTCGGCCGCGCCTACAAGCACATGCTCGATTACCGCCTGGACCACGGCCCTGCCGACCACGACACCGCGGTTACCGAGCTCAGGCGTTGGGCCGCTGAAGTTGGCTTAGTCTCCGAATAGCCGAATTGATGGCCCTGATGGCCACAAAGGAAACTTGTGCAGGCTGCCAGCTGAACCGACAATCCGCAATAAGTGCTACTTCTTTTGGCGGAAATCCTTGGGCAGCTTGGCCTTGTCGATTTTGCTGGGCAGTGTGCAGCCTGGAATGTTTTTTATTTTAGAGTCTTGGGGCGGCACTGATTTTTTGGGGGTCAGGTCGCTGAATGTCGAGCCGATGGCCACGCTGACGACCCCGTCCGTCCTGCTGTCCATCACCAGTTCGGCGTCGGTGAAGTTGCTGTAGACCGTATAGGCCTGCCACATGTTGTTCACCCCGTAGTAGATGGTGGTCCGCTCCACTTTTCGCGAAGGGAAATCGCCGACGGCGGAAACGTTGAAATTACGATTCCGCAAGGCCTCGCCTACCGCTCCCGCAAGACCCACCGATTTGGTGCCGTTCAGCACGTTGACTTCCACGCTCCCGTTTGGCTGGTATGTGGCCGGGCTTTTCTTGGGGTCTTCAGATGCGCAGACAAGCGGTGCGCCGTAGTTGGTCTGTGCCTGTGGCACGTCTGCATTGCTTTTGCCGATGGTGCGGAAGAAGACGAGGAACGAGACCACCAAGGCCACGACCAATACGGCCGCAATCGTTGAAAATACACGCACCTGACGGTGATGCACGTACTCCTTGCGCGCCTTGCGTTCGTCGCTAAATTGCTGCATTGTTCATTCCTGTCAACCCGTGCCTGCGCCATTTCTCTCAAAACGCGCGCCTTGCCTGGCGTGCATAGGATTTGGCGAAATACCGACGTTTTTACTTTACCGTGAGAGTGTGACGCACAGAAGATACCGTCGATGAAGATTATTTCTTGTATATCATAGTAAAATTCGTTGGATTATATTGACTTGTGAACGATAAAAGGAACAGAGGAAGTCAGTTCTCAACCGCTGCGGCCAAAGCGGCGAATTCGTTGACGGTCAAGGTCTCGCCGCGTCTGGTGGGGTCGATGCCGGCGGCCGTGAATGCCTCGGATGGCACCAGCTTTTTCAGAGCTGCGTGAAGGGTCTTACGGCGCTGGCTGAAGGCGGCGTCGATGAGTCGGAACACTTTCTCGCGGTTGGCTTGATGGGTGATAGACGAGGTGGGCGCGAATATGGTATTTGCTGATTGTGATACATTTTGGTCGCGCTTGTTGTCGTTGTCAAGGCTTGATTCTGCGGCAATCTTGCTTGTCGACGTGTTTTTGCCATCATAATTGCGATACCGCGTAAACGAAACCAGCGCGGAATCGACGTTCGGCGCGGGCCAGAAGACGTTGCGGCCGACGAGACCCACGCGTTCGGCTTGGCCGTACCACGCCAGCTTCACGCTAGGCGTGCCGTAGATCTTGGAGCCGGGCTTGGCGGCGAGCCGGTCGGCGACTTCCTTCTGCACCATGACGAGAAAATGGTCAAGGTTTTCGAACCGCTCGAGCAACGTCAGCAGTATCGGAGTCGCCACATTGTATGGCAAATTGGAAACGAGGGTGAACGGATTGCCGGATGCCGTGTGGGTGTCTTCTCCCCTGCTGGTGGCGTCGGTCTGGCTGCTTGGTGTGTGCGTTGCGTTCGGCGCATTCGCTGCAAACTCCGGCAGTGTTTCAGGGCTTAGGCTCATCGCGTCGGCGGTGACGACGGTGAGCCGGTCGGCCGCTTCCGGCATGAATTCGGCAACGGTCTCGGGCAGCCGTGCCGCCAGCGCCGGGTCGATTTCCACGGCCGTCACCGCGGCCCCGGTTTCCAGCAGCGCCAAGGTGAGCGAGCCCAAACCCGGCCCGACTTCGAGCACGCGGGTATCGGCGGTGACGCCGGCCTCACGCACGATGCGCCGCACCGTACCCGGGTCGATGACAAAATTCTGTCCGAATTTCTTGGTCGGGCTGATGCCGGCGTCCGCCGCGATCCGCCGGATGTCCCCCGCCCCCAGCAGGTGGCCGTTATGTGCCGTCACGCCGTCTGTCACACTGCTCCCGTTCGTTGTTTGCTCACTCATACTTTCAAAGATACCCTTGACGCGCGAATCGATGTGTTCGAGGCTTGGCCGATGCATGGCTAAAAGCGTCGGCTATTGCTTGCGTTTCTTCTTCTCAATATGAAATCGTAAGCGGTGGATGACGCTGACGTCTTTGCATAGTTGACTGACGGTGCCAGGCACAGCTTACGTTCCGGGATTCAAACGGCTCAGATTGAGTTGCTGCGATTGTTCTCAAACACGGGCCAAATGCGCGGATTGTTGACGTGACAGGCGATATCGGTAGCTGTCAGATTCGGTAAGGAGCCAGTGATCCTCGCGTACGCGCAGGTCAGTAGGCGTGATGGGTTTGCCAGAAGCTCCAGGCGCCTCGTGGGCTGCCGTACGCGCTGTGAATGTAGCTCAGGCCCCAATCGATCTGGGTGCCGGCGTTGTCTTTCCAATCAGCCCCGAACGAGGCCATTTTGCTGCCGGGGTATGACTGCGGTATGCCGTATGGCGCGTTTTCCGGAGTGCCGTCCGCCATTTGCCGGTTCAGCGCGCTCCAGCTCCAACTGGATTCGAGGGTCCACATATTGATGAGCGGTTGGCAGTCTGC
This sequence comes from Bifidobacterium sp. ESL0764, assembly GCF_029395515.1. Classification (NCBI taxonomy): domain Bacteria; kingdom Bacillati; phylum Actinomycetota; class Actinomycetes; order Bifidobacteriales; family Bifidobacteriaceae; genus Bifidobacterium; species Bifidobacterium sp. ESL0764. Next base: position 92,501 of record NZ_CP113919.1, read on the forward strand.
CTGGTTCCAGCCCCAATCACTGTGTTGCATCACCATTGCGCAGGCATACTCTTGCGCCGCCGCAGGGCTTGCATGCCACAGGCCGCCGTGACCGGGAGCTGAAGGTGCGGGTGCAGGGGCTGGCGCCGGTGCCGGAGCAGGCGTTGAAGGCTGCGACGGTTGGTTCGGCTGCTGTGCAGGTGCTGAAGGTGCCGGGGCTGACGAAGACGAATTGCCGGAGTCGTCTTTGCCCTTGTCCTTGTCTTTGCTTGTGCCGAAATCGCTGCTGCCGTTTGAACCGGTGCCGGTGCTGGAATCACCATTGCCGCTGCCGCCGGTCGAAGGTGCGGGAGTGGCAGCAGCGGCCGGCCCGACCGCCACAATCTGGTCTACCGCCACTTGGGTGACGGTCTCCGATTTGAGCGTCGAGCTTTCGGCCTGGCCGTCGACGTAGGTGACGTCGTAGACCTGCTGCTTGTTGCCGTTCTGGCCCGCCTGACGAATCTCGGTCTGGCCGGGCTGCAGGTTGGAATCGACCACGGTGCGTGTGGCGAATGGCACGGCGACGTCCTTCGTCTCCTGACCGTGCGTGACGCGTTGGACGCGCAATATGGTCTGCCCGTTGTCCTCGCTGACGCTGACTCGGTCTTCCTTGCCGATGGTGATGTTCTTGGAATCGAGAATCGAGGCGGCCGTAAGCTTGCCGTTGGGTGCCACGCTGGTCTTGCCGTCGGCGATGACGGTGACCGGGCCGGCCTTGTTGATCACGAATCCGCCGGTGAGCTGGTTGTAGACGTTGGTGACATTGACCGACACCTTTGTGGCGTTCTTGGCATTGGCCTTGAAGAAGCCGAGCAGCTGGTCGGCGCTGGTGGCGTACGTCCAGAAAGGCACGTCCTGGCCCTCGATGTTGATGGTGGACTGATAGGCGCTGCGCACGGTGACCACGTCGTGGTTCTTGAGGCCCGCCTTCTCGTCTGTCGAGTCGATGAAATCGTGGGTTTTGACCTTCACGCCTTGGGATTCAAGGAATCTGGGGACTGAGGCGGAATAGGTGGTCACGGTTTTGGTCGCGCCGTTGACCGTCAGGGCCACGCTCTTGCGCGCGGTGATGGCGAAGAAGACGATGCTGGCCAGCAGCACCACTCCCACGCAAATCGCCACGCGAACCCTGCGCAAGGTGACGAACCGCCGCGGAGTCCATCGACGTGCCATGCAAACCCCCTGAAATGATGTATCTGACATGTCGTAATGTACCGGCCATGTCTACTGCTATACCCAGTCTACAGTCTATCGGTTTCACCGTGAAGATTGCAATACGTATTCGGGTTGCGGGGGCAAGTTTTTACAAAGAAACCACAGCAAGTAACGAGTGCGATCGAACCGGTGCCGGGGTCCCTTGCGAAGCCGTCAGATGAATGGCTTCCAGTGGGAAAGCCCTTTAAAAAGGGGAAAGGGGCGGGAGAGAAGGGGATATTCCCGCCCCTAAAGGGCGAAGCAAATTGGGGGAAGTTTCGCCCTTGGACGTCGCTCCCCATATGGAAGAGGAACAACGCTTACTTACTCGAGCGCGAGTAATGCCGTCGGCGCCTCCTTCACGCCGGAATCGTTGGGTCTGACAATGCTTGCCGCCACAACGCACACAACCCACTCTCGTGGGCTTCACAACAAATTCATTACTGCCTCAGTTAAAGCGTGCCGTCTGCTCCAACTGAAAACATCTACAACACAAACAACTCATGTCTCTCACCGCAACATTGCACCGGTGAGCCTCCTGTCGGGATCGAACCGACGACCTGCCGCTTACAAGGCGGCCGCTCTGGCCATCTGAGCTAAGGAGGCGTTGGTTTCAATCGTATCCGACAAAACCAGACAGACCCTCACTTTAACAGCAAGGCTCGATTACTTGTGTGTGTTGGTCCGGTTTGTAGACCGGGGAATTTGAATCATCGATTTTCTCTCGCACGCAGTATTTGTGAAAGAAATAACATGGAATAGAAATTGTTCGTATCAAATAATGCGTAAAACGTTCTACGTATGATTTACTTTCTGAATACAACGATATCGGGAACTCAGAATCGTTGGTATGAATGGATTCTCGATATTTTTTTAGTTTTACGTCATATGGAAGGGTGTTGCGTTTTGCGCAAAACGACTTCGCCAAACGAGACAAAATTCGTCGGGTTTTGACTCATGATATATTCTAAAGAGCGTTGCTTCTCGCACATCTTTCATGGTGTTGCCTCTTTTAGAGGAATGTCATATAGCATGTTGGGGGTAGGAATGTTAGGACATGACTAGCCGGTAATGCGCAAAGGTACGGTAAGGGGCAACGTTGCTAGCGCAAAGAGTATAGAGGACGGAGTATGGCTCGGCATACAGGCAATGGCTACTACGTACAGGCGCCAGCGGATTCTTCTTGGTATGGCGGCGCCGACGTTGGCGATTTATTGATTCAGGCGCGGCAGGCGCAGGAAGCCAAAGAACGTAAGCAGCGTCGTATTGTCGGGTTCATTGCTTTTATCGTCGTCGTCATTTTCGTTGCCGTTATCGGTCTGGTGAGTTACCGTTCCATCGCCAAGCGCAACGCAGCGCAGAATGTGACCGAGGATCAGGCCTACAGCGCGTTGCAGGGCGTAAAGTTGAAACCTAAATTCGCAAACGACAAAGGCGGCATACTTTTTTCGAAGGCCGGTTACGGCAAGAAAACCGCGAATGCTCCCACGCTGGAAATCTACACCGATCCGATGTGCCCTGGCTGTGCCGTCCTGCATCAGCAGATGGATGCCACGTTGCGTGCGCTGCTGGATTCCGGTCAGATCAATCTTGAAATTCATCCCGTAACGTTCCTTGACAATATGTCGACGGACCATTATTCGTCGCGTGCCGATAACGGCGTGGCCTATATTGCATCCAATGACCCGGATCCCAACCACCTTCTGGATTTCATCACCAACATCCATAGCGACGATTTCCAGCCTGAAGAGGCCGCCGACTACAAACCGGTGAACAACCGGCAATTGCAGGAACAAGCCATGGCGGCAGGCGTTCCGGAGGACATTGCGAGCAAGGCTTTCGGCAACGAATACGAACCATGGCTTTCCGCCGCCGCGCAATATACGCTGCGTCGCCCGGAACTCAAGGACATCGGCGGCCAGTTCAAGGGCAAGCTCACCACGCCGGTGGTGGTCATCAACGGCAAGATGCTTGATATTTCGGGGATTTCGGACATCGGGCTCACCTATAAGGTGGCTATCCTGCAGTCGATCGGTCTCGCCAATGAAGACATCGGCGTGGCTGGCAAGCAGCCGGCGATCGGCGCCGATGGCAATCCTACGTTCCCGAAGACCCAGCCCTCGGCGTGAATTACTCTGGTTTCGTATTCTGGTTTCGTATTCTGGCCTCGCGAATGTACTCTGATTCCATGAGTCTGCATCTCGGTTCTTCGGTACGCTTTCAGCGGTTTGTCCGTATTTCGGTAGCTCGCTTTTGAGCAGACGCTCTCGTCTGTAGCCAGCCTTTGCCTTGGCGCGATGCCTTGAGTTTGCAACTTAATTCTGTGCCTTATAACCTTGGGCTCTTGGCTGATGCCCTCAGTCGGATGCCTCAAGCAGCGGTGTCAATCGCGAATAAAAATGGCGGCAGGCCACGCACGAATGGTGGTCTGCCGCCGTTTTTATGAGGCTTGGATCGGTTGGTCAGTCCAAGGATTCAGGTGCTCCGGTACCGATCCTCGGTGTAACGCCTTTCATGCCTACTTGCGCTTCCTTGATTCCCAGCTCCTTGAGCAGGGCCTGCTGCTGCGTGAGGCCGAGTTGCGACAACGAGCTCATATCCATGAGCTTGCCATTGACCGTGACGGCCGGCGTGCTCAGCTGGCCATCGGTGTTCAGCAGATCCTTGCGTCTGATCGTGTAGTTGTAGGAGGCCTCAAGCCACTTGTTGTAAGTGCCGTTGAACGCCTTGCTGATCACGTCTCGAGGTACCCCGGCGGCCACAGCCTGCGCCTGAATCTGGTCATTGCTCGTAGCCTTGTAATCAGGGCCTTCGGCGGGCTGGTAGTCCTTCTTATAGAGGTTGCTGACGAAATCGAGCAGATGCTGCGTGCTCGGGTCGTGGCTGGCTACGTAGAGTATGGCTCCGGCCGCGCGGGTGGAGTACTGGTCGGTCGAATCCTGATCCAGGAAATTCATGACATGGTAGACCAGATTGATCTGGCCGGAATTCACCATTTTAGCGAGGTCGGTGTCGATCTGGCGGTGCAGTGAACCGCAACCGGGGCAAAGCGGATCCATGTAGATTTCGACGGTCGGAACCTTGTCGATCTTCTTGTTGTATCCATCCTTGGAAATCAGGATGCCGCCTTTGTCGTCGGCGTACTTCGGCTTGGTCTTGACCTTCTGCAGCGAAGAGTAAGAGGCGTCCGCGGTGACTTTTTTCGCTTCGTTGCTCTTGTGGATGGAGCGGAAGCTGACGGCAGCGACAATGACGACGAGGATGACGAGGATGGCCACGACGAGGGCGCCGATGATGGTCTGCTGCTTGCGTTCCTTGGCGGCGGCCTCCTCGAGCGCTTTCTGACGTGCCGCTTCCTCGGCCTGACGTCTGGCTCTCGTCTGGCGTTTTTGCTTCTTGTTATTGCCTTGCTGTGCCATATGTCCTTCTTTATGATTGCAAAATGCTGTCAACCGCCGGTTTATCCGCCGTTATGGCGACAACGCAACCAACGTACTGTAGACTCGATGCTTTCTTATTTTGCACGTACGGGTGGATGAAATAGTCTGAGAGCCGAGTGCGTTGATATTTTATTGCGGATATTGCAAGTTTGTCCAAATAGTAAGGTGCGTGCCTTAGTCAACGTGTATTACAATTGCGGATTTGGAAACGGAACCCAATCGATTTGGTGATTGGCGAGGGCGAACACAAGTGCCGCGAGCGTTGCTACCAGCCAAATCGCCAACAATAGCCAGTGGTGGGTCGAATGGTGCTTGGTGGATCCTGCGCTGTTTATGCCGATGTCGTCTTCGTTGCCGTCGGTATCGTTTTCTTGATTCTGCAGATTGCTGTATCCGTCATCTGCCGAATTCGGCGAACTGAACTCGGGTTGCGCTGCGATGTACGGTTGGTCCGGCTCGGGGTAGGCGGCGCCCCGCAGTCGGCCGGCACCGATGCGCAGCGACGTGGCTTTTGGCCCGAAAGTAACGACAAGCCATGCGGCGGCCATGAATACCGCCAGTGAAAGGCTCGAATAGGAAAGCGAAAGATCGGCGGGGAGAGGAAGCGGAAGGTTCAGAGAACCGGCCGACAACGCGACCATATGCGTGGGAAGTCCCGAAACCAGATTGAAGACCACCGGGCCCACGCCGGCGATGAAGACGAAAACCAGCGCTCGCGGGACGGTGAAGAGCAGGGCTTTGAGGATATGCCAGGGCAGGCTGACCGTACGCAGCGCTGTGTCCCCGCCTTTGCGGATACCGCCGCGTCGGCCTTCGCGCTCGAGTTGCGCTTCTTCGCTGTAGCCAAGTGTCAGAAGGAACCAAAGCAAGGCCGTGGCGCAGCAGATCGAGATAAGGGGCACCGAAGCCGAAAGCAACGCGAGCGGAATCGCCAGCAGCCAAAGCGGCAGAATCGAGCGCGAAAGAAGCTTGCCGCGCCGCACGTCAGCCGGGTTCGCAATCGGGGCCGATTCCATCGGTTGGGGCGCCGGGCTGGCCTGAGCAGACTGTCCATATATATAAGGTGCAGGTGCGTAGGGCGCGTTCTGCACGGGCTGCAGGATTTGAGTGGCCGGGGCGACTGCCATCGGCATCGTGCCGGCTTCTGTCTGGCCTGTCTGATTCGCTTGGCCTGTCTGGTTTGCCGTGTTCGGCGCCGCGGCAGGCAGTGGTGTGGTTGACTTGAGGACTCGCGTCGCAGCCGGGTCAAGCGGCATGGTGGCGGTTGCGTTGTCGTTTCCGTTTCCGACCACGCTCCCATCCTGCACCATCGCGGAGGTTGCCGTCAGATCTTGCGTCGAAGGCGGCGGCAAGGTTTGGGTGGCGTCGTCGCTTGGAAGTGACGACAGGCTGAGAAGTGTTTGCGGCGCTTGATGCATTGACGGTCGGGCGCTGTTGTATGCGGTTCCTTGCGTTCCGGCCAGCCGGTCTGTGGCCGGCGCGAATGGCATCGCTCGCGTTGACCCGCGTATCTGGCGGCGTTGCTGCCCCGTCGATACCGGGGTTGTGGTGACGGCGTTGTCGGTGGTGCTACCCGATATTGTATTACTATTTTGGGTCACAGCCGTAGGAATGTCGTCGGTCCAGGCGGAACGGGGATTATCCGTGGACGCGACCTGGGAAGCCGGATCAGGCCGAGGCGTTCGGCCAAAAGGGGGCACCACCCCTTCGGGACCGCCGTTTTCGTCGGCTTCGTCGTCCAGCTCACCGTTCTCGAACGGATTCAGCGCATCAAGCGTGACGGCTTGCAGCAGCTGGTCGGGGCTGCAGCGTTTGGCCGGGTCGGGATTGAGCGCGCTGCGCAAGGCGTTCAACGTGTTGGGTGGAAGGCCTGCGAGATTGGCGTTGCCGCTCGCCTCGCGCTCGAGCACCGCCATCATCGGCTTGCTGCCGAACACCGGCCTGCCGGTGGCGGCGAAGGCGATGACGCTGGCGAGCGACCACCAGTCGGTGGCCTCGTTGCTTTCCGCGCCGTCGATGATCTCCGGGGCGATGAAGCCGGGCGTGCCCATCACCAGGCCGGTGCGGGTGACGTGGCTTTCGCCGGCGGACATGGCGATGCCGAAGTCCACCAAGACCGGGCCGGCGGCCGAGACCATGACGTTGGTGGGCTTGATGTCGCGGTGGATGATGCCTTGGGCGTGCACCGCGCGGACCGCGTCGATGAGCTTGGAGGTGAGGCGTTGCAGGTCGTCGCCGACGTATCGTCCGTTCGCCGCCACGTCGTCGCGCAGGTTCTTGCCCTCAATCAGTTCCGTGACGATGAAGGCGAGGGAATCGTCAAGTTCCATGTCGACGATGGCGCATACCCCGGGATGGTTGATTTTGCGCATCGCGACCGCCTCGCGCCGCATGCGCTCGCGGGCCGTGACGTGCGGATCGCGGCTGCGGTGGTGCGGTTGGGCGCCTCGATCGCCATTTTGCCCGCCGCTGCCGTACTTCGGCTGAGACGGATATGCACCAACCTTCCCGTTGCCTTGCCCGTAACCGGAAGTGCCATATTCATTGTCGGCCGCGTTGTTGCCTGTAAAATCGTAACCGGCGGAACCGTTGCCTGTCGCGTTGCTGTCCGCGTTTCCGTAGCCTTCAGGATTGCCTTCCGATGGCATATCCTCGTTTTGATAATGATTATCGCCGGTTTCGTTATCGTCCTTGAGCGAATCCCGCAGGATCTTCATGGCGTATATCTGCCCGCCGTCGTCGCGCACGCGCCAGACCGAACCCATCGCGCCGCCGCCCAGCCGCGAGATCAGCGTATATCCGCCGACAATCTCCCCGGGTTCCAAATCCAACGCGTTCAAGTCGCTCATACCCTCATACTACCGAGGGCGCGAAACAGCTTCGGGCTGGTTTGGCCGCGGCATAATGGCAGAAAAGCGTAAAAAGTGCCAATTAGCCCGTCTTAATCGCACTTTTTTCACTGGGCCGGTAGAAAAGTGCGTTTTAGGGAGGCTAAAACGCACTTTTTGCACTCGCGTTGAGCGTTTGGAGCCGTCTACTCTGCCTTGATGGTGAAGCTGGTCTCCAGTTTGCCATCGGTGACGTTGAGTGTCGCCACTGGTTTGCCGCCGGATTGCCGCCCTGCTTGTGAATCGGGCATCTCGATGATGGCCAGCGCCTCGCCGCGGTAGGTGCCGGTGCTGCCGGTGACGAAACTGCCCGGATTGTAGGGGGCCGCGGACCCGAACGCGACCAGCCGGCCGCCGCTGACTGTTGCGCTGAGAGTGCCGTGTTGCAGAGGTTTGGTGATGCCGGCGGCGTCGGTATAGCGCACGCGCACGTACGCCAGATGCCCGGGGCTGCAGGTGCTGGAAGCGTTGCCGTCCCTGCGTTTTGGTGTATCGGACGAAGAGTATTGGGACTCCTCGAAACCGTCGACAGGCTCCATCGAGGCGGTGAGCTTCGTCGGCCCTTCGGCGCTGGTCACCGCGCACCGGCCGATTTCCGCACCGCTTTCGTCGAAGCTCACGGCCTCGAGGGTGCCGGGTTGGTAGGTGCAACCGAACCGTGCCAGGCAGTCATGCTGCAACGTCTTGCGTGCGATTTCCTTGCCGTTCAATATCAGGACGACGCTCGCCGCGCGCGCGTAGACCTCGACGTCGGCCTTGTGCCCCTCATAGCCTTCCCAACTCCAGGAAGGCACGGCATCTGTCATTTTCCAGGCGCTCGGCGAATGCTTGTCGCCGGTGTGGTTCACCGGTCGCACCGCGAGGTAGGGGCCATGGCTTTCTTCGAGCGCGACGCGGGTGTAGAGCGCCTCGCCGGTCACCCTCCCCGTCAGATCGAGGCGGCCGGAGCCGGAAGTGAGCCAGCCGAAGCCGTTTTCCGCCGGGGCGTCGTCCCCGTATTCCCACGCGCCGACGCCGGTCTCGCCCATATAATCCATGCCCGCCCAGACGAAATCGCCGATGAGGCGCGGGTTGTCTTTGGCCATGGTCTTGAACCGATAGGCGTCGGCGCAGAAGGTTTCGGAACCGAGGATCAGGCGGTGCGGATAGCGGCGAAGGTCCTTGCGATAGCGCTTGATGCCGTAGTTGTAGCCGGCGATATCGAGCTGCGCAAACGCGTCGCGGGTCTTGACGTCGCAGGCGTGCAGCGTGGCGCCGGTTTTCATGAAATCGGCACCCATGATGCCCGCCAGATTATTGAAGAACTCGCTGCCCACGGCCTTGTGCTTGGATTTTGCCGACCCGTCTGTTGCGCGCGGAGCCACGCACGCTCCCGGAACGACGGACTCCCCGTGTGACGCCGAAACGTGCTCTGCGGATTGCGATTCGACCTCTTTGCGCGCCTTCTTGTCGGAATAGACGCCGAAGCCGATGGAGCTCAGGAAATTGAAGAAGATATTGACCCCGCAGGTCACCGGTCGGGTGGGGTCTAGGCCGTGCAGCAGGCCGACCATGGAACGGGTCAGCGCGATGCCTTTCTTTTCCGCGGTTTCGCTGACTTCGTTGCCGATCGAATACATGACGACGCTGGGGTGGTTGTGGTCTTTGCGGACCATGGCTTTGAGGTCGTCCTGCCGGTTGGCCTCGAAGTAATCGACATAGTCGTAGAGGGTCTTGTGGATGTACCAGTGATCGATGTATTCGTCGAGGACGAGCATGCCCAGCTCGTCGCAGGCCTTGAGCAACGCCTTGGAACAGGGGTTGTGGGCCGAACGGATGGCGTTGTAACCCTGGGCCTTCAACCCTTGGACCTTGCGTCGTTCGGCGTCGTCGAATGCGGCGGCCCCGAGTATGCCGTTGGTGTGGTGGACGCATGCGCCTTGCATGATCGTGCGCTCGCCGTTGATCAGGAATCCGTTGTCGCCCCAGTCCAGCGTGCGTATGCCGAACACCGTGCTGGCGGTGTCGGTTGTTGTACCGGTGTCGTTGGTGTTGCCAGTGTCATCGGCCGCGGCAAATTGGCCGTTTTCGGCCTCGTAAGTTACTTGGCAGGTGTAGAGATCTGGATGTTCGGGGCTCCAGAGCTTCGCGTCGGGAATGTCGATCGCAACGGTCGCGTTGCCCTGTTCGTCGGTTTCGCAGTCGGCCGATGCTGCTGCTGTCGGTAGTGCGGAAGTTATTGGTGCAATACGTGCAGATGCGGGTGTAATTGACGTAGCGGATACCGGTAAAGGGACCAGTGAGGCAGCGGACATTGATGCAGAAACGCTTGGCGTAGTGCCCATAGATATAGAGGTATTCCGCTCCCCCTCGAAAATTTCGATATGCGCTTTGCCGGTTCCGGTGGTCTGCAACGTTATTTCGACCTTCGCCGGTGCCGCCGAAATCGTGCGTACCCCGACGCCTTCGAAACGGATATGCTCGCGCGGCCCTGTCCAAAGCGTGACCGGCCGGTAGATGCCGGCTCCCGAATACCAGCGGGAATTGGGTTGGTCGGCGTTACGTGCCACCACGCGGATCTCGTTGTCCTCGCCGATGGTGACCAGGTCGGTGACGTCCACCGTGAACCCGCTGTATCCGTAGTCGCATGAACCGGCTTTCCTGCCGTTGACGAAGACTTCGGCGAGCCGATAGACCCCCTCGAATTCGAGGATCATGGCCTTGCCGCGCAGCGCTTCACCGGGCTTGAAGTGGCGGACGTACTCGTAATCCCGTCCGTCGAACCACCCCGTGTTGGTGCCGCCCGGCGCGTCTTCAAAGCGCGGCTCATAGAGCATGGCGTCATGCGGCAGCGTCACCGGCGTAAACGCCTCGTCGCTGCTCAGGTGACGGACCTGCCAGTGTCTGTTCAATCCCGTTGGCTGCATAAGGTCTCTTTTCTGCTATTTCTATTGATACTACTGTCTTGTGCGGCTTCGAAGAAAAGGCGTCCATGATTTCTTTTTTGCGCCATAGCAATCTGTTCGGCGGTTTTGGTGCCGTTTAGGCATGATTCGGTTTCGGTGGACTTCTTGCTGTGCTCAAATGGATGGCGTTAGGGCGGCTATGGATTGGTTATGTTGTCCGGTTTGTCCGTTTGCGGCACGCTTATATCAAATTACTTGTTGACAAGGGAACGATGACTATGAGTGGTTCTTCTGCTATGGCTGATAGTCGGGCTCCGTACGTAATGAGCCGCGACGGCAAGAAGACTTTTCTGGGAGACGAAGCGTATAAGGTCGTCCAGAGCGTGATTGCGGCTTTTCGGGTCGGCAGGAGATACTGACGACAGGCGAAGCGGCGACGATACTTGGGGTGTCGGCAAAAACCGTCGCCCGCATGGTGGACGCCGGCGAGATGCCAAGTGAACGGCGCGGAATTTCAGGCCGTCGCATGGTTCTGGCTTCCGAAGTCATTGCGTACCGCGAGCGCAGTGCCAAAGACAGGAAGAAGAATCTGGCACAAACCCGTCGTGTCGCTTTCGATTCTGGCCCATGTAACTTGGATCAGGGTTATATCGACAAGGACCAGATAATGACTGCGGGCGTCGGTCGAGAGGGTGTCATTCTCGGCGCGAATATTTTTCTGGGTGATTGACCTCAATAGAGACTATCAGCCAGCTTCATAATTATTGTTAGAAGTTTGGTGCGTAACTTCATAATTATTTTATGAAGCTGTATATGTAATCGTCATTGAAATGATTGTTGCGCTTGGTGGATAACGGGTACGGGTTCTGGTGTGTGAAAGTTGTCGGTCAAATCTGAGGTAGGAGATCCGCTTCTTTGTACTTATCTGGCACATTAATCACTGAAGAGTGCAAAAAGTGCTAATTAGCTTACGTAAATCGCACTTTTTTCATCGGTAAGTGAGAAAAGTGCGTTTTGGTGGTAGTAAAAGGCACTTTTTGCACGAAGGTAGGGAAGGTGATTGGCTACAGGGCCACTGGCGGCTAAGCTAGTTGAGGCTTGGCTGCATGGGAATGCCATTGCTGATGAGCTTCTGAATTAGTGGCTTTCGCGAAGTCACTTCTTGATAATCGGTGCGTAGAATGCTTGCGACTCCTGCGCGGTGTAGCGCATCTTCACGCCTCCGTTCGTCGTAGACCACCCGCCGTGTACTGCGCCCATTTGTCATGTGCTGGTTGGTGTACTTTTCCATGCCATCGTATTCGAGGACTACGGCGTTGCCGTTGCATAGCCAAAGAAAGTCAGTGCGAAAAATATGCGTTGGATTAGCGGGATCGCGAAATTCGTGTTGTAATTCCGGTTTCGCGAATCCGGAATCAAGTATTACTGCGCGGCAGAACGATTCGCCTCCATTTTCGCTCTTGGGGTCGGCGTCGCGAAGAAGTCTGTGCATGGGCTCGCAGTTATTGCTTCGTTGACAGGTTCTTTCGATTGCGTCAGTTGTTACTAGTCCCATGCGTAAAGCGGAGTCGAAAATACCGAGAGCTTGGGCGTAGGGGTATCGAAGTCCGCAATCGACCAATGTTTGGGCTGGAGGTGTGACCCGAATGCCATCATGCACAATGAATGTCAGTGGATGAACATGGATTTTCTCCACGGCCCCTGCCGGCTGTCGCGTTATGGATTCCTCCGTCGCGATTTGCGCATGTCCCATTTCGCTCAGTCGCCAAGGACATTCGAGTCCCAACACCAGCGCCGCGCTCAGGCCGCCGAATACGCGTCGAGGATTTTTGAGTGCGAGTGTGCGTATGAGGTGCAACGTCCTCTCGACTGGGTTAAGCTCGTTGAAATATTCCAGCCGCGCGTAGACGTTTGGACACAGACGTATGTATTCGTGCGCCAGCCACCGCGTTCGCAGGACTTTACGCTGATTGGCTGTTGTGCCGAAAATAAAGTGGCGTTGCGTTTCAGCCTTGCCTGTTAGGCGTTCTATCTCTGGGCTTCGTCGCATGCTTTCGACGTTACGTGTTGCAATAAAAGGAGCGCAAGTTTTGCGGGCTACTGTGGTCGAATGCTCGAGGTTATGCACAATTCGGGCGTGTCGCACCAAACTTATCCACCTTTGAACCGGTTCATGCATATTTTTCATTCCCGTGTGCAAAAAGTGCGTTCTACACGAGGTAAAATGCACTTTTTCACATAACAGTGCGAAATGTGCGATGAGGCATGTCTAAAATGCACTTTTTGCACGGATGCCGAAAAGCGGTCGGGAGCCATCGATGTGATTCGCGGCACAGACTGTGCGTGATAAACGACAGGATGAGTGCAGGTGAGAATAGTCTGTTGGAATAGTGGTTTCCTAAAAATAGGCGCAACAAGACCAAGGTGGTCGTTAGCTGTAACGATGGTGTATGAGGCGTGGAAGCTGTTCGAGCGCACCAATCGCAGGAGTTTGGCGTTTTAGAGAAAGAGAAGCATATGGAAGCGAAAAGGAAGATTCCCGTCGCGCGAATAATAAAAACCGTGCTTTCGATAATTCTTGCGGTGGTGCTTATCGTGGCAATGGCACTGGCGAATCCGCAATTGTCGATGAACAAGAAAATGCTGTCGAATATACTCGGCATGAATCATCAGTCGGCGGATAATTCGAAGATCGACGCGCAAGGTGTCAACGCAAATTACTACTCGACTTCTTATACCAAGGACAGCATCAAGAAGGCCGAGGACAAGCTTTATAACGATATCGCCGACGAAGGCACGGTGCTGCTGAAAAACGACGATCATGCTCTGCCGATGAAGCAAGGCACGAAATTCAGTTTCTTCAGCGCCAACAGCAAAGACGGGACGACCCGCGCGGTACTTCCCATCGGCGAGGGTGCGCAATCGGTTACTTTGCAAAGCAGCTTCCAGAAAGCCGGTTTCAAAGTCAACCAAAAACTTTGGGATTTCTACCAGTCGAAGACCGGCAAAAAGTATGGTCTCGCCAAGGGCTCGGTGAATTTCGGCGATGCCGAGGACTTCCGCATCAACGAAGCACCGCTGTCCGTTCTGCGCTCACAGCAGGGGCTTCTGAATTCGGTGAAAGGCACGGTTCCCGTCTATGTGTTGAGCCGCGTAGCTGGCGAAGGGCGCGATATGCCTCGTTCCATGTACAACCATGCGACTTCGCAGGCGGACAAGGGAAAGACCTACCTGCAGCCGGATTCAACGGAACTCGAACTGCTTAAATACCTGAACGATAATTTCGGCACCGTATTGCTGTACGTCAAGTCGAACGCCGCGCTGCAACTTGATTGGTTGAAGCAGTTCCCTCATATCAAGGCCGTGCTGTATTCGCAGAATGTCACCAATTCGCTCGCGCAGATCGTTGCGGGCAAGGTCAACCCGTCAGGTCGTACCACCGACACATTCGCGGCCGATCCGCTTGCCTCGCCCGCGGCGCAGAACTTCGGCAGCTACCAGTATTACGACCAGAACGGCAAGCCCACGAAATACAACTATATCGACTATGCTGAGGGCATCTATGTGGGCTACAAGTATTATGAGACCCGCTACGAAGACAAGGTGCTCGGCCAGGGTGACGCCGGCGACTATAACTATGCCAAGCAGGTCGTGTATCCGTTTGGTTATGGCCTGAGCTATACAACATTCAACTGGAGCGGCTTCTCGGTAAACGCTGCCGGGCAGAAGTTCAACGCCACCGTGACGGTAAAGAACACAGGTTCCAAAGCCGGCAAGGACGCGGTCGAACTGTATGCGCAGGCTCCTTACACGCAGTATGACAAGGACAACGGCGTTGAGAAGGCATCCGCGAACCTGGTTGGTTTCGCCAAGACCAAGGTGCTGCAGCCCGGTGAAAGCCAGACCGTCACGGTGAAATTCAACGAAGACCAACTGAAGTCCTACGACTATAGGAAAGCTAAGACCTACATCATGGATCCTGGTGAATATCGCTTCACCGCCGCTCGAAACGCTAACGAGGCCACCAACAACTTCCTCGCGGATAAAGGCAAAAACAAGTCCGCGGGCATGACCAAGGACGGCGACACCTCGATGGTGGCGCATTGGACTCCGGCGAACACCGACGTTGATTCCACCACGTTTGCGCTTGATTCCAAGACCAAGAAGAAGATCAGCAATGTCTTCGACTTCGCCTCGGATAAAGGTGTCAAATATCTGACCCGTGCCGATTGGACGAAGACTTTCCCCAAGCATTACGGCGAGCCTTCGGACTCCATCGACACCTGGGGCGACGAAATCAACTGCACCGACAAGAAGGGTGCCAAGGCTTCCTGCACTTGGAAGAAGACGGCCAGCTCGCAGCTGTTGAAGCAGTTGGAGGGCAATGATTCCGGTACGCCCGTGAAGCGCGCTTCCGTCAAGGCCACCCCGACTTTCGGCAAGAAGAACGGGCTGAAAGTCTCCGATTTGCGCGGCGCGGCCTATAACGACCCGAAGTGGGACAAACTGCTCGATGAATTGACGCAAAAGGACTATCAGCAGACCATCGGTTTCTCCGGTTACGGTATCGGATATCTGAAATCCGTGCAGAAACCGTATCAGGTAGATGCCGATTCGGCGACCGGACTGGTCTACGGCGGCACTAATCGTATGTTCCCCAGCCCGATGACTCTGGCTCAGACCTACAATACGGATTTGGCCACGAGGTACGGCAAGATGATTGGCGATGAGGCTTTGCTCGGCGGCGCCAATGGCTGGTATGCGCCTTCCATGGATATTCATCGCACGCCCTTCTCCGGGCGCAACGGCGAATACTATTCCGAAGACGGATTCATGTCCGGCTCGATGGCGAAGCAGGAGATCACAGGTGCGGCGACCCGAGGAGTCTACTCGTACATCAAGCACTTCCTGCTCAACGATCAGGAGGACCATCGTGGCGACCGGCCGGGTAATTTCTCGGTGGCGACTTGGTCCAACGAGCAAGCGATTCGTGAGCTGTACCTCAAGCCGTTTGAGATGTGCATCAAGTCGGGCACTGTGCCCATGAAGTACGTCAAGAAAGGTGCTGACGGCAAGTATCGCAACGCTGTGGCCCAGATGCCTGCGGCCCAGGCGATGATGACTTCGTTCAACCGAATCGGAGCCACGTGGGTTGGCGGCTCGTATCCGTTGATTCACAATCTGCTGCGTAGCGAATGGGGCTTCAACGGTTTGGTGATGACCGACAACGCCAATACCGGTAAGTTCATCAGTGCCTATCAGATGATTGAGGCCGGTTCTGATTTGAAGCTGCTGAGCGCCAAGGATCCGACCGGCGAGAAGCTCAATTTCAATGATCCCGCGACGTACCAATATGGCCGTGACGCTATGCACCGCACGCTGTACACAGCTGCTAACAGCAATTGCATGAACGGCGCACTGCCTGGAGCCGGGTTCAAGTATTCGACTACAGTGACCACGATTCAGGTGATCTTCAACGCCGTTTGCGTTATCCTCATCGCTTTGCTCCTGTTCTTCTCGGTCTGGCGCTGGATCCCGGCTACAGTTCGTCGTGTGGATGCCCGTAAGGCAAAGCGCAGGGCGAAGCGTGCCGAAAAGCGCGCTGCACGGAAGAAGTGATGGCTGGCAAGGATAGAGGATAAAGGCAAGGCTTGTTGACGGGCCCGGCGGCGTGATCGTGCGGCGCCTGGCCCGGCGACTTGGCTGGTGGCGGTTTCGGTCTCCTCCGTGCCGCTGCCGACATCCCCGCGCACCCCGGTTGTGGGTTCCGGTTCGATTCCGGAGTCCGCCGCCGGGGTGCGTCTTGCGTTGTGGGCCGGTTGCGCGCACTTTCTACGCTTCCGTGTGCAAAAAGTGCGATTTACCCACACTAAAGTGCACTTTTTGCACATGGTCGTGCGAAAGGTGCGATTTGGCGGTACTAAAACGCACTTTTTGCACTGATGAGGCCGTATTGATGAGGCTGCGCGGATGCGGCTGCACTGATGAGGCTGCACGGATGAGGGTGGGCCGTGGGCATAAGAGCGGCGGGGCATACGACATAATGGGCCCTGCGGATGCAATTTATGCGGTTGTGGCTACAGAACATGATTGTTGTGGTGAGGTGTGGTGCGAAATCTGGTGAAATGAAGCAGCTTGGCATAACGAGGTGTTGGTTTGGGCCAACGGATAAGTAGCGAGGCAGCGGGTAGCGCAGTGGTGGTCCGCAGTGTCGTACGATGTCTGTTTGCAAGGGCAAACGCCTCTGACAGACGAGCGTGGCGGGGATGTCGCGCGAGTCTGCTCGGCGTCGGTAAAGGTTATCGGTGCCATGCCGTTATTCCGTAAGAGGAATAAGGAGGAGACAAAGCCATGTTGCAGATCAACATCGCCGATGTCGTCAACGTCATCAAGTCGCTGGTGCCCTATCTGGTGGTCATCGGCGTCCTGCTGGTACTGGCGATCGTCATCAGTGTCGCCGTCAACAAGAAGACGGTCAAGAATGTAGGAACACGCAAGCTCGTGCGCAGCGAAACCTGGCTGGTGGCCCTGGTGGCCATCGTCGCGGCCGTCTCGATGATGCTCACCGGCCCGATGTCCACGTTGCTCAACAATGTGACATCCAAGAAGTACACGCTTTCCCAGTCCACCATCGACCGCGCCAAGACGCTCGCCGAGAAGGTTGAGGGCGAAGGCATCACCATGCTCAAGAACGACGACGCGAACCTGCCGCTTTCAAGCAAGAAGGTCAACGTCTTCGGCTGGGCCTCGACCAACCCGATCTTCTCGGGCACCGGCTCCGGTTCGATGAGCACGCAGTACAAGACCGTCGGCGTGCTCGACGGCATGAAGAACGCCGGCATCCAGACCAACACCGAGCTTACGAAGGTCTACACCGACTATATGAAGCAGCGCCCGGTCGTCAAGGGCGCCATGTTCGCCCCGAACTGGGAGCTTCCGGAGACCCCGGTCGACAAGTACCCGGCCAAGACGATCGCCGACGCCAAGAAGTTCTCCGACCAGGCCGTTGTGTTCCTGGCCCGCCAGGGCGGCGAGGGCAACGATCTGCCGACCGACATGAAGGCCAAGGGCGTTTCGTTCAACAACAATTCCAAGAGTTATGAGGACTTCAAGGCTGGTCAGTCCTTCCTCGAGCTCGACCAGACCGAGCGCAACATGCTCGACATGGTCACCAAGAACTTCAAGAACGTCACGCTGGTATACAACGGTGGCAACACCATGCAGTTCGACTTCCTGAAGAACTATCCGCAGATCAAGTCCGTGCTGTGGTGCCCGCCCGCCGGCCAGACCGGTTTCAACGCCCTGGGCAAGGTGCTTTCCGGCGCCATCGATCCGTCCGGCCGCACTTCCGACACGTTCCTCAAGAACCTCAAGCAGGCCGTCAACTTCAACAACTTCGGCGACTTCAAGTACGACAATGCGCAGAGCCTCGGCGTGGCCACCACCGGTTTCGACGGCAAGACCAAGACCAAGACCCCGACGTTCGTCAACTATTCCGAGGGCATCTACTTGGGCTACAAGTTCTATGAGACGGCCGCCAAGGAAGGCCTGATTAATTATGACGACGTGGTGCAGTATCCGTTCGGTTACGGCCTGAGCTATACGAAGTTCAGCCAGTCGATGGGCAAGATCAGCCATGAGAATGGCAAGGTCAGCTTCGACGTCACCGTTCGTAATACCGGCAACAAAGCCGGCAAGGACGTCGTAGAAACCTACTACAACCCGCCGTATACCAACGGTGGCATCGAGAAGGCCTCGGCCAACCTCGTCGCGCTCGAAAAGACCCGCGTGCTCAATCCCGGCGAATCCCAGAACGTCAAGATCTCCTTCAAGGACGATGACATGGCTTCCTATGATTCCAAGGGAGCCAAGGCCTGGGTGCTGGAGAAGGGCGATTACGCCGTCTCCATCAACTCCGATTCCCACACGGTGATCGACCAGCAGAACGTCAACGTTCCTGCGACCATCACCTATAACACGAAGTCCAAGACCCACGATGGCGACAAGACTCCGGCCACCAACGAGTTCGACGACGTTGCCGGCGACGTGACCTATCTGTCGCGCGCCAACCACTTCGCCAACTACCAGCAGGCCACCGCCGCTCCGAAGAGCTTCTCAATGAGCGACAAGATCAAGTCCGAGTTCGTCAACAACGGCAACTACAAGGCCGCCGCCCACAACAAGGCGAGCGACAAGATGCCGACCACGGGCGCGAAGAACAACATCCGCCTGGCAGACCTGCGCGGCAAGTCCTACGACGATCCGGAGTGGAACAAGCTGCTCGACGAGATGACGTTCAAGGATATGGACAACCTCATCGCCAACGGCGGCTACGGCACCCCGGCGGTGGATTCGATCGGCAAGATCAAGACCACCGACGCCGACGGCCCCGCGGCGCTCAACAACAACTTCACCAAGGTCGGCTCGATCGGCTTCCCGGCTGAGGTTTCCTTCGCCTGCTCCTGGAACAAGGACCTCAACAAGGAGTTCGGCGAGATGATCGCCGATATGGCGCACGACATGCACGTGGACGGCTGGTACGCCCCGGGTATGGACACGCACCGCAGCGCCTTCTCCGGCCGTAATTTCGAGTACTTCTCGGAGGATGGCGAGCTCGCGGGCGTTCTGGCCTCCAGCCAGGTCCAGGGCGCGCAGTCCAAGGGCGTCTACGCCTTCATCAAGCAGTTCGCGCTCAACGACCAGGAGACCAACCGCCTCAACATGCTGGCCACCTGGGCCAACGAGCAGTCGATGCGCGAGATCTACCTGAAGCCGTTCGAGATGGGCGTCAAGACCGGCGGCGCGACCGCTGCGATGAGCTCGTTCAACTACCTCGGACCCACCTATGACGGTGCCAGCAACGCGCTGCTCAACAACGTGCTGCGCGGCGAGTGGGGCTTCAAGGGCTTCGTGGTCACCGATTACTTCTCGGGCGACCCGATGCAGAACGCCGACCAGATCATCCGCAATGGCGGCGACACTATGCTCGCCACCACCAAGGTGACCAACCACATCACCGACAAGTCCGCCACCTCGCTTCTCGCGATGCGTCAGGCTTCGAAGAATGTGCTCTACTCCGTGGTGAACGGCTGGCAGTACGCCAACGGCGAGCCCAAGGTCGACGTTCCGTTCTGGCGTCCGGTCATGTACGTGGTCTGGGCCGTCGTCGCGGTCCTCTTCATCGGCCTCGAGGTGGTTGCCATCATGCGCTTCCGTCGTCGTCGCGCCGCTGCCAAGACCGCGGTGACGGTTGAGTCCGTCGAGGCTGCTGACCAGCCCGCAAATTCCGCTGATACGTCGGATACGGTGGTTCAGTAACCGGTTGGCTATTAATCGGTCGGCCAGATCCAGCCATAAGGATTTGGCCGACCGGTTATCTGCCGGCCGTTCGGCGTTATACGGCCGAGCGATGGAACTATAGACGACAAAGGCACGTGGAAGCGCGCGACAGTGCTGTTCGTGTCAGGGAAATGACAGCTTGGGCGATACGTTTCTGCGATTGCCGGGTTGCTGGTTAAATAAACAATTGCTAGTGGTGGATGGTATGCGATGTAGCACAAGGTGTGCGGTGTCGCATATATGTGCCGACTAGGTTCATGACGGTCGTTGAGCCGGTGCGGCTATTGGCGTGGGCGGTGTTGCGCCATCGGAACCGGACGATTGCGTCATTGGTACAAGGATTATAAGGAGTAGGTATGAAACTCGAAGAACTGAGCGTTACCGAGAAGGCCGCGCTGCTTTCGGGCGCATCCGAGTGGGACTCTCGGGGCAACGAGCGGGCCGGGATTCCGAGTTTCGTGATGAGCGACGGCCCCCACGGGGTGCGTCGTCAGCTGGGCGAGGGCGATCACCTTGGCATCGGTGCCTCCAAGCCCGCGACCTGCTTCCCTACCGCCGGCACGGTGGCCAATTCCTGGGATCCCGCTCTTGCCGAGGAAATGGGCGAGGCGTTGGGTCGCGAGGCGCACGATCTCGACGTCAACGTGCTGCTTGGCCCGGGCATGAACATCAAGCGCAACCCGTTGTGCGGCCGTAATTTCGAGTATTATTCCGAAGATCCGCAGGTTGCCGGGCGCATGGCCGCCGGTCTTGTCAAAGGCATTCAGAGCAACGGCGTGGCCGCTTGCCCTAAGCATTTTGCGGTCAACAGCCAGGAGCTGCGCCGTCAGGCCTCCAATTCCGTGGTTGACGAGCGCACGCTGCGTGAGCTCTATCTGACTGGTTTCGAGATCATGATCCGTGAGGCCCGTCCGTGGGCCATCATGAGTTCTTACAACCAGCTCAACGGCACGTATGCGCACGAGAACAAGCATTTGCTCACCGAAATCCTGCGTCAAGAATGGGGTTTCGACGGTGCGGTCATCTCCGATTGGGGCGGTTCCGATTCCGCCGTGGCGGCGGTGAAGGCCGGCGGAACGCTGGAGATGCCGTCGCCCGGTTACACTTCCGTACGTGAGCTGGTCGGCGCGGTCAAAGCCGGGACGCTGGCTGAGGCCGATCTCAACGTTCGGGCTGGTGAAGTGGCCAAACTCGCGGGGCGCACGCGTTTCGAAGGTGTCGGCCGTGATGATCTGTTGAGCGATTATATTGCCGAGCAGCATCATATGATTGCCCGTCACGTAGCCGAAAATACCGCTGTGCTGCTCAAGAACGGCAGCGCGGTCGGCAGTAAGGCCGTGCCGGTACTCCCCCTCAGGCACGGCACTCGCGTGGCGGTGATCGGCGATATGGCGAAAACCGCACGTTATCAAGGTTCCGGCTCATCCAAAGTCAACGCGACGCAGGAGGAAAACCTGCTTGACGAACTGGGGAAGATCGACGGCGTTGAGGTCGCGGGCTACGAGCAGGGCTATGAGCGTCACGGCGGCAGGAACTGCGTTTTGATCGAGGATGCCGTCGCCTTGGCCGCAGCCGACAAGACCGATGTGGTGCTCGCCGTCGTCGGACTTGACGAACGCAGCGAATCCGAGGGGCTCGATCGTTCCACGATGGCCATTCCCGAAGGCCAGAACGAGCTGGTGAAAGCATTGGTGGCCACCGGCAAGCCTGTGGTGATCGTGCTGGTCGCCGGCTCCCCTGTCGAGCTGCCGTGGTTCGACGACGTTGCCGCTCTCTTATATATAGGTCTTTCCGGGCAAGCTGGCGCTTCCGCCACGGCCCGTGTGCTCGCCGGAAAAGTCAATCCTTCCGGCCATCTCGCCGAAACCTGGCCGCTTAAGTATGAGGACTCCCCCAGCTCCGGCTGGTACCCGGCCATCGGCCGCGACGCCATCTACCGCGAAGGTTCGTTCGTCGGCTATCGGTATTACGAGACCGCCGGCGTGCCCGTGCGCTTCCCGTTCGGTTATGGCTTGAGCTACAGCTCGTTCACGTATTCCGGCTTGACCAGTGACGAAAAGGGCGTGACATTCACCGTCACCAACGATTCCGACGTCGCCGGCGCCACCGTTGCCCAGATGTATGTACGCGGGCCAAAGGGCGGCGCGATGCGTCCCGACCGCGAGCTCAAGGGCTTCAGGAAGGTGTTCCTTGCCGCGCACGAGACCCAGACGGTCACGATCCCGTTTGATCGCTATACGTTCCGTCATTACGACGTGGTGCCCGGAACGTGGAAAACCGAGACCGGCGAGCGTGAGATTCTGGTCGGCGATAGCGTGGAAAATCTGCCGCTCAAGGCCACCCAGATGATTCAAGGAGACATCGATCTCTGCCCGCCGAACCCGGTGCTCGGCCATTACTTGAAAGGCCAGGTCAAGGACGTCACCGACAACGAGATGACCGCGCTCTTCGGCCACGGCGTGATCGCTCCCGGCAAGCCGACGGTTTTCGGTGAGAACGATCCGATCTCCTCTTGGGCGGATTCCCGCGGTTTCCTCGCGCGAACCATCGCCAAAACGTTGAGCAAGCGCGAGGCGAAGATTCGCCAGAAAACCGGCCAGCCCGACCTCAACACCCTCTTCATTCTCAACATGCCGCCGCGCGCGATGTGCAAGATGACGCAGGGCATGGTCGACTCGGCGATGGTCGAGGCCGTCGTCAAGATCGCGAATGGCCACACGTTCCGTGGTATCGGCTCGCTCGTCGCCGGTTATTTCCGCAATATCTCGGCCAACAAGCGCGTGGCGAAGGAGCTTGAAAGGCAGTGAGCGGCCGCGGGCGAGATGAGTAAGACAATGAATGGGACCGTAAATGAAAACGAGGACAGCATGAGCAAGAAAGAGCAAGCCCAGGTCGATTCGGCCGATACAGTGGATTCCGTACCTGCGTCGGATGCCGGAAAAGGAAGCAAAGGCGTTGTCGCCGCTTGCAAGCGCCTGATCGCCAAGTACCCGAACCTGTGGGAATTCATCAAGTTCAACGTGCTCTCGAATATCTCCACGATCACGCGATTCGTGGCCGTCTGGGTCCTGACCGCGCTGTTCGTGCACGCCATGGGCCTGACCCAGCCGTTCAGTTTCCTCATCTTCAACTACTCGGCGCCCAGCACCAACGGCCTTGGCGGTTTTCTCACCTTCTTGATCGCGGAGATCTGCGCACAGGCTGTCAATTTCGTGGTGCAGATGAAGTGGGTCTTCAAGTCCGACGCGAGCTTCAAGTCCACCGCGTGGAAGTACGCGATTCTGGCCATCATCATCGTGGTCGTCGGCCTGCTGCTGCCGGGCTATGTCACCACGCTGTGCAAGGGCTTTGGCTGGAACGATGCCGTTTCCTCGACCCTCGCCTCCGTGGTCAACACGGTTCTGGCCGTCGTCATCAGCTACCCGCTCCTGAAGTGGTGGATCGCCCCGGCGAAGAAAGAATAAAATCCGCGGTTCATATGCCTCCGTCACGTTATACAGGGTCGTGTGCGTGGCGGAATGGAAGCGTCCGAGCGAAGCCTCCGAGGTAATAGCATGGTGGCGAATCCGAAATGAAACGGCTTTCGTTTCAGAATGTGCAAAGCTTGTTCAGTATGTGAGGTATATTACAAATATTGTTGTTCCCTACAATTATGCTAGGCAAAACAAGGAAGTTTGTTGATTGGAGTTCACAAGGGCTCTGATTTCAATAAAGGGAAGAAGGATGCCACGATGGCTCATTCAAAATTAATCAAGGGCGGAGTAGCGCTGACGGCTACCGTGTGTATGCTGCTTGCCGGTGCCAGCACGGCCAACGCTGCTGACCCCGCGCCAGCCCAAGCTGCACCTGTGACAGCGACTCAGACGGCTCCTGCGACGACGGCTCAGACCAATGTCGACAAGACAGCGTTGCAGAATGAGGTTAACAGCGTTCCCGCCGGTTTTGACGATTGGCAGGGTGCACTTGCTGACGCAAAGGCTAAGCTCGCCGACGCGAATGCAACTCAGGAGGACGTGGATACCGCACTGCAGAATCTGAAGGATGCTGTCGCCGATGCCGCTGAAGATGCCACTAACCCGGTTCCTGAGCCGACCGACGCTGAGAAACTCGCTGATGCAAAGGCCGCTCTGGAAGTCATTATCAAGACAGCCCAGACCAAGAAGGAAGCCGATTACACGCCTGCCACTTGGGCTACGTTCGCTGCCGCGCTGCAGGCCGCCGAGCAGGAAGATGCCAATCCTTCCGCCACGGCGGACACGCTTGCTACGAAATCCGATGAACTTGTCAAAGCAACGAACGGGTTGCAGAAGAAGTCCACGACCCCAACGCACGAGAATCCGGTCAATCCGTTTGCGCCGAAGCCGGATGTGAGCATGCTGACCGTGCTTGTGAATGACTTCAAGTATTATACGGAGTCGATGTACACTCCGGAGACCTGGGCTCCGTTTGCCGAGGCCAACGCCAACGGCAAGGCCGATCTTGAAGAGGCCAACAGCGAGGGCAACTCCCTCGATCAGGCGGCCATCGACAAGGACGTTGTCGCTATCGAGACCGCCGGCAGCAAGTTGGAGTTCACCTCTGCGCAGTGGAAGAAGTTCCTGCAGAGCGACGTCGACTATGCCTACAGTGACAACTTCAAGCAGAGCGATTACACCGCCGAGACCTGGAAGCCGTTCGATGCGGCCCGTGCCGCCGGCAAGGCCGCCCTCGATTCCGTCACCCGCGCCGAGCCTGATTACAAGGCTCTGGACAACGCGTTGATGACCGCCGAGTTCAACCTTAAGAAGGTCAAGCCCGCGTCTGACACTGAGAAGAAGGACGGTGCTGCCAAGAAGTCCGACAAGAAGTCCGACAAGAAGCTCGCGACCACCGGCGCCAGCATCTCGGCTGCCGTGATTCTTATGTTCATGGCTCTTGGCGCCGCCGGTGCGTTCACCGCGCTGCGCAAGCGTGACTGAGCTCGGATTGATGCCTATGCTCATACGAGCTGGTTCACATTGATGTAAAAACTCAATGGGACTTTACAAGACCGCCTCAAAGAAGCAATTCCTTGAGGCGGTCTCGTGTATGTAAATGTCGGCGATTCCACGGCTTAGTCATTGGCTGTGTGGATGACGATCATTTTTAACACAGCACAATGACCGTGTAAATCTGAAGTCGGTTGATGGGGGCGAATCGGTAGGATTATGCCGATGTCTGTCGGCGTATTTGTGCCAAAATACTTGCTTGCTGATAGGTGCCAAGTAAAAAGGCACAGTTAACGCCTGCATGGTTACAGCTGTGTTCTCAGTTGGTTTGTTCCGGGTTCTCATCTGCTAGCGCGGCAACAGCACGGTCAGGGTGAACCAGTGGTCGCGGGCCTTGATGGTGACGTTGCCGTGGTAGAGGCCGGCGATGTGCTTGATGGATTTCACGCCGTAGCCGTGGGCGCGCTGGTCGGATTTGGTGGTCTTGAGGTCGCCCTGGTCGTCGGTGCGCAAGGTCGATTCGTAGTAGTTCTCGACGCGGATGACCGTGAACTGGCCGTGTTGGTAAAGCGCGAGCTTGATGAGCCGACGTTCCGGCTGTGGGACCTGCGCGGCCGCCTCGATGGCGTTGTCGAGCGCGTTGCCGAAAAGCGTGGCGATGTCCATCGAGCTCATGTCGCCCAGCAGCTTGCCGTCGGCCACCGTCGTAAGTGTAATACCATGCTGAGTGCAAGCCTTCACTTTCGAAGTGAGGATGACGTCGAGCACGGAATTGCCGGTGTGCTCCTGCGCGCTGTATTCCCGCACCGACGCCTCGAGCTGCTCGAAGCCGGCGGCCGCATGCTCGGGGTCGACCTCGGCGCGCAGGGCGGTGATCTGGTGTTTCAGATCGTGCGAAATGCGTCCGAGCGATTCGATGTTTTCCTTGGATTGCAGGTATTCCTGGTGCTCGCTCTGCAGTTTGGCGTCGATGGAATTGAGCTCGACGTTCGCCCGCGTCACCCTCGCCTGCTCCTGTTGCGCGCCGAGAATGGCGTAACCGCATAGATCGACGAGCGTGCGGATATAGAAGATTTCTTGGCCCACGGAACCGGAGAAGGGCGTGTTGGTGGAGACGAAACTCAGGTTGCTCATCGCAAAGGTGACGATGGTGATGATGATGGAGCCGGCCACGGCCGTACGGCTCGGGTTCGTTGGTCTGTCCTGTTCGAAGTTGTGGCGTTCGATGGCCCAGGCCAGGCCGAAGCCGACCAGGTAGATCACCGTGGCGAGCGCGGCCGTCGGCAGACCCGTTCCAGAGGTGCGAACCCGCATATTGAAGCCGATGAACGTGGCGATTTGCCAGTGCAGTGAGGCCACGAGTTCCGCGAGCACGAAAGCGCGGGCGGTGACGTAGAGCGCCTCGCGCGGCGTGGTCTGTGAGCCGAGGAAAATGACCAGATACATGCCTGCCACCGCCAGCAGCATGCCGAAAATCCAGAAGTCGAGGCTCATCGCTCCGTCGAGATATTGGATTCCGATAATCGCCGGCAGCCCGATCGCGGCCACGAGCACGCTGCGCCATTTCGGCGCGCGGCGATAGATGACCAGCAGATAGACCACGCAGGCCATCCATTCGCAGATGCCGGTGTAAAGCCGCGGAATATTGGGCAGCGCGTTGGTGATGGTGTTCATTGGCAGTCTCTCCGAATCACGTTAATCATGTTGCTATATCCAGCTTCCAACTCATCGAGTTCAGACCCATGCTCAGTCTGCGCATTTTGCATACTCCAGTGCAAAAAGTGCGTTTTACCGACCCTATTTCGCACATTTTTCACTTGTGTGGTCGAAATGTGCGATTCGTGGCGGCTAAAACGCACTTTTCGCACATGCATCATTGCAGCCCGCCGTTGATATAGCCCGCCAGCGCCGTGACGAACGCTTTCTTGCGCGGCCGGCTGACGCGCAGGCGCTCGCCGTTGCTCATGATGCAGTCCTGATCCTCGATGCCGGTGACGTGCCGCAGATTGACCAGATAGCAGGAATTGGAGCGGAAGAAGTCGTGTTCGGAGAGTTGCGCTTCCAGCTCCTTCAAGGTCGAAGTGATGGAAAGTTTCCCGTCGAGCGTATGAATGATTATTGTATGACGAATTGATTCGATGTAGACGATGGCCTTGAGCTCAACGCGCGTGCGCTGCGATCCGGCCTCGAACAGCATCGAGTCGTCGGCTTCGCGTTGCACCGTCTCGATCGAGCGTTTGATTTCCTGGCTGAACGCAAAGTACGGCACTGGCTTCAAGAGATAGGAGAGTGCCTGAACCTCGTAGCCATTGATGGCGTATTGCGAGGCATTGGTGATGAAGACGATCACGACGCTGCTGTCGATTTTGCGGATTTGCCTCGCCGCTTCCATGCCGTCCATCTGCGTCATTTCGATGTCGAGCAGCAGAATGTCGTAAATCGGCCGGTACCCCTCGACGATTTTCGAGCCGTCGTCGAAAACGGAAACGGTGAAGTGCTCCCCGTTTTCGCTTTGATACCGGTTAAGGTAGTCGAGCACCTTCTGGCATGCGGCGGGTTCGTCTTCAACTACTCCGATTCGTATGTTGCGCATCGTCGCCGCCTTTCGTTTGGGTACGCAAGCCCCATAATATCTTGATATAGCATAGTTTTGTGGCCTTGAAGGTGAAGCTCCGCTATATTGTAGTTGTCGCTTCCCCAGTTGTCTTGAATTTCGTATAAATAGATAAATATATCATGTATGTATTATTAAGCTTTGCGAGAGCTGTCCAGGGCCTTGGTGAGCAATCGCGCTTTAACATTGATGTTTTTGCTGCAATCGTATTGTTTGTCGGTTATGGTCGTATGGTCGAGTTTGAGTTCAGGGCAAGCCCTGCAAGTCGGTGATTCCGTCCGAACCCAGCCTTATGGGTGAGTAGGATTGCTTGGCTGCCATTGTTTTAAACGAGCAGTGACGAAATGAAAGCCGTATCGATGACGCTCTAATAAGTGTCGAGATACGGCTTTTTGATTGGGTGGAATCGGTCTATGGATTATTCGGTTTTGCCTTTGTTCTTGTTCTCAGACGAACGCAGACCGCACATGTCGTCGCCCTGGCCGTCCAAGGCGGCGGACGGGGAGAAGCTCAGCAGGTTGCTGGCGGCGGAAAGATGCAACGGGCTGTCTGTTGTAGTCGATGCCGGAGCCGAAGTCGGTGCGGCGCTCGCATTTGCGCTTGCGTTCTTATTGGCAGCGGATCGTGCGTTGGAATTGTTCTGCGTTGCGTTGAGTCGGGCAGAGGCGTTGGTATCCGTATCCGTTCCGTTTGCGCTGCCTCTTGCAGCTGCTTTCGCGTCTCCGTTCGTGGCGGTTGCGCTGACGCCGGCCAGTACCTTTGCGGAATCCTCTTCGGTGTCCGTGTCCAAAGCGTCCGTGTCCAGATCCGAGTCTGTGAACTCCTTGCGTCCGTCGTAGAGGTCGCGGTCGAGCTGGTGCTCGGTGGCGGCGACGATGAAGGCGGTATTTGTAGCGCCGGCCACGTTGAGCGCGGTGCGGCCCATGTCCACGATCTGCGAGATCGGCTGGGAGATGGCGATGAAGGCGATCGGCAGGCCGGTGGCGGCGAAGAGCGAGGTCGCGGTGATGGTGGCGGTGCCGGGCACACCGACGGTGCCGATCGAAACCAGCAGGGTCAGGGCGACGAGCATCAGATACTGCAACGGAGTGTAATGCATATTGAGCGAGTTGACGGCGAACACCGCGAGCAGCGTGGGCCAGACGCCGGCGCATCCGGGCATGCCCAGATTGGCGCCGAGAGACGAGACGAACGAAGCGATGTCATCGGGCACCCCGCCGCGGCGCAGCTGGCGGACGGTCACCGGAATGGTGCCGATGCTGGACTCGGAAGTGAAGGCGACGACGCCGGCGGGCCAGAAGAACTTGAAGAAGCGCAGCGGGTTGGTGCGCGTGGTCACGCCGAGGATGGCGGGCTGAACGACGAACATCTGCAGCGCAATGGCGATGTAGGCCACGACGAGCACGAGCAGCAGGGGGAGCAGCGCGACGAGGTTGCTGTTGGATATCGCGGCGGCGATCAGTGCGAGCACGGCGTAAGGTGTGAATCCGACGACGATCTGCGTGGCCTTGGAAAGCACGACGTTACCGGCGTCAACGAAGGTCTTGAACGGCTTCACGGCGGCCTCGCCCTTGGGCGTTGAGGCGGCCGCGTTGTAGGCGAGAGCTACGAGGATGGCGAAGATGACGACCGGCACGACCTGGTTGGCGGCCCAGTTAGCGACGAGATTCGAAGGGAAGAGCCCGACGACGGTGTCGAGCACCTGCGGCACGTGCTTGGCCTGGTAGTGCTGCGGCATGGCGACGTTGAAGCCTTTGCCCACCCCGAACGCCAGCGCGAGTCCGAGCGTGACGAGCGAGGCTGTCAGCGTGTTCAACAGCAGGAATACCACGGTTTTGACTCCGATGTTCTTCAGTCGCAGCGACGAGCCGAGATTGGTGATGCTGGCGATGACGCTGAAGAGCAGCAACGGCACGACGATGGCCCCGATCGCGTTCGACCAGACGGTGCCGAATGCGGCGACGTAGGTGGTGTGCCCTTTGAAAATCAAGCCCATGGCGATGCCGAGCGCGGTGGCGATGATGACGCGTGCGCTGAACCCGGCCTTTTTGGTGCGGCTCAGCACCGCGAGGCCTGCGAACAGCAGGACGCTGACGCCGAGCGCCAGCCAGTTCCAGGTAATGTCGTTCATGATTTCCTCTCAATGATTTTGCATAAATTATGTATATGTGTCTGGAATATAACTTTTTGGTTGACTAAAACTGTGTTTTTTGATGGATTCGAATGGCTGAATCCGTATTTTTTATATAAAAAATCGAAAATATACAGTTTTAAAAAATGAGGTGAAGAGCCTGCTGATTTCGTTGTGAAACTTTTGGCCGCGTATCCGTCATGCCGTATAAATCAGCATGATTATTCAAGCGAATGAATATCGATTCAAACCAATATGTCAATCGACAAACCGAATACAGAAAACAGGAAAAGCCGCGAGGAATGATCGATGCATTCAGCGACAACAAGATATTGTCATACAAGACATCATCGTATGCAGACCAGAGTTACAGCTGGCGGCGGAGTGATAGAGTCCGTAGCCATTGCTGCTGTCTGCAGAAGAGATTTGTGATGTCATGAGAGCCACCATAACGGATAGCGGCGATATTCGCAAGAACAAATTGCATATAATGAGAATTTTTATTTTTGCGCAAAAGCAGGCGCGGCCTACTCCCGATTCGAATGATGGGCAAAAATATGTGCTTCAAGAACCTTGATTTTTCCTTGCGAGAGCAACGTTTCGTGCACGTCTTTTTCGTCTCCTGAAGGGCGGGCGTCTCACGGCTGGCTCGCGGCAAACGTAAACAGGTACATAAAAACGGGCTGACGATTGATATCGTCAACCCGTTGAAAGTAGATTGTGCGCTTTCGATATGACGGTCGGCCGTTGATGGTCCTGAAGGTGCCGGCGCAACCGGTAAGAAACGCCGATATCCTAAGCTGAAGGACGATGCGAACCGTTGCATCAGAGCAGGAATCGCTCTCAGGCGGCCTTCGTGGTGGCGTCCTGGGCCGCGACGCTGTTGCTGTACTTGTCGTCGCTCTTCAGCTGACTTTTTTCGTTGTCACGACGGACGATTTCCTTCGCGATCGACTCGATGTCGCACAGACGCAGAGCGTTGTCTCCGCGCACGCCCGTGGCCTCTTCGCTGCTGATCACGCCGGTTTTCACCAATGCGTCAACAGGGTTGATGCCGTAGCTGCGCGCGATGGAGATAATCTCATCAGTCGCCAGCTCGCTTGACTTAAAGCGCTTGTATAGCGTGGCATAGGGAATTCCGGCTTGTTGCGAGATTCTGTTGATGGAATCGTCGTGGGTGATTTCTCGTAGCCATTCAATGTGATTATGTCGAATTTTTTCCATATGTTTATTTTCTGATAATTCGACTGAAAATGTGAGGAAAAATATTATGTTAAACGTTTGATTCTTTTAAGACAATTTTATCTCATTTGTATCCATAAAAAAACGCCTAGACAGAAAGTTATATTGTCTAATATACTAGTAAACCGTTGAAAATAATAGGAAAGCAAAACAATAATTGAATCAGAATAGAATTTTTATATAGCAAAATAAGCAAACAAAAATCGTTTATATAATATTGGAATGATGCAGCAACCGTTTAATAAAAAATTTCAAAAAAAATTATATAAAACGTTTCTAAGTGTATAAATTCAGTTATCAGCATAATAACTGCGTACCGCTTAAGAATCCAGACTTCTCGCACTGGCGGCTGGGCTGGGCCAAAAAGCGCCAGCGCGAGGAATATGCCTTGGTTTGTCTCCTTTATCGTATCAGTTTATCGTATCGACTGCGTTCTCTTCGGCTTTTCCCGATTTTTTTGGATTGTCGTTTCCTGCCGGGCCGCTCGTCGCGGTGCTGCGCCGGACGATTTCATCTGCGATGTCGTTGATGCTGGTAAGTCGCAGAGCATTGTCTCCGCGAACGTCGGTGGCCTCTTCCTTGTCGATGACGTGGTTTTGGACCAATGCCTCAACAGGATTGATCTGGTAGCCGCGGGCGATTGCGATGATCTCGTCGGTGCTCAAAGCGTTTGATTTGTAACGCTTATACAGGGTCGTATACGGGATTCCGCTCAAACGCGAAATTTTATTGATGGAGTCGTCGTGCGTGATGCGCTTCAGCCATTCAATCGGGTTATTGCTATTGTTTTCGTTCATGTGCTTATTATGCGGGGGCCGCTCGAAAAAATAATCACATAAACTGAAACGTTTGATGTTTAAAAGAGATATAGGTCATAAATCGATGGAATGGATAATGGGAACGAGTGCAAACGTAATCGCTCCGTGGAATGTGGAACGCACTTTCTTTCGGTTTTTCTCCGTTCGATATCCTCGATATCATGCGCTTTCTACTTCGCTGAATGCTTCTGCTGCTTGATTTTATGATTTGTGGAAAGATTCGTCAATGTTCTCGAAACTACGAAGCTAAAGGGTATGTGATATTCAACCTATTTCATCTATAGCAGAACCAAAGGTTCCTCAAAAGCGTAACAGAGTTTTTGTTTCCGCATAAATTCAAAATATCAAACGTTTGCCTTAAGTCGATATCCTTGAAAATTTCTCAACGTTTTCGCGTTGAAAAGAGTGTGAGCGTGCGCCGGCGTGTGCGAGAATGCGAGAACCGATATGCCAGAAACGTTGTTTTGCGCCGGACTTGTACGTTATGTGGCGTGTTGTGCGATATTTTGGTGCTAACCGTGTATAGTGGTTTTTGAGCTCAACGGGGAAGGAACCCCAAAAGGCTCCACTCATAATGGAATGAAAGTGCGGAAATTCGCTTGCCGAAGTTGGCTTGCGGGTGGATGCAAACCCCTTCACAACGGATCGTTCGGCACGTACCTGCCGATGAAAGGAATATTAATTATGGCAAAAGTCGTATTTGACCATGTCACTCGTATCTACCCGGGCAATACGGAGCCCTCGGTATCCGATCTCTCACTTGATATCAAAGACGGTGAATTCCTCGTGCTCGTCGGCCCTTCCGGCTGCGGCAAGTCAACGACCCTGCGTATGCTCGCGGGCCTCGAGGAAGTCAACAAGGGCAAGATTTTCATCGGCGATAAGGACGTCACCACGATGCAGCCGAAAGACCGCGACATCGCCATGGTCTTCCAGAACTACGCACTGTATCCGCACATGACCGTCGCCGACAACATGGGCTTCGCCCTGAAGATCGCCGGCGTTCCGAAGGATCAGATTCGCCAGCGCGTCGAAGAGGCCGCCAAGGTCCTCGACCTGACCGAGTTCCTTGACCGCAAGCCGAAGGCTCTCTCTGGTGGTCAGCGTCAGCGTGTCGCCATGGGCCGCGCAATCGTTCGTAAGCCTAAGGTCTTCCTGATGGATGAGCCGCTTTCCAACTTGGATGCGAAGCTGCGTGTGCAGACCCGTACGCAGATCGCCGCCCTGCAGCGTCAGCTCGGCGTCACCACCCTGTACGTCACCCACGATCAGACCGAGGCTCTGACGATGGGCGATCGCATCGCCGTCATCAAGCTGGGCATTCTCCAGCAGGTCGGCGCTCCGACCGAGCTCTATGACAAGCCGCAGAACGTCTTCGTCGCCGGCTTCATCGGCTCGCCGTCCATGAACATCAACACCCACCCGGTCGTCGACGGCAAGGCGAAGATCGGCAGCGATACCGTCGAACTCGACAAGGACGCCGTCGCCAAGCTCACTCCCGAGGATAAGGGCCGCATCGTCGTCGGCTTCCGTCCCGAGGATGCTTCGCTCGCCGCTCCCGACGAGGCCAACGCCTTCTCGCTGAAGGTTGAGAACGTCGAGGATCTGGGCAGCGACGGATACATCTACGGCAACATCATCACCGATGGTTCCGCAGCCGAGTCCTCTGCGATGATGTCCGACCAAAACAAGCTGACCACGATTCGCGTGAACCCGCGCCAGCTGCCGAAGGTCGGCGACACCGTCAAGATCAAGATCGATCCGTCCAAGATGCACCTGTTCTCCCCGGCCACCGAGCTGCGCCTGAACTGATTCGCGTCTTCGCGTCGTTTAGCTGAAAGGGCCCGTACATTCGTGTGCGGGCCTTTTCGTTTGCTTGATAGGCGGTGTTTGGTTGTGCATGTGACGCTGGTGGTCTTGTTGGCGTCACGTATGCAATGAAAAGGGAAAGGGGATACGGGCGTATCAGCTGTTCATAATGACGGGAAACTATCCTATGCGGGCGCTAGATTTGGAAGTATGGAATTGACCGGTGGAATGCAAATGGACCCCAGGGCGCTAAAGGCGACGTCCGTGACGGCCGACGAGACGGGGAACGCCGATGTCCCCGAGCCGCACGCGCTGCAGATTACTGCCGCCAGCTCAAACCCGAAGATGTTCACCCTGCCTTGGGAGAAACCGCTGGCGACCTGGCCCAAGGAGCTGCTGGCCAACCTGCCGCGAGGCATCTCCCGGCACGTCGTGCGTTTCGTGCATGTCGGTGACGAGATCTATGCGATGAAGGAGATCACCAGCCGCGTGGCCGCGCACGAATACGAGCTGCTGCGGCGCCTGCAGAAGCTCGAGCTGCCTACCGTCACGCCGATCGCCGTGGTCACCGGACGGCATACCCGCGAAGGCGAGCCGCTTGAATCGATCCTGGTCACCAAGCAGCTCAAGTTCTCGCTGCCTTACCGAGCCCTGTTCGCCGGGAACCTTCGGCCCGACACTGCCGACCGCTTGATTGACGCGCTCGCCGTGCTGATGGTGCGCCTGCACCTTTCCGGTTTCTATTGGGGCGACGTCTCGCTTTCCAACGTCCTCTTCCTGCGCGACGCCGACGCGTTTTCGGCATTCCTGGTCGATGCGGAAACCGGCGCGCTCTACACCACGCTTACCGAAGGCCAGCGCAACTATGACATGGACCTGGCCCGCACCAACATCATTGGCGAGCTGATGGATCTGGCTTCCGGCAAATTGCTGCCCGACGAGGTGGATGAGGTAGGGGTCGGCGACAGACTTCTCGAGCGCTACGACTCGCTGTGGGGCGCGCTGACCGATCAGGACGACTTCGGGCCCGACGAGATGTGGAAGATCGAGAAGCGCGTCAATAAGCTCAACGACTTGGGCTTCGACGTCGATGAGCTTGAGGTCAAGACCGCCGACGACGGCAAACGCGTGCTCGTGCGTCCGCGCGTGGTCGACGCTGGCTATGCTTCGCGCAAGTTGCTGCGGCTTACGGGCCTCGACGTGCAGGAGAACCAGGCGCGGCGACTGTTGAATGATTTGGACGCCTACCGTGCTTCCACCTGGCGTGACGGTGAAGAGCTGGAAATCGTGGCGACCGACTGGATGCGCGAGGTCTTCGAACCCGTCGTTCGCATGATTCCGCGTGAATACCGCTCGAAGATCGAGCCGGCGCAGTTTTTCCACGAGGTCTTGCAGAATCGTTGGTTCATGGCCGAAAAGGCCGGGCACGACGTCTCTACCGCCGTGGCTGCGAGCGACTATATCAAACACAATCTGCCCAAGTACAACATCGATTCGAAGGCGCTCGCCGAAATCAACGAGGACGCCGATTCGGGTGTGGTCGACGACAGCTCGACCTATGACGAGCCCGTGGATGGTACTGTGGATGGCGAAAATGGCGATAGCGGAGATAGCGACGTTGCGGACACCGTAGGGCGCGACAATGACGACGTTGACAGCATCAATCGCGGTGATTACGCCGATCTCGGGGACGGTCTGGGCAACCTTGGGGCGACTCTGAGCGTTGGCGCCGATGACGGGATTGACCGCGATACCCAAGTATCCGAGGACTTGTGGCCGACCACGCCTGATCCGATGCCCGCGGCGAGAAGAACGCATGGCTCGAGTCAGCCTGATGCTGATGGCGGGAAATCCGCAGGTGCCGGTTCAGCGGCCGATGCTGGTGATTCTGATTCTGGCATTGCTGCGGAATCCGGCTCTGGTACTGGTGCTGATGATTCTGGTTCCGGTCTTGCAGCTGTCGGTGATAGCGAGAGCGGCGACACTACCACGTCCGCTGACAACGCATATGACGATGATGACTATGATCCGGCCGAATACGATCAGGATGCTGCTGTCTGGAGCCATTGAGCGATTCCAAACGGCGGTTCGGCGTCAATTGTGTCTTTTTACTTGTGGTAAAGAGGCTACTAAGTAAAAAGACACAAATATGAAGCGGGCCGGGTATAAAACGTGGATTCGAACTGAACCCGAGACCGGGCTTGTGTTTTGTGCTTTATTCTTCACTAGGCTGCGTTCGGCCTCTATACGGAAGGCTTACCATACGTAAGGCTTAATCTTCCGATCCGGCCACCGCTCAAAAGGAAACCCGAACCACATCTCGTGAATGGGGATGGGTTCGGGCATAAGTGATAAGCGCGCTGCGGGCTCTATGCTATTCGGCGTTGTCGGCCTGTTCGCCGGCCTTGCTGCGTGCGCGGGAGACGGCGTAAAGGCTGATACCCGCCGCTACCGAAGCGTTGAGCGACTCGACTTCACTGGAAATCGGGATGCCGGCGATGGAATCGCAAGCCTCGCGCACCAAACGGCTCAGGCCCTTGCCTTCCGAGCCCAGCACGACCACGAGCGGGTCGGTTTCGAAGCCGGATTCGCCGACGATGGCGTCGCCGCCGCCGTCAAGCCCGACCACGTAGTAACCGCGTTCCTTCAGCGCTTCAATGGCCTTGGTCAGATTGACCACGCGGGCCACGGGCAGATGTGCGGCGGCGCCGGCCGAGACCTTCCAGGCCGCAGCGTTGACGGAAGCCGAACGACGTTCCGGCAGAATGACGCCGTTGGCGCCGAAAGCGGCCGCCGAGCGGATGACCGCGCCCAGATTCTGCGGGTCGGTGACACCGTCAAGCGCGATGAACAACGGGCGAGCGTTGATGCGGGCGCTGCGCGAATCGGCCTCTTCCATGGCGTGCGACTTCTTGTCCGCGCGATCGGCAAGCTCTGCAAGCGTGTGGTACTGGTAGGGCTGCACTTTCAGGACGATGCCCTGATGGTTGCGCGAGTGCGCGATGCGATCCATCTCCAGCCGGTCGGCCTCGAGCAGATTGAGCCCCTGCATACCGGCGAGCTTCACGATTTCGCGGGTGCGATCGTCGTGCTCGATGCGATTGGCGATGTACAGCTGCGTGCTCGGCACACCCACGCGCAGTGCCTCAAGCACCGCGTTGCGACCGACCACCAGATCGTCGGAATCCGAAGTGTAGTGTGCCGCGCGACGGCGAGCCGCCAGTCGCGGATCGGCGAACCGGCGCTTTTCATTCTGCTTCTTGGCGCGGTACGCCTTGTGATACACGCGGTCCTCGGCTTTGGGCGTCGGCCCGCGGCCCTTCAATGCGTTGCGATGTTTTCCGCCCGAACCTTTGACCGGGCCCTTCTTGTTAGTCATACCCTCAATTGTCCCAGCACCCCGCGCCAATGCCGCCAGCAGACGCAAGCTGCGAGCAAAATCAGGATTAGAGGGACGAAGTCTTGATTTTCATCGCTACTCCAAAGTGAGATGCGATGAAAATCAGGGAGAACGGTCTCAAATCTTGATTTTCATCGCATGGGCGGTACGTTCAGGGTTTATCGGTCGCGCGGATTGTGATTATCTCTGTGTTGACCCTGTTGATGCAGAGATAATCACAGAAGTAGGCTGAAAAGTGTGATTTTCTCTGTAAAAGTACCGGTTATGCAGAGATAATCACAGAAATGGGGCCAAAACCGTGATTATCTCTGCATGTACGGGCAGTCGGCTCAGCCGAAGGTGTGTGAGAGAGCCCCAAGCGGCGGCAATCTTTGCGCCCGACAAGATGCCGGGTGGGGCGGCTGATGCCAATGGGCCGAACTTCTCAATCAGTCCTTGATCTCGGCCTTGTAGAAGTTGACGTAGGAGCGCGAGGGGGTCGGGCCGCGCTGACCCTGATAGTGCGAGCCGACGCCGGTCGAACCGTACGGGTGCTCGGCGGGGGAGCTGAGCTCAAAGAAGCACATCTGCCCGATCTTCATGCCCGGCCAGAGCTTGACCGGCAGCGTGCTCACGTTGGAAAGCTCCAGCGTGATGTGCCCCTCGAAGCCCGGGTCGATGAACCCGGCGGTGGAGTGCGTCAGAATGCCGAGGCGTCCCAGCGAACTCTTGCCCTCGAGACGCGCGGCGGTGGTGCCGTCGAGCTTGACGTATTCCCAGGTCGAGGCCAGCGCGAATTCGCCGGGGTGCATGATCCACGGTTCGTCCGGCCCGACTTCGAACTGCTCGGTGAGGTCGCCTTGGTTTTCGGCCGGGTCGACGTAGGTATACGCGTGATTGTTGAACAGCCTGAAATACCGGTCGAGCCGCACGTCGATGGAGGCGGGCTGCACCATCTCGGGCGTCCACGGGTCGAGCGAGATATGGCCGTCGGCTTGGGCGGCGAGGATGTCGCGGTCTGATAGCAGCATACGTTCCTCCAAAGTGGGTTGCGCGTCGAACGCTTGGCCGGGCATGGCTACGAAAATCGAGGGTGATGCCTGGTCGGCGTTCGATTACTTTACTTTCTGCTCTAAGTGTAGACGTTACGGCCGCCGAGGCATGCGGAGCCCGGCATATTGCCTAAAATGCGGAAGAAAAACTCGGAAACAGGAAAACAAATACAAATTTTCAGGTAATTTTCAGGTAATCCGATTCTTGCCTCAAGAATTGTGTAGTTACATAATAACTGTCAGCAAGAGCTGACCGGTGATTTTGAGTTTTGGATTTGCCGATAATTGAACCCTTTCTTCTTCTCTCTTCTCTTCCCCGGTGTGTTCTAGCACCGGGGTTTCTCTTTTCTGCTTGCTCAGCAGCTATCAGCCGGTCCGGCAGTGTGGTGTCGCGTACCCTATGGCGGCAATGTGCAGCGTTAAGTATGGCAAAGTCGGCAGTGACGCAAGCAGTGTGACAATTCCCGTTCAAAGTACGCTATGTTGGCCTCACGCGGGGTAGACTAAAATCATCGGTTCATTCCAGAGACGGATCGGCCATAATTCGTGTTCTGATTTTCGACCGCATTATTGAATATGGATTTGAATAGACGGGACAGATGGCGATATGAAAGAGGATTCCGACCATCATGGCGATCAGGCCGGTGCGCGGATACGCAACGGTTCCGAGCCCGACAACGCTCGCGTATATAACGTCAGCGAGTTGCGTCGTTACAGTCCTGCGTCGCAACGTAAAGCCCGTCATCGCAAGTCCTTTATTATCAGCGCGATAGTCGTTATCGCCGTTCTCGTTTTGATTGTGGTGGCGTTGCAGGTATCGCTCAAAACCCTTAAACGTAATACGGATTCATTGCTTGGAAACGATACGTCCACGACGATTCAGGGCAAGACCAAGGCGCCGCAAAACGATGCCGATCAAATGAAGCAGGATATCGAGCAATTCACCGGAACCTGCACGGGCGGCTGGATGGACGTCGATGTGTCCAGCCAGCTGCCGGGTGCGGGTGCCGCGTCATTCTGCAAGACCACACAGGTCGCGTTCGTCACGTTCCAGACGAAGGCCGCGGCTTCGATGGACGGTGACATGGTGCGTTCGCAGGCACCCAACCTGATCAATCAATATACGGGAAGCAAAGTCGAGGCGGATGATTTGCGCGTGTTGAGCAACGATCAGTGGATGGCCGTCGGCAAAACGAAGGCGATGAAGGGGTTGCAGCAGCAGTGGGGCGGCAAGCTTGAGAAGATAGGTTCCGGCGATTGAGAGTAAGGGGATATCCCAGCCGCTTATGGGGTCGCTACAGTAGTCACTTGATTTGAAAGATGGTTGCCTGGTTTATTGAGTATTGGCAAGAAGTGATTGGTCGTTTCCGAGGGCAAGATCGTTCATTTTCGTCTCATTGGCATACGGTGCGCTGCCTCAAAACGTGTGTGATTCAGATTGGCGTTCTTCCAATCTGAAAATGATGTAGCGCAAAGCGCGTGTTCGATAGCGACCGGTGCAATGCCATCCCGCTCGATACCATCCGTTTGCCTCGAAACGCCAGTGAACATTTTTGGCCGCTGTTGGGCTGGCCGCTTATCATGGTGACTATGAGCGATGAAGCAGTAAACAGCGAACATTTCGGCAAACCGGAGGACGCGAACGGGGGGGAAGCGGAAAACGTTGGAAGCGGCTTAGTTGGCCGTCAATCCGATGCTATTCCCGGGCGTTTCGGCGACCCGATGGAGATTTCCCATGTCGTCTATTCCCAAGGCGGCGGCAAGGCACGACCGACGCGGCCGATGTTCCTGTGCCTGCATGGCTGGGGGTCCAACGAACAGGATTTGGCCGGGATGATGCGTTACGTCGCCCCCGGCAATGATTACGTTTCGCTGCGTGCGCCGCTGGTGCTGCAGGCCGAGGGGCCGGGGGAGTTCGGCAGCGGTTCCGGGGCCTACAGCTGGTTCCATGACGGCGTGCCCACCGGCGAGGATTTGGACAGGGACATTTTCGCTGCGGCCACCGCCGTCGACAACTGGGTCAACGAGCATGTCGGCGCCGACCGTGAGCTGGTGCCTATCGGATTCTCGCAAGGTGCGGCGCTCGCGATTCACTTGTTGCGCATCCATCCCGAGCGTTACCGCGCGGTTGCTGCGCTTTCCGGTTTCGTGGCGCCTGGGCAGGTTAAAGGCACGGCACCGGCCGACGACCGGCTTGCAGACATGGAAAAGCCCGTTTTTTACGGTTACGGAGACCGTGACAACGTCCTGCCGAAGTATGAGATTTACGGTGCGACGGCCTGGCTTGAGGAACATACGTGGCTGACGGTGAAAAACTATCACCAGCTCGACCACGCCGTGAGCCCAGCCGAATTCACCGACCTCACCCAATGGCTTCTCCTCAACAACATCTCCTCTGGCGTTGTCTAAAGCCGTTAAGCGGAAAGCCCAGTGGGCTTTCCGTAGGCGATGAGAGCGCGATGCTCGAGCGCGAAAGAGCGATAAGAGCCCAAGTAGAGTATGTTTTTCAACGTCACGAGTCCTGTGGGCTTCTCGTAGGTGAGCTGAGCGCGATGTGTCGAGCGCGAAATGCGGAGTTGTTGGCTTAGAAGGCAGAGTTGTATACCTTTTTCACTTATCCCTTTGCGTCGACCTGCTGAGGCGTTAAGCAAGAAGCCCTGTGGGCTTCTTGTAGCCGAAGTGAGCGCGATGTATCGAGCGCGAAGGATGCAGGTCGAAATTAGTTTGGTTGAAGAATTGGATAACCTCTAGAGTTCCGCTTCTGCGTCGACCTGCATCACATATACATTCCGCCTCAAATGCTTCGCCTGATTGCGCGAGATTTCGCCGGAATCGAGCATGTCCTGAATGACGCCGAGCTCGATGGAGTAGCTTTCGTGTTTGACCTCGTCGATTTGCGGCGCGGCCTTCGCGGCGGCCGCGACGTCCTTGCGGCTGCGCAGTTCGGCCCGCGCGCGCTGGTAGTCGCGCAGCAGCAGTGTGCAATATTCGGATTTATAGGTATCGCTGCGCATTTCCTTGTAAAGCCGGTTGATGACGTGATCGATGGCGTCGATTTGGGTGGCTCTCAAATAATAGTAAATTTCATTCTCATTGAGCATCGGAGCGGTTCGGCGGAACTTGTTGTTGGCTCGCCTTGCCAATGTAGTGATCTGACGCCGTAGCGCATGCGCACGCCCGCGAATCTGCGAGACCGCACGATAGTGGGTTTTCTTGTCGGCCGTATGTCGCAACGTGTTCATGATTTGGTCCATCATGCGTTCGCACGCCTCGATCTGCAGCTGACGATTGTGCTCGTTCATCTGCGTATCGGCTTGGGCGTTCGCCAGCCGGCCTCGCACGTACTCTTTTTCCCAATGCAGCGCGTCGATCTGCAAAGTCTCGAATTCCTCGACATTGAATCCGCCGATGCGTTGATGCAGCCGGGTGATTCGGTTGTTGTAGGAATCGATGACGGGCAGAATCACGCGGCGGTTGTCGTCGGTGACGCGGCCCGAAAGCTCCTGAACGGTGCGCTTCAGCTCCTCGATGGTGATTTCGACAAGCTTTTCGGATTCGTCGGCGTCGTCTTTGGCCGGCGCAAGCAGCGGCAGCATGAAATTGGCCAGCAGCAGCGTCAGCACGATGACGCCGGAAGCGATGAAAATAAGCTCGTTGCGCATCGGGAACGCGTCGCCGGAGAGGACGGAGTAGGGGATGGTGAACATCAGCGCGAGGGTGATGGTGCCTTTCGGTCCGCCGAACGTCATCACCGCCGCGTCACGCAGAGAGCGCGGTTTCAGCGGCACGCGCTTGCCGGTTTCAGGGTCGCGAGACGGCGCCGCGATCAGCCAGACCCACAGGAAGCGGATGGCGATGGCCACCACGGTGACGAGCAGAATGATGCTGACCAACGCGGTGTTGCTGACAGTGTGGCTGAGCCAGCTGGCTCGCATGGCGCTTGGCAATTGCATGCCGAGCAGGATGAATACGGTGCCGTTCAGCACGAACGAGAGCACGGCCCACACGCTGTTCGAGACGATATTGGTGCGGGCGACGTTCGGTCCGCCGATGCCGTTGCGGTCGAAATGGACGGTCAGCCCGAACGCGACTACCGCGAGGATACCGGAAATGTGTAACGCTTCGGCGCCCAAAAATACCAGGAACGGCAGGAACAGTTCCATCAGAATGCGTGTGGTCATCGTCTCCCAGCCCAGATGCCGGGCCAGGGTGAAGATCCAGTTGGCAAGGAAGCCTGCGAGAAAACCGACAATGATACCGCCGAAGAACGAGAGCAGAAAATCTTTGGTGGCGGTGGCCATCGAAAACGAGCCGGTCACGGCCGCCAGGATCGAGAACTGGAAGCCGATGACGCCGGAAGCGTCGTTGAAGAGCGATTCGCCGGTCAGGATGCCGGCTTGTTCGCGGGTGAGTGTCGCTTCGCTGGAAAGCGAGGACACCGCCACCGCGTCGGTCGGGCCGAGCGCCGCACCCAACGCAAACGCCGCCGCCAGTGGAATCACTGGCCACACCGCGTGCAGCATGAACCCGACGACGGCCATGGTGCCCAACGCCAGTCCGATGGCCATCGGCAGCGAGAATTTCAACGTTTTGAAGAGCATCCGTTTGTCGATTTCATGCGCCTCGACGTAAAGCAGCGGCGCGATGAACAGCACCATGAACAGTTCCGGGTCGAGCTTGACATGCGGGAATACCGGCAGAAAGGCGAGGGCGATGCCGAGCGCGATTTGAACGAGAGGGGTCGATATTCGTGGAATAAACCGGCTGACGAACGATGAGAGCACGACGGCCCCCAGGATGCAGAGGATCAGCTCGAAAATTGCCACGGATTATCGGTTCCTTTCTTGGGTTGGCTTCATTGCGGTTCTGGTCGGTTCGGCGATTTAACGGTTCGGACGGTTTCGGACACTTCACTATTCACTATATCGAATGGATATTTCGGCATTATGCCTCAAGCTTTGCGGATTTGAGGAATCGCTAGGTTTCGAGTTGGGCGTTCGGTATTTTTCTGGACAATGAGGTGGGTTTTATTTGGTAAACGGCGTTTACAGGTATTTGCGGGCATCGAAACGTAATGCATTATTCTGTACAATCTTTTCACTTTTCATCTAGATCACTGGTTGGATTGAATCAGATTGCCGGTCGCGGTTACCTTGAACCCGGCCGTTTCCCGTATACGGTTGTCGATTGCTTTTACACTTAAGGATTATGGACACTGCGAGTTTGCGTTGCGCGATGGATGCCGCGCTCGGTCTGGCGCGTGAGGCGGCAAAGGCCGGTGAAGTGCCGGTGGGCGCGGTCGTGCTTGACGGAGATGGCACGATTATCGGTCGCGGCCGTAACCGGCGTGAAGCCGACGGCGACCCGCTCGCCCACGCCGAGGTGATGGCGATGCGTGAGGCGGCGGACTCACGGAAAAGGCATATGAACGATGATGCTGGTTATAGTCGCGGCAATGCCGACGATAGCCGCGATGGCCAGACCGTGAACAAGTCTGCTAGGCAAAATGCTTGGAATCTGGCCGATTGCACGCTGGTGGTCACGCTTGAGCCATGCCCTATGTGCGCAGGAGCCGCTCTGCAGACCCACGTCGGCCGCATCGTGTTCGGTGCATGGG
Source organism: Bifidobacterium sp. ESL0764 (assembly GCF_029395515.1). Classification (NCBI taxonomy): domain Bacteria; kingdom Bacillati; phylum Actinomycetota; class Actinomycetes; order Bifidobacteriales; family Bifidobacteriaceae; genus Bifidobacterium; species Bifidobacterium sp. ESL0764. The sequence goes on from NZ_CP113919.1 coordinate 135,897, forward strand.
ATGCCAAGCTGGGCGCGTGCGGTTCGATCTGGGATATCCCGCGTGATCCGCATGTCGGTGCTCGCCCCGAGGTGATTGGCGGGGTGCGCGAGGCTGAGTGCGCGCAAATGCTCGCCGATTTTTTTGTCTATCGTCGTAAATGATTCAATTATCGAACCCGTTGACAGCCGTTCTGGCAAACAAATCATAGAAATGGTTCATCATCGTGTGAAATTGCCTCAATATAAGAGATGTTGGTGCCACCAAGTTGCTCTTTTTTGAGGGAATTGCCTTCATAATGTGCGTTTTTTGGGGGTCTTGGTGCACCAAGACCCCCAAAAAACGACGAAATTCACACTTATTCTTTCAAAAACGGCCTGCTTGGTGGCACCAACATGCTGAAATGTTGGAAATGCTGTTTGCAAGAGGATGGCATACGCGGGGTAGTGGCTGTACGTGCAGTGAGTTATTTGCGTGACGGCAACGGCGCGATGCCGGGCGTGATCTTCAGGGCGGTCCAGGCGGAGCGCAGCAGAATGATGAAAAGGTAGGCCGCGAGCAGGTACGAGCCTACTTTGGCCGAGACGAACGCGGCGACCCAGGCTCCCAGCGGTGTGCCGCAAGCGGCGGCGATGCCAATAATCAAGCCGTTCTTGAGATGTACCAGCCCACGCTTCCAATTGGCGAAGGTGCCGGTGATGGCGCTGGGGAACATGGCCAGCAACGAGGTGCCGCGGGCAATCAGATCGCTCGCGCCGAAGAGCAGCGAAAGCGCGGGAACGGTCACGGCGCCGCCGCCGATGCCCAGTAGCGCCGAAAGCATGCCGATGAGCACGCCGAGCAGCACGAGCAGAATGCCTTTGACCACGGTCAAGTGGATGCTGGAGTTGCGCGAAGGCGTCAGCACAAGCTGACTGACCACGACGAATGCCAGGAACGCCACGAAGAACCAGCGCAAGAACACTTCGGAAAGCCGCGAAAGCAGCCAGCTGCCGATTTGCGAGCCGATAATGGTGCCGACCACCATCAAAAGCGCTGCGATCCAATCGACGTGCCCGCTCATGGCATAGGAAATGACGCCGGAAATCGAAAGCGGGATGATCGCCGCAAGCGAGGTCGCCGCCGCGTGGCGCTGGGTCATGCCGAGCCACACCAGCGCCGGCACGATGATCGACCCGCCGCCGATGCCGAAGAGCCCGGAGAAGAAGCCGGCGATCAGCCCGACGACGATCATCACGACGATTTCCTGCACCGGCCCACGCGTGACGGGCGTTTCCTCCTCGACTTCCGCCTCGGCTGCGTTCCCCTTAGGTTTCTGCTCGTCCATCACATTCCTCTTCTTCTCGTTTGTTGCGCGCTGCCGTACGTATGTTCATCGTCGTCGACCGTTCGCCATGCCGTTACACCACATTGTATGGAGAACGGCAAAATTTCTGCCCCGATTCGCGCGGAAAAGTCAGGATGTGGTCAAATTCGGGATGATTCCAGCGTAATTCGCTCACATACTGTTCCGATCATTCTCAACTAGACACCGATCCGGAAATCAATCCGGAAACGCTCAATGAAACGGTTTGCGGGTTATGCCTTCGCTCAAAGGGTTCTCACCATTGAGTTTTGTGAGCTAGAATACATATATAGGTATATGTCTGCGTGAAGGCAGATCTGGATTTGTCTCTCGCATGCAGCAGTATCCACGGCGAAGTGAGGGGTAATTATGGCTCGTTTGATTATCGTTTCCAATAGGCTTCCAATGTCCCTGCATGCCAAACCCGACGGTACGTTCGCGATGAAGCAGAGCATCGGCGGCTTGGCCACGGCAATCGGGCCTTACCACAAGTCCCACAACGACTGTCTGTGGGTTGGCTGGAGCAGCATCGACCCTGAAACGCGCACCAAGGACGAAATCGAGAAGATTCGTGACGAATTCGCGCGTCGCCGCTGCGTCCCGATTTTCCTGACCCAAAAGGAAATCGACGGGTATTACGCCGGTTATTCCAACGATACGTTGTGGCCCCTGTTCCATGATTTTGCACATGAGGCGAAGTTCGATTCGTCCACATGGAAGGTCTATCAGGAGGTCAACAAGAAGTTCGCCGACACCATCTCCCAACTGGTTAACCCCGACGATACCGTGTGGATTCAGGATTATCATCTTTTGCTGGTTCCGGCTATGCTGCGAGCCGGCTTCCCCAAACTCAAAATCGGCTGGTTCCTTCATATTCCGTTCCCCAGCCCCGAGATCTTCCGCCAGCTGCCCAACGGCAAGGACCTGCTCGAAGGCCTGATGGGCGCGGACCTGCTGGGCTTCCACACCGAAGACTTCTGTGTGAATTTCCTCGCCTCCGTTCGTGCGCTGCTGGGCATGGAGGTCGACAGGGACGGCCGCATTCCCGTTGGGTCCGGCGCGTCGCAACGGTTCGTGACGGTCGACGCCTTCCCCATAGGCATCGATTACGGCCTCTACCGCCGCAACGCCCATTCCAGCCTCGCGCAGGCCATGCGCCACGGCATCGAGGCCGTCAGCGGCAAGCGCACAAGGCGAGTCAGCACCTCGTTGACCGCAGAATCCCAGGCCGCAGCGGAGGCGAGCGATCAGGAAGAAAACTGGTGGAGCGCCCATACAGGTGACGAACTTCCTGAGGTCGAGCTGGCGCAGTCCGCCGCGGCCAAACGTGGCACCCAAGACAACAAAGTGGTCGTTTCCGTCGATCGCCTCGATTATACGAAGGGCTTGCCGGAACGCCTGCGTGCCTTTGATCTGATGCTGAGCCGCTATCCCGAGTGGGTCGGCCACGTTACGTATTACCTTTTGGCGACGCCCACGCGCGAGGACGTGGAGACGTACCGCAAGCTGAAAGATCAGGTCGATCAGCTCGTCGGTGAGATTAACGGCAAGTATTCACTTCTTTCCTGGGAGCCGATCCATTACATCACCCGTTCCCTGCCCATCAAGCCGGTTTGCGGTATCTATACGGCAGGCGACGTGGCGCTGGTCACTCCGCTTCGAGACGGCATGAATCTGGTCGCCAAGGAATATCTGGCCGCCCGCGATGGTCGTGACGGCGCGCTGGTGCTTTCCGATGAATGCGGCGCCGCTCGCGAGCTGACGGACGCGTTCATCGTCAATCCTTATGACACCGAAGCGGTGTGCGAGGCCCTGCATTCGGCCTTGGAGATCAGTTCTAGTGAGGCCAAGCGCCGCAATGCCGCTATGCAGGCCCGTCTGAAGTATCGCACCGCAGGGCTGTGGAGTGCGGAATTCCTGAGCACATTGCGTCAGGTCAGTGATCCGCGTATGGCCGACCACCGTCTGCAAAGCGCCCAGCGCGATCGCTTGGTCCGCGAGTGGGGAGAATCGAAGCACAAGCTGGTGCTATGCGATTATGACGGTACGTTGACGCAGATCGTGCGCACCCCGGGTCGCGCCAAGCCGACGCACCGTCTGATCGATTTGCTGCGTGAGGTCGGTTCCATCCCCGATGTGGACCTGTATCTGGTCTCCGGCCGCACCCGCGAGACGATGAACGAGTGGTTCGGCTGCCTGCCGATCGGCCTGATCGCCGAACACGGTGCCTGGCACACCAAGCCGATCGCCGGCGAAACCGCCAAGAACGCTCAAGGCAGGACGATTACTCCCAAACGTTACTGGCGACGTGCCGAGGGGCTTCCCGACCCGGATGAATGGCGTCCGATCATCGAGACGATTATGAACAAGTCCGTCGCCCGCGTGCCGAAGTCGTTCATCGAATACAAGTCCACGGATCTGGCATGGCACTATCGCATGAGCGACCAGAAGCTGGCCCTGGAGCAGCGCGAACGGCTGGTCGACGAGCTGCAGAAGGTATGCCCGCAGTACGGTCTGATGGTCATGCGCAACGCCAAGGTCATCGAGGTCTGCCCGGCCAACGTCAGCAAGGGCGAGGCGGTGAAGCCACTCCTGGAAAGTGGCCGGTACGATTTCGCCCTCGCTTTCGGCGACGACACCACCGACGAGACGATGTTCGCCTCGGTTTCCAGTTGTGCCGATGCCAGCGACGAGGACGATATGCTCGAGGCCTTCGACGTCGCCGACACCGGTGCGGTCAAGGTCGTTTCCAACAAGGCACCTGCTGCTGGCTCATCGAGAGCCGAAGCCGATAGCGCGAAACCTGCTGTAAAGTCCGCAAAACCTGATGTCGCATGGACCATCAAGGTCGGCGCCGGAGAGACTAGCGCCCGTTCGCGCATCGCCACCCCGACCGATACCGCGCGGTTGCTGGGCTACCTGGTGGCCGAGTCCGAGGCCGTCGCCGCCGGTACGGCTCCTGACGATAAGCCCAAGTCCAAGCTCAAGTCCAAGAACGAAAGAGTCTCAAAGGCAAAAGCCGCGACGAAGGCGAAAGCGTCTGGAAAGAGCAGGGCCAAGGCCACGGCAAAGTCGGGCAAGTAATATTCGATTTTTGGACATCGAACCGGCCGCGATGTCATGCCGCCGTACAATTCCGGTATGAAACAAGAAAAAGTTGTCAAGGCACTGCAGCATGATCACGCGGCCGAGTTGAAGAAGGCGGCCCAAAGGTTGAAAGGCACTGCGCGCCACACGCGCATCATGCCTTCGCCCGCCCTTTCCGAGGCGACCGGCCATGAGATTCTTCTGAAGCCGGAGAACCTTCAGGTCACCGGTTCCTTCAAGATTCGCGGTGCATACAACAAGATCGCGTCCCTGAGTGACGAGGATCTGGCCCGCGGCATCGTCACCGCCTCCGCTGGCAACCATGCGCAGGGTGTCGCTTATGCGGCACGCGAGCGCGGCGCGAAAGCTACTATCGTGATGCCTGAAAGCACCCCGCCGCTTAAGGTCGACGCGACGAAATCCTACGGTGCCAACGTCGTGCTGCACGGCAATCTGTTCGACGATGCCGCCGAATACGCCTCCGAACTTTCACAGCGTGACGGTCTGGTTTACGTCCATCCTTTCGATGATTACGAAGTACTCTGCGGGCAGGGTACCATCGGTCTCGAAATCCTCGAAGACGTCCCGAACGTCACGGACGTCGTGGTCCCGCTGGGCGGTGGCGGCCTGGGCGCGGGTGTGGCGCTCGCCATCAAGACCTTCAAGCCGGAAGTCCGTGTCATCGGCGCGATTCCCGAGGGTTCGCCCGCGTTCAAGAATTCGTTTGCCGCTGGCTCGGTCGTTGCCGCCGACAAGGTGGTCACCTCGGCCGAAGGCGTCGCGGTCGGGCGTCCCGGCGACCTCACGTTCGCGATTTTGAACGAGTACCTCGACGACCTGATCACCGTCACCGAACGTGACATCAACGAGATGATCCTCTTAATGATGGAAAAGCACAAGCTGGTGGTTGAGGCTGCCGGAGCGGTGTCGTTGGCCGCATTGGAGCACCTGAGCCTGCGCTCGCGGGTTTTCGCGGCAGCGAAGGGCAAGCATGTCATCGTGCCTATCATCTCCGGCGGCAACATCGACACGGTCACCATCGGCGCTGTAATACAAAAGGGCATGATCGCCCGCGGCCGCATCATGAACTTCGAGGTCGAGCTGCCCGATACTCCCGGCCAGCTGGTCAAGGTCGCGCAGGTGCTCGCCGACGCCCGCGCCAACGTCATCGAGCTCAACCACGACCAGTTCAAGGCTTCCGGCCACTACACGGATTCGGTTTCGCTCGGCGTCACCGTCGAGACGAACGGCCCCGACCACATCGCCCAGGTCCTGAAAGCCCTTAAAGACGCCGGTTTCGACCCGAAGCGCATCTACTGACCGATCGTCCGTATAAAGCACTTGTATATGGAAAAGTCCCGTCGGGTTCGGTTCGGCGGGACTTTCACTGTTAGATGGATATATATGTCTTGGACTTAGGCTTTCTCCGCTTCGGCGATGGTCCGGTCCACCAGTTCCGGCAGCGCCTTGGCGATGTCGTCGTGGATGAGCGTGGTGGCGATGTTGTCGTACTGCGTGCGTCCCATATTCATGATCGTCATCGGCACTCCGGCCTGCACGGCGGTCGGTGCCAGCGACGCGGCCGGGAAGACCTCGAGCGTCGAGCCGATCACCCAGAACTCGTCCGCCTTGGCCACGCGCGCCATCGACTTCTCCATCGCCCCGTCCGGCAGCATCTCGCCGAAATAGACCACGTCGGTTTTGATCAGTCCGTCGCAGGGCATATTGCCGCTATACGGCAGCTTGCGGTGGCAGTGTGGGTCCGGCTCGGCGTCGAGGTTGTCCATGATGTCGGCGGTGTTGTACTTGGCATGGCATTTCATGCAGTGCGAGGTGCCGATGGTGCCGTGCAGGTTGACGATCAGGTCGCTGGAATTGCCGGCCTTCTCGTGCAGCGCGTCGAAGTTCTGCGTGGCCAATAGCGTCAGCAGCCCCGCCTTTTCCAGCTTCACCAGCGCCTTGTGCGCCTCGCCCGGCTCCGCGTTCCACACCGGCGATGCTTTCTGCCAGGCCCACGAATATTCACGCGCCTTCTTGTCGCTCATAAACGCGTCGATGTCATAGACGCTCATCTGGTCGGGGTGCTTGGTCCACACCCCGTCCGGTCCGCGAAAGTCGGGGATTCCTGCGGAGGTCGAAATACCTGCACCGGTCAATACCGCAATTTTTTTAGTCATATGTATATTGTAGCCAAATCGTAAAGCGCGGCTACGGAACAACCAAGAAGCGCCGCCTCCTATATATATATCCGCTTCCTTTATATATCGATTCTTTATATGTGCCTCTTTACATGCCGGATCTTTATATATTGAAATATATTGGGGTATTCCCCTCTCGAAGAGGCAGGATGTTCGAACTTAGCGGCGAAGAGGCTGAAGGATTATTCGTTTATCTCAGTATCTGAGCAGCGTTGAAGGAAGCGCCCGGCTTTTAAAAGGCTTGTGGCGACGCATTTTTTGGCATAAGGACGCTGACACGCCGTAAATAAAGAATTACATCGATTTGATTCTTGATATTTACGGGCTAAAATAACGCGTAAAGGTGCAGTAACGCCTTTGATGACACGCCGGAAGAACCGCATCATTGCAACGGTTCTTAAGGTTTTTGCGTCCCTGCACTTGCGCGATATCGATTTACCGCGTATATTTATTTCTTGCTGCTCAACACGGCAACTTCTCCTCCAAGAGTTGAGATTGTTTGTTGGTGTGGTGGTGGTTTGAGAACTCAAGAGTGTGTCTGTACTACTTTTATTGTAAAGCTTTTTTTGATTGCCAGTTTGGTGATCGCCTCGTGTTTCGCGGGGTGGCCGAGGGGCCTTAAAGATTGCCGAGGTTTTTAGTGTGGACCATTCCCCCTTATGGAATGGTTCCGTCGATTATTTTATGAGAGTCATTTGTTTGGTTCTCTTCGCATTTTTTGTGGAGGGTTCGATTCTGGCTCAGGATGAACGCTGGCGGCGTGCTTAACACATGCAAGTCGAACGGGATCCCAGGTGCTTGCACTTGGGTGAGAGTGGCGAACGGGAGAGTAATGCGTGACCAACCTGCCCCATGTTCCGGAATAGCTCCTGGAAACGGGTGGTAATGCCGGGTGTTCCGCGTGATCGCATGTGATCGCGGGAAAGGGTTACCGACATGGGATGGGGTCGCGTCCTATCAGCTTGTTGGCGGGGCAACGGCCCACCAAGGCTTTGACGGGTAGCCGGCCTGAGAGGGCGACCGGCCTCATTGGGACTGAGATACGGCCCAGACTCCTACGGGAGGCAGCAGTGGGGAATATTGCACAATGGGGGGGAACCCTGATGCAGCGACGCCGCGTGCGGGATGAAGGCCTTCGGGTTGTAAACCGCTTTTGTTGGGGAGCAAGCGAGAGTGAGTGTACCCTTCGAATAAGCGCCGGCTAACTACGTGCCAGCAGCCGCGGTAATACGTAGGGCGCAAGCGTTATCCGGATTTATTGGGCGTAAAGAGCTCGTAGGCGGTTCGTCGCGTCTGGTGTGAAAGCCCATCGCTTAACGATGGGTCTGCGCCGGATACGGGCGGGCTTGAGTGCAGTAGGGGAGACTGGAATTCCCGGTGTAACGGTGGAATGTGTAGATATCGGGAAGAACACCAATGGCGAAGGCAGGTCTCTGGGCTGTTACTGACGCTGAGGAGCGAAAGCGTGGGGAGCGAACAGGATTAGATACCCTGGTAGTCCACGCCGTAAACGGTGGATGCTGGATGTGGGGCCCATTCCACGGGTTCCGCGTCGGAGCTTAACGCGTTAGCATCCCGCCTGGGGAGTACGGCCGCAAGGCTAAAACTCAAAGAAATTGACGGGGGCCCGCACAAGCGGCGGAGCATGCGGATTAATTCGATGCAACGCGAAGAACCTTACCTGGGCTTGACATGTTCCGGATCGCCTCAGAGATGGGGTTTCCCTTCGGGGCCGGTTCACAGGTGGTGCATGGTCGTCGTCAGCTCGTGTCGTGAGATGTTGGGTTAAGTCCCGCAACGAGCGCAACCCTCGCCTTGTGTTGCCAGCGGGTTATGCCGGGAACTCACAAGGGACCGCCGGGGTCAACTCGGAGGAAGGTGGGGATGACGTCAGATCATCATGCCCCTTACGTCCAGGGCTTCACGCATGCTACAATGGCCGGTACAACGGGATGCGACATGGCGACATGGAGCGGATCCCTCAAAACCGGTCTCAGTTCGGATTGGAGTCTGCAACCCGACTCCATGAAGGCGGAGTCGCTAGTAATCGCGGATCAGCAACGCCGCGGTGAATGCGTTCCCGGGCCTTGTACACACCGCCCGTCAAGTCATGAAAGTGGGCAGCACCCGAAGCCGGTGTCCGAACCCTTGTGGGCGGAGCCGTCTAAGGTGAGGCTCGTGATTGGGACTAAGTCGTAACAAGGTAGCCGTACCGGAAGGTGCGGCTGGATCACCTCCTTTCTACGGAGAATTCAGGCCACTGTCTGGTGGCCGGTGTCGGACGCGCCGGGGATGTTCCCCGTCCGTGTCCTGCTGGTGTGGAAAAGATCAAGGATGACAGTTTTGCTCTTATAGAGTGGTGCGGGCATGCTTTTGGGCTCCCGGATCGCCACCCCGTCCTTTGGGACGGTGCGATTCGATGCCCTTCGCTGACGGTCTTCCCGGACGGGGATTCCGGACGCGTCGGTGCGTGGTGGCTTGAGAACTGGATAGTGGACGCGAGCAAGAGTTTTTACTCTTGTTTTGTTAGATGCAATTTTTAAGACCGGTCTCCGATTCCGTTAAGGATTGGGGATTTGGTCGATCGTTTTGTGATCATTTTAGTGTGATGATGTGTTGTCCAGAGTTTTTCGCAGTGGTCCTTGCGGCATGCATTCCTTGTGTGGGTGTGTGTTGCTGGTAAGGGCGTATGGTGGATGCCTTGGCAGACAGTACCGATGAAGGACGTGTGGGGCCGCGATAGGCCTCGGGGAGCCGCCGACAGGGCTTTGATCCGAGGATTTCCGAATGGGGGGACCCGCCGGCCGTATGGGCCGGCACCGCATTCGTGCGGGGGGTACGCAGGGAAGTGAAACATCTCAGTACCTGCAGGAAAGGATATTCCGTGAGTAGTGGCGAGCGAAAGCGGATCAGGCCAAACCGGCCGCGTGTGATAGCCTCCAGGCGTTGCGCGGCGGGTGTTGTGGGGCCTGGTGCCCGGATGCTGGAGCGTCCGGCGGAAGTCATAAAGCGGCGTGCTAGGCGAACGGGATTGAATTCCCGGCCGTAGAGGGTGATGGCCCCGTAGCCGGTCGCGCGCTGCCTTCCGATCCAGGTTCCCAAGTAGCACGGGACTCGTGGAATCCCGTGTGAATCCGCCCCGACCGTGGGGTAAGCCTAGATATGACTGTCTGACCGATAGCGAACGAGTACCGTGAGGGAAAGGTGAAAAGCACCCCGGGAGGGGAATGAAATAGTTTCTGAAACCGTGCGCCTACGAACCGTCGGAGCCTCCTTGCGGGGTGACGGCGTGCCTATCGAAAAATGAGTCTGCGAGTCAGTGGCAGGTGGCGAGGCTAACCCGTCGTGGGGGAGCCGTAGCGAAGGCGAGTCTCAAAAGGCGTTTGAGTCGCTTGTCCTGGACCCGAAGCGGGATGATCTAGCCCTGAGCAGGTTGAAGCGCGGGTAAGACCGCGTGGAGGACCGGACCCACCTAGGTTGAAAACTGGGGGGATGACTTGGGGCTAGGGGTGAAAGGCCAATCAAATTCCGTGATAGCTGGTTCTCTCCGAAATGCATTTAGGTGCAGCGTCGCGTGGTTCCACCGGGGGTAGAGCTACTGGATGCCTGAGGGCGCGTATCGCGTACCGACGGCAACCAAACTCCGAATACCCGTGTGGTAGAGCGCGGCAGTGAGTCGGCGGGGGATAAGCTCCGTCGTCGAAAGGGAAACAGCCCAGATCGTCGTCTAAGGTCCCGAAGCGCGTGCTAAGTGGGAAAGGATGTGGAGTCGCATAGACAGCCAGGAGGTTGGCTCAGAAGCAGCCATCCTTGAAAGAGTGCGTAACAGCTCACTGGTCTAGTGGTTCCGCGCCGACAATGTAGCGGGGCTCAAGCACGCCACCGAAGACGCGGCAGTATCTTTGATACTGGGTAGGAGAGCGTCCCGTACGGGGTGAAGCGGCAGCGTAAGCTCGCCGTGGACCGTGCGGGAGCGAGAATGCAGACATGAGTAGCGAGAGACGGGTGAGGATCCCGTCCGCTGGATGACCAAGGGTTCCGGGGCCACGTTCATCGTCCCCGGGTGAGTCGGGTCCTAAGGCGAGGCCGACAGGCGTAGTCGAATGGACGAACGGGTCGATATTCCCGTACCGGCGCAGGACCGTCAAGACCGAAAGTCGGGTACTAACCTCCCGCATCGCGGATGCCTCCCTTCGGGGTGGCTGAGGCGGTGTGGTTGGGACAGACCTTCCGGTAGGCCAGCGCAGGAGTGACGCAATGGAAGAGCCGGCCGCGGCGGTGGTAGTCCGTGGCCAAGCGTGCAGCCCGTACCGTAGGCAAATCCGCGGTGCGACAGGGCGAGGCGCGATGGTGGGGCCCGTTGGGGCCGAATCCGGTGGTTTCCGTTGCCGAGAAAAGCTTCGGCGCGAGGTGCTGCGGCGCCCGTACCGCAAACCGACACAGGTGGTCAGGTAGAGAATACCAAAGCGATCGAGCGAATCCTGGTCAAGGAACTCGGCAAATCACTCCCGTGCCTTCGGTATAAGGGAGACCCCTTGGGGTGAACCGCCTTGCGCGGGGAGCCTCGGGGGGTGGCACAGACCAGGGGGTAGCGACTGTTTACCAAAAACACAGGTGCATGCGAAGGCGCAAGCCGCTGTATATGCACTGACGCCTGCCCGGTGCCGGAAGGTTAAGAGGATCCGTCATCCCGACTCGTTCGGGGGCAGCGGTGAATTCAAGCCCCGGTAAACGGCGGTGGTAACTATAACCATCCTAAGGTAGCGAAATTCCTTGTCGGGTAAGTTCCGACCTGCACGAATGGCGTAACGACTTCCCCACTGTCTCGACCAGGAGCTCGGCGAAATTGCAGTACGAGTAAAGATGCTCGTTAAGCGCAGAAGGACGAAAAGACCCCGGGACCTTTACTATACCTTGGTATTGTCATTAGGTGGAAACTGTGTAGCATAGGCGGGAGGCTTCGAAGCGGTGGCGCCAGCCATCGTGGAGCCGCAAGGTGAAATACCGCTCTGTCTCCATTTGATGTCTAACCTCGACACGTCATCCGTGTCAGGGACAGTGCCTGGCGGGTAGTTTAACTGGGGCGGTTGCCTCCCAAAGGATAACGGAGGCGCTCAAAGGTCCGCTCAGCCCGGTTGGCAATCGGGTGTCGAGTGCAATCGCACAAGCGGGCTTGACTGTGAGACTGACGGGTCGAGCAGGGACGAAAGTCGGAGATAGTGATCCGGTGCCGGCGCACGGGCGCGGCATCGCTCAACGGATAAAAGGTACCCCGGGGATAACAGGCTGATCATTCCCAAGAGTCCATATCGACGGGATGGTTTGGCACCTCGATGTCGGCTCGTCGCATCCTGGGGCTGTAGCAGGTCCCAAGGGTTCGGCCGTTCGCCGATTAAAGCGGCACGCGAGCTGGGTTCAGAACGTCGTGAGACAGTTTGGTCTCTATCCTCTGCGCTCGTTGGAATATTGAGGAGACCTGCCCATAGTACGAGAGGACCTGGGTGGACGAACCTCTGGTATGCCGGTTGTCGCGCCAGCGGCACGGCCGGTTGGCTACGTTCGGAAGGGATAACCGCTGAAAGCATCTAAGCGGGAAGCCTGCTCCGAGATCAGTATTCCTTAGGACCTTCGAGTCCTTGTAGGCCCCAGGCGAGAACACCTGGTTGATAGGCCGGACGTGGAAGCCCCGCGAGGGGTGGAGCCGACCGGTACTAACGGCCGAAAGGCAATCACACCCCGACCATCGCGGTTGGGCGTGAGGATTCCTCTGCGAATGACATTCGGGCGACACTAGCGCTGGAATGGCACAACTCGATATGCATCCGACATCGCGTCCGCTTTCCGGTTCCCGAGCCGCCACATCCCCGCAGCCCGAGGGTTGCGTACAATTAAAGATTTGCGGCGGCCATAGCCCAGGGGAGACGCCCGGTCCCATTCCGAACCCGGAAGCTAAGGCCTGGCACGGCGATGGTACTGCACCCGACAGGGTGTGGGAGAGTAGCCCGCCGCCGCACCACACTTCACAAGGGAGGCCCTGTAGGGCCTCCCTTTTTTCATGCCCGCGCACACCCGCACGGCCCCCCGCGGGGCCTTCCGCATACCCCCCACACACCCGCGCCGCACACGTAACAGGAAACACGCACCACCGGCACAACCGGACACGCGAGGGGCGATTGGTCGGCGTCGCGCAGGAAACACTTCGAACCGTTCGGAAGGGTCCGGGCCATCGCCGGCTTTCGGCCACGACCCTGACAGGATCGGCTGTTTTGCCCGCGCTCCCTGTTTCCGGCCGGCGGACACGGATACGGGGATCGGCGCCGTCCGGTCCGCGGAGACGCCGCTGTCCATCATGCAAGTCTGTGCGGTCGGCACCATCCGGCAGGCGCGTCACCCGGTTCCGCCCGACGGGCTGGAGCGGGAGCGGGATACGGCGGAACGCGCCGGATGGCCCCCGGTACCCCCCGACCCGCGGTCTTCGGCATCAACCACGGTCCGGAGTCCCTTCCCGGGATCCCGGGAGGCTCTCGCCCGGCCAAGCCGTGTTCGCAAGAACTTCCCGGTCCTACACCGCCCAAGCACACCAACACCATTGGGTGATTATTAGTGATTATTACTGCTCATGGATGCCTTCTGGAACCCGCTGAAGCTAATATGGCACTATGACAGTGTTGCTGCGAAAGATCGACAAATCGAATTTCTACCAGGTCCTCGAGCTGCGTCGTCCTCAAGGCGAGGACTATGTGGCTCCCAACAGTGTCTCGCTCGCCGAGGCGTGGCTCTATAGGGATGAGCACACTGTCCATCCTTTTGCAATCTACGATGATGACGTCTTGGTTGGGTTTGCCATGACTCATGACGATTGGGATCACAGAATTTGCGATATCTGGCGAATACTGATACCCGAAGAATATGCGAACCATGGGTATGGTTCACATACGCTGGAACTTTTGGCTCAAAAAGCGAAAGCTGCCGGTATGGTTCGCTTGCGTTTAAGCTACGTGCCTGGCAATGCCATGGCCGAACACGTATATGCCAAGGCCGGTTTCGTTGCGACCGATGAAATCGACGATGGAGAGATCGTCTTGGAACGATCTCTAGTCGAGAATCCAGATACTTTTGCACAGATTGAAAAGCGGCTTGGCGACGAGAGTGGTACGACGGATATCGATGATATCGACTGGGATACACTGTGACGAATACGTTATTACCGAAAACTTGTCACAGAGAAATTTCAAAACTTTAAGCGCCCACAATTCCAGCAATCATTCATGCAAATTGTTACAGATTCGGAATTACAATCGTACCGGCCGTTCCGATCTTTTTCAAAGGCTTCAGTAGGCGAGTAAAAGATTGCATTCCCGCGGCTGAACAGCCTGTATCGCGTGGCTTACGATATCGATGCCGATACTCAAATGTAACTATCTATCCTGTCTGGAGCCCTAACGAACAATAAGCAGTTGTGCAGTGATTTGTTCACGCTTGTGTTGTAGTTTCTGTCCAAGTTTAGATTTTCTTATTCCGTTGTTCGTTACCTTGGCCCAGTACGAAGAATGAATCGTTTGAGGCACAATAATCAGCATTGAGCGTTTAAAGTCATAAAAAGCATATATCTACAAATCAAGCGAACATAATGTCCATTATCGGCTTTAACGGATTAAGTTTTGCTTTGGCTTCAAGCGGATAATCAACAATGTATGAACAATGCTGTACATAATGATATGATTGTCGTGCAAGTTGATAAAAAGCAGCACAACGAGGAGATCAGGATGGCGACGGTAACGGTACGGGTCGATGAACAGACCAAGAAGATGGCGTCGGCGCTTGCCGAGGAGTTCGGTTTCGATCTTTCGAGCGTCACCAGGGCTTTCTATAAGCAGATGATTCGTGAGCAGTCCATTCCGCTGAACCTGACGCATACCGCTGTCCCGAACGAAGCGACGAAGGCGGCGTTGCGTGAGGCCTCGCAGATACATAAGTCGCAGGATCCTGGATTCTCCAGCGCCGACGAGATGTTCAGCTCACTCGGCATCTGAGGGTAGTTACGATGCTGAATGCCTATTACACCTCGGCCTTCTCGCGTGATGTCAAGAAGATGAAGCGCAAGCATGAGGATAAGCATATCGAAGATTTGAAGACTGTGGTTCGTCTGGTCCTGGCTGATACCGCTGAAGCAAAAGCGGAATTGCGCAGACGCCACCGGGCTCATCGCTTGACCGGTCAGTGGTCGGGAGTGCTTGAATGCCATATCGGCAACAGCGGTGATCGTCTATTGATATGGCAAACGGAAGACGGTTCGGCGATCTTCGTGCGTGTAGGCAGTCATGATGAGCTGTTTAGTTGATTCGTCGAGTCGCGACACGCAGAGAAACGGGAATCTAAAAAAATTTTGAGGTCTGGATGTCTGGGTATCTGCCTTATTTTCGTATAGCGAGCAAGATTTCGACACGCCGATGAAACGTTGAAATTTCACCGAAAATTGACCTTTTGTTCGAATAGGACTTGCGCATGGGGGCAACCTCGTGTAAGTTATCTACTTGCTGCCTGACGGCGACAACAAATCTTCGAGATTGATTGAAGTTGTTGGTGTGGTGGTGGTTTGAGAACTCAAGAGTGTGTCTGTACTACTTTTATTGTAAAGCTTTTTTTGATTGCCAGTTTGGTGATCGCCTCGTGTTTCGCGGGGTGGCCGAGGGGCCTTAAAGATTGCCGAGGTTTTTAGTGTGGACCATTCCCCCTTATGGAATGGTTCCGTCGATTATTTTATGAGAGTCATTTGTTTGGTTCTCTTCGCATTTTTTGTGGAGGGTTCGATTCTGGCTCAGGATGAACGCTGGCGGCGTGCTTAACACATGCAAGTCGAACGGGATCCCAGGTGCTTGCACTTGGGTGAGAGTGGCGAACGGGAGAGTAATGCGTGACCAACCTGCCCCATGTTCCGGAATAGCTCCTGGAAACGGGTGGTAATGCCGGGTGTTCCGCGTGATCGCATGTGATCGCGGGAAAGGGTTACCGACATGGGATGGGGTCGCGTCCTATCAGCTTGTTGGCGGGGCAACGGCCCACCAAGGCTTTGACGGGTAGCCGGCCTGAGAGGGCGACCGGCCTCATTGGGACTGAGATACGGCCCAGACTCCTACGGGAGGCAGCAGTGGGGAATATTGCACAATGGGGGGAACCCTGATGCAGCGACGCCGCGTGCGGGATGAAGGCCTTCGGGTTGTAAACCGCTTTTGTTGGGGAGCAAGCGAGAGTGAGTGTACCCTTCGAATAAGCGCCGGCTAACTACGTGCCAGCAGCCGCGGTAATACGTAGGGCGCAAGCGTTATCCGGATTTATTGGGCGTAAAGAGCTCGTAGGCGGTTCGTCGCGTCTGGTGTGAAAGCCCATCGCTTAACGATGGGTCTGCGCCGGATACGGGCGGGCTTGAGTGCAGTAGGGGAGACTGGAATTCCCGGTGTAACGGTGGAATGTGTAGATATCGGGAAGAACACCAATGGCGAAGGCAGGTCTCTGGGCTGTTACTGACGCTGAGGAGCGAAAGCGTGGGGAGCGAACAGGATTAGATACCCTGGTAGTCCACGCCGTAAACGGTGGATGCTGGATGTGGGGCCCATTCCACGGGTTCCGCGTCGGAGCTAACGCGTTAAGCATCCCGCCTGGGGAGTACGGCCGCAAGGCTAAAACTCAAAGAAATTGACGGGGGCCCGCACAAGCGGCGGAGCATGCGGATTAATTCGATGCAACGCGAAGAACCTTACCTGGGCTTGACATGTTCCGGATCGCCTCAGAGATGGGGTTTCCCTTCGGGGCCGGTTCACAGGTGGTGCATGGTCGTCGTCAGCTCGTGTCGTGAGATGTTGGGTTAAGTCCCGCAACGAGCGCAACCCTCGCCTTGTGTTGCCAGCGGGTTATGCCGGGAACTCACAAGGGACCGCCGGGGTCAACTCGGAGGAAGGTGGGGATGACGTCAGATCATCATGCCCCTTACGTCCAGGGCTTCACGCATGCTACAATGGCCGGTACAACGGGATGCGACATGGCGACATGGAGCGGATCCCTCAAAACCGGTCTCAGTTCGGATTGGAGTCTGCAACCCGACTCCATGAAGGCGGAGTCGCTAGTAATCGCGGATCAGCAACGCCGCGGTGAATGCGTTCCCGGGCCTTGTACACACCGCCCGTCAAGTCATGAAAGTGGGCAGCACCCGAAGCCGGTGTCCGAACCCTTGTGGGCGGAGCCGTCTAAGGTGAGGCTCGTGATTGGGACTAAGTCGTAACAAGGTAGCCGTACCGGAAGGTGCGGCTGGATCACCTCCTTTCTACGGAGAATTCAGGCCACTGTCTGGTGGCCGGTGTCGGACGCGCCGGGGATGTTCCCCGTCCGTGTCCTGCTGGTGTGGAAAAGATCAAGGATGACAGTTTTGCTCTTATAGAGTGGTGCGGGCATGCTTTTGGGCTCCCGGATCGCCACCCCGTCCTTTGGGACGGTGCGATTCGATGCCCTTCGCTGACGGTCTTCCCGGACGGGGATTCCGGACGCGTCGGTGCGTGGTGGCTTGAGAACTGGATAGTGGACGCGAGCAAGAGTTTTTACTCTTGTTTTGTTAGATGCAATTTTTAAGACCGGTCTCCGATTCCGTTAAGGATTGGGGATTTGGTCGATCGTTTTGTGATCATTTTAGTGTGATGATGTGTTGTCCAGAGTTTTTCGCAGTGGTCCTTGCGGCATGCATTCCTTGTGTGGGTGTGTGTTGCTGGTAAGGGCGTATGGTGGATGCCTTGGCAGACAGTACCGATGAAGGACGTGTGGGGCCGCGATAGGCCTCGGGGAGCCGCCGACAGGGCTTTGATCCGAGGATTTCCGAATGGGGGGACCCGCCGGCCGTATGGGCCGGCACCGCATTCGTGCGGGGGTACGCAGGGAAGTGAAACATCTCAGTACCTGCAGGAAAGGATATTCCGTGAGTAGTGGCGAGCGAAAGCGGATCAGGCCAAACCGGCCGCGTGTGATAGCCTCCAGGCGTTGCGCGGCGGGTGTTGTGGGGCCTGGTGCCCGGATGCTGGAGCGTCCGGCGGAAGTCATAAAGCGGCGTGCTAGGCGAACGGGATTGAATTCCCGGCCGTAGAGGGTGATGGCCCCGTAGCCGGTCGCGCGCTGCCTTCCGATCCAGGTTCCCAAGTAGCACGGGACTCGTGGAATCCCGTGTGAATCCGCCCCGACCGTGGGGTAAGCCTAGATATGACTGTCTGACCGATAGCGAACGAGTACCGTGAGGGAAAGGTGAAAAGCACCCCGGGAGGGGAATGAAATAGTTTCTGAAACCGTGCGCCTACGAACCGTCGGAGCCTCCTTGCGGGGTGACGGCGTGCCTATCGAAAAATGAGTCTGCGAGTCAGTGGCAGGTGGCGAGGCTAACCCGTCGTGGGGGAGCCGTAGCGAAGGCGAGTCTCAAAAGGCGTTTGAGTCGCTTGTCCTGGACCCGAAGCGGGATGATCTAGCCCTGAGCAGGTTGAAGCGCGGGTAAGACCGCGTGGAGGACCGGACCCACCTAGGTTGAAAACTGGGGGGATGACTTGGGGCTAGGGGTGAAAGGCCAATCAAATTCCGTGATAGCTGGTTCTCTCCGAAATGCATTTAGGTGCAGCGTCGCGTGGTTCCACCGGGGGGTAGAGCTACTGGATGCCTGAGGGCGCGTATCGCGTACCGACGGCAACCAAACTCCGAATACCCGTGTGGTAGAGCGCGGCAGTGAGTCGGCGGGGGATAAGCTCCGTCGTCGAAAGGGAAACAGCCCAGATCGTCGTCTAAGGTCCCGAAGCGCGTGCTAAGTGGGAAAGGATGTGGAGTCGCATAGACAGCCAGGAGGTTGGCTCAGAAGCAGCCATCCTTGAAAGAGTGCGTAACAGCTCACTGGTCTAGTGGTTCCGCGCCGACAATGTAGCGGGGCTCAAGCACGCCACCGAAGACGCGGCAGTATCTTTGATACTGGGTAGGAGAGCGTCCCGTACGGGGTGAAGCGGCAGCGTAAGCTCGCCGTGGACCGTGCGGGAGCGAGAATGCAGACATGAGTAGCGAGAGACGGGTGAGGATCCCGTCCGCTGGATGACCAAGGGTTCCGGGGCCACGTTCATCGTCCCCGGGTGAGTCGGGTCCTAAGGCGAGGCCGACAGGCGTAGTCGAATGGACGAACGGGTCGATATTCCCGTACCGGCGCAGGACCGTCAAGACCGAAAGTCGGGTACTAACCTCCCGCATCGCGGATGCCTCCCTTCGGGGTGGCTGAGGCGGTGTGGTTGGGACAGACCTTCCGGTAGGCCAGCGCAGGAGTGACGCAATGGAAGAGCCGGCCGCGGCGGTGGTAGTCCGTGGCCAAGCGTGCAGCCCGTACCGTAGGCAAATCCGCGGTGCGACAGGGCGAGGCGCGATGGTGGGGCCCGTTGGGGCCGAATCCGGTGGTTTCCGTTGCCGAGAAAAGCTTCGGCGCGAGGTGCTGCGGCGCCCGTACCGCAAACCGACACAGGTGGTCAGGTAGAGAATACCAAAGCGATCGAGCGAATCCTGGTCAAGGAACTCGGCAAATCACTCCCGTGCCTTCGGTATAAGGGAGACCCCTTGGGGTGAACCGCCTTGCGCGGGGAGCCTCGGGGGGGTGGCACAGACCAGGGGGTAGCGACTGTTTACCAAAAACACAGGTGCATGCGAAGGCGCAAGCCGCTGTATATGCACTGACGCCTGCCCGGTGCCGGAAGGTTAAGAGGATCCGTCATCCCGACTCGTTCGGGGGCAGCGGTGAATTCAAGCCCCGGTAAACGGCGGTGGTAACTATAACCATCCTAAGGTAGCGAAATTCCTTGTCGGGTAAGTTCCGACCTGCACGAATGGCGTAACGACTTCCCCACTGTCTCGACCAGGAGCTCGGCGAAATTGCAGTACGAGTAAAGATGCTCGTTAAGCGCAGAAGGACGAAAAGACCCCGGGACCTTTACTATACCTTGGTATTGTCATTAGGTGGAAACTGTGTAGCATAGGCGGGAGGCTTCGAAGCGGTGGCGCCAGCCATCGTGGAGCCGCAAGGTGAAATACCGCTCTGTCTCCATTTGATGTCTAACCTCGACACGTCATCCGTGTCAGGGACAGTGCCTGGCGGGTAGTTTAACTGGGGCGGTTGCCTCCCAAAGGATAACGGAGGCGCTCAAAGGTCCGCTCAGCCCGGTTGGCAATCGGGTGTCGAGTGCAATCGCACAAGCGGGCTTGACTGTGAGACTGACGGGTCGAGCAGGGACGAAAGTCGGAGATAGTGATCCGGTGCCGGCGCACGGGCGCGGCATCGCTCAACGGATAAAAGGTACCCCGGGGATAACAGGCTGATCATTCCCAAGAGTCCATATCGACGGGATGGTTTGGCACCTCGATGTCGGCTCGTCGCATCCTGGGGCTGTAGCAGGTCCCAAGGGTTCGGCCGTTCGCCGATTAAAGCGGCACGCGAGCTGGGTTCAGAACGTCGTGAGACAGTTTGGTCTCTATCCTCTGCGCTCGTTGGAATATTGAGGAGACCTGCCCATAGTACGAGAGGACCTGGGTGGACGAACCTCTGGTATGCCGGTTGTCGCGCCAGCGGCACGGCCGGTTGGCTACGTTCGGAAGGGATAACCGCTGAAAGCATCTAAGCGGGAAGCCTGCTCCGAGATCAGTATTCCTTAGGACCTTCGAGTCCTTGTAGGCCCCAGGCGAGAACACCTGGTTGATAGGCCGGACGTGGAAGCCCCGCGAGGGGTGGAGCCGACCGGTACTAACGGCCGAAAGGCAATCACACCCCGACCATCGCGGTTGGGCGTGAGGATTCCTCTGCGAATGACATTCGGGCGACACTAGCGCTGGAATGGCACAACTCGATATGCATCCGACATCGCGTCCGCTTTCCGGTTCCCGAGCCGCCACATCCCCGCAGCCCGAGGGTTGCGTACAATTAAAGATTTGCGGCGGCCATAGCCCAGGGGAGACGCCCGGTCCCATTCCGAACCCGGAAGCTAAGGCCTGGCACGGCGATGGTACTGCACCCGACAGGGTGTGGGAGAGTAGCCCGCCGCCGCACCACACTTCACAAGGGAGGCCCTGTAGGGCCTCCCTTTTTTCATGCCCGCGCACACCCGCACGGCCCCCCGCGGGGCCTTCCGCATACCCCCCACACACCCGCGCCGCACACGTAACAGGAAACACGCACCACCGGCACAACCGGACACGCGAGGGGCGATTGGTCGGCGTCGCGCAGGAAACACTTCGAACCGTTCGGAAGGGTCCGGGCCATCGCCGGCTTTCGGCCACGACCCTGACAGGATCGGCAGGAACGAGGCCGCAGCCAAGGCGTATGGGGACGCCGGTTATAGAGCGGAGTCCGACATCCGCACGCATCCGGAAACGGTTATGCCGGCACGGTCCGATACGGTGCGAAGGCATATTACCGTTGGAAATTCGACGCGCATAGTCGTGCCACTCGGCGACTCGGTTGAATTGTACCAATCTGTATTTTTGTCGTGTTTCCAGGCTTGCTCATCTGGAAACCCCATATCTGGCGGGCGGTACGTCTGTCAATTGATGGCTGCCAAGTGGGCGGATAACATATCTTTCTTTTTGGTTTTAATCCATGCAAATATGCAGGTCACCATGCGTCAATTAGATAGAATGTCAGAAAAGGTTGAAATAACGACGTTTGTACCATAAAAAAATTTAAAAAACAAGTCTTTTTTTCTGTCGGTTTTTCCTTTACTCTGTAGACACTGCGGCACAACACTGTCGCGGAACAGAGTGAAGCGGAGCGGCAATGCGTGTGAGGACAGGACTGGCCAAGGTTGTGGTGCTGATGCCATTGCTGGCGGTAATGGCGATGCTCGCGTCGCTGTTGGTAGCGCAGAGTCCTGCAATCGCAGCAGACGGTGGATCTGCAAGTTCGATAAGCTCGAATGCTTCGCAACATTCAAATCGTCAAGCTGAAGCAGATCAACTGGTACAAAGTAATCAAACAGCTTCAGAATACCCGTACTCCGATGAAACAGCGATGGCTAAGGAACAGGCGCAGTCTAGCGGTTCAGCGTTAGTAAACGGTGTTTTCCTATCGCATGCAAGCCTTGAGAATCAGGGCCATTCGGTACGGCCGGCGGCAGATACGGTTACAGCAGAAGATGACACTTGGGGCGGGGTGGCCAAAGAGCTTAATAAAGGGCTTGAACAGGTCAATGGCACGTATGCTTCCGGAGACAGGACCACGGCCGCCTCACAGATGAGCGCGGTTGCGACACGATACACGGCATCCAATTTCGGCAGGGCTGTGCAGGAAACGCTTGGTGCCGATCGTCAGCAAGGCGAGATGAGCCAGTTCCAGTCCGTACAGCAACTGACGTATGGCGACGGACATGGAGCCGATCTCGGCTCGCAGATTGCCGCGCTTTCCAACGAACTGGAAACGGCTGCAGCGCAACTCGACGCCAGTCCTAATCTGGCCAAGCCCAAGGCGTATGCGGCTCGGATTGAGCAGACGGTCAAGGCGCAGCGCAAAGTGCTGCAGAAGAACAAGAAGACCAAGTTCTACGGTAAGGGGAACCGCACCTGGCTCCAGGTGGCCGGGCAGATGGGCAAGGTCATCGATCAGGGCGTTGCCGCAGCCAAAGCCGGCGACGGCGAAAAAGGTTCCGACAAGGTGAACGTCGCCTACTACCAGTATTACGAAAAGCTCGGGTTCGAGAAGAACGTGATGAACGCGATTTCTGGCTCGCGCGTCTCCTACATGGAAAGCTGTTTCAAGGAACTGCGTAAGGCCATGATACGAGGGGACGCGCCCGCAGGTATCAAGAAGCAGGCTGACGAACTCAAGGCCAATCTCAACGTCGATGCGAAAAAACTCGACGGCGGGGCCGGGGATCAGGTAAACGGCGCCACGAAATTCGCCACCAGCTCCATCGGCCAGTCGTTCCTGATTCTGGTACGCGAAGGGCTTGAAGCGCTGCTCGTGGTCGCGGCCATTATCGCCTACATGCTTAAAAGCGGCAACAAGAAACTGGTGCGTTGGATCTATCTCGGCGTCGTTGTCGGGCTCATCGGTTCGGGGCTGATGGCGGTGCTCTTCGCGGTGTTCTTCAACGGCAACGGGCCGCAGCAGGAGATCATGGAGGGTGTGGTCGCGCTGATCGCGATGCTCATGCTTATCTACACCAGCAACTGGATGCTTTCGAAGTCCGATACCGAGGCGTGGAAGTCTTATATCGGCAGCAAAACGAAGAAGGCGATTTCGAATGTCGCGGCGGCTGATTCACTGACGTTCGCCGGGGTGGTATCACTGGCCATGTTGAGCTTCCTGGCGGTCTTCCGCGAGGGCGCCGAGACGGTGATGTTCTATCAGAGCGTCTATTCGATGACGAAGGATTCACGCGGCATGTGGATCGGCGGCTTGGCTGCTGCGGTCGTGCTGATTATCGTCTTTGTGCTGATTCGTTTCACTTCCGTACATATCCCTCTGCATCCGTTCTTCTTGGTCACGTCGGCGTTGCTGGCCGTATTGGCCGTTACGTTCGCAGGTGGCGGTGTGCATTCGCTTATCGAAGGAGACGCCGTCAACGGAACGTATCTGGCAAGTATGCCGACCAATGAATGGCTCGGGTTCTATCCGTATACCGAAACCATCGTCGCGCAGATTATTGCCGCCGTGGTGATTATCGGGTTGTTCGTCGTTTTCGGTATTCGCAAGCACCGCGAAAAGGTGGCGAAAAGTGCCGGATCTTCTGATTGCAAGGAGGCGTTGGCATAGATGAGAAAACGGGATTCGCTGCAGGTGCGGCCTGTATCGTGTGGTCTGCGATTGCGGATATTCGGCACTATTGCGGTCAGGCGATCACAATGACAGCGGTTAGTGGCTTGATCATGATGCCGGCTCCAACGGTTCCGGGAGCAAGCGGTGAACAAAATCGTTCGGCACACATAGACGTTCGACAGATGACGGATATTCCCCTTACAGGGAAAGCTGCGATATGGCTTGGCACGTATTGATTGAGCGGTTGCCGGATTCGTCTTATACAACTGCGGACAGAAACAAAACAGAGTAATAACCATTACAAAATAAACAGGAGAAAACAATGAAGAAAAGCAAACTGACCGGCCTGCTGACCGCTGTGGTCGCCGGGGCGCTCGCGTTCTCGTTGGCCGCGTGCGGGTCGAACGGCTCGGGCTCCGCTTCCGGCTCGGGTGACAAGGGCAAGGCTGGCTCGTCATCCTCGCAGAGCGCCCAGAAGAAGGCCAACAGCAACGGTGCGAAGTTCGAGGAGATTCCGATCGGACATGATCAGCAGATCTTCCCGCTCAACATCGCGACCGTCTATTTCCAGCCGGTCGATATGTACCCGCAGGGGATGGGACTTTCCGCGGCCGAGTCGAACCTGCACCTCGAGGCCGACATCCACGCGTTGAAGGACAACAACCTGGGTTATGGCACCGGCGACTTCATCCCGAAGCTCACCGTCAAGTACCAGATCCAGGACAAGAACGACCCGAACAACAAGCAGGACGGCACGTTCATGGAGATGAACGCGGATGACGGGCCGCACTACGGCGCGAACATCAAGCTCGACAAGGCCGGGCAGTACAAGCTCACCTACACCATCTACAGCCCCGAAACCAACGGCTGGACGCTGCACGTCGACCCGGATACCGGCGTCAAGGGGCGCTTCTGGACCAAGCCGATCGTGGCGAGCTTCGACTGGAACTACGTCGTGCATCAATGGTGAGACTGCTGTAACGGAATGATAACTGACGTGGTGGAGGAGGGGGATATGTTTGCTTCGGAACCCTTACCGGCTGAGCCGTTAAGCGGGAAGCCCTGTGGGCTTCTCGTAGGCGAGGTGAGCGCGATGTATCGAGCGCGAAGGCAAAATCTCTGATTTTGCTTAGGCCAAGCTTTACTCCTCAGCAAGCATGTCCCCTTCCTCCACCACTTAGGGAATTCAACTTATTCCGAGGTAAATGTTCGCCATATTGTAAAGCAACTGGTATGAACCGCATCATTGATCTCTTAATGATGAGTTGCAAACTGCCGAGTTGTGATGATTGGCAAGGATAAGGATTCGAGAAATGCTCGAGGAATTTGTGGGGGCGCTGCCGGGGATGGTGGCGCCGGCGCTGCTCGTGATGACGTTGAGCGTGCTGCTTGGCGTGGGCGAGGGGCGCGATAGGCCGGTGAGCCGGCGTTGGCGGCTTTATGGGCTGCTCGTCGGGATTGTGGCGGCATTGATCTTTACGGTGTTGCGCGTGCTGGTCATCGTCGATCGGCGCTCCGGGGTCAATCTGCCGGTACTCATTGGCTGTGTGGTGTGTGATGTGCTCATTCTGGCGATTATGGCCCGCTCGAAACGGCTTGTGCACGACTGGCACAAGCATCCGGTTCGGTTGCATGCGGCCAATGCGATAGCTGCGATCGGCATTGCCTTGGCCACGTTCTTCGCCTCGCAGGACGTCTTCATGCAGCTGACCAGCTTTGTGGAGACTGGTGAATCTCCGTTCACTTCCAAGATGCTGCTGCGCGCGCTCGGCTTCGCCTTGGGTATCGGCACGGCCGTTGTGGTGGCGGCCATTTTCCGCACCATGCGCACGACCGCCGTGCGCGGCAGTTTCCTGGTGGCTTCGATGCTGATGCTGCTGGTTTTGCTGATTCGCCACCTGACACAGCTCTGCTCGCTGCTGATGTCGATGATGTTCGTCGAATTCGATAGAACTGCATTTAATGTGCTGATTCTAGCGGCGAATAATGATATGAAACTGGTCATCGCTTCGGTGCTGGTCTTCATCATCCCCGTCATCGCCTCGATTGTGGCTGGCTTCCGCAAGCCGCTCACCGGACCGAACGATGCCGTGGTCCGCGAGCACAAGGCGTTCCGTCGCCGTGCCAAGGCCGCAGGTGTCTGGAGCCTCATCGCCATGATTGTGGTTACCATCGCGCTGACGGCCGGTGTCGCCAAAGTCCACGAACAGCCTTCGCTTTCGCCGCCGGAAGGGTATTCACAGCATAACGGCATCGCCACCATCGCCTTCAGCAAGGTGGACGATGGCCATCTGCACCGCTTCCAGTACAAGGCCAAGGACGGCACGGTGATGCGCTTCATCATCATCAAGAAGAACGGCGGCTCCTACGGCGTCGGCCTTGACGCCTGCCTGACCTGCGGCGACGCGGGCTATTACGAAAAAGACGGCAAGATCATCTGCAAGCGTTGCGAAGTGGAGATGAACGTGGCGACCATCGGCTTCAAGGGCGGATGCAACCCGATACCGTTCCCGTTCGAGGCGTCGCACGGCAAGATCACCATCCACACCTCCGACCTCGACGCGCTGTCGTCGCATTTCAAGGAATAAGGAATCGAGGTAACGATGTTCCTGTTACGAATGGTGTTTCGCTCGTTTTCACGGCAGCTCAAGCGGCGGTTGCTGATTGCGGTGACCGTATGCCTGTCGGCCACAATCTGCGTGGCGATGCTCGGTGTCGTCTTCGATGTGGGCGACAAGCTCAATGCCGAACTGTCGACGTACGGCTCGAATATCGTGGTGCGTCCCAAGGCCGACGCGGTGGTGTCGGATCTGTACAATACCGCCGACGCGGGTAATGGTGCCGAAACCGCGGACCCGACCTCGTTCCTAAAGGAATCGGACGTGCCCAGCATCAAGACGACGTTCTGGGCGTTCAACATCACCGATTTTGCGCCGGAACTCAACGTGAACGCCACGATCGACGGGCGAAATGTGCCGGTGACGGGGACGTGGTTTTCCAAGAAAGTGCCGCTGGCAACCGGTGAAAGCGTGGTCGCCGGGGTCAGGGGCATGCGTTCGTGGTGGAAGATCGACGGGACTTGGGCCAAGGATGGAACGGGGGCTGCGGGAACCGGCAAGGTCGTAGCGGCCTCGGTCGATACCGACAAAGCCGGCGTTGTTCAGGGGATGATGGGCAAGGAACTGGCCGGTGCCACCCATACCAAAGTCGGGCAGACCGTTACGATTTCCAAGGCGGCGGCGGACGGACAGCATCGCAGCCAGCGCGTGCGGATCGTCGGGATTTTCGATTCGGGCGACAATGATTCGAGCGGTCTGTACATTCCTTCGTGGTCGGCTCAGAGGCTCTCCGATTTGCCGGATTCCATCGACAAAATCGAGGTCAAGGCGCTCACCACTCCCGAGAACGCGTTGGCTCGCAAGGCCGAGAAAGATCCGGCGGCTCTGAGCCAGGAGGAGTGGGAGACCTGGTATTGCACGGCCTATCCGTCTTCAATCGCCTATCCGTCTTCAATCGCCTATCAGATCGAGGAGGTCATGCCCGGGGCCGTTGCCAAGCAGGTACGGCAGGTGGCGGCGTTGCAGGGCGACGTGCTGCATAAGACACAGGCCGTGATGATTTTGATGACCGCGTTGAGCCTCATCGCAGCGGCCATCGCCGTGGCCAATCTCATGGCATCTTCAATCGGTGAGCGCGGTTCGGAACTGGCGCTTTTGAAGGCTATCGGCGCGACGGACGGTGCGGTTTCAAGGCTGATGCTCACCGAAACGGCGGTCATTTCACTGATTGGCGGATTGGTCGGTGCAGGGCTCGGCTCGGTGCTCGCACAAGTGATCTGGCATGTCGTTTTCGGCTCGGGAGTGGCGATGCGGCCCATGGTATTCGTGCTGGTATTCGTGCTTTTGGCCGTGACCATTCTGATTGCCTCGTTCTCCTCGATCCGTTCGATTCTGCACCTGCGTCCTGCGGAGGTGCTGCATGGAAGGTAAACATTCAATGACAAATCGACAGATGTTCTTCCGTATGCTGTTCAGCGCGGTGTTTCGGCGGCGCTCGCGGGCTTTGATGGCCGTGGTCGCGTCCCTGGTGGGTGCGGCGACGCTCTTCTGTCTCGCCGCCATCTGTGTGGCGGTGCCGCAGCAGATGAACGAGGAAATGCGGGCTTATGGTGCCAATCTGATCGTCACGCCGACGCAAAGGACCGTCGGTGGAAAGGCTGTTGAAGGTTCCGACGGCGCCAATGCCGCAACTTCCGGATTCGACCGGGAAAGTGTTACATCGCTGAATACTGCGGTCAAAGACGCCGGTTCCGAGCGCTCGGCTTCGTATCGGTACGAGAACACGCGTATCAACTCGTTGCCGTTCGTGGTGGCGGGCATTGACCCGCACGATGTGAAGGCGCTCAATCATCACTGGAGCGTAGAGGGCAAGTGGCCGTCGAACGGCGGGGTGATGCTCGGACGCGACGCGGCGACGAAGCTTGACGCCAAGATCGGCTCGGTTATCACCATCAAATACAGCCCCGGTAAAAGTGTGGCCGCCGCGACTGGCGGAACTGATGGTTCCAATGGTTCTAATGGTTCCGGTAGCGCTGGTTCGGGCAATGGAAGCTCGGGTTCGAACGGCTCGACTAGCGGTAGCAGCGATACCGGCGATTCCGGCACCGGCTCAACCGCGTCGGCAAACGGCAATTCGTCAGGTCATGACATGCAAAACATGAAGGGCATGAAGATGTCCGATTCGTCGCATGCCGGTGATGTACGGCAGGGTATGGCTGACGCGACGGTGAAGGACAAGCTGGGCAAGGCGCTGGGCGACATATCGGCGGAGGCCAAGGCCCCCGATATGTCGGATATGGATATGGCGGTTACGAACACGCAAAGCATGCTAGGTGTGAAGATGTCTGTCGTAAGCCCCGGTTCCGTCAACCTCGTGAAATGGAATTCGACAGATTCAGCCGTCAACAATGCCGATAATCATTCCGGTTTCGTCCAACTCGCCGAATGGAAGCCGACGGCTCCCAACGCGGGCGGGGCGGAATTCCGCGTGGACGGCATCGTCGACACCGGCGGCAGCGAGGATGACATGGTCTATGCCAACAACCTCGACGTCGATAAGCTCACCGGCTTTGAGCGTGGGGCGGATGTGGTCGAATTTTCGGTCGATACGTCGGATGCTGGTCTGAGCAGTCTCGTAAGCAGTATCAACAAGAAGGCCTCGCTCAATGCCAAGGCGCAGAAGGTCACGAAAATCACCTCGTCCAACGTCCACATCATCACGATGCTGCAGACCTTGTTCTGGATTGTGACGGTTGTTGTGCTCGTGCTGACGCTCGTTGGCGTCGGGACCACGATTTCGTCCATCGTCTCTCAGCGTCGCAACGAAATCGGTCTGCGCAAGGCGCTTGGAGCTTCATCACGGAACATAGCGGTGGAATTCACCGTTGAAGCGGCACTTTATGGGCTGATTGGCGGATTGTTCGGCACAGCTATCGGCTATGTGCTCGCGCGCGCGTTGAGCGCTTCCGTTTTCGGGCAGAAGCTTTCTCTCAACTGGCCGTTGGCGCTCGCATCCGTGGTAGTGGCGATGTTGGTCGCGGTGCTTGCGTCGCTGCCGCCGGTGCGCAACGCGGTGCGGATCGATCCGGCCGTCGTGCTGCAGGAAGAATGACGAAAGTCCTGCGGAAATAAACGTAACAGTGTAAGAAACTATTGAAAGGAGTGGCTATGCTGCTCGAACTTGATCATATTTCGAAGATCTATGGTGACCTTCACGCGGTGGATGACCTCAGCCTCACCGTGCCGGCAGGGCAGTGGCTCGCGGTCGTCGGCTCGTCCGGGTCTGGCAAGACCACGCTGATGAACATCATCGGCTGCATGGACTCGCCCTCGTTGGGCTCAGTGACGCTCGAGGGCCGCGAACTCAACGATCTGAACGCCACCCAGCTGGCCGACGTGCGCAAGAACGTCATCGGCTTGGTCTTCCAGAAGTTCTACCTCGTGCCGCATCTCACCGCCGTCGAGAACGTCATGGTGGCACAGTATTACCATTCGGTGGTCGACGAGCAGGAAGCACTTGAAGCCCTTGACCACGTCGGGCTGAAGGACCGCGCGAAGCACCTGCCGAGCGAGCTTTCCGGCGGCGAACAGCAGCGTGTGTGCATCGCCCGCGCCCTGATCAACCATCCGAAGCTCATTTTGGCCGACGAGCCGACCGGCAATTTGGACGAGAAGAACGAGAAGATCGTGCTCGACCTCTTCCGTGAGCTGCACGAGCAGGGCACGACCATCATCGTCGTGACGCACGATGCGCTGGTCGCCTCGTGTGCGCAGCGTGAGATCATGCTGAACCACGGCATTCTGGTCGGCGAGCAGTGGAACGATGACAGGGCGCGCGAGGCATACGAGGCTGCGGGAGGCAAGCCGGCTTCCACGGGTGCGCAGGTCGAGGGCGCGCAGCAAGGTGACGCGCCGATTTCGTTCGTCAACCCGACCAAGGCCGCCAAGGTGCAGGGCTGACGGCTATCGGCTGGAATTGCGCTGTCTATGGCAATACATAGTATTCGGGTATTTGTCTGTCAGAGCCGATACGAGGTATTGACGCGTTGACCGGTCCGGCCACCTTTTTTCCCGACAATGGTGCCAGGATCATATTGGAATAAGAAGCCGGACGGTATCGGGTGCCTTGCCAATTCAGAAGATTCGATGAGCTGCTGATATCGATGGCCGAGATTTCGGAGGCTTGGGATTGGTACTGATGGTTTGGTCTCGGGGCTTTAGATTAGCTTGGTGCGCTCCATTTGGCTGGAGAACCAGGTGTTGAATTTCGAGGGCTTCGGCATGAGCAGGCCGATGACAAGCATCACGGCGGCGTAGATCAGAACGATACCTAGCTGGATCCAGAAATCGTTCTGATAGATGCCGGCGATGGCGGCGCGAGCGGCCTGGATCGAGTGGGTGGCCGGCAGGAACGGATTGATGACCGCCACGAATTTCGGCAGCACCTGCAACGGGTAGGTACCGGAAGAACCGGAAATCTGCATGACAAGCACGATTACCGACATCGCCTTGCCGATGGTGCCGAAGCAGGCGACGAGCGTATAGATGACGAAGGCGTAGACCAGCCCTGAAACCCATCCGGAAAGCATGAACAGCATCGGATGGACGGCGTGGACGCGCAGGAAGAGCAACGTGCCGGCGCAGGAGAAGGTGCTCTGCAGCAACGAGATGAAAGCGAAGATGCCGAAACGACCGAGGAAAAGCTGGTAGGGTTTCGGTTCGGTGAAAAGGCGTCCGGCGTCGTCGATGGGGACGGATTCGTCATCTGGCGAGACAGGCTCTGCAACAGTCTGGGGCGCGGTATCGACGTTAGTTCTGGTTACGCCCATCCGTTGTGTGGTTTCGTTATCGGCGTCGATTGGATGATTGAGAACGAGCGTATTGGCCTCGTCTGGGGTTCCCGGATTCGCCGACAGTACGTCTTCAAGCGTGCTGTTGCTGCCGCTGTCATTGCCGTCTCCGGCAAGTGCAGCAACGTCTGTGGCATGGTTTTGCGCCATGCTGGCAGCAGTCGCAGAGGAAAGAACGGCAGGCGACGTTTCGGCCCCGATGCCGGCCCTGCTTTCGGAGCTGCGTCGCTTCTGACGCTGATACCTGCGCTGTCGTTTGCGCAACCAGCTCCAGCCAGAGCCGATCTCGCCTAGCCTGCGTCTTGTTTCACGTGAAACGTCGGTTTTGATGGTCAGCGCGATCAGCAGCGAGCCGACCCAGAGCGGAATGAACGTATAGAACGGCGTCAGCGATGTGCCGAAATTCTCGACCGGGAACACGGCGTTGCGTTTGAGCGCGACAGGTGCGGCAAGCGTGGCCGCGAGCTTGTCGGGGTCATCGGAAAGCAGCTTCCTGACTTTGGCCATGTCGCCGCTGTCCAGCGCATCGGTAAATTGCCTGCTGAATGTGGTCAGCTTGCCACTGGCCGCCGAAAGCGTGGCGGAGGTGCCGCTGAGCGTTGCCTGCGCCTGCTTGAGTTTGCCGCTGGCCTGGTTGGTGGTGTCGTTCAGCGCGGTCACGGCGTTGTTGAGGTCCGTGCCGGTGCCGCTCAGTGTGCCGGAAACCGAGGCAAGCGACGCGGTAATGTTTGCGATTTGGGGTTTCAAGGTTGCGGAAAGGTCGGCGTTGAGCCCGTCGATGGCGGACTTTGATTGCTTGGCGAGGTCGATGATTTGCTCGCGTTGCCGTGCCGCGTCGTCGGTTTTCGCTTCAAGGTCGTTGGCCGAAGCGTCCAGAGCGGTTTGCAGAGCCTTTTGCTTTGCGATGATGCTATCAAGAGTGGCAAGTGTGTCGGTCGGGGCCGCCGGCAACCCGGCCAACGTATCCCGGATTTTCTGATATTGCGCCGCCTGCTCGCCGATGAGCCCAGCCTGTTTGCGCAGCGTCGCCGAAACGTCGGCGGAAGATTTGCCGACGCTGTCGAAGGCGTTGCCGATGCTTGTGCCGATGGTCGCGTTTCCTGAACTGCTGGCGTTCAAAGCCTGAGAAAGCGTGGAAGTTGCGGTGTTGAGCGCACCCGAAACGTCTTTGACGCTGCCGGCTGCCTTGTTGAGCTGTCGCAATGATTTGCCGGCATCGTTCGAAGCGTTGGAAAGCAGGGCCGAAGAGCTGGAAAGCAGGGTCTGGGAGACGTCGATAAGGCTGGCGTAGGCGTCCACGCTTGTTGCGGAATCGTTGAGCTGGCTGGCCAGATCGTTGATATTGCCGTTGAATGTGGTCAGGCGACCGCGGGCGTCCGAGGAATCGAGCTGCTTCGAAAGTCCGTTCGCCACGCTCAGCGCGGTGCTGGTGATGGTCTTCGCGAACATCTCGTTGACCTCTTTGGAGATCTGGTCGGCGCCTTGGCCGGTGACCTTCGGGGCGACGGCGTTCTTCTTCTCATTGGTGTAATACTCAAGCGTCGCATGTTTGGCGTTTGAGGAGAAGAAGGTCATCATGTTGCGGCTGAAATCCTTGGGAATGATGACCGCCGCGTAGTAAGTGCCCGCCTTGGTGCCTTCAATAGCCTTGTCTTTAGTGGTGAACGTCCAGTCGAGCTGGCTGTTGGCACGAAGCTGGCCGATGACCTGGTCGCCAAGTTTCATTTTCACTGGCATCAGATCGCTGGAATAGCCATCATCGACGCTCGCGACCGCGAATTTGAGGTTTTTCGTGTTGCCGAACGGATCCCAGCTTGCGGTGACATTGAACCACGTGAACAGCGCGGGGATGACGACCAGCCCCATCAGGATGATGATCGAGATGATATTGCTGGTCATGCGCCGCAAGTCGCCGCGGAAGAGGCTCCAGATCGTTCTCATCGCTGGTCGCCTCCGATCGTGTTGCTTCGAAGGACCTTTGCCTGTGCCTTCTTGCCGCGTGGTCGCTGGCGTTCGTAGAGCAACGAACGTACGGCGTCGTCCTCAAGATTGCCAAGGCGTACCTGACGGGCGAGGCTGTCACGGATAGATTCGACGACAACCAGGAAAATGATGGTGGCAAGGAACCAGATGACCCACGCGGCCAGCGCAATCACCTTGGTGCCGGTGGTCAGCGAGAAGGTGATGGCCATGGCCGCCGGAATGGCGATGCCGAAAGCCAGCGCCCCGCGCATGAGCTTGGGGTAGAGCAGAGCGAATTTCCGTGCGCGTTCCTCGATGCCGGCGCGGTATTCCTCTTTGTCTGCCAACATGCTCAGGGCTTGCGAAATCCGGTATTCGTGGGTTTTGTGTAGCGCGGGTTCGTTGGTGATGATACCGCTGGCTTTGAGCTGACGGTCGACCAGGCTCTGCAGATTGCCCATATGCGGCTTGACCGCGAGCCCGAGGATAAAGAACAGGACGGCGAAAATCATGAGCCTGCCCATGTTGATGAACCAGTCGGCATGGTAGAAGCCCGCGATGGTCTCGCGCAGCGCGTTGATGGAGTAGGTGAACGGGAAGTAGGGGTACATGTCGCGGAAGAATTTCGGCATCATTTCGATGGGGTACATGCCCGACGAGCCCGGAATCTGAACGATGACCAGCGCCACGCACAGCGCCTTGCCGACATGCATGAACGAAGTCGAGAGCGCGTAGGTGATACTGACGTATACCATTGAGGCGAGCATTGCGGTGATGATGAAAATCGGCACGTTGTGACATTGCACGCCGATGACCAACTCTCCGAGCACGGTGACGATGGCTTGCACTGAGGCGATCAGTGCGAAAAGAATCCAGCGCCCCCAATAGCGCTGGCCGGGTGTGGGTTCGTTTGCCAGTCCTTCGTCGTCCACCTCCAGCTTCATCAGCACCACCAGCATGAACGCGCCGACCCACAGCGTCAGGTTCGTGAACAGCGGTGCCATGCCGGAACCGTACGTGGTGACCGGATAGACCACTTTCGTGTCGAGAACGGTGGGCGAGAGCATGAAATCCGCGATTTTCGCCGCATCGAGCTTGCCGTTGCCGCCCACGGATTTCGCCAGGATTCCGGAGCTGGAAAGCGCGGAGGAGCTGGAAAGAGCCGTGATGTCGGTGGTGAGTGTGGAGAGATGGCTTTGCAGATTCGACAGACCTTTGTCGGTGCCGGCAAGGGCTTTGGCCGCCGTGGCAGCGGCTTGGTCAAGCTGGTCCAGCACGAGCGTGGATTGCGTAATCAACGAGCCTTGCGAAGCGAGGTTGGCCGAAGATGTGGCGGCCACCGTCGAAAGGCCGTTGAGGCCGTTGTTCAGCTGAGGCAATGCCCCGGTTGCGATGGTTTTTCTGGCGCTCGCGGCATGGTTCAACACCGATTGCGTGGAGGCGTTGATGCCGTTGGCCGCGGAGACGGTGTTGGAAACCGTCGCGCCGAGATGTTTGCTGGAATTGAGGTCGTTCAAGGCGTTGATGGAATCGCCGAGGCGCTGGTTCTGCGCCTTGAGGTCGGTGACCACGCTTGAGCTGCCTGGCGCGCCTGCCGCCTCCAGGCGGTTGATAAGGCTACCGGTGTCGTTGTTGATCTGTTGGGCCGTAGACAGTGCCGAACCCACGTCTCCATTGGCTTTCGTAAGCTCTGCCGCCAACGAATTGATGGCGATGTTGGCGTTCGCGCTGGCTTGTGAAAGCAGGCTCGAGCTTTGGTCGAGGGTGCCGCCGGCGTTGTTGTTGAAATCATTGAGGGTGTTTTGCGTATTGCCGATTGCCGCTGAGACATCTTTGAGGTGTTTGGAGGTCTGTGCGCCGGTCTTCTGCGTTTTGTCAAGCGTGCTCCGGGCGGTCTTCGTCTTGTCGGGAACGCCGTTGAGAGTCGTCGTCAAATCGGCGATATTGCCGCGTATCTCGGTGACGGATTGCTGTGCCTTGTTGAGGTCGGCGAGGGTGCTGGCGGTGGCTGTATCGGCTTTGGCATCGATGTCGGTATCGGTTTTGTTGACAATGCCGGAGACTACCGAGCTCACGGTGGAAACGAAGGTTTCGTTGACTTGGCTGTCGACCGTCGAGGCGCCGGTGTCTGTCATGCGGCTGGCCAGCGCGTTGGCCTTTTCGTTGACATAATATTCCAGTGTCGGACGTGCGTTGCGTCCCTCGATGACGCCGGCGACACGGTCGCTAAAGTCTTTCGGGATGACGATGGAGGCGTAGCTTTCCCCGGATTGAACGCGTTGCATGGCCTCGTGTTGGTCGGCGAATTCCCAGCCAAGTTGCTTGTTGCCTTTGAGCTGGCGGACGATCTGGTCGCCCATATTCATCTTTCCGATGGCTTTGGAGTCGGTGCCGCGGTCGTTGTTGACCACGACCACCTCGATGCCGTTCGTGTTGCCGTAAGGGTTCCAGAACCCGGCGATATTGAACCATGCGTAGAGCGGGGGAATGAAGATGAGCCCGAAGAGGACCACCCACGCGGCCGGCACGCGCAACAGGCGCACGATGTCGCGTCGCACGATGGCCAGCACATTGCTCATAGCAGGCTCCTTGAAAGTTGATGACGATTCGGATGCAGGTTTCTTTTTTCTACTGCCGACGGTTGTTGTTATATCTGCCGGTTTTGAACAGGATGAGTTACCGCATCCGATGTATCACCCTATTCGGTCCCCGGAATCTTCTGTCATGAGCGCAATGTGTGTAAATGCGGGCAGAATCATTCGGCGGACAGGGCGATGTCGAGCAGTTGCCGGACGGCGGTGCTCAGATTGGTGATGTGGTGCTTCTTCATATAGGTTTTGAGCGCGTTCTTGCGTGCGCTGTCGAGCCGCACGCGGATCACGCTGTCGGCGCGCGTTTTCCCCACGGCCAGCGGCCGCCCTGGGCGACGGTGGTCGGTGACGGTGTTGATGATACGGTTGCTCAGATTCACTCGTGCGGTCAGCAGCGGATGGCCCGGATAGCGGACTTTGGCGTGACGTAGCTGCTCGTCGGTGTAGCCGCGTTCTGCCTCCTCGGCAGCAGCCCGCAAGTCTGCTGCCACGTCTGGTGGAAAGTCGTCAAAATCAAGTATTCCGTCTTTCATAATTGTCCTTTCTCAAGTCCAGAGATGTACTTCTTCCGCATTGGCATAGCATGTATGATGGCTTCTCCGCCTTTTACCATCATTGTTATCACTTCCAATGGTCGGCCGATGGTGTCAAATCCTAAGTACAATTTTCTGGCTGGACTTTCTTTTGGATCTATTACCATATTCGGGTGTTCAAAAACATGACGCATGTCTTCTTCGCTCACGCCGTGCTTAAAAGCTGAGCGAAGCGGAAATACTTGAATATTGTACCACATAAATCCATCGGATGCTTCTGGACTATTTTCATCGTTTTCAAAAGACACGTCGCTCCTTTCTGTAGACGGGTTTTGGTTCTTGCCTGCATTCGTCGCGGGCCGCTGGTGCGTCAAGCAAACCAAGAACAGTTCTTGAAAGCAAATGGAAAAGAGAGAAATGTGGATAAGGGGATAAGTGGCTGGCTTATCGACGGAATTGTGGACAACATGGTGTATTGGCGCATGGCATTGGAACGTCAAAAGCGGGCACCGACAATATATCGATGCTCGCTTTGTCTTGGAGATTGCGGGAAACTTGGTGAGGCAAACTGCCGTTATGATGTCGTGTTCGGTCTTGGAATAATGCGGCGCTTCGTTTGGTTGCGGGCGCTGCGGCGAGTAGCCTTGTAGAGAATAGGCGATGGCTGTTTGTTGAACGAGATGAGGGGAGCGGGGCGATGAAAGCTGCTTCCGATAGTTTCGATAATTCTGGCAATGTCGGTAATTCCGGTAATTCTGGCAACTCCGATACCGAACGTGTGAACCGATCGACCACAATGCCCGTTTCGCGAGATGCTCGGGGCAAGTCGCCGAAAGCACTTGGCAAGGTCGCCGGTTCCGCCGCGGGTGCTGTGGTGCATTCGGCCACCAGAGCTGCCGAAGGGGTGCGTGGCGCCTCGCATAATCTGGCAAATCAGGCGAGTCAGCACCTGACGCTTATCGGTCGGATTTACGGCGTGCTCGTGCTATTTACCGGATTGGTGGGTGTGCCCTACGTCGGCTTTGCGATTTTCGATAGTGTCCGTGAGCTTCTTGCCGGCAGACTTCAGGTCGATGCGCTGGACCTGACGTTCCTGCTTACCTGCACGCAGGCTGTCGTCTCGCTGGTCAACGCCGCCGCCCTCATCGTGTTCGGCGTCATGCTGCTGCGCAATATGCGCAAACATGCGGCGCAATGGGCCTACGTGTTGATGGGGCTGACCGTGGCTCAGGGCATGCTTTCGTTGGCATTGCAAGGGCTTGGAATCGGTGTCGGGCTTTCGCTGGTTCAGATTGCGATTCTGGTGGCGCTCGCCATCGCGCTCGACCCGGCGCTGATCGGCGAACGTGCGGTGCAGCGCAAACTCAAGCGGATGGACGAGCGTGACGAGTACTTTGAAGCCAAAGGCTCCGGCATGCTCGGCCGTGACCCGAGCGGCAAAGGCTACGTCGAACTCAATGTTTTCAACGTGTTCTGGCTTTTCGTGGTCGGTTGCGTCGGCGGGCTGATTGTCGAGGAAATCTACCATCTCATCTTCTTCAACGAGTGGCAGGATCGCGCTGGATTGATTTGGGGGCCGTTCTCGCCGATTTACGGTTTCGGGGTTGTGGTGCTGACGATGTGCCTGAACCGCCTCTGGCACGCCAACGCCGTCCTGATTTTCTTCTCCAGCGCGATTATCGGCGGACTGTTCGAGGCGTTCGTGGCGTGGTTCATGCAGATTGCGTTCGGCATCATCGCGTGGAACTATTCGAACGACTGGCTGCCGCTTTTTGGCGGGAAGACCAGCGGCAAGTACATGGTTTTCTGGGGGTTGGCGGGCCTGATCTGGTTGCGCGAACTGCTGCCGAGGATCTTGAAATTCATCAATCTCATCCCGTGGAAGTGGCGTTACGCGCTGACGGCCGTTGCGCTGGTATTCATGCTTATCGACATTGCGGTCACGCTGATGGCGCTGGACAGCTGGTATGGCCGTATCGCCGGCCTGCCGCAGACCTCGC
Organism: Bifidobacterium sp. ESL0764; assembly: GCF_029395515.1. Lineage (NCBI taxonomy): Bacteria > Bacillati > Actinomycetota > Actinomycetes > Bifidobacteriales > Bifidobacteriaceae > Bifidobacterium > Bifidobacterium sp. ESL0764. The sequence goes on from NZ_CP113919.1 coordinate 173,798, forward strand.
CGGTCGCCCGCTTCTTCGGCGAACATTTCGGCGACTCGGTGATGCAGCAGCGTTTCCAGACCATGAGCATCAACCCGAAGTGGTCCGGCCGCGCATAAGCTTTTCCGCTTGCCGCCCTTGGTGCGCTGATTCCCTGGTGTTGCCATATTTGATTCGCTGATGCGATTGCAGCGGCCTAAATACGGTATTTTTTCAGTATTTGTATGTTCAAATTGGTTTAAGACGACGTTGGCAGCTTCAACATGCGGAACCTTACTTACGGCGTTGAACCGGTAATAAGTTGACACAGACAAAAGAAAGCCATATGATGCTGTTTTGACACGCGTCAGTGACGCGCGTCAATAGAAATCGCGTGACGCAATACTTTCGCGACAATGAAGTTGGAAGGAGATTCAATGACGGACGAACATGGAAGTTCAACAAGCTCGACAGCGGTCCGCAGCGGAGACGACGGGCCTGCGACGATGAGCCCTTGGCTGTGGCTCATCTACCCCATCGCCAACGGTGCGATGTTCATGGTGTGGGGCGGCGTGATGCAGGTGCTGCTCGGCAAACAGGTGGCGGCCATCGTGCCGGGGGCGGCCGCTTCCGCCGCGGCACTTGGAACGGTGACCTCGATCGCCTCGATTTCGAGCGTGATATCCCAGCCGGTGGTCGGTTGGCTTTCGGACCATACGAAGGTGAAGTTCCTCGGGCGTCGTAATGTATGGATTTTCGGCGCCGGCATCGTGGGCGTGATCGGCCTGATGCTCCAATCGCAGATTCATTCGACGCTGCTGCTCACGATTTCCTGGGCGGCGATGATGTGGCCTCTGAACTCGGTGCAGGCCGCGTTGACCACCGTGCTTCCCGAGCGTGTTCCGGTGAAGAACCGCGGATTCATGTCCGGCCTGCTCGGCAGCACCAACATGGTCGGTTCCTTTATCGGTGTCGCCTTGGCTGGATTGTCGCCGAAGGTCTTCAACGGTTATGTGTTCATCTGCGCCATCTTCCTGGCGATCACGCAGATTTTCGCATGGACCACCAAGGATATCTCGGTGCCGACGGCGAGCGTGAAAACCGACAAGAAAGCCGTCAAGGGCGGCAAACTGCTCCCCGGATTCAAGGAGGCTCGCAACTATTGGTGGACCTTCATCGCTCGTTTCTTCATGGTTTTCGGCTATTTCGTGATCATGTCGTTCCAGCTTTATATTCTTCGTGACCACATCGGCATCGGCGACATCAACAAGGCTTCGGCCTTCATGGTCTCTTTGACCGGATTCTCGACGGTCCTGGGAGTAATAGCGTCCGCGCTTGGCGGGTTCATCGCTGATAAAGTGGGCCATCTTGCGCTGTTCGTCGGCGCTTCGACGTTGATCATGGTGCCTGGCGGCTTTGTGTATTGGCTCGTCCCCAGCAAGACCGGCGCATGGATTGCGACCGCCTTCATCGGTTTGGGATATGGCTCGTATATGGCCGTCGACCAAGCGCTGACCAGCCGCGTGCTCCCCAACGTCGCCAACGCCGGACGTGATTTGGGCATCATGAATATCGCCAATGCCGGTCCGCAGGTCATGGCTCCGGCCGTGACGGGTGCGATCGTAGGTGCGACCGGCAGCTACACCTGGCCGTTTGTCCTGATGATTGTCTTCTGCATTTTGGCCGCTATCACCATTTGTTTCGTCAAGGGCCTTAAGTGACGGACTTTCGTTCGCTTTCACCAGACGATTTCATGAGGAAGGAACATGATGAAACGTATACCCTACAATGACGATTGGCTGTTCGCGCCGCTCGGCTCGATTTTTGAATCCGCCGGAGACCAGAATAAGCAGCGGGTGACATTGCCGCATGACGCCATGCTTGCCGGTGGCCGTTCGAAGGACGGCTCGGACGGCTCGTCCGTCGGCTATTTCTCGTCGGGGGCCTGGCAGTATAAGAAGTCGTTCGAAGTGCCTGAGCAGTGGGCCGACAAACGCGTCGTTTTCGAATTCGAAGGCGTTTATCGAGATGCGATGGTATATATCAACGGCGCATATGCCGGGCAGCATTCCTACGGGTATTCGCGTTTCTACATTCCCGCAAACCCCTATCTCGACTATGGACAGACGAATACCATCACCGTCGAGTGCCGTGCCCATCGGGACTCGCGCTGGTATTCGGGCGCCGGAATGATTCGTCCGGTCAACCTTCTCGTCGGCGACCTCGTTCATATCACCGCTGTCGGCCCGCGCGTCACGCCGTCTGTTTGCGGCGGCGACGGCACCGTCGAAGTCGATACCGATGTGGTCAACGATTCGGTGACGACCCGGACCGTGACGTTGGAGACCTCCATACTGTCCGCGGACGGCAAGGTGTGCAACACGGAACGCACCAAGGCGACCATTCTCGCCGGCGAAACGGCGGGTGTGCACCAGCGCCTTTATGTGGCTGATCCTGCGCTGTGGGATGTGGAGCATCCGAACCTGTATCGGCTGGAAGCCAAGGTCCTTGAAGAGGATGCCGCGCTCGACGAGGCGTCGGCCGAGTTCGGGTTCCGCACCCTCGAACTCGACCCGCGCCACGGCCTGCGCATCAACGCGCAGCCGGTGAAGCTGCGCGGTGCCTGCGTGCACCCCGATAGCGGGATTCTGGGCGCCGCGACGTTCGACGCCGCGGAGGAGCGGCGTGTACGTCTGCTCAAAGCCGCCGGTTTCAATGCCATTCGTTCCTCGCATAACCCGCTGTCCCGTGCCATGCTCGAAGCGGCCGATCGGGTCGGCATGCTGGTGATGGACGAGACGTTCGACATGTGGCATTACAGCAAAAACGCCGATGACTACTCCGGTCGTTTCGAGGCGAATTGGCGGCAAGACACGGATGCCATGGTCGTTCGCGACTATAACCATCCGAGCGTCATCCTCTATTCGGTCGGCAACGAGATCCTGGAGAGCGGCGATCGTTTCGGCGCACGTCAGGCAAGATTGCTGGCGGACGAGGTTCGCAGCCTTGACTCCACGCGTTTCGTGACCTCCGCCATCAACGGTGCCATGGCCGCCCGTGACGAGCTGATGAGGATTGTCGCACAATCCGGCAGCGAGAAGCAGGGATTCAACGCGATTCTTTCCACCGACGACGCCACCAACGAGCTGATGGGCCGTCCCGAGGTCGGTGCGGTGATAGAGGAGACCGCCGGCGCGTTGGATGTGGTCGGCCTCAACTATGGGGAGCTCCGCTATCAGAAGGACCACAAGACGCATCCGAACCGTATTTTTGTCGGCTCGGAAACCTTCCCGTCGAAAATCGACAGGCTGTGGGCCTTGGTCAGCGAGTTGCCGTATGTCTTGGGCGATTTCACGTGGACCGGCTGGGATTACTTGGGTGAGACGGGACTCGGCAATCCCAAGTATCCCGGCGAAGAGGCGCCGTTCGCGGCACCGTATCCGGCCTTGACGGGCAATTGCGGCGACATCGACATCATCGGTGTCCGGCAGCCGATTTCGTATTATCGCGAGATTGTTTTCGGGCTGCGCAAAGCTCCTTATATCGCCGTCGAAGACCCCGCTCACGCCGAAAATCCGGCCGTGCCGCAAGGTTGGTCGTGGTCGGACGCGAAAGCCTCTTGGAATTGGGATATCGCGGAGAACACCCCGGTGACCGTCGAGGTGTACGCCGATGCGGACGAGGTGGCGCTCGTCCTCAACGGCGAGGAAAAGGCGCGGGCCAGCGTGGGTGAGGAGAGGAACTATATGGCGAAAGCCGTGATTCCCTACCTGCCGGGAACGCTGAGCGCGATTTCTTACCGTAACGGCGAAAAAGTCGGTGAGACGCAGCTGAAGACCACGGGCAAGCCGGCTGAAGTGCGGCTTTCCGCCTTCGCGCCGGAGCATCGGGAACTTGCCGACGACATCAAGCTGGTCGAAATCTCCGTGCTCGATGCCGATGGGCAGGTCTGCCAAGACGCTGACCTTCACATTTCGGTATCCGTGTTCGACGGGACACTGCAAGGCTTGGGCGCCGGCCGGAGCGTGACCGAGGAATCCTTCCTCGCCGATAGCTGCACCACCTATGAAGGCAGGGCTTTGGCGGCTGTAAGGCCGGGCGAGGGCGATTGCCGGATTGCGGTGTCCGCGCCGGGTGTGCCTGAGGCGACGCTGGATCTATCGTGATGCGGCGTTAATCGGAGTTCAATCGAAACCCAATCGAAGCCCCGGTTTTCAAGGCAACTTGAAAGGTGCTTTCGAGCTGATATGCAAGGTATCGGCTTGGAAGCGCCTTTTGGTTTACGCGAGTCCGCTTTTCGTCGTGCCGCGGGTGATGACCGTGAGATTCGGATTCTTGCAGGTCGTGTAATCGCCGGAATTCTCGGGAATCGAAAGAAGTGTGTCGATCAGAGGCAATATCTCGCCTTTGGTGGCAATCGTGCTCAATTGGGGATCGGTCTGCAGCGCGATCGTGGTGTTGTCGACGCCGATGATGGCGAAATCGTCCGGTGCGCTGAGCCCGATCAGATGCCCGGCGCCCAGCATCGCCGCGGCGGTATCGTCGTTATAGCAAGCGATGCCGGCATGTTTTTTCAGCGACCGCATGATGTCGATGTTCAGGTCTGATTGCGGGTTGACGGTGACGGTAACCGGTTTTGGCAACCCCAGCTCGTCGCATTTCGCGAAGAAGCCGGCCTGGCGAGCCTTTTGTATGACGTCGTTTTCTGCGGTGGAGAGGCGTGCATACACCAATTGCGTGATACCGCAAGCGCTGAGATGCTCGGCTTGCAGCTGCCCGATGCGCCAGTTCATGCCGCCTTTGCGTGAGGTTTCGGCGGCGACGTCCACGAACGGTGTCTTGGCTTTCTTCAGTACTTTTCGCTGCGCCGGCGTCAGGTGGGTCTCCGCGAGGAAAAGGCGGGGACGCACGGTCTGGACGGTGTATTCCAAATCTTTGGCCGACACCGCGGGAGGCATCATCAGCAATGTCTGTGATTCCTTGGAAAGCCGCTGGGCCAATTGCGACATCATCGCCATGAATTCCACGTTCGGGGAAAGAGGGATGAGCGTCAGAATGACGTTGCTGGATCCGCGGGCCAGGGTCTGTGCCGCAGCGACCGGGCGATATCCGAGATCCTTGGCCGTCTTCTTCACCAATTTGCGGGTTTTTTCGGTGAACTGCTCGCCTTTCCCGTTCAGGATGTAGCTTACGGTCGTTCGCGAGACTCCTGCAGCACGCGCAACGTCGGTACTGGTTACTGTCATGCTGTCCTTTTCGCGAATCGGTGTTTTTCTCAAGTTTATATTACTTCACAGCAAAGAGGACGACGCATAAGACGGCAGTGGCCCGGTCGTGCGCAATCCCCGCTGTAGTCACTCAGAAGTCCCAGTCGTCGTCGTTCGTTTCTTCGGCGGTGTTGGCCGCGGTGGCGCCGGTCGAAGACGAAGGCGAAGTGGCGGCGGTGCCCGTGGAGTTGATGCCGGTGCCGGCGAACAGACTGCCGGATTTGAGCGCAGACATCACGGATTCCATATCGTTGAGCTCGTCGGTGACGGCCGGGTTCGGCTGGCTGATCTCGGCGGGGAACAGGGCGGGATATCCCAAGTAGGAGAGTGCCTTGTTGGCGTTGTAGCTCAGGAACTTCTCGATGTCGTCGTCGAGGCCGAGGTCGGCGTATGGCAAGGTGTAGCTGTAGTCCTCTTCGGCGAAATAGAGGTTGTTGGCCAGGTCGTAAACGTATTGGCGCATATTCTCGCGGGTGCTGTCGTCGAGTTGCTCGAGCTTACGCTGGTAAACGGAGCCGAGGTACGAGCTGGAAGTGACGATATCGCGGTTGATCAGGCGGATGATATCGGCGGATTTCGTCATTGCCCCTCGGCTGGAAAGCCACATCGGCAGGTAGAAGCTGGATTCCACCAGCAGAGCCTCTGCCAACACGGCCGCCGCGAGCCGTTTGAGCGCGCCGAGGTCGGGGGTACTCCCAGCGCCGGAATTGTCGTTGTTAACACTTGAAGAATCTGAAGCCGAAGAGTTTGGTGTCGCAATCTCGTCCGGTGACGAGATGCCCAGCGAATTGGCGGGAGTGCCCGCGTTTTGGTTTGATTGCTCCGCTGCGCCGGAAACAGTGACGTTTGGAATATTCAAATCAGTTGCATATACATCATTGAGCAGTTGCAGCTTTGCCTGCATCGATTCATTCTGCTCGGTCCAGGCAAATGGGGATTGCGTGTCGTTGTTGTCGCTGCTATTGCCGTCGTTATTGCCGAGCGCCGCGATCAGCGCCGAATAAGCTTTCGTATGGATGGATTCGCCGAATGCGATGGCGGTCAAAACGGCCTGCCCGATACCGGTGTGGTCGCTGCCTTTGCCGGCGTCGGTGCTCAGAACGCTCGTCGCGCCGCTGGCCTGTAGCGATTCGACTGCGGCAAGGCCCGCGAAAATGCGGCTCAGCGCAACCCGCTGAGCATCGCCCAGCCCGCGAATATCCTTGGTGTCGTCAGCCAGCGAAACCTGTTCCGGCGTCCACAGGTTCGCGGTCATGGCGTTGAAGGCGTCGCGGTCCGCGTCGGCGTTGGCGCCGGCGAGATTCCAGTTCATAGCGGTGAAGGGCATGGATGTTCCTTACATAGATCAACAAAAGGGGTTCTGCCTTCTAGATTACCGAGGCCCGCTCCCGTATTCGCTGAGCGAAAGATGCAAGAGATGATGTCCGTAGAATAGTGCAGAAATCCTTTTCGAAAATCCTTTTCGGAAATGCGTCAAGTACTCCCGAAACTGTTCCGATCATTTATGAAAGTCTCTTTCGGAATTGTTCTGGAAATGCCTCAAAATCCTTCTACGGACTTGCGAAACTGTTTCAGAATGTTTCAGAAACGATACCAACGCTTCGCATTGTCAACGAACAGCGCGTCTTGTTCGGGTTCGGAAAGCGTTTCGACGCAGCGTGCGAAGCCGTGCACGATGTCACCGTAGGTGCCGTGCAGCTTGTCGACGGGGAAATTCGAGCCGAACATGACGTGATCGGTGCCGAAAGCGTCGAGAATCGTATAGACGATGGGTTTGATGCTTTCCAAGGTCCAGCGGTGGTCGAGCGAGGCCAGCCCCGAGATCTTGATGGCGCAATTATCGCGCTGTGCCAGATTTCGCAATCCTTTGCTCCAAAGCTGCCATCCGGCGAGATCCCGGTCGGCCCACATGCCCGCGTGGTTGATGATGAATGCGGTCTCCGGGTTGGCGTCGATGACCTCGCAGGCGCGTGCGAATTGGGTGGGGTAAAGCTGCATGTCGAAGCTCATGCCGTACTTGTTCAGCAGCGCCAGCCCCTTGAGCCATTGCGGGTCGTCCATATAGGATTTGTCGACATAGGCATAGAGCGGATGTGGGTGGATGTTGAGGTTTTGCCGCACACCGCGCACGTCGGCGAATGCGGCCTCGCGTTCCAGCAGGCTTTCGATATCGGGGTCGCTCAGGTCGCCGCCGCCGATGATTCTGATTGGCCAGGCCGAGCGTGCGGCCATGGCCTCCACCGCCTCGATCTCGGCGATGGAGTCGTCGGCGTTCGCCTGGATGTGGACCGCGCCTTTCAGCTCTATCGGCGTGCCTTCGGCTTCCTGGGCCAGCTTGTCGGCAGTGAAGTCGCCCATGGTAAACAGCGGGTCCCACGGCCCCTCGAATGTCGCGGGTTTCGAGGGATTGAACCACGAGTAGAGCGAGGCTTTCATCAAGTGGACGTGTGTGTCGATAAAGGGCCGGGGCTTGGTGGCCTGCGCTCGCGTCTCCGGAATGATCGTCGTCAGACGGTCCGTCACGGTTTCGCTGAAAACCGCAGGTTCACCCGCTGGCTCCGGATTTTTTGAGTTGTCGCGTTCATATGAAGTGTTCATTTGACGTCACCCTTGACATGAAAATTGTATTAAATAATAAGGGCCATCGTATTGCTGTTTGCCGAATACGGCCAACGTGCCGATATCGTTGGGAACGTGGCTGCCGTTTCTCTGGTGACCAAGTGGGTGTCAGCTTGTCCTGATTGGACTTTGCCGGAATCAGGACAAGCTGACAGCCGAGTATCTCACAATACGGAACGGGTGTCGTTCTCGTAGGAATTGCGGCCCTGCCCGGTAGCGGCCGTAGTTCCGCCGTCGACGGGCACGACCAGGCCGGTCAGGTACGCGGCGTCGTCGGAGGCGAGGAACAGCGCGATTCCGGCGCAATCCTCGGGCCGTCCGGTGCGCCCAAGCGCCACGCGCTGCGTGTAGGGCGCCACGCGCTCGGGGTCGCTCCACACTTCTTTGTTGATGTCGGTTTCGATGAAGCCGGGCGCGAAAGCGTTGATGCGCACGCCTTTGGCTCCGTAGTCGAGGGCCACGCAGCGCACGAAGCCGTTCATGGCGTGCTTGGTGGAGTTGTAGGCGGTCTGCCCCCAGTCGCCGTACAGGCCGGAAACGGAGGTGTCGACCACGATGTTGCCGTGCGATTTGATCAGGTGCGGCAAGGCTTCCTTGGTCAGGTAGAAGAGGCCGTCGAGGTTGACGGAGAAGAGCTTGTGCCAGACTTCGTCGGAGACGTGCTCCACCTCGCCGCCCTCGAAGATGCCCGCGTTGGAGACGACCACGTCGAGGTGGCCGAATTCGTCGACGACGGATTGCACGAGTTCCTTGACCTGCGCGTGGTCGGAAACGTCGGTGATGTGGATATGTCCGTTTTTGTAGCCTTTTACGGTGTCTTCGAGCGGATCTTTGCGCAGGCCCACGGCCACTACGGTGGCGCCGTTGTCGAGGAACCCTTGCGTGACGGCCTTGCCGATGCCGGTGCCGCCGCCGGTGACGATGACGACTTTGCCATTGAAATCGTAAGAATTGCTGGTCATGAACACTCCTTCGTTGCTTGACGATGCCGGACTTTCGCGGGCGACGGCTGCCGAGCGCAATCGAGGTGCGCAAAAATCCTGTATATATCCTATTTCACCATATTTGGAACGATGTTTCATATATAGGGACAAATATATGCGCGCGATAATCTGGATATCGGCACTGTTTTTTCTTTAACGGAGAGGAATCGCTATGACATTGGCACCATCATTGAAGATGCCCACGATTACCGCGATCCACGCCTATTCCATGGGTGGGGCTGCGGCCAAGGTCCACGGGCAGGGCGGCGGAGACTATCACGACCAAGGGCCCGGCCATTGGATCGACGACCACATCGCCACGCCGATGAGCAAATACCCCGAATACGAGCAGTCCCGCCAGAGCTTCGGCCTCAACGTGCTGGGCACGCTGGTGGTCGAGGTCGAGGCCAGCGACGGCACCACGGGCTTCGCGATTTCCACGGCCGGGGCCATCGGCTGCTTCATCGTCGAGCATCACCTTTCGCGCTTCGTGGAAGGCAAGCGCGTCGACCAGATCAAGCTGATCCACGACCAGATGCTCAACGCCACGCTCTTCTATTCCGGTGGCGGCGGCGTGGTGATCAACACCGTCTCCTGCGTCGATCTAGCGCTGTGGGACCTCTACGGCAAGGTCCTGAAGATGCCGGTCTACAAGCTGCTCGGCGGCGCGGTACGCGACGAGATCCACTTCTATGCCACGGGTGCACGGCCCGATTTGGCCCAGAAAATGGGCTTCATCGGCGGCAAGATGCCGACCCACTGGAGCTCGGCGTTCGGTGACGAGGGTATTGAAAAAGACATTGCGACGCTCGCCGATATGCGCGAGAAGGTCGGCGACAATTTCTGGCTGATGTATGACTGCTGGATGAGCATGGACGTCAATTACGCCACCAAGTTCGCCCACGCGGCCGCGCCGTACAAGCTCAAGTGGATGGAGGAATGCTTCCCCGCCAGCCAGATCGATTCCTACCGCGAGTTGAAGCGCGTGATGCCGGCGGGCATGCTGATGACCACCGGCGAGCACACCGGCACGCTCGAAGGCTTCAAGGAGCTCTCCGACGCGGGTGTCGACATCCTGCAGCCCGATGTCGGTTGGTGCGGCGGCGTCACGTCGCTGTGCGAAATCGCGGCGGTCGCCAAGGCCCACGGCCAGCTGGTCGTGCCTCACGGCTCGTCCGTCTATTCGCACCACGCCGTGATCACTTTCACCAACACCCCGTTCAGCGAGATGCTGATGACGGCTCCGAAGGCCGACCATATCCGTCCGCAGTTCGACCCGATTTTGATCGGCGAGCCGGTGCCTCATGATGGCATCATCACCGCCGAGGAATTGGACAAGCCCGGTTTTGGTGTCGAACTCAACCGCGACTGCCCGCTCGAGCGTCCGTTCAAGCATTAATCGAATCGTGCCAGCCCATGGCTGCCAAAGGTACCGCGCGTATCGCCGTGGTTTCTTTCGGCGGCCATGGGTTTGTGTGAATGGAGAGAAGGAACATCATGGCTACACAGCAATTGAAACATAATCCGTTCAAGGCGGCGATCCGCCAGCCCGGCCCCAAGCAGCTCAAAGGTCTGTGGGTCGCGATGGGATCCGCCACGTCGGCGGAGATCGCCGCGGGCATCGGTTACGACTGGATGCTCATCGACGGCGAGCACGGCCCGAACGACCTGACCACGATCGAGGCGCAGCTTCGCGCTTGCCAGGGCTACGACACCCCGTGTATCGTGCGTCCGGCGGCGGCCGACCCGGTGCGCATCAAGCAGGTGCTCGACATCGGCGCTCAGTCGCTGTTGATCCCGATGGTCAACAACCGTGAGCAGGCCGAGCTGATGGTCAAGGCCGTCAACTACGCGCCCAAGGGCATCCGCGGCGTCGGCGGTTCCATCGCACGTTCCGGGCGTTGGGGCATGATCCCGAACTACATGCGTGACGCGGCCAGCGAGATCTGCCTGATCGTACAGGTCGAATCGCGCGAGGCGCTCGGCAATATCGAAGAGATCGCCAGCGTCGAGGGCATCGACGGCGTCTTCATCGGACCTGCCGACCTTTCGGCCTCGCTCGGCCATCCCGACGATGCCGCCGCCATCAGCGACGAGGTCCATCACGCCTTCGACGTCATCAAGGCGCATGGCAAGGCCATCGGCTCGCTCGCCTTCGACGCGCCCACCGCCAAGCAGTATTTCGCGTGGGGTGCCGATTTCATCGCGGTCGCCGGCGATACCGACGTCTATGTGCACGGCCTTGACGCTGCGCTCGCGCAATACAAGTAATGCAACTACGGACGGGCGGCTATCGTGGACTCTATGAACGAAGGAACCACGAACGTGCGTGGTGCCCAGACGCTGGTCAACGGCATCGCGGTGCTCAAAGCCGTCGCCGCGGGGTCGCGCACACTGCGTGAGCTGACCGAGGCCACCGGGCTGAGCCGGAGCACCACGCATCGCTTGATTCAGGCGCTGCGCGGAGAGCGCATGCTGCGCGACAACGTCGACGGCAGCCTGGCGCTCGGCCCCGCCCTGATCGAGCTCGGTTTCCAGGCGAGGGAAGACACGTCGATCAGCGCCGTCGCCCGTCCGTATTTGCTCGACCTTTCCGACGCCACCCGCGACACCATCCACCTCGCCGTCGAGGACGATGGCGAGACGCTGTATCTCGACAAGGTCAACGGCACGCGTTCGGTTGAGATTCGTTCGTGGCCGGGCTGCCGGATGCCGCTGACCTACACGGGCATCGGCAAAGCGCTTCTGCTCGACCAGAGAGACCGTTGGGAGCAGCAGTATATCGACGATCGCAAGCGCATGGAACGCCAGCCGGAGCACAATTATTCCGGGGCGAAGGCCTTCGCCAACGCGATGGCACGCTATGCCAAACGCGGGGTGGCCTACGATCTCGAGGAAAACGAGCCGGGCGTGCGCTGCGTGGCCGCGCCGGTGCGCGACGAATCCGGCACAATCGTATGTGCGATTTCCGTCTCGAGTTTCAAGACCTTCATGCCTTTCGAGCGCATGCGCGAGGTCGGCCCGCTGGTGGCCGATGCCGCCGCCTCGATTTCCGCCGAGCTTGGTTGGGCGGGCAAGAAGGGCTAGAGAGGCATCCGACTTGCTTTGCAGGTTGATGTGGTTGCGCCTGGATTGGGGCTCGATTAAGGCTCAGCCAAGCCGAATCGGACCAGTCGGACCGGGCCATGCCAAAGCGAACCAAGCCGAACCGGGTCGTGCCAAACGTTGTGTGGTGATTTGGCGCGACCCGGTTTATTTGGCGCGGCTCGGTTTATCGGTTCGACCCGCGTGGATGGGGATCGGCGTGCCTACTCTATGGCGTTGGCTTTGATGATGCGCCGGTATTCCAGCGCCGAATCCTTCCAGATACGTTCCTGGGTGTCGTAATCGACACGGATGATGCCGAAACGCTTGGTATAACCCAGCGCCCATTCAAAGTTGTCGAGCAGCGACCATGTGAAATATCCGGTGACGTTGGCGCCGGCGTCGATGGCTTCGGCGACGGCCTTCAGATGCGCCCGCATATAAGCCACGCGCTGCGGGTCGTGCACGATCTTGCCGTGTGGGGCCGAGGGGTCGGCCGTAACCGCATCGTCCCAGGCGGAACCGTTTTCGGTAATCATCAGCTCGATGCCGGGGAAGCGTTGGCCCAAATCGATAAGCGTTCGCTTGAGCGCCGCCGGCTCCTGATTCCAGCCCATCGCGGTCAATTCGCCTTCGGGGGGCAGGACCTCGACGTCCTCCTGTGCGGGCATGGCGTTCCTTGCGGTTTCGGTTTCGGGATTTTGGCGGCGCCTGACGTGCTTGGTCGAATAATAGTTCAGTCCCAAGGCCGCAATCGGCTGATGGATCGTCTCCAGATCGCCGTCCTCGACGAAGCCCCAATCGGTGATGTCTTTGGTCGCTTCGGCGATTTCCGGATTGTAGCGTCCCTCCAGCATCGGCTCGAGGAACACCTCGTTGGCGATGAGGTCCATCCGTTTTTTCGCAGCGATATCCTCCGGTGCTTGGCTTTGTGCGATATCGACGGAAAGATTGAGTGTCACCGACACCCGCGTATCGTCCCCCAATTGCTCGTGTATGGTTTTGGCGGCCAGCCCATGGGCAAGATTGAGGTGATGAACGGCTTTCAAAGCCTGTTCGTAATCTTGGATTCCCGGGGCGTGCGCACCGCTGCCGTAACCGAGATATGCGGAGCACCACGGCTCGTTCAGCGTCGTCCACGTATCGACTTGCGTGCCGAACGCATCGGCCAGACAGCCGACATAGTCGGCGAAGCGCAACGCGGTATCGCGCCTCGCCCAGCCTCCCTTGTCCTGCAGGTATTGCGGAAGATCCCAGTGATAAAGCGTCACCACGGGCTTGATGTCGGCCTTGCGCAAGGTTTCGAGGAGACGACGGTAATGGTCGATGCCGGCAAGGTTGACCGTTCCGTCTTCGGTGACGATACGTGGCCAGGCGATTGAAAGACGGTAGGCTGTGACCCCGAGTCGCTTCATCAGATCGATGTCCTCGGGGTATCGGTGGTATTCATCGCAGGCGTTGCGCCCCGAAGAGCCGTCGGCGATGGTGCCTGGTCGCTGGCAGAACGTGTCCCAGATGGAGGGCACGCGCCCGTCTTCCTCTGAGGCTCCTTCGACTTGGTAGGACGCCGTTGCGACGCCCCAGGTAAAGTTGTTCGGGAATGTGAAAGCCATGATGCTCCTTGCTGCTGTGTACTGATGCGCTGTTGTGCTGCTGTTGTACAGCTGTTGTACAGCTACTGTGCTGCTGTCCGGTTTTGTTCCGATATCACCGAGACCGGAATTCATTTGGGAAGCGGAATGAATATAGTGAACGTCGGTCCCACCACACTTCCTGGGGCCGACGTTCGTTGTATCGTGTCATCTGATGATGAATCGCCTGATGGCTACTTCACTTTCTTGATGAACATGATGATGATTGCTCCGATCATCACACCGGCGATCGCAATCGGGAAGAGGATTGCGTAGCTGTTGGTCGCCACGATGATGGCGCTGACGATAACAGGCGCGATGACCTGGCCCAAGGTATTGGCGAGGTTGAGGATGCCCAGATCCTTGCCCGCCTCATCGCCGCTGGGCAGGACGTCGACATTCAGCGCCTGGTCGACGGCCTTGTACATGCCGTATCCGAAGTTGCCGACGAGCGCGTAGGCGAGCATGCCTTCCTTGGTCGGGAAGAACCAGGGGATGGCAAGGCCGACGGCGATGATTGCGGAGCCGATGAACACCAGGATCTTACGCCTGTGCAGCTTGTCGGAAAGCGGGCCGGAGACCAGCGACATGATGATCTGGACCACCATGGCCAGCGCCGCCATCTGCGAAAGCACGCTTGCGGAAACGGTTTTGCTCATATGGCAGTACTTCTGCAGGATATAGAGCTGGTAGCCGCCGATCATCTGCCAACCGAGAATGAACATGAGCCTGCCGCAGAGGGCCAGATAGAAGTCGCGGCAGTTCTTGGTGGGCGGGATGAAGGCTTTGGCGATTTCGGAGAAGTGCAGCTTTTCTGTGTTTCCGGTGCTCTTTGAGGAAAGTTCACGCGGCCAGGCGAGGACTGCGGCCACGCCGGCGAAGATGAACAACGCGACGCCGAGCGTGAAGCCGGTGCCCATGTTGGAGATGAATTTGGCTCCGACGAAGGTGCCGAGCGATGAGCCGACGAGATCCGCGCCGCCGTAGAATGCCGAGAAGGTGCCTCGCACGTTTTCGGGAATACGGTCGGAGAGCACGGCGATTGCCGGGGCGATCATGCAGTTGACGCCGATCTGGACGATGGACCAGCCGGCGACGATGCCGAACAGGGTCGTGCTGGTGGCGGTAATCGCATATCCGCCGCCGGCGATGAACCCGCCGACGATGACCCACGGTGTACGTTTGCCGAATCGTGAACGCGTCACGTCGCTGAATGCGCCGAAAACGATATTGGAGACCAGTGCGAACACGCAGCCCACCGAATTCATGGTGCCGAGAATCACCTCGGGCACGCCGATATTCAGTTCGCTGAATCGCTGGGGAAGGAGCACGGCGGAGCCGGCGGTTCCTGCTGTCATCCACAGCAGGCCGAACAGGACGAAGCCGATGCCGAATCGAATCTTGGCTTTCATGTCCAAAGGCTTGCCGGTGTCGGGTGCGAGATTGCTGAGATTCTTTACGGCAACGGTTGCGGTTGCAGCGCCGTCCGTCGTAATCTGGCCTTCATCCGTATCCGGACGAGGCTCGTCATTGAGTTCCATGGTTCTTCCTTTTCTTTGTTGTACCGCTGTAAGGCCCAGATATGTTGCTTTCGTGAGACCTTGACAATTTGGTCGGGGTCCTGTCTGCGCTTCGATTGCGTCAGACGTGACCTGTAGCGTGTGCAGGCGTTGAAACGATACGGTCTCGACGTCTGCACGGGATTGATTTACAGATTGATGGTCAGCCGATGGTGGCCGGCCTTCAGCTCGCAAGGCTCATGGTTGGCCAGTTCCACCGTGCCGGTGGCTCCGACAGGAACTGTGACGTCCATTTCCAGCGTGGTTCCTGCAGCGTTTTCCTCGCCTTGCGCGTCGACCAGTTTCCAGGAAACCGCGGCACGGCCGAACGGCGTGATATGCGAGGTGGAGGCGTGGGTGATGCCGCCACCCATATGCGGGGCGATGCGGAAACGCTTCCAGCCGGCGTCGATGGCTTCGAGGCCGCCGATATGCGAGTGCATCCATGTGGCCACCGAGCCCAGCGCGTAATGGTTGAACGAGGTCATGCCTCCCGGGTTGAGCGTGCCGTCGGGTTCCATCGAATCCCAACGTTCCCACGTCGTGGTGGCTCCGATCTTCACCTGATAGAGCCAGCTCGGGCACTCGGTGGATTCCAGCAGGGAGAAGGCCTCCTCGTCGTGTCCGGTCATGCTCAGCGCAGGAAGGACGAACGGGGTGCCGGCGAAACCGGTGCTCACCTTGCCGCCCGAATCGCGCACGAGCTCGGCCAGCCTGTTGCCGGCCTTCACCCGCCGCACGTCATCGTCGTCCAGCAGGCCGAAGGCGATGGAGAGCGCATAGGCGCATTGCGTGTCGCTGGTCATGGTGCCGTCCATGTTACTGAACCGGTCGATGAACCCGCGGCGCACGTGTCGGTAGAGCTCGCCGAAGCGTTTGGCGTCGTCGTCCTTGCCTAGGATCTGCGCCATCCGGGTGACCTGGCTGCAGCTGCGGGCGAAGTAGGCGGTGGCCACCAGCTCCTTCTGCGTCATGGCCAGGGACGGGCGGTCCGGCGGGGCGCTCGGGTCGAGCCAATCGCCGAGCTGGCCCAAGACGAATTCGGGCCTGCGGTCCCAGACGCCGTCGGGGGAAAGATAGCCTGCGACCTCGTCGACCCAGTCATGGCTCAGGTCGTAGTTCTCGCGCAGGATCTCGGCGTCGCCGCTGTCCCTGTAAAGTGCCCACGGCACCGCGACCGCCGCATCTCCCCATTCGGAAATGGCCGTCGGATGCGACCAACCTCCCAGCGGCACGAACGGCACGTAGTAGGGGACGGTGCCCCACTTGACCTGTTCGGTTCTTAGGTCGTGCAGCCAGTTGTTCAGGAACGCCTGAACGTCATACAAATACGTCGCGGTGGGGGAGAAGAGGCAGATGTCGCCGGTCCAGCCGAGCCGCTCGTCGCGCTGCGGGCAGTCGGTGGGGATGCTCATGAAGTTCGAGCGCATCGACCAGACGATGTTGTGGTGCAGCTTGTTGAGCATCTCGTTGGAAGTCTCCAGCTCGCCGGTGCGTTTGAGCTCGGAGTGATAGACGCGGCAATCCATATCGTCCGCGCTCAGCTCGCCGGGCCAGCCGTCGATCTGGACGTAGCGGAAGCCGTGCATCACGAAGCGGGGTTCCCACCAGGCGTTCTGGCCGTTGGAAGTGTAGGAGTCCAGCTGCTGGCCGCGGCGCAGGGTGCGGGTGGCGATGGAGCCGTCGGGTTCCAGCACTTCGACATGGTGCAGTGTGACGGTGTCGCCGGACGCGAGGTCGTGCAAGTGCAGACGGACGCGGGCGGAGCAGTTCTGGCCGAAGTCGACCAGCCAACTGCGCTCGCCGATCTTCTTGATGGACACCGGTTCGTGCTTTTCCTGCGGACGGATCGAGAGGATCTCGGGATTCTCGATCTTCGCCGGGTCGCAGAACGATTCGGCGACCGGCTTCCAGGCGCTGTCGTCGAAACCGTAGGTCGACCATCCGGGCTGCTCGAGACGGGCGTCATAGCATTCGCCTTCGTACATGTCGGAGCTGACGATGGGGCCGAGCGTGGCTTTCCACTGCCTGTCCCATGAGTTGGAGCATATCTTTTCGGTGGTGCCGTCGGCGTATTCAACTTCAAGCTGCGCCAGGACCCCGATACGGTCCCCGTAATAATTGGCATAGCCGCCGTCGAAGCCGATGCGCCCGCGATACCATCCGTCGCCCAGCCAGAAGCCCATGGCGTTGCCGCCGGCGTTGAGCTTGTCGGTCACGTCGTAGGTCCAGCAGGGAATGCGCTTTTCGTACTGCGTCCAGCCCGGGGTCAGCGCGTCCTCGCTGACCTTGCGGCCGTTGATTTCCGCTTCGACGAGTCCCAAGGCCGAGAGGTAAAGACGGGCGCTCGCGGGCTTTTCGCGCAGGGTGACATCGGTGCGCACCAGCGGCAGATGGCGGTGGTCGGTTTCGGCTTCGGGCCAGGAAGGTCCGACGTAATCGGCGACATGCTCGGATTCGCGTAGGAGGCCGATCTCGAAGTGCAGCTCGTCGCTCGGCTTACCCAGCGGTGCATGCTGCGAGGAGACGACCTGAACGGTGGCGCTCACCCGCTCCCGCGACACCAGCTGGTTGAATTGCCAAGGCACCAAGACGCTTTGCTTCGCCGGCAGGTACGTGCTTTCGTCGACGGGTTTGCCCCCCGGCACGCGGCGGCGAATCTTCAGAAGAATCTGTGCGCCCTGTGGCGGTTTGTGGTCGTAAACCCAGCTCATTCGCGGCGCGGGAATGCCGATGCCCATCACGTCGCCGGGAAAGTGCTCGATGGTGAGGTCGCGGACGTCGTACCCAACGGCTGCGGCCGTGGGGTCGAACGTCAGGGTCGTCCCGTCTGTTGATGATGTTGCGTTGTGATTGTCCATTGATGATCCTTCCTTGGGTTCAACGGTCGTAAAGCCTTCGTGTGTCTCCGCTGAAGCGACGTGGCGATGGTCGCTGTCCCTACGGCAGAGGCGGATTTCCGTTTATTTCGGCGCTGTCAATAGACGGAAATGAACCGAATACTTAAATAGTAAGACCAGTTTTTGAAATTTTCAAACAATCGTCCCTATATTTGAAATTTCAAAAAAGTAGACAACGTCGATACGGCGGCGGTAATAAGATACAGATATCATTCGTTCAACGGTAGAGGGAATCCTGGTGGTCACTACGAAAAGAGTCAGTATTTCGGATATCGCGCGTATCGCCGACGTGTCCATCGGCACGGTATCGAATTATTTGAATTATCCGGATCGGGTGTCGCCGGCGTTGAGCAAGCGGGTTTCCGCGGTGATCGCAGAGCTGGGTTACGAGCCCCGCAAGCCTCCCAGATTGCATATGCAAGGAAACGGACAGGCCGAGCGTTCCGATGTCGCTTCATCCTTGGTCGGCTTTGTGATGACGGATATCGAGCACTCGCTGTTCACCCATATTTTCGAAGGTATTCAGGAAGTGTGCGAAGACCGGGATATGCAGGTCCTCGGAGCCAACGCTTTCTCCGACAAAGACCGGCAAAGTGATCTGATCGAGACCTTCATCAGGCTTGACGTCAGCGGCATTCTGTTGAGCACAGTCACCGACCCCGTTGAGGATATCGCCAAGGTTCGGCGCGCGCACAAACCTATAGTGCTGCTTGACCACAGTTCGCCTACGGGGGCGTGCGCCGTTTGCTCGGTGATGGAAAACAACGTGTCGGTAGGGCAATTGGCCGCTCAGGAGCTGATTGAGACGGGCTGCAAAAAGATTCTCTTCGCGGCGCATCTTTTTGACTATGAGTCCATACAGAATCGTCAGCTCGGCGTGCAGCGGGCGGTTGAAGCGGCGAAGTCGGCTGTTCAGTTTTCCACGTTTGATGCGGGTGGACTGCTTTTTGAAGATGGGTATCAGTTGGGTTCGCAGATCAGCGACATGCCTGCCGACGAACGGCCGGATGGGATTGTGACCGGCGGTGACGCGTTGGCTGCCGGGCTTATTGAAAATTTCACTGAACGTGGGATTCAAGTTCCGGATGACATCAGTATCGTCGGTTGCGAAGGCATACGCTTGCCGATGCGTTCCAGAATGCCTTTGACTGTTGTCAATGCCCCGGCCAACGATATGGGCGAGCAGGCCATGACGCATCTTATCGACGAATTGGAAAATCCGGAGACCCACGTTCATATGACCACGTTGGTGGATCCGAAGCTGGTGCGCCGCGCCTCGACCAGACCGAACCCGAACGCGAGCAAGTGAGGGGATTTGCCGTGGTTATTGCCGGCGAGGCATGAAGCCCGAAGCCAGGAAAATTTGTAGGATTATAAGGTAAACGAAACCCGCCGAGACCTCTGTGATCTCGACGGGTTTCTGTGTTTTCTTGCATTGAGATTCGCGCTGACTATGTATCAGTGCGAACGCGGCTTAGAGCATGCAGCTGACGCAGCCCTCGACCTCGGTGCCCTCAAGCGCCTGCTGGCGGATGCGGATGTAGTAGAGGGTCTTGATGCCCTTGCGCCAGGCGTAGATCTGCGCCTTGTTGAGCTCGCGGGTGGTCACGCCGGCGGGGAAGAACAGGGTCAGCGAAAGGCCCTGGTCGACGTGCTGGGTGGCCTCGGCGTAGGTGTCGACGATCTTCTTCCAGCCGATTTCGTAGGCGTCCTCGAAGTACTCGAGGTTGTCGTTGGTCATGTACGGCGCCGGATAGTAGACGCGGCCGACCTTGCCTTCCTTGCGGATCTCGATCTTCGAGGCGATCGGGTGGATCGAGGAGGTGGAGTGGTTGATGTAGGAGATCGAACCCGTCGGCGGCACGGCCTGCAGGTAGGCGTTGTAGATGCCGTCCTTCAGGATTTCGTCGCGCAGGGTCTCCCAGTCGGCCACGGTCGGGATGTGGATGCCGAAGCGCTCGAAGAGGTCCTTGACCGCCTGGGTCTTGGGTGCCAGCGTCCGGCTGCCGTCGGTGTACTTGTCGAAGTAGTTGCCCGCTCCCGCTGCCTTGGCGTAGTCGGACTTCTCGAAGCCGACGAAGGCGTGCTTGCGCTCGACGGCGATGGCGTGGCTGGCCTTGTAGGCGTTGTAGGCCACGGTCATGAAGTACATGTCGGTGAAGTCCAGCGCTTCTTCGGAGCCGTAGAACATGTGCTCGCGGGCGAGGAAGCCGTGCAGGTTCATCTGGCCCAAGCCAATGGCGTGGCTCTCCTCGTTGCCGCGCTTGATGGACGGCACGGAGTCGACGTGGGTTTGGTCGGAGACGCTGGTGAGCGCGCGAATCGCGGTCTGCACCGGATCGGCCAGGCCGCCGTCCATCGCCTTCGCGATGTTGAGCGAACCGAGGTTGCAGGAGATGTCCTTGCCGACGTGGTCGTAGCTCAGGTCGTCGTTGTAGGTCGACGGTTCCTGCACTTGCAGGATCTCGGAGCAGAGGTTCGACATCGTGACGCGGCCGTCGATCGGGTTGGCCTTGTTGACCGTGTCCTCGAAGAGGATGTAGGGGTAGCCGGACTCGAACTGCACCTCGCCCAAGGTCATGAAGAACTCACGGGCGTCGATGTAGGTCTTGTGGATGCGCTCGTCGTGCAGCATTTCGTCGTAGTGCTCGGTCACCGAAATGTCCGCGAAGGGCTTGCCGTAGACGCGCTCGACGTCATAGGGGGAGAAGAGGGCCATCTTCTCCTTGCGCTTGGCCAGCTCGAAGGTGATGTCGGGGATGACGACACCCAGGGAGAGCGACTTGATGCGGGTCTTCTCGTCGGCGTTTTCGCGCTTGGTGTCGAGGAAGCGCAGGATGTCGGGGTGGTGTGCGTTCAAGTACACCGCGCCGGCGCCCTGGCGCGCGCCCAGCTGGTTGGCGTAAGAGAAGGAGTCCTCCAAGAGCTTCATGACCGGCACGACGCCGCTGGACTGGTGCTCGATGTGCTTGATCGGAGCGCCCTGCTCACGCAGGTTCGTCAGCAGCAGGGCCACGCCGCCGCCGCGCTTCGAGAGCTGCAGGGCGGAGTTGATGCCGCGGGAGATGGACTCCATGTTGTCCTCGATGCGCACGAGGAAGCAGGAGACGGGCTCGCCGCGCTGGGCCTTGCCCAGGTTGAGGAAGGTCGGGGTGGCGGGCTGGAAGCGGCCGGAGAGGATCTCGTCGACATACTTGACGGCGGCCTTCTCGTCGCCATCGGCCAGCTCGAGCGCCACGGCGGCGCAGCGCTGCGGGAAGTCCTCGAGGTACTGCTTGCCGTCGAAGGTCTTCAGCGCGTAGGAACGATAGAACTTGAAAGCGCCCAGGAAGGTCTCGAACTCGAAGCCGAAGTCTTCGACGTGCTTGTAGAAGGAGTCGAGGAACTCGGGGGTGTACTGGTCGAAAACAGCCTTCTCGTAGTAGAGGTTGTCCTCGAGGTACTTGAGGCGCTCGGCGGTGGAGCCGAACTGCTTGGTGTTCTGCGCGACGTGGGAGTTGACGTAGGCGCGCTCGGCTTCCTTGTCCTTGTCGAACTGGATCTTGCCGTCCTCATCGTAAAGGTTGAGCATGGCGTTGAGCGAATGGTAGTCATGCTCCGGGTCGAAACCGGTGTCTTCGACGGTGTTGTCCATGCTCAGCGCGGAATCGTTGAGTCCCATAGTGTTCCTATCTTCTTGGATCGTCGTGAAACGGCGATGGTATTCGGTATCAAATTCAATTTTTATGGCCGCCATTCCAAGTAACGGAAGGGATGGCGGCGCAAAACTTTTATCACTGCTTAAGGCTGTGGCTGCGGTGTTATCGCCGCTTTATTGCTGCTGTTGGCCTTGCCCGCTCTGCCTGTTCTTCGCGTCGAGGAAGAAGTCGCGGATGCCCTCGCGCACCTGACGCTGGTCGTCCGGGGTGCCCAAAAGCTCGAAATTATACATGAACGGCACGTGGCATTTCTTGGAGATGATGTCGCCGGCGGCGCAGAAGGCCGTGGCGAAGTTTCTGTTGCCCGAGGAAATGACCCCGCGGATGAAACTGCGGTTCTTGTGCCCGTTCAGGAACTTGCGAATCTGCGGGAGCAGGGCCTTGGCGATGTTGCCGCCGCCGTAGGTCGGCACGATCAGGACGTACGGTTCGCGTACCTGCAGCGGTGCCTCTTTTGGACGCAGCGGAATGCGATAGACGTTGATGCCCTCGTCGGGGAAACCGCAGCTTTCAATGAAGCGCGCGGTGTTGTTCGAAACCGACGAGAAATAGACCACGGCGCCGATATGCTCGCCTTTGGCCTTGGCTTCCGGCTCGCTGGGCGTGACGCATTCGTCGTCGTACGGCTCGGTTGCTGTGTTCGCGGTTCCTGTGCCGGGTTCTGCGTGTGTGGTGGCGTCATCGATACTCGCGTCCGCCATCGTCGCCTTCTCTCTATGTTCTGTGTGGTTGGTCTGGTTGGTCCGGTCCATCGTCGAACTAGGCGAGAACGGTCTGTTGGGTATTAGCGTCGGCGGAGATCTTGACTGCGCCAGCTGCGAGCTGCTTGATGAGGTCCGGGCGGTAGCCGCTCCAGGAGGCGTCGGGCGTGATGACGACGGGTGCCTGGCGGAAGCCGGCCTGGGTGATTTGCTCAAGGGTGGAGGGGTTTTCGGTCAGGTCGACGGTCTCGAACGCAATGCCCTGGCGCTTGAGCTGGCGCTTGGTCGCCTCGCACTGCGGGCAGCGTGGTTTGGTGAAAACGGTAACGGTCATCGTAACCTCCGAATCGATGTCTTGTAAGCTTTCAAGTGACCAGACTACATGGATGTAGTTCCAAACTGAACCCCAACTTCTAGTAGCGTGTCGTTAGAAGAACCACTAGATATAGTGCTTTGACAATAAACGCAAGGGTTGTGCGATAGTGATCTTACGGGTGTCGAATTTGCGGTGTGCGATATGTCACAAAATTGGGTATTTTGTCCCCAATGTCGCCTTTGAAATGTGGATAAAAGTGGACAATTCGGTGGATTAACAACGCGCTAGGATTTGACCCTGTTGTTTCGTCTGGGGGTTTGGTCGATTTACTCTTGTTCCGTTTCAATCCATTCCGGTGCGATGGAATCGGCGATGGTCATGAATTCCGTCGCGCCCACGATGACATGGTCGAGTTTGCAGATCATCATGATGGCGGCTTCCTGGGCTTTCGCGGGTAATAGCGCGACGCAGGCAAACCAATCCTGGGTTGGAGTGGCGAATGTGTATTGAAGCATGCCGATTTCTAAATTTGCGTCACCGTCAGGAATCGGACGTGTTGCGATTTCGGCGTTACGGACCATGGGAAGGCTGCGCATGGCGGTGCGGTAATACTCGTCCAATCGTTTGTCGAGACCGTTCCCGGGCCATGGTCTGTCGAATATGATGCCCGAGATATAGGCGGTGTCGCGGAATCTGAATAGCGCGCCGTGCGCCATCCACGAGACGATCGGATCAGGTTCCTTGTTGCCGTCGTCGCTGTCGTTGGTTTGATCGGCTCGTGGAATGCCGCTGGTGTTCCAACGCACATAATTGTCCGGGATCTCAATGGTCGCAGCGCCATCGAAGATGGTCTCTTTTCTCATGGTTCTCCTAAATTGTGGTTTTGGGTGCGGGCGACAGCAGGTTGCGTTAGCCGCCGAAGGTGGCTGCGTCGAATTTCCAGCCTTGTGAGAGCTGGTATTGGTGGATGAGCTGGTCGGTGTGGCAGTTGCGTACGGTGATGGTCATGTCCCACGGGCCGGTGTGGCCTTTCAGGTAGTAGTTGTAGCCGTATCCTGGTGGGACTACCGTGAGGATACTGCTTCCGGCAACCGGGGTGAGATTATTGTCTACCCATATGGTCATTTGGGTTCCGTCTTGGTTGATCTGGTAGTGGTAGTCGGGATTGCTTTTTCGGAAAGTTCGTTCCCCGTTTGCGATCCATTCGTTGTTCTTTTTAATATTGGTTTGTCGTTGTTTTTCTGTGGTGATAATGATGACGTCGCCGTTTTTGGTGGCGTAAGCGTCGGTGAAGTCTCCTGAGTCCTTGAGGTCTTTGGCTGCTTTGCGGGATCCGCGCGCGTCATTGCTGTATCCGAAGCTACGCATGGATTGCGCTGGGTAGGTGATTTTCTCGGTCTTGGGTTGTGGTTTTGGGGCGGGTGTTGTGTTGTTTTTTGGTGTGGTGCCGCATGCGGTGGCGAAGAGCATGGTGAGGAGGGCCAGCAGGAGCGAAGCGGCTGCTCGCAGAGGGGTCTTCTGTTGTGTCTGGTGTGGAATCACGAGTGTGCTCCTTTTAGAGTGCGGGGATGGGGAGTGGAAGGAGCGGCGGAATGACTGGTGCGGGTGTTCGGCCGGGAACTGGTTCACGCACAGGCTGTCGTTTCCAATCGGGCAGGTGCAGGACTGGGACTTCTACAGGGGCTTGCACCGGCTGCGGTTTGCGGAAGTGGTGCCAATGTGAATTTTTGGTCGCTTTGAGTCCTAAATCAGTGGAGACGGTGCCGCCTTCTACGGATTGTGAAACGCCGGCTGATATGGAGATTGATCTGTGGCTAGGATCAAATGTTCGTGAGTATTTCTGTGTTTTCCCATTATGTTGTCTAGTGGCATTCCGTGTGATGCTTCCATCTTTATTGAAAACGGGAGGTGCCATTTTCCACTCTCCGTATCCCTGCTGCTTCAACTGCGGATTGTCGGGCTGCTTGTTGGTTGTTGAATTCGTTGAATTGGCTCGTTACGTGGGTTTTGAGCGTGCGTAAGCCCGACAGGCGTCGACGCATTCGTTCGCAGTCGGCGTTGAGTTGGGCCGTTTTACGGTCAAGCCTTGCGATTGTTGTGCGAATGGTATCGGAGTAAGGCATTCAACTCCCTTGTTAATACACCGGGTTTTTGTTATCATTATATGATAGCTGTGATAAAAAAATGTTGTCTAGTATCGCCATTGAGTGGTTCGTAATGTTTATTCCGTTTGTGTTGAGACGGCCATGAGGCGGCTGCTGGCCGAGGACATCAAAGGCTCCTTCGCGTAAGTGGGTCGCTGTCGGTGAGGACTATTGGCGACTTCCGACCTGTGCTTCCTGCGTCATTTGTCGTCGCGCAGCTGTTCGACGATGGCGCGTGTGGATTGGATGATATCGCGGATGGTGGCGGTTTGGGTCTTTTCGCCTTGGTGCTCTTTGCCGTTGAGCAGTCGCATGCCGCTGGTGACCAACCCCTCGGTGAGGGCGATGCCAACCTGTGGCCTGGTGGATCGCAGCTGCTTCCACGCGGCGGTCATGGGCGCATTGACGCGTTGGTGGAGGCTGGGCTGGTTGGGCTCAAGGGAGGGCGTGCCGGAAGTCTGGATTGAATGGCCGCAGAAGATGTCGGTCGCTGAAGTCGCTTTTTCGTCTGCTTTGTTTTCCGTGTTGTTGTCCGAGGTGTCGGGATTGTCGTCGCTGTCGGCGCTCTTGGATTTCGTGCTCGGCCCCGGCTTTGTTTCCGGGTTTTCGTTGTTTTCGGCCTTGCGCCCGTCGTCGTCACGTCCCTGCCAAAGATCTTTGTCGTCGCGATAGGTCTCTGCGTCGCTCAACGGTATCTGCGTCATCCAATCGTGCCCCTGCAGTATCGACTGCTCGAGATTGATCTTCACCCACTGCACGATGATTTCCGCGGGATCGGTGACGCCGCCCAGGCCCTTTTCCAGCGCCGCGACCCACTGCGGCATATGCCTTGCCATGAGCTGACGGCGCAGGTCTTTCATGTCTTTGACGTATCGATAGATCGAGTTGCGGGCGATGCCGGCCCCGCGGCTGACGTTGGCTGGTGTGAGGGCTTCGCCGCCTTGCTCGCGCATGATTGTTTCCGCCGAATCGAGCAGCGCGTTCATGGTGTGACGGCGATGTTCCTCAAGATTGGCCTCATTGATGCGTGGCATATCGTCCTCTCGTTTTTCTGTAGCGTTGCTGCTGGCGGCATCGTTATATTCCATATTATCGGGGCACCTTGTCCGCACTGCGTTACCCCTTGGTTTCTGGGCTTCCGGCTAAAACGAGGCTGCGGATTTGCGCGGCGTGCGGTCAAGGCGTATAGTCGCTCGAGGTTTGCGACATAGTGTCGCAAAAATACGCATCTACTGATGATTTGTCATAATAGTCATGTCGCATACCGGCACTGGCAGTAGGGGAAGATTACTGATGACTCAACAAGATAACGGGAAGGTCCGCAGTCCGAAGGACGCGGTCGCCGCCGCCAAGCCGCCGTGGAACGCGCTGTGGGTGCTGGCGCTCGCGCTGGCGATGATCGTGCTCGACGGCTCCATCGTCAACGTCTCCATTCCGGTGATGATCCGCGAGATCGGCCTGAACCTGACCGATGCGCAGTGGGTCACTTCGCTCTACAACATCATTCTCGCTGCGCTGCTGCTGCCGTTCGGCAAGCTCGGAGATATGAAGGGACGTAAGCTCACGCTGCAGGTCGGTGTGGTCGTCTTCGTGGCCGGCTCGATTCTCGCCGCTTCCTCCAATGGCGCCACGCTGCTGCTGAGCGCCCGCGCCGTGCAGGCCGTCGGTGGCGCGCTGGTGATGCCCTCGACGCTTTCCATCGTTTCGGCCTCGTTCCGTGGCAAGAACCGCGCCATTGCCTTCGGCGTGTGGGGTTCGGTGATGAGCGCGGCCGCGGCCATCGGCCCGTTCCTCGGTGGCCTCTTTACCCAGACCATCGGCTGGCGCTGGATCTTCCTCGTCAACGTGCCGCTGGGTGTCATCGTCTTCATCTCGGCCATCTTCTTCGTGCCGAAAACCGGCGGCAAGGCCGGAGCCTCCGCGCTCGGTGCCGCCGCACAGAAACTGGCCGCGTCCGATTCCTCCAAGTCTGCCGCCAAACCCGACGGCTTCGACCCGCTGGGCGTCGTGCTTTCTGCTCTGGGTTCCGCCTTCCTGCTTTTCGGCCTGATTGAAGGTCAGACCTACGGCTGGTGGCACCCCAAGGGCGACTTTGCCGTGTTCGGCTTCAAGTGGGGCTCGAGCTGGCCGGTTTCGGTCATCCCGATCTGCATCGTGCTCGGCGTCGTCTTCTTCGCGCTCTTCATCTACACCGAAAACAGCCGCGCCCGCCGTGCACTGCCGGTGATGCTTGACCTGTCGCTCTTTAAAATCCCGACCTTCGCGATGGGCAACATCGCCGCGGGCGCGATTCAGGCCGGCGAATTCGTGATCATGTTCGTGTTGCCGCTCTACCTTATTAATGTGCGTGGCCTCGATATGATTCCCACCGGCGCGTTGCTGGCCGTCATGGGTCTCGGCGCCATCGTCTCCGGTGGTCTCGCGCGTCCGGTCACCGCAAAAATCGGCGCACCACACACCGTGCAACTCGGCCTGATCGTCGAGATCGCGAGCGTGGTCATTCTGATGGCGATGATGCGTCCTGGCCTGTCGGTGGCCTGGATGCTGGTGCCGTTCGTGCTCTACGGCCTTGGTCTCGGTTTCGCCGCCGCCCAGCTCACCAGTCTCGTGCTTTCCGAAGTGCCCGTTGCCCAGTCCGGAGAAGGGTCCGCGACGCAATCGACCATCCGCCAGCTCGGCACCGGCATCGGTGCGGCGCTCGCCGGCCTGGTGCTTTCGGTGATGGTTACGAATATCGCGCCGTCCGCGCTTTCCGGCGTACGCGGGTTGCCTTCACAGTTGGTTTCCGGCCTCACCAAGTCGCTCGACGCCTCGGCTGGTTCGGCCATCGTCGGCATCCGCGCCCAAGGCTCCCATGGCAAGCTCGGCCCGTTGGGCCCGCAGGTGGTCGACGCGATGACCTCCGCCTTCACCCGCGCCGGCCAATGGACGCTGGTTGCCGCCATCGTCCTGCTCGCCATCGGCCTGATCGCCTCGGTCTGGGTCGCCCGTGCCGCTAAGCGTGACAAAGTGAAGTAGAGACAAGCAGAACAAATCGTCTGAAAACGGGGCATTGAAACACAAAGTGGCCGGCCATGGCCGTTCTGTTTTTCATGCCCCGCTTTAGGTCTTGGACGTCATATGTTGTGGTGTGGGCGCGGGAAATGATATTGAGCTGAGTTTTTTCAATTAAAGCAGGCGCACGATGAAACCAAAGGTGGTCTGTCGCGTAACTCGTCAGTCAAAGTAAATACGCTGGTAGCGCAGAGAGTTGTGCTGCAGGCTGATTCCTGCGGTCTTGTTTCGTGGTGTCGAAAATCGTTGCGCGGCTGGTGTGATGACGGCTGGCGAGTAATCTCGGTATGCCGAAAAGGCTGCTATTGCGCCAAATACCGTTCGAAAATATCGATATGGTCGTATCAATTAGACACGCTCGCCGAAACCTCTGATTTTCAGGTATGACAAACGTCACAGCGAATCGGCTTGCGCTGATGCGGCATCAACCGATAACCTGCCAATGAAAAGAAATTTAGGCCGTCGTAAGTCTGTGGCCGGTATTGCGTCAAGGGCGATTTTCGCTCGCGCGATACCGGCCTTTTGCATTCCCTGTGAGGTTAAAGCGGCCAGAATACGCATTCCCGTTGGGTTCCATCTCGGTGTCATATGGCATTTGCCGGCTCGCTGTCGGCGTCGAACGGATTTGAACCCGACGCACTTCGCAACGGCAAGGCGCAAAGCCGGTTCCAGCACGTATTCTGGCGCATGATTCCAAGCGCAACAAGACGGCTCCACCCTCTAACTCGCAAAGGATTGCCATGTCTTCTGTTGTCTATGCAATGCATCGCGCTGAATCCGCCGACGCCGGCGAGCAGACGCGGCCGGGGCGTCCGTCGAAGCGCGACGTGACGCTCGTCTTCATCGGCCTGATGGTCACCATGCTCATGTCTTCATTGAGCCAGACCGTGCTCTCCACCGCTATGCCGACCATCGTCGGCGACCTCGGCGGCGTCGACCGCATGACCTGGGTCATCACGGGCTATGGGCTTGCACTGACCGTCATGATGCCGGTCTATGGCCGCATCAGCGATCTTTTCGGCCGTAAACCGCTGCTTCTGATCGCCATTGCGCTGTTCATGTGCGGTTCCGCCGTGGGCGGTCTGGCCGGCAGCATGAACCTGTTGGTCACCGCCCGCGTCATCCAGGGTCTTGGCGGCGGCGGCCTCATGATCCTCTCCCAGTCCGCCATTGCCGACGTGGTGCCCGCCCGTGAGCGCGGCAAGTACATGGGCGTGATGGGCGCGGTCTTCGCGGTCTCCTCGGTGGCCGGCCCGCTGATCGGCGGCTGGCTCACCAGCGGCCCGGGCTGGCGCTGGGCCTTCTGGATCAACCTTCCGCTGGGTGTGCTGGCGCTCGCGGCGGTGTCCGTCTTCCTGCATCTGCCCAAGCCAAGCCGCGAAAATCAGTCCCATATCGATTACTTCGGCATGGCCCTGATTGCCGCGATCACCGTCATCGTCGTGCTGGTCTGCACCAACGCCAGCAAGCCGCACACCTGGAACTGGGCCGAGGTCATCGTCTCGCTCGCCGTGCTGATCGCCGCTTTCATCGCCGTGGAGCTCAAGGTCAAGGAACCGGTCATGCCGATGAACCTCTTCCGCAACTCCAACTTCGACGTCGCCACGCTCGGCGCCCTCTTAATCGGCGTGGCCATGTTCGGCGTCCTGAGCTACCTGCCGACCTATATCCAGATGACCACCGGCGTCACCGCCACCCAAGCCGGCCTGCTGATGTCGCCGATGATGGCCTCCGTGCTCGTCACCTCGATCGCGTCCGGCGCCCTCGTTTCCAAGACGGGCAAGTACAAGGTCTTCCCGATCGTCGGCACCTCCATCATGGCGGTTGGCTTGGTGCTGCTCTCCACGCTGAAGGCGGATTCGCCGGTCTGGTTGCTCTGCGTCTACACGGTGATCTTCGGCTTGGGCCTGGGCCTCGGCCAGCAGATTCTCATGCTCATCGTGCAGGACGCCTTCCCGGCCTCGATCGTCGGCACCGCGACCGCCTCGTTCAACTACTTCAAGCAGGTCGGCGCCACCATCGGCACGGCCATCGTCGGCGGCATCTTCACTTCGAGACTCACCGGTTTCGTGCATGACAACCTCGCGGCTGCGATGGCTCACATGGCCGCTGCTGGTGCCGGTGCCGCTGGCTCGGCGACCGCCGGCGCAGGTGCTGCCGATGCTGCTGGTGCGGGTTCGGCCAAGGGCCTGGCCGCCATGCAAGGTGCCGCTTCGCACCTGAGCGCCAGCAACCTCACCCCCAGCGGCGTCAACGCCCTGCCCGACATGCTGCGCATCCCGATCGTCGACGCCTACAACAGCGCCCTGCTGCCCATCTTCCTGTGGATGGTCCCGTTCATGGTCGCCGCTGTGCTTGTCTTCTTCTTCGTGCGCCAAAAGGAGCTCTCCACCACCATCGAGCGGTGATCCGGACGATATAGGTCAGCGGCGCTCGCACTTTGGCGTGGTTGCAAAACCGGTTTTCGCGGTATTCCGCCGATTCGCCTTTTGTAACCACGCTAAAGTGCGAGCGTGCAATGTCAATTAACCTGCTCTGCCGATTTTTCTTAAGGATTGTCGGCAGGGTTTTCGTATCTTGGCCTATCGCCATTGCATAATGTGGGTTCTAACTTTGTTGCAGGTAACAGGAAAACTGATGCAGATTGACTAATAGAACTTATGCAAATTGATCAATAGAGTTGATGACAATTGTAAAATTTGAGAGCTGAATGGCATATATCGCAACGGTTTAGCGATATTTACTGGATTCAAGTGGATTTTGATTTCCACGTTTTTAAAAATAACATTGTTGTTGTTTGTTTTTCGGAGAAATCCTATACTTGTGAATGAATTGACCCCGGAGTTTCATGATGTTTCGCATGAGTGACTTTCACGGGGCCTTGCACTTGCTAGTATAGAATGTATGACGGATGAAACGCAAATTACGCTCATGGATTTGCGTCGCTGGTTCTCTGCTGAGCGGATGCGACGCTACGAAGACGCTGCGTTGGATCCGGTGGCCTTGTACGTGTGGAATACGCGTCTGTCGAAGGCTTATCTTGAAGATATTGCTCATGTTGAAGTGTTGCTGCGCAACTTTATCTCTCGGAGGTTGGCCAAAGCGTGTGGCCAATCAAATTGGTATGACGCTGCGGCCTACTTTGGTTTCGACTACGAGTTTCAGAAAGCGGTAGGTCGAGTCAAACGACGTATTGGTTATGACGGGCATGAAGTCACTGCGAATAGAGTGGTTGCTGGTTTGTCTTTAGATTCGTGGCGTTTTCTACTGGTTCGCAAATTGGAGCCTACAGTTTGGAAAGCATTGCGTGATCCAGCAAATGGTGGGATGCCGTATTATCGTTCTCGGCGCCGCAAGGAATTTGAGATTCATGTTATGCGTTTACTTGCTATGCGTAATCGGTGTAGTCATCAAGAGCCCCTAGTCAGCGCCAATGTCAAGACTGAGAACGTCTATCTTGACGAGCAATATACAAATGTCATATGGCTTGCGAACGTGATTGATCCGAAGGCGGCTCGTTGGATTCAGCAGAAGTCGCGTGTCGCCGAGTTGCGCCGTGGCCGTCCAAGTTGTGCATGACTCTCGTTTATGAAATGAGTTTAGAATTGCTGCTTTTAGTACGGAAGACGTGTATGGTTCTGAAATCGTTGGAATTCCGCCATGTCAAAGACTTTTGGCAGGGATTTTTCGCGTTCTGGCTTGGAGTGTCCGGCCACGGCGGGTTACCTTGAAATCGTCGGAATGATTGCCGGCGGATCGGCTGAACTCACTCAATGTTCATGAGTGATTCTGCGGTTGCTCACGTCTGTTGCGCTTGGATTCTGTAAGCTGAAGATAGATAGTTTGCAGAATTCCGCGCAGATTGTGCAGTCGCTTGGTGAACAAATGATTTGGGGCGGTTCGGTGATGGTTTCTGCTTCAAACGGGAAAGGCGGGGTAATGGCGGTCGAGATGCAGTTGGGTGGTCAGATTCGTGACCATCGCGAGGCGATGGGCTTATCGCAGGATGACCTGGCCGGCAAAATCTTCGTCTCGCGCCAGACGGTCTCGAATTGGGAGACCGGCCGTACCTACCCGGACGTGCAGAATCTTCTGTTGCTTGGCAATCTTTTCGGCGTCACACTGGACGAACTGGTCAAAGGAGATGTGGGAACCATGAACGAAGAAATCAAGCGCAACGGCACACGCATACTGACGCTGTTCATTGTGGGGTGCGTGTTTATCGCGGCGGGGCTCGTGATGACGGTGCTGATGGTCGTCAAGGGCCAAGGCCCTGCCCAGGCATGGCGATGGTTCGCGCCCATTAGCATGGTGCTCTATTTGTGCGGCCTTATTGCGGTCGGCTGGTGCTACAAGTTGCAACGCGATATCGATGTGCTGACCTATAAGGAGCTGCGCCAATATCTGGCGGGGGATGAGGTCGATCGCTCGTCGCGCAAGGGCAAGCCGCTAAGTACCAAGCAGATTGTTGTCATTGCGATTATTTGCGCTTTCGTCGGCGCCGTAATGGGTCTGTTCTCGTACAAGTTTCTGTGATTGTGCACTCGCACTAACTCTTGGCTGCCAAAGATAATATGTACGTATTCGCCTCTCTCTTTTGGTAACCATGGGTTAGTGCAAGTTAACCTTTGCCAATAAGGAGAAACAATTCGTGATTTGACGGCTTGCGCGAGAATAGTCAACGTCGACTAAGATTGTTATTCGAAATCATTTTATTCCTTATAAGTTATCAAATCCTTGGAATTTCAGCGTTTTACAGCTATAGAATCCCTGATTTCAAAAAGTTGAGCCAAAAAGACTCAAGTTTTTTCGGAAAATCGGGAATATAATTTGAGATTAAAAGTTGAGTGTAGTAGGCTCAGGTTTTGGAAGCGTAACAGGTGCGAACCTGGATGCGGGCCGCGAGCGACGAAACGAACGTCGCGCCGCGGGGCCGGACCCGAGCGAACAGATGTGAAACGTACGAATATAAGGAGAAACGAATATGGGACGTGCAGTAGGTATTGATCTTGGTACCACAAACTCTTGCATCGCAACGCTTGAGGGCGGCGAACCCACGGTCATCGTGAACGCCGAGGGCGCTCGCACCACCCCGTCGGTGGTCGCGTTCAGCAAGTCCGGCGAGATCCTCGTCGGCGAGGTTGCCAAGCGTCAGGCGGTGACCAACGTCGACCGCACCATCAGCTCGGTCAAGCGCCACATGGGCACCGACTGGTCGGTGGACATCGACGGCAAGAAGTGGACCCCGCAGGAGATTTCCGCGCAGGTGCTGATGAAGCTCAAGCGCGATGCCGAGGCTTATCTGGGCGAGCCGGTGACCGATGCGGTCATCACCTGCCCTGCATACTTCAACGACGCACAGCGCCAGGCCACCAAGGACGCAGGCAAGATCGCGGGCCTCAACGTGCTGCGTATCATCAACGAACCGACGGCTGCGGCTCTGGCTTACGGCCTCGAAAAGGGCAAGGAAGACGAGCGCATCCTGGTCTTCGATCTCGGCGGCGGCACCTTCGATGTGTCTCTGCTGGAGATTGGCAAGGACGACGACGGCTTCGCCACCATTCAGGTGCAGGCCACGAACGGCGACAACAAGCTCGGCGGCGACGATTGGGATCAGAAGATCATCGATTGGCTCGTCGGCGAGGTCAAGAACAAGTATGGCGTCGATCTGTCCAAGGACAAGATCGCGCTGCAGCGCTTGAAGGAAGCCGCTGAGCAGGCCAAGAAGGAGCTCTCCAGCTCCACCGAGACCTCGATCTCGATGCAGTATCTGGCCATGACCCCCGACGGCACGCCTGTCCACCTGGACGAGACGCTGACCCGTGCACACTTCGAGGAAATGACTTCGGACCTGCTCGGCCGTTGCCGCACGCCGTTCAACAACGTGCTGCATGATGCGAACATCTCGGTCTCCGACATCGACCACGTGGTCCTCGTCGGCGGCTCGACCCGTATGCCTGCCGTGAAGGAACTGGTGAAGGAACTCACCGGCGGCAAGGCCGCAAGCCAGTCCGTCAACCCGGATGAGGTCGTGGCGGTCGGCGCCGCGGTGCAGTCCGGCGTCATCAAGGGCGATCGCAAGGATGTCCTGCTGATCGACGTCACCCCGCTTTCTCTCGGCATCGAGACCAAGGGCGGCATCATGACCAAGCTCATCGACCGCAACACCGCCATCCCGACCAAGCGCAGCGAAGTCTTCTCGACCGCTGAGGACAACCAGCCTTCCGTGCTGATTCAGGTCTATCAGGGTGAGCGCGAGTTCGCCCGCGACAACAAGCCTTTGGGCACTTTCGAGCTGACCGGCATCGCTCCGGCTCCTCGTGGCGTCCCGCAGATCGAGGTCACCTTCGACATCGACGCCAACGGCATCGTGCATGTTTCCGCCAAGGACAAGGGCACCGGCAAGGAACAGTCCATGACCATCACCGGCGGATCCGCTCTGCCCAAGGACGAGATTGATCGCATGGTCAAGGAAGCCGAAGCTCACGAGGCCGATGACAAGAAGCGCAAGGAAGACGCCGAGACCCGCAACACCGCCGAGTCCTTCGCCTACTCGATGGAGAAGATGGTCAACGACAACAAGGCCAAGCTCTCCGATGATGTGGTCAAGGAAGTCACCGACGATGTCAACGCGCTCAAGGATGCTCTGAAGGGCGACGACATCGACAAGATCAAGTCCGCCCAGGAGAAGCTGACCACTTCCTCGCAGAAGATCGGTCAGGCGCTCTATGCGCAGCAGGGTGCTGAAGGCGCCGCTGGCGCTGCGGGTGCCGGTGCTGCTGCAGGTGCTGCCGGTGCGGCTGGCTCCAGCTCGTCCTCGTCCGATGATGACGACGTGGTTGACGCCGAAGTCGTGGACGACGATGACGACAAGAAGGACAACAAGTAATCGTGTCCGGGTTCGATAAGGACGACTATCTGAAGGATCTGCCGGATCCCGACGACGCATGGCTCGACCGTTTGGCTGGGTTTGATGCGTCAGGTGCGGGATTCGGTGGGTCCCCGGATGATGCCGGTCCGAGCGAACCCGAGCGTACTCACGCCGGAACGACCGGCGAAAAGGCGGGTGAAACAATGAGCTCCGAACAGTCGAATAGCAAGGCCGACGACGAAGCGAAGCAGAATCCACAGGATACTGCCGCCTCAGCTGCCAAGAACGACAATACGAACGTGAACGACGGTTCCGCGCAAGCGGCTGCCGGACAGTCTACTAACGGCGGTCAAGCCGATGCTGCCAGCGGTGCTTCCGAAAACGGTAGCGCTAACGGAGACGACACAAACGGTGACGCAGATAAGTCGGATAAGACCGGTAGTGCTGACGATGCAACCGATGGCAAGAGCGACAAGGACAGCGAGAACACGCTGACCCCGCTCGGACAGGCGAAGAAGGAGGCCGCGGATTATCTCGAGGCGCTCCAACGCGAGCGTGCCGAGTTCGTCAACTTCCGTAACCGTTCCAAGAAAGAGCAGGAGATCTTCCGCCAGCACGGCATCATCGACGTGCTGACCGCGTTGCTCCCGGCGCTCGACGACATCGACCGCATCCGTGAGCACAGCGATATGGACGATTCGTTCGCCGCCGTGGCCAACAAGATTGACAAGACGTTCGAGAAGTTCGGCGTGGAGAAGTTCGGCAAGAAGGGCGAGACCTTCGATCCGACCAAGCACGAGGCGATTCTTCACAAACCGGATGCCGACGCGACCGAAGAGACTGTGGACACCGTCGTAGAGGCGGGCTATCGCATCGGCGACCGCGTGATCCGGGCCGCCCGTGTGGTGGTGGCTTCCCCCAAGGCCTAGCGGGTTTGAGGCAACGATGTGATGCGACAAGTGCGATTCCCCGCGTGGCCGGAGGGTCGCACTTATCGTTTGTGAAGTCGTTGCAGGCAATGTACCGGCTCAGGGCCCGAAAAGGAGGGCAATGATATGGCTGAAAATGAATGGCTAGATAAAGATTTTTACAAGGTGCTCGGCGTCTCCAAGGACGCAAGCGAGCAAGAGATCACCAAGGCTTACCGCAAGCTTGCGCGCAAGTACCATCCCGATCTCAATAAAACCAAAGAGGCCGAGGAGAAGTTCAAGGACATCTCGGAGGCCTACGATGTGCTCAACAACGCCGACCAGCGGCGCAAGTACGACGCGATTCGCCAGTTCGCTGGCGGCGGCGCACGGTTCGCTGGCGGCAGCGGCCAGGGCGGATTCGGCGGCGCCTCCGACTTCTCCGACATCTTCGGTTCGATGTTCGGCGGTGGTGCGGGCGGCCCCGGCGGGGTTCGCTTCTCGACTTCCGGTGGCGGTCCGACCAACCTCAACGACATCTTCTCGATGTTCGGTAATGCTGCCGGCCAGGGTGCCGGCGGTTACGCGGGCTCGGGCATGCCCTACGGCGCGGGCGGCGGGTCGAGCACCTACCGCGAACCGCAGCGTCCGGTGCGCGGCGAGGACCGCAACTCGAAGATCACGCTGACCTTCCGTCAGGCCGTGAAGGGCGCGACCGTTTCGCTCAAGGCGGGCGGGCGCAAGTTCAAGACCCACATTCCGGCCGGCGTCAAGGAAGGGCAGAAGATTCGGCTCCCTGGCAAGGGCAAGCTCGGTTCCAACGGCGGGTCCGCAGGCGATATGTACCTGCAGATTCACGTGAAGAACGACACGAAATTCAGCCTTTCCGGCAACGACATCGTGATGCCGCTGCCGGTCACCATTGGCGAGGCTGTCGCCGGCGCCCGCGTCAAGGCGCTGGACTTCGACGGCAACGAGGTCACGTTCCGTGTGCCGGCTGGCACGTCGAGCGGTGCCGAGGTGCGTGTCGGCGGCAAGGGTGTTCCTGGCCGTGATGGTGACTTGGTCGGTCGCGTGGAAATCCGCGTGCCGAGCAGGCCCAGCATGGCGCAGAAGCACGATGCCAAGGAATTCGACAGGAATTCCAGCGAGTTCGTCGACGAGGTGGCCAAAGAACGCGAGTGATTCGCGTGGCTTAGGCGCGAAAACGTAAAGGCCGGTAGGGGGGATAACCGATATTCGGCTTTGAACGTTGTGGTAATTGGTTTGGCGGTTGGCCCGTTGTGGGTCGGCCGCCAAACCTGATAATAAAAAAACCGAGTCAACGGTTGGATATGAACGAGTCGTTGGTTTGGTACGGATGCCGGTTGCGATATGTTTTGACATATCGATTTGGCAGGTGGCGATAATCGTTGCCTCGCCGAAGTCTGGCGTTGGGTTGTCTGATTGGTCTATTCGCGACCGTCTGGAAAGTTTGCGGGTAGGCCAATCAAGCAGTTTTGAGTTGGATAGGCAATGCGTATGGTATTGATGGATATTGAAGTCAATGCCATACGGGATGAATAAAGTGGTAGACAAAGACCAGCGGAGGTGAATGCGATGGCCCGGATAACTCAAGAAGTGCGGGCGCTGTACGGGTTGTGTGCCGTTGCGTTGGTCGAGCACCGTGCCGATCTGGACGGTGCCGATGACGTCGGGTTCGATATCGATCTGCCCGTCTTCAGCGTCGGTCGTGCCGCGCAGCTGGCGGACATCCACCCCCAAACTCTGCGCCAATACGACCGTCAGGGGCTCATCGTCCCGCAGCGTACGGAAGGCGGCGCCCGCCGCTATTCCCTGCGCGATGTGCACAAGCTCGCCGAGGCCCAGCAGATGAGCCAGGAAGACGGCATCAACCTCGCCGGCATCTCGCGGATTCTTGAGCTGCAGGAGGAGAACCGCCAATTGCGGCGCGAGGTGAAGCGTCTCGAGCGTCCGCGCGGTTCCAGTATTTTCGCGGCTGATTCCGACGGCGATATCACCGAGATCCAGCGCTCGCGTCAGGCGCGTCGCTGGCGTCACGACGTTCAAGCCCGTACTCGCGAGCTTCCGGGGCGTCCGTATTATGCCAACGATGCCACCAACGAAGCCGCCAATCCATATGCGTCAGGCGTGCAATCGGATGGAGACGAATCCGAATCAGTTGCGTCGCAAGAGCAACCGACCCACAAGCCTCGCCATGCCGCGAAGCCTGATGGCGAGCCGTATGCCGACCCGTTTGTCGACCCTCGTTCGCTGGTCGTCTGGGGCCACTATTTCGACTGAGTGATTCCGTGGATTCCGTGAAGAGGTTCTTTGAGCGGTTGTAGACGAGGCTTCGGCATAGTAACCGAAACCGGCCAGTTTGGTCTTTTCTGCCGTATTTTGGCCTGTGTGATTGTGTAATAGGTTGCGTAATGAGCTGGGTAATGGGTGATATGGCTAAAGCGAGTGCTTATGGCATGATAGAGATATACAAAATATAAGACGATGCTGATAGCATGTATCACAGTTATGTATGTATAAATCAGTCGGCATAAACGGATAGAACAAGGTGGCATTTTCATTGGCTTTGCGGCAACAACATGATGGGGCGAGTTCAGACCGAATGCTGAAGGCCGTGCTGTGGGATATGGACGGCACGTTGATCGACTCGGAGCCTTACTGGCATGCCGTCGAGATGGATATCGCCCGAGAACACGGCGGCTACTGGAGCGAGGATATCGGCTGGACCTGCTCGGGCAAGCCGGTTCCGCAGGTCGCGCAACTGATGGTCGACAAAGGCACGCAATTGCCGGCCAGTGAAGTGGCGCGGTTGATGATCGAAGGCGTGGCGCGCAAGGAAGCGGAACATATGCCTTGGATCGCAGGGGTCGAAGATGTGCTGCGCTCGCTGATTGCCGCCGGAATTCCGTCGGTTCTGGTCACGGCATCGCCGCGGCGCATGGCCGAGAATCTGGTGCGTCAGGCGCCCGCTGGCGCGTTCGTCGGCTATGTATGCAGCGACGACGATCTGCCGAAAAAGCCTAACCCCGCGCCGTATCTTGCCGCCGCAGAGGTTGTAGGCATTGAGGTTCCGGGAGAGGTACTTGTGGCAAACGGGATGGAGGCTCGGTCTGGCAGCGACACCGATAGTAACAATGGTGCTTCAAATCGTGTATCGGATTCCGACAGTATTGGCAAATTCGGTAATCAGAACGATTCCGCTGCTGAGCGTTCAGCAGGATCTACGGGTGATGCGCGCCTGGTCGCTTTCCGTCAGGAAATGGCAAGGTGCATCGCCATTGAGGATTCGATGACCGGTATCGAGGCGGCCGCCGCCTCGGGCGCGACGACCATCGCCCAAATGGGCTTCATTAAGACCGACACGTCCGCTGGCCCGCAATTCGCTTCCCTCAACAGTTACGACGGTCTCACCGCCGAAGTCCTCGAAGAATACGTCGAGCAGCGCCTCGCAACTATAAAGCAATAAAGTTTCGGCGCCCCCTTGAAAACCCTTGTAGACGCTGGCAAACTGGCAAGAAAAAGGGCTTCTGGGGAAATCCCGAAAACCCTGAGAGTGGAGCTGATGGTAATCGAAACCACGACCTCTTCGATGCGAACGAAGCGCTCTACCAACTGAGCTACAGCCCCATGCCTTTGAGTTCGTCACTCAAGACAACGTTACATATTCTAGTACAACCCGGTCCCAAGTACAATTCGGCGGGTTGTGAGCGAAACTTCGGATGGGGCGAAAGTGATAAATGATGGTAATTTCTTGGATGCGAATTGCAATAACCTTTATGTGAGCGGTAACATAGGTGCTGTAAATTGGAAATGTAACAATAATACGGTCGGTCACCGGTGACGCGAATAGGTGCGTCTGAGGTGATTGCGGTTGAAAGGAATAGCAATGACTACATTAGACGATTTCGGACCCGAGGTTCGTGCCGAAGTCAAGCAGGTGCGCGAGGTCGTCGCCACCCTGCATGAGCAGCTCTTGAAGTGGAACCTTGTGGTATGGACTGCGGGCAACGTCTCCCAGCGCCTGCGCACTGCCGATCTGATGGTGATCAAGCCCTCCGGAATGCGCTATGAGAGCCTGACGCCGGAATCGATGGTGGTCTGCGATCTGAACGGCGACCCGGTCGACGGCCTGGCTGCGCCGAGTTCCGACACCAAGTCCCACGCCTATATCTACCGCAACATGCCTGACGTCTACGGCGTCGTGCACACCCACTCCACCTATGCGACCGCCTGGGCGGCCACCGGCCAGAACATTCCGTGCGGCCTGACGATGATGGGCGACGAGTTCGGCGGCCCGGTTCCGGTCGGCCCGTTCAAGCTCATCGGCAGCGAGGCCATCGGCGAGGGCGTGGTCGAGACGCTCAAGAAGTACCCGCATTCGCCGGCTGTTCTGATGCAGAACCACGGTCCGTTCACCATCGGCAAGGACGCTGAGGCCGCCGTCAAGGCTGCAGCGATGACCGAAGAGGTGGCGCACACCATGTGGGCCGCCAAGCAGCTCGGCGACATCATCCCGATTGCGCAGGAAGACATCGATAAGCTGAACGACCGCTACCAGAACGTCTACGGCCAGCACTGACGACACGGAGCGTCAAAAGGCCCCCAGAAGACTCGATGTACTTTTGTACACCTTCGCCTTCCGGGGGCCTTTTGCCTCACGCGTGTCGTCAGTGCTGGCCCGGGGAACTGTGTGGGGTTTCGACGTACCAGCAGTACGCCTTCGTCGACGGTAATGTGATGTCGTACGCGTATTTTCCGAGTGAAATGTTTAAGGCCCTCGGAAGACTCGATGTACTTTTGTACACCTTCGCCTTCTGGGGGGGGGCTTGCCTCACGCATATTTTCCGGGTGTTGCTGTTGGTGAAACGTCGTAAGCATTGGTAACAAGAAATAGCAATTGGGCGCTCCCCGAGTATTCAGGGAGCGCCCAATCGGCTTTTCGGCTGTCATCTATCGCCCGTGATTGGTCAGGCGGCCGACGGCAGCCGAAAAATCACATGTCCTCGACGACCAGATAGGT
Source organism: Bifidobacterium sp. ESL0764 (assembly GCF_029395515.1). NCBI lineage: Bacteria > Bacillati > Actinomycetota > Actinomycetes > Bifidobacteriales > Bifidobacteriaceae > Bifidobacterium > Bifidobacterium sp. ESL0764. The sequence continues at coordinate 214,535 of NZ_CP113919.1, forward strand.
CATGTCGAGCGGACCGTGGACGCCGACGACCAGGACCATCTCGATATCGCCGGTCGACGAAGTGCCGGTGATGAAGTTGAGGTTCGAGGTCTTGATCTCGCCGGACTTGATGCGTGGCTCATAATAGTCCATCGCCTGGCGGGTTCTCGCCACGATCCTCGACTTGCGGATGATGCTCAGATAATGCACCGGCAGGAAGTGGAAGGCGCGGCCCTGGCCCGGAGTGGTCGGCGCGGTGATGGTGCAGGATTCGGCGCACAGGAAATCGGCGAAACCGATGGCCGCCTCCGAGTGGTTCGCCGTGTCGATGTTGGCCTTGCGGCCGGCACCCGGCACCCAGAACGACGGTTTCGGGTCAAGCCCGTCGCGCCAATCCTCGAGTCCGAAGGCTTTGTAGTTCTCGTCGTAGGTGGGCAGCATGAGCTTGCCGTCGGCCTTGGCCGCGATGAACTTGTCGAGCGCGGCGGGCAGTCCGGCCTTGTCGGTTGTCTGGAAATCGACGTGGACGGCAGGCGCGTTTTTGCGGGCGATCTCGAGCAGCTCGTCGACGCTGTGGCCCGAAAGTGTGCTTTCGGGAAGGTCGTTGACCGGCTCAAGAGGATGATCTTTGAGCTGGTGGCGCGGGCGTCCGCTTTTCTCGGCGAGATAGTTGAGGAATGTCTCACGATCGGTCATGATGTTCAGTCCTTCTTCCCATTGTCGGCTGAATTTGCAGCGGCTTCGGTTTTTGCCGGAGCGATACCATGCCGCACGGCGTTCTCATGGCTCGTGTGGCTGTCTTGGTCGGCGTAATGGCCGACTCCGGCCTCCTCGATGGAGCCGAGCGCCACGGGAACGGTCGCGTCGCTCAATGGCGTGGTCTGCTCATGGCCGACCTTGCGTGCAGAAACGCTGTTATCGTAAGCGCCGAAGTCCTTCGGTGCGTTCGGGTTCTTGGCGAGGATGCCAGCCTGGGCCTTGCGGAAGGCTTCCTCACCGCCGGCTTCGGCGATCTGCGACTTCTTGCGTTTGTTATACCAAGTGCGGAAGTTCTTGGAGTGCGCCGGCGGTTCCGGCAGGTCGCGGACCTTGGTCCACCCGCCGAAGACGAACGGCATCCATTCCTCATGCTTGCCGTTCTCGTCGAGGTTCTTGGCGGTGTCCGGCACGCGCGAACCCGTGGCCGGGTCCTTGATGCCCTTCTTGGCGATGGTGTTCATCGCAACGTGGTCGAAGGTCAGCGCGGTGCGGAAGAGCGAGGAATGGCCGGTACCAATGCCGACGACCTTCATCACGGTGTCGGCGATCAGGTCGCCCATATGCTTGTCGTTCATCATGACTTCGCGATGCTTTAAGAGCAGCTCGTGCAGCGGAATCTTGACGGGGCAGGTCGCGGTGCAGGCCGAGCAGAGGCTGCAGGCATACGGCAGATCGTGGAATTCCGCGTAGTCGCCCTGCAGCAGCGGGGAGAGCACGGCACCGATCGGTCCCGGATAGATGGAGCCATAACCCTTGCCGCCGATGTTGCGGTAAATCGGGCAGACGTTCAGGCAGGAGGCGCAGCGGATGCACTGCAGAATCGGCTCGAACTCGGTGCCGAGTGCGTTGGAACGTCCGTTGTCGACGATGACCACGTAGAAGTCCTCGGGGCCGTCGGCCTCGTCGGGAAGCTTGGGGGAGACGAAGCTGCAATACGAGGTGAGCTTCGTACCTACTGCGGAGCGCACGAGCATGTTGTCCATCGTCTCGGCCTCTTTCAGGGTCGGTACGAGCCGTTCCATACCCATGACGACGACCTGGGTGGGCGCGATGGCCATGGAGAGGTCGGCGTTGCCTTCGTTGGTGACGATGTTGACCATGCCTTGGTCGGCGACGGCGAAGTTGCAGCCGGTGATGGACATGTCGGATTCAAGGAAGCGTTCACGTAGCACCTTGCGGGAGAACCGCGCCTCATGCTGTGGGTCGTTGTCGCCCTTGTAACCAAGCTTTTGGAAGAGCTTCTGCACCTGGTCGCGGTTCTTGTGCAGCGCCGGGAAGACGAGGTGGGAAGGTTCGTCCCAATCGTCGAGTTCCAAAATGAACTCGGCCAGATCGGTTTCGGTGACCTTGACGCCGTCGATTTTCAGCAGTGCCTTGTCGAGTCCGATCTCGGAGGTGACCATGGACTTCGGCTTGACGATGTTGTGCGCCTTCTTTTTCTTGACCAGATCGGTGATGAAGTCACGTGCCTCGACATCGGTCTGTGCGAAGAAGACATGGCCGCCGCGCTTTTCGACGTTGTCGGAAAATTCCTCAAGATAGTCGGGCAGATATCGAATGACCTGCTGGCGGATCTGCTCGCTCAGGTCGCGCCATCCCTCCCAGTTGCCGAGTTCGGCACGAGCGGTCTCGCGCTTGACCCACTGCGCATCCTGTGCGTTGGAGATGGCGCGGTGGGCGAATTTGTCTGTCGTGCTCTGGTGAACGCGGTTGACGAAGTTCTTGTCGCCATATTGCAGCATCGTGCCGGTAGATTTTCCGGTGCGCTTGAACATGGTGTCATCCATTTGTGTGGTGCTCATACCAGAGCCTCCTCATGTGCGTTGGAATGCTGCAAAGTCTGTTCGTCGATGGCCTTGCGTTCGGCTGCGTCGACGTACTTCACGCGGCTCATGTCGACATTGCTGTTGAGCACTTCCGCCAGATGCATGATGGTGATCTTTTTGCCGAGCCTATTGAAACGGCCGCCGATGTTCATCAGACAACCTGGGTCGCAGGAAATCAGGACCTCGGCTCCGGTGCTTTCGACGTCTGAGACCTTCTCGTTGACCATTTCCTGGGAAACCGAAGGCACTTTCATGGAGAACATGCCGCCGAAACCGCAGCAGTTCTCGATATGCGGAAGTTCCTTGACCTTGAGGCCCTTGACGTGGTCCATAAGAATATAAGGGCTCTCGCGCTCGCCGAGTAGACGGGTCATATGGCAGGAACGGTGGTAGGTGGCCACGGCGTCGAGTTCCGCGCCGGCGTCGAGCACGCCGAGCACGCGATAGAGGAACTGCGAGAACTCGTAGGTCTTGTTGGCCATTTCGTGGGCCTTGGCCTTGTATTCGTCGTCGCCGGCGGGCAGGTGGAACTGCAGCTCCTTCAACATATTGACGCAGGAACCGGCGGGGCCGACGATGTAATCGGCGTCGACGCTCATTAGGGCATCGATCTCGTTGTGCATCACCTTCGTGGATTCTTTGACGTATCCGCTGTTGAACGTAATTTGCCCGCAGCAGATTTGCTGCATCGGCATGTAAGTTTCGCAGCCGAACCTTTCAAGAACTTCGACCATGGCTTTCCCGACATTGGGAAATATCAGATCGACCAGGCAGGTGGAGAAAATCACTACCTTCATCTTTACTCCTTCAAGTTGGCCTTGAGATGTTATTGCTGTCAGGCTTTTGTCGATGGCTTCTTTGCGTGAACATCTAACGTTTCATTCTCCATCAAAATTAGCCTTCAATATATAACGATATATGTCTGAAATCACGAAAAGCCGAAAAAGAGCATAAAAAAGAATTTGTCAATGTGATATTCCTCACATTTTATGGTTGGGCTGGCGTTTTTCTTGAGTTTTTGTTGCAACGAAGAAGGTAATAATGCTTGAAAATAGAAGATTGATCAATCTCTGAAAGGATGGTTTGCTGAGATGCTTTTCTAGGATTAATTGGTTGTATTTATCTATAGAATTGTTCTTTGCCTCACATTATTGAGGTTGGTCCAAGGTATTTCTTCAATCTTTGTTGGCAAATCAATGAGTGTTGCCCAGACGGTAATAACGTTTGACATCTATTTTATGAAATAGAAATTATCGGAATTGAACTTTAGATAGAGACTCTAGTATGCTTTTGCTCGTGATTCATTTCACGCGGGAATGATGGACGACCGGAGCCCAAAGAAACGAGTGCGCGCGAGCCTGGCTGACTTCAGTCGGCGGATTCGCTTTCTTCAAGCGTTGCGTCAGCGCTCTCCTTGATGCCGTCGTTGGAGTCGCTTCCATTGTTTTTCTTGCCGAATTTGGCCTTCGCAAGCCCGATGATCGTGGGAAGAAGTGAAATGACGAGAATGGCGATGATGACCAGCTCGAAATTGTCCTGAACGATGGGGATGCCGCCGAAGAAGTAGCCGAGCAGGGTGAACAGCGTCGACCAAGTGAAGCCGCCGAGCATCGAGAACGGGGTGAACCTGCGCCAGCGCATGCCGGAAAGCCCGGAAATGAACGGCATAAACGTGCGGATGAAGGGGAAGAAGCGGCCGAGGAAGACCGCGAGCGGGCCCCACTTGTCGATCATTGCTTCGGTTTTGGCGAGGCGTTCGGGGGTCATGGCCTTGACCTTGCCGCTTTCGATGATCTTGCGTCCGAAGAAATGGCCGATGAAGTAGTTGCACTGGTCGCCTACAATCGGCGCGATCCAGATCACCGGCAGCAGCGCGAACAAGGGAAGCGCGGATTTGCCGGTCACGGCGTCCGGGGCGGCGAAGAAACCGGCCGCGAACAGCAGGGAGTCGCCTGGAAGGAACGGGAAGAAGACCACGCCGGTTTCGATGAAGACAATAAGGAAGATGAAGCCCAGGGTGGGAGCCACGCCCATCGAGATCCAGCCGGCGATGATGGTTCGAGGGTCTTTCAGAAGCTCAATGAGGAAGTGAATGAAACCCATGGTGTCCCGTCTGTCGTCTTGATATGCGTCCGCGCAGCACTATGTATTACTGGCGCTGCCTGCGGAACACAACGTTACCAGCAGTGGTGCCGCCTGCCCCGCGATTGGCTGAACTGTCCAGCGAACCTGCACAACCGCGCGCTGTTGTTGGGTTTGCGCAGGTTCGCTGATACCGCTAAAGACGTGCTCCGCGTTCGCGATATTCCAAGGAACCGGTAGGGCCGACGATGCTAAAGGAACCGTTGCGATAGGTGAGCTTGGTGGTGGCTGTGTTTTCCTGGTTCGTCAGATCCGCGTCGTGGTCGATCGCCCATAAAAATTCACGGATGCTGTGGCCGGAGCTGACGACGAGGACGTTGTGCTGGTGCTTCTCGACGGCGGTATCGGCGATTTTGGTGAGCGCTCTGGTCATGCGATCCTGTATTTGCGTGGAGAATTCGGCCCGTACGCTCTGATCGATCGGAGACGAGCATAGGTCAAGCTGATCCAGCTGCGCGATTGCGTCCTGCAGGTCGAGGTGGGCTTTCATCCCGCGATCGGCGAAAACCTCTTCCTGCGTCTTATAACCCATGTGGACCGCAGCGGCCTTGAACGTGTCTGTGGCGTTTCGTCCCTCGAAGCTGCCGAAATTGGCCTCGCGCAGGTCGGGATCGACATGAATCTCGACATCCTTGTTTCCGGATTCGTCCAGAGCGCCCCGTGCCGTGGCATAATGGCGCGATAGGTTGCCGGCGTATGCGGCGTCGAACGTGATGCCCTTCAGCCCGCGTCCGAAATTGCGGATGATCTCGTAGCCTTCTTCGGTGATCGGGAAATCGGACCAGCCTTGCATGATGTCCATGACATTGGAGGTCGTCTGCGTGTGCCTGGCGAGATAAATGGTCACGGTTTCCGTTCCGTCGGTTTGTTGATTGCTCATGACTTCCTTGCCTTTCGCTTCTCGTCGCTTAGTCGTTTATATCTCATCTTTTCCGTTTGTGCGGAAACATACTGCCGGATATGCCGTTCTTGTTCCTGGCGTTCCATGCTTTCACTGATCAACACTATCTTCAGTGATGAGTGCAAGAACAAGCCACGATTTGACATTTTATTGTGAGGGGGATATTTTAATAAGTGTTGAAACGTTTCGACAACAATATGGAGCGTTTACATCAATGAAGAGGAGGTGCGTGATGGCGGGCATTAAAGACGTGGCAAAGGCTGCTGGGGTATCGGCGTCCACGGTTTCATATGTATTGTCGGGGAAGCGCTCGATTTCCACCAAAACCTCCGATAAGGTCTTACGGGCTATCGATGAACTTGGCTACATTCCCGACGCCAGCGCCCAGAAGATGCGGGGAAAGATTAATCACGTAATCGCCATCGCACCGGGTCGCCGTGAGGTGAAGCATTCGAGCCTGAGTGCCTATTTTATGCAGACGGCGTTGCAGGCGAAAGCTGCAGGATATGATGTTCTGTTGCTGACCGGTGAAGATGCCGTTGAAGATATAAAGCGTGTTACGCATAGCAATTTGGCCGATGGAATTGTGCTGCTTGATGTCGAACAAGATGATGCTCGCGCCGCGATGGCGGCTGAATACGGAAAGCCCTGTGTGGCTATCGGATATCCTGATCAGCATGACGATTGCGCTTGCGTCGATATTAATTTTGAAGCCATGGGTCGGCTTGCTGCTCAAAAATTGCATGATCTCGGTCATAAACGTGTGGCATTGTTGCGTAGTGTCGAAAATCTGAATGAGCCTGTTTCTGGTTATTTCTTACTTTTCAGAGATTCTTTGATTGCGGCTGCTGACAAATTTGGCATGACGATTATGGAGTCGGCGTTAACTGAGGATGGTAGTTTTGATCCAAACCAGTTTGTATCCGATTGCTTATTCGGTGATGCCGGGGCTACTGCAGTAGTTAGCCAGGCAGATCCGGCTGTACTTAATTTGATGCTCGGTGTTCTGCGTGTTGCCAAGTTTGCGATTCCGGATAATGTATCGGTGCTTTCCTGTGGAACGTTGTTGGCTTCGCAGCCGATGAAAGAATCTATTTCTGAGATGCCGATGACTCCGAAAGAGCTCTGTCGTCAAGCGATTGGAATTCTTGTGGAATCTATCGAACGGCATCGTGATATCCGTGGGATTGTAAAACTGTTCAGACCGAAATTTATCGACCGTGGCTCGTTGGGGCCGGCACCGATATCTACGAGAGGGGGTGATGCGACGTAATCTTATACGTTTGCGTTTGTTGAGAAGGGCAATGACGGTTTTCTCTTTTATCGAGTAAAGCATAAGTGGATTAAATTTTCCCGATGATTGTTTTTGCCCACCATCGAAACGTTTCGAAAAGAATTTATCTACCAAAGGAGTTAGGGAATATGATAAGTATGAAGAAAGGTATCGCAGTATTGGCGGCTGCTGCTATGTCCGTCACCGCTTTGGCTGGTTGCGGTAGCAGTGATGCGCAAAGTAGCACTAAACCGGATAGTATATCGTTCTGGTATTACGAGGATGATACTTCCGCCGAAGCAGCTGCTTGGAAAAAAGCTGCAAAAATGTTTACCAAGGATACTGGTATAAAGGTCAAGCTTGAGATGAAGTCCTTCACTCAAATAGCGCAAAACGCCAGTCAATTCCTCAATTCTGACCAGGCTCCTGACATTATGGAATCCAATCGAGGCAATGGTTCGGCTGGTATGCTGTCGTCGACTGGTCTGCTTAGTGATCTTGGGCCGTACGTCAAGAAATATGGTTGGGATAAGAAGATTACCAAAGCTGATGCCTCAATAGCCAAATATAACGATAAAGGCGTGATGAATGGGGATAAATGGGTTGGTCTTCCCACGTATGCGGAATATCAGCGTGTTTATTACAACAAGGATATGTTCGCCAAACAAGGCCTTAAGATTCCGACGGCTATGGACGAATTTGAAGCTGCGTGTGCGAAATTCAAGGCAGCTGGAATTACCCCAATCGCTGCTGACGCCCAGGACTATGGTGTGTTGTGGTTGTGGTGGTCACTTGTTGGGACCAAGGCGGATTCAAAGTTTGTTGATGATTGGCAGATGTATAAGCATGATGTCAATTGGAATGCCGAGCCTTTGACCTATGCGACCAACAAGATTAATGATTGGGTCAACAAGGGTTACATCTCTCGTAACGCTACGGGCCTGAAAGGTGAGGACACTACCGTTTCATTTATCAAGGGTGAGTATCCTATTTATCAGACGGGTACGTGGACGGAGAACCGGTTCAATAACCAGATCAAAGACTTTGATTGGGACGGAGCCGCAATTCCTGGCGCGAAGATGTTGCAAGGGTGCACCGGCAATCTATTGACCCTTCCGCAGAAGTCGAAGCATAAGGATTGGTCTGCCAAATTGCTCAACTATGCGATTTCTGAAGAACTACAGACGGGCATAGGCAACGCTGGCAGTGTGCCGTTGAGTGCCAACATGAGCAAAATCACCAATGCTAAGAACAAGAAGATGATTGAGGAATATACGAGCTTCTCCAAAAAGGGCAAGCTGTCATACTATCCGGACTATCCGGCGGCCAGTTTGACTGATGCCATGTCTTCTGAGTTCCAGGAGTTGGTAAACGGTACCAAGAACCCGAATCAGATTCTTCAGGAGATGAAGAAGGCTTATACGTCGGGTGTCGATGACATGGGTGTTAAAGATTAACGCTTTGGTGTCGTGATTGATAACGGATCGGCTTTCTCTTCATTCGAAAGGCTGAGGGTCAGTCGATCCGTCAATTAAGCATTTTAAAAATGCCGTCAAAAGTCGTAAATGATTCTTTTTAGAGGAGGCTTCATTGTCTCAGCAACATAAATCCAGAGAACGGCAAATGTCACGGTTGCCTGGCAACAAACCGTCAAGATTTGTCCCTTATCTTTTACCTGGAATTTTGAGTCTTGCAGTTATCATCGTTGTTCCAGCGTTGTGGAATGTGTACCTTAGTTTTACCCGTTGGCGGGGAGTAGGGCCGGTGCGGTTTATAGGTGGGCGTAATTGGTCTAAGCTTTTCCGCGATGACATGTTCTGGAAATCGTTCATTAACTCATTTTGGATTATCGTCGCCATCGTTGTGATTCCTACTATTCTTGGTTTGTTCATTTCGTCGCTACTGACTGATGTAATTCAGAAGAAATTCGGCTCCAAGACGGCCTCCTTTATCAGAGCATTGTACTATCTTCCGCAGTTGCTACCAGTTGCTGTCGCTTCAATCATCATGGGATGGATTTTCCGCCCTGACGATGGTGCTTTCAACGCTTTGCTTGAGAAGATCGGGATGGGGATGTTCCAGGGCAATTGGCTCGGCAGTCCGAAAACCGCATTGCCCGTGTTGATGTTCATTTTGATATGGATTCAGCTCGGCTATCCGATTGTGATATTTATGTCGGGCTTGCAGCGCGTCGACCCGGAGCTTTATGAAGCGGCCGGACTCGACGGCGCGAACTGGTGGCAGAAATTCTATGTGGTTACCTTGCCGTCGATCATGCCTGAGTTACTGGTTGTTATTCTGACCGCGACTATCGGAGCCTTGAAGACGTTCGGCCCGGTCTATCTGCTGACCAAGGGCGGACCCGGCACCACGACCATTGTGCCTTCGTACTATTCATACAATCAATTCTTCCAGGTTCAGCAGGTCGGTTATGGTGCAGCGATTTCGACTGCGTTGACGGTGGTCATCATCGTGTTCTCGATTGTGTTCACGATTATCCAGGGCCATGTCGAAAAGAACATGGACTGAAGGCAGGAGCTCAAAATGTCAGAAACAACCGTTCAAGTAAGGACAACTAAGGGCACCGTTGAGACTGAAAAAGTGCCGATCAAGGCCAAGCACATTCGTTCGTGGGGTGATTGGCTCGTGCTTGTTTTGCTGATTCTCGGTGCCATTGTGATGTTGAGCCCGCTTATCATTCTGGCGATGAACGCGTTCAAGACCATCAGTGATTACAACGCCAACGGTCCGCTCACCCTGCCGACACATCCGACCATGAGCGGGATCGTCTCCTTCTGGAATACAAGCCATTTTCCAGTCAAGTTTTTTAACAGCCTTGCAATTTCGTTGGTTGTCGCTGTGCTTGGCGTGGTGCTTTCGGTGCTCAATTCGTTCGCGTTGGGGATTGGACGCGTGAAGGGCAATCGTTGGATTGTATTGGTTATTATGTTGGCTAATATGATGCCGCAGGAAGCTTTGCTCTATCCTCTGTTCATTATGTTTAAACGCATCGGCTTGTATAACTCCCAGCTTGCCATTATGATTATTTTCACTGTTATACAAAGTGCATATGGGACTTACTTGCTTTCCGCTGTATACGGTACATTTCCGCAGGCGATCCTTGAGGCTGCCACGCTGGACGGCGCTTCCCGTTGGAAGACGCTTATTCATGTGGTGTTGCCGATTTCCTGGTCGACTATCAGTGTGCTGTTTGTGTTTTTCTTCGTGTGGACCTGGAACGAGTACATGATTCCGATGGCCTTCCTGATGGACGACAGTGTGCAGACTGTGCCGTTGGCGCTCGCTACCTTGCAGGGCCAGCACACGATGGATGCAACTACATTGGCGGCGGCGTCGCTCTTGAGCATCATTCCGACTATCGTCTTCTTCGTGATTTTCCAACGCAAACTCAACCAGGGTATTGTCGCTGGATCTGTGAAATAGACGGTTGACTGAATTACCCAACATTCGAGCTGTCGAGATCGGCTGAGTGGCCTAAATATGGAGGAACTTGTGGATTTTGCCATATTTAGGCCGCTTTAGTTGGTTTAGTGGCTTGGTTATGGCGGGATTGAAAGATTCATGTTGGCGTTGTGGCAAGCTGGAACAGCCGGAATATTATTGGATAAATTGGATAAAGCAGAAAGGCAAGTTCAATGAACGTTGTACAGGCAGAAGCGGCCCGAGGATTAGGAGGCTATGGGCTCGGCATGATGGATGGGCTCTCTGTGGCGTCGCGCGGGCGCTCGCGGTGCATCAATGCGGAGAATCCGACCGGCGGCAAGGGGGTCGCGGCGCAGACCGCCAGCAAACTCGGCCCCTCGCGCAAAGGGACTCCCTGCCTCGGCACTGTGCCGGCCGGCGAATCGGTGACGCTGATGGACGTCGACGGCCCGGGCGTGATTCGCCATATCTGGATGACCGTAACCGACAAGACCTCGCCCACCGGCCCGAACGTGCTGCGCAACCTCGTTCTCGAGTTCTATTGGGACGGTGAGGAAAGCCCGTCCGTTCTCTGCCCGATTGGCGACTTCTTCTGCTGCGGCCATGCCCAGGGCTGCCTTGTCAATTCCATGCCCGTCATAGTCGCGCCCAACCGCGGTTTCAACTGCTACTTCGCCATGCCTTTCGAGCACGCGAAAATCGTGTTGCGCAGCGACCATAACGAGGACGTGCCTTCCTTCTTCTATCAGATCGATTACACCGAATACGACGCACTGCCGGACGACGCGATGCGTTTCCACGCCCGATGGCATCGCGAGCGGGTCACGCAGGAACAGCATGACTATACGATTCTCGACGGCGTACGCGGCCAGGGCACCTATATCGGCACCTACATCGCGTTGACGGCGCTGGAAAGCCGTTGGTGGGGCGAAGGCGAGGTCAAGTTCTACCTTGACGGCGACACCGATTACCCGACCGTGACCTCCACCGGCACCGAGGATTATTTCGGCGGGGCTTGGAGCTTCGGGGCGTTCGGCGACGGCAGCGACAACGCCGGCACGGGAAGTTGCGGTGAATTCCGCGAGCAGACCTATTGTGCCCCGTTCGTCGGCTTCCCGTTCCGCTCGCAGAGTCTGGTCGGCCGCGAAAGCGACTATTGGGATCAGGCGACGCCCGTTACCCGCGGCCTCTACCGCTGGCACATCCCCGATCCGATTTATTTCGACCGTGATCTGCGCGTGACCCTTCAGCAGATCGGCACCGACGAGGCCGGGCTTTTCGAGCGCTCGGACGATGTGGCCAGCGTCGCTTATTGGTACCAGCGCGAACCGCACACCCCATTCCCGTCGATCGGCGACCGCCATTTCCGCCAGCCGCGGTGAGCTTGTGAGATTGACACGACCTATATATAGGTGTCACTAACAGCGTCAAGCTTCTCATTCTTCAAAGAGTTTTTATTAATGCTCTCACGGTGTTTTGCGAGCTGTTTCATTACTGCGTTTGGAGTATGCTTTCCAACAGTAAAGGTGTATTGGTTGTCTATGCGATGGTGAGATTTAGGCGGCCGGATGTGCGAAGAGCCTGCCAGCCATGGGCGATGTCGTCAGGCGGCATCCGGCAGGCGAGATGATGTTGGAGGAAGCGTTGGACAGTAACGAGATCCGGAAACTGGATTTGCAAGATGACCCGCTCGATGCCGACCGTTACCCCATCGATCCGTGGAGATTCACCGAATACGGTGAGCCGAGTGCCGAAAGCGCGACGCTGTTCTCGCTTTCCAACGGCACCATCGGTGTGCGCGGCGAGGCCAATGCGCCGCGAAATCTCGGCTCCGGCACGTTCCTGAGCGGTTTCCATGAGACCTTTGCCATCCGCCACGCCGAAGAGGCTTACGGTTTCGCCCGCGTGGGTCAGGTCGTGCAAGGTGTGCCCGATACGGTCGATTTCAGGTTCTGTGTCGACGGCAAGGAGCTAGGCAAGGCGCAGCAGGTCTCGCAGAGCCTCGATTTCAAGGACGGCACCGCGACTCGTTCCTATATATATGACATCGACGACGGGGTGAGCCTCGAAGTCGATATCGTCACCATGGTCTGCCTGTTCCGTGCCGACCTTATGGCCACGGCGCTGACGTTCAAGGCCCGCGGACGTGCCCTGAACGTCCACGTCGAAGGCAAGATGAACACTGACCAGCCGGTGGTTTCGCGAGACGTCGATCCGCGCAAGGCCGACCTGATTGCCGACGGTGGCCTGCGTAAGCTCGAGGTCGATGCCATTTCGCGAGGCGTGGCCGACGAGAGTTTCGGCGCTTTCCATTGCCTGCATTCCGAGCTGACGATGGGCGTCGGCTTCTGCCAGCAGATTGACGGCGAGATGGTCCCTGCCGTCTTCGACGTCGCTGTGCCGGACGGCGGCGAGAAGCGGGTGCAGCGTTACGCCGCTTACAATACATATCGGATAAATCCTATCGGAATCGATGAGGGCCTGCAGGTCTCCACCATCGAAATCCAGAATTCCGTCGAACTCATCAGGCTCTGCGCGCAAACCCTGAACTGGGCCGTCGCGCAAGGCTTCGAAGCGCTGCAGGAGCAACAGCGTGCATGGCTGAGCCATTTCTGGCAGGAGTCGGACGTCGAAATCGATGACGGTGGAGATGGGCGGCTTCAGCAGACCTTGCGCTGGGAGCTTTTCGAGCTCGCGCAAGCGACGGCCACCGTCCCCAACGGCGTGTCGGCGAAGGGGCTGAGCGGTACCGGCTATTCCGGCCATTATTTCTGGGACACTGAAACCTATATCGCCCCCTTCCTGATTTATACCAACCCGGCGCGGGCCCGCGACATTCTGTCCTACCGTTTCCGCATGTTGCCGGCGGCCCGCAAGCGCGCCCGGATCATGAGCATGGAAGGCGGGCTCTTCCCGTGGCGCGGCATCAACGGCGAGGAGGCCTCGGCCTTCTTCGAGGCCGGAACCGCCCAGTACCATATCGACGCGGACATCGCCTACGCCGTCTGCCAGTATGTCGCGGTGACCGGCGACCATGAGTTTTTGGCGAGCGAAGGCATCGACATTCTGGTCGAGACCGCGAGGATGTGGGCGAGCCTGGGCTATATGGGCTGGGACGGCACCTTCCATATCAACAACGTCACCGGGCCGGACGAATACACCGCCCTGGTGGACGACAACTATTACACCAACGTCATGGCGCAATTCAACCTGCGCAAGGCCGCGGACGCCTTGGAATCGCTGGAAGGCGAGGAACTCAACGCCGTGGTCCAGCGCCTTTCGATCAAGCCCGGCGAATCGATGCGCTGGCGCGAGATCGCCGAACTGATGAAATTGCCGTATGACAAAAAGCTCGGCATCCATCTTCAGGACGACGACATCATGCGCCGCGAGACCTGGGATTTCGAGCACGACACCGAGCGCCCGCTGCTCCTGCACTATCATCCGATGGTGATCTATCGCCGTCGCGTCTTGAAACAGACGGACACGGTATTGGCGCTTTACCTGCTTTCCTCGCAATTCGGGCTCGATGTCAAACGGCGCGATTTCGACTTCTACGACCCGCTGACCACCGGCGATTCCTCGCTTTCCGCGGCTTCTCAGTGCATCCTCGCCGCCGAGGTCGGTTACGGCGACCTTGCGATGCAGTACTTCCTGGAATCCCTCTACGCCGACGTGGCCAACCTTCACAGCAACACGTCCGACGGCATCCATCTGGCTTCGGCCGGCGGCGTGTGGATGTCGGCGGTCGCCGGTTTCGGCGGCCTGCGCGATTCGGGCGGCGAAGAGCTTTCGATCGACCCGCACCTACCCAAGGCTTGGGAGAGCCTCACCTACAGGCTCACCATCCACGGCTCGCGTCTGGTCGTCAATGTCACCCACGGCGAGGTCTCGGTCCGCCGCCTTTCCGGCGACCCGGTGACCCTCAAGGTCAAAGGCGAGTTGCGCACGGTCTGAGCCCATTCTCTGAAATGAATGTTGTGTGCAAGGCGAAGATGGATTATAATGTGTCATACACGTGGTATGTGGTCCGATTCAATGGTGAGGAGCGTGGCATGATGCGTAACAACAAAAAGATTTTGGGTGCGATGTCCGCGTCCGTGGCCATGATGGCGTGCTTGGCATTGGCCGGACCGTCCACCGCCTACGCTGCGGAAGCGAAAGACGAGGCGCCGGTCACCATACAGGTGGACAATATCCATATTGAGGTACAGCGTCATGCCGATCATTCGGTTACGGCCATGTTCTCCAATCCGACGTGTGCTGATAGCCATCCGATGAAGGGCAAAATGACTCTTTACGATGATCAGAAGCCGGATAGTGAGCCTCAGACGACGGAATTCCAGACGGGACTACTTGGTTGTGGTGGCGGGACCGCGGTACAGATGTTTGACAATAACGGGAAATCTGATCCGCCACGGGTGTCGATTGCTCTTGAAGACGGAACGGATGGAAGTAATGTGCTTCCATCCATTCCTAAGATGGAGGGAAGTACGACGATTACTTTTGAAGGTGGAACGGATGGAAGCGGCGTGCCATTCCTTCCTAAGATGGAAGGAACAGTAACGGAGCACATCGATTGACCTTGAAGACGAAATGGTCGGGAGTGGAGACTTACGAATATAGCTTCATTCACGAAATCCTGATAAACGCGAAGAGATGGTGAAGTAACGATTTGCCGTCTGTGGTTGCATCCGCAGGCGGCAAATCGTATGTTATTGGTGTATCGGTGGTTTTGTTCTGCCCTTACTCGTCTAAATGCGCGAACACGTTGTTCTTGACGGCCCTGCCTGGGCGGTTATCGGCGCACGTTCTCCCTCATGAAACGATGCTTTTGAAAGAGTTGAAACTTTTGTCGCGAATATAATTAAATGATTTGACATAATGCGGTTCCGTGACCTACGATGTAAGTGAAACGAATTAACCAATGTCGTCTGCAACGACGGCACGTGTGCAAAGGAGCAACCTATGGGGTTGTGGGATGTAGACAAAATTCCGTACGTCGGACACGACAAGGGAGTCAAGGAAGAGCTTGGTTTCCATTATTATGACGCCGATCGCGTGGTCGCCGGCAAGAAGATGAAGGACTGGCTGCGCTTCGCCGTGGCTTGGTGGCACACCTTCGACCAGAAGCTCGTCGACCCGTTCGGCGACGGCACCGCGCATCGTCCGTATTACAAGTACAGCGACCCGATGGACCAGTCGCTCGCCAAGGTCGATTACGCCTTCGAGCTCTTCGAAAAGCTCGGCGTCGAGTACTTCGCCTTCCATGACCGCGACCTGGCGCCGGAAGGCGACACCCTGCGCGAGACCAACGCTAACCTCGATCGTGTCGTCGACAAGATCGAAGAGAACATGAAGGCCACCGGCATCAAGCTGCTGTGGAACACCTCATCGCTCTTCACCAACCCGCGCTTCGTCGACGGCGCTTCGACTTCGCCGTTCGCCGACATCTTCGCCTATTCCGGCGCTCAGCTCAAGCACAGCCTCGAGATTGGCAAGCGTCTCGGCGCCGAGAACTACGTCTTCTGGGGCGGCCGTGAAGGCTACGAAAACCTCTGGAACACCGACATGGCCCGCGAAAAGGACCACATGGCCAAGTTCTTCCACATGTGCGTGGACTACGCCAAGGAAATCGGCATGAACGCGCAGTTCCTGATCGAGCCGAAGGCCAAGGAACCCTGCATGCTGCAGTATGACTTCGATGCCTCCACCGCCATCTCCTTCCTGCAGAAGTACGACCTGATGGGTACGTTCCGCCTGAACCTCGAGGGCAACCACGCCAACCTCGCCACCCACACCTATCAGCACGAGATCCGTGTGGCGCGCGACGCGGGGGTGCTCGGTTCGCTGGACGCCAACCAGGGCGACAAGCTCATCGGCTGGGATATGGACGAGTTCCCGACCGACCTCTACGAGACCACCGCAGTGATGTGGGAGGTCCTCGCCGAAGGCCAGATCGGCCCTCACGGCGGCCTGAACTTCGACGCCAAGCCGCGCCGCAGCTCCTTCGAGGCCGAGGATCTGTTCCGTACCCACATCGCGGGCATGGATTCCTTCGCCGCCGGCCTTCTGGTCGCCGCGAAGATGCACGAGGACAAGTACATCGAGGATCTCGTCTCGAAGCGCTACAGCTCCTTCGACTCCGGCATCGGCAAGAGCGTCGAGGACGGCAAGGCCACACTGGCCACGCTCGAGGACTATGCGATTGACAGGCCGCAGAGCGAGCTTATCGCCTCCACGCACTCCGATCACCTCGAGAGCGTCAAGGCCACGATCAACAACTACATGATCGAGGCCCTGAGCGAGTAAGACTGGCAGCAGCAGGCTCGTTTCATCATTTCATATTCCTCTCTCAACGGATTTGGCCGGTCGCTTTCAAGGGTGACCGATCCGTATCGACGATTGACTTCGGAAAGCTGCGGGCGGCCGTAGCCACAGGAACGGCTGGGAATTTCTGTGATGAATAGACTCTTTGGGCATACGGTATTGGCTGCCTGGAATTTTGTTGACAATCAAGGCGGCTCTGGCGGTTTGGTAAGGAACGGATTGTATAAAACTGGCGCGTATTGAAAAGAACCGGTTGCCAAACGAAATCCAGCGACCGGTTCTTTTTAAGCAAAAGCCTACTTTTTAATTTATGAAATTGCGCTCGACCCAGGCGGCCCAGAGGCTTGGCCAGACTTGGGCGCTCGGTTCGATTTGCGCGTCATTGCCGGCTGCGGCCGTCTCGGCGGTGGCGAGAGCCAGGCTGTGCGGGCCCTGTGGGAAGATATGCGCTTCGACGGATACTCCCGCTTCGACGCAGGCGTTGATGAAGAGCAGCGAGTTCTGCACCGGCACCACGGCGTCGGTGACGGTCTGCCAGATGAAGGTCGGCGCGGTCTTTGCGTCGACGTGCTTCTCGCAGGAGATCTCGTCGAGCATCGCCTGGTCGCTCTTCTTGTCGCCCAAGAGCTTGGTTATGGTGCCTTCGTGGCGGTACTTGCCGGCCGTCAGGACCGGGTAACCCAGCGCCAGGCCGTTGGCGCGCACCTCGTCGGGATCATAGCCGTTTTCGCGCATTACGTCGTCGCCGGTGGTTGTGGCCATCGACGCGGCGAGCTGGCCGCCGCAGGAGAAGCCGATGACGGTGACGGCCTTGGGGTCGACATGCCACTCTTCGGCGTTGGCGCGGATCATCTTCATGGCCTCGGCGCCCTCAAGCATCTGCACCGGGTACTGCGAAGGCGCGATGGAGTAGCGCAGCACGAATGCCTGTACGCCGGCGTCAAGTGCCATCATCGCGATGGGTTCGGCTTCGCGGTCGGTCACCTTGTTGAATCCTCCGCCGGGGAAAATGAGCACGGCCGGGCGGCGACGATCGGGATCGATTTCCTTGGAATTGTCGATGATATAGCCGGT
The DNA here is from genome assembly GCF_029395515.1 of Bifidobacterium sp. ESL0764. NCBI lineage: Bacteria > Bacillati > Actinomycetota > Actinomycetes > Bifidobacteriales > Bifidobacteriaceae > Bifidobacterium > Bifidobacterium sp. ESL0764. The sequence continues at coordinate 232,263 of NZ_CP113919.1, forward strand.
GAGTGTGGCGACGCTCCCGTCAATGCCTTTGATGGTTTTGGTAACGTACTGCATAAATGTCCCTTCTTCCGTGCCCGGCGCCGCGTACGCTGGTATCTCAATAACGTATGCGCGGTGCCGAACCCCACTCAGAATTCTAAGAAGCTTGCGGGACGGCGTTTGATGGCGGAAGTCGTATCGCGTCACCATGGTGATGGATACTTGAGGTATGGAATCGAGCGATATGGAATCTGCGGAACAGGCAACCGGCGAACGCGACGCGACGCAAGATGGCGTGATGATTGAGATACCGCGCGGCACCGTCGTGCTGGCGGCCACGCCGATCGGCAACGTGGGCGATGCCTCGGGCCGTCTCAAGGCGCTGATCGAGCGGGCCGACATCGTCGCGGCGGAGGACACACGCCGTCTCTACGACTTGGCCAACCGCCTCGGCGTGCGCGTCGGCGGCCGCGTCGTCGCCAACCACGACCACAACGAGCGGGCCAAGGCCGACGGCCTCTTAGACGAGGTGGAGCGCGGGGCGACCGTGCTGGTGGTTTCGGATGCGGGCATGCCCACCGTCAACGACCCGGGCGTGGCCATCGTGCGCCGCGCCATCGAGCGCGACCTGCCGGTGACCTGCGCGCCCGGCCCCTCCGCCGTGCTCGACGCGCTCGCGCTTTCCGGCCTGCCGACCGACCGCTTCTGCTACGAGGGCTTCGTGCCGCGCAAGCGAGGCGAGCGCATGAACCGTTTCCGCTCGCTGGCGGCCGAGCGCCGCACGATCGTCTTCTACGAGACCCTGCACCGCATCGCCGAGACGATGGACGACCTGCTGGAGATGTTCGGGCCGGACCGCCCGATGGCGCTGTGCCGCGAGCTGACCAAGGACTATGAGCAGATTCGCCGCGGCACCATCGCCGAGATCCACCAGTCGGTCATCGACGATCCGCCGCGCGGTGAGATCGTCCTGGTCATTGCCGGGGCGAGCGAGGACGAGGCGCTGAAGGCGGGGGAGGCCGCGGCGGCCGTGCTGAGCGTCGATGACCTGGCCGCGTTGGCCCTCGAGCGTGCCGCCAAAACCGACGAACGCATCAAGGACGCGATCGCCGAAGTGGTCAAAGAGCATCCGCTTTCCGACGGATCTCTTTCCAATCGAAAGGCCGTCTATGCCGCTACGCTAAAACTCAAATAGGTCCCAAGTCCAAAAGGGTACAGAAGAGGAAGCTTTGCCTCGGTCGGCTTACCTGTCCGAGTGATGCGGGCTGGTCTGTGAATCCGCCTTGAAATGGCGACGGATCAAGTCTATGGTTATGCCGGCCGCAAGCAGCAGAAGAACATAAGGTATTACGGAATGGTGTGCTTGGGACGCAGGGGTGAGCAGGCCGCCGTGTACGGCGCATCGGGGGCGGTCGGCCGTCGCGATGACATTGCCGCCGCCATTGCCGCCATTGCCGCCATTGCCGCCGTTGGTGTTGCCATAGCCGGATTGTGAATCGGGTTCGCAGTCTTTGCTGTGGGTTTGCGGCTTGCCGATATTGGGATCGGGTTTATTCTGCCCGACTTGCGTTGCGGACGGATTGTTGTATGACGGCGTTGTTGCCGAGAGGCTTTGATCTGATACCGCTGGCAGCGAGCCCGCCTCCATGGCATTGGCCGAGCTCGGCGCAACCATGAGCATGACAGCGATAAGAATGCCGGCGATGGCTGCCTTCCGTCTTGTTTTCGTATGTGCTCCTTCGTCAAATCACGCCTACGCTGCGCGTGGATAGCATCGTCCTGCACGCCATCTATTGATTACTTCAGCTGTAAATACAAAGTATTATTTTAGATAATTCCGGTACGATTTGTCAATTTGAGTGGTATGAGGGCGTACCACGTTGACAAGCTGAACTCGTGGCATCCATGGGCGTAAAGCAGATGAAAGACAAGAGAAGAGAGGCTGTATCTTGGGCGATGTCGAAAATGTATAACGTTGGAAATCTATCGGTGAAATACACGTGGAATGTGGTTGCAACGGTGATGAACAGTGACAAGTCGCTTGCCGGCTACGGCTCGACTACCAGAGCCGGGTGACGAAGGAAGGAAAGGCCGGTAGCCGTTGAACGGTGGTGCTGATTTCATCATTCAACGGCTACCGGCCTTCGCGTATGAGCTGTCGCTCAGCACCGTGCGCCCCAGATGCAGAGGTTGTTGCCGACCGCGGAGAAGGTCATGGCCGGCTTGCCGTCGGATTCCCGGGGCAGCGTGACGAAAACGCCGGTGTAGGTGAGCGTGCCGAGTGTGATGCGCATCGAGCCGTTGCCGCAGATCTCGCCGGTTTCGGTTTCGTCGCGAGCATCGAGCGCGTGTCCGTCGCCCGAAAGCCGCCACAGGCCGCAGGTTACGGTACCGTCCGCCGAAGCTACGGATACATCGTCGTCAATCAAACCTGCCGATATCAACGTTTGCAGATTAGTCGCGCTGACACGTCCATCTGGCCGAAGCCGGATATGTACGGGGGTATTGACGCCGTGCCAGCGGCCATCGGCGTCGCGCGTACCGTCGAAATACGTGTCTTGACGCAGGCAGACAAGCTCATAATCACCGGAGATATCCGCGATTTCGGCGGGTGTGTGCGGTGCGATGCCGAGCGATCCTTGATATTCGTAAGGTGCGGCGACCAGCCAGCCGTCAGCGGTGGTGTAGAGCTCGCGTACCCGGGTCTCGTAGTCGTTGTCGTCGCGGCCGATGAAACGGGTGTGGTAGACCATGAACATTCGCCCGTCCTCGCGCGCCAACGCGGAGTTGTGGCCCTGCGAGATTTCCACGCCACCCCAATCGGGGAGTATGGCTTTGCCTTCCGGTGCCGCCTTCGCGGGGTTTGCCGATGGAGACGTGGCGGATCCTCCGTTCCAGGCCACCGAGGCGAGCAGCCGCACGCCGGTTTTGCCGGTCCAATTGTCGGCGATTTCACCGTGTGAGACCGCGGGGTTGCCGGCCTGGTCGACGTAGGGACCGGTCAGCTCGCGCGAACGGAAGACGCGGATTTGGTAGCCGCCGGTGCGTCCCAAGCCCCCGTAGGAGAGCATGAGATACCACCAGCCGTTGGCATGCAGGAAATACGAGCCCTCGCCGGAATTGCCGTATCCGCCCCCGATTTTGATGCCGTAATAGGGGTCGCTCGCGTCTTTGGCGAGCGGGTAGGTGGTCTCGTAGTCGCGTAGTCCGGTTTCCGGGTCGAGCCGGATCATCCACAGCCCGCCGAACCACGAGCCGAAGCTCATCCACATATCGCCGCGTTCGTCGGTCACCGGCGCCGCGTCGATGGCGTTGATATGCGAGTCCTTGAGCGACTGATAGCGCACCAGCGGTCCTGCGGCTTCCTTGCCGAGTACGCGTGGTACGTCGGTTTTTCTGACGTTTTCGGGTTTGAACCCGGAGTAAATCATCGGGCCCACGTATTGCCAGTCGTCTTCGAGATGATCGGCGGTCAGAAGCACGATGACCGACTGGTAGTTCTCGCCGTTGACGGAGAGATACATGCACCACTTGCCCATCGTCGGGTTGAAGATGACGTCCGGAGCCCAGGTATTGCCGGAAAGCGGCGATCCGTTCAAGCCCACCTGTGGCCACTGCTTCCAGATAGGCCCGAGCAGTGTCTCGAAATCGTCGGTGAGATTGTTGTTCAGCGGTTCCCAGTTGACCAGATCGGTGCTGCGGGCGAAGCGTCGGTGCGTGCCGAAAATATAGTAGACCCCGTTTTCTTCGGCGATGGCGGGGTCGTGGATCGGCACGTGTCCGGCGGGCAGCGAAAATTCGTAAAAACCTTCGGGCGTGCGCGGGATGCGGACCGGCAGCCGCCGTGTGGTAATCGTTGAAATGGCCATACATACCTCCTTGAAAAATCTCTCTATGCTTCAGGTCGGCAGGTATGCCAGCGAACGCTGACGATTCTGCGTTCCTGTTCATACCCGCCGACCTGAAGCATCGGGCTCAATAGCTACTTCTTCGAGCCCCAGACGCAGATGTTGTCGCCGAGCGCCGAGAACGTCATGACGGGCTTGCCGTCCTTGTCTCGCGGCAGCCTGTCGAACGCGCCGACGTAGGTGATGCCGTCGAGTGTGATCTCCAGCTCGTTGCTGCCCGCCTTGGTTTCCCAGGTGCCTTTGCGCTCCCCGGTCACCTTGCCGCTGGCGGTGAGCGTGATGTCGGTGCCTTTGTTGACGCCTTTGTAGTCGGTGCTGGTCTTGTCGCCGAGCTTCTTCGGCCCTTTGAAATAGGTGTTCGGGTTCTGCATCGCGAATTCGTAGGTGCCGGCCAGCTCGCTGGTCTTATAGCCCTTGGCCTTCGCCTTGGTGCCGGTGTATTCGTAAGGCGCTGCGGTGAGCCAGCCGTCGGCGGTCGGCAGCAGTTGCCGGGTACGGATCTCGTGGACCTCGCCGCGGTCGGAGAAGCGGGTGTGATAGATGAGATAGACGGTGCCGTCGCTGTCGACGAGCGCGGAATTGTGGCCTTGCGAGACCTCGATGTCGCCGTTGTCGGTGCCGCTCCACTGGTTCGAGGCCATCAGTCGCACGCCGGTGTCGCCTTCCCAGTTGTTGGCGTCGGCGCTGGTCGAGACGGCGGGGTTGCCGTTTTCATCGATGTAGGGGCCGGTGATGGACTTCGAGCGGAACATGCGGATCTGGTAGCCGCCGGTCTGCTCGAGGTGGCCGTAGGAGGTGAAGAGGTACCACCAGCCGTTGGTGTTGAGCAGATAGGAGCCCTCACCGGAGTTGCCGTAGCCGCCGCCGAGCTTGACGCCGTAGTAGCCGTCGGACTTGTCGGTGACGGTTTCGTAGGTCTTCGTGTAGTCGCGCAGGCCGGTTTTGCCGTCGAGCTTCAGCATCCACATGCCGCCGAACCACGAGCCGAAGGTCATCCACATCTCGCCGTTGTCGTCGGCCTTGACACTGGGGTCGATGGCGTTGATCTCGGTGTCGTCGGCGGAGAGGTAGCGACCGAGGTCGGCGTTCTCGCCGAGCACCTTCGGCACGTCGGTCTTGTCCTTGTCGGCGTCGTTGAAGCCGGAGTAGACCACCGGGCCGACGTAGGTCCAGTCGCCCTCGATGTCGCTGGCGGTGAGCAGGACGATGACGGACTGGTAGTTGGCCCCGTTCAGGGAGAGGTACATGCACCATTTCTTCATCGTCGGGTTCCACACCACGTCCGGCGCCCACATGTTGCCCTTGACGTCGGGATTCGAGGACTGCTTGGGCCACGCCTTCCAGATATCGGCGAAAATCGTTTCGTAGTCTGTGCTGAGGTTGTTCTTGAAATAATGCCAGTTGACGAGGTCGTCGCTTTTGGCCCACGCGCGGTGGGAGCCAAAGACGTAATACTTGCCGTTCGCCTTGACGACGGACGGGTCGTGCACCGAGACTCGGCTGATGTGCTTGCCCGCCGAATTGCGGGTTTCCCCGGTTTGGGCGGTGCCGTTGGAGGCGTCGCCGGCGGAGTTGCCCGCGCATCCCGCGAGCGTGCCGATGAGGGTCAACGCCGCCAACGTTGCAGCCAACGTGCGTCGCAGTGTCGTCATTGCCATGATTTGCCTCGCTTCTTTCCGGAAATTGCGGCGTTGCGTTTCTATAACGATGTAATATTTTATAAATATTGTACATCGTTGTAAAGCCGAATGCGGAGACAGGGCGTCGAAGATGGAAAAACATCAGGAATGTATGCAGGAGTATTCCTTGCTGTGCTATACAAGGGAACCCACCGACCGTGAACATGCCAACAATGCCGACATCGCGTTGAGCATGCATCTGGCGCTGCGCTCGCCGGCGACGGGCAGGTGGGAGGCGCTCAACGGCAACTATGGCATATTCTTTGCCGCAGGCGTGCCGCGCGTGGGTGTGCCGCGACACGCGAGAGGCGCGGCAACCGCCTCACGCCATTTGCGCGAGGAGGACGGGCCTTCCGGTTACGCGCCCAGTGGTGCTGTGGGACTTGACGCGCTGATGCCGGACGTCGATATCACCCTCAAAAGCCTCAAAGACCCGTATCTGTTCCGCTGGCCGGACATGGGCTACGGCATCGCGGCCACCCGTACGGCCCGCGGCGGCAAAGCCGACGGGTCCGAACGTTGTGCGTTCCTGCTGGCCCGGAGTCCGGACTTGTTGAGCTATGAGCAGCTGGGCATGGTGACGTTGGATACCGACGAGGGCGTGCACCGCCCGCAGGTGACGGCACTCGCCGAAACCGGGGGATACATGATTTCCTGGCACAATGATGCCGGTGCGTTGCGTACGGCGCATGTCGACAATCTGCTGGAAGCGTTTGACGGCGTGGTCGCGATGGACGAAACCGCAGCTGACGGCAACGCGTGCGCTGGCGCGGAACGCGACGACAGCGGTTCCGAAATGGCTGACTGGCGCAATGAACAGGTCGGGTCGGCCGATATCCCGGACTGCGTGCCCGGCAATGTCATTGACATCGATGAAAACGACGCCATCGCCCTGCTCAACCGCTTCGGACGCGTCTACAACACCGGCGTCGCTAGTCCTGCGCTGACGTTTGCGCTCTCCGCTTCCGCTTCTGCCGTCGACGCCGCGCTTCAACGTTTCGGGCACGAGACCGTCGATCTGCTTTATTCCGACGGTTCTTGCGTTTGTCGCAACGTCGATTGGGACGAGGCGCAGCTTGAGGATTTCAGGCGCAACGTGCTCGCCGGAAACTTCAAGGCCGGCGATGTGGTGAGCATCGACGGTATCGTGCGTCAGGAGACCTATCCGGTGCCGTTCGCCCGTGAACGCGCCGATCCGTCGGTATTCGCCTTCGATTTCAACGGAGAACGGCTGTTCCTCTTCATCGCCACCGACGACACCGGCGGCAATTGCATCGACCCGAATAATGGCCGCACCCACATGCCCCTGCGTGTGGGGCACACCATCGCCGAGCTTTCGGACGCGGCCGGTGGGCGGAGCCGTGAGATCGACCTTTTGAAGTGTGGTGACCGCAACAGCGAGGGGCGGGTGATGACAGGCTGCTTCTGGGCACCGGAACTGCACATCATCGGCGGCCGGCTCTCGATTCTCTTCATGCCGTGTTTCGACGGCCCGGAGCACAATCCCGACGGCACGCCCAACGACCGTGCGGGCAAGCCCGATATGTGGACGGGCTGCTGCCACATCATGCAGCTACGTCAAGATGCCGACGGCCGCGATCTCGACCCGCGCGAACCTGCCAACTGGGATGCTCCCGAGCCGATTTACGGCCCGAAGGGCGAGGCGTTGAATCCGGTGCAGCGCATCAGCCTCGACATGACGGTGTTCACCGATTCCGGGCATTGGTACTACGCCTGGCAGCAGATCGGCAGCGTCTGGATCGCCACGTTCGATCCTGAGCGACCGGCGCATCTGACCAGTTCGCCGCGACAGATCGTGTTCCCGGAATTCGCCTGGGACAATGCCATCGCCGAAGGCCCCAACGTCATCGAGCACGATGGGACACTGTTCCTTATTTATTCCGGCTCCCTGGTCGGCATCGACTACACCACCGGTCTGGCCACCGCTCCGGCCGGCAAGGACGCCGATCTGCTGGATCCGCGAACGTGGACCAAGCTGGATTACCCGTTGCAGAAGTCCAGCATATACAACGATGAATGGCAACTGGGAACTGGTCACGGCATGTGGTCGAGTGACGAGGACGGCAATCCGTTGTATGTCTTCCACGCCGCCGAGTATGCTGACGGGCAATACGGTGGTCGCGACGCGCAGGTGCGCCGTGTACACTGGAATGCTGAAAGGATGCCGATTCTCGACATGCAGGCGAGCGAAGAACTTGATTGCTCCTCGAGATGTGTATCGATGAAGATAGAAATGATGTAATTCGTATATAGTCATCGACATGTTCATTGACAAGCAGGAGTAATGAAGAATATGAAATCATCCGGAAGTGATGCCAGAAGCCATAAAGGTCCTGAACAGAAGGTTGTGACCATGCGCGAGGTCGCAAAAGCTGCAGGGGTCTCGATCAAAACCGTTTCCAACGTTGTCAACGACTATCAATTCGTCTCGGACGCCACGCGCGAGAAGGTCAACAAGGCCATCGACGAGCTCGGTTATGTGGTCAATGCCTCAGCGCGCAACCTGCGGCGAGGCCAGACCGGCGTCATCTCGCTGATCATTCCCGATCTCCAGCTGCCGTATTTCGCCCAGCTCTCCTCGCTGGTCATCGGCGAGGCCAAAAAGCTGGGGCTGCAGGTCATCGTGGAGCCCACGCTCTATTCGCGCGAAGGAGAGATCGAGGCGCTGCACGGCAAGCGGCTTTCCATGCTTGACGGCGTGATCTTCAGCCCCTTGGAGCTTGGGCAGGACGATGTGAACCAGCTCGATGTCGACTATCCGCTGGTGCTTATCGGCGAGCGTATCTTCACCGATTCGGTGGATCATATCGCCACCGAGAACGTCGAAGGCGCCAAGCGCGCCACGGCGTATCTCATCCAGACCGGGTGCCGCAGGGTCGCCGTGCTGGGCGTGCATCCCGGCGAGAAGGTCGGCTCGGCGGGCCTGCGTTTCCAAGGTTATAAAGAAGCCTTGGAAGAGAACGGCATCGAATTCGACGAGCGGCTGGTCGCCCCGTCCAGGATGTGGCATCGTGTCGACGGGGTGGACGCCATGAACCGTCTGCTCGATAGCGGCGTCAAGTTGGACGGCGTCGTCGCGTTGAACGATATGCTCGCTTCCGGTGCCATGCATGCCATCCAGATGCGCGGCTTGAGGATTCCGGATGACGTGTCGGTGATCGGGTTCGACAATTCGGACGATTCGCAATATCTCTCGCCGTCCCTGACTTCCATCGCCCCGGGGCTTGAGGCCGTCGCGCGTCTTTCGGTGCGGGTTTTGAAGAACCGCATCGACGGCGTCAGCCCATTGGGCGCGGCGAATGGCGGCACCGTTTTCCGTAAGGTCTCGTCGACGCTGGTGGTCCGCGATTCCACGCGCCGGGTCGACCGCTGAAATTGTCGCGCAAGACAACAGGGAGGCGTCCTGGCGCCGATTCCCTGTTGCGGCGTTTTGGGTCAGAGACGGTGAGAGCGGCAGAGCTGTTTGCCTGTTTTGATGTTTTCGTCTCCTGATTTGGCATTATGGTATTTTCTGATTTGGCGCCATTGCTGAGATGTAACGCCGATCGCTGAGGTCTCGTTTTGAAGGACGCAATAGCGCAGATAGATAGGCCGCGCCACTCCGATTTGTTTCAACGTTGTAAATCTGCTATATTCAACGTTGTAAATTATAGTTGAGACGGATTCGAGAGTGAACATGGTCGTTTATGACAATCCTATCGTTCTGCAGCGTGCGGATCCATGGGTCCTGAAGAGCGATGAAACCTATTACTTCACAGGTTCGCATCCCCGTTACGCCACCATCGGCATCCGCAAGGCCAAGACCATCGCCGGGTTGCAGAAGGCACCGGAGACCGTTATCTGGCACAAGCACGAATCCGGCCCGATGAGCAGATACATCTGGGCGCCCGAACTGCATCGCATCAACGGCGCCTGGTACATCTACTTCGCGGCCGCCGAGGTCGATTTTGACGCCGCCGATCTGCCGACGCATCGCATGTATGTGCTGGAGAGCAAGGCCGACGACCCCACCGCCGACGAGTGGACGGAAAAGGGCCAAATCGTAACGCCTGTCGATTCCTTCTCGTTGGATGCCACCACCGAGGTCATCGATGGGGTCCAGTATCTGGTCTGGGCGCAAAAGGACCCGCAGATTCCCGGCAATTCCAATCTGTATATCGCCCGCATGAAGAATCCGTGGACGCTCGATACCGATCCGGTGATGTTGAGCCGCCCCGAATACGACTGGGAGTGCGTCGATTTTCTTGTCAATGAGGGGCCGGCGTTCCTGTTGCACGACGACAAGGTCTATATCACCTATTCGGCGTCGGGCACCGGCGTGCCGTACGCCGTGGGTCTGTTGACCGCCGACCGTGGCAGCGACCTGCTCGACCCGTCGAGCTGGAGCAAGGCCGGCGAGCCGGTGTTCAAGACCTGCGAGGCCAACGGCCAGTACGGTCCCGGCCATAATTGCTTCACCAGATCCGAGGACGGTACCGAGGACCTGATGATTTATCACGCACGCAACTACACGCATATCGAGGGCGACCCGCTGTTCGATCCGAATCGTCATGCGCGTGTGGGCGTGGTGCGGTGGACCGCGAATGGCCCCGACTTCGGCACCCCGCAGCCGGACACATTGTGGACACCGACCACCACCGATATTCTTCCCGATGACGGAGGGCCTCTGGCAGGTTCCCGAGCCAAGCGGGCATAAGGCTTCGCCGGCGCGTATGGGTATGGACGTGCCCAGCAAAGTCAAAGTCATAATTGAAAAGGTGAGATGTCAACAAATCAGATCGAGGCCGTAACAGGTTCCGTATCTGTTTGTAATTTTTGTAACGGAGCATGTGTCGTTTGTACAACGTTGAAAATTGCGCTATACTGACATTACATCGTTGCAAAGGCGTTGATGCTCGTGGTAACCGACAAAGGTGTTGAATCCATTGCACGTACTGCGGGAGAGGATAGGGACACGGTACGTCCTTATCCCGGCAACGTTGCGAATATCTTGGGTAATCCCAAGAGAAGGAAAAGGAGAAATCCATGAAAATCAAAAAGACGCTCGTAGCGGCCGTCGCCATGGCGATGGTTGCCGGTCTCGGATTGGCTGGTTGCGGTTCTTCCAGCAATGCCAAGACCGAGAAAACGGCCGACGGAAAAGTGAAGATCACCATGTGGCACGGTTTCTCCGAGGCCGATGGAAAGACGCTCGAGAAGATCGTCAAGAACTTCAACAAGTCGCAGAACAAGTATGAGATCGATGCCCAGCTGCAGCCTTGGAGCACCATCGGCGAGACGATGGTCACCAAGATCACCTCCGGCGACGGCCCCGATATCGTCACCACCGGCGCCGACAACGGCCAGGGCTGGTCGATCGACGGAACGTTCCAGTGCGTCACGGACTTCTACAATGACGCGAAGTATGACACCAAGAACTACATCCCGAACGTCGTCAAGCAGATCACCTTCAACGTCAACGGCAAGACCGAGAAGTGCGGCGTCCCGATGGGCTATGCGCCGACCGCCGTCTGGTACAACACCAAGATGTGGCAGGCCGCTGGCTTGACCGAGAACGACTACCCGAAGACTTGGGACCAGCTGCTCGAGACCGCCAAGAAGCTGACCATTCCGGGCAAGCAGTACGGCATGGCCCTCTCCGATTCCGGCTGGGCCCCGTTCCTGAAGGGCAACGGCTCCGGCATCTACACCACCAAGGGCAAGGTCTCCATCAACACCCCGGAGAACAAGGCCTTCCTCGAGAAGATGCGTGATTTCTACAAGGCTGGCTACAGCCTCAAGGGCATGGACGACACCAAGGCCCGTGAATCCTTCGAGTCCGGCCAGTCCGCGATGGTCATCGTCGGACCTTGGGAAGACCAGGCCGCGACCGACAAGCACATCGAGCACGATCTGTTCCCGGTTCCTGACGGCAACGGCACCTATGTCTATCCTGACGGCACCAAGGGTTCCAACACCGGTTCCACCGGTCTGTATTGGTGGGTGACTTCGCAGGTCAAGGATTCCCCGAAGAAGCAGGGCATCTATGACTTCATGAAGTACTACAACAGCAAGGAAAACCAGATCATGTGGTCGCTCGGCTCGGCTTATCCGCCGAACAACACGCTGGTCAAGGATTCCGACCTCTCCAAGCGTCCGCTCATCGCCAAGATCGCGAAGAACACGAACCACTCCTACATCGGCATTGCCGGCCTCAAGGGCGGCTTCGGCGATATCTCCGCTTCGGTCGACGCGCTGACCAACAACACGGCCCGCAAGGACACCGACATCTCCCAGCTGCTCAACACGGCTCAGGGCAAGATCAAGGGCTACCTCGACGAATACGCCGAGGACTGACCCCAGCAATATAACTGAATAGCCGGCCTGCCTGAAGGCCGGCACCGGTTCCGGCTGGACGCCCGCCACAAGTGCGGGCGTCCAGCCGGAAACCGAAATTTTGCAGTATTCGGAAGGGAAATCATGGACAGAGCAGTCGCCCGCAATGGCGGGGACGTGACGGCGAAAGAGAACAAAAAAGCGCTCTCGCGCCGTAACTTCCTCAAGGGCATCGCATTTGTTGCCCCAGCGTTAATCATTCTTGCAGTATTCGTCTTTTATCCGGCGGTGCAGACGTTCCTGACGTCGTTGACCACCGACCGTATCAATTCCAAGGGCATGTTCGTCGGGTTGCGCAACTACGTCAAGTTGTTCGGCAACGCCGACTTCCGTACGGACGTCATCAACACCTTGTTCTATGCAGTGCTTTACGCCCCGCTTGTGGTGATTGTGGCCCTGCTCTTTGCATTGCTGCTCAACCGTAAGGATCTGAAGTTCGTCGGATTCTTCCGCACGTTCATGTTCCTGCCCTACGTCATTTCGATGACCGTCGCGGCCATCGCATGGGACTTCATCCTTTCGCCGTCGCTCGGCCTGGTGCCGTATTGGGTCGGCAAGATTACCGGCATCCAGCACATGGATTTGCTCGGCACCAGTTCCACGGCCATGATCACCATCGTGCTGATCACCGTTTGGAAGAATTTCGGCTACTTCATGGTCATCTTCCTGGCTGGCCTGCAGGGCATTTCGCAGGAACTCTATGAGGCCGCCGCGCTCGATGGCGTCAACGCCTGGCAGAAGTTCCGCTATATCACCGTTCCTGCGCTGCGCCCGACGTTCGTCTACATCATGATCTTCGGCCTCATCGGTTCCTTCCAGGTCTTCGATCAGGTCTTCATCATGACTTCCGGCGGCCCTGACCGCGCCACCGAGACCATCGTCTATCGTATCTACACCGAAGCGTTCGGCAACGGCAAACTTGGCTACGCGTCCGCGCTGTCGTACGTGCTGCTCATTATGACGCTTATCGTCGGCCTGTGCGTGCTGGTCAACAACGCACGTCATGAGAAGGAGGAAATCGCATGAGTAACGCCACTGATACTCCTGTTTCTGGTCTGTCGCTATCCGCGGAAGCGATGGTGCGCAATGAAAAGGCCAACGCCGAAAACGCACGTCTGCGCAAGAGGGCAAGGTTCCGTCGCCGTTTTGGGCTCTTCTGGAGCTATGTCGCGCTGGCGCTGATCACGTTCCTGATGATCTTCCCGCTGCTCGTGGTCGTTCTCGTATCCTTCACGCCGAAGGACATCACCGAGACCTGGCCGCCAAAACTCATTCCGAGCGCGTTCACGTTGGCCAATTACACGTCGCTGTTCCAGAGGCTCCCGATCGGCCGCGAAATGATCAACGCCGCAGTCTTCGCCTGCGCGGTAACCATCTTCTCGGTCTTCTTCGATTCGCTCGCCGCCTATGGCCTCTCGCGTATCGATTTCAAGGGACGCACGGTCCTGCTCGACATCCTCATCGCCACGATGATGATTCCTGCCATGGCCCTGCTGATCCCGGTCTACAAGCTGCTGGCCAGCATGGGTCTGGTCAATAGCTACTGGGGCATCATCATTCCTCGTATGGCCGATGTGGGCGGCATCTTCCTGCTGCGGCAGTTCTTCATCTCGATCCCGAAGGATCTGGACAACGCGGCGCGTATCGATGGCGCCGGCGAGCTGCGCATCTTCTTCCAGATCATCCTGCCGAACTCGGTTCCGGCCCTGCTCACGATCACGATGTTCAACCTGATGGGCAACTGGAACGATCTGCTCTGGCCGTTGATCATGACGTCGCGTCCCGAGACCCGCACGATCACCGTCGGTCTCGCCATGCTGACCGGCCATGGCTCGTCCGTGACCCCGTATGGCGTGGTGATGGCAGGTGCGTTGATTTCCGCGCTGCCGTTGGTCATCGTGTTCTTCTTCATCCAGAAGAGGTTCGTCGAGGGCATCGCCATGACAGGCATGAAGTAAACAGTCCTTGGGCGACGTTGTGAATCCTGTTCCCCTCCTTTCACAGCGTCGCGTAAGACAATCGCTGCTTGACGCAGCTTGACGTTCGGGTCGTTTCACGCTTTTGTGGGACGGCCCGAACCTGTATGTCACGTATGTTGAAAGTAATACGGTTTTAAAGAAATGTGGATGTGATGATTGACGACGACGGCTCATCGAATGCAGAAAGGCTCAAACGTAAAATGACCGAAGACACGGCCGTGCTTGGCGACCCGTATGGCTACCTGTTGGTCCATTTCAGGGAGGACCCGGATGGATACGCCGAGAGGATCTACTTTGACCTTTCCCGAGGCGACGACCCCACCCACTGGATTCCGCTCAACGGCGGCGAGCCGATACTGACTTCCGGCATCGGCACCACCGGTGTGCGCGACCCACATGTCATTCGCAACCCGGAAACCAGTAAGTATTACATCATCGCCACCGATCTGCGTGTCTTCGGCGGCAGGCCGGAGGATGGCGCGAACTGGTACGACTGGTCGCACCACGGCAGCACCAGTCTCATCATCTGGGAGTCCGACGATTTGGTGCATTGGCGGGGGCCAAGACCGCTGGATGTCTCACGGCCGCTGCGCTATGCGGCCGAGGGGGAATATGGTCGGGGGTGCTTCGGCGGCAATGGCAGCGTTGACGCCGACGACAGGCGCGATGACGGAAGCGGCAATGGCCGTAAGAGTGCTGACGTTGCCACAAGTGACTGCTTGGAGCTGGGGATGGCCTGGGCCTGTGAGTGTCTGTGGGTGCCGGATTATTATCCGGAGACTCATGCAGGTGGGCGTGGCGCGTTCGTGATGTATTGGTCGTCCAAGATTTTCGACCCCGACGACCCAGAGCATCGTGCCGAGGATGTGCATGACACTGTTTTGTGGGGTGCCACGACGGACTTCACGCAGGATACCTTCGAATTCGGAGGCAGGTTCATCGACACCGGCGGCGACTCCATCGACACGACGATGATTCAACGTGCGCAGCCAAACGGCGGGCTGCGCACCTACCGCATCACCAAGGACAACACGTTCGGCCGCGGTATCTGGATGGATGCCACGGATGCGAGGCGCTGGTGGAGGCCGGGCACCGCCTGGCGGACCGTCCAGACCAATATCGGCGACAACTACGACGCCGGCAACGGCGAGGAAGGGCCGGCCGTCTTCGCCGACCACACCATGGGCAGCGACCGCTGGTATCTGCTGGTCGACGTCATTCCCTCGACCGGCTACCGGCCTATGGTCTCCGATGACCTCGAGCAAGGTTGGAAACCGCTGGATGCCGCCGATTTCAGCCTCTCTGCGCATACCAAGCACGGCGGGGTGCTTTCGCTGGACCGCAGCTCCTACGAGCGCTTGCGTGCAGCATTGTGGAGGTAGAAAAGGTTCTGGCGGGTTGCGATGACTGACGTTTTGCCTCCGCCAGAACAAATCAAGCAGCAAACCAATAGCAAGCGATTGATTTGGCTCTGTCGGCAACGGGAGACAAAAGGTTCCTGTCGCCGCGGCAGACCAGCAAGATCAACGATGAAAAACCGATGATGAAGGGACTGACGATGACAACGAATGAAATGCGTGATTCGGCAAAGGGACAGGCAAAGGCGTTGCGGCCTCCGATGGGGTGGAACAGCTGGGATTCCTACGGCACCACTGTCACCGAGGACGAGCTGATGGCCAACGCCCGATTCATGGCCGAGCATCTGAAGAGCGTGGGATGGGACACGGTGGTCATTGACATCGATTGGTATGACCCGACCGCCCGCGCCCACGGCTACAACGCCGACGCGCCGCTGATTCTCGACGGGTACGGCCGGCAGATGCCCGATCCGGTGCGTTTCCCCAGTGCCGCCGATGGCAAGGGATTCGGCCCACTCGCCGCCAAGGTGCACGAGCTGGGGCTGAAGCTCGGTATCCATGTGATGCGCGGCATCCCCAGACTTGCGGTCGAGCGCAATCTGCCGGTCAAGGGTACGCAATATACCGCTCGCGATGTGGTCGACAAGGATCATGTGTGTGTATGGAATCCGGATAATTACGGACTGAACCAGAACCATCCCGGTGCACAGGCTTTCTACGACGCGCAGATTGACCAGTTCGCCGACTGGGGCATCGACTTCCTCAAGGTCGACGACATGCAGACGCCGTTCCACGCCGACGAAATCGCCGCTTACCACCGTGCCATCGCCAAGGCCGAGGCCAGTCACCCGGGTCATGGCATTTCCCTCTCGCTTTCGCCTGGCGGCTGGGTCGCGCCCACGTATGTTGATTTCCTGCGCAGCAACGCGCAGATGTGGCGGATTTCCGACGATCTGTGGGACCGCTGGGACGATGTGTACCAGCAGTTCTCACGGCTCGCCCGCTGGGCGCCGCTGCAGCGGGCCGGCCATTTCGCCGACGCCGACATGCTGCCGCTCGGCCATATCGGGCTTCGCGCCGAACGTGGGGATGACCGCGACAGCCGGCTGACCCGTAACGAGCGACGGACCCTGATGGCGCTCTGGGCGATGGGGCGCTCGCCGTTGATGGTGGGCGGCGACCTGCCCACGAGCACTCCGGAGACCATAGCGTTGTTGGCCAATCCGGCGATGCGCGAGGTCACGGCCGGCTCGGCCAACAATCGCGAGCTGGTACGCGAACGTATTTACGGGACGTGGGGTGACGAAAGCTCCTACCGCGGCGACCTCATCGTGTGGGCCGCGGATGCGCAGGACTGGGCCGACGGCACCGCTTCGGCGCACCGGGGCGGCCATTACGCCGCGATGTTCTGGACCGGCGACGACGAGTATGAACTGCAGGGCAATATCGAGCTGAAGGCTCTGGTGGGGCTTGCCGATGCCGAGAAGCCATGGAAGGTGGCCGATCTCTTCGCCGGTGTCGCCGATGGCGACGCGGAAATCCCGACCGCCCGCGTCGCTGGTACGGGCGCCGATCGCGTACTCAAGGGCACGATCGCCCCGCACGGCGTCCTCTGGTTCGCGCTGGACAAGTAAGGCATCCCATTCGTCTATTCGATAATAGCCAGTGGAGGATTTTGCTGTATAAAAGCGTATCAGGATGATGTCGGACTAGGCTGGGCGACATGAGCAAGAAACATCGGGATCGTAGTTGGGCGCCGGCTCCGGAGGCGTTGCCGGACGGGGTGCATGTGGTCGACGACCATACGCATGTGGCGAGCGTGGTGCCGTTCGCGCGCGAGATGAACCGGCAAGCGATCGAGCGTGACCAGCCGCCGGTGCCGGTTTACAACGTCGACGAGATTCTGGGGCAGGCGCAGGCCGTCGGGGTCGAGGGCGTCATTGACGTCGGCTGCGAACTGCCGAATTTGAAGGTCGCGGTGCAAATGGCGCTCGACCATCCCGGCGTTGTTCACGCCGGCCTGGCGATTCACCCGAACGAGGCGGTGTTGCACGGACATCGGGGCGTGCCCGGGCCGGACGGGCTGCCGATCAAGTACCAGCCGTGGCACGATGTGAGTTTCGAGGATGCGCTCGCGGAAGTTCATCGTTTGGCCGTGAAATACCCGCAGCAGGTGGTGGCCATCGGCGAGACCGGCATGGACCTCTTCCGCACGGGGGCTGCGGCGATGGAAATCCAGCGCGAAGCCTTCCGTGCCCATATCGCGTTGGCCAAGGAGCTCAACCTGCCGATGCAGATTCACGACCGCGATGCCCATAAGGAGGTCATCGAAACGCTGCTCAGAGACGGCAGCCCGGAGCGCACCGTCTTCCACAGCTGGTCCGGCGACACCGAACTTGCGCAGATCGCCCGCGAGCAGGGCTGGTATCTGAGCTTCTCCGGCGCATCCAGCTTCAAAGGCAACGAGGAGATCCGCAGATCTGCCGCCGTGGTGGGCCTCGATCACATCATGGTCGAAACCGATGCTCCCTACCTCACCCCGATGCCATATCGCGGCCGCACGAACGCTCCATATATGATTCCTTATACCTTGAAAGCGCTTGCGGACGCCCTTGATTTGCCGGTAGGTGAAGTCGCAGAGGCGACGCGTCGGACGACGAGGGCTGTGTACGGCGTGTAAAGCTCGATCCCGACGATTTTTACGGTAATTTGATGAAAAATATATAATCCCCGATATTCGTATGCGCTGAATGTAATTTTGAAGGTTTCGACATCGCCTTTTCCAGGGTCGATTTTGGTTTATTGAGATTACGAGGCTAAACTGGCGCTTTGGTTTTATAAACGAGGGCGCCCGCAAGCCGGGCTTTGAGAAGAAATGGTATGCGGGAAGGTTTCGTTTTTCCGCTTTGGAGGGCAGGTCATGGCGCAATCGCAGGATCGTGGGTCAAAGCAGCCTCAAAATCGAAGAATTCGGCGTCGCAATGACGGCAAAACCGAAAAAAATTCGGCGGAAAAGAAGGCCGTCCGCAAGCTGGAGCATGAGACCGATGAGGTGAGTAAAGTCGCCTCAAAGGCGCAGAAACAAGCGGTCACTGCCGAGCAGAAGGCACTCAGAGCCGAAAAGCGTGCCGTGAGCGCGGAGAAGAAAGCGTTGCTTCGCGCCGACACCTTTACCAACGCACCCAAGGTCGCGCGTGACACGTTGACCCGCGAGGAACGTCAGGCCATCGCCAAGCACGAGCAGGAAGAGCAGGAAGAGGCCAAAAAGCTGACCGAAGCCTCGTCGCGCGGACCGCTCGGTCGCTGGTGGCGCAAGATGCAGTCCAGCCCCGACAAGGTCACACTGGGCATGGCCATCGTCGCGCTCGGCGTGGTCTACGGCGACATCGGCACGTCCCCGCTCTACACTTCGCAGACCTTCCTCGCCGGGCAGGGCGGTCTCGGCAACATCGACAGGCCTGCGGTACTTGGCCTGCTTTCGCTGGTTTTCTGGTCGATCACGCTGATCACCACCGTCAAATACGTGCTCGTCGCCATGCGCATCGACAACAAGGGTGAGGGCGGCATTTTCGCGCTGTTCTCGCTGATTCGTCACCACGGCAAGTGGCTGGTCATCCCCGCGATGCTGGGCGGGGCGGCGTTCCTGGCGGATTCCGTGCTGACCCCGGCCGTCTCGATCTCCTCGGCAGTGGAAGGCCTGAAAACCATTCCGCTCTTCGAGCCGGTGTTCCGCGAAAACGGCAACCTTTCACTGATGATCACCGTGGCGATCATCGTCATCCTCTTCTGCGTCCAGTCTCGCGGCACCGAGCGTATCGGCAAGGTCTTCGGCTCGGTGGTCATGGTCTGGTTCGCCTTCCTCGCGCTGACCGGCATCGCCAACCTGAGTGGCGACTGGTCCATCTTCGAAGCCATCAACCCGATTTACGGCATTCAATTCCTCTTCAGCAAACACAACGTGGCAGGGCTGGCCATCATGGGCACGGTCTTTCTCTCGACCACCGGTGCCGAAGCGCTGTACTCCGACATGGGCCACGTCGGCCGCGGCAACATCTACTTCACCTGGCCGTTCATTTTCGTGGCTCTGGTCTTCAACTACTTCGGCCAAGGCGCGTGGATGCTGCGCCATCAAGGCGACAAGGCGCTGATCGCCGCCGGCGCGGGCGTCAACCCGTTCTTCCAGATGATGAGCCCGAACGTGCGTTACGTCGGCGTCATTCTCTCGGTCGCGGCCGGCGTCATCGCCTCACAGGCCCTGATCACCGGCGCGTTCTCCATGGTCAGCGAAGCCACTGGCTTGAACTGGATGCCGCATCTGCAGGTGCGTTACCCGGCCCGTACGCGCGGCCAGCTCTATATCCCGGTGGTCAACGTCGTGCTGTGTGTGGCGACGCTTTCCGTGCTCGCCCTGTTCAAGGATTCCGAGCACATTTCCGCCGCCTACGGCCTCGCGCTCACCGTCACGATGATTACGACGACGATTCTCCTGACCGTTTATATCTGGTACAAGCACCATCGCGTGCTCGCCGGAATCTTCTTCGTCGTGTTCATCGCCATCCAGACACTGTTCTTCGTCGCTTCCATGGCGAAGTTCCTGCACGGTGGCTGGTTCACCATGCTCCTGACGGCCTGCATCCTTCTGATCATGGTCACTTGGAACGACGGAACCAGGATCGAGCGTTCGCAGCGCCGGCATATGAAGCCCCGCGATTTCAAGCCTGCGCTCGACAAGTTGCATGACGATTTCCGTATCCCGTATTTCGCCGACAACCTCGTCTACCTGACCAGCGATTGGGAGATGCACCGGCTTGACACCGACATCTTCTTCTCGATTTTCGCCGACCACCCCAAGCGTGCGCGCGCCTGGTGGGCCGTGTCGGTGGTGACCACCGACGAGCCGTTCACGCGCGAGTATTCGGTGGAGGATTTTGGTACCGACTACATTTTCCGTGTGCGGATCAAGCTCGGCTTCAAGGTCTCGCAGTCCATTCCGGCCTATATCCATCAGGTCATGCACGACTTGTCCGCTTCCGGCGAGCTGCCGGAGCAGAAGTCGGTCTATCCGAAGGTCGACGCCGATCCCGACATCGGCACGGTGCGTTACGTCCTGGTGCACAAGGCTTTGATGCCGGAGTCCAAGCTGACGGCCCGCGAGGCTCTGAGCCTCAAGATGAAGTATGCCATCCGTCATGTGGCCGGCTCTCCGGTCAAATGGTTCGGTTTGGCCCCCTATAACCCGGTGGTCGAAGTCCAGCCGCTCTTCCTCTCCACCCGACGTCCCCCGCGGCTCAAGCGCGAGCCTCTGCGTTCCGGCAAGCGCCGCGTTGAATCGCGTGATTCTGCGGCGAGCCGAAAAGATGCCAAGGAGGGGGCGGATCGTAGCCGTTCCAAGGCTCGCGGTGGTGCCGGTACGATAAGTGTTTCCAGAAAGTCTGCAGACGCTATCGGCGTTGTCGAACTCGCCAAAGGCCGTAAAGGTCTCGGCAAGCTTGCCAAATCCGTCAAGCTGCAGAAACTGCAGGACGCACAAGGCGATGCGGGCGCGAAGGAAAGCAAGGCCGCGGCTTCGGCGGAAGGAACCGGGCGGAAAGCCGTTGCCGACGAGCGCGGGAAAGTCGATACCGGTGAACAGACCACAGTCATGCCGCGTCCCGACACCAAGTCCGGCAAGTCCGGAAAGTAGCCGTAAGTCGATATCCAATCGGATATGAATATGCAGGCGCATCATTCGTTGAGTATGTTGATGCGTCTGTGTGGTATCCGCCATTCAGCGTATTTCGTAAGGTTACGCTACCATGATATGTACAACGATGTAAAAAATTGTTAAGGAGAAAAATGGCACAGACGTCATCTGCCAATTCGGCTCGGTTGATTGTTGATGATGATTTCGAAGTAGGGCAGGTCGACAACCGCCTGTTTGGATCATTTGTCGAGCACCTTGGCCGTTGCGTATATACCGGCATTTACGAGCCGGGACATCCCACGGCCGACGCCGATGGATTCCGGCAAGATGTGATTGACCTCGTGCGCGAACTTGGGGCGACCACGATCCGTTATCCGGGCGGCAATTTCGTGTCCGGTTATCGCTGGGAGGATGGCGTAGGTTCCAAGGATCGGCGTCCTCGTCGTCTTGATATGGCGTGGCATTCCACGGAAACCAACCAGTTCGGTCTTCATGAGATGGCCAAGTGGCTTGAAAAAGCCGGCGGCAACGAGCTGATGGAGGCCGTGAACCTTGGCACGCGCGGTCTCGAGGACGCGATGGACCTGCTCGAATATGCCAATATTCCCGGAGGGACGGAGCTTTCGGAGGCGCGTCGCGCCAACGGTGCCGACAAACCGTTCGACATCCGTATGTGGTGCTTGGGCAATGAGATGGACGGTCCGTGGCAGCTCGGTCACAAGTCGGCCGAAGACTACGGCACGTTGGCCGCTTCGGTGGCCCGCGGCATGCGGCAGATGGACCCTGACCTCGAGCTGGTGGTCTGTGGTTCTTCGGCGCATAATATGCCTACGTTCGGCATGTGGGAAGAGACGGTGCTTTCCAAGTGCTACGACTTGGTCAACTTCGTCTCCTGCCACGCCTATTACCAGCCTCACGATGGCGACATGGCCAGTTTCCTGGCTTCCGGCGTTGATATGGACGGCTTCATTCATGACGTCGTCGCTGCCATCGATGCCACCAAGGCGAGGCTCAAGAGCAAGCATGACGTGTTCATCTCCTTCGATGAATGGAACATTTGGTATCAGGACGCCGAGCCGAGCAAGAACCCTGAAGGCATCGGCAACTGGCCGGTCGCTCCGCGCTTGCTTGAGGATATCTACTCTGTGGCGGATGCCGTGGTCTTTGGCGATTTGATGATTACGCTTTTGAAGAATGTGGACCGAGTTCATGCCGCGAGTTTGGCTCAGCTGGTCAACGTCATCGCGCCGATTATGACGGAGCCCGGTGGTCCGGCTTGGCGACAGACCACGTTCTATCCGTTCTCGATTACGGCTGGTCTTGCCAAGGGCGGCACGGTGCTCGAGCCGAAGCTGGACTCCTCGCAGATCTCCACGCCGAAGTATGGCGAGGTCGATGGCGTCAACGCTGTGGCCGTCCGCGGCGCCGATGGTTCGGTGTCCGTCTTTGCGGTCAACAGGTCGCTGAATACTCCGGCCGAGTTCGAAGTGCGTATCCCTGAAGACATGCGAGCGAAGTCGGACCGTTTGAGTGTCAAGGCGCAAACCCTGCACGACGATGACATCAACGCTAAGAACACGCTGGAACATCAGACCCGCGTCACCCCGCATGCCAACGATACCGTTTCCTTCGATGCGCAATCCGGGACGGTGAAGCTTACTTTGCCGGCGGTTTCATGGACGGCTATTCGCGTGAAATGATGTGACGATAGAGAAATCCTCAACCGCCTGTTCGCTGTTGTTTTTTAAGCGGAAGGCGGTTTTATGTTGCTCTTTGTGCTGCATGTACAAAGTGACGAACTGGTTGATGGCGCTCAAGATGGTTGCAAAGTAATAGCGTCAGCATGCGTCTTGAGCACAAGAGCCGCTGCTCTATATTGGGCGGCAACGCAATTGCGCGTCGTCGTTGTACCTGGGATAATCGCTTCGCTGATGAAATAGATAATTATTTTTACGGCGTGTTGCAAAGGAACAAGCCGTTAAGTACAACCTTGTATTTCAAAGGAGTTTGCAAGAGAAGTAGCAGCGGTGTATGTTAATAAATACAACAAGTACAAGGTTGTATTAACCTCAAGGATTTTAGAGAGTTGGCTAATATTGCCTGTAAAGACAACGTTGTACTATTTGGCGAATTGAAAGAGGAGATCATGCCTGAAGGTGCCGCAACCAACAAAGCGCGACTTATCGTTGATGATGAATTTGAGATTGCCCCTATCGACGATAGGCTGTTTGGCTCGTTTGTCGAGCATCTTGGACGCTGCGTCTATACGGGTATATACGAGCCGGGTCATCCGAGCGCCGATGCCGACGGTTTCCGCCAGGATGTGATTGATCTGGTGCGTGAGTTGGGGGCAACCACCATCCGCTACCCGGGCGGGAATTTCGTTTCTGGCTATCGTTGGGAAGATGGTGTCGGTCCGAAGGATCGTCGTCCCCGTCGCCTTGACACCGCTTGGCATTCCACGGAAACCAACCAGTTCGGTCTTCATGAGATGGCCAAGTGGCTAAGCAAGGTTGATGGGAACGAGCTGATGGAAGCGGTGAATCTGGGAACGCGCGACCTCGGCAACGCGATGGATTTGCTGGAATACGCCAACGTTCCGGGAGGGACGGAGCTTTCGGAGGCACGCCGCGCCAACGGTGCCGACAAGCCGTTCGACATCCGTATGTGGTGCCTGGGCAATGAGATGGACGGCCCGTGGCAGCTGGGGCATAAAACGGCCGAAGAATACGGTCGTCTTGCGGCGGAGGTCGCTGCGGGTATGCGGCAGATCGATCCCGATCTTGATCTCGTGGTCTGCGGTTCGTCCACGCACGATATGCAGACATACGGTTCATGGGAAGAGACCGTTCTCGATGCCACATACGATTTGGTCGATTTCGTGTCCTGCCATGCGTATTCACGCCCTTGGAATGGCGATATGCAAAGCTTCATGGCCTCCGGCGCCGATATGGAGGCGTTTATTCATGAGATTGCCTCCATCGTCCGATCGGTGAAGGCCCGCCATAAGACTTCGCATCAGGTCTATCTGTCCTTTGATGAGTGGAACGTCTGGTATAAGGCCAACGATCCGGCCAATAACCCATCGGGAATCGGCAATTGGCCTACCGCTCCGAGGCTTTTGGAGCAGATCTACTCCGTAACGGACGCGGCAGTGGTCGGGGACCTGCTGATTTCGTTGATGCGCAATGCGGACACCGTTCATTCGGCTTCTCTGGCCCAGTTGGTCAACGTCATCGCGCCCATCATGACCGAGCCCGGCGGCCCGGCTTGGCGCCAGACCATTTTCTATCCTTTCTCGCTTTCCGCGCGCTTCGCCAAGAACGGCACGGCCCTCCAGACCGTACTGGACGGTCCGTCCATCGACACGCAAGCGTATGGCGAGGTGAGCGCAATCGGGCATACGGCCGTGCGCTGTGAAGATGGGTCATTGGCCATCTTCCTAGTGAACCGTTCATTGCATGACAATACGAAACTCGAGATTGCGCTGCCGGCCCGTCGTCGGTTCTCCAAGGCCGAATCGTGGACACTGCACGACGATGACGGCTCGGCCTGCAACACGCTCGAGCAGCCCGATCGAGTGACCCCACAGGTCACCGACAACGTCGCCATTGATGGCGACACGATATCTGTGAATCTTGCGCCTGTATCTTGGACGTTGATTCATGTTTGTTGATTATCCAATTGTGCCAGTGTTGGCGCAACGATAAGGAGGAAAAAATGAGAAGTATCAACAAGGCATTGGGCCTCGTCCTTGCGGGCGCCATGGCCCTGTCTGTTGGAGCATGCGGTTCGGGTTCTGACAGCGGCTCGAAGGCGGCCGGCAGCGACGCGCATGCCAATGATTCCGCCAAGTGCATCAATAAGGTAAAGAATCCCAAGGCCGAAAAGGTGACTCTTTGGTCTTGGTATCCCCAGGTCGAGAAGCTGATCGACCATTTCAACGAAACCCATAACGACGTGCAGGTCTGCTGGACAAGCTCCGATCAGTCCGCCAAGGCGTATTCGCGCTTCAGCACCGCCATCAAGGCCAAGTCCGGAGCCGCGGACATCGTGCAGCTCGAATATGCCATGATGCCGCAGTACGCTTCAGGCGTTGAGAAGCATCTCGTAGACCTGAACAAGTACGGGGTCGGCAAAATCAAGAACAACTACACTCCAGGTGCTTGGAAGGACGTCCAGTTGGGCGGCAACAAGAGCGTCTATGGTGTGCCGGTGGATGTCGGCCCGGTCGTGATGTATTACCGCAAGGACATCTTCGACAAGTACGGCGTGAAGATTCCGACGACTTGGGACGAGTACGAGAAGGCAGGCCTTGAGCTCAAGGCCAAGGGCTATCAGGGCCACATCGGCAACTGGCAGCCTAACGGCACCCTGTTCAACTACGCCTATTACGATCAGGCCGGCGGCAAGGTCTTCAAGTATTCCGCGAACGACCCCGAAAAGGTCGGCATCGATGTCAATTCCGCTTCGGTCAAGAAGGTCGTCACCTTCTGGCAGAAGATGGCCAAGGAAGGTATCGTCGCCACCGATGATACGGATACCGCGGCTTGGAACAAGAAGAACGTCGACGGCTCTTATGCCACCATCATCCATGCTTCGTGGATGGTCGGCTACCTCAATGGTCTTTCCGGTGTCCAGGACGGTTCGATCTGGCAGGTCGCAAAGGCCCCGGGTTGGACTGCGAACGACCCGGCCATCAACTGCGGCGGTTCGGCCCTTACGGTGACCGATCAGGCCAAGGACACCAAGCAGGCCGCCAAGGTCGCCATGGAGTTCTTCGGTGACGATCAGGCCCAGGACATCGCCGTCAACGATTCCGGTCTGTATCCGACCTGGCAGAAGAAGCTGCAGTCTCAGGCGTTCCTGAACCGTGGTGAGAAGTTCTTCAACAACCAGCAGATCAACAAGATCATCGCCCCGGTTGCCCAGAACTACAAGGGCTATCAGTTCCTGCCCTTCCAGACCTATGCCAATGATGAGCAGACCAAGACTTTGGCCTCGATTCTGCGCGATGGCGCCAATGTGAGCACCAAGCTTGATGCTTGGGAGAAGACACTGAGCACCTATGCCAAGCAGCAGGGCTTCACGGTCGAGTAACAAGTGATTTTAGGGAGAGGCGGGTTCCGGCCCGCCTCCCCCTCAATGAGGAGAAGCTCATGTCGAAAAAGAAAAATAATGTTGTGCCGCATGGTACCAAGTCGTTGTCGACGACAAAGGCGAACCGCTGGGGCTGGATATTCACTGCCCCGTTCGGCATCGTGTTTATCCTGTTCCTTGTCGTTCCGCTTGTCTATGCGTTCTTTGTTTCGCTATACAGCTATACGCAGGTCCGTGGTACGGTATTCACCGGGCTTGCCAACTATAAAAGGGTGTTCACCGATCCTATTTTCCTGAATGGTCTGAAATTGGTTGTGCTCTACACCATCGTGATGGTGCCCATTCAGCTTTTGTTCGCGCTTCTGCTGGCGCTCGTGCTCGACAGCGTGAAGTCCAAATTTGCATCGGTTTCCCGCCTGCTTTACTTCTTGCCGTATGCCATTCCTGTGGTTATCGGCGCGCTTATGTGGGGCTTCCTGTATTCAAAGGATATGGGACCCTTCACTTCGTTCTTCCAACTGTTCGGTATGAAAGCGCCTGACTTCCTTGCTCCGGGCAGCATCTTCGGTTCGCTGGTCAACATGGTCACCTGGCAATGGACCGGCTATTATATGGTCATTCTCTATTCTGCGTTGCAGTCGATTCCGACGGATCTTTACGAGTCCGCCCGAATCGATGGGGCTTCGGAAGTCAAGATCGCTTTGAAGATCAAGGTCCCGATGATCACCAGCTCGATGGTCATGGTCACCATCTTCGCGTTGATCGGCACGTTGCAGTTCTACACCGAGCCGATGGTCTTGAGAAACAACGCGAACTCCGCGATACCACCTGAATATACGCCGAACATGTATGCGCAGGCTTTGGAATTCAACTACAACCAAATGAACTATGCCGCGACGGTCTCGTTCGCACTCGGCCTTCTGGTGGTCATCTTCAGCGTGGTGTTCATGGTATTGACGCGCAAGCAGTCTGGATTGGAGGACTGAGCGATGAAACAGAATCAGAATATCGATAAAGGTCAGAAGATCAACAGGGGGCATCAGATCACCGCCAAGGTCTTCATGGTGATCTGCATTCTCTACTTCATTCTGCCGGTCTGGTGGCTTATCGTCGCCGCCACCAAGAACAACGCCGGGTTGTTCATGGGCACTGGCGGCCCGATGTGGTTCGACAAGCATTTCGCTTTGTGGGACAACATCAAGGAACTCACCACTTACCAGGATGGCATCTACTGGCGTTGGCTGTTCAATTCGCTGCTCTACGCTTTGGTCGGCGGTGTCGGTGCGACGGCATTGTCGGTTATGGCGGGTTATGGGTTCGCCAAATTCCGTTTCCGTGGCCGCAAGGTGTACTTCAACATCGTTCTCGGCGCGTTGATGATTCCGACCACGGCATTGGTCATTCCCACGTTCATCATCATGACGAAGATCGGAATGAACGATACGATCTGGGCGGTTATCCTGCCTTCCTTGCTCTCTCCGTTCGGCACGTACCTGATGCGCGTGTACTGCACGTCTTCTCTGCCTGACGAGATGATGGAAGCGGCGCGAGTCGACGGTGCCGGCGAGATGAGGACCTTCTTCCAGGTTTCGCTGCCGATCATGACCCCGGCCATCACCACGGTTTTCCTGCTTTCCGTGGTCAATTGCTGGAACAACTACTTCCTGCCTCAGGTCGTGCTCGCCAATACCAAGCTCTTCCCGATTACAGTGGGTCTGACCCAATGGCAGGCCAAGTCCAACGCCGGTGCGGGTGTGGAGCAGGTGTGGAATCTCATCACCTGCGGCGCCTTCATCTCAGTGATTCCGCTGGTTCTGGCGTTCCTCTTCCTGCAGCGCTATTGGGTAGGCGGCATTACCGCCGGAGCTGTGAAGCAGTAGTAAGAGGGTAAGACAGTAAAGAATCTGAGTGGCGTATTTGGCAGGTTTCTGTTGAACGTCATATCTGACACTATGCCGTGTTTGTGCAGCTTCAGCTGCGCGGACACGGCTTTCTTTATGAAATCTTGCCTCAGGGGTGGCTGTATGCTTGACTACGATGTTATCTAGCTAATATGTATTTGTATATTTAGACGATGTTTGTCTGAATAATGTGGCAGTGAAAAGGATTGTTTATGCGTTCCAGAGTGACGATTAAAGATGTGGCAAAGGAGGCAGGAGTCTCCATCAAAACCGTCTCCAATGCGCTCAATGGAACAGGAAGCATGCGTCCTTCGACGCGAGAGCGTGTTTTGAAAGCGATGCATAATCTGGGCTATACCGTCAACGTTTCGGCAAGGTCGCTGAAAACAGGAAGTTCAAAACTCATCGGGTTGGCTGTATTCGACTTTTTGCAACCCTTCTCTTCCTACCTTGCCAATCAGATTATCGACGTTGCCCGTGAACGTGGCTATGGGGTCATTGTCAGCACCTACGCATCCGGGGGACCGGGTATTCCTTCCATCATCGAGGAGACTTATCGGCTTGGTGCGGATGGATGGATTTTCTTCACCGATACCGCATTGGCGGATGAAGCCGCGATTCTTTCCCAGCCTTATCCGACGGTGCTGGCCGGCGATTACAGCGCATACGGCAAAGCGGATTTGGTGACGATGCCCAATGTCGATGCATTGGAAAAGACGACGGGTGACCTGCTTGATCGGGGTTATCGTTCCGTGGCGTTGGTCGGAGCTCCTGCCGATCGGGACTGGAAACGGCTGCTTGATGCGAAGGAAGGTACTCAAGAGCTCAGAATCCAAGGTTATGCTCGTGCGTTTGAACGGCGGGGCCTTGATGTCGACTGGTCGAAAGTCATATCGGTTTATCCGCTCAACAGTGTTTCGGGCGTACAAGCTGGGGACAAATTGCTGGAAGGAGAACGTCCCGATGCCGTGGTCTGTCTGGATGATGCGTTGGCGTTCGGCATGATGAATGAGCTGCAGAGGCATGGATGCAGAATCCCCGAGGATATCGCGGTAGTCGGATTCGATAATGTTCCGGAAGGGGCTTTTTCGACGCCTCGGTTGACCACGATAGATCCCCATACGGATGAATATGCCCGTAAGGCGGTTGAAATGCTTATCGAACGCATTGAGGGTTATAGTGGTGCTCCGCGCACGTTCGTTTCCGATTTCTCTCTGATTGAACGAGATTCGACCAAAGCCTAGCGACTGTTTGGTGTTTTGTGGTTTTGCCTGTGAAAAAGGCCGAGGGCTTAAGCGTTTTTAACGGCCTCTACAATAGAAGCCATGACCGGATATATTCCTACACTTGCGCAGGCGGACGAGCTGCATCACAAGATCGCACCTTCCAAAGCAGCCTACGACCTTATCCATACCCATTGCGTCATCATCGCGACGATCACCCGCCAGCTGGTGCGGCGGCAGAACGCGCTGTTCGTGCGGCGCTGCACGTTGCCCAAGGACGCGCCGGAACTCACCGGGAAATCTCTGGATGATGCTTCTGATGCTTACGACGGCAATGACAGTGGTATTCAAGCTGACGCTTCTGTCGGAGGCAACAATGGTGGCGCCAACGCCAAAACGGATGCCAAGAGTGGCGACGAAATACATGTCACCCCTGCGCTGATGGCCCAGAAACGCAATAACGGCAGTCTTTTAGGCGCCATCAAAGCAACCGTGCCGCCAACAGACGGGGTGAGTGGCGGCACCGTGCCGCCACGTCTGCTTGACGAGAACCTCGCCGTGGTGGGGGCCATGCTCCATGACATCGGCACCTACCTCGTGCTCAAACATGACGGGTCGGACGGCGGAAAGCTGCAATTCGACGGGCCGAACTATATCCTGCACGGGTTGCGTGGATACGACTGGCTAACTAGCCAAGGCGTGGACGAATCCATCGCGCAATTCGCTCGCAACCATACGGGAGTAGGGCTGACGCGTGAGCAGGTCGTCGCGCAAGGGCTGCCGTTGCCTCCGGCCGACTACGTGCCGATGAACCTGGAGCAAGAGGTGGTGATGGTGGCCGACAAATACAACAGCAAGTCCATCCCGCCGCGCTTCCTTACCGCCGAGGCCTACGCGCGCAAGGCCCGGCGCTTTGGCGTCGACAACGAGCAGGCGTGGCTTGACCTCGTCAAGAAGTATGGAGTTCCCGACATCCCCGCGCTCGCCAAAAAGTTCGATATGAAGCTGGACGCATAGCTGATCGCTGCTTTTGAGCTACGGAAAGTGCGCTTTCGCCCATTTTGTGATTATCTCTGCATAAAGATGCAAGGTGCAAAGAAAATCACAAAAATGAGCTGATTTCTGTGATTATCTCTGTAGATCGGCAGAGATAATCACGATTTTGGGCCTATTTTTGTGATTATCTCTGTATCTTCATTCGGGATATGGCTGACTCAGAACGAGTAGACCTTGTCGGCCTTGGCTTCATAATCCGTTTCGCTGGTGTATTCGTCTGCCTCAGCGTCGGAATCGGTGTCTTCAGCTGTGCTGTTGCTGGCGGTTTCGGCACTTTCCGCGCCAAAGCCGGGAACCAGAACGATGACGCAGCGCTTCGGGTCCTGAGCGTGCGCGATACGCGAAAGCAGGCCGAGGATGGCTTCGCGGTCATCGCCTTTCAGACCGCCGACCGGGTCGTCGGCGAGAATGACGGTGGCCTCACAGCAGATAGCCCGCGCGATGGCCAGTCGACGCTGATCGACTGGTTTGAGGTCGGTCGCTTTCACCCCGGTGGCCGCTTCACCGAAATCGACATACTTCAGTACATCACGCGCCACGACGGGAATCGGCTTAAGGAACGTGCGTCCGGAAGCGCGCATGGTGAAGGTCAGATTGGTCAGCGCGTCAAGGTCGCCACGCAGGCTGTAACGCTGAGTGATCAGGCCAATGCGGTGTCCGCGGATTTCGTTGGTCTCAAGCTCCAGAAGGCTTTGGCTTTTCACCATGACTTGGCCGCTATCCGGCCGGTAGAAGCCGGCGGAAACCGCCAGAAGCGCCCGACGTTGCTCGTCGTCGGCTTTGGTGATGGCGTAGAGCGAGCCGGCAAAGAAGCCCCAATCGATGTTGTCCAAAACGTTTCGACCGGATTTGCGATTGGTGAAGGTGACATGATCGAGTGCGAAGGTCGGATTCGGCTTCAGCAGGATGTCGGCTTCGGCGATGGTCTCTTTGTCGAGTCGCGAAGAAAGCGCGGTGGCCGGTTCGATGGCGGGGGACTTTGCAACGTGTACGTTCAACTCGTCCTCAGCCTGCACGGCCAATCCGAGGGTTTCGTTGACACGGTGCGCGTTCGAGGTCGCTGCGCCGTCGGCAATGGCCTTGTCGTCGATGCTCTCTTCGGCTTTCGCGTCCGCCGTGGAAGAATCCTCGTCGTGTATGTCGTTATTCGCGTCGTCACCGTCGTCACTGTCGGCAACGTCGTCAGGACCTTGGCCGGAAGCTGCCAGGCTGCCGAGGTCAAGGGCATCATCGTCATCGTCGAAAACGACATCATAGTCGACCGCCGAAGTGTCCTTTGCGTTTTCGCCCTGATTGTCCTGTTCTTTATCATTCGGCTCGTTGTTCATGGCTGTGTCTTTCGAATCGGTGTTCTTGCTCATGCTTGAGCCTCCGTGTTGTTATTAGACAGGGTGTCTCGTACGTCGAAGATATGGGAAGTGCCAGCGAAAACAGCCCGGAAGAAGGCGATGACAGCCAGTGCGGCAACGATGGCGATGGAGTACCACATGGCCATCCAGCACGCGGATACGGCAGGTGTGGCGATTCCTCCGGCCAACGCACGCCCCAACGGTTTGGCGGACAGCGCCCCGGCGATCCCGCCGATCAACAGTCCCGGAACCATAGGCATCAAGGTCTCCAAAGAGAACTGCCAGCCCACACGGGCGCGGGTGACGCCGATGATCATGTCCATCCTGATCTCTTCGGTGCGTCGACGCAGCGCGAGCCCTACGAGCAGCAGCAAAACGACGCCGCCGCCTGCGTAGAGGCCGATACGAACTTTGCCCATCACGTTGTTCAGCGAATCCAACGGTTTGAGCTTGTTGTTGTAGCGGTCGAGCGTCGGCGAGCTGATTTCATAGCCCTTCGGCAGCTTCATCGATTTGGCCGCTCGTGCGAAGGCCTTGTATTGGTCGACGTTTTCGAGTTTGAATCCGACGTCATAACGTGGGTTCAGCCAGCCTTTGGGGTTTTCGCTGAAGAGTTTGTTCGCGGTCAGGACCATCGGTTCGGCGTAGATGGCGTTGTCGCGGTTGTCCTTGGCCAGTTTCGCGTCGCTGCCGTGCCCGGCCGGCGCGGGGTCGGTGTACGTGTAGATGCCACGCACTTTGAGTTGGTAGGTGTCTGTTGTCTCGGGATTGCCGAGCTTGAACGTGCTGCCTACATGCAGGTTGTTCTTGCGGGCGAAGGCAACGGATACCAGCACGTTCTTGCCGTCTTTGGCTTGGTAGTCCAAGGATTTTCCTTGGGTTACCTTGAAAGCGCCCCAAGGGTTGATGGTGACGCCGTCTTTGTCGAAGTATCCGTAAAGCGTGGTTTCACCGCCGGTTTTCTTGGTGCTTGCGTCGTTTTGACCCGGTATGGCCTTGATCGAGCCGGTCTGGCGCATCGGCAGCGACATCCCGATGGAGAATTGCGGCTGTTGCACGCCGATCTGCTGCAGCGACATCGCGTACGTACCGTAGTCGTCGAAGGACATGTACTTCTTCACGCTTGCAACGTCGTCACCCTTGAGCGTGCTCTCCATCGCGGCGTTTGGACGGATAACGGCGACAGGCGCCTGTGCCTGATACGCATCGCCATGCGCTTTGCCGGACGCGCTGGATACGGCAGAGGCGAATACGACGCCGAATATCATGATTCCGGCGACAAGGAGCATCATGATGCTGCGCCATGTATGACGTATCACCGAAGACCAAGCATTGGTTAGCACGAACATCTATTTCTCCTGTGTTTGAGGCCTGTAGTTTGCCGCGTTGAAAGCTATCCTGCCGAGCGTGACATTCAGACACCGCATGTTTCCCGCCATTTGGGCTTGCACCCTTTCGATGCTAGGCCGCAGCATGGGCAACAGACACCAGTATATGTGACGAAACTTGAATGAAGCGAACAAAACCTAGAGAAATGATGAAAGTTTTCTGGGAATTTCCGTTTTGAAGTGACACGAAGACTTGATTCGCTTCGCAATACCGGGAAGGAAGTATTTGGTCCATCTGTTTTTCTGTTGTTGTGATTTTGGTACATGTTGGGGCATCTGCGGATAAAACCTCGGCCCGGCAGGTAGGATGGCCGGTAATGAATACGAAATGGAAACAACGCTTGGGCCATGCCGCATTGCCGATATGTTCGGTTGCCGGCGTGCTGGCTGCATTCGGCATCGTCTTGGCATGGTTTCCCAAAACCGGGGACATGTGGAACCTGCCGTTGCAGGAGATCGATGCGCCGGCCCATTACTATTTCATTCGCAAGCTGCTACGTGAAGGTCTCGGTGCCGCGACCCGGCTATGGCCGAACGACGCTTACTACCCGCCGTTGTTCCACATTCTTGCGGCCTCGCTCGTTTCACTCGGCAATCTTCTGCATATCAAAATCAATATCTACACTGCCTTCAACACCGTCTGGCTGGTGACTTCCGGGCTTGTCTGGCCGGCCGGGGTGTCGCTGTGGGCCAGCTATTTCACGCGAAAGGTCGATGGCGGATTCGTCGAAGGATGGCGCGGCCTCGAATCTTCCGTTCACATCGCTTTGAGCCCCGTGAAGGGTAAAGGGAAATCAGCGAAACGTGGGTTGCGTCATTCGTCTTCGCCTAGCGGTGTGGCAACGGCAGCCGAAACCCTTTCCGCCGGTGGCAGCGAAGACGACGGTTGGGATGAGATCGTCGATTCCGGTTCGACTTCTTGCAGGCCTTTCTCGTGCGCGATGATGCTGATCGTGCCCTTGCTCGCGGTCGCTTCGGCCAGCCATCCGTTCCAGATGCTGGTTTCCGGCCCGCTGATCGCGTTCGGTTTGGCCACCACGCTCCTGCCGTTCTGGCTGTATGCGACGCTGCGTCTTTTCGACGCCATCGCCGAGCGCTACCGTATCTCACGGTGGTTGGTTACGACCGTATTGCTCGGTCTGCTCTGCATCTTCGCGCACCCGCGCATCGCCTTCACCTGGCTGCTGTTGATGGCACCGTTCATGCTCATGCGCCTGCCGTGGAAAGCCATTGCCGGCCTGTTTGCTGCCGTTGTGGTCTGTGCGGTCGCATTCTTCTTCTATATGATCGGGCACTATCATTCGTCCCGCTATTTCGACCCGTCCAGCTGGTTCCATACCTACAAGCCCAACCGCACCGTGCCGGATGCCTTGCACGTCTTGTTCACCGACAATATAGGCGGTGCCGCCGGATGGTTCATGGCCGTGGTGGTCGTGGCCGCACTGGTGGCGGCGCTCGCTGTTGTATTGCGTTATGTCAAATCGAGACTTGTGATTATCAAATTCGACGGCCGCGCAGACGGTGAAGAGGTCGGTGACGGTTCGGCAGATGCCAACGTCTCCGCCGGTATTTCAGCCGATAATCCTCTCTGCGATGCCGAAAAATCGGTTGTTGCCCAATCTGGGAACGGCAAAGATGACATGTCCGCCGCTGGATTGGCTGGATCTGATGTCTTAACGGATGCCGGATGTGATTCCGACACGGTTGATTCCCGTGGCCACAGGTTCCCTCCGCGATCCACTGCCCCTGCGCACATGATGGCCAAAGACGCCGTGTCGCTGGTTCTCGCGTTTGTGCTGGTCGGGCTCGTGTATGTCTGCTCGACCTCGCTGACCGGCTGGTTCCCGAATATCGTGGCCGCCGCATGGTATCGCGCCGAGACCCGGCCGCTGACGATGATTCCGTTCGCCGTCATCCCGCTGTTGGTCTTTGCGGCATGTGCGGTGTCCTGCTCGTGCGGAGGTGACGACAGCGGGACCGATGGCACTGCCGATACCCCGCATGATTCCGGTTCGGGCGCGAAGGTCTTGCAACGTGCTGCCGGTCGGGTCTCCGCAGGCTGGCTTTCACGCAACGGCGGGAAGGCGGCGTCGATCATGGTGTTGGCGGCGCTCGCGATTTCCTGCCAGTTCGGCAATGTGCCGCGCCAGGTCTTGGGGCAGTCATTGGCTTCCAATACCACGTTGGCGGGCAAACCCGAAAACGAACAGCTTACGCGCGCCAAATATGACGTGCTGAAGCAAACCGTCAAACTGACCGGTAACGCCTCGTTGATCATCTCCGATCCGCTCAACGGTTCGATGTACGGCTCGGCGATGTTCGATGCCAATATGCTCTATCCGATCTACAACGCGATGCACGAAAAGAACGGTGCGATCTTCGCGGCCACCGAATCGGCGTTCGAATCGGGAGACCCTGCGAAGCTGACCGCCACGACCTGCCCCGTCGACGGCAAGGTGCCGAAATA
This sequence comes from Bifidobacterium sp. ESL0764, assembly GCF_029395515.1. Classification (NCBI taxonomy): domain Bacteria; kingdom Bacillati; phylum Actinomycetota; class Actinomycetes; order Bifidobacteriales; family Bifidobacteriaceae; genus Bifidobacterium; species Bifidobacterium sp. ESL0764. The sequence goes on from NZ_CP113919.1 coordinate 267,729, forward strand.
CTTCCTGGCGATGGGCCCGCAGGCGCCTAGTCTGCAGATGTTCACGTTCCGCCAGCAGTACGATACGTTCCATCGTCAGGACCTGATCGACGGTTATGTGAAGGCGGGCACGCTCGTCAAGGTGCGTGATTTCAGTTCCTACGGCCCTTATGCCAAAAATTGGGCGCTTTACAGCATCAAGTGCGGGCAGCAAACGCGAAAGTAGGCAAGATAGTGAATCCCGTCACCCGATTCGGTTCGGGTTCAGAGTTCCTTTATATACAATGAGAATGTTGATGTTCGAAATGTAAGGAGACGGCATTATGGCTACATCGGTGAGCGACGCGAAAGTACTGATTATCGTACGCAACTGGGGAATCGAGGAGACCGAGATGACCCGGCCGCTGCGCGATCTGCGGGCCGCTGGGGCACAGGTGACGTTGGCTGCCTCGGAGCTCGCGCCGATCGAGACCGTGCGGCACGACCGGTATGTCGGCGAAATCGTCGAGCCTGATACCACGTATGCTCAGGTTTCCGCCGACGATTTCGACATGCTCGTCGTGCCCGGTGGCACCTGCAACGTCGACCGTCTGCGTGTCGACCCGGCGGCGCAGAAGCTCGCGCAGGACTTTGCGGCCGCGGGCAAGCCGATCGCCTCGGTCTGCCATGGTGCGTGGCTTCTGGTCAACGCCGACATGCTCAAAGGCAAGACGCTGACCGCCTGCCGCTATATCGCCGCGGACCTCGAGAACGCGGGTGGCACGTACGTCGACGAGGAAGTTCACGTCGACGACGCCGAGGGCTGGAAGCTCATCACGTCGCGCAAACCTGCGGACCTTGATGCGTTTGTCGGCGCGATCAAGGATGCGCTCGGAAACTGAGCGCGGCCTGTCGCGACGGATCTCAGAATCATCGGAATGCCGACATTTCAGGAATCGCTGATGGCTTGAGTTGACTTGATTTGAATCGGTTCGTGATCCCGAGACGGTTCGTGATATTGAATTGACTTCGGATACAAAACGGCTGTGATGACGAATATGTAGCGTCATCATAGCCGTTGTTGCTATGTGCGGGAGCGATCACAAGCGACTCTGTTCGCAGACACAGCCTAGAACGGCGTGGCCTAGAACAGCGCGCGGAGGATGTCGACGAACTCGATGACGAGGGCGACGAGCAGTACGCCGAAGGCCATGACTGCACCGTTCGCCGTTCCCGCAGCGATATCGGAGGTGGCGGCCTGACCGGCGGCGAGGATGGCGGCGGCGATGGAGGTGCCGACCGCGCCCGCGAACTGCTGGGCGGTGTTGAAGATGGCGTTGCCCATGCTCTGCTCTTTGCCGCTCAAGTGCGAAAGGCCGGTGGTCATGATGTTGGCCGAGCTGATGCCGATGCCCAACATGTAAAGCAGATAGATGGCGGCCGCGGCCACGCTGGTGAGATTATGGCCGAAGGTGAAGAAGCATGTCATTGCCGCAATGGCCGCTACGCCGCCGAAGATGAGTGTCGGTTTCGCGCCCACGATGTCGAGGATGTGCCCGCCAAGTGGGGCGAAGGCTGCGCCGAGCACCGCGCCTGGAAGCAGGGTGAGGCCGGCGACGAGCGCAGAGGAATGGTCGGCCAGCTGCAGGTAGTTCGGCAGGATGAACGAGAGGCCGAGCGAGACGACCTGCTGGAGGAAGAACGCGATGACGAAGCCGGAGAAGCGCAGATTGCGCAGGGTGCGGATATCGATGATCGGGGCCGTAATCTTCAACTGACGGGTGCAGAAGAGCACGAGCGCGACGAGCCCGACGACGATGGCGCCGCCGACCTGGATGCTCAGAATCGGCTTGGTGGTCATGGAGCTGAAGCCATAGATCAGGCCACCGAAGGTCAGCGCGATGAGGACGATGCTCGGAATATCGAAGGAGACTTTGCGGATTTCGCTGATTTGCTGGATGCAGGTGATGCCGAGAATCAGTGAGATGATGACGACGGGCATGAGGCATGCGAAGATGACGCGCCAGCTGTTGTTGGAGACAATGACGCCACCGAAGGTCGGGCCGATGGCCGGGGCGACAGCGGTCAGCAGCGTGCCGAAGCCCATCATCAGGCCGATGCGCTGCGGTGGCACCGTTTCCAGGATGATGTTGAACATCAGTGGCAGTGCGATGCCGGCGCCGATGCCTTGGATGACGCGGCCGGTGACCAGAAGTGCGAAGTTCGGTGTGACGATTTCGAGGATCAGGCCGGCAAGGAACGACAGGTTCGCCACGAGGAAGAGCGACTTGGTACGGAAACGCGCCTTGAGCATGGCACTTAGGGGCACGACGATGGCGATGGTCAGGAGGTTGGCCGTCGTCACCCATTGCACGGTTTCTGTGTTGATGCCGAATTCCTTCATAAGCGTCGGGAACGTGACGTTCATGGCGGTTTCGACGGTCACGCCGCTCAGCGAAAGCAGACCGGCGGCGATGATGGCGCCGAAGACTTTGCCGGGGATTTTTGCAGGTTGTGTCTGCGACCGAGCGGTGTCCGTAGGCGCTGTTGTTGTTGGTGTATGTGATGTCATGGATAGTGGCTTTCTTGAATGTATCGGATATTTGGTGTCTATGCCGTCTAAAGTGCCAATTTCATTGATCTTGGTGCACCAAGATGGCTGTTTTTTGATGATTGGGCCGTTAATTTGCGTTTTTCGGGCTGCTTGGTGCACCAAGATGCCTGTTTTTTGGAGAAATGTGGGTCATTCTTCCAAAATGAGGCTGCTTGGTGCACCAAGATGCCCGAAAATTGAACTTATGACGGATACATATGAAGTTGCATGATTTCGGTTGTATTCGGTAGTGATCATTCTGTTGAATATCGGCAAGCCCATTCGATTAGCGAGGAGGGGCCGATTCGATTTCTTGTTCATCGTTTTGTTGGTGGGCAAAGAAGGACAGTGCGGCCTTGAAATCCGCGATTTGTGCGGGTGAGAAGCGGCGCTCGAACTCGCGTTGTTCGCCGTCGATGTAATTGTGGATGGCCTCGACGTCACGCGTGGCGCGGGCAGTGAGACGGACGGTCTTGCGCCGAGCGTCGTCCGGCGCCTGCTCGCGGGTGAGCAGGCCTCGTGCCTCCATGCGTTGCAGGGTTACGGTGACGGTGGAGCGCTGGATATGGAACTCCTCCTCGATGGCGTGCTGGGCCACCTGCCCGCCCGGTTGCGAGCTCATGAAGTTGATGACGGCCATTTGCACTTCCGTAAGCCCGTATCTTGCGGCGAATCTTCCGAGTGCCTGCCCCATACTGTTTGACGCTTGCTGCAGCAGACGTCCATAATTCTCCGGGCGTCCGTCCGGTGTATCGGTCATTGTGTACTTGCCTTCTCAACGGTCGGATCTTGGAAACGACCCGAAAATTAATTCGTTAGCTAACTAACAAATACTATCGAAGGTAGGGACATTGGTAAGCAGATATTGCGATGGTGGCACACCTAAAGTGGGGTATTTAAAAAACAATGGCGGAAAATGGCGGTTCCTGTATTAAATACCCCGGTTCGGGTGTGTGAGGTTTACTTCTTCATCCACTTGTCGCCGCGGGCGCGCAGGCCGTTGAACAGCGAACGGCCGCCGATGAAGACGACGTTGAAGACGGCCCAAAGCAGCACCATGCGCACGGCGGCGTTGGGGTTGTAGGCGCCGTCGATGAAGTTCAGGACCAGCACCAGCGGCAGGTAGACGACGGTGACGATCGAGCAGGTGACGGCGAGATATTGGTAGTCGCCCGCACCGATGAGGATGCCATCGAGCGCCCACATCCAGCCTGCGAGCGGCAGGAAGACGGCCACGACGAGAGTGCCGATGACGATGAGGTGCTGGATGGCGGGGTTGGGGCTGAACATCGGGGCGGCGAACAGGCCGAAGACGATGAGGGCGATTCCGATGCCGATGCCGCCGTAGAACCCGGCCCGTGCCGAAATCCGCGTCATTTCGCGGGCGCGGCCGTAGCGCTTTGCGCCAATCTCGGTGGCGATAAGCGCCTGGCCGGAGATGCCGATGGCGTCGAGCATGTTCAGCACGAAGTTCCAGCTCGAGTTGACGGCCTGGTAGCCGGCGAGGACCTCGGTGCCCATGTGGGTGGCGAGCACGACGGTGGCCACCAGGCAGATGCGCAGGGCCAGCGTGCGGATAAAGAGCGGCAGGCCGTCGGCTGCGGTGGAGGTGATGCCGGCGAGGCGTGGCGCCAGTGTTGCTCCGGCGTCGTGCGCCCATTTCAGAGAGGGGATGACCAGATAGATACCCATGAACCATTGCGCGATGAGCGTCGCCAGCCCGGAGCCCATGATCCCCAGGCCCAACCCAAAGACGAAAAGAAAATCGAGCAGGGTGTTGACTATTGCGCCCGCAACGGCGGCGACCAGCGTGATACGCACCTTTTTCAGGCCACGGAAGATGCCGTTGGCCGCATAGACCAGCAACATGCCGGGCAGCCCGAAAATGACGGCTTGCAGATAAATCGTCGCGTTGTCGAGTACGTCGCCGCGCGCTCCCATCAACGCGCACAGGGGACGCGCTCCGAGGAAGAACGCCGCCGAAATGACGACGCCGATGATCAGCGCCAGCCACAGTCCGTCGACGCCGGTCTCAAGCCCCTCGCGTTTGCGCCCAGCGCCCATGAGCTGGCCGACGCGCGAGGTGGTGCCGTAGGCGAGGAAGTTGCACAGCCCGGCTACGGTCAAAAGCACCGTCGAGCCAATGGAAAGCCCGGCCAGCGCGGTGTCGCCGATGTGGCCCACGATGGCCGTGTCGATCAGGACGAAAAGCGGGTCGGCGATGAGCTGGCCGAAAGTGGGAATGGCCAACGCCAGTATCTGTCGGTTGACGCGTCTGCGTTCGTCTCGGTCGTAGGTCGGGGCGTCGGTTGCCGATGGTTCGCGCAGCGCTGCCTTGCCTGTATTTTGGATATCGGCTGTCGTGTCTCCTGCCTTCTGGCAGGTCGGATCGTTCTTGCTTGTCGCTGGCGTTTTGGTCACGGTGCTTTATTCTCTGGATTCTTGATTTTGAGCGTTTCGGTTGCCATTGTAACGGCGCGGATGCTGGAGCACCAGCATTATATTGTGTTTTTGGTCATAGGCCGGCAAGACGGCGCTGAGGTTCGGCTTCCGAGCTTGTGCCGATAAACGCTTGCGCTGTTTTCGGAGATTAAAAAAGGGCCGCACAACGGCAGACGTCGCGTAGCCCTTCACTCGGATTATTGAGTAATCTGCTATTGGCCGCTCCTTTTCAACTGGGGTTGAAGCACCTGCGTCATCGGTACCGCCGTGGCTACGACGATACCGGTCGGGCTTTATGCGCCCTTACGCATTTTCTTCCCTTCCATTCTCGAGTAAGTAAGAATGTGGCAATTGATATGCAAATGCCGTATTTCCCCCAGACTGAAAGAATACTTGGCATATTGGACGGTTAAATGGAGTATTTAACCGGTGGTCGATAAGAGATTTAGCCAATATGAAATATCGTTTTACGGCGATTCATGCCTCAACAATATGCGCTGAATTGAGGGTGGGAGATCTGAAAGCAGATTCAAAGTTCGGATTGCTTTGTGGTTTTTAGGGACGTTAACCAGGTGCTTTGCTGTACTCCTTTTTCTATGTGGGTACACTTCGGTATAGCGTGATAGCGCGGTTGTTCGGTGCAGTGTGGTAGTCCTTATTATTATGTTGTGCCACACGCTACAGTGATTGTTCGCTGTATGCTGTGGGTAGTATGTCAAACGTAACCTCGAAACGTGAAGGAGCGGTTATGGCGACTGGTAAGAAACTTGTCATCGTGGAATCCCCGACCAAGGCGAAGAAAATCGGCGGATATCTCGGCAAGGACTATACGGTCATGGCTTCTGTCGGCCATATCCGCGACTTGGCGCAACCCAGCCAGGTGCCGGCCAGCAAGAAGGAGAAGTTCGGCCGCTTCGGCGTGGACGTCGACGACGGCTTCGAACCGTATTACATCGTCGGGCCGGAGAAGAAGAAAACCGTCGCGCAGCTCAAAAGCGCGCTGAAGGACGCCAGCGAACTCTACCTCGCGACTGATGAGGATCGCGAGGGCGAGGCCATCGCGTGGCACCTGGTGCAGACGCTCAAGCCGAAGGTGCCGGTGCACCGCATGGTCTTCCACGAGATCACGCCTACCGCCATTCGTGCCGCCGTGGGCAAGACCCGCGACGTGGACGCCAACATGGTCGACGCCCAGGAGACGCGCCGTGTGCTCGACAGACTTTACGGCTATGAGCTTTCGCCGGTGCTCTGGCGCAAGGTCGGCCCAGGGCTTTCTGCGGGGCGCGTGCAATCCGTGGCCACCAGGCTTATCGTGGAGCGCGAACGGGAACGCATGGCGTTCGTGCGCTCGCCGTACTGGGATGTCATCGCCGAGCTTTCTGCCCCGGATGCGCAGGGCGAGAACGTCGATTTCGAATCGCGTATGGTCTCGCTGGGCGGTTCTCGCTTGGCCACTTCGCGCGATTTCACCTCCACCGGTGCGTTGACTGCCGGCGCAAAGAAAGACAATGTCTGCCAGCTTGACGAGGCCCAGACCAAGGCCATCGCCGCCGCGCTCGAGCACGCGCCATTCACCGTGGTCTCGATGGAATCCAAGCCGTACCACCGCCGTCCGGTGCCGCCGTTCACCACCTCGACCATGCAGCAGGCCGCCGGCAACCGGCTCTCGATGAGCTCGCGCCAGACCATGCGGGCGGCGCAGGGCCTCTACGAAAACGGCTTCATCACGTATATGCGTACCGATTCCGTCACGCTTTCGCAGGAGGCCATCGCCGCCGCGCGCCAGTCCGTCACCAAGAACTTCGGCGCCGAATACCTTTCGGACAAACCCAAGCAGTACGCCACCAAGACGGCCGGCGCGCAGGAAGCGCACGAATGCATCCGTCCGGCTGGCTCGACGTTCCGTGATCCGTCCGAACTGGCCACGAAGGTGCCGCCGGACCAGCTGAAGCTTTATACGTTGATTTGGCAGCGTACGCTGGCCTCGCAGATGGCCGACGCCAAGGGATTCACCGCCACCGTGCGGCTTTCGGCACCTGCCGGCGATCGCGGCGAGGCCATCTTCCAGGCTTCTGGTACCGTCATCGAATTCCCTGGATTCCTCAAGGCCTCCGGCTGGCCGCGTCGTTCTTCGGGGTCCGCTTCCTCTTCGTCCGCCGCAGTCAAGGCCAAGGATTCCAAGGCAACCGCCAAATCGGGCAAGTCCGAAGACAATGAGGCACTGCCGCCGATGAAAACCGGCGAGGTGCTCAACGCCACATCGGTCACCGCCGACGGCCACGAAACCCAGCCTCCCGCCCGCTACACCGAGGCGTCGCTGGTCAAGACGCTTGAAGCCAAGGAGATCGGCCGGCCGTCGACGTATGCCAGCATCATTTCCACCATCATCGACCGCGGCTACGTCTACGAGCGCGGCCGCGCGTTGATTCCCTCCTGGCTCGCCTTCGCGGTGACCAAGTTGCTCGAGACGAACTTCCCGAAGTACGTGGACTACCAGTTCACCGCCGATATGGAGAACGGGCTCGACAAGATCGCGCAGGGCAAGGAGACCAGCAAGGAGTGGCTCACCCGCTTCTACTTCGGCGACGGCGAGGACACCGCGAAATCCACCGATGACGCGCACGCCGGCCTGCAGCAGCAAGTCGCGCAGCTCGGCGACATCGACGCCCGCGCCATCAACACCATCGAGATCGGCGACGGTCTGCAGGTGCGTGTCGGACGGTATGGCCCGTATCTTGAGGATACGAAGAACCTCGACGCCGAGGGCAACCCCAAGCGCGCCTCGATTCCCGAGACAATGGCGCCCGATGAGCTGACCGTCGAGGCCGGGCACGAGCTGATCAAGAACAACGCCGGCGGACCGCGCGTATTGGGGAAGGATCCGGCGACCGGCGGCACCGTCGAAGTGCGCAGCGGCCGGTTCGGGCCGTATGTCGCGCTGATCTCGCCTGAGGCCGAAGCGGAAATGAAGGCCGAACGCGAAGCCAAGGCGGCTGCGGCGAAGGCCGCAAAAGCCGGTAATGCCGCCGATTCCGTCGAAGCGGCCGATGGCAAGGGCTCCAAGTCGTCCAAGCCCGCTGCCAAGACCCGCGTCAGAAAAACCGCCAAATCCGCGGTACCCAAGCCCAAGATGGCCTCGCTGTTCAAGAGCATGAGCCCGGACACGGTCACGCTCGACGATGCCCTGAAGCTCCTGAGCCTGCCACGTGAAGTCGGCAAATACGACGAGACGGTTGCCAAAACCGGTGAAACCAGCGAGGCCGTCGTCACCGCGAGCAACGGACGTTACGGCCCCTACCTCACCAAGAAGAGTGCGGACGGCAAGTCCGAGACGCGTTCGCTCGGCAGTGAGGACGAACTGTTCACCGTCGATCTCGACAAGGCCAAGGAACTGTTCGCCCAGCCAAAGTACGGTCGCGGCCGCGGCAGGGGAGCGGCCAAACCGCCGCTGCGCGAGCTCGGCGCCGACCCGGAGAACGGCAAGAACGTGACCATCAAGGACGGTTTCTACGGCGCCTACATCACCGACGGCGAGACCAACCGCACGCTGCCGAAGCAGTACACCCCGGAGTCCATCGACCCGGCCACCGCCTTCCAGCTGCTTGCCGAAAAACGAGCCGCCGGTCCGACGAAGCGTCGCGGCCGCCGTAAGACAACGACTCGCAAGACGAGTACGCGCAAGTCGTCGTCTGCCAAAAAGACGACGGTGCGTAAGAGCACCAGGAAGACCACGACCCGCAAGTCGGCTGTCAAGAAGTAAGCTTAGGGTCTGCTGATTTGCTGATCTGTCGCGTATCCCGTTCCTGTTGGCTCAGGACGGGATACGTTGTTATAGAGCGGATTGGCTGGCGTGGGGCAGCTGGTGGAATCAGCAATGTCGGCAAGCGCTGAACCCATACCGGCAATCGGACGAATGTGGATGATTGGCCGAATATTTGGCTGATAGCCGATAGATGTGGATAGGCGATGACTGCCGGCACCCCTGAATGTGGATAACTAGCTGGCGTCGGCCGCGACACGCCTCAAATGTGGATAACCCCTATCATTCGACCACAGTGCTCTATTTTGTCACGGTAATCTCGCGTTTTGTGCTTCTATGGAATCAAAGGCGATTCGAGTCGAAGGAAAGGAGCGGAACGTGGCGTATTCATCCTCGTTGAGCGGCGGCAAACGAAGGCCTGTTGATGGGCGGAACTCAGCCAGTAAGAGCAGATTTGCAAAGACGAATAAAAGGATTTCCAACGGTGCCAATGCGCCCAACCTGTCTGATCGTGCTGGTGCTCGCGGCACTTCTCGTCCTCCCGCTTTTCCGCTACAATTGGCGGTATTGCAGGAGGAAAGGAGGTGCAACATGCAATGTGACGACCTTTTTGAGATGGACGGCGTTCGGCTTGGCTATACCGAAGATACCGTTACGATTACCGAAGTCGATTATGGCCGCAAGGCGGTCTTCGACAACAAGGGAAATGTTCTTTCTTCGAATTTCCCCGATGATTTCATGCCATTTCTCTTGAATTATTACAAGTTGAATTATGACTTGGTACAAGGCTCCCGCGAAGACGATAGGGAGTTCGGCGATGACTGAAAAATTTATTATTAAAGGTTACGAGATTTCATTCAACGTCCACGATGGAGACCACGGGGCTCACGTGCATGTTTCGCAAGGACGCGACAGGGATATGGCGAAGTTTGTGCTTGGCGCGGACGGCGATGTGGTGCTGGCGCAAAATAGGGGAAAGATTCCGCCGAAAATTCTGAAGAAGATTCGCAATGATTTGGCTCGTCGGCATGCTTTTATCGTCAGTGCTTGGGACAGAACATTCGGAGATCATCATTTCGACCGCTGATAGAATCCGATGCGCGCATAAGATGGATATTGAAAGCAGGTTGAACTGGAGATCTGGATTTGTTCGGAATAAAGAATATGGGGCTCTGACGTAACGACTGAGCGTTCTGACAGATTGTTTTAAGTAGGATCGAGGATTATGAGCGGGGTGTTTATTTCGTTTGAGGGTGTCGACGGCGTGGGGAAGACCACGCAGGTCGAGCGTCTGAAGCGTTACGTCGAAGAACTCGGACGCGAGGTCGTGGTCACCCGTGAGCCGGGCGGTACGAAGCTTGGGGTCGCCTTGCGACAGCTGCTGCTGCATGGTGGCGATATCGCGCCGCGTACCGAAGCATTGCTGTTCGCCGCCGATCGCGCCCAACATGTCGCCGAAGTCATTCGACCGGCGCTCGCACGTGGGGCGGTGGTGATTTCCGACCGCTATATCGATTCCTCATTGGCCTATCAGGCCGGCGGGCGGGAGCTGACGCAAGAGGAAGTGCGCGACCTGAGTCTCTGGGCGACGAACAACCTGCTGCCGGAGCGCACGTACCTGCTGGATATGGACCCTGCGGTTTCGCATCATCGGCTTGAGCACAGCGAAGATCGCATGGAATCGGCCGGCGACGGGTTTCAGCAGCGTACGCGACAGGCGTTCTTGGACCTGGCGGCGGCTGAGCGGTCGCGGTTCAAGGTCATTGATGCTTCGAAGCCGATCGATGAAGTGTGGCGGCAGATTCGCGGCGATGCCGATGAGCTGCTGGCGGATTGGTCGTGTGGGTTGTAAGACAGGTAAGCAGGCTTAGTTATTGTCGTGTAATGCATGATTTATGGTTTGCGATCTGCAGGTGATTGACCAAGCTGATTCGGTGCGCGACGATTTGTCGTGTAGCGGCTATCGTGCAGACGATTACGTCGACTTCGGACAGGGCATATGGGAGATTGGCGTCATGCTCTCGTCATCAGCTATCGGCGGCAGGCAATAGTGTGGTGATGGCGCAACAGATGAAAAACGGAGGAACAATGAGCGTATGGGACTCGATCGTCGGCCAGGAGCAGGTCGTGGGGCAGCTGCGTGCCATTGCGTCCGGCGACCCCAAGGCCATCGCCCAGTCGTGGCTGATTTGCGGGCCTCCCGGATCCGGCCGTTCCAACGTGGCGCGCGCTTTCGCCGCGGCTTTGGAGAGCCCGAGCCATGGCTTGGGTGATGAGCCGGAGCGTTCCAGCGAGCAGGTGCTGGCCGGCACGCATCCCGATGTCACCGTATTGGCGACGAACAAGGTGACCATCGGCATCGACGAGGTCCGCGACCTGATCGAGACCTCCGAGCAGACCCCCAGCATCGCGCCGTGGCGCGTCATCATCATCGAAGACGTCGACCGCATGCTCGAACGCACCACCAACGTGCTGTTGAAAGAGGTCGAGGAACCGAGCCCCCACACCATCTGGCTCCTCTGCGCGCCAAGCGCCGAAGACGTGCTGCCGACCATCCGTTCGCGCACGCGTATCGTCAACCTTGCTGTGCCTTCGACGCAATCTGTGGCAAAGTTCCTGGAAACGCAGGAGAACATCGAACCCAAACTGGCCGAGCAATGCGCGCGTCTGGCCGAAGGGCATATCGGCGTGGCCAAGCTCTATGCCACCAACGAGCGCGTGAGGGGCGACCGCGCCGAACTGGTCTCAGGTGTGCTCAATATGGGCAAGGCCTCGGATGCCGTGCTGCTCGCCGGCCAACTCATCGACAATGCCAAGGCCCAGGCGCAAAACGACGTCGAAGAGAAGGCGGGAGCGCAGGAAGCCGAATTCCGGCGCATCAACGGCCTGGGTGAAAAGGACCGAATTCCGCCGCAGCTTCGCGGCGCCTTCAACCAGATCGGCAAAAAGGCCGATATCAAGCGCCGGGCCACCAGACGCAGCCGCGATGTGCTCGACCGTGACCTCAATACCGTCGCCAGCATCTACCGTGACGTCGCGGTGATTCAGAACAATGCGGTGGATTCAGCCGGTCTTATTAACAAGGAGAAACGTTCGTCCCTGGTCAACCTCGCCGAGCGCCTGACCCGCCAGAGCGTGGTCGATCGTCTCGAATCGATATCCGTGGCCCGTCGCCGGCTCAATGGCAACGGCAACCAGACCCTGCTTTTCGAAGCCCTGTTCTGCGCGTTGCTGGTGTGAGATCTACGTATATTGTATTACTTGTATTCCGTCATGTCGCTGAAACGCCGAGGACTGTTTGGCTGAGGATTGTGGGTAAGGAACGCGTGAGCCGCACTTCCCGCGCCTGACTGTTTATGATCAGCGCGGGTCGGCCATGTCGCTGGTGCCGATGCGAGGCGAAGATGTCGATTCCCGGCGGATCACTTGCGGGGCAAAGGCCGTATGCGAAGGAAGATGGCGTTTGCCGCTGCGTTTCAACTCGATAAGCCGCAGGGCCTCCTGCGCCATCTCCTCGTATGGCGGCCGCAACGACGTAATCGAAGGCCGGCATGACGTCGCGAGCAAGGTGTCGCCATAGCCGATGACATTGACCTCATCGGGAACCGAGATTCCCAGTTGCCGCAACGCCATGATGGCTCCGGCCGCCACTTCATCCGATCCGCAAAGTATGGCGTTTGGCCGATCGCGGTTGTCGTCTTGAAAAGTCTTGAGAATGTCGTCGTATCCGCGTTGCAACGTGCATTCGCCGAAGGTGATCCATCGCGGTTCGTGCAGATAGCCGGTGATCTGATCGGAATACTGGAATGTCACCAAGGCGTCGGTTGCGTTGTCGGTGTCGATTTGAGGGTTCAGAAACATGATCGAAGTGCCGTTGTGATCGGTGAGATGGGTGATCGCTTCCTGCATTGCCGTCGCTACGTCGACCCCGATCCAGTTGATGCGGGTAGAGGTGCTTTTCCCGGAGATCTGAATGATCGGCGTCTTTTCTTCGGCAAGCTGGGCCAAGGCGGGTGAAAGGTCCATTCGGGGCCCGGGGACGATGACAATCCCGTCGACTCCACGCTCGAGCAACATCTGAAGTCGCTCTTCAAGTTCGTCTTCCTTCTTGCCGGTGCTTATCAGAAGATACTTGCCGGATTCGCGCGCCTTGGACTCCAGTTCGGTGACCAGGTTCGCTGAGAACGAATCGATGGGTTGGGCGATAACGGCTGCGATGATATTGGTGATATCGCTGCGCAGGCTGCTCGCGGCAGGATTCGCGGAATAATGCAGTTTTTGTGCAGCGTCGCGTACTCTGCGGGCGATGTCGTCGTCTTTTTTCCGGCGTCCTGAAAGCACCCTGGAAACAGTGGCTGTCGAAACATTCGCCAATGCTGCGACTTCGGTTATTGAATTGTTCGGATTGATGTGTTCCGAGCCTCTGCCTCGCGGTCTCATGCTTTCTCCCCACAACAATCCGATAGTACGGTGACGATTCTATGCTTGGGCAATACCAAAGCCGTCGTCATCATCGATTTCAATTATAATTTTTTTCTCCTTATCTGTTAATTGTGTCCATGACTGTTCTACACAATACATGCAGACGAGCGAAAGAATAGAGAAATGTTCAATCTTTCGCCCGCCTGCATTGCTGTTTTCGCTATTCGGCCTGTGTGAGTATTTCGATGAGCTTATCGGCCTGTTGCTCTGCTTCGTCGCCGTTGACGGTAATTTCCACGGTGTCTCCCTGCTTGATGCCGAGGGCCATTATTGAAAGGATGCTGGCCGCGTTGACGGGTTCGCCGGGTTTCTTCGCGATGGTCACCGTGCAACCCGATTCGCCGACCGCTTGGGTAAACGACGAAGCCGGGCGGGCGTGGATTCCTACTGGATCGGTGATGGTCGTGGTGCGTTGTGCTGTTGCCATGAAAACTCCTTTGGTTGTCTGCATGCGTTGAGGCTTGTACGCATGAGCATGAGTATAGCAGCTTGAAGCCACCCTAAAGCTGATTTTCAGAAAACGTTTACCGTCTTTACAAAGCTGTTTTTATAGTGTATTATCAAAATTCAGAAACAGTTTACTGAAAATGCATCGTAGCTGGCAATGATGATTGTTGGCTGTTTTGTACTCAAAGGAGCGAAGATGAAGATTGAAGGTTCCGGTATCGGCAGAGGCGCTGCAGTCGGATCGGTTTTGCGTTTTTCGGCTCCGTTGCCACAACCTTCCGACCAGCCTCGCGAGAGTTCAGTAAGCGAAGAGGCCGAGCTTTCCAGAGTCGCGGTTTCGTTGAAAGCGGTGAACGATAATCTCAAAGCTCGTGCCAAGAACGCTGCGCAAGGTGATGACGGAGCCAAGAAAGCGGCTCCGATTCTCGAGGCTTTGGCCCAAATGACCGCAGACCCAGCCCTCGCCGAATCGATTAATCAGCATATTCGCGAAGGATTGAGCGCCGAGCGTGCCACTTTCGAGGGTTTTGCGGGATTCGAGACGACGCTCACGGCTCTCGGCGGGTATATGGCCGAGCGTGCCGCTGATCTGCATGATGTGGGTCAGCGCGTCATCGCCAATCTGATGGGTGTTGCGGCCCCGGGAGTTCCGGAAAGCGACAAGCCGTTCGTCTTGGTGGCGCAGGATCTTTCCCCTGCAGATACCGCTGCACTTGATTTGACCAAGGTCCTGGCCATTGTCACCAGCCAGGGAGGGCCGACGAGCCACACCGCGATTCTGGCGCGTGCCCGTGGCATTGTCGCCGTCGTCTCTGCGACGGGAGCCGATGATTTGGCAAACGGCACCACCGTGGTGGTGGACGCCCGGCACGGTGAGGTCATCTGCGACCCGACCGACGAGCAGATCGCCCAGGCCGAAGCCGTCAAGGCTCGAGTGGCCCAGGCCAAACAGCTTCGTGGCAAGGCCGGTTCCTTCAAGGACGGCCACCCCGTCCCGCTGTTGGCCAATGTGGGCAAGCCCGAGGATGCCGATCCCGCGTTTGAGTACGGTGCGGAAGGCGTGGGTCTGTTCCGTACGGAATTTCTTTTCCTCGGCAATGAGGAGGCTCCGGGCGTCGAGGAGCAGACCAAGGCGTATGCGCAGCTGCTCAGCCGCTTTCCCGGCAAAAAGGTCGTCATCCGCTTGCTTGACGCGGGTGCCGACAAGCCGTTGCCGTTCCTCACTGCCGAAGATGAACCGAACCCGGCGTTGGGCCTGCGTGGCCTGCGTACGTTGCGTGTCCATCAGAAGGTCCTCAACGATCAGCTCGATGCTTTGGCTGCCGCCGACGCCCAGACCGATGCCGATCTGTGGGTCATGGTCCCCATGGTCACCGACGAGCAGGAAGCCGAGTATTTTGTCAGGCTCGGCAAGTCCAAAGGCCTGAAAAAGGTCGGTATCATGGCTGAGGTCCCCTCCATCGCCTTCATGGCCGAAGAAGTCTCCAAAGTGGCTGATTTCGTCTCCATCGGCACCAACGATCTGACGCAATATACGCTCGCTGCCGACCGTACGCTTGGTTCCGTTTCCAACTATCAGACGGCATGGCATCCGGCGGTGCTGCGTGCCATCAAGATGATAGCCGACGCGGGAAACGCCAACGGCATGCCGGTAGGCGTGTGCGGTGAGGCCGCCGCCGATCCGGAGCTTGCGGTGGTGCTTGCCGCCATCGGTGTCAACTCGCTGTCGATGACCCCGGTCGCATTGGACGATGTTCGTGCCCAGCTCGCCGATACGACTTGGTCGCAGGCTCAGGAGAAAGCCGACAAGGCGCTTCGAGGCGATTTCTATCACTCGATTATGGCTCAGTGACGGCCAACCATACGAAAACATCGCGGAGCAACGGTAATTTTAGTGGTCGCTTCGCAACAAAGAAAGGAAAGATCGTGGCCAATAACGATGCAACAAGCGATATCGACGGTTTCCTGCCTGATTCCTCGTTCCTATTGGATGTGCCGGCTAAGGATTGGAAGGATGCCATCCGTCTGGCGGGCAAAGGGTTGGTGGCTTCGGGCTTCACTACCGATGCCTACACCGACGAGATGATCGCCACCGTGGAGAAGATGGGCCCCTATATCGTCATTGCCCCCGGCATGGCGCTGGCTCATTCCCGTCCGTCCGACGCGGTGCTTCACACCGGTCTGAGCTGGGTGAGGCTTTCCACGCCGGTCGAATTCGGCAGCAAGGCCAATGATCCGGTCGGTCTCGTCATCGGGCTTGCAGGCCATGACGAGAATGAGCATATCAAAGTCATGTCCGCAGTTGCGGGCGCGCTTTCCAAGCCCGAAAAAGTCAAGGAACTCGCCACCGCTGCGACTGCCGACGAGATCAGGGAAATCCTCAATCGCTGAATCATTTTTGCAATAGGTCAATAAATTGGTCGTCCATCCCGTTTCCGTCTTTGCGAGGTTGCGCGATGGCGTAGGAAAGGAAAAAGATTATGGATATTTTGTGCGTCTGTGGGCATGGAATCGGCACTTCGGTGTTGCTGAAGGTCAATGTCGAATCCGTCGCATCCGATCTCGACATGGATGTCAACGTCACCACCGCTGACATCGGCGCAGCCAAGGGCACCGCCGATGCAAGCGACCTGGTCATGACTTCGCCCCAGCTGGCTCCTCAGCTCGACGGTGTTACCACGCCGATCGAGACCGTCAACAACTTCATGGACACCGACGAGATCAAGGCGATTCTCGAGAAGTACGACGACTGATTGTCTTCTCGACTGGTTTCGGGGCTTTGCGCCCCGGAATCGACGCGATGAAGAAGAGAACAACAAAACAAGAAAGAGAGTATAAGGACAATGAATGTTCTTGCTACCATTTTTAACTTTATAAGCCAGCAGATACTCAACGTGCCGGCTTATATCATCGGTCTGGTCGCGGCTGTCGGCCTGATCGCCCTGAAGAAGAACGTGGGCCAGATTATCTCCGGCGCATTGAAGGCCGCGATGGGCTACCTGATTCTTCAGGCCGGTGCCAGCGTGGTTTCCGGTTCGCTGAACCCATTCGGCCAGCTGATTTTGAAGGCGACCGGCGCTCACGGCGCCATCGCCACCAATGAGGTCATCGTGGCGCAGGCGGCGAAGGACTTCGGTGCGTCCTCGGCCTATATCGTCGTTATCAGCTTCGTGCTGATGCTGCTGCTGGCGCGCTTCACCCCGCTGAAGTACGTCTTCCTGACCGGCCATCACATGGTCTTCATGTCCACTCTGCTGGCTCTGGTGCTTTCCTTCGGCTTCGGTGCGAAGAACTCCTGGCTGGTCGTCGGCCTGGGCGCCATCCTCATGGCCGTCATCATGGTGGCCACCCCTTCCTTCGCGCAGCCGTTCATGAACCGCATCACCGGCAGCGATCAGATTGCCATCGGCCATTTCGGCACGCTGAGCTATGTAGTCTCCGGCGCGCTGGGCACGGTTGTCGGCAAGAAGTCCAAGTCCACTGAGGACATCAACTTCTCCAAGAACACCAGCTTCCTTCGTGATTCCATGGTGTCCACCACCGTGCTCATGATCGTTCTCTACCTCGTTTTCGCGGTGATCGGCGCATTCGCGCTGCCGGCCAAGGTCGCGTTCAGCGTCTTCCCGTCCGCGCCCAAGGACTACGGTGCCTACTTCATGGCCGCTTTCGGTCAGGCTCTGCAGTTCGGCATCGGCATCGCCATCATCCTTTACGGCGTCCGCCTGATTCTCGGTGAACTCGTCCCGGCTTTCCAGGGCATCGCCAAGAAGGTCGTGCCCGGCGCCAAGCCCGCGCTGGACATCCCGATCGTCTTCCCCTATGGCTCCAACGCCTCGCTCATCGGCTTCCTTTCTTCCTTCGTGGGTGGCTTGGTTGCTCTGGCGGTTATCGCCGTCTGGCTTGGACCCATGTGGGGCCTGGCGCTCATCCTCCCTGTCCCTCACTTCTTCGGCGGTGGTGGCGCCGGCGTGTTCGGCAATGCCACTGGCGGTCGTAAGGGCGCCATTCTCGGTGGCTTCGTCACCGGCATCATCATCACGATTCTTCCTGCCATGCTCATGACCGTTATGGGCAGCTATGGTCTGAAGAACGCCACGTTCAGCGATTCCGACTTCTGCTGGTACGGCCTGATCGCCGGCAAGCTCTCGAGCTTCGGCCCGGTGGCCGGCACGATCAGTCTGTTGATCGTCGCCGCTGTGATCTTCGGCCTCGCTTGCCTGTGGCAGGTGAAGGTCGTCAACAAGGGCTGGGTCCCCGGCGCTGCGCACGCCGCCTTCATCGAGAGCGTCAAGAAGCAGGAAGATGCCGAGCGTGAAGCGGAACGTGCAGCCGAGAAGGCCGCCAAGAAGGCTGCCAAGGCCGCTGCTGCTGCCAAGGCCTGAGTAATCACTCAAGCCAGATGATTGCCGCTGGTTTGCGAATATCAGGGTAGCGGTATGTCAGTGTGATGATGGGTTCGGCCAACGTGTGCAATACGTAGTCGAGCCCATCTTATTATTCCCGTCATGATCCTCACCATGATCGTTGCGGGCGCAAGAGGAGAGAAACGAAATGGCAATGACTGATGGCAATATCGCAGCCGGAACGTTGGTTTTGCTGCGGCATGGGCAGACGGTGTGGTCGCAAACGGGCCAATACACCGGTCGGACGGATATTCCGTTGACGGCGCAAGGCGAACAGCAGGCGAGAGACGCCGGAGAACGGTTGCGCGCCCGGCTGCCCGAAGGCTTCGAGAGCGACTATGTGTTCTGCAGTCCGCTGGCGAGGGCACGCAGGACGGCTGAACTCGCTGGTTTCCCGGATTACCGGGAATGCCCTGACATCATGGAATGGAACTACGGTCTTGCCGAAGGGCGTTCCCCGAAGCAGATCGACGAGTTGCTTGGTCACCATTGGGATCTGATGGAGGATGGCGTCTCCAAGCTGCCATCCAGCTTCGCCGGCGATTGGACCGACCGTCTGCCGGATGGCACCGAGATCTGCGTACACAACCACGGAGGCGAGAGCATCGAAGACATCGCCGCCCGTGCGTGCAAGGTCGTCGAACGCGTCGACCCGATGATTCGTGAAGGCCACAATGTCCTGTTGGTCGCTCACGGACATATCCTGCGTATGTTGGCGACCCAGTGGCTGGGCGTCGAGCCGATCGTCGCGAACCAGCTGCGTCTTGGCACGGCCGCCTTTTCGCTCTTCGGCGTCTATAAGGGGCGTCGCGTGCTGCGCAACTGGAATCTATGACGCTTGCGTCCAACGGCTTTTACGGTCGTGAGACTTTGGACGTTGTTGTTTTTCCCGGCCCTCCCTGCCGAGGGTCGGGTTTTTGATATTTCGAGTGAACGTTCGTCACAAGCCCGAGGGATACTTGAAGCATGAAGATTTCAGCAGATTTTACGACCATTCCCGATGATTTCACCGGGGCGGCGGCGCCTGAATACAAGGTCGACGGCACACCGATCATCTCGTTGCCGTTCTATATCGACGAGCTCAGCCAAGGCATGCAGTACCTGCACTGGCAGGTGACCGATCCGGATTCGATCCCCGTCTGCGGCTTCGAATGGATCCACTGGTCGGCGGCCAACGTGCCGGTCGACGCGCTGATGTTCGATTTCAACGATTCCCACGCCCTTGAGATCCCGCCCGATTTCTCGCGCACGCTGCCGACGATGATTCCCGAGGCCGCGCAAGGGCGCACGAGCGCCGCCAGCAAGTTCGTCGGTTCGAGCAATCCCGCGGTGACGATGCGCTACAACGGCCCGACCCCACCCGACAAGCCGCACGGCTACGTCCTGCACGTCTGGGCTACGGCCAATCCGCTGCCGGATATGCGTCAGGGCTTCTGGCTCAACGATTTGTATCATAAGATTCTCGATTACAGCGGCCCGATTGACGACGCCGAGATCACGCTTATCGGCAATCCGGCGAAATAAAAGCGCCCACGTGGGTTGGAATCTGCTGGCCGTCCTCCGGTTTCACGCCTGCGAATATCAAGGTTCTCGATTCCGAGGTGCCATCCTCCCCAAACCAGCCATTATTGTGATGTTGGTGCCACCAAGTCCCCTGTTTTTCGAAGATTAACCCCGAAATTGCCATTTTTCGGGCATCTTGGTGCACCAAGATGCCCGTTTTTTACGAATATGGCCTCCATTCTGCGTATTTTGGGTATCTTGGTGGCACCAACAGACGTTCAAAATGAGGAATAGGCGGATGGAGACCAAGGGTCTGTGCGTGCAGATGCGTACAGATGCGTACAGCCGACCCGAACAGAGCAGTGGGGTTGGTTCTGACCCAAGATGATCTTCATGTGCGAGCAGGCATCTATCATGAAAACAGTATTGGCATCCAGTCGTTATGATTAGTAATCAGCACTTGGTCATTTCATTTCAGGAGAGGAAACAATTATGGCATGCACCACCATTCTGGTCGGCAAGGACGCGAGCTATGACGGCTCGACCATCATCGCGCGCAACGAGGATTCGGCGAACGGGGAGTTCAACCCCAAGCGTTTCGTCGTTGTCAAGCCCGAGGACCAGCCGCGGCATTACCGCAGCGTATTGAGCCACGTTGAGGTCGAGTTGCCCGACAACCCGATGCAATATACCTCCATGCCCAATGCCGACACCAAGGAAGGCATCTGGGGCGAGGCCGGCGTCAACGAGGCGAATGTGGCCATGAGCGCCACCGAGACGCTGACCACCAACGAGCGCGTGCTCGGTGCCGATCCGTTCGTGGAATTCACGAAAGCCCAAGGCAAAGAGGGCGAGGAGGGCTACGTGCCCGAGGTCGCTGGAGGCATCGGCGAGGAAGACTTCCTGACCATCGTGCTGCCCTACATCAAGACGGCCCGCGAAGGTGTCGAACGCCTGGGCGCGTTGCTGGAGCAGTACGGCACCTACGAGATGAACGGCGTCGCCTTCAGCGATTCCAATGAGATCTGGTGGTTGGAGACCGTCGGCGGCCATCATTGGATCGCCAAGCGCGTGCCGGACGAGGCCTACGTGACGATGCCGAATCAGCTGGGCATCGACGAGTTCGACCTCGAGGACGCCTTGGGCGAGCAGGAGAACTGCATGTGCTCGGCCGACCTGAACGAGTTCATCGAGGCCAACCATCTCGACCTCGCCGTCGAGGCGACCACGCCGTTCAACCCGCGCGACGCTTTCGGCTCGCACTCCGATTCCGACCACGTCTACAACACCCCGCGCGCCTGGTACATGCAGCGGACCCTCAACCCCTACGACGAGGTCTGGGACGGCCCCGAGGCCGACCATACCCCGGAGTCCGACGACATTCCGTGGGCCCGCCAGCCGGAGCGCAAGATCACCATCGAGGACGTCAAGTATGTGCTCAGCTCGCACTACCAGGGCACACCCTACGATCCGTACGGCCACCGCGGCGACGAGCACACCCGCCACATGTACCGCACCATCGGCATCAACCGCCAGTCGCAGCTTTCCGTGATGCAGATTCGTCCGTACCGCCCGCAGTCCGACCGCGCGATCCAGTGGGTCTCCTACGGCTCCAACCCGTTCAACACGTTGGTGCCGTTCTACCCGAACGTCGACGCCACGCCGGCCTATCTCGAGGCCACCACCACGCGCGTCACGAGCGAGAACTTCTACTGGGCCAACCGCATCATCGCGGCGCTGTGCAATTCCGCCTTCTCCGACACCGCCAACGCCATCGAGCGCTACCAGGAACTGACCGGCGGTATGGCGCACCGCATGGTCGCCGCCACCGACGAGCAGGTCGCGCGTCTGGGCGGCGACCAGGAGGCCAGTGCCGAATCGATGGCCCAGGCCGAGCTCAACGCCGGCAATCCGGACGGTGACGTCGAGCCGATGGAGCCCGACCAAGTCATCGCCTCGACCCGCAACGCCGAAGTGCGCGAGATCCTGCGCGCCGCCAACCAGTCGATGGCCGACCAGGTCAAGAAGGAGACCGACGTGCTGCTTGACACGGTGCTCTACACGGTCTCGATGAAGATGGCCAACGGCTTCAACAGGTCTGATAACTGACGAACTGAGCACAAAGGTCGGTCGATACGAAACTAGGAACGGCGGTATTCCGTGTTTTAGATTTCATGTCGGCCGACTTTTGTGCTATGCGGCGACGTCTGCTGATAGGCTTGGGATATTGGCCGCGGTGATATCGGACGTTGGCTTGCGCGCAGATTTAAGCGCATGTGCCGATAAGGCTCCGCGGGATTTTAGAGTATTTCCAACGTGTTGAAAGCAGGTATGGCATGGCACTTATCGATCAATTCACGACCCAGTACGGGCTGGTTCAGAAAATCGACGCGTTCGGTTACCTCGATTACCTGCGCGACCACGCTGACGAGCCGCGCAAACACGGCCAGGTCATCCTCGTCACCGCCGACACCCCGCTGAAGGCCTCGCGCGGCGAGGGCAAGACCACCACCACCATCGCGCTCATCGACGCGTTGCGCGCCCGCGGCATCGACGCGACCGCCGTGCTGCGCCAGCCGAGTATGGGCATCACCGCGGCTGGCTCCAAGGGCGGCGCCTCGGGCGGCGGCAAGTCCTCGCTTTCGCATCCCGAGTTGATTGACTGGGGCCTGTGCGGCGAAATGGCCGCCATCGAAAACGCGCAGAACCTGCTGGTTTCCTTCGCGGAGAAGGCCATTGACGATGGGCTTATCGACACGATTCTGGTACCGCGCGTCTCGGAAGTGCCGTCGCGTTCGCTGCGCCAGATTGCCGTCGACCGTGGCAAGGGCAACGTTCCCGAGCGCGTGGTGCTGACCCCGACCTGCGAGCTGATGCAGATCGTCGTGCTCTCGCGCTCCATGGACGAGATTTCGCAGCGTGTTTCAAAGATGGTGGCGGGCACCAAGGACGGCAAGCCCGTCACTTTCGGCGAGTTCATTGACCTCTGGCGCATCACCGGCATCCTTGGCGACGCGGTGAAGCCAGCCAAGACCGAGACGGTCAACGGCTCTCCGGTTTACGTGCACTGTGGTCCGTTCGCCAACGTGTCGCTGGGCATTCCCAGCCTGATTTCGGTCGAGATGGCCTGCGCGCTGCACGATGTCGTCGTCGTCGAGGCCGGGTACGGCGCGGATGCCGGGGCCCAGAAGTGGCTCGACATCGCCTGCCGCGAGTTCGGTGCCCAGTGGCCGGCCGCCGCGGTGGTGGTCACCCGCGCCTCGACCTGGCGCGACGACCCGACGCTTTCCTGGCGCTACCCCTTCCATGTCCACCGCCTCGAAAGCCTTGGTATTCCGACCTTCCCGCTGGTCAACCTCTGGGACGGCGAGGACGACCAGATCGCCTCCCTGCGCGACACCGCCAAGTCGCTCAACTTCCGCAATCCCATCATCGGCAATCTCTTCCGTGATGGTGGCGAGGCGCTGGCCCCGCAGCTTGATGCGTTCGTCGGTGCGCTCGAAGACGCGAATGGTTCCAAGAATATTACCAACGCGTCGGCTCCGGCCGATGCAGCCGATCCGGAAGCCGCCAACAACCGTGCCAGCCACAAGGGCATGGGCTTGGTCGAGGACGTGAAGTGGATTGCTGGCAACGCTTACGGCGTCCCTGCCGACCGCGTGCTGTTCAAGGAAGGTTTCGCCGAGTCCCTTGCCTCCGCGACCGAGCTTTGCAACGGCGTCGGCACGAGCGTCGACGACCTCGCGGTGGTGGCGGTGAAATCCCCGGCCACGATGACCGACAACGATTCCGCCGCAGCCGACGAGCGCACCGTGACACTCAAAAAAGTCGAGCCGCATTTCGGTGCCGGCGTGGTGCAGGTCAATCTCACCACCTCGCTCACGACCCCGATGCCCAAAATCGTCTGAGACCGCTATATGGCTGAAAGTCAGAGCGAGGACGACGGCCATCGCGAAATCATGTTCATCGGCCTGTCCGTATTCATATTGATACGAGTTTGTATTCCCGTTTGAACGTGTTTAGTTGAAACCGATGATATGTTCCGAGATGCGGTAGCCCATGCGGATGATCCAGCGGCCGAGCGAACCGGGCAGGTTGATGGCGCGGGAAGGCAACTGGCGGCGTACGTCGCGTGCGATCTGAGGCGAAACCGCGCGTTGGTTGTCCCACAGTTCCCGCTTGATCTGGTAGTTTGCGGGCTGGCGCGAAAGGATGAGGAACACGCTAGCGACGACACTTTCGATGGAGAGGAAGTGAATCATATAGCGGTAAAGCCCGTCGGGCACGTTCTTGCGCTCGGGGGTGGCGGCGACCATCGCGCGGTTGACGCGCACCAACTGGTCCACACGCCGAATCATCACGTCGGTCTGCACGCTCTGCCCGTCGCGGCCGATGAAGTAGTGATAGAACGGCGTGCTGACGTACATGAGCGTTCGCACCCACGGGAACGGCTGGTAGGCGTAGATGAAATCGACGTAGAACGTGTGCTCGGGCAGCTGGGTCTGGGCCTGCCGCAGCACGTCAGAGCGGAAAATGAGCGCGTGCATGATCATGTATTGCGCGATGCCGAAATGTTTGAGATCGTCCCAGACCAAGCGCTTGTCCGCGGCCATGACGCTGTCGAATTTGACGACGTGCTTGCGTCGCTTGCCGACTTTGTCGTAGACGTAATCGGTGACGAACATGTCGATCGGTTCGCTGGCGTTGTGTTGCCGACGCATTACGTTCATAAGCTGCTTCAGTGAGGCTGCACCTACCCAATCGTCGGCGTCGACGACTTTGAGATACATGCCTTCGGCGTTGGCGATGCCAGTGTTGACCGCACCGCCGTGACCTTTGTTTTTCTGATGGATGACGTGAACGATGCCGGGTTTCGCCGCCGCAAGCCGATCCGCAAGTTCCGGCGTGCCGTCGGACGATCCGTCGTCGACGATCAGTACTTCGATGTCGTCGTTGTCGTCAATGGCTGTCAACGACGAAACGCAACGCTCAAGGTAGGCGCTCATATTGAATGCGGGCACAACGAAAGTAAGCGTTTTCAAGCTAGTTTGCGGCATGATTCCTCATTATCGGAATTCGCCGCGTTGGTGCGGCGGACACCAGCTAATTTACCATGTAAACCCGTCAATGGCGGGGTTGCGTGCGTGAGCTGCATTACTTTCGGCGGTGTATCGCGCGAAACTGTCGTCAGACGGACTATTTTCTATTGCCTGATTTGTTTGATTGAGCCGCGTTATTTGTATTATTTGCGTATTTCGGCGTCTTTGGCATTTGCGGCGTTGCTCTTTTCGCTGTTTCCGGTGCTGTCGCCTTTGCTGCCTTTGCCGTCTCCGTCGCCTTTGCCGGCGCCCGCGTCGTCGCCCAAATCGTCGTTCAGGTCGTTCTCGAATTGCAGCTTCGGCTTGGCTTCGAGGCGCGAGAGGCCGTGCCAGGCGAGGTTGACGATGTGTGCAGCGAGCTGTTCCTTGTCGATCTTCTTCTGGTTCGCGGCCCAATACTGGCCGGTGAAGACGGTCATGCCCACGAGCATCTGCGCGTAATACGGAACGCCTTTTGCCGGCAGCTTATGTTGTTTGAACGCCTTCGTGAGAATCTCCTCGACGCGCAGGCTGACGTCGCCCAGCAGCGAGCTGAACGAACCGGCCGGGTCGGTGGTGGGGGAGTCGCGCACGAGCACGTTGAAGCCCTCGGAATTTTCCTCGATATAGGTGAGCAGTGCCAGGGCCGTGCGCTCCACGATCTGGCGCGGATGAGTGTCGCCGGCGGAAAGCGCGTTGATCAGCGTGCTCGTCAGCTTCTGCATCTCTCGGTCGACGATGACGGCGTAAAGGCCTTCCTTGCCCCCGAAATGTTCGTAGACGATGGGTTTCGAGACCTTCGCGGCGGCCGCGATTTCCTCCACGCTCACCGCTTCGTAACCTTTGGCGGCAAAAAGCCCGCGCCCGATGGTGATGAGCTGTTCGCGGCGCTGGTACGAGGTCATTCTGGAAGCATTTGACATAGTTATATTGTATGCGGCGCACGCGCCCAAAACGGAATTGTTGATCGATGATTACTTTGCTTGATAAAAGATGTTTTTGTTTCTGGTTTGAGTGTGTTCTTCCACATTCAGACTCACCCTAGCCCATGGTTATTGAACGATACCATGGAAATTTGTACAGTTTCTTTTGGAAACCATGGGTTCGGACGCGCGCTTTGCGTCGGGTCTCGCCAATAATCTTGAAGCATGACTCTTATGATCAATCCGATGATTATCGTTGCGGCGCTGGTTGTCGTCGCCGTCGTGCTTATTGCCGTGGCTGCGTTGGTGGCGCATGCGCACAAGAACAACGGCGCAAATGCGCAGAACGCCAATGTTGCCGCCGATGCAAAAAGCACGGAAGCCGACTCGTCAGATGATGCCGACAACAAGGAATCAAGCAAAGCCGTTAAGAATACCGAAAAAGCCGGCAAATTCGGCAAAGCCAAGGAAGAGAAAAGCTCCGATAAATCTCCGGAGGGCGGAACGCCAAGCGCCGAGGGCGAGTCGGAGCAGAACCCCCAAATCAAGAACGCAACCAAGCCGGGATCGCGTGCCGAATCTTCTCATAACGGAAAAAACAAAGAAACTGACGCGAAGCCAGATGTCGAGACTCCTGAGCCCAAAGCCTCACGTGCCGTCCGCCTCAAGGAGAAACTGAGCAAGTCGTCGAACCCGTTCGGTCGGGTACTCTTTAATATTCTCGCCAAAGACCAGCTTTCCGAGTCCGATTGGGAGGACGTCGAAGACACGCTGCTGCTGGCCGATGTCGGCAGCGCCGCCAGCGAGAAGCTGGTAGATGAGCTGCGCAACGACGCCCGGATCACCGGCACTTCGGACCCGAAGGCCGTGCGCGAGGCGCTGCGTTCCAAGCTCATCGACCTGGTCAATGCCCAATCTGACCGCGCGCTCGAGGCCGACAAGCCCGGCGCCAAGAAGCCGAGCGTCATCATCATGGTCGGCGTCAACGGCACTGGCAAGACCACGACCGCCGGCAAGCTCGCGCGCCTGTTCGTCTCGGAAGGCAAATCCGTCATGCTCGCCGCCGCCGACACCTTCCGCGCCGCCGCCGCCGACCAGCTCGAGACGTGGGGCCAGAAGGTCGGTGTTCCCGTCGTTCGCAGCGCCAAGGAGGGCGGCGATCCTGCCTCGGTCGCGTTCGACGCCTCCAAGCAGGCCAAGGAGAACGGCACCGACGTGCTGATCATCGACACCGCCGGCCGTCTGCAGAACAAGGCCAACCTGATGGACGAGCTGGGCAAGATTCGCCGCGTCACCGAAAAGAACCTGCCGGTTTCGGAAGTGCTGCTCGTGCTCGACGCGGTTACCGGCCAGAACGGCATGGCCCAGGCCAAGGTGTTCGCGCAGGCCATCGGCATCACCGGCGTCGTGCTCTCCAAGCTCGACGGCTCGGCCAAGGGCGGCATCGTCATCTCCGTGCAGCAGGAACTGGGCGTGCCGGTGAAATTGGTCGGCCTGGGCGAAGGCCCCGATGATCTCGCACCCTTCGACCCAGAAGGTTTCGTCGACGGCATTCTCGCCTGAGGCAAGTCAGCACAATTTGTGCGAGACGGTAAACTTCGGCCGTGCATCAGCCAGCCATGGTTGGTGCGCGGTTTCGTATCGTCGGGCAGATAGTGTGATTTTCTCTGTACGGAACGGATTGTGCGGAGTTAATCACGGTTTTGGGCGTGGTTGTGTGATTTGTTTTGTGGGTATGCGGAGTTAATCACGGTTTGGGGCGTGGTTGTGTGATTTGTGTTGTGGGTGTGCTGGGTTAATCACAGTTTTGGGCCTCATTGTGTGATTAACTCTGTATCGGGCATGGATATGCAGAGCTAATCACAGTATTGGGGTTTATTCTGTGATTAGCTCTGTATCCGATGCGAATGTGCGGAGATAATCACAGTTTGAGGCGCAATTATGTGATTGTCTCTGCATGGAACCCGGCAATCCTGCTTGATACGTAACCATCATGTTTCGGCGATGATGCGTGCTTTACATCGCCGTAATCTCGTGTCAAACTTCCCCTTACGTTGACCGTGTTGTATGTCTCCATATGATTCGCGCATCAGACCAGGTACGCGTTTGGGGTTGGTGAGGGGACACGACATGGATACAGGAAATGCCGCATGGATGTTGATCGCGGCGTCGCTCGTCTTTCTGATGACGCCCGCGGTGGCGTTCTTCTACGGAGGCATGGTGCGCCGCAAGGCCGTGCTGAACATGCTGATGCTTTCGGCGGGTGCGCTTGCGGTGAGCACTATCATCTGGGCCTTGTGGGGTTGGTCGATCGCTTGGGGCGGCAAGGATATCGGCGGCATCTTCGGCGAACCGTCCACCGGCTTCCTGCTCGGCGACACGATGAAGGCCGGCAAAGACGGCGTTTTCACCACCACTGGCCTGACCCCCAATGGCAACAACTACCCGGTGAGCATCGACGTCGCCTTCCAGCTCGCCTTCGCCATGATCGCCGTCGCGCTCATTTCCGGGGCGCTTGCGGAACGTATCAAATACAGCACGTGGATGATTTTCGTCGCCATCTGGGTGACGCTGGACTACGCGCCCATGGCCCACATGGTCTGGAACGGCGGCCTGCTCTCGCCCGACGGTCTGATCTCCAGGCTCATCGGTGCGCCGGTCCACGATTTCGCGGGCGGCACGGTCGTCCACATCAACGCGGCCGTGGCGGCTCTGGTCATCGTCCTGCTGATCGGCAAGCGCAAGGACTTCGGCAAAGTCCCGATCCGTCCGCATAACGTCCCCTTCGTCATGCTCGGTGCGTTCCTGCTCTGGTTCGGCTGGTTCGGCTTCAACTCGGGTTCGGCCTTCGCGGCCAACGGCGTCGCCGGTTATGCGTGGGTCAGTACCTCGCTGGCCGCCGCTGCGGCAATGCTGAGCTGGGGCTTTACCGAGAAGATTCGCACGGGCCACTACACGGCGGTCGGCGCGGCCTCGGGCATGGTGGCCGGCTTGGTCGGCATCACGCCCGCCGCCGATGTGGTTTCGCCGCTCTGGGCCATGGCGATCGGCGCGATTGTCGGCGTGCTGACCTGCCTGGCGTGCGGGCTCAAGTTCCGTTTCGGTTACGACGATTCACTGGATGTGGTCGGCGTGCACGGCGTCGGCGGCTTAGCCGGTACCATCCTCATCGGCTTCTTTGCGCAGGGTGCGGGGCTTTTCGCGGGCGGTAGCTGGCGTCAGCTTGCGGTGCAGGTGGTAGTGGCGCTCGCCGCGGTCGTGTACTCCGCCGTGGTCACGTTCGTCATCGCTTTCGCGCTCGAAAAGACCGTCGGCTGGAGGGTGGACGGGGACCAGGAACTGGCCGGCGTCGACCTTGCCGACCAAGGCGAGAGCGCGTACGATTTGGCAAGTACGAGCAAGGGTGGAACGCTTATGGATCTGGCGGTTCGTTATCCCAGCTATTCCAAGGTGCATGGCAACTCTGAGAATGTCAGGTCGGTCGTTGCCAAGCCGACGGCGGTGGCAATCGCGAAGGAGACTGAACAATGAGACCAATTGTTGAAGGACGTCTCGTCCGTTGCTGCCGAACCAACCCGATACCGGCAAGCCAGGAGATGGAACGATGAAACTGATTACCGCGATTATTCAACCAGCGAAGTTTGAGGAAGTCCGGGACGCCCTTGCGGCCGCGGGCGTCGAGGGCATGACGGTCAGCGAGGTCAATGGCTGCGGTGAGCAGCACGGCTATACCGAGGTCTATCGCGGCGCGAGTTATTCGGTCAACCTCATCCCCAAGATCCGTGTGGAGGTGGCGGTGCGCGACGCCGACGCCGAGACCCTGGTCAACATCATCGTGAAAACCGCCCGGACAGGCACCATCGGCGACGGCAAGGTGTGGGTCGTCCCGCTGGATTCGGTGGTCCGCGTGCGTACCGGCGAGCGTGACGGCGACGCCATCTGAGCGGTTGTCGGGCGGCCGGTCCTGAACGGTAAGCGTTCGAGTGCAACGAATGCGTTGGAAAGCAGATTTAGGGGTTGTTTTTCTGCTTTTCGACGCACGCAGTTTCGGTCTTGCGTTGATAAGCAGATTTGCTACCGACTTTTTCTGCTTTTCAACGCATAGTTGGATTATTGTCAGTCCCTTCTGTCTGCAACGTACCATCGTCGAAGCTGCTACCCAGTTCGATAAGAATAATGCGGACATGTAGAAAACGTTTGACACGCGGATTTATTGATGTGGTTATACTCACATTGGTGGCATGTGGTATGTCACATTCGTGGCTTGTTCGGCACCGTCGCGGATGAAGCTGTGATATAAAGTCGTTTTTCATTGTGATGCGAACAACGCTGGAATTCCAACGATTTCAGAAAGCGCAAGAGAAAGTTCATTGCGCGAAATTATAAAAGTTGATAAATATTACTCTAATTATTTAGACAAATAATTATTCTATGTGTGAACCTTTTTGTCAGCTTGGTATGGCATCTTTGTCTCTCGTTGTCTAAAAACGGGATGCGTTTCCGCTGGAAGGCGACAGTGGTCGATGAAGCTATGTAGACCGTTTGACGTCTTTGCTTGGCCATCGATGCACAGCAGAAAATTTTATATCGATAGGTACCAGAGAACTTAGCAAGAAGTACGACAACAAGTACAACAATTTCGATGTCACGCGGACTACCGCACTAGAGGTGATTGTGGTGAAAAGCAACGATGGATACACAAGGCAGCAAGGCCTCGACGTGTCAGAGCGCGGGCAAGGCGTGAAGCGCCGCCGTGCCGCAAAGGCCGCGACGTGCGTTTTTGCCGTGCTGATCGTGTTGGCGACGCTGCTGGCGACCTTTAATGGCACGGTTGTGCAAACCACGGCCAGCGCCGCGTCAACGACGACCACCGATCCCTGCACAAGTGCCCAGTATGCAAAGGATTGGCGTGCCACCGAGTGCCCGACCGACCCGGATGGCGCTTCCCGCACGCCAATGCTGTACCGTTTGCTCGCGGCCAACAACAAAATCGATACGTTGCGTGACGAATTGCGTATGGATTTTGTGGTGCGTGTGGCACATGACGAGGTGAAACCGACAGCAGGCACGACTCCTGAGAGCATCGGTATGAAGATTCGTTACGACTTTGGTGACGGCAATAAAACGGATAGTACCGGTACGATTTATCCGGATTATACCCGCATGATGAAGTATATGAACACCTATGTTGATTCCTCGACTTCTGATTCGACTGCTATTACAAACGCTAATCATTGGGCAGATAACTATGATGAGTATTTCACCATCCCCAAAATCATGCATGCCGGCCTTTATGACTATGTGACCGTTTCCGTTCAGGGAGACATGAACATCAGGGACGAGTCGAAGCCTTTTTGGACCAGTCAAGACAAGAAAGGCAGTCCTGGCTATAACAACGGGCGTTCTTGGAGGCAGCACGTTTGGGTCGAGGTCGGTCCGTTGGCCACCGGAAGCAACAACAGTGTGGATAATACCCTGTCAAAGAATAAATGGGATTGGGGCGGTGGCGACAGCACAACGTCAGATCACGCCACCACGTTACTTTCGCAATCGTCTCTGGCTGGAGACATGTCTGATTCGGAGACCATCACGGCTTATCCGGGAACCTGTTCGCCGACTGGCGATGTCTCGGACTTCAAAACGGTACATGGCTGCGATATACCCAACGCTTGGGTTGGTTTTGACAGTGATTGGCCGACTCTATGGTCAACCAGGCAGGCTAATTGGGGCATGTCGACTGATAGGGGCGTTGCTGGTCCAACTACAGTTCGTGGCAATAAGCCACCGCTGACGAAGCCTGGTGTGGCACCGCCGAACTCCTTCTTCGTCGGATGGTACAACCCCGCGCTCGGTGTTGATGTCAACGAGGCTTGCTATCAGGTGACCGGGTTCAAATATCAGTGGATCGGGTTGAAGAACAACAAGTGGGTGCCGGTCGATTCGCTTACGCCGGAGGCGCTGACGGTTTCCAATATGCCGGTGTTAGGATCGAAAAAATCAAGCAATGACTACCAACCAGGCGGTTTGAACTCCTCAGGTGCTGTGAGCAATCTAGATGCAAGAAGCACGACCGCGTCGATGGCCTTCAACAGCACCACGAATTATTACGGTGTCGCGCCCGCGGGCCAGCTCATCGTGCCCGGCGCTGGCGATGGCAGCAAGGCTCAGTACGCCGACGGCAGCATCGACTTCAAGATGGCCAAGGAAAAGCAGAACCTTGACGGCTATTTCAAGCTCGTGACCTGGCCGGTGGTCAATCAGGCGTGCAAGGCGACCGATCCGTTGCGTAATCCTGACCCGAAAACCGAGGGCATCACCGACGACATGGCCAAGAATGACCCGAGCGGGGTTCAGGCGCAGATCGACAAGGGTTGGACCATCGACACGGCTTACTACGACTTCGATATCGTGCGTCCGGCAGCTCCGGTGGTCAATCCGTTCCCGGGCTATTCCGATCCCAAGAAGCGTACGGTGACGGGAACCGGCACGAAGGGTTATAACGTCACGGTATTCGCTGAGGATCCGAAGAATCCCATTGATTCGGAAGATGCGAACAATATCAAGACCAGAGGTCGTGAGGTCGGCACGGTACCAGTGGGCGATGACGGAACATGGACTATTGACGACCCTCTTGCCATTAATCCGGACCAGCAGGACCAGGTACGCTACCATGCCTGGCAGGCCGATAACACCCCGGTTCACGTCACATCGGACTTCTCCAATATCGAGGCGGCTCGTTTCCAGCTCAGCATGAATTCGAACCCATCGGTCAAGGAGGTATATGCTCCTCATAGCTCGGTGGCTGCCAGCGGGGCGAATGCGGGTAAGACAAGCCTGCCTGACGGCGCGAAAGTCATCATTAAGGGTGACATTACCTCAGCGAACCATATAAACGACAAGTTCAGCCTCTTCGCCGTCCCGCAGGACACGATCATGACCGCTTCGGACACCACTGGCGAGAACGGAAGCACCACCGGTTCGCCCGACGACAACCCCAGCAATCCCGTGATCGTCGACGGCAACAACAGCGTGGCGCCCAACGGGCTGCACATCCCCAACGCCAAGTACCAGCTCAACTGCGAGAATTTCAACGATTCTTCAGGAGGCAAGGAAACGACCGTCGACAAATTGCAGGACGTGAAACAGATTGACGGCACCGGTACCACTACCAGTGATGGTAAGCCCGATCCCAAGAACCCGGCGCGCTATCAGGCCAATTGGTCATGTCTTGTTGATCCGTCGGTCTTCCCGACCAAGGCCAATCCGAAGGGCAACGTGCTGTACAAGGTCTACGCGGTCCTTCAGGATACCGTGGGCGGCAAGCCTGCCATCGGCCGTGTCGTCAACAGGATCATCGACATGGTGCCGCCAATCGTCAAGGTGACTTCGGTCAACCGATCTATTGGTGTGAACGGAACTGTGGAGATGCCCGAGGATGCTACGTCGCCGGATATTCCGGATTCCGCCAACATAGCCGGTAAGTCCGGGTCCAAAGTGACGGTGATTTGGCAGGATGGGTCGCGTTCCTCCGCGCAGAGTGAGAAGGATGGTACTTGGCATGTTGATGTGCCGAAAGGCACATGGCCTGGTGAGTTCCATGTCACAGCGGCCGACCGGGCGGGTCAGCTGCAGAGCACGTATAACACGAACTATACTGACGACAAGCTGGATATCAAAAACAACCAGTCCGACTTGGTGAAGGCCGTGCTCAAAGAGCCGCTGCCCATCACCGAGCTGCCATTTACCGGTGGCGCGCGCTGGTTCGGGACGATGCTGCTGCTTGCGGGGGTGACGGCGCTGCTGATTGCTGCCTGCATCTCGCTGGTGTGGTTCCGGTCTCGCGGCCAGAGCGCTCGGCACGTGAGGTGAGTTGCGGCTTGTCTGAGTTGCTGTGAGGCCGATATCCTGGCAGTTTGCGTTGCAGAGCAATGCTAGAATCTGGCGGCTATCGGCTTCATGGCGACAATCGAGATGGCAAATAGGCGGGTTGAATCCGCTGTTCGATAATTAGACAAATAAATAATAAAAGTCTCATAAATGAAAAATGTCGCTGAACTCATAAACCAATGCAGCGATAACCAAAGATTTGGTCCATGACCGCCGCCTTGCGGCTTGAGCGCGTGGACCGCTATGGAATGAAAAAGAAACCAATAAGAAAGGGTATCCTTCCATGTTGTTTGATAAGACGATTCGCCGTGCGGCGGGGGTCGCACTTACGGCGGCCACGCTGCTCGCGCTGGCACCGTTCGGCGTCGCTAACGCGGCCGGACAGGTCGATATCTCGACCAAAGACGATCCACGCATCACCATGCCGACCGCGAAGCAGGAGACCATCGCCATCCACGGCGACAGCGCTTCGATGACCGGCCACAGCTTCGCCGCCGTCAAGATCGGCGACTATGCCTACGCCAGCGCCAACGGCGCAAAGCTCAGCGAGATCGGCGTCGAGACCAACGCTGAGGTCAAGGACCTCGCGCAGTCTGCTCTGGACGGCGTTCTCAAGCCCGCTGACCAGGACGCCAAGTACAAGGGCAACCCGGTCGGCGAGGTGGCCTCCAAGTGGCTCGGCTACGCGCCCACCTCCACCACCGCCTCCAGCGATGACAAGGTCTCCAACAGCGGTGCCAAGGCCGATGCTTGGGGCCGCGACGGTAACCTGCGTAAGTTCGTCACCAACTTGGCCAAGGCCGAGCATGGCACCACCCACTTCTCCGATTTGGTGAAGAAGGCGACTGCGACCAAGCCGGAAGACGTGCAGACCGACAGCGATACTTCCAAGTCGACCGTCACCATTTCGGGTCTTGCTCCTGGCCTTTACGTGGTCGAGGACGTGACCGGGGAGGCGACGAGCACCAGCACCAAGTCCGGCGCCAACTCCAACTCCATCCCAATGCTCGTGGGCACCGGCATCACCATCGATGCAAACACCAAGTACACCCAGATGGCAGACATGAGCGATCCGCTGGGCAGCATCGAGATGAAGAGCTACAACCCGACCATCGACAAGAAGATTGTGTCCACCGACGCCTCGATCGGCGGAACCGTCAAGTACCAGCTCACCGGCCAGGTGCCGCTGACCACCGGCTTCGACCACTTCATCTACACGATGGTCGATAAGCCTGGCAAGGGCCTGACCTACAAGCAGGGCAGCGAAAAGGTGACCATCAACGGCCATGACGTGGATGCCCAGACCGGCACCGCCAAGGGCTACACGGTCAAGACCGGTGATTCCAGCGCCGCTGGCCGCACGGGCGACACCGACTTCATCGACTTCGATCTTTCCTCGGTCATCACCGACCAGCAGTACATCTGGCAGGATCCGATCGTGGTCACCTACGAGATGACCGTCAACGACAACGCCGATGAGAACGACGGCCTATCCAACGGCGTCTCGCTCTCCTATTCCAACGACGTCAACGACCAGACCAAGAATGCGGCCGCCACCGCCGGTGACGGCGGTGCCGTGAACTCTGGTGCTGCGAACGGTTCCGTGGCCTCCGTTTCGCCGACCGACGGCGGAACGGGCGCGAAGATCCACTTCCGCCACTTCAGCCTGCTGAATGCCGACAAGCTCAACGGCACCGCGCTCACCGGCGCCACGTTCACCATCAAGTCCGTGTCTCAGGGTGCGTCCGCCCAGGACGACAGCGAGAACATCTCCTTCCGCAAGCTCGCCGACGGCTCCTACAAGAAGGTCGTCGCCCCGCAGGAAGGCGACACCACGGTGTCCACCACGCTGTCCACAAGCAGCAAGGGCAAGATCACCGTCACCGGCCTCGGCGAAGGCGTCTATGAGATTGCGCAGACCAAGGAAGCGACGGATTACTCCCACTCCTTCCTGCCTGATTTCCAGGTCAAGCTTTCCGTGGATAAGACCACTCCGCGTCCGTCCGATGCCAAGGTGACCAGTGACGTCCAGTTCCAGGTCAAGGTTTCCAAGGGCGATTTCTGGGGCCTGACCAGCAAGGACGCGACGACTCTGTTCACCGACGGCATCCACGACGGCAAGGATGTGAACTGGACTCCGGATGCGAGCATCATTGAGAGCGCCAACAACACCAACGCCATCGTGGTGCGCAACGTCACCTCGATCTCGCAGCTGCCGATGACCGGTGGCGCGGGCGCGATCCTCGGTCTGCTCGTCGTCGTCGCGCTGATGGCGCTCACCGCGCTGCTCATCACCGCACGTCGTAAGATTCGCCAGTAAGCGGTAAGCCAGTAATCTGGCAAGCGCTTTCAGTGAGAGCTGCCTGGCGTGCATCGTGTGCTTGACTGACATGCATCGTGCATTTGGTATGCACATGCCGTACGTTGACGTCGATACATGCCAAGTGATTCGCTGATCTGCAGGGGGCGGAACTCGGAGACGGGTCCGCCTCCTGCGTTTTGATGAAAGTATTACGAATATTTATTTGGGTAGTTCTGTCGATAGTTTCGGTATCTATTTCGATATCGCAGCGAATATTTTCCCGATAATTTACGAATATCGTTCTAATGCTTTTTCTATATAGCGTCGACAGCATTTTTCAACGTTTCGGATAGCGCTCCGAAAGCTTTCCGAAAGTTTTGCAGGTACTTTTACCTGATATTTCGCGGGTTAGTTACCTGATATTTCTGCGGGTGCTTTATCCGATATTCCTATGGGTACAGATACCCAATATTTTCACCAATACTTTTTATTCGCCGAATGGTCCAGGTTCCGAAAGGAAGACAACGATGGTAGTAGAACCCGACAACGTTCTGCCGCTGAGATTGCAGATGTTCGAGACGATCATCGACGGCAGCGAGGCGCGTATCAGCCCGTGGCGTCGCAGGCTCGCCGTCATCATCGACGTGCTGATCGTCTGCTGCCTGGTGGCGCTGGTCGTGGCCATCTCGTGGTTCCCGACCATCTGGCTGGTGCACGCTTATCGCGAGAACCAGGAGGTCAACGCCGCCGTCAACCGCATCGCGAAGTGGCCGCAGGGCAAGACCATCGACGAATACCACCGCGCGCAGGCCTACAACAGGAAGATCGCCGATTCGGGGCAGACGACGTTGGGGGAGTTCGCCGATCCCTTCGCCGACGTGGGTGGCGCGGGCGCTTCCGGAACGTCTGGTTCCGGCAATTCCAGCTCCGGTTCCGGCGCGTCCGGTGCCAAGAAATCCAAAGCCGCTACCAAATCTAAGCCGCAGAGCGCGAAAGACGCGGAATACCAGTCGCTTCTAAACGACGGCACCGGCATTATGGGCACCATACGCATCCCCAAGGTCTCGGTGAACCTGCCGATCTATCATGGCACTTCCGACGACGTGCTGCTCAAAGGCGTGGGCCACCTGTACGGCACGAGTCTGCCGGTAGGTGGCAAATCCACCAATGCCGTCTTAAGCGGCCACCGCGGCCTGAGCACGGCGCTGCTGTTCACGCGTATCGACGAGCTGCGCCCCGGCGATGTGTTTTATGTGCAGACCCTGAACCGCACCATGGGCTACCGCGTGGTCGGCCGTCACGTCATCGACCCGAGCGATACCCATTTATATAAGGTCGTGCCCGGCCGCGATTTGGTGACGCTCATGACCTGCACGCCCTATGGTGTCAACACTCAGCGCCTGGTCATCACCGGCACCCGCCAGCCCATCCCGGACCCGATTCCCGACCCGAATAACGCCAAAGGAGATCCCGTGATCCTGGCAATATTGACCACCATCGCCATTCTCGTTTTCGGCCTCATCGCCGCGATCCTAAGCCGTGTGCTCCGCCCCGCGCGTCGTCCGTTCCCGGTCCGCCACGCCTCGCTTATCGGCCTGCCGTCGCGTTGGCGCGGCCGCCGCCGTTTCCGCAAGCCAACCCACGCTCGTCACACCGCCCACTCCCAAGAAATCATGTACTGATTTTTTTAAAATAGACTGTGTGCTTTATGGTTTTGTCTTCTGTGTGGGCTGTCAGCTTCGGTTGGCGGCCCACACGGCTTTCCAAAGGCATAACATGACCACTTCGTTTTAATAACAGAGCAATAACATAGAGCCGTTTTCGGCAGTGTCGTAGATATGACAAAACCCCTTGAAAATCAAGGGGTTTCGAGGTGGCGGAGAATACGAGATTCGAACTCGTGAGGCTGTTACACCAACACGCTTTCCAAGCGTGCGCCATAGACCACTAGGCGAATTCTCCAGCATGCACATTGCCAAGCCTGCAAGCAGACTTCACAACACACAACTTAAATAAGATACCATGAGCCCGCGAGCTTCGCAAGCAATTTTCGGCATCGGCGTGGCGGTTGAAGCTGCTGTAGCAAATCCTTGACGGTGTCAAGCTGCCTGATTGCAGGAATAATCAGCTTCATACGGGCAAACGAAACGGCACGTCCTGGAACGATAACCGCTTCCGGGGACGTGCCGTTGTTGACGTTGCTGATGCTGCTGAAGGTTACTGAAAACTCAGTTGAGCTCGTCTTCCTTGAACTTGATGTCGAAGTTGCGCTCATAGTGCAGGAACATCGTGGCGCCGTAACGGTCGACGTCGCGGTGGGTGAAGAGCATGCGGATCGCGAACGCGGTCTGAGCGTCGTAAGGCAGGGACTTGAAAGCCGCGTGCGCATCCCAGTTCGGCGGCGCGATGGCCTTGTCGGGAACGTAGGCATAGCCGTAACCGTCCTCGTCGATATAGCCCATAAAAGGCAAATCCCAGGCGTTATGGTCCGTCAGTTCCTTCTTGAAATCCTCGACTTTGGCAAGGGCGTCGTCCCCGATGCCGAATTTGCGGGCCACCTTGTTGGCCTCTGCGGTCTTCTCAGCTGCGGTTTCGCCGTACAGCGCCGGATCGACGACGATGGTTTTGTCATCTGCCATGATGCATTCCTTCCTATCGACTTTCTTGCCAATAGACAACGGGTTATTGCGTTTGATGGGATGTTACGGTGAACAGCCTTTTTGTGCGAATAACTCATTCATATCTTTCCGACACTTTGCCGTGTCGACTCATTCAGTGTAGCACATGACCAATGGCACGAAGTTCTGAATTTTGTAGAATTTCTCACGATAACGCTTCTTTGATAGAATTCCGACAAAATTTATTTAGTTGATGAATTACCGGTAAATAAATGTCTTGAACTTAACATTTAAAATGTTCTGTTAGACCTATGAAATCGAAACGACCGATCAAGTAATTTGAGGGATATGGGATGGTGGTTGTCGTCAATGGGCGTTCGATAGTGGCGCAAGCCAGTTCGGTATGCTCGATTTTCTTGGATTGTTGCGATTCTGGACAAAGCGAGGCAAGCGTTGCGATTGTAGCTAGGCGGATCGCACCGATCGTTGCGCGTTTTCGAGAGAGACGTGTGTTGTTCGGAATAGTGATTTCCACTAAATAACAATAAACTGTTATGATTTCGCTAATATTTTGGGCGGAACTTCCGCGATTCCCTTTATTGGCATTACGATTACAGTAGATTGAACAGATTTGCCCGGTTACCAGCGGCGATGTCCGTTTCATCGGGCGAAGAATGAAGAGAGTAAAAGATGGCGAACATGTCGAACCAAGAGTTGCGGCAGGGCGCAAGTAGAGCATCCGCGGGCAAGTTGGATTCTCAATTGACGCGGACCGGTTTGAAAGGCGGGAAGATGAAGGACAAGCTAGTGGCAGCGGCTACCAAACTTGCGGCTGTGGTGGCGGTGCCCGCGTTGGGGCTGGCATTGACTGCGGTGCCGGCGCAGGCGGCGCAGGACACCAATCTGAGCGATTTCGACCAGGCTGGTATCGGATCTGCGGCTTCGAATAGTCAGCTTGGCGGGCAGGGCAGCGGCTTCGGCGCCAAAACTATCGGCAACCAAAAGACGTTGCCGGCCGCCGATGCGCCGAAAGACGCCATGCCGGACAACCCAAGCCAGAAGCTTCCCGACAAGGTCAGCGCCGCCGTGCCAGACGACGCGACCGTGGTTTCGAAGGATCTGGCCGTGACCAAGGACGGACAGGTCAAGAATGTGGAAACCGGCAAGCCCGTGACCGATCCGAAGGTCGTCGGCACCCCGAATAAGCCCGCTGATCCGTTGGCGAAGACCGACGGCAAGCGTTTTATCCCGGTCGAAGCCGATAAGGTGAAGCAGGCCGTTGAAAAGAACGGCGGCGATGCCAACGCGACGGATACGGCTAACAGCGGCAGAAGTGACACGAATGGCAACAATGGTGCGAATGGTGGCAGCAACAGCAACAGCAACGCCGATTCCTCTGCCTCGTCCTCCAAAGTGAGCGGCGCCTCGGACATTACGAGGAGAAAGGCCGACAGGGCCGTTCAGACCGGGAAGAAAGCGAAAGCGACGAGCGGCAGCGTTCGCAACGTTGCGCTGCAGAACAACCAATACGGCGCCTATTGGGGGCATTACAACGGTACTCCGGCGTTCTTCGAGGCCGGTGGCAATCTCTTCGCCCAGCAGGCCAAGGGCGTGATCGACGTCTCGCAATGGCAAGGCACCATCAATTGGCAGGCCGTTAAAAATTCCGGAGTAGAGGGCGCGATTATCCGTCTGAGCTTTGGCTGGGGCAACGGATACGATAGTCAGGCTCGGCGCAATATCAACGAATGCAAGCGGTTGGGCATTCCGTTCGGCGTTTATATCTATTCGTATGCATACGACGGCAACACCGGTGCAGCTGAAGGCAATGACACGGCTTCGCTGTTGCGTAACGCGGGCGTGAATCCGGGAGATTTAAGCTATCCCGTATTTTATGATCTGGAGGGCTATGCGCCTTGGTCAGGACATTACCATCCCAATGATTCCGGTACCTATGACAGCATCGTCAACAATTGGTGGTGGCGTATGCAGGCCAATGGTTACAACAACCTGTCCGTATATTCATACACCGCGTATCTTAACGGGCCTCTCAATTCGTACAATATTCGCAGCAGCACTCGCTGGGTCGCGAGCTACGGCGCCCGCACCGGCTTCGGCTATTCCACCAACGACCGAGGCTGGCAGTACGCCGACAACGGCAGTATCAGCGGCATCAGCGGCAGCGTGGATATCAACGCCTTCGGCAACTACAACTATTCCAACAGCGGTATGGGGATGTCTGCCGTTGCGCCACAGATGAGCGGTTATCAGGCTGCAGCATTGCCGAATGATACGTATTATATTAGTTCGTCAGCCAGGGATTCAGCCGGTCTTGATATTCCTAATGGTTCAAGTCTTTCAGGAACGAAAATCCAGCTTTATGATGCCATCGGTTCGAAAGCGCAGCAATATAAATTGACTCGGCATCGTGATGATGGTTCATATGAAATCCAGAATGTCAATTCCGGCAAAGTGTTGGATATCAGTGGCGCGCAGGCCTACGCCGGTGCTCCTGTCCAACAATGGGATGCGAATGGGAGCGACGCTCAACGTTGGTATCTGCGTAATGCAGGGAAAGGCGGAATGTATATCCAATCGAAGCTTGGTAACTTCGTACTTGATTTGCCAAATGCCAGTACGAGAAGTGGTACTAAGCTGCAACTCTGGGATCCGAATCTGACTCGGGCACAGCAGTTTATTTTCAGCACGATTTCATCAGTTTCCGGAGGCAATAAACGTATTCGTTCGCTTGCGGGCAATGTGGTTCTCGATGTACCCGGTGCCGCGTTGTATGATACTGCGAGGCTGCAGGTTTATGATTGGAACAATACGGATGCGCAGAAATATACCTTCAACTGGGTGGGTAATGGCATCTACGAAATCAGGAATTCCAATTCTGGCAAAGCCGTTGATTTGGGTAACGCAAATACTGCAAACGGCGCGATGATTGACCAGTATGCGGCTAACGGAACCTGTGCCCAGCACTGGGCGCTTCGAGAACAGTCCAGCGGACAATACGCTTTCTATACCACTTGCGCCGCCGATAAGGCGATAGACATTCCTGGCGGCAATGCTACTAGGAGCCAGAAGGTGCAGCTTTATGATGGCAATGGCACTTACGCGCAGCGCTGGGCCATCGAGACTGTCAAGACACGGCGTCAGATGATTGATGAACTTGCGGCCGCACATCGTTCCGATTTGACGGATGGCACCTATGTGATCGGCTCCAAGTACAACAATTGGATGGTACTCGATGTCAGCGGTGCGGCTTGGTGGGACAGCGCTCGCGTGCAGCTCTATTCCAACAACGGAACGGGCGCACAGCGTTGGCGCGTCAGCCACGATGGCGCTGGATATATCACGTTTACCAACGTCTCGTCGGGTAAAGTTCTTGACATCAATAGCGCCCAAGATCGTCCTGGCGTGAGTATGCAGCAGTATTCATCCAACGGGACCTATGCACAGAAATGGATTGCGGTCAAGGACGGCGATGCTTTCAAACTGGTCTCCGCGTTGGATTCGGGACTCGTCTTGGACATTTATGGTGCTGGTATGTTCAACGGGAATACGGTGCAGACATATAACGATAATGGGACGGTCGTCCAGCGTTGGGTCGCCTTGCATCGGTGAGAAATGAAATATGCGGGGATTCGATAGATAGCAAAAGGGTCCAGACATTATTGTTCTGGGCCCTTTTGCTGTCTTTAGAAACTTTTATTTATCCAGAGCTTTGCGATATTCCTCCGATTCAGAGATGAATTCTTGATTCATCTTTTCTCTGCTGTGATTGGGGACGAGCAGATTATCGTAGTTCCTTTGGTGTATTGGCAGGCGTGGAATCGGCGGATACTGTGCTGTAATGGTTGATAAAGTGACGTGTCCTGCACATGTAGGCGAATTTATTGCTGTCGCTGATGAACAGCTTGCGCTCGTTTTTGGCGATGACGTCCAGAATGATGCCGGTTATAAAGAGCAGGAGTCCTGCTATCACCAGCATCACAGCTCCGATTAATGTCGGGAAGCGCGCAACCATACCTGTATGCCAGAAATCGATCATGACACTCAGCATGAAACCCAAGCCGACAAGAGCGACGACCAGCCCACAGCCTCCGAAGAACGGAAGAGGCTTGTATTCACGAATCATCTGGAAAATCGTATTGAGCACTTTGATGCCGTCGCCGACCGTGTCGAGTTTGCTCACCGATCCTGCGGGGCGGTCCCGGTATTGAATCGGCATTTCGTAGATACGCAGGTTGTTGTTGAGGCTGTGAATCGTCATTTCGGTTTCGATTTCAAAGCCGTGGGAGAGCACCGGATAGGTTTTCACGAATG
Source organism: Bifidobacterium sp. ESL0764 (assembly GCF_029395515.1). NCBI lineage: Bacteria > Bacillati > Actinomycetota > Actinomycetes > Bifidobacteriales > Bifidobacteriaceae > Bifidobacterium > Bifidobacterium sp. ESL0764. Next base: position 310,457 of record NZ_CP113919.1, read on the forward strand.
TGAACGAGAACGCCCGATAGCCGGTCATGATGTCATGTACATGCGAACCGAAAAGGAAATTGATGGAACCGCGCACCAGTCGGTTGCCGAAGTTATGGAATGGGCGTTTGTTTTCCTCGAAATAGGTGGAACTCAGCCGATCTCCGATGACCATGTCGTAGCCGTCGACGATTTTCTGAACCATTTCCGGTGCGGATTCTGCCGGATAGGTGTCGTCGCCGTCCGCCATCACGTACACGTCGGCGTCGATGTCCTCAAACATCGCGCGGATAACGTTGCCTTTGCCTTGACGCGGTTCCTTGCGGACGATGGCACCTTCACTGCTGGCGATCTGGGCGGTTTTATCGGTCGAATTGTTGTCGTAGACATAGATTGCCGCATCGGGCAAAGCTCTATGAAAATCGCGTACCACCTTGCCTATGGTCACTTCTTCGTTATAGCAGGGGAGAAGCACGGCGATACGCGGTTGTTTGTTTTGCGGCATAAACGTAACTATAGCTGATAGACCGAATAGGAAGGCGTCTGTAGTTTCGCAAAGCCAAAAGCAACCAACACTATTTATATTATGATCTTTAGGTTACTGTTCATCGAGAATAGGATGTATCAGCTCAGTGCCGTATAACACGTCCTATGACCTTGAAGAATTCGCGTCTTTTCGACCCTATCGGAAGAATCGGATCCAGTATTCTGCGCAGACCGCTGTTTTTCTTTACCGCACGGGGTTTGCCGGACTTCTTTTTCCGAGTCTTTGGACGGTCGGAGACAACCACTTTTTTGATGAGCTGTTCATAGAATGGGGTTTCCCTTGCATATTCCCAATAGAGATAGGCGAAATCGCAGTCAGGGTCGTTCCAAGGTTTGATAAAACCGGCGTAATGAATGATCTTCGGGTCTTTCCGAGACTGCATATACGCGTCATACGCGTTGTTGGGTGCGGATACGAATAGCTCGGAGACACGGCCGGCGCAGTCGTGCAGCACATTCCATTGCCAGGGCAGATATGTCATTCGCCCTTCGCACTGCACATTGAGCACGTCCTGATCGTTATAGATGTAATCCGGATTTGTGGCCAGTGTGAGCCACTGCTCGACGGAATGATACTGACGCATCGCTTTGGTGTTCAAAATCAGAACACCGGCCTGGAAGTAGGCGTATGGGTCGTGCATCTTGAGCGTCTCGGTTGCGTATTGGGGGCGTTTGCCGTTCTTGACGTTGAGGTTGCTCAGGAAATCGATGTCATGAGCTGCGGCGAGAAGGTTGTCACCGATTTCGGTATCGTAAAGCTCTGCGATATCGCCGGTGACGATAATGTCGGCATCAAGATAGAGGACCTTGTCATAGAAGGGCAGAATACCCTGAATGACGAAGCGATAATAGGTTTCGATGCTGATGTGAGGGTTGTTGGTACTCAGATGATACCGTGATATTTCACGGTCGACGTCGACAAAACGCAATGTCATGTTCTCGAAGCGTTCGAAGAACATCTGCATACGTCGCTGGCTGATTGGCGTGATGTCGCGCTGGAGCACTACCACATCGTAATGCCTGTCTTTCGAGGCGTTGGACATGGCAGAATAGATGGCCGTTGCCAGTTGCGGAACATATTTCTCATTCGCTGCGAAAACCACCGGCACGAGTGGCTTGCCGACTTCGGCAATCGGAGCCAAGGGTTGGTCTGGTTCGGGATGGGTGAAATGCACGCATTGCAGTTCTTTCATCTTCCAATCAGTGCCGACCCGCTTGTGGTGCAGCAGGTAGATGTTCAGCAGACGTTCCGCCAGATGCCCGGGAGTCCGCAGCGCCTCCTTGCTGTATTTCGACATGTCCGTCTCGCGCTCGAACTCTTCGAGGATGGGGAAGATCCATTCGCAGTAATCGAAGAAGATTTCCTTCTTCATGATGAACATGTTGCAGAAGCAGGAACTATTGCCGTTCAGGAATGTGTCGGCATCTTTCAGATACTCCGGCTGCAACTTGCCGATGATGTCCCGCATCCTTTTCAGATCGTCATCATGCAGCTGAGTGGCGGCGTGCCATACGGCCGTGGGTGTTTTGTGTTGGTCGATGATCCTGCGCAAATCGCCGAAAGGCGTGGTGATGACGTCATAGCCCGGAACGATGCGTTGGATGGTTTCGTCGTTGATGCCATACTTGTTCAGTGCAGCTTGGTCGATGTAGCTGTCCATGACCTCGCCGTAGGCGTTCTCTTCGTGTTTTACGTCGCTGAAATCGAAGTACCGGCGGTAATGGCAGAAACCGTAGTAATCAGCATCAACGTTTTTCCATGCCCAATACTGGGTGGTCAGCTCACAGTACATGGGGTTTTTCTCGGAGATGTTCTCGCCTTCATCATCGTGGTGGGCCATCTCTTCGAAATGTTCAGGAGCGTGTGCCGCACCGACCTGCACGAGCTGCATGCACTCGCCCTGCGGTGCATTGACGTGCTTGTGCGAGGAAATGAAAATCCTTATGCGGGGCTGATTTTCCTGAGCCTTCGAATCCATATGCCTTTTGCCTTTACCGTTCCAAAGTAATTATCTGTAGAGTGATTATAGCGAGTGGTTGCTAGAAATGGCGATAGCTGAAATTCCGGAAAAGAAAAGATTTTATCAATTTTATGCTCTAACCAATTCTCATGACAAACGGTGCTCTTAAAATAAGTCGTCAGTATCATTGCTTGAAGAGTGTCAGCCGACAAAAGGAATATTCGTGACCGAGTTGATCAAACGCCTCCAGAAGAGGTACCACTATGCGATTGTGATATTCAAGGAGTTGGTGAAAACCGATTTCCAGCTGCGTTATCAGGGTTCGTTCCTCGGTGTTCTATGGTCGGTCCTTAAGCCGCTGATGTTGTTCTGCGTGATGTATGTGGTGTTCGTCAAGTTCCTCAAATTCACGGATGGTACCCCGACTTACACCATTTCTTTGCTTTGTGGCAACTGTCTGTGGGGCTTCTTCAGCGAGGCGACTTCGATGGGTATGCGTTCCGTGGTCGACCGTGGTGATCTGCTGCGCAAGATTCATTTCCCGAACTACATTATCGTCGCTGCCACCACCATGGGCTCCATGATTTCCCTGGGGATTAACATGGTCGTGGTCATCGTTTTCGGCTTCTTCACACATGCCCATTACACCTGGCGCGTCTTGCTCGTGCCCTTGAGCATCATTCAGCTTTATCTGCTCGCCCTTGGCGTGGCGTTATTGCTGGGGACGATGTACGTTTATTATCGTGATATCGCCCATATCTGGGAGGTCGCGCTGCAGGCGCTTTTCTATGCCACACCGGTTATCTATCCGATTTCCATGGTTACCCAAAATCCGCATTTCGCGTGGGCCGCGAAACTTTTGATGCTCAATCCGAGCACGCAGGCCATCATGGACATTCGTCACAACCTGCTTTCGCCTGAATACGTCGACACCGTTTGGTCGATTGTCAACACGACTTGGATCGATCTGATTCCCTACGTTCTTTCCGTCATTATCATTTGGCTCGGTATTCACGAATTCCGCAAGCACAGCAGCAAGTTTGCAGAGGTACTTTAGCATGACAGCAAAAAATTTTATGGATAAGAACGGCACTGCCAAAGACGAAGCCATCAGGTCACGTGGTGAATCACCCGTCGTCCTTTCGGTGAAAAACGTCTCGAAATCGTTCAGGCTGCCTACCGAACAGGCTACGGGCATCAAGATGGCGTTCCTCAATTGGACCAAAGGCATCAAGGGATACACCGAGCAGAAGGTACTCAAGGACATCAGCTTCGACGTCCATCAAGGTGATTTCTTCGGCATCGTAGGCAGAAACGGTTCCGGCAAATCGACGTTGCTCAAAATCATTTCCGGTATCTATGTGCCAGAACAAGGAACTGTGGATGTCACGGGCAAACTGGTCCCGTTCATTGAGCTTGGTGTCGGTTTCAACCCAGAACTGACAGGGCGCGAGAACGTCTACCTCAATGGGGCGCTGCTTGGCTTTACTCATGCCGAAATCGACGCCATGTATGACGATATCGTGCAGTTTGCCGAGCTTGAGGATTTCATGGACCAGAAGCTCAAGAACTATTCCTCCGGTATGCAGGTGCGTTTGGCTTTTTCCGTGGCCATTAAAGCGCAAGGCGATATTCTGGTGCTCGATGAAGTACTGGCGGTCGGTGACGAAGCGTTCCAGCGCAAGTGCGATAACTTCTTCGCCGAGGTTAAACAAGATCCGACAAAAACGGTCATCCTTGTCACCCATAGTATGGAATCGGTCAAGAAATACTGTAATGATGCCATTCTCATCAAAGACGGCAAAATCATCGCCAGCGGCAACAAAAATGATGTGGCTGACCGCTACACACTGGAAAACCTCAAACGTAAGGATAAAGAAAAGCAGGTCGGCGAAAGCGGTGGAAAGGCAGAGGCGTATGAGACGGGCCTCAACAAGCGCGTGCCGATTTTAAGCGTCAATCCAGTTTCCAACCAGGTGGTCGACGGCACCGAGCCGTTCAAATTCGAAATCGAGTATCAGTTCGATGAAGTGGGAACGGACTTCTATATGGCGATTGCCATGTATGACGTCAAGCGAGGCGGAGTAGTCTACGATACCGGATCGAAACGCCTGAAAATGAAGGAATACGGCCACGTCAAGGTGCGCTATGAGATTCCGCTGGACCCGTTCAACAACGGCCAGTTCAGAATCGTGACTTCGTTGCGTACTCCCAATCCGCTTCATGACGATACCACTGATATGGTGGCGTTCACCAGCGATGAGAATTCCTGTTTCTTCAATATCAGCAACAAGCGCAACAGAGACTATGCTTTGCTCAGCGATCGGGCGATGCAGGTCAAGGAACTGGATACGGTGAAGTGCCCGCGGGAAGATTGATTCGTTTCGGAGTTCGGAGAAGGCCTTTGACTGTGCCGGAGGCCTTCTCCGAACTGTTCTCAGGCGAGATATCCTTCAGGATCTTTTATCGAGGTTTTCAGCGATTCCAGAACGGCTTGATTCTTGAACAGCTTACGTGAGACATGATCGAAATGAGAGACCATGTCGTCGGGGAGATTGTAGATGTCGCCGTATTCCCGTTCGAGAATCGTTTCTGGATGCTGGGGCGCGAGCACGTTCGAACCTTCGAACGACAGGTCTTTGAGCGGAAAGACAACGGTTGACGAATAGGCACACAGATTGTCGTCCGGTGTCCAGTTGTCCATTCCGTACATGATGATGTCTGCCTTGTCTTCAGAGATGACATGCTGTTGCAACGCCTGTTGCCGGTAATCTTCGAAGATTCCCTCAACTTGCGCGCTATGCCCATCGCCGGCTGCCACGTAGCCGTGCTCTTTCCATTGCTCAAAGAACGGAAGAGCTTTAAGGGCGTCAATAAGGCTTTCTCTCAACGCGCTTCGTTTCGAGTACTGTTCTGCGGCGTCGCCTTCGGCATAGTCGTAAATGAACAGGTCAAGGAAGCAGGGATTGTTGGGGTCGTTGTACATGAAACGAATCTGTCGGCAGAAAGCGTATGGATCATAGTTCAGCGAGACTTTGAAGCGTTTGCTGTATTGGGGATTCGTGTCAATCAGCTCGGTGAGCTTTTGGATTTGATCGCGTGTCATGCCCAGGTCCATGTCGTCGTCCCAAGGGATGAAACCTTGATGTCGTACGGCACCGATCAAAGTGCCGCAATTGATCCAGTAATCGATGGAGTTTTTGCGGCAGAGAGCATCAAAATCCTTGAGCAGTTGAGCGCCGCCGAGCTGAAGCAGACGCAGAGAGCCGGTGGCGTGAAACATATTCTTGAAAATCCGCTTCTTCGCGACGAGTTCATCCTCGCCGTCACGTCGAAGAGCGGTCCATAGAAGCTGTTCGATATGGGCATCATAAGTTTTTAACAGGTCGATTTGGGATTGCAGCAATTCGTGATCTTGACGCAGGATTTCCGAGTTGTCATACTGAATTCTGACTTTTGCAGACATGTCTTTGACGTTGGATTCGAGATTCTCGGTCTCGCGCCGTAATATGGAAACGCTTTCCGAGAGCTCGCGTACCGCCCTTTTGGAAGAAGGCAGATGGTCGACGAACCTGGATTCATTTGTCATGATAGAAAAATACCTTCCTGCGCGAGACTCAATCGTCTTAATGATATAAGACTACGTGGATGCTATGTATGCACCGTTGCGGCCGTTTGCTTGTTGGTCATCATTGCAACCTTTGTCTTATTATAGCAGCGGCTATGGCTGAGGTTTTTATGTCGTCTTGGCCTGTTGGCCCGTTCGATGTATGCAGCGCACGGAGAGCTTTAGCCTAAAAGGAATGCTTCGTCTATACGGGTATGTTGATATTCTTAACAAGGTAATGAATACGCGATAAGCGTCGGCCTGTAACTATCGAGGAATCTTGGCAAAACCTAAACAGACACGCAGACTGAACGTCGAGGTGCTTCGCATTTTCGCGATGCTGCTCATTGTTGCATGTCACGGAATCTTGCATATCCCTTGGATGCTCAATGTAGACAAAGGCTTGGCGTTCAAGCCCGGCTGGAGATACGCCCTATCGTATCTGGTGGTGCAATACGGACAGGTCGGAGTCGCCATTTTCTTCGTGATTTCCGGGTATTTCCTGGTCAGGAAGCGATTCAACTGGACGCGAATCTTCAAGACATGGTTCCAGATGTTCTGCTATGGGATCCTCGTTTTTGCTATCATCTTCATCTGCGCATTGAACATGCGACTGCCGGGCGGAATCAGCGATTCTTTCCATGGCGACAACCTCATCACCACACTGGTTTGGACCTTTTTACCATTTTTCTTCGGCAGTTATTGGTTCATTACTGCTTACATCTGTATGCTACTGCTGTCGCCATTCCTCAACGCGTTGTTCGACAATCTTTCCGAACGCTATATTGACGCCCTTATCGGATTGCTTGCGATATTCGGTATCTGGATGCTGTTCTTCGACCGGGGCAAGGCATGGGACAATGTCACTTATGCCGTGTTGGGGTATCTGATAGGTGGTTGGATCCGCAACTATGCCGACAAGCACTCCAAAATACTGCGAACGAGAAATCTTGTGTTCCTGATTATCCTTTTCACCATATGTATGGCGGTTTTCAATCATGTTTCCGCCAGTGGTGTGCATGTTGTGCAGGTTCTTGGTTGGCAAAACCAGATTAAAGACGGAATCCAAGTCCTGCCGATGATTATCGGTGCGGCGATTTTCATCCTGGTCAATCGGATTGATATGTCGCATATGCCGCATGGCCTGGAAACGTTCACGCTGAAGCTTGCTGCCTCCTCATTCGGTGTTTACCTGCTGCATGAGAACATGTTCTTATATCGCCTGATCTGGCCGACAGTTGCGGGTATGTTCCCCGTTCCACACTCCAGCTTGTCGAAAATTGCGATTTTTGTGGCCTGTGTGCTTATCGTCTACGCGGCCGCATCCTTGGTCGCGTTCCTGTTGGACACCCTTATCGTGCATCCTTTGGAACGTACAATCAGGATATTGCAACGTTGATCATCCGAGTTATGGATGTTTCCCGGTCCCATGCTTCGTAACAGGCAAATGATGGTTTGCGGTCTTAAGCATGAGTTCGGGTACACGTAACTAATCGTATGGTTTTATCCGGGGTTACTCGGATTCTGATGTATCTTTCTGTTCCTTAGATGATAAGGCTGGCCTGGAGTCGGATTTTCCGGCAACTGCTATGAGCCCGATAGCCAGAGGGGCCAGCATCAGGGCATGGAACATGTAACGAGTTGGATTATCTTGGTTGTCCAACGTGGACAACGATACCGGGTATACCAATAAGCTCGCTGTGGATATCCAATAAGGAAGAAGTCTCATCCAATCATTCAGCATGGTGAATTTGCGGCGTCTCCACAGGTAGTACAGGGTGAAAAACGGAATAATCGAAGTCCAAGTGGATACGTAGAACAGCGTATTCACGACTGGGATTGCAAGCGTCGCCTGATACATTTGATCTACGGTCTTGCTTCTTTTGCCTGCAGACAAAATATGGTCCACTTTTCCAAAGGTGTCTTTGTTGGCGCTTGTCTGGGTAATGGGACGCATGAACATCGGCACAGGGGTCTTGTTTTTCTGCTCATCGGGAGATTTGCATTGAATCGGTCCGTTGAAGGTGAACCAACCTGATTCAAGGGCAACGAATGCGCTGAAGTAGGTGAGAGGATGCCTCAGCCCGATTGAGGACCAAGCCTTAAGGAAGTCCGTTATATTGGATTTTTCGCTGCGCAGTTGGAACCCTGTTACCGGGTCGGTGATGTATGGGTTGTAATTATAGGCAACCTGACCCCAATCATACATGAGATAGGATTCCACTTGTCGCTTCTCTTGAGGCGTCACATCCTCCGGGAATTCGTGGGCGGTCCTGCCGAGCATTTGAATGGGCATGGCAATGGCCGCCTGGGAGGAACCAGGAATGACACGAAGAGGGCCGTAGGCGTATTTCGGGATGAGAACCCCGACGATGACAACCGTACAAGTGGCGAAAACAACGGCCACGATTTTCAAAAGAGCGCGGTAATGGCCGAAGATAAGGGCGATAAGACAAACCGCGACGATTGCCATCCCCAATTTCTGGGTCAACGATGCGAGCAGGCAGGCAATCAAAAAGCCTAAATCGAACAAGGGACGCTTGAGAGCCGTAAGGTCCGTATCGACCAGTTTTACGAACATGAGCACCCACACCATCATGGCCGCTGCGTTGGTCACGTCTTTGGTAATGGTCATGGACATCATCGGGAAAACCGGGAAGAGGCAAAGGAAAGCCGTCAGGAACGCCAACAGGCCGTTTCGGATCTTTTTGCCTTTGAGATAGGCAAGGAGCTCCGCGAAGACGAGTGCGAATACGATGGTTTGGCAAATGACATAAGCAGCGAGACCCAAATCAATGGAATGCAACACATCGCGTCCGAATTTTGCGAACCAGCCATATAGGAAGGTATCGAAGAACGGGTGATGGTCCCAAACGGTGCCGGCGGGTTTGCCGAATGCGGAGACGCCCAGAGCCTGGGCGATCTGATCTCCGGTATCCCAATAGATGTTGTAGGGAAGCAGGAGCAGCACGTAAGGTGACCAACAACAGAGGATTCGAAGAGCGTCCCTGCATACGGCTACGGGGTGTTCCCTATGCTCGAACCTGAGGAGTGAAAGCCTCCCGTTCACGAGATTCGAAACACGGCTGATCGGCTTTTTATACCACGCTGAGCTATCGTGTTTCTTAGTGCCGTTGATCCATACATAAAGTATGTTGAACAGACACCAGAAAAAGATGCTGAACAAAGCGATTTGCAGATAGAAATAAACGGTGGTAAACGGAATCGCCGCTGTGGTCGCCGCATTGGTGCCGCAAGTGAACACGAAGCCCAACATTATCGGAAAGGCGATTCCGGAATACCAGGTTGTGCTCTGTGACGTATCCAATCGTTCGGTCTCTTCGATTGCGGCTGTGCCGGTTCTGTGCTGCATGTTGCTTGTTCTCTATCTCCAATAAACTGTGCGCGGGATAATGTTGATTTTACCATGACGGGTTTTCGGCCTACGATTCCGGGTTTCTCTGTTACCGAGCCCGGAGTACTGCTCTGTTTATGAAGCATATGTCGATGACCGTTTCGGCCTTGACGGATGATGGTTGGCCAATGGTCAGGGACGCAAAGGTATACTCTCTCTAAGGTTATATAAAAATCATAGTTCATTTTGGTGAGTGCACCATCCAAGAACATATCCAAGCTGGGAGGGAAACAGTGGCCGAACGCCAGAAGAACGAGAAACGGCTCGAGCGGCCTCGCAGACTTCGGTTTGTCTATATGCTCAATATCCTTTCATGCTTTGCCGTCGTGATTCTGCACACCACGTTGCCGGTTTTCACGCCTCAGCCCAACAGGACTTGGACGGAGATGGTGGTGTTGCAGGCTTTTGCCATTTTCGCCGTTCCGATTTTCTTCATGATCAGCGGTATGAACCTTCTGGGCTATCGTGAGCGTTACTCGACCAAGACCTTTTTCCGCAAGCGTCTCTGGCGTGTGGGTCGGGCGCTGCTGCTGGGCAGTGTGTTTTGTTACATTCTGTTTGCGGTTTTTCCGTACGCTTTTTATGGGGCCGATAAATATGCCGGCACCGCGGGAATAGTGGATTTTGTCAAGAGGTTCCTGACCAACGATATCAATGACGTCTATTGGTTCTTCTATTCGATCATCTATCTCTATGTTCTGACTCCTCTTCTGTCGTATGTGATGCAGCACAAGCGTGCCACGCAATATCTTCTGGCGTTGCTGCTGGCGGTCGGAATATGCATTCCATTTGCGGAGCGGTTGGGGATGTCTGCAAAATATTTTGACACCTTGTTCGGTTGGCCGCTGTTCGCTTCGGTGTCGTTGCTCTATTTCGTCGGCGGGTACTACTTCCACCGTTACTGGGAACCCATCAAACATCAAGTGCCCGTCGCCTTGGCTATATTGGTTCTTTCGGTCTGTGCGATGGCGTTTCTGGGGTTGTGGGCAAACGGGTATCATAAGCCTTCCGGACTTTCGGCACATTATGATAACTATTATGTGGGCATGAGCTCGCCGTTCTGTGTATTGCAGGCCTTCTCGCTTTTCCTGCTTGCACAGTCGTTGGAACCTTGGTTGCAGCATTTTGGTGCCGGAGTGATGAAGGTGCTGAAGTTGCTTTCCTCGGCATCGCTTGGAGTCTATCTTTTCCATATTCTGCTCATTGACTGGGTAGGCGCGAGTATGGAACCCAATTCAGCTGCGTTCCTCGGTCGCCATCCTCTGTTCTATGCGGTGTGTGTTTATGCCATTACAGTGATTGCGGTCATGGTCGGCAAACAGCTGATTGCCGTATGTAAGAAACCGCTATATCACGCTTTGCGTCTTGACCGGAAGTGATTCGTCGGATTTGCGGGATTTGTTTTCTGCGGTTCTGTTGGCTTGAGTTCTGCGGAATACAAAAGCGGATATATTTGGATTATTGTTTTGTCGGTTTATAGAAAGTCGGAAAATGGATATCGTAAAACGACTTGTGCACCGTTGGCCGTTGATGCTGATTGCGCTTGTCTGCGGTGTGCTGGCTGCGATGGTGGATGCGCTCAAAGACGAGGACAAGCTCGTTTTTTCCTTGATTTACCTCTTTCACGCGTTGATCTATACCTTGGCGTTCTGTGTGCTGGCGAAAATCGGGGAGAGCGTCCTTGCCTGGCTTGGCAGGGACCGTGAAATCAGTGCTTCAAGTGTGGGTTCGAAAGGAAAGCGTTGGTTCACCTATGAATCGACGGCAACGCAGCTGTGCCTCGTAGCCGCGGTGATGTTCTTGTGCTGGGTGCCGTATCTGGTGATCACCTATCCCGGAGTGCTTTGGTATGATACGCAGCAGCAGTTGCTGCAGTGGTTCAAGCTGCCGAACCTGTTTAACGACGGTTCTCATCTTTCGGACCATCATCCGGTGTTGGATACCGCGATTTACGGGTTGTTCGTCGATCTCGGCAATCTGCTGGGCAGCGGAGATTTCGGGCTGTTTCTGTTGTCCCTTCTTCAAGCCCTGGTCATGGCATTCTCTCTTTCCGCAGTTGTGCTCTATTGTCGTCATATCGGCCTGACCCGCCGTTTCTGCGTCGCCATCCTGGCGTTCTTTGCGTTGTTCCCCATTGTTCCGGTCTACACAATCACTCTTGCCAAAGATTCGCTGTTTCTTCCGTTCTGCATATGGTTCTCGCTGGTGTTCATTGAAACTGCGCGCAGCAAAGGTCAAGTGCTGAAACGTCCATTGATACTGGCGATTTTTATCGCAAGCGCACTGTTGATGGCTTTCACGAAGAAGACCGGTGTCTATATCGTTCTGCTTTCCTGCGTTCTGCTGCTGTTCTTCTTGCCCCGCAAAGGGCGGATGCGTACCGGTTGCGTGGCGTTGGTGACCTTGCTGGTCATGGCGTTGTTCAATGGCGTTGTGCTTCCCGCGGCTCATATCGCTCCGAGCGGTAAGCAGGAGATGTTGGCCAATGCATTTCAGCAATCGGCGCTGGTCATGAAACGGAGGGGCAACGAAATACCTAAAGATGATCGAAAAGTATTGGATGCCATGCTCGGTCACAACGCAGGGGATCGGTATGCTTGGGGCACTGTGGATCCCGTAAAGGGTTTTTCATGGAGTGCTAGACAGAACGATGATTTGTCTGCCTATCTCAAAGTCTGGGCCAAGGAAGCATTCCAGTTCCCGGGAACCTACCTCGAGGCGTATCTGTCTCTGCAACGAGGATGGATCGGTGTGCCTGATGCCCGAGACGGGAATAATACCGGCGATTTGCTGATGACGGTTCAGGCTCAGGATGTCGGTCATGTTTTCAAAGGCTCTGAAAAATTCGGATTGAGCGCTCTGGGGCATGGAGGTCTGAGAGTAAAGCTGGAAAATGCCGTCAGATGGTTCGCCGGTTCGCCTTTCGGCATGCTGATATTCGCAAGGGCGTTCTGGGCATTATGGCTTGTCGTTTTTGTGCTCTATGAATGTTTGAGAAGGGAAAACGGCCATGTCGCCTGGCTTTTGGTTTATCTGGTGACGTTCCTGACGTTGTGGATTTCACCGATTTCGGCCAATAACGAGGCTATGCGTTATTTGATTACCATGGTGTTCCTCGCTCCGTTGGCCTTGGCTGCGACAATCGCTCCGAATTCGTCGGCTACTCGCGATGCCGAAGCTTGCGCGTAGTGACCTTGAGTACCTCACGGCGCTTGGAACCGATGGGAGCCAGGGCGTCGGCGTATTTGCGCAGGGGGCTGTCTTCAGCGATGGCACGCTCGTGATGTTCCAACGGTTTCGGCGGTTTCAGCCCGCTTAACATGGCCACCATCTGAATCTCAAACGGTGTCTGTGCGGCGTATTGCCAATAAAGCGGGCCAAAATCGCACCATGGGTTCTTCCAGGGCTTGTCGAAACCGGCGTAATGGACGATTTTTGGGTCGCGCCGCGAACGCAGGTAGTCTTGATATGCCTGAGCCGGAGCGAATGCGAAGACGCCGTTGACGCGATCTGCGCAGTTATGCATTACGTTCCATGAGTAGTCAAGATACTTGACCTGACGTTCGCAAGCGACGTTGAGAATATCCTGATCGTTATAGATAAAGTCCGGGTCGGAGGCGATTCCCAGCCATTCTTTGACCGTGTGAATTTCACGCATGCGTTCCAGGTTCATGACCAGTACGCCGGCTTGGAAATAACCGTACGGGTCGTGCATATGCAGCTTGCGTTGCACATATTGCGCTCGCTCCCCGTTCTTCATATTGAGATTGCCCAAAAAATCAAGGTCGTGGACCGCGCCTATCGCTGCGTCGCCGAGATCAGTGTCGTAGAGTTCGGTGATGTCGCCGTTGACCACCAGATCGCTGTCGAGATAGATGATTTTGGAATAGAACGGAAGGATCTGCTGGATGATAAAGCGATAGTAGGTCTCGATGCTGATGTGCTCGTTGTGGGTGGTCAGCTCGTAACCGGAAATGATTTGACTGACGTTAAAGAAGCGCAGGTGGGCATGGGGGAAGGCCCGGAAGAAATCGGCCATGCTTTGCCGGTTCTCTTTGCTGATATCCCTTTGAAGAACGATGATGTCGTAATAGCGTTCGGGGTCGGCGTTCTTGAGCATCGAATAGATGGTGGTGGTGAGCATCGGTACGTAGTTGTTGTCAGCGGCGAAGACGACAGGAACGGTGAGACGTGGGTTCCTGTCCAAAGGCTCAAGTTCCGTCTTATAGAGCTCTGGGTGGGTGAAATGCACGCATTGCAGGGTTTTGATTTTCCAATGCTTGCCGATACGCTGCTGATGCGCCAGAAATATGTTGAGCAGTCGCTCGGAAAGATGACCGACTGTTCTCAGCGTTTGGGTATCGGCACGGCTGAAGTCACTGGTGCTTGTGAATTCGTCGAGCAGCGGGAACAACCATTCGTTGTAGGCGAAGAAGATGTCTTTGCGCATGATGAACATGTTGCAGAATGCGGCTTTATGGCCGTTCAGGACGTGTGAGGCGTCCTGCCGGTAATCGGGGTGCCGGCGGCAGAGGATCTCCATCATATGCTCAAGGTCCTCGACGCGCAGGTGCTTGTCCGCGGCCCAATGCTCCTTGAGGTTCGAGAAGCCTCCGATGAGTCTCACGTCGTTGATCGGGGAGGTGATGACGTCCCAACCTTTGACGCTGGCGGCAATGGAGTCGTCATTCAATCCGTATTTTTCGATTGTGCGTTTATCGATGAAATCGTCGATAATCTCGCCATAGTCGTTCTGCTCGTGATGGATGCCCGAAAAATCGAAATAACGGCGATAGTGGCAGAATCCGTAGTAATCGGCCTTGGCGTTTTTCCAAGCCCAGTACTGCGCCGTAAGCTCGCAGTACATCGGGTTTTTGTCCGAGATGTTCTCACCCTCATTATCGTGCAAAGTATCAGGAAACAGATTTTCCGTATTGGCTGCACCGACCTGAATAGGGATGATACTAGCGCCGTCTGGGAAAACGGCCTGTTTGTGTGCCGACACGAAAAGCCGTATATGTTCATTGTTTTGCTCGGTGGAGTTCATGGTTTCATAGTCTAGCGCTGACCGTGGGTATGTTGAAACCGTTGGTATCGGCGACGGATTATGGCAGTGAGCTTGGCTTGTGCCGAACCGGTTACTTCAGAGGAACGTCCATGAAATTGGTGTCGCGCAGATAGTTCTTGCCGACACTGATGTCGTACTGGATGAATCGGTAGTCTTCGAGGAGCGTTCTGGTACTTTGCGGGAGCTTGTGGATGTCCATTTTCTTGCCATTGTCGTCCAGATAGACGTTGTCTTCATTGGCGTTTCCTGAAGCTGCTGGCACCGACATCGCAGGTACCGCAGCGTGCATGTCCGTCAGGAATGCGAGGTACGGGGATACTTTGGCGTTCATGTGTTCGCTTGCCTGCGCCATGAAATAATTCGATGAGGTGTAGTTGCTTTGAGAGGCTTTTTCGTGGCTCGAGGCACTGGCTGCGTTGGACCAGATGAAGTAGTCGGTCTCATGCAGGGCAAGGGCGTTGGAAGGATTTTTTTCCGCTGTTTCGTAAATACCTGGGAGATGGTCGCCGTAGAAGATCACGGTGATGGGTCTGTCCATCTGGTCGAGTTTGTTGAGGAAATCAGCTGTGGCACTATCGGTGTAGCTAACGCCTTTAGCGTAGGTTTCGATGTTTTTACGCTCGTCATCGGTGATGCCGGTAGAAGTATCTGCATCCTTGAACTCGTTGTCGTTGTACCAGTTGTCGTACGGTGAATGATTCTGCATGGTCGCCACTTGTACGAATTGCTTGGAATCGTCATGGTACTGACCGAGTTTATCCACAATGGCGTTGTAGGTGGAGGTGTCGGAGGCATACCAAGAGGAATCAATCGGGTTGATATCGGTAAGCTTGTATTTGCCGTCCATCGCCCAGAACTTGGAGAATTTGAATTTTCGGTAATCGTCGGCGCGCGAATACATGTTTCGGTAATAGGTATGCAGCGCGAAGGAGCCGTCTGCCGGCCGTTTCGCATTCCAAATCTGATTGAAAGAAGGCGCCCATTTCTGCTTGGGGACAAGCTGCTGATAGGGGACCGATAGCGAGGAATCGTAGTTCGCCAGGCTCAGGCCGGTAAGCGCCTGATATTCGATGTTTGCAGTGCCCCCGCCATAACCGGGAGAAAGCATAAGCCCTGAGGTCGTTTGGGATTTGATGTCGCGAATGTTCGGCATGGGGTCTTGATTGAACGAAATTCCGGGAACGCGTGTCGGATCGGAATAGGACTCCGAGAGAATCATGATGACGGTGTTATCGGTCAGATTCGTCGAACGCTGACGATTGATTCTGCTTGCCTCAGACTGATATTTTTCCGAAAGCGCAAGCATGGTCGTCTTGTTGTAACCATGTGGTTTGTCCATTGTATTGGTGTGCACAAGCCGAAGAAAAGCCATAGGGGCGCCGTTACTGCGTGCGTCACCTATACTGTTCCATATTTGCGGATCGTCGGCGATGCCATCGGCCAGCTGTTGGCCCCATGAGTTTTTGTTCCCCAGAGAATACACAAACGAGAACAAAAAGCCTGCGATAACGATTAGTGATATAAATCTTGTGACAATGCGCTTGAGATTGGATTTTGCCATAAGGGCCGGTTTCCTCCACGAGCACCGGATAAGTCCCTTGCGTCCATCCGTGCATTGGAGAAGTATACAAAACAGGATTATGGCAACGAGTCCGCAGACACCGCCGATGGCTATTGAAATGCCGTTGGGAGGAATGAAGGAGACGATTTGTTTTGTGTTGCCTCCTGAAATGAAGTTGAGGTCGGCCGGGATAATCGGTTCGTTGCGCAATTGGACTTTGAAATGGTTGGCTATGGCATAGACGATGATCACGCTACTGAAGATCGCCACACAAATCCAGAAACGGTTGATTATGAGCAGTAAGACGATGAAGATCAAGCTCAGTACCATAAAATTGAGCAGGAATTTGAAATCGTGATCGGTCCACATTTGGGTGACAAAATGAAGCAGTTGCCCGCGTAAACTGTCGTTGAACATGGTCTCGGGATCTATTTGCGCTCCTGTCGGATATTCAGGTTTGGCCAATACACCCCATTGTGCAAACAGGGTCGAGCAGAATATCAGCGAGATAGAGATGATGATATAAACAAACCAATTGAGCTGTGGCTTTTGGTATCGGTTAGAGCGAATACCATGGTGCGCTGGACCTGTGAAGACAGGTTTTTCCATCTCACGCATGGCCGAGTTCCTTCTGACCGTTTTTTTGTGATGCGCTTCGCTCATAAAAATTGGTAATCCTGCAATGTTCGATGGAAACTGCAAACGCGGCAGTTTAATTATGCTTTTCGTAATAAGATTATAATAAGGTACTTAACAAATATCTGAGTAGTGACTATTTCCGTCCTGCGTCCGATATGAATCCGCTTGGTTTTCGCTGACGGTCAGTTGGCTTGCTTATTCGCTGATTCTTTGTTTTTTGACGTTTTGAAGGCAGGCGACGGCCGAAAAGAATACCGATAATCGGAATTCTGCGTAGGGCATAGCCGGCGAGCGTTCCAATGGCGAATATCACGATGACGATCAGGAGATTGAGAATCATCGGCGTGGCGATGCCTGATTTCCTGATGATTTTGAGGATGATGAGAATCAGCATCATATGCAAGTAGTAAGTACTTAGCGTGTTCGCGCCGGCAATCGTGATGAGCTTCGTCAGCACTTTCGGCAAGGTTTTGATTTCCATCAGCAGAATGAAAAGGGAGACGGTCATGAACAGAGTCGAGAAGGTCATGTAGCCGTTGGTGAGACCGAAACCGAGCGAAATCTTGTTGGCGCGCTGGTAAAGCCATAAGCACAAGGCCATGAGCCAACCGAGTATGAAAACCACAACGAGCGCAAGATTTGCAAGCCAGTGTCGTTTACCGGTGATTTTGGTGAGGAAAGCCGAGATGTCTTCGACGAAGCCTCCGAGCAGGAAATAGATAAGCGCAAAGGAATATTTGCCGAAGATATTGAAGTCGACCAGATAGCCGAACGGTTCCGCAATTGTAGTGTGCGTGTAAAAGCCTATTGCATCGACGAGATTGTTTCCATCGTTGGCAACGAGTGTCAGAATGATGAGAATAACGGTGAGCCAGCCGAGATAATGGCGCCCTTTCTGACTATCGTATGCCTGCTTGAGCATGGGGAAGACCAAGTAGATGGCGATCAGTGCGTTCATGAACCAGAAGTAACCCAACGGTGAATCGGTCCAGGGCGTTCCCAACAGATAGCCGGGTACGTTCTTCCAACTGATGGGTGTGCGGTTGTTAAGCCAGGAGATAATGGGAAGGCTGACGATTTCCCAAACCAGGAGCACAACGAGTGTCTGTACGATACGGTGCTTGTGCTTGCCGAAATCGAAGCGTGCGTGCAGCAGCAGATAGCCGTTGACCATGAAGAAGAGCGGAACGCCGATGGCAGCGATTAGTATGCCGAATTCGTTGGCGGGGGTGAAGGCGATGAAATTGGTGTAATAGCAGTAGTGAATGAGGACGACAAGAAAAATCGCCAGTGATTTGATGATATCGAGACCGATGATGCGGGGTCGTTGGTGCTGTTTCGTCGTCATTATTTCCAATATAGCTGGCGTGTTTAACAATCCGTTATCCGATTATCACTGTTTGCTGAATCGTGTTCGTCTGTTTGCACTGTCTCATCGCAGATTCGGAGAATACGAAAGCGAGGGCTGGGAGACAGTGAAGAAAAAGTGAAAGAACAAAGCCTAAGTTCACACAAACCAATATCGCCTTCTCACTATCTTCACGTTCGTTTGCGCCCAGTTCACAAAATGATTTCTAGACTCAGGAACTGTTAGGCAATCAATGCCGATATCGGTGAGGGTAACGAGCGGTGATGTCTGGTTGATGCACATCAACAGGTCGCCGCGAAGGCTTGGCTTGTTGAATTCGCCGTGGGTTGGCGTGCGCATGGCCGCCAGCAGTTCTGTTGAGGCATTGATGGCCGTTTGGCTTGAAACGTAGGAAAGGTGATGAGTGCTGATGGTGCACATGGGGTATGGCGAGACCTGGGCGAAGGTCATTCTCATGGGTGAGCATTCCGTTGTCTACGGATATCCCGCAGTCGCCGCGCCTCTGCTTTCGTTGAAGATGCGCGCCTGGGTCACGCCGGTGGTATCGGCACAAAATAATGCTGAGACTTTTACTGCTGTTTCTGATCACGGTACGGCAAATCACGCTACGGCAGATTATGCTGCTTCGGATTACGGTACTTCAAAAACCTCGGATTCGTCTCTTGCAGGCGCACGATCTTCGCGCACAGCCATCAGTGATTTCCGCCATTCTATAGGTGCGGCTGACGTTGCGGCTGCGAATGCGTCTGTCGCTTCCGGTTCTCCGAATCCCCTTTGTGGCACTCTCAAAGCCTTGAACTACGAAGGCTCGCTTTCCGATGCAGGAAGCCGTTTCGGCGGCTTGGAACGTGCGGTGAAGGTCGCCACACAATTCGCCGGTTACCCTGGCCTCGCCTTCAACGTGGTCACGGACAGTTCGTTCCCCGCTGGGCGTGGCATGGGTTCGTCGGCCGCCAGCGCGGGCGCCGTGATTCGTGCGATCCTTGACGCCTGTGATGTCAAGACGAGCGAGCAGCAGATCTTGCGGCTGACCAATGAGGCTGAAATCATTACGCACGGCAATCCGTCCGGGCTCGACGCCGCGACGACGTGCTCTCGTGATCTGGTCGCGTTTGAATCCGGCGATATCGAGAAAATGCGTGTCGATATGCCGGCTTACCTGGTGATCGCGGATTCCGGTATCGCCGGGAGCACGCGCGAGGCCGTGGGCAACGTCCATCAAGAGGATGAGCGGGATCACGCACATGTCAAGTCCGTCATGGATGAGCTTGGCGAACTCGCACGTGCGAGCGAAACCGATCTCGAGCTGGGAACGGTGGCACTGTTGGGCGAGCGCATGAACCGTGCGCACGGATTGCTCAATGAGCTCAACGTCAGCCATCCCTTGGTCAATCATCTGGTCGATGCGGCTCGTGCGGCCGGGGCCAGCGGTGCGAAAATGACCGGTGGCGGCTTGGGCGGTTGCCTGATCGCTTTAGCCGCCGACGAGCAAACCGCCAACGCCGTCAAAGCGACATTGCTGCGCGAAGGCGCTCGCGAAGTCTGGATCCATTCGTTGTCGGAGGCGCAGGCAGATGATGGGGCAGATGCCGACTCAACTGCACGGCCCGCTGTCGTATCGCTTGCCTAGTTGCGGGTGGTGCAGAAGTTTCTGCCAAGAGGCGGACGACAACGATATTCCGATCTTGACTCGGTAAGCAAAGACATTGGTAATTACGCCGTAATTTCATCGATACAGAGAAAATCACACTTTGCGACGATTTTTCGTGATTATCGATGTACTTTTTGCCGTCATGCAGAGAAAATCACGTTTTGGGGCTGGTTTTTGTGATTTCTTCGATAGGCATGCAGACGAAATCACGTTTTTGGGTCGGTTTCTGTGATTTCCGTTGTATTTTCGGCGGACACGCAGAGAAAATCACGTTTCAGGAATGTGCAGGTGATGTTCTGATGGGCTTGGATTTCGTGCAACGCGCTTGCGGTGTTCGCGATGTGGCAGACGTATTAGGCAGGAGTAAGTGGAAGGCTCTGTGTCCCGTTCGTCGCATACGGACGCGAATTCTGCTGGTTTGGTAGATAGTCCCGCATTTGTATGCCTTGTTTGGCATCGACGGGATAGACTTTGAGATTGTGAAGATCGGTGTAACGGATATGGCGAAAACGCAGGAACTGCAGGAACAGGAGTCGGAGCGTTCCGTTTCGCATAGGCAACTGCCGGTGAGTCAAGCCGCGTCGAAAAAGGCCACTGCCGTCGCCAACGCCAATATCGCGCTGATCAAATATTGGGGTAAGGCCGACGAACGTCTGATTATTCCCCGTGCCTCAAGTCTTTCGCTGACCCTTGAGGGCCTGTCCACGTGGACCACGGTCGAATTTGGACGGCCAGGAACGCAACCCGATGATCAGCCGGGTGGCCAAACGATTACTGATTGCCTGACCATCGATGGCAAAGTACAGCTTGGCTCATCGCTGACCCGCGTTTCTAAATTCCTTGACATTGTGCGGCAGAAGGCCGGTATCGGCCTGCCTGCACGTGTGACTTCCGCCAACACCGTACCGTTCGGAGCCGGCCTGGCCAGCTCGGCGTCGGCGTTTGCGGCGCTCGCGGCAGCGGCTTCAAAGGCGGCCGGACTTGATCTGACGCCTCGTGAGCTTTCCCGTCTGGCCCGTCGCGGTTCGGGGTCGGCCTGTCGCTCGATTTTCGGTGGTCTGGTGAAATGGAATGCCGGGCATGACGACGAGAGTTCGTACTCCGAACCCGTTGATTCTGGCGATATGGACTTGGCTATTATCGTCGTGCTGATATCCAGCGCCAAGAAGCCGATTTCCAGCCGTGAGGCCATGCGACGCACCATCGCCACCTCGCCGCTCTATGACGCGTGGATCGATTCGTGCGGCAAGGATCTGGATGGAGCGTTGTCGGCGATCGCAAGCGGTGACGTGCAGCGCCTGGGCGAGATCACCGAGGCCAACGCGCTTGGTATGCACGCGGCGATGATGGCAAGCCGGCCCTCGGTTTTCTATTGGCTGCCGCAGACCGTGGCCGCGCTGAGTTCCGTAGCGGCGATTCGTCGCGATGCCGGCTTGGGCGTGTGGTCGACTATGGATGCCGGTCCGAACGTCAAGGTGCTCAGCGATGGCCGCGATGCCGAGCGCGTGGCCGACGAGCTGCTCAACCGCCTGCCCGGCTGCGAGATTGCGGTCCATCGGCCTGGTGCCGGCGTGCGGTTCATGCGATGAATCGGTGGTAATCGCGCCGTCTGCCGCTCGCTTGGCGGGCGCAGGTAGTTAAATGGTTGCTTGTGAAAAAGCTTATTGAACAACTGGTGAAATTCGGCCTGGTCGGCGTCATCGCCTTCGTGATCGACGAAGGCATCATGAACATCCTGATTGTCGTGCACGTCAACAATGTGGTGGCGAGCACCATTTCGTTCCTGATTTCGCTGGTCTTCAACTACTGGGCAAGCATGAAGTACGTCTTCAAGCACCGCGACGACATGGCGCGCTGGATGGAGGCGCTGATTTTCCTGGTCTCGTCCGTCATCGGCCTCGGCATCAATGAATGGATTATCTGGATGAGCACCTTGGGCATGGCCGCCAACGCCATCATGACCCAGCATGGCATGTATATCCTGCGTTCCAACATCGGCAAGATCGTCGCCACCGTGGTGGTCGCCATCTGGAACTTCATCATCCGCAAGTGGTTGCTCGACGACCGTTCCAGCCAGAATGGCAAGGTTACCAGTCAAGCCGAGTCCGGGAATTCGGAATCCGGTAATAGCAATGGCTCCGGCGCGTCCTCCACGGACAACGCCTCCGTAACGGTTTCTGCAGGTTCGGTCGCGGCTTGTGCTCCCAAACGCAAAACGTTCGCGCAAAAACTGGGCGAGTGGTCGATAGCCCACACTCCCAAGGGCTGGCAGTGAGGATTTGCTGTTGTGAGGTTCATACGATAGAAAATGCGTCTTTTCCAGCATTAACAAGGGTACAGGTGCTGGAAAAGACGCATTTAGCGTGTCTAATTAGGTCTTTTCCAGCATAAATGTGCGTGGAGTGCTGGAAAAGACGTGTTTAGTGACGTATCTAGCGGTGTAAGCACATGGCAGACATGCGGCTGTGGCTGCAAGGTGAGGCTGCGGTCGCGTGTGTGGTGTGTGGGCGGGTGAACCCTTATACCTCAACCTGCGTGAGCATCGGGGTTTCGGTGCTTTGCTTGATCTGCCTGAACCCGAGGAAGGAAAGCGCCAGCGAGGTCAGCGCGAGCGCGGTGACGACCAGGAAACCGCCGTGCGAACCCATCCGATCGATGAACACGCCGGCGATGGCCGAACCTGCGGATCCGCCGATGGAGTTCATGGCGCTGGTCCACGCCATACCTTCGGTGAAGCGGGTCGGCGGCACGAGGTGGAGCATCAGCTGGTTGCCGTTGATCCACGTCGGGGCCTGGCACACGCCGATGATCAGGTAGATGACCATGATGGTCCAGATATTGTGGGCGAACATGAACGAGGCGATGCCGAGGTTGACCACGATCAGGCAGAAGTAGAAACGCTTCCACAGCGGGATCGTCCAGTTCTTCGCGCCGTAGAAAATCGCGCCGATCATCGACGAGAACGAGAAGCAGGCGAAAATGAAGCCGGTGTATTGCTTCATGTTCTGTTCGGTGGCGAACGAGATGATCGAAATCGAGGCCGCGGACTGGAAGGCGCCGAGGCCGAACCAGGTGACGCACATCGCGATCAGGCCCGGTCCCCAGATGGACTGACCGGATTTCAGGATGCCGGCCTTCTCTTCCGCGGCTTCCTCGCGCCCGCGTATCTGTGCGGCCTTCAGCGCCTCACGCTGACGGTATTCCTTGCGCGAGATGCCGGCCTTGCGCGCCAAGACGGTCTGCGACGGCGGTTCGGTGGAAAGTTCGGTCAGGAACATCAGCGCGCCGACGATGACGCACATGCCGGTCACCGAAAACGCGAGCACGCCGGAAATCACGGCCAGGGTCGAGGCCAGGGGATTGCCGATGACCCACATCGCCTCGTCGAAGACGCCGGAAAGCGAGAGTGCCCGGTCGGTGCGCACGCGGTCGCCGCGCAGCAGATGCGTCCAGCGGCTGCGGGACATGGCGCCCCACGGCGGTATGGCCGACATAAAGGGTACAAGAACGAAGAGAATCCAGGAAGGCACACGTGCTGTAATACATGAAACCAGTGCCGTCGCCGCCACAACCCAGACGATGATGGTGGGAATCGAGACCTGCCGCTGGCCGAACTTGTCGACCAACTTGCCGAGCACCGGGCTCATGATCGCCAGCGCGATGGCCTGCACCGCGCTCAGCGCCCCGGCGAGCGTGTAGTTGCCGTAATAATGCTGCACGGAGATGGTGATGGTCATGCCGACCATCGGGAAGGGCATGCAAGCGATGACCGAGCCGATGGCGAAGCGCGCGGTGTGCGGCATACGCAGGAGTTCGGCATAGCCGCCGAACAGGCGGTGTGAGGCGTCTTTGAGACCGGAGACAGGTATAAAGCGCATGGCTTTAGGAATTCCTTTCAGGGTGTATAGGGAGTCTTGCGGTTGCTGGCAGCAGAGAACCCGATTGTGCCGCGAGTATTCCGTGTGTCTTGTTCGCGGGAGTCGGTTGGTGATTCAGGGCGATGAGAATAACCCTTTACTATGCTCTCAGCCTCGTTACTTTACCGGTCATACACCACGACACGCGGTGAATTGCGCGGTAGACGAAGAATAAAACGTAAATCTTTTGCGA
Source organism: Bifidobacterium sp. ESL0764 (assembly GCF_029395515.1). Classification (NCBI taxonomy): domain Bacteria; kingdom Bacillati; phylum Actinomycetota; class Actinomycetes; order Bifidobacteriales; family Bifidobacteriaceae; genus Bifidobacterium; species Bifidobacterium sp. ESL0764. The sequence continues at coordinate 334,363 of NZ_CP113919.1, forward strand.
ACGTACGCAGAACGCGGTTTGGGTGTTCGAAACCAGACGCTGAGGGTGCCGTGAATTGTGAATATTGCCGATTTTCAGGTATCTTGGTGCACCAAGTTGCCCGATATCGGTCAATTGGGCCTCCATTCTTCATTATTGAGGTATCTTGGTGCACCAAGTACCTGGAAAATGGATGATTTCACTTGAATTCTTCAAATTTTGGTGGGCTTGGTGCCACCAAGACGGCGAAAAGATGCAGTATCGGCCTCGTTCTGATTCGGGGATGTGCCAGAAATGTGTTGGATGTGGTGGGAGGATGGGGCGGATTAACCTCGTTGCGCGATGCGTGCAGATACGCTGGTATTTTAAAAGTAAGCAAGTAACCGGAGCCAATGAAAGGCCATCTATGTCGTCATCATCGTCGTCAACCGAGAAGCAGACCACGTTGCATTTCGTCCGTCACGGCAAGGTCGAGAATCCCGGTCACCTGCTTTACGAACGTCTTCCCGGCTTCCACCTTTCGGGGCTGGGATTGCGTATGGCCCAGGCCAGCGGACGTTACATTGCGGCAAACGCGCAGATGAACCAGGCGGTGGCGCTCTATTCCTCGCCTCTGGATCGTACGCGCGAAACGGCGCAGGCGATTCTGGCCGAGCTCAATCCGGTACGGGTTTCGCGCGGGGAGGCGGAACTTGGTATCGAAACCGACCCGCGGCTCATCGAGGCTGGCAACGATTTCCGCGGCCTTCGTATCGGCTATGGCAAGGCCGCGCTGTGGCGGCCGCGAAGCCTGAAGCTGTTGCGTAACCTTTGGCGGCCGAGCTGGGGGGAGAGCTATCGGCACATCGCGGCGAGAGTCAGCGATTTTGCGCAGGAAGCGGTGCGGAACCACCCAGGGGAGCAGGTGATTATCGTCAGTCACGAATCGCCGATTTTCAGTTATCGACATATGCTGGAAACCGGTCATCCCGAACACAATATGTTGCTCCGTCACACCGCGCTCGCCTCGATTACCTCGATTACCTACGACAGCGCGACCGGCAAAATGCTTGACATCTCCTATGTTGACCCGGCGAAGGATGTGAAGTGAGGCGCGTCGGCGTTGTCATAGGCGCGGATGGATTACGATAGAGTGAGAACAAGAACCGGCAATTGGCAGTAGAGGCAAAGGAGCGAATATGGCGGTTGATATTGAGGGTGGCATCATCAAAGATGGCGAATTGGCTCGTTTGGCTTTGATGCCCGGTGTGCGGGATGCGGCGCAGGCTGGCGTCGATCTCATTGCGCTTTGGCCGCTGGACACGGCTCAGAAGCTCAGCAACGACGCGAAATATGCCGAGGATCTGCAGGTTCTGGTCTGCCGGGCCGTCGCCGAGGTCATTACCGGCGAGGAAATCCCCATGGCCGACGCCGAATTCGTCTATGAAGGCGCGGTCAGCATTCCCGGACGTCCGCAGTCGATGGTCGACGCGCTGATTGACGTCAACGACGCGTACGAGCAGATGGAGGACTATTCCCGCACTGGCGACACAACGCTCGTGATGGCCGGCGCTGGCGATCTCAATGTCGGTTGGGACGAAAAGACGGTGAAGGCCGTGGCCGCCGCGCTCGAAGAGATCGAGCAGGCCGCGGGTGCCAGTGCCGTGTCGGGCGAAGACGGGCAGGGCAGCGAGCAGGAAGACGATTCCACTCCGCACGGTCCCGACGTCGAGTCCGTCGCCCAGCGTCTTGCGGTGGTATTGGCTGCAATCAACGGGTTGTTCGGTCTGGTCGAAAGCGCTGATGATACTTCAGACGACGCGGATGCCGCCGCGTGCAATGCGACTCCGATCATGCTCTATATCAACGAATTGTGCGAGCGCATGTCGATTCCGCGCATGTACCTGACCAGCCAGCAGTTCAAGGATTTGGTGGCGAAATATCGTGCGGCGGCAGGTTCCGGAACGGACGATGGTTCACTCGACGCGGTGGCCGGGTTCGTCTCTCCGCTTGCGAAGGCCGAGTGGGAAAAGCACCACAATGACGTCATCTACGATCCGGTGGCCGTGGCGAAGGCCGAAAAGGAAAAGGAAGAGAAGATCAAGAAGGCCAAGCTGGCCGAGAAATTCAAGGATATTCCGGAGGACAAGAACAAGCCGCCGGTGGAGCTGTAGGCTTGGGCTTGACCGATAAACCAACCCGAAGGGGTTGCGGGCTCCGGTTGGCCCGGACGGTTGGATATATGAAACGTGCGTTATCGACAACATCGCGGTAACGCACGTTTCATATGAGCATCAACGCTCGATCTTTACTCGGCTGCTTTTCAATTCGTGCCGGCAGGGTTCATATCGGTCGGTCCCATGTATCCTTGCGCCGGTTCCCCGCCTGAGCCCGGTAACTCCGTCTTGCCGTCATGGCCGCCGCCGGGGCGCGTGTTCGCATCGAATGGCGGCTCCTTGAGAGTTGCATCTTTGAAGTCTCTGGTTGAATCTGTCATCATTGCTCTTTCCTTCTGGTCCGTCGCACACGTCGTAGTGCGCCGATTTGGCTCCAACAAGTGCCGGACGTATACAGGCTCGTGCTACCTATTGTAATAGGGCACACGGCAAATTTCTACGTGAGAATTATGTTTTTTCGTATAGTGATTTTTATTGCCACAATAGTTGTGGATTTGATGTTGACGCATTTGTATTGATGCATTGCAGACAATATCGTTTGGGGGCTCAAAATCGTTTTCAGGAAGCGATGTCAATCCATCTGTCCGTTAATGCGGAAGGCCCTCCGCACGCATAGGACGAAGGGCCTTCCGCATAACAACGATTTACCAACGGCTGCGATTTATCGATTGGAATCGTAACCATTGCCGACATTGCCGTTGCCGTTGCCATTGGCGTTGCCGTCGTTGTTCAGGTTTTCGTTTCCGAATCCCGAGGCGTGTGGTTGGTCGTACGGGGCTTGGCTTTGGCTCTGCTGGCCTGCACCATATTGAGGTTGTGCAGGGGTGCCGGCCTGCTGGTTGGCGTTTTGTTCATACGGATTGCCTGCGAAAGCTCCCGGTGTTGCCGCCTGATCGTATTGAGCATTCATCGGCATCCCCTGACTCATAGGGGCACCTTGATCCATCGGCGGCATGTACTGGCCTTGGACGCTGGCTTGCAAAGGCGGGTTTTCGTCGAAGCGTGCACCCTGCGGGTTGGGGCCCTGCACCATGAAGACGATGCCGACGATGAATCCGGCCAGCATGCAGAGCAGGAAAATGATCGCTCCTACGATCACCCCGCCCACGGCACCGGCACCGACTGTTCGGAGCAGGGCCTCGCTTGAATCCATGACCGAGCCGACCGACAATCCTGCGGCGATGGCCGTGAAGAAGAAGACAATGGCTCCGCCGATGACCAGGCCGTAAGGAAACAGGATCCACCAGCCGGATTTGTTGGTATCGTGCAGGCGTCGGATGTCTACGGCGAGGGTCGGCAGGAATACCGCCAGGTTCCAGATGGTGTCGAGGAAGGTGTCGTTCTTGTGGAACAGCGCCTGATCGATGATGTTCAGCACGATGGCGACGATGAACAGGAACAGCTGCGCCCACCAGAACTCGCTGCGGCTGGCGCGGCCGGAGAACTTGACGTATTTGAGGAAGAAACGCTTGACGGCATCGACGAACGAGCACCCGTAATAGGGCATGTTCAGCGGAACGGCCATTGAAGCGGCGAAATCGTTGGGATTCGGCCCTCCGTATGGCTGGGGCTGGTCCGGGGCGCCGGCTGGGAATGCCGGAGCGCCGCCTTGGTCTGTTGGCTGGTTGCCTGCATATTGGGGCGGAACGTTACCCTGCTCCGCTTGCGGGGCGCTGTATTGGTATTGCGGTGCCGAACCGGTTTGGGAGGTTCCGGAACCGGGCAGGGGAGGAAGGTTGCCGGCGAAATTCTGAGATTCGCCGGGCTGTGGCATTGCGGGTTGCTGCATCGTCGGTTGGACGAAGTTATCGCTTGATGGCTGGTCCGTCTGATATTGATATTGCGGTGCCGATGAAGTCGCAGCGGGGTTAAAGGAAGTGTTCGAAGGACTGTTTTCGCTATAGCCATTATACGGATTCTGATCCGCTGAAGCATTGCCTCCGTTTTGTTCAGAGCTTGTGTCGTTCATCGATTTCCTTTCGTTGAAGATCACTTTCAATATGCATTCACAGCTGGCGGATACCCACAGCATTCAGGAACATCGTGAATATATGGCCTCATACATATTCTCAGTCTAGCCCAGAGTATCGAGGTGGATACTTTACAGTCATTTTTGTTAAACAACCGGGATTTGTCCGGTTTTACAGGGTTTTTATCAGGTTTCGCTGTCATCCAGTGAGATCGCGTCATCCTCGTCGGCCGGGCCGAGTAGCAGGCGTTCGGCCAGCGAGACCAAGCCGAGCAGGATGCCGGTCAATGCGACCACGACGATGGCGGCGGAGAAGATCATCGCCGTCTGGAACGAGTTGAACGCGCCCTGCAACCATACGCCGAGGCCGTTGGTCGCGCCCAGATATTCGGCGGTGACGGCCGTGCCGAAAACGTAGGCGGCGCTGATGCGGATGCCGGAGAAGACCTGGCGCGCGGCGACGCGAAGTTTCACGTGGAACATTGTCCAGAGTTTTGTCGCCCCGCAGGTCAGCGCCACGTCCTGGTAGAAGCAGGGTACGGCGGCCAGCCCGCGTGAGGTGTCGACGGCGATGGAGAACAGGCCGAAAATGGCTACCAGCGTAATTTTGCCGACCGGGCTGAAACCGAACCAGATCATGAACAGCGGCGCGATGGTGATGATCGGGATGGTCTGTGCCGCCACGAGCAGCGGATAGATGGCACGGTTGGCGGTTTTTGAGGCATAAAGGCCGATACCGATGGCGATGCCGGCGATGACGGCGATCGCGAAGCCGGCCAGAGCCTCAACGGTGGTCACGGCCGTCGCCGCCATCAGATCGGGCCATGTGGCAATCATCGACGAGACGATGGCGGCGGGGGAGGCCAGCGTCGTCTCATTGACGAGGTGTGCGCTCGCCGCGGCCTGCCAGAGCACGAGTACCGCACCAATGGTGATGGTCGGCGGCAGGACTTTGCGCCACCACTGTTGTGCGGCATGGTGTTGGTGATGTGCCACAGAGTCCATGATCATCTCTCCTTCATTTGTCTTCATAGTATCTTGGTGCCACCAAGATGGCTGTTTTTCGTCAATTGGGGGTTAATTCTTCGATATTTGGGGTGCTTGGTGCACCAAGACCCCCATTTTTGAGCAAATTGCTCTGATTTCTTCGATAATCGGGGTACTTGGTGGCACCAACGCCGTTGAATTCAGAGAATTTGGGGCACAATCTATGGAATAGAGGGTGCTCGGTGGCACCAACATCGTTATTCGGGCGCGCAAATTTTGTATTGTCGCTTGCAATGAGCTGTGAGCATGCATTATGAGCAGTTTCTGGGTTGTGCAGGAAGGAACTTGCTCGATGGCGTGAGCTTTTTGAGTATCGGCTCCTTCATTCCACGCACTTGCTGGTTGCGATCCCAGTGCTCCCGAAGTTCTGCAGAGGCTATCTCATTGCACATACTTGTTGGTCGAAAGCTCGGTGGCCTGAGGCGCATAGGGAAGTTTCTTCTCGTGCAAGCCGGTGTAGGTGCCGGCGTGGTATTGGAAGTCCAGATACTTTTGGCCGTCTGCGGTGTTGACGGTGCCGGTGAGCTTCTGATTAGGCTTGCCGGAGGTCGTCTCGTCGCCCATGCCGTTGCCGCTCCAATAGCCTTCGCGCACCACTTTTTCCATGGAGGCGCGGGCGAGTTTCGGGTCGAGGTGCGAGGTCTTGGTTTGGCTGACGAGGATGTCGGCGGCTTTGTCCGGGTGGGCCAGTGCGTAGTCGTATCCGCGTCGTGCGGCCTTGAGGAACTTCTTGAGATTGGCGGTGTTCTGGGGATTCTTCAGCCAGGAGTTCTTCACCGCGAAGCCGAGCTGGTCGGGGTTGCCGGGCACGCCCCACTTGTCGGCGGCGAAGCAGTTCAGGGCCGGCCCGTTGAGCTGTGACTCCACTTCCTCCCAGTTGGCGTAGAAACCGGCGAAATCGCCTTTGCCGCTGGTGAGTGTGCGGAAGGTGTTGGTGCCTGCCGTTGCGGTTTTGAAGTCGCCGGAACCGCCGGCGTAGCGGATCATCTGACGCACCGAAGCGCTCTGCTCGGCCGAACCGAAGGTGACAAAAGTCTTGCCTGCGAAGTCCTTGGGTGTTTTGATATCGTTGCGGTTCTTCAGGCTGCACCAGCGGGCGATCGGCTTTTGCGTCAGGTCGAAGACGAGCTTCAAGTCGGCACCATGCGCGTCGGCGTTGGCGAGGTCGGTCAGTTTGGAAAAGCCGATATTGGCCACCCCGTTCTGCACGCTGGTCTCGGCGCCGGCCTGGGCGGTCGGCAGGATTTTCACATTGATGCCGGCGTCCTTGAAATAACCGAGCTGCTGGGCCACATACAGGCCGACATGGTTGGTGTTCGGTGTCCAGTCGAGCATGAAGGTCAGGGTCGGCTTGCCGTTGGAGCCGGCCGTGCTGCCGCTGTTGCCGGACGCGTTGCCGCAGGCTGCCGACGAAAGTCCGAGCGCGAACGTCGCGATGATTGCCAAGATTGTTCTGACTGCCGTACTCGCCTGCTTGCCTTCGCGTCGGTTTTGATTCGTTCGTTGCCGGAAGTTGCGATCGGGTGTGGCCGTGTTATGGCCGACACTTATAGAAGTATGGCGCCGAAGCTCTGCCCGCTTCAGGATATTGCCGAAAAACCGCGAAAAACCTCTGTTGTTGCTCACCGTGAATCACCTTGCCTGTGTATTGCGGCCCGAGGCGACGCATGCGGAAAGGTGAGGAGTCCGCGCGACGAATCAGACCGATGCCGGGTGTGGAACGGAGCATATCGCGATGCCGTTTTCATACCCTTGCGTGTACTGGATTATCGTCTTGGCGCAGCTGCTGCCACCAACCGCGCGAACATTGCTCAGTATAGCCGCAAGGGTTCGCAAGAGGTCCACGACATATAATTCGTGATAACCAAAGCTATTGCTGATGGCTGAATGAAACGATTTATGAAGTTCATGTGACGGCTCAATTTCTCTTTAATGTGCGTCGTGTGCCATTCTTGTTGCTCAAGTTGTTGCGCTGTTGGAGTTTCGAGCAAACCTGCTGTTGCCAGTCGCAAGAACGTTTTTATGGGGTCGAAGTGGGTTTTTGAAAACCTGGCGGACGAGGTGTTTGCCTGTAGATTTTTTAAGACAGTGCGCCCTGTTTAGTTTTTACCCGACAGAATGTTGTATAACGTTTGTCCTAAAAGTATGGCAATATTATCGTGTTAGATAGGCATATGCTGCGAAGGTGTGGTAAGTACTTCCACGGGGGAAGTGGTTGAAAGTTGTGGCACCGATAGAGGGGCATATAATACGATGAAGATGTATTACTGGAGGTAAGCGGTGCGTAGTAAAGTCTGGCGTGTTGTTATGGCGTCGGTATGCGTCGCCGCAGGCCTTTTCAGCGTGGTCCCGGCAGGTGCGGCATCTCCGACAAAGTCGGCCTCGGCTCCGGTTTCTTCGAGTGTTGCGCAAGATAAAGGGCACAGTGCGGGTTCTTCCAGTGTTTCCGCTGCGAATTCCGGCTCATCGCCTTCTCTGCGTTCAGACAAGGCGGCTGTATCCGGCGAATCCGTGGGCACGACGAATACGAAGGTGTCTGCGCCGTCAAATCTGGCTGGTAATCCAAGGAATGGCACGGCCGCGTCTTCTCCAGAAGGGGCTGCGTCAACGTCGGCTAAGGGGAGCGGCAAGGTCTCGACGCAAGGTACGGGAGATACGTGTCTGACGGTTTCGTTTGACGGCAAGGGCGCTATGGGAGTGCCGGCCAGCGTCACCGGTCGCATCGATGGCGCCGGCATGTGCCTTGTGCAGATTCCCGAGTCCACGGGCATGACGCCCGCCAGCTCGGACCAGTCGTTCCGCGGATGGTCCGCGAGCGCCTCCGCCACCACGGCGGATACCGCCTATGACCCGGGCAGCCACCAGTACGATCCTTCGACGCTGACGGGCAACGCGCTCACGCTGTACGCCGTCTGGCGCACCACGCCCGCACCCACCGACGTCAAGGCCGCCTACCACCACGCCAGCGACACCGTGACCGTCTCCGGCAACGCCGACGACCTCGACGACCATTACGGCACCGTGACCGTCTGCGCCGACGTCGCGGCGGACTCCACCTCCTGCAAGCCCAGCGGCATCCGGGTGAGTGCGGTCTTCCCCGACCCGAGCGATTCCGGCAAGCTCGCCGTCACGGCCACCGCCAACCGGCTCAGCACCACCGATCTGACCTGGGCGGGCGCGCTGGTCTGCCCGGTCGACACCCCGTTCCCGAAATTCAATGCCGGCAATCCCGACAACGCCAAATGCTCGAATATCGAGATACTGACCAACGGCGGCAGCGGCGGCTTCGGCACCAACGTGGACGGCTTCTCCATCGGCGGGCGTTACAACACCAATGACCACACATATACGACCATCGACAGCGATTTCAAGAACGGCTCCGGCTCCTACGATGTCTGGATGTTCACGCGCAGCCGCAACTGGGAAGTCATCAGCACGCCGCAGCGCGTGGCCCACGGCTACCAATACACCGCCCCGCAGTCCTTGTCGGATTCGGGTTCCAAGGCGAGTACGAAGTCCGCTTCCCGCGCCTCGTCTTCAGTCGCCGCGACGCCATTCTCGTCCGGTGCCGTCTCGACGCGCTCCGGCCCCATCGTTTCCAAGGCCCAGGAAGTGAGGGTTCAGGGCGCGGGAAGCCAGCCATGGAGCGTCACCTTCTCGGCGACCGATTTCATCGGCTGGTACCCCCGCGACGCCTCTTATTATCTCTCCTCGTTCCTCACGCTCGGCGGCGGCTACCACACCACCGTCGCCACCTCGAAGGTGACCAGGAAGTCGGACGTGCTGCCATGGGTGCAGGTCAATCTCGACAGCAACAGCGCCAACGGAGGGCCCGCCGCGTCTCTCTCGCCCCTTTACGGGTTCGTCGACGGCGGCAGTGGCAGTTCCACGCTCACCTTGCCCGGCGCGGCCGCCATGCCCGCGGTCGCCAGGAAGATCCTGCTCGGCTGGAGCGCCGACCCGAAGGCCGGATCGTCGTCCGGCAATATCTACGCGACAGGCAAACAGGCGATCCGATCCACCGACGGCGCCGCCTCGCCTTCCGGCCATGGCACCGTCCTCACCCTCTATGCGATATGGGGCGACCCACCCAAGCCCTACGATATGGAAATCCACTACCATCGCTCCACCGACACGGTGGACGTGACCGGCAAGGTGGACACCGGCAACGATTCCGATGGCGTCATTTCCGTGTGCATGACCAGCGAGGGCGGTTCGAACGCCTGCGAGAACGATTCGGGCGTCAGGGTCGACAAGATGAAGGTCGACCCTGACGACCGCGGCAGGATCGCCATCACCGGCACGGCCGACAGCCTCACGACCGGTGTGCAGGGCACTTGGGTGCAGGCATTGGTCTGCCCGGCCGGCTCGCCGTTCCCGAATTTCCCCAACTACGGCGAGACCAGCAATCCGGACAATCCGCTGTGTTCGAACATCGAGATGCTCACCGAAAACAGCAACGACGGCAAATTGCACAGCATGGGCATAACCGACAAGCGCAACGGATTCAGGATCGGCGGCCATTTCGATCCTGGTTCCAGGGTTGAAGACCAGGAGTGGACCACTTCCGACAGCGATTTCAAGAACGGTCCCGGTCTTTATGACATCTGGATCTATCGTCGTGATCAGCACTTCGAGTACAAGGACAAGCCAATCAAGCTGATTTCCAAATATGGCTATCCCGAACACAGCGAGGAGACGTCCGGCACCGACAACATGTACGTCCAGCTGCATGGCAAGGGCGTGCAGGACTGGAAGATCTCCTACCCGCGGGAGACCTTCATCGCCAAATTCCATATCGGTTCTGAACATCATCTGATCGTGCGTCTGAACGTCGGCGGTATCGCCTCCGATCCAGCCAATCTGGATGGTACGTTGCCTTGGCTCAAGGCGACTTTCGACGCGAATGCGGCTCACAACGGTTCCGGCACCCCGCCTGGCGAGCTCAGGGCGCTGATCGACTACGACGAGAAGAACGGGCTGATCACGCTGCCTGGCCAGGGCGATATGCAACTGACGCAACCCGACAAGTTCGACCTCCTCGGATGGAACAGGGATTCGGGCGCTAAGGGAGCAGGCAAGGACGACAAACGGCCGAAGCATGATGTGGCCAACGACCTGTGGACCGATGCCGACGCCTACTTCGACCAGAGCGGCACCGCCACGGAGACTGACGTCACCCTATATGCCATCTGGTTCAGGCGGGGTTCCGTCCTTCCCTTCACCGGCAGGTCGCCGCGGATGCTGGTGCTGCTGGCGGCGTTGCTCGGCATCTCGCTGATGGTGCTTGCCGTCACGCATGTGCTGCGCGATCGCTTCACCAAGAGCCGCTGAATTTACGGCGAGTCCTGGGTGCTCCGGGCGTTCTGAATGGTCTGGCTTTCCGGCCGCGTAATGTCAGGTGTACAGGTTGTTCGAATGGCGCAAGCTCTTTCGTGGTCGGGCTGGTTGCGATAATCTAGAGACATGAGTGAAAACAACAGCAACGAACTCCGCATCGCCGTCGTCGGCGCCGGCCCTGCGGGAGTCTATTCATCCGACATCTTCCTGCGCGAGCTGAAGAAGAAGGCCGCCGACCTCGGGCTGCCCGACCACGCTCGTATCGACCTGTTCGAGAAGCTGCCGGTGCCGTTCGGCCTGGTGCGCTACGGCGTCGCCCCCGACCACCCGGCCATCAAGTACATCGCCGATGCGCTCGAGAAGACGCTTGATAATCCTGATATCCATTTGTATTGTGATGTGGAGTTCGGCCGCGACTTGAAGCTCGACGACCTGATGCCGCGCTACGACGCGGTGCTTTTCGCCACTGGCGCAGTGGCCGACCGTCCGCTGACCATCCCCGGAGCCGACCTCGACGGCGTGCACGGTGCCGCGCGGTTCGTGGAGTGGTACGACGGCTATCCGACCGGCGCTCGCACTTGGCCGCTGGATGCGCAGAAAGTCGCGGTCATCGGCGGCGGTAACGTGGCGATGGACGTTTCGCGCGAACTGATGCGCCGCGCCGATGACTTGAAGGCCCGCACCGATATCCCCGACAATGTCTACGAAGGCATCAAGGGCAACGCGGCCCGCGAGTTGCACCTCTTTATCCGCCGAGGCGTCGCGCAGGCCAAGTTCAGCGTGCAGGAGCTGCGCGAGCTCGAGAAGCTGCCGGGCGTACAGATCATCATCAACGAGGACGACTTCGACCTCGACGAGGCCACCATCGAGCAGGCCGGCAAAGACAAGCTCACCCGCCAGATGGTCGAGGAGCTCTACGCCATTCGCGATATGGCCGAGGATATGCAAGACGACGGCGGCGTCGATTTCGAAGGCAACCCCGCTACCAAGAAGTATTACATGCACTTCAACTCCGCGCCTACCGAGGTTCTGGGCGAGGGCGGCAAGGTGGTCGGCCTGCACGTCGAGCACACCGAGACCGGCGCGGACGGCGTGATGCGCCACACCGGCGAATTCACCGACTATCCGGTTGAGGCCGTCTATCACGCCATCGGCTACAAGCCGGCGAGCGTGCCGGGCGTGGCCTACGACGAGCAGCGCAGCGTGCTGGCCAACGAAGACGGCCGCATCCTCGCCGAGCCCGCGTTCACGGCCGAAACCGGCAAGAGCACCGTTCGCCCGCGCCTTTACGCCACGGGCTGGGCCAAACGTGGGCCGGTCGGGCTCATCGGTTCCACCAAGTCCGACGCGTTGCTGATCGTCGGCAACATGCTCGAAGACCTCTCCAAGGTCGAAGACGCCGACGGGGCCGGCAAGGGCTGCATCGCCGCCGACCGCGATCCCGAGTCCATCGACCGCCTGCTCGCCTCGCGCGGCGTCAAGCCCATCGACTTCGCCGGCTGGAAGAAGGTCGACACCTACGAGCGTGCCGAGGGCGCGAAGGAAGGTCGCGAGCACAAGAAAGTCATCGACCCCGACCAGCTGCGTGCGCTCGCTCAAGGCTGAGCGCGGCGACTACTCACCGGCGAAGGGCGGCTGCAGCACTAGTGTGCTGAGGTTGCGGGCTATTCGCTGATCGCATCGGCGTCAGGTTTCCACGTGAAGCTTGGCGCCGTTCGCGTGCTCGCTCCTATATGGAGAAATGATGGATGCGATGAAAATCAGTATTTTACCCATGTTTTCGTGAGTATGCTCGCATGTTCGATTGAACATGCGATGATAATCAGCATTTCGGTGCCGTTTTCTTGATTTTCATCGCAGCTTCGAAATTGTGAATGCTGCGCGAATCAGCACGCGTTCAGCGAAAATACAGGCTGATTCGTTAGGCTTTGGTGTATGGGCGGCAAGATTAAAGTACACGGCCACTTGAACGGTCTTAAAACCACATTGCTTTTCGCGGTGATGTGGGCCATCATCATGCTTATTTGGTGGCTTACCGGTGCCAGCCGTGACACGCTCATTTACTACATTTTCATCGGGCTGGCTTCGACCTTCATCTCCTATTGGTTCTCTGACCGCATATCCATTGCTTCGATGGGCGCGCAGCAGGTCTCGGAGCAGCAGGCGCCCGAGCTTTACCGCATCGTGCGCGAACTTTCCGCACGCGCCGGCAAGCCGATGCCGCGCATTTACATCGCGCCGACCATGAGCCCGAACGCGTTCGCCACCGGCCGAAACGAGCGTCATGCCGCCGTATGTTGCACGCAGGGCATTCTACAGATCCTGAACGAGCGAGAGTTGCGCGGTGTGCTCGGCCACGAGCTGATGCACGTCTATAACCACGACATCCTCACCTCCGCCGTGGCCAGTGCGATGGCGACGGTAATCACGTATCTGGGTTACATGCTGATGTTCTTCGGCGGCGGGCGAGATAACGACGACCGTGATTCCGGGATTTTCGGGCTGCTTGGCGTGGCGCTTAGCTCAATTCTCGCGCCGATCGGCGCCTCGCTGATTCAGCTGGCGATTTCCCGAACCCGCGAATACGACGCGGATGAAGACGGAAGCAAACTCACCGGCGACCCGGCAGCGCTTGCCTCGGCCCTCAATAAGATCACGTCCGGAGCGGTCGCCAACCCGATGCCGCAGACCGCCGGCACCCAGTCCGCCGCCGCGATGATGATTGCCAACCCCTTCTCCGACGAGGGCTTCAGCCGTCTCTTCTCCACGCATCCACCGACCCAGGAGCGTATCAATCGCCTGATGCAGATGGCTCAGGAAATGCAGGGTGTAGGTGCCGGGCCACGGGGCGACCGGCTGGGTTCAGAGGGCCCGGCGCAGGTCGCTTATTAAACGCGTCGCTCGTCGTTGCCAATCGGTACTCGAAGTCGTCGATGAATCTTATGGCGCGTGCCTTCGCGCCTGTGTGCTAAACTTTCCTTTTGTATGTGCTTGTGAACACAGGTACATTACTGCGGATGTAGTTCATCGGTAGAATGGAAGCTTCCCAAGCTTCAGAGGCGGGTTCGACTCCCGTCATCCGCTCTTTCAATGTCAATGAAGTCTCCTGAAATTCTTGATTTATCAACATCTGTGATTCAAATAAATTGCAGAAATTACTATGATTTTGTTAAATTGTTGCTGATCTGTTGCTGATTTTGTTGTTGGCTATTCGGCTCCGTCTTCTGGTGTCTGAGCATTATTCGCATCGCTCTCACATTTGTCCTTCTTTCTGCGTGATGTGTTCGTGATACGCTTACTGTTTCGTATTCTCTCATGTATGCTGTATGGTATGCGTATCATCATCCATCCACATGCCAGGACCCACGGGCTGAGTGACCGACAGATCATCTCGGCTTTCGAGACGGGTGTGTCGGGTGCGACGATCAGGTATCGGGATCGCGCCAGTGAGCCACCGAGGTGGGCGACGGTCGGTTTCGATGGTCAAGGCCGGCGTATCGAGCTGGTCTTTGTTCGTCTGGTCGACGGCACGCCGCTTGTCATCCACGCGAACCATGCCACCAAGGGCTTTATTGACGAAATCAGAAAGGGGAGGTCATGAGCCAGAAATTTATAGCTGACAACGGCACCGTCATCACCGACGAGATGGTCGACCAGTGGGCGCAGGAAGCCGAAAACGGCTTCCAAGGCGCTGAGATCAGGCCGTTCGAGGGACGTGCCTGGGAGGTCAAGAGCGAGCCACTGAAACCTCGTACCATCCGTGTGAGCGATTCGGTGTGGGGGCTGGTCGAACGCCAGGCCAAGGTGATGGGGGTTAGCGTCAGCGAATACGTGCGCCGCAACCTTATCAATGGCCTCACGCCGCAGAAGGCGTAACTTTCTGCCTTTTCGGGGCTCACCGGTATGGCCGTCCGTGTCTTTTGCAAGGTGCGGACGGCCGTTGTTTTGTTGTCACTTGGCCTTGCCGTTTTGGGCGGTGGCGTGTTCGCGGTGTAGCCGCACGCTGATGGTGCAATTTGCGCCGCCGATGATGACGTTGAGGGTGAGGCCGATGCGGTCGAGAATGGCCAGCGCTCGGTCGGTGTCGCCCCGGTCCTAGACGTGGCGACACCGCAACCTTGGCAGTGCTTCAAGCAGTTGATAAAAGCCGCTTGCTAATTCCGATTTGCCATTTGAGCGATTTCCCGAATCGCATCAGCAATTTTCGCTGCATCTTTGTCGTCTTGGGCCAGTTCGACTGTACGGTGAATCATGGCTTCGGCGCTGATGCTTTCAGAGCTGTATATGTCATCGTCGCAAAGCAATTCGGTACTGATCATCTCGTTGTAATAGCTACGGGAGAAGTATGTGGTGGAGATGGTGAAACACGGTTGTCCGTTCTCCGTCGTGTCCTTCTTTGCCAGAATGATGAGTCTGCTGGTGAAGTCGTCGAACTCGTCTGAGTCGTCGCATTGATCAGGATTGCTTTTACTGCTGATTTTGTGGCTGGAAGACGGTATGGCTATTACGGCTCCATTGCCAGTGGAATCCGCGTCGAGGATGCCTGTCGGATTACTGAGGAGATTGTGTACGATCTTGACGGCTAATGACTCTGTATCTGGAGATGATGCATGGTTTCTTGTGACTTCTTCGACGGCTTCCTTGAAACTTTCTCCCGGATTGATGGCCTTTGTGTCGGCGCTTGCGGTGAATTCGTCGAATAGGTTCACTAAGCCGTAGACGGTTGCTGCCTCGCCTTCTGGTATGTCGAGTTTTTCGAAAAACATCGGGAGTTCAAGGTCATCGGCATATATACCGGGGTTTTCCTCAATTGAACCGTCATCGTATTCATACCCGATTAAGCCATAATCTTTTCGAAGCGATTCTTTTTCTTCGGCTGTTTCGAGAGCTGCCGTGCTTGTGACGAGTACGGCGCTCCTTCGGCCTTGCTCGTTCATGCCGTTGTAGATGACAAGAACGCCTGTGGCGTTGGCGTCCTCGACTGTGCCTGTGTAATTGCCGCAATCCCAGCCTTTGACGGTATGAATGGTATTCCTAACGGTAGTATCAGCCATCAGTTGGGTCCGGAGTTGCTTGATTTCGGTTTTCCATCCGTGTGTTGGCGATAAGAACCTAAGCTGCTCGGGTTCGGTTGAGGTGAAATCTTTGATGGCATCAACCACAGCAGCCGCGGTGGCGTTATTGACAGGCCATTTTTTTGAGGCACTTGGCTGTAGCAACGGAAGGGGATGGATCTGGCCTGGTTGGTATTCTCCCCATAGGGCCTATGGGCGCATCGGTGGGTAGGTTGTTGATTCCCCTTGTGTCGGTTTGATACAAGCAGTACACCTTGGCACCAGTCATTGTCGTTTCAACGGTGCCGAAAAGGACATTGCGATAGTTTGCCATCATGTAGTGATCTCCTCAAAGTACAGGTTTGCTGGTGGGATTGTGATGTCACTAATAAACGGATTCGGATTCGTCATCAAAGTATGATGCATTGTCGTTCTCTTCGTTTTGTTGGTAAGGTCCAAAGAGGGTGACCAACAGGTTCCCGGCGCGTGTGACGTCTGCATCCAAGATGTTTGCCCGTGGTTTTTGCAGCCAGCGTACTACGTTGGCATTGATGGATCGCGCGTCGGACGGAGAGGTCGGAGTGGGCAAATCGGGGCTGGCCTTTTTGATGATTCCGGTCAGGGTGTTGAGATCGTCTTCGGAGAGAGCAGCCAGGTTTCCGTCCCAACCATCGAATTTGAGGTTCAAGGATATGAACTCGATATTCATTGAGTCGAGTTTGAGCATCGCTGGATCCTGAACCCGAAAACGTTCACCGCACAGATTCACGAAGAGTTTTGTCACTGTTAAACCGGTAGGGTTACTAGGAGTTGTAAGGTTTGTATCTGAAGGGGTTTCGGTGCTGGCTGTTGCTGGTTCGGTGAATGGATCTGAATGCGGTTCTGATGTGGGAAGTGGACGACTGTAACTGATGAGCAAGGCGCTCCTATTGCCTTGCTCATCCATGTCGCTGAAGATGATGAGTACGCCATCTTGCTGTGCGGTGACAGCGTGAACGCCGTTTGTGTTAGCGGCATTGCCGATTAGTGTTTGCGGAGTGGATCGGCGAGTTGAGTCCATTGTGCGACGTCGGCTGAAGCGTCCATGATTATCTTCTGTTTATGTATGACCAAATCGGTGTGTTTCTTTGTTGCAAATTCTTTAGACCATGCCGCTTGGCGTGTCAGCGGTGGCGCAGGTTGTTGATGGAGTTGGTGATGCTGGACCCTGCCGCATTGACCGCGCCGGTGATGCTGGCCCCTGCTGCGCTGACCGCGCTGGTGTTGCGGTCGACCGATCCGGCCACCTGGCTGCCGGCGAAGATCGTCGCGCCGATCTGCATGACGGACAGCGCGTTGTTGACCTTTTGCAGGGCGATTTGCTGCTGCTGATTGTCTTCCATGCGCATCTCGTGCATGTGGGTCTCGTAGAGGTTGATGGCCGATCCCAGCGTGTCGGCGCGTCCCAAGCGGACGGCCTGGCTCATGAAGCTCGCGGCTTCGGCGGTGCTGTATTCCTGCGGGTACCAGGGCGCGACCCGTTGCGCGTAGGCCTGCCTCACCGAGACGAGGTCGCGCTGGGCCGCTGCCATCTGCGCCTGACGGTCCTGCTCGCAGCGTTTGAGCGTTGCCTCCGCCTTCGGTGCGTTCTTCTTGTGGATCATGTTGCCGGCGAGATAGCCCGAGGCGATGCCGACGGCAATACCTATTAATATCAATGTGTAATAGATTGCCGCACCGGGTTCCTTGCCTGAATGAAGGATTTCGTAAATGCCGCTCAGCAGCATGTTGACAATAGGGGCGATGATTATTACGAACGCCAGGAAGACCGCCAAGCCGATGCAGAAGGCTTTCCAGCCGCCGTGCTTCTGCTTCAGCTCTTTCTGGGCCGGTGCCACCAGCGGGGACACCGCCGAAGCCGTTTCAAGTCGCTGGCTGCTGTCCACGGCGGCGGTGAATAGGTTTGCCGCGTCTGCGAGGCCCTCCGCCAACGCTGGTCCTGTCGGTGCTGGTTGAGTCATTTTTCGCTCCCCTGACGCTGTTCCGTCGTGGAATGGCATCCCTTTTTAAAGAACTCTTACAGAGCGTAAGCATAATGGTGATGTGAGACACATACTGGCTATTTGATGCATAAAACAGACAGCGTCGGATCAGTGTTGAGAAGACGAGACAGGCCCATCGGGTGTGCACTGCGACCGGGTCAGGCGAAGAAGTCGCGCATGTCGCAATCGAGCGCCTTGGCGAGGGTGTAGAGGGTGGAGAGCTTCGGTGACCGCTGGCCCTGCTTGCGGCGCAGGTCACGGACACGGCGCCTCATGCCGTTGAGCATGTCTTTGAAACCGGGAGTTAGCATGCTTCTGATTCAAGGGCAGGTTCACTGATAAGATCACAAACAGAGCGTTAGCATTTTTGATCAGCGATGTAACGCAATATATTGGTCGTGTCTTGAGGAGCTTTCAACGGTATTTTACAGAAAATGTTGCTGATTTGTTGCTGAGAACTAATTCTGGCAATGGTGTAGTGGGTTAAAATGTTGGTTTTTCAACGTTTTATAAGGGTTATTGACCAAAAACGTGTCTCTAGTTGGTGGCGTTGGGGTATCTGGTGGCGGTGCGTCCGGTCGTCCCGTCGGAGGCCTGCCCGTCCTTGGAGAACAGCCAGATCAGGCCCTTCTCCAGGTCGGCCGCCCTGTTGTCGCGTTTCTGGGTGGACGAGGCGCCGCAGCGGCCGCACCGCCACCGGATCCTGCCTGAGCTGTTCCGACCGTTCCGTTTCATCGTGTTGCCGCACGCGGCTCATACCGGGTTGTTCATGACCTCCATGGAACACGGTCAACTCGAACACAGCCAAGACCAGACGGGAGAACGCCTTACGCGCCAGAACGGACACGTTTTCTGGCCAATAACTCCATATATTACATTGCGCTTTTATATGATCATATGATGTATTTTGGCAATCGGGTTTTACTGCGTCGCAATATGCGCGTTGTCGATCGTATCCTTGGGTTCTTCCATAAGAACTTGGATGAAAACGGGCTGGTCGCAAGAATAGGGAATATGGGTACGGACGGCTCTCATTGGTCATTTGTTGATTGGGCGCCTGAGTGGGATTCGACTCGTGGCGTGCCGCCGGCCTTTGCATCGGGACCATTGACGCAGGAAAGTCTGATGTATGTCTGGGGATTACAGCTGGCTTCACGGATTGACGACTATTTGGGAATCGATGATAAGGCACGACAATATCGCCAATGGGCAAAGGATACGCAACGAGCGGTCAATGCCCATTGCGTCAATGCGTCCGGTCTTTACACCGACGGGCCGGGATCTTCCGATGTGAGCCAGCATTGTCAGGTCTTTGCTGCATTGACGGATACCTGTGATGTTGAGCGTGCCAGGAAATGTCTGGAAACAACTTTGGACTTTCCGCATCGTTACGCGCAATGTTCCGTTGCGATGTCCTTATATCTTTTTGAGGCATTGGAAAAGGTGGGTTTGTATTCACGTACCAAGCGACTTTGGAAACCATGGAAGGATATGCTTGCGAATCATCTGACCACCTGTGCCGAAAGCAATGATGAGCCTCGTAGCGATTGCCATGGCTGGTCTGCTCTTGCGTTGCATGAGTTTCCGTCTGCCATATTGGGGGTTAAGCCCGGTGCCCCCGGTTTCCGAACCGTCCTGATTGCGCCTCATTGGCTGGGCTTGAATGATGCAAGCGGAAGTGTGGCTACGAATATGGGCCTCGTTCATGTTTCATGGTCGATTCGGGTCGAGGGGCGTACCAAAGTGGCCGACGTGCGTTGCGTCGTACCTAGAGGCATGAAGGTCATTTTCCGGCAACCTGGAGATCCCGAGGTTCAGAAAACCGTATTCAGGTATCAGTATTCGGATTCTGGGCGGTTGCCTCTGGGTGATTGATGCTCTCCATACATACGTGTTGTTTCCCGGTTCGCGAAGTTGTTGCTATATGATTTTCGATTCTTATGGCGTTTCTTGGCGGCTGTTATTTGTGATACTTTTGTTACCCGGATTTTGCCTTCACGTCAATCACGCGCGGCATAATGGAGTTATGACTGAAAACGCAACTGATTCTAGACCTGAACTGCCCAAAGACGTTCGTGTTCGCTTCTGCCCGTCGCCCACCGGCACCCCGCACGTCGGCATGGTGCGCACCGCCCTGTTCAACTGGGCCGAGGCGCGTCACACGCACGGCACCTTTGTCTTCCGCATCGAAGACACGGACAACGAGCGCGATTCCGAGGAAAGCTACAACCAGATCATCGAGGCCCTGAACTGGCTTCATATCGACTGGGACGAGGGCATCAACGTCGGTGGTCCTGACGGCCCGTACCGCCAGTCCGAGCGCGGCGATATCTATAAGGACGTCGCCCAGAAACTGCTCGACGCCGGCTTCGCCTACGAATCCTATTCCACCGCCGACGAGATCGAGGCGCGCAACGTCGCCGCAGGCCGTCCCAAGGCGTTCGGCTACGACGGCTACGACCGTAACCTGACCGAGGAGCAGAAGGCCGCTTTCCGCGCTGAGGGCCGTAAGCCCGCGCTGCGCGTGAAGATGCCCGACGAGGACATCGCCTTCGACGACCTCATCCGCGGCCACATCGAGTTCAAGGCCGGCTCCGTGCCCGATTACGTTATCGTGCGCCCCAACGGCGACCCGCTCTACACGCTCACCAACCCGGTCGATGACGCGCTCATGCGCATCAACGTCGTGCTGCGTGGCGAGGACCTGCTGAGCTCCACGCCGCGTCAGGTCGTGCTCTACCGCTACCTCATCAAGCTCGGCATTGCCAAAGAAATGCCGCTGTTCGGCCATATGCCCTACGTCATGGGCAAGGGCAAGAAAAAGCTCTCCAAGCGCGACCCGGAGTCCAACCTCTTCCTGCATCGCGACAACGGCTTCATCCCCGAAGGACTGCTCAATTATCTCGCGCTGCTTGGCTGGTCGATCGCGCCCGACCGCGACGTGTTCAGCATGGACGAGATGGTCGAGAAGTTCGACATCCGCGACGTCAAGGCCAACCCGGCCCACTTCGACATCGACAAGGCCATCTCCATCAACGCCGAGCACATCCGTATGCTTGGAGTCCAGGACTTCCTCAACCGTTCCGTGCCCTACCTGCACCGCGACGGCGTGGTCTCCGCCGATTCGTGGGATAAACTGACCGACCGTGAGCGCACGATCCTGACGGCCGCTGCGCCGCTGGTCCAGCCGCGTGTGCGTCTGCTGGGTGAGGTCTCCGGCATGGCCGGCAGCCTTCTAAGCGAGGCCGAATACATTGAGCCTTCCGACGACGCTCGGAAGACACTCAAGGATTCCGCGCCCGAGGTACTCGACAAGGCCATCGCCGCGCTTTCCGATGTCGCCAAGGCCGATTGGAAGACCGACAACCTTCATGAGACGCTCAACAAGGCGCTGGTCGAGGACGGCGGTTTCAAGCCGCGCCTGGCGTTCGGCCCGGTGCGCGTGGCCATGTCCGGCCGCCGCGTCTCCCCGCCGCTCTTCGAATCCATGGAGATCGTCGGCAAGCCGTTGACGCTCGCCCGTCTCAAGGGCCTCAAGCAGCACCTGTAAAGCCGTGTCGCTTGCGACTTCCCGCTAGGAAGCCGACCACAAAAGTCCGTTTACCAGCGTCAATCTGCTAAATGCGCATTGTTGCTGCTGGTAAACGGATTTTTGGTGTGTTTAAGGTGCGGTTTCCAGCATCACTCTGCTTGGCGTCCATGTTGCTGCTGGTAAACGGACTTTTGCGGGTGGTTGTGTGCTGTTTTCCAGCATCGCTCTGTTTGGCGTCCATGTTGCTGCTGGTAAACGGACTTTTGCGTGCGGTTATGTGCTGTTTGCCAGCATCAAGCCCAGATCTCGGGACTGGCGGTTTCACCATGCCGTATGACGTATGACGTATGCCCGGAAACGGCCGCCTGCGTTCGGCTTCAGGCGAAGTCAACACGCCGGGTTGCGCATGGCCCAGGTTTTCGCTAGACTATTCATTTGTTGCCTTGGGAAGGGCAGCGATAAGTTAAGCCTCCATCGTCTAGCGGTCTAGGACTACGCCCTCTCACGGCGCCAACACCGGTTCAAATCCGGTTGGAGGTACGAAGTGCTATAGTTGCTAATCGGCTACAGCACCAAGCCAATTGGGGTATGGTGTAATTGGCAACACGGCTGATTCTGGTTCAGTTGTTCTTGGTTCGAGTCCAGGTACCCCAGCAAAGATGCAGAAGCCTCGCAGCTTAACGGTTGCGGGGCTTTTTCCGTACCTACGGTTATCGCTCTACGCCCGCGCTTCGCCGTCGCCTTGCTGAGGATATCGGGGATATCGAGGGTATCGGAGGTGTCATAGACCCGGCGTGTCGCCAAGGCTGCCACGCGGTGCAGGGCGTCGGGTTGTCAGGTCGGGTTCGGCGCGGTAAGTTGGTTATGCAATGTGGGATGGCGTGATGTCATGGGCGACATCACGACGTAACGCTTTAAGACTCAGGCAAAAAGGATAGGTAATGGCTGGATTAACGCTTGCGGACAGAGCCGCTTCGGATCTTTCGAAACCTCGTATTCGTCCTGTCGACCCCGACGATATGCGGCCCGTTTCCGTCTCCGCCCGCCTCGGCCGCCTGCAGTTCCACGATTCCGGCAAGTTCCGCGTTCTGGTGTTGGCGGATATCCAGGACGGGCCGAAAGTGAACAAAGACACCATCAAGCTCATCGAGGCGGCGCTCGACAGCTCCCGTCCCGACATCGTCATTTTCTCCGGCAACCAGATCGCCGGTTACGACCAGGCCTATGCCAAAACCTTCCGCAAGCGCACGTGGACACCGCAGAAATGGCCGATGGGCGCGGCGGCGACCAGCCAGCGCGACACCGAACTTGAGCACACCCGCGAGCTCGTGCGCCAAGAGATTTCGCAGTTCCTCTCCCCGCTGATCGAGCGTAGGATTCCGTGGGCGGTCACCTACGGCAACCATGATTTTCAGTGCGGGCTTTCCTGCGCGGAGCTCGACGAGATCTATCGCGAATTCCCGGGTTGCCTCAATCCCGAGCCTCCAATCAAGCGTTCGGACCGTCCCCGCAAGCAGCCCGGCAGCGGCTTGCCGGACCAATACATCTACCCTTGCGAGGCAGGCACATTCCTTTTGCCTGTCGCTGAAGATCGTAAAAGCGATAGCGTGCTTGGCCTCGTGGTCTTCAACTCCGGCGATTACGGCAAGCTTGGCGGCTATGGCGCGCCGAGCCAGCGTGCGCTCGATTTCCTCAAGGTCGCTCCGTCGCTGATTGGTGCCAAATCGATGGTATTCCAGCATATCCCTGTACCGCAGTATTACGATTTGCTGAAAGAGGTCCCGGCCACCGCCGCACACGCCGTAGAGGGCTATCGCACGTTTGCCGGCCACAATTACGTCATTGACGAGAATAAGACACTGCCCGGCAGCTTCCTCGGCGAGGGCATCAGCTGCCCCGATACCGACACCGGCGAATTCGACATTTTGAAGTCGGGCGACGGCTATTTCGCGTTGCTTGCCGGCCACGATCACCGCAACCGTTTCGTCGGCACCACCGACGGGCTGACGCTGGTTGCCACGCCGACCTGCGGCTTCGGCTCCTACGGCCCGGCCCCGGCCCAGCGTGCCGCGCGTCTGCTCGAATTCGACATCCGACACCCGTACGAGCCGCGCACCCAACTGCTTGAGTTCGGCGATCTGGTCGGCAAGGCCAGTTCCGGCAAAGCCTACACGTACGCCCTCAACGGCACTCCCGACGCCGCGAAAGAGGGGACGAACCTCCTGCGTCGCCCGCGCCTGCTTGCCCAGATCCTGCGCAAGATGCATCTGAAGAAGTGAGCCGAGAAGCCGGCAGTCAGCCGCGCTGCTGCAGGTTGAGACGAGAAGCCGCCGGTTGAGGCGGAATATACGAAAATCCGGATAACCGACATTCCAATCGATTATCCGGATTTCGCATTGAACGTGTGTTGGGTGTCGTCTATCTTCCGGCGCTGGCCTTCATCAGCGCGTTGGTGAGGTATTTGCCGCCGGCCATCACGTATGGGGCGTAACGGCGGCCCGGCGAGGGGCCCATGCGTCCGGACGGCCCGGAGATGGAGATGGCGGCGATGACCTGGCCGGAGGAATTGCGGATTGGCGCGGAAACCGAGCAGACGCCTTCCTCGCGTTCGTTGACCGAATCGGCCCAGCCGCGGCGGCGCACGGTCGCCAGCGTGGAAGTGGTGAATTTGGCGTGGCGCAAGCCCTGATGCAGCCGTTCGGAATCCTCCCATGCGACGAGGATCTGCGCGGCGCTGCCGGCCTGCATCGAAAGCATGGCACCCACGGGGATGGAATCGTGCAGCCCGCTGGCCCGTTCGACGGCGGCGATGCAGACGCGCTGGTCGCCCTGGCGGCGGTAGATCTGCGCGGATTCGCCGGTGCGGTCCAGAAGCGTCTGGAGGATCGGCCCGGCGGCGGTGAGCAGTCGGTCTTCGCCGGCGGCCGTGGCCAGTTCGGCGAAACGCGAGCCCAGGATGAAGCGACCGTGCTGGTCGCGCAGCACAAAGCGGTGGCGTTCCAGCGCGATGGCCAGGCGATGCGCGGTAGGCCGTGCCAAACCGGTGGCCGCGACGAGTTGTCCTAATGTGGAAGGCCCGCTTTCGAGGGCCTCGAGAATCTTGACGGTCTTATCGAGGACCCCGACCCCGGAATGAATCTCGTCATGAATCGCAGCATGATTCGAATTTTGAGTGGTATTGCCGGTTGCTTGGGGCGCGCGTAAGGTCCGCGCCGCTTGGGGATCCTTCGATAATGAGTCCATACATGAATATTATACAG
The DNA here is from genome assembly GCF_029395515.1 of Bifidobacterium sp. ESL0764. Classification (NCBI taxonomy): domain Bacteria; kingdom Bacillati; phylum Actinomycetota; class Actinomycetes; order Bifidobacteriales; family Bifidobacteriaceae; genus Bifidobacterium; species Bifidobacterium sp. ESL0764. Next base: position 358,721 of record NZ_CP113919.1, read on the forward strand.
TGGGGTCTATCACTGTATCCATCTCAAAATATGAAACAAAGTTGTCCATATTGTTGACAGACGCCGATACTCAGAATTATCGCAGCCGAAAAAATCCGCGCGGTTGTCATCGAACTATAGACGGGGTCGCGGCCCCAAAATCGACGAAGGAGGTCGTATGGCAAGCACATTGGCCGAAAAAGTATGGGCCGATCATCTGGTGTACCAGGGCAAAGACGGTGCCCCGGACCTGCTCTACATCGACCTCATGCTCATGCACGAGGTCACCAGTCCACAGGCGTTCGAGGGCCTGCGACTGGCCGGGCGCAAACCGCGCCACACCGACCTGCTCATCGCCACCGAAGACCACAACACGCCCACGGTCGACATCGACAAGCCCAATCCCGACAAGACCTCCGCCAAGCAGCTTTCGACGCTGGAACGCAACTGCAAGGAATTCGGCGTGCTGCTGCATCCGCTGGGCGACGCCGACCAGGGCATCGTCCACGCGTTCGCACCCAATCTGGGGCTCACCCAGCCGGGCATGACCATCGTCTGCGGCGATTCCCACACCTCCACGCACGGCGCGTTCGGGGCGCTCGCCTTCGGCATCGGTACCTCGGAGGTCGAGCACGTCATGGCCACGCAGACCTTGTCGTTGAAACCGTTCAAGACCATGGCCGTCAACGTCGAGGGCACGTTGCCGCGCGGTGTCACCGCGAAAGACATTATTTTGGCGATCATTGCGAAAATCGGCATCGGCGGCGGGCAGGGGCACGTCATCGAATACCGCGGTTCGGCGATTCGCGCACTCTCCATGGAGGCGCGCATGACCATCTGCAACATGTCCATCGAGGGCGGTGCACGCGCGGGCATGATCGCCCCCGACGAGACCACGTTCGAATACCTGAAAGGCCGCCCGTACGCGCCGACCGGCGAGATGTGGGACAAGGCCGTGGCCTATTGGAAGACGCTGCGCACGGATGACGACGCGACGTTCGATAAAGAAGTCACCATCAACGCCTCCGACTTGGCTCCTTACGTCACCTGGGGCACCAACCCCGGCCAGGGTGCGCCGATCAACACCGATGTGCCCGACCCGGCCGATATCGCCGACGCCGACCAGCGGCAGGCCACACAATCCGCCTTGGAATATATGGGCCTGAAGCCTGGAACCCCGATCAAGTCGATTCCGGTGGACACCGTCTTCATCGGCTCCTGCACCAACGGCCGCATCGAAGACTTGCGCGCCGCCGCCTCGGTGATGAAAGGCCATCACAAGGCCGATTCCATCCACCGCGTGCTGGTCGTGCCGGCTTCGTCGCGAGCCCGCCTGCAGGCCGAGGACGAAGGGCTTGACCAGATCTTCAAGGACTTCGGCGCGGAATGGCGCAACGCCGGCTGTTCGATGTGCTTGGGGATGAACCCCGACAAGCTCGTGCCCGGCGAACGCTCGATCTCGACCTCCAACCGCAACTTCGAAGGTCGTCAGGGCAAGGGCGGGCGCACGCACCTGGCCAGCCCTCTGGTCGCCGCCGCCACGGCCATCCGCGGCACGATCTCCAGCCCCGCCGATCTGTAGCGGGCAACTGCGTCTGCTCGGTCGGCTCCCTATCCTGCACATTCCGTACTTTCGTGTGCGAAAAGTGCGAATTAGTCAAGTAATTCGCACTTTTCAACCCGGCGAGTGAAAAAAGTGCGGATTGGGCCGGATAATTCGCGCTTATTTCATCGGCGTGTGCGAAATGTGCGATATGGGACGGGTGAAGTTTGGCGATGTTATCGGGCGAGCGACATCGGTATGTGAAGACATTGATAGAAAAGGAAAATATTATGGAGAAACTTACGAAGGTTACCGGCGTCGGCGTCCCGCTTCGGCGTTCGAACGTCGACACCGATCAGATCATTCCCGCGGTCTTTTTGAAGAGGGTGACCAAGACAGGCTTCGAGGACGCGCTGTTTTATGCGTGGCGTCGCGATCCGGAGTTCATTCTGAACAAGCCCGAGTATCAGAATAAAGGCAGGATTCTGGTCGCCGGTCCCGATTTCGGCATCGGCTCGTCACGTGAGCACGCCGTGTGGGCGCTGCGTGACTACGGGTTCCGCGTCATCATCAGTCCACGTTTCGCGGACATCTTCTACGGCAATACCGCCAAGAACGGCGTACTGGCCGCGATCATGCCGCAGGAGAGCGTCGAATTGCTCTGGAAGCTCTTGGAGGAGGAACCAGGCCGCGACATGACCGTCGATCTGGGGGAGCGCACCGTGACCTGCGGCGACGTCACCCTGCCCTTCGATGTCAACGATTACACGCGCTGGCGCCTGATGAACGGCTACGACGACATCGATCTGACGCTGCAGCACGAGGACGCCATCGCCGCCTACGAGGCGATGCGCGCCGAGCGTTTCCCCTTCAAGCCCAAGACCCTCCCTGAGCGTCATGCCCCCGAGCGCCCGGTTCGGTCCGCCCGTCCGGTGGAGGATGATGGATTGTGGGCCGGACCCATTGGTGCTTAAAGCTCAATTTTGTTAAGTGGCGGGATTGATCATCCCGCCATATTCTTTTGATTAACATGTTTTGATTTTCGTGCACGAAAATGTATACTGAAATTGAAGGAGGCGAGCGTGGACGTCGAGGTCTTGGACAGAGTATCTGAAAATCATCCGGATGTGACCAAGAAGAATGTCGAATACGCGTTTAAGAGATATCGACATCTGACACCCCGTTTTTCCAAAGAGCCTACGCAGTATATGGCAGTTGGCTTCGACGATACTGGGCGTGCGCTCGAAATGCTAGCTTTTATTGATTATCGGGAAAGGGAAGAAGGATCCGGCGACGGACACAACAATCGACACGAAACGTATATTGTGTTTCACGCGATGCAGTGTACGAAGAAATTTCTCAGTGAAATGAACGTCGGCAAATGGGAAACGCAGTATATTTTGGGAGGAAATCAGCATGGTATATCACGACAAAAACGGGAACGTCATTTCCATGGATTCCATTGATTCTTGGGCGAATGATGCGCAACGAGGCATATATGTGGGCAGAGCGGGGCGAACGAAAACGAGAAGGCGATACGGCCGTCCCCGTCTATATAAAGAGCCGATGCGAACTGTCGGTATAAGGCTCAGCGAGGCTCAGCTTCAAGCTGTTGAAGGTGTGGCGAAAAGCGAAGGTAAGAGAAGAACGGAGGTTATTCGCGATCTTATTGCGCTTGGTCTGAAAACGGTGGGATGTTCCGGAAAGGGTGTTGCGGCCGGGCATATCTAAAAGATTGTCTATCGTCGTTCGGCCTCGGGCGCATTTCGACCTTGCTTCACCGAGCCGCCACAACCGCTGTGGCACACTGGGTATGAACATCTAATTAGTGTGCTCCGCGTAGCATAGTGGTGACAACGAAAGAGGTTGGCTTTGGCAAGTAACGCAGATACCACAAAAGACGTCCTGCACGTCGAAGGCGGCAAACCGCTCAATGGCACCATCAAGGTGCGCGGCGCCAAGAATTTCGTAAGCAAGGCCATGGTGGCCGCACTGCTCGCGCCAGGCGTCTCCGTGCTGAAGAACGTTCCCGAGATTCGCGATGTGCACGTGGTTTCCGATTTGCTGCGTCTGCACGGCGCGACCGTCGATTGGAACGACGACAAGGGCACGTTGAAGATCGACGCGACCAACGTCCGCCTCGCAGACGTGGCCGACGTGGACACGCTCTCCGGTTCCTCGCGCATTCCGATTCTCTTCTCCGGCCCGTTGCTGCACCGCTTGGGCGAGGCGTTTATCCCGCAGCTCGGCGGGTGCAATATCGGCGGCCGGCCGATTGACTTCCATTTGGAGACCCTGCGTCGGCTTGGCGCGAACGTCGACAAGGAACATGCCGACGGCATCCATATCACCGCGCCCGACGGCCTGCACGGCGCGAAGATCCACCTGCCCTATCCGTCCGTCGGCGCCACCGAGCAGACCCTGCTCGCCGCCGTCCAGGCCGAGGGCAAGACCGAGCTTTCCGGCGCGGCCACCGAGCCCGAGATCATGGACTTGGTCGCCGTGCTGCAGAAAATGGGCGCGATCATCTCCGTCGACGTCGACCGCACTTTCCGCATCGAAGGCGTCAAGGAGCTCAAGGGCTTCACCCACACCGCGCTGACCGACCGCATCGAGGCCGCGAGTTGGGCTTCGGCCGCGCTGGCCACCCATGGCGACATCTTCGTGAAAGGCGCCACGCAGCCCGAGATGATGACTTTCTTGAACGTCTACCGCAAGATAGGCGGCGAATTCGATGTCACCGACGAGGGCATCCGTTTCTGGCATCCGGGCGGGGACTTGAAGCCTGTGGCCATCGAGACCGACGTGCACCCCGGCTTCATGACCGATTGGCAGCAGCCGCTCGTCGTGGCTCTGACCCAGGCCAACGGCCTCTCGATCGTGCACGAGACCGTCTACGAGAACCGTTTCGGCTTCACCAAGCCGCTGGTGAAGATGGGCGCGACCATCCAGCTCTACCGCGAATGCCTCGGCAGCCTGCCGTGTCGCTTCCAGCAGCGCAATTACAAGCATTCCGCCGTCATCTTCGGGCCCACGCCGCTCGAGGGGCGCGATATCGATGTGCCCGACCTGCGCGGCGGCTTCAGCCACCTCATCGCGGCGCTCGCGGCCAAGGGCCCGTCGAACGTGCAGGGCATCAGCCTGATCGACCGCGGTTACGCCGACTTCCGCGGCAAGCTCGCCGCCCTCGGCGCCGATATCGACTGAGGCTAAACAGGGCTTCGTAACGTTTCGTAATCTCCTCGCCGGATGTTCCGACGGGGAGATTTTCGATATTGTTTCGGCGGAATTTCATCGGTAATTTTACGACAGAATTTAGCAATATCGTCGCGAAATTGTGTAGAGAATATATCTGCTGTTGCTCTTTTCAAAAGATGAAGAAGCTATCACGAGATACGATATTATGCAAGTCAACATCGGTGAGTGCGGTATCTATCCCCATGTTGTTCACAGAGTTATCCCCATAGTGTGGATAACTCTGTGCATTGTCCCCAGTGACACGCCCAAAATGTGGATAACTTATTTTTCTATCCACACAGAAAAGTCCGTGCGTGTCGCAATGTGAGGTCGAAACCGAAACGAACATTCTTGCTGTGATGTTGTAGAGCTTTCGGAGGAAGAGCCCTCGAAACGCAGATTTTTTACGGCAGCTTGGTTAAGCTTGACGGCATGGCTGACGGAAATTCCTGGGACTCGACGCGTTCGAACCGCGACTTCAATTCACGTAAAGATACCTTCAACGGCGACACTTCCGCGAGCAATGTGACGTTGTTCGACCGTGTTCCTCCGCACGACGACGACGCGGAAATGGCCGTATTGGGCGGGATGCTGATGAGCAAGGACGCCATCGGCGAGGTCTCGCAGATGATCGACGTCACCGATTTCTACCAACCCAAGCATCAGACCATCTACGAAGCGATCATCACGCTGTTTTCGGCCTCGGAGCCCGTCGACGCGGTGCTGGTCGCCAACACGCTCTTAAAAGACGGCAACCTCGAAAAGGTGGGCGGTGCCGATTACCTGCACAGCCTGGTGGCCGCCGTGCCGACCGCGGCCAACGCTACGTATTACGCCGAGATCGTCCACCAGCGGGCCATCCTGCGTAATGTCATCGCCGCCGGCACGAAAATCGCACAGCTCGGCTATTCCGCGGAAGGTTCGCAGGCCGAAGATGTGGTGAATTTGGCCCAGTCCGAGGTCTACGAGATGAGCGTCGGCAAGGTGCGGCAGGATTACGAGGCCATCGGTCCGGTGGTCCACGATGCGCTCGACCAGCTCGACGCCTTGCAGAACGGCACCATTGAGAAGGGTGTGCCCACCGGTTTCAAGGGCATCGACGACGAGACGCAGGGACTGCAGCCCGGCCAGATGATCGTGGTCGCCGGCCGCCCGGCAATGGGCAAGTCGACGCTGGGCGTGGATTTCGCGCGTTCGGCCGCGCTGCACAATAACCTGACCACCGTCATCTTCTCGCTTGAAATGAGCAAAACCGAGCTGGCCCAGCGTATCATCTCCGCCGAAACCGGCATCCCGCTGGTCGCCCTGCGCCGCGCAGACAACGACAGTTTGACCCCGGAGCGCTGGAACACGTTGAACGACTTCTGGACCGCCATGCAGAACGCGCCGCTGTTCCTCGACGACAGCCCGAACATGAGCCTGATGGAGATTCGCGCGAAATGCCGTCGCCTGAAGCAGACCAACGACCTGAAGCTGGTCATCATCGATTACCTGCAGCTGATGAGCTCGGGCAAGCAGGAGGAGAGCCGCCAGCAGGAGGTCTCCGGCTTCTCGCGTGCGCTGAAGCTGCTCGCCAAGGAGCTTGAGGTGCCGGTGGTCGCGCTTTCTCAGCTCAACCGCGGCCCCGAGATGCGTAACGACAAGAAGCCGCAGCTCGCCGACTTGCGTGAATCCGGCTCCATCGAGCAGGACGCCGACGTGGTTTTCCTGGTCCACCGCCCCGACTTCTACAACGAGGAGGACCGGCCAGGCGAGGCCGACATCATCCTGGCCAAGCACCGTAACGGCAAAACCGGCACATTCCCGCTGGCCTTCCAGGGCGAATACTCCCGCTTCCACGATATGCCGCAGGATTTCAACCAGGGGATCTGATGGTCGCTATACCACACAAAGCTTTTCGGCCAATCGTCGGTTCAGCGGGTACGGTTATAGAAGGTCGATGAATCATGAATATTCGTGACAACAGCAGCGCAGATGCGCTTGCCGACGGTAAGGAACACGACATGTCCAACGAAACTTCAACGCCGCACAAGCCTTGGACAGCATTCGCCACGCCCACCATCGGCAAGGCCGTCCGTGGGCTTTCGCGCCTGCTCCACCACGGCGGCAGCGCGTTGCCTGGCGAAGTCGTGGAGAAAATCGACCCGACTTTTTTGGCGCGTACGCTTGGTCAGTTGCCTTACGGCGTCGTTCTGGTTTCGGGAACCAACGGCAAGACCACGACCACCCGCATGATCGCCTCGATCCTGAAAGACCTCAATCTCAAGGTGTTCACTAACCCCACCGGCTCCAACTTCACCCGTGGCGTCGTTTCGGCGCTCTTGACCGAAGTTTCGGCTGGGGGCAAGCTTGATGCCGACATCGCGGTGCTGGAGCTCGATGAGGCGTATGCGGTACATTTCGTGCACCAAGTCAAGCCGCGGTATTCCTTGCTTCTGAATGTCATGCGCGATCAGCTCGACCGCTTCGGCGAGATCGACAATACGGCCCGGCTCCTAAGCCACGTCGCTGCCAGTACGACCGGAACCGTGGTCTTGAACCGTGAGGACCGACGAATCGCAGCGCTCGCCCACGTGGTGCCGCAGGGCACGCAGGTCCGTTATTTCGGGCTTTCCGACGAGCTGCGCAAACTGTTCCCCTCCGACGATGACATGCATGCCGGGGATTTGTCTGCGGCGCAGAAAGCCGCGGCGAATGTGCAGGGTGTCAACACGGCATTGGCCAGTGCCGTCGCCACTGCCGGCACTCATAGTGAAAATGACGTGTCCAAGAAATCGTCCGGTGCTTCTGGTGACTCCGACAGCGAGGTTGATTTCGCAAGTCAAGACGGAGCGTCCGCATCGGCGGCGACAGCGTCTGGCACACGGGCCAGCCAACAGGCAGGCGGTCCAAACCCGCATGATACCTTCGATTCGTCAGGCAACAGGATCATTCCCAAGCTCGACGCGCGGGAGACGGTTTCCGCCTCCCCGGCCTTGGCGGATTCGTTGGCTTCCCAGCGTCTCGCGGACGTGGTGCTCAGCCGTGTGGGCGACCATGAGGCGGAATTCGTGATGGATGACGCCGAATTTGAGACCACGGTCCAGCTCGAGGGCGTCTATAATCTCTTCAACGCGGCTGCGGCGCTCGCGGTCGTCCGTGCGGTCACCGAGCAGATCAAGAACGCGGACACCACCTTGCCCAGGGCCCGCGACGAACGCCTGATGCGCGCCCTTTCACGCGTCACCCCGGCTTTCGGGCGCGGCGAAGTCATCGAGGTCGACGGCGCTCCGGTCGAGCTGCTGTTGGTCAAGAACCCGATGGGTTTCAGGATGTCGCTTTCGAGTTTCGCACCCGTAGGTCACGATACGATGATCGTCATCAATGACGAATATGCCGACGGCCGCGATATGAGTTGGCTCTGGGATGTCGATTTCACTTCGCTGCGCGACACCGGCGTGAAGATGGTCTCGGGCGTTCGCGCGTGGGATATGGCGTTGCGGCTGGAATATGAAGGTGTCACGGTCGGGCAGACCGATACGAACGTCGAGGAGGCCGTGCGCAAATTCGTCACGACCGATCCCGGCACGCCGAAACATATCTATTGCACGTATACCGCGATGCTCAAGGTGCGCTCGGAGCTCGGCAAATACGCCGAAGTCGCCGACGCCGGGGTGGGGAAGTGAATGTGATGGCTGATAAACAGACCGAAAATCAGACCGAAAACCGGAACGAACATATGCAGCCCTCGCACGCTTCTTCGCAGGATTCGCAAATGTCCGCTCGACCTATCGACGTGATGTCCATCTATCCCAAGGACATGAACATCTACGGCGACTGGGGCAATGTGCTCACCATCAAGCGCCGGCTTGCGCTGTATGGCTACGAGCCGGTCATCCACGCCTATAACCAAGGTGACCCGTGGCCGGAGCATGTCGATATGATTCTCGGCGGCGGCGGGCAGGACAGCGGGCAGGAAAAGATTGCCGATGACTTCTTCAAGCGGGCGGACACCTTGCGTGCCTTGGCGCAACAGGACGTGCCGATGCTGATGATCTGCGGCATGTATCAGCTCTTCGGCGAGTATTTCGAGACCATCGACGGCACGAAACTTGACGGCATCGGCATTTTCGGCGTCTATACCGAAGGCCGCGAGAAACGTATGATCGGCAATCTGCTGGAGCATTCCGACCAGTTCGGCGATGTCATCGGCTACGAGAACCATTCCGGCCAGACGTTCCTGCGTGACGGCGTGACACCGTTCGGCCACGTCGACCACGAGGGTTGCGGCAACAATGGTGAGGATCATAGTGAAGGCGCCCGCGTCCGCAACGTCATCGGCACTTACATGCACGGCCCGTTGTTGCCCAAGAACCCCAAGGTTTCCGACTTCCTCATCAACGCCGCTGCCACGCATCGTTACGGCCAATTCCAGCCGCAGCAAAGCGACGCGCAAAAAGCCGAACTCGCCCATATCGACGCTCTGGCTGCCAGCGCCCGTCGCGTCGCCGCAACGCGCCCGCGATAGCAAAGAAATCGCACAGCCGTAGCGACGAGGCGATATCAGGGTTTGAGAATCGTGATGGAGTCGGCGGCTGCCATGAACTGGCTCCATCGGATTTCGGCATCTTCAGCTGTACATTTCATCGTTATGCCATTCATATGCCCGCGAATCGGTAAGGTGATTAACAAGACGTACCATATTCCCGTCTCAATCGTCAGGCTATATGCCATCGCAAGCAGCGGCTCGCCGTTTTTGTCGTGGCGGATGGTGGTTTTGACGTCAGTCGGGTTTTTATAGGTTGTATATACTGCTTTTTCAAGGCTTTTGGTGGCTTGGGCTAAATCGGAAGGCCATGCTGTATTGGCTGCATCCGAGCAAACAATGCGTGTGTCGGGTTTGTTCGGATTATAAAAGTACATGCGCGAAGAGACAATGCGCGTTGCGTGTAATAAGCTGCGCCATATCCGAAGTTTGTTTTTGAGCTGGCCGATGTCGCCTCTTTGCCGAAACGATGTTTTTTGCGGTGAACCACACTCGAAATCGTCCGGTATCTCCATGGTTGCAGCATCATTGAAAATACTGACTGATTTACTCATATTTGATTGCACTCCTGTTTGTCGTTGTTGGTACTGGCTTCTTTGCTGAAGCTGCGTTGACGTCGTCCTTGATTGTTCAGAAAGCTGTTTTGCTTCTGGGAGACGTAAGAGAGCAGTTCGCGTAGGCGGTTGAGATTTTCTTAGGCTGCGTTGAGTCGATCCGACAAGTCGGAGATATATCGATTCGCTTGGCTTATACCGACGTACAAACTGTTCGAATTCGGCATTGTAGCCTCCTAAAAAATAACCATCATTACTGATATTTGGTATTTTATGTAATTATATAGTCAATGTCGTTGTATTTGTTTTTAGAGGGTAACCGGTTTTACAGGCACGGCATCAATCTGAAAGGCTATGTTTGCCGCATTCGTAATGCTCCATCGAGGCGGTTGGGCCGACGATGCTGAACTTATCGTTTTCGTAGTGTAACTTGGCAGTACACCGGATGGTCCTATTTCCACTGCTGGGATATTCTTTGCAAATAGGCTAGATTAGTAGTACGGGTGTCACTACTAGTGAAAGAGGAATCATGGCTGATTACAAACTGGGCGACGGGCTGCGCACCGTGTTTCTGGCCGGCATCGGAGCAATGGCGACTACCGCTGAAAAAGGGCAGGAAATCGTCGACGCGCTGGTCAAGAAGGGCGAGCTGACGGTGGAGCAGGGCAGGACGCTCAACACCGAGCTCAAGCACAAGGCGCAGGAAGTCAAAGACGATATGAAAGCGCAGGACGCCAAAGCCAAGGACGAGGCCGAGGGCAGCAAGCCGGACGTCGACAAGTCCGATGAAGGCGACGAAAAAGCCGAATAAATCCTATAGCTGTAGATTTTGATTTCAGGTGACGATGGACGATAAGGTTTCCAATGCCGCGCTGAAAGGCCATTATGTCCAAAATGACTCCGAAGAAGTGACTAGCGCCGACAATCTCGGTAATTTCGGCAAATCTGAAAATAGTGCCGGGACGGAAGAACCTCAGTCAAAAGGGTCTGAGTCTAAGGGATCTCCGTCAGAAAAATCTACGTTGAAAGAGACCCAGCCGGGGGAGTCTCAGCTCAGCAAATCTCAGCCGGAAAAGCCCCGGTCTAGGAAGGCCGAGCCCGAGGAGTTCCATCCCCAAGGGCCCGATTCGAAAAAAGCCTCTGAAGATACGTCTGTGTCAGCGCCCAGCTCAGCCGCCTCGACAGCCTCGGCCAGTTTGGCTGACTCGGTCGCCTCAGCCGCTGACGACGACGAAATCAGCCTTTTCGGTCGGCGCGAATCGTTTGCGCAACGCTACCACCTGACCCGTCGCGGCAATGTCAAACGCCTCGGCCAGATCGTCAAGATCATGAGCCAGTTCGATGTCACCAAGGGGATTACGCCCCGCAAGATGCGGATGATGCTGGAGGCGCTCGGCCCGACTTTCGTCAAAGCCGGCCAGATGCTTTCGATGCGTTCGGAGATTCTGCCACAGCAATATTGTGACGAACTGGCGAAATTGCGCGCCGATGCCGATCCGATGCCATATCAGACGGTTGTTGAAACGCTGGAGCAGGAATACGGGCGTCCGGTCGATGAGATTTTCGCCGACATCGATCCCAAGCCGTTGGGTTCCGCTTCCTTGGCCCAGGTGCATCGCGCCACCCTGGTCACCGGCGAGGATGTCGCCGTGAAGGTGCAGCGGCCGGGCGTGCGGCAGACGATGGCGCAGGACGTCTCCATCATGCGTTCGATTGCCAAGGCCGCCACGCGCTTCATGGGCTCCAGCATGCAGGTGGTCGACCTCGGCGGTGTGGTCGAAGAGCTTTGGGACACGTTCGAGGATGAGACGGACTTTTTGATAGAGGCGCGGCATCTCGCAGAATTCAAGCGTTTCTGCGAGCCATACCGCTATATGGACTGCCCGAAACCGTATATGGACCTCTGCACCCAGCACGTCGTGGTGATGGATTATATCGACGGCATTTCGTTGAACCATACCGGCAAACTCATCGAGGAAGGCTACGATCTCAAGGAGATCGGCACCAAACTGGTCGACAACTACGCGGCGCAGATTCTCGACAACGGCTTCTTCCACGCTGACCCCCACCCGGGTAACGTCATCATTTCCGGCGGCAAGATCGTGCTGATCGATCTGGGGATGGTCGGCCGTCTCGACCGCAAAACGCGTCAGGTGCTGCGGCAAATGATTTTCGCCGTGGGCAAGCAGGATTCGCCGGCGCTCGCCGATGGTTTGCTGAGGTTTGCCGACGTCCAACCTGATTCCGAGGATTATCCGCAGCTATTGAGCGATCTTGACGTGATCGTGGAGGAATATGGCAAGGTCGATCTCGCCGATCTCAATGTCGCCGAGTTCGCGATGGCGCTGACCAATCTTGCGCAACGTCACGGCATCGAGGTCCCTTCGACCATTACGACAATGAGCCGCGCGATGGTCACGCTCGAAGGCACTCTGGACGAGTTCATTCCCGACGTCAACATGATCCAGATCATCACCGACCATGCCACCACCAGCAAACGCTTGGACGAGGTCGCCGCCGACGAGATCAAGTCGCTTGGCATCGAAGGCAACAAAGCGCTGCACGGGTCGCTCGATGCGCTTGCGGAGAGCAAGGTCGCCATGCGTATGCTCACCCGCGGCCAGCTGCGGATGAACATGGAGATCGTCGGCAGTGAGGAGCCGCTGAAGCAGATTTCCGACATGATCAATCGCCTGACCATGGCGCTGATCGTGGTCGGCCTGTTTGTCGGTTCGTCCATCGTCTACTACGCCGGCATGAAGCCCATCGTTTTCGGCATCCCCGTGGTCGGTTTCATGGGTTATGTCGTCGCGTTCATCCTCGGCGCCTGGATCGTCTTCGACATCTATTTCAAAGGCCGCAAAGCGAAGAAAGCCGCCAAAGGCAAGTAGCGGCGGACGTGTTCGCGTCGAGTCAACTGTTACGGACTTGTCGGATTCAGCGGGCGTATCCACCATGTGGGGGTTATAGGCCAGAATATTTGGCCTATAACCCCCACATCTTCAGATACAAGGAAAGCCTTTGGCGAAACGTTGTTCGGAAAGGCTTTCTAAAACGGATAAGTCCGGCTGAGCCCTGGCTCAGTCGATCAGGCCGTAGAGACGGTCGCCAGCGTCGCCGAGGCCCGGGACGATATAGCCGTGCTCGTTGAGCCTCTCATCGACGCCGCACACCACGACCTTGAAGTCGATGGATGGGTCGAGCGTCTCTTCGACGTGCTTCAAGCCAGGGGTCGCCGCCAAGATGTTGATCGAGGTGATGTCCTTGGCGCCGCGCTCGGCCAGATAGTGCGTGGCTGCGACGGTGGTGCCGCCGGTGGCGAGCATCGGGTCCAGGAGGAAGCACTGACGGCCGGTGAGGTCATCGGGCAGGCGGTTGGCGTAGGTGATGATGTCGAGGGTGTCCTCGTCGCGCTTCATGCCGAGGAATCCGACTTCGGCGGTGGGCAGCAGGCGGGTCATGCCATCGAGCATTCCCAAGCCGGCGCGTAGGATCGGGACGACCATGGGGCGCGGGCTGGCGAGGTGCTTGCCGGTCATCTTGGCGATCGGCGTCTCGATATCGCGGTCGACCACGTCGAGGTTGCGCGTGGCTTCGTAGGCCTCGAGCGTCACCAGTTCGCTGATGAGCTCGCGGAAGATGTTGGAGGGTGTGTTCTTATCCCGCAGAACGGTGAGCTTGTGCTCGACCAGCGGGTGATCCAAAACATGTACTTGCATACTTCCAAGGATATGCCTTGCCGTGTCTTTTTGAAAATCGAAAACCGAAATTGTGCATATCGGCACAAATATCTCAGTAAACGCAGTAAAACAGTGAATCCGGTAATTGACCGGGACCGCTGATAAATGCGTTGTTTCCAGCGGTAAGTGAGGTATATGTGCTGGAAAAGACGCATTTAACGTTACTGGATGCGTTGTTTCCAGCACATATACCCCCTATGCTGCTGGTAACGACGCATTTTGCAATGTTTGTACTTCATATAAGTCGGATTAGTGTCGCTATTCAGGGGGTATAGGCCAGAATCAAATTCAGCGTGGAAATGGTAATAATGAAAAGTAAAACGCTGAACCGCGAAAGCGCCTGTCGGCGCGAACGCCGCTCGCAGCGGCAAAAAATGAAGCCCGGGGCTTAAGCACGGTCCAGCGCAACTTCCAAGTATAACGGGTCGTCCTCCGTTTACACGCCGAGCGCGTAAAGTACGGATTCCGGTCGGCTGTAGGCCAGCGAATTACTCGAGTTTTCCTTGACGCCAGAGGCCGGCCCCGTGGCGGAAATCTGCGGAAGTGGTCATGAGGTTGCTGCCGGTGTGCAGCAAGCGTGCAGCCACAGTGCGCGGGTCGTTCGATGCCGGGCCGGCCGAGCTCGCCGGGCCTTTGCCTGCCCGGTAGCGCGTTTCGGCGTCGTTCAGAGCGGAATTGTAGCGGTTGGCTGTGGTGCCGTTGCGATTGCTGTCGCCGTATTCGGTGTGATTATTTTCATGGTGATTTCCGCGGTCGGTCGTGTCGGCACTGTTGCCGGAGGGATTGAGATTGTCGGGATTCTCGGTCGCCGTATGCCCGTTGGTTTGGTTTCCGGTATGGCCTGTTTCTGCGTTCTTGTTTCGGCTGTTTCCGCCATTGCCGTGATTTTGCTGGTCGGCGCCGCTTTTGTCGGCAGCCTCGTCGGCAACTTGCTGAGCTTCTTGAGCGGCTTCGGCAGCTTCGATCTCACGCTGCAGGTCGCGCAGATGCGCTTCGCGTCGGGCGGCCTGAGCGGCCTCGACTTTGCGCGCCCTGCCGGTCAGCATTTTCGCACGTATCGCGAGGCCCTTGGCAATCACGTCGATAAAGGCCGAGGCACGTTCCAACGCGACTGCGAAATCACCGGTGAACGCCCCGGAAAGTATGGAATCCGCGGTATGTACGATGTCTTCCGCGCTGGGCGGTGTGTCGACGCCGGCGATGGCCGAGGCTGCGGTGTCCTCGGGTTCGGCGATGCGATACAGGCTTGCCAGCGATCGCTGGTTGCGGCGCATCCAGGTGCGCAGCAGATACAGTCGCCATAGGATGCCGGGCAGGGAATCGGGTTCCGATCTGCTCCACAGCTCCGCGATGATATCGACGCCTTCGCGGTCGACCAGGGTGAGCACGCGCTGCACGATCTTCGGGTCCTGCGTATGGTGCACGCGGTCGAGCATGGCCTGCGCCGAGGCGTGGCTCATCTCGTTGATCTCCTCCGGATCCATGCCGCCGGCCATCTTCTCGGTCAACGCCGGATCGAGTTGGGCTGGACGGGCCGGACGTGAGGAACCCGTTCGCGCGGGCGCGAAGCCCGGATGGGCGGAATTGACGGAGCCGGAACTGTAATGCACTGTATTAGTAGACAACTGGAGCCATTCTTTGGATATCGATGATGCGCGGGCCTTCCGCGTCTTTCACGATGAACAATGCTACCGCATTACCGGTCGGCATATAAGGCGATTTGGCGATGAGCTGCTTGGCCAGTGATTTCGAGGCGCACATGGGGCGCAGATGCTCGAAAATGTCGCCGATGACGGGCCGGTGCATGCAGATCGCGGTAGTTCGGCTGTATTGTTTTGGTGCGTTCATCGGCGTGGCTGCCGCCTTCTGTTTCGCGGTTAAGTCAATCGCAGCATTGTCGGTCTCGTCGTGTTGGCCGGATGGCTGCGAGCTTTGTGCCAACGGTTGTGGATTCGCGGTATTCGTGTCCGAACGTGGTATCGCTTTGGAAGAGCTTTCGATTTTGCCGGCGTTTGCCGCGTCACTGGCGGGGTTGCCGGCGGTATTCGCTGATGGAAGATCGGCATCACCGGTGTCGCTGATCTTGACCACGGCCTTGGTGCCGGCTTGCACCGCACATTTCGCAGCGCTTAGGCCATCGGTTTCGGCAAACAGATCATCGATGACCTCACGGACGCATTGCCAGGTCGCCTCAGGGTCGGCCGCAAAGGCGTCTTCGGTCAGCGCCGGAAGTTGTGTGATCTCAAGTCCCGTATGCCAGGCGTATGGTTCCAGCGTCTCCATGCAGCGCAGCCAAGGGGACGAAGCGAGTTTTTGCGGGGCGTAGCAGCCCAATTCTTGGTTGAGCGCAAAACTTGCCGCAGCGCCGCGGGGAATGATGGGGCGGTCGGCGTCGGTGCCGTTCCACTTTTTGCGGGCCACGGCCTTGCTGTGACGCACGATGATCAGTTTCTGGGCCTTAAGCGCACCCTCCTGGATGCGGTCGACGAATTGGTCGAGGATATCGCGGTCAAGCGGATGCGAAAGTAGCTTTCGGGCCTGAGGGATGGTCAGCCATCTCACCTCGTCGATTTCGCTGGTTTTTGCGTGCTTGATGGTGCCAACGACCTGTTTTCGGCTTTTCGCGGTTTCCGGCGCAATCGGATGGGCCATCCAATAGACGACATGCTTGGTGTAGATTGTTGCGGTTTTGGATCCTGTTTTGGTGTGTTTCGATTTTTTGCCTTCGGCGTTGAGCGGATACTCGACTTCACCGATGCTCGGGCCCAAGGCCACCGGCACTCCGGTTTCCTCTTCCATCTCGCGTATTGCCGCGTGACGGCTGGATTCGTGTTCCTCGAGCTTGCCTTTCGGCCAGCTCCAATCGTCGTATTTCGGACGATGTACCAAGCAGACTTCCAGTTGCGTGATGATGGCGCGGAAGTGGATCTCCGCTTCGCTCAAAGGCAGTCTGTGCTTCTGCCGCTTGCGTTTGCTGGTGCTGTGAGAGGCACGTGCCTCGGCGAATTTGCTTGCTTTTTCGGCTCGTTCGTCGAGGCTTTTGGCCTTACCGGTGGCAATCCAACGGTAAGGTATCCCTCCCGCCGATTCAACGACATGTGATGGTTTGAGCTCGGAGGTCATCTACCGCCTACTTCTTGATCTTACTTGCGACCACGTTGATGGGTCTTGATCAGCAGCTCCTGGCAATCGACCAGAGGCTTACCGTCCAAATCGTGCGAATGGCGGATATAGGTGCCGTCCGGCTGCATGTGCCAGGACGAGGTGGTATCGGCCATCTGCAAATCGACGTAATCGATCAGCGAAGCGACTTCCTCGGGGTCGGTGATGCGTACCAGTGCCTCCACGCGGCGGTCGAGATTGCGGTGCATCAGGTCGGCCGAACCGATCCAGACTTCCGGCCCGGCTGCCGGCCCCTCACCGATCTGCGGGCCGGCGGAATTGGCGAAGGCGTAGATACGGCTGTGTTCGAGGAAACGCCCGAGGATGGAATGCACCCGGATGTTCTCGCTCAGGCCCGGGGCACCAGGTTTGAGCGCGCAGATGCCACGTACCACGATGTCGATTTTGACCCCGGCTTGACTGGCGCGATAGAGCGCGTCAATGGTCTTTTCGTCGACGATGGAGTTGACCTTGATCTTGATCCATGCTTCATGACCGGCTCGTGCCGCGTCCTCCTCGCGGCGGATACGCTGGATGAGGCCGCTGCGGCACGTGCGCGGGGCGACCAGCAGACGATGGAAGCTGGAGCGCGGCGCGTAACCGGAAAGCTGGTTGAACAGGCGGGTCAAGTCCTGCCCGACCACCGGATCGCAGGTCAGCAGGCCGAGATCGGTATACTGGCGGGCGGTTTTCGGGTTGTAGTTGCCCGTGCCGACGTGGCAGTAGCGACGCAGACCGTCCGCCTCTTGACGCACGACCAGCGAAAGCTTGCAGTGGGTCTTCAGCCCAACGATGCCATAGACGACGTGGACGCCGGCGCGTTCGAGCTTGCGGGCCCACGCGATGTTGGCATCCTCATCGAAACGTGCTTTGATCTCGACCAGTGCCAAGACCTGTTTGCCGGCCTGTGCGGCATCGACCAGCGCGTCGATGATCGGCGAATTGCTGGAAGTCCGGTAGAGCGTCTGCTTGATGGCCAGGACCCTCGGGTCGGCCGCAGCCTGGGCCAGGAAGGCCTGCACCGAAGTGGAGAACGAATCATAAGGGTGGTGCAGCAGGATATCGCGCTCGCGGATGGCGGCGAAGATGTCCTGTGCGCGGCTGGATTCGACCGTGGCAATCTGGCGGTTGGTGGTGGGGATGAACGGCTTGTTCTTGAGGTCCGGCCGGTCGATGTCCTGCAGCTCGAACATGAGCTTCATGTCCAACGGCGCGGGAAGACGGAAGATCTCCTCCTCGTTGACGCGCAGACGGCGTGCCAGAAGCTGGGAGAGGAACGGGCTGGTGGCGTCGCTGATCTCGAGGCGGATCGGCGGCCCGAAGCGGCGGCGAAGCAGTTCCTTCTCCATGGCGTTCAGGAGGTTTTCGGCGTCATCCTCCTCCACGTCGATATCCTCGTTGCGGGTGACGCGGAAGGAACGCGCCTCCTTGATGATCATGCCGGGGAAGAGCGATTCGAGGTGGGCGATGATGAGGTTCTCCATGGTGATGAAGCCATAGCGTTCCTCGCGGCTTTCCTCGTCCGTCAGGTCATCGACGGGCACCAGACGGTTCAGGTTGTCGGGCACCTTGACGCGCGCGAAATGCGTCTTGCCGCTGTTCGGGTTCTCCACCAATACGGCGAGATTCAGCGATCCGCCGGAAATGTAGGGGAACGGATGCGCGGGGTCGAAGGCGAGCGGTGTCAGGACCGGGAAGACCTGCTGGCGGTAATAGCGTGAAAGCCGTTCCTGCTCGGCGCTGGTGAGCCGGTCCCAACTGAGCAGAACGATGTGTTCGCGGGCCAGTTCAGGCAGGATGTGCTTGATGGCCTTGTTGGCGTGCTCGGTCTGCAGCTCGTGTGCGGTCTCGCTGATGGAGCGTAGCTGCTGGCGTGGGCTCAGGCCCGAGGCGCTCGTCACGGCTATGCCGGTATCGATGCGGCGTTTGAGCCCGGCCACGCGCACCATGAAATATTCGTCGAGGTTCGAGGCGAAAATACCGGCAAAGTTGGCGCGTTCCAAGAGTGGGACTTCAGGGTCCTCCGCCATCTCAAGGACGCGTTTGTTGAATTTGAGCCAGCTCAGCTCACGGTCGAAATAGCGGTCCGGGGGCAGGGGCTGTTCCTCCGGCAGCGCTTTGCGCTTGTCGGACTTCTCGGTTTCGGCGATGTGCTCGGCTATCTGGCTGCGGAGCAATGCCTTCGAGGGTGCGTCAAAAATCTGTGCCATATCCTTACTCTAAGCACTGCCGTAGAGCTATGGCACCTCCAAAACGTAAAATTCACCATATTGTGAATAACTCATTTCGTTATCCTCGCTATCAAGCCCGAAATGTGCATAATTTTGGACGTTAACCCTCGACACGCCTCAAATGTGGATAACCCCAATCATTCGACCACAGTACCCGTTTTGGCTTGCTTCACAGCGTATAGCAGGGTTTGCTTGAAATGGAATGCAACGGAAGATGGAAAGGCGATGATTGATGAACTTGCGAAACATATCAAAAATGATAATATCAAAATTGATAATTCAATAGGTGACGCTATGGAGAATTCTCGAGTTACGTGTTCGACAGTCGACGAATGATGTTCGTGCGCAGTATTTTTTCATGAAAGGGCGTCGAATCACCATTACCAATGGGTTTGTGAAAAAGCAGAATAAGCTGCCACTTGTTGAGTTATCTAGGGCGAAACGATATCGCAAAGATTGGTTGGAAAGGAAGGCGTGAATAACTTATGGATGATTTGGATAGGTATATTGCTGAGCGTAAAAGCCGCGATCCGAAATTTGCGGAAGAGTATGAGCGTAGTAGGCCTGAGCATGAAGCTGCGATAGCGATTATGGGTGCTCGGATTGAAGCTCATATGACTCAGGCTGAAGTGGCGAAAAGATGCGGTATGAGACCTTCGAACTACTCGCGTATCGAAAGGGGCAACTCCATTCCGACGGTCAGGACGCTTGCCCAAATCGCCAAGGGGCTGGGCCGCAAGCTCAAGATCGAGTTCGTGTGATGCCGTGGCTTCATCGCATGCTCGTAGTCTGTGCCATCTACACTAAACAACTATGACTGACGACTCCAAAGAGCAGAATGTACCGGCGGATGGCGCGCAAGAAAATTCGTCACGCAATCAGGCCAGGATCGAGATTCCAGCGCCTCCTCAAGCGCAGGCGGGAATGCCGGTTTCCACTCAAGGCGCAGCTCCGACTCCGACTCCAACTCCAATTCAGTCCGAGCCTGTGAGTTTCGTCGCGTTTGGCAGTGAAAATGCCACGTCTGATGATGACAAGGCCTCGACGAACAGCGTTTTCGTTGCCGGCGCGGGTTCGAGCAACTCCGATGTCGAGTTTTCTTCCGCGATCTCGGACGCAGATGTTTCCGCGCAGGAGGACGAGATTGAAAAGGGGCTTGTCCGGATCGACCCGCTGACCGTCCACCCGCGTGTGTCCAGTTGCGTGCTTGCCGTGGCGCTTGCTCTGCTCTGCTTTGCGGCGGCGGCCGCGATTTACTGGTTCGGCGTGCACACTTTGGAAGGCCAGAGCTTCGACGAACTCGTATGGCGCAGCTTCAACACCAGCGCTCCAAGCTGGATTATCGCCGTTTCGAATGTGCTCAACCGAGGCGTGGTGATTGTGGCGATCAGCTTGTCGATTGCGGTGATCGCCTTCATCGTCGCAGCGGTTCGCAGGCGTTGGTGGCTTTTGGGGCAGATGGCCGTATTCGGCGTCGTCGCCTTTGGCGCCGCGTGGCTCAAACGTCTGCTGCCCCGGCCGATGATCATTCGCGTCCTTTCTACGCATGAAAACAGCGCTCCGTCTGGGCATACGTTGCTTGCCGTAGGGTCGGTGCTGGTCTTGCTCGTCGCGGTTCCGCGCGTCTGGCGCGCACTGGTTGCGTTGCTCGGCGGAGCGTATAGCATCCTCGTTGCGGCATCGCTGATCGTCGGGCGTTGGCATCGGCCCTCAGACGTATTGATGTCGCTGTTGATCGGCGGCGGACTGATGATGCTGGCGCTCGCCCTCACGCGCAAATCCGGGATGGACAGCCCGGGAAGCCGCATGTCGTCGGCCAGCGTACAGATTGTCGGCAGCATTATGATCACTTTCGGTCTCGTCTCCTGTGCTTATGCCGGCTACATGCTTTGGCAGATCTATCCCGGGCTCGGCATGATGGCGATGTGGGCCAAGAACGGCGCGTGCGCACTGAGCATGGCCGCCATCCTCGGCGTGGGTTGCCTGATGTTCGGCCTCACGCTCGCCGTCCGTCAGTTGACCGCCTCCCCGTTGACGCGTCTCGGGCTGGTCGGTGCGCCTCCGGCTCCGCCACAGAAATAATCGCGTCTTTTGCTGGTGTTTCCCGCGTCTTTGGGGCAATGAGAATCAGTTGGTTGTTGTCCCTCGTCCCGGGGCGGTCTCTATTTGTGCCTTTTTACTTGCTTGCTCGAGCCTGGCAGGTAAAAAGACACAAATAGACCGTCTAAATGTTGCTTTTTACTTAGACAAACCGAACAAGCAAGTAAAAAGACATATTAGATGCTGGGGTGGTGGCCACATGGCTGCTTTGGTGAGCAGACAAAGAATTGTTCCGGTTTGATTATTATTGCGCGGATTCTTCACGTCCGAACCTTCTGCACATCGGCGTAAGAATCAATGCGCCGATGGCTAGGCAGACTCCGGTGCCGACCACAATCGGCGTGATGGCCACGCGGTCGAACAGTAGGCCGTAGGTCATCTGTCCCAACGGGGAAGCGCACAGACAGACCGCGTTGACAAGCGCCATGATCTTGCCCATCAGTTCGTCGGGAATCAGCGTCATCAGGGTCGGGCTGATGACGATATTGGTGAAATCGATGGCCAGAGTGAGCAGGCAGAAGGCGGCGATGAACGTGATCAGCTTCGTGGACCTTCCCGCCGGCAGTGCGAAGACCACGGCGATCGGTGCGAAGCAGAGGGCGGCCGCGACGATGGTTGTGGGCATATGTCGCATGAGGAGCTTGGCGGCCAGTGCCGTGGTCAGTAGGGTGTCGAGCAGAGAGACGATGCTCATGATCCCGTCACAATAGCCGTAGACGTCGGCTCCGAAATGTAGCGCGGTGCGGATGATGTATGGGGAGCCGACGGAGGAGACGCCGCTCAAGAAGAAATTCAGGGCGGCGATGACGACGCAGAGTTCCAGCAGGGTCGGGTTGGCCTTGACAAACGTGGCGGCGTCACGGGTATCGGCAAGGAAGACCGAAAGAATATGGCGCCAGACAGGTGGATTATCGCGGGCTGGTTGCAATGGTGGCGCTGCTGATGCCGTTGATGATACTGGATCATCGGTTCTCGTCGCGATTGTCGGAGTGAGGCATCCGTTTTCTGCGGCGGCTGCGTGAGTCTTGGTTATGTGTGCTTTTCTTCGGTTTGATGCGGATTGGTCTGGATGCGCTGTGGCTCTATCGGCGCGGCGTACCGGATTCAGCTTGATGAAGCATTCCAGGCTGGCGGTGACGAAAAAGCAGACGGTGCTGCCGGCCATCATGGTGCGGATGCCGATCAGCGCGTACAGCGCACCGCCGGCGAAGGTCGGGATAATCTGCATGACGGCGTTGACCTGGCTGGAAATCGCCTGAGCGCGGCGCAGGAGTACGGTGTCCGTGCGGCCGAGCATTTGGGGGATGGCGGCGCTGACGGTGGGGGATTCGAGCGCATCGAGCACGGACAAGGCGATGAGCAGCACCGCGATCGAGGCGATGGTGTGGGCTTGCATGAAGCTGAAGCTGAGCGTCGCGGCGAGCACCACGCAGCCGCTGACGGCGTCGAGCGCGACCATCATGGTGCGGCGGTTGACGCGGTCGGCGATGACCCCGCCGAACGGCATCAAGGCAATGGTCGGCACAATGGAGATGGAGAGGAGCGTTGCGAAGACGGTGGCCGAGCCGGTTTCGTCGAGCACCCACATCGACATCGCGAAGCGCAGCATGGTGTTGCCGAAAAGCGAGAGGCCCTGCCCGGCGATGAGCAGGACGAAGTTGCCGGAACGCAGCGGCGACGGCGCCGGCTTGCTTGGCTGCTGGGATTCGTTGCTACTGCCGATCTCGCCTGTCTGCTGTGGCCTTGTCGATACGCGAGCGTTTGGGCAGGTCGGGTTTCCGAGTGCTGTTTTGCTTGTGGTCTGTTGGGTTCCGGTGTCGGCAATGGTTGTCATGGTTCTTCCTTCATTCAGTGTTGATTAATTGATACCGACCGACGGTATGTAAAATAAACAATGCTAATCGTAGATATTGGGTGCTGTTGCCTGCTTTGTATTTTTAATCTGTCGCAGGAGCTTAAAGGATGCGGCTGTTAATCGCTGTGTCCTTTTGATTCTGTTTCTGCGGTTTGAGCGTTGGCATTGTTAACTTCAGCAGCTGCCTCAGCGGTGGAATCCTCGGCATCGGGGCCTTGGATCTGCGCGTAGAAATCGGCGAACTGCTCGGTCATGTCGCGGGTGATCGCCGGCACGCCGAGCGAAACGCAGATGGTGGCCAGGCATTGCGAGCGGTGTCGCAAAACGCTCCGGGTGCCGGGGTAGAAATTCGGCAGGAACCAGAGATTCATCAGTAGCGTGAGCAGTTCGGCGGCCTCCTGCGGATAATCCGTGATGATCGAGCCGTCCTCAATGCCGCAATCGATGAGCGTGCGCATGTCGTTCGGTAGAATGCGCGTCCAGGTGTGGAGACTTTCGGCCATTTCCTGCGGATCCTTGATGGTTGAGAGCGTGCCCTTGAGCCGCTCGATGTGTTCGGTGTCGGTGATGTTGGAAAGAATGAGCTCGCGAATTTTCTGCAGGCCGTTCAGGTCCTTGCATTCCAGAACCGCGGCGTAGCGGTCGAGGGCCTTTTGGTTGTCTGCGGCGCTGACAGCCTCGAGGATGTCCAGTTTGGACTTGAAATGGTGATAGATCGCGCCTTTGGAGAGGTCGCCGAGCTCGTCGATGATGTCCTGCACCGAGGTGTTTTCGTAGCCTTTGGCGGCGAACAGCTTCTGCGCCGCGTCGAGTATGCGGCGTCTGGTCACCTCGGGATGTGCGTTGCGTGCCATCTGCGTCTCCTTAGTACTGGATTACCGGCCCGCCGGTAGAGCGGAATACGAAGGACGGATTCATCCAACGATTCTTCGATTCTCGCAGAGTCTTCGACTAAACCGATGAAAGCTTGTTGCTCTTATTATACATACCGTCGGTCGGTATCAGTACGGCGTGTTGGGATGAGGACGGAAATTCGTGTAGCTGATGTGTTCGATGCCGGTGATATGGATTTTGCAATTGCGGCATGAGCCCAATGCGGTAAGTGTCTGGTATCGTTCGTGGCAACCGTGGTTTGCCTCTTCGCATGAGCGTGTTGCGGTATGAGTTCGCAGCCCTGAGGCACAATAGGGTCATGACTTCCAAAGGAAAACCTTCTCCGCGTTCAGCGGTCAAGCCGCTGAGCGATGCGCAGGTGGAGCTGTTGGGGCGTCGCCATCACCTGGTCGATCCGACACAGTATTTCCCGACCGGCCCGCGCAAAGCGAACACCGCCGAGATCGAGGCGCAGAATCCCAAGGGTACCAAGCGCTTGCTCGATGCCGTTTCCGCGGTGCTTCGCGCGCACAGCAAGGTCTATGCGTGGGGGCTTGAGCGTGTTCCGGAAACCGGCCCGTTCATTACGGCGGCCACGCACGTCACGATGTATGACGTTTTTATTCCGATGGACGCGCTGTTCCATATGGGTCGTCGCCCGCGCTATATGGCCAAGGCCGAGATGGCGCACTGGCCGGTGATCGGCAAGTGGTTCCAGCTGGTGGGTATGCAGCCCGTGCCGCGCCGCAGTGGCAAGGCCATCGAGATCGAAAAGGAATCCATCGACATCATCACCTCGGGCCGTCCGCTCACTGTCTGGCCGGAAGGCACGCTCTCGCGTGACCCGCTCAAATGGCCGATGAGCCTCAAGGACGGCGTCGGCATCATCGCGCTCGAATCCTCGCGCCGGCTCGGCCGCCAGGTGCCGCTCTATTGCGCGGTGACGTGGGGTGCAGCGAGCATCAACCATTGGTGGCCGTGGCCGCGCAAGAACGTGGTGATGTGTTACGACGCCGCGCTGGATTATGGCGACCTGCTCAAGGACGCCGAAACGTGGGGCGCCGAGCCGCCGATGGAGCTGGTCACGGAACTCACCACGCGTATCCGCGAGAGGATGGAGCAGATCATGGCCGAAATCCGCGGCGAGCAGCCGCCGGCCGAGGGCTATTGGGACTTTCGGACGATGAGCCGCAAACCACGTCGCTGATTTCGCAGAGCGTGGTGCTGACGTATCGTTTCGCGTGCAGGTGCCGCCATGGAATCGCCCGATATGACCGTGATGGCATCAACGTGGTGTATCGGTCGGGCGTAGATGTTGCCAGTAATCTATCAACGTGGTGTATCGGTTCTGTTGCCAATGATGGTGCACCTGTGATGCAGGCGGGCTATTCCCGGCATAAGCAGAGTGCCAGTACTGTGTCTCATTCGTCTCATTCGTCTCGCCCATCTCGCCCATCTCACCCACCTCAATCGTCTTAATCACCTCACTCGCCTCAACTGTCTTCATTTCTCCGATATCAGCCATCTTGGTGCCGCCAACCCCTGCCTTTTTCGATGAATTGCCGTCGATTTGCCCTAAAAAGACCCTCTTGGTGCACCAAGAAGGCGAATTTCGATGAATATTTGTGAATTTTGCTTGAAAATGGGTATCTTGGTGCCACCAACATTCCCATCTGAATGAGGAATGAGGGTTGCGTGCATATGAAGGGGGAAATGTGGGGTCTGTGGGCCGCGCGAGGTACGGATTGATGAAATTACATGGGTTGCGGCACAATGGTTAGGTTCTTGAAGGCGGTGGCATCCGAAGGATTGGCATGGCCCTTGATAGGTGATTGACGCTATTATGGGTTGCATCGTGGATGCGAAGGAGCAGATTATGAAGGTGACAGTACTCGGGGCAGGCGCTTGGGGGACGGCGTTCGGCCAGGTGCTTGCGGACGCGGGCAACGACGTGACGATGTGGGCGCGCGAGCCGGAAATCGTCGAAAGCATACGCGACAAGCATTACAATGGCGTGCGGCTTCCCAGCGTCAAGCAGCTTCCGGATAATATGACCGCCACCGGAGAGCGGGCCGAGGCTGTAAACGATGCGCAGATCGTCGTGGTCGCCATCGCGGCCCAGCATGCGCGCGAGGCGCTGGAACCGTTTGCGCCGTTCATCGGCTCGCAGACCATTGTGGTCTCACTGATGAAGGGCATCGAGCGCACCACCGGCAAGCGGATGGATGAGGTCGTGCGCGAGGCACTGGGTAATTTGCCTGCTGGGCGTTTCGCCGCGGTTTCCGGGCCGAACCTGAGTAAGGAGGTGGCCGATCGACAGCCGGGCGCCACGGTGGTGGCCTGCGCCGATATCGACAACGCCAAAATCGTCGCGCAAGCCTGCAAAACCCCATATTTCAAAGCGTTTGTAACCACCGACGTCATCGGTGTGGAAATGTGCGGGTCGCTCAAGAACGTCGTGGCGCTCGCGGTGGGTATGGCCCGCGGAGCTGGATACGGCGAGAACACGGCGGCGATGATCGAGACGCGCGGCCTGGCGGAACTTGCCGCGCTGGGCAAGGCCACGCACGCCGAAGCCAAAACGTTCCAAGGGCTTGCCGGCGTTGGCGATCTGATCGCCACCTGCGGATCGCCCTTGAGCCGTAACTACACCTTCGGCGCAAATCTTGGGAAGGGTATGAGCGTCGAGGAGGCCACCAAAGTCAGCAACGGTGTGGCCGAAGGCGTGCCGACAACGGAGGCCGTGGTGCGTATGGGCGCGGAGCTTGGCGTGCCGACCCCGCTCGCCAGCGCGATGAACAAGGTACTCAAACAGGGGCTGACCTGCGAGCAGATGCTGTCCGAGCTCGTCAAGGGTGATATCACGGAAGAGTGACGTCCCGCGCCGCAGAGCGCATAATCAGCTTGAGATAAACCCCGGCCCCGAT
Source organism: Bifidobacterium sp. ESL0764 (assembly GCF_029395515.1). Taxonomy (NCBI): domain Bacteria; kingdom Bacillati; phylum Actinomycetota; class Actinomycetes; order Bifidobacteriales; family Bifidobacteriaceae; genus Bifidobacterium; species Bifidobacterium sp. ESL0764. The sequence goes on from NZ_CP113919.1 coordinate 385,447, forward strand.
GCTTACTTGCAAAGCACCGGGGCCTGTGGCATAAAAAGAAGGAACCGTAACTGTCCCTTATCGGTTGCGGCCTCATCAAATAAAGCTTTATCGGCCACCAAATTCTGATGAGTCGTCCTGCCACAACCAACACAATCAGTATATCACTGACGAGATATATGTATTGCGCGGTAGGATGAGTTTGTCCTCAAGTTCCTTCGTCCGGATCTTGTACGACCGTATGGCTTTCCGGCCGTATTGTCCCCGCCGCGCCCATCGTGGCGTGGTATGAAAAGAAAGATAGGTATTACTATGCCTACTCGTAACAAGGGTTTTGACGGCCCTGAAATCATCCAGTCCTTCGCGCTGATTGCAGCTGCGTTGGCGGCCAGGGCGGATAACGTCGTGGCTGATGTGCTGCTCGTGACCTTAACCGGTTGCGTAGTGGTGACATGCTGGAAGCATCGACGGAAATAGTCGTTGAAGCCTGCCTGGCCTGGAGAGATTCGGGCCAGGCGTTTCTGTGTTTGAACCAATATCTGCACCGGGTTTGTGAATGAGAGGCACTGACATCGGAGTGTCGTTTATGCGCCGTGTACGCTTGGGATTCAGATTCGATTTCTTAACAAAAGCGAGGGAATATGCGTAAGCAGCGCGTGGTGGTTTTGTACGGCGGCAGGGCGGATGAACATTCGATTTCCTGCATTTCCACCGCAGGGGTCTTGAAGGCCATGGACACCGAGCGTTTCGAGCCCATTCCCATCGGCATCACCAAAGCCGGCGAATGGGTGATGGGCGGCACTGACCCGCGCGATTTTGACCTTTCCGACGGCGCGATGCCCACCGTCGAAGCGTCCGATGCCGACGGCGCTACCAGCACAGTTAAGCCGGTGGTTCTCGACATGTCCCGTGGCAACAACGGTTTCTACGTGCGCGAATCGGACGGAACCCTGACTTCGCTCGGCTATGTGGACGCGGTATTCCCCGTTTTGCACGGTCCGTACGGCGAGGACGGCACGGTGCAGGGATTGCTTGAGATGATGGGAGTGCCATACGTCGGCTGTGGCGTCTTCGCCTCGGCTGCCTGCATGGACAAGGCGTTCACGAAGATTGTGCTTTCCCAGGCAGGCATTCCCGTGGCTCCCGGGGTCACATTCGACACCCGTGATTTCAGCGAGGCCAACGAGTTCGAAGACGACGCCGCCGAGGCGATGAAACACATCGAGGCCGCCAAGCTGCGTTACCCGTTGTTCGTCAAGCCGTCGCGCGCCGGGTCGAGCTTCGGTGTCACTAAGCTGGAACGCGAGGGAGACGCCGGGGAGCTTGCCGCTGCGCTGTTCGAGGCTTCACACCACGACTGGAAGGTGCTGGTGGAGCAGGGCATCGACGGGCGCGAGATCGAATGCGCCGTGCTCAACCCTGTGGCCGGCGAGGAGCCGAAGTCGGCGCTGCCCGGTGAGATCGTGCTCGACCATCGTGCCGCCGGCGGCGACCAGTTCTACGATTTCGACAGCAAATACACCGATTCCGAGGCGTCGCACGTCGAGGTCCCGGCGGACCTGCCGCAAGAAACGCTGAAGCGCGCGCAGCAGATTGCGGTTCGTGCGTTCAAGGCCGTCGACGGGGCGGGACTGTCGCGGGTCGATACGTTCGTCACGAAGAGCGGCGAGGTGATGGTCAACGAAATCAACACCATGCCGGGCTTCACGCCGATTTCGATGTATCCCAAGGCTTGGGAGGCGACCGGAGTGGGCTATACCGAGCTGATTACCCGTCTCATCGAAGGCGTGTTGCGGTAAGTCGATACATTATAAATTGATAAATTTGACGTATTTTTGATAGTCTCGTTTCATGAATCTTTCATTATGTCGTTTATATAATGAGGGAACATAGGTAGGTTGGTTAATAATCCGAGAGGGTATGTAACGCAATATGAACGACGATAACCGTTCTGAAGAAGAGACTCCGCAATCGGGAACGCACGAAGAATCCGGTTCGTCGCGGCCTTCGCAATATCAGCCGCAATCGGCTTATCGCGCCTTGAACTCGCAGGCCCCGCAGCCGCAATCTTCTCAATCACAGCAGTACTACCCGCAGGCTCAGGCATCCCAGACATTTCAGGCTCAGCCATCCGCGTCTCAGTATCAAGTTCAGCCTCACGGCCCCGATCTTCAGACCCGGCCGTACCCGCAGGATCAGCCGCAGGCGTACCAGCCATATCAAACGCAAGTTGGCGGCCAGCAATCGCAGTACCAGCCAGATCAAGGTCAGCCTCAGTACCGGCCCGGCCAACAATACCAAGGTTGGCAGGGCCAGCCGTACAATCCTCAAGATCAGCAGTCTCAGCCGCAGTCCGGTTATCAGCAATCCCTGTACCAGATGTATCAAGGCCAGCCTCAGTACCGGCAATCAGGCCAGTATCCTTCGCAACAATACCAGCCGTACCAGCAAGACCGGCCATACCAGCAGCCGCAATATCAGGCCTATCAATACCCCTCGTACCAGCCGCAGCAGTTTGGGCCGCAGCCTCAATACCAACCCCAGTATCAGCAGCAATTCCGACCCTGCACAGGCTACCAATACCCGATGCAGCCTCAAATGCAGCCTCAATATATGCAGCAGCCATCTTCACCGTTCGCGCACCCGGGTTCCAACGGCTATTGGCACCAGCCCAATCCGGCGTGGCAGGCGCCGATGTACCGCTGGATCGGCGTTGTGCGCAAGCGGTTCTCGAACATCGGGTATGCCTTGGATCTGGTCGTTGTGGTCTGGTATGCGATGACGATGATCGTCGGGGAAGTGGCGAGAGCGTTCGTCGACCCGGCGAAGCTGCCCATGTGGGCGCAATTGCTGATGGGCAACGGTCCGCTGTACGCCATCGCGATCCCGCTTTCCCTGCTGGTTTTCCGCACGATACCCAAGGTGAAACGCAAGACGAGCGATATGGGCGTGGGCATGTTCCTGGCGCTGATGGCGATATCGTTCCCGCTGGCGGATATCGGCAATATCATCGGCAACATCCTTTCGGGCCTGCTTTCGCATGATCAGGCGCAAAGCAGCATCAACGAACTCATCGAAAACCTCGACCCGATCAGCATCCTGCTGTTCACGGTGATCATCGCCCCGATTTTCGAAGAATGGCTGTTCCGCCGGCTGCTGATCGACCGGATGCAGCAATATGGCGAGAAAACCGCGATTCTGGTCTCCGCCTTTGCCTTCGGCCTGTTCCACGGCAACCTGTTCCAGTTCTTCTATGCCTTCGGTTTCGGCCTGCTGCTGGCCTACGTCTACGTGCGCACCGGCAAGCTGCGCTATACCATCGCCATGCACATGACGTTCAATTTCTTCGGCGGGTTCCTGCCGCAAGTGACCCTCCTGACGATGAGCAAACCCGTGAGGACCGCCGTCAACGCGGACATCGTCGGCGGAATGAAGAAGGCGTTCGCCTCGGGTCAAGGTGGTGAAGTCACGCCGTTCCTGGCCTATCTGGTATTCGACGTCGTGATGTTCATCCTCGGCATCGTCGTCGCGATTATCGAACGCAAGAAACTCGTGTTTTACCGGGCGCCCGAGGAATTGCCCAGAGGCACCCGCGCCAAGACGGTGCTCGGCAATCCGGGAGTCATCATCTTCATCGTGATCTCGGTACTCCTGATGATCGCGGCGCTGTTCAACGCGTAATCGCAGATTGTGCCCGCGAATGTGCATCTGGTTCGGATATACAGAGATAATCACACAATTGCGTCCAAAAGTGTGATTATCTCTGCATCGGGTTCGTGTATGCAGAGATAATCACGGAATGGTGCCTGAGAGTGTGATTATCTCTGCACTTGGTTCGTGTATGCAGAGATAATCACGAAATGACGCCTGAGAGTGTGATTGTCTCTGCACTTGTTTCGGATATGCAGAGGTAATCACGGAATGGTGCCTGAGAGTGTGATTGTCTCTGCATCGGGTTCGTGTATGCAGAGGTAATCACGGAATGGTGCCTGAGAGTGTGATTGTCTCTGCATCGGGTTCGTGTATGCAGAGGTAATCACGGAATGGTGCCTGAGAGTGTGATTATCTCTGCATTTGGCTTGGATATGCAGCAGTAATCACAGAATGACGTCGAAAAGTGTGATTATCTCTGCATCGAAGTGCAGGTTCAGATGATGAAATCTTCCTTGGCCAGCGCGCGCACGGCGCAATCGCGAACACGTTCCTGATTGATTCCGGGATTGGCGAAGAGCAGCACCCGGCCTTGTATCCCCTCCGGCGAGAACCCGGTGAAGTTGACTTGCGGCGGATTCCTGCGGTCGGTGAAGTCCGAAGTCGCGGTTTTCAGTATGCTCACCACGCGTTTTGCCGCCACCTTGATATCGGTGCCCGGCCGCAGCGTGAAGTCGACGCTCACGCACGCCTCGCCTTCCGCTGTGAGCCGCTCCAGCGACGAGGTATTGAGCACCGAATTGGGGATGATGAGCTGGTTGCCATTGCGTTCGCGCACCATGGTCTGCCGCCAGGTGATGTCTTCGACGGTCCCCGTGATGCCTTGGATGCGGACCTGATCGCCGGGATGGATGACATGGCCGATCATCAGGCCGAAACCGGAGATGATGTTGGCGATGGTGTCTTTGAGACCCAGCGAAATGGCCAGGCCTCCAATGCCAAGGGCGGTGACGATGGTGGTCGGGTTGATGCCGAAAACCGGCTGCAGCACCATGGCCACGGCAATGATCCAGATTGACACCAATGCGAGATTGACGAAAATCGACGCGTTCGGAATGCCGGAATGATTGAGCAGCTTCTTGAGCCACCGGGAGACTGCTTTTGCGGCCACAAGGGCCACGACAAAGACGATAAGCAGAAATGCGATGCGACTATCATGCACCTTAAGCCAGTCCAGCAATTGTTCCATAAGGCTTTAGCTTACCCCCGTAAGCTTTGGCCGGTTGGATCGACGAAAGCGAACATCAAGCAGTGTGGCCGATGCCGCCCATGAGCGAGGTGTTTCCTCTGAAACCGTCGACATGTTGGTGCTGCATATTTTGAAGGTCTTCAAGCAGGCCATCGACCTCATGCTTGAAATCCCTGTCTTTGCTTTCTGCCTCGGCAATGCTCTTGAGCAACGAGTCGTCGCCTTTCTCCAACGCGCTGCGGAACATCTGCACCCAGAAACCGGGCATGCTGTCGCCGGAGACCGCCAAATAGAGCGTTCTTGCGACCACCGCCGCGTCGAGATTGCTCCACTGCTCGACCGTCGTCTCGCGGGAAAGCTTGGACCACATGCCGGAGACCGCAAGTAGGCCGCCTACCGAAAATTCCAGTAGGACGTCTTGATTGATCGTCATCTCGCGGTCAAGGTGTTGCCATTTGATAAAGCTGTCGCGAATCGCGTCGTGCACGGTGAACAGCAGGAACGGAGAGCTGTGTTTGCCCACGGTCAAAGCGAGGTGGTCGAGGTGGATGCGGTTCGCGGGCACGCCGATGAGCTGCATGACGACGCCGTTCCACGCCTTGGCTGGATCCAGGGTGAATTCAGGCAGTGCACGGTCGATGCCTTCGACGGCGTGCTGGATTGCGGTTTCGGCAAGATTGTTGAGTTTGCAATAGTGGTAGTAGAAAGAGTTACGGTTGACGCCTGCCATGTTGACGATGTCGGTGACGGTGATTTTGGGATAATCGCGTTCCTCAAGCAACTTCCAGAACGCATTCTCCATGCGCGTCGTAGCCGGCAATTGATTTGAGTCTTGTCGGGGTCTAGACATTCTGAGCCTCCTGATGATTGAGAAAATTCTATGTAAAGAATTTCTGTACTGATTCTAAAGGATAACGGTTGACGAGTTTCGTTAAATGATGATTATCGCGTAGAGAAAACTTTTCGTCTTTCTGGCATACATAGGCTTATGTATATTAAACAAGATAAATTTTTTTATAAAGCATAATTTTTTATACGGAAAAATGTATTGTTATAAATTAAAATGTGACGTAAATCACATTAATTAAAAATAAGCTATGAATAATAGGATGAATAGCTAAAGCGCGATAGATTAAAAATATGAATATTCAGATCTATCGGTTATTGGTTGGTGGCTTTGGCGCCATCCATCACGAAAAGAGCAAAGGCGTCGAGCGTTACTTGTTGGTGTTGCCTACCTGTGCGGATGCAAAAGCGTTTGACGTGAAACAGGTTTCGGAAATGCCGACGGACGTCGAAGAAGAACAACATACAGCGAAAGAAGATATATCGTTGCGTTCGCCGAGAATCGTGCCTGCCGGTGTCGCTTCCGTTGTGCCTTCCCCTTCCTGGCTTTTGCGTGAGGGCGATACGGTTTTTGCGGTTCTTGAGGACACGGACGAAGTGGCAACGTTACGAATCGTGAATAAGGGCACCGGGTCGCCCGCCGCATCGGACGATGCTTTCGACGAAAACGCAGAGATGACGCTAAAGGAAATTTCACGGGTGAAATTGCCTGCCGGGTCCGGACCTACTCATGCGGCGATTGCCGTTGACCGCCAGCTTGGCCACCATCTGATCACCGCCGATTACGCGGACGGCACGGTCTGCGTTCTGCCTATCGGCGAGGGCGATGTGCTGGGGCCGGTGGCGCAGGTGCTTGACGGCGATCGCGACCATCATGGGCCATTGCCGGCGCAAGAAGGGCCGCACGCGCATTGGATTCTTCCCCTGCCCGACGGACGCGTGCTCACGACGGATTTGGGCGCCGACCGCATCTATATTCATCGCTGGATCGGTTCGCGTCTGGTTCGCACGGGGTTTGTTTCTCTGTCCCCCGGCACTGGCCCGCGGGATATGCACATCTTGCCGGGGCCGTCCGGTGAGCTGGCGGAAGGCGGCGATTGGCGCATCGCCGTCGTCGATGAATGGGGCTGTACGGTCACCGTCCTTGAACCGAACGGAGGCGACGAGGCGAGGCGAAGCAAGGACGGGAATGAACAAATCGAGGAATTCAGAGTGGCTCAAACCGTCAGTCTCGGCGGCGACAAAGGGAAGAGCCCCGATCAGGCCGCTTCCTTGGCTTTCGTGCCGGAATCCCGCCATCTTGGCGGCAGCGAAGAAAGCCGTGGGGGCTCGCCGTTTTCACGCGGCTATGTTTACGTGGGGCTGCGGGGCTCCGATCGCATCGTGACGTTGTATTGGGACGGCAGCAGGCTGAGCCGTCTGACCGAAGAAGGCGATCCGGGCTGGAAAGGCCGCGGTGTTTCCAGCGGCGGCGAACGTCCGCGTCATATCCTGGCCGTCGGCAATATGCTCGTCGTGGCCAACGAGGTCAGCGACAACCTGAGCCTTTTCCGCGCGGCCGATGACGGTGAACCCGTGCACCTTGGTGATTATCCTGCCGGGTCGCCGACGGTCGTGCTGCCGCTGACCGGAATCTAGAATGGCATTTCTCGGCGATGGCGTTGATGACGTTATTCGACAAGAAAAAGTTGACGAATAACAGACGAATTTTTATTAATTATCGGCTATTGGTTATTCGTAAGGTTCTTTTGTTTCGGCTTTTGATTTGGAACATAAAACAAGCTCTGACGTCAACGCCGAGTCGTACTGCGCGGATTTTTGCCTTGACGCGCGGTACGGTTTATCGTTGCCGTCGTTGTGGGCGGCAAAGGGTGATATCAGTAGTTGAGCGGTTGAATGGAGACGGTGAAATGAAAAGAGTCAGCCTAAGTGAACAGTCATGCATATTAGCATTCCCGTTGAATGAGTCAACCGTTGGGCTCTGATATTACGCTGTAAGCATTGGAGAAAGTCGATTGCATATTTAAGGAATGAAATAGAATTTATACATTGAATAAAATCATGCGACTGTATATTATAAAGGATTCTCTTCTCGAAAATTCGACAGAATATTTTTAAAAAAAGACGTTCGTAATATACGCTGCGGGCATAATTTTCCGGATGGGTCCACACGGCTTGTATTCGATGGTATTTTTTCTGCTTACGTCATGATAATGACGAATGTTGGGCATGAAAAACCGTGCGTTATTACACTGTCTTTGTCCTTGGTCGGCCCCGGTTGTATACTTGATAAGTTGTGTGTCGCTGTTGTGCGTCAAAACGCAGGATAGGGGCATCAAGACTTGCAAGTCAAAACAGTTTAGGGAGTCCATTATGGCAGCTCGTTGCGCAGTGTGCGGCAAGGGACCGCAGACCGGTTACAGCGTTTCGCATTCACATATCCGCAATAAGCGCACCTTCAGCCCGAACCTGCAGTCGGTTCACACCACTATCGACGGACAGAACGTCCGCGTTCGCGTGTGCGCCAAGTGCCTCAAGGCCGGCAAGGTTCAGCGCGTGGTTGCGTGAAAACGCGGAAAGCAATTTTCCAAGCCTCCGTACGTTTCGGCGTCGGAGGTTTTTTCATGCCTTGGCGCAACACGGTTTGTTGGCACGGCGCCGTTTGGCGGATATGTGCAAAAGGTGACAAATAGACAGGCTAATTGTCACTTTTTACACAGCTGCTCTCCAAGAAGTGACCATTGGCGGGAGCGAGATCAAAAATTCCGGGTTGGATTTAGATAAGTGATTTCAATCTTGCTTTAATTACGAACGTAAGTTATATTAGTTTTGAACGTAATTTTTGGATATGAATTACGTTGCTGCACATCGTTCGAAAGAGGCAATGTTGGAATCCGCGATTGTTTTCAATGTTCAGAAGTTCAGTCTTAACGACGGCCCGGGCATACGAACCGTGGTCTTTCTCAAAGGCTGCCCATTGCGGTGCGGCTGGTGCTCCAATCCGGAGAGTCAGAAGAAGACTCCTGAGATTGAGTGGGATGAGCGTTCTTGCGATGGCTGCGACGCCTCCGATGCTCTCGCCCGTAAAGTCGGTTTCATTAAAACTGGTGCGCGGCGAGGGCCGGACGTGACTCGCCTGCAAATAGGCGACGCGCAGGTCGATGAAGCATTGAAGGATTGCCCCGGTCTCTCTGTTGTCGGAGTGAGGCGCACGAGTGATGACGTGCTTGAGGAATGTCTGCAGGACGAGCCGTTCTACGAGGAAGGCGGGGGAGGCGTCACACTTTCCGGCGGTGAACCGTTGGTTTGGGGGCATTTCTGTGTCGAGCTGCTCGATAAGCTCAACGCTCATGGCATCGACACCAGTATCGAGACGACCGGCCATGTGCCCGAAAAAGTTTTCAGAGCCGCCATCGGGCATCTCGACCATATTTTCATGGATATGAAGCAGTATGACACGAACCTTCACAGGCGGGGCACCGGTGTCGGCAACGAGCTGATCCTTAAAAACATGGCCTATGCGGTTTCAACGGGCAAAGACCTGTTGATTCGCACTCCTGTCATTCCCGGTTTCAATGATTCGCTTGACGATGCAAGAGGCATGGCCCGAAAACTCAAGGCAATAGGGGTCGATAAAGTGCAGCTGCTGCCGTTCCATAATTTCGGCGAATCGAAGTACGAGTTGCTGGGCCGTGAGGACTATGCGTTCAAAGGCGTGCCCAACACACATCCCGAAGATATCGAGGATTTCAGACAGATGTATCTTGACGAGGGCGTGGAGGCTTTCTTATAGGTTTCGGCCTTACCGTTTCTGTGAAGTCGACAAAGGGCAAGAACTTCTCTTGAGTAAGAGAAAAGCTTTTGTTCGAAAGCCGATCTGTTTGTTATTCCTTGGTATTGGGTGTTAGGCTGGCAGGGTAGACCAAGCGTGAACCTGATTACGGAAGGCGTATCAATGGAAACGAGGACGAATCGTATTCTCGAGTTGCTCACCGAGCACAAACGTATTGAGGTCGCCACGCTTGCCGAGGAACTCGGGGTTTCCGAAGTCACCATGCGCAAGGATCTGAGCGGGCTCGAAAAGCGCGGCATCATTGATCGAGAGCATGGGTTCGCCGTGCTCAAAAGCGCCGACAACATGGAAAGCCGGCTTGCCTACCATTACGAGGAAAAGCTGAAAATCGCCAGGCGTGCAGCCGAATGCGTCCACGACGGCGATACGGTGATGATCGAGAACGGCAGCACCTGCGCTCTGTTGGCTGCCGAACTGGTTGCGAGCAAAAACGACCTCACCATCATCACCAACAGCGCGTTTGTCGCCGGATATGTGCGTGGCAAATCACAAAGCCAAATCATTCTCTTAGGTGGGATATACCAGCAGACGGCGCAGGTCATGGTGGGGCCGATGGTCGAGCGCTGTCTGAAAGGCATGTACGTCGATATCCTGTTTGCCGGCACCGACGGCTACAGCGAGGAAACCGGGTTTGCCAACCGTGATTCCCTGCGTGCCGAGACCGTGTGCGATATGGCGCAACATGCAGGCCGCGTGGTCGTGGTCACCGAAAGCAGCAAGTTCTCTCGACGGGGTACCGTGCCTCTTGATTTCGGTAACAAAGACGTGTCGACGTTCACGGATGACGGTCTTTCGGATGCGGCCAGGAAGATGCTGGACCGGCACGGTGTCGACATCGTCACGGTCTGATATTTAGTTTTAGAGGAAATATTATTCTAAATGGGCTTTTCCGCTCATATGTGGCCGTTATCTGCCTTGTTTCGGATTTGCGCTGCGGATGGTTATTGCAGCTTTTAGTGGCGGAGTAGTAGACGATCTTTTATTGTTTAAAGCTTTTTGCAAGCGTTGTTTCCATGCCTTCTCGTTGACTTTGGCATTGACGAATAGATATGGCTTGAAGAGATCTAATCGAAAGTTTTTTATTTACGAACAAAAGATAAATCGCTTACGAAATTGACAAAAAGACTTTCTTTCGTTATTCTGAAGCTACGTAAGTGATGTAGCTTACATTTATGAAAGGAAAGTACGATGAGTGATTCACATTTTGGAAAGCTCACTGACAGGATGAACTCTTTCCGCGATCAGCTGTTGGATGCAGTGCCGCAGATCGATGTCGATCGGGCAATGATCACGACCAAGGTCTATCAGGAGCAGCAGGATCAGCCTTTGGCCATCAAGCGTGCCATCATGCTCAAAGAGATTCTTGAGCAGATGCCGATTTTCATTGAGCCCGAGACGGTCATCGCCGGAAACCAGGCTTCGAAGAACAGGTCGGCGCCGATTTTCCCGGAGTACGCGATGGACTGGGTGATTGACGAGCTCGACCAGTTTGAAAAGCGAGATGGTGATGTGTTCACCATCACGGAGGAGAACAAGGAAAAGCTGCGTTCCATCTATCCGTTCTGGAAGCACAATACGCTTCAGGACCGCGGATTGGCTGCCTTCCCTCCTCATTCCAAGCTCTTCTATGACCTTGGCATCATCAAGTCCGAAGGCAATATCACTTCGGGCGACGCCCATTGCGCCGTCAATTATGAGGGATTGCTGAAGCTGGGATTGAAGGATTATGCACGGCGTGCCCAGGAAAAGCTTGACGCTCTCGATCTGACGGATTATCGCAACATTCATAAGAGCTACTTCTATCGGGCCATTCTCATCGTGGCCGATGCGGTCAAGGAATTCGCCGGCCGATATGCCTCGTTGGCTCGCCAGCAAGCCACACAATGCTCGCAAAAGGGCGACGAACGTCGTGCTTCGGAACTGTGTGGGATCGCCGAAGCGCTGGACCACGTGCCGTATGAGCCGGCGCGCACCTTGCGCGAAGCGGTGCAATCGGTCTGGCTGATCCACCTCACGCTGCAGCTCGAGTCCAACGGTCATTCGCTTTCGTATGGTCGCATGGACCAATATCTGTGGCCGTACTATGAAAACGATCTGAAAACCGGTCGGATCACGGCTGATGAGGCCGATGAGCTGATGTGCAATCTGTGGCTCAAAACCTTCACCATCAACAAGGTCCGCCCGTGGAGCCACACCCAGTTCTCCGCAGGTTCACCGCTCTACCAGAATGTCACCGTGGGCGGCCAGAAGCTGGTGGACGGCGAAGCGCGCGACGCCACCAACCCCATGAGCTGGCTGATCCTGAAGTCTGTGGCCCAGTGCCATCTCACCCAGCCGAACCTCACCGTCCGTTATCATGAGAACCTTCCGGATGATTTCATGAACGAGTGCATCGAAGTCGTTCGTTGCGGTTTCGGTATGCCCGCCTTCAACGACGACGAGGTCATCATTCCCAGCTTCATCGAAAAGGGTGTGGCCCGCGAGGATGCCTACAATTACTCGGCTATCGGCTGCGTGGAAACGGCAGTGCCGGGCAAATGGGGCTATCGCTGCACCGGCATGAGCTTCCTCAATTTCCCGAAGGCGCTGCTGATTGCCATGAACAACGGTGTCGACCCGCAAAGCGGCAAGAAGCTCGTTGAGGGCACCGGGCATTTCAAGGACTTTACGAGTTTCGATCAGGTTATGCAGTGCTGGGACAAGGTCATCCGCGAGATGTGCCGTCAGTGCGTCATCATCGACGCGACCTGCGATATGGTGCTTGAACACGATACGGCGGATATCCTCTGCTCCTGCCTGACCGACGACTGCATCGAACGCGGACTGAACATGAAGGAAGGCGGAGCCGTCTACGACTTCATCTCCGATCTGCAGGTGGGCATCGCCAATCTTGCCGATTCTCTCGCCGCCATGAAGAAGGTGGTCTTCGAAGAGAAGAAGGTGACGCCTGAAGAGCTGTGGAACGCCATGCAGGACAATTGGCAGGGCGAAAAGAACGAACATATCCGTGAGCTGATGAAGGCGGCGCCGAAGTACGGCAACGACGATGATTACGTCGATTCGCTGATTCGCCAGGCGTATGACATCTACATCGATGAGATGAAGAAGTACCACAATACCCGCTACGGCCGCGGGCCGATCGGCGGGATTTACTACGCCGGTACCAGCTCGATTTCGGCGAATGTGCCCCAGGGCGCCGGGACGTTGGCCACCCCTGACGGCCGTGCCGCAGGCGAGCCCCTTGCCGAAGGTTGCAGCCCTTCGCATTCCGCCGATCAGCACGGCCCGACCGCCGTGTTCAAGTCGGTCTCCAAGCTGCCCACCGATGACATCACCGGAGGTGTGCTGCTCAACCAGAAGATGACCCCGCAGGTGCTTTCGAAGATGGAGAACAGGCAGAAACTCGCGTTGCTGACCCGTGCGTTCTTCGACAAGCTTCACGGCTATCACGTGCAATACAACGTCGTCTCCCGTGAAACGTTGCTTGATGCGCAGGTCCATCCTGAAAAGCATCGTGATCTGATCGTTCGCGTCGCCGGTTATAGCGCGTTCTTCGTGGTGCTGTCCAAGGCGACCCAGGACGACATCATCGAGCGGACGGAGCAGACGCTGTAACCCGCGATCCGCGATTGGTCGCTGAACTGTTGGCAATGAAAGGAAATAACCATGAAACTCATCATTGATGATGCGGATACCGAGGCCATCAAACGCTTGGTTGAGTATTATCCGATCGATGGTGTGACCACCAACCCCTCGATTCTGGCGAAGGCCGGACGCCCGCCTTTCGAGGTGCTGCACGAGATTCGCTCGATTATCGGGCCGGATCGCGAGCTGCACGCGCAGGTGGTCGCCAAAGACGCCAAAGGCATGGTCGCCGATGCCCATCGGATCGTCAAGGAGCTGGGAGACAACACGTTCCCCAAGATTCCGAGCGTTCCGGAAGGGTTCAAGGCCATCAAGCAGCTGTCGGGCGAAGGCATCAACGTCACCGCGACCGCGATCTATACGCCTTTGCAGGCGTTCATAGCGGCGAAGGCCGGAGCAGTGTATGCCGCCCCGTACATCAACCGCATCGACAATATGGGTTACGACGGAGTCGACGTCGCGTGCAAGATCCATGACATCTTCAAGGCCAACAACCTGCATTGCGAGGTTCTCGCTGCGAGCTTCAAGAACTCGCAGCAGGTGCTTGACCTGGCGGTTCATGGCGTGGGCGCGGCGACGATAGCCTCTTCGGTTATCGACGCCCTTACCAAGAACGCTGCGATCGATGCGGCGGTAGATGATTTCGTGGCCGATTTCGAAGGTCTTGTCGGCTCCGGAAAGACTATGGCCACTCTGTAGTCGTAGTCGCCTCGATGGTATGGGGGATGTCTCCTCCATGTCATCGTAGTTATCAAGATTGTCGGTTCCGCCGGTGGCTTTAGCCAATGAAGCTGCCGGCAAACCGACGTCAACACAACGAGACGAACATTTCAAGGCGCAATGCGCGGTCGGTGCCGATTTGGCATTGCACCTTCAAAATTCAACTTTTTGCGAAATTCCGGGGCGTATTGTGCCCTGAAACTTCGAATAACAGGTATGGATAACGCAAGGATGCATCATGAAAATTCTGGCCATTGATATCGGCGGAACCAATATCAAATATGCGTATATGTTGGAGAACAGCTCGATTACCTCCCGTGGGTCGATTCCCACCCCGCAGGAAGGTCGTGATGAATTGATTGCGGCGTTGACTCAGCTTTTCAAGCAGGAGCCCGGGGTGCAGGGCATTGCCATCTCGATGCCGGGCATCATTGATTCGGACGAGGGATATTGCGCGATGGGCGGAGCGTTGCGATATAACGACGATTTTTATCTTCGTCATGAGCTGTTCAGTCATTGCCCGGTGCGTATCGTGATGGACAACGACGCGAAGTGCGCGGCTACCGCGGAGGCGACCGTCGGTGCGCTGAAGGACGTGAGCGATGGCTTTGTCCTGCTGTTCGGAACCATGATTGGCGGCGGCATCATCAAGAACCATGTGCTTCATCGTGGCCCGCACTTCTCGGCCGGCGAAGTGAGCTACATCATTACTTCGCACGATGAAGGGCCGACCCGTGAAGGGGTTTGGGGCAACCAATGTGGAACGCCTGCCCTGTGCGCGAATTATGCGAACATCAAGGGCGTGGATCCGGATTCCATCAATGGTGTGAAATTCTTTGAAGCGGTGAACGCGGGGGAGCCCGAGGCGTTGGATTGCCTGGATCATTATGCCCATGACATCGCGGTGCAGATATTCAATATTCAGAACATCGTCGATCCGGAACGGTTTGCCATCGGTGGCGGCATCTCGGCTCAGCCTGCGTTCATCGAAGCCATACGCGCCAATCTGCAGAAGCTGTATGCGACCTGCCCGTACTTTGTCTCCCAAGCGGATGTGGTCAGCTGCAAATTCCGCAATGACGCCAACCTCGTGGGCGCCTTGCAATGCTATCTGCGTGGCGTCGACGAACGTGAGTACTTCGTCAACAAGGAAGATGTGGACGGGTCGATCGAAAAGTCGAAACAAACGCCCAACGGCGAAAACGACGAAGAGGAAAAGGTGCCTGAAGGCAAGGTGCTGGTCAACAACTTTCAAAGCGAGTGAATGACATGGCCAAGAAAAAGAGTCTTCTGAACATCGTCATCGATGGTATTTCCGGGATTTTCCTGCCGATTGTGAACCTGCTCTCCGCGGCGGGCATCATGAAGGGTGTGCTGATCATCCTCACCAGCTGCAAGGTACTGGACGCTTCCGGCAATACGTATCTGGTGCTTGACGCGATGGCATCGTGTGTGTTCACCTTCCTGCCCGTCATGCTTGCGTATACGTCCGCCAAGCAATTCAAGACCAATCCGTATATCGCCGTCGTCATCGCCTGCCTGATGCTGTATCCGGCGCTGGTGAAAGTGCAGGAAAAGGGCACTACGCTGTCCTTCTTCGGCATACCGATGCTGGGCGTCAAATACGCTTCAAGCGTGTTGCCCATCATTCTGGCGATAGGCTTGTTGCGCTTTGTGCAGCAGTGGCTCGACAAGGTCCTGCCGGAAGTGATTCGTGGATTCCTCACGCCGCTGATCTGCGTCCTGTTCGTCGGCTCGGTGACATTGCTGCTGTTCGGACCGTTCGGCAAAGTGGTCGGTGACGGCCTCGCTGCCGGATACGAATGGGTGTATGCGCTTTCGCCGATCGTCGCAGGTCTGCTGCTGGGCGCTGCCGTGCAGCCGATGGTCATCTTCGGTTTCCATTGGAGCCTGATTCTCATCGGCATGAACAATCTGGCGGTTTCCGGGCACGATACGGTACTCGCTCTGATGGGTCCTCCCGTCTTTGCCCAGGCAGGAGCCGCGTTGGCCGTCATGCTCAAAAGCCATGACGCACCGTTCAAGACGACGTGTATTTCCGCCAGTATCTCGGCTTTGTTCGGCATTACGGAACCGGCTATGTTCGGCGTGAACCTCCCGCGTAAGATGCCTCTTGCCGCGGTGTGCATCGGCGGCGGAGTGGGTGGCGCCATTGCCGGATATTCCGGTGTCCAGGCCCATGCTTTCGCGCTTCCCAGCATCGCCACCTTGCCGGTTTTCTTCGGCCATGGCTTCGTGACCTACGTGATTTCCTGTGTAGTTGCCATGGTGGTCGCCTTCCTGCTGACGCTCGTGTTCAAGTTCCCTGTGGACAACTTGAACGATGAAAATGACGAGGTTCGCTCCGAGGAAGACCGTGAGTTGCTTGAGGAAAGCTCACAGGCCGAAGGCGACACCGCCGAGAATTCCGAAGTGGGTATCGCCGCTGACGCAATCGCAACGGCCAAGCCGTAATCGGGGCTTAGCCGCTTGCCATGTGAAAGCAATTTTGAAAACCTCCGTACGTTTCGGCGTCGGAGGTTTTTCATGCCTGCTTGGCGGATATGTGCAAAAGGTGACAAATAGACAGGCTAATTGTCACTTTTTACACAGCTGACCTTGTATCGCGCGCAAGAAGTGACTATTAGCGGGATACGGCGGCGTGGCGAGGCTCACGTTATGCCGGGCGCTGACGTGGTTGTCCAACGGCACGCTAATAATCAAACTTTGCTTTGGGAATTGAGGGGTTCCTGGAAAATAAAGTGGACGCGTTCCTGCGTCACCCTTGCAATGGAAGCGCGCTTCAAGGCGCGATACACGAATGGCCCGTGCAACCGTAAACGGCGATAAGACGCGGGTATGAAATGGAGAAGAACAAACATGGGTTCTACCATGTCGCAGACAGTTGCGCCCGAAAACGGGAAAACGCAGCATAATGAACAGTCGCAGACACCGAAAGGCGCGATGAAGGCGCGCGTGGACGTCAAGCACCCGAACCTGACGATGCTCGGGCTCTACCTCGGGGCGTTCCTGGGGATGCTCAGCGAGACCGCAATGAACATCGCGCTGCCCGACCTGAGCAAGAGCTTCGGCATCGGCCCGGGCACCGCGCAGTGGATGGTGGTGGGCTACATGCTCGTCATCGGCATCGTGCTGCCGTTCACCAGCTTGCTTTTGAAGTGGGTTCCCGCCAAGCCGCTGCTGCTTTTCGCGCTGGCGATGTTCTTCATCGGCTCGTTGGTCTCCGGCTTCGCACCGACGTCCATGTTCATCGTGCTGCTGGTCGGCCGTATGATCCAGGGCATCTCGACCGGACTCGTGCTGCCGATGATGTTCGCTGTGATCCTCGAGGTCTTCCCCTTGAACAAGATCGGTGCCGCGATGGGCATGGCCGGTCTGGTGGTCATGTTCGCCCCGGCCATCGGCCCGACCCTTTCCGGCGCGCTCATCGGCGCGTTCTCCTGGCGCGCGATTTTCTTCTTCTTCGCGATCATCGCGGCGCTTGCGTTCGTCGCCGCCGCCATCTGGATGGTCAACGCCTACGCGCTGACCCGTCCGAAGATCGACCTGATTTCCTGCATCGCCTCCATCTTGGGCTTTGGCGGCTTGGTGCTCGGCGTGAGCCTCATCAGCGACCTCGGCTTCACCTGGCAGGTCATCCTGATTCTCGTCATCGGCGTTCTCGCGGTCGCCTTCTACAGCTACCGCCAGCTGCATATGGCCAACCCGATCATTGACCTGCATGCGCTCGGCATCCGCCAGTTCACTGTCGGAGCGCTGATCGTGATGATGAACTTCGGCATCACCCTGGCCACCATGTATCTGATGCCGCAGGAGCTGCAGAACGGCATGGGCGTGAAGGTCGCCATGACCGGCCTGGTGATGCTGCCCGGCGGCGTCGTCAACGCGCTGGTATCCATGCTCTCCGGCCGTCTCTTCGACGTCGTCGGACCGAAGTGGCTCGTGCGCGGTGGCCTCGTGCTCTCCATGATCGGCGTCATCCTGCTGATGCTGGCCGGCCCGACCACCTCCATCGCCTATATCATCTTCGCGCACGTCGTGCTGATGATCGGCATTCCGATGGCGATGAACCCGGCCCAGTCCTCGGCGCTCGCCTCGCTGCCGCAGCACCTGTCGACCGACGGCTCCACCATTTTGAACACCATGCAGCAGGTCTTGGGCGCGGTTATCACCGCCGTGGCGACCATCCTGCTGGCGGCCGGCCAGGCCTCCTCGCACACCGGTGGCAAGGCGATGGCCTTCGTCACCGGCTCGCGCTGGGGCTTCATCTTCGCGTTGGCGCTGGCCGTCGTCGCGTTCGTGGTCTCCTTCGGCATGGCCCGCCAGACCAAGTCGGACGACGCCTCGAAGCGCTGACGAGTTAGCCAATGGCGATTGGTAGTCGCCATATAAACGGCTTCATGATCCCGCACGAGTCGGCGGATAGATTTTGTGGTTAGGCCAATATGGCTATATCGCGAAACGTATCTGTCGGCTTGTGCGGGATTTCTGTAGTGAACGGCGGTTTCAGCTATTTTGTGATACAAATGAATGTATCGGGTTCTCGTTTTTATGCAGTGATGTCGTCGAATGCAAGGCAAGATATGTCAGGTTTTTCAAGCCGTTCGTCGGGCTTCAATAGAATGGAACCATGAGCAATACCGTCACCCTGAACACCCCGATTTCCTCGCTGATCGCCAACAAACGGCGGGTCAGTGCGCTCAAAGGGCTCGGCGTGGTGAGCGTGGGCGACGCGTTGACCTACTATCCGTTCCGTGTCACCGAGCCGGTGCCGGGGCGTTCCATCCGTGAGGCCAAGGCCGGCATGCCGATGGCGTTTGCGGCGGTGGTGCGCTTTGCGCGGGTCATCCCGATGGGCGGACGTAGGGGATTTCGGTTGGAAGCCGTCGTCGATGACGGTGCGTTCGCCGCGAGCCGGCAGGTGGCCGGGTCGAGTTGCCGGCTCGTCTTTTTCTCGCATAAAAAGCAGTATATGGACTGGATGAGCGGTCGCCTGCATTCCGGCGCCGACGTTGTGCTCGCCGGCACACCCACCGAATTCAACGGCCAGCTGCAATTCACCCACCCTGAAGTGCTCACGGTGATGCCGGAAGGTGCAAACGTTTTCGCTGGTCCGGCCGCGACGTCAGGTTCCGTAAGTGCCGGCGAACTTTCTTTCGATGATATTTCCAACCAAGCCGATGGAAGTCGGAATGCTAATGCTGCTACTGCCGACTCTGGCGTTTTAGCTTCGCATTCCCAGCCGGCGTCGAACGCACAGGCTGCCGGTTCGTCCGCTTCTGCTGGTGCGCGCTCAGGCGTTGCCGGCAGTGCACGTTTGTCTTCCGCCGCTGCAGCCGCGCGTGCCAGTGCCAACGTCAATGCTCTGAGATTCGACGCTTCGACCGCCTACGAGGCCTTGCAGCACGTCTGCCGGCCGCGGCCGGTCTATCACGCCACCTCGCGCATTTCCAGCGAACACATCCATGAGTCCATTGTCGCGATGCTCGATGCCTTGCGTGCCAGCGGTGAGGCGAAACTTCAGAAAAACGGTGATACTGAAGGTGGTTCTGTCACGCGTAATATTATGTCGTCGACAAGTGTGGGCGATGATGACGCTGCCGATAATACAGTGGCTGATGGCGCCGTTACCGATAACGCTGGCAAGGCCGATAACATTGCCGATAATCAAGTTGCCGACAGCAAGTCGAAAATCCTCGCCCTGCGCGACGCGATCCCCGATATTTTGCCGCAGGACGTCATCGCGAAAAAGAACTTGATGCACCGGGCCGACGCGTTCGCCGCCATCCACGACCCGCAGTCGACGAAAGCGTTCCATGAGGCGCTGGCGACGCTGCGCTACGAGGAGGCGTTCGTCTCGCAGATCTCGGTGCTGCAAAACCGTGAAAACGCTCGCAAGGCCGAGACTTTCGAATGCGAGGATTCTGGGTTACGTAGCCGGTTCGTTGACTCGCTGCCGTTCACGCTCACCGGCGGCCAGCAAGACGTCATCGACACCATCTGCGAGGACATGGGCCGCGCGTATCCGATGCAGCGGCTGCTGCAGGGCGAGGTCGGCAGCGGCAAGACCGTGGTGGCGCTCGCAGCCATGCTGCAGGCCGTCGGGTCCGGCAATCAGGCCGTGTTGGTCGCGCCGACACAGGTGCTCGCCGAGCAGCATTTCGAAACTATCAGCGGTATGGTTGCCAAGCTTGCCGACGGCGGTTCCGGTAAGTCGGCAAAAGGCGCTGATCACGATGACGGCAACGGGGACGCCGATGGCAAGAAAAGTAATACAGATAAATCTGAAAGCGATTCCTCGGCCATCCCGGTGACGCTGCTGACCGGAGGCATGAAACTGGCGGCCCGACGCAGAGCGCTCGCGACCGCGGCCAGCGGCGAGCCGGGCATCATCATCGCCACGCACGCCGCGTTCTCCAAGATGTTCCAGGCGCCGAACCTGGCGCTGGTGGTCATCGACGAACAGCATCGTTTCGGCGTCGAGCAGCGCGAGATATTGCGTGAGAAGGGCGAGAAGACGCCGCATCTGCTGGTGATGACGGCCACCCCGATTCCGCGCACCGCCGCGATGACGTGGTTCGGCGACCTCGATATTTCGTGGCTCACCGAGTTGCCTGGCGGTCGTAAGCCGATTCGCACGTTCATCGTGCCCGAGGCCGACGGACACACGATGGGCCAGATGTTCGTGCACATCCGCCGCCGCATCGACGCGGGGGAGCGGGCGTATATCGTCTGCCCGCGTATCGACGCCGACGAAGCACAGAACGAAGCTTCAACGGGTGGCTCGAAGGCGTCAAGATCCGGCCGTGCGGAGGAAGAAAACAACGACGACTTCGTGGAGATCGACGATTATGGCGACGAAAACGGCGACGGCACACCGAGCGAGCCCAAGCTGCCGCTGCACGCCGTCGATGAGATCGCAGACCGGCTTTCGAGCCTGCCGCAGTTCAAGGGCATCGCATTCGCGACGTTGACCGGTCGCGACGACGATGAAACCAAGCGGCAGGTGATGGCCGATTTCGAGTCGGGCAAGACGCCGATTCTCGTGGCGACCACGGTCATCGAGGTGGGTGTCGACGTGCCGCAGGCGAGTTGCATCACCATTTTCGACGCCGATCGTTACGGCCTCTCCCAGTTGCACCAGCTGCGTGGCCGTGTGGGCCGCGGCGGCACGGATTCCTGGGCGTTCCTCGTCTCGCGCGCCGAGCCGGGCAGCATCGCCGAGCAACGGCTGAAGGTCATCGAAGGTTCGCTCGACGGCGCCGAAATCGCACAGGCCGACCTCGAGCTGCGCGGCGCCGGCGACGTGTTGGGTGACGCCCAGTCCGGCGGCAAGTCCGGCCTGAAGCTCCTGCGCGTGGTCAAAGACGCCAAGATCATCGCCGACGCCCGAGAGGCCGCCGAAGCGCTGCTCAAGCACGACCCGAGCCTGGCCGACCAGCCCCAACTCGCCGGAGCCGTCCTCGACTTCACTCGCGGCGGCGAGTCCGAGATCCTCAGCAACTGATGTGACGCGTGCCGCTCCTGCATTCATGCGCAAAAAGTGCGAATTGCCGTTTCTAATTGGCACTTTTTGCACTTGCATGTGCGAAAGGTGCGAGTTGATGGTGCCAGTTGGCACTTTTTGCGCTTGCGTGTGCGAAAGGTGCTGTTTAGGTTGCTTAATTCGCACTTTTTGCACTTGAGTGATGTGGGCTTGCAACGCAGCTATCGCCGTGACAGGCTACGATGGCGAATATGCGTGTGATTGCGGGACGATTCAAAGGGTTCGAGCTGGCTAAGGCCAAGCCGGGCACCCGACCGACGACCGACCGGACCAAAGAGGCCATCTTCTCGAAGCTCGAGGCGTGGGGGATGCTCGACGGCGGGCGCGTGCTCGACCTCTTCGCCGGAACCGGTGCGCTGGGCATCGAGGCGCTTTCGCGAGGCGCCGACGAGCTGGTGGCCGTGGAATCGGCCGGCCCAGCCGCCTCGTTGATCGACAAGACGTTGGGCAACCTCAAACGCAATCGTTCTTGGGACGCCCGCACGATGAAGGCCCGCGTGATGCGCAAGCGCGCCGAGCGCATCGCCCCTGGCTATGATGGTCCCGCGTTCGACGTCATCTTCGCCGATCCGCCCTACGCCCTCACCACGGAGGAATGCAACCAGCTCGTCGCCGACCTGGCCGCGTCCCCGGCCACAGACGAGCGCACGCTTATCGTTTTCGAGCGCTCCACCCGCTCCGACCCATTGACGCTTCCGGAAGGCTGGCACACCGCCGACCAGCGTGATTACGGCGAAACCGCGGTCTACTACATCGAAACCGTGTGAAAGATGCTTTTATCATTCAGGATTATGTTATTTATCAATGACATTATGGCCTGAACAAGTGTTCATGTTATTGATAAACATAATTGATTAGCCTAGCTGAATGAACGGTATTAATCGTGCAACTTACGTGGGTGAGGGCCGGAGACCTCCCAGCCCAGCGCCATCAGGGTTTTGCGGTCGGCCTTGTCCAGCGCCGTGCAGTCGAGTTGCTCGATGAGGTCGGGGCGGAGGCTGTCGGTGTGGACGATGGCCTCGTCGCGGCGGAAACGGTCGACCTTGCCGTGGTCGCCGCTGGTCAGCACGTCGGGCACTCCCATGCCGCGCCAGACGGCCGGTTTCGTGTACTGGTAGTGTTCCAAAAGCGCGTTCGAGCCGGTGTAGGACTCCTCGACGATGGAGTCGGGATTGCCCATGAATCCGGGCATCAAGCGGGTGATGGCCTCGAGCATTACCGAGACGGCCACTTCGCCGCCGTTCAGCACGTAGTCGCCGATGGAGTATTCGCGCACGTCGACGCCCTGGGCCCGGTAATAGCGGGGGATTCGTGCGTCATAACCCTCGTAGCGTCCGCAACCGAAGAGCAGGTGCCCGGCCCGCGAAAGCTCGGTCGCGTCGCGCTGTGTGAACAGCGGGGCCGAAGGGTTCGGGAAAATAAGAATTGGTTTGCTGTGTTCTTGCTGTGTCGCACTCGGAGCCGGCGAGCCGTCTTCCGGATTGTTTTTAACTGTGGCGGCAGAGGTTCCGGTGGCCGGCGACGATATCGTGATGTTGTCTACGATTGTTCCCGCTGTTTCGTCGTTTGCGGTTAAATTCAATCTGTTGGTGGGTTCAATTCCGTCGCGATCGATCGAGCGGGATTGGTTTATTGCCTTGTCGATATCGTCCGAGCTCGTCGATGTTGCCGATACTTTTCCGTGACCATCATCTTTGGCCGTGATGGTGGTGGATGGTCTTGCCGCAGTGTCATTATCCGCGATATCAACTGGTTCCATCCCAAGCAGATCATCCAGGCATTCGGCCCAGACCTCTGGCTTCATCACCATGCCGGCGCCGCCGCCGACCGGGGTGTCATCGACGGAATGGTGCACATCGTGGGTCCAGTCGCGCAGATCGTGCGTCTTCACGTCAAGTAGTCCGCGCTCGATGGCTTTGCCAAACAGGCCGACGTTGAGGGCTTCGAAATATTCGGGAAACACGGACACGATATCGATTTTCATGTCTTCAACCATATCGCATGCCCATCCGTCGGCGAGCATGAAGAGATCAGAGCTCGAATAAGCGGTCCATGATGTTTCATGGTGGTCTTATTGTTGCGCCACGCATCGTCTATTGTGTGAAAACACTCATTTAGAGGGGTCTTGGTGCACCAAGTACCCCAAAAAAATGAGATTGAGACTTCATTCTTGTGATTGAGGGGGTACTTGGTGCACCAAGACCCCTCTAAATCGCAGAAATGTGCATGATTTTAGAGAAAAACCGTTGCTTGGTGGCACCAAGAGAGGATAAAATGACGAATTCAAAACTGATGGCGGAGATTGGACGCGATTGACGGCGCTCAAAGCAGGGGAATCAGACCGATTGGCGGATCGATGGTGATGCGGTTGCTATGAAGATCGATGTCCGGCACGAGTTCATCGACGAATGGGACCAAAGCGGTGTTGATGTTTTTCTCGTTGTCTTCCTCGTCGGTTTCGGGGGCTGATGCGGCACTAAAACTTCCGTCTTTCTGCTCGATAACGGGGTTCGTCAAGCGTATTTTCAGCAGCGATTGTGCAGGGCCATCGATGACGTCCACGACCTTGCCGATAATCTGTCCGGCTTTTGCCGCACTGATTCCGTTGGTCGGATTGTCCACGACGCGAGCCTCAAGCCCGATAAGATCCTTGGGGTACCAAGCGTCCTCTTCGGCCATTTCCTCGGGATCGTCGGCCTCGACGTACAGTTCCAAACCGTTCAGGGCCTCGGAAGCGTCGCGGTTGCTGACGCCCGTAAAATGCAGGATCCAGCGATCCTTGAACGTGCGGGAGTGTGCGACGGTGTAGGTTCGCTCGCCGTCTTTGGTGGTCAACACCGACCCGGCGGCAAACCGGCGTTCCGGTTCGTCGGTAAACGTGCGAACGTTGACTTCGCCTTTGAGCCCCTGCGCACGCCCGATACGGCAGACCCTCAACAGTTCACGCTGCTGAGGGTCTGCCTGCTGCGAAATGGTTTCGTCGCGATTCACCGGCGTACATCCATGATGTCGACGCGCACCTTGTGGTCGGACAGAGCCTGCACCACAGAGCGGATGGCATTGGCGGTGCGGCCAGAGCGGCCGATCACGCGTCCGATGTCTTCAGGGTTCACACGCACCCGCAACAATTCGCCGCGGGCGTTTTCGTGGGACTTCACCGACACATCATCGGGGAAGTCGACGATATTGGAAATGAGATGTTCCACAGCTTGCGCGAGCATGATTACTCAGCCTTCTCGGTCTCTTCGGCGGCAGCTTCTTCAGCACCGGCCTCGTCGGCCTTCGCCTCATCAGCCTTGGCGGCTTCGGCGGCCTTCTCGGCCTCGGCCTTAGCCTTGGCTTCGGACTGCTTGGCCTTGCGCTTCTGCGCGTCGGCCTCAGCGGCCTCGACGCGAGCGGCGGCATCCGGGCCGGCTTCGGCGGTCTTCAGCGTGCCCTCGGCGCCCGGCAGACCCTTGAACTTCTGCCAGTCACCGGTGATCTTCAGCAGGTTCAGCACCGGTTCGCTCGGCTGCGCGCCGACGCCGAGCCAATACTGAGCGCGCTCAGAATCAATCTTGATCAGCGAAGGCTGCTGGTTCGGATCGTACTGTCCGATCTCCTCGATCGACTTGCCATCACGCTTCTTGCGCGAATCCATGATGACGATGCGGTAGACAGCGTGGAACTTCTTGCCCATGCGCTTCAGACGAATCTTGGTAGCCATTGTGGCTCTCCTTGTAGGTATCATTGCGGTTTCGCACTCGTATGTGGGGCATACTTGCTTGAATCCGCGTTGTCCCTCACGGCCTGCGGGAATGAGAGGGCCCCGCACCCGTGAATAACTTATCAACTATAGCTCGCCCGCTGGATAGATATCTTTGCTCGCATTCCGGCTCGGAATCTTGCTTGAGCGTGGCTGGAGCTTGAGTTATGGTCAGAATGACTAAATTTTATGACTAGATTTATAGTTCGTTAATGCGAACCAGTCGGAGGCAATGACATGGAGGTCGGTTCAGATATCTGGCAAGACCACGCGCTGGGGGCTTTGCGGGGGCTTTCGCTCGGTGACGCTATCGGTATGCCGACGCAGAGCATGAGCCACGAATGGATTGGGGCGGCCTACGGCAAGGTGACAGGGCTGGTGGACGCGATAGCCGACCAGCCGATCGCCCCCGGCATGGCCGCAGGCTCGGTGACCGACGATACCGAACAGGCGCTTCTGGTGGCGGGCCTTATCGCTGAAGGGTGCGGCCATATCGATTCGGCTCGTCTGGCTTCCAAGCTGTTGGCTTGGGAGGACGATATGAAACGTCGCGGTTCCCTCGATCTGCTTGGGCCTTCCACGAAACTGGCGCTAGAGCAGGTCAGGAACGGCGCGGATATCAGCAAGACCGGCCGCACGGGCACGACGAATGGCGCGGCGATGCGCGTGGCGCCGGTGGGCATCGCCCACGATGCGGGCCGGCCGTCGTTCGCCGGTTACGTCTATGAATCCTGCCGCGTGACCCATAACACCGTTCCGGGTTTCCAAAGTGCGCTGTTGGTCGCCGCCGCCGTCAGCTTCGGCGTTTCCGGAGAAACGCCGCGAATCTCGCTGGATCTCGCGTTGAGGCTGGCCGAAAACGCGTCCTACGAGAAAGCTGCCTGGAGTCCGAAGGCCAGTGTCGTCGCACGTGCGAAATCTGCCATCAAGGCCGCGCAAAGTATCGGCGGCGACGATGAGTTCGTCGAGCGGCTGCGCTTGGAATTCGGCACGTCGGTCGAAGCCGATGAGTCGGTTGCCGTGGCTTTCGCGCTGGCATATCGCTATGCAGACCAACCGTTGAAGGCATTGCTTACCGCGGCCAATATCGGCGGGGACACCGACACGATCGGTGCCATTTGTGGAGCCATGCTCGGCGCTGCGCTCGGGGCGGACGCGTTCCCGGAAACACTGACCGGGCAAGTCGCCGCCGTCTCGCATCTTGAGCTTGCGAAATCGGTGAAACCGTTGCTTCGGATCCGTGCGCACGAAGCAAAGGAAACGAAACAGTCCGTGGGCAGAGTAGCGCCGGGCGGGCCTGGAACGCAACGAGATACGTCTGAAACAGAGCCGGGTAGGCCCGGAACGCAACGGAATACGTCTGAAACAGAGCCGGGCGGGCCTGGAACGCAACGGAATACGCTGCAAACAGATCAGAAAGAGGTCGAACATGCGTGAACCTGAATTGCTTCATCTGGCTCAGGTGTGTGTGGACCTGACGCTGTCCGTCGATCATCTGCCCGAACGCGGGGGAGACATCTTCGCGACCAATCAGGCGATGAGCGCCGGCGGTGGTTACAACGTGCTATACGCCGCCCGGCAGATGGGGGCGCGTGCGTCGTATCTGGGTGCCGTCGGTACCGGTCCGATGGCGGATGTAGCTCGCAAAGCGCTGTCTTCGATCGGTGTCGGCATTGACGGAGCCCAATTGCCGGGCATCGACACCGGTTACAGCATCGCGATGACCGAACCCGACGGCGAACGCACGTTTGTGTCGACCAGAGGCGCCGAGACGCAGGTGCCGGAAGATTCCTACGAGAATATCGAGCTTGTTGCCGGAGATGTGGTCTATCTGAGCGGATATTCGTTCTGCCATAAAAAGAACGCCGAGGCGATACGAAGGTTTGCCGCGAAAAACGCGGGATGGAGCAAGGGCTATGTCGTCTTTGACACCAGCCCCATGATTGCCGATATCGACGATGAATCTTTGCGGAGTCTACGCGGTCTGCATCCGATATGGACGATGAATGAGCGCGAGACCGCGATTCTCTGTTCGCGTTTCGGCGTTGATGCGGGTTGTGGGGACAGGGATTACGCGGGGCAGTGCCGCTCGCTTGCCCGGTATTTCGGCGATCCCGTTATCGTGCGTGTCGGCGCTTTGGGCGCATGGTATTGCGATGGACGAGACGACCGCAAACAAAATGTCATACATATTCCGGCGCTAGAAGTCAATGCCGTGGATACGAACGGTGCCGGGGATACCCATGCAGGGGTCTTGTGTGCGACTCTGCTTGAATCGGACGATATCGTCCAGGCATTGAAGCTTGCCAACTGTGCTGCCGGACTGTCGACAAGACATACGGGGCCGGCCACATGCCCGTCAAGATCCGAAATCGAAGCGGCGGCAAAACGCCTGCATTAAGCGGGCTGTGGGCAACGGCGCGGAAACAGCATAAATCCGCATTCCAACCTATATAACCCGGCCTGCTGAATGTGGATATCAAAGAGGGTGGCATCCTGTGGAAAGGATGCCACCCTCAACAAATCAACCATCAACGGTTCTTTGAAACCGTCTGTAACTCATCTATTGGAGGAATATCCGCTCGTATCAGACGTTTGCGGGGACCTCGAAAGTCGCGAGGATCTTGTCGAATTCCTCGTTGACCTCCTGAAGCGTCACCTCCTGCTCCACGCTCTGGTCGGCGGCCTCGAGCAGCTTGTCCGCCGCCCAGTCCGCAACTGGTCTCTCCTCAAGTGCCGCAGCCCGTTTCATAAGTGCGAGCTGGTCTTTGCTAACGGAGATATTGAATTGAATGTCTGCATTTTGTGTGTCGTTCATAATATCCTTCTTTGCATTCGACATTGAATTCATACTTTTAGTATCGTTTCAAGTCGTCTGCATAGCAACCAAAAGGACAGCATATGGACACTCTCGTATAAAGTCAATAGACAGATACGGTATGTCTAGTTTTATACGCTTTCGGAGGATGTCTCAGGACAAAGATTCAACCGATAAAAGCCGCATATTGCTTGGGTCTAGCGATGCATCCGCATCCGGGAAAGCGGCTCGTAATATTGTCGGATAAGGCTCGCGTTTTGCTACTAGCAAACATGGAGCGGCTATATGCGGCGTAGCTGGGCGAGCAGTGCGAAATGATCGCTTCCGGGGATGGCCAGGGTACGTACCTGCGACGATTGGATGCCTGAGGTAGTCAGGATATGGTCAAGTTCCAGGCGTGGCCAAACCAGCCATTGCGGGAAACTCGCGGCGTGGGCGTGCGAGGCGGCGAGACCCGCGTCGCACAGCCCCGCGTCGAGCAGCTTGCGGAAGCTGGGGTGGTCAAGGTTCGAGTTGAGATCGCCCATGATGACGGTTTCGGGCTTTCGGGCCGTCTCGCTTTGCGGGCCGTCGGTCTGCACTGGCTCTGGGCTATCGGTCTGTACCGCCGTTTTGGCTTGGTGCATTTGGCTGTTTGCAAGGCTCTCGCCGTTGCTTGTGTCCAGCGGCGTGTATGCGCTGTCACTGGGTGTTTGCGAGGTCAGCGTTGCGAGATTGATGATGCCTTTGGCCCATTGACTGCAGCCGCGCATCGGGGATTTGGGATGCGCGCTGTACACGGTCACTCCCTCGATTGCACAGCACGGCACGTCGGCTGCGGCGATGTCGACGGTGCGCTCGGTTTGTGCACTCGGCTCGGCCGCCGAGAAAATGCCGTTGAAGCCGCCGTTGTCGCTTTTCTGCGCACGCCCGAGCTGACGGTAGGGGAGCAGTTCGTTGATGCCCGCCTTATCGAGCGCGGAGACGAGGTCTTGCGTGAGTTCCTGCAGGGCCAATACGGATACGTCATTGCCGCGTATAGCGTCGACGATGGCCTGCGGGTCGGCAAGACCGTAACGGCAGTTCAGCGTCATGACGGTAAAGGAACCGTCGCCGTTTGGGTGTTCCAGCGGTTCGTGTTGCTGTGATTGCTCCTGAGATTGTGATTGCTCCTGCGTTCGAGCTTGGATTTGTCGGGCGAAATAATGATTCTTGACTCTGTACCAAGGCGAGGCGAACAGACCGGTGAGCAAGGTTACTATCGCGGCGCAGACGGCGACGGCCCAATGCTGGAGTGCAAGCGCTGCCGCCAGAATGATCACCGACGGTATCCAGAGAAAGCGGACGAACGCGATGAGATACGGCAGCGGGCCGTGCCCGTCGGCGCCGGCCGGCAGAAAGCGCAACGCCCACCACAGGGAGACAATGACGAGCAGCACCGACAGTGCGATGGACATGGACCCTCCTTCAAGGCTTGATAGGGAATGCGCCATGCCTGTCCGCCGGCGACGAAAAAGGAAATACGCGGCCGGCGCAAGCCGACCGCAGTCAGAGTGGTTCAGCCAAGCAGGCCGGATAGGCCGCCGCCGAAGTTCGGCGGGAGATTCGGGGTGCCGTTCTCGTCGCTGCCGGCCGCTTGCATGGCTTCCTGCAGGCCTGCCGGGAGGGCGGGGTTCTGCGGTTTCTTGGCGAAAGCGGAACCGCCGGAGTTCTTCTTGCCGGCGAGTTTTTGACGCAACGCTTTTTCTTCGGCCTCGCGCTTCATCGGGTTGCCCGACTTGGACTTGCCCTTCTTCTTGCCTTTCTTGTTCTTCTTACCGCCGTAGCCGCCGCCCATGGCGGGGCCACCGAAGCCGGGGATACCGCCGCCGACCTTGTTGGTCATACGCTTCATCATCTTGGCCGCCTGCTCGAAGCGTTGCAGCAGGCCATTGACTGCCGAGACGGTGTTGCCGGAACCGTATGCGATGCGGGCGCGACGGGAGCCGTCGATGATGGAGGGATCGCGGCGTTCGGCCGGGGTCATCGAGTGAATGATGGCTTCGGTGCGGTCGATCTCGTGCTCGTCGAGGGCCTCGAGCTCCTTGCGATGTGCGGCCATGCCGGGAATCATGCCCAAGAGGCTTTTCATTGAGCCAAGCTTGCGCACCTGCTCGAGCTGTTCCATGAAGTCGTCGAGGCCATAGGTGCCTTTCGCCATCTTCTGGGCGGACTCCATCGCTTCCTGCTCGTCGAACTCCTTCTGCGCCTGCTCGATGAGGGTGAGGATATCGCCCATGTCGAGGATGCGGGAGGCCATGCGGTCGGGGTGGAAAACCTCGAAGTCCTTGAGCCCCTCGCCGTTGGAGACGAAGAGAATCGGCTTGCCGGTGACCGTTGCGACGGAAAGCGCCGCACCGCCTCGTGCGTCACCGTCGAGCTTGGAGAGCACCACGCCGGTGAAGTCCACGCCCTTGTTGAAGGCCTCGGCGGTCTGCACTGCGTCCTGGCCGATCATCGCGTCGATGACGAAGAGGATCTCGTTGGGGTTGACGGCGTCGCGGATGTCGCGGGCCTGGGCCATCAGCTCCTCGTCGACACCCAAACGACCTGCGGTATCGATGATGACCGTGTCGTAGAGCTTGTCTTTGGCGTACGCAATTGAGTCGCGGGCGACCTTCACCGGGTCTCCGGTGGTCTGGCCGGGAGCGGCGAGTGCCTCGCCTCCATCGGACTGCACGCCCTTTTCGGGAGCATAGACCGGTACGTCGGCACGCTCGCCAACCACTTGCAGCTGGGTCACCGCGTTCGGCCGCTGCAAGTCGGCCGCGACCAGCAGCGGGGTGTGGCCCGCGTCCTTGAGCCAATAGCCGAGCTTGCCTGCCAGCGTCGTCTTGCCGGCGCCCTGAAGGCCCGCCAGCATGATGATGGTGGGTGGGTTCTTCGCGAAGGCAAGCGGACGGTCGACGCCTGCGCCGAGGATCTGCGTGAGCTCCTCGTTGACGATCTTCACCACCTGCTGCGCCGGGTTCAGGGCCTTGGAGACCTCTTCGCCGAGCGCGCGCTCGCGGATGCGGGAAGTAAAGGAACGCACCACGTCGAGCGCCACATCGGCGTCCAGCAGGGCGCGGCGAATCTCGCGGATGGTGCCGTCGATATCCGCTTCGGTGAGTTTGCCTTTGCTCTTGAGGTGCTTGAACGCGCCCGAGAGCCTGTCTGTCAAAGAACTGAATGCTGCCATAATGAGCCCTATTCTACCGGTTCGTAAGGAGAAATAAAGGAATCTTCCTGGCAACTGTTCGCCTGCCAGGAAGATTCCTTTTATATCTTTATATATCGCTGTCTTTCAGGCAGACAGCTGGTTTAGTGCTGCACGTCTTCATGGTGACGGGCAATCAACAGATTGTTCTGGCGCATGAAGATACCTGCGAACATCGCCAAAGCAATCAGCATGGCCAGCATTGCTATGCCAACGGCCGGATTGCTCCGTGCGGCCGTAGGAGACACAGTCGCTGTTGCGTTGGCATTGCCTTCAGCGCTGCACTGGACGTATGCAGCAGGCGAAACCAGTCCGTTCTGCAGATAGGCTGCTGCACATGCACGTTTCTTCTGGTCGTTCTTCTCGCCGATGACGTTCGGAGCGGAGTCTGCGTTCTGGTCGGGTGCGGCTTGTTGGGGCGCAACCTGAGGAACAGCGCGCTGGATGCGACTCTGCGGAGCGGCCGGCGCATTGGTGACCATCGGCAGGGAAACCGGCGAAGTGGCAATCGGGATTGCCGGAGCATTGGGCCTCACCGTATTGGTAGGTTGCTTCGTAGCGTCAGCGGCTGGGCTCTTGGAAGGAGTCTTGTCGATCTTACCGGTGTTGTCAGAGGTCTTGTCGGGCTTGGACTCGGACGGAGTCTGCTCACCATCGCTAGGTGCAGGCTTGGTCGGCTTGGAAGTACCGGGAGTCGGCTTTGTGGGCTCGGTAGGTTGGGTCGGTTCGCTTGGCGTCGTCGGCGGTACGACCGGTGCAGGCTTAGGCACCAGCTTCCATACGGCGTACAGGGTGACATCACTGTTCAGCAAGTCGACGGTGTCACCACTCTTGACTGTCGCGGTGGTAGACGCAGGGCCCTCGCTCCAACCTTCGAACGTGTATTCGTCAGAGGTGCCTTCGTTCGCCTTGAGCGTGAACGGATCGGCAGGAACAGCAGGATTGCTGGACATAATGTTGTGCGAGATGTTGTGGTTGGTCATGTTACCGTCAGCGTCGTAGGTCGGCATCGGCACGCCCTGTGCGTTGGTCATGGGGAAGACTCGCGTCAGGTTGCCGTTGGCGTCGGCGGTGAAGCCTTCCGCGGCAGCATCGGCCGTATAGCCTTGCGGCAGATTCGCGTTGAGGGTGAAAGTGCGGTTCGTGACCGCGCCCACGGTGTAGGTGCCGGCGCGGTTATAGTTGGGGTCTTGCTTGTCGAAGCCGAGTATCTTGTTGCGCAAAGTCCACGTCTTGATCGTGCTTGTGTCGCCGGTTGCTTCGGTCACGCCGGTGGTGCCGTCCGACAGCTTCGTCACCTTGGTGGGATTGCCGCCCCACTGGTTGTAGATGAGGTCGAGCTTGGTCTTGGGTCCAAGGGTGAGGGTGTGGATGTGCGTGCCGAAGAACATCTCATTCGTGTCGATGACTTTGCTGGTGTCCCAGCCGCTCAGGTCCAGCGACTCGATGGTGTTGAGATTGTAGAACAGATGGTTCATGTCGGTGACGTTGCTGACGTTCAGGCCGCTCAGGTCCAGCGACTTCATCGAGGTGTTGTCGAACATCGACCTCATGACCTGCAGGTTGCTGGTGTCCCAGCCGCTCAGGTCCAGGTCGCTCAGGTCGTGGTCGGACTGGAACAGTCCCTCCATGTTCCTCACCTCGCTGGTGTCGACGTGGTTGTTGCTCTTGAACGAGGCCAGCGAGCGTCCGTTGGCCTCGCCGCCGCCGTCCCAGTTCCAGTCGCCGAACAAGAATCTCGAGTTCTCGGGCAGCTTCGTCTTGTTCACGCCGTCGAAGACGATGTGCTTAACGCGCTGGAACTGCGGAGTGTGAGTATAAATGTGTGCGTAGGGGGAGTCGGGGCTGTCGGACTTGAAGCTGGTGAAGTCGTTCTCGACGTTCGGATCCGTGGCGGTGAAGGTGAGCGTGCACTCGCCGTTGTATTCTGCGCTGTGGGATACTGTCCATTTGCCATGGCTCATCGCGCCGGTCGCGTCGGTGCAGTCGCTTTTGCTCTGCGTGCTCGGCGTCGCCGGTGCACTTGCTGTTGAAGGCGCTCCTAGCGTCGAAGGTGTACCTATCGTTGAGGGCGTCGCCGCTGCGGAAGCATCGTTGCCTGCAGTTTGCGAGGTTGGAATGTCGCCTTGCCCGGCGGGGTCGGGTTCTGGATTGGCGGCCTGCGAGATAACGGGAACGCTCAGCATCGCGGCGACAATCACCGTCCCCAGCACCACTTTAAGATTCTTACGCATTTCATCAGCTCTTTTCGTATGCAAGCCGTGTGAGTGTAACCTTTAAGGCGGCCCCACATCAACGGCAACATTTTACGTTTGTATCAAGTGTAACACATCAGTTAGATAAATACTATATTTCGCGTCTTGCAAAATACGATCATTGGCGGGCGAAAAGTATTGGAATCCCTATATTTGTTCGGCTTTTTACTTTTAATTGTCTAATTAAGGGTTGCTGCAACAAATGTCTTTGAAAGCTACGTCAATATTTGACGTTTAAACGTATCTGCCTTTATTTAACGCCAACGCGAGATTTTCGCATTATAAACCGCGAAAATCGGAGGTTGTTCGATTTTTCGTATATAAAAGCTGACAGAAGATATGCAATGCACGGGCGTTATGTGCAACGTTCGCCGTTACCTCGAGGTTTCTTGCGGCAGACGAGCGCGATTGAGCTCAAAGCCGATAAAACGCGAATCCCTCTCCTCGTCGAATAAAGAGGAAAGGGATTCGATGCTCGCGATGAACTGTCGGCCTGCCGTCGGTGTGTCGTTACTGCGTTCCGACGTAATTGTATTACGGTATGCTGGAAGTGCGCAGGGTGTTCAAATCATCGGGTTGGCCGATTATTTCAGCGACCAGGTGGAGCCGGAGGGCTTGTCTTCGATGGTGATCCCCAGCTCGCCGAGACCGTCGCGAATCTTGTCGGCGAGCTCGAAATTCTTGGCCTTGCGCGCGGCGTTGCGCGCGTCGAGCTGGTGCGCGATCAGCTGATTAAGCAGACGGTGCTCGGCTTGGGCGTCGGTGCTTTGGGTATTGGCTCCGCCTGTTGATGCTGCCGCATTCCAAGGTTCGGCCAATGGATCCAGACCCAAGGTGTCGAGCATCGCGCGCACGCTGATCAGGGTTTCGCCCAGTTTTCGTTCCTCCGCGCGTTGCAGGTCGCCAAGGCTTGTGACGTCCGTACTCTCCTGGGGATAAACCGTATCGTAAAAGATGTAGTAGAGGTTATTCGGAAGCCTTGCAGGCATGGAATCCTTACCCGTATGTTGTCGAAGTATCTCTTTTGCAGGCTGGTCGAAGACTCGTGAGACTTTTTCCCGGAGCTGTTTTCCGCTGAGTTGCGGTTCCGTCTTGCCCAATTCGGAGACGATGTACGCCATCTGGCTCAGCAGTTCTTTCTCTACGGCCTCGGGTTGGTCCGTTTTCTCTGCCAGTAATTTTCGTGTCGCTTTGATATTGGACAGGTACCCCGATAATGAATTGCCTTTTTTAATATCAACGAAAATCGCCGCCAAGGCGCCGGAAACATTGATGTCGTTGTTCATCGCCGCGGTGAAGTCCTTCGACAATGCATCCGCGTTGATGTTTTCGAAGTCACTGTTATTTGGCTGGCCATTATCTTCGATTCCGGTCAATGTCTCAGAGAGTCGGTTCTCCTTCTTGAGTGCTCTTCCGGCTCCATTGATGAAGTTCATGATGCGTTTGTAGGCCGCGTTGGCCTCGGCGAGTGTCTGATCGCTCCACTCGAGCATGGAACGGTATTGCACACCGCCCAAGGCGTAGCGCACCACCCAAGCCGAGTTCTGGGCGAGGACGCTCGGCACGGAAAGCCCGTTGCCCAGCGACTTCGACATCTTCTCGCCCTTGGCCGTGACCCACGCCGAGTGCATCCAGACGTTCGCGGATTCGTAGCCGGCCGCGCGCGTCTGCGCCATCTCGTTTTCGTGGTGGGGGAAGCGCAGGTCGAGGCCGCCGCCGTGGATGTCGAACATGCCATCGAGGTAGCGGTGGCTCATTGCGGAGCATTCGATATGCCAGCCCGGGCGTCCGGTGCCGAACGGCGTCTTCCAGCGCGCGGTTTCTGGGTCGCTGGGCTTTGAGGCCTTCCACAATGCGAAATCGCGGGGATCGTGCTTGGCCGGGTCGTAATCGGCCGGGTCGACGGGATTGTATTTGTCGTCGCCGGACTGGTCGACGCTAGGGCCCATGCTGTCGGTGATGGCGCTGGCCTCGTCATACGTTTCGCCGGCGCTTTGCTTCTGGTGGGTGAGCTCGCCGTAATGCGGCCAACTGGCCACGTCGAAGAACACATTGCCGGTGGGTTTGCCGTTTTCGTCGGTGATCACATAGGCGTGGCCGCGGTCGATCAAGCGTTGGATAAGGTCGACCATGTCGCCGATATGGCCGGTGGCTCGGGGCTCGTAGGTCGGGGGCAACACGCCGAGCGTGTCGTAGGCGCGGGTGAATTCGCGCTCATAATAATAGGCGCGTGCCCACCACTGCTGGCCGGCCGCCGCGGCCTTGTCCAAAATCTTGTCGTCGATATCGGTGACGTTGCGGATGAAGGTGACCTCGTATCCAAGTTTCTGCAGCCAACGCCGCACGATGTCGAAGGCGACCGCCGCGCGGATATGCCCGATATGCGGCGAACTCTGCACGGTCGCACCGCAGACGTAGATGCCAACCTTGCCGGGCACGATCGAAGTGAACGCGGACACTTCGTGCGTGGCCGTGTTATACAGCTTCAGGTCAGCGGCGGCCTGCGAGCGGCCCTGCGACGTTGATGCTTGCGAAAGGTTGGAATTCTGCGGTTTTGTGGCGTTTCCCATAACTTACAAGACTATTGGCTTTTGCCGACAAAACGGATTCGCGACGTTCGCTTGAAGTCAATTGACGAAGATTTTGGGGTGACGAAATGTCACAATGGAATCATGACGACGCCGAAAGTGTTTATTCTGCAACATGTTCCCTGCGAAAAGCCGGGACGAATCCTTGATAATCTTGATGATCTCGGCATGACCAGCGAAACGTTGAGCATCGCTGCGCAGTCTGATCCCGATCTGCCGAAAAGCGAGGAGATTGCAGGGCTGGTCGTGATGGGCGGGCCGATGGGGGCGCTGGATTTTAAAGAATATCCCGGGCTTAAAACCGAGGCAAAGCTGGTGCGTAAGGCCGTGAAGGCCGGCAAACCGGTGCTCGGCATCTGCTTGGGCCACCAGATCATCGCCACCGCGCTCGGCGGCAAACTGCAAAGCGGCAAATGCTCTGAGGTCGGCTTTGCACCGATCAAGCGGGTCGCCAAAAGCGATTGGTTGCCGATGTGGACCGATCAGATGAACGTGCTCAACTGGCATAACGACGTCGTCTCCGTACCCGAAGGTGGTCAGCTGCTCGCGTCGTCGAAATATACCGAAAACCAGGCGTTCAGCTACAAAAGCGCGCTCGGGCTGCAATTTCACCTCGAGGTCACGCCGACCTTGCTGGACGAATGGCTCACCGAGCCGAGCATGATCGAGGGTATGAAGAAAAGCCAGATCGAGAAGATTCGCGAGGATTTCAAGCGTTACGACGTCGAGCTGCAGCCGCTCGCCGAACAGGTCTTCTCCGCGTTTGCTGTGCGTTGCGCCGCCAGCGCCCGTGCGTTGAGTGCGTGATGCAGAGATAATCACAGAATCAGGCCGGAAACTGTGATTATCGTCGTGTGTTCGGTGATTATGCAGAGCAAATCACAGAATATGGCCCGAAATCGTGATTTTCTCTGTAACTTGGCGCTCGATGCAGCGATAATCACAAAATGACGCGAGCCTGTATTCGGTTTACGGCGCAAACTGTTGATAGGCGGCGGTACCATCGAATCACTATGCCGACTTATGACTTGGGACTTGAACACGTTTCGCTCGATTTCGCGACCAAAACCATTTTCACCGATGCCACGCTCGGCGTCTTCGAAGGCGACCGCATCGGTATCGTCGGCAAGAACGGCGACGGTAAATCCACATTGCTGCACCTGCTTGCCGGTACGCAACAGCCTGATTCCGGGCGTGTGACCACTCGCAACGGTCTGACCTTCGGCATGCTTGACCAGCGCGATCCGCTGGATGACAACGCCACTTTGCGTCAGGCTGCGCTCGAGGGGCGTGAGGACTATCAGTGGGCTTCCGACACCCGTTCGCGCGAGGTCGTGGAGGCGCTGCTGGGCGGCCTGAGCCTTGACGTGAAAATCGGTTCGCTTTCCGGCGGGCAGCGTCGTCGGGCGGATCTGACACGGCTTTTGCTCAAGGATTGGGACATTCTGGCGCTTGACGAACCTACGAATCATTTGGATATCGTCACCATTCACTGGCTTGCCGAACACCTGAAGAACCGTTGGGCCGCAGGGTCGGGCGCGCTGCTGCTGGTCACCCACGACCGCTGGTTCCTCGACGAGGTCTGCGAGTCGATGTGGGAGGTTCACGACGGGGTGATCGACCCCTTCGAAGGCGGCTACAGCGCCTACATGCTTCAGCGTGTCGAGCGCGATCGGCAGGCCGACATCCGCGAGGAACGCCGGCGCAACCTGGCGCGCAAGGAATTGGCGTGGCTGACCCGCGGCGCCCGTGCGCGCGCCACCAAGCAGAAGTTCCACGTCAAGCAGGCGCACGAATTGATCGACGACGTGCCGCCGTTGCGTAATACGTTACAGCTCAAGCAGATGGCGACTTCGCGCCTGGGCAAGCAGGTCGTCGACCTCAATGACGTCACGCAGATTTTCGAGCATCTCAACGGCGAATCTCCATCTGTTGCATTGAACGCGTCTGAAGGGGCAACGGCTTCGAGCGACATTTCGGGCGCTGACTCCGCATCCCGCGTCGATATCGTCCCGGCCTTGTACGAGGAGCCGAAAGTCATCGGTTCCGTCGAGCTGGCTGTCGACGATTTGGACGACGACCGGCTGGTCGATGCCAAGGCGGTGAACGCTGCGGCCGGGGAAACGCCGGTTGCTGCGGAAACGAACGAAGCCGAAGTGTCTGCCGATCAGGCAAACAGTGCAGCTGATAAGCGGGCAACAGATGCCGACGAGACGAACGGCGGCGAATCGGAAGCCGTGGACGTGCCCGCAGTGACTTCGTCGGCGCAGCGAGTGACGGTTAGTGGTCGTAAGATTCTTGACGATGTGACTTGGCTTATCGGCCCGGGTGACCGGTTCGGCATCGTGGGCGCGAACGGCGCCGGCAAGTCGACCCTGCTGAAGATCATCGACGGGACGTTGACACCGACGAAGGGGCACGTGAAGATCGGCAAGACCGTGAAGTTCGCAGTGCTTTCGCAGCGTCTTGACGAGTTGGAGAAGCTCAACAAGTACAAGATCAAGGAAGTGCTGAGCCGCTATAAGCCGACCTACGAGGTCGACGGCAAAGAAGTTTCGACCAGCCAGCTGATGGAACGGCTCGGCTTCTCGGCTGCGCAATTGATGACACCAATCGCCGACCTTTCCGGAGGTCAGAAACGTCGTATGCAGCTGCTGCTGATTCTGCTTGACGAGCCGAATGTGCTCATCCTCGACGAGCCGGGCAACGACCTCGATACGGATATGCTCGCGGTAATGGAGGATTTGCTGGATTCGTGGCCGGGCACCTTGATTGTGGTTTCCCACGATCGCTATTTGCTGGAACGCGTCACCGACGAGCAGTTCGCATTGATTGGCGGCAAGGTCCGTCACCTTCCCGGCGGTGTCGACGATTACCTTGAGATGGTGCGCAAGATAGAGAACGGCGCCACGCTCGATGAGATTGCCGGTGACAATCGCGGTGGTAAGTCATCGCGCAAGGGTTCGGCTGCGGGCAGCGGCGGCGCGGCTGGATCGCAGCCGTTAAACGCAAGTGGAAACGCTGATAGCGGTGACGAAGGTTCCGATTCGCAATCCGGCGCGCCAAAGCTGACCGGCAAGGCCTTCCACGACGCCACTCGTCGTCTTTCGGCCATCGAGCGCAAGCTGGCCAAACTCGAAACCGAAAAAGCGAAGATCGAGCAGCAGATGGCACAACACGACCCAGCCGATTACGAGGGTTTGGGCAAACTCAATGAGCAGTTGAACGCCAACTCCGACGAAAAGGACACCCTGGAAGCCGAATGGATGGACCTCTCCGAGCAGGTCGAATAGGCCGATTTGCCATCCTTTGTATTTCCAAGGATCAATAAGAGCTATTTCCGATGAGTGCAGTAGCAAGGACACGAAGGTATTGCCGAATATAATTGCAATACAATGTGAGCCTGCACAAGGAAAACAAAAGGTGGGTATGGTTTGAAATCATACCCACCTTTAAACAGATGAATCAGAGTTGGTCAGCGTCCTCGAATCTCGCTGCCGACCACCTTTTCGCTCAAGGCGTGCGGGCCGCGGGTCACGGCGACGGCGCCGGAACGGACCAGCTCGATGATGCCGTAATCGTGCAAAAGACCGAGCAACGCATCGATCTTGCCCTCGGCGCCGGTGGCCTCGATGGTCAGGGACTCGGGGTGCACATCGACCACGCGCACGCGGAAGAGACGCACGATTTCCAGTACGTCGGAACGGTTCGTCTCGTTGGCGGCGACCTTGATCAGCACCAGCTCGCGTTCGACGGCGTCCATATTGTCGAGATCGACGATTTTCAGGACGTGCAGCAGTTTGTTGAGCTGTTTGATGATCTGTTCCAGCGGCACCTGCTCGACGTCGGCGGTCACGGTGACGCGCGAGATGTCGGGGCGCTCGGTGGGGGAGACGGAAAGCGAGTTGATGTTGAAGGCACGGCGGGCGAAGAGGCCGGCGATGCGCGCCAGCACGCCCGGGCGGTTCTCGACCAGGACGGAGAGGGTGTGGCGCTCGCTGTGCGGAGTGGATGCGGGGTAGATTGCCATGATGTTCCTTTCGCCTTGTCCTTATTCTTCTGTTTTTCCTGCAGTCGTAGTGCCGTCGGCAACGGCTGGTTTGCCGGTATCGTTCTGAGGCTCGTCGGCATTCGAATCTGAACCTGAATCCGGGCCGTCATTGTGCAACAACGGCTGCACGCCCGGCTTGTAGGTGACGGTGTCATTGGACTGCCCGGCGGCCACCATCGGCCAGACCATCGCGTCCTTGTAGACGCGGAAGTCGATCAATACCGGACGGTCGTTGATCTCGTTGGCTCGCTTGATCGCGGCTCTCGCCTCGTCCTGCGTTCTCGCGCGAATGCCGACGCAGCTATACGCCTCGGCGAGTTTCACGAAATCGGGGACGTTGATGATATCTTCGGTATTTTCACCGTCCTGAATGCTGGTCTGCGAATAATGCTGGTCGTAGAAAAGCGTCTGCCACTGACGCACCATGCCGTAGACGGAATTATTCAGAATCGCGATTTTCACCGGCGCATTGTCGATGAACGCTGCCGCGAGCTCCTCGCTTGTCATCTGGAAGCTGCCGTCGCCGTCGATCAGCCAGACCGGCTTTTTGCCGCCGAAATCACGGGCCGAACCGACGCGCGCGCCGATGGCGGCCGGAAGGCCGAAGCCCATGGTTCCCAAGCCGCCCGAGGAAATCCAGGAATGCGGGTTTTCGAAATCGATCAGCTGCGAGGCCCACATCTGGTGCTGGCCCACGCCGGAAACCCAGATGGTGGAAGGCGCGGCCTGACGTGAAAGCTCCTCGACGACCCACTGCGGCGAAAGCGTGCCATCGGGGGTCTCTTCGTCATACTTCATGGGGTATTTTTCGCGCCACGAGTTGATGAGATTCCACCACGGCTTGAGATTCGTCGCGCCGCGTATGGCCTGCCCGCGCTTGATCTCGGCGTTCAGGGCGTCAAGCACTTCCGCGACGTCGCCGACGATCGGCACATCTGGCTGGCGGCGTTTGCCGATTTCGGCCGGGTCGATGTCGATGTGGATGACGCGGGCGGCGGGGGCGAAAGCCTCCATCTTGCCGGTCACGCGGTCGTCGAAGCGTGCGCCGATGGCCACCAGCAAGTCGCATTTCTGCGTCGCAGCCGTCGCCGCCAACGTGCCGTGCATCCCCAGCATTCCCAGCACTTTCGGATCGGAATCCGGCACGATGCCGCGAGCGGGGAGCGTGGTGACGATGGGGGAGTCGGTGAGGTCGGCGAGCTGTTTGACCTGCGCACCGGCGTTGGAACGCATGGCGCCGCCGCCGACATAGAGCACCGGACGATAGGACTGCTCGAAGAGTTTTGCGGCCTCGCGCAGGACATGGCCGTGAGGCTTGGTCGTGGGATTATAGCCGGGGAGTATCATTTTTTGCGGCCAAGAGTAATACATTTCACCGACCTGCGCGGTCTTGGAAACGTCGACGACGACGGGGCCAGGGCGACCGGAACGTGCGATATAGTGCGCTTCGGCGAGCACGCGTGGGATGTCCTGTGCGTCGGTGACGAGGTAGGAATGCTTGACCACGGGGTAGGTGATGCCGACGGTGTCGGCTTCCTGGAAGGCGTCGGTGCCGATTGAATCGATGCCGACCTGCCCGGAGATGACGACGAGCGGAACCGAATCCATATTCGCGTCGGCGATCGGGGTGACCATGTTCGTGGCGCCCGGCCCGGAGGTCACGATGCACACGCCCACGCGCCCGGTGGCGACGGCATACCCCTCGGCCGCGTGACCCGCGCCCTGCTCATGGCGCATCAGCACGAAACGGAACTTGGTGTCGTCGTGAATCTGGTGATACACCGGCAGGATGGCGCCGCCTGGAATGCCGAAAACGTCCTGCACGCCCAGATCTTCCAGCGCGCGGATCAGCGCCTGTGCGCCGGTCATCTTCTCGCCGTCGACGAGAGTCTGTTTGCTTGTCTTCGTCGGTGCTTTCTGCACCCCGCTGAATGCCTGTAAAGGCGTTGGTGACACCATCGTTCCTCTTATCTCTTCGGGTTTGTAGGAATTGTCTTCTGACCTGCTGCGTATGGTGTACGTCTGCATGGTAATGACGCTCGGTGTTCGCTCGCCCGTTCGTGGCAGGCCGTGGCGCTGTGCCGATGTGCTCAATATCATAGCGCCTTGCATGTGCGGAAAACGCTTATTGCCCAAATATTGGCGGGGTGTCGCAAGTCTGTGGGGATTCGAGGATTCGCTATTTTCGCTACGATTTTCCATCGTTGTGATGATGGTGCTTTTTAGCCTGATGGCGGCTCGGATTCGTGTCCAATTCCGTCCATGCGGCTTTTGCCGCGGCGAGTTGGGCCTTGCGTTTGCTGGAACCGGTGCCGACACCGAGCACTTCGTCATCGTCTCCGACGACGGCGCGAGCGGTGAAGACTTGTGCATATTCCGGGCCGCTGACGGCCATGCGGTAGCGCGGGTCTTCAAGCCCCATGCCGTGTGCTTTGACGGTCAGTGAGGTCTTCCAGTCCAGCGCCGGGCCTTCCGTGGCCACTTTTTTGAGCTCGTCATCGACAAGATGGTGCACGACTTTGCGTGCCTCATCAATGCCGTGTTCCACGAACGTCGCGCCGATCAGGGATTCGACGATATCGCAGAGGATCGAGCTTTTCTCGGCTCCGCCTGATTCCGCTTCGCCGTGGCCGAGCAGGATATAGGGCCCGACCTGGAGCTTTTCGCGCGCGATCTGCGAAAGCGCCTTTTCCGAGACGGCCATCGCCCGCATCTTCGCCAGCTGGCCTTCGTTCATGTCGGGATGGACACGATACAGGGTTTCGGTGGAGACGAACTCGAGCACCGCATCGCCCAGGAATTCCAAGCGTTCGTAATTCGGCGCGCCCTCGTGCTCGTGCGAGAAGGAGCGGTGGGTGAGCGCCATCACCAGCATATCCGGCGAAAGCGTGGTGCCCAGCCGGTCGAGCAGCTCTTGCTGCGGGGAACCAGGTCTGGCGGTTTCGGTTTGGGGCGCTCCAGCGGGTTCTCTGCCGGAAGCGGAAGTTGCCGATTCGGCTGCGCCGGTGTGCGAAGCTGCAGTGGGTTTTTGGTTTGCGGCGATAGTTGCAGGTTTGGCTGCACCGGTTTGCAAGGCTGCTGTAGTTTGGTGCAAGCCCGAATCGGGAATGGTGTTTTCGGTGTTGTGTGAATCGGTCATGATGGTCCTTTTATACGGATATAACCCCGACGAACATATTGCGGGCACCAAGCCGGTTGATGGCGAATACTGCGATATCGAATATCGTCAGGTATAGCCGAACCGTATTGGTTACTGTAATACATCTGCGTGGCGGTATGATGGTGTTTTTTAGATTAAAGCCGAACGTAAGTAGAGATGCAAAAGCCCCGCCACCCGTCGATGGCAGGGCTTTTATCTGCTAGTGTTTCACTTGCTCAGCGACTTGCTGATAGCCTCGCGATACACGCGGCCGCGGAACGAACCGCAGCTCGGGCAAGCCATATGCGGCAGGGTCGGCGCACCACAATTGGGGCAGGCGACGGTCTTGGCCGCGCTGGCCTTCCAGTTGGAGCGGCGCGAATGCGTATTGGCTCGCGAAGTCTTGTACTTTGGCAGTGCCATGGTATTCCTCTATTTCGTTCGAACAAATTGAGCTTAAGCGTAGACAAGTCTAACGCAATCTCGGTACAAGCTCTACTTGCCTTGTTTCGCTTCCTTCTCCAGCTCGGCCTTGAGACCGGCCAAAGCCGCGAAACGGTTGTCGACCACGTCGTGATGGTGATCGGGGTTGTCGTTCAGGTTGATGCCGCACTGCGAGCACAGCCCCTTGCAATCCGGCCTGCACAACGGCTGCAGCGGCAGGTTCTCGACCAAGGTGTCGCGCAGCAGCGCTTCGAGGTCGGCGTAGTTGCAATCCGGGCTCAGCGGGTAGGTGTCTTCCGACTCGTCCTCGCCGGCGATGATGTCGATATCTTCGTCGTGCTTGCCGTGCCCGTTATCGGCGTTGACGCTCGCTTTGGCGGAATCAAAGGGGAAGAACGCGGTGACATCCATGCCCCAGTCGCGTTTGAGAGGTGTGAGGCATCGTACGCATTCGGCGTGGACCGGCGCGTCGAAATGGCCGGTGAAAATCAGTCCGTCGACGATGGAGTCGAAGGAACCGTTCACCTTTACCGGTGCGCCTTCCTTGACTCCGATGACATTGTCGCCGATGCCGCTTGGTGCCGGAAAGTCGGCGTCAACGGTTTTGCTCTGGCCGGGCCGCGAGATGATCTGCCCTACACAGACGGCC
Source organism: Bifidobacterium sp. ESL0764 (assembly GCF_029395515.1). NCBI lineage: Bacteria > Bacillati > Actinomycetota > Actinomycetes > Bifidobacteriales > Bifidobacteriaceae > Bifidobacterium > Bifidobacterium sp. ESL0764. The sequence continues at coordinate 429,863 of NZ_CP113919.1, forward strand.
CATTGCGAATCTTCAGGTCTGCTCATATATGTTTATCGTTCTTTCGGATCTTCAAGATTCCATGATCTTGTCTGTACTATAATGCTATTCGGTTTTCTTCGCTGACGCCTGGCTTTGGGCCATCGCGTCGGCTTCGGTGGTTTGAAGCTGTTGGGCCGCCTCGCGCTGGCGTTTGTCGATGACGTCGATGCCGTTGCGAATGTCGCGGTCGTAGGTGGAGACCTGCTCTTTCAGGGCTTTCATCACGTCGGCGCAATAGGCGTTGGCCCCTTGTACCAGCTTGGTCGACCTGGTCTGAGCGCTGTCGACGATAGCGCGTGCCTTTTGCTGCGCCAGATCCACGACACGCTCCTGGCCGGCGAGAATCTGCGCCTGCTCCTCGGCGTTCTGCTTGATCTGCGCGGCTTGGCTCTGCGCCTTGGTAACGATGGCCTGCGCCTGGCTCTGCGCGTTCTGCAGCCTACGTTCGGCCTCGCGCATCAGCGAGGAGGCACGTTCAAGCTGGACGGGCAGCATGGCTTTGAGCTGTCCAAGCTGGTCGAGGAACTCGTCACGGTCGAGGCGCACCATGCCGGGGGTGAAAATGCTCGGTTTGGTCTCCTCGATGGAGGAAGTCATCTGATCGATGATGTCATAAACCGTGGTGAATTCGTCGCGGCTTTTGCTTTCGGCGTTATCTTCTGTGGCCGATTCGGAATCGGATCCAGCATCATAGCCGGAATCTTCGCTGCGATGTTCCCGCAGGTCAGGAAGGTCGGCAGGCGAGGCGAAAAGCGGCTTGGTGGCTTTCACAGAGGGCGCATCGTCGTTGTCGGCAATGTCGGAATCGTCGGCATCGTAAGTTTCCTCGTGCTCAACGGAGCTTTCGGCTTCACTGTCCTTTACGCTGTGGTTCGGCGAAAGGTCGTCGATCGGAATGACCTTGGAAAGGGTATCGTCTTCCTCGTCGTTGAGGTCTTTTTCGTCCACCATCATTGACTCTTTTCTTTTTGAAGTTGTTCGGCGAGCATACCGACCACGCAATTGGGCACCATACCGGTGACGTCGCCACCGTGGCGCGCCACATCTTTGACGATGGTGCTGGAGATATGCTCAAGAATCGGGTTGGCCGGCAGGAACATCGTCTCGACGCCGGAAAGTTTGCGGTTCACCAGCGCCATGCCGAGCTCGGCCTCGTAGTCGCCGTTCTGCCGCAGACCCTTGATGATGACCGATGCTCCGACTTTGGTGCAATAATCGGTGATCAGCCCGTCGGTGGAGGCGACGACGACGTTGGGGTATCCGTCTTTTACCAAGGCCCGCCTGATGACGTCCACGCGGGTCTCTTCGGAAAACATCGGGGTTTTCGCGCAGTTCACAGCCACGACGACATGTACCGTCTCGAAAATGCGCGCACTGCGTTCGATAACATCCAAATGCCCTGCCGTGACTGGATCATACGAGCCTGGGCACACTGCAATAGTCATACTCCCAAGAATAACGCCTGACGCTGATTTCCGCTGTTGCCCGGGTCTTCAAGGTGCCGGTGATTGTTGTCTTTTGATGTTTTCGCTCTTGATAAACGCAACATCGAATCGCTGTGATGCCTAGAGATGAATGACATGTTCATCGTTGTTTACGGTAAACGCCGGACGTTATGATATAGGCGGTATTGCGGTGATTGACATGTGACTGTATAGCCGAATAAGGAGACGTGATGACTGGTTTTTTCGAAATGTTGAATAGTGATGGGCGGCCGAACGATTGGCTCGATATGGCGGGGTTCGAGAATCCTTCCGAAGATTCGGATTCGGGCGCGGGGACGGCGGTGCTCGAGCGTCCGGAAACCAAGGAGGAGCGCAAGCTCGACGACAACGGCGATGCCGATCGCTTTGCGCATTACGTTTCGCGTGACCGTATGCGCGAGTCCCAGCTCACCGGACGGCCCGTGGTGGCGCTGTGCGGCAAGATCTGGGTGCCGAAACACGATCCGTCACAATATCCGGTCTGCCCGGACTGCAAACGTATCTACGAGGAAATGACCGACAAGTAAAGTCAGGTTTCTTGCGCGGAGACGATTATTGTTTCGCCGTTTACATAACAAAGGCTGGGCATACCAGAAATCGACGGTATGCACAGCCTTTTGCTTTATTTTGTACCTCTTGGTGCGCCAAGAGGGCGACTATATAAAGAATTGAGTGATATTCGTCAAATTTTGGGGCTCTTGGTGCACCAAGAACCCCGTTTTCTGAAGAATTCACCCCAAAGCGTCGTATTTGGGGGTACTTGGTGCACCAAGAACCCCCAAAATGAGCAAATTGATGCCGGGGCAGCAGATTATGATGCTGCGAGTACGTTCTTTAGAGCACGTCGATCTGCGTGGGGATTGAAGGATCGCCCTTCATCAGCGACTGCGCGGTGATCGGCAGCTCGGCCAGGGCCTTTGCATGGTAGTCGTGCGCAGCGGTGATGGCGTCGTGGCCCTGATACTGCTTGTCGGCCTCGCCGTGGTCCATGTAGGTGACCATCAGATCCTTCCAGCCGTCTTCGGGCTGGAAGGCGGCGAGCTTTTCCTCGGAGCCCGAAATGACGTGTTCGGCGGTGGCCAGGCCATATTCATAGGAGCGGAAGGCAAGCTTGCGGCCGGGGACGGTGGCCTTGTTCTCGGAATGCTTGGCGACGGGAACCATTTCGCCGCCTTCGCCTTCGCGTTCGGTGAGCTTGTAGACCATCGCGCAGGTCGGGGCGCCGGAGCCGGTCACCAGCATCGTGCCGACGCCGTAGGAGTCGACCGGGGCGGATTGCAGGGCGGCCAGCGCATACTCGTCGAGGTCGTTGGTCACCGTGATCTTCGTGTTCTTGGCGCCCAAAGCGTCGAGCTGGTTGCGGGTCTGCTGGGCCAGTTCGGCGAGGTCGCCGGAATCGATGCGCACGCAGCCGAGCTCGGGGCCGGCCACCTCGACGGCGGTCTTGATGGCTTCCTTGATGTCATACGTATCGACCAGAAGCGTGGTGTTCGCGCTCATCGCCTTGACCTGCGAGGCGAAGGCGTCGCGCTCGGAATCGTGGACGAGGGTGAAGCAGTGGGCCGAGGTGCCGATGGCCTTGAGGCCGTAAAGCTGGGCGGCGAGCAGGTTCGCGGTGCCTTGGAACCCGCCGACCACTGCCGCACGGGCGGCGGCGACTGCGGCCCACTCGTTGGCCCGACGGCCACCCATGTCCATGCACGGGCGATTGCCGGCGGCGCTGGACATACGTGAAGCCGCAGCAGCTACTGCGGAATCATAATTCAGAATAGAAAGCAGCAGCGTCTCAAGCAGCGTGCACTCGCCGAACGTGCCTTCGACCTCCAGGATCGGGGAGTCGGGGAAATACATTTCGCCTTCGCGATAGCCCTTGATCGAGCCGGTGAACTTGAAGTTTTTGAGCCATTCGATGGTCTTGGGGCTCACCACCTTGCGATCGGAGAGGAACCTGAGGTCGTCGTCGTTCAGGTGGAAGCGCTCGAGCGCGTCGAGGATGCGGCCGGTGCCGGCGACGACGCCGTAACGGCGGCCTACGGGCAGGTGGCGCGTAAAGATCTCGAAAACGCACTTGCGGTTCGCGGTACCGTCGCGCAGAGCCGCGTCCAACATCGTGTATTCGTACATATCGGTCATCAAAGCCGGTGAATAATCCAGCATCACATGCCTCCCTGGGGTGTGCCTTCCGCGCCCTTTGCATTGTCGGCATCGCCGGCCTGGGCACGAGATTTGCGTCGCCGGGCTGACCGGCCGCGTTGCTTTTCCACCTCGATTCTAACGCGGCGCGGCGATTAATAGTAGTAATGACTATAAGTAGACATTTCGGCGTGGTTTGCTCGGTGTCGGCTCTCGGCGCGCTCCGTGAATCGCACCTACGATTTGTTGTTTTAGCGTTGGAAGTATGGGGATCCGACCGGCATCTCGACATAATGATTGATTGCTGATGGATGCTTTCACAGCTGTGGATTGATGCACTCTAAGTGTGCTGGAGGTTTCGGTATCCTTCGGTGCTGAACATCGGATTCAAGATTCTCAAAGGTGCAAAAGCCGTCGATGTCGATGGTATAGGTGGGCTGAATCCGTGTCGTGGCTGGCCTTGATGCAAGACTGTGTTTTCTCGGCTTATCCCTAAACTGGCCGTCATGAAATATTTTGTCGGAATCTACCGCCTCATCATCGCGTTCCTGTGTCTCGCCTGGACGAGCGTGGCGTGGGGCGAACCCAGCTATTGGGTCTACTTTACCTACGAAACCAACTTCCTGCTCGGCCTGGTGATGCTGTGGGCCGGCGTCGCGTGCCTGATCGACGGCAAGCAGCCTCCCGCCTGGCTCAAGGGCATCCTGACGCTCTACATCCTGATCACCGGCATCGTCGCGGCCACGCTGCTGCCGCCGGCCAACCCGCTCACCTCGAAGTACGTGTTCGGCATCATGACCAACGTCATCCTGCACAAGGCCGCACCGATCCTCGCGACCATCGACTTCATCCTCTTCGACGCTCACAAGCGCTTCAAGTGGCATTACGTGCTCACCTGGCTCATCTACTTCCCGTTCTACCTGGCGTTCGTGCTCATCCGCGCTCAACTTTGGCCGCATTCCGGCCCGGAGGCGCACGGCAATCCGTATCCGTACGGGTTCATCGACGTCAACAAGATCGGCTGGAACCAGATGTGGATCAATATCGTCTTCTGCATCATCGGTTTCGCCATTCTCGGCCTGGTGCTGTTCCTGATCGACAAGGTGATGCCGAAGAAGCCGCTGATCGGCACCGTTCGCAACTGAGCGGATGTGCTTTTCCGGTTTCCTCATAACTGGTGTCGGAAAACGCGTAATTTTGCGTTGTTTCCAGCATTTTGCACACATTTGTGCTGGAAACAACCTAATTGGAAACTATAAATGCGTTGTTTCCAGCATAAAAGTGTGTGAGCTGCTAGAAACAACGCATTTGAACGAATATTGAACGTTGCGCAATGACGTGACCGCCTGATGGTAGGTTGGCGGTATGGCTCAAATCAAGGATTTACTGAACGATAACACTGTGGTGCGTCCTGACGGGCGTGCCGTCGACGAGCTGCGCCCCGTCAAGATCACCCGTCATTTCACCGACGCTCCGGAAGGTTCCGTGCTCATCGAATGCGGCAACACCCGCGTGATGTGCACCGCGACGTTCGCCACGGGCGTGCCGCGTTGGCGCAAGGATTCCGGGCTCGGCTGGGTCACTGCGGAGTATGCGATGCTGCCGCGCGCCACTTCCGAGCGCACGCCGCGCGAATCCGTGAGAGGCAAGGTCGGCGGGCGCACACAGGAGATCAGCCGCTTGGTCGGCCGTTGCCTGCGCGGTGTCATCGATATGAAGGCGCTGGGCGAGAACCAGGTGCAGCTGGACTGTGACGTATTACAGGCAGACGGCGGCACCCGTACGGCTTCCGTGACCGGTGCGTATGTGGCTTTGGTCGATGCGCTGCATTGGGCCGAGAAGCACAAGCATATCCGTTCGGCACAAAAAGCGATCAAGGATCAGATCTCCGCGGTTTCCGTGGGGATTATCAACGGCACGCCGATGCTCGATTTGCCTTATATCGAGGACAGCCAGGCCATGACCGACATGAACGTCGCCATGACCGGCTCCGGCAAGTTCATCGAGATCCAGGGCACCGCTGAGCACCGTCCTTTCACTCGCGACGAGCTCAACGTGCTGCTCGAGCTGGCCGAAAAGGGCAACAAGGAGCTGCAGCGTGCGCAGAACGAGGCGCTCGCCAAGGACTGAGGAAGTTCGCAAGGTTTTGAGCGTCGCAAATGCGCCATTGGCTGAGGCTGATAGGAGATTTGCGACGCCAATAGCGTAATGGACGTCGTAAAAGTGCTGCTAGTCGAAGTTGACCGAGAGTTTGCGACGTATTCACGCTGAAACGAGTAGGAAACAGACAAGGGCTGGGAATCTATCATGAAAATCGTCGTGGCCACGCATAACGAGGGCAAACTGCCCGAAATCCGTACCATTATCGTCGAGGAGCTGGGCGAGGCTGCCCGACACGTCGAGCTGGTTTCCGCCGGTTCGATGAATCTGCCGGATCCTGTTGAAACCGGTGTCACCTTCGAAGAGAACGCGCTGCTCAAGGCACGCGACGTGGCGCGGCGCACCGGGTTGCCGGCGCTCGCCGACGACAGCGGGCTGATCGTCGATGTGCTGGGCGCTGCTCCGGGTATCCTCTCGGCGCGCTGGTCGGGTGTGCACGGCGACGACGAGGCCAACATCGATCTGCTGCTCGCCCAGATCGCGGATATTCCGGACGCCAAGCGCGGCGCACGGTTCTGCTGCGATGCCGCTTTGGTGGTGCCGGAACAGTGCGTCGAGCGTCGTGCGGATGGCTCGGTGCCGCAGGCGCAGGAGACGACCAAACTCGGCGAGATGCACGGCGTCATCATTCGCGCACGCCGGGGCAGCAACGGTTTCGGCTACGATCCGATCTTCGTGCCGAACGATCAGCCCGGACGGTTGAACGACGACGGTGAAAAACTGACCAGTGCCGAAATGACCGCTGAGGAAAAGAATGCGATTTCGCACCGTCACAAAGCATTCGTCGCGTTGGCCCCGGCAGTCAGGCAGCTCATCGGCTGATGCAGGTAGGCACGCGAAAACGTTGATGCCATAATGTTGCGGCTTCGAACGTTATATGGTTTCGGCTGCGTTGCATTCATGACAAAAGCGCGGCACCCTGCTTCCTGAACTTATGGGCTGACGGTGGAAGAAGCTATAGGGGCGGAACCGTGTGGTCGTCCTCTAAGCGTTTTGTAATGTTACGTTATGATTGGATTTGATACGTTATAAGGCTTTCTGGCGAGCCGATTGGCGGGTATCGGCTCATGTTCGAGTGTGCCGCTACATGTGGATGATGAAATGTGCGGCGGTCATCAGAATTGTGCCGATCACTGCGGTCAGGCAGAGGATGAAACCGGCGAGTTTGGCGTTGCCGAGCACCTTGTCGGTGAACATCGTCGAGAAGATGGCGGTCGGTGCGAGGCAGCACATCACCGCGGTCTCGCGAATGAGCGGGCTGAACGGCAGGATATACCACGCCAGCAACGCGAGAATAATCGCGCAGGGCAGGCGCCAGGCCATGACCTCGCCGACGAATTTGAGGTCGCGCAAGGAGGCGGGCAGATCGGTCAGCATGCCCACCATCACCATCGAGCAGAAGGCGTTGGCCGCGGAGAACGGCTGGCAGACCTGCGCGATCCAGTGCGGGAAGCGGAAGTTGAAGAACATCAATACCAGCATCAGGATATAGGTGTCGAACGCCGGCGAGGTGACGAAGCCTTTGACGACATTGCGGATCAATGCCCGGCGTTGCAGGCGGCGTGCGTCGCGGTCGGTGGCTTTGATGCGGGGCAAGGTCGGGGCGTCTCCGGCATTCTGCTCGGCCAGGGTTTTGCCGGGGACGATGTGCAGGAGATTCTGCGTCATCACGTTCGTTCCGGCGGCGACCATGATGTCATTGCCGATGTCGAACATGGCGGCGGGGACCAAAGCGGCGGGGCCCAGAAAAGCCTGGACCATCGGGAAGCAGAAGCAGCCGACGTTGAACCCGCTTCCGTTGAGCATCAGGAACGCGCGGTCGGCGACCGGTCGGTGACGCGTGGACACGAAGATGAGCAGCGGCGGAATCAAGGATGCGAAAAACGAGAAGCAGGAAAGCAGCAGAAGGTTGAGCTGGTGCGGGTTGGTGGCGAAAGAATAGGTGATGGCGCCGGGCAGGATGATGTCGAATTCCAGCACCTGCACCACGCGGTAGTCCTTCGCGCCTAAAATGCCGGTCCGTTTGAACAGATACCCGAGCAGGATGATGAGCAGCAGTGTCGCCGGTTGAATGAGTGCTGACATGGACTTGGTTTCTCTCTTTTCGCTGGTGTTGCTGTGGACGTTGATTCGCTCTACCGTGTCATATCATAGACTTCGGCACTGCCTATACAAGAATATAGTTCCCATAGATGGCCTTTGATACCGATATTTGGGATGTTCGACGCTATCTTGTGATGTTTCTCATGTGCACAGATACAGGTCGAAAATACGATGAATCTGCCCTATGCGTTGCTGTGAATGGAATCCCAGGATTTTGCAAGCTGAAAGTCGGCCGAGACTCTACAATATCGAAGAGCGAAACGGGGTGATAATCTGATGGCCAATCAGACGAATGCTGCGAATCCGATGAATACGGTAAATCCGGACTCAAAGGTTGCGGGAGTTATCAGGAAATGTGGTGTTAGCGATGCCCAGATGCTGCACAAACTGAGCGTCGAAACGTACTTCGATACCTTTGGCGGCACGAGCTCGGACGCCGATATGCGTAAATTCCTCGAAGAGTCTTACGCCGTGCCCGTGCTGCGTGATGAACTGGCCAATCACGATTCGATGTTTTTCGTCATCTCGATGCCTTCCGACGTGCTAGACGGAACGCCCGCAGGCTATATGAAGCTGAATTTTGGCTCGGCGCAGCTTGAGGATATGGGGCCTGGCGCGATGGAGCTCCAACGGCTTTACATCCGAAAGGCGTTCAAAGGCTGCGGACTCGGCACCCGGCTGATGAACCTGGCGCTGCAAACGGCTCGTGAACGCGACCTCAACAAGGTGTGGCTCGGCGTGTGGGAACACAACGAGCCCGCGAAACGCTTCTATACCGGCAAAGGCTTCGTGCGCGTCGGCCAACACGCGTTCTGGCAGGGCGATGACAAGCAGACCGACTACCTGATGGCGCGCGAGGTGTGATGGTCTGGCTTTCATCGACAATCGGACGACGCCGAACTGCCAGCCGATATGATCCTACAACCGCACGAGCCCGAACCAGCCCGGACGCTGGTTCTACACAAAAATCGCCTCGTTTCTGTGATTATCGTTGCAAATGATGTTCTGGTGCGGAGATAATCACGATTATCGCCACTTTTTTGTGATTATCTCCGCGGCCTGGGAATAATGGCCGGCGAATGAGCGGAAGTCGTGCCGGATCTTGATTCGGTCCGCGAGTCCATGAATGCGATTCTTCTCCGAAGTGAACTCAGAATGAACTCACAGGACGTTTCGAAGATGGCATAGGAACTCATAAAACGTTGATATACCAACGTTTTTTAGTGTCATAATTTCGCTGGTAGCTAGGGTTCGAGTCCCTTTGCGCGCACCTTAAGAACGGGAATCAAGATAACATGTCGGGGTGCGTTTCGAGGTGTCAAGCATTGTTTCCGACTTCATCGTAAATCACGTCAAATCACCCCAAATAATGACGGGTTGAACTCAAAATGAACTCACGAATGATTTCGGGTTGAAGAGAACCGTCCTGCCTCAGAGCTCAATCGGTGTGATCGTATAGCCATTGAGGTCGCAGAATTTCTGCAGATCCGTATAACCGGCAACCAACGTCTCGATATTTGTTGATGTCCAATGTAATAAGAAACGATGAAACTTGTGAGATATGTCACTTTTGGGTGGGCCCGGCTTACACTGTGTCTTGATGTCATTGAGTTCAGAAAAGTCAATGATTATCAGGAGGAAGGGAACTTCATGGCTGACAAAACATTGGTAACGTATTTTTCCGTGTCCGGCAACACTCGCGCCGTGGCGCAAAAACTGGCTGGTGCCGCCAACGCCGATATCGAGGAGATCAAGCCGTCGATGCCGTATATCGCCTCCGATCTCAAGGCCGATGACGAGAAATGCCGGGCGAACGTGGAGCATGTCGTCGATGCGCGCCCCAAGATGGCGGATTCCATTGACGTCAGCGCCTATGACGTGGTGTTCGTCGGCTATCCGATTTGGTACGGCGTCGCGCCGCAGATCGTGCGTACGTTCCTCGAAAGCCAGGACTTCTCCGGCAAGACCATCGTCACGTTCGCCACCTCCGGCGGCAGCCTGGACGGTGCGAACGGCGAGCATCTGCACGCCTGCGCGCCCAAAGCGACATGGAAGACGGGTCGTCGCTTCACCTCTGACGACAGCGAGGATACCTTGGCTCAATGGGTCAAGGAGCTCGGCCTGTAAGCCGGCGAAACGAATCGTTCGTCTGAAACCGACGATTCGTCTGAAACGAGTCTTTGGGATCAAGCCGTTCGTCTGAAACGAGCCACCTGTTTGGCCCAAGCTATACTGAAGGTTCGGTGGAGAAAGCGCATGGAAACGGGCCGCTACCAAAAGGCGACGGCCCGATTGTTGGCAATGTGATCTCGGAATAAGACCGAGAAGGCTATTGGCTCTTTAGGGTTGCAGAGCTCCTCAGAGCTGGACGAGGATCTTGACGTGGTGCTCGCCGTCGTGGCGCAGCTTCTCGAAGCCGTCCTTGACGATGTCCTCCGCCTTGATCTTGTCGGTGATGAACGGCGAGAGGTCGATGCCCTTCTCGCGCACCATCTCGATGACCTTCGCGTGGTCGTTGGCGTAGCCGAGCGATGCCTGGATGTCGCGTTCGGCGAAGGTCAGCTCGTTGGTGACGTTGATTTCGAGCGGCTTGACGTGCACCGCGACGATTTCCAGCTTGCCTTCCTGCTTGAGGCACGACAGCAGCTGGTGGACCACGACGCCGACGCCCGCACAATCGAAGGCGATATCCGCGCCCTTGCCGTTGGTTTCCTTGCGCACACGTTCGTTGAGGTCTTCCTTGCTCGGGTCGACGACGATGTCTGCGGCTCCGGATTCCAAGGCCTTGTTCTTGCGGGCTTCGGAAAGCTCGGAGATGATGACCTTGGCGCCCTTGGCCTTGAGCACGGTGCCGACGAGCAGACCGATGGGGCCTGCGCCTCCGACCACTACGGTGTCTCCCGCCTTGACGTCGGTGCGACGAACGGCGTGGTAGGCCACCGAAAGCGGCTCGATGAGCGCGGCCTGGTCGAGCGGCATGTCGCCGACGGGGAAGACACGCTTGGCCTCGACGACGATATGTTCGCTCATGCCGCCGCCACCGCCGTTGATGCCAATGAAGCCCAGCTTCTCGCAGACGTTGTAGTTGCCGGTTTTGCAGGCGTCGCATTCGCCGCAGACCATGACCGGTTCCACGACCACGCGGTCGCCGACCTTCAGATCGGTGTCGACGTCATCGGCGATGGCCTCGACGGTGCCGGAGAATTCGTGGCCGAAGACGACTGGCAGCGTCTCGCCGGAAAGCGGGTGCGGCTCGGTGGCCGAGTTGCCGCCGTTCTGCTCGCCGTCATAGTAGAGATGCAGGTCGGAGCCGCACAGCCCGGTGAAAGCGGGGTGGATCTTGATGGTTCCTGGCTTGAGTTGTGGTTCCGGAATGTCGTCGATCTGGACGTGTTCCTTACCGTAATAACGAACAGCTTTCATATTTTGCCTCCTTGCAATAACTTAAAACGTTCTATCATTATACGTGCGAATCGGCTGTGAATATCGGAAAATAGTAATTAAAAATGATTGATTCCTCACATTGATAACAATGGCTATGCGGCAAAATGATTAATGTTCATAGATTTGACCAAATATAGTTTTACTGACCTCAATGCAAAAGGCTCTGCCATAATTGGAAGGTTTGCGGTAAGTCATGAGAGGGGATTAGTGTAGCAGGCTATGGATATGGAAAATACGGGTGTTGAGGCAGCCGGTGTCGATGGCTTGGGCCCGCTGATTAAGGTGGCGAATACCCTGATCGAAAAGGAACTCAACAACCGTGTCGCTTCGATGTTCGAGGGATACAGCCTCACCGGGCCGCAGATCACCCTGATGGTCTATCTGCACGACGCTCGCGGGCGCTGCGTCACCCAGCGTGAGATCGCCGACCGCTTCGTGCTGAGCCATCCCACGATTCGGGGTATCGTCAAACGGCTCGAGAGTGCCGGGCTTATCGAGACTTCGCAGCTGGAAAGCGACCGCCGGCAGATTCTGCTCGAGCTCACTGCCGCGGGGCAGCGGCTGATGGACGCTCATATTGACGATATCCACGCCGTGATGGGGCAGATCAACGCGCGTATTACCGACGGTTTGTCGCAGGCCGAGCAGAAGAGGTTGGTCGGCGCTCTCAAACGAGTCGTCGCGAATTTTGCGGAATAAGTGTGATGGTACTCGTTAAAAAGGTATCTTTATATATCAAAACTGTAGCTTGCTATAAATTAGGAAAGGTTGGCAATGACAAATCAACAATCGCAAAAGCGCAAAGACGGGGAGCGCAACGCTTTGGGTGCGCGGCCGGTATCTGAGCAATCCATACCATCCGAATCGGGGCGGGAGAGCAACGTGCGATCTGCACAGCCGAAGTCAGCTGGGAGTGAAGGCACCGTAGCGTCGATTACTCCGCGTCAGCGCGGGCTGATGATGGCGGTGCTGCTGCTGGGGTCGTTCACGGCGTTGATGGCCGAGACGTTTCTGAACAACGCGCTGCCGACGATTATGGGCGCGTTCGCCGTCGGCCAGGCCACGGCGCAATGGCTGACGACCGCCTACCTGCTGGTGGTCGGGCTGATGATTCCGATGTCGGCGTGGGTGTTCGAGTCCTTCAACCTGCGCACCACGTTCGTGACCTTGATGGCCGTTTTCCTTGTCGGCTCGGTGATCTGCATTTTCGCGCCGAACTTCTGGGTGCTGCTCGCGGGCCGCATTATCGAGGCGATTGCCGCCGGCGGACTCATGCCGTTCATCCAGAACGTCATCCTCATGATGTTCCCGCCCGAAAAACGCGGCATGGCTATGGGCATCACCGGCCTGGTCATCGGTTTCGGCCCGGCGGTCGGCCCCACGATTTCCGGCCTGATTCTCAAGGTCTCGGGTTGGAAAACGCTGTTCGTCATCCTCGCGCTCGCCAGCGCCGTCACCGCGATTCTCGCCGTCCCGCTGGTACGTAACGTCACCTCGCCGCACCACAGCACCACCGACGTCATCTCCTTCGCAGAGTCCATCTTCGGCTTTGGCCTTATTCTTTATGCGCTTTCCGAGGTCGGCAACACCGGGCGCATCACGTTGCTGCTTGCGGTGCTGTTCGTCGTCGGCGTGGTCATCATGGCGCTTTTCTGCATCCGCCAGTTCAGGCTTTCCAAGCCATTGCTTGACCTCCACGTCTTCGGCAACGCACGTTTCAATCTGTGCACGCTCTTAAGCACCATCTCGAACATCGCCATGGTCGGCATCGAACTGGTGTTGCCGCTCTACCTGCAGACCACACGCGGCGAATCGGCGCTGGCCAGCGGCCTGGTGATGATGCCCGGTGCCTTGGTGATGGTGGTCTGCAACCCGATTTCCGGCACGCTTTACGACAAGCTCGGCATCAAGAAGCTCTCGCTCTTCGGCTTCCTGATGCTCTTGCTCGGTTCGGTGCCGATGCTCTGGTTCAGCGCGAAAACCAGCCTGTGGCTTATCGGCCTGTGCTATGCGCTGCGCATGGTCGGCATTTCATGCACGATGATGACCACGTTCACCGCCGGTATCAACCTGAGCGCAGCCCGCCTCACCGCCCATGCCAATGCCGCCTCGTCCACGGTGCGTCAGGTCGGCGGGTCGCTGGGTACGGCGCTCGCGATGCTCGTCATCTCGCTGGCCGCGACGTCTCAGGCCTCTGCCGGCAAGGCCGCAGCCCAAGCCATCGGCTACAACTGGGGCTTCATCCTCATGGTCGTCTTCGCACTCATCGGCCTCGCCGCCTCGTTCTTCCTGCCGAACGCCGACACCGAGCGTAAGGCCATCGCCACAGCGAGCAAGTGAGCGTAAAATCTGTGAGAAAAGCACTGGTCCGCGGATGATTCGGTGCTTTTCTCATGGGTTTTGGGTGATAACGGTGCAAAAATATCGTTGAAATTCATCGGCAACATCGCAATGAGGCGTAAATGAATAAGATGATACTGCCAAGAAACGAAGCGAAAAAGAGAGCCGCTTGACAGAATCGAACTGTCGACCTTCTCATTACGAGTGAGACGCTCTACCAACTGAGCTAAAGCGGCAATTGCCCGAGCGGTATGCACCACTCGCGCACAAAACAATAATAATACCGGATACTGTGTATTTTGTCCATGAGCGTCGCGTTCGGCCGTGTCTCGTTGGGCTGACTTGGTTTTTAGGGCTTGTTTTTACCATACAATCGTGAAATTGCGAGGGAATTTGGCCGTGGAAACTATGGAATTGCGGGGAATCAGGGCGATGTGACGTTGAAAGACATGAGCGAAGCCGGCAATGACAAAGGCCCGCGCGACAATATATAAGAAAATATAAGGAGCAGGCAGGCTGGGAATCGCGCGAAAAGGGATGGGCAACTTGGAAAATGAAAAGCCGGCGGTATCGACGCCAAGCAAAGGTTTTGAAGATTTTTACGCCATCATCCCGGCCGGGGGCACCGGCTCGCGTCTTTGGCCGCTGAGCCGAGGGGCCAGGCCGAAGTTCCTTTACGATTTGATGGGCAGCGGACGCACGCTCATTCAGTCCACGTTCGACCGGCTCGCGCGGCTTGCCGGCTCCGACCGCATCGTGGTGAGCACGGGCTGGAGGCACGTCGCCGCGGTCGAGGCGCAGCTGCCGGAGCTCAAGGAATCCAACGTTTTTGCCGAGCCGGTGCCGCGGGATTCGACGGCGGCTATCGCGCTGGCCACGGCTATTCTGGCTAGGCGGCATGGAGAGAAGATCGTCGTCGGGTCGTTCGCGGCCGATCATGTCATTCGAGGCAAGGAGGCGTTCGCCGAGGCGGTGCGGCAGGCCGTGGCGGCTGCGCGTGCCGGGTATGTGACCACGATCGGCATTGCCGCCTCGCGGCCGTCGACGGCGTTCGGCTATATCCATCAAGGCCGGTCGCTGGCCGGTGAAATTCCCGAGGCGCCAAGCGCGCGTCTGGTGGAGCGTTTTGTCGAGAAACCGGATTCGGCCACGGCTCAGGCCTACCTTTCCACCGGTGAATATCGCTGGAACGCCGGCATGTTCGTGATGCGTGCCGACGTGTTGCTTGAGCATTTGCGCGAATATAAGCCCGATATGTATGACGCGATTTCGCATATCGCCGATGCCTATATGGCCGTCGATAGCGATGCTGATAGTGATGAGGCCGCCTCCGAGGCCGAAATCGCTGCGGCGAAGCGTACGGCAATCGAGACCGGAAATGGTGATAACGGCGAAGACGGAGATCATGCGGATGTGATTGGAGCTATTGGCGGCGATGACGACAATGACGACGATTCCGGTGGTGCCGCTGACGTCGACGGCGGTAACGACGCTGATGCCGGCAATGAGGCCGCTATAGACAACGAGGCCATCGATGAGGCGATGGCGACTTACTGGCCGGGCATCGAGAAAATCGCGTTCGATTACGCGGTGGCCGAGCCGTTGAGCGTGGCCGGCGGCGTGGCGATGGTTCCAGGCGACTTCGGCTGGGACGACATCGGCGACTTCAATTCCGTGGCGGCGCTTCTGCCCAGTACCGGCACCCGCAACATCAAGATCCTGGGCGACGGTGACAAGGTCGTCAGCCTCGACAGCGCCGGAGACGTGGTGATGCCGCTGACCGAACGCACCATCGCACTGCTCGGCGTCAACGATATGGTCATCGCCGACACCCCCGACGCGCTGCTCGTCGCGCCGCGCGCCCGTAGCCAGGAGGTCAAGGATCTGGTCGCCTATCTTGAGCGGGTTGGCTGTGACGACATCCTCTAGTCCTTCCGCTCCTTCCGCTCCTGCCGGTTCTTCTGTCCGCCGGGCGCCGTCCCGCCGTCGTATGTTCTCTGTTGAACTGCTACGGCTTTTGGCCATCGGCGGCATCGCCGTCTTCCACGCGTTTCTGCCCACGTATGGGCAGATAGTGGCTCTGGGCCCTCAGGCTGCGGCGATGGCGAGCCGTTCCGGGGCACTCATCCCGGCGCTCGCGGTTCTGGCCTCGACCCGTCCGCTGGTATGGGCTGTGGCCGTTCTCGAATTGCTGGGGGCGTGGGGCAACCATGTGTTCTTTATGATTTCGGGATTCTTCCTTGTCCCGAAGGCCGCCGAACGCTCGCGTGAGCCTCATTACTGGGCTGGCCAGCTTCGTTCGACCGCTCACCGCATATTGAAAGTGGTTGCCGCGGTAGTGTTCTACGCCGTGATATTCATGGCCGTGAACCGCTGGCTCATGCCGGTCAGCGATGCCGGAACCATGTGGTGGGTCACCTACAACCTCGAATTCATCTGGCTGTATATGTTCTTCATCGCGCTCGCGCCGGTCATCGGCTGGGTGGCCGGGCGTTGCCGGAAACGTTGGCAGGCTGGCTTGGTGGGGATTGCGCTGGTGGCGCTATACGCGCTGAACGCTTACGTCGCACTGGGCGCACGTGGGGATTTCGGCCAGCTCTCCGCTATGAATTGGCGTAAGCAGATCGGTGCGGTGAGCTATCTTGCCTCCTTCATCATTGCCGGGGTATTGGGTAGTGTGATCCGGCGGTCGCGCAGGAATGTTGCGGCGGGCGAGGTTTCGGGCAAGACTTCAAAGCGAGAACCGGCGTGGCTGACCAGGCGTTTTTGGCTCGCGGTGATTGCGTGTGTGGCGGTTCTGGCGATGGTGCTTTCGGCGGTGCTCGTCGCGCGTGACGATTATGGCCTGCTGTCGGCGCTGTCGTTCAAATCGACTTCGGTGATTTCGTTCCTTTTGGCGCTCTCTTCGTTGATGATCGCGGTTTGCGGCGGGCGTGTCCGTAAGGTTACCAATGACGAGGGCGTTTCCTTGCCACGGAACGGAAATGTGAGATCTGCCGCCGAGATGCAAACTGCTGGGTCCGCTGCAGCGCCTCCGGCTGGAAAGACTAAGGCTGCACTCGAGGCGCTGGCGTCGGGGATTCTGGGCTTTTATATCGCTCAGGCGTTGGGTTACAGCATCATGGGAATCGTCCAGACGTATTTCACGGCTATCCCCCTGAAACATGTAGCCGCAGCCGCGCTCGCAGGTTCTGTATTACACTTTGCTTTCTGGGAGGTGGTATGGTTCCTGACGGCCATTGTCGTCGCCTTGGCGCTTGTCGTCATCATCTGTCTCTTCGACCGTTTCGTCCGTCAGCCCTTGTTGCGCTTGGTCAAGTTGGCGTAGACGGATTGCGGTATGGCGGAAATCGGATTCGTTGCGATTGTGGACAGCTGCTTTGTCTGGATCGTAGAGAGATTCTGTTCCTTGGGGACTGACGGTGCTTGAAGTCGGTGGTCGCTAGTTCGGGCGGGATGGTGACGCTGGCGATGAAGCCGGCGATGGTCGGTCGGTCCTGTGGGCGGAAGGCCTACTGACGTGTCGGGAGCAGGTCTTGAGCGAAAGCGGTTGTCCGTTCACAATCCGATTGTGTCAAAGGTTGTGGCATAAGGCTTCTGATCACTTCCGATGCGATCTTGCACTATAGTGTCAATAGTGATACTAAGGTGCAATGGGAGATATAGGGAAGCTGGTCGGGAAGATGCACAGCAGCCCGAAAGGCGTGCGCTATGAAGATTTGCAGAAGGTGTGCGAGGCCTATTTCGGCCGACCTTGCCAGCGTTCCACGAGCCATTGCCTCTACAAGACGCCTTGGCCGGGTGATCCGAGGGTAAATATCCAAAACGAGCATGGCAAGGCGAGGGCGTACCAAGTTCGTCAGATCCTGAAGGCCATAGATAAAATGGTCGATGACCATACGTTAGGAAAAAAATGAGCGATATTCATCATTACACATATCGAGTCAGTTGGAGTCCGGAAGATGGCGAATTCGTGGGCACGGTCGCAGAGTTTCCGAGTCTTTCATGGCTGTCTTCCAGCCAGATTGAAGCGTTTCAGGGCATCCTTGATATGACGGCGGAAACAGTGGCCGATATGCAAGCCAATGGTGAGAAGGTGCCTGATCCCATCGCGGACCGTCACTATTCCGGAAGGTTCGTCGTGCGGGTCACTCCGGAGCAGCACCGTGAACTGGTGCTTGAAGCTGCTGAGGAAAAGGTGAGCCTTAATCGGTTGGTCAGCGGCCGTGTCTTGGTGGGGGCCTGAATTTCAGCGGTGTCGATATACGTCTGTTTACCTCTCATTCGGTAGATGGTGCCTCGTGGAACGTGGATTTTTATTACGCTTGAAAAGTTGTTGATTGAGTTTGAAATCAGTCGTGCAACAGGGTTTATCGGCACGACGCTTTTTGTGCTGTTGTGTCCGCTTTTGTGAGTAACTTGGTGCTATGTAGCAAGCGGGGAAACGGCATTTTCGGATAAGCAACGACAAAGCCATGAAGCCCCCGCGGCACGTGATGAAAGGACCTTAATAATATGGCCATCAATCCTCCTGTCGACGCCACCAAGACCCCGGAGTGGGCGGCGCTGCAAAAGCATTTTGACGAACTACAGAGCGAAGGCATCGACCTCAAGAAGTGGTTTGCCGACGAACCCGATCGCGTAGAGTCGCTGAGCTTCGATGCCGGCGATCTGCACTTCGACCTCTCCAAGGACCTCATCAAGCCCGAGACCCTGCAGCTCTTCGCTGCCCTCGCCAAAGCGGTTGACCTCGAAGGCCGCCGTAAGGCCATGTATTCCGGCGTCCACATCAACAACACCGAGGACCGCGCTGTGCTGCACACCGCGCTGCGCCGCCCGGTTTCCGACGAAGGCAAGTACATCGTCGACGGCCAGGACGTGGTCAAGGACGTGCACGAGGTGCTCGACAAGATCTACGCGTTCGCCGACAAGGTACGCAGCGGCGAATGGCGCGGCGTGACCGGCAAGAAGATCGAGACTGTCGTCAACATCGGCATCGGCGGCTCCGACCTGGGCCCGGTCATGGTCTATGAGGCGTTGAAGCCTTACGCAGACGCCGGCATTTCCGCCCGCTACGTCTCCAACATCGATCCCAACGACATCACCGAGAAGACGAAGGACCTCGACCCCGAGACCACGATGTTCATCGTCGTCTCCAAAACCTTCACCACCCTCGAGACGCTCACCAACGCCCGCGAGGCCCGCACTTGGCTCTTGAACGGACTCAAGGCCTCCGGCGCCATCGACGGATCGGACGCCAAGCGCGCCGAAGCTATCCGCAAGCACTTCATCGCCGTCTCCACCAACCTGAAGGGCGTCGAGGAGTTCGGCATCGACCCGACCAACGCCTTCGGCTTCTGGAACTGGGTCGGCGGCCGCTATTCCGTGGATTCCGCGGTCGGCACCTCCATCGCCATCGTCTGCGGACCGAAGCGCTTCGAGGAATTCCTCGCCGGCTTCCACGAGATGGATGAGTACTTCGCCAACACCCCGATTGAGAAGAACGTCATTGCGCTGATGGGCATGTTGAACGTCTGGTACCGCAACTTCTTCCACGCGGCCACCCATGCCGTGCTGCCCTACGACCAGTACCTGCATCGCTTCCCGGCCTATCTGCAGCAGCTCACGATGGAATCCAACGGCAAGTCCGTGCGCTGGGACGGCACCCCGGTGACCTGCGATACCGGTGAGGTCTTCTGGGGCGAGCCCGGCACCAACGGCCAGCACGCCTTCTACCAGCTGATCCATCAGGGCACGCAGCTCATCCCCGCCGACTTCATCGCCTTCGCCAACACCCCGAACCCGGCCAAGGATGGCGACCAGGACGTGCACGAGCTCTTCCTCGGCAACTACCTGGCGCAGACCAAGGCGCTCGCGTTCGGCAAGACCGCCGACGAGGTTCGTGCCGAGGGCACGCCGGAGGCCATTGTGCCGGCCCGCGTTTTCAGCGGCAACCGTCCGACCACCTCGATCTTCGGCGACGCGCTGACCCCGTTCTCGCTGGGCGAGCTGATCGCGCTTTATGAGCACATCACCTTCACCGAGGGCACGGTCTGGGGCATCGACTCCTTCGACCAGTGGGGCGTCGAGCTCGGCAAGCAGCTTGCCCGCCAGATCACTCCTGCGATCTCGCAGGACGATGACGCGCTGGCGGCGCAGGACGCCTCCACCCAGAGCCTCATCCGTTTCTATCGCGCGCATCGCAAGTAGTCAAAAGCGCTGAGGCATTGTGCCTTCTTCCGACTTGATGTTTGGACGAGGGTAGCAATGCGGGCAAAGTGCTCAGTCACCATACTCGGGTGACTGAGCACTTTTGTGTTTCTGAGCGTATGATGCGTGCGTATGATGCGTTGAAAAGCTGATTGTTGGCCTCACTTTTCTGCTTTTCAACGCAGTAGCTAGCGTCGATGCGTTCAAAAGCATGAAAAGGCCCCGAAAACGTGCTTTTCAACGCAACTTACTCAGTGGCTACCGATTAGCGATGGAAAACGGGCGGGGCAGCTTATTTGATGGTGTATATCGTCGTGTACAGGTCTTTCATTTCCTTGCTCGGCTTCGCGTCGTCCAGTTCTTTGTAGACAGGATTGCCGTCTCCGTATTCTTTGGTCTCGTAGAGATAAATCCTGATTTTGTCTTCTATTGTCCAGTATTTCTGCGATTTTTCAGGATTGTTCATGATCTCGTCACGTGAGCCGAGAGCTTTGATTTGCTCGAGCAGTTTTTGCGCTTTGCCCATGCGTTTGAGGGACGCGTTTGCGTAGGCTTTGATGAACGGGTCTTTGGACGCGGTGACGCTTTGCGCGGAGGTCTCGCAGTTGGTGATGATGGTCTGTATGGTATTGACGGAATCGGGGTCATCGTTGAGGTTTGTGTATTTTTGCGCGTCCTCTTGGCAGGTTTTGATGGTGGCGGTGTAGCCGACCACCGAATCGCTGAAGTTGTTGAGTACGTTGACGTACTTCTTATTTTTGGCTTGGTATGCCTGGTAGGCCTTGCGGATATTGCCGTAATCGCGGTAGGCCTGCGTTTTGGTGAATTTGCTTCCCGAATTGGCCACCGTGGCCGTGGCGGCCTTGAGATCGTCGAGATCGTCCTGCTCGATGGTGTCGGCTGGGCCGTTCATGCCGCTGCTTTGGGTGATGATATAGAGTGCGTTACCGAGTTGGTCTTGTGGCTTCTGGATATCCGCGGTGAACGTGTCGTTCGCCTTGTTGAGGATATGGGATTTTCTTACGCTCTCTTCGAATGCCTTGTCGTCTGAAGCCGAGGACGACGAGGCGGAATGGCCGCCGAGGTGCGGAAGGACGAACGGTGCGGCAATAAGCGCTATGACAAAGAGGAAGGCGCAGACGCTCGCGATTTTCGACTTGGGTTTGTCGCTGCTTTCTTTGCTGTCGTCGTCATCGTCGTCTTCGTCTTCGTCACTGTCTTCTTCATCGTCGTCGATATCGTCCGCGTCATCGCTGTCGTCGTCTTCTGCGGTATCGTCTTCATTGCCGTCGGCGACGTTATATCCGGTATCGTCTTTCTGATTGTCTTCGTTGCCGTCGCCATCGCTGTCTTCATCCTCGTTTTCGGCATCTTCGTGGATCCCGTTATTGCCGGTTTTGCCGTGTCTGTTGTCACTTTGGTCCAGCCACGGCTTGCTTTCGCGCTCAACTCGGTTGTCTTCGTCTTCGTCATCGACGTTGCTTTCGATGGATATTCGGCCTGAGCGCGTCGAATCGAGTTGGGATGAGGTGTCGTCGATGGATAGATTCTCGTCCGATACCGGTATTTGCGTGTCTTCCGACCGCTTCTTCCATTGACGCAATGTTGGCCGTCTCTTTCATATCGTCAAGATGATAGGACCGTGATCTGTTCTCGTTGAGCATTGTATCAGTGCCTTCGGCAATGTGTTTAGCCTTCCCCGCCTTTCAAGAGCCAGGGTCCTTGTATCATGGTTGAGAGAAGCTGTCCGGTGGTGAAGCCGAATGTCGAGAATGAAGCGACGTCAGCTGAACATGTTCGTCAGAGAACGGAGAAGATATGAGCGCGGGGATAATTGCATTGCTGATCGTTTTGGCCATCGTCATCATTCTTTTGGTGTGGGGCGTCGCGGCCTATAACCATCTGGTCGCGTTGCGCAACCGCGTGCAGAACGGGTTTTCGCAGATCGACGTGCAGCTCAAGCGGCGCACGGATCTGGTGCCGAATCTGGTTGAGACCGTCAAGGGCTACGCGACCCACGAATCGCAGGTTTTCCAGAAGGTGACCGAGGCGCGCGCCGAAGCGGTCAAGGCGGCCGGCAGCTCTTCCGCGACCACCGCCGATCGTGCCCAGGCCGAGTCGGCTCTGAGTAACGCTTTGATGGCTCTGCAAGCCACCGCTGAGGCGTATCCCGACCTCAAGGCCAACCAGAACTTCCTGCAGTTGCAGGACCAGCTCTCCGATCTTGAGCAGAAGATCGCCTACGCCCGTCAGTTCTACAACGATGTGGTGCAGAAGCTCAACACGGCCGTCCAGACGTTCCCTTCCAATGTGATCGCCGGCATGTTCCACTTCAGCCAGGCCCAGTATTTCCAGGTCGCCGAATCCGACAAGGCGGTGCCGCAGGTCAAGTTCTGAGGTTGCCGGTGAAGCTGTGGTTCTGATACGCAACATGAAATCGTAGGAAGGCGCGTGGTGATGGGCGAGGTCTACAGCCTCAAACGGCTCGGCAAAGCGGCTCTGGTGGCCCTGGTGGTGGTTGTGGTCGTCGTCGGCTTCTACGGATTCTGCGCTTGGCAGGGCAGCGGCAGCGGAAACCAGATGAGCTACAATTTGCTCGATGACGATGTTGTGGTGATGCCGAACGGCGATTTGCGGATTACCCAGCATATCGACGTCAAGCTGGGCAAGCGCAAGGGGGATGACGACCACGCCAAACCGTGGCGTGAACTGTTCCAGCGTTACTGCTTGGCTGACGCCCCGGGCAAAGCGGCGGATGAGATCGAGGACGACGAGGACACGCTCAGCGCCATCACCGACGTCTCGGTCAAAAACGTGACCACGGGCCAGACCTATCGCCATGGCGACGCGGATTCTCCCAACGCCCTGCACAGCTCACGCTGGGACGTGACGCAGGCCGGGACTTGGTACGCGCGCAATCTGGGGCCTGATGCGAATGTGGATGACGACAAGCCCGGCGTGGATTACCGGCCCGCGGCCATGAGCTCGGCCAAATACGACGTCAAGAAGCAGCAGGACGACATGGCGAAGAGGCAGCAAAGGCAGCAGATTCTGCAGGGGCAGACGCAGAGCCGGCAGCAAACGCAGGCCGGAGGCGACAAGAACGCGGATACAGACGCAGATTCAGGTACAACAGATTCCGATTCGAATTCCGATACGAAATATTCCTCGCGCGACTGGTACCCCGGCACAAAGCCTTCGGAAATGGGCGCGGCGCGCGACGTCATCGAAATCGGCTGGAACATTCCGACCACCACGTCGGTCGAAAGCATGAAATTCGACGTGACGATGACCTTCAAGGACGTCGTCAAGGTCTACAACGACGTGGCCTATATGAAGTGGGAGCCCGTTGCCGACGACAACGGCGTCCCCATCGGGCGTTTCCATGCTAAGGTCGCCCTGCCGCAGGGCACGAAAGCCGGCACGATGCGTCAGTGGATGGATTATCCCGGCAACGGTACCATCAGGCGGACGGGGCAGCGCAGCATCGAGATGAGTGCCGAGCACGTTCCCGCCAGGAATCATATCGACTTGGTCTCCATGTTCGGCCATCACGGTATGGGCCAGGTCCGCTACCGCGTCCACAGGGCCGCTAAGGAGGACGTGGTCTCGTGGATGGAATATGAGCAGAGAAACTCCGTCAAAAACAGCGGCGACACCCGTTTTGTGCTGATCGAGTACATCGCGCTGCCGGTGATTCTCGCTCTTGCGGTGGGTATCGCCGCGGTCATCGCCAGCAACAGGAGGGCTTGGATACTCGGAGACGTGGATTATGTGCGCGACATCCCGTCTATCACGCCCGGCGTCGCCGCCGACCTGATGGATGACCTCATGCCTGATGACGTCGGTGACGCCAGCCTGGCATCGCGGCAGACGGCGTCCACTCTGCTTGAGCTGGCGAGCAAGAAACGTATTGCAGTGTATCCGGGCAAGGCGGATTGGTATTCGGGGCTCGACCTCGCCGCCCCGGCCGCCGACGTCAGCAAACAGGCCGGCACATGCCTTGACCGGGCGCTGGGCGAAGGCGAAAAAGCGGACACCGTCACCATCGCGGTACTGCCGAAATCGTCCAGAGCTGCCGGCAAAGGACGGAAACTCTCGAAGTCGGAGAAAAGCCTGTTGACCATGCTCATGGACATTTCCACCAAGCTTGGTTCCCCGACCTTCGACTTGAGCCAGGTCAACGATCGGCTCGGCGATTGGGAGAAGGGCGCAAAGGCGCAGGACAGGTTCTTTACCAGCGTCGACACCGAATACGCGAGTGGCGAGTACTCCAAGCACTTCGTGTTCTCTTATGTTGCGGCCGTGGTGCTGGTTGTCGTCGGGGCTTTGGAATCCCTGATCATCGACGGCCTCGCTTTCAGCGAATTGGGTTCCGGAACGGACGATTACGGGGCCGTCTGCGACCAGTTCCATGGCCAGTGGGGGCTGTCGCTTATCCTCGGTGTGCCGGTGATTTTCGTATTCGCATTCCTCTTCAGGCTGTTGAAATTCAAGGTCTTGACGCCGGCGGGCAGGCAGATGGGCACGCAATTGCTCGGCCTGCGCAGGTATATGGAGGACTTCAGCGACTTTTCCGAGCGTGACGTGCCCGATCTGGCGCTTTGGGACCAGTATCTCGTCTATGCCACGGCTTTCGGAATCAGTGGGAAAGTCACCAAGCGGATGGCGCAGGTGTTCCCGAACCTCACCGACTCGTCCTGGCTGGACGGCAACGCCGGCGATTCGCTGCTCTACTGGTCGTACTACCCGTCGGTCGACGGCGTGGGCGGCGGCAATGGCGCGGCAGGCGCCGACGCGGGGCAGACGCTTTCCGGTGTTGACAGCTTCGGTGGTTTGGGCGATTTCGGCTCGCAGATCGCCTCCGGCTTCGACACCCTCCAGTCCACGTTCGCCGACTCCTTCAGCGACTCCGATGGTGGTTCCGGTGGTGGTTTCAGCGGCGGTGGCAGCTTCGGTGGTTCCGGCGGCGGCTCGGGTGGCGGCAGCTTCGGCGGCCGCTGAGCTGGCTGGATAACTGGAAACGCAGATGGAAGAAGAAGAGGTTATGAAGGGGGACAAAGACTGGTCGGTGAGGCTGCGGGCCGTCGTCTCGTCGCTGATTCTCGCGGCGGTGGTCACGGCTTTGGTGGTGTTGGTACTGGCGCCTTCCGGCGATGGCACCATGAGCTATCGGTCACTCGATTACGACATGACGGTGCGCCCCAACGGCGACCTGCGTGTGGTAGAGCATGTGGATGTGAAGCTGGGCAAACGGCGTGACAGCGATGGCGACAAAGCCCCGTGGCATCAGCTCTTTCTGCGTTACAAGCTCGATTCCAAGCAATTGAGCGCCATCACGGACGTGTCGGTGAAGGACGCCAGAACCGGCGAGGAATATGCGACCGGCGATCTGGCCGACGACTCCGATCTCAAATACCTGCCTGACGACGGGTGGGACAGTGAATTCGCCCGGACTTGGTACGCGGTCAACGTCTCGTGCGGCTCCTCCGTGCGCTACAAGCCCGCCGGGGCCGCCGGGCCTAGCAAGAAAACGGATGACGACCGTCCGATTGACAACGGTATGTTCGATGGTTCCTATGGAGGCGTGGTTGGCCCCCAGCTGAATTCCAATGATCCCAGTGTTCCAGAGCAAGGCGGCAATAATTCGGGTAATTCCGGCAACCCCTCAAGCTACGTTCAGCGGGTCCGTCCCCGTGCAGGCCGACTCGTGGCTCCAATCGAAGCCCGTTCCCAATCCCGAGTCCAATCCTCAATCAAACCGCGTGTCCACGCCGCTGCCGATACGCGCGATGACGACGGCACCTGCGCCACGGGCGAATCAGGCGATACCATCGAGATCGGCTGGAACATCCCGGCGACCTATACCGCAGACAGCATGAAATTCGACATCGCTATGACCTTCAAGGACGTGGTCACGCGCTACGACGACGTGGCCTACTTCAAGTGGGAACCGGTGGGGGACGACAACAGCGTGCCGATCGACAATCTGCACGCACGGGTGACGTTGCCCAAGGGCCGGGCCAAATCCGATGGATCTCAGTCCGGCAAGACGGACATATCGTCGGTAAACCTGCCTCAGCAGTGGCTACATTTTGCAGGCAACGGCGATATATCGGCTCACGGCAGCCGCACCATCGAGTTCAACGCGCGTCACGTCGGGGCCCGCCGGCACGTCGATCTGGTGTCGATATCGCCGGCTTCGTCGATGGGCAAGGTGCGGCACACGCAATCCGGCGACCATGCGCAGGCGGTCGTCAGCCACGAGAAGACCGAACGATTGAAGACGGCGGTGGTCAGCGCGGCCAATCTCATCTGGCTGGTGGTCTCCGTTGTGGTGGCGCTGATTGCGCTGGGCTATCTCATCGTCAAGTTCGTCCGCGTCGCGCCTGAAACATCGTATCGGGGAGAAGTGGATTATTACCGCGACATCCCGCAGATCACGCCGGTGGCCGCCGCCCATCTGATGGACATTCTGGAAGGTTCGCCGTCATCCAGATTCGGCAGCCGTGTCGTCGGTACGAAGTACGTCCGGCGACTGGCTTCCCGTCAAATGGCGGCCGCGATGCTTTCCCTGACGCGCAAAAAACTCATCGCCATCTACCCGGGCAAGGCCGAATGGTACGAAGGACTTGACCTTGCGCAGGCCGACTCCTCCCAGGTCGCGCAGCGTGTGCGGGGCAACGCTTCGTCGCTCGGAGTAAAGACCAACACGATCGTGATTTTGCCGTTGGCCTACCAGATTCACGACGATACCTTGCCTGATTCCCAGCGTCACGACAAGCTGGATCTGACTTTTTCTGAACAAGCGCTGCTCAAGCTGCTCAAATCCTTCGCCGATCATATCGATTCGCACGTCTTCGATCTGAAGCAACTGCACAAAAAGAGTCGTAAGTGGACCGAAGGTGGCGATCTCTACCAAGCATTCAGAACCGAGGCGGACGAGGAATTCAAGCACTTCACGCTTGCACATTCGCAAGGCGAGACGATATTCAAGGTTTGCGCGCTGCTCGTGGTGGCCGCGCTGATTGCGGGCCTTTACCTTTGGCATCTCTACCGGGTGGGGCTGCCCGACTTGGCGCTCATTGCTGCGTCGGTGGCGGCGTTTATCGCTGTGTTGTTCCTGTCGCTGATGCCCAATGAGACGTTGAGTACTGACGGGCGCAAGGCGGCGGGCCCGGTGCTTGGCTTGCGCAAGTATATGGAGGATTTCAGCGATTTCTCCTCTCGCGGCCCGCAGGACTTGGCGCTCTGGGACCAATACCTGATTTACGCCACCGCGCTGGGCATCAGCGGGGAGCTGGTGCGCAAGATGGCTGAGGTGCAGCCGGCGCTCGCCGACGCGGCCTGGCTTGACGAGAACGCCCAAGGCTCGCTGCTCTACTGGACGTATTGCGGTTCGGCGTGGACCGGCGTCTCGCCCTCCGCCGCTTCGGGCCTTGGCGCCAGCGGCGGTTTCGCCGATCTGGGCGCGCAGCTGAGTTCCGGTTTCGGCAGCTTGGGCGCGTCGCTCGGCGGTGGTGGCGGTTTCGGCGGCTCAGGCGGCGGAGCCGGCGGCGGCAGCTTCGGTGGACGGTAGGAAGCAATATTGAAGGAATCGAATTGAGAGAAAAGAGCCAAGACATATGAGCGGGAAAAGCCTGAATCTCAAGCGAATTGCCAAGGTATTGCTTGCGGCTTTGATACTGACGGCGATGATCGGCCTCGGAGTGGTGGGCTGCGGCTCGCGCGTTCGGCCCTATAATCCTTACGAGTCGGATTTGAAAAAAATGAATGCCGACCTGGTCTATAACTCGCTCGAAGACGACGTGAAGGTGCTGCCAAACGGAGACTTGCACCTTACCGAGCACATCGATATGGAGCTTCAGACACGTGAAGACAAGGATGGTAAGGCCAAGCCGTGGCGTCAGCTCTACCAACGTTATACGCTCAACCGCTCCGATAAGGCGAAGGGTCCTTTAAGCGACATCGTCGACGTGTCCGTGAAAAACACAAGCAACGGGCAGGAGTATGCGCACGGCACCAGCGGCGACATCACCGATCGCAATTGGGATACGAATCATGCCAATCAGTGGTACGCCGAAGACGTGGGCGGCAAGAACGGCACCGGGCACACGCCTTACCTTCCGGCCGCAATGAAGTCTGACCAGTATGATCAATCGTCTGGCGCGGCTGGGTCTTCGGCTGCAACGACGGGTGCTCAGCCTGGTGCGGCAACGAACGTGTGGGCAGGTGGCGACGATACCATCGAAATTGGCTGGAATATACCGTCTACCGATTACGCAAGTTCGCTGAAATTCGATGTTGATATGACGTTCAAGGACGCGGTGCAGGTCTACGACGACGTGGCTTACCTTAAATGGGAACCTATGGGCGATACCAACGGAACACCGGTACGCAATTTCGATGCCACCGTCGCCTTCCCTGATGGGGTCAAGCAAAACGACACCAATGAATGGATGCATTACGTTGGTAGAGGTTCGGTATATCCGAATCCCGACGGCACTCTTTCGGCGCATGCCTTTGAGGTTGTGCCGGGCAGACATGTCGATTTGGTGACGATGTTTCCGTCTTCGGTCATGGGACAGGTGCGGCATCGCATCGCAGGCAAACACAAGCAAAAGGTGATCGATCAGGAGCGTGACGAGCAAAAGTCTTCCAACCCCAACCTTCAACGGCCTGCCCGTCGACATTGGAATATCTATCTGCCTTTCGTCATCTTGGAACTCGTCGCCATGGCTATCGGCGCGGTGTTCGTGGCGTATACCAACCGCAAGGGCAGCTACCACGGGCCAGTCGAGTATTATCGTGATATTCCGAAAATCAGCGCGACGGCGGCAGCTCAATTCCTTGACGAGATGCAAGGGACTCAAGGTGATTCGAAGCTCGACTCGCGTCAGCTTGCCGCCGCCATGCTCTCGTTGCAAAGCAAAAAGGCCATCGGCATCTATCCAGGCGAATCCCAGTGGTACGCCGGAATCGACTGGGCACACGTCACTGACAAGGAAATCGGCGATTGCATGAAACGTGGCGCAGCCGGTGAATTCGACGGGCAATCGTCTGGCGCGGCCGCCAAGCCTTACGGCCGGCACAGCAATGCCCCGAGTGCCAAAGAACCGTTGTATGAAAGAATCGGCAAGGAAAAGGGCGGTTTGGTCGACACCGTCGCAAAGACCACTGGTTTTGGTGGACGCAAGACGACTACCATCGTGTTGTTGACAAAGGTTCCAAAAGCCACCAAGGGTGCTCAAATTCTAGAAGATCCGATTGTGAGCACGCTCACCGGGCCGGAGATTGCGCTGATGGAGCTCTTACAAGCGATGGGTGAACGGCTCGGTTCCGACGTCTTCGATTTCAAGGATGTCCACGACAGGCTCTCGAATTGGTCGGAAGGCGCCAGCCGCGAGTCGAACTTCGTGCTCAGGGTGGAGGCCGAATACCGTGCCATGAAGCTGACTAAGGCATCGACGGTGTATACGGTATTTGAGGGCATCCTGCTGGTGGCCGGTGTGCTTGGCTTTGGCTACCTCTACATGATGTTTATGAGCGATCCTCTTACTGCGGCCAAACTGTTTGGAGCAGAAGCGCTGTATTTGCACGGCGATATTGCCAGGATGCTCAAGATCTTCCTGCCCGTGGTGTTCGTGTTGATTGTCGAAATATCACTGTTGCAGAAAGTCATGCTCAGCAAGAAAGGCAATCTGCTCGCCGGCCAGTTGCTGGGGTTGTGTAAATATCTCCTTGATTTCGGTGATTTCAAGGAGAGCGAGCCACAGGACCTGGCGCTTTGGGATCAATATCTCATCTACGCCACTGCCTTTGGCATCAGCGACAAACTGGCCAAGGGCATGACCAAAGTCTGGCCACAGATGACCGATGACAATTGGCTTGATACCAACGCTTCAGGCAGTCTGCTTTACTGGCCGCTCTACTCTGCGAGCCACGACGTGCAGGGCTATTCGTCTGCAAACTTCGACCTCGGCAATTTTGCCGACCTTGGCGGTCAGTTAAGCTCTGGCTTTGCCAGTATGAGCAGTTTCAGCGGAGGGGGCGGCTTCGGTGGTGGAGGCGGTGGTAGCTTCGGTGGTTCCGGAGGTGGCTCGGGCGGTGGCAGTTTCGGTGGAAGGTGATGGCTGTGGGTCATAGTCTTAATTTCAGACGCATTATTCGGCAGATTCCCTTCTGCCTGGTTTGCACGCTGGTGGTCGCGCTGTGCATGATCATTCCGTATTCCGACAGCGTGGCCGACGCCGAAACCAAAGCGGAGGAGTCCTACAAGACCACGTGGGTGGAGAAGAACCCCGGCTGCGCTGCCCGTCCCGACAGCTCGTTCGGCAGCAGCGCAATGGTGATCGACCAGTCGCACGACTTCGATGCCAAGCCCAGGATCTCCTATAATTCCGTGGATTATGACATGGCGGTGCAGCCCAATGGCGACGTGCGGCTGAACGAGCATTTCGATGTGAAGCTCGCCGAGGAGTGGGCCAATAATCGGGCACTTGAGTGGGATGATCTCCTTACGTGGATCGACCTGACTGACGAGCCGACGTTCTATCGGTTCCCTGGGGCCCAACTGGGCGCGGTGACCGACGTGAGTGTCCGCGATGCCGCGACCGGACAGGTCTATCGGCATGTGCCGCAGGATTGGCAGTATCAGTGGTCCAACGCATCCGACAAGAAGAAATTCCAGCCCGGTATGTGGACGGCGGATACCATGGTGGGCAAAGAAGTCAAGGATTATGCTCCCGCCACGAGCTCTGGCGCTGCCCCGTTGACGGCAACGGATGCAAAGAACGCGCGGAAGATGGATATGGTCACCCTGACTTGGGCGATCCCACCGGTGAAATCGGCCGAAAGCCTCAAATACGACGTTTCCATGACGTTGAAGGATGTCGTCACTCGTTGCGGCAACCATGCGTACTTCCGCTACGACACGTACGGCAACACGGATACCGGCCCGGCCAAGCACATGCATATGCGGCTGACGCTTCCCAAAGGTACCAAGGGCACGCCGAAAGGCTTTGTGGGCTTTCCCGGCCGGAAATCGGTGAAACGCGACGGTGCCAGACGGTTTGATTTTGACGCTTACGACGTCTCCGCGGCTTCGTCGACGGAATTCGCCGCCATATTCGACGCTTCCGGCATGGGGCAGGTCGCGCACGACGCCGTATGGGACGGGACCAGGGGCAAATTCCGGGACAAGGGCAGTGCCGAGGACACGGATCGGAAGGATGATGCTGGTGCTGAGAACACGGGTCGGAATAACGATTCCGATTCTGATGACGATGATAATGCCGGAAAGACCGACCAGGATTCGTCTTCCGATTGGCATTCACTGGCATTCGCGTTTGCGATGATATTGCTGGCGTTCCTCGTCTTTGGCGGCATCATGATTGTCTTCACCAACCGACGGACCAGTGTCCGTGGTGACATTCCCTATTGCCAGGACATCCCGTCGATGAGTCCGGCCTGCGCCGCACGGTTCATCGACGAGGTCCAGCCGCCCGGCTCCTCGATGGTCGCAGCCTCGAGCCGCGAGACACGGGCGATGCTCTCCACCCTGCTGTCGTTGGCCGACAAGAAAGTGGTGGCGCTCTATCCAGGCGCGGCTTCGTGGTACGAAGGCATCGACCTGCAGACCGCGGACGTCGAGCGGATACAGGCCTGTGCCGAAGCGGGCCGGAAGAATGAAGACCGGCAAAGCCGTGAAGACGGGGATGGCCATGGCCCGTCCCCGCACCGAATCGCGCCGACAAGCCGTATCGGTATATGGCTCAGCCATCTGCTGTGGCGCACCGCCCTCGGCAGGTATATTCGCCGGCATCCGCGTCTGGCCGTCATCTTCGGCGGTATCGCCAAGCCCGCCGACGGACGGACGGTTACGGTACGGCTTTTGGCGGCGGCGCAAGGTGCGCAACATACGAAGAACGGGCAGGGCACACTGGGGCTGCAAGGTGCGCAGGGTACGCAAGGTTCGCAGGGTACGCAAAGTACGCAAGGCTCGCAGGGCACGCAAAACTCGCAAAGTACGCAAGGCTCGCAGGACGGTGGCGAGACTTCTGCCGCGTCCCCGCGGCTGTGCGAATCCGAACTGGCGTTGCTCGAGTACCTGCAGGCGTTCGCCGCGTGGCAGGGCTCACGTACCTTCGACTTGAACCAGCTACGCAACTCCACCCAAAGCTGGGACCGGGCAGTGGCCAGTGGCCCGCGCCATGCGCACGACACCGATCCCGCCGAAGCCGATGTGATCAACCGGTTCAACGATGCACAACAGGTGTGGGACGAAGGCCCGGAGCTTCAATGGGGCTTTACGAGTGCGGCCAATGAGGAATATATGGGGCTGAGGCTGACCCAGTTCTCACGTGTCGCTGTGGGCGTGTTGGTGGCAATCGCCTGTTTCGTAGGTCTCGGCTACTATATCCTGCTGCAAATCTGGGATATGGGGTATCAGAAGGTCGCGCTCGCGCTGGGGCTGCCTGCGGTGTTCCTGGCGTTTATGGTGGTGACGCTGATGCGCTATGTCGAGCTGAGCCCAAACGGCCGGCTTGCTGCGATCCGATTGGTAGGATTGGTGGAATACATGAACGACTTCAGCGATTTTTCGGCGCGCGGCGTCGAGGACCTCTCGCTGTGGGGCCAGTACCTGATTTATGCCGCTGCGTTGGGAGTGGACAATAAGATTTTGCGCCAACTGGCGTTCCGTGTGCCGGGCAATGCGTTCATGAGCGGTTGGCAATGATGCGGATGGTGGCTGGCCGCCGGCTCATCGGTGTGCGCGGTGCTGTTGATGCGATGAAAATCACGAAAAAGGGCCCGGAATGCTGATTTTCATCGCAACTTCAATTGATCATGCGAGCAAAATCACGGAAATCGGCTGATCATGCTGATTTTCATCGCATCGTCGGCTGGGTTGCGTTGAAAAGCAGAGAGCGCGTAGCAAGCATCTGCTTTTCAACGCACTGAATCGGCGGATCGGCTTGGCTCACCGGTTGGCGTCGTCGAGGGTGAGCTGGTCGTCGTCGGCGTCGTAGTCGAAGAGCTCGCCGTAACGGCCCCAGGTCACCGCGATATCGAACTGCTGTTGCGCTTCCTCGTCGGTGTGCTGGCTGCGCAAAAGGTCGAGGATGAGCTCGCCGCGCAGGCCCTTGTCTGGATGGTTGCGCAGCGCCCAGTCGATGGTGCGTACCAGCGGCGCATGGTCCATGATCAGCTGGGCGAAGAGCTTCTTGGCTTCGAGTACGTCGGCGTGGCACCAACGATCACCGTCGCGGGTGACAGTGCAATGGCCGCGGCTGACGGTCAGCAGGCCGAGCATCGTGCCAGCGTCGATGAGCGGGAAGAGGTCATCCACCTCGAAGGAAAGGTCGGCCGCGAGGTCTGCCAGATCCACGCCACCCTCATAATTCGAGACGACGTCAAGCAGGCCTGCAAGGCCGCCGGGAGTGGCGTTCGGGAGCAGCTCATCCGGTGCACCGTTCTTTTTCGTCTTGACGACATTTTCGTGAGCTGTCAGTTTTGCGTTGGCTTTCGCTTGCGCGTTGTCGGCATCATTGGAATCGTCGTGTCGGTTACGGTCTGTGCGGCTGTCGCTGCTCATGCTCCCGCTGTCGTCGGTGCCATTGGCATTGGCATTGCCGTTCTTGCCGTTGCCGCTGCTGGTATCATGCTGCGATAGGCCTCCGGCGTGGTCGTGCTTGTTGGCCTGTCCGTGTGAGCCGTCTACGTCCGGTGCCGGCGCGATGGTGTCATAACCGTTGGTAGCGTTGTCGCCGTCGCGTTTTGTCGTGGTGCTATGGCGGCCCAGTGCGCTGGTCTGGACGTCTGTATCGTTCGCACCTCCGGTTTGGGCGGTGCCGTCGCCTTGTGTGAGGTTGTCTGAACGTTTTGCTTCTTGTGAACCTTTGACATGGCCGGAATCGGTGGTGTCGTAGCCGTAGCCGTCTGACGAGGATTTCTCCGTGGTACCAGATTTGACCGCCGTACCCGCCTCCGTGTTTTCGGCATTGTCGTTTACCGCATTGGCACGGCTGCGCTGCGACTCCTGACCGGTCAGGATGGTGTAGAGCTTGTCGACCATCGCCTCGAATTCGGGGGAGTGCTTGTCGCGCGGGCGCGGCAGATTGACCGGAACCTGCGCGATGAGGTGACCGGGGTGTGAACCCAGAACGACCACTCGGTCGGCCATCTGCACCGCCTCCTCGATGTTGTGGGTGACGATGAGGATGGATTTGATGCCGCTGCGGTTGCTGTTCCAAAGCTTCAGCACTTCCTGACGTAGGTTTTCGGCGGTGAGCACGTCCAGAGCGCTGAACGGCTCATCCATGAACAGGGCATCCGGGCGCAGCACGAGTGCGCGGGCGATGCCGATGCGCTGCTTCATCCCGCCGGAAAGCTCCTTCGGATAGGCGGATTCGAAGCCGTCAAGGCCGATCGCATCGATGGCAGCCAGCGCGCGCTTGTGGCGTTCTTCGCGCGGCACCCCGCGCGCCTCGAGCCCGAGCTCCACATTGTCTTCAACGGTGAGCCACGGCATGAGCGCGAAGGTCTGGAAGACCAGTGCAACTCCAGGGTTTGGGCCATTGAGTGCCTTGCCTCGGTATGAAACCTGCCCGCTGGTTGGCTGGATGAGTCCGGCCAGAATCCGCAGGAATGTCGATTTGCCGGCGCCGCTGCGTCCGAGGATCGCGACGATTTCGCCTTCGTGCAGGTTGAAGGAAATATCGTCGAGGACGGTGGTCTCGCCTCCTTTTTCGGAGGTGAAGCGCTGGCTGATGTGGCTGGCCTCGATGACGGTATGGGTGCCGTTCGCGTCGAGGTCGGCATATTTCGGATTGTGGTGGCCACGGGTGCGGGTTTCGGTGGTGATACCGGTGCCGGTTTGCGTGCCGCTGGCAACGGTCTTGTAAAGCTTGTTGAAGTTCATGATGGATTCCTTTGTTTGGTGGTTTCCAAACGATTTATTCGGTCGGTACTATTGATTGGTTTTCAGCATTAGCAATCGGATTTGCCGAAAACCGTTCAGTTAGAAGCAGCCAGTGACCGTTTTCTTGCTTTTGCGTTCAGCGGTGCAAGAAAGTGGTTACTGAGGAGTCATCAGCGGCTGTTTTCTTGCTTTTGTGTTCGGTTATGCAAGAAACCGGCCATTGCGGGGCTGTGAGTGGCGGTTTTCTAGCATCGATGATTGAGAATGCAAGAAAACGGACACTCGAGTTTCTGCTTATCATGCTCATCGAATCTCCTTAACTCATCCGACGACGAAACGACGGTCGGCGAGGCGTTGCAGGGGGTTCCAGAACAGTCGGTTGACGGCGACGACGAAAATGGCCATCACGGCCACGCCGATCAGCGTCTTCATGCTTTCGGCGTGCGCGGTGGCTTCGGCGATATAGGAACCGAGGCCGCGGGCGACGAGCGTGTGGCGTCCGTAACTGACGATTTCCGAGACGATGGAAGCGTTCCACGCGCCGCCGGCCGCGGTGATGCCGCCGGTGACCCACGAGCCGAAAACCGCCGGCAGGATGAGCGTCTTCCATTTCATCCATCCGGTAATGCCGAAGTTTTTGGTCATTTCGATGAGGTCGTCGGGGATGGCGGACGCGCCGGCGATGACGTTGAAGAGAATGTACCACTGTGTGCCCAGTGCCATCAGGAGGATCGAGCCCCAGTTGATGTCGACGCCGAGTGCGACGAAAACCATGACCACGAACGGGAAGATGAAGTTGGCCGGGAAGCTCGCCAGCACCTGCACCAGAGGCTGCACCAACCGCGAAATCTTGGGATTCATGCCGATGATGGCCCCGAGCGGCACCCAGATCACCGAGCAGACCACGGTCAACAGCGCCACACGCAGGAAAGTGAGGCCGCCCAAGCCGAAAGCCCGCCCGAGCTCGCCCAATCCGGTGGTCCGGGCGATGGCGACGATCAGCTCTGCGGCTCCGGCGATGACCAGAACACCGACAATGACATCAAAGACCACATCACCAGCGCGACGGCGTCCGGGTTTGGCACCCCACTTCGAGCCGGTGCGGCCGAGCGGACGGGTGGCCCAGTCGAGCAATTCGCCGACGGGACGGAAGATGCGGGCGAGGAAATCGTCGATATGCGACTGGCGGATCAGCGTCAAAACGGCGCTGCGCTTAGGCTCGCTCGATTCGCTTTGCGTGATGCGGAACTTTTCGGCCCAAGCGGTGAGCGGCTTCCAAACCAAAACATCGATCAAAAGCACGACGATGACCATGATCAGGATGGCCCAGCCGATTTTGCCGGGGTTCTCTTCGCTCGCCGCAGCCTCGACGTAGCTGCCGATGCCGGACAGCGCATAGGTGCGGTTACCAACCGAGATCATTTCCGAGGCGGTCAGGAAGAACCAGCCGCCGCCGACGCTCATCATCATGTTCCAGAGCAACGGAATCATGGAATTGGGAACGTCCAGCACCCAGAAACGTTGCCAGCGGGTCAGCCGCAGGTTGCGTGCCGCCTCATCGAGTTCCTTGGGCTCGCTCTTGAGCGACCGGTAGAACGAGAAGGTCATATTCCAGGCCTGCGAGGTGAAGATGGCGAAAATCGACGCGGCCTCGACGCCCATCATCGAGCCGGGGAAAAGCGCCAGCCAGATGGTCACGGTCGCCGAGAGGAAGCCCAGGATCGGCACGGATTGCAGGATGTCGAGCAGGGGAATGAGCACCTTGCCGAGCCTGCGCGAGCGCGCCGCGGCCAGTCCGTAGACGAAGGTGAACATCAGCGAGAAGAACAGGGCGATGGCCATGCGGAAGACGGAACGCAGCGCGTAATAGGGCAGGTTGCGCGGGTCGGTCGAGACGGTGGAGGGGATGCCTTTCGGCCCCACCGGAGAGTTGATGGCCGGCAGGATCCATGCGATCAGGCCGAAGAGCGCAAGGATGCCGACGGCCACCACACAGTCCGAGATAAGGCGTTTGGTAAAGCTGGCGTTTCGCCCCGCGTTCGATGTCCCTGGTGCGGCACGGTTGAAATTGAAGGAGAAATTGGTCATGATGATTCCTCATGAACGGCGTATCGTGGCGTCGGCGCATTGCGCAACGTGCGGTTGACGTTGCCAGATATTGCTGGAAACCTGGTATTCTTAGCGAATCAGATATACCTGGCAAACTGGGCACGCTCGGTAAACCAGGCCACCGGAAAACCGGGCATCAGAAATGTACGATTCCTGCAATGCCGGCCCTCAATCCTGAAGTCGGCAGGCGCAGACTACGGGTTGCGAATCGTGAATCCTTGATGCGGTTATTTGCCGGTATGTCCGTAATTTTTTGGCGTGACGGATACGTTTAATTAATTTGAAAGGGATCTCGAAGACGGAATCCTTGGCAGGTAAGGCGGAATCGTTTCACGCTGTCTTACGCTCGTAGCGTTACAGGCAAACTGAACGATTTCACATCCAGCACCGGGTCATCGTGTCGAGATGGGGTTGTGCAGTGTTGCACAAATGATGCAGATCGTTGATACTACTAGGAAGATCGCTTGTCATGATCCCCACCTCCTTCGACTCGGTGCTATGGCGCAGGAACAATTACCGCCACTAAAATAAGGGTTTCGACGTGGCTTGTCAAATTGGTTCGTTTCGATCGGGTATCTTCGTGTCTGTATTGATTTGGCAATCGTGTTTCTGTTGCTTGGCTTGTCTCAATGTCCACTTTCTGGCATCGGTGAGTCGTTGTGCCAGAAAGTGGATACTGACGGGTTGTAATAAGCGGCCTATTTCTTGCATTTCAGGCAGGCTGTGCCAGAAAACGGTCATTTAGCGGCTGCCAGCGGCCGTTTTCTTGCATTCGTTTGGGATTGTGCCAGAAAGTGGTCGCCGAACAGCTGTCGTTGTGTGATTTTGGATGGAGAAAAATACGTCATCGAATACATAACGCGTGTGTCGCCGTATTTCGCTAAAATAAAAGTTTGTTATGCCAAGAGGCGGGCTGCCGCATGGGTTCGCTTCTTCATTTGGGTTCAGCCTTGTGGCTTCGTCCGTTGGTTCGGACGCTCCCGCAGCGGCGAATCGGCAACATTCCGTCGGGTTCCGGCGGAAAAGTAACGGGCGCGTTCGGCATCATTTGCCGCCATGGCACGAAAGTGCGGCGCCGCCCCTGACATGTACGCTGATATGCGGCAGCGACAGGTGAAACAATGGTTAACGCTATTGAGGCATTTGATGCCAAGCACATGAAGCCCTCGGATTCTATCCCGGAGTTCCGTCCCGGCGACACCGTCGAGGTCAACGTCAAGATTCAGGAGGGCAACAACTCCCGTCTTCAGGCGTTCACCGGCATTGTGATCGCGCGCCAGGGCGCCGGCCTGCGTGAGACGTTCATCGTCCGCAAGGTCAGCTTCGGCTGCGGCGTGGAGCGTCGCTTCCCGCTGCACTCCCCGGTGATCGATTCCATCAAGGTGACTCGTCACGGTCGCGTTCGTCGCGCCAAGCTCTATTACCTGCGTGCCCTGCGTGGCAAGGCCGCTCGTATCACCGAGCGTCAGGACAACAGCGCCAAGGCGTGAATGCAGGCCTAACGGCTTTTGTGCGAAACGGCAGTCGGACACTATGTTCCGGCCGCCGTTTTTGCTTTTGCGCTGATTTCGGGTTTACGCGGCGTGAAGACCGGTATCCCTGAAGGCCGGTAGAGAAGAGCTATCGGGGAGTCGGCAGAGGGGGTAGGCAGGCGTTTTGCGACTCTTGAGAAAGTAATACATATGCATGACATCGCTGTACCATCCCACAGACTATGATGGTTTTCGGTTATCGTTGGGTCGCCGTTTCGGGCGGCCGCGAACGTGGACATGCATAT
Source organism: Bifidobacterium sp. ESL0764 (assembly GCF_029395515.1). Classification (NCBI taxonomy): domain Bacteria; kingdom Bacillati; phylum Actinomycetota; class Actinomycetes; order Bifidobacteriales; family Bifidobacteriaceae; genus Bifidobacterium; species Bifidobacterium sp. ESL0764. The sequence continues at coordinate 468,567 of NZ_CP113919.1, forward strand.
ACATACGGCAGGAGGCTCGGATGGCAGGGGATGATATGCGTGACGATGAGCGACGCGAAGCCGATTCGCATATCATCGAGGTCGCGGATTACGGGGTGAGCCCCGAACCCCGGCCGCGCGCCCTGCGCAGCAATCCGGAGCACGCCGATTCCGAGTCCGTTGACGACACGTCGTTGCAAGGCTTCCTGAGCTTCGTGATCCCGTTCGCCGTGTTCGTGCTCGTCCTGGTGCTGCTGCGGGTATTCGTCATCGGGGTCTATGAGATTCCGTCCGGCTCGATGGAGGACACCATCCAGATCGGCGACCGGCTGGTCACCAACCGTCTCGCGCGGCCGATGAACAAGCTCAAACGCGGCGATGTCATCGTTTTCAAAGACCCGGCTCACTGGCTCGCAGGCACCGACAATCACGGGTCCGACGACCTCATCAAGCGGATCGTCGGCATGCCCGGTGATGTGGTGGCCTGCAAAGGCAGCGGTTCCCCGGTCACCGTCAACGGCGTGGCGATCGACGAAGCCGCCTATATCAAGCCCGGCAGCGAACCCAGCAATTTCTCGTTCAAAACCAAAGTGAGTGCCGGCAACGTTTTCGTGTTGGGAGACAACCGCGGCAATTCCGCCGATTCTCGTTATCATGCCGACGATGGCAACGGCGGGCTGGTGCCGATGGCCAATATCAGCGGGGTGGCGATGCTGACCTTCTGGCCATTCAGCCATTTCAAGGTGGTCAAGTCGCATCGTGAGGTGTTCGCCGCCGTTCCTGGTGTGCCGAAATCATAAGCTGAAATACGTAGACATGATGACGGGTAATTAAGCAAGTTGGTAATATCGTATTACGTTATGGCAATTTGAGGCGCGTCTGTGGTGGGGTATCCTCGTTTTGGGTAATGGAAGATTGCTGGAAGGCATGATATATGGACGTCGAAGCGGCTTCGGAAGCCAATGGTGACACCGCACGCAAGCGTCGCGGCACGGCCCACCACGTTGCACCGCCGACCTTGGATTTGGAACGTGAACTGGCTGGCGGCGGTTTTGACCTCATCGTCGGGTTCGACGAAGTGGGCCGGGGTGCACTCGCAGGCCCGGTGATGGTCGGGGCGGCCGCGGTATGGGCTCGTGATTTGGCGGAAGGCGGGCTTGACGTGCCGGGCGGCGTCGCCGATTCCAAGCTGCTGAGCGAGCATAAACGCGAGGCGATGTTCGAGGATTTGCGTTCGTGGTGCGCGGCCAGCGCGGTCGGGCAGGCCAGCAACAAGGAAATCGACGAGTGGGGCATAACCTACGCGCTGGGTATCGCGGCCCTGCGTGCGGTGGGTGCGGTGGAACGGGAGCTGAACGTCGGCTCCGACCCGCTTCGCGTCGGAGCGATTCTGGATGGGCCGAACGATTATATTTCCAAGGCCGCCGGAACGTTCGACGCCCCGATCGTCCCGATTTTGCCGGTCGTGACCACCAAGGTGAAGGCCGACCAGAGCTGTGCGCTCGTCTCCACGGCGTCCGTCATCGCCAAGGTGACGCGTGACAGGCTTATGGTCGCGCTGGCGCAGGGCAACCCGAATTACGCGCCATACCAATGGCAGCACAACAAGGGCTACGGTTCCGCCGCGCATCGCGCTGCCATCGCCGAATATGGCCCGACCCCGCTGCACCGTACCAGTTGGCATCTTCTCTGAAACGAAAGACGCTGCAAATGGCTGGAAGACGAACCGGGAAGGCAAAGCGCGTCACGCAACCATCCCGATAGGCAAGACCGAGTAGACTTGTGAGCGTTCACTGAAGGTGTGTCTTGCTGGGCCAAGCACCGGAAAAGCAAAGGGAGACAGGAATGAGCGCTCAACGCAATCCGGGCAAACGGCCGTCGATGTTCGAGGTCGCCAAAATGGCGGGCGTCAGCCATCAGACGGTTTCCCGCGTCATCAATCATTCCTCCGAGGTCTCTGACGCGACCCGCACCAAAGTCCAGCACGCCATCGACGTGCTCGGCTACCGCCCCAGCAATTCCGCTCGGACATTGGCTTCACACCGTTCCCGCACCATAGGGCTGATCGCCGGCGGACTCAGTTTTCTTGGGCCCATTTCCGCGATTTCCGCCATCGAGACCATCGTGCGTCGCCACGGCCTCTTCCTCATGGTCTCCATGGTGCACGAGGCGCGCTGCACGCAAAGCGAATTCGAGGATCTGTGCCGCACCTTCGAAGAGCAGAACGTCGACGCGTTCATTTTCCTGACCCCTACGGATATCATGTTTTCGGCGGCTTGCAGCACCAGGCTTTCAGAACCGCGCGTCCTGATCACCTCAACCCACGGCAACATCTCGATGAGCCGGGCCGGCGGCTTGATGGACGCCGAAGGCCGCGGCCGCACGGCTTTGGTCGGTATCGATCAATGGGGCGCGATGCACGAGGTGGCGCGCCTCATCGCCCGCTTCGGCCACCGTTCGGCGCTGTATTTCGCAGGTCCCGTGCAATGGCGCGATGCGGTGACACGGTTGCTCGGCTGGCGCAAGGCGTCCTCCCAGTTTCGTATCGAATCGCGTGAGATTCGTTGCAATTCTTGGGATTCTTCCGAGGCTTACGCGCGCATGAACCACGAGCTGGAAAGCATCGGCTCGGCCGGTGCCGAAAAACCCACCGTCATCGTCACCGCCAACGACGCCCAGGCGATCGGTGTGACCCGCGCCCTGCACGAGCACGGCTTGCGTATTCCGCAGGATGTCAGCGTCGTCGGTTTTGACGACATGACCGGCGTCAATGACATGTGGCCGCCGCTGACCACCGTTCGTTCCGACTTTGAAGGCCTTGGCACGGCCGCGATGCGCGAGACCTTGCGTCTGCTCGGCGAAGGCGGGGAAACCACGTTCGTATCCAACGCCCACGGGGTCGGTCTCATCCCTGCCGAAATGATTCAGCGCCACTCGCTGGGGCCGGTGCCGCGGCATTAAATGTTGATTGCGTTTTCGGCATCGCGGATGGCGCCGATGGTGATGGCGGTACGCAGCACGTAGGCGTCGCGCGGGTCGTTGGCGTCCCATCCAGTGGCATCGGCGGCGCGTTTGATGCGGTAGCGAACGGTGTTCGGATGGACGTTCAGAGCCTTGCCCGTGGCTTCCAGCGATCCGCCGAAGTTGAGGAACGCCGAGACGGTCGGCAGGGTCGGGTCGTTTTCGTTCTCGCTTTTGAGACTTTGATAGACGCTCTGGTACAGCTCGTCGATGGCGTCGGTATCCCCGACGAGTGCGCGTTCCGGCAGCATATCGGAGGCTCTGGCCGGCCGGGGCATCGGATGTATCGCAGGCATGACGTGGAACGCGCAAAGCACGGCGCCCAATGATCGTGCGGCCCCGGCGACATTGCGTCGTGTAGGCCCGAGGCATACCGGCTTTTCGCGGTCGAACGCTTTCATCACCGCCGTGCACGTCACCTCTGGGGTGGCTGCGCCTTGGACCACGACAAGGCCGATGGTCAATCCGTGGCTGCGTCCGACCAGGCAATATCGGCTGCCAAGGTCGTGGGCGCCTTTGATGAAGATGGATTTCGCCGTTTCGTACGTGATCGCGGGAACGCCTGCGATGGTGAAACAGCTGAACGTTTCCGGCCAGCCCAACACGTGCAGCAGGGAGACGACCCGTTCGTCGTGGATTCCGCGGGCCAGGCATTCGAAGGCTATGGTCTCCAGATTTTCGCGGTTGCCCAGCGCTTCGAAGGCCTTTGCCTGTGCGGCCGCCTTTTCGCTGTCATGGCTATCGGCGATGACGGTGATTGGCGATGTCTGGTTTTGGTCGCTGGAAAGTCTCTGGCCCATAACTTCTTTACCGTGCACGATGTCGGCCGAGCCTGCGGCGAGGCTCAGAAAATCGGCTGGTTTCCGCGACTCCGTGCCGTTGTTGTCGCTATCGTGCATGCTCATACTTACGATTCTAGTCTGTCGATCCCGCAAATTGAGCTGACCGCGGTGTCTGGTTTGTCGGCTACGCCGGCTGTGTCGGCATTGTCGACGCCATTGACTTGTCTCGCACGCGCCTGTGTGCGTGGTATCCGTGAATCCTGCCAGAACGTCAGGAGCACAAAGCCCAGAACGAAGACCAGTGGGAGCATATGACGCTCGAAATTATTGGCCGGGGAGGTGACCATGACCCCCATGAGCAGCAGCAGCGGAAGGTGGGTGGCCAGCGTTTTCCAACGGCGCAGGATGACTTCGGCTGCGCCTAAGAGCAAGGTGAAGATGACGTAGCTGTTGCCGTGGGTAAGCCAGCCGAGCATGGGCTTTGAGCTCCAGTCCTTCGCCCAGTTGGTGACTTTTTTACGCCAGTCGGAGCACCAGTTGCCGATCCAGTCGGTGAAGTTCCCGTTGCCGGCGTAGACGACGTAATAGGTCATGTCGATATACGGCGGATCCATGATGTCGAAATACCCGTAGCTTTTGGCCAGCAGTGCGTCGAGCGCGATGCGCGGGTTGGCCTTGACGATTTCGAGCCATGCGGCGTTGAAGTTCTTCATATCCTTTTTTGTCACCGTTCGCCAGCGATAGCTGACGCGTTTCGTCTGGATTCCCGACGATTTCACCGGGTCGGCGTCCTGCTGGTAGTAGGCTTCGGCCATCTGGTCGAGGTTGAAGATCGGGGCCAGCTTGTTCCTGGCATCCTGCGGGATGCCGTTCGGGTTGAGCACGGCGACGCGCGCGATCTGCTGAAGCTGGACGCCGTGGCTTTCGATGGGATCGCCGTTGATGATGGCGCCGTCGCGCGTGGCCAGCCCGACCGCGCCCTGGAAGGCGATGACCGGCAACAGCATGCCGATGATATAGGTTTTCCAGCGTTTACGGTCGGCGAGCAGGGCTATCACCAGCTCGAAAAGGATGATATATATCGCGTATTTCGCCGAGATCATCATGACCACTGTCGAAAGAAAAAGCGCGATGAAGGTGCGTTTGCGCAGGTGAAGGACGATTCGGTCGTAAGAGGGTTCGCAGTCGAGGTCTGTGGCTGTATCGTTGGCGCCGCCAGCATTCGCAGCCTCGCTGTCGCCTATGGTGTCTGGTTTTCGAGAGGTTGCCGGTGATGTCGGTTTCTTGCTTGGCCGAGGTCGGTGCGATTTCGCGGTACACAGCACTTCGTAACCCACGCCGAACCACCAGACGAATGCAAAGGCGAACAACGGCGATTTGGTCAGGCTTATCGTAGAAAACAGCACCAGGGGGCAGACCAGGAAGAACAGGAGGATGAAAAAGCGGGGAAGCGGGCCGACGAACCTTGAACGTTCGACTTTTTCCGTCTGAAAGTCCGGCCGGCCTGTCTTGCAAGACGAAGCCGAGAGAAGATCGACAAGGCGTTTACGGGGCTTGAGCCAGGGATGGTTGAAGAAACGGTTCGCGGTGGCGGCCAGGCAGAATGCCGCGAAGAGCAGCTGGCCCGAGGCGAGCACGACGATGCCCCAGTCGTTGGAGCCGGTGAAATAGCGGGAAACCGTTCCGGCGGCGCCGTAAATCAGCGTGAGCACGATATTGTGCTGATCGGTCAGATAGGTGGGTTTGGCAGGCCACAGGTAGTGGGCGGTGGGGTAGATGTCCATCGGCACGAAGGAGAAGAAGCCGATATAGGGCTGCCTCATTCCCGTCCATTGGTTCCAGGCCCAGCTGAATTCGCGGAACTGGCTGCGGATATCCGCGCCGAACGCCGCGACGAGAGTGATGGGAACCCAGAGCCAGCCGATGATGAGGATAAGGGCGATTTTCCACCATTTGTCGGTGGCTGCCATCATGCCGCGGTGCGTTCCACGACGGATGCCTGAAGCGATGTGCCCGATGCGTTGCCGAATCCTGGTGCGTAGCCAAAGCCGATTGTCTAGTTTTGCGTTCTGTCTGCCGTTTGACTGGCCGGATGACGCGCTTGTTGAACCGGTGTCTAGATTTCTTGCTTTGCTGTTGGCAAGCTTGCGGGTTCGACGGCGCTCGCGTCTCGCGGCGAGTTTCGCACGAATTCCGAAATCATAAGGAATCAGACATTGCCCGCGTCCGAAACGGACGAGCTCGACGATGACGGCCATGCAGATGACGAACGTTCCCGCGAAGATGGCCGCATTATTCCACGAGAAGGCTCGTATCGTGGCGATTGCGGGATTGAGCTCGTATTGCCGGTACAACGGCCCGAGCGAGGTGCACACCGCGATCCACAGGCTTGCCGCCACCGCCAGCGCCCAGCGCAGGAAAGCGAAAAGCCCGCCGAAACGCGTTGACGTCGCGGACTTCGTGGAGGTGTCGGTATCCGCCGTGGAACCCGGATCGTTGGTTGCCGAATACGAGCAAGCAGCGGGCCGGCTTTCGCCTTCCGACGCCTGCGAATACGGTTCACCGTCGTTTTGGCGGTTTGCTGCATTCGTCGGCTCGGAATTGTTCATAACCGGCATTCTATCGTCTGATATCAACCTCGCCGGTCCCGTCCGCCGCTCGATTTGTAGCAAACCACAAAGGATTTCGACGTCGGGCACGCATACAGTGACCGGTATGAATGATGAGACCGATTTTTCGATTGCGCGGTGTGTAGGGCAGATCGAGGCGCAATATGCGGATTTTGCGCGTCAGGCTGGGGCGCGTAGGCCGCAGATGGCGGAAACCTGCGGAGCCGTGGATGAGCTGGTGACGCTTGCGGCCGTTGACTCGACCAATATCCTGGCCCGGAAGCTGATGGCAAGTGGCGGGCTGAGCGTTATTGATGCACAGGGCGGGCCGCGTTTGATTGCGATATGCGCCGATGTGCAGAGCGCCGGGCACGGGCGTCTCGGGCGGAAGTGGGGCGACAAGGCCGGTGGGGCCTCGTTGCTGGTGACGTTTTGCACCGCGCTGCCGGAGCGCCTGGTGAGCAATTCGCATTACAGCGGATGGTTCACGATCATTGCCGGCCTTGCCGCGCTCGACGCCTTGCATGGGGCGTTGGCCGAGTGCGGTGCGAAACCGCTTGACCGAGCCGGCGACCTTGAGCTCAAATGGCCCAATGACATTTTCTATGAGGGGCACAAACTCGGCGGCATTCTCTCCGAGATGGTCTCGTTGCCGCAGAGGACGGGGCGTTTCAACATTGCCGGAGGTATGGAAGAAAACGGTGACGAGACCCGCGAACCTGCCGTCGGCCTGATGTTCGGCATCGGCATCAATCTCGATATCGCGCGGGAAAATCTGCCGACCCCGATTTCCACTTCATTGCAGCTGCTTTACGGCCCATTGCCCGATTCCGCGAGGATGCGTGACATGGTCGCCGCGCGTCTGGCGGTGTCCCTGAAAAGACGTTTGGCGACTTTCGTCGCCGATCCGCAAACCGAATTGCCGAAGTTGCTCGGCGAGACGCGCAGCAGATGCTGGACGCTGGGACGGCAGGTCGAGGCGAGATTCACCGATGGTTCAACGCTTACCGGCAAGGCGCTTTCCCTCAATGCCGACGCTTCGCTGACGATACGGGACGGGTCCGGCGCCTGTCACGTGGTCAAAACCGGCGACGTGGGTGTGCTGGCCTGAGGTTTGTGCAAACCTACAAAAGCGGGCGGGCGATTTTGTCGATTTGTGCGGTACCTCTGGTGGGGAATAGACGATAGGTTGGAACCTATGGTCAAAAATGTCAATAAACTGTTGGTGGCGAACCGCGGCGAAATCGCGTTGCGGGTTATTCGTACGGCTCACGAAATGGGGATACCGACCGTAGCGATCTACGCCGAGCAGGACAGAGATGCACAATATGTAGAGATGGCCGACGAAGCCTATCTGCTGCATGGGGATTCCTACCGTTCCTATATGGACGAAGACTTGATTATCGACGTGCTGCGCCGAAGCGGGGCCGATGCCGTCCACCCTGGCTACGGCTATCTTTCCGAAATCGCCTCGTTCGCCGACAAGGTCATCAAGGCCGGCGCCACATGGATCGGGCCGAGCCCGACGGCCCTGACGGACCTCGGCGACAAGATCACCGCACGGCGTGTGGCCAAGCGCGCGCACGTGCCTCCGGTGCCGGGTCTCTCCGAGCCGGTCAGCAACATGCGCGAGCTGCTTACCTTCGCGCAGATCAACGGCTATCCGGTGATGATGAAGCGCACCGACGGCGGTGGCGGCAAAGGCATCACCCTCGTGCACAACGACGACGAGCTGCGCAGCTTCTACATGAACCACGACGCCCTCGAAGGCGGTGACCTGGGCGAATACTTCGTCGAACTGTTCATCGACAAGGCGCGCCACGTCGAAACCCAGTCCGGACGCGACAGCCACGGCAACTTCACCGTCTACTCCACGCGCGACTGCACCGTGCAGCGCCGCAACCAGAAGCTCATCGAGGAGGCCCCGGCGCCGTTCCTCACCGACGACGAGACCGAGCAGCTCGAGCGCTACTCCCGCAGCCTGTTCGGCGCCGTCGATTACGTCGGCCTTGGCACCTGCGAGTTCATGGTCACCGCGCAGCACAAGGTCTACTTCCTCGAGGTCAACCCGCGCCTGCAGGTCGAGCACACCGTCTCCGAGCAGGTCAGCGGCCTCGACCTGGTGCGCGAACAGATCAACATCGCCAACGGCGGCGAGCTCACCCAGGCGCCGCAGAGCCACGGCCACGCTTTTGAGCTGCGCATCACCAGCGAGGACCCGGACAAGAACCTCACCCCGTCCGGCGGCACTCTGACTCGTCTGGATTGGCCCAGCGGCCCGGGCATCCGCATCGATTCGGGCGTGAAGGTCGGCGACGTGGTCTCCCCGAAATTCGATTCGATGATGGGCAAGCTCGTCGTCACCGCGCAGGACCGCCAGACGGCGGTCGCCCGCGTGCGTCGCGCGTTGAAGGAATTCAATCTGGAAGGCGTGCCCACCCCGAAGTCGCTGTTCGAGACGATTTTCAACGATCCGGAGTTCACCGCCGAAAATCATCCCTTCTCCGTCTATACCAAGTGGCTCGAGCGCAAGTACCTCAACCGCAAGCCTGACACCGCCGGCAGCGGCCAGCCTGCCTCGCTTTCGGCTGGCGAGGAACAGCAGCCCAAGAAGCAGGAAACCGATTCCTTCGTCATCGAGGTCGACAACAAGCGCGTGAAGCTCACCGTTCCGCGCGACATCGTCGACAACCTCACCGGTTCGGCCCGGGCCCGCGGCTCGCGTCGCCCGACTCAGCCGCTGCGCGGTTCCTCGTCGGGAGCCGTCGAAGAGCGCGCGAAGGTCAACGACGGCAAGTCCGGCGTCATCGACTCGCCGATGCAGGCCATCGTCACCCGCGTCAACGTCGCCGAAGGGCAGAACGTTGCCAAGGGCGACCTGCTGGCGGTGCTCGAGAGCATGAAAATGGAAAACTACGTCTACGCGCCCGTCAACGGCACGGTACAGAAGATCTTCGTGGGTCCGTCCGATTCCGTGGACGCCGGCACCACGCTGATGAAGATCGACGTGGACGGTGCTGCGCAGCGCGAAAAGTCCGGTGCGAACGACAACGCCAAGGACGACGCGAAGCAGGGAGGGGAGCGCTGATGACCGACATCATGACCACCACGGCCGTTGAAAAGGCCATCCAGAGCGACAAACCGATCGAGCAGCAGCCGATTCGCGCCTCCGTGGCCCGAGCCGCCGAACTGGCTCGTGACGCCGAAAACCACGCCCACGATCGCCAGAGCGCCAAAGGCAAGTTCACCGCCCGCGAGCGCCTCGACCTGCTCTTCGACACCGGCACGTTCCAGGAGATCGGCCGATTCTGCGGCGGCAACATCAACAAGGGCATCGCCGGCTCGGCCGTCATCACCGGTTTCGGCGACGTCTACGGTCGCAAGGTCGCCGTCTACGCGCAGGACTTCTCCGTGCGCGGCGGCACGCTCGGCCATGCCGAAGGCGAGAAGATCTGCCATTTGATGGACATGGCGCTCGACTTGAAGATTCCGGTCGTCGCGCTGATCGATTCCGGCGGCGCGCGCATCCAGGAAGGCGTCGAGGCGCTGACCCAGTACGGCCACATCTTCCGCAAGACCTGCGAGGCGAGCGGCTATATCCCGCAGCTTTCGCTGATTCTCGGACCCTGCGCGGGTGGCGCGGTCTACTGCCCGGCCCTGACCGACCTGATCATCATGACCCGCCAGAACTCCAATATGTTCGTCACCGGCCCTGACGTCGTCAAATCCGTGACCGGCGAGACGATCTCGATGGAGGACCTCGGCGGCGGCAAAGTGCACAACGCGGTCTCCGGCGTAGCGCATTATTTGGGCGAGGACGAGGCCGACGCCATCGATTACGCGCGTACGGTGCTTGCCTATCTGCCTTCAAGTTCCGAGGACAAGCCGCCAATCTACGCCTACGCGGCCACCCGTTCGGACCGTGCCACGGCCGAGCGTCTGAGCACCATCGTTCCCGACAACGACCGTCAGCCTTACGATATCTGCGAGGTCATCCGCTGCATCGTCGACTACGGCGAATTCGTTCAGGTGCAGGAGCTCTACGCCAAGTGCGCGGTGGTCGGTTTCGCTTGCATCGAAGGCCATCCGGTGGGCATCGTGGCCAACCAGCCCAACGAGCAGGCCGGCATTCTCGACGTCAATTCCAGCGAGAAGATCGCACGGTTCGTACGCCTTTGCGACGCGTTCAACCTGCCCGTGGTCACGTTGGTGGACACCCCTGGCTACAAGCCCGGCAGCGACCAGGAGCACGCGGGCATCATCCGCCGCGGCGCCAAGGTCATCTACGCCTACGCCAACGCTCAGGTGCCGATGGTCTCGGTGGTGCTGCGCAAGGCTTTCGGCGGCGCCTATATCGTCATGGGTTCCAAGGCCATCGGCGCGGACGTCAACTACGCCTGGCCGTCCAGCCAGATCGCGGTGCTCGGCGCTTCGGGCGCGGTCAATATCATCCACCGCAAGGACCTGCACAAGGCGGCCGAACGTGGCCAGGACGTTGAGGCTCTGCGCCAGCAATACATCGACCAGTACGAAAGCGAGACACTCAACGCGAACCTTTCGCTGGAAACCGGCCAGATCGACGCGATGATCGACCCGGAGCAGACGCGCGACGCCATCGCCGAATCCCTGCGGCTGCTGCGTGGTAAGAAGCGTACGCGCCGCACCGACAAACACCATGGGAACCAGCCCATGTAGGCCCGTGCAGCGTTTGAGCACAAAGCGCAATCCAAGACGTGACCGATAAGATGGTCACTGAACTGACTGGCCACGTACTGGATTGTCCGCCGTCGATCTCTTGATTTTTTGCAATAACCGTATTCACGAGAATTCCAACCAAATATAAGGAAGACAATGACTGAAAACACCTTCTTCTTGAATCGTCTGAGCGCTGAGCCCCATGCGCTCGTCTTCGGCGGTCAATCCACGCCCTGGGTCAGCTCCCTGGCTGACGAGTGCACCGACCCGACGCTCGCAGCGAAGCTCAAGGCGCACGCCGACGCTTCGGCCCGCCTGCTTTCGGCGGTCACCCCCGATCTGCTCGCCACGATGGGCGGCACGGTCGACCTCTTCGGCTTCAAGGCCAATCCGGCTCGTCTCGGCCACGCCGCCGACGCGGCCGCCAGCGTTCCCGGCATCGCCCTGGCGCAGCTGGGCGCGCTGATCGACGCCGAAGGCCTCGGCTATAGCGTAGCGAAAGCCAAGCCGGTCGCCGTCCTCGGCCATTCCCAAGGCATCATCGCCGAACACATGGTCGACGCCATTGAGGCGGCAGGTTCCATCGACGAAGCCCGCGACGCCATCGACGAGATTCTCGCCATCGCGCGCCTGATCGGCGCCGCCGGCACCCGCCAGTCCCGTCTGCTCCCGGTCTCCACCAAGTTCGGCGAGGCCACCCCGATGCTCTCGGTGCGCGGCGCGAACAAGCGTCAGATCGAGGTGCTGGTCAGCCGGGTGGTCAAGCCCCGCGGTCCCATCGCCTTCGCCGTGACCAACGCCACCGACAACTATGTACTTTCCGGGCATCCCGAGGATCTGGCGGCGTTCGTCGTCGAGGTCGGCAAGGAGCACCGTCGTCAGGCCAAGCTGCGCGCGGACAAGGTGCGCGGCGGCGAGGTCTTTGACCCGATCTGCGAATACCTCGAGGTCACCGTTCCCTTCCATTCCCCGCTGATGGCCGAGGCCGTCGAGTCCACCGTCAAGTGGGCGCAGGCCTGCGGGCTGGACGCCGATCGTGCCCGCACGCTGGCCAGTGAAGTGCTGGTCAACCATGTCGATTGGGCCTCACGCACCGACACGTTGCTCAAGAGCAACGATCCGACCAAGCTGTGGATCGTGGACATGGGCCCGGGCAACACCGTCGGCAAGCTCGTGGGCGCTCTGGTGCAGGGCACCGGCGTCGGCGTGGTCGAGGCCGACAGCGAAGAGGCTCGCGCCGCGCTTTCCACGATGGAAAAGGAACCGAACCGCACGCAGGATTGGCGTAAGTTTGCCCCGAAGGTGATTTCCACACCCGCGGGCGACAAGATCCGCACCAAGTTCAGCGACCTGACCGGCAAGCCGCCGGTGCTGCTGGCAGGCATGACCCCGACCACCGTCAACGCGGACATCGTCGCCGCCGCCGCGAACGCCGGTTACTGGACGGAAATGGCCGGTGGCGGTCAGGTGACTCCGGCCGTTTTCGACCGTAACGTCGCCGCGCTCGATCGCCAGCTCGAAGAGGGCCGCACCATCGAGTTCAACGCGATGTTCATGGACCGCTACCTGTGGAACATGCAGTTCGGCCCCGCCGGCATCGTCGCCAAGAAGCGCGCTTCCGGAACCCCGATCGACGGCGTCGTGATTTCCGCCGGCATTCCCGAGCTCGACGAAGCCAAACAGCTTGTCGCCAATCTCAACGAGCAGGGCTTCCCCTACGTCGCCTTCAAGCCCGGCACCGTCGACCAGATTCGTCAGGTCGTGCGCATTGCCAAGGCCGTCGCCCCGGTCTGCGTCATCATGGAGGTCGAAGGCGGGGCCGCCGGCGGCCACCATTCCTGGGAATCCCTCGATGTGCTGCTGATGGACACCTACGCCGACGTGCGCGCCTGCTCCAACCTCGTGTTGGTCGCCGGCGGCGGCATCGGCACCCCCGACCGCGCGGCCGATTACATTTCCGGGCAATGGTCGCGTGCCTACGGCAAGCCCGACATGCCCGTCGATGGTGTGTTGATCGGCACCGCCGCGATGACGGCCAAGGAGGCCCACACCAACCCCGACGTCAAGCGCATGCTTGTGGAGACCCCGGGAATCTCGCCGAAACCCGACGACTCCGACCCGTTCGCACCCCTGGGTGAGAACTGGGTGGCCGCCGGACAGGTCGCGAAAGGCGGCGTCGCCAGCGGCCTGAGCCACCTGCACGCCGACATCTACGAGCTGGAGAACGCCTCCGCCCGCTGCGGCCGCCTGCTGGTTCGCGTGATGAAGCATCCCGAAGAGCTCGAAAGCCGTCGTGATGAGATTATCGAGGCTCTTTCCAAGACCTCGCGTCCCTACTTCGGCGATCTCGACAAGATGACCTACGTCCAGTGGGCGCAGCGCTTCGCCGAACTTTCCTACCCCTGGGCTGACCCGACCTACGCCGACCGCTTCCTGCACCTGCTGCAGCGCGCCGAGGCCCGCGTCTGCGATCAGGAGAGCGGTGAGTTCGCCTCGCTGTTCACCTCCCGCGCCGATGTCGAGAACGACCCGCAAGCCGCCATCGAGCGTTTGCAGCAAGCCTATCCGCGCGCCGCCGAGGTCACCGTGACCCCGAGTGACGTGGCCTGGTTCCCGACCCTGATCCACGAGTACCACAAGCCGATGCCCTTCGTGCCGCAGATTGATAACGACCTGCTGCGTTGGTGGGGCCAGGACCAGCTTTGGCAGTCCGAGGATCCGCGCTATTCCGCCGATTCTGTACGTGCCATCCCCGGCCCGATTTCCGTGGCCGGCATCACCACCGTCGACGAGCCGATCGGTTCCATCCTCGGCCGTTTCGAGGCCGCCGCGCTCGAGCGCACTCGCGAGATCAACGGGGGAACCCAGCCGCAACAGGCGTTCGCGGAGCTCGATGCGGCCAGCGACGCCGAAGACTTCATCCGCAAGTCGCCGAATATCTCCTGGGTCGGCCATCTGATGACGAATCCCGCCTTCGGCACGCCGAACGGCGACAAGTATTACGAAATTCGTCCGGTGGGCGACGAGGACGGCACCCAGATGTTCGACCTCGATATCCACCTCGACACCTTCTGGGACGATGATCCCGACGGCGGACTGAGCAAGCACGCCGTGCGCGACATCGTCATCCCGCTCAATGTCAAGCCCACCGAATCCGGTCTCTTCCCGGTGGTCGACCGCGAGCGCCTCCCGAAGCACGTCTACGCGATGCTTGCCGACACCGCCGGCATCGGCAACACCGCCATCACCGGCGACAAGCTCACGGCGATGCCCGAAATCGAGGAGATGAGCGACAAGAAGGCCTTCCCCTATGGGCGGGCGCACTCCAGCTACACCTTCTCCGCCAACCTCGGCTACGACCACGAGGCCGCCACCGCCGGCAATATGCCCGGCTCCCTGAACGCCTCGCGCATCGCCCCGGACGCTCTGGTCGGCCCGGCCTGGCCCGCGATCTACACCGCGCTCGGCTCGGTCTACGTCCACGGCTACCCGGTCATCGAAGGCCTCTTAAACGCGGTCCACCTCGACCATCAGATGGAGCTCGAGGTCACCGAAGATGAGCTGCTGGGTCATGTCGGCGAGAAGATCGACCTGACCAGCTGGGCCGATGCCTACGCCGAGTCCGCATCCGGCCGTATCGTCACCATCCACGTCACCCATACCGCCATCAACGGCACTGTTTTGGCCCACGAGGTCGAGCGTTTCGCCGTGCGTGGCCGTTCCTATTCCGACGATCTGCCGGTCGATGTGCCTGATTACGGCGACTATCTCACCTATCGCAAGGCTCACACCGGCGCAGGCACGCCGTTTGACGAGGCCGAAGAGAAGGGTCTTGAGCAGGTTGTGGCCACCCCGCGTCGCATGCTGCGTCGCGTCACGTTGACCGCGCCGGGCGAGATGACCGCCTTCGCGCGTACCTCCGGCGACTTCAACCCGATCCACACCTCGCGCCGCGGCGCCGCGGTTTCCGGTTTGAAGGCCCCGCTGGTGCACGGCATGTGGCTCTCCGCCGCCGCCCAGCACGTCGTGCAGGCGCGCGACGACAAGGGCGCGCATTACGAGATCGCCGGCTGGACCTACAACATGTACGGCATGGTGCAGCTCGGCGACAAGGTCGAGATCTCGGTCGAGCGTATCGGCAAGCTGCGTCACGGCGGCATGACACTGGAGGTCACCTGCCGCATCGACGGCAACATCGTCTCGCGCGGCACCGCCGCCGTCCGCGCCCGCCGTTCCGCTTACGTCTACCCGGGCCAGGGCATCCAGCAGCAGGGCATGGTCCTCGATGAACGTGCCAAGTCCGCCGCCGCGCGTGAGACCTGGGAGCGGGCCGACAAGCTCACCCGCGAAAAGCTCGGCTTCTCGATACTGGCCATCGTGCGCGACAACCCGAAGACGCTCACGGCCAACGGCGTGACCTACCATCATCCCGATGGCCTGCTGAATCTCACGCAGTTCACGCAGGTGGCGCTCGCCACCGTCGCCTACGCCCAGACCTCCCGCCTGCGCGAGGCCGGCAGCGACATCTGGCCCGCCTACTTCGCCGGCCACTCGCTGGGCGAGTACAACGCGCTGAGCTCCTTCGCCGGCATCATCCCCTTCGAGACGGTGCTCGAGCTGGTCTTCCAGCGTGGTTCCGCGATGAACAGCCTCATCGAACGCGACGAGCAGGGTCGTTCCAACTACCGTATGGCCGCGCTGCGCCCGAACCAGTTCGGTGTGGGCGACGACGGTGTGGACGACTATGTGAAGTCCGTCAGTGAGGCGAGCGGCGAGTTCCTGCAGATCGTCAACTACAATCTCTCGGGCCAGCAGTACGTCATCGCCGGAACGCTCAAGGGTCTCGAGGCGCTGAAGGCCGATTCCGCGCGTCGTGTCAAGGAATACGGCGGCAAACCCGCGCTTATGTATGTGCCCGGCATCGACGTGCCGTTCCACTCCATGCTGCTGCGCAAGGGCGTGCCCGACTTCCGCAACAAGCTCGACACCCTGCTTCCGGCGCATATCGACTATGACCGCCTGGTCGGCCGCTATATCCCGAACCTGGTGGCAGCGCCCTTCGAGATGACGAAGGAATTCGCGCGGAAGATCGTCGACGTGGTGCCGTCCACCCGCATTCAGGAAGCGCTTGACGACCCGAAGGTGTGGGATTCCTACGCCGCCGACGAGCAGAAGCTCGGCCGTCTGCTCTTCACCGAGCTTCTGGCTTGGCAGTTCGCCTCCCCGGTGCGTTGGATCGAGACGCAGGCGATCATGTTCGGCGACCCGGCCCAAGGCGGTCTCGGCGTGGAGAACTACGTCGAAGTCGGTCTCGGCAACCAGCCGACGCTGGCCAACCTGGCTACCAAGACCCTGCGTCTGCCCGACTTCTCGGGCGCCGAGGTCTCGGTCTACAATCTCGGCCGCGACGAGCAGCGCGTCTATATGACGGATTCCGACAGCCTTGTCCCTGAAGAAGATAATGACGATGCTGATTTGTCTGCTGAAACTGCTGCTCCCGCCGCAGCCCAGCCAGCACCTGAGTCGTCTCCTGCTACCGTCGCTTCCGCTGCTGTTGCATCCGCACCAGTTGCCGCTGCTCCGGCTCCGGCCGCTGGTTCCGGCGAACGTCCCGCCGACCTGCCTTTCACCGCTTCCGACGGCATCGGCATGCTCCTGGCCTACGCGGCCAAGGTGCGTCCTGACCAGATCGGCGAAACCGACACTACCGACACCCTGACCAATGGCGTCTCCTCGCGTCGCAACCAGCTCTTAATGGACATCAGCTCCGAGCTGGGCGTGGCGAGTGTGGACGGCGCCGCCGAGGCATCGATCACCGATCTCTTCGCCTTGGTCAACAAGGTCGCCCCGCACTACAAGCCCTTCGGGCCGGTGCTCTCCGACATCGTGCGAGACCGCATCAAGAGCCTCTTCGGCGCTGCCGGCGTGAAGCTGGCGCAGGTCGAAAAGCGCGTCACCGACACCTGGCAGCTCGGCCAGGGTTGGGCCTACGCGGTGCTCGCCACATTGGTGCTCGAGACCCGTGAGGGCTCCTCGTCACGTGGCGGCGATCTGGCCAGCCTCAGCACTGAGCAAGCGTCCAATGCCACTGCGGCCAACGCCCTGATCGACGCCGCCGTGCAGAAGGTGGCGGCCGATCACAACGTGACCGTCGCGTTGCCGAGCGCCGGTGGTGCCGGCGGCTCCGTGGTCGATTCCGCTGCCCTTGACGCGTTCGCGCAAAAGGTCACCGGTGCCGACGGCGTGCTTGCCAAGACCGCGCGCTTCGTGCTCGATGAGCTCGACATCAAGGCCCCCGCCGCCGATGCCGACGAGGATGATGACGCCGCCGTTCTCGAGGCCGTCGAAGCCGAGCTCGGCAGCGACTGGCCCGAGCAGGTCGCCCCGCGCTTCGACGAGCGCAAGGCCCTGTTGCTCGATGACCGCTGGGCCACCGCGCGTGAGGACCTCGCCCGTCTCTATTACAACCACGATCAGAAAGTCTCCGCGCTGAGCTTCATCGGCGCAGGCCCTGAGGTCGCCGATCAGGCCACCTGGTTCGCTTCCAAGGCCGAAACCGATGGCAACAGCATTCTCGCCTCCACCTTCAACCGCATCGCGGTCGAGGCGCGCAGCGATGCCAAGAACGACCCGAAGGCGTCCCGCTTCGCCGGCGACGTCGCCGTGGTCACCGGCGTGGCCCCGAACTCCATCGCCGGCCAGGTCGTCGAAGGCCTGCTGGCGGGCGGCGCGACGGTTATCGCCACGTCCCACAGCTTCAGGCAGTCGGTGAAGGCCTGGGCCGAGCAGGTCTACCGCGAGCACGCGGTGGGCGACGCGAAGCTCTGGCTGGTTCCGGCCAACCTCTCGAGCTATCGTGACGTCGATGCGTTGGTGCGTTGGGTCGGCGGTGTCTCCAAGAAGACCACCGGCGCCACCACCACGATCCTGAAGCCGGCCTACGAGCCGAGCCTCTTCTTCCCGTTCGCGGCGCCCCCGGTACACGGTACCATGGCTGATTCCGGCCAGCTCTTCGAATCTCAGGCGCGCCTGATGCTCTGGGGCGTCGAACGCGCGATCACCGGCTTCGCGGCCATCGGCGGCGACACCGATGTGCAGCACAAGCTCCACGTCGTGCTGCCCGGCTCCCCGAACCGCGGCGTCTTCGGCGGCGACGGCGCGTACGGCGAGGTCAAGTCCTCGTTCGACGCCATCGTCACCCGTGCCCGCGCCGAGAAGGACTGGTCTGGACGTGTCACCTTCGCCCACCCGCTGATCGGCTGGGTGCGAGGCACCGGCCTGATGGGCGGCAACGACCCGCTGGTCGACGTGGTCGAGCGTCACGGCATCCGCACGTATTCCACCGCTGAAATCGCGCAGCAATTGCTCGATCTGGCGGACGACGAGGCGCGTCAAAAGGCCGTCGAAGCCCCGCTTGCCGCCGATTTGACCGGTGGATTGGGCAGCGAGCCCATCGACATCAAGGCGTTGCGCGCCGAGGCGGAAGCCGATCAGGCCAACTCCGCGGCGGCAAGCGCCGATGACGACACCGATACCGGCAACGCTGATCATAAGGACGGCAAGGCGACGCTCATCAAGGCGCTGCCCACCCCGGACCCGCCGCGTCAGGCCGAGGTCGATCTGGCGGACTGGCGCAATGTCACCGTCAAGCCGGAAGACCAGATCGTCATCGTCTCCATCGGCGAGCTGGGTCCGTGGGGTTCCGGCCGTACCCGCTTTGAGGCCGAGCTGGGCATCCACTCCGATGGCAGCGTCGATCTCTCCGCCGGAGCGGTGCTCGAGCTGGCTTGGAACATGGGCCTGGTCACTTGGCAGGACAGTCCGAAGGCCGGCTGGTACGACACCGACGGCAACCTCGTGCCCGAGGCGGACATCGCCGAGCGCTACCACGACGAGGTCGTGGCCCGTTCCGGCCTGCGTCCCTTCGACAACGGCATGGGCGGCGACTACAAGGACGACACGGCCAGCGGCGAGGTGGAGATTTACCTCGACCACGAGGTCACCTTCTCCGTGCCCGATGAGGAAGCCGCCCAGCAGTATGTCATCATGGACGCCGAGCACACCTCCATCGCCCGCGACGAGGAGTCCGGCGAATGGTCGGTGACCCGCAAGCCCGGCTCCCTGATCCGTGTGCCCAAGCGCTTCGCGATGAGCCGCACGGTCGGTGGCCAGTTCCCGAAGGGCTTCGACCCGGTACGCTGGGGCATCCCGGCCTCCATGGTCGGCGAGGTCGACCAGATCGCCCTGTGGAACATCGTCACCACCGTCGACGCCTACCTCTCCGCCGGCTTCACGCCCTCGGAGGTCCTGCAGACGATTCATCCTTCGATGGTCGCCAGCACGCAGGGCACCGGTTTCGGCGGCATGGCCAGCATGCGCAAGCTCTATCTCGACCGCTTCCTCGGCCACGAGATCCCGACCGACATCCTGCAGGAGGCCCTGCCGAACGTCGTCGCCGCGCACGTCATGCAGTCCTACATCGGCGGTTACGGCAACATGATCCAGCCGGTCTCGGCCTGCGCCACCGCTGCGGTCTCGCTAGAGGAGGGCGTCGACAAGATCGCCCTGCACAAGGCGGACTTCGTGGTCACCGGCGCGATCGACGACATCGGCGTGGACTCCGTGATCGGCTTCGGCAACATGGGCGCCACGGCGGATGCGAACGTGATGTATGGCAAGGGCATCTCCGACCGCTTCTTCTCCCGTTCCAACGACCGTCGCCGCGACGGCTTCGTCGAGAGCGAGGGCGGCGGCACGATGCTCGTCACCCGTGGTGATATCGCGTGGAAGTTGGGCCTGCCGGTGGCGGCCGTGGTCGGCTACGTCCACAGCTTCGCCGACGGCGCACACACCTCGATCCCGGCTCCGGGCCTTGGTGCCCTCGCCGCGGCTCAGGGTGGCAAGGACTCCCAGCTGGTCCGCCAGCTGGCACGTCTCGGCGTCGCTGCCGACGACATCGCGGTGGTCTCCAAGCACGACACCTCCACCAACGCCAACGATTCCAACGAATCCGAGCTGCACAACTCCATCCAGCACGCCATCGGCCGCAATGACGGCAACCCGTTGTTCGTCATCTCCCAGAAGAGCCTGACGGGTCACGCGATGGGCGGTGCCGCGATCTTCCAGATCGACGGGCTCACCCAGCTCTTCCGCTCCGGCGTCATTCCGGCCAACGCGGCTCTGGACTGCGTCGACCCAAAGATGCGCAAGGACGACCACATGGTCTGGCTGCGCAAGCCGCTCAACATCGGCTCCATCAAGGCCGGCCTGGTCACCTCGCTCGGTTTCGGACACGTCTCCGGCTTCGTCGCCCTCGTGCACCCCGGCGCTTTCGAGGCGGCCGTCGCCAACGAGTACGGCCAGGATGCGCTCGAGGCGTGGCGCAAGCGCGCCAACGAGCGTCTGGCCCGTGGCGAACGTCGCCGTCTGCTCGGCATGATGGGTGAGGCCCCGCTCTACGAGGAGATCGACAACCGCCGCTTCCGCGAAGACAGCAAGGCCTACGATTCCCACGAGGTCGAGAAGGCGATGCTCTTGAACCCCGACGCCCGTCTCGGCGCCGACGGCTACTTCGAGTAATCGGTATGGAGAGCGGATGCTGATGATGTAGCTGCTCACAGATGGCAAAGGTTCCCTTTGGATTTCTTCAAAGGGAATCTTTGTTTTATGAGGGTATGGGTGAACGGTTGTTGAACGATGGCGGGCATTTGACATCGTTCTAAATGGTAGTACCATAATGCACATGGAGGTCAAATTTCTTTCTAGTGCGGCCAGACACGGATTCACGCAGGCTGATGCGTTGAGCGCGATCGCGCATGCGCAATGGGTGAAGGGTGATTTTGATATATCCCGCGTCCAAGGCAATCCGAATCCGACATTATGGGTTGGGCCTGCGTTGGATGGCACGCCGATTGAAGTCATGACATTTATTGATGAGCACGGTGACGCGGTTTTTTCATTGCATGGAATTGCGGAATAAATTTAAAAAACTTATGGAAGGTGAACGAAATGACAAAAATTGATATCGATCAGCTGACGTCCTGGGCGGAATCTGACGGGCCCGTTGATTCGGGCAAGGTCGTCGCCGTTGGAAGTGATGCGGCTGCAAAGGGCACCGAATTTCTTCGTCAGGTCGGTAAGCCTAATCTCGGGCAAGCTCATGCACGTGGAGTGGGTCGCAGTCCCAAGCGTCAATTTCGTCTTTCGAGTGAACTTGATGAGGCATTGACCGGATATGCCAGAAGCACTCAGAGCAGTGCCAGCGAGATTATCCGCAGGGCGTTGGCGGATTATTTGTCTCGACATACCGGCACGAGGCTGCGTGCGGTGTGATGGACGGCCTCTCTATGGAGAGAACGCCTACCGCCGCTTCCACGAAGACAGCAAGGCCTACGATTCCCACGAGGTCGAGAAGGCGATGCTCCTGAACCCCGACGCCCGTCTCGGCGCCGACGGCTACTTCGAGTAATCGATAGAGAGACAAAGAAATTTCATTTCTTCGTTGAACGGTTGACATAAGACAGTCCGTCTCCGGTTTCTGTGCCGTGACGGACTTCTTGCTTTTGGTCGGCTCTTGTGATCCGATAACGCGAATCTATTGGAATTGTTATGATTTGTGGCTGACATGGGATTATGTATTCTCGCAACGGTTGTATTATGCTCTCAGAATATTTTATTGAGGTTTTTTACTGCAGAGAACGTTTTTCTTTAATCGGAAGTTACTGAAATATACCATTTTTCTTGGGTGTTTCTTGGGTGTGCATTATCTGTGATACACCTACTCTCACAAAGGTTGTGTGACAAATACCACATTGATGGTGTCTGTCGACGAGACGATATTTTTCATTTTGTCCGACGGCGAGGCGAACGCAGATTGACAAATGGGTCCATTTATTTCAAACGTTTCTAGTAATGCATTGTTATACTAATAATTAGTACTCATGGAATATGGGTGGTGCGTTGAGCGGCTGAATCCGTCATCCATGCAAACGGCGGATGGTGAAGAACCGTGGGAAAGGAAGAGAAGCGATGAAGTCTTTGAACAAAGCGATAATCGGCATGCTCGCCGCTGCCGCGATGATTGCCGGGCCGTTCGCCACGGCGGCGTCGGCCGATGAAACCGTCGAGCCGCAGGATGTTGCAAGCCAGACGGACTCTTCTGCTTCCTCTTCCGTCTCGTCTTCTCAGAAAGGCGTTGTTTCGCCGCAGCAGTCAACTGCTTCAGGCAAGTCAACATCTTCAGACGCACACTCCGAGGCGGATGCTAAGGCGTCTCAGCCTGTTGCCGCACCACTTGCCGCGCAACAGCCCCAGGCGCAGGCCAACCCGGACCCCTCGATCAAGTTCCAGGCCGATTGGCGCAACCGCGAGAAGGGCAGCCCGGAGGTGCACTGGTATGTCCAGGAAATCGCCCCGAATCAGGACGTGCTGCATATCGGCCCGGGTGTGCTCGGCGATGCCAACAGCGGTTCGCCGATGCTGGTACTCCAGGTCAACCCGGATGCCAAACCGCTGTATGAGAAGATCGTGCGCATCGTTTTCGACGATGCCCCCAACACGCATGTGGTGGCGACGAGCGGTAACGGTGCCTGCTCCGGCTTCCCGAACGTCACGCGCATCGATAATGTCGGTGATCTTGATTTCAGCCGTCTTCAAGGGCAGACCGGCAAACTCGATCTGTCTGGGTTCTTCGACGGCGATGACAGCCTGCCGAGCGTCGACCTGACCGGTTGGGGGAGCGGCCGTACCGCCCCGGGCGCCGGCCTTCCCGGTGTCAGCGCTTCCAGCAAATGGAAGACCGGTGTGTCTATCAAGATGAACGATATGTTCCATTACGACCCCAGTCTGACCACCATCGTCGGTCTGGACAATTGGGATATGTCGGCCGTGGTGGATACCAGCGCGATGTTCCGTACGCCGGGCTTCACCGACTATGAGCATTCCCCGTTGAGGGACATCGGCGATCTGTCGCGCTGGGATCTGGGCAATGTCACCGAGTCCGAATACATGTTCTACGGCGACAGCAACCTTACCGATATCGGCGATCTTTCCCATTGGAATCTTCGCGAAGACACGAGGGCGGAATTCATGTTCGCTTACACGGGCATCGTCTCTTTCGGCAACGTTTCGAATTGGGGCATGGGCAGCATGCGCAGTATGCCGGGGTTCTTCGAAGGAATGAGGAATCTGACCGAGCTGCCGGGCATCGGCAAGTGGGACGTCAGCAAAAACACGAGCTTCGATGCCTTCTTCAAGGACGATGCGTCGCTCACCTCGCTCGACCTGACCGGCTGGCATACCGATTCCGCGCGAGGTGCCATACACGCAATATTCCGCAACAATCACGCGCTGAAGGAAGTCAAGGGGCTGAAAGACCTGAACGTCTCCAACGTCATCAATATCGAGGAGGCTTTCTATGGTGCCGACAACCTTACCTCGCTCGACCTTTCCGGCTGGGACACCCGAAATGTCAGGTATTGGTCGTGGGCGTTTTCGCCGCATCTGAGCGAGCTCAAACTGGGGCCGGACACCAAGCTGGACGTCTCCTGCTTCAGCTATTCGGATCCTCTGGGCGGCGGTGCCACCGAGAAGTCCGGATACACGGGTCGCTGGACGAAAGGCGACAACACATGGACCAGCGATGCCGGCGATGACGATCAGTCGCTCGCGACGCTGACGGGTTCCGACGAGTTTGGCGGCGGCACCTACCGCTGGCAGGAATTCGCCGAGGTGAGATTCAGGAAGAACGCTCCGAAAGGAGCGAAGATCACCGGCAAGCCAATGACGATACGCAAGGTTGGTGCCTATGCCGAGAAGATCAAGATCACGGTTCCGCCTGTGATGTTCAGTGCCAAGGATTACACGTTCGTCGGGTGGAATACCGGCAAGGATGGCAAACAGACGCAATATGCACAGGGCGATGTCATCACCGGCTTCAAGCGTGGCCAGAGCGTCCGTCTCGCTGCAAAGTGGAAGAAGAAGCCTGCGCCGGTTGGGCCGGTTAAGCCTGTTGAGCCGGTTGAGCCGGTCCATCCCACCGTGCCCGTCGGACCGGCTTTGCTGCACTACACTTTGCGCTATGAGTCCCGTCCGCCTGCCGGATTGACGGCCACCGGGTCCGTGCCCGACGACGAATTCAGCATCGAGCTCGCTTCCGCAGGCAATTTCTTGCATTACAATCGGACGATCGCTCAGAACGGTTATGCGGTTGAAGGGTATACGTTCGTCGGATGGAATACCGAAGAGGACTTAAGTGGCGGGACCTATCCGGCGGGGAGCATCGTCAAGGTGGCTCCCGGTGTCACGACGTACTATGCCGAGTGGCAGAAGGATTCCGCCCCGGTGCCGGCTCCGTCGCCTACGCCTACGCCAGAACCGACGCCTACGCCGAGCCCGACTCCTGCCCCTGCTCCGAGCCCGAGTCCGTCGCCGACGCCCGAGCCCACGCCGACGCCGAGCCCGGAACCCAGTCCGGCTCCGTCTCCGAGCCCGACGCCGACACCCGGTAAAGACGATGGCGGCCACGATGGCGGCACTGCCGATAACGGCAGTAACGACGACGACAGCGCCGACAATCCCACTCAGAATAATGGTATTGTGCCGCAAGTCGCTACCTTGCCCGCCCCCGCCGCCGTTTTGCCCGCGCCCGCACCGATGGCCCGCGTCGCCGGCAACGTCGGAAGAACTCCTGCTCCTGCCGGCTCCGACAACAATGCCACGGCGCCAGCGGCTCCGCAGCAGCGCCAGCGTCCCACCTGCGTTCCCGCCGATGTCTATAACAGGATGCAATCGGGCAAGCGCGCTACCCAGCCCGCCAATTGGCTCGAGTCCACGGATGCCCCGTACGCCCAAAACGCGGCATGGAGCCTCTCCGACTACAACGGCCTGCCGAAGTGCGCGATCGAAGCGTCGGCCCCGACCGCGGCCGTCGGCGTGCAGTTCAACTTCTGGTGGTTGTTGGTCTTCCTCGTTCCACTGTTCCTGCTGCTGCTTGCCTCCAGGAACAACGGCTACATCCTCGCCCGCCACCGTGATCTGGATTCCGTTACGATTTCGAGGTGAGTGTCATAAGGCCTGATTCGGTTCCCGCTGCTTCGTTCATGCCCCGTTTGCAACCGGTCAGGCCGTCATACTTGTTTCTTGTCGAAAGCCTGGGTGTTGGTCCTCGATATTGTGATATGTTACACAGTATGACCAATAAAGGTCCATCGCCCCTTGATGGTTCGAGGCTGGTGGATGGTGAGAGCGAGCTAAGCAAAAGGGAGGAATCATGAAGTCGTTGAAAAAAATCGTGATTGGTTGCTTTGTCGCTATTGCTATGGTTGCTGCGCCGGTCGCGGCCAACGCGCAAACGGATTCCAACGTTGCTCAGTTCGATCAGATTTCCGTCACCGTGCCGAATAAGCCCGTCACTCCCACCCCCGAGCCTGGTAAGGTTCCCGTCACTCCTATCGAGGGAGACAATGCGGCTTGCGGTGATGCCTCGAACGCTGATGTCCAGCAGTGCGTCGCGACCCAGCCGCGTTCCGCTATTTCCGCGAGTGTTCCTCTGCATTTCGACTGGTCGGTGTTGGCGGCGTTCGCGGCACTCACTTTCGTGGTTCTGATCGTGGCCTACAATTACGAGTCCAGCAAGGCCCGGCACAACATGTACGCGCAACACTATGATGGTCGGTTCATCGTCAGGTAAGTCCCTCGGATAGGTCGGGGCAGCGGGTGTATCCGTTGTCGCGTCGCGGTCGGTGGCATGGCCACTGTTGCTGATGGTGTTCAGTTGTTTTCCATTTGATATTTGATGTGTTCTCGCAGTCAGGCTGCGATAGCTTTTCACAGGGCGCCCGCATAGCGCCGTCTTGCGGTTTTCAGCCGACGTATTCCCTTTCCTCTGGAATCGGCTTGAATCAGGTCTGCAAGGTTCGCGTAATCGGAAGAATTGATGAAAGTGGCTCCTCGCACGGTGTCTTTTTCGGACAAGTCGAATGCTTTGACACCTAAAACGCGGCTGGTGATAGGCGAAACGTTCGTTTTCCGGCATTTTCCTGGCAGCGAATAAAGGCGGAAAAAGCCCTTTTAAGAGAATAATCATCATTTTCACGGCCGTTTTTGAGCCTTTTACCTGCCATTTCTGACCACTTGTACTAAAACCTATCGAGCAAAATGTGATACGTGTAACGTTTTTAATGTAATAACAGTGTAATGGCGATTCGTGGGTATGGCAGTTAAAAGCATGCCCTAAACCGAAATGAAGAGCGGTAAAAGGAAAGGGAGGAACAATGAGATCGTGGAATAAAGCGTTGATCGGTCTGCTTGTCGCCTCGGCAATGGCTCTCGGAACGGGTGCTGCGGCGTCGGCCGATCAAGTCAGCCCGAGCGCTGCCGAAGGTCAATCGAGTGTTCAGGAGGCCCAGAACGGGGATGCCGGCAGCGATGCGAGCAAACTCGCCGAAGCGAATGCCGATCTGAAGCAGCCGGCCAGCCCGGTGCAAGAGGCGGACAAGACCTTGTCACAGGCAGGGGCTGGCGATTCCGCCACGCAGCAGAAGACCGTAGACAAGAGCGATCAGTCCCTGAAGATTTCGGCCGCTCCGGCCGCGCAGCCCAAACAGGCGCCTGCCGCGCAAAGCGCCCAGCCGGCCCAGCAGCCGCAGGCGCAGAGCGACCCCTCGGTTATCGATGAGGGCGACTTCGGCGGCGATTCCAACGGCGATCATCAGGTTCACTGGAAGTTGAAACATGAGGGCGAGGAAATCGTTCTTCATTACGGTGCCGGCATTTATGATCTGGATAGCTATTTTGACCCTTATGGCTGTATGAAGCACGAGTGCTATGGACATTCGGATCTTCTCAATTACAAGAATTCTCTGACTCGTATCGTGTTCGATGATGCACCTCATACGCAATTGATGCAGGATTCGCAACATGACTTCAGCTACTTTGGTTATGCGTTTTTACCTGCGCTCAAGCATATCGACAATATAGGGAATGTGGATTTCTCTCTGCTTGCAGCATCGGAACCAGGAACAACAAAAACAGTAGATATGTACTTTGAGTACGATCCTCAATTGCAAGACATCGACCTGACCGGATGGGGCACGTCACGTACGGTTGTTGGCCAGGGATTGGCTGGTCATAACGCCGACAGCAAATGGAAGACGAACAACGAGATACATACTGAAGATATGTTCAAAGGCGATTTATCATTGACCACCATCTCGGGGCTTGAGGATTGGGATGTAACGGCCATTGACTATTTGAGCCGTATGTTCTATATCGACTACCCCGGCACATCTTCCCATTTGTCCAATATCGGTGATTTGTCGAAGTGGGATGTGCATAATTCCCCAAGGTTTAGTAGTATGTTCGCCTATAATCCGAATCTCACTTCCGTTGGCGATCTTTCGAACTGGAAGGTGGGGCAATCACTTAGCTTTGAATCGATGTTCGAGAATACCGGAATAAGCGATTTTGGGGATTTGTCTCACTGGGACGTGAGCAACGCCAAGAGCATGGATTCAATGTTTGCAGTGACTCCCGTGACTTCAATGCCGGGAATCGAACATTGGAATGTCAGCAAGGTTGTGAATTTCGATGAAATGTTCGAGTCTGATGAAAATCTTGAGTCACTCGATCTTTCGGCTTGGAAGACTGGTTCGGCGACAAGTATGGCGAACATGTTCGCTGATGATGACAAGCTCGCCGGTGTCGGTGATCTGTCTGGATGGGACACCAGCAAGGTCGAGTGGATGAATGGTATGTTCAAGAATGATCGCGCTCTGACGTCGCTTGATCTTTCTGCTTGGAAGACACCCTGTGTTCAGACAATGAAGGAGATGTTCGAAGGCGATGACAATCTGACGTCGCTTGATCTTACAGGTTGGGATACCTCCAAGGTCACCGATATGAGCTACATGTTCTTGAACGTAAGTGCGACCAAGATACCAGGTATAGAAGGTTGGAAGACTCCGGCTTTGACGAATATGCGGTATATGTTCCTCGGTGCCTATGGCATCACTTCCTTGGATTTGTCGAACTTTGACACGCATGGTGTTACCGACGGCAAGGGCGCTCTGCCGTACTATCTCTCCACTCTGAAGTTGGGGCCGGACGCGCATTTGCAGGCCTCGTTCTTCGACGCCGCTACACCCAGTGAGGCCGGTGCGACCGAGGCCAACGGCTATACCGGTCGTTGGACGAAGGATGATGGCTCTTGGACCAGCGAAGCCACTGATGATAGCGGAAGCTTTGCCACTCATACTCAGGAAGACGGTTTTGCCGGCACGTATGTCTGGCAGGTGTTCGGTAAAGTGGTCTTCTTGTCGAACGCGCCTGATGGAACCACCGCTGAAGGCACGACGGAGGATGTTCGTGTTGTCGGTCCTGATGCTACGAAGCTTCAGGCAGAGATTCCTGAATCCGGCTACACCGTCAACAACTACACGTTTGTCGGCTGGAATTCGATGCCGGATGGTTCTGGTGACGAATTCAAACCCGGCGATGGGCTTGTCGGTTTCACCGTTCCTGGTACGACATTCCATCTTTATGCACAATGGCAGAAGAAGTCCTCTGTGCCGACCACGCCTATCAAACCGGTGAGCCATGTACGTTATGTGGTTCGTTACGACGCGAACGCCCCTGCCGGCGTGGTGCCCAGCGGCTCGATGCCTGACGAGAATCTCAATGTGGACGTGACCGGTGGCGTCGATTATCTGCACTATCAGCATTCTGCGAAGGCCAATGCCTACTCGGTCTCCGGCTACAAGTTCGTCGGCTGGAACACCAAGGCCGACGGCAGCGGAGCTCAATACAAGGCGGGCGGCTCGATGTCTCTGGCGCCGGGTCTGACCACACTGTATGCCCAGTGGAGCGACCATGCTTCGCCTAGCCCGATCATACGTCCGACGAAGGCTCGTTACGCCATCAAGTACGCGGCGAATGCGCCAGCTGGCACCAGCGCCGAGGGCAAGATGAGCGATGAGTCGTACACGCTTGAAAAGGGCAAGAACGGCGTCACGGATCCGACCGCGTTCAATTACACACTCAAGGGTTCGTCGTTCACGGTCTCGGGATATCGGTTCACTGGCTGGAACGTTCAGGCTGACGGCAAGGGAGGAAGCTACCAAAAGGATAGTGTCTGCCATCTGACCCCCGGTGTGTTCACCTTCTACGCGCAGTGGGAGAAGAAGGGCACGTCGGATGGTTCGAAGCCCAATCCGAGCCCGAGCCCGACGCCGATTCCAACGCCGATTCCAACGCCGAATCCTAACCCTAACCCGAATCCGGGCAATGGTGATGGCAGCGGCAATGGTGACAACAACGGCAACAACAATAACCACAATGCCAACAACAACCATGGCAATGCCGGTAACAATGGTAACGGCGGCAACAACAACGGCAACGGCAACAACGGTGGCGCTGCAGCACCTGCTCCGCTGGCTCCGCGTCCGTCCGTCGTCTACCGCTACATCCCGTACCGCGTCGCTGTTGGTGTGGCTCCGAACGCCGTGGCTCCGGTTCCGACGCCTGCGCCTGGTGGCCAGCAGGACACCACGGTGAAGGCCACGCCGAAGCAGAAGGCACGTCCGAAGTGCATGCCCGACGATGTGGCCCGCCGTCTGAGCACCAAGAAGAAGCATGCCAAGAAGGTCGCGTGGCTCGAGGCCGACGAGACTGCTTACGGCACGCCTGCCGCGTGGACCGATTCGGACTATGAAGGCTTGCCGAGGTGCTCCTTCGCCTCGCCGACAACCAAGTCCGTTGAAACCACTCAGAGCAAGGGCTTCAATTGGTGGTGGCTCCTGCTGCTTCTCCTGGTGGTGGTCGCTGTATCGACCTACATCTACGAGAAGAACAAGCGCAACAACCAAGAGAGCGCTCAGCACTTCAATGGTGCGACCGGAGAGGGGATTGAGCTCTGATCGGTGAAAAGGTGAAGGACCGTTTGCCTTCCTGATCCTGGAACCGATTCAAGGGTTGACTGAAGAGCGGCGGATGGTATCGATGATATCGTCCGCCGCTCTTTGTCGTGCGTTTTTTAGCAGGTATGCCGGGCACTCGCCAATCTCATATCGGGCGGGTAGCATAAAAGCGTGATTGAGGTAAAGAAAACCGACGATGGAGCAAAACCGTATGGTTCTGCCGTGCTCGGGTTAGGGCACGATGTCGTCGACGTCGCAGCGTTCGCCGAGCAGTTGGGGGAGCCGGGCGCGCGGGGCAAGCTGTTGTTTTCCGCGCGCGAGCTGCGGCAGGCGGCCGCACGCGCCAAAGCCAAGCACGACGCCGAGGCGACGCATCTGGCCGCTAAATGGGCCGGCAAGGAAGCCGTGCTCAAGGCGTGGTGCGAAGCGCTGGGTGATCGGACGAACCCGTACACGCTTGATGATTTTCCGTGGGGCTTGCTTGAGATTCTCGACGATTCGCGCTCGCGGCCGCATGTCGTCTTGGCTCCCGCGTGTGACGCAACGTTGCAGGAGTCGCTGGGGGCGAGGGATTCGTTACGTTGGCATGTGTCCCTCAGCCACGATGGGCCGGTGGCGTCGGCCGTTGTGCTGCTGGTAAGCGATGTCCGGGCGTAAATTGCCGAGCTCAAGGCGAAGGCCGTCTCGTTTCGGCGACCGGTGATTGATAGGGTTCTGGGGTTATTCAACAGTGGTTTCCGGCGAGAGCTGGTCGTCAAGCCAGTCGTCGGGATAATCACCGAGATAGCCGTGACGCTGCCGCCCCGGCAGGGCAGAATTCCTGTCGAGGGCGGCATTTTTGTGATGTTCATTTTTCGATGTTTTGTATGGTATCGACGACGATAGATTGTGTTAAAATATAGCTACCTACCGGTCGGTAACTAAGTGGTTATCCTGGAATTCAGGAATGGCCGGATTGGCGAAAACCGAATGAATATAGGTGTAGCGCGGGCTTCAGCGATGAGACCGGCCAGACATAGGGAAAGGTTGCATAATGACCAATCAAACAACACCAGTGACCAACGCGAAGGACCTCAGCGTAGAAGAGCAGGCGGCGCTGACCAGCGGCACCAACCCGTGGAGCATCGGCAAGGTCGAGGGCAAGGGTCTGCCGAACTACACGATCACCGACGGCCCGCACGGACTGCGCAAGGCTCAGAACCTAGAAGGCATGGACGTCGACAAGGCCGTGCCCGCCACCTGCTTCCCGCCGGCCGCAGGCATGTCGTCAAGCTGGAACCCGGATCTGGTGCGCGAGACCGGAGAGGCCATGGGCGAGGAGTGCGTCCAGGAGCAGGTCGCCGTCATTCTCGGCCCCGGCATCAACATCAAGCGCAACCCTCTGGGCGGACGCTGCTTCGAGTTCTGGAGCGAGGACCCGTACCTGGCCGGCCACGAGGCCGTGGGCGAGGTCGAAGGCATCCAGTCCAAGGGCATCGGCACTTCGCTCAAGCACTTCGCGGCCAACAACCAGGAAACCGACCGCATGCGTGTGAGCGCCAACATGTCCCAGCGCACCCTGCGCGAAATCTACCTACCCGGTTTCGAACACATCGTCAAAACCGCCCAGCCGTGGACGATCATGTGCTCCTACAACAAGATCAACGATGTCTATTCCTCGCAGAACAAGTGGCTGCTGACCGACCTGCTGCGCGGGGAGTGGGGCTTCAAGGGCATCGTCATGTCCGACTGGGGCGCCGTCCACGACCGTGCCGCGGCCCTGAACGCCGGCCTGAACCTTGAGATGCCGCCGACCAACACCGACGAGAAGATCGTGCACGCCGTCCGCAACGGCGAGATCAAGCCCGAGCAGTTGGAGAAGATGGCGCAAGGCATGATCGATCTGGTCTCGAAGACCCGTCCGGCGATGGAGAAGGGGGCGGCAGGTTACCGTTATGATGTCGATGCGCATGACGAGGTCGCCCGTCGCGCCGCTCGCGAGTCCATGGTTCTGCTGAAAAACGAAGGCGGCCTGCTGCCGGTTGCCCCCGGCACCAAGCTCGCCGTCATCGGTGAGTTCGCCCGTACCCCGCGCTATCAGGGCGCCGGTTCGTCGCTGATTAACCCGAACAAGCTCACCAGCTTCCTCGATGCCCTGAAGGATCGCGGCGTCGATGCGGCCTTCGCGCCCGGCTTCACGCTCGATGACGACGTGCAGGACTCGGCTCTGACCACCGAGGCGGTCAACACCGCCAAGGGCGCCGACACCGTGCTGCTCTTCCTCGGCCTGCCCGCCTCTTATGAATCCGAAGGTTTCGACCGCACTTCGCTCGATATTCCTACCAAGCAGGTCGAGCTGCTGAAGGAAGTCGCCGCTGCCAACAAGAACGTTGTGGTCATCCTCTCCAACGGTTCCTCGGTCTCCATGCCGTGGGCCGACGACGCCAAGTCCATCCTTGAGGCGTGGCTGCTGGGCCAGGCCGGCGGCGCAGCCACCGCCGATATCGTCTTCGGCGACGCGAACCCGTCCGGCAAACTCGCCCAGACCATCATCAACGATCTGGACGACGATCCGACCATGATGAACTGGCCGGGCGAGGAAGGCCACGTCGACTATGGCGAGGGCGTCTTCGTCGGCTATCGTTACTACGACACCTTCCATAAGCCCGTCGTGTATCCGTTTGGCTATGGGCTGTCGTACACCACGTTCGAGGTCTCTGGCGCCAAAGCCGAGAAAACCGGTCCACAATCCGCTCGCGTCACCGCCACGGTGAAGAACACCGGTTCCGTTGCAGGTGCGGAAGTCGTGCAGTTCTACGTCGCTCCGCCCAAAGAAGCCGTCGCGCGCCCCGTCCACGAACTCAAGGGCTTCAGGAAGGTCTATCTTGAGCCTGGCGAGTCCGCTGAGGTCTCCATTGACTTGGATTCGCGCGCGTTCGCCTACTGGTCCGAGCGATTCGCCGACTGGAAGGTCGAGGAGGGCACCTACGGCATCGAGGTCGCCACGTCCTCGCGTGACATCGCCGACACCGTCTTCGTCGATCTCGACGACGACGGCAAGACCGCCCAGCTCACGCAATGGTCCACGTTCAAGGAATGGAAGGACGATCCGATCGGCGGTCCTGTGGTCGACAAGGTCGTGGCCAAACTCGACCAGCAGTTCGGCCACAACATCATTCCCGACAGCCAGCTGATCGTGATGTTCCTCGACAGCTGCCCGGTCGGCGGCATGTCGATGCTGCTCGGTGCCGACGTGGCCGAGGCCCTCGCCAAGGAGCTCAGGAAAGCGTATGCCGAAGTCGCCAAGTGACGGCATTGAGCCTGGCCATCGGCAATCGATGATTGCTTCATAGGCCGGGTGAATGAACAGTACGGAAGCGCCGAACGATGGTTATCGGTGCTTCCGTACTTTTACGTCTTCCCGGGAACGAAAGGATGGTCGGATTCCGCCATTTCCAAAAACGGATAATGACGTCGGCGCAGCACGGAACGTCGATTGGCGTCGGATGTATTGTTCGCTGCCATGCCGCTGCTGTGATTGTTGCGATGATGTGTCATGAGGTGTCCTTGTCTGTTGCATCGGCAATCTGATGTGTGCCAGGTTCCTTTGGAATGCCCTCGTGCGCCCGGTCTCGAGGCTCTGCACGGACGCAAAACCGGTAGGTGTCGCCAATTCCATGCTTCGTGTATACTGAAAGTCGTTGTTTTGTGCGGCTTTGTGGTCGCAACGAACGGCACGCGGATGTAGCTCAATGGTAGAGCCTCAGTCTTCCAAACTGATTACGCGGGTTCGATTCCCGTCATCCGCTCCATTGCGGCGGTAAATGAATTTGCGAACTTATAGCGTTGTATAAGATATCGCCTCGCCGTCGTTTTCGGTGTCACGAACGATGTGATTGACGCTGGTAACGCCGGAAACCTTGATGGGGCAATGCACAGAAGGTTCATCAGATCAATGAGGCATGGCCATGACGAATGATTCGACAGATGCAGACCGCAAGTCCTCACAAGATACTGCGCAGAAGACGCCGGTTTCCAGCGTCGCCCAAAAGGCCGAGAAAACGCGAAAGCACAACGAGGCCGTCGAGATCGTGGAAGGCAAGGTCGAGAAGGTCAGCGTTTCCAAGCACCCCGAGGCTTCCATCCCACAGACCGACCTTTCCCTGGCCGACATCAAGCGCAGCCAGTTCCGCCCCATACGCTGGGTGGTCTACCTGGTCATTCTGCTGGTCGCGATTATCGGCCCCTACTGGTTCGGGCGTGTGCTCGCCGTGCGTCACACCACACAGATCGTCAAGCTCTTGAGCCCGTTTGCGCCGCAGGGTGTTGCGCTGGTCTCGTGGGCGGTGACCGTCTTCGCCCTCGCCACTTTCGCGCTTTCTTTCGTCGAGGCACATGCCTGGCTGTGGCGTATCCTGTTCCTGCTTCTGCTGGCTTTCGAACAGCTGATCGCGGGGGTCTCGCTTCTGAAATTCCAGTTCTGGTATTCCACCTACGTCATGTACGGTTCCTCATCCATGCTGCCGAACGCGGCGAACCTCGGCATCATCGCGGCGTTGATCGCGGCGGGTGTCTACGCGATCGTTTTCGTCGGCCTGCTTGTCTGCATCAGGAAGGATTCGCCGTTGAACGTGCTGACCCGTAGCTGGGCCTCGTTCCTGATGTACTTCGTCATCGAAGGCATCGCCCTCTTGATCGTTCTCTTCAGCGGTCTGCTCGCCGCCGTCTGACGCATATCGATTTCGATCATGCGATGAAAATCAGCATTTTCGTCCCAGATTCTTGATTTTCCTCGCAAGCCCAAATGAAGATGCGATGAAAATCAGGATTTATCGGTGTTTTTGCTGATTTTCCTCGCAGGTTCAATCGGTGGTGTGAGCATTCTCATGATTCGGAGGCTGATTCGCGCTGATTTTCATCGCATCGTTCCGGTTCGCGACAGCTCGACGGATAGTCAGATATCGGGGCGATGACCGTTGATGGAAACATGAATGTCTATTCATCCGTACCTGTTCCTATACTTGAAACTTGGCGTGTATTCGCCCGCGGATAGAGAGCGCTTCGGCATAATGCCGGCGGCACCGCGCAGCAACTATAAGGAGGATGCCGTGGCACTTACGGCTGAAGAAAAGCACGAGATCGTAACCAAGTATGCGACGCACGAAGGCGACACGGGATCTCCCGAGGTTCAGGTTGCGCTGCTGAGCAAGCGTATCTCCGATCTGACCGAGCACCTGAAGAGCCACCAGCACGACAACCACTCTCGTCGTGGCCTGCTGCTGATGGTCGGCGATCGTCGTCGTCTTCTCAACTATCTGAAGAAGGTCGACATCAACCGTTACCGCTCCTTGGTCGAGCGTCTTGGTCTTCGTCGATAGCTGTTGTATGCCCGGGCTCCGCGCTCGGGCTTTTTCAGAGGTTTGATTTGATTGGACATGGATGTTGGTAAACGTCTAGAAATGTTCGCTGGTGTTGAAACCGACGGCCCTAAGGTGAGGGTCGATAATTGAAATATCTGGATATGCGTTCCGGCGTGAGAGCCGTCAATGCTGTTTCGGACTGAGAAGTGAAAGTCAATGTGCCGTCCACCAACGTTGGTGAGGCCAAGTAAGCCTTACAGCAACCAAGGTCGGACGTTGACAAAGCATTTTGCAGTATGTTGGATAGATAAGAAATTAAACAAAGGAGGAACCCTTGGAGGGTCCCGAAATCAAGGCCGTAGAGGCCGTTATTGACAATGGAACATTTGGCAAGCGCACCTTGCGCTTCGAAACGGGCCGTTTGGCCCAGCAGGCGGACGGCGCCGTAGCCGCCTACCTCGATGACGATTCGATGGTCCTTTCGACCACCACCGCCGGGTCCAGCCCGAAGGAGAACTACGATTTCTTCCCGCTGACCGTCGATGTGGAAGAGAAGATGTATGCCGCGGGCAAGATCCCGGGCTCGTTCTTCCGCCGCGAAGGCCGTCCTTCGAACGACGCCATCCTGGCCTGCCGTATCATCGACCGCCCGCTGCGTCCGCTCTTCCCGCACACGCTGCGCAACGAGGTGCAGGTCGTCGAGACCGTGCTTGCCTGCAACCCGGACGACGCCTACGACATGATCGCGTTGAACGCGGCTTCGGCTTCCACCATGATCTCCGGCCTGCCTTTCGAAGGCCCGGTCTCCGGTGTGCGCCTGGCGTTGGTCGACGGCCAGTGGGTCGCCTTCCCGCGTTGGAGCGAGCGTGACCGCGCGGTCTTCGAGCTCGTCGTGGCCGGCCGTGTCGTCGAAAACGGCGACGTCGCCATCGCCATGATCGAGGCTGGCGCCGGCAAGAACGCCTGGAACCTCATCTACGACGAGGGCCAGATCAAGCCGGATGAGGAAGTCGTGGCCGGTGGGCTGGAAGCCGCCAAGCCGTTCATCAAGGTCATCTGCGAGGCTCAGAACGAGCTCAAGGAAAAGGCCGGCAAGGGCAACGACAAGGAATTCCAACTCTTCCCGGAATATACGGACGAGCTCTACAAGCGCATCGACGAAATTGCCCACGCCGACCTCAACGACGCCCTCTCCATCGCGGCCAAGCTGCCGCGCCAGGAGCGCATCCACGAGATCAAGGAAGACGTCCGCGCGCGTCTCGCCGACGAATTCACCGACATGGACGACGCCGAAAAGGAAAAGGAACTCGGCAACGCCTTCAAGGAACTGCAGCGCCAGATCGTGCGCCGTCGCGTCCTGACCGAGGACTTCCGTATCGATGGCCGCGGCCTGCGCGACATTCGCACGCTTTCCGCCGAAGTCGGCATCGTGCCGCGCGTGCACGGTTCCGCGCTCTTCCAGCGTGGCGAGACCCAGATTCTCGGCGTCACCACGCTCAATATGCTGAAGATGGAGCAGACGCTCGACGCCATCTCCGGACCGTCCACCAAGCGTTACATGCACAATTACGAGATGCCGCCGTATTCGACCGGTGAGACCGGCCGTGTCGGCTCCCCGAAGCGTCGCGAGGTCGGCCACGGTGCGCTCGCCGAGAAGGCGCTCGTGCCGGTGCTTCCCAGCAAGGAAGACTTCCCGTACGCCATCCGCCAGGTCTCCGAGGCCATCGGTTCCAACGGCTCGACCTCCATGGGCTCCGTCTGCGCCTCCACGCTCTCGCTGCTCGACGCTGGCGTTCCGCTGAAGGCTCCGGTCGCGGGCATCGCGATGGGCCTCATCTCCGGTGACGTCGACGGCAAGCACATCTACAAGACCCTGACCGACATCCTGGGCGCCGAAGACGCGTTCGGCGACATGGACTTCAAGGTCGCCGGCACCTCCGAGTTCATCACCGCGCTTCAGCTCGACACCAAGCTCGACGGCATCCCCGCCGACGTTCTGGCCGCAGCCCTGCAGCAGGCGAAGGAAGCCCGCACCACGATCCTCGAGGTCATCAACGAGTGCATCGACGCTCCGGCCGAGATGAGCCCGTACGCCCCGCGCATCCTCACCACCACCGTTCCGGTCGACAAGATCGGCGAGATCATCGGGCCCAAGGGCAAGATGATCAACCAGATTCAGGAAGAGACCGGCGCCGACGTTTCTGTTGAGGACGACGGTACCGTCTACATCGCTTCCGAAGGCGGCGACGGGGCCGAGAAGGCCAAGGAGACCATCGACGCGATCGCGCATCCGCACGTTCCCGCTGTCGGCGAGAACTTCAACGGCAAGGTCGTCAAGACCACGAGCTTCGGCGCGTTCGTCAATCTGACCCCCGGCACCGACGGCCTGCTGCATATCTCGCAGATTCGTAACCTCACCAACGGCGAGCGTATCGACGCCGTCGAAGACGTGCTGAAGGAAGGCGACACCGTTGAGGTGACCGTTCAGGGCGTCGACGACCGCGGAAAGATCTCGCTGGCCATTCCCGGCTTCGAGGATCAGGAATCCGGCCCACGCGGCGGTGGTCGTGGCCATCGTGACCATGACCGTGACGAGCGTGGCGGGCGTGGCTATCGCGGCCACCGTGACCATGACCACGATCGAGATGATCGTCGTCGTTCCGATCGCGATGATCGTGATGACCGTCGTTCTCGCCGTAGTCGTGACGACCGTGAGGATCGTGACGATGCTGATTTTGAGGATCGTCCGCGTCGCCGTCGTGAGGACCGTGAGGATCGTCGTCGTTCCGATCGCGATGATCGCGACGACCGTCGTTCTCGCCGTAGTCGTGACGACCGTGAGGATCGTGACGATGCTGATTTTGAGGATCGTCCGCGTCGCCGTCGTGAAGATCGCGATGATTACCGTCGTTCCGATCGTCACGAAGGACACCGCGGTGGTGGCCGTCGCAACGATCGCAACCCGCGCTATGCCACCGACGATCATTATGACGAATATCGCGAGGACCGCGAAGAGCGCAGCGAGCGTCCGCGCCGCCGTGTCCGCCGTGACTTCGATCCGTTCGATGACTGAGCGACTGACTGACTGATCGGCCGGGTGATTACGTGTTTGATTGATTCACTCCGATAACCCGACAATCGCCCGATAGACGATAACTGGCCTGCAACCTGCTTGATTGGGTTGCAGGCCAGTTTGTTTGTTATGGATGTGTTTGTTGTGGATGAATGTGCATCGTTCGGCAATTTTTCCCGCGACACGCCTCAAATGTGGATAACCCCTATCATTCGACCACACTACCCGTTTCAGCTTGCGTTCCCGGGTAGGAAGTGGATTGAATGGATATATGAACAATGCACTATCGATTCCTCGGCCAGCACGTACGGATATGCCCTTTGCGCGGCACAAAAGGATATTGCTGCCTGCCGAGGTGAGAGGAAGACCCGTCAGGAGGTTGCGGGCGCAAAAGCCGGCTTCCGTGATTTCCTCGATTCCGCCTCCGGCAAGGTCGCCGTCGTGTGCGAAACCCCGGCCGTGTCGCTCGCCTCGCCCGTTGCCCGTGCTCGCATTGCCGAGTTCCCCGCAATCCTTGAATACGCCTGATCTGCCGTTGAATGCGTCTGCTATACCACGGACGCGAGGTTTTGTGCAGGCTTTCGGAAGCCTGCCGGCCGGAACGTGGCCATCCGTTGCGTGGAAGGCAACCCCCTTCGCTTCGCCCTCGGCCGCGCCGATGCCCCGTCCTGCCATGGCGCAGGAAAGAAAGGTTCGTCGCTCTCAGACCGCTCCCGTGGTGGTAACGACGCTTACGAGACCTCCGGCGTTGCGCGCAGAGAAGGCAAGCGAGGCCTTTGCGATGCAAGAGATACAAGAGGAACGCAAGGAGCAAGACGGCCGGACTTCATCTCAGGACTTGTCGGAAATCAAAAGCGTTGCTGCCCGCGCGGTCGGCAGGCGCTCGGCGGTTTTCCTCTCGGCGAGTGGGGGAGTGGGGCTAAGCGGGCTCTGTTCGCTGACCGCCTTGCAGCTCAAAAATCGGGGCAGACGCACCGCATTGGTAGATGCGGACTTTGCTTCCGGTGGGCTCGATGTTCTTCTAGGACTTGAAAACGACAAGGGACTGCGGTTCGGCACCCTGAACGCGCCGTTGGGCAAAATCGACGGCGAAGTGCTGTGCAAACGGCTTCCGCATTGGGAAGGCATTCCCGTCCTGGCATTCGATTCATGGAACAGTGAGGTGCCCGAATGGTGGGAGGCCGAGGCTGCGATGGCGGCTTTGGAACGCAGCGTGGACATAGTGCTGGTCGACGGCTCGCGTGGCAGGGTTATCGATATGGTTCCACAGTTGCGGCACGCACCCGTCGTTCTGGTGACCGAACTTTCCGTGCTCGGCCTTGCCCGTTGCAGGGCCTTGATGCAGCGGGTCTCTTCGGGGCGTATAAGCTCGTCCGGTCGAGGTGGCGCCAGCTGTGCTGATGGGACCGATGGCTCCTGCGATCTCTCTGATCGTCTATCCTCTCGTTCGAATGGCGCGGATATCGCGAAGGAAGAGGGCGGTATCCGAAACTTCGAAAACCCCGCACCTGTGCGTCTCGCGGCGATTGTAGGCATCGAGCCGAGAGGAACGTCACGGCGACGGGGCGTGGTGAGTGTCAACGAGGCCAGCGAGTATTTGGGGCATCGGGTCCTTGGACCGATGTGCCTCAACAGCGCGAGAATCAGCGATGCGCTGGAAGGGCTTGGGCTCAAAATCTCGAAGTCCGACCGTTCGGTGATGACGCAGTTGGCCAATGCCCTTAGCGACGCCGTTGAAGGAGATGAGCAGCGATGATGTTCGGACCTCTGGAGGAGCTGGCCCATGAGCCTGCGCTGACCGATATCGCCGTGACCTGCGAGGGCCGGGTGTGGGTCGATCGGGGTAGTGGAATGAGCGAATACCGCCCGGCAGTGCCGTTTCGTTCGCCACAGGTCGTCCGCGAATACGCGACCCAGCTGTGCGCGCAACTGGGCAAGCGGCTCGATGACGCCTGCCCGATCGCCGACGCCTCCAGTGTCGAAGGTATTCGTATCCATGCGGTCATTGCGCCGATTGTGTCTATGGGCGCGAGCATTTCCATACGTTTTCCGAGCCGAACGGTCCCGAGGCTGAGCGGGCTTGGGGCGCGTGGCCTGTTTCCGTCTTCATGGTTCCCGCTGCTGTGCGGCCTGGTTTGCAAACGTGCGACGATACTGATTACCGGCGGTACTGGAGCCGGCAAGACCACACTGCTCAAGGCATTGCTCGCCCAAGCCGATCCTGCCGAGCGCGTGGTCAGTGTCGAGGAGGTGCGGGAACTGGGCACGCTCGGTCGTGGCAATCATGTCTCACTGGTCGTTCGCGAGGCCAATGTGGAAGGTGCGGGGGCGATAGGTCTGCCGGAATTGGTGAAGGCCACGTTGCGTATGCGCCCGGACCGCATCATTCTGGGAGAATGCCGAGGCGAGGAGATCGCCGACCTGCTGCGGGCATTCAACTCGGGGCATCATGGCGGCATGGTCACCCTGCACGCCGACAGCGTCGACCGTGTGCCCTCCCGATTGGTGTCCTTGGGGCTTTTGGCCGGACTTAGCGCGCCGGCTCTGTCGATGCTTGCCGCCGGGGCGTTTGACGTCGTCCTGCATCTTGAGCGCAGCAACGGCAAACGGCGGATTGCGCAGATTGGTCGGCTTTCCAAGGATTCCGAGCGTTTTGTCGGCGAGGCGATAGCGACTTGGGACGGAGCGGGAATGCCGGTTCCCGGGCCCGGATGGGACGCCTTCTTGAGGCATTGGACGGGGTGATTATATGGATTGCAGTGCTTTGATGGCCGGGTTGCTGCTGACGGTTGCGGTTCTTTGCTTTGGATGGCCCAATGTTGCCGGCAAACATCGGGCTCTGGGTTCGGCTTCCGCGGCGACGACACCGATGCACAAGGCCGGTATTCTTTCGTGCGTCGATGCTCTGAGGGCGTCGGTCAAAGCTGGTGGTTCGCTTGAGGAGGCTTTTGCCGAGCAGATGCAGGGCGAACCGTTGTGCGAGACCGCGTCGATGCCCGATCTGGCGCAGTTGCAAGACATCCTGCATTCGCGATTAGGGCCAAAGGAAACGCCGGAACAGGCGGATCAGGCGGCGGTTGAGCTGGACCTGGCCTGCAGGCTCAGCCAAACACTTGGATGCGAGGCCTCGCATTGTCTGGATGCGGTGGCTTCGTCCTATAAACGCAACCGGATGATGAAGAATCTGAAAGACAATGCCTTCACCGTGCCGCGTTCCACCGTAAAGCTCCTCTCCCTATTGCCTTTGGCCACACTCGTTTTGGCACAGCTGATGGGAGCGGAGCCGATTGCGTTTCTTTTCGGCAACAGTGCGGGGCAGGTTTGTCTGCTGCTGGGAGTGGGAACGTATGCGTTGGGAATGCTGTGGATGAAAGCGTTGATGGATGGTGTGGATGCGGCGCAAAGAGGGCGGAGCGGAGAACGCAAATCGGCAGGATAGAAGAGGTCGAGGCTTGCTGTTTTGCGTAACCGCAGTGAGAAATTGGACAGAGGGTCGTGGTAAAGGCCGCATTTGACGTGGGGGTTGACGCGGAAGCCGTGTTGGATAGCGGATTGAATGCAAAGCCGCGAGAGTCATGAAACCACGATCCGAAACATATCGCAAAAGCAAAGGTCGGTGGCAATGAATGCACTTGTTTCAGGGTGTTTGGCGGCTGTCGCATGGATTTTATGGAACCCGCCTGCGCGGATGCTTTCACGGCAATTGAAGGCTTTGAGCGCAGGTTTTGCGGCCCGTCCGTCACTAGGGGTTATTTTGGAGATGATGGCGGTGGCCATGCGCGAAGGTTCGTCGATTCCCCATGCCCTCGAGGTCATCGGCTCGATTGTAGGCGGAACGCTGGGAGACGGACTTTGCCGGGCCTCGCGTTCCTTGATGCTCGGGTTCAGCTGGGAGGACGCATGGTTCGCGGCTTCTCTGGCCTGTCAAAAGAGTGGAGAAGGTAACGGGCAAGAATCAGGTTCGACGGCCAAGAATGCCCGGAAACGGCAGAATGGCGACGATGATTCGGCTTCGGATGAGGTCGCTGCCGCCCTAGAAGCGTTAACCGTCATTGACGATGCCCTGAAAAGCACGTGGACTCGTGGCGTTTCTCCCGTCGGTCCGTTGGAAAGCGCCGTCGAGCAGCTGGATGCCAGGGCCCGTGCCTCCATCGAGCAATCAGCCCAGAGGCTTTCGGTCAGGCTTCTTTTGCCCACGGGCCTGTGTTTTCTGCCCTCGTTCATGCTCATCGGCATCGTTCCCGCCATAGGTTCCTTCATCGGGCGCTGAGCCGATATCGGTTGATGTTGATAACTTTTCTTCGATTCCACATTCGATGCACATTTTTTGTGGATGAAAAGCGCGACACGCCCGGAATGTGCATAACCCCGAGCATCCGACCACAGTGCCCGAAATCCCCTCGGTAAACGAGGAACTTCTGTCAGACTAGGAGTGTCGCAACCGCAGCGGCTGCGATGCCAAATTTCGAAGAAATCAAAGGAGTAATCATGGCTAAGGAATTGATGACGATGGATCAAACCGGAACCGGTGCCGTCACGGGTTTTGCTTCCCGCTTGTCCGAGCGTTCAAGGCAGGTCAAGGGGCAGCTGTGTCTGCTCGATGCCCGTTTCCGCACGGCGATGGCGCAACCCGACGAGGGCGCGGCGACGGCGGAATATGCGGTGGTTCTTGTCGCCGCCACGGGGTTTGCGGCGGTGCTGGTGGCTTTGCTCAAATCCGGTGCCGTAAAGACGCTGCTGATGGCGTTGGTCAAGAAAGCGCTCAAGGTGGTCTGAGTTTTCTTGGATCATCGGTAAGGAAACGACGGAAACGGACGATGCGGGTTGCGGGCAGGAGGCAGAGCACGATGACACTTCAGAAGATGCAATCGCAAGGATTGATTGATCGGCAGGATAGGTGCCGCACGCCAATGGCGGCCAGTACAACTGGCGCAGCCGGTCGCTCTCCATTGGCTTACGCACGTCGCCTGTCGCAGAAGTTGCGCGCTCGCGTGGCAGACAACCGGCATCGTTGTTCCGGCCGTTGCGCTCATTGGCCGGAACGGGGGAGCGACGAGGGTGCCGTCACCGCTGAATTTGCCGTGGTGCTTCCGGCGGTGATGGCGATGGCGGTGCTGTTGATGATGCTGGCCCGGGCGGTCACGGTGGAGATGAACTGTCAGGACGCCGCCTCTGCCGCGGCAAGGGTGGCAGTGGTGTCCAACAGTGACTCCGAAGCCCGTTTGGCTGCGCGAGATGCCGCCGGCGGTGATGCCAGTGTCTCCATATCGCGAGGGTTCAAGCAGGTCAACGTGACGGTGAGTTGCCGCGTCGTGCCCGATCCCATGCATGTCTTGCCGATGGCCGTGGTCGGCAAGGCGACTGGAGTGATGCAATAATGGGCCGGCAGAAAAGTTGTCTCGACCGAGAAAGGGCCAAATGCATCGATTCAAATGTTTCGATACAAGACCAGGAGCGTCGCCGCCAAGCATCAACGCGATCGTGGTGTGTCGGTTCTGCCGGCTCGACGAATTCAACTATCTCCACTGGTTTGGTGAGTGCGGTTAGTCCGGCGGGTTCGGGTATTTCGGCGGGTTCGACTGATTCGGTTGATTCGGATTGTTTGGCTGCTTCTGCCGGTTCATCTGATTCTGTTGAACACCCTCGATCTCGGAT
Organism: Bifidobacterium sp. ESL0764; assembly: GCF_029395515.1. NCBI lineage: Bacteria > Bacillati > Actinomycetota > Actinomycetes > Bifidobacteriales > Bifidobacteriaceae > Bifidobacterium > Bifidobacterium sp. ESL0764. The sequence goes on from NZ_CP113919.1 coordinate 512,634, forward strand.
TCTTCATGTACGTGATGAAGGCTCCGGAACCATCAACGGGGTCATGCTGATTGCCGTCACGGCGATTTTTCTGTCGGCGATCGCCTTGGGCGGCAACCTGCTGGTCTGTGTCTCTCAGGCCCGGTCCGCCGCCGACCAGGCCGCCATCGCCGGAGCGGCGTCCGCACGGGATGGTGATTTCGACCCGTGCCTCAAAGCCAGACTGGCCTCGACGTTGAACAAGTCCTCCCTCATTGCATGCAAGGTGAATGAGGAAGATGTCACCGTCAAGGTCGGGGTGAAAACGGCAGTTCCGTTCGCCCCGTTGGTCTCCCGTATGGCTCGTGCCGGGCCGGTAGAATGTTCGTAAGAACACCGCACAATCGCATTCGTTCACAGCCGGGTCACCATTTCATGTGCCGGTGCCATGGTGTCAATGCCTGAACGTCAGGGCGTGAAAGCTGTGAAGCCGATTCTGTCAGGTGGGCGCAGCGCTGAAGCGATGTGATGGGGAAACGAGTGATTTCGCCGCTGAGGCATGGTGAAAAATAGTCGGGTGAAGGTAGGTTAGAACTATGGCACTTGCATTGTATCGACGGTATCGGCCAGACACATTTGACGGCATCATAGGGCAGGATCAGGTCACCGTCCCGCTTTCCCGGGCATTGGATGAAGGCAAGCTCACCCATGCCTATCTCTTCAGCGGGCCGCGCGGCTGCGGCAAGACCAGTTCCGCGCGAATCCTGGCCCGGTGCATCAATTGTGCCAAGGGCCCGACCTCGCATCCATGCGGCGAATGCGAAAGCTGCAAGGACCTGGCTACCGGCGGCCCCGGTTCGATCGACGTGGTCGAGATCGATGCCGCCAGCCACAACGGCGTTGAGGACGCGCGTGAGCTGCGTGAACGCGCCGCTTTCGCCCCGGCTCGCGATCGATACAAGATCTTCATCCTCGACGAGGCCCACATGGTCACCCAGCAGGGGTTCAACGCCCTGTTGAAGATCGTGGAGGAGCCGCCGGAACACGTCATGTTCATTTTCGCCACCACGGAGCCGGACAAGGTAATCTCGACGATTCGTTCGCGTACCCATCATTACCCGTTCCGTCTGGTGCCGCCTGAGGTCATGGGGCCGTATCTGGAAGAGGTGTGCGACAAGGAGCAGATCGATCTGGAACCAGGTGTGCTGAAGCTCACCATGCGGGCCGGCGGCGGTTCGGTGCGAGACACGCTTTCCGTGCTCGATCAGCTGATGGCCGGAGCCGTAGACAACGAGGTGTCGTACGATTCCGCGGTGGCTCTGCTTGGGTTTACCCCCGACGAACTTATCGGCGAGGCGATTGACGCCGTTATCGACAAGGACGGCGAGAGACTTTACGGCGTGGTTGAAAAGGTCGTGGTAGGCGGCTTCGAACCCAGACGGTTCGTAGAGGATCTGCTCTCGCGTGTCCGTGATTTGCTCGTGCTCACCCTCGGTGGTGAGAAAGCCGAAAACGTGCTGAGCGACGACTCTGCGGTCGAGGACATGAGCGATTTGCACCGCCAGTCCAAAGCGTTGGGGCTTTCGACCCTTACGGCGATGGCCGAGACCATCAACGACACCTTGGGCAATATGACCGGTGCGATTTCTCCTCGTATGCGTCTGGAACTCTTGGCCGCGAAACTGCTGGCCGGCCGCGAGAACGGTTTTGCGCCGAGTGCGGTCCAAGCCGGAACCGGTGCCGCGAGTACGGGCTCATCACAGCCTGCTGCCGCCAACAACGGGTCCCGGCAAGGCAACAATGCGCCGCAGAGCCGTGGTGGCTTCATCGGTTCGAGCAGAAACGCTGCGAACCAGCGGCAAAACAATCGTCAGGCAGGTGCCGGCCCGGCAGCCGCTTCCCAAGCTCCGGAGCAGCATAACGCTTCACGGACTCAGCAGGTTGGCAATAATCCCGATTCGCCGGTTGCGGGCACAGGCACCGCATCTGTATCTGCGTCGGCCGGTATCGGTGAACCTCACGGATGGCAAGGTAATGCGAACGGTGGAATGCAACCAGATCGGCATTCTTCTGATCCCAATGCAGCAACCAACGCAGCCGGTTCCAACCCTGAACGACAGCAAGGCGCTCAGACGGCTGCGCCGGTACAGGTGAACGTCGATCCGAATGCAACCGTCGAGCAACGATGGGATATCGTGCTCAAGTCATTGCCGGAGGATGTGCGTGGGTATGTCGCGCACGACAAGGTGCCCACGGTTTCGTTGGCGAGAAACGATGCCGGCAAGTCTCGCCTGTCGATGACCTTTGATTGCCCCTTGAGCCAGCATGCCTTCGCTTTGGCGCTTGCCTCTGATGCCGAACACAACGGTCAGAAGGCCGCCAACGTGGTGCTCGCCGGGGTGCGCTCCGTCTTTGGGCCTCACACGATGATCGCTCCGACCGGGGTGGCCGCGAACGGTGAAAAAGTCGTTTCCACCAAGCGTATGAAGCCCGAAGAACTTGCCAAGGTCAAGCGTGATATCGCGCTTGCCAAGGTCTCTGCGACCGGAGGGCTGGGTATGGCCGCCGGGCAGAGCGGGCATAGCGCCTCGGCTCCCAAGGAACAGAAGAAGGCGCAAGCCGATGCCGCCGGCGAATCCGATGATTCCTCCCATCGAGCCGCTTATCCGGTAGGCGGGAACGGCAGGAACGGCGAGACCGTAAGTCGAGCCGATAGTACTGACACGAAACCCGGAAACGGTTCATCGCAAGGTGATGCCGCAGGAGCAGGTGTACCCGCAACGAACCGGGAACATGATGCGCAGAACCTTGCGAACCCGATGGCCATGAGCCCAGGATCGCAAAATCCGATGGACGACGATTACGATCCGTGGATGAATCCGCTGCCGGCGCCGGGCTCTGGCAACGGTACAGCAACGAATTCAACCGGAGGACGACAAGCGGCGGCGACTTCCGGCGGCAACGCCTCGCAACAGTTCGATGGCAACGCTACAGGCCGGCCTGCGCCCGTCGAAGGATCGGCGAATCAGGCTGTCGAGCATCACAAGAAGCATGTCGCGGTGCCTGATCTGAGCGACGGCATCGACCCATGGGCCACGCCTTCGTCCGATCAGGCTGCAGCCGGTTCCAGCTCCGGCGCAGCCGGAACCGACGGTGATTCTGCAGGCCGGCAGTCGGGAGACACAGGTGCGGCGCGCAACGCGACATCCGCTTCCGGTCCCGACAATTGGCAGACGAGGCCGCCGGATTCATCCGCCAACGGCTCCTATGCCTCACCGGACGGTATAGATGCTGGGAGGAAGCCGATAGCTGCGGAATCGAATAATTCTCGATCACGGTCCGCTGCCCCGAACGGCAGCCCCGCCGCTAATCCCGATGACAGGGGAGACGTGGCCGCACGGTTCCAATATGCCGATGACTCGGCCGAAGACGCCGATCAGCGTCCACGGGTAGCGGCCGAGGACGATGACTATTCGATGAGCGACCAGTCGTTGGGTGATGTCACGGCCGTGGGGCTGGATGAGCTTTCCAAGCTGTTCGATGTCAAGAAGGTCGAGACCTTCAAGGCGGACGATCCGAAGAATCCCAAGAACATCAAACCGGCGGAAAAGCATCCCGAAGAGGAGAGGTAGCAAGTAGATGGCATTGGCTTATGACGGCGCGATACAGCGTCTTATCGATGGTTTCGCGCGCCTGCCGGGCATCGGTCCCAAGGGTGCCCAGCGCATAGCTTTCTATCTGCTTTCGGCCAGTGACGAGGAGGCTCAGGACCTCGCCGACGCCATCCGTGAGGTCAAGGAGAAGGTGCGCTTCTGCGAGATTTGCGGCAATGTGTGCGAGACGAGCCCGTGCCCGGTCTGCTCGGATCCGCGCCGCGACCATTCCATCATCTGCGTGGTCGAGGAGCCGAAAGACGTGATGAGCATCGAGCGCACCCGCGAGTTCCACGGCGTCTATCATGTGCTGGGCGGCGCCATCAACCCGATGGCCAACGTCGGCCCAGGCGACCTGGCCATTCCCAAGCTGCTTGACAGGCTTAAAACCGACGAAGTCAAAGAGATCATTCTGGCGCTGGACCCCAATATCGAGGGGGAAGCCACGGTGACTTATCTCAGCCGCTTGCTTTCTCCGCTCGGTCTCAAGGTCACGCGTCTTGCCAGCGGTTTGCCAGTTGGTAGTGACTTGGAATACGCGGATGAAATCACGCTGGGCCGTGCCTTGGAGGGCCGCCAGGAAGCCTGAGCGCTGCCTTCGAAAGCATTGGAGGAAACTGTTCATCGGGCTTGCCTTGGCATTGAGAAAAGCCTGAGCGCTCGCATCGTATGCCCGTATGGTGATAAGCGGCCCAGTCGGGCGGGAGACTGGCCTATAATTCAATCATTACTGTCAAAAGTCGGCCATAAGAACGGGTTACGTCGCATTTTTCTTGTGTCATGCCTTTTGTTGGTCGATGTCGAGATGTGGCGGCATGCATTTTTCAGATGCATCTGCCGGAGAGAACAAGGGGAGAATTGTGGCGCTGATCGTGCAGAAATACGGCGGGTCCTCCGTGGCCGACGCCGAGTCCATCAAGCGCGTCGCCAAAAGGATCGTGGAGACAAAACGTAAGGGCAACAACGTCGCCGTCGTCGTTTCGGCGATGGGGGACACCACCGACGACCTGATTGACCAGGCGATGAGCATCGATTCCAATCCTCCCGCCCGCGAGATGGACATGCTGATGACCGCTGGCGAGCGCATCTCGATGAGCCTTCTGGCGATGGCCATCCACGCCGACGGCGAGCGCGCCTACTCCTTCACCGGTTCGCAGGCTGGCTTCATGACCGACGCCCGTTTCGGAGCGGCACATATCAAATCAGTGAAACCCGAGCGCGTGGCCCATGTCGTCGACGATGGCAAGATCGCCATTGTCGCCGGATTCCAAGGCATCAACGCCGATGGCGATTACACCACGTTGGGCCGTGGCGGTTCCGATACCTCGGCGGTGGCGCTCGCAGTGGCAATGGGTGCCGATATCTGCGAGATCTACACCGACGTGGACGGCATCTTCACCGCGGACCCGCGCATCGTTCCCAGCGCGCGGCGCATCCCCTCCATCGGCTACGATGCCATCCTCGAAATGGCCTCCTGCGGTTCGAAGGTCCTCGCCTTGCGTTGCGTCGAATACGCCCAGCGTTTCAATATGCCGTTGCATGTGCGCAGCTCGTTCTCGCACCGGATGGGCACGTTGGTGGTGCCGGAGGGTGTCGATGCGCGCAAATTGCCGAATCTGGATTAAACAATCCGAGAATGGGCCGGTTAGCACGGATTCATCAAGAAAATATATGGATATGAACTTCAACGGCAAGAGAGCAAAGGAAACACAATGAGCAGTGACAACACGAAAGACGAGGGCGTGAATTTGAGCGATCAAGGCAAAACCGGCGAAACCGACAACAAATCGATGGGCGACATCTTCCCGGATCTCGGCCCCGAGACCCCGGTGATTTCCGGCGTTGCGCACGACCGCACCGAATCCCTCGTGACGGTGCGCGGCGTTCCCGACGAGCCCGGCATGGCCGCACGCGTGTTTACCGAGCTGGCCAAAAGCGGCATCAACGTCGACATGATCGTGCAGGCAGGAGCTTCGACGGGCAAGGCCGACATCTCCTTCACTGTGCCCGATGCCACGGTGAAAACGGTGGAGAAAGCGCTCGACGGCAAAAAGGCCGAGCTCGGTTACGGTTCCTATTTCGTCGATTCCGAGGTCGGCAAGGTCGCGGTGGTGGGCGTGGGCATGAAAACCCATTCCGGTCTCGCCGCCAAGTTCTTCGAATCCCTGAGCGCCAAGCATATCAACGTGATGATGATCTCGACCTCCGAGATCCGCATCGCCGCCCTCGTCCCGCTCGACCAACTCGACGACGCGGTGCGCGCGTTGCACACAGCGTACGGCCTCGACGCCGATCAGGTGGAAGCGGTGGTCTACGGCGGCACCGGCCGCTGAACGCCGTGCATCGCTGGCTGTCATATCGTTCGGTGAAGTCATTGACTTGAAAAGCATATGGGCGCCTCGTATTGGCCAACCAGCCAGATGCGATGCGCCCGGGCATAACGTGGATATGGCCGATAACGGGGTTGGATATGAGTGGTTCGATGATCGGCGGTGTCGGTGATCAATCACCGTCCATTTGCGTAATCGGGTATCCGCTTCTGTCATGTCTCATAAAGCTGCGTGCAGCCGTCCCCGCGCAGTACCTTGCGCTATGATGTGGCACGTAGCGCCCCGCAGTGTTTCACTTTGGAGCGATGGATGTCTCATGAGGTTGCGGCTGCGGAAGCCACGAGTGGACGGCCGCCAAAGGGGAGGAAACAGATGGCTGAATCTAACGGAGAACAACGCAAGGTCAACGTTGCGGTGCTGGGGGCCACCGGACAGGTCGGCATGGTCATGCGTCGCGTGCTTGACGAGCGGAATTTCCCCATTGATAATCTGCGTTTCCTGGCTTCCTCACACTCGGCGGGCACCGTGCTCAAATGGCGCGACCGCAGCATCGTGGTCGAGGACGTGGCCAAAGCCGATCTCAGGGGCATCGATATCGCAATCTTCTCCGCCGGCGGCGGCACTTCGAAGGTCTGGGCGCCGAAATTCGCCGAGGCCGGCGCCTATGTCATCGACAACTCCTCGCAATGGCGTATGCACGACGACGTGCCGCTGGTGGTGGCCGAGGCCAATCCCGACGATCTTGACGACATTCCCCGTCGCATTGTCGCGAACCCGAACTGCACCACCATGGCCTGCATTCCGGTGCTGAAGGCACTCGATACCCACTTCGGCCTGAAGCGGCTGATTGTCAGCTCTTATCAGGCGGTTTCGGGAGCCGGACGCGCAGGCGTCGAGCAGTTGATGAACGAAGCCAAGGCCGCTGTCGACCAAGGTGCCGACAAGCTCGTCTTCGACGGTTCCGCCATCGATTTCCCCAAGCCTACCAAGGTCGTGCGCACCATTGCCTTCAACGCCGTGCCGTTCATCGGCGCCATCGTCGACGACGGCAGCGAGGAGACCGACGAGGAGCAGAAGTTGCGTAACGAAAGCCGCAAGATTCTGCACTTGCCCGACCTCGCCGCCTCCTGCACCTGCGTGCGCGTCGGCGTTTTCACCGCGCATGGCATGTCGGTCAACGCCGAATTCGAACGCGACGTCACCCCCGACATGGCCCGCGAGGTGCTGAAGAACGCGCCGGGCGTCGAGCTTGCCGACATCCCCACCCCGCAGCTGGCCGCCGGCAAGGACCCGAGTTTCGTCGGCCGCATCCGCCAGGACCAGGCCGTCGACGGCAAGAAGGGACTGGCGTTCTTCATCGCCAACGACAACCTGCGCAAGGGCGCCGCCCTGAACGCCGTCGAACTGGCCGAGATCGTGGCACGCAAGCACTTCGGCGCATGACTCGTCGCGTCGTTAATGCGATGAAAATCGCCGAAAGAACTTCAAATCGCTGATTTTCATCGCAACGTCATTTGGCGATGCGAGCAAAATCAGCGAAAACGGTTCAGAATCTTGTTTTTTAGAGCAACTTGGGCAGTGAGGTGAACGAGCCTACTGACTGAAGTTCGCCAGCTACAGAGATAATCACGAAAATGTGCCCAAATGTGTGATTATCTCTGCATGGGTGCAATTTTAATCATAAAAAAGGGCCCGAAACTGTGATTATCTTTGCAGGGGCTATGAGTATGCGGAGATAATCACAGAATATGGTGCAAAAGTGTGAGTATCTCTGCATAGGTACCGCAGAAGCAGTCGTAATCGTATGATGAGTGCTTCGGCGTGTATCTGTTGCGCCTGACATACCGGTCGCGTGGCATACTGGGGGTATGTCGAAGGCATCAAAAGAAGCGCAGAAACAACTGGATCGCATCGTGGCGTTGGGCTATCCCGACGTCGCGGATATGAGCGCGGCGGCGTTCCGTGCGCTCGCGCGGCCGTTGATCGACGCGCTGAAAGACAGCGACTTGGGCGAGAACATCCTTCTGGTGCCCACCCACGAGCTGGTCAGCCCCGAATCGTTGATCGCCCGAACCAGCATCAACCGCATGGCCGGATTCACCACCATGCCGCCGCGCGATGTCGCCAGCTTCCTGCCGCAGGCGGGTTTCGAGCCGCCGGAAGGCCCGTTCTATCTGGTGGTCGATCCGCACACCGGCACCGTCTACGTCAACCGCGAGCCGGACGTGGCCCGTAAGCTCATCGATTCCGACGAGCGTATGCCGCTGACCCTTGAAGAGGGCCTCGCCATCGCCACCCAGCATCCCGATTGGCTGGTGAAGAAAAACGGCTTCAACCTGCTCGGTTCCCGCAGCGCCGACGGCCGCGTGCCGAGCATCTGGATGAGTCAGAACGCCCCGCGTCTGGGCTCGGTCTGGCCCACCTCCCGTCACACGTGGCTCGGCAACGCCTACTGCCAGGCCAGGCGAGGCATCTCCCTGTTCCACTGACCCGTCATCGGCATCAAAGTCAAAAGTCCCTTTTTGATTGATGTTGGTGCCACCAAGTCCCCTGTTTTTGGGTGATTTGGTGTCGAAAGTGCTATTTTTCGCCATCTTGGTGCACCAAGATGGCCGTTTGAGCGAGATTGATGTGAAAAGTGGCGTTTTTGATGGGGGTTGGTGGCACCAACATAGCTGAAAGATGTCGATTCGGGAGGGGTTTCGGACTTTTGGGACACAAAGATGTCGCATCCCGAAACAGTTGTGCCGCCTGCCTTGGTTGCGGCTATAGTAAGTCTTTATATCCGTCATCATCACGGTGACGGCATCTCGTTGTAGTCGTGTCGCAACGTGCGGTACGCAACAAAAAAGAAAAGGAGGAGTGATGGGTCAGGATCAAGCATCATCGGTATTTGATCTCGCGGCGGTTGCCGCACAATCCAATGGAGGTAACAATGACCTGCTGCTGCCTCCCCGGCGTTTCGTAGGAGAACCGCAGAAGCCCAGCAAAATGCCGTATACGAAGTATGTGGCCTACGACAAGCAGGTTCCGTTCGATTACCCCGAACGCACCTGGCCGACTAAAAAACTGCGCCGCGCCCCGCGCTGGTGCTCGGTCGATCTGCGCGACGGCAACCAGGCGCTGGTCAACCCGATGGATTCCGAGCGCAAGCTGCGTTTCTGGAACCTCTTGATTTCGATGGGCTTCAAAGAGATCGAAGTCGGTTTCCCCTCGGCTTCCGACACGGATTACGATTTCGTGCGTCTGCTGATCGAACGCGAGCTCATCCCCGATGATGTCACCATCGTCGTGCTGACCCAGGCCCGCGAACATCTGATCCGCAAGACCTACGAATGTCTGCGCGGTGCCAAGCGTGCGGTCGTGCATTTCTATAATTCCGTTTCCGTACTGCAGCGCGAGGTCGTCTTCCGCAAGGACAAGGCGGGCATCAAGAAGCTGGCGACCGATGCGGCCGAACTGTGCAAGGACCTCGAAGGGGCAGCCGGCGACACCGATTTGTATTACGAGTATTCGCCGGAATCGTTCACCGGCACCGAGCCGGATTACGCCGTCGAGGTGTGCAACGCCGTCATCGACGTCATCAAGCCGACGCCGGAGCACAAGATGATCATCAACCTGCCGGCCACCGTCGAGATGACCACGCCGAACGTCTTCGCCGACGAGGTCGAGTATGTCTCCCGCAACCTCAAAGACCGCGATTCCATCGTGCTTTCGCTGCATCCACACAACGACGAGGGCATGGGCGTGGCAGCAGCGGAACTGGCTGTGCTCGCCGGGGCCGACCGCGTCGAAGGATGCCTCTTGGGCAACGGCGAACGTACCGGCAACGTCGATCTGGTGACGCTGGGCCTCAACATGCTCACGCAAGGTGTTGATCCGCAGATCGATTATTCGGATGTTCCGAAGATTCGCAAGACCGTCGAATACTGCAACCAGCTCACCATCTCCGAGCGTCATCCCTACGCCGGCAGCTTCGTGTTCACCGCCTTCTCCGGCTCCCATCAGGACGCCATCAAGAAGGGGCTCGAGGCCCGTCAGGCCGCGGCCGAAGAGCGTGGCGCGAACCTCGACGATTTCGTCTGGCTCGTACCCTACCTGCCCATCGACCCCAAGGACATCGGCCGCAGCTACAAGGCCATCATCCGCGTCAATTCGCAGTCCGGCAAGGGCGGCATGGCCTACTTGCTCAAGACCAACCACAACCTCGACCTCCCGAAGCGCCTGCAGATCGAATTCGAGAAGGTCGTGCAGGACTACGCCGACAAGACCGACAAAGAGGTCAAGGACGACGATATCTGGAGGCTCTTCAAGGACGAGTACCTTCCGGTCGAGGAAAACGGCGCGTTCGCGATCGGCGAGGCCGTGGGCGACAATGGCGACGACGATCTGCAATCGTGGGGCCGCCTGAAGCTCTTGAACGTCTCGGTTTCCTCGGGCGCGGACGGTTCCGACACCGTGTTGAAGGCCAAGCTCTTGGACCGCGGTGCCGAGCCGGGCGCCGACCCGATCGAGCGCGAGGTCAGTGGCGCCGGCAACGGCCCGCTTGACGCCTTCCTCAACGCGCTTTCGTCCATCGCCATTTCCGTCAGCGTCATGGATTATGCCGAGCACGCGATGACCGCCGGCACCGACGCGATGGCCGCCTCGTACGTCGAGTGCCAGATCGGTGGCGAGGCCAATGCCAAAATCATCTGGGGCGTCGGCATCGATTCGTCGATTACCACCAGCTCGCTGAAGGCGGTCATCTCCGCGATCAACCGTTCGATACGCTAGGGTTCCATACGGTCCAAGAGGTATCAAGAGGTATCAAGAGGTATCAAGCAATAGATATCGAGGGATACCAAAAGCGGGCTTGCTTTCCATAGGCAAGCCCGCTTTTGGTTTATTCGGCGGAATCCGATTTGTTTGGTTTCTTGTTGTGGCTGCTTGTTGCCGTTCCAGCCCTAATGGCTTTATTGCGACGAAGATTCGGCGTTGCCGCTTTCGCCGCTATCAGTGTTGGTGGAACCCTCGGTCGTCTCCGTTGCCTCGGATGAGCTGTCGGAGTCGTTGGACTCGGTTCCGGCGCTGGTCTCGTTACTGCCGCCTGTGGTGCTACCGGTGTTGCTGGAATCTATACCTTCGGAGCTGTAATACTTGCGGCTTCCCCACCCGGAATATGAGGAACCTGCCCCCGTGCCCCACGTGCCGTCGGGGCCGCCGATCTTGCCTTCGTCCTTGGCCACGGGGAACGCCTCGTTGGGCGTGTCGGCCAGCGCCTGCCTCATGTATTGGGTGAACAGGTGCACCGGGTAGTCGCTGCCGGTGCCGTAATAGCCGATGGACGGCATCGGCAGGGGCTTGCCCTTGTTGTTCGGGTCGGGGTTCCACATCGCGAACACGGTCACGGTGTTTGGCGAGAAGCCGGCGAAGCTGCCTGCCGTCGAATCGTTGGCGGTGCCGGATTTGCCGGCCACGGCCTTGCCGATTTTGAGCGCTTCGGTCGCGGTGCCATATTGCACGGTTCCTGTCATCGCCTTGGTCACGAGCGCGGCGTCATTGGCGCTGAAGACCCTCGTGGTGTCGGTGGGTGAGCGGTACATGTCCTTGCCCTGCGAGTCCTTGACGGACGCGACGATATGCAGCGTCGGTTTGTTGCCCTGGTTGGCGATGGTGGAATAGGCCTGGGCGATGTCTTTGACATGCACGCTGTCGTTGCCCAACACGGTGAAGGCGTTGTCTCCGGTCACGAGCTTCGGGTCCATGCCCGCGGCCTGGGCGGTCTGGGCCACCTTCTTGGTTCCCAGATGCTGCTGCAGGTCCATGTAGATGGTGTTCACCGAGTTCGCCGTGGCGTTGTAGAGGTTGGTGTAGCCGAAGCTCTGGTTGCCGAAGTTCTGCACCGGCGTGTTGATATTGGTGAACGTGCGCGGGGAGTTGCCGTTGAAGGTCGTGCTGAGGTTGACGCCTTCCTCGGCCGTGGCCATCAGCGCGAACGGTTTCATCGTCGACCCGGGTTCGTAGAGGGCCTGGGTCGCGTTGTTGAGCGGCTTGGTCAGGTAGTCGTCGCCGCCGTACAGCGAGATGATCGATCCGTCCTTGGGATTGACGCTCATGCCGCCGATTTGCACGCCGGCAGGCACCAACCCGTTGCCGTCCTGCGAGGGGCTGGCGACCTTGAACATCAGATCCTGCTTGCCTTTGTCGATGGTGGTGACGATGGTATAGCCGCCGGTGTCGATGTCGTCGCGGGTGAAGGCCCCGCTGCCGGTCAGTTCGTCCCGCACCATCTGCAGGATATAGCCGTTGGTGCCTTTGTACGAGCTTTGCTGCGATTGCGGAGGCACGGTCGACGGCATTTTCGGGTTGGCCGCGGCGTCTTTGGCGCTGATGTAGTGCTGGCGCTCCATGATGCCGATGACGCGTGTATAGCGTTGCTGCGCGCGCTTGGGGTTGACCGCCGGGTCCCAGTTCGAAGGAGCTGGAATGATGCCGGCCAGCAGCGCCGCCTCGGGCATGGTCATGTCTTTGGCGTCTTTGTTGAAGTAGGCCTTCGACGCGGCCTCGATGCCGTAGGCTCCGCGTCCCAGATAAATCGTGTTCATATAGTTGCACAGGACCTTGTCCTTGTCCTGCGACTTCGTGATCTTCATCGCCAGAATCGCTTCGCGCACCTTGCCGGAGTAGGTGTGGGTGTCGCCCATATAATAGCGTTCCGCGTATTGCTGGGTGATGGTGGAGGCGCCTTGGCGTGCGCCGCCGCTGACGTTGTTGAGGAAGGCGCGCGCAATGCCTTTGAAATCGACGCCGGTGTCTTGGTAGAACGTCTGGTTTTCACTGGCCACCATGGATTGCCCGATGTATTTGGGCAGGGCGTCGCAACTGATGATTTCACGGTTCTGGGTGGCGAAATCGCCGACGGGCGTGGTGCCGTCTGCGTAATAGACTTTCGTTTTCTCGGCCATCGCGATTTTTTCTGGGAGAGGAATTTCGGTGGTGGCGTAAAGGTAGGCGAACACACCGGCTCCGACGAGGGCGAGCAGGGCGATGATGCCCAGCGTCCATTTGAGAATACGATGTTTGTGCTTTTTTGGTGCTTTGCGTTGTGGGCCCTGTTTTCTCGGACGGTTGTTCGCGGCGTTGGCGCTGCGGCGTGGGTATTGGCCGCGCGCTGTCTTGGCGTGTTGGTGTTTGCGTTTGGGCTTTGTCCTACCTGTGCCTGCGGCGCGCGCCGAAGCCGTGCGAAACTCTGTGACCATGCCAACTACCGTAATGGTTGCCCCTGAAAAACGACTGGGATTGGCGGGCAAAAGTGGTTTAGTTGTGCAGTTTCGGTAACGAAAGATAGGGAGGCTTTCTCGGCTCGCTGTTGTTTTCGCAAATACGGGCATAATCCTTGCCTAAGCTCTATCATACGGTTGATGAGTATCCATTTATGCGATTTCTGTTACATTGGTTATGTATGAAGTTATGTGCTGATGCCCTTTTCGTTATAAAGGGCTAGACTCGTAAATGGAATTTTGCACGTGAAATAAAGGAGTCAATATGAGTATTCGCGTGGCAGTGGCAGGCATCGGCAATTGTGCCTCGTCCCTGATTCAAGGTGTCGAGTATTACAAGGACGCGAAGGATGATGAGAAGATCCCCGGCCTGATGCACAACAACTTCGGCGGCTACCGGGTCCGCGACATTGAGTTTGTGACGGCGTTCGACGTCGATGCGTTGAAGGTCGGCAAGGATATTTCCGAGGCCATCGGCGCCTCGCAGAATAACACCTACAAGTTCTGCGACGTGCCGAACAAGGGTGTCGAGGTGCTGCGCGGGCCGACCTACGACGGCTTGGGCGAGTACTACAAGAAGATGATCACCGAGTCCGACGCCGAGCCGGTCGACGTGGCCCAGGTGCTGCGCGACAAGAAGGTCGACGTGCTGGTCAGCTACATGCCCGTCGGCTCGGAGCAGGCCGACAAGGCCTACGCGCAGGCCGCGATGGACGCCGGCTGCGCCTTCGTCAACTGCCTGCCCGTCTTCATCGCCTCCGACCCGGAGTGGGCGCAGAAGTTCCGCGACGCCGGCGTGCCGATCATCGGCGACGACATCAAGAGCCAGGTCGGCGCCACCATCACCCACCGCGTGATGGCCCGCCTCTTCGAGGACCGCGGCGTGCGTCTCGACCGCACCTATCAGTTGAACGTCGGCGGCAACATGGACTTCATGAACATGCTGCAGCGCTCGCGCTTGGAGTCCAAGAAGGTCTCCAAGACCCGCGCCGTCACCTCGATCGTGCCTCACGAGATGGATCCGCATAACGTCCATATCGGTCCGTCCGACTATGTGGCGTGGCTCGACGACCGCAAGCTCGCGTTCGTGCGCTTGGAAGGCACCACCTTCGGCGACGTGCCGATCAGCCTTGAGTACAAGCTTGAGGACTGGGATTCGCCGAACTCCGCCGGCATCGTCATCGACGCCGTGCGCGCCGCCAAGATCGCGCTCGACCGCCACCTCTCCGGCCCGATTCTCGCGCCGAGCTCCTACTTCATGAAGTCCCCGGCCGTGCAGCATGAGGATTCCGAGGCCCGCCACCTCGTCGAGAAGTACATCGCCGGCGAAGTCGAGGCCGATGAAGCCGAACTCGACGCCGATGTGAAGACCGCCAAGGACAACGGCAAGGACGTCTGGCACGCCTGAGTGAGTGACGCTTATGCGTCGTTCCGGTTGAATTGATCTGATGGCCGTCATCTGCATGAAGCAGGTGGCGGCCATCGTCGTATGCCATGGATGTCACTGTAGTCTGGATGCGTTCGTCCTTGCGTTTGCTGCTGGTAAACGGACTTTGACGTCGTGTTATAGTCCGTTTACCAGCATCAATATGTCGGCATAATACAAAATACGCCTTTTCCGACATCTGTAAATGAGATATCGGAAAAGGCGCATTCGGTAAGGTTCGTGCTACTGCTTACTTGCTCAGCAGCGGGCCGACCTGCTTGTCGTAGGCGATCAGGGCGCTGTTGATGACCTGGTGCATGTCGTAGTAGGCGTAGGTGCCCAGCCTGCCGCCGAAGACGACCTGCGGTTCGCGCGCGGCCAGGTCCTTGTACTGCTGGTAGAGTTTCTGGTCATCGGTGGTGTTGATGGGGTAGTAGGGCTCGTCGTCGCGGCCGGCGGCGCGGCTGTACTCCTCCCAGACCACGGTCTTGTCGGGGTTCTGGGACTCGCGACGCTCCGGGTTGAAGTTCTTGAACTCGATGGCGCGGGTGTAGGGCACGTCGGCGTCCACGAAATTCATCACCGGGCAGCCGAAATGGTCGCCCTCGTCGTAGCGCTGCTCCTTGAAATCGACGGTGCGCCACTTGAGGTCGCCGAGCTGGTAGTCGAAGTACTTGTCGACCGGGCCGGTATAGACCACGGGCACGCGGCCGACGACGGCCTTCTTGTTGAACGGCTGGCTGTCATCGAAGAAGTCGACGCCGAGCGTCACGTGGATCTTCGGGTCGTCGATCATGCGCTGCATCCAGGCGGTGTAGCCGTCGGTGGGCAGGCCCTCCCAAGTGTCCTTGAAATAGTGGTTGTCATAGTTGAAGCGCACGGGCAGGCGCTTGATGATCGACGCCGGCAGGTCTTCCGGCGCGGTCTGCCACTGCTTGCTGGTGTAGTTCTTGATGAACGCCTCGTAGAGCGGCCGGCCGATGAGCTGGATGCCCTTGTCGTTGAGGTTCTCCGGATCGGTGCCGGCCAGTTCGCCGGCCTGCTCGTCGATGAGCGCCTTGGCCTCACCCGGTGTGTAGTGCGCGTGGAAGAACTGGTTGATCGTGCCCAGGTTGATCGGCATGGGGTAGACCTCGCCGTCGTGCGTGGCGTAGACGCGGTGCTGGTAGTTGGTGAAGCTCGTGAAACGGTTGACGTAATCCCACACGCGCTTGTTGGAGGTGTGGAAGAGATGCGCGCCGTACTGGTGGATCTCGGCGCCGGTCTCCTCGTCCATGTAGGAGTAAGCGTTGCCGCCGATGTGTTCGCGCACGTCGATGATCTCGACGCTGTGGCCGTGCTCGGCCGCCTGCTGGGCCACGGTGAGGCCGAACAGCCCCGCCCCTACGACCACCAGATCGGGCAGTTGCGTATTGTTCTTGTTGTCGCTCATCTGTTTCCTTTCAGCCTCCGCGGTCCATCGGCAAGGCGTTCCGTCAATTGTGTTGCGCCATCGGCGTGACGCGTATCGTCTCCATACTACAAGCCAGTGGGCACTCCGATTGTGGCGGTTGGGCGCAGGTTGATGATGCTCGTCGGCGAGTTGCCGTATGCGCGGTGGTGCGTGCCTTGGTAGGGCGCGTGCAAATCATCGGTTTTATGCCGTTCGGTGAATGGATTCGAATTGAGATGTTGTTTGTGCGTATTTCGTTTTTCGGCTGATGCGCGGCAATTGGATACTGAGTTTGTCGGCTAGCTCTAAAACGGATTGTCGAAGGTCGTGTGCTCGGTCCCGGTATGGGGTATACTGGTTAAGCCTTCACGTGGCGTTATGTCACCCAATCCCCCCAGGGCAGGAATGCAGCAAGGGTAAGTGGCCTCTGTCGGGTGCGTGAAGGTTTTCTTATACCTTCGCGACCATACCGGCCTTTAGACTTTGACTATGGCTATGAGTGGGAACGAAACGTTGGATTTCAGTGGTTACGCCGCAATGGATGCGGTGAAAACGAAGCTGGACGATGCCTGCGAAACCGGCGCCCGCACGCTTCTGGTGGCCGGTGCGCCAAGGAGCGGCAAAACCGAATTCGCACTGGCGGCGACGCTCGAGGGCATCCAGCGGTTCGGCGACGGCAGGGTTTCCATGGCGGTTTCCGGGCGTCAGGCTGCCGACAGGCTTTCCGACCGAATCATTCGTGAGGTCCGTTCCACTTCAAGCGCCCGGCCGGTGACCACACTTTCCGCCATCGCCTTTCGTATGATTTCGCGGATTCGTGAGAGTCGCCACGAGCCCCTGCCGAAACTCTTGAACGGGGCGGAGCAGGACGCCTTGTTGCGTCAGGTCGTGGCGGTGCATGTCGGGCACGCCCGAGCCGGCGAGCTGTGCGATACCTGCGAGCTGATGCGACGGTATTTTGCCGCGGACGATTGGGTCGATACCGTCTACGGCGATGACGGAAGCGCGGCGGGCAGAGGCTCGCGCGGCTCGGCCTCCCGCAGGCAAGGCGCAACAACGGTTCGTGACACGACATCGCAACCCCGCTCCACCTCGAAGGGCATCGGGAGCAGCGACGTACTCTTTGCGCGAGGTATCAACGATGCGTTTGTAATGCAATTGCGAGACATGCTGGCTCGTATGGACGAGCTGGGTCTGGGGGCCGCGCGCGAAGACGAGGTCCTCCGTTTGCTTGCGGATTCGCGGAATGCAAGCGATGCCTACAGCTTGCGCGACGAACGGCTCGGTGTCCAGTGGCGGCTGGCATTCGCCCTGCGAAAAGAGTATATGCAGGCCGTGGTCGACGGCTATCCGGGTGAGTTCCGGCTCGATTCCTCGCGCCTGCTGGTTGAAGGTGCGCTGGCGGCTACACAAGTGGACGCGCGGGTGCTGCCGACATTCGTGGTGATCGACGACTTCCAGGATCTGACGTTGGCCGGGCTTTCGTTCCTCGAGGCGTTGGCACGACGTGGCGTGAGGCTGCTTCTGGTGGGCAATCCCGACGAAGCCGTGCAGACCTTCCGCGGTTCCTACCCCGAGTATCTGTTCATGCGCGCGCAGCAGCCACCGCTTTCGGCCGAGACGATGACACTGCCGACGCGAAGGATTTGCCAGGCCGCGAGTGTCTCGGGCAGATCTTATGACGCGCAAGATGGCGCGGGACACAATGATTCTCCGGATTCGGCGAATGAAAACGGACTTGTCGAAACCGGCCCTTCCCGGGCCGTCGGGCACAGCAATAATGGTGAACCGGTTTTGGGCAATCATTCCGCCGCGTCGTCCTCATATCTCGATCTGCTGGCTTCACGCGTCTCGCTTTCCATCGCCGCCAACGAACAAACTTCCGTGGCATTGCCCGACCGGCCCGGAAAACTGCCGCGCCTGGCCGCAAGCTTTCCTATCGAGACCTTGGACGCAAACGACCCGAAACCGAAGGACGGCAGCGTAAGAACCTTGCTGTATCGCAACTCGCGCGAGGAGCTGGACGATGTGGTCTGGCGCATCAAGGAAGCGCATCTTTCAAGCGGCCGGCAGTGGAATGATTTCGCGGTGATCGCCCACGACAACGACACGGTGCGCGCGTTCGGCGAGCGGTTGCGCGGCGACGGGGTGCCGGTTCGTTACTCGGCGGTCACCAGACCGCTCAAGGACGATCCGAGCGTGCAGGGGCTGTTTGCGTTGCTGGAACTGGCGAAGCTGCGCCACGACGGTATCGATGCTTCCGGCATGTCGTTGGCCGAGACGGCAAGATATGTGCGTAGCCGCGTGCAGACCTTGTTGGAAAGTCCGTTGGTGAGCCTGCGTTCGTCTTCCGCGGCTTACCCGGCGCGTCTGTCCCCGGTGGAATCGGTGATGAAGGCCATCGCCTCGTTGGCTCAGGTGATCGACGGGGAAACGGACAACGAAACCACCGCGGCGAATGGCGAAGGAGCCAGGCAGTCTTTGGACGTCACCGCGCAACTGCCGCGTCTGCAAACTATGTGGAAGGCGTTACGGGATCGGGCTGTCGCGCAACGTACGACGGGCGATATCGAAGTCGATAACAGCCTTCTTTCAGATGACGGACAGCAGAGCGAAGGTGATATGCCCTTCGGCGTGGATGCGATGTATATCATGCTGGCGTTCGATGTTGCCGACATGGACGACGCATCGCAGACCGAAGCTGAATCTGCCGGTGACGCCGCAGCGGTTCTGGAATTGATTGGCAAAGTGGGTGGCGGCCTTTATTCTCGGGCTTTCGGCCATGTCTGGGATTTGGTGGCCAAAGTCGAAAAGGGACTGGCCGCCTTGCCGAGCCGTGAGCCGCAGTATGCGCTCGGGCTGGCATGGGATGCCTGTCATGTGGCCGATTCCTGGCAGGTGGCAGCGCTCGCCAACAACGCCGACGGCCGTGCCGCCAACGACCGGCTGGACGTGATGATGCGGCTTTTCGCCTACGCTTCCGGCGCGGGCGAAAAGCAAATCGTCGGGGACTTCATTTCCAGCGTCCGTTCGATGCGCATTGAGGCCGATTCGTTGGCCAAGGTCGCGCCCATCGATCAGGCGGTCACACTCACCACCCCCGCCGGTGCCGCGGCCGGCCATTGGCCCTTCGTGTTCATCGCCGAAATCCAGCAGGATGTCTGGCCGAACCTGGCAGCGCGCAACACCATGTTCGGCGGCGAGAACCTTGCCGACGTCGTCCTGCACGGCGGCATGCGCGACGAGCTCGAGCCGGGCATGGCCGGAGGAGACCCGGAGCTTGCCCAGGTGCTTTCGGCCGAACAGAAAAGCTTCCTGGTGGCGCTGACGAGGGCGAGCGAGCAGGTGACGCTGAGCGCCGTGCTGAGCGATGACGCCGTCCCGTCCGATTTTCTCTATACCTACGTGCCCGAACGCTTCGATCGCGTGCGCGACGCGGATCCGGCGGCCCGGGATTACACGCCGCTTGCGGATTCCGGCCGCTTTGCCGGCCTTGATGCCGACCCGCGTGGGCTGGTGGCGGCCTCGCGCATCGAGCTGATGCGTCAGACGGATGCTGTTGCAAGCGCAGCGCGCAAGGACGCTGACTCGACTGACGTTGCGGCCGGTCCGTTGCAATCGGAGGCCATGTCTGACGCCGCATCTTCGGTGCGGATTCAGGATGCCGCCGTGTCGCTGGCATTGCTTGGCGACGCCGGGCTCGAAGCGGCCGATCCCGAAAGCTGGCCGTATACCTTCAACCTGCACGGTGAAGCAGGTGTGCGTTCAGAAGTCGGAACAAAAGCGGATGCCTCGAAATCATCACAATCCGATAAAACCGTTTTGCCCGCGGGCTTGCAGGCCGCCCAACCTTCACGCAACGCATCGAACAACAATGATTCATCGTCCTCGGCTCCCACGGTAACGCTTTCCCCCTCGCAGGTCGACCGAATCTGGGCATGCCCGGTCTGCTGGATGCTCGAAAGCCAGTTCGCCGGCCCGCGTCCGTCGAACGCGGCCACCGGTTTCGGCACGTTGATCCACAAAGTCGCCCAGCTTGCCGGCGAGGCCGGCCTGGATTCCCCGAATTTCATGGCAGAAAAGCCCGAAAACGAACGTATCGAGGCGATCGCGGCTCGCATGATGGAGATGTACCATGAACTTGCCGATGACCTCGATGCCATTGACGACCCCGAGCAGCGCTACAAGGCGGAAAGCAAGGACGAAGGTGCGCAGCAGACGCTCACCGATATCGCGACCTACTTTGTGACTTCGAATGGCAAGGATTACCCTTACGGCAATCTCAAGAACTTCGCCGTGGGCCGTTTGCAGCATGCGGATAGCGAGTATGCGTTCGCGGCACGGTTCGGCCTTGACGACATCTGCGCGGCCTATAACGCCATCGACGGCATCGATCCGATTGGAGCCGATGATCTCGCAGGTATCATGGCGGCACTCAACGGCGGCTGGCCTGAGGGCATGAACACGGATCTGCAGGTGCGTCTGACCGGGCGTATCGATCGGCTGGAATGGCGGGACTTGGGCGACGGCAAGGCGCATGTGCGCCTGATCGATTGGAAAACCGGGCACAAGCACACGGCCAAGCAGATGTTCAACGATTTGCAGCTGGTCTGCTACCAGCTCGGTCTGGCGTTCCCCGAAGCGGATTGGTCCGGAGAAAACGATGGGAGAGGGACTTCGAGTGTGCTGCCCAATGCCGGATTGCACGGGGTCGAGGCCTTGAAGGCCATGCCCGACATCACCCAAAGCGCCCTGTTCGATGTCGACTCGACGCCGGCTCCGGCCTATGGCTATCGGGTTCCGGAAACGCTGTTCCAGCCGCCGCTTTTCCACGGCGGGGCGTTGAACAGCGGCGGTTTCACGCCGCGCAGCCACTATGCCGATTTGCAGAAACTCGCGGATATTGCCGACCTGCCGGCCGACGCGCCACAAGGTGTGGGCGAACACGCCTGGCAGCAGTTCCTTTCGCTGCGTGGCACCCAAGCGGTGTGGGCGCTGACGATGATCTCGCGTATCTTCTACGCTGCTGCGGCCTCCCGTTCGAGTGTGCTGGTCGCGCGGCCGCAACCCGACCACGTGACCTGGTGCAGGATGAAAACGGTGTGTCCGGCCTGCGCCGGCGAGGTGGATACGGTCTATGAAGTCAGGAGGGGCTGAGATGGCGGAAGGCGAACGGTTGGGCCGGTTCGATGATATCGAAGGCGTACAGGTCGGTATGAATGTATCCGAATATGATAACCGTAACGGGATGAAACGCAGTACCGGCGATACCGGTGATACTGTCAAGACCGCCAATACCGACAGCCCCGAGCAGGCGGCCGTCATCAACGCGCCCCAGGACGCCGACGTGCTCGTGGTCGCCGGTGCCGGATCGGGCAAAACCTACACCATGACCCGTCGCATCATCAACCTGATCGAGGTCGGCGTGCCGCCCGAGAAGATCCTCGGGCTGACCTTCACGCGCAAGGCCGCCTCCGAGCTGCTGGGCCGTGTGTCTGGCGCGGTGGCTGAAAACGCACGGGCGAACGAGGCCGTGGCGAGCGTTGCCGGCGCCCCGCGTCGCGCCAACGTGTTCCTCAAGCCGCAGGTCTCCACCTACGATGCCTTTTTCCAGTCCATCGTGCGCCAATACGGCCTGCTGGTCGGCTTCGACCAGAACACCCAGCCGCTGAGCGAGGCCGGAGCCCACCAGCTTGCAGTCTCCGTCATCGACGAGAACATGGACATCCTGCGAGGGCAGGGATTCGGGGGATTTGCCGATATCGTCGCCAGCGTGCTGAGCCTTTCCAACGCCATCAGCGGCTCGATGATCGGCGAGCATTGCGTGAGCGTCCCCGACGCCATCGCCCGTATACGCGCGTGGGATCAGGCGTTCATCGCGCAGATGGACGCTGTCATTGGCGAGGAAACTGTGCCGGAAGACGAACCGAAACCCGGCAAGCCGCCGAAGCGCAGGAAGAAGGAGCGCGACGAGCAATTCGCCGAGCGCATCGCCGATTACCGTGCAGCTGGCCATGGTCTCGCCGTCTTTCGCAGCGCGGGGTTGCGTAGCGTCGCCCAAAAACGCGAAGTCCTGTTGACCTTGGTCGAGCGTTACCACGAACGCAAGCAGCAGCTCAATATGGCGGAATTCAACGATTTCACCGTCGCCGCCTACGCATTGATCACCCGTTTCCCCTCGATCGGCGAGCGTCTGCGCCGCCGTTACACCCACGTCCTGCTCGACGAATATCAGGACACGTCCACCACCCAGGCCGCGCTGATCGCCGCCTTGTTCCATCCTGACGATTCCACTTCTTCTGCGTCACCATCACGGCATTCCGCGGTCAATGCCGTGGGTGACCCCTTCCAGTCCATCTATGCCTGGCGTGGTGCCAGCCCGGGCGCGTTCCGCATGTTCCAACGCGACTTCGGCATGGACGAGAGTGCCAAACCGTATTCGCTGAGCGTCACCCGACGCAATGCCCGAGTGGTGCTCGAAGCCGCCAACGACCTGACCCAGCCGCTGCGCACGCCTCAGGCGACGCCATCGAGTTCGCCGATGCGTGAGGTGCCGGTGCCGGCGTTGACCACGATCGACACAGCCAAGGAAGGCACGTTGGGCGTGCT
This sequence comes from Bifidobacterium sp. ESL0764, assembly GCF_029395515.1. NCBI lineage: Bacteria > Bacillati > Actinomycetota > Actinomycetes > Bifidobacteriales > Bifidobacteriaceae > Bifidobacterium > Bifidobacterium sp. ESL0764. The sequence goes on from NZ_CP113919.1 coordinate 535,304, forward strand.
CGTTTTCGACACGCTCGGCCAGGAGATCGATGCCGTGGTACGGTTCGCCAAAACCTCCATCGCCAGGCATACGCCCAAAGACCCGGGACGCAAAGACGTCCGTCCGCATGTGGCCGTCCTGTTTAGAGGCAAGAGCACCATGCCGCAATTCGCTTTAAGGTTGCAAAAAGCCGGATTGACGACGTTGACCGTGGGGTATTCGGCCCTTCTGGACCGCCCTGAAATCCGCGATGTACTGGCCCTGCTGCACGTCGTTGCCGATCACACGGACTCCGGTGCCTTGATGCGGCTTTTGGCAACGCCTCGCTTCGGCTTGGGCAGCCATGACCTGAACGCTTTGGCCAGACTCGCCAGCCGTCGCAACGACGAATACCGGTTCCGCGCGCTGGCCCAGGCCGGGCTGGTGCCGGCCGATGCCAAACCGGACCAGAGAGCGAAACTGGTCGCCGAGCATCGCGATCAGGTGCCCAACATGGTCTTTCTCGCCGATGCTCTGAGCGACGACAAGCTTGGGGCGACCTTGGATTCGCCTCGTGTCGCCTCGCTTTTCAGCGCGTCCGGACTTGCCGCCATCCGTCATGCGGCGGGAGTTTTGCGGCAGGTCAATGCCGTCGCCAACCATGCCCTTGTCGAAATCATCGAAACCGCCATCGAAGCGCTCGGTCTCGATATCGATACGGTCGTGGCCCAGGCCATTCAGGAATCTGGAAAACAGGTGGATCCGGCTCTGGCTCGTTCGCCGATGAACGCTTTGGTGGATCTGGTCAACACCTATACGCAGGAAATCACTGAAGGTGCCACGCCAACGCTGCGCGGATTCGTCTCCTGGGTGGATTCCCTGAAGAGCATCCCCGACGAGACGGCGGCGGTGCCCGACGAACCGGTCGACGTGGTGCTGATGACCATCCACCAGTCCAAGGGCCTTGAATGGGATGCCGTGGCCATGGTCGGTATGAAGGCCACGGGCTTCCCGTCCAATCAGGGCGACAGGCTCAAGATCGATCTGGACGAAGATCATATCGGCGGCTTGAAAGAAGGCGTCTGGCAGGCTCCGCAATACCACGAGACGGCCAATACCTGGCTCGACAACCCCGCTGCCGTGCCAGTCCCGGTGCGTGCCGACGCCGATATCCTGCCCCGCTTCCCGCACGATGCGGCCGTGGGCAGCGACCCGCTTGAGGCGTTGCGACAGCTTTCCAGCGTGGAGGTGGTGGGCAACGAGTCCGAGGGGCTGATGCGGGCCTTCGACGCGATCGACGGAAGTGACGGCGACGCGCTTGATTCGGGCACAACCACGTCTTGTGACGGCAGTGGCGCAATCTATCTGTCGCAGCAGGAGGAATACGGCCGCCGGTTGCACGCCGACGAACGCCGGCTCGCCTACGTCGCGTTGACGCGCGCCCGCGAAGAAGTATTGATGACCTACAGCCGTCACGCCGAACTCTCGCGCGACCCCGCGGCGGCCGGATCGGGCCACGATGCCAAGCCCTCGAATTTCCTTACCGAAGTGCATGACGCTTTGGCATACCGGGATGATGTGGTCGTGGTCGAGGACGATACGCAGGTCTCCGATAGCGATAGCGGCAACTTGGCCTATGTTGAAGGCGCGAGTATCGAGGATATATCACAAAGTGATAATCCGGCGGTTGGGCATGCCGGTGCTGGCAATAGCGATGTCGAAACCGGAAGTGCAGCAGATGCGGATTCGGACGATCCCCGCTCGTTGGCACAATTGAACGCTCCCAGGCCAGACGGCCTTTTTGTCGGCTCAAACGCCAAGGAATATGAACGGGCCATCGTCGAGGAGGCTTGGCAGACGCCTTTGGACGAGGACGAACGAGAGCAGACGGACGAAACCTTGCCGTGGCCCGCCTCGTTGAGTGAGTCGATGGCGGGTCGGTTGCATCGTTCGGCTGTATTGACCCGGCAGATGCGCGAGCGTCTGGTGGGTCGGGTCGAGAGCAGCAGGGCCGGCGATGGCGGGGCAGCCGACGTCCAAGGCGAGGCCGGCAACCCCGTCGCAGCCCAAGCTCGAGAATCCGGCATCCAAGATGAAACCGATGCCGTCGCACTTGCGGTCGACCGCATAGCCGCCGATTTGCCCGAAGGTCAGTCGCTCGCCAAGCGCACTCGTATGCTGCTGGCCGACGACGATCTGATGCCGTCAACGCAAGTCGTGCAAAACGGCGACGGTAGCAGAGCCGATCGTTTGTTCGGTAATGACAGTGGGAACGGCAATGGTGGGGGCGCGTCCTGGAACGGCAATGACAGCATGCCTGGTAACGCGTTCGACGACGTATCCGACGCGGTGGCCAGTTGCCCGCACCGCAACGCTTCCTGCGCCGAAACCACCGACGCATTGGATGTCGTCGTTCGTCGGCGCGGTGAGCGCATTCTTGCCAGCCGCCGCCAGAATGTCACTTCGTTGCAGGCCAGCGCCGGCAACATGAGCGCCAGGGAGAGCCGTGAGTATTGGCGCGCCCTTGTGCGTCCGATTCCTCGCGTGGCCTCGCCGGCAGCGCAGGCCGGCACGCGTTTCCATGCCTGGGCGCAGCGCTTCATCGATGCGTACGGTGTCGATGAGGTTGCCGACATGCCTGCCGACGACGGTGTTGCGGCCATTGCGGCTGGCGGTGAGCACGAGACCCGCGCCTCGCTGATCGCCGGTCTCGAGCAAGCCGAACGGCACCCCCAGCCCGAACAGAGCGCGACGGATCGCAAGATTCTCGCGTGGCAGCGCAGACTGGTCGAAGGCCGTTGGGCGTCGCGCCGCCCGTATGCTGCCGAAGAGCAGATCGTCGTCGCCATCCCCGAGCTCGGTGACCGCATCGTCAATGGCAAACTTGACGCGGTTTTCTATGGCGGGCTCGATGAAACCGATGCGACGAAACGCTTCACCATCGTCGATTGGAAGACCGGCAAGAGGCCGATGACGCCGGAGGACATCGACCGCAAACTTGCCCAGCTCGACATGTACCGGCTGATGTTCGCGCAGATGAAAGGCATTCCGCTCGACAGCATCGACGCCACATTGTATTACGTCAGTGTCGCCAGCGAGGACCGCCGTGAGGAACATGCCAAGCCCAAGTCCAAACCCGAAATCCTGAAGGAGCTGAACGCCGGGATCCCGGTTTCCGGCGATGAGGACTAGCGGTCAGCGATGAGGACGAAACGTCGGCGCTGAGGGGCGAATGTTGGTAAACGTGGCAGGTGTTTGCGCTAAAAGCTAGACACAAAAGGCAAAGATGTATAACGCGCGGTGCTATAGTATCCGTGGTTTGCGCTCAGCGAGCGTTCAAACGCGCCGATTGGGCGAGTATGGCTCGCAGCGTAACAGATGATGGGTATGATGTAGTGGTTTGATTTTTGACTTGACTTTCAACAAAGTTTCTGGCCGGAAGATGAACGGCCGTGCCGGTAGGGGCCGGCAGGCGCCAGGCGCTCAATAACTACGGAGGAAAAGGACGTATGCACAATATTGCGAACGGTGACGGCGGAATCGGAGTGGTGTATTCCCCGATGATCTGGAGTGACGTCGAGGCCATTACCCGGCAGTTCGACGAGACCTGGGGACATTATGGACTTACCGGCAACGACAGTAAGCTTTCGATGCTGCTCTCCTACCACTTTGTATTGCATTATATCGCGCCGTCGACGCGCGGCGAAATCGCGCACAAGAACGGCGAATTCATGGGCGTCGCGCTTTCCCGGGTTCCCGGCCAGCCGGTGATGTTCGGCAACATCGCGCAGGAAATGGCGAAAATCGATGAACGGCTCAACTCCACCCCGGCCGGGCACAACGCGCTGGCGGACACGGAACTCGGCTTCGAGATCGAGCGGCGCATGGAGCGCCAGTCCGGTATCAACGCCAAGGCGCCTGCCGAAGTCGAGCTGTTCCTGGTCTCCTCCGCCTCCCGAGGCCACGGTGTCGGCGGAGCGCTGTGGAGCCGCACCATGGATTATTTCGAGCGCTCGCAAGTGCCGATGTTCTATCTGCACACCGACTCGGATTGCGACGTAAGCTTCTACGACCGTCATGGCCTCAAGCGAGTCGCCGAGCGCGACGAGCAGCGTCACCCCGACGACGGCCGCGACCCGCAGCTGGCTCCCACCAAGATGTTCATCTACGCCGGCGTCCCCGCCAAGGTCAAGCAGGTCGTTGCATAGATCTTTGAGAGCGGTACGAACCGCGGTTGATATCATGCAATGAATACCGATGGATTGGTATGTTTGCCTTTGCCGGATTTCGGAAAGCGGCCGTGTGCCGCTTTTCGTGTATTCGGCAAGGTTTGTTCCATGATTCCGTTTCTGTATCGGAACCGAAGAGTTACGCTGCGGGCTTTCGTCCGACTAGAACGGATAGACTGGATACATACATTGAAAGCATTGAATGATGTAGTTGACATGTCTTGCGATGATTCGCTGGTTTCGGCATGGGGAAACCGCGATTTTGATGCCGCCCCTCATCCTGACTTGTCGGAAAGGATCGTGGAAAGTAAATGAGCAACGTGGTGCGTTCTTCGTCGAGCCAGCGTCACAAGTCGCCGTACGGGCGGCTTTTCGCCATTCCCGGGGCCAAAGCGTTCTGTATTTCCGGAGCGGTGGCCAGGCTTCCGATCTCGATGATGAGCCTGGGGATCGTGCTTGCGTTGAACCATATGTACAACAACTGGACGATTGCCGGCACGATGAGCGCGGCCTACATCCTAGCCGTCGCCGTCGTCACGCCGTTCTATGCCCGTCTTTTCGACCGGTTCGGCCAGCGCAAGGTCGGCTGGCCCGCGCTGGTAGTCTCCGTGCTGTTCATGCTGGTTTTCGCGTTCGCCGCGTGGGCGCGCGTCTCCATTCCCGTCCTGTTCGTGCTGGCCATTTTGATGGGCCTGACCCAGTTCGCGTTCGGCGCGCTGGTGCGTACCCGCTGGGCCTACGCGCTGCGCGACCCGAAAGACAGCGACCTGCTTGACACGGCCTATGCGCTCGAGGCCGGCATTGATGAGATGGTCTTTATTTTGGGCCCGATCCTCGCCGCAGGGCTCGCCACGTCGGTCAGCCCCGTCTCCCAGCTTTTCGTGCCCACCATCGCCTGCGCGCTCGGAGGAGCGGTTTTCTTCAGTCTTAAAGGCACCCAGCCGCCCGTTCTGGAAAGCGTGGCGGTCGTCGCGGCCTCTCCCATGGACGCCGACGTCAAGGCCGCCTCAGCCAATCGTGGCGGCGACGAAGGCCTGCGCCTCGAAGAGGACGGGGTGAGCCTCAAACAGCTGCACACCCACGCTCCGAAGCCCAAAAGCGTGCTGCTCTACGGCGGCGTGATTCCACTGCTGGTCGTCTTCGTGGTCTTCAACATGAGCTTCAACGAGTTCGACGTCTCGGTCACCGCGATGATGAAGGCCATCGGCCGCAGCCAGTTCCTGGGACTTCAGCTGGCCATGTTCGCCGTCGGCTCCTGCGTCGGTGCGTTCATCTTCGGCTCGCACAAACCCAAGGGCTCCAACTGGAAGCATATGGTGGTCTACCTGGCACTGCTGACCTGCGGCTACGTGCTCTGCCGCCTGGCGATGGACAATCTCATCCTGCTCGGCGTCTTCTCGGTGCTTTCCGGCCTGTGCGTCTCGCCGCTGTTCGCCACCGGCAACCTGATCATCAAAGACATCGTCCCGCCTACGAGCCTCACCGAAGGCCTCTCGTGGGTCACCACCGCCGGCACGGTCGGCACGTCCTTTGGCTCGTCGCTGGCCGGCATGGTGCTCGACGTCTCCAGTCCGCATGTCGGTCTGCTCCTGCCGATCGCCACCACCTTCGCCGCCGTGCCTCTGGCCGTGCTCGGCTGGGCTTTGGCGCGTAGACGCTGAGACGCAGTGACATCCCGAGTTGCTGATGGTGATATGTGGCGTGCGGAGTCAGGGATATACGTTTCGTGCCCCAATGCTGCCGTTGTAAAGCCGCAGTCGACGCAAGCCGCGGCCCACAATGTTCATTTCGTCTCATTTTCGTGTTGTTGGTGCCACCAAGTCCCCGTTTTTTGCCACATATAAGACCATATTCATTAAAAAACCCTTGCTTGGTGCACCAAGCAGGCCAAAATTGAGTGAATTCACACTCATTCTTATATAATTCGGGGTCTTGGTGGCACCAAGACCCCGAAAACGAGCGTGAATTTGTTATAAAAGAAAAATCGAGAATTGCATGATCCCGTGTATCGGTGATTTGCCGCTTTTTATCCGGTTATTGTGGTTTTGTTGCCAGATGCTGCGAGACTGCTGCATCTCCTGTATCGTCGGCGAAGAAGAAGGTTGTCGCCGTGCCTGATCATCTTTGCGTCAGTGAATGGTTCATGTGCCAATACTCGTTTGCCTGATGCCTGTTGCAACGCGGAGATGATGGTTTTGAAGATATCCGAATACGTGCCAAATTCGACGAGATCATAGAAGTCTTGGGCGTAGACGGTGATGATCTTCCATCCCGCTTTTCTAAGTCGTTGCCTTTTGTGCGTATCCGAGATTACCTGTGCCTTGTCGAAATGATATTGTCCGTCATATTCAATTCCGATATGGTGTTTCGGCCATGCGAGATCAATCGACCAGTTATGTCCTTCTTCAGGATCGGCAACCTGGGCATTGACTTTCAGACCGCCTAGGCCCAGTCTCGCCAGCTGTATCCGTAGACGACTTTCCATTGATGAATCCGTATTCTCTCGCATAAAACTCAATGAGGTCGCGCATTTCTTCAATTGTGGTGTATTCGGGTGCAGCTTGTCCATAAACATTTGAAAATCACTGAGCGAAAGACGTCGAATGGCATGGTTCCCGCGCATCATGCTATCGCCGAGAACGATAAGCTCTGTCCAGTCGAGATAAGCGGCCATCTGCCACCAAACGAATACGGGCGGAACCGCTGAGATCACTTCGTCGACATCAATGGGTTCAAAATGGATTCTTGATGTATGGCAGGAGATGAGTTCGGCATTGGGCAATCGGTCGGCGTTGCTCCTGTCGGTGAGGATATGGATCTTATCCTGGTTGATGCTGGAATGTGAGGGCAGTTCAATGCGTAACAATTTGAGTGCCGTAGTGTGACAGGCGATTATCCCTTTGCCGAATATCGCGGTTAGGCCGTGAAGGGAGTCTGTCGTTTCATTGCGGATGGCATCGAGCTGTTGGTAAGCGATGCTTTGCGTATCATAAATGTTTGTCATGCATTCAAGCGTAAATGCTATTGCCTTCCGAGTGAAGCTAAAACGGGTACTGTGGTCGAATGCTCGGAGTTATCCACATTTCGGCGTGTCGTTCGGTTTTAAATGTGAAAAGTGCAATTTTAGGGTGGTCTTGGTGCACCAAGCGCATCGATATCAGGTAAATCGGCATCAATTCTTTAAAAATCGGCCATCTTGGTGCACCAAGATGGCGTTATTCTGGCAAATGACTCCTAAATCTGTTGAATTTCGCTCACTTGGTGGCACCAACATATACAAAATAACGGAAATGCGGGGGAGCGTGAGATTGTCGTTGTACGATTGACGATGAATTGTTTTTTAGGCTGGAAGGTAGGAGTGATGATCAGAGTTTCAGTGGTCGGTGCGCAGGGACGCATGGGCGGCAGTGTGGTCGAGGCGGTCAAGGCCGCGGACGATATGCAAGTCGCGCAGCAAGTCGGTGAGAATGACGATATCGCCGCCATTACGCCGGACAACACCGACGTAGCGGTGGAGTTCACCGTGCCGAACGCCTCACTGGATAATGTGCTGAAACTCGTGGCTCAAGGTGTCAACGTCGTGGTCGGTACCACCGGTTGGACCGCCGAGAAGCTCGATCAGGTCAAGGCCGCACTTGCCAAGGCACCGCGCCACGATCAGGCGGTCTTCATCGCCCCGAACTTCGCCATCTCCGCGGTCCTGGCCGACAAGTTCGCCGCGCAGGCCGCCAAATACTTCACGTCCGCCGAGGTCATCGAGCTGCACCACCCCGACAAGGTCGACGCCCCTTCCGGCACCGCCATCCACACCGCCCAGGCGATCGCCGAGGCCCGAAAGCAGGCCGGTTGCTCCCCGATGCCCGATGGTACGCAAGGTGAGGCGGCCTCGCGCGGTCAGGTCGTCGACGGTGTCCACGTCCATGCCGTGCGCTTGCAGGGCCTAAACGCCCACGAGGAAGTCCTGCTGGGCAACACCGGCGAGCAGCTCGTCATCCGCGCCGACAGCTTCGACCGCGCCTCCTTCATGTCCGGCGTCCTGTTGGCCGTGCGCAACCTCGCCTCCGGTTCCCACCCCGGCCTGACCGTAGGCCTCGACGCGTTCCTCGACCTTTAAGGTAGGGACGTTAAGCGTCCCGCCCGGCAAGTAGCGTTGAAGTATGAGTGAGTCTTCTATGCATCTTCTTGATCCGGCGCCATTCGGCCGTGTTATTCCCGCTATGGTCACGCCGATGCACGATGATGGTTCCATCGATTTCGAGGCATCCGCGGCATTGGCCAAGCATTTGGTCGCCTCCGGTGCCGACGGTCTGCTGGTCAACGGCACCACCGGTGAATCCCCGGTCACCCACATGGATGAGAAGGTCAAGCTCGTTGAAGTGGTCAAGGAGGCCGTCGACGTGCCGGTGATTTCCGGCGCGGGTTCCAACGACACCGCCCATACGGTACGTATGGTCGAGCAGACGCAGGAGGCCGGCGCCGACGCGGTGCTGGTGGTCGCTCCTTATTATTCCCGTCCTTCGCAGGAAGGCATTTTCCGCCATTATCAGGCGGTCAACGAATCGGCGGACAAGCCGATCATCGTCTACGACGTCCCAGGACGTACGGGCGTGCATCTTGAACTGGAGACTTACCGTCGTCTGGCCGGGCTCGAGAATATCAAGGCGGTCAAGGACGCCACGGGGGACATCGCCGGAGCGGTGCGCAAGCGTATGGAAACCGGCCTGACCTGGTACTCCGGCGACGATGCGCTGTTCTTGCCGTTCCTTTCCATCGGAGCCGTCGGCATCATTTCGGTGATTGCCCACGTCGCGTCCGACCCGATGCGCCAGCTCGCCGATGCCTTTGACCGCGGTGATATCCGTCAGGCCCAGCGTCTTGCGGTTCGTCTGGCCCCGCTGGTCGATGCCATCAACGGCACCGGATTCCAGGGTGTGCTCGCCAAGGCCGCGCTGCACGAGCGCGGATGGCTCGACGAGACCACGATGCGTCTGCCGAATGTCGGTCCGGGCCAAGCGGAATTTGAGCGTGCCCATCAGGGTATGGTCGCTGCCGGTATCCTGGATGCCTAGGTTTTAAGAAGGTTTTGACGATACAGCAAGGCAAAAGCACTACTCATTGCAGCGGGGAAGTCGGCGGCGCGTAAGTGTCCAGCGGGCTTTTGTCCGCTGTTTTTATACCTCGTCCACACACAGGTGCGGACACTAAGAAAACAGAAAACAGTTAAAGAATATGACAGAAACAAAAGAAAAAACTACCGCCACGCATCGCCGTGGCAGCGCCAGCAAGGCACGCGCTCGCAAAAGCGAAGAAGTTGCCGAGAATTCCGAAAAGCGCACGAGTGCCAAGAGCGGTGAGAAACGCACAAGCAGCAAGCGTAGCGAATCCCGTAGCTCCTCCCATTCGGGCGGACGTCGGTCGAGCGGCTCGAATTCGTCTCGTGCCCCACGTGGCGGAAGCCGCTCTGGTGGCCGCCGTTCCAACCCGCGTACGGTTTCGCGCACTCCCGGCACCTCGCCCAACCAGGACGCCGTGCTGATCGCCCCGCCGAAGTACCGCAAGGGCTCGATGCGCATCGTCCCGCTCGGCGGCTTGGGCGAGATCGGCCGCAACATGAACGTGGTCGAATACAACGGCCATCTGCTGCTGGTCGATTGCGGTGTGCTCTTCCCCGACGAGGAGCAGCCCGGCGTCGATCTCATCCTCCCTGATTTCAGCTATATCAAGGACAGGCTTGACGATATCGAGGCGCTCGTGCTGACCCACGGTCACGAAGACCACATCGGCGGCGTGCCCTACCTGCTGAACCTTCGCCCTGACATCCCGCTGATCGGCTCGAAGCTCACGCTCGCCTTCGTCAAGGCCAAGTGCGAGGAGCATCATCAGAACCCGCGTTGCGTCGAGGTCAACGGCCGCGACAAGCTCAAGGTCGGCCCGTTCAACCTCGAGTTCGTCGCCGTCACGCACTCCATCCCGGATGCCTTGGCTGTGTGCATCAACACGCCTGCCGGCACCGTCATCGACACCGGCGACTTCAAACTCGACCAGCTGCCCATCGACCATCGTATTACAGATTTGGTGGAATTCGGCAAGCTCGGCGAGAAGGGCGTCGACCTGGTGATGGTCGATTCCACCAACGCCGAGGTCCCCGGCTTCGTGCGTCCCGAAAGCACCATCGGCCCCGAGCTCGAGCGAGCCTTCAGCGAGGCCACCCGCAAGATCATCGTCGCCTCCTTCTCCAGCCACGTTCACCGCGTCCAGCAGGTCGTCGACGCCGCGCACAAGGTCGGCCGCAAGGTCGTCTTCGTCGGCCGTTCGATGGTGCGCAACATGTCCATCGCCGCCGACCTCGGCTATCTGCATATCCCCGAAGGCACCGTGGTCGATCTGAAGAAGGCCAAGGATATCCAAGACAACAAGCTGGTCTACATGTGCACCGGTTCGCAGGGCGAGCCGATGGCCGCGCTCGGCCGCATCGCCGATGGCACCCACCGCGATATCACCATCAACGAGTTCGACACCGTCGTGATGGCCAGCTCCCTCATTCCCGGCAACGAGAACGAGGTCTACGGCATGATCAACAAGCTCGTCCAGAAGGGCGCGCGCGTGGTCAACCGCGACAACGCGAAGATCCACGTCTCCGGCCACTCCAACGAGGGCGAGCTCACCTACTTCTACAACATCCTGAAGCCCAAGTGCGTCATGCCGATCCACGGCGAGAACCGCCACCTGGTCGCCAACGGCTTGGTCGCCGTCAAGACCGGCGTCGATCCGAAGAACGTCGTGCTCGCCGAAGACGGTGATGTGGTCGATCTCTATCACGGCCAGGCCGCGGTCGTCGGATCCGTGCCATGCGCCTACGTCTACGTCGATGGAGACACCGTCGGCGAGCTGACCGACGAGGAGCTCGAGAAGCGCAAGATTCTCGGCACCGAAGGCTTCGTCTCCATCTTCGCCGTGGTCGACACCGACGCCAAGAACGTCATCTCGGGCCCGAAGGTCTACATGAACGCGATTCCCGATGACGAGAGCGATCTCGACAAGGTGCGTCGCCAGATCGTCGGCCAGCTCGAGGACGCGATGATGCAGGGCACCCACGACACCCACAAGCTCCAGCAGATCATGCGCCGCACCATCGGCGGCTGGGTCTCCCGTCAGCTTCATCGCAAGCCGATGATCGTCCCGGTCATCGCCGACGTCGCCCACGACGTCATCGACGGCACTCCGTCTGGCAGGTGAGGCTGAGCTGAGCATCGGCCGCTTGCGGTGTGAGGTCGGTATGATGCCAAGCATCGTCGCTCAATGATCATCGCATTTCCCCGACAGGTTCCGGCCTGCCGGGGAAATTGCTATGTGAACGTTTCTCGAACCTCTGGCTGGCCGGCGTCGTGCTGGGCTTTTGACGGCATAGAGTATTGAGTCGTTGTACGGCCTGACTTGGTTTCAGATGGCCGAGGCTGTCGCGGTATATGCTTGAGGCGTGTGATACGGCAGTGGTCTGAACAAGAACAATGATATGGACCACAAGGAATGAACGTATGAAAAAGATGTTTCCTGTCACGGCGATCGGCGCGTTGGTGTTGTTGATCATCGGCACATTCGCTGACCTGCGCATCGATCAGGCGCTGTACATGCCCGGTAATGGTTTTTCGGCGTTCTTTGAGCGGCTGGCTCCGCTTATCGGCGCGACCGTACTGATGATTGGTGCGGCGTTGCTCTTCTGGACCTACAGATTCGTACGAGAGAATCTTGCGAAACTTGTGCTTTCAGGCCTTGTCTACCTCGGTTCGACGTTGGTGGGACTCGCATTGTGCTACAAATACTGCCATCTGTTCGGCGTCGCCTACGGCGTCATCGTCGCCATCCTGATCGCCGCCATCGTCTATAAGATTCCCGACGAGTTGAAGCAGCGCTATCGTTGGGCCGGCATCGTGATCGTGGCGGTGTTCCTGTGTTCGATGGGTGTGCTGGAAGTCGCCAAAATCCTCTGGGGCCGTGTCCGTTTCCGCGCGATGCAGGGCGATCTTGACCTGTTCACGCCGTGGTATCACCCGAATGGCAAGCACTATCTCGTCGCCGCTGGTGGTGTGGCCGACAATATCAAATCCTTCCCCTCCGGCCATTCCCTGTGGGCCGGCTCAACCTTGTCGCTCTGCCTGCTCGCCCTGGTCGAGCCGCGCTGGAAAAGCAAGGAGGGCATGGTTTTTGGGCTTGCGCTGGTTTACGCGTTGGTCGTCATGTTGAGCCGTATGATGCAAGGCGCCCATTTCCTCTCCGACGTCACCGTCGGTTTCGCCCTGCCGCTGCTCGCGCTCTGGCTGGCGCGCCATCTGCTGCTCAAGCAGCTTGCGCAGCACTATCCGCAAGAATATGCGCTGGTATGACTGGTTCATACAGGATAGATTGATACGCAATTAATAAGAGCGGTGGCTACCAGGCTTGGTGGTCGCCGCTCTGATATTGTTTGTTATTTCACCGCGGAAACGTAGACCTTGTGGCTGCGGGGGAACTCGCGCTTGAACGCCTGTTTGACGGCGTGCTTGCATTCGTGGACGTCGTGCTTGTCCGAAGTGAAGGCCGTGCTTTCCTCGCGATAGCCCAGCTCGTGCAGAATCAGGCCGTTTCCGTCGTGTTCGAGGCAGAGCGAACGGTCTTTTTTGGCGGTCCAGAACGTGAGTTTTTTATATTCCGATTTCGCCGGCGTCGCGTTCTCCATCATGCTCAGCGCTTGTTTCACAGGAATCAGTCGCATAGCCCGGCCTCCTTCAGATCTCGTTCGAGCATATGGGTGAATTCGTCTTTCTGCAGCACCGAGGAGATGAAGAGCACATCGATATCGGTGTTGTTTTCGTTGATGACGAACGCGACCCGCGCCGAGCCCGTGCGTTTGAGATTGATACGGCATTCGTAGACGCATTGCCCGTTCACTCGCGCCGACACCGCGCGCTTGACCTTCGACATTCCGGTCTCCAGCTGCGTCGCCAGGGCCTTTTCAATGCAGGCTTTGATGGTCTTTTCGTCATCGCGATGCTTTTTGAAAAACTGCTTGCACCCCGAGCGTTCATAGCTAATGTTCATGGTGACACAGCTTTCCCGATATTCTCTCAACTCTTTTAGCATAAAGCGCTGCTAGACATCATTGACCGTATTGTCCCGATTTTGCGTGTGTCCATGACCCGTCGCGAGATTTTTTGGGGGTATATCCCGACCTTGAAATCGACGTCCAATCATGGCTTTGGCTGAAAATACTGTCCGGTGACGGCTCCGGCTGGCATAATGGAATTATCGTATTATTTCCCAATCTCAAAAGGAGCGAAATGCCAGGAGCGAATCTTACCCGTGTCGAGGCCGAGGAACGCAAGTCGATCATCACCGGTCCGGTCAGCTATCATGTTGACCTTGACCTTACGAAGGGGCCGAAGAATTTCCCGTCAGTTGCCGTCATCACGTTTGACGCGAAAGCCGGGAGTTCCAGCTTCGCTGACCTCATCGCCGACGAGGTCAGCGCCATCGAGCTCAACGGCGAAACGCTCGATCCGTCGAAGTATTATGTCGATAATCGCATTGAGCTGCCGAACCTGTTGGCGCACAACACCCTGAAGGTCGTCTCCTCCTGCCAGTACTCCACCACGGGCGAGGGCCTGCACCGCTCGGTCGACCCGGCCGACGACAACGTCTACCTCTACTCCCAGTTCGAGGTGCCGGACGCCCGCCGCGTCTACGCCGTCTTCGACCAGCCCGACATCAAGGCCATCTTCGACTTCGAGGTCACTGCGCCACAATCCTGGCTCGTCACCTCCAACATGCCGGTCGCCTCCACCGCCGAGCTTGACGCGATGACCGAGGAAGGCACGCTGCAGTCGCATCCGGCCGAGCGCACCAAGCGTTGGGTCTTCGAGACCACGCCGAAGATGAGTTCCTACCTCACCGCGATTTGCGCCGGCCCATACGCCGAGTGGCACACCACTTACGCCAACGAGGACGGTCGCACCGTGCCGATGGCCCAGTATTGCCGCCAGTCCCTGAAGGACGATTTCGCCAAAGACGCGGACTATCTCTTCGACATCACCAAGAAGGGCTTCGCCTTCTATGCCAAGACCTGGGGCGTGCCGTATCCGTATGCCAAGTTCGACCAGATCTACGTGCCTGAATACAACGCGGGTGCCATGGAGAACATCGGCATGGTCACCATCCGCGACTCCTACGTTTTCGGCTCCAAGGTCACCGACGCGCTGGCCGAGCGCCGCGTCGTCACCGTCCTGCACGAGCTGGCGCACATGTGGTTCGGCGACCTGGTGACGATGAAGTGGTGGAACGACCTGTGGCTGAACGAGTCCTTCGCCGAGTTCATGTCCTCCTTGTCCACCGCCGAGGCCACCGATTGGACCGATTCCTGGGCCACCTTCACCTCCGGCGAGAAGAGCTGGGCCCTGAACCAGGACCAGCTGCCGACCACTCACCCGATCACCGCGCCGATCAACGACCTGCACGACACCGAGGTCAACTTCGACGGCATCACCTACGCCAAGGGCGGCTCCGTGCTGAAGCAGCTGGTGGCCTACGTCGGCCGTGAGAAGTTCTTCAAGGGCATCAACAGCTACTTGAACAAGCACCAGTACGACAACGCCACGCTGAAGGACCTGCTGGTCGAGCTCGAGGCCGCGAGTGGCCGCGACCTGAAGACCTGGAGCAAGCAGTGGCTCGAGGAGTCCGGCATCAACACCATCTCGGCCGACGTCGAGGAGAACGGCGATGGCACCATCAAGTCGCTCACGCTGACGCAGACCGCGCCAGCCGATCACCCGGTGCTGCGCGCGCACCGCATGGGCATCGGCTTCTACAACCGCGACGCGGCGACCGGCAAGATCGTGCGTACCGATCGTATCGAGCTCGATGTCACCGGCGAGACCACCGTGGCCGCCGAAGCCGCCGGCAAGGCCCGTCCCGACTTCATCATGCTCAACGACGATGACCTGACCTACACCAAGCTGCGCTTCGACGCCAAGTCGCGCGACTTCGCCGCCGAACATCTCTTCGAGTTCGACGACGCCCTGGCCCGCGCCGTGGTGTGGCTGGCCTTCTGGGACATGACTCGCGACGCGCAGTTCCCGGCCGAGCGCTTCCTCGACGTGAGCCTGAAGATGCTCTCCACCGAGCATGAGTCCACCACCTTCCGCTACGCGTTGCGTTGCCTGAAGGTCACCGCCACGCAGTATGTGGCGCCCGCCCGCCGCGAGGCCGTGCGTAAGCACGTCGCCGAGGGCCTGTGGGACCTGGCCAACGAGGCCGAGGCCGGCAGCGACGAGCAGTTCCAGCTGGTCAGCGCCTATCTGGACTACGGCGCGCAGGGCGACGCCCCGTTCGTCTCCAACGTCAAGGGCCTGCTCTCCGGGGCGCTCAAGCTCAAAGGCCTCGAGATCGACAACAACATGCGCTGGGCGCTCACCAAGGCGCTCGCCGCCGTGGGCGAGATGGACAACGAGGCGATCGACGCAGAACTGAAGCTGCGCGATACCACCGACAACCGCGAGTTCGCCTATGGCGCCAAGGCCTCCGTGCCGACAGCCGTTGCCAAGGCATGGGCCTGGGACGCCTCCATCCGCGACCTGAGCCTGACCAACTCCCAGCTCGAGGCCGCGGCGCTCGGCTTCTCCGGCAATCTGAGCGGCAAGCTCGCCGAGCCCTATGCCGCCAAGTATTTCGAGACCGCCGACTGGATCTGGGAGAACCGCACCTTCCACATGGCCGAGTCGCTCTTGAACGACCTCTATCCGGCCCACGCGGACGCCGCCGAGCTGGTTCGTCTGGGTGACGAATGGCTCGATGCTCACCAGGACGCCGCGCGCGCCCTGCGCAACATCATCATCGGCAACGTCGAGTCCTCCCGCCGCGCGGTGAAGGTCGCCGCCTACAACGCCAGCCTGAAGTAATTCGTCTGGTAACAGCCACAGAAGTGAAACCCCGCCGCATGTAATCCGCGGTGGGGTTTCGCATACATGGCCACTACGCCCGGAACCTGTTCACCGCCAGTCAGGCGAGTCTGGGCAAATGCGACGAAATCGGGCAGTGTTGCGGGGCGGTGCGGCGCACGTGAAGTCTCTTGAGTAAGATGAAGTCCAGTACTATTCGTGCAAGCGGAGGATAAAAGCAGCATGCCTAATATGTTTGGAACCGATGGCGTTCGCGGACTGGCGAACAGGGATTTGACCGCAAGGCTGGCGCTCGACCTGGGCGACGCGGCGGTGCGTGTGCTTGGCGATTCGTCTGGAACCGAGGAAGAGCACAAGGAGGGCCGTCGGCGTGCGTTGATCGGCCGTGACACCCGTGTTTCCGGCGATTTCCTCGCTTCGGCGCTCGCGGCGGGCATGAGCGCTGGGGGGTTCGACGTCATCGATGCCGGCATTATCCCGACTCCCGGCGTGGCGTATCTGACCAGCGAACTCAACGTCGAAATGGGCGCTGTCATCTCCGCTTCCCACAACCCCATGCCCGACAACGGCATCAAGTTCTTCGCTCGCGGCGGCTTCAAGCTTCCGGACAAGAAGGAGGACGAGATTGAAGCGGTGCTTGGCAAGGATTGGGATCGTCCGACCGGTGCCGGCGTAGGCCGCGTAAGTCATGACATCAATACCGCCACCAATATGTATATCGACCACCTGGTTTCGGCCATTGCGCCGATTGCGCCCGACAAGACCCAGCCCAAGCCGCTGAAGGGCCTGAAGATCGTGGCCGATTGCGCCAATGGCGCCACTTCCGTGGTCGCGCCCGAGGCCTTGCGCCGTGCCGGAGCCGAGGTGCTGGTCATCAACGCTTCGCCTGACGGCTACAACATCAACAAGAAGGCCGGTTCCACCCACCCCGAGCAGCTGCAGGCGATGGTCAAGGCCTCCGGTGCCGCGATGGGCGTGGCCTTCGACGGTGACGCGGACCGCTGCCTGGCTGTGGACGAAGACGGCAACATGGTCAACGGCGATCAGGAAATGGGCATCCTCGCGCGTGCCAAGAAGCGCGAAGGCAAGCTCAACCACAATACGCTGGTGGTCACCGTGATGAGCAACCTCGGTCTCAAGCTGGCGCTGAAAGACATGGGCATCTCGACGGTGCAGACCAACGTCGGCGACCGCTACGTCCTTGAGGAAATGCTCAAGGGCGATTATTCCATCGGCGGCGAGCAGTCCGGCCACGTCATCAACCGTGAGTTCGCCACCACCGGCGACGGCACGCTGACCGCGCTCACCCTGTGCAACGAGGTCGTCAAGTCCGGCAAGTCCTTGAAGGAACTCGCCGCCGACTTCCCGCAGCTGCCGCAGCAGCTCATCAACGTTCCCAAGGTCGACAAGAAGGCCGCGCCCACCAACGCCAAGGTGCAGGATGCCGTGGCACGCGAGGAAAAGCTGCTTGGCAGCACCGGCCGTGTGCTGCTGCGTCCCAGTGGCACCGAGCCGTTGGTCCGCGTGATGGTCGAGGCCGAAACGCAACAGCAGGCCGATGAGGTCTGCCAGCGTCTGGCCGCCGTGGTTGCGCAGGAGCTGGCGATCTGATGTTCTCCCGAAATTCCAAAGTCGACACCGAACTCAATCGTGCGGTCGAGCACCTGATCAAAACCGGCGGCAAGGAGAAGATTCTGCCCATCGTGCAGATGGGGGAGCCCGTGCTGCGTCAGAATGCGGTGGAATATGATGGCCAGCTGAGCAAGCGCACGCTATCTAAACTCATTGAGGCCATGCGCGTCACGATGCTTGAGGCGCCGGGCGTCGGCCTGGCTGCTCCGCAGATCGGTCTCGGCCTGCGTATCGCCGTGGTGGAAGACCATGTGCGCGTCGGCGGCAGGGGTGTCGACGACAACCCCGAAGGTCATGTCGGTGGCAACAACGGCCAGGATACGCCAGACGTAGAGAACAGCGTGACCGATGACGACAACGAAAACGTCATCGACGACACGAACGATCCGCGCGAAATCGCCGAATTCCCGTTCCGTGCCATCATCAATCCGACCTATGAACCCATCGGCTCCGAGCAGCGCAGCTTCTACGAAGGCTGCCTGAGCTTCTCCGGCTATCAGGCTGTTCGCCGTCGTTGGCTCGACATCGTCGCCCGTTGGCAGGACGAGGATGGCAACAAACACGAGGAACGCCTGCACGGCTGGCCGGCCCGCATCTTCCAGCACGAAACCGATCATTTAAGCGGCGAGGTCTACATCGATCAGGCCGAGATCCGTTCTTTGGCGACCGACGAAAATCTCGAGGATTATTGGTGCGAAGACCCGGTTCCGGCAGATGCCGCCAAGGAGCTGGGTTTCAAGCTTGCCTAGCGTCGGTTGTGCTTCTTGCTGAGTTTCCTTGCTGTCGATATCTTTCTCGGATTACGCGAACGATCCAAGATTCGACTTGGCGCATTTTCCTTACGGACTATGCGCCTTCGGTGCCTTATGAGGTTCCGTTCTTCGTCCTTTCCTCATAGATGGTGAGTGCCTCGTGCCAGGAATGTGTGTGGTATTTGCCCATGATGTGGCTTCGATGCGAATAAACGGTGTTGGAGGAAATACTCAGATGCTCGGCGACCTCGTCCGTTCCCATTCCTTGCGAGCACAGATTGATGACGCGTAATTCGGCCGGTGAGAGAGGCAGGGGCTTTTGTTGAAAGCGCAGTGTAGCAGTCATACGCTCCTGTGTCTGTACTAGGTCGTTATCGCCGGATGAATCAGCGCTTTGAAGATTTACGGACGCAGGGAGTGCATCGCCATAGCGGCCTTGAGTTGCAATCCGTTGTTGAATTGGTGTGTTCGGATTTGTCAATTGATCTGTTTGGCAGGCAACGTGTTCAGGGTCTGAAGCCACGCCTTTGTGGGTAGTCCGTGTTTGCCGCCTGTTGGGGTCGTCATCGTCGTTTGCCGAACGATGAGGATTGTGGGATTTCCGTTCCCGCTGTTTGCGGCGTTGTGTCGTTTGCCTGTTTGTGCAATGAGAGGGAGGGATGGTCCTTTTCGGTTCGAGCGGCTGGGTAGGAGGATGCAATATCTTTTGGTGATAGATCTCTTTGAGCTCGGCAGGAAGTGCGTGGTTCAGCTCGGCCTTGTTGATAATGCAGCGAAGATACTGTTGGGAAGCGGTCGAATTGATGTGTCTGTTGATGTGGGCGGTGATGCCGATGAGAATGATGTCTGGTCGGGAATCCTTGATTGTTTTCAGAATGGGTTCAATAATGTCGCTGTTGACGGATAAATCGATGATGAGCACATCAGGTTGACGAGGAGAATATAGACATTGGTGAATCCCCGCGTCGAGTTTTGTCGTCGGCCATATTTTGATATGGCAACCGTCGCGATTTTGGACACTGCCCACGATGCTGGCTTCGTGCTCCAATGCGCAGGGGTCATCGTCGATGATGACAATACGTAGTTCGCGTCTTGGCGATGATTGTGCCTCTTCCATGACTCGATTTTATATAAATGTCTTGCAAAACGCCAATTATTTAGACAAAATTCAAGATTTCTTGATTTTTTATGAATTCGTGTCTTCTCATTTGACATTTGCAAATATTGTGCAAGTCAAGGTCTCAGCCGTTGACCAGCTGGCTGGCGCGCTGGTAGGAGATGCCCATGGCCTGGCCGATTTGCCGCAAGGTGAGGCCGATCTGGCGCAATCCTTTCGCGGCTTTGCGGGACTCCCGGGCCGCCAGCGTGTTCGCTTTCTTGGACTGCTCGCGGTAGCGTTTCATGGCTTCCAGGTGGGCTTCCACCTCTTCGGGGAACTTCACTTCTTTGGTCATGGCGAAGTTTTGGTCTCCGGTCATGATCTCGATGAGGTCGCGAGCCATGTCGTCCACTTCGCTGAGTTTGCGTGCCTGGGTCACCCCGACACCGGGAATGGTGAGTATCCAGTATTTCTCGCCCGCTTCGATGGTAACTGGATAACTCTCTTTGTGTACTGTCGGTTTGCCGTCGGCGGTCGTCCCCAGATAGTCTTTCTTTATGAATCTCCTTCTCATTTCAGCCAGTCCTTTCCTAATTTGACCGATGCCTCTTTAATGATTTGTCGGGCGGTATTTTTTTCAAGATCGTTATGTCGGGGTATAGGGATTTTCACATCGTCTAGATAGAAAATCTCGTGGTTTCCTCCCTGTCGTTCCCGTATCTCTATACCCTTTGCTTTGGCTTCTTTGCGTATCTGTTTGATGGGCCATTTCCTTAAGACCATATACTAAACCCTCCACTAGATATAAAACACAATCCTGCACTTGTATAAAATTGCAATCCCACACTAGACAAAATATGATGACGTATTGCTTTCGTCTGTTCTTCGTAGCTTAGAGAATTCGGCTCGCAAACCGTGCCAAAAACGGGTGCTGTGGTCGGATGCTCCTGGTTATCCACATTCTCGGGCGTGTCGTTTTGGCTTATCCACGGTTTGCCGGTCTCGAGCTCTGGTTATCCACATGATCGTTGTCCGTGTGATCGTGGTGAACGCGAGGTTCGATTTATCGATTGGGTTCCGGCAGAAGGATGGGCATCGGTCAGGTTCCGGTTAAGGGTGAGGTATCGGCCAGATTCCGAAGGAAAACCGTAAATCCGGCGCAACGTTGCGAAAACGCGGACTTGGCAACGGCTGCGTGTAAGATAGGGACTATCAAGATGTGAGCGTTCACATTATCGGCGATACGATATCGCTACGTTCATGCGGTACTTGTGGGCTGGAGGAATATGCTCGTGGCGATTGACGGGGCACGTGCTTTGTCGCAGGCGACGGCAAATTCCCTGCAAACGCCGTAGCCAGAGCGATAGTAAAGGAGCTAGATCACCATGACAGTTGCATTGGATACCACGGAACACGTGGCGGCGATAGCCGAAAAGATACGCGCGGGCAAAACCTCGCTGGGTATCGAATTCGGCTCGACCCGTATCAAGGCCGTACTCATCGACGACACGTATTCGACGATTGCCGCCGGCGACCACGGCTGGGAGAACCACCTGGAAAACGGCCTGTGGACCTACTCGCTCGACGAGGTGTGGTCCGGCCTGCAGGCGGCGTACGCCTCGCTCGCCTACGACGTCGAGAACGCCTACGGCGAGAAGCTGACCAAGATCGGCACGATGGGCTTCTCCGCGATGATGCACGGCTATCTCGCCTTCGATAAGGACGGCAAGCTGCTCGTGCCCTTCCGCACCTGGCGCAATTCCAACACGCACGACGCCCACGAAAAGCTCTCCCAGCTCTTCCAGTACAACATCCCCGAGCGTTGGTCCATCGCCCATCTTTACCAGTGCATCCTCAACAAGGAGGAGCACGTGCCGTCCGTCGCGTTCTTCACCACGCTGGCCGGCTACGTCCACTGGAAGCTCACGGGCAAGAAGGTGCTCGGCATCGACGATGCCTCCGGCATGTTCCCGATCGACCCCGAGACCCACGGCTTCAACAAGCATATGCTCGCCCAGTTCTCCGCGCTGCCCGAG
This sequence comes from Bifidobacterium sp. ESL0764, assembly GCF_029395515.1. NCBI lineage: Bacteria > Bacillati > Actinomycetota > Actinomycetes > Bifidobacteriales > Bifidobacteriaceae > Bifidobacterium > Bifidobacterium sp. ESL0764. Next base: position 556,938 of record NZ_CP113919.1, read on the forward strand.
GTCGCCTCGCAGCCTTGGAAGATCGAGGATCTGCTGCCGACACCGCTGGTGGCGGGAAGCGACGCAGGAACGCTGACGGCTGAAGGCGCGAAGCTGCTCGACCCGACCGGCACCCTGCAGCCCGGCACGCCGCTGGCACCGCCCGAAGGCGATTCCGGCACCGGCATGGTGGCCACCAACTCCGTGCGCGTGGGCACCGGCAACGTCTCGGCCGGCACCTCCATCTTCGCCTCCGTCGTGCTTGACCATCCGCTCGAACGCCTGCACCCGGAAGTCGACCTGGTCTCCACACCGGCCGGCGACCCGTGCGGCATGAGCCACGCCAACAACTTCACCTCCGACTTGAACGCGTGGATGAAGGTATTCAGCGAGTTCGCCAAGGCCATCGGCACCCCGCTCGACGCCGGCACACTCTACGGCACGCTGTTCCGCACGGCAATCGGCCCGGACGCCGACGCCGACGCCGGCGGTCTGATCAACTACTGCTTCTATTCCGGCGAATTCCTGGCAGGGCTCGAAGAAGGCCGCCCGGTCTTCGCCCGTGGCCCCGAAAGCAAGATGAGCCTTGCGAACTTCATGCGTGCCCAGCTCTTCGGCGCGTTCTCGCCGGTCAAGATCGGCATGGACATCATGACCAAGGACGAGCACGTCAAGGTCGACTCGATGGTCGGCCACGGCGGCATCTTCACCACCCCGAAGGTGGCGCAGAAGATTCTCGCCGCCGCGTTCAACACCCCGATCAAGGTCATGTCGACGGCGGCCGAAGGCGGGGCTTGGGGCATGGCGGTGCTCGCCGACTACCTCTGGCACAAAGACACTCCGCTGGATGTATATCTCGACCAGCGTGTATTCGCCGATGCCGCATCGACCACCGAAGAACCCGATCCGAAGGACGTCGCTGGTTTCGAGGACTTCTTCGCCCGGTTCACGCGCGCGCTGCCGATCGAAAAGGCCGCCATCAAGACCATCGATCTGGAAAGCTGAGAATTTTGGTTAACGCCGCGTTCAGGCCGTTCAATGAATTCGAACGTCCTGAACGCGGTGGAATCCAGTAATGAATACCAATCATCAACGAAGAACATAACAGAAACAAAAGGAAGTAATGATGACATTCGAAAACCCATTCGAAGGCAAGACCATCTGGTTCGGCGTCGGCTCGCAGGACCTCTACGGTGAGGAAGCGCTGCGTCAGGTCGCCGAGCAATCCACCAAGATCGTCGATGCGTTGAACGCCACCGGCAAGATCCCCGTGAAGCTCGTTTTGAAGCCCACCCTGAAGTCCTCCGACGGTGTCAAGGAATTCATGACAGAGGCCAGCGCCGATCCCAGCTGCATCGGCGTGATCGCCTGGATGCACACGTTCTCGCCGGCCAAGATGTGGATCCGCGGCCTGCAGGTGCTGACCAAGCCGCTGCTGCAGCTCAACACCCAGTTCCACAAGGAGATTCCGTGGGACACCATCGACATGGACTTCATGAACCTCAACCAGTCCGCCCACGGCGACCGTGAATTCGGCTACATCCTCACCCGCCTCGGCATCCCGCGCAAGATCGTCGTCGGCCACTACACCGACCCTGAGGTCGCCGAGCGCATCGCCACATGGGTTCGCGCTTGCGCCGGCTGGAACGAGGCCCAGAACATGCGCGTGATGCGCTGGGGCGACAATATGCGCAACGTCGCGGTCACCGAGGGCGACAAGACCGAGGTCGAGCGCGTCTTCGGCACGCAGGTCAACACCTGGGCCGTCAACGAGCTGTGCGGATACTACGACAAGGTGAAGGACGATCAGGTCAAGGCCATCATCGAGGACTACAAGGCCAAGTACGACGTGGCCCCGGAGCTCCTGGACGCCCGCTATGAAGAGCTGTTCATCGCCGCCAAGGAAGAGGCCGCGATGGTCAACATGATGAAGGACAACGGCGCCACCGCCGCGGTCGACAACTTCGAGGACCTCGGCACCCTGCCGCAGCTGCCGGGCGTGGGCGCCCAGCGCCTGCCCAGCGAGTACGGCTACGGCTTCTCCGCCGAAGGCGACTGGAAGACCTCGGTGCTGGTGCGTATCGCCAGCGTCATGGGCTACGGCCTTGAGGGCGGCTCGAGCCTGATGGAGGACTATTCCTACAACTTTGTGCCGGGTCACGAGATGGACATGGGCTCGCACATGCTCGAGGTCTCGCCCTCGGTCGGCACGATCGCCAAGCCGAAGCTCGAGATCCATCCGCTCGGCATCGGCAACAAGTCCGACCCGGTGCGCCTGGTCTTCACTGTCGCCCCGCACAAGGCCGCAACCGTCATCTCCATGGCCGACATGCGTGAACGCTTCCGCCTGCTGATGGACGTGGTCGACGTGGTCGAGCCGGAAGGTTCCTTGAAGGCCCTGCCGTGCGCACGCGGTCTCTGGCAGCCCCGTCCGTCGCTCAAGAGCGCGGCCGAGTGCTGGCTGCGCGCCGGCGGCTCGCACCACACCTGCATGACCACCTCCTTCGGCCGTGAAGGCTGGGAGGACTTCGCCCGCATCGCCGGCGTCGAACTGGCCGCCATCGACGAGAACACCACGCCGCGCGACTTCGAGCGCGAACTCGAGCTCTCCGAGATGTATCACCGCCTCGACAACCACTGCTGAAAAAGTTCGTTCGATGATGCCGATTGGTAGGTAACCGATCGCAGTCATTCGAATACATCGGGTTGGGCGTCTCATGGAAATACCGTGAGACGCCCAACTTCGTTATCGGAAGATTTCAGATTTTAGGATGCCGGCGTGCTGTCTGGGCGGTTGCGGATACCGATAGCGATAATGTAAAAATCCAATAATCCAGACTTACCTGTTCGGATTGACAAATTGAAACAACTGTGTACCATAGAAAACGTAAGCGATACACAGTTGTATCAAGCAATTGAGTATCCGAAAAGAAAAGCTGTGTTTGGACGGTTTTATCGGTTTGCCCAATATAGTGCGCAGATGGTAGCGCATGGATGCACAGACAAAGGAGCCAAAATGGGTAATGCAAAGAGAATTGTTGCGGTTGTAGCTGCGGCGGCGACGATGATTGGCCTGGCCGGCTGCGGCTCGGGCAATTCGGACGGCAACAAAGGTTCGGAATCGAAGGCCGATCTGATCTTTTGGGGCTGGGATACCGGTAACTCGATGAAGAAGATCATCGCGAACTTCGAGAAAGACAACCCCGGCGTGAAGGTGAAGTTCAACAACACCGGTACTGCGGAAAAGACTTCGACCGCATTGTCCAACGCGGTGGCGGCCAAAAAGGGTATCCCGGATGTGGTGATGCTCGAAGACCCGACGGTCACGCAGTTCGCGGTCACCGGCGATCTTGCGGATCTGAGCCAGTTCGGCGCCGACAAGCTGGCGGACGATTTCACCGCCGGACCGTGGAACAAGCTGCAATACAATGCCAAGCCCTATGCGCTGCCGATCGATGCAGGCCCTGAGATGTTCTTCTACAACAAGGCCGTTTTCGACAAGGCCGGGGTCGACGGCGAGTCGATCAAGACTTGGGACGATTACTACGAGGCTGCCAAGAAGATCAAGGCCGCCGGCTCCTACATCACCAACAGCTCGGGTGCCTCGGGCGACTATCAGCCCTTCACCGCGCAGGCCTGGCAGGCCGGTGCCAAGCCTTGGAAGGTCGACGGCGAGAAGATCACCATCGATATGACCAAGGACCCGGGCATGAAGAAGTACATCGAGTTCCGTCAGAAGCTGATCGACGAAGACCTTATCGACACCAAGACCGCGAACTGGTCGGACGAATGGAACCGTGAGCTGAACGACGGCACCCTCGCCTCGCTGACCATCGGCGCATGGATGCCGGTCAACCTCATGAGCGGCGCTCCCGACCAGAAGGGCAACTGGCGCGTCGGCTCGCTGCCGCAATGGGAAGCCGGCAAGCAGGTATCCGCAGAAGACGGCGGTTCCGCGCTCGCCGTGCCGAAGGCCAACAAGTCTCAAGCCGCGGCCTACAAGTTCGTGCGTTACATGACCCACGACGCCGGTGCCCAGCAGATGGCCGACAGCGGCACGTTCAGCAGTTTGAAGAAGATCCTCAATTCGAGCTCCTTCACCGATCCGAACAGTGCGGCCAACAAGAAGGTCAACGACTACTTCGGCGGCCAGAACGTCAACAAGATTCTGGCCGAGGGCGCGCAGCGTCCGACTGAGAAGTTCCAGTATCTGCCCTACAACCCGTTTGCCCAGACCGCTTATGGCGATGAGATTTCCAAGGCTTATCACAAGGACATCACACTTGAGAAGGCCATGAGCAATTATGCCCAGAAGCTCGCCGACCACGGCAAGCAGGAAGGCTACACCGTAACCGTCAAGTGATAGGTGCTGCGGTTTGGTTTTGGCGATCCGCACAGACACGGTTGCGGCGGGTTGTCGGTTGCGGCGGGTTGGCTGACGCCGATGATGCGGCGTTCATGGCCGTGATCGACATGGCTGGAGTGCCGTGCATGACGTCGTTGCCGCGGCCCTGTCTGTCGCGGAACGATATCGGCAGTTCGGGTTGGCTGCAGATGTTGTCAAAAGACAAACCGCAAACACATTGATTGATTGAGAACGCTTCCGGTGTCCATTGCCGGATTCGGTCGGTCGCTGCGACGGGATATCGTTCAGACATCCTGGGTAAATACGCGACAAACCGGGCAAACGACACTGGAAGCATTCTGCTGCAATGGGTCAAGGATCCATTTGTTTGAGCCATGGAATAAGGAATAACCAACATGTCTGTCTCCCACATGCCAACCGTTAGCCGTTCGGCGAAAGGTTCTGGTCGTGCTTTTCGCTGGCCGAATCTGCTGACGCCTGACGGACGGGGCATCGCCTACGGCGGCGACTATAACCCTGAGCAGTGGCCGGAGGAGACTTGGGACGACGACATTCGCCTGATGAAGGAGGCCGGGGTCAACGTCGTGGCTTTGGCCATCTTCAGCTGGGGCCGCATCCAGCCCGATCCGCAGACCTGGGATTTCGATTGGCTCGACCGCATCGTCGAAAAACTCGGCAAGGCCGGTATCGCGGTGAATATGTCCTCGGCCACGGCAACTGCGCCGATGTGGCTGTATCAGATGCATCCCGAGGTGCTTCCGCTCGAATCGGACGGCACGATCGTCCACCCCGGTTCGAGGCAGTCATGGAGTCCGTCAAGTCCGGTTTTCCGCAAATACGCTCTTTCGATGTGCCGCAAGATGGCCGAGCATTATAAGGACAACCCCTATGTGGTCTCGTGGCATGTCGGCAACGAATACGGCTGGAACAATCGCCATGATTATTCGCCGGATTCGCAGCATGCCTTCCGCCAGTGGTGCAAGGCGCGCTACGGCACCATCGAGGCTGTCAACGAGGCCTGGGGCACCGCGTTCTGGTCCCAACAGGTGCGTTCGTTCGACCAGATCCAGCTGCCGATGCATCCCGGTGATGACGTGATGATCAATCCGGGTCTTCAACTGGATTTCGAGCGTTTCGGCTCCGATGCCCTGAAGGATTTCTTTGCCGCCGAGCGCGATGCCATCGCCGAAATCTGCCCCGGCAAGCCGTTGACCACGAATTTCATGGTCGCCGCGGATCAATGCGTGATGGACTATGCCGATTGGAGCGACGAGGTCGATTTCGTCTCCAACGACCAGTATTTTGAACCGGGTGCGAAGCATCTCGACGCCTTATTGTGCGGCGATGCGTTGGTAGACTCGATTTCGCTGCGTCTGCCTTGGTACTTGATGGAGCATTCGACCTCGGCGGTGCAGTGGAAGCCTGTCAATGCCAGAAAACGCGGCGGCGAATTGGTCCGTGATGCTCTGGCGCATGTGGCCATGGGCGCCGATGCCATCAATTTCTTCCAAGTCCGTCAGTCCGAAGCCGGGTCGGAAGCCTTTCATTCCGCTATGATTCCTCACGCCGGAGAGCAGACCAAGATCTTCCGCGAAGTGTGCGAGCTTGGCGAGGCCTTGAAAACGCTTTCGAAGGCCGGCCTGCAAGGCAGCAAGGTCGAACAGGCGGATACGGCCATCCTTTTCGATGCGCAATCGCAGTGGGCGAGCGAGTGCAAGACGCTGCCGACCAGAAAGCTCAGCCATCTCGACGATGTCTCAACTTGGTACAGCGCATTTCTGGACGCGGGGCACCGTGCCGACGTCGTGCCGTTACGCGGGGATTTCAGCGGATATACCACGATTGTGTTGCCTACTGTCTTGTCGCTTTCCGATCAACAAACGCAACGTATTGAGCGGTTCGTTGCCCGCGGCGGAACGGTGATCGTCGGTTACGCCACAGGGCTTGTCGACGAGGACTTCCATGTGGGTCTTGGCGGCTATCCGGGGGCCGGCAACGGGCTGCTGCGTAAAATCCTGGGGGTGTCGGGCGAAGAATTCAATATCCTTGGGTCTATCGATGGAGAGTACGATTCCGTGCAGCTTTCGAACGGCGCCGTTTCAAGGCTTTGGCAGACGGTCATCGGGTCGGTCGCTGATTGCGTTACGGTGCTTGCCAGCTACCAAGGAGACGAGGCAAAGGATTGGGAGCTGGAAGGCATTCCGGCGATTACTCGTAATGGTTATGGCAAAGGGCGGGCCTATTACATCGGCTGTGACTTGGATCAGGAAGCGCTGGCGTCGTTCCTGCGGCGATACTTGCAGTTAGGGATGACCCAGGCGCATTCCGGGGCCGGTGTCGATAACGTTGAGCAGACGACGATGCGGGGTTCTGTCGACGCCCTTGACAACGTGGACGCGTTCAATGCGTGTTCCGATTTGGTCCATATCCGTCGCAACGGCGAAGGATTCGCCTTCGATTTCTACCTCACTCGTGGCCGTCAGCCAGTTCGTATCGATCATGTCGGCGGAGAAGTCGTCTTCCTTTATCGAGGTCGTGTTGAAAACGCTGGAGCTGACCGACAAATTGCCGAAGGCGGTCTGCAAATGGCTGATGGCGAGGCAACTGTTCGCGTTCAGGCCGAGGATGCTGCTCTTGTCCTCGAACGCAACGGGATATTGATCACTCGGCAAACGTGTGGTGATGCTACATTGAAGAGTGCGGCAAAGGAGGCTGAACGATGACCGAAGGTGCGATCCATGATGATCAGGCTGGCGATCACAGGCATGTCACGCTGAGAAATGTCGCGCAGGCCGCCGGGGTGTCGCTCAAAACGGCATCCAACGTCATCAACGGTACCGGTCGCATGACCGATGCCACGCGTCTTCGCGTCCAATCGGTTATCGCGGACCTCGGTTACCGCGTCAATGTCGCCGCACGCAACTTGAACCGTGGGCTCACCGGGTTCATCACCCTTGCCGTGCCGTCCCTGACTCCGCCTTATCTTGCGGAATTGGCGAACCGTGTGATCGATGAGGCCCGCAAACGCGATTATTCGGTCTATGTCACCACCTATGCGGAGGGCTCGGCAAAAGGAGCCAGGGAAGTATTGCAAACATTCAATCCGACGGTTTCGGACGGCATCATTCTTTCGATGAGCGAGCTGGAGGACATTTCGCCCGAGGATTTCGATGTCGATTACCCGCTTGTGGTTGTTGGCTCGCGTACCACTTGGGGGCGTGTGGATCATGTGACTCCGGACGATGTTCAGGCGGCGGCGAAAGCCGCGCAATACCTGCTCGAACATGGCAGCTTACGTCTTGCCGTCGTCGGCGCGCGCAAGCCGCTCGATGAGCGGTCATTGTTGAATGCCGTGGAAGGCAATGATCAGCTACGTCTGAAAGGCATTGTCGAGGAATGCAACCGGCGTCATGTGCGACTTGTCCCTGAACTTATCGGCATCACTTCACAGGATTGGAGCATAGGCGCTGGAGCCCGTGCGACGCAAGGGCTGATCGATGACGATATTGCGTTCGATGGGCTGATCGCCCTCAACGACCAGCTCGCCATAGGGGCGCTTTCGGCGCTCGCGACGAACGGCATCAAGGTTCCCGATCAGGTGCAGGTCATCGGCTTTGACAATATTGAGGAGTCCTCGTATCTGCAGACGCCGCTGACCACGATGGATTCGCGCCTGAACTGGACGGCTCCCACGGCTGTGGAACGTATCATCGGCAGAATCAAGGGGAAGGTCTCGACCCCTGAACTGCTTACCGTGGATTCCCGCGTTATCGCGCGCCAAACGACAAGGCCGTAACGAAGGCAAAAACGGGGGCCTCAATAGCGAGATGTCCGTTTTCCAGTGTGTCGTAAACCCTATGAATTTAGTGCTTTTGTGATGAATTTCGCTTCAAGATAGCATCGTATTCGGCCTACAGTATTGTGTAATAGGCAACTTCAGGAATGCGTCGAATAGTCAGACGTAGCCGTCAGGATTGCCGCTGGAAAGGTGCTTTTATGTTCGACCGTCGGCTTTTCACCCTCGTTGACCGCAGTGGCGCATTCGTCGTCGCGAAAGTGCTGAGCCTTTGGGTTTCTCTGCTCTCTGATATCGGATTCGCGTTCATCGCCGTTGGTCTGCTCGGCAATCTTTTTCCGGTGCTTACCAGTGCCAACGACGGTGTCAAGCCGTCGCTCGTCAACAAGCTGCTGAAGGATTTCCAGGCCGTGCCGCAAGGCTATTCGGCCTTCATCTTCGCGCTGGTGGTCGTCGCGATCATCAAATACCTGGCCATACGTGCCTCGCATTTCTTCGGCACGGAAGCCTCGGAACGTGTCAAAATCGCCTTGCGGGAACGTCTGTATAACAAGATGCTCGATTTGGGCCCTACGTATTCGGAGCACGTGAAAACCGCCGATGTCGTGCAATCGCTGGGCGAAGGCGTCGATCATATACAAAGTTACTTTGAAGATTATCTGCCCCAGTTGGTTTTCGCCGTTCTCGGTCCTTTGACGCTGTTCGTGACGATTCTGCCGTTGAACGCACCGACGGCAGGCTTGCTTCTGGTCTGCGTTCCCATCGTCATCGGCATTGTCTGGTGGGTGTCGGTGGCCACTTCTCGCGCATTTGATAGATATTGGGACGCATACACGGATATGGGTGCCACGTTCCTCGACAATGTTCAGGGGCTGGAAACGCTGAAGACCTTCGACGCCGACGAGGCTGCCGCCCGACGTATGGACCGGAAATCGGAAGATTTCCGGAAAACCTCCATGAAGGTCCTTCGCCTTGAACTTCGCTCGCACTTCGTTTTGGACCTGGTCTCTTATGGCGGCACTGCAGGTGCCATTGCCATCGTCATCGCCCAGGTGGCCAGCGGTCATCTGAAGCTTCCCGCCGCATTGGTCACCATACTGCTTTGTGTCAGTTTCTTCGTCCCGTTGCGTCGCCTTGCAACGTGTTGTGATACGGCCTTGAACGGGTTGGCTTCGATCAAACGGATCTATGCGATGCTGGATGTTCCGGTGACCGGGGACGGACAGGCGGCATTGCCGCAAGGCGTAGAGGATTGTTCGATTACCTTCCGCAATGTCGATTACACATATGAGCCCGTCGATTCCGAATCCGACAATGCTGTGTCCGTCGATAATGCTGTCTGCAGAAATGACGCTGCTGTAAGAAACGCGGCCGGACACAAAGACGGCGACGGCTCTCAACCTCACAAAGCCTTGGACGGTGTTAGTTTCAGTGCCCGTGCCAACGGTTTCACCGCCATTGTCGGGGTGAGCGGTTCCGGCAAATCCACTATCGGCGCGCTGATCGCCGGTACCCGCAACGACTATGTTGGTTCGATCCGACTGGGTTACCGCGTGCTGGGAAGCGTGGGCAGCTGTGAATTGCACAGTCTCAAGAACCGTTCGCTGTGCGATGCGGTCACACTCGTCGATTCCCGCAGTCATCTCTTTACCGGTTCCTTGCGCGAAAACCTTCTGATGGCCAAGCCCGATGCCACGGCCAACGAAATGTGGCTCGCGCTTGAAGGCGCCCATATCGACGATTTCGTCTATTCCCAGCCTCAGCGACTCGATATGCGTGTAGAACCGGACGCCGGCAATCTTTCGGGCGGGCAGCGTCAGCGTCTCGCCATCGCCAGGGCGTTGCTGCGTGACAGCCCGATTTACGTGTTCGACGAGGCCACCAGCAGTGTCGACGCCGAAAGCGAGGAACTGATTGACGGGGCAATCCGCGATTTGGCCAGAACGCATACGGTCATCGTCATCACCCATCGTCTTTCTCAGGCCAGGGATGCCAGCAATATCGTCGTTCTGGACGGCGGACGTGTGGTGGAAAGCGGCACTCACGACGAACTGATGGCCATTGAAGGCCGATACGCCACGATGTTCGCCACCCAGGCATCAATCGAGCATGTCTCGCATCGTAACAGCTGGGGAAGTGCCTATGCCAAGTCCCGATCCGCCGAACATGAGGTGCACAGGCCATTTGATTTTGGGTTGCTCGATTATCAGGATCATGACGAGTTCGATGATTTCGGCAATCGGCCTGAGACTCGAGATGCCGCGAAAACCAAAACGGATAAAACGGATAAAACGAATACGAAGCAGACGCGTCATCGCTCGGACGCTGTTGCCGCGGCCGGGCATCGGGTAAAAACCGAAGCCGCTCGTGTACATGTTGCAACGGGCAAAGCCACCACGGATCGCGCGCAGCGCCCGAAATATGCCGGGGGAAGGACTTCACTGAAAAAGTCCGGGGTCACCGCGTCTTCTCCGCTCAACCCTGTTTCGGCCACGGCGATCAGTCGGCATTCCGATGGAAAACGGAGTGACGAACCTGCAAAACAACACGATGAAGCAGATGCGATACTGGACGTCGCCAATCGTCCCCACGGCGAAAACAAGGATATGGGAACCTTCCATCTGACGTTGAGGCTGCTCGGATGCGTCGGGCGCCTGACCCCGTTCATCGTCGGTGCAAGCCTATGCGGGACCATTGAACGGCTTGCGGAAACCTTCATGCCTGTTTTCGGCGTACTGGCTTTGATGGCGTTCTTCGGCCATCCGGTTTGGAGCGTGAATGTCGCCTTCGCAATTGTTGGCGTGGTGGTGTGTGCCATTCTTAAGAGCTTCATGCATTATGCCGAGGAATACATGAACCGCGAGATGAGCTTCCGTGTGGTCTCGCTGTTCCGCTCAAAGGCCTTCGAATCCCTTCGTCGTCTTGCCCCGGCGAAACTGGCCGGACGAGGCAAAGGCGACTTGACGACGTTGGTGACCTCCGATGTCGAGTTGCTCGAGACGTTCTTTGCCCACGCCATTTCTCCTGTCGTCATCGCGGTGACGACTTCGGTGGTGTTTGCGGTGGCGCTGTTCACCCTCGATCCTTGGTTCGCGCTGTTGCTCATTGCCGTCCATCTGGTCGTAGGCTTTGTCCTGCCTCGTCTTTATACGGGTAATGTGCGCGGGATAGGCGCGAGAATTCGTTCCGATTCCGCCAAACTCGGCGACAGGCTTATCGATGATATGCACGGTATGGATGAGATCATCAGATTCAACCAAGGCCGCCGTCGTCTGACCGATATCATCGCGGAAGACAAAAGTCTGTGGCTTTTCGAGGGCAGGCTGAGCCGCAAAGATGGCGTGTTCGGTGGTCTTGGCGCGGTTTGTGTCGTGGCCGCTACATTTGTGGCGGTGAGGATCATGTTCGGCATCGTTACGGCCGATCCTGTCTCGATGGCCAGGTGTGTGGTTGCAGTGATGCTCATTTTCGGCTCGTTCGGCCCTGCTCTTGCGTTGAGCGACTTGCCCGGGAATCTCAACCAACCGCTGGCGGCTGCCAGGCGCATGTTCGCCTTGTTCGACGAAGTGCCTGCGGTTCAAGAGACCGGAAAGGACACGCCGAAATTCGAAACCGTCTCGCTCAAGGATGTGACTTTCGGCTATCCGCTTTCTTCCAACGGTTCGACTTCCATTCCTGCTTCTGCGTTGGTGCTGAAAGACTTCAACCTCACCACGTTGCACTCGGGGATTCTTGGAGTGCAAGGCCCGTCTGGACATGGCAAATCCACGATCTTGAAGCTCATGATGCGCTATTGGGACCCGCAGGGCGGCTCCGTCGATTTCTCCGGCGAGCCTTTGGCCGGCGTCGAGGCGCATTATCGCCGTCGTGTGGAGACGATGATGGATCAGGACACGTATCTGTTCGACGGAACGATTCGCGATAATCTTCTGATCGCCGACCAGCACGCCTCTGATTTGCAGATGCATGAGGCGCTTGAACGCGCTTCGATCGACAGTCTTATCGAGGCTTTGCCGGACGGCCTGAACACGCAGGTAGGCGAGCTCGGCTACAGACTTTCCGAAGGCGAACGTCAGCGCATCAGTCTGGCGAGAATCTTCCTTACCGGCGCCTCCTTGGTGCTTTTCGACGAACCTACGAGTCGTGTCGACGCTTTGAATGAATCGGTGATTCTTCATTCCATCAACACGCTGGCCAACGAGCGTCCGGTCTCCATCGTGTTGGTCTCCCATCGCTCTTCTACGATGCAGATCGCCGATCGCGTCATCACGCTCTAGCCGGCGCGGTTTTTCGGGTTGGCTAGTAGTCTGGATACCAGTTGACGACAAAAGGAGCTATTGCGATGAATGCTGAAGAAACCGTTGGAACTGCACCGGAAATTCCGAATGTCACGTTGAGTGATGGCAACAAGATTCCACAGGTCGGGCTGGGTGTGCTGCGTATCGGCGATGATGAGGTGACCAGCGTTGTCAAGTCCGGGCTTGAGGTCGGCTACCGCCATATCGACGCTGCCGCGGGGTACAACAACGAGCCGGGCGTCGGCCGTGCGCTCGCGGAAACGGGCTTCAATACTGGCCAGGCGCGCAAGACCCTGTGGGTGACCACCAAACTCAAGGACTCCGAGCAGGGTTACGACAACGCGCTCAAGGCCTTTGACCGCCAGATGGGTGATTTGCGCCTCGATTACGTCGACATGTATATGCTGCATTGGCCGACGCCGTTCAACTGGCGTTCGGGCGAGACGTGGAAGGCGCTGATGAAGCTGCGCGACGAAGGGCGTGTGCGTACGCTCGGCGTCTGCAATTTCCTGCCGGAGCATCTCGAGCGGCTGCACCGCGAAACGGGGGAGTGGCCGACCGTCAACCAGATCGAGCTGCATCCCACCTGGCAGCAGCGCGAAGTGGTCGCGTTCTGCCGTGAGCACGGCATCGCGGTGGAGGCGTATTCGCCGATGGCCCGCGGCGCCGACCTCAACGCCGGCGACGGCACCATCGCCCGCATCGCTTCAGCCCACGGTGTTTCGTCTGCTCAGGCCATCCTGCGTTGGCATATCGAAAACGGCACCATCATCATCCCCAAGTCCGTCCATACCGATCGCCAGCGCGAGAACCTCGATCTCTTCGGCTTTGCTTTGACGCCAGACGAGCATGCGCAGATCGACGCATTGGACGGGCCGACTCGCGCTGGTCACGATCCGATGACGTTCACCTATGCGTGATGGCGTTGTGTGGTGCTGTCGCGCGAGGACGTCGTGTGAGGGTGCTCCGTGAGTATTGGCGTCAGTGTATTACGTGAGAAAGTCGTGCGGCGCGAGCGGCGGTGAGCGGCTTTTGCGGCTGTGAACGATGGTATATTTTGAGCTGTTATTTGCGTTTATGTGCGGTTGCTGGTTATGTGATGTGATTCTTCTGCGTTGCGAATGTTTGCAATTGTTGTGGAAACGCGACGATTCGCCGACGGTTGCAAAAGTCGGATTCGATGCTGTAATGTGACCTACGTTACATTTCAACTATAGAACTATAGAGGAGCATAACCATGCCTCAGAAGATCAAAGCATCCGTAGCGTACGGCGTCGGCAAGGGATTTGCCCAGCCCGAGGAGATCATCATCGACGACCCGATCGGCGCCGAGGTACTGGTGGACGTGCAGGCGAGCGGTCTGTGCCACTCCGACCTGCATCTGGTCGAGGATGACGACCAGTTCTTCCCGTTCCCGGCCGTCATCGGCCATGAGGTCGCGGGCATCGTCGAGGCTGTTGGCCCCGAGGTCCAGGGTATCAAGGTCGGCGATCACGTCGTCGCTTCGCTCGAGCAGGTGTGCGGCCATTGCGCCAACTGCCTCAACGGCCATCCGCAGTCTTGCAGCCAGCAGCAGGAGTGCGTGCGTAAGCCCGGCGAGAAGCCGCGCCTGTCCTTCCCCGACGGCCGCCCGATCACGCAGGCCTTCGGCACCGGCGGTTTCGCCGACAAGGCGCTGATTCATGAGAATCAGCTCGCCGTGGTCAACAACGAGGTGAAGTGGGATGAGGCCGCCTGCATCGGCTGCGCCACCATCACCGGCGCGGGTGCTGCCATCAACACCGCGCACGTTCGTCCTGGCGACACCGTGGCCGTCGTGGGCACCGGTGGCATTGGTTTGAACATCATCTCCGGCGCTCGCATTTGCGGTGCGAAGAAGATCATCGCCATCGATCTCTTGGACAACAAGCTCGAGTTTGCGAAGAAGTTCGGCGCCACCGACGTGGTCAACTCCTCCAAGGAGGATCCGGTCGCCAAGGTTCGCGAGCTCACCAACGGCGGTGTTGACGAGGCGTTCGAGGCCATCGGCTTCGAGTCGACGATGAAGCAGTGCTGGGATATGCTCGGCGTTGACGGCACCGCATACTGCATCGGCCTGGCCAAGCCCGACGCGACCATCAACCTTGAGATCAACCCGGCCGACCTGCTGGTGCACCAGCGCGGTTTCAAGGGTGTCTGGATGGGCTCGACCAACATCAAGCACGACATTCCGATGTACGCCGACCTTGCCGTCGACGGCCGCCTGAACATGCACGACATCGTCAGCCAGCACATCAACCTCAGCCAGATCGACGAGGCCTACGTCCAGCTCAAGCAGGGCAAGGTCATCCGTTCCGTCATCACCGAGTTCTGATCGCTTAGTTTCGCGTTCGGCACCGGCCCCACTCGTCGCGGTCGCCGAATGCGTATCGATAATTGAGTAACCCTCATTGGCCGGTCTTGTCTCTCCGCAACAAGCCCGGCCAATGTTGTTTGGCAAGGTGTTTTATGCCTATCGTTAATAAGTAAAATCTCTGATTTTTTATGCTTTTGCCAGTGGTCTTGTAAACCGTTGGAATATAAAGGTTTGCGCGCTTTTCTGCGACGTTTTACGTATTGCAAAGGGTACTTTCTGCGACGTTTTACGCATTACGAACACCGTCTTTTGCGACGTTTTGAGAACTGAGTCAATGTAGGGTGCTATATGAAGTGATAGTGCTAGTCGATGTTGGTTTTATGGGATTTGCATTGGTATCGGCATAAATGCGAAAGCTACTGATTCGACCTCAGTGAAGAAGTCAGTTTATTCTATAGCAAATAAATATTATATATGGGATCACTTTGATATAATAACAATATTAAAATAAAAGAAGGATAAAGGAGGTGATGACGAGTGGATTTTGAATATGACCCGGATAAAAGCTCACGAAATCTTGTCAAGCATGGCGTTGATTTTGAACAGGCACAAGTGCTATGGGACGATCCGGATTTCATCGAAGTGCGTCTTGCTTATACCGATGAGCCACGTTGGGCGATTGTCGGCATGATGCGCGGCAAGCATTGGACCGCCATCATCACTTATCGCAAAGATCGTACAAGAATTATCAGTGTTAGACGTTCGCATCCCAAGGAGGAACGGATATATGAAAATGAGAAAAGCGGCTGAACTCGACCGCATCTTTGACAATGGTGACGAGAGCATACTTGATTATGCCGATATGAGTACATTGCGTAAGCCCAATAAAGATAAGGAAGAGCAACGTTCTCTGAGCCTTCAGATGCCGGAATGGCTAATTGGCGTCCTTGATGGCGAGGCTGCGCGCGTCGGCATCAGTCGCCAAGCCGTCATCAAGGTTTGGCTCACCGAGCGTGCTGATCGTATGCGGGCGATGTGAGCCAAGGTATTTGCATGTGCAACTCGATACAACGAATGGTTTGACATTATAGGGCGGATTTGCCGGTCAGGTGTCTGAACAGTTCCGGGTCAACGGGCTTGTCGAGACGAAGCGTAGAAATGACGACATTCAGCTCTCTTCCGTCGTCGGCAAGGTTGTGGTCCGGATGAATGCCGGTGACGGCGGCGACATGGCCCACGTAATAATAGGTCTTTTCCTTCTCCTCTTGTTTACGACGAATGAAGATCGGGACGAAGTGAGAACGTTGCCATTCCGGTCCTTTGGCATTGGTCATGAGCCAGACAAATTCATTTGAGTTCAACGTTCTCTGATTCTTGCTGAACCACTCGATTTCGCTGGTGTTGAGGAATCGGTCACCATACTGGCTTGCTTTGTACTTGATGAAAATGGGCAATGAATCCGTCTCACGGTCAAGCTTGTAGCCGCCCACGTTTTGCGGTACCTGCTCGTTCTTCCATCCGCACAGCCTCATGACGTCGAAGATACTGTATTTCTCTCCATAGATGAATCCGCGTGTGCGTTCGAGTGACGTATTTGAGATTTGCTTGTATCGTTCCTGGCAGTTAAACAGGCCTGCTTGTATGGTATCGGCGAAGAACTGGGCGAACGTTGAATTTGAGCGTAGCGATTGCAGCAGCCAATCCTCGATGATGAATGTACCGTTTTCGGTCTGACGTATCAGTGGCACATTGCCGAAACGTTCTTTGTTTTTCGTAGTGAAATACGTCAGATCAAGCACGTGGAATGCTTGTGCGATCTGCTCCGGGCTGTTGTCCGCCTGGGGGAATTGAGCCGATAGCGTTGCTCTCAGATTTTCGGCTGAGAGCTCGTGATTGGAATCTGGCCCAAGGTAACGAGCGATATGATGCTCAACCGAGGTGTTGGATGTGTCCGGCAACGTGATATCGCAAAGGTCTGCCAGAACCATTAATTCATGTGGTCTCAATCCGCGCAGTAATGTTGAGGTCAGCATTTTAAGAACCCCGTCTTCCCGCGCGTCGGTGGGTTGCAGCAACTCGAGATATGATGTCTGCGTGTTCTTGCCACGGGAAAGGCTCTGCTCGCGGGAACGGACGAATTGCAGATAGCTATCCTTCTTGTCCGCCAATGTACAGATTAATGACGGATCCGTTTTGGCAAAATCGGTGAGCATGGGAATGCGGTTCAGCTGGTTTCGTAGCTGCCGGTATTGGCTGGAAAGTAACCGCATTTCGGAGAGATCCGCCTTATCGATCGATGCCAACACCCTTTTCTCGGCAATGGGATCGAAGCTTACCGAAGAAAGACCGATCGATTTTCGCTGCAGATTTTTACGTTCGATGTCCCGATCGCCAGTATTGCCATAGAGGGCAATAGGGATGAGATAGTTGTTCGCGTAGTTGCCGATGAAATCGATGATGGTGACGGATTCTTTACCGGGGTATTTACGCAGGCCGCGGCCAAGCTGTTGGGTGAAAATAATGCTGGATTTGGTCTGACGCAGCATGACGATCTGGTTCAGCGAGGGAATGTCGACGCCTTCATTGAAGAGATCGACGGTGAAGATGTAGTCGAGTTCTCCTTTTTCAAGCTGTCTGATAGCTTCGTCTCGGTCGACTGCATTATCCCCGGTGACAGCTGTCGTGTGGTATTTGCGTTCGGCTTGCTGATTCCATTGAGCATTGAACAAGGCCGAGAGTTCTTTCGCCTCTTTTTGCAAGCTACAAAAGACCAAGCCTTTTACCGGAGTTCCTGGATCTTCATAAGTTTGCAATCTGTCGATGATGTAGTGGACGCGCTGAGGCGATACCAATTTCTGTATCCATCCGTTGAGTGCCGTGCGCTCTCCGGTTTGTGCCACGTCAATGCTTCTATTGAGTTCGCCTATCGTATTTGGATCAGGCTTGTCCTCGATATACTCATGGACGCCGTAATAATGGAACGGGCACAGCATGTTCTCTTCCAACGCTCGTTGGAGACGAATGTTATAGGCAATGTTGTTGCCGAACAGGCCAAAGATGTCGGCGTCGTCGGTCCGTTCTGGCGTCGCCGTCATGCCGAGGAGAAAATCCGGCGTGAAGTGATTTAGCACTTTCCTGTAGGAATCTGCTGCGGAATGATGCGCCTCGTCGATAAGAATATAGTCAAAGGAATTTGGCTCGTAGGAATCCAGATTGTTGACCAGCGTTTGCACTGTCGCGAAAACATATTTGCGATTGCCCTGCTTGCTTGTTCCGGAAAGCAGGCCTAGATCTTCATCTTCGCAGCCGAGCACTTTTTGGTAGGACTCCATGGATTTCTTGAGTATCTGTTGCTGCTGGGCGACGTAAAGCATTCGCTTTGGTCTGCATTGTCGTACATCAAATGCCGAAAGATATGTTTTGCCGGTTCCCGTGGCCGAAACGATGATGGCTTGACTTTCTCCGGCTTTTCGCAGCTGAGCCAGATTCATCAGCGCTTCCTGCTGCATGGCGTTGGGTTCGATCGTCGTGATTTTAGGCTGTGGCAGGACGCGTTGCACAGGAGCATAATGTTTGAAATCTTCCTCGTATTGTTTCAGCCATTCGTCCGTGAGCTGGACTGATTCACTCAACTGGTCATCGATCTCGTTGTTGATTTGTTGAGTCAGACCGCTGTTGGTCTGTGAGGAAACTCTGAGGTTCCATTCTTTGTTAAGCTTGAGCGCGCTGGATGTCAGATTCGAGCTGCCAATGTAGGTTGAATCCAGTTCTTTTCCGCCTTCGGTGCGATGACGGAAGACATACCCTTTTGGATGATAACGATAGCTTGGTATCGAGGTCGAACCATGATTTTCAGAATCGGCTTGCCAAATATATATCTTGATATTGGTGCAATTCTGAATTTGCAGAAGGGTTTTGAAGGCTTCAGGTTTGTTGAAATAGTTATAGGTAGAGGTAATGATGCGACCTGATCGCTCGCTTGTTTCTTTACCGAAATTCAGAAAATATTGTTTGAGGCTTTTGAGTTCCTCATTGTTGAGGAATGCGACAGACATGTCAAAATCATGACATTGATCCAACTCGGATTCTATGGATTCCTCCATGGTCAACCCATTGCGATTCGCAATAAGGGTCGGAGTAAGGGTGTTGTCGGCATTGGGATTTTGATGGATGAATCCTGAGGTTATCGCTTCCACCAATGAATCGTTCGAAGGCGCGGTTTCGTAAGTCATGTTTTCCTTGTTTGCTTCGTGTTCAGTCATCGTCTTTCTCACCTGTCCGGTTCTCCACCGCTAGATGTTGCACTGTTTCTCGATCGGCCGGAGCCCAATTCAGTGTTTTGAGTTCGCTTTGGGGGATCCAACGAAGCTGGGTGTGTTCAGTGAGTTCGGGTTCACTGTCGACAAGGGAGCATAAGAAGGTGGTAAGTTCGATGGTCCCGAAATCATAGTGTTGCTGAGCTGAGCATATTTTGGAGCCAACCTTGATATCACAGAGCAGTTCTTCTTTGATTTCACGTCGTAACGCTTCCTCTGGTGTTTCACCGCGTTCGATTTTCCCGCCAGGAAATTCCCAATACCCAGCCAAGGATTTTGCCGGTCCTCTTTGTGCACAAAGAATTGTGTCGTTCCTTCTTATTGCAGCTCCGACAACCTGCACTGGTGCAGTATCCATATCAATAACATCCTTTGAGAAAACGTTATGTCCAGGATAGCGCAGAATGACGTTTCTTTCGTGTGGGGAATTGCGGTCTGTCGCTATTCGGCGCACAAGTTTTTTTGGTCTTATCCCTCCAACAGCCAATCAAGGGCGTAAACCTGACGAATGCCGTTGTGGCTGGTGGGGCGTTCGTCGTCCAGGGTGATGAGGGTCTTGGGGTAGTTGTCGTCGATGGAGCGGAACGAGGAGAGCTCGCGCTCCAAGGTTTTGGGGTTGTGGACCGATTCCGAGACCTGATAGTAGGCTGGGCCATCCACGCCATTGGTGACGAAATCGATTTCTCCGCCGGTGCTTTGCCCGACGTATACCGTTCCTGCGCGTCGCTTGAGCTCGAGGAACACGATGTTCTCCAAGATTCGGCCGGTATCGCGGACTTTGCCGGAAACGAGTATGCGGCGCAGCCCCATGTCGACGGCGTAGTATTTGCGTTCCTGCTTGAGGATGCGTTTGCCTTTCACGTCGTAGCGCTGGGCCGGGTAGAGGATGAACGCGGAGCAAAGCGCCTCCAACAGATTGGTTACCGTAGGCGCAGAGATGCGGGTGCCGAACGAGGTCATCGTGTCGCTGATGGTTTTCGCCGTCGTCAGGTTGCCGATGTTGTCGAACATGAAACGAGTGACCGCCTCCACCGCTCCGGTGCGGGTGCTTCCTAGACGTTGTGACACGTCCTTGATGAGGATGGTGTTGAGGATGCCTTCCAGATAGTCGTGGATGAGGGTGTCGTCGCCGTCGAATTCTGTGGTCGCGGGGAAGGACCCGTCATGGATGTAGCGTGACCAGGTTCGTTGGATTGATTCCGCTTCGGGCGCCGTCGAACGATACTCGGCGAACGAAAGCGGCATGACCGGTATCTCGACGTATCGGCCCGAAATAAGCGTGGCGAGTGTGCCGCTCAGAAGCATCGCGTTTGAGCCGGTGACGTACAGGTCGATGTTTTGGCGTGTCTGCAGGCTGTCGAGGACCTTTTGGAAGTTCGGCACGTTTTGGATTTCATCGAGCATTACATAGTGCGTTCCTGTGCCTTGGCAACGCTTGATGATGAATTCATGGAGCCGGTGATAGTCGAGCAGCGGCTCGTTCTCGAGTCGTTCCAGATTGATGGAGATGATGTGGTCACGGGGCACCCCGGTCGAGATGAGGCGATTGGCGAACAGTTCCAGGATGGTTGATTTGCCGCAGCGTCGCACGCCGGTGACCACCTTGATGACGGGCTTTTCCCGCCATTGTTCCAAGTGATGAAGATATTGCGGTCTGTCGATCATGATGCCTCGCATGCGTAAGTTGAAAAGTATTTTTTAACTTCTCGTAAAAATATATCAAGTTAAAAAGTATTTTTCAACTTGGTTAAGGAGGTGCATAAGTTAAAAAGTATTTTTCAACTTACTGGACTCTGACCGCGTAGTAGCTTTTGCTGGAGGCGCCAAACACAAAGGTCGTGAGATACGAACACTGGATTGGCGAGTTTCCGCCGGTTCTGGTTTTGTATCTCACGACCTTTGTGCTGCTCGTGCGTTAAACACCGTCACTGTTCGAACGGGTACTTCAGGCCCCACTCGCCACGGATCTGGTCCATGAGCTTCATGATGCGCAGGGTGTCGGCGTGGGGCATTTCCTCGCATTCGCTCTTGCCGTCGAGGATCGCGTTGGCGGCGCTCGCCACCTCGTATTCGTAGCCGGTGAGCTCGGCGGGGACGTCGATGTGGCGGGTGAGGCGATGGTCGAGACCGTAGAGGTCGATGCCTTCGATGTTGTTGATATTTTGGCAGACCATGTATCCCTTGGTGCCCCAGATGGACCCGGTTCGGTCCGAAGGACACATCATCGAGGCCGTGGCCGTGGCCATCACGCCATCGCTGTAGTGCAGGGCGATGGAATCGGTCGCGTCCACGCCGGTCTTGTAGGGGACCATGGAGGTCTCGATCTCGGAAATCGTGCGCTCGCTGGTGTCGGCGCCGAGCGCCATGTCGAAGAAGTTCAGCGGATAGACCCCGACGTCGAGCAGCGCCCCGCCTGCCATCTCGGGGTCGGTCATGCGGGCCTTGTGCGTGGTGGGGTAGCAGAGGTTGGCCGTCGCGGCCTGCACCTCGCCGATTTCGCCGGAGGAGATGATGTCGGCGACGAGCGCGCGCGAGGGCATGTAGCGCGTCCAGATGGCCTCGCAGCAGAGCAGCCCGGTCTCGTGGGCAGCATCAAGTAGTTCCTGCGCCTGCGCGGTGTTGGCGGTGAACGACTTCTCGACCAGGATGTTCTTGCCGGCTTTGAGGCACGCGATGCCCTGTTCGGCATGCAGCGCGTGGGGAGTGGCGATGTAGACGAGGTCGACTTTCGGGTCGGCCAGCAGCTCGTCGTAGGAACCGTACGAGACATCGAATCCGTATTTATTCGCGAAATCCGAGGCTCGGCCGGCGTCGCGCGCGGCGACCGCATACGGTTCGATCAAGCTGCTATATCGCGGATCGCCGGTCATCTTCACCAGCGTATCGGCCATTGATTTCGCGATGCCGCCCGCGCCCAAAATCGCGACATTGACTTTGAGCCCCTTTCCCTCCGCTTCGGTGCGGTTGCCGTTCAATCTGCTCATTGTTATCTCCTTGCGCATCGCAAATGAATATATGACCAGTCTAGAAGAGGGTATTCCTCATATGATCGCCGAATAGCGGAAACGGGTCTGTGAGCTGTATGGCGTATAAAAAGGTGTCGCAACCCTATCGTTTGCGACACCTAATACGTGGATCTTTGATTCTTGCTTATTTGACCGCAGAACTATGCCTTGGCTGCAGCTGCCTTCGTGGTTTCGACTTTGGCGTCGGCCTCGTCGGCCGCGACCAGGCCTTTCTTCTCGTCGTGGCGGCGCCACCAGGAGGAGAGCACCGAGCCGGAGATGTTGTGCCAGACGCTGAAGAACGTCGAGGGGATCGCGGTGATCGGGGCAGTGGCGAAGGAGGTCAGCGCCAGCGTGGCGCCCAGTCCGGAGTCCTGCATACCGACTTCGAAGGTGATAGCCTTCTGCTGCGCGTAGCCGAAGCCCTTCGGATAGACCTTGTACATGAGCCTTGAGAAGCCGAAGCCGAGCCCGTAGCCGCACAGGTTGTGCAGGATGACCACGGGAATGGCCAGCGCGGTGGCCGTGCTGAAGAGGCCGGCGTGGTTGGCGGCGACGACGATGCCGATGATCAGGAGGATCGCGGTCTGCGAGATGATCGGCAGCACGTCGGTGACCTTGGAGATCTTGTCTTTGAAGATGGTGTGGCAGATGACGCCGAGCGCGACGGGGATGAGCACCACCTTGACGGCGGTCAGGAAGAGCGACTGCCAGGGGATCGCCACGTACTTCGAGGCGAGCAGCTGCATCAGCAGCGGAATCATGAACGGCGCGAGCAGGGTGGAAAGCAGGCCGATGGAAACGTCGAGCGCCACGTCGCCTCGTGCCAGGAAGCTCATCACGTTCGACGAGGTCCCGGACGGGCAGCAGCCCACGAGGATGACGCCGACGGCGAGCGGGCCGTCGAGGTGGAAGATGGCGCAAAGGGCGACGGCGATAAGCGGCATGATGACGTAATGGGCCACGGTACCCACGATGACCATCAGCGGCTGCTTCAGAATTCGTGCGAAATCCTCAAGCGAAAGCGTCAGGCCCATGCCGAAAAGCACGATGCCCAAGAGCCAGCTGGTGTCATGCTTGGCCCATTCGCTGGTCTGCGGGACGAAGTAATTGAACACCGCCCAGACAATGACGATCAGCGTGAACCATTTGGTGATCCAATCCGCTACCTTTTTTACCTTTTCCATCTTTCTTCAACCTCTTTCCCTGTTTTTGGGTATGCGAGCCATGCTAGGGAGAAGTTTTCCGAATCGGTCGATTTGTCTCAAAAATAGAAACCTTCTGTCCGTATAGTGGACATATGTTGAGTCGACAATGGTGATGCTGCTCGAATCCCGGCGGGTTTAGCGGCTGTCTGCTGTTAATCTTGCCGCGTGTCAGGCGGTGAAGCGGCAAACATTGGTTATGATCTGTTGCGAGTTCCTTCTTGTATTTGTCGCATACTGAAAGTGAAATGGAGGCGTGACGCGTCAATCGAAAGTTCCGGAGAAATACGAACGGGGCACCCGCAGCTATACGATGTCGCATATCCGCGGCAAAAACACGAAAATCGAAGTGCTGGTCCGTTCCTATCTGTTCCGCCGTGGGTTGCGTTTTCGTAAGAACGACAAGCGTTACCCGGGCCATCCGGACGTTGTGCTGCCCAAGTGGCACACGATCGTCTTCGTCAACGGCTGTTTCTGGCATATGCACTCCGGTTGCACGAAATTCTCGATGCCCAAGTCCAACGTCGAGTTCTGGACGGCCAAGCTGGTGCGCAACCGCGACCGCGACATCCGTCAGCGAGCCGAGCTCGAGGCCGCCGGTTGGAAGGTTCTTACGGTTTGGGAATGCGAGCTGGTCAAAAGTCGCCGCGAGGATACGCTGGAACGGCTTTATCGCCGGATTGTAGGCGACGAGGTTGCCGAAAGCTGAGGAATCGTCACCGGTTTGCGTGTCTTTTCCGCCGATACGTTGGTTTGCAGGAGTTTTGAGACGTCGAGAAGGCTGTTCTCGTCGCGATTTTCCGGTGAGGCATAGCTGCTGAAAGTCTGCGATGCTGAGGAAACGGCTTGTGGCGTAATCTTCCGATCGGTCCAGATTTGCCGGCTTTCACGACCGTGAGCGGGCTTAGTGTGTCACAAAATCCCGAGAAGCAGGAGTGACGAAATCACGTCGCTTACTGCTGCAGCTCCTCCAGCTGTTTCTTGGCCTTGTGAAGACGCACGAAGATCTCGTTGCGTTTCGCACCGTCTTTCGCGCGGGCGTGGTCGCCTTCCAGCTTGGCTATTTGGGCGGTGAGCTCGGCGATTGCCGTCTGCTTGGCCAGTCGCGCGTCGAGGTTGCTGCCGTCGTCGTCGCCGAAAATGACCTGGGCGCACAGACTCTGCCATACTTCATCGAGCGTTTCGCCGTTCACCGACAGCGCCGCGGCTTGGGGCTTTTGCCATGTGCCGACGTAGGTCCGCATTTGCGACTCCCCTTGATGCCCGGCGCGAACCGGCAGAATGCGTTGCAACGCTAATGCGCATTGCGTCTCGCCGCTTTTGGGTTGGGAAGCGTTGCCGTTGGCGCTGGCGAAGTTGGCACTGCCTTCATTTTCGTCGCCAAACCTCGCGTCGCGGACGCAGACGAAGAGAATGTTCGAGCCCGAACGCAGTTTCGCGATATGTTCCATCACCTCGACGGGCGCGTCCTTGCAGTTCTGTTCGATGCCCATCACCAGAACTTCGCGGACTTTCCTGCCGGCAGCCACGCCGATGGTGTTCGGGCGCAGCAGGGCAAGCATGGTGATCGATGCCACGTCTCCGACGAAGCGCTGCTTGAGCCGCGAGGAAACCGGCGGCTTCAAATAAAACATCTGTTTGGGAAGTGCGCTTTTGGCCTCCGGGATGGCGCAAGTTGCAGGCAAGCCGAGTGTGGGGGCTGATATGGTCCCACAGTGTGCAACAGTCATTGTTGGCCTTCCTTTGCCTTGGGCGGTATCTTGCCGTTTCATATTGACGACCTATGGTTTAAGACTAATCGCAATTGCCGATTATTAAAGTATTGCGTAACGTGGAGAGTCGCGATTCGCAATCTTAACCGGGAATGGAAATCTGGAATTGTCGGTTGCAACCGTGGTGCGTCGTCGTTTTCGGCGCCTTCGATCGGGCTCTGCGTTTCGGGATCTACGCGCCGTGGCGTACCGGACAGGATTCCGTGTACAATACAATATGTTGCCCGGGTAGCTCAGGGGATAGAGCACCGCTCTCCTAAAGCGGGTGTCGTGAGTTCGAATCTCATTCCGGGCACAGATCTTCTTTGAGGGCAAGGTGCAATCCGACTGGTATCGAGGATTGAAGCTGATTCGTCTTTCCGTGTTTTCATCGTGGCTCTCGTTTTTCCGCGGGCTGTGGATTCGTTTGCGAATATGTTGCTTCGTCTCTTTTGCTGTTCGCGTTCACATCGAACCCACAGCCAAAACCACGATCAATCGGATTTGTGTTTCTCTATCAGGCCTGCACGTAACTGTCTGTAGGGGATTGGTAGCCGCAGTTCATCATTTCGCTGTTGTAGGCGATCACGCCCTCACCTTTGGCAGGCAGCACGATGAGGCCGCCATAGCCGCGGTGGGCGGCGATGTCGTCGAGCGTGTCGCTTGCGGAATCCAAGGCGCTCTGCCCGGCGAACCTTACGCGCTCGGAGACCTGATGGCAGGCCACCGTGCGGATATATGCCTCGCCGATGCCGGTGCCGGAGGCGGCCACCGTCTCGTCGTTGGCGTAGGTGCCGCATCCCGGCAGCGGGGTGTCGCCGACGCGGCCGTGCATCTGGTTGGTGATGCCGCCGGTGGAGGTCGCTGCGGCGAGGTGGCCCTGTGCGTCGCGGGCGACGGCGCCGATGGTGCCGTGCTTCTCCCACTCGTCGCCGTCCCTCTGGGCTTCCAGCAGCGACTGTTTGCGCTGCTCGGTGATGAAATAGCTTTCCTCGCGTGTCTCGACGCCCCAGTCTTCAAGCTCCTTGTCCTGCGGTTCGGCGAAGAGGACGTGCTTGGTCTGCTCTTTGACGGCTCGTGCGGCGTCGATGGGGTTCTTGACCGTGCGTACGCCCGTGACCGCCCCGACCTCG
The DNA here is from genome assembly GCF_029395515.1 of Bifidobacterium sp. ESL0764. NCBI lineage: Bacteria > Bacillati > Actinomycetota > Actinomycetes > Bifidobacteriales > Bifidobacteriaceae > Bifidobacterium > Bifidobacterium sp. ESL0764. The sequence continues at coordinate 583,122 of NZ_CP113919.1, forward strand.
CCGTCGCCGCCCATCAGACAGGCGTCCATCTGGGCGATGCCGTCGCTGGTCAGCGCGGCTCCGCGGCCGGCGTTGAACTCGGGTGCGTCCTCCATGACGTGGACGGCGGCGACGACGGCTTCCTCGGCGCTGGCTCCGGCCTCAAGTTGCGCATATCCTGCCTCAAGCGCTCGTTCGAGATCCTTCCTGGTCTGCGCCACGCGTTCGGGGGTGCTGTGCCTGCCGCGGCCGCCGGCGCCGCCGTGGATGACGAGCAGGATGCCGTCTTCGCCGCCTTTGGTGACGATTGATTTGACGGGTAGGGTGGTCGTAGCCATGGGTTCGTGTTCCTTTCGACTGATTGCTGGCGCTGACGCCAGAGTTGATACAAGGGTATAGTACGCCGGTGGGCCAGCGAAACGCGGTCGAAAATCACGATGCCGTTTTTGAGATTGTTGGGTACATGTTGTTGGTTTGTCTATATACTGTCTTTGTTGTTGAACAGATTGGCTTCTATTCACATCGAGTCCTCTTGGCCGATGTTGGACGTATTCCGCGTCTGTGGAGCCATGACTAGGGGGAAACAGAAATATGGTATCAACACAATTGGGGAAACGTCTCGCTGCGGCTGCGCTGGCCGGAGTGACGATGGTATCGATGGCGGCCTGCGGGTCGGGCCAGGCCAAGACTGCCAGCACGAAACACGGCAGTACCAGCAGCATCATCTCGGTGAACAACACCGAACCGTTGAGCGCCTTGGTGCCGGCGGACACCAACGAAATGGGCGGAAGCCGCATCATCCGCTACCTGTTCGAGGGGCTGGTGAGCTTTGATGCCAAGGGCAGGCAGCATATGGAGGTCGCCAAGTCCATTACGGCCAACGCGGATTCCACGCAATACACCATCAAGCTCAACGACGGCTGGAAATTCACCAACGGCGAGGCCGTCACCGCCCAATCCTTCGCCAAGGCCTGGAGCTTCGCGGCCAATGCGAAACACGCCCAGAAACAAGCCAGTCGAATGTCGATCATCAAGGGGTACGACGCGTTGCAGAAACCGGACGCCGCCGACGACGCCCAGCTTTCCGGTCTCCAGACCCCCGACGATCACACGCTGATCGTGACCTTGAACGCCCCGGATTCGGTGTTTCCCACCCAGGTCTCCCATCAGTCGTTCGCCCCGCTGCCCAGCGTGGCCTACAAGGACATCAAGGCGTTCGGCAAGCATCCGATCGGCGACGGCCCTTACATGTTCAAATCGTGGAGGCCCAACACGAGCATCACGGTGGTGAAGAATCCGGATTACCGCGGCAGCCGCAAGGTGATGAACGGCGGCATCGAATATCGTGATTATTCCAGTCCGGATGCGGCGTACGCCGATGTGCAATCCGGAAATCTCGACCTCCTGATGGACGTGCCGCAGTCTGCCTTGAAGACGTTCCGCACCGATTCGACCATCAAGGCCTATAGCCAGCCTGGTTCCGTCTATATGGGCATCGTCATCCCCGAACGTCTTGCGCATTTCGGGCTGAACAAGGAAGGCGACCTGCGTCGTCAGGCGATTTCCATGGCCATCGACCGCAATCAGATCATCGACAAGGTCTTCTACAACACCAAGACCGCCGCCACCGACTTCACTTCGCCGGGCGTTCCCGAGCATCAGAAGAACCTCAAAGGCACCGCGAACCTGCGTCATAACGCGGCCAAGGCGAAGCAGTTGTGGAAACAGGCCGACGCGATTTCCCCGTTCAAACAGAAGCTCACCATATCCTATCCGACCGATGGCGGCCATAAGCCGTGGATCGAAGCGGTGTGCAACCAACTGAAGAACACCTTGGGCGTGGACGCCGTGGCGGATGCCTACCCGACGATGAGCGACATGCTCAAGCGCGTGCTGGACCGCAGCATCCAGACCCCCTATTTCTCCGGATGGTCGCTCGACTATCCCTCCGCCGAGGATTACATGACCCCGCTCTACTCCTCCGAATCGGCCGATGGGCATGGCACCAACAACGGCGACTACAAGAACCCGCAATTCGACGCGGCACTGCTCAAAGCGAAGTCGGAGAAGGACGTGGCCAAGCGCACCGCCGATTTCAACGCGGCCCAGGAGATCCTCCTGAACGACTTGCCGGCCATCCCGATGTGGTGCAACAACGTGTCGGCGGCTTCCTCGCCGAGCGTGGGCAATGTGCATTTCGACTATACGAATGTGCCGACCTATAACACCATTACCAAGTAGGCTTTCCATTAGCGAATAGGCTTTTCGCTGAAGGGGCGGTTTCCATGCTTAAGTGTGGGAAACGCCCCCTTTCCGTCTCTGCTGAAGATGCTTGGCTAAGGCTTGCCGGAAACTGTGTACAGATTTCTGTCGGATTCCCGTGTTTCCCACCGCTCTTTCCGGGTCCTCTATATGATGGGACGAACAGCGTCTGCTGTCGGTGCCATATGTAATGCGAAGGGTAATGTGAAGACCAAAGCCAAAACCAAAGCTCAGACTAAAGCGGTGTCGAAACGTACGGCGAAATCGAAGGCAAAGCCGAAACCCGCGCCGAAAGCGAAGAAGCGCGGCGGTTTTCTGCGTGCGATTGTTGCGCTGCTGGCTTGGCTGTGTCTTCTTGTGGCCCTGTTGGGCACGTTCAGCCGTGAGCTGCCCGAGGAGCTGCAGTCGTTGCCCTATGTGCCTGCGGTTGCCGCGTTTACCCCGTGGTTTGCCTTGCTCGCTCTTCTGGCGCTGTTGCTTGCGTTGGTGTCGCGCAGATGGATGGCCGCGCTGTTGGCCATCGCGTGTCTTGGATTTCAGGGATGGCGGCAATATCCGTATTTCGTCGCTCAGACCCATCTTGACGCTGCCGCGATTTCGGCGGTCGGCGAAAACCATGCCGATATCCACGATTCCTATGCCCGAGTAATGACCGTCAATGTCTACAAAGGCCGGGCTTCGGCCAAGGCGATCGTCGATGCGGTGCGCGACCAGCGCGTGGAAGTGCTGGCGCTGCAGGAGACCACGAAGCCGTTCGTGCGCGCCCTCAGCGCTGAAGGTATCGACGAGTACCTGCCTTACTCGCAGATCTCCTCGTCGGACGGCAAGTACGGCAACGCACTGTTTTCGGCCACGGCGTTGGATTCGCCGGCGGACGACGACGTCGATTCCAGCGCTTCCTTCATGCCAGGCGGCACTGTTTCGTTTGCCGGCGGCAAGATGCCCGTCCGCTTCGTTTCGGTGCATACCACGTCTCCGAAACCGGGTTATTGGACGCAGTGGCACGCCTCGCTTGATGACGTGGCGACGATGCGCTCGCACAAGCACACCAGATATGTGCTGATGGGTGATTTCAACGCGACCACCGATCACACACCGTTGCGCAACATCTTGGGTTCGCGTTTCCACGATGCCGCACAGAGTTCCGGCAGCGGGTTCGTCTTCACGTGGCCGGCGAACAGACCCGGTCTTCCCAAATTCGCGGGCATCGACCATATCGTCCTGGACCGGGGAATCGTCGCCGGGCAGGTCGGCACAGTCGCGATTCCCGGGTCGGATCACGCCGCGTTGCTCGCGACCATCGCGGTGAAATGACCCGAAAATTGTGACACGATACACATTCATCTACATGGGTGGCTAAGATGGGAGGCAGGCAGTTGAATGCCGAACGTACAAGTGAGATTACAACGAGGAGTGCTCATGGACGAGAAAACATTGGTAGACAAGCTTTCCAAGGTTACTACCATCACTGATTTGCAGGCGGTCGCCAAGGAGATCGGAAAGCCTATGACCGTTGAGCAGGCCGACAAGGCGCTGAACCGTCTCTTCGGCGCGGAAAACGATACTGGCGAACTGATGGGTGATTCCGTGGCGAAGGCCGCGAAGGACATCTTCGGCTGAGTTTGTAGTCTTAGAAACAAAGGGTTGGGTCCTGTTCCAATGTCATGACTGGAACAGGACCCAACCCTTTATTTATATGACTTATATGCGTTGAATAGGTCACACCGCGTTGGAGATGGCCTCCACGCTGGCTTTCGCGTCACCGAAGAGCATCGACGTGTTGTCGTTAAAGAACAGCGGGTTCTGCACTCCGGCGTAACCGGTGCCCATCGAACGCTTCAGGACGACGACCTGCCTGGCCTCCCAGACGTGCAGCACGGGCATGCCGGCGATGGGGGAGTTCGGGTCTTCGGCGGCCGCCGGGTTGACGGTGTCGTTGGCGCCGATGACCAGCACCACGTCGGTGTCGGCAAAGTCGTCGTTGATCTCGTCCATTTCCATGACGATATCGTAGGGGACCTTGGCCTCGGCCAGCAGCACGTTCATGTGTCCAGGCAGACGTCCGGCCACCGGATGGACGGCGAAACGGACCTCGACACCCTGCGCGCGCAGCTTCTCGACCAAGCCGGCCACGGCCTGCTGGGCCTTGGCGACGGCCATGCCGTAACCGGGAGCGATGATGACCGAGTGGGCGTCCTTGAACATCTGCGCCACATCGGCGGCGTTGGTCTCGTGGACTTCACCCTGAATCTCCTTGGCGTCGCCCGACTTGGCGGGCTTTTCACCGAAACCGCCGAGGATGACGGAGACGAACTTGCGGTTCATGGCCTTGCACATCAGGTAGGAGAGGATGGCGCCGGAAGCGCCGACCAGCGAGCCGGTGATGATCAGCAGGTTGTTGTCGAGCATGAAGCCCGATGCGGCCGCCGCCCAGCCCGAATAGGAGTTGAGCATCGAGATGACCACCGGCATATCGCCGCCGCCGATGGCCGCCACCATGTGCAGACCGAGCAGCAGGGCCAGCACGGTCATGATGGCCAGCGGCCAGATCGAGTTGGTGGGGATGAACCAGGCGATCATCGCGATCATGACGATGAAGACAATCAGATTGATGAGGTTATGGCCGGGGATGAGCAGCGGCTTGGACTTGATCTTGGCCGAAAGCTTCAGGTAGGCGATGATCGATCCGGTGAAGGTCACCGCTCCGATCAGCACGCCGATATAGGTCTCGGCCAGATGCGCGCCGTTCGGGCTTTTTTCGGTCAGCCACGAATTGTAGCCGATCAGCACGGCCGAGATGCCCACGAAGCTGTGGAGCATCGCGATCAGCTCCGGCATCTGTGTCATCTCGACGGTGCGTGCCTTGTAAATACCGAAGGAGGCGCCGATGATGAAGACCAGGGCGATCAAAAGGGCCGTCACCCACACGGGACGGGCCGAGTCGACCAAGGCCAGCGCGATGGTCGCGACGATGGCGATGGCCATGCCGATCATGCCGAGGATGTTGCCGCGGCGGGCGGTTTCCTGCTTGGAGAGACCTGCCAGAGAGAGAATGAACAGTACTGCCGCCAATAGGTAGGCGGATTGGGCGATGGATTCGAGTGTCATGATTTCACGCGTCCTTCCTGAACATGCTGAGCATTCGGTAGGTCACCAGGAACCCGCCGAACACGTTGATCGAGGCGATGGCCGCCGAAATCACGGCCAGAACCGTCACGAGCGTATTCGCCGAGCCGATCTGCAGCAGCGAGCCGATGAGGATGATGCCCGAGATGGCGTTCGTCTGGCTCATCAGCGGCGTGTGCAGCGAATGCGTGACGTTCGAGACGACGTAATAACCGACGAAAATCGCGAGGATGAAGATCGAGAACGTCATCGTAAGCTTCGAGTCGGCGAACGCCAACGCGACGGCGAGCAGGATGGCCGCAATCGCCATCAGCACGGTGTTGCGTTTGTTCTTTTGTGCCGCAATAGCGGCTTCCTTGGCCTTGGCGGCTTGCTCTTGGGCCTGCTTCTCCTCGGGTGTCAGCTTGGGCTTGTTGTCGGCCTTGGCTGCGGCGGAAACCGCAACCTTTGGCGGCGGCCACAGGATCTTGCCTTCCTTGGTCACGGTCATGCCGCGCTGCACCTCGTCGTCAAGGTCGAGCGTGACTTGCCCGTCCTTCTTGGGTGTCAGGAGCTTCATCAGGTTGACGACATTGGTGCCGTACAGCTGCGAGGTCTGCTGGGGCATGCGACTGGCGAGGTCCGTGTAGCCGATGATGGTCACGCCGCCCTCGGTGGTGATCTTCTTGCCGGGCTGCGTCAGTTCGCAATCGCCGCCGCCGCTGGCCGCGAGATCGACGATCACCGAACCGGGTTTCATACCGGCCACCGCTTCCTTGGTGATGGTCAGGACGCCTTGGCCACGCACCAGCGCGGTGGTGATGACGATATCGGCGTTCGCTGCTTCTTTGGTGTAAAGCGCCAGCGTCGCCTTTTCCTGGTCGTCGCTCAGCGCTTTGGCGTAACCGGTGTCGGATTTCTCCTGCTGGGCGCCCTCGGCGTGCACGAAGGTAGCACCGAGGGATTCGATCTGTTCGGCGGCTTCCGGGCGGACGTCGAAGGCGCGGACCTCGGCGCCCATCGATGCGGCCGCGCCGATGGCGGCCAGCCCTGCCACGCCGCCGCCGATGACGAAGACCTTGGCCGGAGCCGTCTTGCCGGCTGCGGTGACCTGCCCGGCGAACATGCCGCCGTAGGATTGTGCGGCTTCGATGACCGCGCGGTAGCCGGAGACGTTCGACATGGTCGAAAGCACATCCAACGACTGCGCTCGCGAGATGCGCGGCACCGCGTCGAGCGCCAGGGCCGTGATGTTGTGGTGGGCCAGGGTGTCGAGCAGCTCGGCGTTGCTGTGCGGTGCAAGGCGGGAGACCAGCATGGCGCCCGGCTTCATCCGGGCGATTTGCTCAGGCGTCGGCGTGTCGACGGTCACTACGATGTCGGCGTTCCAGACATCCCCAGCCGCGCCGATTGTTGCGCCTGCCTCGTTGTAGTCGGTGTCGGAGAAACTCGCCTCTTCTCCGGCGTGGGTTTCGATAGAGACGCCGTAACCGAGTTTTTTCAGCTGACCGACGGTTTTCGGCGTCGCCGCAACCAGCCTTTCACCCGGGGAGGTCTCCTTAGGTATTCCGATAATCACAGTTGCTCCTTTCATGGGGCCATGATGCTTAAGCATCATCATAGTTACTGCACAACTTCTCTGTTGCTTTTACATCCCGTCTTTGGGCACTTTTCAGTTACCAGTATAGCCGTTCATTGCAAAGTACCGAGAATAAGAATCATGCATTTCTCGACGCGCGTGAAGACGGAATCTAACCTCGAAATTATTCGAGGTTAGATTGCTGAGCCGTTAAAAACGAAGCACTGTGAGCTTCGTTTAGGCAATGTGAGCGCGCTCGACGCGCGCGAAGACGGAATCTAACCTCGTTTTATTCGAGGTTAGATTGCGTACCGGCCGTCGCCGCCGTCGACTGCTGCTCGGCCTCGGCGTTTTCGAGCTTGGCGCGCACCTCGTTTAAGAGGTTTTGCGCACGCTTGGCCAGCGCCTCGCCGACCTCCCACTGGTGCATCGATTGGTCGAGGTTCAGGCCACCGGCCTCCAGCGCCTGCACGGCCTTGATGAGGTTGTCGCGCGCCTCTTCGTACGGCATCTGCGCGATCTGGTCGCGTTCCTTGTCACTGAGGCTCGAAGCCGGAGCCTCTGCCTTGGTGTTTTCGTTCTTGTTGTCTGCCGCATCTTTGGTTGCTGTTGCCATCGTTAGTCCTTATATTCTTTGTTGCTGTTGCTTGATGTTATTGGATATTCGTGGTGCCGGGAAGCTGCCGCCGTTTCCGTTATTTCGGATTGACGGTTTTCGCCTCCGTGACCACCTCGCCCTTCTTCAGAGTCAGGGTCAGCGTATCGCCCGGAGAAACTGTCGAAGCATCGTCGAGCACGTGTCCGTTGGCCGCCTGCACCACGGCATACCCGCGGTCGAGCGTGGACTGCGGGCTCAGGGCCTTGAGGCTGGCGTGCAGTTTTTCGACGGTCAGGCTGGCGTCGTCCACGATTCTGGTCAATCCCAGCTGCATACGCTGCACCGACTCGTCCAGGAACCGCTGGTGCGGCTCGAGCATCGTGCGCGGATGGGTGAGACTTGGCCGGTTCGCGTAGCCTTCGATGACGCGGATTTCGTTGTCGACGCGGGCGCGAACGCGCATGTTCATCTGCGTGCGGGCGTTGGCGATGAGCTGCCATTGCTCACGCACGTCCGGCACCACTTTCTTTGCGGCGTCGGTGGGGGTGGAAGCGCGCAGATCGCTGGCCAGATCGATCAGCGTCCAGTCATCCTCGTGGCCGACGGCCGAAATGATAGGAGTGACGCAGGCTGCGGTGGCTCGCACCACGCCTTCGTCGGAGAAACCGATAAGGTCCTCGAAACTGCCGCCGCCACGTGCCACGATGATGACGTCCACGTCCGGGTCGGCGTCAAGCTTTTGGATCGCGGCGGTGACCTCCTGTGGGCACTGCACGCCTTGGACGTGCGCGTGCACCACCTTGAATTTCACGGCCGGCCAGCGCAGGTTGACGTTGGTGATGACGTCGCCTTCCGCGCGTGCCTGGGGGGCGCAGATCAGGCCGATGCACTTCGGGAATTCCGGCAGCGTCACCTTGTTCTCGGCGTCGAACAGGCCTTCGCCTTTGAGCTTCTTGCGCAGCTCGTCGATCTGGGCCTTGAGGTCGCCGGCGCCGATGCGGCGGATGTCGTCGGCCACAAAGCTCAGGCGCGTGGCCTTGATCCACACGTCGGGCTTGCCGTGGATGACCACGCGGTCGCCTTGGTGGAAGCCCGAGGCCATGGCCACGAAGTTGCGGAAGCCCATCACCGATATCGAGATGTCCTCGAAATTGTCGCGCAGGGTGATATAGCCGGAACTGGCGCGGCGCATGTTGATTTCGACGATCTGCCCCTCGACCCATGAACCGGGCCAGCGGCGCACGGCGTCATGGTATTTCTGGCTGACCACGCTCACCGGCCAGGGGTTCTCGGGCGTGGTGTCGCGCGCGAGCCGCGGCAGCTCGCCGGGACGTCTCAACCCAAGTTGGCCCCCCGGTCCCGGATCGGTGCCCGGACTTGCGTTTTGGTTGGGTGCCGCATACCCATATCTCGTGTTGAATGCCATGATTCCACAATCCTCTTGATGAAGGACAAGGAAGGCTATCTTGAGACGAATATCAAGATTCCTTGATTCGAGGCTGGACAAATGTTCAAGGTTTTTGCGAGACAAGCCGACGAAAAAACAAATGTGAAAATTTTAAACTATGAATTTCCGCACTATTCCGCCATTATTACTAAATCTGGGGGAGAAACGCCGATTGAATCCCTAGATATAGTATTTGGGGCGTCGTATAGTGAGGGAAGACACAGAAAGTTACACGCGTGTGATTTCATCCATGTGATTTGTAGATCTGTGTCGGCGTCTTGTTAGTTGCAGAGGAAGGTATGTGATGCAGGCTCAGGTTCTGGATGCGCCGGCAAAGCCAACGACGGCGACAAAAACCGTACTGGTGGAAAAGCGTGACGGGCGGATTGTTGATTTTGACCCGGTGAACATCATCGCGGCAGTGAAATCGGCCTTTAAGGATCTCAACAAGGAAGTCGGTCCTGAAGAGGAACAGATGATCCGCGATCTCGCCAACGGCATCGAAGGCGAAGTCAAGGAGCGTTACAGCGGCCCGGCCAAGATCGAGGACATCCAAAACCTCGTCGAGCACGGACTGGTCGAAAACCATCTCTACGAAGTGGCTCGCAACTATACGAACTATCGTCTCAACAAGGACATCGACCGCGCCAAGGCCACCGATATCAACGCCGCCGTCGACCGCTTGGTCAACAAGGACGAGACGCTGGTGCGCGAGAACGCCAACAAGGATTCCAACGTCTACGCCACGCAGCGCGACCTCTTGGCCGGGGCCGTCTCCAAGGCCTCCGCCTTCTCGATGCTCCCGAAGCGCGTCTCCAACGCCCATATGAAGGGTGACATCCACTTCCACGATGCCGATTACTCGCCGTTCACCGCCGAGACCAACTGCTCGCTGCCGAACTTCGCCGACATGCTGCACAATGGCTTCGAGCTGGGCAACGCGATGATGGACACCCCGAAGTCCATCGGCACCGCCGCCACGCAGATCACGCAGATCATCAAGGACATCGCGGGCGACCAGTACGGCGGCCAGACCGTCAACCGCGCCGACGAGATGCTCGACGAATACGCCCGCAAGGACTATAAGAAGTTCCTCGACCAGGCCCACACCATGATCCCGGATTCCATGCCCGAGGATGTGGCCCAGGAGATCGTCGACGGGCTGAAGGCCAACGAGCCCAAGACCCTGCACTTCGACGCCGACCGCAAGCCGATTCCGCAGGACACTCCGTTCCACGCCGACGCTCCGAAGCTCGAGCAGATCCGCGAGATCTACGCCAAAATCATGACCCGCAAGGCCATCTACGACGCCATGCAGACCATGGAATACCAGATCAACTCCAACCGCGTCTCCAACGGCCAGACCCCGTTCGTCACCGTCGGCTTCGGGCTCGGCACCTCTTGGTTCTCTCGTGAGATCACCCGCTGCATTTTCCTGGTGCGCATCTTGGGCCTCGGCCGCGACCACCACACCGCGATCTTCCCGAAGCTCACCTACGCGATCAAGCACGGCGTCAACTCCGAGCCGGGCGATCCGAACTACGACCTGAAGCAGCTCGCGCTTGAGTGCTCGACCAAGCGCATGTACCCCGACATTCTCTTCTACGAGAACCTCGTCAAGATCACCGGCTCCTTCAAGGCGCCGATGGGCTGCCGTTCGTTCCTGCCCAGGTGGACCAATCCCGACACCGGCAAGGATGAGGAGGAAGGCCGCTTGAACCTCGGTGTGGTCACCGTCAACATCCCGCGTATCGCGTTGGAATCTCGCGGTGACAAGGACCGCTTCTGGAAGATCTTCGACGAGCGCATGGACGTCGCTCACGAAGCCTTGCAGTTCCGTATCATGCGCTGCAAGCAGGCCAAGCCGATCAACGCGCCGACGCTCTATCGTTACGGTGCCTTCGGCCGCTTGGCTGCCAACGACAACGTCGACCAGCTCTTCAACCGCGACCGCGCCACCGTCTCGCTCGGCTATATCGGCCTCTATGAGGCGACCAGCGTCTTCTACGGCAAGGATTGGATGAAGGACCACAGCTGGGACGCGGAAGGCAAGGAGTTCGCGCTCTCGATCGTGAAGAAGATGAACGAGCTGTGTGCCAAGTGGGCCAAGGAAGAGGGTTATCACTATTCGCTCTATTCCACGCCTGCCGAGTCGCTGACCGACCGCTTCAACCGCATGGACCGCGAGAAGTTCGGCCGCGTGCCGGGCGTGACCGACCACGACTTCTACACCAACTCCTTCCACTATCCGGTCTGGCTGTCGCCAACCCCGATGGAGAAGCTCGACTACGAGAAGGACTTCCCGTACTACGCTTCGGGCGGCTTCATCAACTACTGCGAGTTCCCGACGCTGCAGACCAACCCGAAGGCGCTCGAGGCCGTGTGGGATTACGCCCACAACATCGGCATCGGCTACCTCGGCACCAACACCCCGATCGACCACTGCTACGTCTGCGGCTTCGAGGGCGACTTCGAACCGACCGAAGAGGGCTTCAAATGCCCCGAGTGCGGCAACTCCGACCCCGACAAGTGCAACGTCACCAAGCGCACCTGCGGCTACCTCGGCAACCCGGTGCAGCGCCCGATGGTGCATGGCCGTCACGAGGAGATCACGCATCGCGCCAAGCACATGAGCGGCGAGACCGGCCACGTCGTGCTGAAGGACGGCACCGAGCGTGAATGGTACGAAGAGGCCCGTTGATTCGGTAGTTTTCCAGATTTCCAGATAGTGAGGTAAAGGCGGTTCACTGGTTGTTCGGTGACCGCCTTTACTTTGCCCGGTGATGCTGGAACTACCGAGTGATGAAGCAGCTTCTTTTTTATTATTGTGCGAGAGATTTTCCCACGTCACGAGTTTGAGGTGGCGGTCGAAGTAAAGGGGGAACGATATGGGCAAGCTGGCAGGTGGCAAGTTGCATGATTTCGCCGCGGATGAGCAGGGTCGTGGGCCGTGGATTCCCACGGCGCTGGCCAATAACCCGAAGGCGGGGCAGTGGACGAGCGAGCGGCTCAGCCACGACATGATCGCCGACTACAAGCCGCTGGTGATGACCGACGGCGAGGGCATCCGCTGCTCCGTCTACGTTTCCGGCTGTCCGTTCCACTGCGTCGAGTGCTTCAACGAATCCATCTGGGATTTTCAGGCCGGCCATCCTTATACTCAGGGTTTTGAGGACAAGGTCATCAAGGATCTGGGCAATGACGTCGTTCAAGGCATCACCTTCCTCGGCGGCGAGCCGCTGCTCAACACCGGCGTGCTGCTGCGTCTTGCCAAGCGCATCCGTAAGGAATTCGGGCACAGCAAGGACATCTGGTGCTGGACGGGCTACACGTGGGAGGAACTCATGCGCCCCGGCGAAAGCGACGACAAGCTCGAGCTGCTGCGCGATGTCGACATCCTGGTGGACGGACGATATATGAAAGACCACCACGACTCGCTTCTGCAATTCCGCGGCTCCAGCAACCAGCGCATCATCGACGTGCCGGCCTCATTGCGCGCGCACGACGAATCCGGTTCGGTCAAACCGGTGATCTGGTCCAAGCTCCACGACCAGCACCGCTTCATCCCCGAGGTCTACGGCAAGGACCGCTCCGCCGGCGAAGGTGCCGCGAGCTGATCGACGGTTCGGGCGGTTTGGGTATTCAGAGGATACGCAACAGGTGAGGGATTCATCAACCTTTTTGACTACGACGTGACAAAGCTGGTGGACAACGAATGCGACAACGCGAAGAAGCATGAAACGTGATGGTTGTCAAGAGATGTAGGTCACACTGCTTACTACTGTGAGCTGAATCACGGTGAAGTTCCTTACTGCTGGGCTGTGTCGAGACTAATCTAGCAATGTATATGTGTGTAAACTCACAGCGTCAGGTTACGTAAAAACGCGGCGGGTTTATGGGAATGGTGAGGATTCAGGCATGGCTGACGTGATGGAAACCAAGACAACGGAGCATGAGGTTACGCCCCTGCGGGTCGGGCTCGATATCGGTTCAACTACGGTCAAGGCCGTTGTGCTGGACAAAAGCAGCGACCTGAAGGACGTGCTCTTCGCCGATTATCGGCGTCATAACGCCAATGTGCGCGCCACGGTGGCCGGGTTGCTGCGTGACGTCAAGAAACAGCTTGAAGAGGACGGGCGGGGCTGCCAGCCGATCAACCTGGCCATCACCGGTTCCGGTGGCCTGGGCCTGGCCGACGATATGAACGTGCCGTTCGTCCAGGAGGTCATTGCCGAAACCAAGGCCATCGACCAGGTCTACCCCGAAGCCGACGTCATCATCGAACTCGGCGGCGAAGACGCAAAGATCACTTATCTCAAGCCGACACCGGAGCAGCGCATGAACGGTTCCTGCGCGGGCGGCACGGGCGCGTTCATCGACCAGATGGCCACCCTGCTGGATACGGATGCCAGCGGCTTGAACGACATGGCCAAGAATTACAAGATTCTCTACCCGATCGCCTCGCGCTGCGGCGTCTTCGCCAAATCCGACCTGCAGCCGCTGATCAATGACGGTGCCGACAAGCCCGACCTCGCCGCCTCCATCTTCACCGCAGTGGCCACGCAGACCATCGCCGGCCTCGCTTCCGGCCGTCCGATTCACGGCAACGTGGTCTTCCTCGGCGGGCCGTTGTTCTTCCTTTCCGAGCTTCGCGAGGCCTTCGCACGCGCGCTTGAAGGTAAGGTCGACAGGTTCATCGTTCCCGAGAACGCCCACCTTTATGTGGCCTATGGTTCCGCGCTCATGTGCGGCGACGACAACGAGCTCGATGTCGGCCAGCACTTTGAGCCTCGCAGCTGCCAGGAGATCATCGACGACCTTGAGGCCTTGAAGAACAAGCCGGTCGACACTGCGACGATGCCGCCGCTCTTCCCGACCGAAGAGGACCGGCGCGAATTCAACGAACGCCACCATAAGGAGCAGATCAAGGTCGGCACGCTTGAAGGCGCGAAGGGCCCGCATTTCCTTGGTATCGACGCCGGCTCGACCACCATCAAGGCGACGCTGATCAACGACGACCGCGAGATCGTATGGTCGTCCTACGGCACTAACGACGGAAGCCCGCTCGATGCGGCCGTGGAAATCGTACGCAAGATCGAGAACGAATTGCCGGCCGAGGCGTGGATCGCACGCAGCTGCGCCACCGGTTACGGGGAAGGACTGATCACCACCGGCCTGCACCTGGACGAGGGCGTGGTGGAGACCATGGCGCACTATCGCGGCGCCGAAATGGTGAGCCCGGGCGTCACCGCCGTCATCGACATCGGCGGGCAGGACATGAAGTACCTCGCCATCGCCGACGGCGTCATCGACTCGATTTCCGTCAACGAGGCTTGCTCGTCGGGCTGCGGCTCGTTCCTGCAGACCTTCGCCTATTCCATGGGCCTGACCATCGAGGAATTCACCCAGGCTGCGCTGAGAAGCGACCACCCGGTCGACTTGGGTTCGCGCTGCACCGTGTTCATGAACTCGTCGGTCAAGCAGGCGCAGAAGGAAGGCGCCACCGTCGAGAACATCGCGGCGGGCCTGTGCTATTCCGTGGTGCGCAACGCGCTCTACAAGGTCATCAAGCTGCGCGATTCCGGCCAGCTCGGCGACACCATCGAGGTGCAGGGTGGTACGTTCCTGAACGACGCCGTGCTGCGCGCCTTCGAACTGCTGACCGGCAAAAAGGTGACCAGGCCGAACATCGCCGGCCTGATGGGTGCGTTCGGCGCGGCGCTGACCGCCCGCATGCATTATGAGGATGCCCACGAACTCGACGAGAGCGCGGAACACACCAAATCCGCCATCGTCGAGGGCGACGAACTCGACCACCTGTCGATGACCTCCGAGCGTGACGTGTGCAAGCGCTGCCAGAACCGTTGCAAGCTCACCATCACCACCTTCCAGGACGGCTCGCGTTACGTGACCGGCAACCGCTGCGAACGCGGTGCCGACGCCAAGGCCGAGCGCAGCGACCGGCCAAACCTCTACGATTACAAGTACAAGCGCGTCTTCGCCTACCGTCGCCTGACCGACAAAAAGGCCTACCGCGGCGAGATCGGCATCCCGCGCGCGCTGAACATGTACGAGAACTACCCGTTCTGGTTCACCCTCTTGACCAACCTCGGCTTCAAGGTCCGGCTTTCCGGCCGATCGAGCCACGAGCTCTTCCAATCCGGCATCGAATCCATCGCCTCGGAAAACATCTGCTACCCGGCCAAGATGGTGCACGGGCACATCAAGTGGCTGCTGGACCGCGGGGTCAAGACCATCTTCTACCCGTGCGTCTCCTACGAGGAGAACCTGGTCGAAGGCGACACCGACAACCATTACAACTGCCCGATCGTCGCCAACTACCCGGTCGTCATCGAGGCGAACATGGCCGAGCTGCGCGAACCCGGCATCCGCTACATGCGCCCCTACTTCAACCTCGCCGACCATGAGCTGATGGTCGACCGCATCGTCGAGGAATTCGCGTGGACCAACGTCACCCGCGAAGAGGCCGAAAAGGCCGTCAAGGCCGCGTACGCCGAAGACAAGATCTTCAAGCACGACGTGCAGCAGGAAGGCCTGCGCGCGCTCGCCTATATGAAGGAACACGACTGCCGCGGCATCGTGCTGGCCGGCCGCCCCTACCACATCGATCCCGAAATCAACCACGGCATCCCCGAGACCATCTGCTCGCTGGGAATGGTGGTGCTCTCCGAGGACTCCATCTGCGAGTTGCAGCCGGGCCAGAACCTGCACTTGAGCGAGTTTTTGAGCGAAGGCGAGAAGGACCCGCGAGCCAAGGACGAAGGCGGGTTCCGCGAGGTGGGCGATCGCAAGGTCATCAACATGCCGTTGCGTGTGGCCAACCAGTGGGCCTATCATTCCAGGCTGTATGCGGCGGCGAATTTCGTCGCCTCCTACCCGGGGCTCGAACTGGTGCAGCTCAACTCCTTCGGCTGCGGCATCGACGCCATCACCACCGATCAGGTCAGCGAGATTTTGGCCGACAAGGCCGACGTCTACACGCTGCTGAAGATCGACGAGGTCAGCAACCTCGGTGCGGCGAAGATTCGTCTGCGCTCGCTCAAGGCGGCCATCGAGGAACGCGAGGCCAACAAGGCCAAGCTCGCGCGTGCCGCGGCCAAGGCTGAGATTGAAGCAAAGCCTGCTGGCGATGCCGGCAATCAGAGAGTCGTGGCGGAATCCAAGCAGGTTGCTGCAGAAGAGCGCGCCGAAAGCGGTGCCGACGAAATGGCCAAGGAGGCTGCCGAGGCGAAGGCTCGCGAAGAGGCTGCGGCCAAGCGCGAAGCCGAATTGAAGGACGCCGAGAACAAGCTCGAAGAAGCCAAAGCGCAATTGGCTGCAGCCCAGGCTGCCGTCGATGCAGCGGAAAACAAGGCTGAAACCGCCAAACAGAACGTTGCTGCGTCTGCAGTTGTCGATTCCACTGATTCTTCTGATGATTCCGATAACGCGGAAGCCCCAGCCGATCGTCAGGGCGAGTTCCGCAAAACCGGTTCCAAGGCTCCGACCCCGGGCCGTCAGGTCTTGCTCGACAGCGTCATGAAGGCGAATCCGAAGCTCACCCAGTCCATGAAAGAGGCTTCACGCCGGGCCAATGGCAAGAGTGCCGCCGCAGGCAGCGCGAAAACCGAGCGGGCAAACGTCGCTTCGAACGCCGGCAAGTCCACTGACGGCAAAGACAAGAAACGCAGCAAGGGCACGATTTCCGCCTACGCCCACA
This sequence comes from Bifidobacterium sp. ESL0764, assembly GCF_029395515.1. Lineage (NCBI taxonomy): Bacteria > Bacillati > Actinomycetota > Actinomycetes > Bifidobacteriales > Bifidobacteriaceae > Bifidobacterium > Bifidobacterium sp. ESL0764. The sequence continues at coordinate 599,812 of NZ_CP113919.1, forward strand.
AGGTGCGTTTCGAGAAGACCATGCGCCGCGACTACACCATCGTCGCCCCGCAGATGAGCCCGGTGCACATGAGCCTGGTCGAGGCCGTGATCCGTTCCGGCGGCTACAAGTTCGACGTCTTGAAGATGGCCGACCAGCAGGACGTGGAGACCGGCCTCAAATATGTCAACAACGACGCGTGCTACCCGGCCATCATGGTCGTGGGGCAGCTGGTCGATTCGATCATCAAGGGCAAGTACGACCCCGACAAGGTCTGCTTGGCCATCACGCAGACCGGCGGTATGTGCCGTGCCACGAACTATTATGGCCTGATCCGCAAGGCGCTGGTCGACGCCGGCTACCCGCAGGTGCCGGTCATCGCGCTCTCCACTCAGGGCATCGAGGACAACCCCGGTTTCACGGCGACCCCGACGCTGTTGTGGCGTGCGGTCAAGGCGTTGGTCATCGGAGACCTCTTGATGAAGTGCCATTACCGCGTGCGGCCGTATGAGAAGGTCAAGGGCAGCGCCAACAAGCTCTATGAGATGTGGGACAAGATCGTGCGCGAGACCATCGAGCATCACGGCCATTCGGCGACCGCCAAGCGAAAGATCGGCAAGGGTTATCTGCCCTACCAGACGCTGTTGAACGAGATCGTCAAGAGTTTCGACGCCCTGCCGCTGCGCAACATCCCACGCAAACCGCGCGTCGGCGTGGTCGGCGAGATTCTCGTGAAGTACCATCCCGACGCCAACAACCATCTGGTCGACCAGATCGAGGAACAGGGTTGCGAGGCCGTGGTGCCCGGCATCATGGAATTCATGACCACCCGTCCCTACATCACCGACTGGAACGAGAAGAACACCGGCATGGGCGGCAACAAGAAGCTCTATGCGCTGATGCGTTGGGGACTCGACCGGATCCTGAACCCGGTGCGCCGGGCCATCGACCTTGCGCACGGCAAGTTCAGCCAGGACACCCCGATGCCGGAGCTGGTGAAGATGGCCTCCACGGTCACCTCGATCGGTGTGCAGGCCGGCGAAGGCTGGCTGTTGACCGCCGAGATCCTGGAACTCATCAAGTCCGGCTGCCCGAACGTCGTGTGTGCCCAGCCGTTCGCCTGCCTGCCCAACCATGTCACCGGACGTGGCATGTTCGGCAAGATCCGGCGCCTGCATCCTGAGGCCAACATTGTCTCGATCGATTATGATCCGGGCGCTTCGGCCGCCAACCAGCTCAACCGTATCAAGCTGATGATCGCCGCCGCAAAGAAGGCCGACCAGAAGCTGGCCAAGGCCGACTGAACGGTCGTCGATAGTCGTTGATTGAAGCCGTATCAACAATCTGAAAGCCGGGCGATACCTGTTGGCGGGTATCGCCCGGCTTCCGTTGTTGGCCGAGAGGCCATGATACCGGTTTATGCCATCGGTCCATAAAAGATGCGATAGATGAAATGAAAGAGCACGAGGGCTCAATACCCAAATCAGTAGCCCCACTCGGCGCACTGAGTTTTACTGCTCAGCCGCCAAGTCTCACCATTCGGCACGCCAGTATTGCGCGGCGGCGGGGATGGCTTCGCGCGGCACGCCCAGACGCGCGGCGGCCATCGCGGGCCAGTGCGGGTTGCGCATCGCGGCGCGTCCGATCGAGACGGCATCGACCTGGCGGGTGCGCAGCATCGTCTCGGCCTGTTCCGGGCTACAAATGCCGCCGACCACGCTGACGATCGCGTCGGTGTCGGCCAGGGCACGTTTGATCTGTGCTCCCAACACCGCATGGAATCCGGGGCCGGAAGGCTGCAGCGGTGTGTTGACCAGCCCGCCGGAGGACACATCGACCCAGGTGATGCCATGGTTTTTGACCAGATCGCGCATCAGACGCGACGTGGCCTCCACATCAAGCCCGCCTTCGACCCAGTCGGTGGCGGAGATGCGGATGCCGAGCGGCTTGGTTTTCGGCCACACCTCGCGTACCGCGTCCACGACCTCGCGCGTGAGCCGGAATCGGTTCTCCTCGGTGCCGCCGTATTTGTCGTCGCGGGTGTTGGTCAGCGGAGAAAGCGACTGATGAAGCAGATAGCCGTGTGCGGCATGGATCTGAATGACGTCGTAGCCGGCGGCGTCGGCGCGGCGTGCGGCCGCGGCAAAATCCGAGACGATCTGTTCGATGCCGGCTTTGTCCAGTTTCGTCGTCGGACGATAGCCTTTGGCGATGGATTGGTCGGTCATCCCCACCGTCTGCCATCCACCGTCCTCGATCGGTGCCGAACCGCCGTGCATGCCGGGAAGCCAAGGCTTGCCTGAGGCGCGGCCACCCGCGTGGTTGAGCTGTACGGCTGCAGCCGCGCCTTGCGAGTGGATGAAGGAGACCAGGTGCCGGTGAGCGGCCTCCTGTTCGTCGCTGTACATGCCGAGGTCTCGCGGTGAAATCCTGCCGACCGGATCAACCCCGGTCGACTCGATGGTGAGCAGCCCGAACCCGCCGGCGGCGATGGACCCGTAATGCTGCAGGTGCCAGTCGGTGGCCACCCCGTCCATCTTCTCGACGGCATACTGGCACATGGGGGAGAGGATGGTGCGGTTGCGCAAGGTCAACCCCGTTCCGTCGGGTGTAGGAAGGATCAATGGCGAAAACAGCGTGCTGCGATGGTCTGTGGTCATGTTCTGCTCCTTTATCTCACCGATTTCGATATTCCCATTCTAAGCATGGCGGATTGATTTCGACGTTGACTCGACGGCACGGGACGAAACACGATGGTATAGTTTCGTAGCCATGGTGATGCATGATGGATATCACCGGTAGTGAGGTCGGAGTCGACTTGAAAGTCAAGGACGACAGTACAGAAGATTGCGTAGGCAGATATGAACGGAACAGATCGATTGGCAAAGTTGCCGGACAGGATTCTTTTCGGTGCGGCGTATTACGACGAGTATGTGCCGCGTGGGCTTGACCGGGTTGACAAGGATATGGAGATGATGCGGCATATCGGCATCGATACCATCCGCATCGCCGAATCGACGTGGAGCACGTGCGAGCCTCAACCGGGTGTCTTCGATTTCTCCCATATCGACCGTGTACTCGACGCGGCTGAGCGGCATGGCATTTCTGTGATTATCGGCACGCCGACCTACGCCGTGCCGACGTGGCTGGTGCGCATGCATCCCGACGTGCTTGCGGTGACCCCGGAGGGTCCCGGCAAATATGGCGCCCGGCAGATTATGGATATCGTCAATCCTTCGTACCGGTACTATGCCGAACGTGTCATCAGAAGACTGATCGCTCATGTCGCCCAGAATCCCGCGGTCATCGGCTATCAGGTCGATAACGAGACGAAATACTATGACTGCGTCTCGCCCGATATGCAGATGTTGTTTGTCAAATATCTTCGCGAGCGGTTCCATGACGATCTGGATGTGCTCAATGCCGCGTTCGGACTTGACTATTGGTCGAACCGCATCAATGCTTGGGAGGATTTTCCCGACGTAACCGGAGCCGTCAACGAGTCGTTGCGCGCGCAATTCGACAGGTTCAGGCGTTCGCAAGTAGCGCAATACCTGGCTTGGCAGGCCGGTATCGTACGCGAATACGCCAGGGGCGACCAGTTCGTCACCCATAATTTCGATTATGAATGGCGCGGCTATTCCTTCGGCGTGCAGCCGGCGGTCAGCCATTTCGAGGCGGCCAAGGCGTTGGATATCGTGGGTGTCGATATCTACCATCCCAGCGAGGACGAGCTTACCGGCAAGCAGATCGCGTTCGGTGGCGATATGGCCCGTTCGGCCAAAGGCGGACAGAACTATCTCGTGCTCGAAACCGAGGCGCAAGGCCAGCATGGTTGGTTGCCCTATCCCGGTCAGCTTCGTTTGCAGGCCTACAGCCACCTGGCCAGCGGTGCGGACAGCGTGATGTACTGGCATTGGCATTCTATCCACAATTCTTTCGAGACTTACTGGAAGGGTCTGTTGAGCCACGACTTTGAGCCAAATCCGACGTATGAGGAAGCCGGTGTTTTTGGGCAGGAAATCGCCCGGCCTGAGGTGCAGAGTTGCTTAAAGCATTTGCGCAAGCGCAACCAGGTTGCCATCATGGTGTCCAACGAGGCGCTGGGCGCACTTGACTGGTTCACGCTGGAAACCGGATTCCCGACTGACGGCGGGCTGCGTTACAACGACATCGTTCGAATGTATTACGATGCGTTGTTCGAGTTGAATATAGAAACCGATTTCGTGCCAGCAGACGTCGATGTTGCGACTCTGAACCAATATCGACTCGTGTTGACGCCGGCGCTGTATTGCGCTCCGCAAAGTACTGTCGATACGTTGCGCGCCTACGTCAAAGCTGGCGGCCACCTGCTCTCCTCGCTGCGTTCGTTTGTCGCCGACGATGATGTGACGGTCTGGCACGACCGGGCTCCGCATGGGCTGACCGACGTGTTTGGCATGAGCTACAACCAGTTCACGCGGCCGAATGATGTCGGTGTCGTGCCGGCGGCAAAAGACTACGGAGCTGCTCTTGCCGTACCAAAGGCTCGAAGCCAAGCCGAAGCTGAGACCGAGACGAAAAGAGTGACGCAACCGGAAACCAAGGCCAAGGCGTTGATTGAGCTGCTGAAACCGAATGGCAACGGCACGCAGGTTTTGGCTGCTTATGACCATCCGGCTTGGGGAGTCTACGCTGCGATCACCCGCCACGTCTTTGGCTTCGGCTGGGCGCAGTGGGTCGGTACTGTTCTTGATGCTGACGCAATGCGTGCTGTGGTTCGCGATGCTGCCAATGCTGCAGGCGTCAGGTCGTTGGGCGTCAGCTTGGCCGGGCAGGTGACAGTGCGTGTCGGGTTTAATCAGAACGGTGAACGCATCGTTTATTTCCTGAACTATTCACCTGATCCGGTGTCCTTCGCCTCGCCAATATCAGGCAAGGTGGTCGTAGGAGGCATCAAGGTCGCTTCCAACGGATCGGCGATTGTGGATCACGCGTCCGGTCCGGCGTCCGGAACTTGCATTGAGGCCGGAGACGAGTTGACGATTGGGCCTTGGAATCTGGCCGTTGCCGTCGTTCAGAAGGGGGCACGCTGATATCCGGCCGACGGGATCGGTGCCGGTCGATTCGATGGTTTGTTTGATGCGGTAAGTTATACTGGCAATTATGGCTAACTCAAAGGGGAAGCGGATACGTAAATCTCCGGAACAACGTAGAAAAGAAATTATCGATGCAACTACGCGGTTGATGAGTGAACGGGGATACAACGGCTTTACGCTGACTGATATCGCCGATGCGATAGGTATGAGTCAGCCCGGCTTGATGCATTATGTGAAGAATAAGGAAAGTCTGCTTTCTTCTGTTATCACGCAAATATACGACAATGCGGGCACTCCTGAAGAATTCATACAGTCGGGATTGCCGGGAAGCGATAGCAATAACTTGCTGTTCCCGGCATATATGCGTTATTTGGTCGGATATAATGCCCAGCGTAAATCCCTTGTGCAGCTCTACAATGTTCTGTCGACCGAAGCGGCCAATCCCAATCATCCTCTGCATAAGCTTTTCACGAATCGGCCACAGCAGATTTGGGAGCACTATTCGGAATTCATATGGAAGATACCGCCCGAGATAGGGGAGTGGAACAACATGCGGCCTTCTGTGCGCAGATGTATGGAGTTTTTGGACGGTATACAACTGCGGTGGCTGCGTAAACCTCCGATCGATATGCTGACCGAATGGCTTGATATCGAGTCCTTGCTGTTTCCCTCCCCGATCTGGGATGGTTATCGATCGTTATGAGCAAATACCATAATCGACGGCAATCTATTGTTTATGCGGCTTGATGACTTCAACCTCAATGTCGCTGGGTGCGTTGAAGGAAATCGACATGTCTGACTGCCCCTTTCCGTTGTCCTTCTTCCAAGATACTTGTATGGGACCGTGCGGGGTGGCGACTGAGCCGGAGGCTTTTTCCAGCCCGGCCGCATGGGGGGAAATCCTCGCGCTTCGATACCCCGGTGAACTTGGTTTGACGCCCAGTATTGCTGACGGTAATTCGTAGAGGGCCAACGCACCCCAGGCATGGCAGTCGCTGCGCTGTTTGAGGTCGTCTTCCGCGCAGGTCGTCATATGGTTGCTGAGCATCTTCTGCCACGGAGTCCATAATGTTGATGTTTCGTCGTAAAGGTCAAGTTCCTCCAAAGCCCGGAAGAGATAATATGCCATCGCGATCGAACATTGCGCATAGTGTTTCGGATCCTCAAGTGTCGTCATGACGTTTTTCCGGGATTGCTCGATATCGCTGGTATGCGTCAATGCGGCGAATACCTGGCAATGCTGACTGATGTCGGAGCAGGAGGGTCCATCTGTATACATTCCATGGGCATCGCGGCAGAGGAGATTGACGGCCTTTTGTATGTCGCTTGCTTCTCTGGCACACGTCTCCGCCTTGCCTTGATCGCCAAGATGCTTGTATATCTTCGATGCATATTGCAGCGCCATGATATAGAGCAGGCTTTCCATGGTCAACGGACCATCGAGGATAGCCGTAGGAACGCCTCTTGTCTTGTTCCACTCCGATGTCCAGTCGATGAACGACCAACAAGGATCCGGGGCGTCTATGCCGCCGACTTTACCTACAATGCCGTCTTTGGTCAAGCGGTCATGGAAGTAACCGAGAATGTCGTCCACAAGGGGCATATGCTTCTTCAGAAGTTCCGTGTCGTCAAAGTACATCATGTGGTCGTAGAGTATGCCCACGAAATAAAGGGAATACCCGGGAATGACGTTTCTCGTGTTATTCGGCCAGCTGGCATTGAGCAGTCCCTCGGCTTGTTTGGCGTTCGAGAACGCCTCGATGGCTTGTCTGGCCAGCCGATCGTCGGCGGAGACTGCATACGTGTAGAGAATTTCAGTACGAGAATCCATAATGTATTGCAATTGCTCGTAAAACGGGCAGTCCTCGTAGGTTTCGTGCATGCAGCGCCGCAGTGTGCGCAATGACATATCCCAGATGTTGTTCAGCGTCTTGTCTTGAATGTTGACCGTTGTCGTGGCGTCAAGAGGGTATTCCGTCTGACGATAGTCAAACCGCACAATGGTCACGGGCTTTTTCCCGGCAGTGACCTTCAGACGGACGAAGCGGAACGTGCGCAGCCAGAAGGGCTCGTAGATTTCGGGCTCGCTTGTGGTGCCCCGGCCCGTGGGGTGATACGTGTCTGTGTAGCCGGCAAGAACCCCGTGTTCGCTGTCGGTCCTGTCTCCTTTCACTGGCTGGTCTTCGAATGCTGAAGGATGTTCGGGAGCGTATTTGACGTAGCCCTCTGATTGGAGGATGTCGATGCGACTGCCTGCTCCGCCGGTTAGAGCCAATTTGAGATATCCGGTCATGAGTTCGCCGGCGTCTACGACAAATTCCTTGACGGTTCCGGGTTCGAGCGTGACCGGAAGCGACGGACCTGAACGGAAGGAGCGTGAAGTGTCCCGCATGAACGGGATAGCTCGGGGTTGAAGACTATCGGGACGCAGGATGGAAGGCAGCTGCGCGGCGGTATATTCGTATGAGTTTGACCAATCCATGAAAGAGGAACTGTTCGACGTCATCCAGTGGTTGTCGGTGACGGAAGGCGCATAATCCTCCATAATCTGTAATGGAGCAAAGAATGGATTTTCGCTGACGATTCTTCGATTGGTGTCGATACGCGATTGCCAAGAAGCGTCGGTTGCCAGAGTGGGATTGCCTGTGACAGTGTCGCAATCCATGGATTCCAGCCAGAACCCGGGGCATGTGGTCGAGACGACGCTGTTGTTGCCAGGGGCATCGGATGGGTAATGAAGCACTGTAGCTGCGATGACGTTGTCCTCTTTATGCAGTGCTCCGGCGATGTCGCAAAGGTCGTAGCATCGTCTACTCGAATCTGTTTTGGCGGGACCGGCCTGAATGAACGTTCCGTTGACGAATAGTTTGTAACGGGCGTCAGCGCAGACTCTTACCTGGAAGTGTTCCGGAATGGTATTGATGTGAAGTATTTTCCGGAAGTTGGCGAAAACGGCCCGTTGTTTCGCCGCTGCCGTATCAGACTGTCCGTTTGGCGCGACAGGCCATATCCAATGGCTTTGAGCGGTCGTGCTGGGGGTTTGGTTGTTTTCCATCGATGCTCCTTTGCTGAAATATCGATAAATGGTATCTTGTAAAGACAAGATAAATATAGCATACTTTATTTTTATTGAATAATCATTGATATGAGTTCGTTATTATTGGTTGACAATTTGCAGTTCGATTATTTTATGATACTATCTTTGTTTGGAAAGATAAATATTATTTTTCCTTTCTTCTATCGAGGAAGATGTTAGAGAAAGGGGTCCTATGGACCAGGAAGACATGAGCACTGTGGCTTCGGCTTCACCACGACTAGAGCAGTACAATGCAGCCATCGCTGCGGCTGACAAAGATCCGACGCTGTCTCCGGAAACAGGAAAGCCGTTTGGCGCGGTCACCATAGCTCGTTATGGGGCGGCATTCCTTGGCTTTGGTATTTTGTGGATGATCGGCATCAATTCTGTATCGGCCTTTATCATCCCGCTGCGTCTGAAGCAGATGGTTCCGAACCCGGAAGCGGTCATCGCCATCAACGGCACGGTATCCTCCGTGTTTTCGCTGCTTTCGAATCTGATATTCGGTAATTTCTCCGATCGGACTCGATCTCATTTCGGACGTCGTACGCCTTGGATTGTGATCGGTTCTCTTATCGGCGGTATTTTTATGTTCCTTACTGGCATGGCGCCAAATGCTTTCCTGATGGTGCTGTGCTTCGGTTTGGCGATGGCTGGTCTCAACATGATGATTGCTCCTGTGGTCGCCATGATTTCCGATCGAGTGCCATCGGGTATCCGTGGAACGATGAGTGCTTTTTACGGAGCCGGGTCGACTGTGGGAGCGCCTTTGGGTACTCTGCTGGCGACAAAGCTCATGAATAATCAAACGGCTTCTTCGATCTCTGCCGGCGCCTTCATGCTTGTCAGCGGCTTGCTCTTGCTGGTCTTGGTGCCGCGAGAGAAGTCTGCGGACTTCCTCCCCAAGACTTCCGGCGGGCTCAAAGACATTTTGGTTTCCTTTACTCCTCCAAGGTTTAAGACCAATCATGATTTCTACAAGGCTTTTGCAGGTCGTCTTTGCATGCTGATGGGCTATCAGATGATTGCGGCTTATCAGCTGTATATCATTACCGATCACGTCGGGCAGAGCAATACCAAGGCTGCGGAGACGATGTCGGTGATGTCTATCATCTCTATGGTTGTTTCGTTGGCCGGTCCTGCGGTTTCCGGTCCGTTGTCGGATTTCCTGGGGCGTCGTAAGGTTCCTGTGGTCATTGCATCCGTGCTGTTCGCCATTGGCGTGGCGATGCCGTGGGTGATGCCGACGACGATGGGCATGTACCTGTACGCAGGAATAGCGGGTTTGGGCTATGGCGTGTATTCGTCGGTTGATCAGGCGCTGAACGTTGACGTTCTTTCAGATAAAGAGACCGCTGGCAAGGATCTCGGTATCTTGAATCTTGCCACAACATTGGGTCAGATGATTGGCCCTGTGCTGACGTCCACGATAGTCATGGTCACCGGCGGCTATCCGGTCGCCTTCGCGGTTTCGATTTGCATGGCAATTCTTGGATCGGTATTTATCCTGTCCATCAAGAGCGTACGCTAAACCGCTACAGAGTTACATTATCTGGTTCATTTGTAGAAAACAAGAATTCTGCGAATGAACCAGATATTTGTCTGTTTGGCAAGGTTTGACAAGAAAGATTTTTGGTTTATTGCCATCATGCGCTATGAGTAAGTTGGAATTACGTAGACGTATCTGTTGATCACATCGTTTTATGGAGATTTATGACGGAAGATAAAAGGTTACCGTACCAAAACCCGGCCTTAGGCGACGGCGAACGTATCGCTGACCTGTTGGGGCGTATGACGCTTGAAGAGAAGGTCGGGCAGATGATGCAGCTCGACGCCAGGGGCGGCGACCTCGAGCACCTGATCGTCGAGCGCCACGTCGGCTCGATCCTGCACACCCGGCCGTCCGATCTGCTCAAGGCCGTCGATATGGTACGCAGAAAGACCAGGCTCGGCATCCCGCTGGTGATCGGCGACGATTGCATCCACGGCTATTCGTTCTGGGAGGGTGCGACGATCTATCCCGAAGAGCTCGGCATGGCCTCTTCCTGGGATCCGGCGAAGGTCGAGAAGATGGCGCGGGCCACCGCCGAGGAGGTTTCGGCGACCGGCGTGCACTGGACGTTCTCGCCGGTGCTCTGCATCTCGCGTGACACCCGTTGGGGCCGCGTGGGCGAGACCTTCGGCGAGGACCCGACGCTGATCGGCGAGTTCGCCAGTGCCATGGTGCGCGGCTATCAGGGCGGCGCCAAGGCGGGCGAGCCGCTGGCAAAAGACGCGATCCTGGCCTGCGCCAAGCATTTCGCGGGATATTCCGAGACGCAAGGCGGACGTGACGCCAGCGAGGCCGACCTCTCGCACCGCAAGCTCGCCTCGTGGTTCCTGCCGCCCTTCGAACGCGTGGCACGTGAGGGCGCCGGCACGTTCATGCTCGGTTACGAGTCCATCGAGGGCGTTCCAGTGACCTTCAACCACTGGCTCTTGAGCGACAAGCTTCGTGGCGACTGGGGCTACAAGGGCATGCTGGTCACCGATTGGGACAACGTCGGCCGTTCGGTCTGGGAACAGAAGGTCAAGCCTGATTTCGTGCACGCCGCGGCCGATGCGGTCAAGGCGGGCAACGACCTGGTGATGACCACGCCGCAGTTCTACGAAGGCGCGATCGAGGCCGTCAAGTCGGGTCTGCTCGACGAGTCCGCAATCGACGAGGCCGTCTCGAGGATTCTCGCCGTGAAGTTCCGTCTGGGACTGTTCGAGGATCCCCGCCTGCCCGACCAGAAGCGCATCGACGCGGTCATCGGCAACGAGGCGCACCGCCAGGTCAACCTTGAGCTGACACGCGAATCGGTGGTGTTGCTGCGCAACGGCTCGCGAGCCTGGAACGCGGATGGCGCCGATGGCGCCGACGACTCGCAGGCGGACAAGCCTGTGCTGCCGCTTGATGCGAAGTCCATTCATCGCCTCGCCGTCGCAGGCCCGCTCGCCGACGATGCCCAGACGCAACTGGGCGACTGGGCCGGCAATTCCGGCCAGGTCTCCTGGATGCCGGAGGGACAGCCGCGCGAGATGATTACGACGGTGGTCGACGGTCTTAAGGCGCTCGGCAAGGATGATGATTTTGAAGTCACGTACACCAAAGGTGCCAACGTGGTGGTGCTCAAGGATGATCCGAACGGTCCGGTGTTCCCCGATGGGCAGCCGCGTCCGAAGGTGGCGTTCCCGGCGCCGCTTGACCAGCGTTTGCTTGATGAGGCCGTGGAGAACGCCCGCCAGTCGGATGCCGTTATCGCCGTGGTCGGTGACACCATCCCGCTGATCGGCGAGGGCCGGTCCTCGGCGACCCTGGAGCTGCAGGGCGGCCAGGTCGCGCTGTTGGATGCGCTCGCCGAAGTCGCCAAGGCCGACGATAAGCCGTTCGTCGTCGTGCTGCTGAGCTCGAAGCCGCAAGTGCTGCCGCAAAGCGCCCTGAACGCCGATGCGTTGCTCTGGGCGCCGAGCCCGGGTATGGAGGGCGGCCGCGCCATCGCCGAGATTCTGATGGGCGTCACCGCCCCGAGCGGCCGTCTGCCGATCACTTTCCCGCGTCACGCCGGCCAGCTTCCCGTCTATTACAACCAGATTCGCGGCCAGCACGCCTGGCGTTACGCCGACCTGACGCAGGATCCGGCGTTCGCGTTCGGCGAGGGCCTGAGCTACACCACCTTCTCCTACGGCGAGCCGCAGATCGAGGGCGGGGAAACGCCGTTCGGCGCCGACGAGACCCTGCATGTCTCGATCGAGGTGACCAACACCGGCAGCAACGCGGGCACCGAAGTGGTGCAGGCCTATGTCGGCGACCTGGTCACGTCGGTGAGCTGGACGGACCGCGAGCTGAAGACGTTTGGCAGGGTCGAGCTGAAGCCGGGGGAGAGCAAGACCGTAACGCTCGACATCCCCGTCTCCGCGTGCTCCATCGTCGACGCGGACGCCAACCGCATCGTCGAGCCCGGCGAGTTCGAGCTGCTGGTCGGCCATTCCTCCCGTCGCCGCGACCTGAAGCGCACGACGTTCACGGTCGAGTGATCGCGCTGGTCGGTTTCTGAAATGTGCGCGAATCCGTCGCCAAGACTGACGGATTCGCGCACATTGCTGTTGTATCGGGGATATGGGCCGGAAACGGTGCGTAGGATTGGGTTTCACCTGGTGAGAGCAGGCGTTTGGTATCGATGATGTCGCCCAACGATATTCTGTGGTTTCCAAACCGCATATATGTCCTTCGTCACGCAAAAACACTGCGCAACCCGCGTAATCGCTCGATAAACTCGCCGCGAGCGCATACGATAAAAGGTATGAACACTACTCCACGGGTGAGCTACGCCCATCTTGGCGCCAAAGTCAACAGCAAGCATGTGGCCAGTCTGCTGCGTTTCTTCGCTTCCGGTGCCAAGCCGGAGCGCGACGACGGCTACGGTGTCGAGATCGAGCATCTTCCCGTGCGTACTGGCAGCGACCGGGCGGTCGATTACGCCGAAACCGACGGCATCGAAACACTTCTGGAACGCCTTCGTCCTTACTATGACCCCGACAAGGAATTCGTCGAAGACGGCCATCTGCTCGGCCTTGCACGGCCGGGCATCAGCCTGTCGCTGGAGCCGGGCGGTCAGTTCGAGACCTCAATCGGCGTGCTGCACACCCCGCAGGAGCTGCTCGATATCTATGCGACATTCCGCAGCGAAATCAATCCTATCCTCGATGACCTCGGCTTTCGGCTGATCAATTACGGCTACCAGCCGGTTACCAGCTTTGCCGACATCACCATCAATCCCAAACGCCGATACGCGGCGATGAACGAGTATCTCGGCCATGTCGGCTCATACGGGCCCTGTATGATGCGCTGCTCGGCCTCCACCCAGGTGAGCATCGACTACAGCGACGAGGCGGACGCCATCGCCAAAATGCGCGTCGGCACCGCGTTGGGACCCATCATCTCCATGTTCTTCCGCAACTCGCCGTATTTCGAAGGCGCCCCGAATCCCTTCCCGCTGCTGCGCCAGCGCATCTGGGACAAGGCCGACCAGCAGCGCACCGGCATCACGCCCGGGCTTTTCGACCCTCGCTTCGGCTGGGAGGATTACGCCCGCGACGTTTTGGCCACCCCGCTGATGTTCGCCGACCTCACGCACACGCCGGAGGCTGCGGGCTTGAGCGAGGACGAGCAGGAATTCGTCGCCTTCAGGCGCAACGCCGCCGATATCTACCCCGACCGCGAGCTCAATGCCTACGAGGTCGGCCACATCCTATCCACGCATTTCAACGATGTCCGCCTGAAAAAGGTCATCGAGCTGCGGCATTGGGATTCGCTGCCCATCGAGCGTGCGGAACTGCTGACGCAGACTGTGGGCCGCAATTTTTACGACGATGTGAATTTCGCACGCTGGAAGTCGTTCGTTGAAGGGCTTTCCGTTGTGGATGTCGAAGAAGCGAAAGCCGATTTGCAGGCTCGCGGCATGAATGCCCGGCCTTTCGGCTTGACCATGGATGAATGGCAGGATGCGCTAGAACTGGAAGACACCCGTGCCGACATTCCCGGCGACCCGGTTCATCCCGAGGTGTTTCAGAGGTAAACCTCGCTTTACTTACCGATACCCCTCCCACATCGGCATCGGCATCAGTTCGGCCTCGCACTCGGCCCACATCTCGTTCAGGTCACGTTCCGGGGCGCGCAGCCACCGCAGCTGGATGCCGTCCATCATGCTGAAACCGGCCTGCAGCAAGTGCTCGATATTCGTGCCAACGGGTACGTACCAAGGAATCCGCAGCATTTCCTCAAGCAGGTTCTGATCGCGTTTTCTGAAGTATTCGTGTGCCGGATGCTTCGCATCGATGGCTTCCGCATCCAGCGTCGAGAACATGTGAACCTGCTCGGGCCGTTTGGCGTTGATGGCCACGACCTCGCGCCACATGCGTGCCACATTCGGCCTGTCGGTCATCCTGAAATGATCCATGATGGCTTCGGTGCCTGGGTCGTATATCTCGTCGAGGACGATATTGAGCAGCCCCTCTTTGCTGCCGACGTGATGGAGCACCCCGGCCTTGGTCATGCCCACGGTATTGGCGATTTTCTGCAGCGAAGTCCCGTAATACCCGCGTTGACCGAACGAGACGACGGCGGCGTTGAGGATCGCGGTGCGGCTATCGGTGCCGTTGTCACGTTTTTTGGCGTGGGTGAGATGCAGCATGATTCAAAGGCCTCTTTTATATACGACAATCTTTTATTATTCCTTACGAGCTAGACCGAATGCGGCTCGCTGTCGTATATTCTTTGCTCTTCAATGATAGTTGTTTCTGCTATACAGCGATGCCGTGCCCTATAAAACATCGGACACGGCATCGCGGGCATATCGGAAGTCTTACTTGACCCGGCGGATCATCATGATGAAAATGGTGCCGACGAGCAGGAAGACGATGGCGACGGGGAAGACCGCCCTGTAGCCGCCGGTAAGTCCGATGAACAGGGTGGTGAAGGCGGGGGCGAGGGCCTGGCCGATGGTGTTGGCGAGGTTCAGGATGCCGAGATCCTTGCCGGCTTCCTGCGGATTGGGCAACACGTCGACGTTCAGCGCCTGATCGACGGACATGTAGCAGCCGTTGCCGAGACCGGCGAGCGTGGCGTAGACGTAGATACCCGTGGTGGTGGGGATGATCCAGGCGACGAGCATGCCCAAGGCGATGATGACGCAGGCGATGGCGACGATGAACTTGCGGCGATGCAGATAGTCGGAAAGCGGGCCGGAGACCATCGAGGCGAGGATGGTGGCGACCAGCGTGATGATTGACATGACCTGCATGGCGGTGCCGGCATCCTTGATGCTCAGATGGATGTAGCGCTCAAGGATGAGCAGCTGGTAGCCCGAGATCATGAACGTGCCGATGACGAAGGTGAGGCGGCCGAAGAGGGCGAGGTAGAAGTCGCGGCAGTTCTTGGTCGGCGGAATGAACGACTTGAGGATGTCGAGAGCGGTTGTCGCCTTGGTGTTGTTCTCCGCGGACTTCTCGCGCGGCCAGATGATGACGGTGAGCAGACCGGAGAACAGGAAGATGCAGGTGCCGATGGTCAGACCGGTGTTGAGCTTGGTCAAAAAGAAGCTGCCGACGAAGTTGCCCAGCTGGATGCCGGCGATCTGACCGGCACCGTAGAGCGCCGAGAAGGTGCCGCGCACGTCCTCGGGGATACGGTCGGAGAGTACGGCGACGGCCGGGGCGATGAGGCAGTTGATGCCGACCTGTACGATGCACCAGCCGATGACCATCCACATCAGCGAAGTGGAGTGGGCGGTCAGGAAGTAACCCGCGGCGCCGATGACACCGCCGGCGACGATCCAGGGGGTGCGCTTGCCGATTTTGAATTTGGAGACGTCGGAGAAGGTCCCGAAAACGATGTTCGAGACAAGTGCGAAAATCGAGCTGACGGCGTTCATGGTGCCGAGTGCGCCTTCTGCGGAGATGCCTTTGATGCCCGAGAAAACCTGCGGCAGCAACACGCCTGAGCCCATGCTGAAAGGAATGCCCCACATCAGCGAGACGACCAGGAAACCAATGGCGAAGCGGAATTTGTGCTCCAGTGGTTTTTGGGTATCGGGCGCGAGATTCGGCGGCGTCACATATATTTCTGCATCCATGCATGTCCTCCTTGATTCCGCGGCAACAACATGGTTACCGTCCGGTCGGTAAGTATTATATCAGAGTAATTATGTATAAAAAACAATAAATACGGTAATCGTCCGAAATCGCTCGTCCCGTTTAATTGAAAAATCAATAAAAGCAGGTATTTCAGTGTTTCGTGAATATTCTGCAAGCTTAAAAACGGCAAACGGATAGAACGTCGAAGAATGGCGAATTTCGGCTTGTTCCGCGCGGGTTGCGGCAGGTTGTATTGTAGCCGGTTCGTAATAGCGTTATATAGTCTGTCGGCTTCGGTAGTCCCTCGTTTTCGACCGGATGCGTGCTACGGATTTAGGCGTGTTCTGGTGCGAAGCGGGACGAGAGTCATGGGGGAGAAGCGACGGTTGCGCCAATACGAGTTAGGTATGTGAAAAGAGGGTTGGATGAGCAAGGCACTTGATGCTCCCCAAAATATGCAGGTGACGGCAACGGACCGGGAGCATCCCAAGCATCTGATTCGCACGTTGCTGCACAGCCTGCGAGAATACAAGCGCGAAACATGGCTGACACCGGTTTTCGTGATGGTCGAGAGCATCCTCGAGATCCTCATCCCCACCGTCATGGCGCAGCTGATCGACCAAGGCGTCTCCGGCGGGTCGATGCCGGCGATCTGGAAGTTCGGCATCATCCTTCTGGGCTGCGCGATCGTCTCGCTGTTCGCCGGGTTCATGTCCGGGCGTTACGCCGCCATCGCCTCCTCCGGTTTCGCCAAGAATCTGCGCCACGATTTGTTTGAGAAGGTGCAGTCCTTCAGCTTCACCAACATCGACCGCTTCTCGACCGGCTCGATCATCACTAGGCTCACCACCGACGTCACCAACGTCCAGTTCGCCTTCCAGATGATTATCCGCGTGGCCGTGCGTGCGCCGATGATGGTTATCGTCGCCTGGATTTTCTCCTTCAGGATCAGCCATTCGATCTCGATGGTCTTCCTGATCATCATCCCGATTCTGGGCGTGGGCCTCACGGCGCTCTCGCTCTCCGTCCACCCGATTTTCGAGAAGGTGTTCCACACCTACGACCACCTGAACAACATCGTCGACGAGAATCTGCAGGGCATTCGCGTGGTGAAGTCCTACAACCGCGAGGAGCACGAAAGCCGCAAGTTCGGCGCCGTCTCTAAGCGCATCTACGACTACTTCTGCCGCGCCGAGCACGTCATCGCCTTCAATTGGCCGATTCTGAACACCTGCATCTACGGCGCCATGCTCATCATCTCGTGGATGGGCACCAAGCAGATCGTCGGTTCGCACAACAACCCGGCGTTGGGCCTCACGACCGGCGACCTCACCGCGCTGGTCACCTACGCCATGCAGATCCTGATGGCGCTCAATATGGTCTCCATGATCATCGTCATGGTCGTCATCTCCCGCGCCGACGCCGAGCGTATCTGCCAGGTCTTGAACGAAGTGAGCACCGTGCGTGACAATAGCCATCCGATCACCGAAGTGCCGGACGGTTCCGTCTCGTTCAAGGACGTAACCTTCCGCTACTCCGAAGGCTCCGAGAAACCGGTGCTCGACGATATCAATCTCGACATCGCTTCCGGCAAGACCATCGGCATCGTAGGCGGCACGGGCTCGTCCAAGTCCAGCCTGGTGCAGCTCATTCCGCGGCTTTACGACGTCAGCTCCGGCTCGCTTTCCGTGGGCGGCCACGACGTGCGCGACTACGACCTCGTCGCCCTGCGCGACGCGGTGGCCATGGTGCTGCAGAAGAACGTGCTGTTTACCGGCACCATCGCCGAGAACATCCGCTGGGGCAACCCCGACGCCAGCGACGAGGACGTGGTGCGCGTCTGCAAGCTCGCACAGGCCGACGGGTTCATCCGAGAATTCCCGAAGGGCTACGACACCTATATCGAGGAGGGCGGCTCCAACGTCTCCGGCGGCCAGCGACAGCGCCTGTGCATCGCCCGAGCCCTGTTGAAGAAGCCGAAGATCCTGATTCTGGACGACTCGACCAGCGCCGTGGACACCAAGACCGACAAGCTGATCCGCAACGCCTTCGCCACGGAGATTCCCGACACCACCAAGATCATCATCGCCCAGCGCCTCGCCAGTGTGCAGGAATCCGACGAGATCGTCGTGCTGGACGAGGGGCGCATCCTCGACCACGGCACGCATGAGCAGTTGTTGAAGACCTGCGGCGAGTACCGGTCGATCTATGAATCCCAGACGAAGAACCAGGGCAAGGGGGATGACGACGATGAGTGAGCAGAACCTGACTACTACCAAAGACGTGAAAGATAGCGTGAACAAGCAATCGAAGAAGGCCGGCAAGGCCATGAAGAAGTCCAAACCCGCCGTTCCGCCGATGAAAAAGGCGCCGAAGGGCACCGCCAAGCGTCTGATGGGCTACATTTTCCATTATCGCTGGCGCTGCATCGTGGTCATCATCGGCATCCTGGTATGTGCAGTGACCCAGTCGCTGCCCTCCTTCGTGCTGCAGCCACTGATCGACAATTGCATCATGCCCTTCATCCACGCGCAGACCCCGGACTGGCAGCCGTTGATCGAGATGACCGTCGTGGTCGGCGCCATCTACGCGGTGGGCATGCTCTGCTCGTTCATGTGGAACTACATGGTCGTTGACATCGAACAGGGTGTGCTGAAGACCGTGCGTGACCAGATGTTCGACCACCAGCAGAAGCTGCCGATTCGCTACTTCGACACCCATGAGCACGGCGACATGATGAGCCGCTACACCAACGACACCGACACGTTGCGCCAGATGGTCTCCCAGTCGCTGCCGCAGCTGCTGATCTCCGGCTCGTCGGTGGTCGTCGCCCTGTTCGCGATGCTCTGGCTCTCCGTGCCCTTCACCATCTTCACCGTCGTCTTCGTGGCGCTGATGCTGCTGCTGGTGCGTGTCATCGTCAGCCGCTCCGGCCGCTACTTCGTGCGCCAGCAGGAGACGATCGGCGACGTCAACGCCTTCGTCGAGGAGTCGGTGAACGGTCAGAAGGTCGTCAAGGTCTTCAATCACGAGGACGCCACGCAGGCCCGGTTCGATAAGAAGAACGACGAGCTCTTCCACGCCTCCGCCCAGGCCAACATCTACGCGAACATCACCATGCCGGTCATCGGCAACATGGGCAACGTGCTCTACGTGCTGCTGGCCATCGTCGGCGGTATCGCCGGCATCAACGGCTGGTTCAACTTCGGCATCAGCGGCACCGGCACGCTGACCCTCGGCGCGATCGTCTCGTTCCTCACCCTTTCCAAGGCTCTGATCAACCCGATCAGCCAGATCTCCTCGCAGATCAACATGATCATGATGGCCCTGGCCGGCGCCGCCCGCATCTTCAACCTCATCGACGAACCCGCCGAATCCGACGACGGCACCGTGCGTCTGGTGAGTGTCGAGCTCGGCGAGGACGGCCGCACGATGACGGAAACCGATCACGAGACCGGCCACTGGGCTTGGAAGCGCGAGGCCAGCGACGACGGCACACGTTCGCTCGAGGCCGCCAAAAAGCTCAAGGGCTCGGCCCGCGAGGTTGCGATGAAGGCTCACGAGAAGGCGGTCACCTCGCCCGACGGCCGCCTGACGCTGCTGCGCGGCGACGTGCGTTTCACCAACGTCTCCTTCGGCTACAACCCCGACAAGACCGTGCTGCACGACATCACCTGGTTCGCCAAGCCCGGCCAGAAGATGGCCCTGGTCGGCGCCACCGGTGCGGGCAAGACCACCATCACCAACCTCATCAACCGGTTCTACGACATCCAGGAAGGCCAGATTCTCTACGACGGCATCGACGTGAAGAACATCAAGAAGGACGACCTGCGTCGCTCGCTGGGAATCGTGCTGCAGGACGTCAACCTCTTCACCGGCACGGTGCTCGACAACATCCGCTACGGCAAGCTCGACGCCACCGACGAGGAATGCATCGCCGCGGCCAAGCGCACCAACGCCGACGGCTTCATCCGCATGCTGCCGCAAGGCTACAACACGGTGCTTGAGGGCGACGGCAGCGGCCTTTCGCAAGGTCAGCGCCAGCTGATTTCCATCGCGCGCGCCGCCGTGGCCGATCCGCCCGCTATGATCCTCGACGAGGCGACCAGCTCCATCGACACCCGTACCGAGGAGGTCGTCGAGCAGGGCATGGACAACCTGATGGCCGGGCGCACCGTCTTCGTCATCGCCCACCGCCTCTCCACCGTGCGCAACTCCGACATCATCATGGTGCTCGACCACGGCCGCATCATCGAGCGCGGCACGCACGACGAGCTCATCGCCCAGCACGGCGAGTACTACCAGCTCTACACCGGCAAGCTCGAGTTGGAGTAAAGCTGGCAAAGCGAAGAATTCCATCAATAAACGAAACCCTGCCGGACGGTCAAGCCGCGGTAGGGTTTCGTTGTCTTCGGGTTCCTTGGGCTTATGATTTCACCAGGCGTTTGATGGCGGCGACGGCCTCGTCCATCTTTTCGTCGGCCACCGGGCCGCCCTTGGCCGCGGCCGTGGCGACGCAGCTGTCGAGATGGTCTTCGAGCAGGAGCAGCGCCACCGACTTGAGGGCGCTGTTGGCGGCGGCGATCTGGGTGAGCACGTCGATGCAATAGGTGTCGTTCTCCACCATCGCGGTGATCGCCCGCACCTGCCCTTCGATGCGACGCAGCCGGGTGACCAGTTTCTTCTTGTCCTGGACGTAGCCGACGTGGGCGCAGTGCTCGCAGGAGCCTTCGGACAGGTCGATGTTCTTCGTATCGCTCCCCATGTCGTTAAGGCCTTTTCTATCAGTGTTCGTGGCCTTGTCACGACGGTTTTTTCTGTCGATGTCCGAAGTTTTGCTGTTGCCTTGTTCATCCTGCTGAAGTTGTGCCATATGTTCCCTCCTCATTGGCTAATCGCTGGCCACATGCTGGTGATGTGTGGCATTCGTTGCGATGCTGAGCTGAATCTATTGACACAGTATACCCCTAGGGGGTATGGTTAATTTCAGTTACAGCGAAGCTGCCAGCACTCTCGCAAGACGGTGCGGGCGGCGGATGGTGAGGGGGTCGTATGTTTATCAATGTTGCGGTGGTTCTGGCGGCGCTTGTGGTGAGCGTGGCCATCGTCTGGTACTTCTTTGCGCCGCGCAAGGCCGCGCAGGCCAGCCGCGAGGGGGCGGTACAGACCGCGCATATCGTGGTGAAAGGCGGGTATACCCCGGCTGTCGTCGACGTCGAGGCCGGAACTCCGGTGCGCTTGCAATTCGATCGGCAGGAGGACGGTGAGTGCTCGTCGCATGTCGTCTTCAGCGACCTGGGCATCGACCAGACCCTGCCGGCGTTCAAGACCACCGACGTCGAGTTCACGCCGAGCAAGCCCGGAGACCTGCCCTACGCCTGCGGGATGAATATGCTGCACGGTATGGTGCATGTGCTGCCGAAAGGCGCGAAAGGCAACGGCTGAACGTTTGATCGATTGGGTTCGGCCGTGGTGACGGTTGTTGCCCTTGCGGACGGATTGACGCAACGTGTTGAACGAGATTGAGGAATTGCCGTTGTCGGCGGGAATATTGACAACTACGGATAGTACGGAAATGAGACGGAGCAGATATGAGCCAAGTGCGTAACCAGACCGTGGGGCAGCCAGGGGCCAACGGCGCCGAAAACGGGCAGAACGGTGCCGATCCGGATGCCGAGCGCAAGCGCGAGATCAAGACGCTTCAACGCCGGCTTATTGTCGCCGCGGTGCTGACGATTCCGGTGTTCGTCTTCGCCATGTTCGGTATGTGGTTGAAGGCGTTCGTGCCGATGGGGGTTATCGGCTTCTTCACTAATCCGTGGGTCGAGCTCGTGTTCGTCACCCCGGTCATGTTCTATTCCGGCTGGCCGATCCATCGCACCGGCTGGCTGGCGCTCGCTCACCGCGCCCCGGAGATGAACTCGCTGGTGGCGCTGGGCACCGCCGCGTCCTATATATACAGCGTCGTGGTCACCATCGCTCCCGGCATCCTGCCGCCGAGCGCGCGCGAGCCGTATTTCGAGTCCGTGGGCACCATCATCACGCTGATGCTGCTGGGCCAGCTTTTCGAGGCGCACGCCCGGCTCGGCACGGGCGAGTCGATCCGCGCGCTCATCAACCTCACGCCCAAGCGGGCGCACGTTGAACGCGATGGCATTCAGCTGGACATCGACGCCGAGCAGGTCGAGGTCGGCGACATCGTCGTCATCAAGCCGGGGGAGCAGCTGCCGGTGGATGGCGAGGTCGTCGACGGCCGCAGCTCCGTCGACGAATCCATGATTACCGGCGAATCCATCCCCGTTGCCAAAGGCGTTGGCGATAGCGTCACCGGTGCGACCATCAACGGCAACGGGACGCTCCGCTACCGGGCCACCAAGGTCGGCCGCGACACCGTGCTGGCGCAGATCATCAAGCTGGTGCGCACCGCCCAGACCTCAAAGGCGCCGATCCAAAAGCTCGCCGACAGGATTTCCGGCTACTTCGTGCCGGGCGTCATCCTCATCGCCATCTGGACCTTCGTCGTCTGGTGGCTGCTGGGCCCGGCGCCGCAAGGGTTGTACGGACTGGTCTCCGCCGTGGCCGTGCTGGTCATCGCCTGCCCGTGCGCCCTGGGCATCGCGACCCCGCTTTCCGTGACGATCTCGACCGGCAAGGCGGCGCGCTACGGTGTGCTCATCCGCTCCGCCGAGGCGTTGCAGACCGCGCGCGACGTCGACACCATCGTGCTCGACAAGACCGGTACCATCACGCGTGGTACGCCAGAGCTGACCGATATCGGCTGGATTGGGGGTTCGCCAGCCGAAAACGATAACGACGGGACAGACGAGAACGATAGGACAGGTGAAAAGACGCATCAAGAGCATCTGCTTTCTTTGATCGCCGGAGCCGAGCAGGTCTCCGAACACCCGCTCGCGCAGGCCATCGTCAAGGGTGCCCGGCGCCGCAAGCTGGAAGTGCCGAAGGTGGATTCGTTTGAGGCCGTGCCAGGCAGTGGAGTGGCGGCGAAAGTCGAAGGCCACGATGTCGTCGTCGGCAATGAGGAATTGATGAAAGCCCGACAAATCGATATGTCGTCATCACGCAAGACCCAAACGATGTTCGCCGATTATGCCCGAAAAGGCAAGACGCCGATTCTGGCCGCTGTGGATGGAAAATCGGTCGCCGTGCTCGCGGTGGCGGATACTGTCAAGCCTGATTCGGCCAAGGCCATCGCCTCGTTGCGCGAGCGCGGGCTGCAGGTGGTCATGCTGACCGGCGACAACCAAGCGACCGCCACCGCCATGGCCAACGAGGTCGGCGTTGATCGTGTCATCGCCGGCGTGCGCCCGGAACGCAAGGCCGCCGAAATCGTGCGGTTGCAGAATGAAGGCCACATGGTCGGCATGGTTGGCGACGGCATCAACGACGCCCCGGCACTCGCGGCGGCAGACGTCGGTTTTGCCATCGGCACCGGCACCGATGTGGCCATCGAATCCTCCGACATCACACTGGTGTCCGGCAGTCTCACCGGACTCGTGACGGCCGTCGACCTCTCGCGCGCAGCCATGCGCAACATCAAGCAGAACCTCGGTTTCGCCTTCGGCTACAACGGCATCGGCATCCCCGTCGCCGCCGGCATCCTCTACCCGATCTGGCATATCATGCTCAACCCGATGATCGCCGGGGCCGCGATGGCGTTCTCCTCGCTTTCCGTGGTCCTGAACGCCAACCGCCTGCGTGGTTTCGACCCGGAGACGGTCAAGCCGCGTCGTTTCGCCTTCAAGCTGCGGGACCGCCACGTCGAGCTCAAAGACACTTCAAAATCTGTTGGCGCATCTGAGGATGCGTCGCATAACAAGAACAACCAACCCGCGAAAGCGAAAGAAGGAACCACTATGGATATGAATATGAACAGCGGCGCGAGCACCGTCAAGGACCCGGTCTGCGGCATGATGATCGATCCGAAGACGGCCGCCGGCAGCCAGGATTACAACGGCAAGACCTACTACTTCTGCAGCCAGGGCTGCGTCGACAACTTCGCCGCCGACCCGGCCAAATACGTCGGCTGAAAGTCGAAACCGGTATATAGCGCCCGCGCTCTGGCCAAGTCCTGACTTCTTTTCGTGTGTTACGGAAATGACGTTTGATGACTACGCGGTCAGTGTGGGCGCTTATTGTTTTTCAACAAGCAAGATTGGTTTCATATATTTCGGGACAATTATTTATAAAAAAGTCGCAAAAGACAATCGGGGCGTGTACACTGTAATCAGTGATTCGATGAAGGCCTTGTCTCTTGTCTTTCGCTGAAAATTACGGGTATCCGGTTTTACTGGAGGACTGGGAATCCGCAGGTTGTGTGGTGAAGCGACGTCGCTTGTTCTTTCTTCCCAAATTCTTTTGGCCCGCTTCACCATGCCCGTTTCATATTGTCTGTTTGGCGGCTAAAGCAAGGTTCGTTTTATGATTGGTCTTGGATAGACGGTCGAAATATTGAATAGGGGCAACGAATGAGACGAGCGGTGGTGGGGATTGCGGCGCATGTGGACGCGGGGAAGACCACGCTGTGCGAGGCGATGCTCTATCGCACCGGAGAGATACGCAAGCTTGGGCGGGTCGACCACGGCGACGCGTTCCTCGACACCGACGCGATGGAGAAACGGCGCGGTATCACCATCTTCTCCAAGCAGGCCATTTTGCGTCAAGGTGATTTCGAATTCACCCTGCTCGACACGCCTGGACACGTTGATTTCTCGGCCGAAATGGAACGGACGCTCACCGTGCTGGACTACGCGATTCTCGTGGTCGGTGCGAATGACGGGCTGCAGGGCTATACCGAAACGTTGTGGCGCCTGCTGGCGCGCTATAACGTACCAACGTTCATCTTCATCAACAAAATGGATGCCGCCGGAGCCGATAAAGCCGGGCTGATCGGGCAGATGCAACAGCGGTTCGCCGAAGGTTGTGTCGATTTTCAAGGCGACGCTGAACCGGGAAAGCAAGAAGAGGTCGCATTGTTTGACGAGAGTGGCACGGCGATGGACGAGCTTTTGGACGACGGCAAAATTTCGGATGACACCTTGCGTTCGATGGTCGCCGAGCGCCGGATTTTTCCTTGCTATTCCGGGTCGGCGCTGAAGCTCGAAGGTATCGACGAGTTCCTTGCCGGGCTCGAACGGTTCACGAAGCAGAAAAGCTATCCGAGCGCGTTTGGCGCTCGCGTCTATAAGATCTCGCATGACGGGCAGGGCAATCGCCTCACTTGGCTCAAGGTCACCGGTGGTGCTCTCAAGGTGAAGGAAACGCTGACCAACAAGCGTGATGATGATTTTGGAAAACCGGAAAATGCCGATAAGCATGCCGGCGCTCACTCGTCCGGCAAATCTATGAGCGGTAATCAGAGCAAGAACAATGGTGCTCAATCTGATAATGGATTGCCCGAAACTGAAATCTGGCAGGAGAAGGTCGATCAGCTTCGGCGGTATTCCGGGGCCAAATTCGAGCTGGCCGACGAAGTCGCAGCTGGCGACGTATGCGCGGTAACCGGCTTGACGAAAACCTTCCCGGGCGAGGGCCTGGGAAGCGAGACTGACGCTGGGGAGTCCGTGCTTCAACCGGTGTTGACCTACACGGTTTTGCCGGGCAAGGCGGGAGCAGACGCCGAGTCGCAAAACCATGTCGACGAAACACCGAACGACGATTCGTCATCAACCCAGCAACTCTCCAAGCCCGCTGAGGTTACGCCACAGTTGCACAGGATACTGGTGGCGTTGCGTACGCTCCAAGACGAGGATCCGGCGCTGGGCGTGCGCTGGGTGTCGCGGCTCGGCGAGATTCATGTGCAGCTGATGGGCGCTGTGCAGATTGAGATCATCACCCAGATGATGCACGACCGTTTCGGTATTGACGTCCATTTCGATACGGGCGGCATTCTTTATCGCGAGACCATCACCGCGCCGATTGAAGGAATTGGCCATTTTGAGCCGTTGCGTCACTATGCCGAAGTCCATCTGGAGCTTGAGCCGGGCGAGCGCGGCAGCGGCATGCATTTCGAGTCCCGTTGCAGCCTCGACGATCTCGACCGCAACTGGCAGCGCGCGATTCTGGCCCACTTGCGTGAAAAGGAACACCTCGGCGTCCTCACCGGTTCGCCGATCACGGATATGACGATATCGCTGATTGCCGGCCGCGGCCACGAGAAGCATACCGAAGGCGGCGACTTCCGCGAGGCGACCTACCGTGCGGTGCGTCAAGGCCTGATGGAGCTCAAGACGGCGGGCAAGTGCCGGCTTCTGGAGCCGTTCTACAGCTTCCGTCTCGCGGTGCCGCAGGACTTGTTGGGCCGTGCGATGGCCGATATCCAGCGAATGAGCGGTACGTTCGACGCTCCGCGATCCGACGGCGATTACGCCGAGCTGGAAGGTGCTGCCCCGGTTAGCGAGATGCGCGATTATGCGATGGAAGTCAATGCCTACACCCACGGCCAAGGCTCGTTGACCTGTGTTTTCGCCGGTTATCGACCTTGTCATAATGCCGACGAAATCATCAAACAAACCGGCTATGATCCGGAAACCGATCTTGAAAACACGCCCGATTCCGTCTTCTGCGCCCACGGCGCCGGCTACGCGGTCAAATGGAACAAGGTCCCCGATTTCGCACATCTCGGTCAAGTGCTTCAAGGCTGAAACTAGACATATTTTTGTTGATTTTCTAACGATTTCACGATGACACACCTCATCCCCGCAGGTCGTTATTATCGATAGGGAAACGCGGTTTTGACCGTTATCGGCGACCGCGGAATGAAGCGTGGAGGACGAGAAATGTCATATATCGACGTGCGGGGCGAGACGAAGCAATATAAAACCGGGGATACCACCATTTATGCGAACCACGACGTCACCTTTTCCATCAACCAGGGTGAGCTGGTGGTCATCCTTGGCGCCTCAGGTGCCGGAAAATCGACATTGCTCAATATTTTGGGCGGGATGGACACCTGCGACGCCGGTCAGGTGATCGTCGACGGCAACGACATCGCGCAATATGACGCCCGACAGCTGACGACCTACCGCCGTTATGACGTCGGCTTCGTCTTCCAGTTCTACAATCTTGTCTCCAACCTCACGGCGCGCGAAAACGTCGAGCTTTCCGCCGAAATCGTGCCGAATGCCGCCGACCCGACCCAGACGCTCATCGACGTCGGACTCGAAAACCGGCTTGACAATTTCCCGGCTCAGCTTTCCGGCGGCGAGCAGCAGCGTGTCGCCATCGCCCGCGCCGTGGCCAAGAAACCGAAGATTCTCCTGTGCGACGAACCGACCGGAGCGTTGGATTACAACACCGGCAAACAGGTGCTGCGCATCCTGCAGGACCAGTCGCGTGCGTTCGGCTCGACCGTCATCATCGTCACCCACAACGCCGCCATCGCTCCCATTGCCGACCGCGTCATCCACATGCGCGACGCCCGGGTGCAGTCCGTCGAAGAACACGCAGCTCCGGCCGACATCAACGACATCGAATGGTGAGGGGTATGACAGATAAATACACGAGGCGTTCGAGGTCAAGGCAGGAAAGCCCTGACACCGTACGATTCCGCGGTTCCAAACGGATGCTTTGGCACGATATCTGGCAGTCGTTTTCCAAATCAAAAGGCCGTTTCTTCTCCATCGTCTGCCTGGTGGCCTTGGGTTCCTTCGCGTTGGTCGGGCTTACGGTCTCCGGGCCTGATATGCGTGACACCGGCAACGCCTATTTCGCCGAGCATCATCTGGCCGATCTGAGCGTCATTTCCAGCTACGGACTCGATAAGGCCGACCGTCAGCAGATCGACAAGGCTCCCGGCGCCTCGCGTATCGAATACGGGTACCTCAAGGACGTCGTCGTGGCGCACAGCGACGAGAGCATCCGCGTGCTTTCCGCACCCAAAGAGGTCTCGACCTACCATCTGGTGAATGGTCGTATGCCGAAGACGCCGCGTGAGGTGGCCGTCGACTCGGCGCACCAAGGACGGTATCCTATCGGCTCCACGATGCATATCAGCGAAAAAGCGGATGCCCTGGGCCGTAAGGTCCTGCGTCACGACAGCTTCAAGGTCGTGGGGGTCGTGGATTCCACCGAGATCCTGAGTCACGTGAACAGCGGTCCTTCGACCTCCGGCTCCGGTTCGCTGGACGGGTACGCGGTGGTGACGCCGGGCGCGTTCAAATCCGACGACTATATGATGGCCAGGCTGACCTATACCGACCTCGACCATATGCGCGACCACTATTCTGCAGCTTACAACGATGCGTTGCAAGTGCATAAAAAGGCGCTTGACCGGATTCTTGCCGGACGTCCCAAGGCGCGGCGGCAGGCCATTGAAAAACAGGTCAAACCGCAGATTAATACCGGACGAAAGCAGGTCAACGACGCCAAAGCGCAGCTCGAAGGCGCTCGGCGGCAATTGAGCGACGCGAAAACTCAACTTGACAACGGCAATCAGCAGCTGGCCGATTCCAAGCAGCAGCTGGCCACGCAGGTCGCGTCGGCGCAGCAGCAGATCGCCGCAGCCCAAGCCAAGATTGCGCAGGGACAGAGGGAATACGATACCAACAAAGCGCAGTATGATTCGGGGGCTGCGCAGATTGCGGCGGCGAGCCAGCAGGTCAGCGATGCCTACGCGCAGCTGAAAGCCGGGCAGGCGCAGATTGATGGGAACTCGGCCAAGCTCGAGGCGGGCAAGAAGCAAGCTGATGATGCGGTCTCTCAGGTTATAGCCGCACAACAGAAGGTCACGCAGGGTATAGCCGCGTTGCAACAGCAGATTGCCGTCGGCAATGCTCAGCTTCCTTCACTTTCCGGTGCCGAGCACGACGCACTGCAAGCCCAGCTCACCCAACTCAATGCGCAATTGCAGCAGCTCCAATCCCAAGCCCAAGTCATCGCTCAGCAATACGCGGAGGCGACGCAAGGCCGTGATGCTTTCATCGACGGAACCTACAAGCCCGGTCTTGCTCAGATTCAAGCGGCACAGGCCCAGCTCGATGCCAAACGAGCCCAGGCGGATGCCGGCAATATCCAGCTTGCCCAAAAACAACAGCAACTTGCGGCGGCCAAGACAAAGCTCGACCAGGCTGCCGCACAGCTTGCGCAAGCCCGTTCCAAGGTCCAGCAGTCCCAGCAACAGTTGGCAGCCAGGCGGCAGCAGGCCCAAGCGCAGATCGACGCCGCGCAGACGCAACTGAGCGATAAAACCGGCGAATACAACGCCAAAAAGACCCAGTTCGACCAGGCCGAGCCCGGCGCGAAATCGAAGATCAAAGCCGCTGAGCGCAAGCTCGACGATGCCACCGCGATGTTGAACGCCGTGGACGCGCCGGTCTATTCCGTGGATTCCAAGCGCGAGACCCCCGGGGCCGACGGCTACAAGATCTACGATTCGATTTCCGTGATCGTCGATTCGCTGTCACGCATCTTCCCGTACTTCATGTATCTGGTCGCGGCGCTGGTTACGTTCACCACGATGACCCGTTTCGTCGACGAAGAGCGTATCAACGCCGGCACGCTCAAAGGGCTGGGCTATTCCGACCGCGATGTGATGAAGAAATTCGTCGTCTACGGTTTCATCGCCTCGATTCTGGGTGCGGCAATCGGCATCTTCGCCGGACATACGCTCCTGCCGATGATCGTCTACAACGCCTACAAGGTCGGCTTCAACGTGCCGATTATCCGCCTCGGATTCCACTGGCAGGTCACGTTGCTTGCCTTTGTGCTGGCCATGCTGAGCGCCGTGGTGCCGGCAGTATGGAGTGCGGCCCGCGAGCTGAAGGAACGGCCGGCCGCGCTCATGCTGCCAAAACCGCCGAGCGCCGGGTCCAAGATCCTGCTGGAACGCATTCCCTTTATCTGGAACCGCCTGAACTTCACCCACAAGGTGACCGCACGCAACATCTTCCGCTATAAACAGCGCATGTTTATGACGATTTTCGGCGTGTGTGGTTCGGTGGCGCTGCTGACGGCGGGATTCGCGGTGCAGGGTTCGATCTCCGGTATCAACGAGCACCAGTTCGGCGGCGTGATGCATTACAATCTTATCGCTGCACAAAACGCTCACGTCACTGACCAGCAGAGCAGGGCCATCGATCGCCGACTGGAGAAACCGGATATCAAGCGTTCCATGCCCGTGTATTACGAGTCTGTGAGCAAGGTCGCCGGACGCAACGGCGACAAGCAGGCCGTGACCATGATCGTGCCGCGTGACACTGCGGGCTTCAACGACTACATCAAGCTGAATGCGCGCCGTGGCCACCATCCGTTGGCGCTTGAAAACAACGGGGCCGTGATTTCCGAGCGCTTCGCGAATCTGGTGCACGCCAAGAAGGGCGGCACCGTCGACTTCCAGAACAGCGCCGGAACAACCTACCGCGTCAAGGTCACCGGTGTTTGCGAGATGTATCTCGGCCACTTTATGGTGATGAGCCCCGCGGCCTATCGCGCGGTTTTCGGGCAACGTTACGCCACCAACGCCTATATGGTCACCTTGCGCGACGGCAGCATGGCCAACACCAAGCGGCAGGCGGCCTCGTTCATGCGCTTGGGGGGCATCCAAGGCGTGGTGCAGAACACGACCCTGATGCACCAGATCGACGTCGTGGTCAAGGCCTTGAATCAGATCATGTGGGTGCTGATCATCGTGGCGACCATGCTCGGCGTAGTCATCCTCTACAACCTCACCAACCTCAACGTCTCCGAGCGCGTCCGCGAGCTGTCGACCATCAAGGTGCTGGGCTTCTACAACGGCGAGACCACGATGTACATCTACCGTGAAACTATCCTGCTCTCGGCGCTCGGCATCGTCGTCGGCTACGGATTCGGCGCGTGGCTGCACCGCTATATCATCACCGCTGTCCCGCCGGACGACGTGATGTTCGACCCGTCGATCGGCTGGCTGCCGTTCGTGGTGCCGGTGGTTGTGGTCGGGCTCATCACCGCCGCGCTGGGATGGTTTGTCAGCACCAAGCTTAAACGTCTTGACATGCTTGAGGCGCTGAAGTCCGTCGACTGAAAACTTGACCGGTCAACGGCTGTGGCGGGTCAAGGCCTGATTGAAGAAACGGTATTCGTGTTCGGTCGAGCCCAAGGCGGCATCCATCATCCGGTGGTAATCGGCCATGGACGAGTCGGCCGCCAGCCTGTCGCAGATACGCAGTTCCTCGAGCGTGCGCGAGGCGAAACCGGGGTCGGCGTACATACCGATCCACAGGCCGTAGGGGTGGTGGCCGAGGTCGAGCCTGCGCTCGCGGACCTGTGCCTGCATTTCCTGGCCGACCACGGAATAGACCCAATAGCAAGGCATGAGAACGGCTACCAGCGCGGAGTAGGAACCGGTGTCGGTGAAGCGGTGTTCGTGACCGAGGTAGGCGGCGGTCGTCTCGCTCATCGGTGCGCGTTCGGTGCTGAAACCGTGCTCCCGATACCATTGTCGATGGAACGTCAGCCCTTCCTCCAGGCCGTACGAAGCGGCGTCGGCGAAGAACGCGCGTTCGTGCGGGTCGGCGGCACGGCTGCTCGCCAGCGCCAGCAGCGAGGTGTAATCGGTCAGGTAGATGTCGTCCTGATGCAGGTAGAACGAGAAGTCGTCAAGCGGCAACGTCCCGTCGAGCATGTGTTCGAGGAACGGCATGGTGGCGATGCGCTCGCGGATTTCGGCGGTGCGGCGCCAATAGTCCTCGGTGAAGCTCAGTCCGGTGGGGGAGTGCTGCCAAGTGAAATCCACGGGTCCGTGGCCGTGGCCGACGTGCAGATTGTCGGCGGCGGCGATGGCTCCGGTCATCCACGACTTGGCCCGTTTCGCGGTTTCGATCCAATCGTCGCACTGTGGACGCAAGGCCGCCAACGTGCTGGAAAGCGTATCGCCGGTGCCGTGCACGTTGCGGGTGCGAACGGCCGCGCCTTCGACGCGGGTGACGGTTACCGATACCGCCGGCTGCTTCGAAACGGGTCCGGTCGGTTGATCGGTTGTCGTTGTGTTGTTTGTACCGGTTTCGCCGTACGATGCCGGAACCGCAAGGATATCGGTGCATTCCGCACTGCCGTTCAACGCCAAAGCCCCGCCCTTTGCGTAGACGGCGACGCCGAAGTGGATGGCCACGGATGTCGCCAGCTGTTCCATGTCTTCGTAGGATTTGGGGGCATGAGGAACCGGAACATGGTGTTTGGTTTTGGCTGGCATATCGGGCGAAATGGTGGTATCTGAAGGCTTGTTTCCGGCAGTTTTATCGTGCGCACTGTCGCTGTCTAATTTCGTCTCATGGCTCATCGCGTCGAGAGCGGCCAGTTCCATCGCATTCGGCGTGATGATGTCGGCCAGCGGAATCAAGGTGGTCAATGCCGCTTCGGCCTCGGCAGTGAGCAGACTGTCGCCGGACTTGGCGTACATCACCGGATCGAGCACGACTGTGGGCCGGCGTTTGCCGCGAGCCTCATAATCCTGCAGCAGCGCTTCCAGCCATTTTCGTACGGTATCGACCAATTCCGGTGTGCCGAGCATTCCGATTTTCATGGCGTCGATATCCGCATCGTCGCTCACGGCCTTGAGCTGGGCGAGCAGGAACGACGGCTCGACGTTGACGATATCGGTGACGCCTTGCGTGTTCTGCGCCAAGATGCTGGTCATCGCCGCATAGCCGAAGACGCCTTGCGCGGTGAACGCCTTCATATCCGCCATCGTGCCAGCCCCGCCGATCGGGTCGGAGCCTTCGATGGAAAGCACGCGTAGGCGGGAAGGCAGGGTCGTGCCGAGGTTCTTGTCGTAACGTTGCTGCATGTTCAGCAGCTTGGCGATGGCCTGTTGTGAATCGTTGTTGCATGTGGTTGTCGTATTATTGGTATCCAATGGTTCTGAATGCTCCCGAATTCGATTGCAATGAGTATAACGAGCAGTATCGTTGATCGCCCAGTTCTCTCTATCTAGTTTTGGCTGTTGCGCCAAGCCCATGCGTGGTCCATCGGCCCTGAGCCGGCTCCGAGGTCGAGGCCGGCGGCGATGCAACCGGTCAGGTAGTCCTTGGCGTTTTGCACGGCCTTGGTCAACGATTCGCCTTTGGCCAGTCCTGCGGCGATGGCGCTGGAAAGCGTGCAGCCGGTGCCGTGCGTGTTGGGGTTGGTGATGCGGGTGTGACGGAACCACGTGTGCTCGCCGTTGTCGAACAGCAGGTCGTTGGCCGCGCCGTGCCGATGCCCGCCTTTGATGAGCACTGCACAGCCGCCACAACGTTCAGCGATGGTACGGGCAGCAGTGATGGTGCTCGCTTCGTCGCTGATGATGAGCTCGTGCGTTGGCGTGGAGCCAACCGTTGCAACCGTCTGATTGTTATTGTCGGTGTCGGCTGAATCGGAGGCGATGATTGTATCGCTCGTGTCGTTGATGTTGATTGGCTTTGTGGTGTTATCCGCCGTGTCGGCAGAAGTGTCGCCGCCGTCGCAGACGCGTTGAGTCCCAAGATTCGCGATGGTTTCGGCTTCGGGGATGTTCGGTGTCACTAGGGTGGCCAGCGGCAGAAGCTTCGTGCACAATGCGTCGACCGAGGCCTTGCTGCTCAACCTCTCGCCGCTGGAAGCGATCATCACCGGGTCGACCACGATGTTGGTGGCATTGAAGTGTCGGAGTCGATCGGCGATGACCTCGATGAGTTCGGCACTGGGCACCATGCCGATTTTGACGGCGTCGGGCCGGATGTCCTCGAAAACGGCATCGATCTGCTCGGCCAACAGCTCCGGCGACGTGGCGGCAGAGGCTCGCACACCCGTGGTGTTCTGTGCGGTGATCGAGGTGATGGCGCTCATCCCGTAGACGCCGCAGGCCATGAACGTCTTGAGGTCGGCCTGGATGCCGGCCCCGCCAGACGAATCGCTGCCTGCGATGGAGAGCACCGTCGGCAGTTGATAAAAGTGAACGCTGGAAGCGCTTTGCGTTGTACGCTGCGACATCTCAGAGGCGCTTGGCGCGTGTGGCGTTCCACGAGTCCACCATGGCCCGGGCAACGGCGTGCGGGTCGTCGGCGCCGGCAATGGCCGAGACGACGAACCAGCCGGCGGCCTCGGTCTGTGCCAGCTCCGGCAGGTCTTCCAGTTTCACGCCGCCGCCCACGACGATGGGGTAGCGCGATTCGCGGCATAGGCCGTTGATGGATTCGGTGTCCTGCGTGTGGCGCTGGTGATCGGCGCCGATGACGATGCAGTCTGGCTTGGTGGTGCTTGGATGCAGCGGCCCCGCGCCGATGTAGTCGATGGTGCCGTCGGGAAGCTCATTGGCGGCTTTGACTTCATCGAGCACCTTGCAGCTCAACCCGATGATGGCGTCCGGTCCGAGCAGCTTGCGCGCTTCGGCCGGGTTCATGTCGTCCTGCCCGATATGCACGCCGTCGACCTTGATGCCGGTATCGCGGCATTGCCAGGCCGCGTCGACGCGGTCGTCGATGACCAGTGGGACGGTTTCGGACGCGCCGGCCTGGGCGATGACCTCGGCGCTCTGTCGCGCGATTTCGACGATATCCCGGGCATCGCCGGGCTTGACGCGAATCTGAAGGAAGGTGATGCCACCGGCCAGCGCCTGTCGCACGATGTCGGGAACGGGCCGCGATTTGGTGTCCGCCGGTCCGAGCACGAGGTAGGAGCTCAGGTCGAAGTGCTTGCGCATGGATGCGAATGATGAATTGTTGACAGTCATAATTGGCTCGATTCTCTGTGGTCAAGTAATACGCTGTGTGGTGTATTCAGGCGAGGATCGGCGAGACGGCGATCTGCGCGGGCGTGGTCGACCAGAGGCCGTCCAAGAAAGCGACCTGGAAGGAACCCGGACCGTGCGAGTTGGCCTCGCCGGTTTCGCTGGCGCGGTTATAGAGGGCGCTTGCGGCGAGGGCTGCGGTCAGCGGGTCGGCGACGGCCAGATAGGTCGCGGTCACACCGCCCAACGAGCAGCCGGCTCCGGTGATCTTGGTCATCATCGCACTGCCGCCGGGCAGACGATAGGTGTGCTCGCCGTCGGTGACCAGATCGGTTTCGCCGGAAACAGCCACCGCGCCTTGGCCCTGAGCGTCGGACTTGGCGATGAATCGGGCCAGTGCCTTGGCCGAGGCTTCAGCCGCTTCGACGTCATCGGCAGATTCCACACCGACCGGCCCGCTGGATTGCTGTGCGGCGCTGTCCGTCGCAGCTGTAGTATCTTCGCTCATCGGCAGCTCCCACATCTCGCGCAGCTTGATAACCTCGGAAGCGTTGCCGCGGATGATGGTCGGAGGCACCGCCTTGAACGATTTCAAAATGGCGGTGCGCGTGGTTCCCATTCCCGCAGCCACCGGGTCGAGCACCCAGCGGTGGTGGTCGGCGTGGAATTTCTCGGTGATTGCTTTTAATGCATCCTTGTAGAACGGCAGCAGCGTGCCCACGTTGATGTAACTGGCTCCGCTCGCCGCCTCCCCGCCCGCGATGTCGTCGGGCAGGAAGCTCATAGCCGCGGTGCCGCCCGCCGCCAGCTGGGCGTTGGCCACGAGGTTGATGGTCACGAAGTTGGTGAAGGACTGTGCCAGCGGCGTGGTGTCACGCACGGTCTGTGCGGCCTTGCGGATATTCGAACGCAACGGGTCGTCCGCCGCCAGATCCTTGAGATTGCCGAGATTGTTGTTTGCTGATGAGTATGCGTCATTGACCATATTCGCGTCTCCCTACGATGGTATTAACCAACAGGTTCCAAGGGTCGAGCGTTGTGCTCGTCTCAACTTGCGCGCACGCCGAAGCGGTCCCGCAGGTTCCCCTGCACTTACAGCTCAAGACGCTATGCGCTTCATTGGACAAGCGGTGGATTCTGCCGTCACGGTCTGGAAGCGGAGTATGCGTCTGTCGCGGATTTGGCAGGGAGGCAAGGGGCGACGATATACTGCAGACGGTTGTTTGCGGCAGTTGATGATTGGACACAGGAGATTGGCTATGGCCTCGAGAATACGATATTTCGACATTGCGAAAGGCATTGCCATGATATGCGTGGTCCTTGGCCATAGCGTGCTGATGGTCGTGCCGATGAGCGGTGCGGCCCGGCTGGTCTATATATTCTGTTTTTCGTTCCACATGCCGTTGTTCTTCATACTGTCGGGCTATTTCATGCATGCCGACCGTCCCTTCGCCTGGCGCAAGGAATCCCGTGAACTGTTGCTCACCTATGCGCTGACCGCCGCCGCGGTGGTGGTCCTTCACGCCGTGCTTGCCTTGGCCCTGCACCACGATACGGCCCATGTCACGGGTACCTGGCTGCTCGCGGCGTTGTACGGTTCAGGTGCGAATACCGGCAACGAGTTGATTGCGATGTCCAGGAGTATCGGGGCCATCTGGTTCCTTCTGGCGCTGTTCTGGGCCCATCTGCTCGTGCATATCGCCTACCGCTTGCCTGCCACGCCTTTGTGGATTATTGGATTCTTCGCGCTTGGATATCTGTCGTCCCGTTATGCCTGGCTGCCGTTCAGCGTGCAGGCGGGGCTGACGGCGTCGTTGTTCGTGTATTTGGGATGTCTCGGGAAACGGTTTGACGTCATCGGGCTTTTCCGCCGTTGGCCAGTCCTCTGGCTGCCGTCGCTGGCGGTATGGGGCCTGGCGATATGGAAATACAGCTCGTTCGGTTTGGCGACCAACGTGTACGGGCAGACCCCGTTGCTCTCCATCGTCGGATCGGTATGCGGCTCGCTGTGCATCATCGGAGCCTCGCAACTCGTCGATCGCTGGATACCGTACCTGAATACGGCATTGGCGTTTATCGGACGATACACGCTGGCGATTTTCTGCGCGCATCTGCTGGAAAACGATGTGCTGCCATGGGTCACCATCATGTCCAAGATCCAGCCGATTATCGGCTATCAGGCCGAGCCGTTCCTCATTTTCGCCGTCAAGTCGGTGCTGATTGCCGTCATGGCGCTGGTGCTCTACCGCATCCCCGCTATCAATGCCGTCTACTTCCCTTCACTGCGCAGAAAGCAGGCTGTGGTGAAAGGATAGGGCCTGCGGTGTGTGTGTTGAGCGGGTTTCAGGTCGAAAAGTGCGTTTTAGCAGACTCAAAACGCACTTTTCGACCTGACATATTGAAAAAGTGCGTTTTAGGAAACCTTAAACGCACTTTTTGACCTGATAAATAACCGATTACCAGCGTACGGAGATGCGCTCGCGGTCGTGCGGATGGTCGGACTCGATCTCGTCGACCATGGCGATGGCGTAGTCGGCGTAGCTGATGGCGCTCTTGCCGTCCGCGTCGGTGGTGTAGTCTTCGCCCGCAAGCACGTAGTGGCCGGTGCGCGGGCCCGCGGCCTGGAAATCGCCGGCGGGGCTGATGTAGGTCCAATGCACGTCGTCGCGGCGGCGCAGAGCGTCGAGCGCCTTGCCCATCGCCAGCGGCACGCCCTTGATCTCATCGGGGAACGAATCCGAAAGATGGGCCGTGTGCTCCTTGTTGGTGTAGAGGCTGCCTGCGCCGCCGACCACCAAAAGGCGCGCGTCGGTGCCGGAGAGGATGTCGGACAAGTGCTTGAGCGAGGTGCTGTATTCGTCGAATTTCGCCGGGTCGAAGACGCCGAAGGCGCTCACCACCGCGTCGAATCCGGCGAGGTCGTCGGCGGTCAAATCATAAAGATTCTTGATAATGGCGTGCTGGGCGGCGGTCTTGTTCTCGCCGCGTACGACGGCGGTGACGTCCATGCCGCGATTGACGGCTTCGTCGACGATGCGCCGTCCGGCCTTGCCGTTGGCGGCGACTACTGCGATGTTCTTGCTCATGATTGGTTCCTTTGTTTTTGCGGCGCTTGGGTGGATTCGACCCCCATCCTGGCGTCAAAGTCTGTTGTTGCACTGATATGCGGCGCTACTTGTCACTGTAATGTCAATCGAGGCGCTGTGTGGGCTGTGGATTAGTGAGATAGTAGATATATCGCGTAAACGCTGGTATTCCAAGCGAATGAGCCATTGTTGACTGTCGGTGGAATATGCCATGGGGCGAATGCGGGTGAGCCGGTAGACCATATGAGGTGAAGCGACATGTGGCTTGTCGGGGTGGAACGAGCGTTGACCGCATTGATGGCAGAAATCAAGGTTGTGCCGTTGCCGTGACTTGACCGCTGTGCACTCCGGGCCTGAATGGGAATTCGAACTTCGTGTGGGGTGCGTTGACGTCGGCTGGCAGTGATGAGGGACGGCGAAATCCAAGGTTGTCAGGCCGTGATGGTCGTCGATTGCGCTATTGCCCCCGTCGGTTCGTCGACCCGTCGTTCCAGCCTTCAATCAGCGCGTCGAGAGCCTTGCGGTATTCGGCTTGCATGCTCCATGGGTTGTCGGTGTCTCTCAACGGTGCCAACAACATGGCCAGTTCGGGGGATTGGCGCATGGCTTCCTCGCGGGTCTCGTCGGACGGTTCGACGCTCGATCGCCCGGTGTCGCCGAACGGAGTGACGGCCTCGGCCAGCACATAACCGGTGGTCAGGATGGTGGCGCCTTGGATCAGGCCCAGCAAGTCCGTGGGTTGATTTTCGTCGGCAAGTATGGGTATGAACGGTTTGATGGCCTCGGCGAGGAGCTGATATTGCTCCAGGGTGTCGATCGGGTGCGTGGCCACCAAAACGGCGGCGTTGGGGTGGCGCAGCAACGTGGTGTGCAGATGCAGCGCATAATAACGGATGTATTCGTGCCAATCACCGCCTATTCGGGCGATGGAATCGGCATCCTTGTTTACTCCTGAAAGCGTTTCTCGCCAGATCTGTTCGGCGATGCCGTTCAAAAGGGCATTTTTGTCGGGCAGATGGCGGTACAGGGCCGTGTAGGAGACGCCGATGCGCTTGCCCAGTGCTCGAAGGCTCAGGCCGTCAAGGCCGTCCTCATCCACGATGGCCAGTGCGTTTTTCAGAAGCGTCTCGCGGTTGAGCGTGGCCCTGCCTTTGCTGGCGCTGGATTTTCCCGCTTCGGCTTTGCTTGTCATATGCTCCCCGCTTATCCGTTGTCCGGCTTCCGATACTGGTAAGCCCAATCGGAGAGCCGGGCAACGGACACGCCTCATTGTCTAACGGTCTGTTTTGGCCTGCCTGTGGAATCCGATGAGCACCAACAACGCCAATACTACGCTCACGGCCACGATGATGCCCGTCGGTTTGAGGGTATCGCCGACGTGCGCGCCCTTGAGGCTGATGCGCTCGATGGCGTTCAAGGTCCAGTAGATCGGCGAGAGCTTGGCTATGGGCTTGGCCCAGCCGGGGAAGGTGCTCACGGGGGTGATGGCCCCGCCGACGCAGGCGGCGAACATGCCGATGAGCACGGAGATGGAGATGGCCGTCATCTGCGAGTTGGCGAAGAGAGTGATCGCGACGCCGAAGAGCGTGACCATCACCAGGAACACCGCCGCGGTCAGTGCCAGCGCCCAGAAGTCGCCGTGGATGCGATAGCCGTCGATGGGCACGGCCGCTGCGACGACGATGATGAACTGGGCGACCTCCATCAGCAGCGCCACCACAATCTTGCCGGCCACGACTTGCCCGACCGGAGTCGACGAGACGCGCAGCCGGTCCCACGTGCCCCATTTGCGCTCGTCGAAGAACATCTCGACGATGAACTGCACGGTGAAGAAGGCGAAGAGGATGGCGAAGGCGGGCACGGCCAGCTCGGTGCCGTTGACGTTGCGATAGCCTTCGGCCAGCAGGGTGTTCTTCATGCCCGGCACCATGAAGGGGGTGAGCATGATCGGCACGGCGGTGTCGATGAGGAAGGCCGCCGGGTCGTGGGCCTGCAGGGTGAGGTTCAGGCGCGTGGCGGCGCCAATGCGTTGAAGTGACATCAGTCGTTCTCCTTCATGGTTGGCGTATGGTTGTTGGCGGTGTTATCAGCGCTGTTGCGCGCCATGGCTGAGACGCTGGAATCCTTTACGGCCCCGTTCGGGGCGTTCTTGGTGGATGCGGTGACGACCTCATCGCGGATTTCGGAGTCGGTGGGTTTGCTGGGTTCGCTGCTTGTGGTGACGGTATTTATCTGAGCCGCAATATCGTTGATACCTTTGCTGTCGGGCTCGCTGATGATGTGATGGTAGGCGTTCTCAAGGCTGGCCCGAGTGACTTTCACGTCCGACAGCCTCAGGCCAAGACGGTTGGAGACGGTTGTCAGCTGGGCGAGCGCCTCGCCGGGGCCGCTCTTTCCATACCGACGTTCCAGGTGGGCGTCAGCCACTGTCCAACCGGGTATGTCTGGTTGTGTGCCACCTTCGAACGTCGCCTCGATCACCGCTTCGGCGTGCCGGTCGATGACTTCGCGTTGTGTGCCGCTCTCGACGATTTGTCCGCCGTCGAGGAAGGCGATGTCGGCCCCGAGTCGTTCGAACTCGTCGAGATAATGACTGGTGTAGACGATGGCGGTGCCTTCGGCCGCAATGGCTTTGACAGCCTCAAAGATGCTGGCCCTGGCGTCGATATCCGCGCCGACGGTCGGCTCATCGAGGAACAACAGGCGTGGGTGGTGTACAAGAGCGATGGCGGTATGCAGGCGGCGTTGTTGGCCGCCGGAAAGCCGGGATGCCTTTTGCTTGGCTTGAGATTCGAGGGAGAAGATCTCGAGCAGTTCGCTTGCGCGGGCTTTGGCGCGTTTTCCGCTCAATCCTTGCAG
Source organism: Bifidobacterium sp. ESL0764 (assembly GCF_029395515.1). Lineage (NCBI taxonomy): Bacteria > Bacillati > Actinomycetota > Actinomycetes > Bifidobacteriales > Bifidobacteriaceae > Bifidobacterium > Bifidobacterium sp. ESL0764. The sequence goes on from NZ_CP113919.1 coordinate 640,222, forward strand.
CATGCCGAAGTTCACGAGATTCTGCATGGCGGTCAGCTGCGGGTAGAGGCCCAGTTGCTGCGGAGCCAGCCCGACAGCGTGTCCGAGTTCGCCGGATTTCGAGTGCTTGACGTCGATGCCGCAGACCGTCGCCCGCCCCGAACTCTGCCGGCTCAGGCCGGTCAGGATCGAGATAAGCGTCGATTTGCCGGCGCCGTTGCGTCCCAGCAACCCGAGCATCGAGCCGTAGGGGAGCGCAAGATCGATGCCTTTGAGCACTTGATGGTCGCCGAATGATTTCTTCAGATGATGACAGTCGATCGCGAGACCATGTTCGGTGTCGCCCTGTCTGATGTTAACAGCGTTCACATAAACGATGTTAACATTGTTCACAACGAGGGCGGCTCTGTTCGCTCACGGCGATAATCGGGTGCTCTGTGTGAGCGATATCGGACTCATCGCGTCAAAAAGCGGCAGCCGCGCCGCCTTTCTCTGCTTTTCGACGCAGGGAAGTGTGTGATTGCGTCAAAAAGCAGATTGCAAGGGTGATAACGCTGCTTTTTGACGCATCGCATTGACTCAGCGCGTTCAAAAGCAGATTCCGCACGTGGTTTTCCTGCTTTTCGACGCGGCGGCGCAATTTCTCCATACCGCTCGCCGACGGCGAACCGGGCCGTGCGTCGGGGTAAAGTGGCAGGACGACGTGCGGTGTGGTGAAGACACGCACATACATAGAGGCGGCGGGAATTCGTGCTACAGATCAAAGACATCAGCAAGCAATACAAGACCGGTGATTTCATTCAGAAGGCGCTCGACCACGTGAGCCTGACCCTGCGCGACAACGAGTTCGTCGCCATTCTGGGCCCGTCCGGTTCCGGCAAGACCACCCTGCTGAACATCATCGGCGGGCTCGACCGCTACGACGACGGCGATTTGGTGATCAACGGTACGTCGACCAGGAAATACAAGGACCGAGACTGGGACTCCTATCGCAACCACACGGTCGGCTTCGTCTTCCAGAGCTACAACCTCATTCCGCACCAGACCATCCTCTCCAACGTCGAGCTGGCCTTGACGATTTCCGGCGTCTCCCGCGTCGAGCGTCGCAGGCGTGCCAAAGAAGCCTTGGAAAAGGTCGGCCTGGGCGAGCATATCAACAAGAAACCAAACCAGCTTTCCGGCGGTCAGATGCAGCGCGTGGCCATCGCCCGTGCGTTGGTCAACGATCCGAGCATCGTTCTCGCCGACGAGCCTACGGGAGCGCTCGATTCCGAGACGTCCGTGCAGATCATGGACCTTCTGAAGGAAGTGGCGCAGGACCGCTTGGTCGTCATGGTCACCCATAACCCCGACCTCGCCCATCAATACGCCAACCGTATTGTCGAACTCAAGGACGGTGTGATTCGTGGTGATTCACGCCCCGTCGAAGCCGAAGAAATGGCGGACGAGAAGCCGGCCGTCCACCGCACGATGGGTAAGGCCTCGATGTCCTTCGCCACCGCGGTGGCCCTGAGCTTCAACAACCTCAAGAGCAAGAAAGCCCGTACGATCCTGACTTCCTTCGCCGGCTCGATCGGCATCATCGGCATCGCGCTGATCCTTTCGGTCTCCACAGGCGTGAACCGGTATATCGCCGACATCCAGAAGGAGACGCTGACCTCGTATCCCATCGAGATCAACGAGCAGACCTTCGACATGAACAAGATCATGAACACCGCCCAGGCCAGCGCCGATGCCAAGAAGAACGAATCGGGCAAGAGCCGCAACGGCATCTATCCCGACGATTCCAGCATCAAAGGCGCCTCGTCGATGACTTCCGGCATCACCACCAACAACCTGAGCCCCTTCAAGCAATATCTTGACAAGCCGGGCAACGACGTGCGCAAGTATGTCGGCGACGTCGGCATCCAATATTCCTACGCCCCCAAATTCTCGGTATTCACCCACGATTCGAAAGACACGCTCGTTGACGTCAGCGGAGTGAAAGTCGGCGGGGCACAGGGCATGCAGAGCGCGGCCAGCACCATCGCCGGGCTCAACTCGTCCTCCGGTGATATCTCGAACCTGCAATCCAAACAGATGGCGATGCTGACCGGCAAAACCGACGCCAACAAGGCCCCCGATGCCTTCGCCGAGATCATGCCCGGCGAGCACGCCGACAAGCAGCCCATCAGCTCGGTGATCCGCGACAACTACCGGATGGTCAAAGGCCACTGGCCCAAGTCAAGCGACCAGGTGGTCCTCGTACTCGACAAGAACAACCAGATCCCGCTGACCCAGGTCTACGAGCTCGGCCTGCTTCCTTCAGCCGACTACAACGACATGATGAACCGGCTCAACAGCGGCGAAAAGGTCAAGACCGACACCAAGCGCATCGACTATTCCAAGGCGATGAACCAGTCGTTGACCTTGCTGCCCGCAGCCGACCAGTATGTCAAGGGCGCGGACGGCCATTACAAATATGTGGGCAACGACGCCGACCAGATCGGCAAGCTCATGGACTCCGGGTCCGCGGTGAAACTCAAGGTCGTAGGTGTCATCCGTGCCGATGCCAATGCCAAGACCACGCCGTTGGCGCCGGGAATCGGTTACACGCGCATGCTCACCGACCAGCTGATCGACCACGCGAAATCCAGTGAGATCGTGGCCGCACAGAAGGCCGATCGCACCCACAACATCTTGAACGGCATGACCTTTGCGCCTTCCGACGACGCGACGAAGGCCGCCAACGCCAAGGCCTACGTCGCCTCGCTGCCCGTCTCGGACCAGGCGAACATGGCCAAGACGCTGATGACCCAGGCGCCCGGCGGCATGGGAGCGGCGAGTGCCGACCAGTCCGCCGACGTCACCCGGCAGCGTAATGCCGCTGCGGCCGCCGCCGGCAATGCCGCCGTGGCCAGCAACCCGCAGGAGGCGATTTCCGGCATGGGCGAGCAGCAGGTGGCGCAGGCCTTCAGCAACTATCTCGCCACGGCGCCCGAGAACATGCTCGTCTCGATCTACAACCAGTACGTCTCCACCGGCACCTACTCCGGCAATCTCGCCGATTTCGGCGTCATCGGCCGCGACGCCCCGAGCTCCATCAAGATCTACGCCGACAGCTTCGACGCCAAGAACGATATCGAGGACGCCATCAAGCGCTACAACGACGGCGCGAAGAAAAAGGACCGCATCGTCTACACCGATTATGCGGGCCTGATGATGAACTCGGTGACCACCATCATCAACGTCATCACCTACGTGCTGATCGCCTTCGTCGCGGTCTCGCTGGTGGTCTCCTCGATCATGATCGGCATCATCACCTACATCTCGGTGCTCGAGCGCACCAAGGAGATCGGCATCCTGCGCGCGATGGGCGCCTCGAAGCACAACGTCTCCACGGTCTTCAACGCCGAGACGGGCATCATCGGCCTGTGCGCCGGGGTGATCGGCATTGTGGTCACACTGATATTGATCGTGCCGGGCAACGCGGTGATGCACCACTTTATGGGCACCGACCAGGTCAACGCCGCGCTGCCGCTGACCGGTGCGATCGTGCTCATCGTCCTTTCGGTAGTCCTCACCTTGATCGGCGGGCTCATCCCGTCGCGCAAGGCCGCCAAGCAGGACCCAGCCACTGCGTTGCGCACCGAGTAGTTTGGCTGGCATCGGCGTCCGTGCAGAGATAATCACGAAAATGTGCCGTTTTCTGTGATTATCTCTGCATCTCGCACGAATCTGCAGAGATAATCACATTATTCGCCCTGATTCTGTGATTATCTCTGTATCTCATACGGATTCGCGGAGATAGTCACGATTTCGGCTCTGATTCTGTGAGTGTCTCTACATCCCTTACCAACAGTTCGGCCCCGCCAGCAAGTCAGGTCTTGTGGGCGGGGCCGAATGTCTCGTTGGTATTGTGACGCCGGACTAGCGTTTGCCGGCCTGGAGCTCACCGCTGCGCTTGGCTGCGGCGGTCATGGCCAGGGAGCTGACGAAGTTGACCGGCTTGTCGAAGTTGGGCTGGAAGAGCATGTCGGTACCCGCCAGCTGGTCAACGGTGAATCCTGCTTGGATTGCCACGGAGATAAGGTTCGCGGCCATTGAGATGTCATGCTTCGCTGCAAACTGGGCTCCGAGAATGCGACCGGTGGCGCGTTCGTAAACGATGGTTGCGATGACGGGAGTGGTGGAAAGCATGAATTCCGGACGGTAGTTTTCCTCTATGGTGACAGCATCCGCCTCGATATGACGCCGATTGGCCAAATCGAGGGTCATGCCGCTGGAGGACATCGACAGATCGTAGAGCTGGATGGCGCTGGTAGCCTGTGTGCCGGCGTATTCCTTGGTGGGCTCTTCGATGTTTTCTCCGATCAGCGACGCTTCGCGGATGGCGTTGGTGGCCAGGGGACGATATTCGTCGGTGTTTGTCGGGTTGTAATGCACGGTCGCGCAGTCGCCGGCGGCGAAGACGTCATCGAGGATGTCGTTTTCGGGGGTGGCGGCACGCATGTATTTGTCGACGATGATGGCACCGTAGCCAAGTGTGCGCAGCTGGGCGGAGACGAGGCTCGTGTTCGGCACGAAACCGGCCCCCAAGACGGCCAGATCAGCGGTATATTCCCCGAGTTCGGTGACGACGGTGACCCTGGATTCAACGCCGTCGCTGCCGAACTCGGGACGGAAAGCGACAACCTTCTGATTCATGGCCAAGGTGACGCCGTGGTCCTTGAATGCCGCCTCGGCCTGATCGGTGACGTTTTCGTCGTAGTTGTTGTCGAGTACATGCGGCAGGGCGTCGACCAGCGTGACCTTGATGCCGCGGGTGCTCAGCTGTTCGGCGAGCTCGCAGCCGATATATCCGGCGCCGACCACCACGACCGACTTGATGCTCTTCGTGCGTTCGACGATGCGCTTTCCGTCGTTGTAGTCTTTGCACAGCATCGCCTGGCCGTTGTCCAATGCTTCGCGCAGGCCTTGGATGAACGGTGTGGCGGGGGAGGACCCGGTGGTGATGACGAGTTTGTCGAAGCGGTATTGCTTGGATTTGCCGGTTTCGAGATCGGTGGCGTCGAGTTTTTTGCCTTTGACGTTGATGTCGTTGACCTCATGACGCATGTGCATGTGCGCACCGGCCTTTTCAAGCTCTTGGGGCGAGGTATAGAACATCTTTTCCGTGCTGCTGACGTGGTTGCCCACCCACAGGGCGATGCCGCAGGAAAGGAAGGAGACGGTGTCGTTCTTTTCGAATACGTCTACCGTCCAGTCGGGATGGTTACGAAGAATGGAAGTGGCGGCAAACGTTCCGGCGTGCGTGCAACCAATGACGGCGACTGTAGTCATGAAAACTCCCTTTGACGATTTCCAGGAACCCTGTATTACTTCACAAAAGGGTGATGCTTGTCCTTTTCAAATATAATACCTAAAAGACTCGACGGTTTCGTTGCGGTTATGGATTGGTTAAAACGTTTTAAGTTTGATTTCTCAGCCGAATTCATACCTTGAAATACGATAACGGCAAGTATTTTGCGATGGCCCACGATAAATGTCGAATTTTTACATATCGTTCCTCGCAAGAAGCGCATACCGGATTTTTATGTATATGACATTTGCCGACTGCTGTATGTATGACGTCGATTGTCGGCTTGCCGAGATACTTTTTGGGGGACCATGAATGATGCTTTCGGCTCACCGATGTTCAGCGCATGCACCCATCGACTCCGGACGCAGTGTCGAGGGTATGAGAGGCGGTGAGCATGGGCGGTAAGGCGAAAACTGTCAATGCAATGTCTGCCATGATCGCGATAAGCCTTGTCGTCGGAGGGGCCTGCGGTTCCTTGGTCCGCTTGGCTTTGGGCGCGATGCCGCCTGTCGATGCAGCCTGGCCTTCGATGACGATGGGCATCAATCTTTCCGGGGCCGCCTTCCTCGGATTTGTCACGGCGTATATGTCCCGTCTCGGTGCGGATATCGGAACGTGGAAGGTGACGAGACTTGGCCTCGGCACCGGCCTGATCGGCGGGTACACCACGTATAGCACGTTTATGCTTGAAGTCGCGAAGCGTGTCAATGGCGGACATTTGGGCGTTGCCGTGTCGTATCTGCTGGGCAGCGTAATCTTCGGTCTTTTGTGCGCGATGTTGGGGTTGAAGATCGGCGAGGTCTTTGGCAAACGCCGCGTCAGGATCAACGCATCGCAGCCTGTCGAATTCAGCGACTCGGCAGAACCCGATCGCCGCCCATTGATGACGGTCGCTTTCATCATCTTCTTCTGTTTCGTCCTTCTGGCGCTGTTGTCCGATTGGGGCCACTGGCGGGAAGGCGGCGCGTTGGTCCTGTTGGTCGTGGCCTCGCTGCTTGGCGGTCTGGGTGCTTTTGCGCGCTACGGCGTCGATGCGTGGGTCAACAGCCATATCCGTCTTCCCCTTCCCTGCGGCACGATTGCCGTCAACCTTACCGCGAGCCTCGCGATGGGCCTGGTGACCGGTTGGTGCGCGAGAAATACCGGATCGTCGACGGTGCAATATCTTCTTGCGTCGGGGCTCCTTGGAGGTTATTCGACGTTCAGCACCGCCAGCGTGGAAGGGGCGAAGCTGATACTCGGCGGCAAACCGGGTTGGGCTTTCATCCACACGGCCGGCATGATGGCCGTAAGCCTGGGGCTTCTGCTGCTTGGCATGCTGGTCTAGGTTGCGGATGAGGTAAGGTTTCGATTTGGCTCCGCGTCGCTGTCATGGCCGGAGATGTGGTATGGAATTTTCTTTTGACGCGCAATCCGTCGACTTTTCAATATTGGTCTTTCTGCCTCATGGGCTATCCATACGCAAGGCCCTTAGGGGTTCTGGTACGCTTGACTAAAGGGTGCCACATGACCGATGACGTGGTGGCGGCATTGCTTGTGTTGTTGTGAAGGTTAAGGGTTGGAAAGGAAAATCATGGTAGGACTTATCTTCCTGATTGTCGTTCTGGTAATCATCATCGCGCTCATCATCGCCGGTATTTTCGTGGTGCCGCAGCAGCAGGCGTATGTCATCGAGCGTTTCGGCAAGTTCCTGAAGGTGCAATTGGCCGGTATTCATCTCAAGATTCCGTTCGTCGACCGCATCGCCACCAAGACCAACATGCGCGTCAACCAGCTGAACGTCAAACTCGAGACCAAGACGCTCGACAACGTCTTTGTCACCGTCGTCGCCTCCACGCAGTTCCGTGTCGATCCCAACAACGTGGCCACCGCATACTACGAGCTGCGCGATCCGGCCGGCCAGCTGCGCAGCTACGTCGAGGACGCGTTGCGTAGCGCCATCCCCGCGCTCTCGCTCGACGACGCGTTCGCCAAGAAGGACGACGTGGCCGCCGACGTGCAGAAGACGGTGGGCGGCGAGATGGCGAAGTTCGGTTTCACCGTCGTCAAGACGCTGATCACCGCCATCGACCCGAGCCCTGCGGTCAAGACCGCGATGGATTCCATCAACGCCGCCCAGCGCGAGAAGGAAGCCACCCGCCAGCGCGCCGATGCCCAGCGCATCCAGATCGAGACGCAGGCCACCGCCGACGCCGAAAAGACCCGTCTGCAGGGCGAGGGTCAAGCCAACTACCGCCGCGAGATCGCCAACGGCATCGTCGACCAGATCAAGAGCCTGCAGGCCGTGGGTATGAACATCGCCGACGTCAACAATGTGGTGCTCTTCAACCAGTACCTCGACGTGATGCGCTCGCTGAGCGAATCTGGCAACGCCAAGACGGTGGTGCTTCCTGCCTCCACGCCCGGCGGCTACCAGCAGCTCTTCGACGAGGTCACCAAGGCCATGGTCACCTCCAACGAGGCGAAGTAGAGACGGATCGGCAAGGTTCGCGACAAGGTCCACAATTTTGCTGATTTGTGAGCGGAGTCACAATTTGTTTACTATAATGGACAATATTGGTCAAGATGTCCAAATATTTGGACAATTGGCCTAGGCACAACGTCGTGTCATTACGTTGGGCGGATTCCTCACTCATCTGTGGAGTCCGCCCAACGCTTATGCTGCCAATTGTTGAACATAGCGGTGCTGGGAAACTGCATGTGCGCCGCTGCGGCAGTCCGTTTTCCGGCAGGTTTGCATGTTGTTGCTGGGGGTGAATGGTCGTAAGCGGCTGTTTCCCTGCACTGGTATGAGATCGGTTCCTTCGGCCGTCAGCTGGCAAGAAACTTGGGGATGGCATCGGCCGCATCGAGTCCCTTGCGGTACATCGCTTCCAGGCCCTCGTCGGTCTTGCTCAGCGTATCGAGCCCGCACAGGTCGTCGGGTGCCAGGATCAGCACCTTGCCCTCGGCGGCGAGCTTTTCGGCGACCTGCATCTCCTCGTTGTAGGTGCGATAGCGGTTCTTGAGCCGTTCCGCGGCAGCTGGGTATGTCCGCTTCAGCAGCGCTGCGGGCGCGGCGTCCTTCTTGGCCTCGCGCACAAAATCACGCCGGTGGGTGAGGATGAGCACGATGCGGTCGTAGCCTTCGCGCACTGCCAGTTCGACCGGAATCGGGTCGGCGATGCCGCCGTCGTAATAGGGAACCCCGTCGATGACGTAGGGTTCGCAGGCCACCGGCACCGCGCTGGAGGCTTTCATGATGTCGTAGTCGTCCTGGTGCACATCCGACTTGTCGAAATAGCGCGCGTAGCCGTTGCGGGCGTCGCAGGCCACCACAGTGAACTTGGTAGGGGAGGCGGCGAAGGCCGGATAATCCACCGGATATTCGCCGTCGGAATTCGAAAGCGTGCCGTAGATGTAGTCCAGATTGGCGTAATTGTGCAGCTTGATGAAGTTGTCGGCGCTCGCGTATTCCTTGCGGCTGGCATACTGCGTATAGAACGTATAGGTGCGTCCGCGCTGGCCGGAGATATAGGAGATCATGTTCGCGCTGCCCGCGGAGACGCCGTAGCACTTGTCGACGGCGATGCCGAGGTCCATGAGCTTGTCCATCACGCCCGCACCGAAAATGGAACGGAAGCCCCCGCCGACGTCGATCAAAGCAGTTTTCGTCATCTCTTACCTTCCTTCAAAGCCGAAGTCATGCTGTTTGGTTAACCGAGCATACGTCCGCCTTACGGACATTGTTTCGCCCTTGGCCGGAGGTTGTGCAAACGGTGATATGGTGACGAATTATCGCTTCAGGAAGGTCTGCGAGGCGCAAAGACGGGTTTGACAACCGATCAGAAGTCGAGGCGTTTGGCGGCCAGGGCGGCCATGCGCTCGCTGGTGTCCGAGTTCTGAAGCGTCACGCTGCCAACGGCGGTGGGATCGGCCAGCTCATCGGAGGCTTTCAGCAGGTCGTACAGATGACGGGCGGTGCCTTCATTGCCGTCGATGATGGCGGTGGAGGCGGGAAGCAGCTGCCGGAAATAGTCGCGGTAAAAGACGAAATGCGTGCAGCCGAGCACCACGGAGTCGATGGAGCCGAGGTCATAGCCGTCAAAATAGCGATGCAAGGTGGCCATGACCAGCTCGTGGTCTTCCAGCCGGTCGTGCTCCACGATTTCCACGAGGTCCGGGCAAGGCTGGCGGTAGATGGTGTTGGTGGCGCTGAAACGGTGCATCAACGCGGTGAACTTCTTTTCACGAAGCGTCAGCGGGGTGGCGGCGACGATGACGCGTTGCGGTGTTCCGTTCCCACGGTCGCATGCCACTTTCAGCGCCGGTTCCATACTGATGATGGGCAGGTCGTAGGTCGCCCGCAGATCATCGACGGCGGCCGAAGTGGCGGTGTTGCAGGCGATGACGATGGCCTTGACGCCCAGGCGCATGAAGCGTTCGACGATGGCGAAGGAAAGTCTGCGCACCTTTTCAGGCGTCTTGGTACCGTACGGGGCGTTGGCCGAATCGCCGAAATAGATGATGCGCTCGTTCGGCATTTGCCTGCGTATTTCCCGCACCACCGAGATACCGCCCAGTCCCGAGTCGAACACGCCTATCGGAGCGTTTGATGCCATGCTGTCCTCTTTCACCACGATCTAACCGTTCTGATCTAAGCTTAGCGATTTCGCTGTTGTATCCTATCGTTTTCAGCGAACATGCACATGATAGCCAATTGGATGAATCGTCGGATCTGCTGCTGCGGCGGCGCTCGGCGCCCGGCTCGGGCGGATGGTGCATCCCGACACGTTCACTTGCCGCCCTTGAGCGTGGCAACAGGTAGACTGTCGCTTATGAGTCTTCCGCACTTCGTCTATAAAGGCCACGGTACCGGCAACGATTTCGTCATCTACATCGACCGCGAGGGCCGTTTCGAGCCGACCGGCGACGAGGTTCGCCATGTCTGCGACCGTCATTTCGGCATTGGTGCCGACGGCCTGATACGTCTGACGAAACCGGAGTATGTCAGCGACCTTTCCGCTTTTCAGGTGGCGCTTTGCCGCGACGGCGATGCGCAATGGTTCATGGACTATCGCAATGCCGACGGGACCTTGGCCGAGATGTGCGGCAACGGCACCCGTGTGACGACGTTGCTTGCCCAGCGCGCCGGCTTTGCCGCGGCCCCGGGCGGCGCGCCTTTCAGACTGGGTACGCGAGCCGGGGTCAAGACATTGCGTTCGCTGGGTGCGGTGGCGCCATACGGCGACGACGTGTTCCAGGTGAGCTTGGGAGCCGGCAGAATCGGGGATTTGGACACCTACAAGGTCACCATTGCCGGGACTGATGGTGAGGCCGCCGGGACGTTTGTGGATATGGGCAACCCCCACGTCGTTTCCGTCGTGGAGGACGGCAAGGCCGGGCTTCCCGCACTCGAGGATCTGAATCTCGTCGTCAAGCCGACGGTCATGCCGTCAATCGAGACCGATCAGAACGCCGAATTCGTGCGTATCGACGCCTGTGACAAAGCCTCCGATACAGGCCGTGCCACCATGCGGGTCAATGAGCGTGGGTGCGGGGAGACGCTTTCCTGCGGCACCGGGCTTGGCGCCACAGCGGTGACGTTGAGGGCGAAAACCGGAGTGAGCCATTGGGACATCGCCATTCGCGGGGGATTGGTGCATGTCGATGTGGGCGACGACGACGTACTGCTTACCGGTGCCGCGCTCATCGTGGCGAAAGTGGAGCTGCTGTAAAAGGCGGAAACGTTTCACCGACCGACAACAATCTGAACGCCGCAAAAGCAAACTGGAAACCGATATTCGAGTAAAAAGAAACCCGTACGGTCGTCTCTTACGACGGCTGTGCGGGTTTTTGATAACAATCCAAAGGTGTATCAGGCGAAGATCGCGGCGCCTTCGCGCACGAAGATCAGCGCGATGATCGCGAAGATCCAGACGATGTCGACCATCCAGTCGTACCGCATGCGATAGTAGGTATTGAGGCCCTTACGCCAATGCTTGCGCGGGATTTTCTGTACCGTTACCGTGGCATGCGTCAGCCCCATGAACATGAACGTGGTGGCGAACATCATGGTCATGCACCAAGGGCAGAGCGCCTTGATGACGAACATGGACTGGCTCATCAGCCAATAGGCATACGAGATGCAGGTGACGCCGCCGATCCAGGCCGCTGCCGAGAACCAGTAGGGAAGCTTGACGTTGCAGGCGCCGACCACCGCGACGGTGACGAAGACCGAATAGAAGCAGATGCCGAAGAACGCGTTCGGGAAGCTCAGCCCGCCGATCTTGATGATCTCGGCCTGCCAGGATTCCGCGACGGTGGAGCAGGAGAGCACGGAGTTCACGTCGCAGCCCAACGCCTTGTTCGGGTTGCGGGCGAGCTTGAGGGTATCGGCTGCCAGCATCAGCGAGGCGAACAGGCCGATGCCCGCCCCGAGGCACATCACGCCATAGTTCCAGATGGGTCCATGGAAGAACCCTTTGGGCTCGCGGTTGTCGCTAAATTCAAGGGTCGGTTGGCCGTTGGGAGCGATCGATGCTCGTTCCATGTTCCTCACGGCGGCTGCGCTGTGTTTAGTCGACATGCATATCCCTGCTTTCTGTTCCCTTGGCATTTCACCGGCTGTCGGGCTCATAGGCCTACGATAGGTCTATGACTAGCGACGAATATAACGATTGCGGACCGGTTTCCGGCTGGGACCTCCACTGTCATACGGTCTTTTCCGATGGTACCAAGACCCCCGCCGAACTGGTCGACATTGCATGCGCAAAAGGACTGCACGGCGTCGCAATCACCGACCATGATACCACTGCGGGTTGGAATGATGCACAGATTGCCGCGCAAAGTCGCGGTTTTCCGTTGTTGCGCGGCAGCGAAATCACCGCACAGGACGACCATGTTTCCGTTCACATGCTTGCCTATCTCTACGACCCGGAAAACGAAGGCATCGTTGAGCTGTTCCGTTCGACGCGCAAAGCCCGTATCGAGCGTGCCAGACGTATGGTCTCGCGTCTGGCACAGGATTTCCCCATCACCTGGGACGATGTGAGAGACCAAATCAAAAAAGGCGAGAAAACGACGGTGGGTAGGCCCCACATGGCCGATGCGTTGGTGGCGGCTGGGTTCTATCGCACGCGCTCCGAGGCGTTTGCGGGAGCCATCTCGTCTTCCAGCAAGTATTACATACCGACGCCTTCGCCTACCGCTTTGCGGGTCGTGCAGGTGGTTCGGCAGGCCGGAGGGGTGAGTGTCGTCGCCCATCCCGGCGATTACAGCCGCAACAGGCGCTTGCTTTCCGATTTCCAAATCAGGAGACTGGCCGATGCCGGACTGGGCGGTCTTGAGGTGTGGCATCGTGGAAACGGAAGCGACGAGCGCCGGCGTCTGTTGAAACTTGCCGACGAGCTCGGTTTGCTCGTCACCGGAGGTTCGGACTGGCATGGGGCCGGCAAGCCGAACGAGTTGGGGGAGAATCTGACCGGCGATGACGTGGTGGCGCAAATCGTGCAACGCGGTGCCATCGGGTTGGTCTCATGAACCGCTGTTGTTGGTGGGCGTTGCGTTTCCGGGTCTTGAACCACAGGCTTCGGAACAGTGATGTCGGCACAACATACGTTGAACAAGAAAAATGCCCAATTATGTGAGATGTGTCACAAAAAACTGGGCAAAGTTGCTATATGTTATTCTGCAGGCGTAATTATCGCCGCGAAGTTTCGTCTACAGGGCTCCGAACCCGACAGCGTGCTTGGTCTCCGAACCGACGATGGCATAGCCCAGGGCACCGGCCGGCACCATAATATGGCGGTCTTTGTCGTCGACCAGATCGATCGGCTCGCCTTTCGACACGGCGTCCGAAATGGCTTTGCTCACTTCTTCGGCGCTTTGCTCGGTCGTGAAATTGACCGGACGTGCCACGTTTTGGATTCCGAGTTCGACATCCATGTGCTACCTCTTTCCTTTTGGGGATTGTTCTTAGGTTTTATTGTGCCCGAAGGCTGGTCATTACGCTTTTGGCTAGGATTGCCGCGTTTGTCCACTCTCGGGCGACAGAACGGATCGGTTTCGCTGGTTTTATATAGACAGAGACGTGCTGGTTGCCGTCGGCCGGGCGCGCCTTTTACCTCTCGTCTTCGCTCGTTGACCTGGTATGGTCGGCATCTGCGGAATCGTCTGATTCGGGCTGGCTGTCCGCATCGTCGGAATCGTGAGCGTCACGGTCGGTTTCGTCGGATACCGACGTGTCATTATCGGCTGTGTCGTCATCGTTCGATGTGTCATCCTGTTGGGCCGCGTCATCCAGTTCTTTGGCGATTCCGGATTCGGACGCTTGTGCGCCGCCACCCCTCTGGTCGTCTTGGACTTCGATCTTGGTGCCTGATAGAGAACGGTTCTTTTCGGCCTTTTCCTCGGCTTCCTCAAGCCCCATCTGAGCATCGTGCAATGCCTGCTGTTCCTGTTCAAGCAGGGGAATCAGGGCCGTGGGGGCGTCGTGGTCGACTTTCCCCTTCTTTGTCGCCCTGTTGTAGACGTCGTCCTCTTGCGAATACTGGACGTGCCAGGCGACTTCGGGCTTGCCGGTTCGGTCTTTGCCGTCATCGGCCTGCGTTTCGGCGCTGTTGTCGTCTTCGGGGTCTTCTGTTTCGTCGTCGCTCAAGACGGGCTTCTTTTCGGCTTCGGTCAGCACCATCGTGGCCGAAGATGAAGGATTCGGCATATCGGGGTAGAGGGGCCTGACTGGTGCCGTCGGCTTTTGCCGGTCGTCGGTGCGGTCATCGTCGTCATCTTCCAGGACGCGGGAACGTTGGGGTGCGAAATGTACCGGACGGTCGGCGGTGCTGTCGCTTGCCTCGACAAGTTTGGTGACTTCTGCGGAACCGGTCCTGTCGCTTTCGTCCTCGTCCTGCTTGGAGAAGCGTGGGTCTTCGCGCTCTTTGGCGGAGGCATCGTCTTTCGGAGGTACGACCGCCGCAGCCGCGGTTGCCGCACCCTTGGCCTTGTTGGCAACCACCGTCAGCTGATGGGCAAGATGCTCGACCTGCGCCTTGAACTGCAGAATCCTGGCATTGTCCGCGCGTGAAAGCGCCTCGATGAAATCGCCGACCTGTTGCATCTGCAGCCAAAGGTTGGCGCGAAGGAGAATGAGATCGTCGATTCGTGAGCCCATGATCCCGCCATAGGCGTTCATCAGCGCATCGCGATGGTCTCCGTCCATTTTGGCGAACATCCAAGCCAGGTCGCGTGCGGGGTCGTTGATCTGCATGTCCTGCCAGTTGTTCACAGCCGTGATGGTGGAACCGGAGAAGAGGAAATCCCCGTCCGCGAACCCTCCATGGGTCAGGGTGGTGGAGAAGGACCAGAGGCCTTCGGCGTCGATGATCTTGGCCCAGCTGGAGGTGATGGCAGGCGGCACATGGCCGGCCTGTTGCAGCCGTTTGATCCAGCCGGTCAGCTGGGCGCGAATCTGTCCGGTGGTGAACGCCGGGTATTTCGCATCGTCGAGGAAATCCGTGCGCTGGCGGTGGATGGCTCCGATGGCGGTGCCCACGCTTGCCGCGTCCTGGCAGGTCAGCAAATCAAGTCGGCGTGCCTCTCCCTCGACGTGTGGTGCGACCAGCACCGAGTTTTTGCCGGTTGCGCTGCCTTTCCCCGCGGTACTGAACGCCAAGGCGCGGTCCAGCGCGAAGCCCAATCCGCTCATTTCATGGGACGAGGCAAGAACACCAGCCGCTTTCGCACGTCCCGCGAGAAGCTTTTTGCCTTTGGGGTCGCTGGATACGAACACGTCGTACTGCCGCCCTGCGGTGTCCTGCACCACGGCGTAATCGATGCCGGCGTCATTGTCGGCCTTGTCGCTGCGGTTGTACTCGCACACCCCGGCCATGGATGTCTCGGGCATGGCGGCTGAGGCGAGGGCCGCCAGCATAAACTTGCTTCGTAAAGTCACATCTACCAGATTAATACACCCCTATGTCCTTGAGTTCGCCAGCTTTCAAGGAATTACAGGGCTATCGGGTGTGGCTGGCAGAATGGCAGATATGGACACCAGGGATACGCAGGCCAAGCTTCAAGGGCTTGACGACGCCCAACGCGCTGCCGCCACAGCCCTTGACGGCCCGGTTCGCATCGTTGCCGGTGCCGGTGCAGGCAAGACGCGCACCGTCACACGGCGCATCGCCTATGCCTGTGCCAAAGGCGAGTGGGACCCGAGCCGGACGCTCGCGGTGACGTTTTCGGTGAAGGCCGCCGATGAGATGAAGCAGCGACTGGCATCGCTTGGCGTTGCGGGCAAGGTCACCGCAGCCACTTTCCATTCCGCCGCCTTGCACCAATTGCGCAAGGTCTGGTACGACATCAGCATCGCTCCCTTCCCGCACGTCGTCGCCGATCCTCAGGAGATCATCGCGAGAGCGCTCAAACGGGCCACCGGATCCGACCAGTACGACGGTATCGCCAGGCGCGATCTGCTCGCCGAGATCAACTGGGCCAAGGTCTCGCTGATAGCCCCGGAGGATTACGGGCGGGTGTGCGCGGCCACTCACAGGCTGCCGCCGGCCGGGCTTGACCCGCAACGTTTCACCGATGTCTGCACCTGCTATGAACAGGAGAAGACCTCACGCGGCGAAATGGACTTCAACGACATCCTTCTCTTGACCTGCCATGTGCTTGAGGGCTTTGAGGAGCAGGCCGCGCAGATTCGGCAGTCCGTCGGCTGGCTGACCGTCGACGAGTATCAGGATGTCTCGCCCCTGCAACATCGCCTGATGGACCTTTGGCTGGGCGACAACCGCAATGTGTGTGTGGTGGGCGACCCGGCCCAGACGATCTATTCATTTGCCGGGGCCTCGAGCTACGACCTGCTCAATTTCGCGGGGGAGTTCGGCGATCTGCGCGCCGATATCAATCTCAATACCGATTACCGCTCCACGCCTCAGGTCGTCTCGATGGCCAACCGTGTCCTTTCCTGTGCGCCGGATCGGGACCAATATCTGCGTCTGGTCTCCGCCAGGGACAAGAGCGAGGGCATGCGCGTGGTCAAAACCGCCTATGACAGCGACGCCGAGGAGGCGCAGGGCGTGGCCGGTCGCATCGCCCAGTTCATCGCCGGCGGCGCCAAACCGTCGCAATGCGCGGTGCTGACCCGTCTCAACGCCCAGCAGCAGGTGGTCTGCAAGGCCTTGAAAGCGCAGGGAATCGCCTACCGCACCCGTCACGACGTCGGGGTGCAAGACACGGTTCTTCAAGACGGCAATGAAAGCCGTCGCGAGGCCATGGAGATTTTGGCGAGCAGGCGTGAACCGGGGGTCACGGTCTCTTCGATTCATGCCGCGAAGGGTCTGGAATTCAAGCACGTGTTCATCATCGGTTGTTCGGAAGGCCTGTTGCCGTACGGTTCCCCGCCCCCCGGCGACGCCTTGGAGGAGGAGCGCCGTCTCTTCTACGTGGCCGTCACCCGAGCCGAAGATTCCCTGCATCTTTCCTACGCGCGCAGCAAGGACGGTACCTCGACCTTCTCGCGCACCCCGAGCCGTTTCTGGTAGGTTCGCGGATTCGATCGGTCTTTTCGATCGGTTTGTGGAATCTGCCTCTGGCAATGATTGCGCGATCATAAGAAAGACCGGTATCGACTTGTGATATGTCGATACCGGCCTTTGCCTGTGCTGCTCTATTCGGTTTTCAGCCTTCAGAGACGACTTCAGTTTTGCGGTTTGTCGCCATTATCCGGCTGGTTGCCATCGCCTTTGTCGGATGCGCCGTCATCATTATCGGATTTCGATGATTCGTCGTCCTTGCCGGTTTCGATGCTGTCGTCTTTGGCGGTTGTTTCGCTGTTCTCGCCATCGTCGTCGCCCTGGGCGTCAAGCAATTTCTCGAGTTCGGCGTCCCAGTCGATGCCGTGCTTGGAATCAGTGGTATCGCTGCCGTCCGCGGCGAAGGCGGTGATGTTCGCGTCAGGATTCGTATCGGCGTCGGATGGCGATGTTTCGGTGTCGGCGACCTGCGCTTGCTCGCCGTCGATACCCGGCAGCTTCGGCAACAGATCGGGATGTGACCACTTCTCGTCACGGGCCTTGTCACCCTCCTGCGCGCCGATCTTCTCCCAGATGTCGGCGGCCTCGCGCATGCGCTTGGGGCGCAGTTCCATGCCGAGCAGGCTTTCGAAGGTACGTTCCGCCGGTCCGCCGACCGCACGTTCACGGCGCACCATCTCACGCAACTGGTCGATGTGCGGGATATGGGCCACTCCGGCCTTCCACGTCACCGCGTCGACCCAGCCTTCGACCAAGGCCAGAAGCGTCTCGAGGCTTTCGAGCGCCTCTTTCTGCTCTGGGGTATCGGCGATGCCGACCTTCGTCAGATCCACGGCCCCGGAAATCGAATCGGGATCCATCGAGGTCGCATCACGCAACTGTTCCTCCATGGCGTCCAGGTCGATGCTGATACCACGGGCGTACTTGCCGATCAGTGCCTCGAAGCGGGGCATGAGCCATGGCACATGGGCGAAGAGACGGGCGTGCGCCACTTCCTCGAGCGCCAGGAACGCCAGCACTTCGGCCTGGTCGATTTCCAGCGTCTTGGCGTATTCGATGGCGTTCTGCGCGATCAGCGCCCCGGCAGGGTTCTTCTGCAGAGCGATGCCCTGGTCGAAGCTGCCGCGCACTTCATGCGAAAGCTGGCCTGCCGCGTGCCCGAGCTGCGTGGAGAAAGCCGTGTTGCCGAGAATCTTGATGAGATTGGCCGGGTCCTTCATATTGTCAGGAATCGGCACGGGAATCGGTCCTGCAAAGACACCGGCTATCTCGCCGTCACCGAAGGCGTCGCCGAAGCGCTCCGAAACGACGCTGGAAAGCGCATCGCTCATGGATTGCTCGACCGGGCTGGCGAATTTCGCCCACGAATCGACCGTCGCATTGACCCAGTCGGCGCGGGTGAATACCTGCGGTTCGCCCGGAGCCGGGTCGATGGTGCTGGCGGTGTCAAGCCAAAGGTTCGCCTCGCTCATCGCCTGACGCACGGCTTCGCCCTCGCTCGCCGTGACGGTCTGCTCGCTGCCTTCGTCATTGGCGATGGCCAAGGCCAGTGAGGTCGCCAGTTTCACGTTGACGGGCCCCTGCTCGGCGCTTTGCTGCATGTCGCCTACCGTGTTGAGTCCGCTGGTGGTGAATGCGTTCATCAGCGCCTTCACTTCGGCGGGTTTGGGCAGCTTGGTCGGATCCTGGCCGAGGAGCTGGTCTTTGACCGCGTCGGGCAGTGCGTTGAGCTGTTGGAATGCCATGTCGCCCTGCATCTGACCGAAGCAGTCGATCAACCATTGGTGTATCGCGTTTTCGTCCATCGGTATAGTCCTTTATCTTTCAAGTCCCGGCAATATAACGTCCGTTTGTCTTCCCATATTATTGTCTTCTATGGTCTTATCGCTGTAATCTTCCGCTACCGACGAGATTGCGGCCAAGCTGGGAATATATCGTGGCCGGCGATGTCTTTTGGTTACGCTCGTGGGTTTTATGAAGGCGTTGCGTCTGGGCAAGGCAGCATACTGGTTGATTATGTCACGCAGCAATCAGGACCAGAGGTATCAAGGCCATCAGACGCCTATATCACCGGTGGGCGAAGATACGACGGGTTCGTCGTTGCCCGGTAACGATGATTTCGACGGCATTATCGGTGTGCCGGCTTCAGGCAATCGTGCTTCAGGCAATGCTGCAAGCCCGATCGGTGCGGATGCCGATTCTCCTTTTGATACGGGCGCCGAGAGCGATGAAGCGGCCATCGACGTTCGCGGTCGTCTTGGTATCTGGCATCGTTTCACCCGTTATTGTTCGCGTCATTCGTTGCGGTATTTTGCCGGCGTTATTTGTGCGGTGCTGTGTTTTTTGGTGCTGCTTCTGCCCAGTCCTTACGTTATTGAAACGCCTGGTCCGACGCAGGACGTGCTGGGTACCTCTGACGGCAAGCAGGTGATCGCCATCACCGACGCGACCACGCACAAAAGCCGTGGCAAGCTGCTGCTGCTGACCGTCAACGCCCAGGGCGTCCCGGGCTCGCCGGCGCTCGGCATCCAAACCCTGATCGCATGGATCGACCCCCATCAGCAGGTCATGCCCAGTGAAGCCGTGTTCCCCGTAGGCCAGAGCTCTCAGGAATATGAAAAAACCTCCGCCAAGCAGATGACCGGTTCCCAGGACTCCGCCACCACGGCGGCGCTCGCGTTTGCAAAGCGACACAAGATCGCCGGAGCCTCGCACGCCAAGGTGGAGATGCACGTCGACGACATCGGTGGTCCCTCAGCCGGCATGATGTATGCGCTGGGTATCATCGACAAGCTCACCGGCGTCGACGAGACCGGCGGCAAGACGATTGCGGGCACCGGTACCATCGACAGCAAAGGCAAGGTCGGCAAAATCGGCGGTATCCAGCTGAAAATGCTCGGAGCCAAACGTGACGGCGCCACCTATTTCCTCGCCCCCGCCAGCAATTGCGACGAGGTCGTCGGCCATGTGCCGAACGGCCTGCGCGATGTCAAAGTCTCGACGCTGGAGCAAGCCTACCGCTCTTTGGTGGCCATTGGGCAGGGCAGGGCCGATAACCTGCCGCATTGCACGGCGGATTGACCTTGCGGAGGGCTATGTGCACGATTTGATGGATATTGACTGAACAGATTGCGCCAACTGTCTGGTATTGCCCGCAATGTGGATACGGTGCCGCGACTTTGGGCGTGCTGTTCCGTATGTTTGCTATATTGGAAGGGTGAATGAAACGGCATCAAAAAACGCTGAAGAGTTCGGTTTTCACAAAGGTGACATCGTACAGGAATGGCTGTGGGATGACGACGTGAGTGAATCCACTCGAGAGAAAATCATGGATTTGACCGATCAGGATCTGGTCGATGAGGATTATGATTCTGCTGTCGATGGCGTCATCATCTGGTGGCGCGACGGCGATGACGAGGACGCCTTGGCCGACACCATCATGGACGCACATGGGGTCATCGGTGAAGACGGCCCACTCTGGATTCTTACCCCCAAGCCGGGGCGTCCGGGCGCTCCCGCCTCTAATACGGTACAGTCCGCCGCCAAGACCGCCGGTATGAACGCGGCCACGCCACTGACGGTTTCCGAGGATTGGAACGGCATTCGTCTGCGTGCCTTCGGCAAAGGACGCTGAAGCTGTAACGGTTTGGCGCAGCCAGCCGTTTTTAAAAATACATACGCTTGAGAATATGAAAGGTCTCTGCTGACGTCTTGTTGGCGGAGATCTTCGTCTTTTGTGGACTCGGATTCGCGGTTATTGCTTGTATTGTATCTTGATCAATGACGGAGAATACGAAGAAAGTCCCCGCCGACGATAAGCCGATGGGGACTTTGACGTTGTTCGAATGCAGCTGCGGCCTAGAGTCCCGGATAGAGCGGGAAATCTTCGGTCAGCTTGGTCACGCGGGCGTGTAACGCCTCCACATCCGCATCCGGGCCTGCGGCGAGGGCGGTGCCGATGATGTCGGCGACCTCTTCGTACTGCGGGGCGGCGAAACCGCGGGTAGCCAGCGCCGAGGTGCCGATGCGCAGACCGGAGGCCACGGAGGCTGGGCGCGGGTCGAACGGTACGGTGTTGCGGTTGACGGTGATGCCGCACTGCGCGAGCAGGTTTTCGCCGGTCAGCCCGTCCATCTCGCTATTACGCAAGTCGACCATGACCAGATGCACGTCGGTGCCGCCGGTCAGCACGGTGATGCCTTGTGCCGCCACATCGGGCGCGTTGAGGCGTTCGGCCAGAATCTTGGCGCCCTCGAGCGTGCGTTCCATGCGATGCTTGAAAGCCTCGGTGCCGGCGACCTTGAAGGCCACGGCCTTGGCGGCGATGATATGCATCAACGGCCCGCCCTGCTGTCCTGGGAAGACGGCGGAGTTGATTTTCTTGCCGTATTCCTTCTTGGCCAGGATGAAACCGGAACGCGGTCCGCCCAGCGTCTTGTGTGCGGTCGAGGAGACGACGTCGGCATAGGGGACAGGGCTTGGGTGCAGGCCCGCGGCCACCATACCGGCGAAGTGGGCCATGTCGACCCAGAACTTTGCGCCCACCTCGTCGGCGATCTCCTTCATCGCTTTGAAGTCCTCGATGCGCGGGTAGGCGCTCCAGCCGCCGATAATCAGCTGCGGATGGACCTCGAGCGCGCGCTGGCGTACGATTTCGGGATCGATCAGGAAGGTGTCGGGATTCACGCCGTAGGATTCGGCGTGGTAGAACTTGCCGGAGAAGTTCATCTTGGTGCCGTGGGTCAGGTGGCCGCCATGATCGAGCGCCAGGCCGAGCACGGTGTCGCCCGGCTTGATCAGCGCCTGATAGACGGCGGCGTTGGCCTGAGCGCCGGAATGGGGCTGGACGTTGGCGAACTCGGCGCCGAAGAGCTCCTTGGCGCGGTTGCGCGCGAGCGTCTCGATGCCATCGACGAACTCGCAGCCGCCGTAGTAGCGGCGTCCGGGGTAGCCTTCCGCGTACTTGTTGGTCAAGACGGAGCCCTGCGCGTCAAGCACGGCGCGAGGCACGAAGTTTTCGGAAGCGATCATCTCAAGACCGTTTTGCTGGCGCTTGAGCTCATCGTCGATGAGCGACGAGATTTCGGGGTCCGCAATCGCGATGGGTGCATTGAACACGTCCGACGAACTCTGCACGACTGCAGGGTTGGATGTGTCGGCTTTGAATGATTCAGCCATTTCGAACTCCTTCTTGATGATGTGATATTTTGCTGCCGTCGATGCGGCATTTGCTTCCGCTCCGCCCGTCCTTAAAGGGAATGGATTTCACGGATTGCACAGCGATAAAGGATTTGCCTCCTTGCTGTGTATCAGCCATTATGCCAGAACGAAGCCGAAACATGCCCTGCATGTTCTATTTATGGACAAACTCATATTAACGAGGACTGATCGTTCGTTAACGGTGATAATGCAGTCCGGGTGATCAGCAAGGCGGCTTTGAGTAAAAGCCGGAATAACAAAGCCAGAATCCGGTCGAAAGGTTCTGATTAACCACAATCCTTGGGAATCGTGGGATTCTGAGGAATCGAAAACGTGGGCGATGAGGGATTCGAACCCCCGACATCCACCGTGTAAAGGTGGCGCTCTAACCAGCTGAGCTAATCGCCCGAAGACCTTTTTTACTTTACCGCAACCGTTGCCCAGCGGGGTGTCGGCGGATTGGCGTGCCGTGCCGTTGGCGGCGAATATGGTCATTATGTTTTACGATTGTACTTTCTTGAGACCTTCGATCTTCCTTCCCCGTCTCTCAAACGTCATGGTGACGCCTCCTCCGACCTGAGGATGGTGATAATGAAGAGCTTTCTGCGACGATGCTTGGTGGTAGCATGCCGGAAGACGGCGGTGACGATGACGTGCAATGCAAAGAGATCAAGGTTGAAGAAGGCGAACCGCGGTGCCGTGTGTTCGATCGGGGGTGAGTGATGAGGCTGCGTGATCGTTTTTCGAAGCTGATTGGGCCGTGGGTGATGTCGGATGATGAGTTCTGGTCGCTGCATCCGTTGCGGCTGCGCGTGATCATGGGGTTTGTCGGGGGCCTGTTTGCTTTGATGGGCTTGTTGCTCTGGTGCTTGGTGGCGATTTGCCTTGGGGCCGGCGACCTGCTGGTGCGCCATCCCGTTGCTCTGGGGCGTGTGATGCCGTGGCCTGATTTGGCTGCGTTGGCGGTGGCGGCGCTGACATTGGTGGTTGTGGGCGCGGGAGCGTTGGTGCTGGCATTGCATAGAAGTGCGAGAGTAAAACGTGTGGTGTCGCTGCTGTGCCGTTATATGCCGGTGCTGTGTGTGCTCACGGCGGTGGGCGTGTTTGCCTCTCGTGACCGGTATTGGGCGGTCTTCGGTATCTGTCTGTTGGCGATTGGTTCGTTTCCCGGTTTGGTGTTGAACCGGTATGTCAGATGGGTGAAGGTCAAATGATTTTCAAGGTGATCAGGCTTGCGGATGTGGATTCCGTTTACAAGGGTGTGCCGGGCTATGTTCAGAACGTGGATGCCGATGTGTCGAGTGCCGTCGGGGCTGGCGGCCGGTCTTCGGATTCGTCTGCGCCGGGTGCTTGGTCGTTTGATTTCACGTTGACCGGTCCGATGTGGTGGGAGTTCGCCATGGCGTCGAACGCCTATGGGCGTGGGTTACGTCATATCTATGTGCCGGGCTCCGTGTTTGTCGTTGTGCTGTTGCTGGTGGTTTTCCTGAGTAATGGGACCTTGTATTTTCCTAATGATGAATGGTGGGTTCTTGTTCTTGTCGGGCTTCTTGCTGTGTGTTTGCTGCTTTGCGGTGGTCCGTTTCCTCGTCGGGTTGTGATGAATCAGTCGACGAGATTGGTGTCGCAGTGGTTCCCGGTGCCGAGTGGAACTGATCCGGAGATGCGCAGTGCGGTGGGGCAGTGGAAGAACGGTGTATTCGATAGGCGTTGGCTGACGCCGTGCCGACTGTGGGTCGATGGCGGCGGCGTGGTGTTGCTGCGTCGTGTGAACGGCGAGGAGTATACGGTGCGTGCTTCTTGGTCGCAGCTGGATTGCGTGCGATTGACGGAGCATGCGGTGGTGTTGTCTCCTTCGGCGGGCGGGAAGGCGTCGATGGACATCATCCCGGCTATACCGGATGTGAAACTTGCGGATTTGGACGGTTGTGTGTTGGTGGATCGGTCGGTGTTGCCCGATGTGGAGGGGTTCGTGGCCTGGTGCCGGGATCGCATCGCGGGCGCCGCGCCCCGCTCTCGTGGCCTGCGTGCGTGGGTGTGTCGTTTCCGTTCGTGGTTGTACGGGGACCATGAGTTTTTGGGCGGCCCGCCGGCGTGGGCGGCGAAGTGAGTCGTCGATGGTGATGTCCTTTATTCGTTCTGGTTTAAGTGAAAGTAGTAGGGCCATCGGGTTGCGTCGTAACGGCCACGTATACTGGGAACATTGCGTAGATCACCTCAGGAGGCAGAACTGATGGCTGAACAGTCGGAGAACAACCAAAGCTCGACGGGAATAGAATATGCTGGAAAGCGCAAGTGGGGTTATGACGTTGACCAGGTGAATGAGTTCCTGGAACGTGCCCACGAGATGTATGACAGGAATGATGGCGAGCTTACCCAGCAGGACATTCAGAGCGCCGCGTTTACGTTCACCAAAGGTGGTTACGTCATTGCCGAGGTCGACGCCGCGTTGGCGCGCCTTGAGCATGCGGTCGTCGACAAGGAGACGGCCCGCCAGATTGCAGGCAATGGTGCTGTCGCGTGGCAGGCTCGTACCCAGCAGCTTTACAGCATGATAAGCGCTCATGCCAAGCGCAGCCACAAAGATCGTTTCATTCGTGGGGAGAAGAAGCGTCCTTCCTATGATGTCAAGCAGGTGGACCGTCTGGTCGATCAGATCATTACCAAATCCGCAGATGATCTGGGCGTCAGGTCCATGAGCGGCGAGGAAGCCAAGGACCTTGCCGATCTGAATTCAAGCACCGTGGCCAACGTTATTTTCACCCAGCGTAAGGGCAGCCGGGGTTACGACGAGCGCCAGGTTGATTATTATCTCGATGCGTGCGTTCAGCTGTTGAGCCGTGTTGAGTCTTATGCGCGTATCACCGATTACAACGAAAAGAACGCTGCCGCTGCCGCAGCCGCCCAGCCAGTTGGGGCACGCACGGTTCCGGTCGCCCCGCAGTCGCAGCCGGTTTCTGGGCTCAACAATGTTCCGGTCAGCCCGTTGATCGCCGATAACGTATCGGGTCCCTCGGCCGATCCCACGGTTCCGGCCGCTCAGCCCCTCGCTTCCTCGTATCAGTCTGCACAACCGGCAACAACGACGCAGCCTGCCGCATCATCGAGCTCCTTTGATGCGGTCCAGACGAATGCCCAGCCGGCGTCGACCGATGATTTCGGCGCGACTTCTTCGACGTTCGATTTCAATACGACAGTTCCCGACGCCGCTGCCCCGGTAATCCCGAACTTGCCCGATGGCGTCGGAACACAGGACAATAACAGTAATGCTTCTGCTTCGTCGCAAGACACTGCGACGGATGCCAATTCCTCATTGGCCGCTTTGGCGAACATGGCGCAGGCCAGTGCGAATGCTTCCGACAACACCGAGACGGCGGCTTTCAGCGCTCCTCAGGTACCGGCGCTCAACAATCCCGATGTTGATATTCCTGATATCTCGTTCCCTGATTACAGCGCTTTCAAAGGTGATGATCAGCAGGCCAGTGAGTGAGGCATCCACTCAAAGCGAATGCTGTGCCATGGGTCGTTTATCATGAGCACTGTGCCAAACGAACTGTCCAATACAGCCGATAATCAAGCCAACACGTCGTGGGGACTTGGTCGCCGTCTTCTGGTGACCATCCCTATTTTTATCGTGCTTTTGGGCATTCTTGTCACGGTTTCCAATCTCACCAGCGTGCCGTGGAAAAGGGAGCCGACCGGTCAGTCGGTGTCCACGCTTTCGCCGAATACCGGTGTGACGTTCGATAATCCCCAAGGTGTGCCGTTGGCGCATCGCGACAGTTTCAAGGTCTCTTCGCGTACGGTCACTTTGGACGTCAGGCGGCCTGCCACCGGTGAGGTTCAGCATGTCCATGTTCTTCTTCGGGCACCGAAGGACCCGGTAGGCACGAACGTCAGGCATCCCGGAGTCGTATTCATGCACGGTGCAGGCTACGGAACCGCGGAAAACAGCTTCGGTGACGCTGCCGCGGACCTTTCATCGGCCGGGTTCGTCACTGCCGTGATGGACAAGCCCGTCTGGTCGACCAACGACATCACCCGCGATTATCCAGCAAGCGCCAAGGCCTATGACCAGGTCGTGCGCTACCTGCGTACGCAGCGCAATGTCGATGCGGATAAGGTCGGTCTTTACGCGACTTCCGAGAGCACATGGATTTCGCCCTACGTCATCAAATATGACAAACGCATCGCCTTCCAGCTCCTCTTGAGCCCAATGGTCTACGGCCCCCGACAGTCTTTGGGGTTCTTCGTCGGGCAGGACTTCTCGCTGGTCGGTGCCAATAACGGCTATCAATCAATCGTGCGCAGGCTCTTCCATGCCGATACCGAAATGATGGGGCTCCATAACCTTGATTTTCCGGTGGATCTGCGCGAGGCTTACGCAGTGCCGACCATGGTGGTCTATGGCTCGAAAGACGTCCTGACCGCGCAGGTCGAGGGGCTGGAACATATTCTCTATTCCGCCCATCGCGCCGGTAACCGCAACGTGACGGTGCGCAGCTATGCTGTGGCCAACCATGTTCTTCGGCTCGGCGACGAGGCGGAGAACGGCACTCCGTTTGCGGATGATTACATCAATGACGTCATCTCGTGGGCCGTGGGCACCGTCGCCGGTCTCAAGCAGAGCAGCGAGCCCGTCGCCGGCACCACCATCCGGCAATCCATCGCGGTGCCGGTGGAGCTGAAGGCGGATCGCAGCCTCACCGTCTACGGCACGATCGTCAACGTCGGCATGGTGGTTCTGCTTGCTGCGGCGTTGCTCATGGCGCTGATCGGCTGTGCGATGAAGGGTTGGCGTCTGGTTCGTCGTAATCATAACAAGGTGTTCGGTTTCATGCGGGGCTTCGGCAGTGAGCTTTTGGCCGTTGCCGTGACGACGTTGGCGACGTTCGTGCTCTTCGCTGCGGGACTTGGGCAGGTCATCATGGCCGTGGTCAGGCTTGGTTGGGGCGGTGCGCCTACGGAAGACCCCGGCATGATGTATTGGAGCTGGCCGGTCATCCAGGTGGTTTCGACGCTGGTTGTCTGGGCCTGGGCCCGTATTCTGGCCCGTTGCATCGAAGTGGCACAGGTGCGTGGACTGGCGCAATTCCCGCCGCGCAAAGGGGCGATCAGCGATGTGGTCAGCGGCCGGGAGCCGGTGTTCGCTTCGAAACGGTTCGGCCGTGTCTTCTTCTGGCTGGTCGCGGCGGCGATGTTCAGCGTCCTGCTGTTCTTCGCGTTCTGGGGCTTGTTCATTTTCTGATCAGACATGTCGGATGGCGTATCGGCTTGATTTCGATAGACATGAATGTCGATGGATACTGTGGTTTCGTCCATGCGACAAGTGGTGCTCGTAGTATGAATCCGTGTAGTGAATCTGTGAAGTGAATCGGGGAGGTGAGGCGGATGGCGCTGTATCGCGACGAGGGCGTGGTCTTGAAAACCGTGAAACTCGGCGAGGCCGACCGTATCATCACCTTGCTGACCCGCACCCACGGCAAAGTGCGCGCCGTCGCCAAGGGCGTGCGTCGCACCAAATCGCGCTTTGGCGGCAGGCTGGAGCCGTTCATGCGCGACGATCTGCTCATCGCCGAGGGCCGTTCGCTGGACGTCATTTCGCAGGCCGCTTCCATTTCCTCCTACGCCGCGCGCATTTGTGTGGACTACGATGCCTACACCGCCGCCAACGTCATCGCCGAGACGACCGACAAACTGGTTTCCACGGAGCACGAGCCGGCACAGCGCCAATACATGCTGTTGATTGCTGCACTGGCGGCTCTGGCACGTGCGCTCCATCCGGCCGAGGCCATCAGCGATTCCTACGTCATGCGGGCTTTGGCACAGGCAGGTTGGACCCCGCGCCTTTCCTCCTGTACGGTTTGTGGCAGACGTGACGACCTCGATTACTTTTCCGTGGCCTCCGGCGGGATACTGTGCTCTACCGACCACACCCCGGATTCGAAACGTATCGACCTGGACGGACGTGAACAGATGGAGGCGCTTGTCGAAGGGGACTGGAAAGTACTTGATCGTGCACCTTTGCAGGCCGAAATTCGGCGATTTGTTGAAGAATGGGGTGAATATTATCTCGAACGCCCCATCCGCTCGCTGAAGTTGCTAGATTCGTAAGTATGGCTTTTGAACATGTGGACTATACCTCGCTTGACGTTCCGGCGGCTCCCTTTTCCGATCCGTCGATTATCCCGGCGTTTCCGAAAGGCAAGGTCCCCCGTCACGTCGGCGTGATCATGGATGGCAACGGGCGCTGGGCCCAGCAGCGCGGCCTGACCCGCACGCACGGCCATCAGGCCGCCGAGCCGGTCGTGTTCGACACCATCGCCGGCGCCATCGAGGCTGGTGTGCGCTACCTGAGCCTGTATACCTTCTCCACGGAAAACTGGAAGCGCAGCCCGCAGGAAGTGCGTTTCCTGATGGGCTTCTCCCGAGACATCATCCACCGCCGGGTGGCGCAGATGGACGAGTGGGGGGTGCGCGTGCGCTGGTCCGGCAGGCGGCCGAGGCTCTGGAAGTCGGTGATCGACGAGCTCGAGGTGGCCATGGAGCGGACCAAGCACAACTCGACCATCGACGTGGTCTTCTGCATCAATTACGGCGGCCGTTCCGAAATCGCCGACGCCGCGGCGGCCATCGCCCGTGATGTGCGAGACGGCAGGATCAGCGGCGATCGCGTCACCGAATCGATGATTGCCGACCATCTTTACAACCCCGATATTCCCGATTGCGATCTGGTCATCCGCACGTCCGGCGAGCAGCGCACCTCGAACTTCCTGCCGTGGGAAGCGGCCTACGCGGAACTCGATTTCGCTCCCGAACTGTTCCCTGATTACGGACGCAAAGCCCTCTGGCGTTCCATCGACCATTACGTTCACCGCGACCGTCGTTTCGGCGGAGTCAAGACCAAGGCAAAGTGACGAGTCGCCGGGCCGGCGCACAAACCGCGCAAGGTAGACAACAAAAAACAAGTGATGGTTCTTCCAAACTGATTGGGAAGAACCATCACTGATATCTGACGACCTCGAATGCAACGATCATCTATCTACGTATCTTATCGTCAGAAATTCAAAGATATGACTGTCTTATTTCTTGCCGACAACCGATTCGTCGCCGATGATCTGGCAATGGATGCATGCCGGAATGGCGGAATCAATCGGTGGCAAATCGATGAGATTGTCGGGGAACGGATTGTCTCCCAAAGAACGCTTCTCGATCAGCGATACCAGTTTGCAGACCGCCCAATAGCCCATTTCGTAATAGGGCATGGCCACCGAGGTCAGCTTGGGGGAGAAAGTGTCGACGATATTGCTGTCGTTGCCCACGCCGATGACCGACAGATCCTTGCCAACGGTGAGGCCGCGGCGTGCGGCGCATTCGTAGATGTACCAGGCGCGTGCGTCGTTGTAGCAGAAGAACGCATCCGGCTTGACGTCATCGAAAAGCGCGGAGACCATGCCGAGCGCGTCGCCGTCCTGCGAAACGTTGACGACCATTTTCTGATCGAAAGGAATCTTCGCTTCATGGAGCGCTCTGCGATAGCCTTCAAGTCTGGTGGCCTGGGCGATGGTCGGAGCCGCATTGCCGATATAGGCGATTTTCTTGGCACCGGAATCGATCAGCATCTTGGTGGCGTCGAGCCCGACGGCGAATTCGTCGGGCTCGACGATGGGGAAGCGGTTGTCGACCGTGTTGGTGGAAATCAGCACCAGCGGCGAATGCACGAGGTCTTCGGGAACCTCGGTGACCTGGCTCGACGGCTTGGAATAGAGGAACCCGTCCATGCCATAGCGCTGCAGCACGGAAATCTGGTCCGTCTGGCTGGCCGACCCGTCCGTGTCCACAAACAGGATGATATAGCCGTAATGGCTGGCAGCATCCTGAGCACCCTGCAGAGTCTGCGCGGTATAGGGGATGTCATAGATCTCGTCGGCGACGAAACCCAGAATTCCGGTTTTGCTGGTACGCAGGCTTCGTGCCATCGGATTCGGCTTATAACCGAGTTCGTCGGCTATCTCGCGCACCTTTGCTGCAATTTGCGTTTTTACGCGCCCGGCATCCCTGTTGTTGAGTACCAAGGAGACAGTGGAGATCGAGACTCCGGCCTTCTCCGCGACGTCTTTCATTGTCATCATGCTTTTTAATCTATACCCATTTACGGACTAAGTAAAACGCGATGACTACTCTTTAAAATTCATGCTCATTTCATTGGAAATTGGCGGTTTATTTCGTTTGACTTAGAATGTCGTCAACAAGTTGCTGTTTCTCTTTGATTTGTCCGCAAAAACCGGGACGTATGTCGAGTTTAAGTGTGACGCCAGTGCGATAGCCCTGGGCCGCCAACACCATGGTGGCGTCCCGTACGGTTTTGAGCACGTCGTCAAGATCGCCTTCGATGTTGGTGAACATCGCGTTGGTCTCATTGGGCAGTCCTGACTGGCGAATCACGTTGACGGATTGCGCCACGTACTCGCTCAATTCCGAGCCCGTCCCGCTGGGGGCGATGGCCACTGCGGCAACCGTGTTGATATAGGGTTTGCCGGTTTTCGGATCGGTGGGAACGCTTTGCTGTACGGCGTTGCGGTCGGGGTTTTCACTCATGTCGATCTCCTTTTTCATCTCTTTGAATCACCAGTAGCATGCTACCTGCAAGGCTTGGCATTGCTGGTTGCCGCGTTTGGCGGATGTGTCACGCTATGTCGATAAAGTAGGCACACAAGCAAATGTCATGGAACGGCTGATTAAAGCCGATAATCGGAAGGTGTGTCGTGGCTCAATCCAAACTTGATGAAGTGGTGTCGCTGGCCAAGCGTCGTGGTTTCGTGTTCCCCGCGGGGGAGATTTACGGCGGCACGCGTTCCGCATGGGATTACGGCCCGCTCGGCGTCGCTCTGAAAGACAATATCAAACGTGAATGGTGGCGTTCGATGGTCGTCACCCGTGGCGACGTCGTCGGTGTCGACACCTCCATCATCCTGCCCTCCGCCGTCTGGGAGGCCTCCGGCCACGTCAAGGTCTTCAACGACCCGCTGATCGAATGCCTCAACTGCCACAAGCGCCAGCGTGCCGACAAGCTGCAGGAGTCCTACGCCGAGAAGCACGGCGACAAGATGCCCGAGGACGGTCTCAAGTCCATCGTCTGCCCCGACTGCGGCACCCGCGGCCAGTGGACGGAACCGCGCGACTTCAACATGATGCTGCGCACCCACCTTGGCCCGGTCGACGACGAGAACTCCCTGCATTATCTGCGCCCGGAGACCGCTCAGGGCATCTTCGTGGACTTCAAGAACGTGATGACCTCTTCGCGCAGCAAGCCGCCGTTCGGCATCGCCAACATGGGCAAGTCCTTCCGCAACGAGATCACCCCAGGCAACTTCATCTTCCGCACCCGCGAGTTCGAGCAGATGGAGATGGAGTTCTTCGTCGAGCCCGGCACGGACGAGGAGTGGCACCAGTACTGGATCGACACCCGCACCCGCTGGTACACCGACCTGGGGATCAACCCGGAGAACCTGCGCCATTACGAGCATCCCAAGGAGAAGCTCGCGCATTATTCCAAGCGCACCGTCGACATCGAATACAAGTTCGGCTTCAAGGGCGGCGACTGGGGCGAGCTCGAAGGCGTGGCCAACCGCACCGACTTCGACCTCTCCGCGCATCAGGAGCACTCCGGCGAGGACCTCACCTTCTTCGACCAGGCCAGCGGCAAGAAGTACATTCCCTACGTCATCGAGCCGGCGGCGGGCCTGACCCGTT
Source organism: Bifidobacterium sp. ESL0764 (assembly GCF_029395515.1). Lineage (NCBI taxonomy): Bacteria > Bacillati > Actinomycetota > Actinomycetes > Bifidobacteriales > Bifidobacteriaceae > Bifidobacterium > Bifidobacterium sp. ESL0764. Next base: position 672,007 of record NZ_CP113919.1, read on the forward strand.
CGCTGATGGCCTTCCTGGTGGACGCCTACGCCGTCGACGAGGCGCCGAACACCAAGGGCGGCGTCGACCGCCGTACCGTGCTTCGCCTCGACCCGCGCCTTTCCCCGGTCAAGGCCGCCGTCTTCCCGTTGAGCAAGAAGGCGCCGCTGCAGGGCATCGCCCATGATCTGGCCGCCGAGCTGCGCCAGCACGACTGGATGATCGACTACGACGAGGCCGGCGCCATCGGCCGTCGCTACCGTCGTCAGGACGAGATCGGCACCCCACTGTGCATCACGGTCGACTTCGACACGGCCGACGACCATGCGGTGACCATCCGTGAGCGCGACTCCATGAAGCAGGAGCGCGTCGACCTCGACAACGTGGCCCAGTACGTCGCCGACCGCATCGGCGAGAAGCGCGTGCGCTACCCCGAAGGTCCGGCCTCGATCGTCGGCAACACCGCTGCCGACGGTGGCGTCGATTTCGCTCGTGAATCCGGCATCGACGAGTCCGCCCCCGTCAAGGTCGCCGAAGCAGGCGGCCTGTACTGAGTCGTTCAAAAGAATAAGGCAAAGACACTGTCAAGACTTGGACTGACGTGCTTGGGGCTGGGATATACAATGTCCGACACGCTCCGGGCCGCTCAGGCCAAGTCTTTACGGTCTGACATCGCATATCCCAGCCCCAAGCACTCATCATATTCTGATTCTTTGCTATAACAGCTTGAAGCAATCTCTTAATAATTATTCGATTGGTAAGTGAATAAAAGGTTGAGTCTTGGAGGTCGGGATATGCGATGTTCGGGCGTAAGACACGGCCGAGCGGCCAAGGAGCGTCCCGAACATTGTATATCCCGACCTCCAAGCACGTCAGTAAGAATATTGTTGGCGAATTTGAAAGTTAATAAGCGAATAGGGGATACGTGAAGAACTTTGAGGAATGGCTGAAGAAAGTGGATTATTCGGAGGCTCGGCAGCACTTTGATGAGGGCTGGGACGAGGAGCTCAAGGGGCTTCCCGGGCTCGATCCGAGCGAAACCAGTGCCGCGGCCGGCGAATACGAGGCCGACGCCGACGGCAAGCCGCTGCCGAAAATCGCTCCGGTCGATTTGGGACCCATCCACGTTCAGACGCCGGTGGTGCTCTCTCCGATGGCAGGCGTGACCAACTGGCCGTTCCGCTCGATCTGCCGCGCCTACGGGCCCGACGGGCTCTACGTGGCCGAGATGGTCACTGCACGCGCGCTCGTGGCCCGCAATCCCAAGGCGCTGCGCCTGTGCCGTTTCGCACCGACCGAGAAGATTCGTTCGCTCCAGCTCTACGGCGTCGATCCCAACATCACCGCGCAGGCCGCCCGCATGGTGGTCGACGGCAATCTGGCCGACCACGTCGACCTCAACTTCGGCTGCCCGGTGCCCAAGGTCACCAAGCGAGGTGGCGGCTCGGCGCTGCCTTGGAAAACGGATCTGTTCCGCGAGCTCATCCATCGAGTGGTCGAGGTGTGCCGCGACGCGAATATCCCGGTGACCGCCAAAATCCGCGTGGGCATCGACGCCGAGCACACCACCTTCCTTGATGCGGCCCGTATCGCCGAGGATGAGGGCTGCGCGGCGGTGACGCTGCATGCGCGCACGACCGCCGAATACTACGGCGGTCACTCCGACTGGAGCCGCATCGCCGAACTCGTGGACGCCGTGGACGTGCCGGTGTTCGGCAACGGCGACATCTGGGGCGCCGAGGACGCGCTGGAAATGGTGCGCCAGACCGGTTGTGCCGGAGTCGCCATCGGGCGTGGCTGCCAAGGCCGCCCGTGGATCTTCTCCGACATCAAGCACGCCTTCGCCGGTTCCAACGAACGTTTCAGCCCGACGTTGGGCGGGGTCTTCCAGATCATCATGGCGCATGGTCAGTTGCTTCTGCGCTTCTACGACGGCGACGAGACGATGGCCGTGCACGACCTGCGCAAGCACATCGCGTGGTATCTCAAAGGCTTCCCGGTCGGTGGCTCGACCCGGCGCGCGTTCATGGAGTCCGAGACGTTGGACGATGTCAAGGCCGTGATGGACAAGCTCGACCCAACCGTCACCTATCCCGAGCGCGTCACCGACAAGCCCCGCGGCCGTGTTCGCTACGCGAAAAAGGTCCACGTCCCATACGGCTGGTTCGATTCACGCACCACGACCCACGAGGAGCGCGAGCGGCTGTTCGGCGACGACCCGATGGACGCCAGCTACTGATTAGACACAATAGAATTCGTGTGGTTGAGTGGCGGAGTGGAGATATACGATGTTCGGGCGTAAAGACTTGGCCTGTACAAAATCTTTAGATTTTGCCTTCGCGCTCGATATATCGCGCTCACTGAGCCTACAGGAAGTCCACTGGACTTCCTGCTTGACGGCTCAGCCCGGAGCGTCCCGAACATTGTATATCTCCACTCCGCCACGTCAGTTATCCGTTCATATCAACGATTCGGAATAAAGAAATCAAAAAACATGTGGTACACCCCGGGAAATAGTCTTAATTTAGGCGTGTTCTGCGATAGAGTAATAGGCATAACCGTGAAGTGACAGGAGACTATGGTGAGCGAGATTGCCCAGAATGACAATTTCAACGATAAGACGAGCATCAAGGTGGTCGGTGTCGGCGGTGCCGGTGGCAACGCCGTCAATCGTATGATTGCCGAAGGCTTGCAGAACGTTGAATTTGTAGCTATCAATACCGACGCGAAAGATCTGCTCCGCAGTGACGCGGATGTCAAGATTTCCCTGAGCGACCATTCCAGCCGCGGGCTGGGAGCCGGGGCTGACCCCGAAAAAGGCGCCAAGGCCGCGCAGGATCACCAGTCGGATATCGAAGAAGCGCTCAAGGGCGCCGACATGGTCTTCGTCACCTGCGGTGAGGGTGGCGGCACCGGTACCGGCGCCAGCCCCATCGTCGCGCGTGCGGCGCACCAGCAGGGTGCTTTGACCATCGCGGTGGTCACCCGTCCGTTTGCTTTCGAAGGCCCGCAGCGTGCGGCTTCGGCCAAGCTCGGCATCGAGAATCTGCGCAAGGAAGTCGACGCGCTCATCGTCATTCCCAACGACCGTCTTCTGGAGCTCTCCGACAAGACCATCGGCATCGTCGATGCCTTCAAGACCGCCGATACCGCGTTGCTGGCCGGCGTGCAGGGCATCACCGACCTCATCACGATGAACTCCTATATCCACGTCGACTTCTCCGATGTCACCGCCATCCTGCGCGGCGCGGGCACGGCCCTGTTCGGGATCGGCTCGGCTCGCGGCGAGGACCGCGCCACCCAGGCCGCCGAGATCGCCATCAGCTCCCCGCTTTTGGAAGAGAGCATCGAGGGTGCGCACGGTGCGCTCATCAACATCGCCGGCCCGACCGACCTCAAGCTGCAGGAGGCCAGCGACGCCACCGAGCTGGTGCGCAAGGCCATCCATCCGGAGGCGCAGATCATCTGGGGTCTCGCTCTGGACGACGCCTATGGAGACGAGGTCCGTGTCACCGTCATCGCGGCCGGTTTCGACGCCGAAGGCAAGAAGGACGCCGAGAGCCTCGATACGGTTTCAAATTCGGCAGGGTCTGCCGCCCACACCTATGAGACCGAACCGCAGACTCCTCTGGTGCGCCATGTGCCCGATTTGGACACTCCGACCGTCGCGCATACCCCGGAGACCGGTCCGTATGATGATCCAGACGAATCGTCCTCGCCCGACGATCCCGGCGATCTCGATATCCCCGATTTCCTGCGCTAAAGAGCAGACGAAAGGATTTTTATGGCTGGATACATGAAAAAGGCGATGTCATATCTCGGTATGGCTGATGTCGTTGATGATGATGACGAAGCGCAGGAAATCGAAGATGGCGCATCCTCTGATTTCGATTCGGACACTACCGTGACGCCTATTACGTCACAAGCGACTCCGGCTACCCGCTCTCAGGACAGTCCTTCCTCAACGCGAACCGCCAAGCCTTTCCCGGCAGGTCGTATCAACCGCATCACCACTATTCACCCCAAGACCTATGACGAAGCCCAAAAGGTTGGCCGTGCCATCCGTGACGGCATTCCCGTGGTCTTGAACCTCACCGGTGTTTCGGAAGCCATCGCCTACCGAATCGTGGATTTCTCGGCCGGTGTGGTCTTCGGGGTCCGCGGGTCGCTGGAACGCGTCACGCCAAGGGTTTTCCTGTTGAGCCCGGCCCAGGTCAACATCAAGGTGGACCAGTCCTCATCCGATGAATCCGAAGACGATTTGTTCTGAGGTTTTATGCTGTTCACCATTCTTTATCTGATCAAGTGGCTCATCGGTGTCTATGAGACGGTGCTCTTTATCAGGGTGCTGATCGACTGGGTGTTTGTGCTGATGCCGCGTTGGCGCCCAGGGCGCGTGATGGGGTCGATCGTCAATGTCTTCTATGTGCTGACCGATCCGCCGCTGCGCTGGTTGCGTCGCTACATTCCCATCATTCGGATGGGCAATGGTGGATTGGATGTCACGCCGATGGTTCTATGGTTCATTCTGGCCGTGGTGGGATTCATCATCTGAGTATCTTTCCGGTGTGAGGGTATACTGCATGGTGTAGCATGTATTCAAGAGTAAAAATCAGAGGCATTATGCCCAAAGTGAGGTGTAAAAGTATATGGCACTGTTAACGCCGAAAGATATCAGGGAACATGCCTTCCAAACTGTACGTTTTAAAGAAGGATACGATGTCGAAGAGGTCGACGACTTCCTCGATCAGGTGACCGAGACCGTCGAAGCTCTCGGCAAGCAAGCCATGGCGAACGGCAACGGCCAGTCGACGCAGTCGCTGGGTCCGGACGTCAGCAAGCTCAATTCCAAGATTTCCGATCTGACCAGCCAGGTGCAGGCCCTGAGCCGCGAGAACCAGACCCTGAAGACGGCGGCAAGCCAGCAACAGAGCACCGCCAACCAGCCTAACGCAAGTGTGGATGCCTCCAAGCTTGCCGAGGCCGAGGAAAGCAACAGGGCGCTCGCCGAGCAGAACAAGCAGTTGAAGGATCAGGTTGACCGCTTGAATTCGCAGATCGATCAACTCACAGCCCAGGCGGCACAGGCCGCAGGCAAGAAGGACATCGACAACCAGCTTGTCGCGGTCCAGCACGAGCGCGATGAATTCCGCAACGGCAACGAGAAGCTGTCCCGTGAACTCGAGCAGGCCAAGAAGCAGCTTTCCAATGCAAGCCAGCAGGCCCGGCAGTTGCAGGATCTTTCCCGCCAGCTTGAGGAATCCAAGCAGCGTGAGAACCAGCTGCGTGCCCAGGTTTCCAAGATCGAGCCGAACACCGAGACCGGCAGCCTCCAGAAGATCGCAGGAGCCGCGGCCGGTGCTTCCAGCGAGCCCGAACGTGCGACCGCCATGTTGACGCTCGCCATGCAGCTGCATGATCAGTATGTGGATAAGGGCAAGGCCAAGGCCAAGGAGATTACCGACGCCAGCCAGTCCAAGTACAACGATCTGGTCAACAAGGCCAACGACTATTCGACCCGCACCCGCAACGAATCCGACGAGTACGCCAAGCAGACCCGCGGCAAGGCCGAGGAATATTCCAAGCAGACCCGTTCGGAAGCCGATGCGTACGCGCAGAAGACCCGTACCGCTGCCGACGATTATTCCACCCAGAAGCATTCTTCGGCCGATACCTATGAGGCCGAAGTCCAGCGTCGTGCCGGCGAATACGATCAGAAGACCCGTGCCGCTGCCGAGACCTATGCGCAGCAGGTGCGCGACAACCTTGCCTCGCAGTCCAAGGTCATCGAGTCCAATATCCAGAGCCTCAAGCAGTTCGAGACCGAATACCGTACCCGCCTGACCGAGTTCCTGGGCCAGCTTGTCTCCCAGGTCAGCGATACGAACACGTACAACAAGATGGAAGAATCCAAGGACTGATTCGGCCATCGATATGAAGAATACATCCCCTAAACGGCCGCGCGATCGTGTGGCCGTTTTCGTTATCGTTGCCGTCGTGGCGTTGCTGGTCGACCGCCTGACCAAACTGTGGGCGCAAGCCGCACTGGCCGACGGCAGGACCATCATTGTTGTCCCGAAACTGTTGGGCTTGACATTGGTACATAACCCTGGAGCTTCGCTTGGAATGGGTTCGTCGGTCACTTGGCTTATTTCCTGCCTGGCGCTGGTGGCTTGTGTGGTACTCGTGTATCTGGCTATGACCACGGTTTCGCTGTGGTGGACGGCTGCGCTGACGTTGGCGTTCGCCGGGGCTTTCGGCAATCTCATCGACCGTGTTGTTTTTGCTCACGGGTTCCTCAACGGTTCGGTTGTGGACTTCCTGAACTACGGCTGGTCGGTCGGCAATGTAGCGGATATAGAACTCGGAATCGCGGCGGTGCTTATCGTTGTCTTGTTGTTGGCGAATGTGCCGTTCAGCGCAAAAGATATGAAAGAGAGCCAGGAGAGCAAAGAACAATCTGCAGATAGCGCCGAAAGCAGGGGAGCGGACGGCCGATGAGTCGACTGGTTCCCGCCCCGGATGCGTTGATTGGCAAGCGTTTCGACGTCGCTGTCGCCAAGATGCTCGGTGTTTCGCGTTCCAAGGCCGTCGAGCTGATCGAAGCCGGTGAGGTTTCTGTATTACAAAGACATATTTCGAAATCCGGGACGCTGACCGGTGGCGATACCGTCGAATTCGATATCGTCGAGCCTGATCCCGAGCCTGAACCGTTGGCGGAAGGCATGGCCGTCGTCTATGAGGACGACGATATCGTCGTGGTGGACAAGCCGGTCGGTGTCGCGGCCCACGCCTCTGCGGGCTGGACGGGGCCGACGGTGCTGGGTAGTCTTCTGGCCCGGGGAGTGCATATCACTTCCATGGGGGCTCCCGGCAGGCATGGTATCGTCAGCAGACTCGATGTCGGTACCAGCGGATTGATGCTGGTCTGCAAATCGGATTTGGCATACCTTCAGATGCGCCGTCAATTCGCCCATCATGAAGTGACCAAAATCTATCATGCCTTGGCGCAGGGTAACCTCGTCAACGACAAGGCGACCATCGAGGCGCCCATCGGACGGGCCAAAGTCTCGGATTTCCGTTTCACCGTCACACCGCTCGGCAAAAGGGCGATCACGCATTTCGACGTGTTGGAGCGTTTCAACGAGGCGACGCTCGTGAGCGTCAATCTCGAGACGGGACGCACCCATCAGATTCGGGTGCATTTCTCTTCCATCGGCCATCCGCTGGTAGGCGACCCGATGTACGGCGCCAACCCCGTATTCGCGCAACGCCTGGGTCTGACGCGCCAATGGCTGCACGCGATGCGTCTGGAGTTCAAACACCCGCGCACCCACGTTCGCACCGTAGTCGAGTCCCGCTATCCCGCCGATTTGGCGCATGCGCTGAATATCGTGCGCGAGGACAAGCTTTCCTTCTGACTGTGTGGTTTATCCCGCGACGGCGGTACTGCCAATTCCAAATTTCAGCGTACGGAAAAGCGTTCGGGTCTGGTCGATTCGGTATCGTGGAGACTATGGCCAATTCGGGAAATTTTGTTCAGCTGCATAACCACACGCATTATTCGTTGCTCGACGGTGCGTCCAAGATTCCCGACCTGATCAACCGAGCCAAAGAACTTGAAATGCCGGCCATCGGCATCACCGACCACGGCAATATGCACGGTGCCTACGAGATGTGGAATACTGCCGTAAGCGCCGGTATCAAGCCGATTATCGGCATCGAAGCGTACGTCACGCCTGAAACGTCGCGTACCGACAAGACCCGTGTGCACTGGGGCACCGAAGCCCAGCGCAGCGACGACGTTTCCGGTGGCGGCTTCATCACCCATATGACCCTCTGGGCCGAAAACGACGAAGGCTTGGTCAACCTGATGAAGGCTTCGTCTGTGGCCAATCTGGAAGGCCGCGTCGGTAAGTGGCCGCGTATGGATTACGACGTGCTCGAAACGTATCACAAAGGCGTCATCGGCACCTCCGGCTGCCCGTCCGGCATCATCCAGACGCGACTGCGCCTGGGGCAGTACAAAGAGGCCTTGCGTGCCGCGCACCAGCTGCAGGATATCTTCGGTAAGGATAATTTCTATATCGAACTGATGGACCATAATCTCGAAATCGAGAAGCGCGTCTCCACCGACCTGCTCAAGATCGCAAAAGACCTCGGCGCCCCCATCATCGCCACCAACGATTCCCACTATGTCCACGAGGCCGACCGAGGCTCGCAGGACGCGATGCTCTGCATCAACTCCGGTTCGCACCTGGACGACCCGAACCGCTTCAAGTTCGACGGCTCAGGGTATTACATCAAATCGGCCGAAGAGATGAGAGCGCTCTTCAAGGACCTGCCCGAGGCCTGCGACAACACGCTGGAAGTAGCCGAACGCTGCAACGTCATGTTCGACGACCACGAGGACGGCGCGTTCATGCCGCTTTTCGACTGCCCGGACGGATGGGACGAAACCTCGCTCTTCTTGCACGACGTGCAGCAGGGTCTTGAGAAGCGTTACGACGGCAACGTGCCCGACGATGTGCGCCGCCAGGCCGACTACGAGTGCGGTGTGATCTGCCAGATGCAGTTCTGCGGCTACTTCCTCGTCGTCGCCGACTACATCAACTGGGCCAAGACCCACGGCGTGATGGTCGGCCCGGGCCGTGGCTCGGCGGCAGGCTCCATGGTGGCCTACGCGATGGGTATCACCGAACTCGACCCGTTGAAACACGGCCTGATCTTCGAACGCTTCCTCAACCCCGAGCGTGTCTCCCTGCCTGATATCGATATCGATTTCGACCCAGAAGGCCGACAGAAGGTGCTCGACTATGTGGCCGACAAATACGGGCACGACAAGGTGGCGCAGTGCGTCATATACGGCACCATCAAAACCAAGCAGGCCTTGAAGGACTCCGCGCGCATCATGGGCTACGAGTTCTCTGTGGGCGACCGCATCGTCAAGGCGCTGCCACCGAGCAAGAACGGCAAGGACGCGAGCCTTAAGGAGATGTTCGACCCGACCAGCAAGAAATACGCCGAAGCACGCGAATTCCGCGAGCTCTACGATTCCGACCCGGACGCCAAACGCATCACCGAGGAAGCCAAGGGCATCGAAGGGCTGATCCGCCAGACCGGTGTGCACGCCTGCGCCACTATCATGTCGGCCACGCCGATCACCGACACCTCGCCGCTGCTGGAACGCACCGACGGCACGGTGACCACGACCTTCGAATACCATACCTGCGAAACGCTGGGGCTGGTCAAGAACGACTTCCTGGGCCTGTCCAACTTGACGGTCATCCGAGACACCCTGAAGAACATCGAGCTCAATGGCAAGCAGTCCATCGACTACACCAAGATTCCGCTGGATGACAGGCCGACCTACGACCTGTTGACCCGGGGCGACACCCTCGGCGTCTTCCAGCTCGATGGCGACGGCATGCGCGCGCTGCTCAAAAGCCTCAAGCCCGACAACTTCAACGATATTTCGGCATTGATCGCCCTTTATCGCCCGGGCCCGATGGATGTGGATTCGCACAACAACTATGCCAAGCGCAAGAACGGCCTGCAGCCGATCACTCCGATCAACGACGAGGTGGCCGAGGCGCTGGCGCCCGTGCTCGACGAGACCTACGGCCTGATCGTCTATCAGGAGCAGGTGCAGTCTGCAGCGCGAATACTGGCCGGTTACTCGCTGGGCCGAGCGGATGTGCTGCGCCGCGCCATGGGCAAGAAAAAGCCCGAGGTGCTGGCTAAAGAGCAGGTGCCGTTCTTCGAGGGCATGAAGGAGCACGGCTACTCGCGCAAGGCCGCACAGGACGTCTGGGACATCTTCGTGCCGTTCGCGGGCTACGCGTTCAACAAGGCCCATTCCGCCGCCTACGGGCTGATCTCCTACTGGACCGCCTACTTGAAGACCCACTATCCGGTCGAGTTCATGGCCGCCCTGCTGCAGAACGAACGCAGCAACAAGGACAAGACCGCGCTCTACCTGGGCGAGGCGCGGCGCATGGGCATCAAGGTCTTGCCGCCGGACGTCAACGAGTCCCGGCTTGAATACGCCCCTGTCGGCGACATCATCCGCTTCGGCCTGGGCGCCATCCGCAATGTCGGCGACAAGGCGGTTGACGGTATTATCACCGAGCGTGAAAGCAAGCGCGGCAAGTATGTCAACTTCATGGACTTCATTCGCCGGGTTCCGCTCGATTCGCTCAACAAGAGATGCATCGAATCGCTGATCAAGGCGGGTGCCTTCGATTCCATCGACCCGAACCGCCGTGCGCTCTTCCAGATCCACGAGACCGCCATCGATTCCGTCATCAGCCTCAAACGCAAGGAGGCTGAGGGCCAGTTCGACCTCTTCGCCGACCTCGGTGGCGACGGCGATGGTGACGGGTCCGGCGAGGACGCGATGGGCGACGCCCAGGTCAGCGTCCCTGATATCGAGGAATGGGACAAGAAGACAAAACTGAACTTCGAGCGCGAGATGCTGGGCCTCTACGTCTCCGACCACCCGCTTTCCGGTATGGCGTCGGTGTTGAACAGTCTGCGCGACATGTCCATCGCCCAGCTGCTCAACAGCGCCAAAAACATGGACGACCGGGCGCAGGTCACCATCGCCGGGCTCATCACTTCCGTCGACCGCCGTGTCTCCAAGAAGGGCAATCCGTGGGCCATCGTCACCATCGAAGACATGGAAAGTTCCATACAATGCATGTTCTTCGGGCGCGCCTACACGTCGGCCGCCGAATCGATGGCCGTCGATGAGGTGGTGCAGATTCGCGGGCAGGTCGAGCTGCGTGACGAGACGGTGAGCCTGCGGGCCAACGAAATGGAAGTGCCGAACCTGGTGGCCGAGGACGAACGCCCGTTGGTGCTCACCTTGCCTCAGACCGCGCTGAATCGCTCGCACGTCATGCATCTGGGGCAGATACTCACCAAGCACCCGGGGGTCTGCGAGGTGAAACTGGCCATTATGGATTCTGCCGGCAACGCCCAGGTGCTCACGTTTGGCGACCGGTTCCGCGTCAAACGCGATACGTCGCTGTTCGCCGAAATCAAGATTCTTTTCGGCGCCAAGTGCCTGCCCGCAGCGTAGGCGCCAATGTCCGAGGAACGATGAATCTCAGAATGTGAGTTGGGTCTCATACTGAGAGATTGTTCAGAATATGATAAGAAAGTATGGAAAATAACACCATGCGAATTATCGATCTGCGCGGAAAGCGCCTCACCCGCGCGCAAATGCTGGAGGCCATGCCTCGTGCCGAAATGGGTACGAACGAAGCCAGCAGCGCTGTGCGCCCTATCCTCGATGACGTCAAGGCCCGTGGAGCCGCGGCCTTGCGTGATTTCGAGGAGAAATTCGATCACATTCGCCCGCACCATTTGCGCGTGCCCGTCGAAGCGATGCAAAGTGCGCTCGAAGAGCTCGATCCCGAGGTTCGCGCCGCCATCGAGGAATCGGTACGTCGTATCCGCAAGGTCTGCCATTCTCAGGTTCCCAAGGACTTCTACACCGACCTGGCCGAGGGCGCACGTGTCGCTGAGCGCTGGATCCCGGTCGAGCGCGTGGGCCTGTATGTGCCCGGCGGCAAGGCGGTCTATCCCACTTCCGTGATCATGAACGCCGTGCCGGCCCAGGTCGCGGGCGTCTCTTCGCTGGCCATCGCCACCCCTCCCGCCGCCGACAACGACGGTCTGCCGAACAAGACCATCCTCGCCACCTGCGCCATTCTCGGCGTCGACGAGGTCTACGCGGTCGGCGGGGCACAGGCCGTCGCCATGTTCGCCTACGGCGCCAACGGCAGCGAGCCGCAGGACGGGGAAGTGCTCTGTGAACCGGTCGACAAGATTACCGGTCCGGGCAACATCTTCGTGGCCACGGCCAAATCGATGGTCTCCGGCATCGTCGGCATCGACGCGGTCGCAGGGCCTACCGAGATCGCGATTCTCGCGGATAAGACCGCCAACCCGAGCTGGGTGGCCGCCGATTTGATCGGTCAGGCTGAGCACGACGAGCTGGCCGGTTCCGTATTGATCACGGACAGCGAGGAACTTGCCAAGAAGACGCAGGAAAGCCTGGATGAGCGCGTGCCGCGCACCATGTCGCACGAACGTGTCGCCACGTCGCTGACCGGTCGCCAGTCCGGCATCATCCTGACCGACGGGCTCGACCAGTCGGTGGATGCCGCCAACGCCTACGCCGCCGAACACTTGGAGATCCAGACCGAAAATCCCGACGAGGTCGTGCCGCGCATCAAGAACGCCGGCGCCATCTTCCGCGGCCCGTATTCGCCGGTTCCGCTGGGCGATTACATGTCCGGATCCAACCACGTGCTGCCCACCGGCGGCACCGCCCGCTTCGCCTGCGGTCTGGGGGTGCACACCTTCATGAAGCCGGTCGAGGTCATCGAATACGACGAGCAGGGTTTGAAGCCCTTGGCGTCGCTGATCAACGCCTTCGCCGTCTCCGAAGATCTGCCGGCCCACGGCGAGTGCGTGCTGAGCCGTTTCGTCGACGACCCATACGACAAGGCCACCTTGAAGGACCAGGAACGCAAGGCCGGCCTGCGCAAGTAGCCTCGTTCATTTTCGGCCTCGGGATCGGCGGTCTGAAGTCGCTGATTCCGAGGCTATTGAAATTATCTGGAGGGAATCGGATATGATCGTTTACGCGCATGAGCGGAACATTACCGCCGGGCAACTTGCTTGCGTATTCGATCGATCCGGAATCCATCGTCCGACCAAGGATTTGGCCAGGTTGCAGGGAATGCTCGACAATGCCGATGTCTTATGGACGGCGTGGGATGGCGAACGCCTTGTCGGCGTGGCACGTGCCTTGACCGATTTCAGCTATGCCTGTTATCTCTCGGATCTGGCAGTTGACAGCGATTACCAGCGCCAAGGTATCGGCCGAAAATTGGTTGACGGTGTTCGCAGTACGATTGGTCCGGATGTGTCGTTGGTGCTGTTGGCGGCAAGCGGTGCGATGCAATATTATCCTCGCATCGGTTTCCACCATGCCGACAACGCATTCATCATCGCCAGACGTCCATTCTAAGTTCGCTGTGACTGACTGTTTTTCGGCACGAACGTTGCTGGACGCAGAAAAGTGCTTATTTATGGCAGCTTAGTGGCCGGTTTCTTGCATCGAGCTGATGAGATGCTAGAAAGTGGTCATTTAGAGTGGTTCAGTGACCGTTTTCTTGCATGGCCGGTATCGGACGCTAGAAATAGGACATTGTTGAAATGAAGGGAAGAGCAAGATGACCGATACGATTCCGCAGGGACTGCCGCTGCGTAATGACCTGATCGGGGAGGTGCCGTATGGTGCGCCACAGCTCGACGTGCCGGTGTGTCTGAACGTCAACGAGAACCCGTACCAGCCCGCACAGGCCGTGGTCAACGAGATCGCCGAAGACGTCCGCAGGATCGCCCCGAGCTTGAACCGTTACCCCGACCGCGAGCATATTGCGCTGCGTCAAGCTTTCTCGCGCTATCTTGAACGCGAGTCGGGTGTGAAGCTCGGCGTCGAGCAGCTGTGGGGCGCCAACGGCAGCAACGAGATCATGCTCCAGCTCTTCCAGGCTTTCGGTGGTCCGGGACGCAAGGCTTTGGGGGCCGATCCGACCTATTCGATGTACCCCGAATATGCGCGCGACACGTTCACACGTTGGGTCACGGTTGATCGCAATCCCGATTTCTCGCTCAATCTTGAGGCTTTGCTTGCGGCGATGGAACGCGAACAGCCGTCGATCATACTGCTGACCAGCCCGAACAACCCGACTGGCACCATTCTGCCGCCCGATCAGCTTGAGGCGGTGCTTAAGACCGCACAAAACGCCAAGGTGGATGGCGCTGCAGCCGGCGTGCACCCTGTGGTCGTGGTGGACGAGGCCTACATCGAATTCCGCACTCCCGGCACGCCGAGTGCGCTTGAACTGCTGGCTGGTTACCCGAACCTTGCGGTGAGCCGCACCATGAGCAAGGCTTTCGCCTTCGCCGGCGCACGCGTGGGCTACCTTGCCGCCGCACCGGGCATTATCGATTGTGTGCGCATCGTGCGCATGCCCTACCATCTTTCCGCAGTCACCCAGGCTACGGCGCTTGCGGCCTTGAAACACACCGACGAGCAGCTGAGTCAGGTCGAGCATCTTCGCAAGACCCGCGAGGCCACCGCCGCGTGGCTGAAGACACTGACTTGGCATGGCAAGGCGCTTGAGGTCGCGGATTCCCAATCGAACTTCGTGCTCTTCGGCGGCTCGTTCGAGGATCGCGACCGCATTTTCGACGAGCTGCTGAAGCGCGGCGTGCTGATTCGCGTGGTCGGCCCCGACGGCTGGCTGCGCGTGTGCATGGGCACTGACGAGGAGATGGCCCGTTTCCGCGAGGCGTTGACGCAAGTGCTGGCACAACTCGACAACGAGTAGTGGTTAACGTATCTCCTTCTTACGTTTGCCAGTCGTCTTTAAACGCTCGTGAATCCATTGCTTTTGTAATGCAAACATTGTGTATGTATCGGAGGATTCCGCTTGGCTCCGCGATGAATTATGATGGTATGGATATTGAAGTGTGAACGGCGAGAAAAGGAGCGGATATGGCAAGAACGGCGACGATAGTACGCGAAACCAGCGAGTCCAAGGTGGAGCTGAGCCTGAATCTTGACGGCACCGGCAAAACCGACATCGACACGTCGGTGCCTTTTTACAACCATATGATGACCGCGCTCGGCAAGCATTCGCTGATCGACCTGAAAATCCGGGCCAGCGGCGACACCGACATCGACGTGCACCACACCGTCGAGGACACGGCCATTGTCTTCGGCGAGGCGTTGAAGCAGGCTCTGGGCGACAAGCGCGGCATCCGCCGTTTCGCCGACGCCACCGTGCCGCTTGACGAGGCCTTGGCCCGCGCCGTGGTCGATATCTCCGGCCGCCCGTATGCCGTCTGCTCTGGTGAGCCGGCCGGGTTCGAATATGCGATGATCGGCGGGCATTTCACCGGCTCGCTGGTGCGTCACGTCATGGAATCCATCGCCTTCCACGCCGAGCTGTGCCTGCATATGCAGGTGCTCGCAGGCCGCGACCCGCATCATATCGCCGAAGCCGAGTTCAAGGCGCTGGCCCGTGCACTGCGGTTTGCGGTTGAACCGGACCCGCGCATCGCCGGCATCATTCCCAGCACGAAAGGGGCGCTGTGATGAGCGAATCTCGCGATGACGACAAGCGTAACGACGGAATCAACGATCCGGCCAATTCCAGCGACGATAACGGCGGGTTGTTCAGCGACGAAGAGCTCGAAGCGGCGCTGGCCGGTTTCGAAAAGGAATTCGCAGACGACCCTGATGGCAAGAACGTCGGCAAGGACGAACCGGCCGAATCCGACACGAACGGCTTAGACGACGCCTCAGAGCAGTCCGACCGCAAGATTACCGACGAACTGGACAAGATGGACTTCGACGAAGAGCTCGAAGGGCTTATCGGCAATCGCGCCAAGGTTGCCATACTGATCACCAGGTTGATTTCGGCGGATCTGCTCGCCGCGTTCTGCCAGATCGCCGATATCTCCGCCGATTGCCTAGCCGACGAAAACGGTGCCGTCGCCGTGCTGCACAATCTCGACGGCGACGCCCCTGAAGGCGCTGCGAGGGATCTGACCAGCGTGGTCAACGGCATGCCCGCGGTGCTTTCGGTCAATCGTGCGGACAAGCTCGTTTCCACCCTTTACGTGGCTGGTGAGCCGGGGCAGCAGTTCGCGCCTCCGGTGTTGTTCACCACCACTCCGAGGTGCGTTGAGGACCTGATGCTCGGTATCACCGATATTTCGGGGCTCAAAGAGCAAGGCGAACACATTGTGGCGACCGCGGATTTCGACCGTAAAAAGGCCTTGGGAGTGATTGCCGACCACACGCGTCCACGCGGGCGCGGCAAACCGAGCATTCAGTAAACGAGGTCTTCCTGGAGCGCGATGGCGATTGGCGTTAAGTTGGCGGTGTGGCAAAGCGTGGACGGAAGTGTCTGCCGCAAAGCCAAAGCGTGGATGGAAGTTTCTGCCGCAAAGCCAAAGAAACGGCATGAGGTTTCGTGACGGGCCGAGCAGGTTCGAACCTGAGGCTGTATACCCTGTTTTGCAGCATCTGAATTGACTGCCTATATCGCATGGTGAATGATTGCGATGAATTGCGGAAATTTGGACAATACTGGAATTATTCAGATACGTAAAAAGAAACGGGGAGTGACATGACCGCAGTGGTGGTGTTCGATTACGGCTTCGGCAACGTGCGCTCGATGATGCGTGCGCTGGCCCATATCGGCCTCGAGCCGACCCTGACCAGCAACCGCCGGCAGGCGCTTGAGGCCGATGGGCTGGTGGTGCCCGGTGTCGGTGCTTTCGCGGCGTGCATGGACGGTCTCAAGGCCGTCGGCGGCGACAGGATCATTGTCGAGCGCCTCAAGGCCGGACGCCCGGTGCTGGGGGTGTGCGTCGGCCTGCAGGTCATGTTCGCGCAGGGCACGGAAGGCGGAACGGCTGCACGGGGGCTTGGCGTCATCGATGGCAGCGTGGATCTGCTCGACGCGGACGTGGTGCCGCATATGGGTTGGGACACAATCGACGCCCCACAGGATTCGGTGATTCTCGACGGGCTTGGCGACCAACGTTTCTATTTCGTGCACTCCTACGCTTCCATGAGTGCTTCCATTCCCGCGCGTCCTGTGGCGGCGGCGAATGCCGTGGCATTGGGAAGTGACGGCTATCACGGCCACGCGCAATCGTCCATCGACGAGGTGAGTATGCAAAAGGTGGGATTCTGCGATTACGGGCGCAGCCGTTTCGTGGCGTCCTACGAACGCGGCCCACTTTCGGCCACCCAGTTCCATCCGGAGAAATCAGGGGAGGCGGGGGCTCAATTGCTCAAGAACTGGGCGGCGATGCTCTGAACCCGGAACGTTGTAAAACCGTGGTCTATGGCAGGGCAGAGGTATGGATTATAGGCTCATCAGAGGTGCTGCAGACGGTGTTCCGAACGGTTGCGTTTTGATATTCTGTGTTACTTATTAACCGGTGGTCGAAAGAAATCGCCACTGAAAGCAAGGAGAACAATATGCTGACATTGCTTCCGGCCGTTGATGTCCGAGGTGGCAAGGTCGTGCGCCTGCGTCAGGGCAAGTCGGGGTCCGAAACCGATTACGGCAGCCCGTTTCAGGCGGCGCAGGCGTGGTATGACGAAGGTGCGGATTGGATTCATCTGGTCGATCTGGACGCCGCGTTCGGCACCGGTGACAACCGCTCGGAACTGCGTGAGATCGGCGAGAAACTGGGCGGCAAGGTCCATATCGAAATGAGCGGCGGCATCCGCGACGATGCGAGTCTTGAGGCCGTTTTTGCTTCCGGCGCCGCACGTGTCAACATCGGCACCGCCGCGCTGGAAAACCCGGAGTGGACGGCCAGGGTCATCGAAAAATACGGTGACAAAGTGGCCATCAGCCTGGACGTCAAAGGCCATACCCTGGCCGGTCGCGGTTGGGTGAGCAAAGGCGGCGACCTCTTCGAGACCATGGCCATGCTCGATAAAGCCGGTTGCCGGCGCTACGTGGTCACCGACGTTGCCCACGACGGCATGATGGACGGGCCGAACCTCACGCTGCTGCGCGAAGTCGCCGAACGCACCCCGGCCCGTGTCACGGCTTCCGGCGGTATCTCCAGTCTCGACGACATCCGCGCGGTCGCGGCGCTTGAAAACATCGGCGTTGATGCGGCGATTCTCGGCAAATCCCTCTACGCCCACGCCTTCACGCTCAAGGAGGCCTTGGCCGCCATACGTTAATCGTTTCTGCCGAAAATTTCATCCATTTACATCAGCGAAGCGGTGGGTATTGAGTTGTCTTTCGAGGAAATCGGTCCGGAGGTATCCGGCAAATGGTCTTGTCGCTGGCTCATTTGGCCGATTTGCTCGAAGATTTTCAGATAAATGAGCGATTTGGCATAGGCAAGCCAGGAGAACCCCAGCAACAGACAAGCGATGCGTACGTATTTGGTGAATACGAACAAGGCGATTGCGGCGATGTCTATGGCCACGATAGCAAGTGTTTTGCCAAATGTCGCCCATGGTATCCTCAACGCGTTCAACAGTGTGGCTTTGAAACTGTTCTCGAATCGGGCTTGTAGAGGACAGTAGAATTCGAAGGTCATCAATAGTATGATTCCTGCTATGACAAGTACCGGAAGTACGATATAGGACGAGTTTGAACCCAAGGAATTCCAAAAGGACAAGGCGAAAACGATAATTGCGCCGATTAAAGCGAATATGAGAAATGCTGCTAATGAACGCAGGAATTCGCGTGCAAAGCGATGAAGGTATTCCCCTCCCAGATTGATGTCCTCATGGTCGTCGTAGGCGAAGACGGTGCTGTAAAGCGCTGTTCTGGCGGAAGCGATAGTGATGATAGGAATACAGGTAAGCAGGAATAGAAGGTTCAGGATAAAGTAGCGGACACATAGAGTCATGAATCGCCAAAATGGGCTGTTGATATTGAAATGCATGGCGAAGATGGCTCCTTTGGAATCGGTGATGGCGCTGTTCCGTCCGGGTGTGACTGTGGCTTACCCGATAATAAACGTTAGATTGATTAATTGTATATAATTAGGATATTTGTATAAATTGGCTGTCATTGATCGCCTGCGTCCCAAGGGGGTAATATGCGTTTTGATTTTGGGCCGGCAAGTCTACGCTGGATATCCATGGCGGTGGCTTTGATCAGTGTGGCCAGTTTGGGCGCAAGGGGTACGGTTCCGGTTTTGACCACGATGCTGATGGCTGCGACGACCGTCATCCCGCGATCGAAGATGGGGACGGCGACCGAATTCACGGGAATGTTGGTGAGATCGAAAAATGTTATTCGATTATGTTCAATTTTGTCCAGTTCTGCATAAATATCTTTCGCGGATGGCCTCTCGACTTCATACGAGGGCCAGACAAAATCGTCGTTGTCCAGAATCTTGGATTTCAATGCCGGGGAAGCGAAAGCCAAGAGGACTCTGCCTACGGCAGTAGGGACCAAAGGCAAAACGTCACCGACGTGATAATACAAAGGCAACTGCTGATGTCCGTCCCTGCGGTCGATGATGAGAGCGCCGGTACCTTGCAGGGTAGCCAACTGGACATGAAGATTGGTGGCTCGTTCCAGATTGTCCAGGCAAGGCGAGGCGGTTTCCTGAATGGAGAGCATCGGTTGCGCCGTCTGGGCGAGATTGATCAGATGCATACCGATTGAATAATTGCCGTTGCGCCATCGTTCCACGGCTCCGTGGGCGACCAGACCTGAAAGAATTCTGCTGGTGGTGCTTATCGGAAGTCCGCAGCGGTTGGAGATTTGTGTGAGGTTGAGTTGTGGGTCTTCTGTGGTAAAACAATCGAGAATCGCGAAAATCCGTTCGATCATACCGGCTTTTTCGGATGCGGTTTTGGCGCACGGAGCCGTTGATGAGCGATTCTGCTTGTTCATGGCTTAATTATAAATAGGCAGGCAATTGGGACCTTTCTGTTTTTCCACTGAGTGGAAATGGAATTTTTGTCTCGATTTCCTCACGATATAACTTGTTCTAACGAACGAGTTGACCGGTGCTGGGTTGCCGACAAAGACCGATGCCTTGCTTTTGCGGGTACATGTCATTGTAGTGAATGGTGTCGGGCAGTGTTCGTTGGATTGTGGCCGATATCTTCAAGGAAGAGCTGACGGAGTCGTCGTTGTCGACGCAACGGTTCGGACTGTTCATGAAGTCGCAGTAGAAGGAGGAATAGTGGAATCGTCACGCAAAGACGCCACGCTTAAAGCCCCATTGGTGCAAGAGTCAATTGCTGGCAAAGCCAAAAACCACAAGAGACAGGTGCAAGGTAGTTCAAAGGGAGGCAGGCATCGGCGGATATCCCACGGGTTCAAGTTGTGGCTGCTTGTCTCGCCGTTTCTTTTGCTCTGCGTCTTGTCCAACTACATCCCGTTGTTCGGGTGGATCTACGCGTTCTTTGATTATCAACCGCCGATCCCGCTTTCGGAAAGCAAATTCGTAGGGCTGCAGTGGTTTGAGATGCTGGTGAGGAATCCGGCCCAGATGAGAACCATAGGCCAGGTGTTGGTCAACACCTTTGCCATAAGCGGACTGAACATTCTGACGACTTTCTTCCCGATGATCTTTGCCATAGCGCTTAACGAGATTCGTGCCAAATGGTTTAAAAACCTGGTTCAGACACTGACGACATTGCCTAACTTTATCAGCTGGGTTCTGGTCTACTCCATCGCTTTCGCCATGTTCTCCTCCAATGGCATGGTCAATGACCTTTTGCAGAACATACATTTGATCGCCCACCCGATCAAGTTCCTCGATTCCGATTCATACACATGGATCAAGATGGTGCTGTGGAACCTTTGGAAAACGCTTGGATGGGGCTCTATTCTTTATCTGGCCGGAATCTCGGGAATCGACCAGGAGCTATATGAGGCAGCGGAAGTCGATGGCGCCAACAGGTTCCAGCAGATCATTCATGTCACGATTCCTCAACTGATGCCGACTTATTTTGTGCTGTTGATGATGGCTGTCTCCAACTTCCTTAACAACGGCATGGACCAGTTCTTCGTCTTCCAGAACGCATTCAACGCCCAACATATTCAGGTGCTGGATCTTTACGTATACAACATCGGCATGGGGCAGAACTCCCTGTCGTTGGCGACTGCGATTTCGATGCTCAAATCATTGGTAAGCGTGGTTTTGCTGTTCTCGGTCAACTGGCTGTCCAAGCATACCCGCGGTGAATCGATTATCTAGGACGGAAGGAACATCATCATGAAAAACAATCATTCTAAGAGCTCCTCTCCGGCACAGCAACGGACCCGGGGAGAAAAGGTATACAACATATTCAATATCGTTTTCTTCCTTGTCGTGACGTTCATTTGTGTATATCCGTTCTACTATCTGCTGATCAATTCCATCTCCAACAACAACCTGTCTGCGGCCGGTGCCATACGATGGCTGCCGGCAGGTATCCACCTGGGCAATTACAAGGAGGTCTTCGGTCTCGAGGGGCTTCCTCAGGCGGCGTTGGTCTCGCTCGCCCGTACTGTCATCGGCACGGTCCTGACAGTGATCGCGAGCGCATACCTCGGGTTCATGTTCACGCAGCAGCAGATGTGGCACAGAAGTTTCTGGTACCGTTTCATCATCGTCACCATGTACTTCACCGCCGGTATCATCCCTATGTTCATTACGATGAAGAATTATGGACTCACCAATAATTTCTGGGTGTATATCCTTCCGGTCATCGTGCAGCCGTTCAATATCATTTTGGTGAAGACGTTCATCGAGTCGATTCCCAAGAGCCTTCAGGAGGCTGCAGAAATGGACGGGGCCGGCACCTTCACCGTGTTCGGAAAGATCATTTTGCCGATGTGTACGCCGATTCTGGCTACGGTGGCTATTTTCACTGCCGTGGGTCAGTGGAATTCCTTCCAGGATACCTTGATCTATATGACGGATTCCAAGCTATATTCCTTGCAGTATCTGCTGTACACCTACATCAACCAGGCGAATTCGCTGGCAGCTTCCGTCAAGGCCAGTGGAGGTTCGGCGGTGAATGCGGCCGCGATGGCGACCCAGCAGACACCGACCTCGATTCGTATGACAGTTTCCGTTATCGTCGTTCTGCCCATTCTCTTCATCTACCCGTTCTTCCAACGGTTCTTTGTCAAGGGAATGATGCTTGGGGCGGTCAAGGGATGATTGATTCCGAAATGTTTGGGGGTCAATACTCCCAATATCAAAAAAGAATGTGAAATATAAAAAGAAAGGGAGGGCAAAGATGTCCTTACGAAAGAAGATGATCGGCGGCGTCGCACTGGCGTTGTCCGCGGCGATGATGCTCGCCGGTTGCGGCTCGTCCGGTGACAACACTGCAGGCGACAAGGACGACAATTCGTTCATGAAAGTCGATGTGTATGATGACCTGGCCAACTATCAGGGCGTGCAAAAAGGTTGGTTCGCCAAGGTGGTCAAGGATAAGTTCAACATGCAGCTGAACTATATTTCCCCGAATGTCGCCGGTGGCGGAACCACGCTGTTCGACACACGCACCGCCGCAGGCAATCTGGGCGACATCATCATCTCGACCGATGCCTTCGGCCGTGGTGCCAAACTTGCGAAGACCAACCTGATCTCGGATATGACCCCATACCTCAAGGGCATGAACAATATCAAGAAGTACAAGCATGCCACCGATGCCACCAACAAAATACTGGGCAAGACCTCCGGAGTCTGGGGCATCCCCAATTCGCTGTCCGACAGAAACCCTGCTACGGCCAGTGAGTCAGTGGAGCCGACATACGGTCCGTATCTGCGTTGGGACCTTTACAAAGAGGTCGGTTATCCGCAGATTAACACCTTTGAGGACCTGCTTCCGGTATTGAAGAAGATGCAGACGTTGGAGCGTCAGAAGACCGGTGACAACAAGGTCTATGCGCTGAGTCTCTTCAAGGATTGGGACGGCGACATGATGACTGTCGCCAAGGGCCCTGCCAATCTCTATGGTTACGATCAGGTCGGTTTCGAGCTGGCGAAGGCCGACGGCTCCGACTATGAGCCTATAACCGCGAAAAACGGCATCTATGAGAAGGCTTTGAAGTTCTTCTATGAGGCGAACAAGGCCGGTATCGTCGATCCTGATTCCACAACTCAGAACTATGACACCCTGCTTTCCAAATACAAGGACGGCAAGGTGCTGTTCTCCTTCTGGCCGTGGGCCGGGCAGAATGCCTACAACACGCCTGAACGCACTGCCCAGGGCAAGGGCTTCATGATGGCTCCGATGAAGGATCAGAAAATCTATTCCAAGGGTGCGACACCCGATGGCGGCATCACCATGATCGCTCTTGGCTCGAAAGCCAAGAACAAGCCTCGTCTGGTCAAATTCATCGACTGGCTGTATTCTCCTGAAGGCATCTATGACTCCAGTTCGCAAGACGGACTCTCCGCCGGCCCGAAGGGGTTGAATTGGAAGGTCGAAAACGGCAAGCCGGTCCTTACCGCCTTCGGCGAGAAGGTCATCAACGGTGGTTCCGCGAACGTCCCGAAGTCTTACGGTGGAGGCTCTTACGCCGACGGCATGTCCAAGCTCAACTTCCCGAGCGTTTTGGTCGCCGACAAGGATCCCGGAACGGGTTATACGTATACGTCCTCTGCATGGCCGAGCGTTTTGGAGAAGAACAACGACAATCCATTGCATAAGGATTGGTCCAAGCATATGGGAGGGGCCAAGACCACTATGGAATATCTTGAAAAGAACAAGATGATCGATGTCGCTCCTGGCGCCACCGTGGTGCCGCCTCTCGAGGATTCGAAGATTTCGACCATCAAGAGCTCGATCAGGACCGAAATCGTCAATTCCTCTTGGAAGGCGTCGTTCGCTGGAAGTGATGCGGAATTCCAGCAGATTCTCAGCGACATGCGTTCCAAGGTCGATGGGTTGGGACTGAAGGATGCCCTTGCCTTCGATCTGAAGAACGCCAAGGACCAGGACAAGTCCCGCAAGGCCATTGTCAAAGAGTTCGCCAATAAGAAGAGCGATTCGGCCAGCTCGTCGAATTGATGGCGGCTATGAACTGCACCGTCGTGGTGCATGATTCCTGAACGTGGGTGAGGCAGTTGACGCTATGACCCGTGAGAGGCAACGCCGTCTCAGGGCTATGCCGTCAACTGTCGCGTCCGGGTTCTCCGATAAGAACATAAGGTTCCGTTCCTCTGGCATCTGCGGCGAGGGCCTGATAACAAAGTTAAGGAAACAATGAAATTTTCAAATGGTGAGTGGTTGGTACGTGACGGTTTCGACGTCAAATATGCAGCGAATGTCTACACCGCCAAGATTGAACCGAAGAAGCTTACGCTGTATTGCTCGTATAATTTCCCGATTTTCGAAACCGGAATGACTTTGGATGGCGGAATAATGACCATCGAGGTCACCAGTCCGCGTCGTGACATCATTTCCACGAGAATCGTCAACTATAAGGAAGATCGCAGCCATTGCCCGACCTTCCCGCTCAATACCAATGACCCGGACGTCGATATCGAGGAGAATGACGAAGCCTGGACCTTTACCTCCGGACACACCAGTCTCAAGGTCAGCAAGGGCAAGAAACATGACTTCCGCTTTTACTATGACGGAAAGCCGCTGACCGGAGCGGGATTCCGTTCCAAGGCGTTGGTGACCGATCCGGACGGTGCCGCCTATATCTCGGAACAACTGGATATGGGGGTCGGCGAGAAGATTTACGGACTGGGGGAGCGCTTCACCAACTTCGTGAAGAACGGCCAGAGCGTCGACGTCTGGAACGCCGACGGCGGCACGGCCACCGATCAGGCTTATAAGAACGTGCCGTTCTATATGAGCAACCGCAACTATGGCGTCTTCGTCGACAGCCCGGGCAAAGTGAGTTTCGAGATCGGCTCGGATCGCGTACAGCGTGTCCAGTTCTCGCTTGAAGGCCAGGAGATGACCTATTGCGTCATCGGCGGATCCTCGATGAAGGACGTGCTCAACACCTATACCGATCTGACAGGCAAGGCGCCGCTGGTGCCGGAATGGAGTTACGGGCTTTGGCTTTCTACCTCGTTCACCACTGATTACGACGAGGAAACGGTGATGAAGTTCGTCGACGGCATGGCCGAACGGCATATCCCGTTGAGCGTCTTCCACTTCGATTGCCGCTGGATGAAGGAGCTGGAATGGTGCAACTTCGAGTGGGATCCGGACAAGTTCCCCGATCCCGAGGGCCTGTTGAAGAAGCTGCACGACCGCGGTATCAAAGTCTGCGTGTGGATCAATCCTTATATCGGCCAGAAGTCCCCGTTGTTCGAGGAAGGCGCAAAGGGCGGTTATTTTATCAAGCGTACCAACGGTCAGGTCTGGCAATGGGACAAGTGGCAGGCCGGTATGGCCATCGTCGACTTCACGAATCCCGAGGCCGTGAAATGGTATCAGAGCAAGTTGCGCCACTTGATGGATCAGGGTGTGGATTGCTTCAAGACCGATTTCGGTGAGCGCATTCCCGTCAAGGACGTGGTTTATTTTGACGGTTCTGATCCGAAGCTGATGCACAATTATTATGCCCAGCTCTACAACAAGGCGGTTTATGACCTGATCTGTGAGCAGAAGGGCGAGGAGAACGCCATTCTTTTCGCTCGTTCCGCAACCGTTGGCGGCCAGCAGTACCCGGTCCACTGGGGCGGCGACAATTCTTCCAACTATCCGTCGATGGCGGAGTCGCTGCGTGCAGGGCTTTCGTTCGGTATGTCCGGTTTCGGCTATTGGAGCCACGATATCGCAGGTTTCGAGGACAAGCCGACGCCGGATCTGTACAAGCGTTGGACGCAATTCGGGCTGTTGTCTTCCCATTCTCGTTACCACGGGTCGCGTGAGTACAAGGTGCCGTGGCTGTATGGCGACGAGGCGGTGGACGTGGCCCGTGAATTCACCGAATTGAAGCAACGTCTGGTTCCGTATCTGGTGCGTATGTCGCACGAGACCCACGAGACGGGCGTGCCGATGATGCGTTCGATGGTTTTGGAATTCCAGGACGATCCGACTTGCGAGGACATCGATACCCAGTACATGCTGGGTGACGACATCCTGGTGGCACCGGTCTTTTCCGAAGACGGCGCGGCGCGTTTCTATGTGCCGGACGCTGGCGGCGAGCACGCAGGCGAGCCGTGGAAGAACCTCATCACCGGTGAGAGCTATGAGCCCGGCCGTTGGTATAGGCAGACCTACGACTATCACACCCTGCCGGTGCTGGTGCGCCCCGGCGCCGATCCGCTAAACGAACAGGAATAATCGGGTATCGGTAATCAGGCGATCCGGCGGTTCCAACGAATGGCGCCTGCTGGATTGCCTGCTTGGTCATATAAAGGAAAGAGAGAAGAAATGAGCGCAAGTACGCGTTGGTCGCTCGATGATTTCACGCTGGAAGAAAAGGCAAGCCTGACGTCCGGTGGGGATTCGTGGCACCTGCAGGCAATTGCCGATAAAGGTGTTCCCGGCTATATGGTCACTGATGGCCCTCACGGCTTGCGCAAGGCAGCGAATTCATCGGGTTCTTTTGAAACGAAATCGGTTCCTGCCACGTGCTTCCCTCCGGCTGCCGGACTGTCCAGCTCATGGAATCCGCAACTGGTCGATGAGGTCGGACGTGCGATGGGAGAGGAATGCGTGCAGGAGCAGGTCGCGGTGATTCTCGGTCCCGGAGTCAATATCAAACGCAGCCCCCTGGGCGGACGTTGCTTCGAGTTCTGGAGTGAGGATCCCTATCTTTCCGGCCATGTCGCGGTCGGCATGGTCACCGGTATCCAGTCGGAAGGCGTCGGCACGTCGTTGAAGCATTTCGCCGTCAACAACCAGGAGACCGATCGTATGCGCGTCTCCGCCAATGTCTCCGAACGCGCGATGCGTGAAATCTATTTCCCTGCCTTCGAATACATTGTCAAAACCGCGCAGCCGTGGACGGTGATGTGTTCCTATAACCGCATCAACGGCGTGTACGCGGCACAGAACCATTGGCTGCTCACCGATATCCTGCGCAAGGAATGGGGATTCAAGGGAATCGTCCTGAGCGATTGGGGAGCGGACCATAACCGGGTCGATGCCCTGAACGCGGGCATGAACTTGGAAATGCCGCCCACCGATACCGACAGCCAGATCGTCGATGCGGTACGTGATGGCCGTATCGATGTCGTCCAGCTCGACCGAATGGCTTCCGGGGTGCTTGACCTGATGGGCAAGGCCCATAAGTCCATGAGCGCCGAAGGCTACCGTTACGACGTTGATGCCCATCATGAAACGGCTCGCCGTGCCGCACAGGAATCGATTGTCATGCTCAAGAACGAGGGGGGCATCCTGCCGGTCGGCAAAGACCGGCATCTCGCCGTAATCGGCGAGTTTGCCCGTACCCCTCGTTATCAGGGTGGCGGCTCCTCCCACATCAATCCGACCAGGTTGTCGAGCTTCCTCGATGCGCTTTCGTCTCGCGGCATTCAATTCGACTTTGCTCCCGGTTTCACATTGGACGACAAACCTCAGGATGAGCAGTTGACCAAAGAAGCGCTGAATACCGTGAAAGGGGCGGATACCGTACTGATGTTCATAGGTCTGCCTGATGAGATGGAGTCGGAAGGCGGCGACCGGACGAGTCTGGACCTGCCTGCCAAGCAGATTGACTTGCTGACGCAGGTATCGGCAATCAACAGCCATGTCGTGGTGGTGCTTTCCAACGGTGGCGTGGTCTCCGTGGCCCCGTGGCGTGACAAGGCCCAGGGGATTCTGGAATCCTGGTTGCTCGGACAGGCCGGAGGCGAGGCGCTGGCCGACATCATCGAAGGCGACGTCAGCCCCTCCGGAAAGCTTGCCGAAACGATTCCCATGAAACTGCAGGATGATCCGACAATCATGAATTGGCCGGGTGGGGCCCGCAACGTGGACTACGGCGAAGGCGTGTTCGTCGGTTATCGATATTACGATACCTTCGATAAGCCTGTGGCCTATCCCTTTGGCTACGGCCTGAGCTATGCCGATTTCAAGTTCAGCGACATAGAGGTCGATAAGACCGGATCGTGCGCCGCGTTGGTGGAGGTCACCGTCACCAATACGTCCAATGTCGCCGCCTCGCAGACCGTCGAGATCTACGTCGCACCCGGTCAAAGCGAGGTCCAGCGCCCACGTCATGAGCTCAAAGGATTCAAAAAGGTGTTCCTTAAGTCGGGCGAGTCGAAGACGGTCTCGATTCAGCTTGACGCACGGTCGTTCGCCTATTGGTCCGACGAATATCACGACTGGCATGTTGAACCTGGCGTTTATGGCATCGAAGTGGGGACTTCCAGCCGTGACATTGTCCAGAGTGTCGAGGTTCGTCTTGACGGTGACGGCAAATCCCTGCCATTGAGCGAATGGTCCTTCTTCTCGCAGTGGCAGGAGGATCCGCTTGGTGCCAAGGCGATCGAGCAGATGGAAGCGGACGCTGCAAAAGGCAAGGCGCCCAAGTTGCCGACCGATGATGCGCTGCTGATGTCTTTGCTCGCAGGAACTCCCATCAATTCGTTCGGTGTGCTCATGGGCAAGCCGGGCACGGAGGTTCCGGGCTATCTGCTGAAGGCCTATGGACAATTGAGGAATAAGTAGATTTGAGAAAATCAAGATTCCGGTTTTCGGCATTCGCTTGATGTGATGGCCGGAATCTTTCGGACGGTTTGATGTTGGGGAGTGTACGTTGGGATTGGATTTAGCTGCAGGGCCGTATCGCCTGTCGGCGCAACAGATTGATTTTGTCAACCGTGTCGTCGCAGGCATGAGCGATGAGGAGAAGATAGGCCAGCTGTTTTTTGTCATCGGTCAAGAAGGTGACGATTCCCGCTTGAAGGATTTTATCGATCGATATCATCCCGGTGGCATCATGTATCGACCGGACAAGGCCGGCAAGCTGCAGCATAAAGTGGCGACGTGCCAGGGGAATAGCAGGATTCCGCTCTTCATCGCGGCGAACCTTGAGGCCGGCGGCAACGGTTTGGTCGCCGAAGGCACGTGGTTCGGCCGTCCGATGCAGGTCGCCGCTACGGCCGATCCCCATCAAGCCTATGAACTCGGCGATGTCTCCGGATATGAGGCGCGTCAGGTCGGTGGCAACATGTCGTTCTCGCCGATTGTCGACCTCGATCTGAACTTCCGCAACCCGATTATGAACACCCGTACCTTCGGCAGCGACGAAAGCACGATCATCGCCATGTCCGACGCCGAGATCGAAGGTTTCAAGGCCAACGGCATCATTCCTGTGGCCAAGCACTTCCCCGGCGACGGCGTCGATGAGCGTGACCAGCACCTCTTAAGCTCCATCAACTCTCTGAGTGTCGAGAAATGGATGGAATCGTACGGACAGATCTACCGTCACTTGATCGAGCGCGGACTGCCTGCAGTCATGATTGCCCATATCATGCAGCCCGCGTGGGAACGCCGCCTGTGCCCGGGCATCGAAGACAAGGATCTGCGTCCCGCTTCCGTGTCCAGGCTGTTGATTGATGGTTTGCTGCGTGGCCAGCTGAAGTTCAATGGGCTTGCCATCACCGACGCCACGCCGATGATCGGTTACAATGACATCATGCCACGCTCGCAGGCGCTGCCGACCACCATCAACGCCGGCATTGACATGATCCTGTTCAACAAGGACATCGATGAAGATTACGGCTACGTGCGCGAGGCGGTCTCGAACGGCACGCTGCCGATGGAACGCGTCGACGAGGCCGTCACACGCATCGTCGCCACCAAGGTGGCCCAAGGCGTCATGGGCACGGACGGCAAGCTTAAGAACCCGTCCTCGCCCGACTTTGATCTGAAACTCGAGGAACATGGCAGACTTGCCGCCGATCTCGCCGCGAAATCGGTCACGCTGGTCAAGGACCGTGACAATATCCTGCCGATCACCCCGAAGAAGTACCCGCGCGTGCGCCTGGTCGTGCTTGGCGACACCGACGACGGCGGCTTCAAGGAAGGCGGTCTGGTCGCCGACAAATTCAAGAAAAAGCTCGAGGGCGAGGGCTTCAAAGTCACTATATTCGACCGTAAGCACCTCGATTTCCAGGAGGTCTTCGAAGGCGGCGTCAAGGAAGAGGAGGATCGTTTCGACCTGGCCTTCTACGTCGCCAACGTCGAAACCGCCAGCAACCAGACGACGACGCGTCTCGACTGGATCCACCTCATGGCCGCCGACGCGCCGTGGTTCATGCGCAGCATCCCCACGGTCTTCGTCTCGACCTGCAACCCCTACCATCTCTACGACATCCCGATGGTCTCCACCTACGTCAACGCCTACACCGGCAACGACGTGACCATCGACGCGATCATACGCAAGATGACCGGCAAGGAGAAATTCGAAGGCAAGAGCCCCGTCGATCCCTTCTGCGGCCAT
The DNA here is from genome assembly GCF_029395515.1 of Bifidobacterium sp. ESL0764. Taxonomy (NCBI): domain Bacteria; kingdom Bacillati; phylum Actinomycetota; class Actinomycetes; order Bifidobacteriales; family Bifidobacteriaceae; genus Bifidobacterium; species Bifidobacterium sp. ESL0764. The sequence continues at coordinate 701,958 of NZ_CP113919.1, forward strand.
TTCGAGACGCGCCTGTAAGGCAAATGGAAACCAAGGAGGTTGTGATGGAAGTTTCGGATATTTCGATTAACCATATGCGCGAGCCGATCGGCTACGATTTCGCAGGCCCGATACGCATCGAATTCGCAGCTCGGCTCGATGGTGAAGGCGAACATACCGACGTCTTGAAACGCGCGGTCATCTCGGAGAGCGAGACCGTCTACGATTCGCGGTGGCAGCAATACGACGGCAATGTCTTCGACGTGGCGCTTGATTTGTCGCCGCGCACCCGCTACACCGTCACCGTAATGCTCAAAGACGGCGAAAACGAAATCGAAGGCACGACCTTCTTCGAGACCGGCAAGATGGATGAGCCGTTTGCCGGCTCTTGGATCGGCAATCCCGACAAGGACCTGCAGAACACGTTGCTGCGTCGCTGTTTCAAAGCCGACAGGCATGTCGTATCCGCCCGTCTCTACGTCACCGGCCTTGGCCTCTACGAGGCGTATCTGGATGGCGAAAAAATCGGCGACGAATATCTGGCTCCAGGCACCACGGCCTACGACAAGCTCGTGCAGGTGCAGACCTACGATATGGACAATATGTTCGCCAAAAACGAATTCCTCGGACAGGACCACGAGCTGGTTCTTTCGTTGGCCGACGGCTGGTACAAGGGCAATTTCGGCTTCGACGGCGGACGCGATGCCATCTACGGCGATCGGCAGATGGCCATCGCGGAGCTGCGTCTGCGCTACGAGGACGGCAGCGAAGAAGTCATCGCCTCCGACACGGACTGGGAGACCACGTCCGGCAGGGTCACCAAATCCGCGATCTATTACGGCGAGGATTACGATGACACCATCGCTATCGGCGATTGGCAGCCCGCGGTGAAGGTCGAGCACGGCACCGATATGCTCTCCGACCGTCTGAGTCCGCCGATAGCCATCGACGAATATCTGCCCGTGAAAGAGGTCATTACCACGCCCGCCGGCGAGACCGTGCTCGATTTCGGCCAGAACCAGGCCGGATGGCCCGAGTTCTTCAACCGCGAACCCAAAGGCACAACGGTTACGTTGCAGGTCGGCGAGATCCTGCAGAACGGCAACTTCTACCGCGACAACCTGCGCGAGGCGCGCGCCGCATTCCAATACACCTCTGACGGCGAGGAAAAGTGGGTGCGCCCGCATTTCACTTACTATGGCTACCGTTACGTCAAGGTCACCGGCAATACCAAGCCGGTGAAGGCCGAAGACTTCCGCGCGGCCGTCATGTTTTCCAAAATGGACGTCACCGGCGGCATCGAGACCGACAGGCCCAAGGTCAATCGGCTGTTGAGCAATATCCTGTGGAGCCAGAAGAGCAACTTCTTCGATGTGCCCACCGATTGTCCGCAGCGCGACGAGCGTCTCGGCTGGTCCGGCGACGCCGACGTGTTCTCGGCCACCGCCGTGCTCAACATGGACGCCTACGCCTTCTACAAGAAATACGCCAAGGACATGGGCATCGAACAGGCCCAGCATGACGGCATGCTTACGATGTACGCGCCGGCCATGGGCGTGGACGACGGGGGAGCCGCCGTGTGGGGCGATGCAGCGACCATCGTGCCGTGGAACGTCTTTGAGGCCTACGGCGACCCGGCGATCCTGCGCCAGAACTACCGGGCCATGAAATCGTGGGTCGATTGGATCGGCAAGGCCACCAAGACGAAGAACCTGTGGACCGGCTGCTTCCAGTTCGGCGATTGGCTTTCCATGGACGGCGAGAACCCGGCGATGCCGACCGGCAGGACCGACGAGGATTTCATCGCCTCGGTGTATTACTTCTATTCCAGCTCCATCGTCGCCCGCAGCGCGAAACTGCTTGGCCACGATGAAGACGCGGAGCACTACGCTTCTCAGGCCAAGGCCATCAAAGCGGCCATCGCCAAGGAATACATCACCGCCAACGGCCGCCTGGCCATCGACACGCAGACCGCCTACGCACTGGCCCTCTATTTCGACCTGGTGCCGGAAGACCAGAAACAGCGGGTTCTGGCCGATCTGGTCACCCGCCTTGACAAGGACAACAACCATCTGAAGACCGGGTTCGTCGGCACGCCGCTGATCTGCCAGGTCCTTTCGGACAACGGGCAGCACAAGCTCGCCACCCAGATTTTCCTGAACGAGGATTTCCCCAGCTGGCTCTACGAGGTCAACCTGGGAGCCACGACCGTCTGGGAGCGTTGGAATTCCGTGCTGGCCGACGGTTCGATGAACCCTGCCGGAATGAACTCGCTCAACCACTATTCCATCGGCGCGATCATGGAGTGGGTGTATCGCTACATGCTGGGCATCGCCGGGCACGAACACGGGTATCGAACCGTCACCCTCGCCCCGCAATTCGACTATCGGTTGAAGCACGTGCGTGGCCATTATCGCAGCTCCTACGGTGATTTGCGCGTCGAGTACCAGCTGGAAAGCGACGCGCGGCATACGGTCACGTTGGACGTCGAGGTGCCGTTCGGCCAGAGCGTGACGGTGAAGCTGCCTCGCAGCCGTAACGCCGAAATCAACGTCAACGGGCAGGTCGTTTCGCAGCCTTTGGTGCTGACCAACGGGACATACCATATCGCGTATCGACCGGACGAGGACTATATTGAGCACTACAACCTCGACATGCCCGCCGCGGCCCTGATGGCCGACAAGGAGCTGTTGGGGCAGCTCGAACCCATTAACGGTGTCTTCGGATTCCTGCAGCAGGATGGCAACCTCAACAACTTCGGGTCGCTCTCCTTGGTCAAGATGAACACCATGTTCCCGTTCGTCAACATCTCGACACAGGACTTCGGCAAGATCAAGGCCATCATGGACAAGACGCCGTTGGAAAGCGAAAGGAGATTCCTTGATGAAAGGCGCTCTCTTTGATTTGGACGGTGTGATCGCCGATACCGCCGTCTACCATTTCCGGGCCTGGCGCAAGCTGGTTAAAGACCATTTCGACCGCGAGCTTCCGGACAAGCTTGAGGAAAAGACCAAAGGCGTCAGCCGCGCCGACTCGCTCAAGGTGATTCTGGACTATCTGGGGATCGCCGTGCCGCAGGCGCAGTTCGACGCGCTGGCCGCCGAAAAGAACGAGGCCTATCGCTCGCTTCTCTCCGGGCTCACTTCGGCCGATATCCTGCCGGGCATCCCCGAGCTGATTGCGCAGATGAAGCGGCACGATGTGAGGCTATCGCTGGCATCGGCGAGCATGAACGGCCCGTTTATCCTCGAAAAACTCGGGCTTTCCGACACCTTCGACGCCATCGCCGACCCGAGCAAGGTGGCCGCAGGCAAGCCCGCTCCCGACATCTTCCTGGAAGCGGCCTCAGAGATCGGCTTCGACCCGGGCGATTGCGTGGGCCTTGAGGATTCGGTCGCCGGCATCACCGCCATCAACGCCGCCGGAGCGTTCTCGGTGGGCGTCGGCAGCCCCAGCGAACTCGGCCATGCCAAGCTGCTGGTGCCGGATACCTCCGCGCTGAAATACGACGCCATCGAAACGGCGTTTGAACGGCGCTAGAGCACAAAGGTCGATCGATAGGAAAGCCGGAATGTTTGGAATTCCGGCGAATTGAAATCGCTATTGATCGACCTTTGTGTTTTTAACTGGGATGTAATGTGTCCGTGGGAATATAGAACCATGGATAAACAGCAAGAATTCGCCTTGCGTACCGTCGAGGAACGCGATGTGCGATTTATTCGTTTGTGGTTCACCGACGTGCTGGGGACGCTGAAGTCCGTGGCCATCGCGCCTGCGGAACTCGAGGATGCTTTCGAGGAAGGTCTCGGCTTCGACGGTTCGGCGATCGAGGGCATGACCCGCGTTTCCGAGGATGACATGATTGTGCATCCCGACCCCTCCACCTTCCAACTGTTGCCGTGGCGTGACGGCCCGCAAGGCACCGCCCGCATGTTCTGCAACATCCTGACCCCCGACGGCGAACCGTCGCTCGGCGACCCGCGCCACGTCCTGGAGCAGGAGCTTCAGAAGGCCAAGGAGAAGGGCTTCACCTTCTATGTCCACCCGGAAATCGAATTCTATCTTTTCCAACAGCAGGACGATTGGGGCAAGCCGCCCACACCCGTCGATTACGGCACCTACTTCGACCACGTGCCGCGCAGCCCCGGGATGGACTTCCGTCGCGCCGCCGTCAACATGCTCGAGCAGATGGGCATTTCCGTCGAATACTCGCACCACGAGGTCGGCCCCGGCCAGAACGAGATCGACCTGCGCTACGCCGATGCGATGGCCACCAGCGACAACATCATGACTTTCCGCACCGTGGTCAAGGAGATTTCGCTGGAGCGCGGCATCCACGCCAGCTTCATGCCCAAGCCCCTGACCGACCAGCCCGGCAGCGGCATGCACACCCATCTGAGCCTGTTCGAGGGGGATAGCAACGCCTTCTACGAGGCCGGCCAGGAATTCAACATGTCGTTGATCGCCCGCCAGTTCGCCGCCGGCATCCTTTACCACGCCCGCGAGATCAGCGCGATCACCAACCAGTACGTCAACTCCTACAAGCGCCTTTGGGGCGGCAACGAGGCACCGAGCTACGTGTGCTGGGGCCACAACAACCGTTCCGCCCTGCTGCGCATCCCGCAGTACAAGCCCGGCAAGGGCAATTCGGCGCGCATGGAATACCGCGCGCTCGACCCGGTGGCCAACCCGTATCTCGCCTTCGCGGTGCTGCTCGCCAGTGGGCTGGACGGCATCGAGCAGAAGATGACGCTTTCGGAACCGACGAGCGACGCCGTATGGGACCTGACCGACGCCGAGCGCAAGGCGATGGGCATCCAGCCGTTGCCTGAGAGTCTCGACGAGGCGTTGAAGGTCATGGAGAAGTCCGATTTCGTCGCCGGAGTCCTCGGCGAGCACGTCTTCGAGTACTTCCTGCGCAACAAGCGTCAGGAGTGGGACGATTACCGTCGTCAGGTCACCCGCTACGAGCTCGAGAAGTTCCTGCCCAAGCTCTGAGAGGCGAATACACAGGATTACGTTCATAGCCGGAAGCCGCACGATGATATCGGATGCAGGCTCCCGGCTATTTGCGTTGCATACATTGACGCGTCTTTGCCGTCTTTGCCGTCTTTTTTCTCGTGCAGACGTTCGGATTCGGGCGTGTTGTGTGCTTTTTTGACACGTCCCGTTCGTACTATTTCATGGTGAAGATGCTTGAATATAGGCGAGTCAAAAGCATCATCGACCAATCGCGTGACAGAGACGAGAGAACGATGGCACAGGCAGCAGTGCGCCGCAATGGCGGGGGAGCCGATGACGAGGTTATGGCCCCTCAAGAGGCGCAATCGAGCGGAAAGACGCAATCCGGCAATGAACGAAACGGCACGGCAGAATCCGCCAACCCACGTTTCTGGAACCTGCCCGTGTTCACCTTGGTCGCCATGAGCTTCATGCTCGGCATGAGCGAATTCATCGTCGTCGGCATCCTGCCGAACATCGCCCGCGGGCTTTCCGTCTCGGAGGTCGCGGTCGGCAATCTGGTCTCGATATTCGCCTTCGTCTACGCTCCGGCCACTCCGATCGGTTCGGCCCTAAGCGGGCGTTTCCCGCGCTTTCCCACACACATGGCGCTTACGGTCGTGTTCATCCTGGGCAACGCATTGTGCGCGGTAGCTCTCAATTTCGCGTTCCTTGTGGTGGCCCGGATGATCATCGCGCTGGTTTCCGGCACGCTGGTGGCGATGTCGATGACCTACTCGGGTGAGGTCACCGATCCCCGTCATCGTACGAAATTCATCGCCTGGGTATTCTCGGGATTCTCGCTTGCCTCCGTCGCGGGTGTACCCGTGGGAACGTGGCTCGCGGGCGTGTGCGGCTGGCGCTGGACGTTCTGGCTGATCGTCGCCTTGAGCGCGGTGCTCATGGTTGCGATGATGGTGGTGTTGCCTCGTGGCGGGCAGATGCAGCATATCGGTTTCTTCGCGCAATTCAAGCTGTTCTTCGACCCACGCATCGATCTGGGCGTCGCCGCGGTGCTTTGCGGGGCAGCGGCCAGCTATGTCTTCTATACGTATCTCACCCCGATTATGCGCGACGAGATCCACCTGCCGAAGCAGTATCTCAGTGCCGGCCTGGTCGTGTTCGGTCTCGCCTGTCTTTTCAGCAACCTTTACGGCGGCAAACTGGCTGGTCGGGGCAACAGTGTCGAGCCGTTGGCGCGGATCCGGCCCATCTATGTGGCTCAGACGATCTGTCTTTGCGCTCTGCCTCTCGTCCATTTCCTGCCGTGGTTCGGCGTGCCGCTGCTCATCGTGCTGGGCATGCTGATGTACCTGCAAAATTCCTCGTCGCAGGTGCTGTACATGGATGTGGCCGAAGCCGCGCACCCCGGCTGCCTCAACCTCGCCTCGTCGCTCAACTCGATGTCGTTCAACATCGGCATTGCGCTGGGCTCGGCCGTCGGAGGTCTGGTCAACAGCCTGCTCGGCCTGACCTGGCTTGGCCCGTTCGCCGCTGTTTTTGCGCTTTTAGCCGTCGTCATCACCACCGTGCTGTGGAAATATGTCAAGTAAAAATTGATTGACACGTTCTGCAGTGCTGATATGTTGCAGAACGCTGTTATCATGCGGGTGTGAGCGGCTTATCTATGACGATAACGTCGTGAAATTACCATTTTGAGCCGCTTAACGCTGGTGAGTGGCTTATTTATGGTAATTGGCGTGTAATTCTACCATTTTTGAGCCACCGGGAGTGAGCGAGTGGCTTATCTATGGTAATAAAGCCCTCTCATTGCCATAGATAAGCCGGTGATGAAGCCCCTACTTGCGCGGGTCGCCGAACCAGTTGTTGTAGATCAGTGCGAAGTTGCGGTTGCCATAGCTGGAGCATGCGTCTCCCTCGCCAAGGCCCGCCTTGAGCGAGGCGGTGTTGGGCTGGTAGGGCGTGTAGACGTAGAGCAGGGCGGTGGCGGAGTTGCGGATATAGACCTCAGAACCGCCGCAGCTTTTGTTCGGATGGTACTGCACGTAATTGAGCGTGCCGGCGTGGTATCCGTACTGGCTTTCGTGGGCCTGATAGTACTTGAACCGCTTGGCCGCGCCGTAGACCTGATTGAAGAAGCCGGCGTAGCGCGGGTCACAATCGGCGTCGTCCGGGCAGCTCAGGCCCATGGCGGCCTTGTATTGGAAATCGGTGGGATTGGCGGTGCCGATGAGATGCTGCTCCTTCTGCATGACGGTCAGGAGCACTTTTTCACTGACGCCGCAGGCCTGCGAGGACTTGTAGATGATGGCGCTCGCGGACTCGCCTTTGGCGCCTTTGTATGTCTTGCAGAGGCTGTTGGCGGCGATGTCGGAGGTATCGAAGGTTTTTACCGGCAGGCAGTTCGCGGAGGTGCAGTTCGGTCCGTGACGAATGATGAAGGCCTGAACTTCGGCCTGGCTCATGGCATCGGCGTTGAAGAACTGTGCGTCCGAGATGATGTTGCCGGGGTCGAAATCGTACTTTTGTACCATCTCTTCCTGCCGCTTCTGCACGTCCGTGACCTCGATATGCCATTGGACCATGCGAATCAGCCCCATCACCAGAGCCATCACGCAGATCACCGCCACGATGCCGCCGAGTACTACCCCGGCTTTTGCGGGCACGCCGGCCTTGCGCCACTTGCGTTTGCAGGTCGCGATGAATTTGGAAGAGGAACGGGAACGCTTGCGAGACTTGGAAGATGATGCCACGTCACCCATGCTATCGTGCGCCCCTGAGAGTTTACCGGCAGAAAAGTCCAGTGCGTGAAAACCGCTGCGAAGGTATATCGGTGTATTCAGGCCAGCACCTTGCGGATGCGCTTGAGGCTGGCGGGGGACTTGGTGCCCAGTTCCTGCGCCCACAGCGAGACGTAGAACTCCTCGAGCATCCAGCGCGCCTGCTCCACCTGCTTGCCGAACGCCTCGCGGCGAGGGCCGGCGGGTTCGGCCTTGAGTTTTTCCTGTGCTTTGGTGACCAGATCCTTGGCTTCGTCGGCCTCCCAGGCCCAGCGAACGTCACGGTTCTTGTCGGCTTTCGCCTTGTCCAAGCGCATTAGGTCGGCGTGCAGATAGCGCTCGATATTCGGCAGGGCAAATGGAGGCGTCTTGCCTACGAAACCGGGGTAGACGAGCGTCGCGATATGTTCTCGTACCGATTGCAGCACGGCCAGCATCGTCAGATCCGCCTTGCCTCCCACCGCTGAATCGACGGCGGCATAGCGTTTCAAGATGGCGATGACGTCGTGGGCCACGGCGTAGACCGTGTCCTCAAAGGTCTGGGTTACGCCGCTCACGGCCTCGGCCAATGCGGTGTCATCGGCGAGCTTGTCGATATGAGGGAGCAGACGTTTGACCGCTGCCAGCTCGAGGTCGTCGACCAACAGTTTCGTGGATTTGTATGGTGCGCTCGCCAGCATCAGCGCCTCGCTGCCAAGCCAGCGGGAGGAGATACGGTCTTCGGGCAACTTCAGTTTCTCATATGCGGCCTGCCAGAGCATCTCGGCGCGGGAGACAGTAGTGGCGCCGGCCTTGTTCAAGAGGTTCGCCTGTGCGACCACCTTGCCCTGCGATTTGGCTTTGCTGGCTTGACGCTCCACGGTTTTGCGGGCGCTGGCCTGTGCTTGACGAGCGAACTTGTGTTGCAGCTCGACCAGCGATTTGCCGGTTCCGAGCACGCGGTAACGCTGAGCTTTACCGTGACGTTGGGCACGGAAGGTCGCGTCATCGATGATAGTCGGATTGGTGGCATCGGTCCGATTCTGCTTGCTTTTGCCGCTATGTTTGCCGCCGTGGCGACTGCCTTTGCCGGGTGTCGGCGGCAACGGTTCCTCGACGCAGAACGTGACGCGCAGGTACGGCGAAAGCTTGTCGAGCTGGTCGCTGTTGAAATCCTCGGGATGGATGGTCGCGTTGACGTTGGTGATGGCGGCGTACGTGAAGGCGTGCGCAAAATCCGGCCAGCGTGCGGTGCCTGTTGCCTCATCGACAGGTGGCAGATTCGGCTTGCCTTCGGAACCTGAGCCGGGCAGATTCGGATACCGTTCGTCTATGGCCGCGCGAATCCTGCGAGCCGTATCGGGAGCGGGTACGAACTGGACACGCAGGGATTTCGGCAATGACTTGATATAGCCCAAAATAAGTTCGTCAAGCAGTCCCGGAACGTTCCAAGTGAATTGCTCAGGAGTCAAGCGGGACAGGGTTTTGATCGGTATGTGCACCGTCACGCCGTCAGCAGGGTCGCTGGGGTTGTAGATATAGCTCAGACGCAGGTCGATAGGGGAGCCATCGCTGCCCTGCGTATGCCACTGGTCGGGATAGTCGCGCAAGTCCACGGATTCGTGCGACTGCAGGCGTTCAACCTTTTCCGGGTCGAAATCGAGAAGATGCGGCTGGCTGGCGTGAATGGACTTGACCCATTTGCCGAGGTCGGCCACACTGGTGACCTCGGACGGGATGACGGCGTTGTAGAAGTCGAAGAGATCCTCGTCGCTGACGGAATCGGAAATCTGACGGGTGCGATTGGTGTCGTCCACCGCGTCCTGCAGGATGTCGCGGTTGGCCTCGACGAAATCGTCGTAGGAGAAGCGCTGCTGAATATCACCTTCGACCAGGCCTTGCCGAATCAGGAAATCTCGGGCTTCGGGAGGGTTGATACGTCCCCATTGCACCGGTCGATCCTGCACAATCGGAAGGCCGTAGAGCAGTACTTTCGAGCTGGCGATGGCACTGCCTCGCGAACCAGACCAGTGTGGCTCGGCGTAGGTGACGCGGGTGAGGTTGCCGGCCAGAGGCTCGGCCCACGCGGGGTCGATGGCGGCGGAGTAGCGCGCCCATAAACGGGAGGTTTCGGTTAGGTCGGTCGACATCACCCAAGGTGGGGTCGACTTGGTGACGCTCGAGGCGGGGAAGAGGGCGAAGCGAGTGCCGCGCGCGCCCTGATATTCGTTCTTCGACTGCTTGGCCGCGCGTTTCATGGCCCGTGCCTTGGCGGCCCCCTTGAGTCCGGAGAAGTCAGAGGCCTTGGGTTCGCGCACCACCTGCATGCCCATCATCGACAGCAGGCCGGCGAGCATGGAGGAGTGGATACCCTGTGCGTCCCACGAGCAGCAGAGGGCATGCGCCGCCTGCTGGTTGATAGGCAGCATGAGGATTTCCGGTGCCGGACGCGAGATTGGAGCGGGTTTGCCGACCTTGAAGTGCATTTGACGGCACATCTGCCGCAGCTGGGAGACGAGGTCTCGCCATTGCCGCAAGCGGATGAAGCTGAAATATTCGGATTTGCAGATCTTGCGCAACTTGGCATTGCCGGTGTGGTTGCCGTCGCTGCCTTCGTCGGGGCCGAAGATATGGTCCCACATGTTCAACGCTGTCAGGAAGTCGCTGGTCTGGTCGGCGTAGCGGTTGTGGACGCGGTCGGCTTCCTCGCGGATTTCGTCGGGCCGCTCGCGCGGGTCCTGCAGGCTTAAAAAGGCGACGATGACGATGACAGAGGCGAGCGTATTGGGCGTGGTGGAGTGCGCAGCTTCAAGGATCATGCGTCCTAGGCGGATGTCGATGGGGATGCGCGAGAGCTGGCGGCCGGTGTGGGTCAGGCGCACTTCGCCGTGCTTGCGTGCGATGGCCTTGAGTTCCGTGAGCTCGTTGAAACCGTCGGACACCGAACGGGTATCGGGCGGGTCGATGAAGCCGAAATGGGTCACGTCATCGGCCGTGCGGGCCACGCCCACCGACAGCATGTGCAGCACCACCGCGCCCAGCGAGGTGCGCAGGATCTCCGGCTCGGTGAAGCGGGGCCTAGACTCGTAATCGTCCGATGAGTAGAGGCGGATGGCGATGCCGTCGGCGATACGCCCGCATCTGCCTGAGCGCTGGTCGGCGCTGGCCTGGCTGATGGCCTCGATGGGCAGGCGCTGCACCTTGGCGGATTTGGAATAGCGCGAGATACGGGCCTCGCCGGGGTCGACCACGTAGCGGATGCCGGGCACGGTCAGCGAGGTCTCCGCCACGTTGGTGGCGATGACGATGCGCTGGTGGGAATGGCGTTCGAAGACGCGATGCTGTTCCTTGCTTGATAGCCGGGCGTAGAGCGGCACGATTTCCAGCGCGTCGGGCCGGCGCATGTCGGAGGCGCGGAGGCCGAAATGATGGCGGATGGCATCTTCATATTCGTGGATGTCGCGCTCGCCGGAAGCAAAGACCAGAATGTCGCGCGGCCCGCGGTCGTGCGAGGAATGGATGACCAGCTCGGCGCACGCGCGTGCCACCGCGCGTGGCATGTCTTCGCTGCCCGTGTTGCCCGAAGTGCTATCTGCTCCTGGAATTTCGCCGTTCTCATCGGGCAGCGACCCGTCGGCGAAACCGGGGACGTGACGCATCAGCGCCGGCATGCCTCCCAGCGGCTCGTAGACGATCTGCACCGGGTAGGTACGTCCGGAGACTTCGATGACGGGAACCTTGGCGTGCAGCGCGTGTTCGAAATGCTCCTTGAACTTCACCGAGTCGATGGTCGCCGAGGTGATGATGAGCTTGAGGTCGCGGCGTTTGGGCAGTAGGGCGGTCAGGTAACCCAAGAGGAAATCGATGTTGAGGCTGCGTTCGTGCGCCTCGTCGATGATGATGGTGTCATAGCGAGTCAGCTTCGGATCGTGCTGGATCTGCGCCAAGAGAATGCCGTCGGTGACGATGCGCAAACGTGTCTTGGGTGAGCTTTCGTCGGTGAATCGGACCTGATAGCCGATTTCCTCGCCGAGTTTCACGCCCATCTCGTCGCAGATACGCTCGGCCACGGTTCTGGCGGCCAGACGACGCGGCTGGGTGTGCACGATCTGATGGCCGTGGGTGCCTCGTCCCATCTCCAACAGCATTTTCGGAATCTGGGTGGTCTTGCCGGAACCGGTTTGGCCGGAGACGATGACGACTTGCGAATCGCGTACGGCTTGCTGGATCTCGTCATGTGCCGCGCTGACCGGCAACTCTTGAGGATAATGATATTTCATGTGTTTCTCTATTGTACGCACACGCAAGCATGACTATCTAAAAAATGAAGCTTGAATGCTGGGTTCGTTGGTACCTACCTGCCGCTTTGTGTGTGCGAATCTTCAGTGCCGAACCTCGATGACACGATAGCCCTTGGAGCTTGCGTATTTCGTAACTAAAAAATCGTCGCCGAGTTCTGTCGACAGCCATTTGATCAGCGAATCGCTGCCGAGGTTCTTCTGCACGACCAGATAAGCGTAGCCATTGGTGCTAAGCCGAGGGAGCCAGGCCATCAGCAGGGTATGCAGCTCATCCTTGCCCACGCGGATGGGCGGGTTCGACCAGATGAGGTCGAAGGTCAGATTTGCCGGTATGTCTTCGGCTTTTGCCGCATGGATTCGTTTGCCGAGTCCCAGTTTTTCGGCGTTGGCCTTTGTCAGTTCCAGCGCTCGTTCGTTGACGTCCAGCGCCCAGATATCGGCTTTCGGCGATCCCAGCCCCATCGCCAACGCAATGGGCCCCCAGCCGCAGCCGATGTCGAGGAACGTGCCGGATTCGGGAGGTTGCGGTGCATGCCTCAGCAGAACGGAGGTCCCAAGATCAAGCCGGTGCCCCGAAAACACCCCGTTGGACACCTCGACGTCCACCTCGTGCCCGCGCAGCGAAACGTGCAGGTTCCGCCGTACGTCGCGCGACGAGGGTTGCGCGGAAAAATACTGCTCCGCCTTGCGTGCCTTGTTCGCGTGGCCACTTGCCTGCCTTGCTTGATTCGGCCGTGTCTTTTCGGTGCTGTTCTCGCCCATGCTGTCCTGTTCGTTCAATCACGTTCATGGCCCGTGCCATGTATCGATATCAGAGCCTCCATACTAGTTTCTGTGCCGGAACAGTGAACGTGGGTTCACCTCATCGAATATGCTGATAACAGAAAGATGGACAACTGACGAAAGGCTGATTTATTGGCGAATGATGATATGCGCGGCGATGCACAAGGCGAGGTGCTGCGCAAGCGGTCCGATATCCTGCAGGAACACAGTGAGCAGGGCGCTCCGGGTGCCGAGGAATGGAGCGAGCGAGAGGCGCGCAACGAGCTCAAGCACGTGGTCGGCCTGGGCGAGATGCAGGACGAGACCGACGTCGAATACCGCAAGGTGCGCCTCGAACGCGTGGTCTTGGTGGGGGTGTGGTCGAACGTCGAGACCACTATCGAACAGGCCGAGGAATCATTGCGTGAACTGGCGGCGCTCGCGCACACCGCTGGTGCTGTGGTCTGCGACGGCGTCTTGCAGCATCGCCTAAAGCCCGACGCGGCCACGTACGTCGGTCGCGGAAAAGCCAAAGAGATCGCTGGAATCGTGGCGCAAAACGAGGCCGATACCATCATCGTCGACGGCGATCTGGCCCCGAGCCAGCGTCGTGCGCTCGAGGACGCCACCAAAGTCAAGGTGGTCGACCGCACCGCCGTCATCCTCGACATCTTCGCCCAACATGCCACCAGCCGTGAGGGCAAGGCGCAGGTCGAGCTGGCACAGCTGGAATACATGCTCCCCAGACTCCGCGGCTGGGGCGGTTCGCTTTCCCGTCAGGCGGGCGGTCAGGCGGCCGGCGTCAACGGCGGCATCGGTTCCCGTGGCCCGGGCGAGACGCAGATCGAGATGGACCGCCGCGTCATCCGCACCCGTATCGCCCGTCTCAAAAAGCAGATTCGCGCCATGGCTCCCGCCCGCGCGGTCAAACGCGGCTCGCGCCATCGCTATGGCCTGCCCACGGTGGCCGTGGTCGGCTATACCAACGCCGGCAAATCCTCGCTGGTCAACCGCCTGACCAACTCCGGCGAGCTGGTCGGCAACGCCCTGTTCGCCACCCTCGACACGGCGGTTCGTCGCGCCAAAACCGAGGACGGACGGCTCTACGCCTACGTCGACACAGTTGGCTTCGTGCGCCGCCTGCCCACCCAACTGGTCGAGGCATTCAAGTCCACCCTTGAGGAAATAGCCGAGGCCGACGTCATCCTCCACATCGTCGACGCGTCCACCACCGACCCGTTCGCACAGGTCGTCGCGGTCAACGACGTGCTCGCCGGCATCGACGGCGTCTCCGACATCCCGCGCATCCTAGCCTTCAACAAGGCCGACCAGGTCGATCAGGGCACGCTTGATCGCCTGCACAACATCCGCCCGGACGCGCTGATCGTTTCCGCGGCCAGCGAAAACGGCCTGAGCGACTTGCGCGCGAGAGTAGAAAAGGTGCTGCCGGTCCCGCAGGTCCACGTCGAGGCGCTGCTGCCGTATAGCGACAAGGCCGGTTCTTTGCTCTCCCGCGTGCGTGAGTATGGAAAGGTCGAGAAAGAGGATTATCGGGCCGATGGTGTTGCGCTTGAGGCCGACGTCGACTCGCGTTTGGCAGCTCAGGTGATGGATCAGGCGGTCGGTTAGTCGTTTCGGAAGCCGGTCTCTTTGTGAAGTGTCGGATCTGAATAAGAAATAATATAATAGATACAGAAACGGCGAATGCGACCGCCGGCGAATTTATGTATGCTACCTGATAAAATAACGGTAACCGCAAGGTTTCGCTAAGACGCCGATTCGGATTCGGCCGGGCGATTGCCAACGGTGCGAAGGCGGAGTGATTCGTTCGTCTTGATTTTGCGCCCGTTCAGGTTTGCGGTTATCACAATGACGAGAAGCATGGCGCAGCTATACCGTTGCGTCGTGGTCTGCTCGCATGGCTGTGTGAAAAAGGGTTTGAATGAGGGGACGAGGAGAGGCGCAGCCGATTATCGTTCTTCTTAGAACATTCATGCGGAAAGAGGTTCAATCATATGTCCAATGCCATTAAACCAACCAAGCTTGCCATCATCGGGGCAGGGGCCGTCGGCTCCACGCTCGCCTTCGCCGCTGCCCAGCGCGGCGTAGCCCGGAATATCGTGCTCGAAGACATCAACAAGGACCGTGTCGAGGCCGAAGCCCTTGATATGCAGCATGGTTCTAGCTTCTATCCCTCCGTGACCATCTCCGGCAGCGACGACATCGAGATCTGCCGCGACGCCGATATGGTGGTCATCACCGCGGGTGCCCGCCAGAAGCCCGGCCAGACGAGGCTTGACCTCGCCGGCGCGACCATCAATATGATGAAGTCCATCGTTCCGGGAGTCATCAAAGTCGCCCCGAACGCCATCTACATGCTCATCACCAACCCGGTCGACATCGTCACCCATGTGATGCTCAAGCTCTCCGGCCTGCCGGCCAACCAGATTTTTGGCTCGGGCACCAATCTCGACACCGCCCGCCTGCGCTTCCTGATCGGTCAGCAGACCGGTGTCAACGTCAAGAACGTCCATGCCTACATCGCCGGCGAGCACGGTGATTCCGAAGTGCCGCTGTGGGCTGAGGCCACCATCGGCGGCGTCTCCATGTGCGATTGGAAGGCGCTGCCGGGCCATGATCCGCTCGACGCCGCCAAACGCGAGGAGATCCATCAGGAGGTCAAGAACGCCGCCTACCGCATCATCAACGGCAAGGGCGCCACCAACTTCGCCATCGCCATGTCCGGCGTCGATATCATCGAATCCGTCCTGACCGATTCGAACCGCGTGCTGCCTGTGTCCTCGCTGCTGCAGGACTTCCACGGCATCTCGGACATCTGCATGTCGGTGCCGACCCTGGTCAACCGTTCCGGCGTCAATTCCCATATCAACACCCCGCTTTCCGACCACGAGCTTGAGCAATTGCGCCGTTCTGCGGAGACGCTGAAGGCGGCCGTGGCCAAGTTCGGTTTCTGATTTCCTGGTTGCCGGCGTAGGTGTTTTCCCCGCCGGTTATGCTTGGTAAAGGCAAATGTCGTCCTGCTTTTTGGCAGGGCGACATTGTGGTTTTGCATCCTTTTGACGCGGCCGTTTTCTGAAACGTTGACAATGAGAAAGATTGTCGGTTTTAGTGTCAAGGAAAAACGAAATGCACAATATTGTGCGACCTGCTTGTTCTTCGGCTGTGAGCCGTAAAACCCAACTGAAGTATAGGTTTTGACGCGTATAGTGTCACGAGTAATGCGACGTGTGGCGCTTTGAAAACGAATGCACGTCAAAAAAGACGAAGACGTAAAGGAATATGGGTTCCGGCTTTGACGACGGCAAGGATTGGGAGGCAGGCAAAGTGATGACTTCGCAGGAGCGAGAGACCGGAGCGTTGAATGCGCAAGGGCAGATACAGCCCGAAGGTCAGGGCAAGGCCAAGGAGCACCAGACCCGATTGATGGTGACATTGGGACTCACCTTGACGATTTTCGCAGTTGAGGTGGTCGGTGCGGTCATCACCGGCTCGCTGGCGCTGTTGGTGGATTGCGCCCATATGCTTACGGATGTCGCGGTGCTTACCGCTTCCACCATCACGGCCGTGTTGATGCGCAGGAAACCCAATAAGGAACGCACTTGGGGCTGGGCCAGGCTTGAGCCGATCACCGCAGGGCTGGGCGCGTTGATATTGATGGCCGTAGGTGTTTACGCCTTGGTCGAAGCGGTTCTGCGGCTCGCCGGATTCTCGCGCGACGAGGTGCAAAGCGTGGGTATGCTGCTGGGCTTCGGCGTTCTGGGCTTGGTGTTCAACGTGATTTCCGTGTTCGTGCTTTCCGGCCAGCACAAAGACAATATGAACATGCGTGCCGCATTCCTGGAAACCATGAACGACGCGCTGGGCTCGTTCACCGTCGTGATCTCCGCCATCGTCATCATGACCACCGGCTGGCATGGTTTCGATGCGCTCGCCGGTGCGGTCATCGCCCTGCTCATCGTGCCCAGGGCTTTCGTACTGATGAAGAACGCTGTGAAAGTACTGCTTGAAGAAACCCCTGAAGGCCTTGATCTCGACGAGGTGCGCAATCATATGAAAAGCGTTGACCACGTCATCGACGTCCACGACGTACATGCCTCGACCGTGGCGACCGGCATGCCGATCCTGACCGCACATGTCGTGGTGGAGCCGGGGCTTACGATGGAGCAGGGTGCCGATATCCTGCATCGTCTGCACACCTGCCTGACCGAGCATTTCTCGGTCTCGATTCCGCACACCACCTTCCAGCTTGAGCCTCTTGGCTTCAGCCAAGCGCAAAGCGAGGAGATTCATCGCTGAACGGGGTTCGGCCGGATTGTGGGGCATACGGTGAATCTGAATTTGGGTGTTGGAGGTTCCACGGTTTTGGTTGGATAACTCGGGCAGCTGGAGTCTCAATCAACACATTGGCATTGGAGCTTTCTCGGATTCCGGGACACGATTTTCGAAACAACGATGCCGGTACGCAGATTGACTGCAGCGCCGGCATCGTTCTAGACAAATAGTGGTTCAGATCTTGCGCAGAACCGTAACGACCTTGCCCATCACCTTGGCATACGTACCGTCAATGGGGGAGTAGGACGGGTTATGCGGCATCAGCCAGACATGGCCGTGGTCTTTCTGGAACGTCTTGACCGTGGCTTCACCGTCGAGCAATGCAGCCACGATATCGCCGTTTTCAGCGGTCTCCTGTTCGCGTACCACCACAAAATCGCCGTCGCAGATGGCGGCGTCGATCATCGAATCTCCATGGACCTCGAGCATGAAGAGATTGCCGTTGCCGGTGAGCCGTTCCGGTAATCTCATCACATCCTCGACGTGCTGTTCCGCCGTGATGGGTGTGCCGGCCGCGATGCGACCTACCAGCGGGATGTCATGCGACTGGGCGATGGCCTCGTCCGTTTCGTCCTGAGGGCTGAATGGAAGGACCGTAGAGGTGGGGCTGCTTTCGCCGATATTGGATTGTGGCTCCACCAATTCGATGGCGCGTCCCTTGTTGGCGTTCATTCTGATATAGCCCTTGTCTTCAAGGACCTCGAGCTGGTGCTTGACCGATGAAGGGCTCTTCAGCCCTGCCTTTTCGCCTATCTCGCGGAAGGAAGGCGCGAAACCGTAACGGGAAACATGACCGCGTACGGCCTCCAATACCTTGCGCTGCCTGTCCGTCAACGGCTGGTTCGGCGCGGCCTTGGCGAAGTTGCCATGTGGAGAATGGATAGGTGGAAGGGTGCTCACGGTAATTCCTTTCGGCGTTTGACTTACAGCATAACCCATTTTCTCAAGAATTTCAAACAGATGTTCGATTCGGCCTTGCTTTTTTCGAACATCTGTGTCAATATAGAACAAACGTTCGTTAGTACAGATGTTCGAAGGAGTGCAGAAGATGAGTGTAAAAACCAGTGATTCCAAAGTTCGCAGCGCTTCCAATCGTCGCCGCCTCGCACGCAACAGGGTTGTTGCGGCGCTCGTGCTCGCCGTCGTCGCGTTCTTCGCGTGGCAGGCAGTTGCCCCGCATGTCGCGAATTCGGCCACCGGCGAGGCCAATGTTGTCAGCTATACGGTTCGTCCCGGCGATACCCTGTGGTCATACGCCCGGCAGATTACGCCGGAAAGCAAGAATGTGGGAGACACGGTTGCGCAAATCATGGATCTGAATCAGCTTGATTCGGCTCAATTGCAGCCGGGCCAGAGGATTGTGGTGCCTGACGAGTCTTGAATCTGTGGGTGAACGCTTCACTTTGTGCGATATGAACTGTTCGTAGAGACGGGAATACGACATGTCTGATTGCCATGGCCGGTTATTCACCCTACCGAACAGGCGACTGTACCGGAGGGCATCGAATTGTCTAGACACACCGTTTTCCCGGCCTCTGGATAGGGTGACAGTATGCATTGTCCCTTTTGCCAGAATAATGACACTAAAGTAGTTGATACGCGTATCAGCGAAGACGGTCATTCCATCAGACGCAGACGCGAATGCCCTGAGTGCGGGCGAAGATTCACAACGGTGGAGACAACGATGCTTCTGGTTACGAAGCGTTCTGGCAACTTGGAACCATTCGACCGTCAGAAAGTCATCGACGGAGTCCGTAAGGCGTGTCAGGGTAGGCCTATTGACGAGGATGCGCTGAAGCAGCTGGGGCAGCAGGTAGAAGAGGACCTGCGTAGTCAAGGATTGGCGCAAGTCAAGTCCGAAGACATCGGTAAGGCCATCCTGAAGCCGTTACGTGAGCTCGATGAAGTCGCTTACCTGCGTTTTGCCAGCGTATATCAGAACTTCAACGGACTGGCCGATTTCCAGAAGGCCATCGACGAGTTGAAACAGGATAAGGCTCTCAGTAAATAAGGCGTTGCATCGGGGTTTCTGCACGACGGAAGCGGTTGAAATGCAATGGTTTCGCTGGCTTTTGATTGTGGCTATATGTGCACTGATATCGGTAATGGAAAGTCTGCAATGGCAATTTGATTGTCGTCGGCGGTTTGTTCAGGCAAGCCACCGGCGACCATGGTTATATTTTCGGCACTCTAGATGTTGAGCAATCGTCTGTCGTTTTCGGTTTGGGCGATGACGAGACGTTGCGTCGGGCGGGTCATCGCCACATAAAGGTCGGAGGCGCCGGAGAGCCTTGACGGGGCGTCTTGGGCGATTTCGCCGGGTTGTACAAGAATCACAGCGTCGTACTCCAGACCTTTGATCATCTGTGTGTCGCAAACACTCAACGGTGCGTCGCTGGGCGATTCGTCGAAGTCGGGATTCGAGCCGGTTGCGTTGCCTGGACTGCTCGGAATGTCGATTTCCATCAGTTTTGAAGCGAGCGTTTGACCCTTGAGTTCGGTCAACCGACGATAAAGGTCTTGGCGTATCGTGGTGCTCAGCGAGTCCGGAGCGATGATCGCCACGCGTCCGGTGCCGTCGTCGGCAATGAACTGCCTGACCAAATCCAGCGCCTCGTCGCCGATTGCCTCCAACAACCTGTTGTCTGAGCCGTTTCCGTCTCCGATGTTCACGCGTTTGACCGAATCGGCCATGGTGCGTACGCCTTTGGTGGTCGAGACATACAGCCCCTCGTTTTGCGCGAAATGTGTCGCCAGCTTCGAGACTTCCTGTGGGTTGCGGTAGTTGATGGTCAGTTCCTTGAGGTCCCAACCCTCGGCTCCGAACAGGCGGTCCATGGTCTTTTCCCAGCGTCGGGTGCCACCCAAAGCCGAGGTCTGTGCCACGTCGCCCACGATGGTGAACGAGCGTGACGGGCAGCGGCGCATAAGCATCCGCCAGTCCATCGCCGTGAGCTCCTGGGCTTCGTCGATGACGATATGCCCGTATGTCCATTCGCGGTCTGCGCCGGCTTTCTGCGCCACGGCTTCGGCGTCCAGGCCGTTGATGTTGTCGACCAGCATGGATGAGGTCACGATGCCCGAGCCGATGCCGGCCTGCGCCAGCGTGTCGCGAGCGAACTGCTCTTCTTCCTCGCGTTTGGCTTTGGCAGCGGCAACGCGCGCCGAGACCTTCGGATCGGGGCCGAGCAGTTCCATGGCTTCGTCGAGAAGCGGGATGTCGGAAACGGTGAGCGGCGAATGCTTCGGACGTGTCAGCGCCTCGATGTCGGCATCGGCGAGCCATGGGGCGAATCGACGCAGCTGCGCGGGTTTGGCGAACATCTGGTCGATCAGCCACGGCGCGTTCATCGGCAGCCAGGCGAGGTTCAGCGTTTTGCGAATCTCGTCATGCATTTTCAGCTGCATCGCCACGTCGGAGATTTCCGATTGCTCCGGCGTGTAATCAAGATTCTCGACGTACCGGTTGCGCATCGCGCTCAAAACGCTGCGCACAAAGGTCTGCCGCGCTTTGTTGTGGGGCGAACGGGTGCGTTTGGCATCTTCCAGCGCCTGCATCACATCGGACTTGCGCATGGGCACATTCATGCCGTTGATCCGAGCTGTCGGCAGATTTTTCGGGACGCGTTGGCGTGCGGCGACGGCGTTGGCGACGGCATGGGCCATACGCGCCTCGCCCTTGAGCTGTGCGGCACGAGGCGTATCGAGTTTGCGGGCGTCGAAACCCGGAACCAGGTCGCCGATGGTGCGCGACACCACCCCGGTCTCGCCCAACGAGGGGAGCACCTGATTGATATAGCGCAGGAAAGCGGAGCTCGGCCCCACCACGAGCACCCCGGAACGTTCGAGCCTGCGACGATGGGTGTAGAGCAGATAGGCGGCACGGTGCAATGCGACCGCGGTCTTTCCGGTGCCCGGACCGCCCTGTACCACGACGGCACGGTCCATCGGCGCGCGAATGATGCGGTCCTGCTCGCCTTGGATGGTGGCCACGATATCGGTCATTTTGCCGGTGCGCTTGGAATTGAGGGAGGCGATCAACGCTCCCTCGCCGGTCAGTGTCCCTGCCTGTTCGGCCTGGCCGACCTGACCGGAGTTGACGTCAAGCACTTCGTCCTCGATGCCGACCACCTTGCGAAAATTCAATGTGATATGCCGGCGCATGACGATATCGCCATGATGCGAAGGCGTTGCCTCGTAGAACGGTCGGGCCGCCTCGGCCCTCCAATCGGTCAGGATCGGTTCGTGGCTGGCGCTGGAAAGCCCCATACGCCCGATGTAGCGTTTCTCTCCTTTGTCGCTGTCGATGCGGCCAAAGACCAACCTGTCTTCGACGCCGCGCAGCTG
Source organism: Bifidobacterium sp. ESL0764 (assembly GCF_029395515.1). NCBI lineage: Bacteria > Bacillati > Actinomycetota > Actinomycetes > Bifidobacteriales > Bifidobacteriaceae > Bifidobacterium > Bifidobacterium sp. ESL0764. The sequence goes on from NZ_CP113919.1 coordinate 723,421, forward strand.
GGTGAGCCGGTCCTCATACATGGTGGCGAACGAGTCCCGTTCGGTGCGCATGGTGGGGGAGCCGTGGGCACCGGCGGCGCGGACTGTGTCGAGGCGTGAACGGGTCTGGCTTCTTAGCGAGTCCAACCGTTCGTACGCGCGATCCACCGCGTGCTGTTCCTCATCGATTTGCGAAGAGTAGCTCGACATGTATAGGCTCCCCTTTATCCGGCCGGTTTCAGTTGCGTTTGTTGCTTGGAAAACTCGAATTAACAAGTTTAGTCTGTGCTCCCTATTTCCTTGGGCCCGATTGTGCTCTTGGAAAATGACGTCTGCGCGACGGGATTGTCGTTGCTGCGCCCGGAGGATGGGTTGCCGTTGCTCTGGATGGTTGATTCGGGCGTTGGCTCTTGGTGGTGTCTCCATGCATCTGTCTCTAAATGATGGAAAACATTTTTTTTGAGATAGGCAAGAATCAAAAATTTGACGTAAAACGGATTTTTTTGAAGAAAAAACAAGTTTTTTGCGTTTTTGTGGGGAAGAATGGTGATAAGTGGGGTAAAGTGGTGAACTAGTTGTAAGACTTAGCGATATTGCCGGCATGTAGTAAGAAGGAGGCGAGATGACGGGACAAGACAAAAACCCCATCATCGGCGGGTCGTCTCCTGATTCTTCGAAGCCCGTCTCCTCCCCCGGAGGTGTCGGCGCCGGTTGCCCGCCTGTCGATTCCGGTGATCTACCGATGCAGAAGGCGAGCGCAGCCAACGGCACCATGATGCCAGCTGCTCAGAGTGAGCCTTTGTTGCTCGGCACGTACACCCCGAAAATCGATCAAAAGGGACGTATGGCCTTACCGGCCAAAATGCGAGCGCAACTCGGTGCGGGCATGGTGATGGCCCGCGGCCAGGAAAAATGTGTCTACCTGTTGCCTCAGACCGAATTCCGGCGTATAGCGGCGCGTATCCAGCGCGCCTCGATGGGCAACAAGGCAACCAGAAGCTACCTGCGCGTCTTCCTGTCGGGCGCGGTCGAGGGCGAGCCGGACAAGCAGGGCCGCGTGCTGGTGCCGCAGAACTTACGTGCCTACGCAGGTCTGGGCGACGAGATCGTAGTGATCGGCGTCGGTACCCGCGCCGAAATCTGGAACAAGGAATCCTGGGACGCCTATCTGGCCGACCAAGAGGAAGGCTATTCCGACATAGCCGATGACGTATTGCCGGCGGTGGAGTGGTAATGACTGATTTGACAAACATCCATACCCCGGTTCTGCTTGACGATTGCGTCCGGCTGGTGGTACCTGCTCTCGACCACCCCGACGCCGTCGTGGTCGATTGCACGCTTGGCCTGGCCGGTCATGCGACGGCGTTTTTGAAAGCCGCCCCGCAGGCCAGGCTTATCGGCATCGACCGTGATGAAGAAGCGTTGGGGATGGCGACGCTGCGCATGAAGGAAGAGGGCCTTGAGGGCCGGTTCATCCCGGTTCACGCAGCATTCGATGAATTCGACGATGTGCTTGAAGAGCTCGGATTGAGGCGTGTGGACGCCGCTTTTATGGATCTAGGGCTTTCCAGTCTTCAGATCGACGAGACCGACCGCGGGTTCTCCTATTCCCACGACGCTCCTCTTGACATGCGTATGGATACCAGCCAGGGTTTCGATGCCGCGCAGATTCTGGCCGAATATCCCCAAGACGAGCTCGTCCGGATCTTCCGCGAGTATGGGCAGGAACGCTTCGCCAAACCGATTGCCCGCGCCATCGTTCGTCAGCGTGAGAAGGAACCTCTGAAGACCTCACGCCAACTCGATGAGTTGGTCGACCGCATCGTTCCCAAATCCCACCGTGCAAAGGGCAACCCCGCCAAGCGCGTCTTCCAGGCTTTGCGCATCGAAGTCAACGGCGAACTCGACAAGCTCGGCCGTACATTGCCGCAAATAGCCAACAGGCTGGCCCCCGGCGGCAGGCTGGTCGTCGAATCCTACCATTCGTTGGAGGACCGTACGGTCAAGACGTTCATGGCCCAGGGGCTTAACGTTGACGCTCCGGTCGATCTGCCGGTCGTTCCCGCAGACGCGCAGCCGTTCTTCCGTGAGCTGACCCGCGGTGCACTGAAGGCCGACCAGGCCGAAATCGAGCATAATCCGCGTTCCGCCCCCGTCCGGTTGCGAGGGGTGGAACTGACCCGGGAAATACCGGAGCGCTGGCGCATCAGGTTCGCTCAGGACTCCAAGGAAGATCCGGTACATACTCCTGACAGGCACGCTGCATTCGCGCGTGACTTGCGGCATGACCGGAACAAGCGCAGCCAAGGCACACGCAATCAAGGCAATCCAGGGGAAAGGAGGAGATGATGAGCGCGTCAACAGCCAGATCGATTCGTTCCCATGTCGCCCCAGCCGGACGTGACGATGACGGCCATACGGCATACGCCCGTCCGAGGCTTCAGGTTGTCGCCGGAGGCAAGGAGAAAAAGGAAAGCGAAAATACGGCTTTTCAGATTTTCAGCCGTATCAAAACCGTCTCGGTGGTTCATGTCATCATCTCTGTTCTTTTCCTTTTCGCCGCGTTGCTCGGTTCGCTGGCGTTGCGCACCCAAATGGTGCAGAATTCCTTTGAACAGGCCCAGGTACAGGCCAACATCAGCAAGCTCAACCAGGATGTCGAAGACGATCAGGCCAAGCTCGACAGCCTGCAGGCCAGTCTTCCAGACCGGGCCCAGAAAATGGGCATGGTGCCTCAGTCCGGTCCTTTGTCGATAGATCTTCAGGGCTACCAACCTACGGGTAAGGGTCAGTGATATGCGAACACATGCCAATAAAACCAAAGGCAAGCAATTCGTGCGGCGTTGCACCGTGATCGCTACGGTGCTTTCGCTCATATTCATTGTGTGCTTCGGCCAGTTGGCCAATCTTCAGTTGCTCAACGGCCGTGAGATGGCCGAGGCCGCCACGGCGGGACGTACATTGAAAGTGCCCGTCCACGGGATGCGCGGCAAAATACTTGATGCCAACGGGGCCGTTCTGGCGCAAAGCGTGGAGCGCTACACCATCATCGGAGATCCGAAGGCCGCACAGGAATACGACCCGATCTGCAGCACGCAGATCACCGACAACTGCACGATGCCCAAAAAACAGGGCGGCAAGACGATCGGAGTGGTCGGGGCTGCGCGTGTGGCACGGATGGTCGCGCCGGTACTGGGCATGGATGCCATGGAGCTGGGAGGCAAACTCGCCGGTTCCGGCCGTTATGTGGTATTGAAAAAGGACGTGGAACCCGCCGCCAAGCGCAAGCTCGACAAGCTCGGCCTCGGCGGCATCGTCTACGGCGAGCTTTCGCAGAACCGCGTCTATTCCGACGGTGCGCTGATGGGCGCTTTCCTCGGTGGAGTCGACGACAAGGTAAAGGGCGTCTCGGGCATGGAACGCGTCGAGGATGCGGCGCTTGCTGGCAGTGACGGGTTCAAGATCTACCAGCAGGGCAACAACGGCGTTGAAATCCCCGGTACCCTGACCGATTCCAAATCCGCCAGCAACGGCAGCGACGTGAAGCTGAGCCTCGATTCCGATGTCGACTGGTTCCTCAAGAAAGTGCTGACTGACGGCAAGAACCAGTACAAGGCCGAATGGGCCATCGCCTGCGTCGAGGACGTGCGCACCCACCAGATCATCGCCCTTGACGATTCCGATGACATCCAGGCCGGCAGCGACCAGGCCAAGCTCAGTGTTTCCCGCGCGGTTTCGGAGACCTTCGAGCCCGGTTCGATCGGCAAGACCTTCTCGATGGCGGGATTGATGCAGCACGGCATCCACCAGATGACCGATCATTTCCAGGTGCCCGACCGGCTTGACAAAAACGGCCAGATCTTCACCGATGTCTCCCCGCACCCCCTGAGCAATTGGACCTTGGCGGGCATCCTCCAGCAATCCTCGAACGTCGGCATGGTGATGTCGTCCAACGATTACAAGGACCAGGACCGTTACGACATGCTCACCAAATTCGGCATCGGCCAGCCTTCGGGGCTGAACCTGCCGGGGGAGTCTCGCGGAACCCTGACCAACCCCAACGCATGGGACAAGCGCACCCGCGACACCATACTGTTCGGACAGGGCTATGCCACCAATGTCATCCAGCTGACCAACGCCATCGCCGCCATCGCCGACGGGGGCATCTACCGCAAGCCTTCCGTCGTCGATTCCACGATCGACGCCGACGGGCATGTCACCAAACAGCCGATGGACGAAGGCACGCGCATCATGGACGCCAATGTGGACGCGCAGCTGATGAACGCGATGGAGTCCTCGGGCGAGGAATACGAGAAGACGACCGGGGTGACCGGCTACCGGGTTGCCGGCAAGTCGGGAACCGCGCAGGTGGCCGGCCCCAGCGGCGCCCTCGACAGCATCATCAGCGATTTCACCGGCATCCTTCCCGCCGACAACCCGCGCTTCGTGCTCACCGTGGTGATGCGCAACCCGCAAGGCGTATACGGTGGCCTCACCGCCGGAGCGCTCTTCAAGCAGATCGGTGAATTCCTTATGCAGAAGTACGAGGTCCCGACTTCCCAGCCCCGTAACAATGCTATTCCTGTGTCGTGGTGAGAATGGCAGCGAGCGCTGACAATCGTTTTAAACCGAGTTGGGCGGCGGAGGTTGTCGGCTATCCGAAGTTTCCTATGGGAAGGGTCGAAGCATGAGCGTGGTAAGCGAGTCGATTTCGCGGCGTGTGACCTTGGGCTATATCGCCAATCATTATGGTTTTCAACTCGAACCGAAGTTTTGCGATGGGGTCACGGTCACCTCGATTGCCGATAGTCTCGATTCGGTTCGACCCGGGGCCCTTTTCGTGCTGAAAAACGTTGATGCCCCATCGTCGCTTTCCTTGGCTGCGGCACGTGGCGCGTACGCGCTCATGGTGCCGGCCTCGCTTGCCACGGCGGCGCAATCCGCAGGGGTTCCGGCCTTGCTTGCCGATCCCGACCCCGAAACCCTGGGAGCTTTGGCTTCCGACATCGCCGGAACTCCGGCCAATACCATGGCGGTATTCGTGGTGTGCGGCGACGACGACCAGGAGATTCAGGCCGATGTGGTGCGTCTGGCGGCTTTCCTGCACATGCTCGGCAATCCTGTGGGCATCATCAGCGCCTCCGGTTCCAGCTCCTTGGAGCGTGAACTGGTAATGGATTACCCTTTGGCAATCCTCGACGTTCAGCATACGCTGGCCGTCTGTTCGGAAGACGGGGCGGCGGCGATGGTGATCTCCGCCGACAGCGAGACGTTGCGTCCTCAAGCCCTGCAAGGCGTCAATGTCGATGTGCTTGGGTCCATCGAACCATTGAATAAAGCCCAATCGGACGATATGCTCGAATCTGCCCGAAGCCGTTATGGCTTCAGCATCGACGAGCGCAAACGGCTGGTCACCTGCTCCGAGGAATCCGGTTGGCTGGTCGGGCAAACCGTGGTGACGGGCGGCTTGCAAGGTCAACGCAGGCTTTCCCTGGCCATTGCCATGGCGCTGGATGCGGGGGTGCGGCGCAGCAACATCCGCAATGCCCTTCGTGTCTCGAAGGAAATGCAATGATGGCTTTGCAGGCCGGGTTGCAGGTGGACTATGGTGTATGGGCCGATCGCGGAATACATTGCGGAAACATTGAAGAATACAACACAAAAGGTGGCTTGCGTTGAGTGCTAAGATGACGGGGACTTCGGAGAGCCGGTCCGGGATGATGCCGATGACGATCGAGGAGGTTGCACAAGCGGTCAGCGGTCGCATCGTCGCACCATCCGGTTACGTCGTACCCGATGGGGCTGTGGCCACTTCGACGTATAGCGATTCGAGGCAGATCAAGTCAGGATCGATTTTTGTCGCGATCGCCGGTGAGCGTGTGGACGGGCATGATTTCGTGGCCGGCCTCGGCGCGAGGGGCGCGGTGGCCGCGTTGGTCGAGCGTGTTGTGAACGGTGTCGACGATATTACGCAGATCGTGGTCGACGACACTGTCGCGGCTTTGGGGCGTTTGGCGCACCATAATATCGTGCGTCGTCGTGAACTTGATTCGCCGTTCAGCGTCATCGGCATCACCGGGTCGGTCGGCAAGACGACTACGAAGGATCTGCTTGACTCCCTGCTTTCCACCATTGGCGAGACGGTGGCTCCGGTCGGTTCCTTCAACAATGACATCGGCCTGCCCTTGACGGCGTTGAAGGTCGGGGAACACACCCGCTTTTTCATCGCCGAAATGGGGGCCAACCATGTCGGCGAAATCGCCAATCTGACCCGTATCGTGCCTCCGGACGTGGCCGTCGTCCTGAAAGTGGGCGTCGCCCATCTGGGGGAATTCGGTTCCGTCGAACGCATCGCCCAGGCCAAAAGCGAGATCGTACAGGGCCTGCTCCCGGACGGTATCGCCGTCCTGAACGCCGACGACCGGCGTGTGGCGGACATGACAAAATTCGCGCCGGGCAAGGTGCTCTGGTTCGGATTGAACGGTGAGGCCAAACCTGAAGCCAGGCGGATGAGCGCCGCCGACATCACCGTCGACGCATTGGATCGTCCGAGCTTCACTTTGATGACGCCCGAGGGTTCCAGCGCACCGGTGCATCTTGGTATCGGCGGGGCGCACAACGTCATCAACGCGCTTGCCGCTGCCACTCTCGCCCGTCATTTCGGCATGCCGTTGGCGGATATCGCCTCGGGTCTCGGCGGTGTGAAGCATATCAGCCCGCATCGCATGGCCGTTTCCACCGTCGGTCTCGGCGATGCCGCGTTCACGCTCATCGATGATTCGTTCAATGCCAATCCCGATTCCATGAGGGCGGGGCTTGACGGGCTTGCACGCTGGGATGCCTCGGCGGCGTCTGCGGGCCAGATGGCGGGAAACGCAGACGGAGAAGGCACGGAACCCTATCGCATCGCCGTGCTGGGGGCCATGCTTGAGCTCGGAAGCGATGAGCTCGAATTGCATCGGCAGATCGGCGCCTACGCCGCCGGCCTCAATATCGACGAGATCATCGCCGTGGGCAACGAGACCGACCGGCATTTCGACCGATTGGCCGAGGCGTTGGCCCGGGGCGCCGAACAGGAGAACGAGGGCGCGGGCACGGCTGAAAGGCACGGGCGTACCCCCGTCGTGGTGCAATGGGTACATAGTTCAGTTCAGGCCGAACGATTGGTCGCCGAGGCTGCCCGCCGGCACGGCAATACTGTTGTGCTGCTCAAAGGCTCGCATGTTTCGGGGCTTTCCGCCTTGGCCGAGCGTTGGGCGCATATGCAACAGCAGGAACGTACAGAAGTGGAGCCGAAACATTGATTTCCCTCATCATCGGCATCGTGGTCTCGCTCGTGGTCACGATGGTCGGCACGCCGGTCATGATCAGAGTGGTGCACCGGCTGCACTACGGCCAGTACATCCGTCAGGACGGTCCTCAATCGCATCTGTTGAAACGCGGCACGGCCACGATGGGCGGTGTGGTGATCATCTTCGCCGTCCTGCTCGGTTGGGGCGCTTCGGCTCTCTACCGTGGGCTTAGCGGCGGCCAGGCTGTTTCGTGGTCGGCCGTTCTGGTGCTGTTCGCGATGGTTTCGATGGGTGGCTTGGGATTCATCGATGATTTCGCCAAAGTGCGCAAAAAACAGAACACAGGGTTGAGCGTCGGCGGAAAATTCTTCGGCCAGTTCGTCTTCGCGACCATTTACGCGGTACTTGCGCTTCTGCTTCCCACCAAGTCCGGATTCCCCTCCGCGCAGGCGGGGATGAGCTTCATCGAGCATCCGTTCTTCAGCTTCGAGTTCGCTGGTAAGATCGTCGCCGTCGTCATCTTTGTGATCTGGGTCAATTTCCTGATGATCGCATGGACCAACGCCGTCAACCTGACCGACGGGCTGGACGGGCTGGCCACCGGTTCGTCGATGATCTCCCTGGCCGGCTACACCATCATCGCCTTCTGGGAGAGCTATCATGTCAAGGGCGGTCCGAAACCGGGTTATTCCTATGCGGTTTCCGATCCGCTGGACCTGACGATCATCGCGGCCTGCGCCGCCGTGGCATGCTTCGGATTCCTCTGGTACAACTCGAACCCCGCCACCATCTTCATGGGCGACACTGGTTCGCTGGCATTGGGCGGGCTTTTCGCCGCGCTTTCCATCGCCACGCACACGGAATTCCTCGCCGTGATCATCGGCGGCCTCTACGTCATCGAGGCGATGAGCGACGTCATTCAGGTCGGCTGCTTCAAGCTGACGCACAGGCGAGTCTTCAAAATGGCACCGATCCACCATCATTTCGAGCTGATGGGCTGGAGCGAGCAGAAGGTCGTCGTGCGCTTCTGGATGATCGAATTCATGTTCGTGCTGATCGGTCTCATGGTTTTCTATGCCGATTGGGCGTCGCGCACCGGATTGCTGCTCTAGAGGCGATACACGGATACAGCGTTGGCGGACAAGCTTGAAGGAAGGAAATTGAGATGCAGGCAACTGAGGATTCCGGGTTCTCGTCGGTACATCGTGGTGGTGCGGCAAACGGGTCATCGCAGCTCGATGTGAACGGCAAAACCGTGTTGGTGGCCGGTCTCGGGGTTTCCGGTCGAGGGGCGGTAGAGGCGTTGCAGGGCCGTGCGGGTCGTGTGGTGAGCGTGGATGAGAAGAAGCCCGAAGCCGATCTGCATTCCTTCGACGAAATCGATTGGAATGATGTCGATATCGTGGTCGCCTCCCCGGTTTTTGCTCCGCGTACGCCGTTCATTCTTGAGGCCCAGAGCCGTCATATTCCGGTGATCAGCGAGGTGGAACTGGCGTGGGGCCTGCGGGTCCCGGCCGAGCATTCCCAGACGCATACGCCCGCCCCATGGATCGGCATCACCGGCACCAACGGCAAGACCTCCACCACGCAGATGGTCTCCGCGATGCTCACCGGCTGCGGCTTGGACGCCCCGGCCGTGGGCAATATCGGCAAGTCCGTCAGCCTGGCTGCGAGCGACCCGAAACATGATGCCCTGTGCGTGGAACTGTCGAGCTTCCAGATGCATTTCACCGATTCTTTGGCACTGGACTGCGCGGCCATCACCAATATCGCCGCCGATCATCTCGACTGGCATGGCGGCATGGCCAATTACGCGGCCGACAAGTCGAAGGTCTTCCACGCTGCCCAACGTGTCGTGGTCTTCAACGCCGACGACGAACGTGTCACGGCCTTGGCCGAGGCTGCCCAGACCGGGCCGGAATGCCGGAAGATCGGTTTCACCCAACATGGCCCGAAACCCGGCCAGATCGGCGTTGTCGACGGTTGGATCGTCGATGCCAGCGGCCTGGCCGGAGCGCCTGAGGGCGATATGAACGCGCTGGCCAAGGTAACTGAATTCTCCCACCTGTGTGAACCTGACGGCACCGTATACCCGCATCTGCTCGCCGACGCCATCACCGCTCTCGCTCTGGCGATGGGCCTGGGCGCCGACCCGGGCCATTGCCTCGACGCCCTGCGTGCCTTCGCTCCCGGTGGACACCGCATCCAGACCGTCGCCACCGCACATGTGAAGGACGGCGGAACGGTGCGTTTCGTCGACGATTCGAAAGCCACGAACGCCCACGCAGCCCATGCCTCGCTTTCCAGCTACAAGCCCAAATCCGTGGTCTGGATCGCCGGGGGATTGGCAAAAGGCGGCCATTTCGAAGACCTCGTAGCCGATCAGGCCAAGACGATCAAAGCCGCGGTCATCATCGGCGTCGACCAGAAGCCGATGCTTGACGCGTTCGCCGCCAGCGCGCCGGATATCCCGTTGACACTTATCGATCCCAACGAACAGGCTAGCGTCATGGCCCGTGCGGTCGAGGCTGCGGGAGCCTACGCACAAAGCGGTGATGTGGTGCTGATGGCACCGGCCTGCGCCTCGATGGACCAGTTCGTCTCCTACGCCGACCGTGGTTCGCAATTCGCCGATGCCGCCCATGACTGGATGCAAAAGCATGGCTAGACGCGTATACGAAACCGAAGAACGCAAGTCGGGCAAGACGGCAAGAAAAAGGGCTCGCACCGGCCGCAATGCCGTGTCGGGGATCGGGCGGCGCGAAACCGAGGGCAAGCGGCATTCTCCGTCGCTGGCCGATTTGTTATTTCGCTTGGACAAAGGCAGAAGTGCTGCCGATGAGCCCGAGCAAGCGGATACGTCTGACGTGCTTGCCGTTGACGACTATAGCGGCATCCATGCGCTGATGAACCCGTTGTGGTGCTACTACGGTTTTCGCATCGCCGTCATCGCTCTGACCTGCTTCGGCGTCGTCATGGTTTTTTCCGCCTCTTCGGTGACGATGATTGCCAGAGGGGCTTCGCCATGGAAACAGGCGATGATGCAGGGAGCCTACTGCCTGTTCGGCTTCGCCGTCTGCGCCTTGGCGATGCGGCCGCATGCGAGCAGTTATCGGAAATGTTCGTTCGCGTTTGTGGTTTTCTCGATTTTCCTCCAGCTGTTGACGGTGACGCCGCTCGGTGTCGAGGTCAATGGCAACAAAGGGTGGATCGGCATCCCCAACAAGTTCACCATGCAGCCGGCGGAGGTCATGAAACTCGCGCTGTGCGTGTGGATGCCATGGGCGGTGGCTTCGGCCGTAAAACACCACAGGTTTGAAGGGGTAAAAGCCTATCTGCCCATGATATTCATCTTTCTGGCCTGCCTTGGTGCGGTGATGCTCGGAGGCGATCTCGGCACGGCGATGATTCTGGTGATCATCGGGGTCACGGCGATGCTGGTCGGCGGGTTCCCGACGAAATGGCTGATCGGAGCCGGCCTCGTCCTGGTGGTTCTGGTCGTGCTGTTCGTGGTGACCAGTCCGAACCGTATGCTCCGTATCACATCCGCTTACCGGCCGTGCCCGGCTTCGGCGTTGCAGGGGGAGTGCTACCAATCGGTGCATGCCAAATACGCCATGGCCTCCGGAGGCTTTTTCGGGGTCGGTATCGGCAATTCCCGCGAGAAGTGGAATTACCTGCCTGAAGCGCACAACGACTTCATCTTCGCCATTATCGGCGAGGAAACCGGGTTCGTCGGTGCCGCGGCCGTGGTCATTCTTTTCGCCATCCTCGGTTGGTGCATGTTCGTCATCGCCTTGCAGACCCCGGACAAGTACGCCTCGCGGGTGCTGATCTGCATCGCCATCTGGATCGTGGGCCAGGCGCTGGTCAACATCATGGTCGTCATCGGTCTGCTGCCGGTGATGGGCGTTCCCCTGCCGTTTGTCTCTGCAGGTGGGTCGAGCCTGGTGATGTGTCTGTTCGCCGCAGGCGTGGCCACCAGTATGATGAGGATGCAACCTCAGATTCAAGCCGGCATCGCCGCGTCGCGCGTGTGACCGGTTCGGAGGATATCGGCGAAACACCATGGATACAAGCCAAGGAAAAGGGAAGATGAAGCATATAGTATTGGCCGGAGGCGGCACGGCGGGGCATGTCAACCCGCTATTGAGCGTGGCGTCCGCCATCAAACGCGACGACCCGCAGGCCGCCATCAGCGTTATCGGCACCGACGTCGGCCTTGAGCGTGACCTGGTGCCACAGGCAGGCTTCGAGCTCGACACCATCGCCAAGGTTCCATTCCCGCGCCGTCTCGATATGCAGGCGCTGCGTTTCCCCGGACGTTGGAGGAGGGAACAGAAGAAGGTCCGTTCCATCCTCGAGGCGCGCAAGGCCGATGTGGTGGTCGGTTTCGGCGGTTACGTTTCGGCCCCCGTCTACTCGGTCGCGCATTCCATGGGCTTGCCCATCGTGATCCACGAACAGAATGCCAGTGCCGGCATGGCCAACAAACTGGGTGCCCGCTGGGCGGATTTCATCGGTACTGCTTACGAAAACGCCGGTCTGAAAGCGCATGGAAACACCGAGATTCGTCGTGTCGGGCTTCCGTTGCGTCCGGTGATGGCGGAATTGTGCCAAAAGCTGGGCGATGACAGGCAACGCACGCGAAAGCTCGCCGCCGCGCAACTCGGCATCGACCCGACCCGTCCGCTGGTGGTAGTTACCGGTGGATCGCTGGGCGCGGTAAGCCTTAATGAGGCCGTCAGCGGTGCTGCGGCGGATTTGTTGAAGGTCACCCAGGTCATCCACCTTACCGGGCGCAACAAAAGCGCTGAGGTGGGTCAGCGTGTGAAAGCGACTGTAGGGGAGCAGGCGCTCACCGACCTGGACCCGGCCCATGCTGGGCGTGGCGACTACCATATGGCGCAATATCTGGAACGAATCGACCTGGCATTTGCCGCGGCCGATCTGGTGATCTGCCGTGCAGGCGCCGGAACGACGAGTGAACTGGCCGCCATCGGCATGCCCGCGGTCTACGTGCCGCTGCCGATCGGCAACGGCGAACAGCGCTTCAATGCACAGCCGGTGGTCGACGCCGGCGGTGGGTTGATGGTCGCCGATGGTGATTTCACGTCTTCCTGGGTGCGCGAGCACGTGCCGTCCCTGATCGCCGAACGTGAACGGCTGCAGTCCATGGGCCGCAAGGCGTACGATTACGGCATCCGCGACGCCGCCGAAACCATGGCCGGCATCGTCCTCGACTACGCAGGCCGCAACCGTTAATCATCCAATCCTCAGCCGATTACACCCGAAGTCTCGCCGAAAGTGCGGTTAAACGGCATCTTGGCAGCTTTTGAATGCGGTTTTCCAGCATGAATATGATTAGCTGCTGGTAATCGGCATCTGGATCGCTGTGATGTGCTGTTTTCCTGCATGAATGCTGTTTGCTGCTGGCAGACGGCATTTCGGTGATTGTTATGTGCCGTTTTCTAGCACGAAGGCGAGTTGATGCGTGTACTGTCGGCGTGTTTTTGCCGCAATGACACGGCAATTGCAAGCAGTCTGCGTGGGTTTGCCGCTCGGATGCCGACCAAGGCATGTGACCGGTGTATAACGGCATTAGTGATGTTTTTCTTTGTCAAACGTAGTGTCCAAGGAGCGTATCGTGCACTCAACTATCGGCTCTGAACCCATCCTGCTTGACCCGACGCGGGCAGCGTTCGGCTCGTCCGACACGTTGGCGACGCTGGGGCCCACCCATTTCATCGGCGTCGGCGGGGCCGGGATGAGCGTGCTCGCCGAGATGCTCAATGAAGAAGGCGTCGAGGTCTCCGGCTCCGACCGGCAAGCCAATGCCAAAACCGATCGGCTGACAGCTCTTGGCATCAAGGTCTATATTGGCCAACGCGCCGAAAACGTGAAGGGTGCGCATACCGTCGTCTATTCCAGCGCCATCAAGCCCGATAACCCGGAAATCGTAGCCGCGGCCCTTGCCGGGGCGCATATTGTGCATCGTAGCGACATCCTCGCGTTGCTCATGGCCAGCAAATGCGCGGTGAGCGTCGCCGGGGCGCACGGCAAGACGACCACCAGCTCCTTGATTTCCCATATCCTCGTCAATGCAGGTGCCGAGGCCGATAGTGATGCCAATGCACAGGCCGGTGCGCAGGCCGTCACATTGGCCGACCCGAGCTATGCCATCGGCGGTTCCATCCAAGGTCCTGACGGTGTCGCCATCGACGGCGGACATGCCGGCGGCGGTGACGTTCTGGTGGCCGAGGCCGACGAATCCGACGGCAGCTTCGAGAAATACCGGCCGCAGTTCGCGCTGATCACCAACGCCGAAGCCGACCACCTCGACCATTATGGCGACGCCGAGCACTACCAGCGCGCATTCGTCGAATATGCCCGCCACGCCAAGGGATACGTCGTCATGTCCATCGACGACGAAGGCGCGCAGGCCATCGTGCGTGCTCTGCCGGCCGAGGTGGCGGCCAGGACGATTTGCTATACGACCAGGACCGTCAACGATATCGACGAGATCATTGACGTACAGGACATTGATAGCTTTGATGGTGCTCGCCACGCCGGATCGGGCGCGAAGGCTGAGGATTTGGCTGACAACACGGTCCAAGCTGCTGTTGCGGTCTCAAGTGCCCTCGCCCGTCCACAACTCGTTCATATCCTTTCCGAGCAGGAAAGCGCAGGAGCGGGCACGGAACGTTTCACCATTGAGCTGCCCGCCGGTTTCGCCGGGGTCGAGCAGGAACGTCGTGTACCCGTCGCCCTGCGTATTCCCGGCATCCACAACGCCCGCAACGCCACCGCGGCCATCATCGTCGCCACGCTGCTGGGCATGGACCCGGCGCTCGCGGCTCGCACTGCCGCAACGTTCAGAGGGGCCTCTCGACGTTTCGAGGTCAACGGCGTCGTTGACGGAGTGACGGTCGTCGACGACTACGCCCACCATCCCACGGAAATCGCCGCGCTGCTCGATGCCGCGCGCCGGCGCTACCCGGATTGTGCCATCCGTGTGCTTTTCCAGCCGCATCTGTTCAGCCGTACCAAGTTCTTTGTCGAACGGTTCGCCGCCGCGCTGGCCAAGGCCGACGATGTCGTCGTAGCGCCGATCTTCCCGGCACGCGAACGTCAGGAGGATTTCCCTGGCATCACCTCGCAGGTCATTGTCGATGCCGCTGCCGGTTTGCGCCATGACCCCCCGCAAAGGTGGATTCTCGCTTCGCAAGATCTGCAAGGCGGTGCCGAAACGTTGGTGCGTCACTCGAATCCCGGCGATGTCCTGATTACCGTCGGGGCCGGGGACGTCACTGCGATGGATGCTGCCATGCTGGAAATGCTCAAGGCACGTGCGCAGGAGTCGCACTGATGGTCGGCCGTCGTGTAGCCAGCGGGCGTGGAAGCGAGGGCGGTTCGCGCAGTCGTGGGAGAAGGGCTTTTTCTTCTTCCGCCGACGGGTCGCCGGCTTCCGGCGATGAGGGAGCGGTCAATGATTTCGGCGTGCGCACCGGAAGACGCAGAAAAACCGAACATTCGGATTTTCGCTTTGGCGACAATGCGCAAGGCAATCCTCGCCCGTCACGTAAGAGTACGAAGGAGGATTCGTCGCGTCAGGCTCGTTCAGTGGTATCCGGCACATCAGTCGGCGATAGTGGAACCGTTGATGCGCACCGCAGAAAACGTAGGGTCGCTGTCTCGAAAACGGTGTCAGACCGGAACGAATCCGCCGAAGTCTCTGACAAGCCAACGTCCACCGGCAAAAAGTCGGTCGGTTTTTTCCGTCGTCGCCTATCTGCCAGGCCGAAATATGGAATCGATGAGCCACTGACGGATGCCGATGAGGCTTCGCAATCCGTCCGCTCGCCGCGTTCGGCATCCTCGGCCAGTGCCGTCACCAAAAGCACACCCGGTGGTTTCATCGATGCCAGAGCGCTGAAAAACGAGGATTTGGTAGGGCAGACATTGAACCAGACGACCGGGGCGTTGGGAGTCGCGGCTCGTCCCAAGGTCATCGATTTCAACGCCCGGGTGAAGGAACGTCGGCGTGTCCACGCGTTCAAGACAGCGACCAAGGTCTTGGTCTCCCTTGCGATTGTGGCTCTTTTGGCGGCTCTTTGCTGGTTGCTCTTCTTTTCGCCGGTCTTTCTGCTCGATGCTCGTCAGATTTCGGTGTCCGGCGAAAATCAATGGGTCGGCAAGGCCAAAGTCGTTTCCATCGCCGACAAGCAGGCCGGCAAGTCCTTGTTGTTGGTCTCATCCGGCGATGTCGAAGATGAGCTCAAAGATATTCCGGGCGTTTCTATGGCAAAGGTCGAGAAACAATATCCGCAAGCGATGAAGGTGACTATCGTCGCGCAGGAGCCTGCAGCGATGCTGAAGACGCCTGATGGCAGTGAGACCGCCGTCGACGGTTACAGCCGGGTGCTCAACAAGGTCGGCAAGGCGTCGACCAAGGGCATTCCGGTCATCGAAGTGAACGATGTAAGAGCCGGTCTTCGCAACCGTTCCGTTCAGCAGGCCTTGAAAGTGCTGGATCTTCTTGACGGCAATATGCGCGGGTCGATTACCAAGGTGACGGCCAAAACGCAGGATTCCGTCACCACCGAGCTCAACGGCGGCGACCGCGTCATCATTTGGGGCGATGCCTCTGATATGAAACTCAAAAAAGCCGTGGTCGACAAGATCATCAACGATCCGACCAAGATCGGCGACAAGCATCAGGTCGACGTCTCCGCCCCGCTTCGTCCGATCATCAAATAGGCTGCCGAATTCGATGCAGGCTAGATGGGGAAGTGCGGCTGACATCCTGTGATTGCCGAATTGCGTATGCTGAGAAAATCACATTTTCCTGCTTATTTTTGTGATTATCTCTGTACTCTGATTCGAGATACAGTAAAAATCACATTTTTCGGGCTATTTCTGTGATTATCTCTGCACCCCATAGGCAGTCTGCGTGAATAGCTAGTGCTTGGCCATCAGTTCGTCGGTGTCGAAGAGGATGGTCACCGGGCCGTCGTTGGTGAGTGCCACTCGCATATGCGAGCCGAATCGGCCTTCTTTTACGGTGATGCCCTCCGACCGTAGCGCCTCGTTGAATTGAAGCCAGACGCGCTTGGCGTGTTCCGGTTTGCCGGCGGTGATGAAGCTCGGCCGGTTGCCATGCCGTACGTCGCCGAACAGCGTGAACTGCGAAACCGACAGGATCTCGCCGCCGACCTGGCCAAGCGAAAGGTTCATCTTGCCGTTTTCGTCTTCGAACACGCGCAACTTGCTGATTTTGCGGGCAAGCCAGTCGACCTGTTCCTGCCCGTCCTCGTCGCTGACCCCGACGAGCAGCACAAAACCTACGCCGATATGCTGTAGCTCGAACGATGCATCGACCTCGCCGGTCGCCTCGTCGACGACGTCGAGATCGGCTTTACTGACTTTCTGCAATACGATTCTCATGGTTACCCAGTCTAGTCGAGTGATGGCTATCGTGATGAGTTTTGGTGTTTAAGAATTATTGAAGATGGTTGCTGACTCGTCGTCTGAATAATGGCGTGGGAGGGGGCGACAATGCTGTGTATCCGCTCGTTGGAATACCACCCCAATTACCACCCGAACACCCTTTTGAAGATTTGGCGGCGGGAAGCAGCGATGCTCATGACAGGATATCGTCAACGCGACGTAGGCAACGACGTATGAACGACCCGCTAGACGACCCACATCCATCCCGGAAAGAGGGTTTTAAACCAAGATAAGCCCTCGTTGATGTCAGCGTGCAAACGGCTTGAAAACGCCGCAACTGCAACGAAAAACGCCGCCAAGGCGAACCCTGGCGGCGTTGAACTCGTGGAGATGCGGGGAATTGAACCCCGGTCCGATGACCGAACCCTCAGTCTTCTACGTGCGTAGTCCGCTGGCCTTTTGGCGGTTTTTCTGCCCCCATCCGTGTCGCGGACAATGGATGGCGAGCATATCTACAGTTAAAGTCCCTGAGTCACCCTGTGGTTCAATGGCTCAAGCAAGTCCTCTAATGACGCCCAACATCCTCCCGAAGACGAGAAGGAGTGGACGGAGCAGCAGCTCACTGGTTAATCCTGGCGCTTGGCTCAGGCAGCGAGTGCGAACTCAGTGCGATTAGATTTAGCACTTGTTGTTTCGTGGAGGTCATCTCGAGTGGACTCCACATTCTCGGCACGCTTCCCTGCGACGAACAGGTCACCGTCGAAACCGATCATCCCCAATCTTGAATTATCAAATATCAAGCCCGGTTTGCACCGGAATACCTAATATTAGCGTGGCTGGGCGACGAGTATTACTTGTACCTTCTCTGAGCGTAATTATTGAGAAAATCGGTTTGGCCATTCGAAAGTCAGTGGAAGGGCAGTCGCATATTGCAAAAAAGCCGGCATTCCGTCCCTGTGTCGGAACGTCTTTTGTCTCTGTTTCATAATGTATCTGGAATATGCTCTATGCGTACCGAGTTCTTCGTTTCAATGACAATGTTCTTTGCATTATTATTTAATAATATAAAACATTGAAACGAAAAGGCATATATTGCAGATTCGATACATCGTTGATTTGCCAATAAACAGCGTTGTTTTTCATGTTTTTATTTGTGTGATGATTAATGATATGCGGTTGACACGCAGGAACTTTCTGATTTTTTATTTTGGGAAACATAGTGTACATTAATAGATGTGCGAAGAAGTAAATAGAGTTAAGCACGAGGGAAGAGTGGCTGTCTGGGTCGCTCTTTTACCTAGATTACGAGGAGGTACTCAGGTGAGAAACGTTAACACGGCGAAAAAGGTGCTTGCGCTTGCGGGAGCTGCGGCCATGCTGCTGTCGGTAGGGGCTTGCGGTAGTTCCAGCGGGTCCGGCTCCGAGGGCGGGAAAACCGTTTTGAAGCTTGCCGCTTTCGAGGGCGGCTATGGCTCCGCGATGTATCGTGAAGTGGCCAAGGCCTATGAAAAGGTCAATCCGAAGGTAAAGGTCGAGGTCACCACTTCAAAGAAACTCGGCGATCAGATCACGCCGGGCATGAAGGCCGGCAATTATCCCGATCTTATTGAGCTGGGGCAGGGCAATGAGTCCGGATTGGTCGAGACCATGCTCAAGGACAAGGCGATCGAGAATGTCACCGATGTCTTGGACATGAAGGTGCCCGGGGAGTCGAAGACGGTGAAGGACAAGCTCGTCCCCAACATCATCGGCCTCTATACCAATCCCTATGGCACTAAAGACACGTATCTGATGCCTATGTATTATTCGCCTTCCGGACTGGTCTACAACCAGACCCTGCTCGAGCAGAACGGCTGGAGCGTCCCGACGAACTGGGATGAGTTCTTCAAGCTCGGCGACGAGGCGAAGGCCAAGGGTATTTCCCTGTTCACCTATCCGACAAGCGGTTATTTCGATTCGTTCTTCAATGCCCTGCTCGCCGATATCGGCGGTGACGACTTCTACAAGGACGTCATGACATACAAGAAGGATGTCTGGAAGTCCAAGGACGCGACCGAATCGCTGCAGTTGGTGCAGAAGCTGGTTACCAAGTATCTGAATCCGAATACGGTCGGCTATGCCAATACCCAGGACTTCACCAAGAACCAGCAGTCCATACTGGACGGCAAGTCGCTGTTCATGCCCAACGGCACTTGGATCATCAACGAGATGAAGGATGCGCCGCGTACCGACGGATTCAAGTGGGGCTTCGCTCCCGTTCCTTCGCCCAAGGCCAACGGCACCCGTTACGTCAACACGACCGTCGAAGCCACGTGGATTCCTTCCAAGGCCAAGAACAAGGAAGAAGCCAAGAAGCTCATGGCCTTCTTCTATTCCGACACCGCTGCCAAGATCTTTGCCAAGACCGGCGCCATCCAGCCCATCAAGGGTGCGTCCGACAAGGTCGACGATTCCATGAAGGTCTTCTATGACGGCTACAAGATTCCCGGCGTCAAGGTCATCACCGGTTCCTTCTCCACGACCGCTTCGGTCGAGGGCAAGAACATCAAGGACGATCTCTACACCGCAATCGATTCTGTCGCCTCCGGCCATAAGAGCCTGGATCAGTGGCAGACGGCTTTGAACGATACCAGCAACGCGTTGAACGCCGCTGCGTCGAAGTGAGGTTCGCGCAATCAGGTATCTGAACGGCTTACGTTAGATACCTGATCGCCGGTAGTCCCGGTCTCCGTCGTATCCCAGACATCTGTACGATGGTCGTACGACGGAGACCATTGTTGTTTTCATATGGATTTTATGGAGAGGAACCTGATAAAGTTGTCAGTTCACACGCGTAAAAGAAAGGGCAAAAAATCCGAGCTTGAACATCAGCATTCCGTTTTTGGCTTGTTGTGTGCATTGCCCACGGTCATTCTTTTTGTCATATTCATGGTCATCCCCACTTTCAACGTCTTCCGCATGTCGTTCTTCAAATGGAGCGGATTCTCGGACGACAAGACCTTCGTGGGCTTGAGCAACTTCAAGACGTTGGCCGGAGACATGAATTTCGTCCATGCCTGCCAGAACACGGTTTTGCTGTTGGTGCTGGTGACGGCGGTGACCCTGCCTTTGGCGATTGTCTTTGCGGCGGTATTGCTGCAGGATCGAATAGTCGGCGCTGGTTTCCTCCGATTCATCATGTATATTCCGTCCGTGCTCTCCGCCGTCGTGATCGCGGCGATTTTCTCCGCCATCTATGATCAGAAGAACGGTCTGTTGAATGGAACGTTGGGGTTCCTCGGGCTTGGGGCTTTGAAGCGCGTTTGGTTGGGAGACCAGAAGATCGTCATCTATTCGGTGGCTTTCGCGATGCTATGGCAGTCGCTCGGCTACTACATGGTGATGTATATGTCTTCGATGGCCGGTGTCGATCAGGAGCTGTATGAAGCCTCGGAAATCGACGGTGCCGGTAAGATTCGGCAGCTGATTTCCATTACCATTCCTCTTATCTGGCAGAATATCCGTACTACTCTCACCTTCTTCATCATCAGCTCGGTGAATTTGAGCTTCGTCCTGGTCACTGCGATGACCAATGGCGGACCTGATGGAGCTTCGCAGACGATTCTCGGCTATATGTACCAGCAAGCGTACACGAATTCCACCTATGGCTATGGCATGGCCATCGGCGTGGTCATCTTCCTCTTCAGCTTCCTGCTCTCCCTGATCGTCAATCAGGTCACCAAGCGCGAGATTCTGCAGTTCTAGGAGGTTTAGCACTATGAAGAACGCAAATATGGAAACGAAAACCTCCCATGGTTTTCACATGAAACCAGCCAAGAACCGCGGCGACGCCCATGCGTGGACGGTCGGCAGGATTGTCGGTGAGTTCGTCCTGGTCATCTCTGCTTTGATGATTCTCATTCCTGTCGTTTGGGTGTTCATCGCCTCGTTCAAGGACAAAAGCGAGTTCTACGGCAGTCCGTGGACCTGGCCCAAAGGCTTCCACTGGCAGAATTATGTCGAGGCGTTTCAGGACGCGCATCTGGGCAAGTACTTCCTGACCTCGGTAGTGGTTACGTTGGTGGCCATGGTCATCGCTTTGGTCGTGGCCTTGCCATGCGCCTACGTTCTGGCGCGGTTCGATTTCCCCGGCAAGAAAATCATCAAGCTTGGCATCCAGGCCGGTCTGTTCATCAATGTGAACTACATCGTGGTGCCCATTTTCCTGATGCTTGTGGGTGCCGATAAATTCGTCATGAAATTCCTGCCTTCCGGATTTTTCGTCAATAACGCGTTTATCCTCGCGGTGGTCTACGCGGCCACGTCGTTGCCGTTCACGGTGTTCCTCCTGCAGGATTTCTTCGCCACGATCCCTACGACCTATGAGGAAGCGGCACTGATTGATGGTGCCTCGCAGTTCACGATTATGGTGCGTATCTTCTTCCCCATGGCCGGGCCCGCCATCTCGATGTCGATGCTGTTCAACTTCCTGAGTTACTGGAACGACTACATCATCTCCATGACCCTGATGACCGGTGAGAACAAGACCGTGCAGGTCGGTCTGCTCAACCTGATGCAGACGCAGAAGGCGGCGACCAATTACGGGCGTCTCTATGCCGGCATGGCCATTGTGATGATACCGGTGCTGATCTTCTACGCATTGGTGCAGAAGAAGCTGTTGGAGACCTCTAACATGGGAGGAATCAAATGAACGAGAAGTGGCATGGGTTTTTGCTCGGCGCGTTGAAGTTGCTTGTTTTTGTGGCTTTCATTGTTGTCACCATTATCGGGCAGCGTTCCACGTCGTGGTTGAATCTGGGTATCGAATGCATTGGTCTGGCCGGAGTCGTTTTCATGCTTTGGCTATACAACCATTCGCAGCGATAGCTATCCAAAGGTGAATTGATACAAGATGAACGAGGATTACCTCGCCAATATCCGGCCGTCGCATCGCCAGCTTCATTGGCAGCACATGGAGATGTACGCATTCATCCATTTTGGCATGAACACCATGACCGACAGGGAATGGGGACTGGGAAACGAAGACCCAGAACTCTTCGATCCCGATGCCTTGGATGTCGATCAATGGATGGATGCGCTTGCATCGGCCGGAATGACCGGTGTTATTTTGACATGCAAGCATCACGACGGCTTCTGCCTGTGGCCTTCCGCCTACACTGACCATACGCTCGCTTCCAGCCCGTGGAAAGGCGGGAAAGGTGATCTGGTCCGTGAGGTCAGTGACTCGGCCCGCAGGCATGGCATGGAATTCGGCATCTATCTTTCCCCCTGGGATCGCACCGAGCGCACCTACGGTGAGGGCAAGGCATATGACGATTTTTATGTTGGCCAGCTCATCGAGCTGCTCACCCATTACGGGCCGATCTTCTCGGTATGGCTCGACGGAGCCTGCGGCGAAGGCGCGAATGGACGTAAACAGACCTATGACTGGCAACGTTACTACCACGTGATCCGAGCCTTGCAACCCGAAGCCGTCATCAGCGTCTGTGGCCCTGATGTACGGTGGTGCGGCAACGAGGCGGGGCATACCAGAGCCAATGAATGGAGCGTCGTTCCGGAGTCGTTGCGTTCTGCGGAATTGACGGCATCGAAATCGCAACATAGCGATGACGGGCGTTTTTCCAGAGTCGTAAGCTCCGATACCGATGATTTGGGTTCCAGAAAGGCGTTGCAGGGTTATACCGGCCCTCTGGCATGGTATCCCGCCGAGGTCAACACTTCTTCCAGGCACGGTTGGTTCCACCATCCCGCTGAAGACGGCCAGGTCCGCTCGGCAGACGAGATGTTCGAGATCTGGTGCCGTAGCGTCGGAGGAAACTCGACGCTGTTGCTGAATGTGCCGCCGAACAAGCATGGTCTCCTCGCTCAATCGGATGTCGACATGCTTCGGGGGCTCGGCCAAAGAATTCAGGATTTCAAATCACGCTGCATTACCGATGGTGTCCATATCGGCTTTTCGTCGAATGGTGATGATGAGCTCGCCGAACGATTGCTCTCGCCGGCTGATGACGGCTCGTTCTGGGCGCCTGCCGCGGATGATGGAAAGCCTGGAATCGAGATCGATTTCGATGTGCCGCGTCGGGTGGAAGCCGTGGTCTTGCGTGAGCAGATTCGGCAGGGACAGCGCATCGATCGGTTGAACGTCTACCTCGACGGACATCTGGCGGCCAGTGCGGGGTCGGTGGGTTATCAAAGAATCCTGCGTTTTGAGCCGCAGACGGTCAAGCGGGTTTCCGTGGTAATCACCGAATCCAGACTTCAACCGACACTTGCGCTGGCAGTAGCGGTAGGGGGATGAAGCGGCAACGTCGGGATCGGATTGACGGGGATTCCCGGATTGCAGTAACCGGGTCCCGCCTGCGAACAACGGCTTTTGCGTGGCTGTCTTTAAGGCGGACTGCTGTGGAAATCAGCAGAAATAGATGTTATGAAAGGAAATTACTGTGAGTACAGGTCGTTTTACCATTCCCAGCGAGGAGCATTTCGCTGAGGAGACCAAAAAGCTGGCGGATAGCTGGGGGGCTGACGCCATTCGTGATTCGGATGGGACGAAACTTGACGGCGAATTGATGAAGCTCGGCAAGAAAATCTATAGCGCGTATTTCCCGACTCGGGCGCACAACGAGTGGATCACGCTGCATATGGATGAGACCCCTGAAGTGTATCTACTGACCCAACGTGTGCTCGCCGACAATGAGCAAGTGGTCATCCCTCTGATGGCCACTTTTTACGCCGAGCAGCTCAAACCCAACTATGACGCCGATCCCGCGAAATATTGGGAAGTGATTGACCGTACCACCGGAGAAGTCGTGCCGGTACAGCGTTGGAGCGTCGCACAGGCCAGCGATACGGTCACGGTCGACGGGGCGGAGCCGATGCATGAGTATACGGTCTCTTTCCTGGCTTATATCATTTGGGATCCCGTTGAGATGTACAACCATCTCACCAATGATTGGGGAGACAAGGAACACGAGATCCCCTTCGACATCTATCATCCCGCCACGCGCAAGTTCGTGTTCGACACGTTCGATAAGTGGCTCAAGGACCATCCACAGACGGATGTGGTCCGTTTCACCACGTTCTTCTACCAGTTCACGCTGCTGTTCGACCAAAAGCACAGGGAAAAGGTCGTGGATTGGTTCGGATGCGCCTGCACCGTCTCGCCGCAGGCGCTCGAGGATTTCGCCGACGAATACGGGTATCGCCTGCGTCCCGAGGATTTTGTGGACGAGGGCTGCTACAACTCGTCGTTCCGCATACCCCGCAAACCGCAGCGCGATTGGATAGATTTCCTCTCCCGTTTTGTGCGTGGCAACGTCAAAAAACTGGTTTCCATGACGCATGAGGCCGGCAAGGAAGCCATGATGTTCCTGGGCGACCAGTGGATCGGCACGGAGCCGTATATGGACGGATTCGGTGATTTGGGTCTGGACGCCATCGTCGGGTCGGTCGGCGACGGCACCACCCTGCGCATGATCTCGGATATCAAGGGCGTCAAATACAAGGAAGGGCGGTTCCTGCCGTACTTCTTCCCCGACACGTTCCATGAGGGCAACGATCCGAGCATCGAGGCATGGGACAACTGGCGCAAGGCAAGGCGTGCCATCCTTCGCAGCCCCATCGACCGCATGGGCTATGGCGGCTACCTTTCCCTGGCGGCCAAATTCCCCAAATTCGTCGATGCGGTCAGCCAGATCTCCGATCAGTTCCGTGAGCTATATGAGAAGACGGGGGGAGAAGGCTCCGAAGGCGTGTTGAACGTGGCCATACTCAACTCGTGGGGCAAAATGCGTTCGTGGATGGCCTATACCGTGGCGCACGCCCTGCCCAACAAGCAGACCTATTCCTATTACGGCATTCTCGAGGCGCTTTCCGGTATGCGCGTCAACGTCAGGTTCATCTCCTTCGACGACGTGTTGGACTCGGGTGTTCCCGAAGACATCGATGTCGTTGTCAGCGGAGGGCCTGCGGATACTTCGTTCAGCGGCGGCGAGGTCTGGAAAGACCCGCGTCTGGTCTCGATCTTGCGTTCGTGGGTGCGCGATGGCGGCGGGTTCGTCGGCGTGGGCGAGCCTTCCAGCCTGCAATGGCAAGGGCGCTTTTTCCAATTGGCGGATGTGCTCGGAGTCGATGAGGAACGCTTCCAGACCCTGTCGGTCGACAAATATTTCCCGAAGACGGTTGCCGATCATTTCATCACGGCTGATGTCGCCGCCGGTGACGCGGTTGATTTCGGCGAGCCCATACTCAACACCTATCCTGTCAATGAGCAGGTCGTGCTCCTCAAAGCCGTTGGAGGTCAGGTTCAGCTCGCCGCCAACGACTACGGGCATGGCCGCGGTGTGTACGTTTCCGGGCTTCCTTATTCGGCTTCGAACGCACGGATGCTGGAACGTATGTTGTTCTTCGCCGCTCATCGTGAAGATGATTACGGATTCTTCAGCTCCTCGAACCCGGAATGCGAGGTGGCGCGGTTCCCGAAGACCGGATGGTATTGCGTGGTCAACAACACGGGCGTCTCGCAGCGCACCGTCGTCAGCTTGCCGGACCGGAGTTCCAAGGAATTCGAGTTGCGGCCCAACGATATAGCGTGGTGCAGGTTGTAGGCTTCGCGCGGCGAACCGGTTGGAAAAGGAAAGAAAACCTCTTAACAAAGATCTTTCTGTCATACGCATTTGATATATGAGGAGATTGGATATTATGCCTACAGGTTTTGAGCGAAGGTATGTTGTCGGCGTCGATATCGGTGGAACGAAGATAGAGGCTGTTCTGTTGTCTGACGAAGGCGCCGTTGTCTCTTCTGGTCGGCTTCCTGCCCGTCAGGGCGGCGATCAGGTGGTATCCGATGTCGAGGCTTTGGTGCGTCAGGTGGCCGGCACGCTTTTCTCCAAGCTCGCGATGATCGGTGTCGGCATCCCCGGTCAGGTCAATGCGCAGACGGGACATGTCAGCAATGTCGTCAATCTTGGCATCGGCGAGTACGACCTGGGTTCTGTGCTGCAACGTCGGCTCGGATTGCCGGTGCGTGTCGAGAACGACGTGAATGTCGCCGCCCTTGGCGCTGCCGGCATCGCCAAGGCTCCTAAAAAAGGGACCACGGTCTTTCTGAATTTCGGCACCGGACTGGCCGCAGGCATCATCATCGACAACCGGCTGCAGCATGGCGAGAGCGGGGCGGTAGGGGAAATCGGTCATTTGCCCGTTGACCCCAATCGGTTCGACTGTCCGTGTGGGCAAAAGGGCTGTTTGGAAACGGTCTGTTCGGGCTCGGCCGTCTCGCGCCTGTGGCCGTATGACAATCCTGCGTTGCCCGGGCTGATTGCCGCTGCGCAACGTGGGGAACGCAACGCGCTCGAGATACTGGCCAAGGTGACCCATGCGATGGGTGACGCCGTGCAGATTGTGGTCCAGTTGACGGATCCCCGGCGAATCATCATCGGGGGAGGCATGGCCAAAACGGGGAGGCCTTTGCTCGACCTCATCAGCCGGGAAATCGGCACGCGCGAGAAACATTGTGCTTTTCTTCGCAATCTGGATATTGCTTCCCGTCTTGAGCTTGCCCGGTTGGATGAGCCGCTTGGGGCTATTGGCGCTGCACTGCTCTGTCGCTGATGTAGTTGTGGGAAACGATGATTGCCGCCCCGGTCAGCGAGATGTCGGGGCCGCATTGGCAGCGACGAATGGTCGTATGCTTGCGGAAAGTCGAGGCTGTGGTCCGGTCCGCATAACCCTGTGCGGCGTCGCAGAATGTGCTGTTGATGATGTCCGGAGGCCCGTAGATGCAGACGTCCTGCACGTCAAGCAAGCCGATCGGCATCGACAATGCCGAGGCGAGTTGTTGGCCCGCATCGGCGAGAATCCGGGTCTGTTCGTCGGCGTTCTTGCCATGAAGCCGTTTGCGCAGGGCTGGCGCCGACAGCGCCATTTCCAGACAGCCGTGTTTTCCGCAACGGCAGAGCGGCCCGTTCGGATCGATGGAGATATGGCCGATTTCACCGCCTGCATGGTTTTCGCCGACGATTACCGTGTCGTCTATCAGTGTCGCCGAGCCGATGCCGCGGTCGATTTTCACGAACAGTACGTTCGGGCCGGCCTGTCCGAAGTAGCGCTCGGTCAATACCGAAGCCGCCGCGTCATTGGTGATGAACACCGGCATCTTGAAGCGCTGCTCCAACGGTGTCTTCAGGTCGAGGTTTTCCCATCCCAGCTCGGTGGAACGTCGGATTACGCCGTCCTGTACCACGCCGGTTGCGGCGATTCCGATGCCGATGATGTTGCTGGTGCGTTTGGATAGTTTTTCGATCAGTCGGATGACGTCTTCGGGTCTGACTTTTTCTCCGGCGCCCAATACCGTTTCCGAATGAATGAGCGGGGCTCCCAGAAGGTTGGTCACGGCCCCACGTATCAGATGGGCTTCGGAAAGGTCGATGGAGATGACATGCAGCCGTGTGGTGTCCACG
The DNA here is from genome assembly GCF_029395515.1 of Bifidobacterium sp. ESL0764. Classification (NCBI taxonomy): domain Bacteria; kingdom Bacillati; phylum Actinomycetota; class Actinomycetes; order Bifidobacteriales; family Bifidobacteriaceae; genus Bifidobacterium; species Bifidobacterium sp. ESL0764. The sequence continues at coordinate 750,602 of NZ_CP113919.1, forward strand.
CCGAGCAAGGTGCCGTGCTTGCCTTTGCCGGTGTTGTGGGTCTCCTGGCCGTTTTCACGCAGTATGCCTTCGTCGAGCATGTCGCCCACGACGTCGGAGACCGCCACCCGTGACAACCCGGTTTTGCGTCCAAGTTCGGCACGCGAGTATTGACGGGAAGGAAACAGGAGGCTGAAAATCAGTAGTCTGTTGTTCCTTCGGACGTCTGCAGGACTGGCTTTGCTGCTTTTGCCAGGCGTGTGCAGTGTCAGAGAGGTTTTTCCTGAGGACGTCTCCATGTGCCTTCCTTCATTATTCGTTAGATTTTATGGTAGTGTAGGGCGCTGAAATCTAAGGATATATACTTTCTTTTATCTTACTTTACATACCATAAGACATGCTGCAAACCAAGCAAATTGCATATTTCCAATTATGTAACTATTCTTAACAATATAACCAATACGGTTGATGCTTCTGATGGTTCAAGAAGCATTGCGCAGTTGGGGCAGGTGGGGGCCGTAGGCGATGTGCGGTTTGCCGAAGTGCCGGCTTCATGCCGATTGGCGATGGTATTCACGGAAACGGTGGAAAGGAACCAATGATGGCGAACAACGAGGTCACACTGGCGAATGTTGCCGGGCATTTTCGGCTTGAAGGTGAAGTCTCAAGCATCAAAGCGTATGGTGACGGGCATATCAACAGGACCTATCTGGTGACGACCGACAGGAAACGCTACATCCTGCAGAAGATGAACACCAATGTATTCCCGGACACCGAAAACCTCATGCGTAATATCGAATTGGTCACGTCTTATCTGCATTCGAAGGGCAAAGAGACCCTTGACATCGTCAGGACCGATGACGGGGCGACGTACTATGCCGATGCGACGGGTGCATGGCGCATCTATGCGTTCATCGAGCACACGATCTCCTATAACATGGTCCCCGACGCAGAGGTCTTCAGGGATGCGGGTGCCGCTTTCGGCGATTTCCAGAACGAACTTGCCTCGTTTGACGCTTCGCAGTTGAAGGAGACCGTGGCCCATTTCCACGACACGCCGAGCCGGTTCCTCGATTTCAAGGCCGCGCTCGCGCAGGATCGCGAGGGCAGGGTGTCCGGCTGCCGAGAGGAAATCCGGTTTTTCGTCGACCAGGCAGATTGGTATCCGAAGATTACGGACGGGCTTTCAAACGGGAGTATTCCGCTGCGGGTCACGCACAACGACACCAAGCTCAACAACATTCTGATGGATGCCACCACCCATAAGGCTCGGGCCATCATCGACCTGGACACCATCATGCCCGGTTCGATGCTTTATGATTTCGGCGATTCCATCCGTTTCGGTGCCTCCACGGCGCTTGAGGATGAACGGGACCTTGACAAAGTGCATTTCAGCACGGAGCTTTTCAAGGCTTACGCACGTGGTTTCCTCGGCGAAGTAAAGCCAAGCATCACCGATGGCGAGCTGAGGCTGATGCCGGAAAGCGCGATCATCATGACATTGGAATGTGGCATGCGCTTCCTGGCCGATTATCTTTCCGGCGATACCTATTTTGCCACCTCTTATCCGGAGCACAATCTTGTGCGCTGCCGTACCCAGATCAAACTGGTGCGTGAGATGGAGCGAAAGCTGGAAGACAGCCACCGTATCATCGATGAAGTCATGAAGGAACTGGGATGACACAACCAAAAACTCTGGATATGAAGACGGCGAAAAGCGCCGGTGCCGGTCGGGCTTTCGGATCCGAGGACGGAAAGGATGCCGGGCATGATCTCAACGAGGTGTATGACCTGATCGACGCATTGCTCGGATTTGCGCGTGTGAATCTGGGCCTTGCCGCCGAGGATGTCGATTGGGCGAGGAATCGTGTGCTCGAGTTGTTCGGCCTTGCCTCTTATGTTCCCGGTGACGTTGAGGCACCGGCCGAGGGCCCGGCGGGTTTTGCCGACCCTTCCCGATTGCTGCATCGTCTCTGTGTGTCTTTGGACGCCCTTGGTCTTGCCGACTCATATAGCGAAGAAGACGTGGGTGATATGGTCATGGGAGCGCTTTCCGCCCGTCCGTCGACGCTCCGGAAACGTTTTCGTAAGGTCGAGGCATCGCAAGGCGCCATGAACGCGATGGATTGGTTCTATCGGTACTGTGTCGCCAATACCGCTGTCAAAAAAGCGCAGCTTGACCGCAATCCCCGTTTCGAATCCCATGGACTGATCATCACCATCAACCAGGCCAAACCGGAATTCAAGAACATGAAAAAGGCCCGGTCCGGCAACAGCGTATCCGGCGGTTATCCTCGTTGCACCATCTGCCACGAGAACGAGGGATTCGCGGGTCGTGACAAGAGGACGCTGCGTACCATACCGGTTGAGCTGGGCGGGGCTCCCTTCTTCTGGCAGTTCTCGCCGTATGGGTATTTCCATCAGCATGGCATCTGCGTGAATATGGAGCACACGCCGATGCATGTCGATCGCACCACCTTCGGCAATCTTATGGATTTTGTCGATCGGTTCCCCGGCTACTTCCTTGGATGCAATGCGGCCTTGCCGCGAATCGGCGGATCGGTGCTCGCTCACGACCATTATCAAGGCGGCGGTGAGCTGATGCCGATGCATAAGGCTCAGGCGTGGAAACGGATGGGCGTGCCGGGGCTCGATAAGGTGCAGGTCGAGATCCTTGACTGGCCTGGCACGGCGATTCGTGTGGTGTCGAGATCTCGTGAGGCTATCGTCGAGGTCGCTGACACGATTCGTCGGGGATGGGAAGGCTACGACAATGCAGGACTCGATATCCTCGCCAAGGGTAAAGACGGCAGGCAGTCCGCGGTCTCTCCCAGCGTCTGCCTTACCTTGCGAGGCTATGAGATGAATCTGATTCTCCGTAACAACGCTGTCAGTTCGCAATATCCGGAAGGCATTTTCCATGTTCATCCACAATTCTGGGCCATCAAACAGGAACCGATCGGACTGATCGAGGCGCAGGGGCTGTTCGTGCTGCCCGGACGGTTGATCGGTCAGCTTTCCGTTCTTGAACAGGCGCTGGTGGAAGGTCGCCCCCTGCCGCAAGAAGAAAGCGAATTCGCGTTTGAATGGAACGAGTTGCAGGAGGGGCTGCGGGGGCCGCGTACCGCTGGCAACGTCCATGCTGCGGTTCGTGACGAGCTGGGAAGCGTGTGCCGGCGAATTCTGGCCAATACTGCGGTATTCAAACACAAGGAGGACACCATGGGCTTCCTTGAGGGGCTTGGGCTTACCGTGCAATAAGCCCTTGAATGGTATCCGTATCTGGAAGTAAGACAAGTGCCGAGTATCGGCGATTCCATCCGGCCCGGCGATAAAACCGAAAATGCAACAAAGGAGAAAACCAAAATGGCAGAAATCATCATTACGAAGAACGAGGATGAGGCCGGCGAAATCTATGCCAAGTGCGTGGCGGATTTGATCGAGCGCAAGCCTAACGCGGTGCTGGGGCTGGCCACGGGTTCCAGTCCGTTGGCGGCCTATCGTCATCTTGCGGCCGAAGTCAAGGCGCGCAATCTCGACGTCAGCCAGGTCCGTGGGTTCGCGCTCGACGAGTATGCGGGCCTTGACCCGGCCCACCCGCAGTCCTACCGCAGCACCATCACCCGCACGGTCGTCGAGCCTCTGGGCCTTGACCCGGCCAAGGTGCGCGTGCCCAACGGCAACCTGGAGACCATCAAGGACGCCGGGCGCGAGTACGATGCGGCGATCGAGGCTGCCGGCGGCGTGGACGTGCAGATCCTCGGCATCGGCACCGACGGCCATATCGGCTTCAACGAGCCGGGCTCCTCGCTCGCCAGCGGCACCCGTATCAAGACGCTCGCGGAGCAGACCCGCATCGACAACGCCCGCTTCTTCGACGGCGACATCAACCAGGTGCCCACCCACTGCATCACGCAGGGCATCGGCACGATCATGAAGGCGCGCCACCTGGTGCTGCTCGCGTTCGGCGAGGGCAAGGCCGAGGCCGTCAAAGAGACCTGCGAGGGCGGCATCAGCGCCTTCTGCCCGGCCTCCGCGCTGCAGCTGCACCCGCACGCCACCATCATCGTCGACGAGGCCGCCGCCTCGAAGCTGGCGCACAAGGATTACTACCGTTACGCCTACGCCCACAAGCCGGCGTGGCAACAGATCTGAGAATATCCCTCAGGCTGATTGCCGCCATCCTGGTTGTCAACCGGCGCGGGCCAATCAAGAAATTCGGCAGGTTGCGATGTCGGTATTCCATCGGCGCCGCAACCTGCCAAGGCGTTGAAACGCCGTGGGGTATGGCAGAGCGCATCTTTATCGTCAAACGGCACAATGTGCCACGATAGTGATGATGGTAAGAAAACATTCCAAACAAAGCATGAAGGAACGTGAGTGGGAATGTCAGATGAAAACAGGCAGCAGACCGTTGAACAGGTCACGAAAGCCGTTGAAGGCGAGGTGATTGCCTGGCTGGTGGTGCACCATGCGCGAAAAATCGACGCACGGGGTATCGAGGACGGTTTCTGGCTCATCGCGCACGATGGCGTGATCGTGTCGACCGGCAACGGGGGAGCGGCCCTGGCCTCGGCCTGCCGTGGGTTCGGCATTGCCGATGGTGCTGCTGGAAGCGATAGTGGGACGGGACAGGCCGAGGCGCTGCCGTTATCCCTGAAACCGGGAGTGGTCGAGGTCGACGCCCAAGGCAGGAACCTCACCCCCGGTTACATCGACATCCATGCGCATGGTTCGTGGAATCGCTCGTTCGACGACGGCCTCGAAGGCATCGACATCGCCCGTACCGGCCACATGGTGCACGGTACCACGCGTCAGGTGCTCTCGCTGATCACCAATCCGATGGACGTGATGTGTGCGAACCTGAAGAACGTCAAAGCCGCGATGGGCAAGCGCCCCGACATTCTCGGCTCCCACTTGGAGGGCCCGTTCCTGGCGCTTTCACGCAAGGGCGCACACGACCCGAACTGTCTGAAGGACCCGACCGACGATCTGGTGGACCGTCTTCTTGACGCCGCCGACGGTTCGATCCGTCAGATCACCATCGCCCCGGAGCTGCCTCATGGAATTTCGGCCATCAAACGGTTCGCGGCTGCCGGGGTGGTGCCGGCGGTGGGCCATTGCGATGCGGACTACGAGACGGCCAGACGCGGTTTCGAGGCGGGTGCCGGCATCATGACCCATATGTTCAACGCGATGAACGGGCTCAAGCACCGCGAGCCGGGCCCGATTCCGGCGGCGGTGGAGGATCCGCGCGTCACGATCGAGCTGATCAACGACGGTTTCCACGTTCAGAATCCGGTCTTGAGGATGGCGGTGAAATTCGCGCCGCATCGCTTTGCTTTCGTCACCGACGCGATGAGCGCCACGGACTGCCCGGACGGAGCGTACAAGCTTGGGGCTCTTGACGTCACGGTCAAAGGCGGCCACGCCCGTCTGGTCTCCAACGGCTCCATCGCCGGTTCCACGCTGTTGCTCGAGCATTCGGTCGCGCGCGCGGTCAACGTGCTCGGCATGGCTCCCAACGATGCCGTTGAAGCGGCGACGCTCACCCCTGCCCGCGCGTTCGGCTTCGACCACGCCAACGCCGTCACCGGTGCGCCGCTGGGTCTGCTTTCGCCGGGCTATGCGGCGGACCTTCTGCTGAGCGACCCGAAGACCTGGCAGGTCGAACACGTCTGGTGCGCCGGACGTCGGATCCGCTGAGACGGATGCAGGTTGCTGATCGGCAATATCGGGATATCACCGTTCGCGTCCCGATATCGCTGATTTACAAAAGCTGATTCACAAAACACAAAAAGACCGTCATCACAGCAATTCTCTCCTGCGATGACGGCCTTTTCGCATATCGGCCTGTTCTGGTTTGGCCTTGGCTTGTATTGCGATATGGAGGCTTTACTTCTCCGCCTCGCCCAGATAGTCCGGAATGCTCTCCGGGTACTCGGGCCAGGCGCCGTTTTGCGTGCAGACGTAGGCGGCGGTGTTGACGGCGGCGCGATGGGCGTCGACCAGCGACGAGCCGGTGAGCACCTTGGCGGTGAACGTGCCGGAGAAGGAATCGCCGGCGCCGACGGTATCCACCACGTCGACGCGCGGGGTATCCAGAGTGGAGGATTCGCCGTCCTTGGCGATGATGGTGCTGAAGGTCGAGCCGCCGGTCAGGATGACGTAGTTGAGACCGTACTGCTCCATGAACCAGTTGCAGGCCTCTTCGTCCGAGGTGCCGCGGATGTCGAACATGTCGCGCAAAAGCAGCAACTCGGCATCGTTGATCTTGAAGACCGTGGCGTAGCCGAGCAGTTCCTCGATCAGCTCCTTGGAATAGTGGTCGCCGCGGATATTGATGTCGAAGAACTTCATGGCGGTCGGCTTGGCGTGCTTGAGGAGCTCCACGATGGTGTCATGCGATTCCTGGCTGCGAAGGGCCAGCGTGCCGTAGCAGATCGCGTCGGCCTTCTCGACCATGGCGATCAGCTCGCGGGTGTAAAGGATGTGGTCCCAGGCGACGCCCTTGATGATGGTGTACTCGGGGATGCCGTTCTTCAGGGCGACCTCGACGGTGGAGGTGGGCCAGGCGTTGCGTTGCACGATCGATTCGACGCCGGACTTCTTGATCGCTTCGATGAGCTCGTCGCCCAGCGGATCCTCGCCCACGGCGCTGATGGCGTGGCCTTCCGCACCGTTCATAGCGGCGTGATAGGCGAAATTGACGGGGGCGCCGCCCGCACGCTTGCCGGTGGGAAGCATATCCCAGAGCAGTTCTCCTAGAGATACAACGATTGGCTTGGTCATGATGTGATCCTTTCTTACATGTTTATACGTTTTTTTTCAATGATGAGACTCTTGATACTGACAACTTGTCCGTTTCGACTAAAACCTACTGTATCGTAGTGCTATTTCCCTTTATCCCGAATTACCTGGCGGGCGGTCGGTTCGGAAATAGGAAGGTCGGTCCAAAAACTGGGTGATGGCCGTGGCGGCGGCACCGAGTACGGCCGCGTCGGTAGGCAGGCTGGAAAGCGTGATTTCGGTCGATTGCGCGATCTCGGGGATGACCCGTTCGTCTACCACGTTCTGCGCCGAATCGAGCAGGTGGCGGCCTCCGAGCGCTCCGATGTCGCCGAGTACGATGCGGCGAGGGTTGAAGGCGTTGCAGATGATGACGCATCCGTAGCCGACGTAACGTCCGATTTCGGCGACCAGGCGACGTGCTTCGCGGGTCTGTTCGGTGTCTTTGTTTTGCCCGTCAACCAGTGCGAACAATGCCTGGCAGGCTTCGAGATGAGCCATGGACCCAGAGCCTGGAACGATGCCGAGCTCGTCGATCCGCTGGTGAATCGCGCCTGCGGAGCAATAGCATTCCAGACATCCCACATTCCCGCATTCGCATTTCCTGCCGTCTATGGCATCGATCGAGACGTGGCCAAGTTCGGTGGATGCCCCAAGATTGCCGTAGACAAGCCTGCCGTTCTCGATGACCCCGAGGCCGATGCCTTCACCGAGAAGGAAATAGGCAAGGCTTCCGGAGTCGGCGAGCCCGCCGAACAGCCGTTGCGCCAAGGCTCCGGCCCGGGCATCCTGTTCGATGAAGACGGGAACGGGGCAGTTTTGCCCGAATTCCTCCTGGAAGTTGATGTTGCGCCAGTGCGGCATGCTGGAAACAAGCGCCGCATAACCGGTGCCGTGCAGGTACGGGCCGGGCACCGCCATGCCGATGGCGACGATATCGGGGTCGGTTTGAAGCAGGGAATCGATGGTTTCGTGCGTGGCGGCGATGGCCGCGTCGATGGTGTCGTCGCTGACCCGCGGCATGTCGGTGAGGCTCAGGCATTTGCCCTTGAGGTCGAAAACGCCGATCTGCACCAGGCTGCGCGCGAATTTGACACCGATGAAGTGGAAGCGTTCGGTGTCGATGTTCAAGCCGATGGACCGGCGACGTTTGCTGCCTTTCATATCGCCGGTTTCGGCCACGATGCCGGCGTCGATCAGGCGTGCGGTGATTTTGGTGATGGCGGCAGGTGTCAGGCCCAGCGCCTTGGCGATTTGCGCTCGCGAAGAGATGCCGTAGTGGTAGAGATGCCACAGCGTCCGTGAACGGTTGCGTTCGGAGACGACGGATTGAGGCACGGGTTTACGGATCGGGTCTTCGGTGAAGTCCGGTATCGATGGTGCCAGATGGTCGGTCGAGAAAGGTTGCGAAGTGCTTTGAGATGGTGATGATTCGCTGTTTTCGCGCATCCGCACCTCCTTGGGCCAACCCTGCGTCCGGTAACCGCCATCCGTGATGGTCACCGATTAATGAACTGACTTCATATATTAACGAGGTTAACGTGAAACTGCAAATCCGGTTACTGCCAAGCGGTTATCAAAGAATTTGCCGAAGAATGGTGGGGTGCCATGTTTCCTGTTTTTCTGCCTCCGCACGTTCTTCCTTGAGACACGATTGGCTCTCGGATCAGTGAAGTCGACCGTCGGTCACGAACAGGGCATGGGTGTCTCCGGCGGCTTTGCCGCGTTGGAAACGATCGAAGATCTTCAGGCGTTCGACCGTGCTTTTGGCCAGCGGCTGGGGCAGATCGTCGCGTGAGAACCAGCCGACCTTGAGGCTTTCGTCATCGCCGACGAACGGTTCGGCGTTGCCGCCGGGTTTCAGGCGGCACAGGAACGAATGATCCATATATTGCGTGCGGTCGCCGTTGTCGTAGGCGATGATTTCGGAGGAGGAAACCACGGCGACCAAGTCGGTGACCTCGGCGTCGATGCCGGTCTCCTCCTTGATTTCGCGCACCACCGTGTCTGCCGGTTGCTCGCCGGGTTCGTTGATGCCGTAGACCATCGCCCACTCGCCGGTATCCGCCCGCTGCCCGAGCAAAATGTGTCCGTGCCCATCCTCCACGAGCCCGGTGACCCCGTTGAGCCACAGCAACTCGTGCCCGATCTTCTTGCGCAGTTCGATAATGAACGATGGCGTGGTCATATCTTGCCTTTCCTGGATTCTAACTGACGTGTTGGAGACGGAGATATACATTGTCCGACACGCTCCGGGCCGCTCAGGCCGAGTCTTTACGGTCGGACAACGCATATCTCCGTCTCCAACACTCCGTATTATCAATTATTATCGTTTATCTGCTTTCCAAACCACGCAGCGCGCGGCCTGAGTTACTCTCTTGAAACATCAAAAGTAGTGTGTGGGGCGGGCAGATATGCGATGTGGGGCGTAAGCTTGGCCTGCAAAATCAATAGATTTTGCCTTCGCGCTCGATACTTCGCGCTCACTTCGCCTACGCGAAGCCCACAGGGCTTCATGCTTAACGGCTCAGCCAAAGGGTGCCGAAGCGTTGTATATCTGCCCGCCCCACACACGATGAGAACGCAGCTTTTCCCGGAGAATTACTTTCTGGCTGCCGCGCGCTGCGCCATCCACTCTTCTACATCGTCGATCTGCTTGGGGATGTCCTTGGAAATCCACTCGGGGCCGTTGGCGGTCATCAAGACGTCGTCCTCGATACGCACGCCGATGCCGCGCATCTCCGCGGGGATCAGCAGATCGTTCTTGGCGAAGTAGAGGCCCGGCTCGATGGTGAAGACCATGCCCGGCGTGATCTTCGCGCCCTGGTAGGACTCGTAACGGGCCTGCGCGCAATCGTGCACGTCGAGGCCGAGGTGATGAGCCACGCCGCAGGCGAGCCAACGGCGGTGCTGCTGGCCTTGAGGCGAAAGCGATTCCTCCACGTCGACTTTGAGGATGCCCCAGTCGTGCAGCTTCTGCGCGATGACGCGCATGCAGGCGTGGTGGATGTCGGAATAGGTGGCACCCGGCTTGGCGGCCTCGAAACCGGCCTGCTGGCTATCGAGCACGGCCTGGTAGATCTTCTTCTGCAACGGGGTGAACTTGCCGTCCACCGGGAAGGTGCGGGTGATGTCGGCGGTGTAGAGGCTCTCGACTTCGATGCCTGCATCGATGAGCACCAGTTCGCCATGGCCTACGACGCCTGTGTTGCGCATCCAGTGCAGGATGGGCGCGTGCTCGCCGGAAGCCACGATTGTGCTGTAGCCGACGGTGTTGCCTTCCTCGCGAGAGACGGCGTTGAACTCGCCTTCCAGCATACGCTCGCTGCGCGGCTTGCCCACGGCTTCGGGAATCCGGGAGAGGATGCGGTCGAAGCCATGCTTGGTGGCGGCGACGGCCTTGCGGATCTCGCCGACCTCGTACGAGTCCTTTTCCATACGAGCGGTCGAGGCGAACTCCTGCAGTTCGTTGTCGGCCTTTTCGTTGGCGGCGGGGTCGGGGAAGCCGTTGGCCTCGCGCACGTTCTCGACCTCGGCGGTCATCTGGGGGTCGGCCAGGCGGATGACGCGCATGCGCACGGCTCCGGCCTCGGCTCCGACGTCCTTGCCCAGAGCGTCGGGCAGCTGGGCGATGTCGTGGGTGGGGATGCCGGTCATCGCGTGGAGCTCCTTCAAGCCCGCGCGCGGTCCGACCCAGTACTCGCCGTAATGCGCGTCGGCGTAGTAGGCCTCGGTGCTGTTGTCGGCGCGGGGGGCCACGAAGAGCTCGGGGGTGTGGGTCTCGCCGGCTTTCGCTTCGGGCGACTCGGGGTCGACGGGGTTCAGGACGAGCACCGCCCCGGCCTCGTAGTCCTGGCCAAGCCCGGTGTAATAGGAGAACTCGGTGTTGGGGCGGAAGGCGTAGTCGTCGTCGTTGTTGCGCGTCTTGGGCTGGCCGGCGGGGATGACGATGCGCTCGCCTTCGAAGCGCTTGCCCAGCGCCTTGAGGCGCGCGCCGATGAACTTGCTGGACTCCAGCGGCTCGATGTCCGGCTCCTGGTTGTCCCAGCCGGTCTTCATGAACTCGCCGAACGCCTTGGATGTGGTCGGCCGAAGCGTCCGGTTGTTGGTCCTGTCTTCCATCGGTTGGTCCGCTCCTGGCGCCTGCGCCATTTCCGCTGCTTCGTATTCCTTGTCCTTTTCGGTTACAACCACCCTCAACGATGCTCCTTTTCCTCGTTTCTGCATTATCATACTGGATTATACAGTCGTGGAGCCGTTGTTTTCGTATCGTGGATATTCCCGAACGGATCGTCTTCAGGCCAGTGCCGTCATCGACGTCTGTCGATGACGGGCATATACAGGTCCGGCATCTCCTTTCCGTCGGCTGCCTTGCGTGATTGGGTGAGGTTGCGCAGCCTCCAGGTCATCGTTCCCGGCGTCGTCGAATCTTCGCCGTTGAGAGTCAGCAGGCTGCATTCATACGGTTGCGCCGGTGTGCCCAGCGTCTTGCCGTATCGCTCGCTGACCAGGAAACCGTCGTAGGGGTTGTCCGCGTGACTGTCGGGCCGGAAGCGCCACTGCTGCGCGGAATCGTGCCTGTTGGCGGCGTGCCCTTCGATGCTGACGCTGCCGTCCTCGTTCGCGGTGAGTCCCAGACCGCCCCAGCCGCCTGAAGGCACGGTCGCGAAACTCAGCGTGCCGTTGTCGTTGCGGGTTATGGTCCATGCGCTGGAAGTGTCGTCCATGCTGTTGTACGTGCCCCACAGGGCCGAGAGGATGATGCCGCCACCTCGGGCGGTGTAGCCCGGATGAATGTAGTAGAGGTCGCCGATATCGTCGAAGCGGTCGGAGGTGATTTGGAAGATGTCGTGTCCCAGATCGTTGTGTTCGCAGGTTCGGGCGATGATGTTCGGTTTTTCCGTCAGCTGCAGCTCCAGCCCGTGCTCGTTCGGCGAGGGCCGGTCCCAAGGTGCGGGCAGCGCGGAATCCGGAAATATCCTGGCCATGGCGTCGTAGGTCATAGGGTCGTATTCCTTGAGTTCCGAGCGGACGTTCACCGCGCCTCGCACGCCGTCGTTGATGCCGTCGCGAGGCTCGGCGCAGACGTTGAACCAGACGGTGGCCATGGTGGCGAAGAACTCGTCGGAATCCTGGATCGCGTAGGTGTGGGCCCACAGTCCCTCGGACCGTGCATGCGCGTAGGCGCGATAGTAGATGTTGCGGAGGGTGAGGTCGTGCATCTGCTGGATGCCGCCGATCAGGATCGAATGGCCGAATTCGTGGATGAGGATGTTTTCGTTGCGGTAATGGGTGTTTTCCTCGGGATTGGGGCTGTTGAGGATGCGCAGGATGTTTTTCTCGGAGATGGAGGCTATCCAACCGTCGCGCGTCGGTACCCCGCCGAGCCCCTCGACGTCGTACATGTCCTTGGAGAAGTTGCAGCGCTGTTCCGGGAGCATGTAGACGTTTTCATGCATGCCATAGATGGCGAAGACGTTGTTGGATTCGATCATCGCCTCGACTATCCCGGTGCCTGGCTTGCCCAGTTCGGTGTCGATCTGCTCGATGGCCATGTGCATGGTGGTGTCTGCCACCGTGTCGTCGGCCACCACGGGGATGCCCGCGTGTGATTGCATGCGTTTGGTATAGAACGAGAGCACGGGGATATGGCGATATATGGCGTCGGGCGCGTGTCTGCCCTTCTCGTCGGCGATGGCGTGTCCTCTGACTTGTAACGTCAGCTGCTGATCCGGATCGATCGTGCCGCTGTACGCGATACTTGACAGGTGCAGATTCGGGTCCAGGTTGCGCATGCAGTTGCCGCTGGTCGCGCCGATCTCCTTATTGTCCCGGTCGAAAAACAGGGTGTCCGTGACGCCTTGCTCGGGCTTGGCTTTAAGGGTGACGACAGTGTCGCCGTTGGTGAGGGTGAAATTGTCGGGATTGATTGCTTCGGCCTCATCGACGTATTCGTCCCAATAGATTTCAAGGAACTCGCACTCTTTGAGCACGCGTATTTTGATGATTGACGGCCCGTTGTGCGGATCTGGCACCGAATCGATCACCGCCCCGGTGCGTTGGTCGATGTCGTGGCTTGCACGGATTCCAGTCTGATTTGTGTCGATATTGGTTGTCATCATACTCCTTTGTTGCCATCGGAGGAGAGCGGCGGAACAGGGAAACGTCCCCTGTACACGGTGTCGAGGGAATCGCACGGTGAGGGCGTGCGATGCGAATTCGTTGACATGGCTGAACGCGTGTTGCGGCGTTCCTGTGGATGTGTCTGCTTCACGTCAACGGCCTCCTTTGCGTTGTCGGTGGTGTCCGGCTGCATCGCCGGGACACCATGAATAACTTGCACTATAAGGGTGCTGCATGGTTCATCAAGTCGAAATATGACCAGAATAGAGGATTTTTCTCTGATTTTTTTGCAGTGCCTTACGGAACTTGACCGATGCCTCGGAATAAAATGGCGACGCCTTGGTTGTTTTTTCCGCGCAGCGTAGCTGGATATGCTCTTTCATACAATGGTGATGTCTATTTTTCAAGGGTATCAAGCCAAAACGAGGTCTTATGTCATTCGAGCATCCGAAAACCAACGGGGTCACCATTCGCGAGGTCGAGCGCGAGATCATGAGCCGGCGGACCACCCACGAACAGCTGGGCCATGATCTCGAGGTGATGGATCTGATGCTCGACCTCTTGGGCCACCCGGAAGACACGTTCCGTATCATCCATATCACCGGTACCAACGGCAAAGGCTCCACCGCCCGCATGGCCGAAGCCATCTGCCGCGCCTACGGCATGCGCACCGGTCTTTTCACCTCGCCGCACCTGCAGAAGATCAACGAGCGCATCGCCGTGGACGGCCAGCAGCTTTCGGACGACGACTTCATCGACACGTGGATGCAGATCAAGGACTTCGTCGCCCTGGTCGACCAGAAGATGAAGGCCGACGGCAAGGCTCCGATGAGCTATTTCGAGATCCTGACGGCGATGGCCGTCTGGAAGTTCGCCGACGCCCCGGTCGATGTGGCCGTCTTCGAGGTCGGCATGGGCGGGCGTTGGGACGCCACCAACGCCCTCAACGGCGATGCTGCGGTCATCGGCCCGGTCGACATGGACCACATGCAGTGGCTGGGCGACACCCCCGCGAAGATCGCCACGGAGAAGGCCGGCATCATCAAGCACGAATCCACCGCCATCATCGGCGCGCAGCCTCACGAGGCCGAGGTCATGCCCATCCTGGAACAGGCCGCAGTCAAGCAGCACGCCACGCTGATCCGCGATGGCGAAGAGATGGAGGTCGTTTCGCGCCAGCCCGCGGTCGGCGGTCAGGTGGTCACGCTGCGCACCCCGAACGGCACCTACGAGGACATTCCGGTCGCCAAGTTCGGCGAGCATCAGGCGCACAACGCTTTGGCGGCGCTCGCGGCCGCCGAAACGGTCATCCCCGTGGCCGGCCAGCTCACACAGGATGTGGTGGCCGAGGCGCTGGGCGGGGTGAAGATTCCCGGACGCATCGAACAGGTGCGCACCTCGCCGACCATCATCATCGACGGCGGGCACAACGTCAACGCCGCCGAATCGTTGCGTGCGGCCCTTGAGGAGAACTACAGCTTCGAGCAGCTGGTCGGCGTGGTCGCGATGATGGAGGACAAGCAGGTCGAGGAATACCTCGGCACGCTGGAGCCGATTCTGAGCCAGATCATCGTCACCGAGAACTCGTGGCGAGACCGTGTGATGCCCGCCGAGGAACTTGAGAAAATCGCCGTGGGCGTGTTCGGCCGCGACCGCGTCACCCGCATCGATAACCTGCCCGACGCCATCCAGGAGGCCGTCAACATGGTCGACGCCGATGATGAGCTGGGTGTCGGCTACGGCCACGGCGTGCTCATCTGCGGCAGCTTCGTCACCGCCGGCGACGCCCGCACGCTGCTGGCCGAGAAGAAGAACCCCGAGCTGGCACTGCCCAAGGCCCAGCGCGTGGTCGGTAAGCCGAAGGACTCCGATGATGCCGCATCCGCCAAGAAGGACGAGGACATCGTCTCCGAGGTCTTCGGAGACACGTTCGGCGATTTTGGAGTGCGTCAGGTTCCCTTCGAAGGCGAGAGCGAGCCCGGCACCACCGCCGAGCAGCTTCGGCGCAAGCAGAACGGTGACGACAAGTAACAGCGAACATCTCTCGGGGCGTGACGACGCTAACCGAACGCCTCTTTGGGTACAAAGGCCTTGTAAGAATGGCTCCGGGCGACCCCTTTGCCGTTTATTTGTCACTTTTTACGTGCTTGCTGGCTCCATCCACGTAAAAAGTGACAAATAGACGCGGTAAATGTCACTTAATTCCGTGGAGCACGGAAGCAAGCAAGTAAAAAGTGACAGTTGACGATACGGTCGGCGGCAGCGTGATGGGTTTCGGCGCCTTCGGTACGCCCGTCATCTGCCATGTCGTATCGTCGGCGATACCGCTTGCCGGGAATGCGGTATACACATGGATACAATAATATTTGGATTGACTACGAACGACAGGGCAAAACGCAGGAAGGCGAAGGTCTTATGTATCTCAAGGAACTGACGCTCAGGGGCTTCAAGTCCTTCGCCTCCGCGACCACCCTGCGATTCGAGCCTGGTATCACCGCCGTCGTCGGCCCCAACGGGTCCGGCAAATCCAACATCGTCGACGCGCTGACGTGGGTCATGGGGGAGCAGGGTGTTAAGAACCTGCGCGGCACTTCGATGGAAGACGTGATTTTCGCCGGTACCTCCTCGCGTCCGCCGCTGGGCCGTGCGCAGGTGAGTCTGACTATCGACAACACCGACGGCACGCTTGATATCGACTACACGGAAGTCACCATCAGCCGCACCATCTATCGCAACGGCGGCAGCGAATACGCCATCAACGGTTCACCTTGCCGTCTTCTCGACATCCAGGAACTCTTAAGCGACACCGGCTTGGGCCAACAGATGCACGTCATCGTCGGTCAGGGTAGGCTTGACGAGATTTTGAAAGCCGACCCCGCCGGTCACCGCGCCTTCATCGAAGAAGCCGCCGGCATCCTGAAGCACCGCAAGCGCAAGGAACGCGCGATACGCAAGCTCAAGAACACCGAGGCGAACCTTGCCCGCACCGACGATCTGCTGCACGAGATTCGCCGGCAGCTGGGACCGCTGGGACGGCAGGCCAAGATTTCGCGGCGTGCGGCCAGCATCCAGATTTCCTTGCGTGATGCGCAATCGAGGATTTTCGCCGAAGATGCCCAGAAATCCATGGAAAGCCGCGCCAGACTGCGCAACGACTTGGGTGACGTGCGCCGAGAGCTGGAAACCGCCCAACGCGATCTGGCCAAAGTCAAGGTGCATATCGAGCAGATCGAGTCGCTGAGTTCCGAGTCCAGCCCGGCCATGGAGAAGATCAACGAGACATGGCATGAGCTCTCGAGCATCGAGGAGCGGTTCCGTTCGCTGGCCTCGCTTGCCGACGAGCGTGCGCGTTCCCTCGCCGGTCAGATGATTACGAACTTCGGCGAAGATCCGGACATTCTCGAGTCCCGTGCCAAGGAATTGGACGAACAGGCCGAAGCCCAGAAAAAGAGCGTTTCCGACATGCGCATCGCCTATGACAAAGCGACTGAATCGCGTGCGGGCGATGAAAAGCAGCTCGCTGCGGCCCGTCAGACCTTGACGCAACTGCGCAAAGCGGCGCAGGAACACACTTCGAAGGTTGCCAATCTGCGCGAGCTCAAGACGCGTGAGGAATCGGCCATTGAACTGGCGCAAAGCCGTGCCAAGGACTTTAAGGGGCAACGTGAATCCCTCGCCAAACAGCGTAACGATGCCACTGCCCAGCGTGATGCGTTTGAGGCGGAAACCGAGAATGCCGGGGAAGAAGACAGCGCCGCGGATCTCGAAGCGGCGAAAACCGCGATGCAACAGCGACAGGAGGAGCTTGACGCTCTGCAGGAGCAGCTGCGGGCGGCGAACGCCAAGGTGACAGCGCTCAAGGCCAAGGCCGATGCACTGAACGAGACCTTGGAAAGCCGCAATGCTTCCGGTGAGTTGGAGCAGGACGATGCCGTAGCGGCGTTGGGCCGGCTTGCCGACTTCATCCATGTGGAGGATGGGTGGGAAGAAGCCATCGCCCATGCGCTCGACCAATTTGCCAGCGCCATCGTGGTGCCCGGTAAGTCCAACATGGTTCAGGCCCTGCATCGGGCAAGCGTCGACAAGCTGGGGCAGGCGGTTGTATTGCATCCGATTGAACGTTCGGATGGCGATGATAGCGACAGGCAGGGTGAAGGCGACAATACGCAGGACGGTCAATATCCGGTCCGTTGTGCTGCTGCTTTGGTAAGCGTCAATGACACCGCCAACGACCGTGATTTCGCCGCCAACGTCGTTCGTGCCGTTCGCCTGCTGCTTGATGACGTCGCCGCGGTACCTGATATCGAAACCGCATTTCAGGCAGTGGAAGGCAACCGCGAACGGTTCAGCCAGGCGGTCACCAAGTCCGGTGAGGTGGTCAACGCCGTGGGCGCCATCGGCGGTTCCTTGCGTTCGCAGAGTGACCTTTCGTTGGCCGCGAGACGTGACAAGGCGGCCGCGGAGGCCGAAAAGCTCAAAGAGGAAGCAGCGGCGATCGGGCCGAAGATCGAGGCCGCGAAAGAGGTTCTCGACAAGGCCCGGCTTGAAGTCGACCGCCAATCGCAGCAGCGTATTCAGGCCAAGGTAAAGGCCGATCAGGCACGCAAGAACCTTCAAAACGTCGAACAACGGGTCAAGCAGCTGACGCGGCAACTTGCCGGACTTGACGAGAAAATCAAACAGACTGATGAGGATTGCCAGACTCACCAGCTCAAACTCGAGGATTTGAGCCAGGCGCTTGACACCGCCGAGCACACCGATGCGGAAAACGAGGACTTCGACGATCTGGACAGGCGCGTCCATGAGCTCGAGACCACGCTCGACAAGGCGCGTGAGCAGGAAGTGTCGGCCAAGATCACGTTCAACGACGCCAACCGCAAGGCCGATTCGCTGGCTCGTCAGGCCGGTCTGCTGCACGACCAGGCGAGCGAGGCCGTGACCAGGCGTGCGAAGATGAAGGCGCTCAATGAGAAGCGTGAACACCAGCAGGCCCGCGACCGGCAGATTGCGGCGGATGCGCGGGGCATGGCCGCGTTGGTCGCCACCGTACTGAAAACCGTGGTCGCCAAACGCGATGAACTTTCGAAAGCTGCCTCGAGCCATGACGCTGAGTTGAAGCAATTGCGCGCGCAGCGTGACGAGGCCGAGCCGAAGGTCGCCGCCTTGCAGCAGCGCGAGCACGAGCTGGACGTGAACCGTGAACGTCTGGCCGCCCAATATGGACAGATCGAGCAAAAGGTTTCCGACACGCTGGGCATGGATCTTGAGGCATTGGTCGACGAATATGGCCCCGACAAGCTGGTTCCGGTGCTTGATGACGAAGGCCGTCCGATTCCGCTTGACAACGGTGACGGAGAGGATGGCGCTGCTGCCGAAAATGGCGAATCGACGTCCGCTTCAACTAATGGCATTGACGCTGCCGACGCAGCAGATCATGCAAAGAATGGTTCCGACGTCGACGTACGGCAAGATTCGGATGACGATACGTCTGAAAACGATGTTCAGCACGATTCAGGCGAGGGCGTACCCATCGATGCCGACCATTACCAGATGGTGCCGTATGTGCGTGCCGAGCAGGAGAAACGCTTGCACAAGGCCGAACGCGACCTGAAGGCGCTGGGCAAGATCAATCCGCTGGCCGCCGAGGAATTCGACGCCCTCGAGACGCGCAACCAGTACCTGAACGACCAGCGCAACGACGTCGCCAAGAGCCGTGACGACCTCTTGAAGCTTATCAAGGATCTCGACCACACGATGATCGAGGTGTTCAAGAATGCCTTCGACGATACGGCCGCAGCATTCGAAAAGGTGTTTGCGACGCTCTTCCCGGGTGGTACGGGTCGTCTGCGCCTGGAGAACCCGGACGATCTGCTCACCACCGGTGTCATCGTCGAGGCCAGCCCCGCGGGCAAGCGTGTCAAACAGCTGAGCCTGCTCTCCGGCGGCGAACGCTCGTTGACGGCTTTGGCATTGCTCTTCGCCATCTTCACCGCCCGACCGAGCCCGTTCTACGTGATGGACGAGGTGGAGGCCGCCCTCGACGACATCAACCTCACCCGTCTGATCAACGCGTTCAACGACCTGCGCCGGCACGCCCAGCTCATCATCATCACCCACCAGCAGCGCACGATGGCCATCGCCGATGCGCTCTACGGGGTGACGATGCGCTCCGACGGCGTCACCGCGGTCGTGAGCCAGAAACTCGCCAACAACTAGACAATAACTAGACATGTCGCAAGATTTGCCGGAAGCGTCTGCCGATTTTTCTGCACGAACTATGCACAGGAATTGGTCGTGAAATAACGCTAGTCTACTATCCTGATAGAAGACGACTCGATAACTGCAATGCGGTGGTCGTTACGGACAAACGGATTTGAAGGAGATTGCATGTGCGGTATCGTCGCGTTCTGTGATAAAGACATCATCGACAAGGATTATACGATCCAGTCGATGATGAAGATGATCCAGCATCGTGGTCCGAACGTCAAGGGCAGTGGGTATTACACGAACGACACCGCCGCAATGGGCTTCCGGCGTCTGAGCGTCATCGATCTGGCGGGCGGCAGGCAGCCGATCTTTAACGAGGACGAATCGGTGCTCATCACCTTCAACGGCGAGATCTACAATTTTAAAAGCCTGCGGGAGGACCTTGTCGCCGCCGGGCACACGTTCCGTACCAAGGCCGACACCGAAGTGCTGCTGCACGGCTACGAACAATGGGGCATGGACGGGCTGCTGGGACGTGTCCGCGGCATGTTCGCGTTCCTGATCTGGGACGACAACAAGAAGACCATGTTCGGCGCCCGCGACTTCTTCGGCATCAAACCTTTGTATTACTATAATGAAGACGGCACCTTTATCGTCGGCTCGGAGATCAAGTCGTTCCTGGTGCATCCGCACTTCAAGAAGGAACTCAACGAACGTGCGCTCAAACCGTTTTTGATGAACCAGTACAACGATCTTGACGAGACCTTCTTCAAGGGAGTCTATCGTTTCCCTGCCGGGCATTGGTTCGAATATCGCGACGGGAAGATGAGCACCCATGAATTCTGGGATGCCGATTACCGCCACGTCGACTACCGGCGCAGCGACGAGGAGACCATCGACGCCATCGACAGGGAAGTGACCGAATCCGTCGAGGCGCATCGCGTCGCCGACGTGAAGGTCGGAGCGTTCCTCTCCGAGGGCGTCGATTCCAGCTATGTGACCACCATCCTGAAGCCCAACGAGGTCTTCAGCGTCAACTTCGACGAAGGGCCGTTCGACGAGGCGGGCAAGGCTCGTGAGCTCGCTGACCACGAGGGGCTGCACTTCAACCAGTACAGCGTGAAGGCCGACGAGGCGTTCGAGGACTTCGCCGAGATGCAATACCATCTGGACGAGCCGGACGCGAATCCCTCCGTGATCCCGCTGTGGTACCTCTGCCGCCTGGCGCGCAAGAAGGTGACCGTGGTGCTTTCGGGCGAGGGGGCGGACGAGCTGTTCGCCGGGTATATGAACTACGGCGTGCACACCAAGAGCCGTGCGATCTGGGACTTCGCGGCCGACATCCACAAGCTGCCCGACGGCATGCGGCGCATCGTGGCCAACACGGTCAAGAAGATGCCGAACTTCCCCGGACGCACCCAGATCTACACGCAGGCGGCGCATCCGCGCGAGTACTATGCCGGCCAGTCCGTCGGCTACGACATGGCCCAGCCGACGATCTTCACCTCAACGCAGGCCAACGCGGTGCTGCAGCCGGAGTACCGCAACGATCTGACGGTCAACGGCCTCTACCAGGCCGACTTCGACAAGGTGGCGGATGCCGAGGAGCTCAAGCAGATTCAGTACATCGACCTGAAGCACTTCATGTTCAGCGACATCCTGCAGAAGGCCGACAAGATCTCGATGGCGCATTCGCTCGAGCTGCGCGTGCCCTACCTCGACCGCAAGGTGGCCGAGCTGGCGCAGACCATCCCCTCCTCGAAGCTCTTGAACAGCAACAACTCCAAGGACATCTTCCGCAAGGCCGCCAACCGGCATCTGCCCGAGGAGTGGTCGAAGCGGCCGAAGCTCGGCTTCCCGACGCCGATCAAGGCGTGGCTGCGCGAGGAGAAGTACTGCGCCCAGGTGCGTGCGCTCTTCGGCGAGGACTGGGTGGCGTCATTCTTCGACCAGGAGAAGATACTCCGGCTCCTGCAGGACAACTTTGACGGCAGGATCGACGCGCGCCGCCAGATCTGGAACATCTTCACGTTCCTGACCTGGTACAAGCTTTTCTTCGTCGACTTTGAGGAGACCAAGCGCAAATACGAGAAACTGCAACCAGACGTGCAGGAATTCATGGACAAGGGCATTCTGGTCTGAGCAATTGGTACGTGGGGCGGCTGCGTTGTTCAACGCTTGCTCCACGTTCTGTTTCCTGTTTCGTACACCGCTTATATCACAGCAAACGACCGGGTTCCGCGCCTTAAAGATGTCGCGTCGAAACCGGATTTGATAGTTACTGCTGCTGAGCCCTAAGCGCCTTGGCACGGGCGACCGTGTCTTCGGCCAGTATGGTCTGGGCGTCGATGATCGGCAGCCCGGGCAGAGGGAATGCCTCGTTGAGCACCGAGAGTTCGGTGCAGCCCAGCACCACGATATCGCAACGGTAAGGTGCTGAAAGCGACTTGTCGAGGAACGTGTCGATGACCGTGCGGTAGCGCTTCAGGCTCAGCGGCCCGCCGCTTTTCACGTCGTCGTAGATGAGCGAATCGATGCGCTTCTGCAGATTGTCGTCCGGTTCGATGAAGCTGTAGCCGGCCGCTTCGATCTCGCGTTGGTAAAGCCCAGAATGACGTGATCCCTCGGTGCCCATGAAGCCCACGCGCGGGTGCGTCGCCACCGGCAAGTCGCGCTTCATGCGTTCGACGGCCCCGGCGAGCATGTTCATGATCGGCACGTCGGTGAGCTCCTGGAAGCGCGGGAGCATGAAGTGCGCGGTGTTGCAGGGGATGGTGATGAAGCTGGCGCCGATGGCCGTCGCCTTGGCGATGTCGTCGGCGATGACGGGGAAGGGGTCGTCGCCGCTGTCGCCCAGCATGAACGCCGTGCGGTCGGGCACTGAGGCGTCGTTGAAGACCACATAGTCGAGGAAGTCCTGGTCGGTGGTGGCGTTGCTCATCTTGTCGATCAGCCGGATATACGATTCGGTCGCCAACGTGCCCATGCCGCCGATAACCGCAAAGAATGGTCGTCTCATCTTGTCCGTCTCCGTCTGTGAAAATTACAATACCAGCAAGCCCCAAGGATACCGCTTCATGCCACCAACCCGCATTCGCGGCCTCGCCTCAACCGGCTACTTGAGATCCGCCTTCTGCTTGAAGTACTGCGCGTACCGCTTCTTGTAGATCGAGAACGCATGCCGGATCAGCAGCCAGCGCATGGGATTCATGTCCTTGCGGTATTCCAGCGTCGTACCCCAATCGCCCTTGGCGACCATCTGCATGCCGCGCCGCTTGTCTTCGCCCTCGACCACGTAGTCGCGGAAGATCGAACGTGGAATCTCCATCCAGAGCTTACTGCCATGGCCGATGACGGTCTTGCCGTCGAATGCGGAGTCCTCGACCAGGTCCTCGACGAAATAGCGGGCGAGATTATAACCATTGAGCGTCACGAAATAGCTGGAACGGCCCTGGCGCAGGTTGATTTCGAAGAGCTTGTAGGTCTGGTCGCGGTCGTCGTATTTCATGTCGAAATTGGCGACGCCCTCATAGCCGATGTCCTCGAGGAACGCCTTGATTTTCAGGCATATCTCCTCGTTGTAGTCGGGGATGATGGCCGCGTAGTTGCCCACGGCCTCCGGGGTGGGGTCCTCGAGCAGCGGATGGCCCAGGAACATCATGCGCACGCGGTGGTGGCGGTCGACGTAGGCGTTGAGCACGCGCATGTGGCTGTCGTCGCCGGGGATGAAGTCCTGCAGGATCATTTCGGCGTGGTAGCCGGCGTCATACGAGAGGTTGATGAGCTTGTCCAGCTCTTCCGGCGTTTCGATGACGAACGCCTTCTTGCGCCCGGGAAAGTCGATGTCGAGCCAGGCGGCGGAATCGGCCGGTTTCATGGCGACGGGGAAGTCGAACGGCAGGCTCTTGTATTCGCCGCGCGCCGCGCTCTCTTCGGTGATGACCTTGGTCTTGGGGTACGGCAGGCCGTAGCGCTCGCAGGTCTCGTAGAACGTGTTCTTGTAACTGAGCTGACGATTGAGCGCCGGGTCAAGCGTGTTGAAGACGTAGTAGGGCGCCAACTCCGCGCTGCTGTGGCTCAGGAGGTTCGCGTACAGGTCGCCGCAGGGGATGAGCAGCAGCGTCGTGTCCGGCCGGCTGGACTTCATCGTCTTCGCGTAGTCGATCAGCATCTTGCGGAAGGTCTCGATCTCACCGAAGCCCTCGACGATATGCACGTCGACGATCTTGCTGAATCGTGTGGGTGCGAGCTGGAAGTGCGCGAAGGCCGTAGAGACGATGCCGTACGCCTCGTGAAAGGCGCGGGCCATGCCGTAGGCGTTGATATCGCTGCCTAAAAGGACCGGTTGAAATTGCTTCATGGTGTTAGCTTACCTCTTGAATATTGCGAAAACGGTGGAAACGGATGACGGCCACCAATGACGGACGACGGATGACGGCGACTCAGCTGAACAGCCGGGTGACGATATAGGTATCGCCTTCGTAGGGCGCGTGCCTGCCGTCCACTTTGAGCCATTGTTCCTCGCCCTTGCCGACAATAAGTATTACGTCGAAACCGTCGTGTGCCCGAGCCTCGGCGATGGCAGTCTCGACGGCCTTCTGCCGGTCGACGACGATGCTTGCTTGCACATCGGGGTCGGTGACCGCGGATTGCATCGTCTCGCAGATATCCTCGGCACGCTCCCGGTCCGGGTCGTCGGTGGTGATGATGATGCTATCGACGCGGTGTTGCGCGGCCTCGATGATCTCCTGCCGACGGTCCACGGCCTTGCCGCCCGCGGAGCCGCTGACCAGCGTGATGCGCGGCGATTTCGCGCCGTATCGTTCGATGACGAAGTCGATCAGCGCCGAGACGCTGGCGAAATTATGCGCGTAGTCGACGATGGCGATATTGGGCCCGTGCGAGTCCTTGAACTGTTCCATACGACCTGAAATGCGTACGTTTTCGAGGGCGTGCGAGATCGACCGGTAGCCAATATTCGCCCCGGCGATTCGTGCGATGGTGAGTGCGGCGGCGGCGTTGGCATAGTTGAAGTCGCCGTCCATGTCGAGCTTGTAGATGTCGGATCCGTCCGGCAAATCGGTGGCGTCGGCTCTTTGGTTTTGCGGGTTCGCGGTGGAACGTGGGGCGTCCGTATCCGTGCGGCTTTCAGCCGGCATATCCGTTCCCGCCACGTCGATATGGAACGCTGTGTGATCCTTGTCCGCCGGCCACGCAACGGTATCCGCCTTCGTGCCATTGCCGCGACCTTCGTTGTGCAGCGCAAAAGTGGTGACGGGAACATGGGCGGCGGCGGCGTCCTCTTCGATGAGGTCGGCGTGGTCGCAATCGGCACCCAGCACCAGCGCCTTGCTGTTGGCGGTGATTTGACGTTTGCAATACAGATAGTCTTCGAATGTGGGATGCTCGATCGGGCTGATATGGTCCGGCGAGATGTTCAGAAACGCACCGACGTCGAAGGTGAGCCCATAGACGCGATCGACTTTGTAGGCCTGGGACGAGACTTCCATCACCAGGTAGCGCATCCCGTTGTCGACCGCCTGCCGCATCATCCGGAAGGCGTCCATCGATTCCGGCGTCGTGAGCGCGGAGGCGACGTAGGTATGGCCGTCAAGGCAGTTGTCGACGGACGAAAACAGGGCGGCCTTCCCGTCGCTGGCGGCGTTCAAAATCGCCTGAACGAAGTAGGCGGTGGTCGTTTTGCCTTTGGTTCCGGTGATGCCGATGAGCGCGAGTTCATCTTGCGGACGCCCGTAGAATTGCGCGGAGAGCAGGCTCATCGCCTTGCGGCTGTCGGTGACGATGATGCCGACGGCATCGCAATCCGCACTGAAATCCGTTTCCGAAACGTAGGCCTTGAGCCCACGCTCGTCGCAGCCGGAAAGATACTCGGCCTTGAAACGGCCCTTGCAGCATAAGAGCGTTCCGGCCTGCACCTGCCGGGTGTCGTAGGTGATCGAGGTCAACTCCTCGTCGGCGCCGGCGAAACGAGCGGGGTTGCGCGACCATGTCCTGCCTTGGATGATCTCGCGGAGGAGATGATGCTTGTCGAGCAATTCAACCGCGGTTGCCACACTCAGAGCCATATCAAACCTTTCTTGCCAACCATAAGGCTAGCGCATCGGGCGCGTGAAAACAGGGGATAGACGCCACAATCGAATGGAACTTACACATCATGGCGGTTCCATGGTGTGTTCCGGCAAACCCGACATGTGGTTTCGCGTGGTCCTGCGGCCTGCGTTGACGGTTGCGCCGTGTCGGCATTATGATGCGTCTCGCGTGGCTTTCCCAATAGGAAACCCGTACGAAAGCGACGATGCGAACATCTTTCGTGCGGGTTTATGGGCTGGGTTACAGGCTTACGGCGTGCTTACAACCAGTTATCGGTGATGGGTCGGCGGCCACGGGACTGCATCCACTCGTTGAACGAGTCCTTCCACTTCTTGTGCGCCGTGCGCTGCCAGTCCATCAGGTCACCGAGCCTCAGGTTGCCGACCTGCGGGTAGAGCGTGGACATGGGCCTGATGAGGTCGACGGCCGCGGTGGTGTCGGCGGTGGCGTCGTGGAAGTCGCCGTGCGGCTCCACGCCGTAATATTCGGTGGTATAGGTCAGTGTGCGCTTGCCGTGACGGTGCGAGATCTCGCGGTCGATGACCAACGGATCGACCACCAGAAGCTCGTCCGGCAGTGCCTTGAGCTTCCAGCGTTTGAGGTCGCCGGCCAGCATACGCACGTCGAACGGCGCGTTGTAGGCCAAAAGCGGGATGCGTTTGGCAAGTGCCGCGGTGACGATGGCGGCGATGGCGGCGATGGCATCACTGGGTTCCGCTCCGTTGGCCTCAAGGAATTCGTCGGTGAACCCGTTGACCCGGCTTGCGCCCTCGCTGATGTGCCGATGCGGATTGACGACCCATTCCGCCACAACGTCACCGGCGTAGCCTTTCGCCGGATCGCGCAAAACCAGCGAGGCCGAGACGATGGCGTCGGTGGAACCGGTGCCGGTGGTCTCGGTGTCGAAACCAAGCAGCCACGCCTCTTTCAGCGTCGTGTCGTCATCCTGCGTCGGGGCAAGCGCTATGGCATCGAGCATGATCGCCGCGTTGTCCGCGTCCGCGTTGTTCTTCATTGTTGTCATAACCATATTGTGCGTTCCGATTCCGACATTGTATTACTTTTGAGTTGACGGGCATTGCTTCCCCTTCGTGATGGTCCGCCTTTCGCCCAAATCTGTAATATCGCCGGAATCGGTTTATGGCTGGTCATGTCGGCAAAACCGTATATGTGTGTCGTCAATGTCATAATAAATGGCGGCAAAAGCGCGTGTCGGCCGCGGCGACGGCGATGCGTAGAATAGTAACGTGACACAAACCGATCAGGCACAGCCCAAGCAGCAGGAGCGCGAGACGACCGCCCAGAAGCGTGCGCGTTTCGAGTCTCTGGCGATGCCTGCCGTCGATGCGCTCTATCGTCAGGCGATGAAACTGACGAATAACCCGGAGGACGCCCAGGATCTGGTGCAGGATGCCTATGAGCGCGCGTTCAAGGCGTTCGACAGTTTCCGCCCCGGCAGCAATTTCGAGGCGTGGATGACCACCATCGAACGCAACGCCTACTTCAACCAATACGCGAAGGCCAAGCGCCGCCCCCAGCGTGCCAACGATTCCACGGGGGAGTACGACGACTGGGACATCTACTCCGCTTCCGACCATTCCTCGGAAGGACTGAAATCCGCCGAACAGGAATATCTGGACGGGTTCGCCCCCGCCGAGATCATGCAGGCGTTGGATTCACTGTCGCCCGAGCGTCGGCAGGTCTTCATCGACACCGCCATCGACGGCAAATCCTACAAGCAGGTCGCCGCCGAACAGGGCATCAAGATCGGCACCGTGATGAGCCGGCTCAATCGCGCACGCTCTCAGCTGAAAGATGAGCTGACCGACTATGCCCGTCAGCGCGGTTACGGCAAGGACACGTCGGCAAAAACCGCAAAAAAGGCCCAAAAACCGGCTGCTGTGCAGGATTCAGAAGCGGTCGAACAGGCCGCGAAATAGACGAAACCCGTATCTTCACTATCCGCGAACCCCAAAACAGCCAAAATGAGTAATAATAGTTAATTAGATGTCACGAAAGGAAATATCGATGGACGGACGAATCGAGCGTACCAGCCGAGTGGTGGTGAGAAGCCAGCACTCCGATGGCCTCACGCGTACCGACATCGAGATTTCCAGCTATGGTTGCGCCGATCATCTCTCTGACGACGAATGCTTCAACCCGGAATCCTGCTGTGACGCGCGAGAGAAGGCCTTGATTGCGCAGTTGCGTGAGCTCTTGCGACCGGCGGCTGCCCCGGAATGCCTGATTGACAAGCTTCAGGCGACGCTTGACCGTTGCTGTCTTGAGGAGACCTGCGGCGGTGACGTCGCTGCCGTATAAACGCGATTTACGGCATCGTTTTAATGATTTTTGTGAATATTCTTTTTGGCGCGGGGTTTTCGTCTGCGTTGATGTGAAACCCTTATTCGGCTGTATCCGGCTTTTCGCAACCGGAAAAAACAGCGCGAAACACATACTCTCACAAGGCCAAACTCCGGTTATCAACAACACTTTTGGCCGATAACCCCGACTTGACGTTTTCCGTTATCTGCATATGAAAAATGCCTCGCGCTTAGGCGAGGCATCAATAATTACGTACCTAACGGAACTCAGGCATTTGGCCTTTTGCCGTGGTTGGCCGCCTTCTTGCGGCGGTCCTTACGCTTACGTCCGCGCATTCCCATGATGGACTCCTTTGCAGTTCTATGAATAAGCCTTAGGTATTATCGCACGTTGTTGCGACTTCATACAAGTCCCCGCCCTGAACTGAACGGAGGCTTGCGGTATTCGTCACGCTGGCTCAGCGCTGTTCGGCCTTGAAATAGAGGTTGGTCGAGCTGGTCTCGCCCGGCTTGATCGCAATCAGGTCCTTACCGCTGTTGAAGGCGTTGGCATAGGCGGTCTGCGGCTCGATGGCGACGCCGGCCGGGTGGCTATCGGGCGCGAAGCCGGTGCCGGTGCACATCTGGAAGGAGGTGATGGTCTTGTCGCCGCCGGCATGCACAGTGAGCCCGTCCGGACGGCTCAAAGTGGCGAAGGTATTGCCCTCGGCGTCGCGCTCCACGTCGGTCCACGCGTCATCGAAAGGCTGCTCGGTCAGTGCGGTAGGCGTGCGCAGGTCGAACTTGGTGCCGTCCACGGGCTCGGTGCCGGTCGGCAGCAGACGTTCGTTGACGGTGACGTGCGTGCGCGCCGGAATGGTGACCTTGCACTGTGCGTTCTGCCCGTCGATCTCGTCGCCGTAGCCGCCGAAGCCGTTGGCGATCCACGGATGGATGGCCAGAGCCCAAGGAGCATTGACGTTGTCGTTGTTGGTCGCGGACAAGGTGAGCGTAAGACCGTCGTCGCCTAAGCTGAAGATGGCGCGGACCAGCAGATCGAAGGGATAGCCCTTCATGTTGCCGGTGCGCCAGGTGAGTGCCACGCGGTCCTCTTCAAGGCTTTCGAGGTTCCAGAAGGCCCGGTAGCCGTAGCCGTGGATGGCGTTGTGCTTTTCGTGTTCGTCGATGGGCAGCTCGTAGGTCTTGCCTTCGAAGGTATACACGCCGTCTTCGATGCGGTTGGGGAAGGGGACGAGCAGTTGCCCGTTGGAGCATGGCACCGTCTTATCCGGGTCCCATGAGGCGATCATGTCCTTGCCGCGGTAGGTGAGTTTGCGCAAGGTCGCGCCGAGCTCGGTGATTACCGCCGTGTAGTCGCCGTGCGAAATGGTGAATTGTTGGCCCGAGCGGAGGGGCAGTGTCGTTGAAGTCATATCAACTCCTGTTATAGAAACGTAATTGTTACCGTTCACTATTCTAATATGACACTCTGTCTGATTCTGCGGCACGTGCGGCTCAGACGAACATGTCATGATCCGTATTGTGCTGTTTTTAAAGCTCTTGGTGCACCAAGATGGCCGAAATATGAAGAATGAGCCTCAATTCCGGGTAAAAACGGCTTCTTGGTGCACCAAGATGGCCGAAATATGAAGAATGAGCCTCAATTCCGGGTAAAAATGGCCTCTTGGTGCACCAAGATGGCCGAAAAACGAAGATTGCCTGCCCAAAATGGCTAATACGGGCTTCTTGGTGCACCAAGATGGCTATTTTTACGACATTGAGAATCAGAAGGTTGTTTGTGGGTTCACGGATTTGGCGAGCCGACTTTACCAGGTGCCGATTTCGGCGACGGTGGCGCCGAGCACGCGTACCAGGTCATTTGGATTCACGCCAACGCTGAAACCGCGCTTGCCTCCGGAAATGATGATTTCGTCGAATTGCATCGCACTTGCATCAAGCACTGTCTTGTGTTTGGTGCGTTGCCCCAACGGCGAGATGCCGCCTACCACGTAGCCGCTTTCACGTTGAGCCACCTTCGGATCGGCCATGGCCGCCTTTTTGGCTCCGACCGCGGCGGCTAGGTCCTTCATGTCCAGGTGCCCGCTGACAGGGACCACGCCGATGACCCGTTCCTCGCCGGTGTCGGCCATCAGCGTCTTGAACGAGCGATGCGGATCGATACCCAGTTTTTCCGCGCCTTCGAGCCCGTAGCCCTCGTCCATGTGATCGGAGGAATGCTCGTATTCGTAGATCTTGAAGGGGATACCCGCTTCGGTCAACTCGCGTGTGGCCGGGGTCGACGCGGTTCCCGCCGCCTTTTTATGCTTCTTGCTCATGATTTCAGTTTTAGCATCTAACGCGATGAAACGCGCAGAAATCTGTGGATGGTTGCTTATACGAAGAGGCTCCAACCCATATAGGCTGGAGCCTCTTTTAATACGTTGCCTAATTAACAGGCACCTGCATTATCGCAGGGTGTTCACTTGCTGATTTCAGCGAAGTAGAGCAGGGTGCGGATCATGTTGCAGGTGAAGCCGTACTCGTTGTCGTAGAAGGCAACGGTGCGGGCCAGCGTGGTGCCGTCGATGGTGTTGACATCGGTCTGCGTCGGGTCGAAGACGCCGCCGTGGGTGTCGTCGATGATGTCGGAGGTGACGATGCTGTCGCCGTTGTAGCCGAAGGTCTCGTTGTTCTCGAAGGCCTTCTTGGCGGCGGCGTTGATCTCGTCAACGGTGGTTTCCTTGTTGAGCACGGTGAAGAGCTCGGTGAAGGAGCCGTCGGGGATCTGCACGCGCTGGGCGTGGCCCTGCAGCTTGCCATTGACCGAAGGAACGACCTTGCCGATTGCCTTGGCGGCACCGGTGGAGTGCTCGATCGTGTTCACGGCGGCGGCGCGGTTGTTGCGCGGCTTGGAGCCACGAGGGCCGTCGAGCAGCATCTGGCTGCCGGTGTAGGCGTGCACGGTGGTCATGAAGCCGACCTTGATGCCGAACTCGTCATCCATCATCTTGACGAGCGCCGCGAAGGAGTTCGTGGTGCAGGAGCCGGCGGAAACGATGTTGTCGCTGGGCTTGAGGATCTCCTGGTTGACGCCGAAGACCACGGTCGGGGTGGTGTCGTCCTTCGCCGGAGCGGAGATGAGGACCTTCTTGGCGCCG
This sequence comes from Bifidobacterium sp. ESL0764, assembly GCF_029395515.1. Classification (NCBI taxonomy): domain Bacteria; kingdom Bacillati; phylum Actinomycetota; class Actinomycetes; order Bifidobacteriales; family Bifidobacteriaceae; genus Bifidobacterium; species Bifidobacterium sp. ESL0764. Next base: position 781,272 of record NZ_CP113919.1, read on the forward strand.
GCGTCCAGGTGAGCCTGGCTCTTGGCGGCGGAGGTGTAGAAGCCGGTGCACTCGAGCACGAACTCAACGCCATCGTTCTTCACCCACGGAATGTTGCGGGCGTCCTTCTCGGCATAGACCTTGTATTCCTTGCCGTCGACCACGATCGCGTCATCGGTGGACTCGACCTTGACCGGGGTGCCGTCATCGTGACGGAAGGTGCCGTGAACGCTGTCGTACTTCAGCAGGTAAGCGAGCATGGCCGGGGTCGTCAAATCGTTGATTGCTGCGACCTCGATGTCACTGGCCTCGCCACCGCGGGCCTGAAGTTCGAAAATGCGACGGAACGCAAGGCGGCCGATGCGGCCGAAACCGTTAATACCAATCTTTACTGTCATGTAATTCTCCCTAAAGGAAACAGTTCGGGAACACGGGCTCGTGCCCTTCACTGTATATTTACCAACACTTGTTACTTTAACTTGTCTGCTCTACTAAAAAAGGTGTTTTCCCACGTTTCCGGGTCGAAACCGACCAAAACTTTGTTAGCGCTCACAATTATCGGCCGCTTGACCAGCATGCCATTGGTTGCAAGGAGTTTCAGCTGCTCGTCTTCGCTCATTTCGGGCAGTTTGCTCTTGAGTTTCATTTCGCGATAAGGCATGCCCGAGGTGTTGAAGAAGCGTTTGAGCGGCAGGCCGCTCGCCTTCCACCAGCGCTTGAGTTCGGCGGCGGTGGGATTGTCGGTTTTGATGTTGCGTTCGCTGAAATCGATGCCCTTCTCGCCGAGCCATTTGCGGGCGCGGGCGCAGGTGGTGCAGTGGTTGTAGCACACGAAAAGCACTTTGCCGTCGTGTTGCGCCGGGTCGGGTTTCGTGGTTGAGGTTGTTGTATCGGTCATGGTGGGTCCTTTCGTGGTGTTGCTGCTTTGATACTAGGTCTTCGTGAAGCGTGAAATACGAGAAACTCCGCAATCGTGTGTTATCAGACAAATGTCGGTTGTGTTCACCGCGATGTGTTGAGCAGGGCCGAGACCTGCGAGGCCAGCGGTCCCAAGGTCTGCGCGGCCTTGACGTTGGTCGTGAACGTCGGCAGTGCGACTTTTCGCGGGAAGGTGACGATCAGCGTGCCGTCGGAAACGCTGATCGAGGCCGGGCGACCGTCGAGCAGTTCGTTGCTCACCCCGAGCACGGTGTCGCTGTGCATCGCGCCGTTCTTCAGTTCGTATTTAAGTCCGGTTTCAGTGACCCCTCGCGAGATGTCGGCATGGGAAAAGACCGAAACCATGCGGTCGGCGGTATCGGTATCGGCACCGGCACTGTCGCAGTGGTTGGCGTATGTCCCACCGTCGCTGTTGTCTCCAGGCTGCGGGGTGTCCCTCGTGTCGCGATGGGTTTGGATACCCGTCCGGTCGTGGGTTCCTGTGCGTAAGGCAGCGGAGGGGAAGTGGACCGACCCGTTGCAGATGGCGGTGACTACGCTGTGTTTGCCGTATAGCAGTCCGATGCCGCCGTTGTGGGCGAGCAGTGCGAGCATCTGGATATTGGCGATGGTGTGGTCGAGACGGCCTCCCAAGCCGCCGTAAATGCGGAAGTCTCTGAATCCTTTCGCCCAACCGACCTTGAGCGCCGAAAGCATGTCCGGATCGTCGTGTTCGGGCGGCAGCGCGATGGTCTCAACGCCTTGCGGAACCTTGGTGTTGGCGGAATCGAAATCACCGATCACCAGGTCGGGGCGGATTCCCGCTTTGTCTACGTGGTCCAGCCCACCGTCCGCCGCGATGACAAAGGCGTTCTCCGGAAGTTCGTCTGCGGACGGTTCGTTGCCGTAGTAGGTTCCGGCGGCGAAGACGATACATGGATGAGAAAAGGTCATATATGAACTGTACATGTGTAGGGGCGCACATTTTTTAGAGCGTCAAAAAAATGTGCGCCAAATGAGTATTCGGCATTTTGAACATGTCACGAAATCGTTGCAATGATGCTATTATGCTATGAGCAATGTTCGTTTTTGGCTCGCATTTTTGAGGCCCTTGAAAATGTGAGTCCGCCAAACATAAAGGAAAGCAATCATGATCAACCATATCGGTGTATACACGCTCGATTTCGATGCCGAAAAGGCCTTCTACCAGGCCGCGTTGGCACCTCTTGGGTATGTGCAGGGCGCGGAATTCCCCGGAGCCGTGATGTTCGCGGATGCCAAGGACGGCGACAGCGTCTGGATCGAGGCTGCCAAGGAGGGCACGACCCCCTCGCCGATCCACCTCGCGTTTTCGGCGGAAAACGAGGAAGCGGTGAAGGCGTTTTACGAGGCCGGACTCAAGGCCGGCGGCAGCGACAACGGCGCGCCCGGCCCGCGTCCGAACTACGGCCCGAACTATTATGCCGCATTCGTCCACGATCCCGACGGCAACAATATCGAAGCCGTGATCAACAAGTAGGTTTGGGGCCCGCTTCGCGATGGCGGTGAGGCGGGCATGTCCACCTTCATCGGCCTGATGTGTCGGTTGGCAGGGTGCGGTTTGCAAGGAAGGAAACGATGATGCCGATTACCAGTGATGAGAATGCCATCGTCGTGCGCCACATCACATCGGCCGATTTCGAGGCCAAGGCGAGGGTGCACTCGCAGACCTGGCACGAGACCTATCAGGGCAAGCTGCCGCAGTGGCTGGTCGACAAGATCACCCCGGAGTTCGCGCTCGACGTCACGAAGCGCCACGACCCGGCGAATGTGTTCGTGGCGCTGGTGGACGATGAGGTGGTGGGCTACGCGGAGCTCGTCAATCCCGCCCGTGAACCCAGCAGTTATCCCGATTGCGCGGAATTGGGCGCAATCTATGTGCTCAATCGTTGCCAAGGCATGGGTATCGGCCGCAAACTGGCGCAGGCGGTTTTCGACGCGTTGCCCACCAAGCGTGTGGTGCTGTGGGTGTTGGAATCCAACACAAAGGCGCAGGGCTTCTACCGCCATATCGGGTTTCACCCCACCGGCCAGGTGCAGACTGAGGATGGCGGCGCGATGAGCGAGCTGGAGTACGCCAATTTCGACACTTCGGCGTGACGCACTCGGCTTGCGGCATTGTCGCGACGGATGGTATACTGAGTTTTTGGCTTGAGAAATCAAGAAAGTGGGTGCGCCCCACCTGGAAGCTTTTCGTAGCTTCGGGTTCAAGACATTCCCAGCTTTGGCGGGAATCGAAAGTGCGGTATTTGCCGTGGCTTTCTAAGGTATCGATTGGATTCGATGCCTGCGTTTTGAATCTTTGTTGCGAAAATTGCCGAGTGAATCGGCATTTGCGTTTTCACCGGCAGTGCATCCAGCAGCAGCAAGGATTGGAGTTCATCATCAGCGCAGAACCACGCATTAACGACGAGATACGCGTTTCCAAGGTACGCCTGATCGGCCCGAACAGCGAGCAGGTCGGGGTTATCGCGACCTCGGTGGCATTGAATCTGGCCAAGGAAGCGAATCTCGATTTGGTTGAGGTGGCGCCGAATGCGGATCCTCCGGTGGCCAAGCTCATCGACTATGGCAAATACAAGTACAACGAGAAGATCAAGCAGCGTGAAGCCCGCCGCAACCAGAGTGCGGCCGAGATCAAGGAAATCCGTTTCCGTCTGAAGATCGACGAACACGATTTCGAGACCAAGAAGGGCCATGTCATCCGCTTCCTTTCTGGCGGCGACAAGGTCAAGGTCACCATCATGCTGCGCGGACGCGAGCAGTCCCGTCCGATCGGTGGCGTGGAGCTTTTGCAGCGTCTCGCCGATGAGGTCTCCGAGTATGGCACCATCGAGTTCTACCCGAAGCACGAGGGGCGCAACATCTTCATGACGCTGGCTCCCAAGGGCAAGAAGGTGCATGCCCAGTCCGAGCAGCGCCGTCGTGGCGCCGACACCCGTGCCGACCGCCAGGCTCGTCAGAGGGCTCGTCTTGCCGCCAAGGAGAAGGAAAAGGCTCAGGAGGCCGGTGCCGCGAAAGCCGCGGTCAACGAGGCCAAGGCAGCAGGTTCATCCGCTCCGGATAGGGCTGCTGCGAATCCGGCAGCCAAGGCAGCACCGAAGACGAGCAAGGGCGAAGCTTCTGCCACGTCGGCCAAGCCTGCAAAGGACACCGATACGGCCGCGAGTGGCACAAGGGCCGCAAAGCCGAAGTCCGCTGCTGCAGCCAAGTCCGCCAAACCGGCCAAGCCGGCACCAAAGGCCAAGAAGTAACAACAATTTTTGTACGAGCCGATGGAAACGTCGGCAGGTACAGGGCATCGAAGAACGAATTCGATATCCGAAGAAAATAGGAGGGCAGCAATGCCGAAGATGAAAACCAATTCCGCCGCGAAAAAGCGCGTCCGCGTCACCGGTACGGGCAAGCTCATGCAGGCTGGCACCTCGATGCGCCACAACCTTGAGCACAAGTCCGCGCGCAAGCGCCGCAACCTCTCCCGCGACCAGGTGCTGGCCACGGCTCAGAGCAAGAACATGCGAAAGCTGCTCGGCCGCTGAATCGGCTCGGGTTATCGGTTTTAACAGGTTTAATAGAAAGCTAGAGGAAACAATATGGCACGTGTCAAGCGCGCAGTGAACGCTCACAAGAAGCGTCGCGTCGTCTTAAAGAGGGCTTCGGGCTACCGCGGCCAGCGCTCCCGTTCGTATCGTCGTGCGAAAGAGCAGCTGCTCCATTCATTTAACTACAACTTCCGCGACCGCAAGGCGCGCAAGGGTGACTTCCGCAAGCTGTGGATCCAGCGTATCAACGCTGCTGTCCGCGCTCAGGGCATCACCTACAACCGCTTCATGCAGGGCCTGAAGCTCGCGGGCATCGAACTCGACCGCCGCGCTCTGGCCGAGCTGGCCGTCTCCGACGCCGACACGTTCAAGACCATCGTCGATCAGGCGAAGGCCGCTCTGCCCAAGGACGTGAACGCTCCCGTCGCCGCCTGAATGCGATAGAATATTCAGACATCGATATGTCAAGCCTCCGCAATCGCGGGGGCTTTTCGCGTATATAGTGCAATGCAGGTCGACTTGTCCGTATTGAGACGTGTAGCGTAAGAACTATGAATACTGATGGGGCGCACAAGCGCGGGCAAGGCAGCCAGACCGTGCCGAAAGCGCAGCAGCGCGGAAACGTGCGGATGGCGGGAGCGGAACCTGCTTCGGCGCGGCCCGGCAAGAGTGCGCGAACCGATGGCGCCCGCGACGAGGGCGTCGCGCGGTCGTTCGGCGAAGTCGTACAAAAGGGACTGGAGCACGCTGACCTCGTCCGTCGCAAGCGCAGGATCATCAACGCGATGAAGGCGTTGGCGGCGTTTCTAGTGATCGCTGCCGTCGCCTTGGCCCTCTGGCTGCCGGCCAATCAGTATGTCAACGCCCGCCGGCAGGAGGCCGAGGCCGTCGCTGCCATGAACCGCGTCCATAAATGGCCGCAAGGCAAAGTGGTAGAGGAATACAGGGCCGCACAACGGTATAACGCATCCATAGCCTCGAGCGGACAGCGTTCGTTGGGGGAGTTCAGTGACCCGTTCGCCTCCGCCGTCAAGAACTCCAAGGGAGGCAAGAAGGCGTTGACGACTTCGCAGAAGGACAAGACCTATCAGGAGCTGCTGAACGATGGCGGCGGGGTGATGGGGGTCATCCACATTCCCAAGATCTCGCTGAAACTGCCGATCTACCATGGCACTTCCGATGAGGTGCTCGACAAGGGCGTGGGCCATCTTTACGGCACCAGTCTGCCGGTCGGCGGGAAATCCACCAACACCGTGCTGACCGGGCATCGTGGCCGGCCTTACGAAACGTTGTTCACCCGGCTGGACCAGCTTCGGCAGGGCGATGTCATCTACATCGATACCTTGGGCCGTACCATGGGCTATCGGGTCACGGCCATCCATGTCGTCTCTCCGGACGATGTCCACCTTTACAAGGTGCGGCAAGGCAAGGATCTGGTGACGCTGATGACCTGCACACCTTACGGGGTCAACACGCACCGCCTGGTGCTGACGGCGGAGCGTCGTCCGATTCCCAAAGACATTCCCTACCCGGAGGATTCCGTGGGCGACGGCTTGTTGTGGGGTACGATCACGGCGTTGTCAATTATCGCTGTCGGAATAATTTTTATTCTGATCAGGCATCGTCGTCATTGGCCGGTTCGTCACGCAAAGCGTGATTGATCGAGGGTGGCTGAACCTTAGGGGGAGTAACTCGACAGGCATGACGCAGTGTTGGTACACCGGTTCCCGTCAAGCGAAAATAACTGTTCGTTTCGCGTTAATTAGTAATTCGAATTGGATTATCGATGTATTGCCGCACTAATATGAGAGATGTAATTCAAGTGCGATGGTTGCGCGTGAATATCTCGATTTCAAGGTGGCTATATGGTACAAGGCAAGATACGAAGAACATGGTGGGGTTCGGCGCTGTGTGCGCTGGCCGCCATATGCTTCGCCTTTGCCTCGTTGGCCATTGTGCCGCCTGCATCATCCGATTCGCCCGTTTCGCAGCTCAACGCCATCGCCAACGCCGACGAGGTCTCGACCAGATCCGGCGATGAGGAAACCATCTCCTACGCCCCCAAGCTTTTCAAGATGCTGGCCAACAACCAGCGCATCGACACCGCCGCCGACGAGATGCGCGTCGATTTCGTGCTGCGTGTGGCGCACAACCAGGTCAATACCTCCGCCAACAAAGGCGCCGACCACCTGAACGGGCAAGCCAACGCCGTCTCCAAGGGCGGGCTACGGTTGCGCTTTGGCTATGGGGCTTCTTCGACCGGCTCGCGCAAGGTCGTCAGATACATCCCCACCATCGCCAGCAGCAACATGGCCGGCACGGTGGGCGCGCTGAACTGGGCGAACAACCAGGAAGAATTCTTCACCATCCACAACCTGATCGCCTCCGGCCAGTACGACTACCTGCTGATTTCGGTGGAGTGCGACATCGACTATCCCAACTCCGTGGACACCTCGGCGCTCGGCGGCGAGAAGATGAATCAGTACCTCTGGGCGCAGATTCCCAATGCCTCCGGCAGCTGGCCCAGCGACCGGGATGAGCGCGACGACGCCGAGACTGACTTCCAGACCAACGTGCTGGCCGGCAACCCCGCCTACGTCTACGACAACGTCTGCGGGTCGGGCAACAACCAGGACGGCCTGCGTTGCAACGGCCCGAAGTCGTTCATCGGCTGGAACGACACACCCCTGCTGTGGAGCGGCAACCAGGCCAACTGGGGCCTGGTCACCGATTATGGGCTCAACGGCCTTGGCATCGGCTGGGCGCCGGCCCGCTCGTTCTTCGTCATGTGGTACAACCGCGCGCCGGTGAGCGATCCCTGCTCGAAGAACACCTCCTTCTACTACCAGTGGCTTGCTCTCAAGGGAGGCAAGGACTGGGTGCCGGTCAACGATCTGACCCCGCACGCCGAAAGGGTCGATGGGCAGAACGCGCTCAATGGCCACGACGGCTTGTGGTTCGCCGGCAGTTCCACCGCCAACGCCGCGTTCAACGCCCGCAACGTTCTCAACCCCAATGCCGCCAGCCTGGTGCCTCATCAGGGTCCCGGTGGCAGCGTGAGCCCGGCGGTCAACATCGACGGCTCCTACGATCTCGAAAAGGCCAAGACCGACCAGGGCCTCGACGGCTACTTCAAGCTGGTGACCTGGCCGATCACCACCAGCAACGACGGCTCGATGAGCCAGTGCCTGGCCACCACGGCCCCCAACGCCAAGAGCGTCACCCCGCACGACGCCTTCAATCCGCTTGAAGGCGGCCATGAGCAGGGCATCACCGACGGCATGGATCAGGCGCAGGTCGACTATCTGGTCGACAAGGGATGGACCATCGACACCGCGTTCGACAAGTATTCGCTGCCCGAGCCTGTGGCCCCCGTCATCGACACCCCTGCCGAGAACACCATCGTCGTGCAACATCCCACCATCACCGGCACCGGTACGCCGGGGCACAAGGTCTCGCTATACGCCGAGGACACTAACAAGCCGATCGATGCGGGCGACGTCGACAATGCGGATACCAGAGGGCGACTGGTGGGAACCGCGATTGTCGGGTCGGACGGCAAGTGGTCGATCGTCGACAACGACAACACCATCGTCGATGGTTCCCAGCGCTATCATGCTTGGCAGACCGAGCAGACCAGCGGATACGACCTGACTTCGCCCTTCTCCAACATCCGCACGTTGAAATTCGCGCCGTCGACCATCGATTCGGCCGCAATTCAAGTGCCGCACACCAAGCGCACGGCAGATGGTGAGTTGTCGACAGGCAGCAAGGTGCATATCTCTGGCACCGCCGCCCCCTCCATGGCAGGCGAGAACCTCACGCTTTACGCAACGCACACTGTTTCGGCTGGCGGAGACAGAACGGGGGAGGCCAGGGAAGTCACCGACTGTTCTCAGACGTTGACCGCAGCCGGCGAGCAGAACTGGAGCTGCGAGATTGATCCCTCGTTCTTCCTGGACGAGGCGGCGCAGGGCGATACTTACGTGTTCAACGCAGTGGTCACTAATCCCCAGGACAACTCTAAGGTTCGCTCTGGCGACGCCTTCGCCACTCTCGACATGACCTCGACCCAGCTGGCCGTCGATTCCAAGCCAGCCAAGGGCACGGTCAGCGGCACGGCGCACCACCTAAAGACTGGAGTAGCGGCGGACACAGGGGCGAAGGTCGCAGTCACTTGGCCCGACAATACCACGGAAAGCGTGACGGTCGGCGCCGACGGCCGTTGGTCGTTCAATATCCCCGAAGGCTTGACACAAGGCGAGGCAAGGATCACCGCCGACGACCATCCGGACGACACGGCTCAGAACAACGAGGCCGGATGGGTCACCTACAACCTGGCCGTCACCGAGCCGGTTCCGGTTTTGCCGATGACCGGTGACAGGAGCAATCTTTTGGGCCTCATCCTGAGTATCGTCGCCGTGATGTTGGCGATCGGAATGGGCTTGTTCGTCTCGATCGAATACTTCATGAAGCACGGAAAGGCGGTGGATGATTCGTAACCAGATATCGCGTCGCGCGAGGCTGCGCAACTCACTGCCTGACGCGCGATGGCCGGACGGGTGGTAAAGCGTCCGCCGACGACATGAAAAAGACAACAATCAGGTTTTTAGATATTTTGCCATAGAAAGAGAGCAACCATGAACAACACACATATCAAGGCGTTGGTGGGAGGCCTGGCCGCAGCGGCCACGCTCCTTGCCTTCAGCCCATTTGGCGTGGCCAACGCCGCCGAGACCCCCATCACCATCGATCCGATGGATCCTGCCTCGCGCGTGGCGACATTGACCATCGAGGGCAAGGGTTCGGCCATCAAGGGGCACTCGTTCACCGCGCTGCGCCTCGGCGTCTACATGAGCGCCTCCAAGAACGGCGACAACGAGCTGACCAGCGTGAGCACGAGCTCCAAGAACGCCGACAGCACCGGACCCGCCGACGAGCATATCCTGCCCGCCATGAAGGACGCCTACCTGGCGGCCTCGGGTGCCTCGGCGCTGCCCACGGGCTATGAGGACAACGTCATCGGTGCGGTGTCCAAGAACTGGTTGGGCTATGTCTCCGCCATCAACACCAGCAATGAGGACACGACGTCGAATTCGCGCGCCAAGGCCTACGACGGCAAGCTGCGCCAGTTCGTCACCAACCTCTCCGGCAACGCCAACGTCAAGAAGCGCATGGCCGACACTACCCGTGATGACGTCTCCACGGTCGTCGGGCCCACCTCGGGCGCCGACACCGACGACATGACCGCCCAGTTCACCGGCCTCAAGGGCGGCATCTATCTGGTGGTCGACACCACCGCCTCGCTCTCCGGTTCCTCGCCGGCCTCCATCCCGATGCTCGTGGGCACCCAGGTGACCTCCAAGGACGGGCAGAGCATCTACGACACCTTCGCCAACGACGCGGCCAACAAGCTGGGCGTCATCAAGATGAAGAGCGCTACGCCAACTGTGGAGAAGCGGCTGATCAAGCCTTCCAACGGTGCAGCCGGCATCGGCGACGAGCTCACCTACCAGATCATCGCCAGCATCCCGCTGACCACGGGCTTCAGCCACTACAAGTACGTGCTCACCGACCAGCCGTCGGCGGGCCTGACCTATGAGCCGGACGAAACTACTGTCGAGATCAGCAATTCCGAAATCTTCGACACCGCAGGCAGCCAGGCCGTGGACGTCCCCGCGCCCACGGGCTACGAGGTCACGCCGGCGGTTGGCTCCACGCCCACTTCCGGGCAGACCATCACCTTCAACCTTTCGAAGGTCATCCGCCTGATTTCGCAGGGTGATGGCACCTCCGCGCACCCGCAGTACTTCGGCAGCCACTTCATCAAGATCACCTACAAGATGAGGGTGGACGATCAGGCGGTCGCCGGCAACGTGCACAACGGCGTCAAGCTCGCCTACTCCAACGACACCCAGAAGCAGCCCGACAACGACAACGGCGACGACAACACCGCCCCGAACCCGCCGGCCAGCGAGGGCGTGATCGACCACACCAACGATCCCAACGACCCCAACCAGCCCAAGGTCTACTTCTACAACTTCGGCATCGTCGACCAGGCGCGCAACAACCACAGCACCAAGCTCGACGACGCGACCTTCCAGATCAAGGACAGCGACGGCAAGATCATCAAGTTCTACCCGGTCAAGGATGAAAACGGCAAGGTCATCAAGGGCAGCTACAAGAAGGCCGCCGACCAGCGTGACTCCAACACCGAGGCGACGACGGCCTTGAGGCGCGCCTCCGCCCCGAACGACGCCGTTAACGGCAGCCTGACCGACGGCCAGCTGCGCTTCGACGGCCTCGCCGCCGGCGTCTACACCGTCGAGGAGACCGATCCGCCGACCGGCTACTCCGAGATCTCCAAGTCGACGTTCACCGTGACCATCGACACCGACGCGCCCTATTCCGCCGCCGCGCCGCACTACAAGAACGGCGGCGACGTCTTCGACCTGGTCGAGGCGAACGAGACCGGCTGGACCCATGCGCAGAACCCGACCCACTTCATCGAGGTCAACGAGGTCAACTCCATCTCGCAGCTGCCGATGACCGGCGGTGCGGGCGCGATCCTCATCGGGCTGGTCGTCGTGGTGCTGCTTGCCGGCGCGGGTTCGATTTACATCTACACCCGCCGCAGCGAGAAGACGCTCGACAACGAGAGCTGATAAGGAAATAAGGTAGGAATCTCTTTTTCGGCACCTTGGCCGGAATCGTGACGGTAGCGATATCGCCGCGGTTCCGGCCTTTCTCGTCTGGAATCATAACCACGTCTAGAATCGGAATTATGAACGAGACGGACAACCTGCTGGGGCAGTTTCTGGCGCATATCGGCGTCGAGCGAGGGCTGGCGAAATCGACGGTAAGTGCCTATGAAGCCGACGTCAAGAAGTACCTGGGCTGGCTTTCCTCGCGGGGGGTCGACGACTTGAATACAGTGACGGCCCACGACGTCGAGGATTATGTGGCGGCGCTTGACAAGGCCGGTGAAAGCGCCCGCAGCAAGGCGAGGCGGCTCGCCAGCGTCCATGCATTCCACAAGTTCGCGCTGATGCAGCAGGTGGTCGACGACGACGTGTCCGCGCGGGTGAAGGCGCCGAAAGCCGCAGGCCATCTGCCCGATGTATTGAGTATCGACGAGGTGTCGCGTCTGCTCGACGCGGCGGCGATGGGAGGTTCGTCCGACCCGGTGGTCCTGCGCGACAAGGCATTGCTGGAATTCATGTATGCCACTGGCTGCCGTGTCTCCGAGGCCACCGGCGCGGATTTGAACGACATCGACTTCGACGAACGTGTGGTGGTGTTGACCGGTAAAGGCTCGAAGCAGCGTCTGGTGCCGTTGGGGGAGTACGCGCTGAAGGCTCTGCAGCGCTATATCGCCGAAGGAAGGCCCGAACTCGAGGCCAAAGCGAAGGGTGCCAAGGAACGTCGTGCTATCTTCCTGAATAAACGAGGCCGGCGGATTTCGCGCCAATCGGTCTGGGAAGTGGTCAAGGCGGCCGGCGAACGCGCGCATATCGACAAGCCGCTGCATCCGCATACGCTCCGCCATTCCTTTGCCACCCATCTCATCCAGGGCGGCGCCGACGTGCGCACCGTCCAGGAGCTGCTGGGCCACGCCTCGGTGACCACTACGCAGATCTACACCCACGTCAGCCCCGAAACCCTGATCGAAACCTACCTGACCGCTCATCCGCGGGCACGGTAATCGGTGGCGTTGGTTGCAGAGATAATCACATTTCTGGGCTGGTTTTCGTGATTTCCGCTGTAATTGATAGATAAGTGCAGAGATAATCACGTTTTTAGACCGTTTTCTGTGATTTTCTTTGTATTCGATGTACCGATGCAGAGAAAATCACAGTTCAAGATGATTGCATCGATGTTGGATGAAGAGTTGATGACATTGGTATACCAGCGGATTATGATGATTATCGGTATGGCGTATGCGATGAGGCGGGAGCGGTATGATGGCCAAAGGTAAGAGGAAAACGCGCAAGTCCGGTTCCCAGAGGGCGGCGACGGTTCGGTCACAGGCTTCAAAGAGTCAATACCGTGACGGCGGCTTCAGCGAGGCGCGCTGGATGGGCGAGGAGAAGCCGGCCGGGCACGTGGTACAAGGCAAACTGAAACTACCGGGCACCATCCATGTCAAACCAGTGGACGATAGCGTCGATGAAGCCAGCCAGATTCGCAATCTTCTTGCCACAAGCCATGATGAGGTCGTTGGTGGCGTCGCTGCGAAAACAACGAAACGAGCCGAGGACGCAAAAAATACGACATCGGATGGATCTGCGAATGCTGGGGCCACAGCTCAAGCCGGAAGTGCCGTACGAAATGTAACGAATGCGCATAAACCCGCCGGTGGCTCCGTGAACAGGCCTGTTGGTAAAGTGAAGGCTATGCCTACCGATCTTCTTGGACGAAACTATGAGACTTTTCCCGCCCCATCGCCGCTTGACCACCATGGTCCGGCGCGCATCATCGCGATGTGCAATCAGAAGGGCGGGGTCGGCAAGACCACCAGTTCCATCAATATCGGCGGTGCGCTGAGTCAGTACGGCCGGCGCGTGCTCATTGTCGACTTCGATCCGCAGGGTGCCGCCTCCGTAGGCCTCGGTATCAACGCGAACACTGTCGATGCCACCATTTACAACGCGTTGTTCGACCCGTCGCTGGACGTCCACGACGTGGTGCAGCACACTGAATTCGAAAATCTTGACATCATCCCGGCCAATATCGACCTTTCCGCAGCGGAAGTGCAGCTCGTCACGGAGGTGGGTCGCGAGCGCATCCTCGCCAGTGTCCTCGAAGGAGTGAAGAACGAATACGACGTTATTATCGTGGACTGCCAGCCCTCGCTGGGCCTCTTGACCGTCAACGCGCTCGCCGCCGCCGACGGCGTGATCATCCCCGTGGCCGCCGAGTTCTTCGCGTTGCGTGGCGTGGCCCTGCTCATGCAATCGATTGAAAAGGTGCGCTCGCGCATCAACCCGCAGCTCGAGGTCTACGGCGTGCTGGTGACCATGTATACCTCGACCCTGCACTGCGAGGAAGTGCTGCAGCGTATCTACGAGGCGTTTCAAGACAAGGTCTTCCACTCCGTGATTTCCCGTTCCATCAAACTGCCCGATTCCAACGTCGCGGCGGCGCCGATTACGATCTACTCCCCGAACCACAAGACGGCCAAGGAATACCGTGAAACCGCACGGGAGCTTATCTCCCGCGGCATTGTGGATTAGGACAGCGCTTTTGCCGGGGTGTGCCCGCGGTTTTAGCTGGTGCTGTCAATGTATTGCGTAAGTGAGGTGTCATGAACGAAGACGAGCGTAGCGCTCCCGTTGATGACGCAGCACCGACCGCGATTTCGACGCCGAAACGCGTGAGCGCAACAGAGGCCGAAAACCGTCAACAGGTTCGGGGTCAAGGTTTTTCGGTCAGTCTTTCCGTCTATTCTGGGCCGTTCGACGCGCTGCTGACGATGATCGCCAATCGCAAGCTGGAGCTGACGGAGGTCTCGCTTTCGGCCATCACCGAAGAATTCATCGACTACGTGCGCGGGCTCGACATGGCCCGCGACATGGAGCAGGTCAGCGCTTTCCTCGACGTCGCCTCCGTGCTTGTGGAGGCCAAAAGTGCGGCGATCCTGCCGGGCGACGAGAACGGCGAGCGTGACGAGCAGAGCATGGAGGCGTTGCGCGAGCGCGATCTGCTCTTCGCCCGGCTTGTGCAATACCGCGCGTTCAAAAGCGCGGCCAACAATTTTCGCGAGCTGTTCGCCGTCAATTCCGGGCGGTTCCCGCATCCCGCCTTCAGCGATCCGGCCATCGCCGCGATGCTGCCCGAGCTGGCTTGGACGCTTGGGCCAGAGGATCTGGCCCGGATCGCCGTCGAGGTGTTCTTGAATGCCCCTGCCGATGAGGTCCGCCTCGATCAGCTGCACGTCTCGCAGGTCGATTTGAAGGCGCAGTCGCAGATCGTGCGAGACCGGTTGCGTGGTCTTACGGCCGGGGATTCGATGACCTTCGGCGAGCTGACGAGCGATGCGGCCAGCAAGTTGGTGGTCGTCGCCAGGTTCTTGGCCATTTTGCTGTTCTTCAAGCAAGGTGTATTACAGTATAAGCAGTCGGGTCCTTTTGAGGATTTGCATCTGCGTTGGGTGCCAGGCGCCGATAACGGGGACGATGCCGTGGAAGTGAACGAAGGTGATTTCGCATGAGCGGGACCGATGATATGGCCGAAAACGGCACGAAACCGAGAGTCGAAATGGGATTCGTTGAATCCGATGCGGAGATGGGAATGGATAATCTAACGACTTCTGAGATTGATGATGCCGCTGAAGATGATGCCCAAAGCGAAACCGGGAACGCGGCCGATAAGGCCGATCAGAATAACCGTGAGCACTCCGAGACGCGCAACGCTGGCTCGGCGCTCGGGCCAGATACGCCTTCCACGCGTCCCGAATATGTGGATTTTTGTGTCGACGATTTTCCCGGTGGGCTGCAATCCTGCCTTGAAGCGATTCTGATGGTGGCCGATCAGCCGCAGCAGGCGGCTGACCTGGCCCGTGTGCTGGCGACGGACGAGGATGAGGTCACGGCGGCGCTTGAGTCGATGCAACGTGAATATGACGGCGACGCGGCGCGTGGCCTTGCACCTCGCGGCTTCGAGTTGCGGCATACCGCACGCGGCTGGCAATACGGCAACCGTGCGGTGTTCGAGCCGGTCGTTTCTGCTTTCGTCACCGACGGGCAGATGGCCCGGCTTTCGCAGGCGGCACTTGAGGCGCTCGCCATCGTCGCGTACAAGCAGCCGGTCACCCGTGCCCAGATCGCGGCCATCCGCGGGGTCAATTCGGACGGGGTGGTGCGTGCGTTGAACGTGCGCGGCCTGATTCGTGAGGAGGGCGCCGACCCGGACTCCCGTGCAGCGTTTCTGGTCACCACCGGACTGTTCCTCGAGAAAATGGGCCTCGAGTCCCTCGACCAGCTTCCGCAACTTGCCCCGTTCATGCCAGCCGCCAGCGATGTGGTCAGTCGGGCGGAACAAGCCGATACCGCAGCAGCCTCAGTCGCCGCCAACGCCGCAATCTAGGATGGGCTTCAGCCGGTTTCGAAAGTCGCTTGTCAAACCCTAAAACAGGCGCGAATCGTTCCGTTATCGAGCAGATGTGGCACTGCGTCAAACGGCGATGTAAAGCGCTTGGTAATCTTGCATTGGTAGTCTTGGTTCGGTAGCGGTAACGCAATATAACGGAAACGGAAGGGTATATCGACATGTGGCAGGGCAATGTGACGGAACGTAAGGCGGGCCCGCCAGAGGTCGGTGTCTCCGTCATCATTTTCGCGTTGGCCCATTCGCACAATCAGAACGCAGGGAACGCTGGAAAAGCGCAAAAAGTCGCGCACGACGAGCTATGGATACCGCTGGTGCGGCGCGTACGCGAGCCCTTCAAAGGCATGTGGGCTTTGCCGGGTGGGGATTTGCTGACGGGCAAGTCGCTGGAATGGTCGGCGTTCGTGGCGCTGGAGTCGACCACGAATCTGCGCCCCCGCTATCTCGAACAGCTCTATACCTTCGGCGACCCGCATCGTTCCGGATCAGCCCTGCCCATGGTCTCCATCGTCTACTGGGCCTTGATCGGCAGCGCCCAGGTCGACGATCTGCGTGACGGCGACAACGTGCAGTGGTTCGCCGAATCCGCACTGCCGCCGCTCGCCTTCGATCACGCAGACATCATCAGATATGCGTTGGACCGTCTGCGTTCCAAGATGTCGTACCCCGATGTGGCCTCCAAATTGGTGGGCCCGCGCTTTACCTTGCGCCGTCTGCACGATGTCTATGAGGCCATCGCCGGCCGCCGGTTCGATCTGGGCAATTTCCGTCGCAAGATGCTCGCTTCCGGCCAACTCGAGGAGACGGGGGAGAAGCTCGCGGAAGGCCGACACAGACCCGCCGCCGTCTATCGCTACAAACCGGGAATCGTGGATGAGGACAATGAGACATGGAAATCCTGGGACAAGCAGCTTAATGCTGAGCCGGACCGTTCCGGCACAGTGCCTAGTGCTTCTGTGGCCGGCGATGATGCGCTTTCCCCTTTGACTACCGACTGAAAGACCGTAGCGGGCAAAGGGTTTCCTGTTTTGCGCCACTGGTGACCAGGTCATGCTATCGAAACCCCGGATTTTACGGATTAGCAAATAGCGTATCCGTGTCGGGATACATGGATACTATTGTGAAGGTTTGTGTGTAAGTAGAAGGTTAGAGTAGTTCTATCTGATAAACACCCAAGAAAAGGTAACTAGGAGAGGCTTTTATGGCGGTACGTGGTGATATTCGAAATGTGGCGATCGTGGCTCACGTCGATCACGGCAAGACCACGCTGGTCAATGCGATGCTTCAGCAGTCGCATGTGTTCAGCGAACGTGAGGAAGTGCCGGATCGCGTGATGGATTCCAACGACCTCGAGCGCGAAAAGGGCATCACCATCCTAGCCAAGAACACCGCCGTGCAATACACGGGCCCTCTGGCCGCCAAATACGGTGAGCCCGACGGCATCACCATCAACGTCATCGATACCCCCGGCCACGCCGATTTCGGCGGCGAGGTCGAGCGCGGCATCTCCATGGTCGATGGCGTGGTGCTCTTGGTCGACGCTTCCGAAGGCCCGCTGCCGCAGACGCGTTTCGTGCTGCGCAAAGCGCTTGAGGCCAAGCTGCCGGTGATTCTTTGCATCAACAAGGTCGACCGCCCCGACGCACGTATTTCCGAGGTCGTCAGTGAATCCACCGATCTGCTGCTCGGTTTGGCCCAGGACGTCAGCGAGGAAGGCGTCGATCTCGATCTCGACTCCCTCTTGGATCTGCCGGTCATCTATTGCGCCGCCAAGGCGGGCTACGCCTCGCGCAACCAGCCGGAAGACGGCGGCCTGCCCGACAACAAGGACCTCGAGCCCCTGTTCGACACCATCATTTCCAATATCCCCGCGCCACAATACACCGAAGGCGCACCACTGCAGGCGCATGTCACCAACATCGACGCCTCCGACTACCTCGGCCGTCTGGGCTTGGTACGTATTTACAACGGCACGTTGCACAAGGGCAAGCAGTATGGTCTTTCCCGCGTCGACGGCTCCATCGAGAACTTCAAGCTCACCGAGATCCTGCGCACGCAGGGCCTCGACCGCAGCCCGGTCGAAGAGGCCGGCCCGGGCGATATCGTTGCCGTCGCAGGCGTTGACGACATCATGATCGGCGAGACCATCGTCGATCCCAACGACCCCAAGCCGCTGCCGCTCATCCACGTCGACGACCCCGCGATCTCCATGACCTTCGGCGTCAACGATTCCCCGCTGGCCGGCCGCGAAGGCAAGGACCACAAGCTCACCGCCCGCATGATCAAGGACCGCCTCGACCGCGAGCTCATCGGCAACGTCTCCATCAAGGTCCTGCCGACCGATCGCCCGGACGCCTGGGAGGTGCAGGGCCGCGGCGAACTCGCGCTCGCGATCCTCGCCGAGCAGATGCGCCGCGAAGGCTACGAGCTGACCGTGGGCCGTCCGCAGGTGGTCACCAAGACCATCGACGGCAAGCTCAACGAGCCTATGGAATCCGACACCATCGACGTGCCGGAAGAGTACATGGGCGCGGTCACCCAGCTCATGGCCGACCGCAAGGGCCGCATGGACTCCATGGCCAACCACGGCTCCGGCTGGGTGCGTATGCAGTTCACGGTTCCTTCCCGTGGTCTGATCGGCTTCCGTACCGCGCTTTTGACCGCCACCCGTGGTACCGGCATCTCCAGCTCCATTTCCGCAGGCTACGCCCCGTGGACGGGCGAAATCGTGACCCGTCAGAACGGTTCCATGGTCTCCGACCGCGCCGGCACCGCAACGCCTTACGCTATGCAGCGTCTGCAGGCCCGCGGCAACTTCTTCATCGAGCCGCAGTCCAATGTCTATGAAGGCCAGGTCGTCGGCATCAACAACAAGCCCGACGAACTCGACGTCAACGTCACCTTGGCCAAGCACATGACCAACATGCGTTCCTCCACCGCCGACGTGCTCGAGACGCTCACCCCGCCGATCAAGATGAGCCTTGAAGAGGCTCTTGATTTCGCCAACGAGGACGAGTGCGTCGAGGTCACCCCCGAAGCCATCCGTGTGCGCAAGGTTATCCTCGACCGCGACGAATGGTACAAGTGGCACGCTCGTCAGCGTCGCCAGAACGCCAGCAAGGCCAAGTAAGGTTTCGACCTTTTCACTATTGTCATGCGCATCTCTTCATCGTTTCGGTTGAAGGATGCGCATTCTTGTAATGTCGCTCGTGCGGTGTTCATTTTCCGCCGTGACGGGAACAAGGCCGATTGTCAATCATCGGTTGGTGAAAGTGCTTTGTGGGTGATGGTTGATTTGACCGCCCGATGGGGCATACTGGCACTATGACATCTCCAGCCGCATCCTTCAAAGCCGCCGAACGCAAGGCAGATCTGCCGTTCTCGTACCGATGCAGCGCTTGGGTCCGTGCGCTGATATGCGTGGCGACGGGAATCGCCGCCGGGGTGTGCGGCACGTTGGTCCATCGGCTTGGAGCCCAATACAATCTGCCGGTCGGCCTGATTCTGGCATTGCTGATTATCGCCATCTCGGCCTGGAGTTCCCGCGCGCGCAGCGGGGTGGTGGGGCTGGCGCTGCACCTGATCGCGTCTTCCGGAGTCATCGTCGTGGCCTCGTTCACCGCCGCATCCGGCGATATTCTGCTGCCGATGGGTTTCTACAGTTCAGATATGCCGTTTTTGAGCCAGAACGCGTTTTGGTTCTGGTTTATCGGCATGATTGCCATCCAATTCGTCATGGTCTTCCTGCCGCAGCACTTGTTCGCTATTCCCGCTTCTAGAAGACGGTCCGTCGCCCATCGCGATGCTGCGTCGGTCGATACCGTTTCCCGCGAGGTGACGCAACCATGAGCACCGTCAAGGGGAACACAATAGACAATACTTCGGGGCAAACCAAGCCGCCAGCCCCGCATAATCTCTTCTTTCTGGGGCCCCTTGGCTCGTTCACCCATCAGGCCGCGGCGAGTGCGGCGCAGACGTTGGGTGCAGGCGAGCAAGGCGTCGACCTCGTTGCCCGCGAAAACGTTCTGTCCATCATCCGCGACGTCGAGGCCGGCCTGGGCTGGGGCGTCATCGCTTGGGAAAACAGCGTCGAAGGCTACGTCGTCCCGAATCTCGACGCGGTGATCGATGCCGGCGATCTGGCCGGTTTGCGCCGCTTGAGCGTGGATATCGCTTTCGACGCTTTTGTGCGGCCCGGTGATGCCGGCGCGTCTGAAACCGACCATGGTGGGCAAACCCCGCTACATCAGATAACGGCGCATCCCCACGGATTGGCGCAATGTACGAAATTCGCCAGAGCACGCGGCCTGACCCCGGTGCCTGCATCGTCCAATGCCGCGGCCTGCCGCGATGTGAAACCGGGACAGGTGGCGCTCGGTCCGGCTTTATGTGGTGAATTGTACGGTCTGAAAACCCTCGAACGCAACGTCCAGGATTTCAGCGGAGCCAATACCGATTTCCTTGTGGTCGCCCCTAGAGACGATGTACGCGCGGCTTTGCAAGCTTATCGACACCAGGAAATCGTCGATTTCGAGACGATTATCGCGGTGGTCCCGTTGAGCACCGGCCCAGGCGTCATCGCCAAACTGCTCGATTCCGTGCGCGACGAAGGGCTCAATATGACCAGCCTCATGTCGCGGCCCATCAAAGGCCATGCCGGCACCTACAGCTTCATCATCACATTGGACGCCGCTCCGTGGCAAACCAATTTCAACCGTCTGCTCCACCGGATGGTCGCCGAGGGTGACTGGATCAAGACCCTGGCCGTCTACCCGCGCGGGGAGCATCCGAACCCGCCGGTCGACACGTGGATGTTGCCGCAGGGCGGGATATGCCGCAAGCGTGCTGACGCCGGCGAGATAAAGACGAAAGAGGAAAGGGAACTGCTGTGGTGAAATCGGTCGGGATTGTCGGTCTCGGGCTTATCGGCGGCTCGTTGGCGAGGCTCTTGGTGGCTCGCGGTGTCGAGGTCGTCGCGTGGAACCATCACGAAAAACCGTACGCCGCTGCCCGACGGGATGGGATTACCTGCGTAGGTTCGTTGGAGGAACTTGCTGCGGCCAAACCCGAGGTGCTCTTCCTTTGCAACCCTCTGAAGGCCATGCCCGACATGCTGCGCCGGCTGGCCCCGGTGCTCGACCGTAATGCAACCACACTGAGCGATGTCGGCAGTGTCAAGGCGATGGTGCGTCGGCAGGTCGTTCGGGCCGGTCTCGGCGATTGCTATGTTGGGGCGCATCCGATGGCCGGCACCGAGTTCTCGGGTTTCGCGGCCAGCGATCCGGCCATCTATGACCATGCGTTGTGGGCGGTCAGCGTCGATGAAACCACCGATTATCAGCGTTTTCTTCAGGTCGCCACGCTGATTACCGGCGTGGTCGGCAACCGCGCAATCGTGCTTGACGATCAGACGCATGATCGTGCCGCCGCGATGATCTCCCATGCCCCGCATGTCGTTTCCACCGCGTTCATCAACGGGCTCACCGCCAGCCCCGATCGCAACGTCGCCGCCGCCCTCGCCGCAGGTTCTTGGCGGGACATGACTCGTGTGGCCTTGACCGATCCCGATCGCACCCGAGCGATGGTCGAGGAGGACGCCGACAACGTCGAAGCGCTGCTACGCAACCTGGCCGGCAGGCTCACGTCGTTCGCCGATGACCTGCATGAGCGCGACGATGCCGCGCTGACCCGGTTCTTTGCGGCCGGCCAGCCGTTCCGTGACTATAAGGCGAGGGAACGAAAAACCGGAAAATCCGGCGAATCCGGTGATATCGAACGTATCAGCATCGACATCCCCAAGTCCGGCTGGCAACGCACGTTCCTCGATTCCGCACGCCGCGGCGAACACGTCATCCGTTTCATTGAGCCTTGGCAGGTCGAAATCGAAACGCGCTCCAAAATATGATGTCATACATCCTGTGGGTGGTCGTGCCGTGTCTTTCGTTCCGGAATCGGCTTGAGCGCGACGATGCGCTCGCGGGGAATGTCGACGTCCTGTGCGGGGCGTGACCCGTTGGCGGCAGGGTCGCGCGTGATGCAAAGCGTCTTGCCGTCCCAAGAACGGACGTGGCCGAGAAAATCGCGGAACTGCTGACGACCGGTCCGTTCGTCGCGTCCGTCGAGCGTGCGGACCATCAGCCGTGCTCCGGCGGGAATCGATTTCGGCAGTGGCATGTTTCCTCGTTTCGTGTTATGGCATCCTGGATGTCGTTTCCATGATAGGTCTTTTGGACTGCCCGCAATCTTTTGCGCTGTGCTTCGGGTGCGGCAGCAAACTAACTATGGTTTATTGTGGATACCATAATAAATAGCAGGTAAATCAGCCGGAGCTCGGAAACAGCAAGGCCGATTCGTGAGATCGGCATACCACGGAAATGAAAGGAGGCGTGCAATGGAATATCGACGACAGGTAGACCGGTTCCTCGACTTTCTGAAAGCCAACCGCGGCCTTTCCGCCATTACCGTAAAGGCTTACCGTACCGACCTGCTGGAATGCTTGGGTTTTCTTGCCGATAACGGCGTAAAAAGCCTCAATGCTGTGCGGCTGGAGGACCTGCGCGGGTGGATGGCGCACGAATCGCGTAGTCACGCCCGCAGTTCCATGGCGCGCAAGACCGTGGCGGTGCGCAACTTCTTCGCCTGGGCCGACGAACATGACCTCATTGCCACGAATCCTGCGGCCACGTTGATGACGCCGAAGATACCGCAGACATTGCCCACCGTGCTGAACGAATCGCAGGCAGAGCGGCTGATGGAGACCGTCGATGCGGATTGCGGGGAAGTCAAAGAATCCCGGAATAAGGCCGATGGTCAACATCGTGCGAGAAAAAATGAAGGAAACCTCGGCAATGACAGTGCTGACCAAGATCAAGGCACAAAGGAGAATCCGTCGAAGACCGGTGCGAAAGACGAAGCGCTCGCGCTGCGCGACGCGGCGATGGTCGAACTGCTCTACGCCACCGGCATCCGCGTTGCCGAGCTGACCGGTTTGGATATCGGCGACGTCTCGTTCGACACCCGAACGGTTCGGGTCACCGGCAAGGGCGACAAGCAACGTGTCGTGCCGTTCGGCGCCCCCGCGTCTCGATCGCTTGAGTCTTGGCTGTCGGTCTCCGGCCGCCCGGTGCTGGTCAAGGCTGGAAAGCAATCCGGCAAATCGTCGAAAACGACTTCACGCAAAAGGGGATCAGTCGACTCGCCCGATGCTCCTGATCGTAGTGATGCCCTGTTCCTCGGGGCTCGTGGCGCTCGCATCGACCAGCGGGTGGTGCGTGAAGTGGTTCATACGAAAGCCGAGGAAGCGGGTGTGCCCGATATCGGTCCGCACGCCTTGCGGCACAGTGCGGCGACCCACCTGCTCGACGGCGGTGCCGACCTGCGTGAGGTGCAGGAGATGCTCGGCCATTCCTCGCTCAAAACCACCCAACGCTACACGCATGTCTCCATCGAACAGCTCAAAAAACGATATCGGCAGGCTTTCCCGCGGGCGTAACCATATAATATTTATTTTGTGTTGATTCTTACTAATTATTGATTCCTATTGGTTTTTCTCGATTTTTTTGCTGTTCATTTTATGGATATTGACTTGCATAATTCATGAACCGGCGTATAAATAAAAGATAACAGCAAAGAGGTTGGCCTTTACAGCCGGCCTTTTTTGTTAGATGTGCAGGTTCTCTGCACAACAAAAAAGAAAGGGAGAAATCTTATGAAGAAGAAAGGTCTGGCCCTCGCAGCTGTCGTCTGCTCAGCGGCCATGCTTCTCAGCGCCTGCGGTGGCTCCGGCTCTTCGTCGAGCTCATCGTCCGATGGCGGCAAAGATATCATCACGCTCTTCAATTCAGAGCCTCAGAACCCTCTGATTCCCGGCAACACCAATGAAACCGGCGGCGGCATGGTCTTGCGTGGCCTGTTCTCGCAGCTGGTTCGTTTCGACGTCAAGGGCAACCCCGTCGACGATCAGGCGCAATCCATCAAGCCCAATGCCGATGGCACCCAGTACACCATCAAGCTCAAGTCCGGTCTGAAATTCAGCGACGGCAGCCCGATCAAGGCCGAGAACTTCACCAAGGCGTGGAGCTATGTCGCCAATGTGAAGAACGCCCAGAAGTGCTCGTCCTTCTTCTCCACGATCAAGGGCTACAAGGATCTCCAGAAGACCAGCGGCCTCAAGGGCGACGAACAGCTCTCCGGCTTGAAGGTCGTCGACGACTCCACGTTCACCGTCGATCTGGATTCTCCCGACGCCACGTTCCCGATCAAGGTCGGCTATTCCGGCTTCGCCCCGCTTCCTGCCTCCTTCTTCAAGGATCCGAAGGCCTTCGGCAACAAGCCCATCGGCAATGGTCCGTACAAGTTCGATTCCTGGAACCACGGTACCGACATCAAGATCGTGAAGAATCCTTATTACAAGGGTGACGACAAGCCGGCGAACGACGGCGTTGATTTCAAGATCTACACCAAGTCCAGCGCCGCATACGCGGACGTTCAGGCGGGCAACCTGGATGCCATGAACGCCATCCCTCCGGAGGATACGAAGAGCTTCCGCACCGACAGCAGCCTGCAGGCTTATGCAAAGCCGGGTTCCTCGATCCAGCAGTTCACCATTCCTTCCGACCTTCCTCATTTCCAGATCGGTACCGAGGAAGGCACGCTGCGTCGCCAGGCCATCTCCATGTCCATCGACCGCGACACCATCATCAAGAAGGTGCTCAACGGCCTCGGCGAGACCGCGCACGAGTTCACCGCTCCGGTGATCCCCGGTTATTCCGCAACCCTCAAGGGCAACGAGAACCTCAAGTACAACCCCACCAAGGCCAAGGAACTGTGGCAGAAGGCCGATGCCATCTCGAAGGACAACGACAAGCTGACGCTCGCCTACAACTCCGACGGCACCTCTAAGCCCGTCTTCGACGCGATGGTCAACTCCATCAACAACACCCTGGGCTCCGGAGTCTCCGCCACCAACCCGATGCCGACGTTCCAGGAGTTCCGTGACGCCATCTCCAACCGTAAGGTCAAGGGCGGCTTCCGTTCTGGCTGGATGCCTGACTATCCGTCTGCCGAGAACTATCTGGTGCAGAACTTCGCCACTTCCGCGGGTCATGGCAATGGCTCCAACGATGGAGATTACAGCAACCCGAAGTTCGACGACGAGCTCGCCAAGGCCTATGCGGCCAAGTCCGTCGACGAGGCCAACAAGGATTATCAGCAGGCTCAGGAAGTGCTGCTGAACGATCTGCCCGCCATCCCTCTGTACTACATGGCGAATCAGGGCGTCGCGGCCAAGGGCGTCAAGGGCTTCGCCATCGATTGGCAGTCCTATCCGACCTTCATCCAGATGCACAAGTGATGCATTGAAGGAATCGTACGGGATCCTGACATAGCAGTGTCTCGATTCGCGTAGGAAACAGGGCGGGAAGATGCGAAAGCGTCTTCCCGCCTTTGCATACCCGGGTGGTGTTCCGTTACTGTGGCGGTCTGTTGGCGACGTGCCGTTATTGCAGACGAAGCGCGACGATGAGATTGTGTTCGCCCGCATCATTTTGCGCGATTTAGCCGGAAAGTGTCCGAATAGTGTTCATTGGGGCTTATCGGCAGCCTCAAAGAGGTTCAATGCATCTTGCGGCCGTTTGCCGGGCCGAGTATAAGACTTTCGACATGATTTGCCGTTGATACCGAACAGAGAGATTGAAGGGAAGAAGAGGGACAATGAAGAAACGAATGCTTGCGTTTGCCGCGTTGACATGCTCGCTGGCCATGGTTTTGGCCGGTTGCGGCGCATCGAACACAGCGGGGAGCGAAGACGGCAACGGGGTGATCACCGCCTTCGACACGGAGCCGCAGAATCTGCTCGTCCCCGGCAACACCAACGAGTCCGGCGGCGCCAGGCCCGGCACGTTGCTCTTTGCGGGTTTGGTATCGTTCGATGCCAAGGGCAAGGCTTCCAACGAGGTGGCCCAATCGATCGAGAGCAATGCGAACGCCACCCAATACACCGTCAAGCTCAAACCGGGCTGGAAGTTCAGCGACGGCACCCCGGTGACGTCGAAATCCTTCACCAGGGCCTGGAGCTATGTGGCCAATGTCAAGAACGCGCAGAAGTGCTCGTCCTTCCTCTCCACCGTCCAGGGCTATGACGATCTGCAGAAGGCCGGAAGCCTCAAGGGCGACGAGCAGCTTTCCGGTCTCAAAGACGTCGATGATTCCACCTTCACCGTCACCATGTCGAAGCCGGACGCGACCTTCCCGATCAAGGTCGGCTACCTCGCCTTCGCGCCGTTGCCGGAGTCGTTCTATAAGGACCCCAAGGCCTTCGGCAACGCTCCTATAGGCAACGGGCCCTACAAGCTGGAGGGCTGGAACCACAACACGGAAATCCGGCTGGTGCGCAACAAGCTGTACAAGGGCAATGTCAAGCCGAAGAACGAGGGCGTGACGTTCAAGATCTACACGAAGGTGGACGCGGCCTACGCCGATGTGCAGGGAAACAATCTTGACGTGCTCGACACGGTGCCCACCGCCGATGCCAAAAGCTTCAAAACCGACCAGAACGTACAGGCATACAACCAGCCCGGTTCGATCATCCAGATGTTCACGATCCCCTCGAACCTGCCGCATTTCGTGTCGGGCACGCAAGAGGGCACGTTGCGTCGTCAGGCCATTTCCAAGGCCATCGACAGACAGGGCATCATCGACAAGGTGCTCAACGGCACGGGTACGCAGCCGGTTGATTTCACCTCGCCCAAGACCCCGGGATTCTCCAAGGGCCTCAAGGGCAAGGACAACCTTGTCTATAACGCCGCCAAGGCCAAGGAACTGTGGGCCAAAGCCGATGCCATTTCCAAAGACAACGACAAGTTCACCATCTCCTACAACTCGGACGGCCCCTACAAGGCGATCTACGACGCCATGGTCAACTCCATCAAGAACACGCTGGGCATCGACGTGGCCGCCGACCCGATGCCGACCTTCCAGGAGTTCCGCAACGCCGTCGACAAGCGCAGTATCAAGGGCGGCTTCCGCTCCGGCTGGCAGCCTGACTATCCCTCGGCCGAGAACTATCTGTTCCAGGAATACGATTCCGCCGCGGCCCATGGCAGCGGTTCCAACGACGGGGATTACCAGAACCAGAAATTCGATCAGCTGATGGACGAGGCCTACGCGGCGCCTTCCACCGATGCCGCCAACGCGATCTACAGCCAATCGCAGGAGATTCTTTTGAACGACCTGCCTGCGATTCCCATGTATTACGATAATGCGCACGGTGTGGCCGCCAAGGGGGTCAAAGGCCTGGCCGTCGACTGGCAGAATCTGCCGGTTTATAGCCAATTGCATAAGTAATATCGGTTTTATCCGGTATTGATATGCGGCTGAGATGATGTGGAGACAGGCTTTTATGGCATCGTCTCCACATTTTTCTTAACATTCTTGACTTGTGTCTGCGCTACACTTACAGACATATGTCTAAAAGCCGAAGGGATTATCAGTGCTTTCAAGCAGTTTGGCCAATCCTAGGCTTAGGAAAATAAGGAGTTAACCGATGGGCAAGTATCTTCTGCGCCGTATTCTGCAGATGATCCCCGTGGTTCTCGGCACAACGTTGTTGGTTTACGCCCTCGTCTTCGCGCTTCCCGGTGATCCGGTGAAGGCGATGTTCGGCGACAAACCGGTCAATGCTGCGGTCGCGGCCCAGATTCGCGCGGAGTATAACCTCGATAAGCCATTCATCATCCAATATCTGTTGTTTCTGAAGAATGCGCTGACACTGAACTTCGGCAACACATTCTCCGGACAGCCGGTCATCGACGAGATAGGCAGGGCCTTCCCGGTGACCATCAGGCTGGCGTTGATGGCCTTCGTCTTCGAAGCCGTTTTCGGTGTCATCTTCGGCATCATCTCGGGACTGAAAAAGGGCAAGTGGTACGATTCCGTCATCCTGATCGTCTCCCTGCTTCTGATTTCCGTGCCGACCTTCGTCACCGGCTTCCTAGCGCAGTACTTCCTCGGCGTCAAGTGGCGTCTGCTGCCGGTCACCGCGGGCAGCGATCCCGGCTTCCTCGACCTGCTGATGCCGGCCATGGTGCTTGGTTCGGTTTCGATGGCCTATATCATCAGACTGACGCGTTCCGAGGTCTCCTCGAACATCGCCGAGGACTATGTGCGTACCGCCCGGGCCAAAGGCATGAGCAACCGATCGGTGATCGTCCGTCACGTGCTGCGTAATTCCCTGATTCCCGTGGTCACCTATCTGGGCCAGGATCTGGGAGCGCTGATGGGCGGCGCGATGATCTCGGAGACCATCTTCAACGTCCACGGCATCGGCTTCCTGACCTATCAGAGCATCCTCAAGGGCGAAAGCAACATGGTCGTTTCCATCGTCACGCTGCTGACCCTGATCTTCGTGGTATGCAACCTGATTGTCGATATGCTTTACGCGGCTCTCGATCCGCGCATCAGGTACGCGTGAGTGGGGGAGGAGACCAAATGAGCGAAACAACAACAAATACAACCATGGCCGATTCCCGTGTGCTTCCAGGGCAGGAGCGGTACGTGGCACCGCCGGATGCCGTCAAGCTGCAGGAAGTCGATTCGGTCGACGAATCCGCACCTGCCACCAGCATGTGGGCCGATGCGTGGAGAACGCTGCGCAAGAACCCGCTGTTCATCGTTTCGGCGATACTGATCCTCTGCGTCATCTTCGTGGCGCTGTTCCCGGGTGTCTTCACCCACCAGAACCCCAACTTCTGCCAGCTGGACCATTCCCTGGAAAAGGGCAGCGCCGGTCATCCCTTCGGCTATGACACCCAGGGCTGCGACGTCTTCACCCGTACCGTCTACGGCACCCGCACCTCGCTTTCCGTCGGCATTCTGACCACGCTGCTCGTGATGGTCGTCGGCTCGCTGATCGGAGCCCTCGCCGGCTTCTTCGGCGGCTGGATCGATGCGGTGCTGAGCCGTTTCACCGATATCTTCATGGCCATCCCGCTGCTGCTCGGCGCCATCGTTGTGCTGCAGATGTTCCGCACCTCCGGTTCGGTTTGGAAGATCGTGCTGGTGCTGACACTGTTCGGTTGGACGCAGACCGCGCGAATCTCGCGAGGGGCGGTGATGGAGACCAAGAACCTCGAGTTCAACACCGCTTCCACCGCTTTGGGTTCGACTCCCTGGCGCAACCTGATGCGGCACATTCTCCCCAATTCCATGGCCTCGATCATCGTGGTGACCACCACATCGCTCGGGACCTACATCGTCTCCGAGGCGACCCTGAGCTTCCTTGGCATCGGCCTGCCGACCACGACCGTGAGCTGGGGCGGCGACATCTCCAACGCGCAGACTATTCTGCGCACCGATCCCTCCGTCCTCTTCTATCCGTCGGCCGCGCTGGCCATCACGGTGCTCGCCTTCATCATGATGGGCGACGCCGTCAAGGACGCGCTTGACCCCAAGAGCCGTACGGCGTGAGTGCGGAGGAAACACGATGAGCGAAATGAACAGCAAAAGCGAAAAGAACGAAAAACTCTTTGAAATGCAGCGCGAGCAGGGGCCGATCCTTGAGGTCAAAGACCTGAAGGTCGACTTCACCACCGGCGACAAGCGTGCGGTGCATGCCGTACGCGATGCCTCTTTCAACGTCTATCCGGGCCAGTGGGTCGCGATTGTAGGCGAATCCGGTTCCGGCAAATCCACTTCCGCCATGGCGGTCTTGGGTCTGCTCCCCGGCACCGGTCACGTTGTGGACGGCTCCATCAAGCTGGAAGGCGAGGAGATCTCCGGCTATACGCGCAAACAGTATGAGCAGCTCTTGGGCGACAAGATGGGCTTGGTCCCGCAGGATCCGATGAGCAACCTCAACCCCGTCTGGCGCATCGGCACCCAGGTCGAAGAGGCTCTGAAGGCCAACCACATGGACATCTCCCACGAGAAGCGTTCGAAGCTGGCCAAGGCTTTGGCCGGCGGAGAAGTCGCGGTCAAGAGCGAGGACGATGAGACCTTCATCGGCTCCAAGGAGCTTCCTGACCTTCTGAAGGCCGCCGAGGTCGCGCTTGGCGAAGCCGGCGTGAATGCCGACAAAGCCGGTAAGAAGATGGACTATTTCAAGCAGGAATGGGTTCCGGGTTCCGAGACCCGTTGGCGCGTGGCCGATGACCTGATCAAGGCCGGGGTCAACGACGACAAGGCTTGGAGTATCGCCAAGAAGTATGTGCTCGGCAGCACCATGACCGACCGTATTTCCGGTCTGTTGCAGGAGGCCGGGCTTCCCGACGCGGCCACCCGTGCCCGCCAGTACCCGCATGAGTTCTCCGGCGGCATGCTGCAGCGTGCGCTGATCGCCATCGGCCTGGCCTGCCGGCCTGACCTGTTGATCGCCGACGAGCCCACCAGCGCCCTCGACGTCACCGTGCAGAAGAGGATTCTCGACCATCTGCACACCCTGACCGATGAACTGGGCACCGCAGTGCTCTTCATCACCCATGATTTGGGCCTGGCCGCCGAACGCGCCCAGCAGATCGTCGTGATGTACAAGGGCCAGGTCGTCGAATCCGGTCCTTCGCTCGAAGTGCTTCAGCATCCGCAGCATCCCTACACCAAGCGTCTGGTGGCCGCGGCCCCGTCGCTGGCATCGCAGCGCATCATTTCCGCCAAGGAACACGGCGAGAACACCGAGTCCTTGATGGAGCACCATGTCAAAGGTGAGGAAACGCTCGAGAAGAGCGAGCACATCATCACGGTGAGCCACTTGACCAAGGAATTCAAGCTGCCGCGCAAGAAGGAAATGTTCAAGGCCGTCGACGATGTGTCGTTCTCGGTCAAGCGCGGAACGACCTTGGCGATTGTAGGCGAATCAGGTTCGGGCAAGTCCACCGTGGCCAACATGGTGCTGAAGCTCCTGAAACCCACCAGTGGCACAGTGACCTACGAAGGCAAGGATATCAGCGAGTTCGAGGGCAAATCATTGCTCGACTTCCGCAGACATGTCCAGCCGGTCTTCCAGAACCCATACGGTTCGCTCGACCCGATGTATTCCATCTATCGCTCCATTGAGGAGCCGCTGCGTATCCACAAGATCGGCGACAGAAAGAGCCGTGAGCAACGTGTGCGTGAGCTGCTTGATCTGGTGAAGATGCCGCAGTCGGTGATGCAGCGTTATCCGAACGAACTTTCCGGCGGCCAGCGCCAACGCATCGCCGTCGCACGTGCCATGGCACTGAACCCGGACGTCATCGTCTGCGACGAGGCCGTTTCCGCCCTCGACGTATTGGTACAGGATCAGGTGTTGCAGCTGTTGAACGATCTGCAGGCCGAACGTGGGCTGAGCTACCTGTTCATCACCCACGATCTGGCCGTGGTCCGTCAGATCGCCGATGAGGTCGTGGTGATGCAGAAGGGCAGGCTCGTCGAGCATGCCACCACCGACGAGGTCTTCGATCATCCGCAGCAGCAGTACACCAAGGATCTGCTCGATGCGATCCCCGGCGGTCATCTGCAGCTCGGTCTGGACTGAGTTTTCGGCAGATTGTGCCGGTAAACGCCCGATAGGATTCGCCGGCAACGTTTCGTCAATCCCGTCACCAAGTGTGGCGGGATTTTTCATATGTGCAACCAGCATCTTGCGCCGGGAAAGTGATATCGACTGGAAGAATACGGCTTGCGCTGCTTGTGCGTCGCGGTCTATGGGTCCATTGTGCCCGTGACACGCTAGACTGGCGGCATGAGCATAACAGTGACTACTTCGAATCTCAACGGTATCCGTGCGGCCAAACGCAAGGGCGTGCTCGACTGGGCCGAGGCCAAAACCCCCGACATCTGGTGCATGCAGGAGGTCCGCGCCCCGCAGGAGGAGATCGACCCGATCTTCAGCGCCATGGCGGATGGATATGAAAAGGCCGGCAAGGTCTCGCAGGCTGACAAGCTTGGCCGTATGGATGAGGTCTGCCGTATCAAGGGGCGTGCCGGTGTCGGCCTGTTGAGCGATCTCAAGATCGAAGAGCAGCGCTACGGGCTGATGGACTTGGAAGAGGACGTCGATTCCGGCCGCTGGATCGAGGCCGACGTCACCACCCCGTCGGGCATGAAACTCACCGTCGCCAGCGTCTATGTACACGCGGGCAACACCGATGACCCGAACAAGATGACACAGAAATACCGCTTCCTCGACCGTATGCTCCAGCGTATGGCTCAGCTGCGAGACGAAGCCGAAAAAGGCGGCCGTCAGGCGCTGCTATGCGGCGATATGAACATCGCTCACACCCCGCTGGACATCAAGAACGCCAAGGCCAACGAGAAGCACTCCGGCTTTCTGCCGGAGGAACGCGCGTATGTCGACCAATGGCTCGACCCGGCACAATACGATTTCGTCGATGTGATGCGAAAGCTGGCCGGGGACGTGCAGGGCCCGTATACCTGGTGGAGCCAGCGCGGACGCGCCTTCGACAACAACGTCGGTTGGAGGATCGACTACCAGCTGGCCACTCCGGGCTTGGCGGAAAAGGCCGTCTCCTTCGACATCGACCGTGCGCCGAGCTACGACACCCGCTGGTCCGATCATGCGCCGTTGAGCGTGGTCTACGACATCTAGGCACACATCTTTTTATGGCATAGAAAAATGCGAGCCGTGCTGGGACGTAGCCCGGTGATAGGCTTGAACCATCATTCGAGGTTTTGAAACGAGGAACTATGGGATTGTTCGGATTCGGCAAGAAGAAGCATCACGAAGACGAAGATGAAGCCGAGGTCAAGGATACCGAAGCACAGGACGAGGCCGCTGATTCCGGTGTTGACGATAACGGCACTGATGCCGAAAACGCAAGCAATGGGAGCGCGGAAACGGAGGAGAGCGAGGACGAGGCAGATGCCGTCGAGGGCCACAAGGTTCCCGACGAGCCGAGCGAGGCCTATCCCGACCGTGGTGAGCTTTACGGGCCGTGGGACATCGAAGAGGAAAAAGCCCCGAATTACGACGAGTATCTTGACATGGGCGCCTATTATCTGCCGTTCATGCAGGGCATCGAACTGAGGGTCAAGGCCAACCGTGCCAGCGGCCAGGTGCTTGGCTGCACCATTTCCTACAAGACCTCCAGCCTGGAGATCGAAGCGCTCGCGGCTCCCAAGACCCTGAGTCTTTGGGACGGGGTGAGTGACGATCTGCTGGCCGCCAACCCGAAAGCGAGCAAGGAACCGGGCGTTTTCGGCACGGAAATCAAGTTGCCGGTCGTCGTCAAGGGCGGCAAAAAGCTGATTACCCGTATCGTCGGTGTCGATGGGCCGCGTTGGATGCTTCGCGGCATCTTCTCCGGTCGTGCCGCCACTCATCCGGAAAGCCCGGAGACCAAGGCTTTGAACCAGTTCTTCTCCGATATCGTGGTCGACCGTGGTGAAGAGCCGCTGGCACCGCGCGACCTGATCCCGATGCATGCGCCGGTTTCGCCTGAAGAGCGGCGCAAGGCCGACGAAGCGGCCGCCGAGGCCGACAAGGACGGTAAGGACCACAAGATTCCCAAGCGGATCAAGGGCCCGTTCGTCGCCGACCAGCAGACCGAGGTGCAGACCACGATCTCGCGTGGCCCGATGTTCTCGGAATTGCGCTGATTCGCTATGTGTTTGATTCGCCGGTTCGCCCGTTACGGGTGGGCCGGCGAATGATGTACCGGCGATATTCAGTTCGAGACGATAAAACCTATCGGCAAATAATTCGTGACAAACACGGCAAACGTGGCAAATATTCTCAAACGGAACGGAAACGATGAGCGACACCAAAAAACGTCAGGGATTGGCGGCACTGGCCGCTGCCGGGAACGGCGAGGATTTCTCCGTCATCGATGCCATCGGCGGGATTCGCGGAGTCATCGAATCGATGCTGCCTGGTTTCGTCTTCGTGGTCATGTTCGTTGTCACCTCGGATCTTAAAGCGACGATTATCGTCTCGGCGGTGCTTGCCGTGCTTCTGGTGCTGGTGCGCCTTGTGCAGCGGCAGACGGTGCTCGGCGCGTTGGCCGGGCTGATTTCCATCGCCATCTGCCTGATCTGGGCATGGAACACGCATGAGGCCCGCAACTATTACATGTACGGATTCATCACCAATGCCGTTTACATCGTGGTATTGGCGATTACCCTGGCCATTCGGGTGCCGGGGGTTGGTTTTCTGGTTGAATTCATCCGTTCTCTGCCCACCGAGCATCTTCGTGCCTGGCTTGCCGATTGGCGAGGCGACAAGAGACTTATGCGTGCCTACGACATCGTCACGGCCATGTGGATCGGCGTGTTCGCGCTGCGGCTGGTGGTGCAGGTGCCGCTGTACTTGACCAATCATGTCACTTGGTTGGGCACCACGCGCCTGCTGATGGGTCTGCCGTTCTGGGCGTTGGCGATCTGGGTTTCCTACCTTCTGATTGCCGATCCGATGAGACATCATCCCAAGTTCAAGTCTGACGATGATGGCGACGGTGGTGACGATGGCGAAGACGGAAACGTTGTCAGCAATGCCATCGCAGATGGTGCAAACGCCGGGGTGAATGCCGCCGATTCGGAGAAGACAGTATCCGCCGAAAAATGAAGGTGTCGATGGCGCTATGAAGTCGGCAAATGTTGCGAATGTCTTATTCGACTAAAGGCATGGATATCCCGAAATCCACGGACAAGGGTCAACGATAGACTAGTTATTCCAGTCATGAGGGTATGCCGGTTGTGATAATGGTTGATATCGTCGGCATAGTCAAAAAGAAAAACGATAATAGTGCGTAAAGGCCGCTACTGGGTCGCGTCCGCACGTATTCAAGAAGCAGAGGTCAGCATGCAAGCCACAGTACGTATCGAACGTTACGCCGATCAGGGGCGCTGCGTCGCCCATATCGACGGGCGGGTGGTCTTTGTGCGTTTCGCGCTGCCCGGCGAACTGGACACCATCGAACTCGACGAGCCGCACGATCGTGACGACCGTTTCTGGACCGGCGAAGTCGTCGACGTCGTGGAGGCTTCTGAGGACCGTGCCGAGCCGCTGTGGCCGTTGGCCGGGCCTCTTGCACAGGGCGGGGGAGTCGGCGGCGCCGATCTGATCCACGTCTCGCTGCCCGGCCAGCTCAAATGGAAATCCGCCGTGGTCACCGATCAGATGCGGCGCATGGGTCATCTCGACATCGATGAGGTGCCGGTCGCTCGCATGGACGGAGACAACGACGAAAAAGGCCTGCACTGGCGCACCCGCATCGAGCTGATCGCCGACGAGGAAGGTCGTGCCTCGATGCGTCGTCGGGCCTCGCATACGCGTGTACGCATCGATACGATGCCCTTGGCCAGCCGCGCGTTGCTGGCCGTCGCCCGCGACCGGAAACTCTGGGACGAGCAGTTTGAGCCCGGCGCCAAAATTCGCGTCGCGGTTCCCGAACCCCGCGATATCCATACTTCCCGTGTGTC
The DNA here is from genome assembly GCF_029395515.1 of Bifidobacterium sp. ESL0764. Classification (NCBI taxonomy): domain Bacteria; kingdom Bacillati; phylum Actinomycetota; class Actinomycetes; order Bifidobacteriales; family Bifidobacteriaceae; genus Bifidobacterium; species Bifidobacterium sp. ESL0764. Next base: position 816,269 of record NZ_CP113919.1, read on the forward strand.
GAACAAAACGTTGCTTGAGGCCATCGGCGACAATTTTGCCATCACGGTCAACGGTCATCTGCACGCCGGCTCCAAGCGTTTGAAGGAAGTCGTGGATGTGGACGGCAAGCGCTACAAGTACGGCGTCGAGGCCGACGGGTTCTGGCAGGTGCACCGCATGGCCCCGCCGACGCTGGTCAAATATGTGATGAGGCTGGTCAGCCAGGAGCTTTCCGGCGTGCAATCCGCCACGCTCTGGGACCTGTTCTCCGGTTCCGGTCTCTTCACGGTGCCGTTGGCCAAGACCTTCGGCCATACCAGAATGCTCTCAGTGGAAGGCGGGCGCATGGCCGTGCGCAACGCCGAACGCAACCTGCATATCGCCAAGGACGCCAATGTCACCGCGCTGCAGGGCGACGTTTCCCATTGCCTGCGTCGTGTGCCCGAAGAACTTGCGAATCCCAATATCGTCGTGCTCGACCCGCCGCGTGCCGGAGCCAAGGCGCAGGTCTGCCGTCAGCTGGCCGAGGCGGGTGCGCACTCGATTATCTATATCGCCTGCGACCCAACCAGCCTCGCCCGCGACACGGCCACGCTGACCAAGTTGGGTTATAGCCTCAAATCGATTCAGGCGTTCGACATCTACCCGATGACCCATCACGTCGAGACCGTGGCGTTGTTCGCCCGTAACGGCGAGTGAGACAGATACGTTGATGCGTCGGGGATTGGGAATCGTTCTGAGTGTCTGCATGGCCTTGTCGGCCGTGCCGGCGCTCGCGTCCTGTGCCCCCAAAAATGCCGCAGTAGGCGATACTGCAACGGCGGCTGGCCACATCAATCACGACAGCGTCGACAAATCCGACATCCTGATCGGCGTGGTCACCACCGGCGATGAAGAACTCGACCGGACGGTGCTGCAAACGTTGCAAAAAGCCGATATCAAGGCTGTTTACGCTCCTATGCCGGACAGAAGTACTACACTCAATCCGGTTCAATCCTTCAAAGATATGACCAGACGGCCGGTTACCGCCTTCGTGGTTGACAGTCTCGATATGCAAGGAAACCAGCGCAATAGTTGGACCGAGGCCTTGCAGGTTGCGCGCGACGCCGGTATCCCGGTGATATTGGTCAATTCGGCGAATCCGCCGAAGGATGCGAAGACCTATGCCGAAATCTTGCGGATAGTGCCGACGGGGCAGGGCAATGGCACGGTTCCGTTCGACCAGGCCGTGCAAAGCGCGATCAACGACAATCCGCATCCCAAAACCATCAGCGTGACGTTACCGTAAATATGCGGTGAAGGCTCATCGCGAACGCAGCCGATACGATAAGGTGACACAGCATATACTTGGAAACAAGGAACAGACCGCACCAGTGTTTTCAGATGTCGGCGGGCAAGCAAGGAATCGTATCAGCGGCCGTGAGCCACGTATGGGCTGGATAAGGCACGCGTGAAGGGGCAACCAATGAGTACCACCGGGATGTTTGGGCAGGGCGCAGGCCAAGTGGCTGGCGAAACACCGGTAAACGGGCAAGGCAGCGACAACAGGAATGCTGCCGATAACGGCAACGGCGGAGCACAGAGGAGGAGCGCGAACCGGCTTCCTCGGATTTCGGAGACGGGCCTGACCAAAGCCGAAGTCGCCGAACAGGTCGCACAGGGTAACGTCAACAAAGTCGACACCGAAAGCTCGCGTTCGTTCGGGCAGATTATCCGCGAAAACGTCTTTACACTGTTCAACGCCATCATTTTCGTGGCCATGGTCCTGGTGCTGCTGACCGGCCAATGGAAAGACGCCGTTTTCGGACTGGTCATCATCATCAATTCCGGTATCGGCGTGTTCACCGAAATGCGGGCCAAACACACGCTCGACAAGCTTTCAATCCTGGTCGCCTCGCGCTCGCTGGTACGTCGTGATGGCCAGGACGTCGAAATCGAACATGAACAGATCGTGCTCGGCGATCTGCTCTGGCTGCGTAGCGGCGAACAAGTGCCGGCCGACGCCACCATCGTGCACACATGGGGTCTTGAGCTCGACGAATCCATGCTGACCGGCGAGTCGCGAACCGTCAAGAAAGGCGAGGGTGCGGAGGTCTACTCCGGTTCCAACGCGACTTCCGGCATGGCGCTGGTCCGGGTCGATGCGGTGGGCGAGCAGGGGTATGCAGCAAAGCTGACGGCCAAAGCCAAGGTCTATAAGAAGACCGTTTCCGACCTGAGCCGCGGCATCAATACCATCCTGAAGGTGATGACCGTCATCGTCATCCCGCTGTGCATCCTGTTGGTCGCCTCGCAGATTCGCACCGTGGGTGGTTGGCAGGTGGCCTTCTCGACCGGGGCCTGGCGTTCGGCGATCGTCTCGGCCGTGGCCGGGGTGGTGGGCATGATTCCCGAGGGACTGGTTTTGCTGACCTCGCTCAACTTCGCCATCGCCGCCATGCGTCTGGCCCGCCAGCACACCTTGATTCAGGAGCTGGAAAGCGTGGAGACGCTGGCACGCGTGGATGCGCTGAACCTCGACAAAACCGGCACCATCACCGACGGCGGCATCGTCTTCAATCAGGTCGTCATGCTTGGGGCTTCTGATGTCGTAGGTCCTAGCGCCGACGCCGATATCGTGGTGGATGCCCCGTCCGGCGAAAACGCCGTACATGCCAGCGTGACCGTCGGCACCACCGATGACGAGAAAACCGCGGTGGTGCAGGCGCTCTACGATCTGGCCAATGAAGAGAACCCCAACGGCACCGGTGCCGCGGTGCTTAAGGCTTTGAACGCCAAAGGAGTGCGCGACGAACCGGTCGACGCCCGCGTACCGTTCTCTTCTGCCCGCAAATGGAGCGCCATCGTGCGCGGCGGTGACATCTGGTATATGGGTGCCCCGGAAATGCTGTTCAGCGGATTCGCGGGCGAACATACAGCCGCCAAGAACATGGTGGCCAAATACGCCAACCAAGGCATGCGCGTGCTGCTGATCGCCTGTGCTCCCGGTGCCTGTGCCGATTCTCAGGCGGCAACCGCTTTCGCCGACAATCCGCGTCTTATCTCCGCCTCCCGGCCGGTCGCGCTGGTACTGTGCCAAGAACATATCCGCGACGACGCCGAGGAGACGCTGGCCTGGTTCCGTGACCAGGGCGTGCGTTGCCGCATCATCTCCGGAGACAGCCCGGCAACCGTCGGCGCCATCGCGAAGACGGTTCGTCTGACCGGCGATCGCGAACCGGTGGCCATGGACGCCCGCGAGCTACCCAGTGACGTCAAGAAACTCTCCACGGTCATGGAGAACGTCGACGTGCTCGGCCGTGTCTTGCCCGAGCAGAAGAAGGCCATCGTCGAGGCTCTACACGAGACCAAGCACGTCGTGGCGATGACCGGTGACGGCGTCAACGACGCGTTGGCCTTGAAAGAGGCCGATCTCGGCATCGCGATGGGCAACGCCGCACCCGCCACCAAGGCCGTGGCGCAGGTCGTGCTGGTTGATTCCAAGTTCTCCCACCTGCCCAGCGTCGTGGCCCGCGGCCGTCAGGTCATGGCCAATATGGAACGCGTCTCCTCACTCTTCCTGGTCAAAACCGTCTATTCCGCGCTGATCTCGCTCGGTGTGGTCTGCACGTTCATTCCCTTCCCGTACCTGCCGCGCCATATCACGTACATCGGCGCGTTGACCATCGGCATGCCGGCCTTCATCCTTGCGCTCGCGCCGAACAGCCGGCGCTATATTCCGGGATTCCTGGGGCGCGTTGTGCGTTTCGCCTTGCCGGGCGGCATCGCGGTGGCGCTCTCCGTCCTGCTTACCGCTTGGACGTTGCCCGGCCTCATGGGCTGGAACGTCTCCAAGCCGGGCGATCTGTTGAAGCTGCGTGACATCTGCGCCATCATCGTCTTCGTGCTGGGCATTCTGGTGATGGCACGCGTGGCCCAACCGCTGAAGTCCTGGCGCGGCGTCTTGGTGGCTGCCTTTGCTGCTGCGGGTCTGATTGGCATGTTCATCCCGATCGTCTCCAACTTCTTCGAGCTCCAGTTCCCGACCGGATGGACGTTGGTCGCCACGATCATCGTGCTTGTGCTCTCGATTGTCATCTTCGCAGGCATCCAGACGATTGCCGATCTCTTTGGCCGTCTTTTGGCTTGTCGTCCCGTCTTCATGAAGAGGAAACGATAATGCTCCGATTCATGTGGTGGAGACGGTTGCTGTCATTGGCCTTTAATGCGGCAATATTTTTCGCCTGATTTCGTCGTACACAAATATACATTCATATACGACGCCGAATATTCTTTTTTTAGGTATGTTGGTGCATCCAAGTCCCCTTGAAATCACAAATGTATGTTCCAATTCTCGATTTCAAGGGGTGTTGGTGCACCAAGATGCCTGTTTTTGGCGAATTAATGTGAAAAGTCTTGTTTTTGGGAGGACTTGGCGGCACCAAGAACGGGAACGAATGACAAATTTGGTGGTCTGAATGGACGGTCTCATATTTTGAACATGACAAATCATTGGAATAGAGACGATTTGGCGATATTTTTCTGTTAAGGAATGCTTTGGTAACTCCATCGACTTACTTGTGTCTGATAATGGCAATAGTTATGTGATATCAAGAATCATGACGAAAGAGAGATCGAGATATGACATTGAGCGACCGCCAACTGAATATTCTACATGTAGGAGACGCAGTCTTCGACTATTATCGAATCTCCGATTTGCCCGGCATCGAGCACCTGCCGTATTCGCTGAAGGTCCTGGTCGAGAACCTGCTACGCCGCATCGACGGCATCAACGTCACCGAAGACCAGGTTCGCGAGCTGCTGGACTGGGATCCGAACGCCGAACCCAGCCACGAGATCGAGTTCGGGCCCTCACGTGTGCTGATGCAGGACTTTACCGGCGTGCCCTGCATCGTCGATCTCGCCACCATGCGTGACGCTGTAGCGGACCTGGGCGGCGATCCCGAGGTCATCAACCCGCAGGTCGAGGCCGACATGGTCATCGACCACTCCGTGCAGATCGACCACTACGGCGTCGCCGACGCGGTGACGCGCAACATGGACCGCGAATACCAACGCAACGGCGAACGCTATCGTTTCCTGCGTTGGGGGCAACAGGCGTTCAGGAACTTCCGCGTGGTGCCGCCGGGCACCGGCATCATCCATCAGGTCAACATCGAATATCTTGCAAAAATCGTGATGAGCAAACCAGGGGAGCGCGGACGCGATCTGGCCTACCTCGACTCCTGTGTCGGCACCGATTCGCATACCACCATGGTCGGCGGCCTGGGCGTGCTCGGCTGGGGCGTCGGCGGCATCGAGGCCGAGGCGGCCATGCTCGGCCAGCCCATCTCCATGCTCGTGCCGCGTGTGGTCGGCTTCAAGCTCACCGGCTCCATTCCCGAAGGCGTCACCGCCACCGACGTGGTCCTGACCATTACCCAGATGCTGCGCGAGCACGGCGTGGTCGGCAAATTCGTGGAGTTCTACGGCGACGGTGTCGCTTCCGTGCCGCTGGCCAACCGCGCCACCATCGGCAACATGAGTCCCGAATTCGGCTCGACCTGCGGCATCTTCCCGATTGACCAGGTCACGCTCGACTACCTGCGCCTCACCGGTCGCAGCGACGAGCAGATCGCGCTGGTCGAGGCCTATGCCAAGGCCAATCGACTCTGGGGCGACACCAGCGACCCTGATTATGTGGAGCCGGAATATTCCGAGTATATGGAACTCGATCTTGGCACGGTCGTTCCTTCTATCGCCGGTCCCAAGCGTCCGCAGGACCGCATCAGGCTCGACGAGGCCAAGGAGACGTTCGAAAAGACGCTGCCGGATTACGAGACGCCGAAGACCTGCCAGAACCCGGTGCCGGTACATACCGATTTCCGCGGGTGTTTCGAGATCAGGAACGGCGACGTCGCCATCGCATCGATTACCAGCTGCACCAACACCTCCAACCCCTCGGTGATGATCGCCGCCGGATTGCTCGCCCGAGCTGCCCGGGCCCACGGTCTCAAGCCAAAACCGTGGGTCAAGACCTCGCTGGCCCCGGGTTCGCAGGTTGTGACAGACTACCTCAAGAAAGCCGGCCTTCAGGACGACTTGGATGCGCTCGGCTATGAGCTGGTCGGTTTCGGCTGCACCACCTGCATCGGCAACTCCGGCCCGCTGCTGCCCGAGATTTCCAAGGCGGTCAATGACAATGACCTGACGATGACCTCGGTGCTTTCAGGCAACCGCAACTTTGAAGGCCGCATCAGCCCTGACGTCAAGATGAACTATCTGGCCTCGCCGCCGCTGGTCATCGCCTATGCCATCGCCGGCACCCTCGACTTCGACTTTGAAACCCAGCCGCTCGGCACAGACATCAAAACCGGACGAGAGATATTCCTGCGCGACATCTGGCCGTCCAATGAGGAGATAGCCAAGGTCGTCTCGACTGCCGTCAACCGTGAGATGTTCGTACGCGACTACGCCGACGTCTTTGAGGGTGACGAACGCTGGAAGTCCCTCGACGTACCGTCGGGCAAACGCTTTGCGTGGGATCCGGACTCCACGTATGTGCGTCGCCAGATCTTCTTCGACGGCATGAGCGCCGAACCGCAGGCGGTTCAAGATGTGCGCGGCGCTCGCGTCTTGGCCTTGCTTGGCGACTCCGTGACCACCGACCACATCTCGCCGGCCGGTGCGTTCCCTGCCTCGAGCCCTGCAGGCAAGTACCTGCTGGACCATGGCATCGAGCCGAAAGATTTCAACTCCTATGGTTCCCGTCGCGGCAACCACGAGGTCATGGTGCGTGGCACGTTCGGCAATATCCGTCTGCGCAACCAGTTGCTCGCCTCGGTGGGCGAAGAGATACGCCCAGGCGGATTCACCTATGATTTTGAGGCAGGCAAACCGACCACGATTTTCGATGCCTCGCTCGATTACCGCAAGGCTGGCACCCCGTTGGTCGTGTTGGCGGGCAGCGAATACGGCACCGGCTCCTCGCGCGACTGGGCGGCCAAGGGTACGTTGATGCTCGGTGTCAAGGTCGTCATCGCCCGCAGCTTCGAGCGCATCCACCGCTCCAACCTCATCGGCATGGGCGTGCTGCCCCTGCAGTTCCCCGAAGGCCAGTCCGCACAATCGCTTGGTCTCGACGGCACGGAAACCTACGATTTCCAAGGTATCGAGACGCTCAACAACGGTGTGATTCCCAAGGCCGTCCACGTCATCGCCACCAAGCCAGAAGCTGAAGGCAACCCAACTCTCAAGCCCATCGAATTCGACGCCACCGTCCGTATCGACACCCCAGGCGAGGCCGAGTACTACCGCAACGGCGGCATCCTCCAATATGTCCTGCGTCGGCTGATGAAGTAGAGGCTGGAGTCCGACGATGACAGTAGTTGGAAACACTCGATAGATAACAAATCGGGGATGGCAGAAATCGTCTGTCATCCCCGATTGAGTATGTGCTATGGGCCTTGGGTTAGTCGGCTTTTAGTTGTCGCTGTCGCCGAAAATCTGCAGCAGATAGAGGAACATGTTGATGAAGTCGAGGTAGAGGTTCAGCGCGCAGATGATTGAGATGCGGTTCAGCATCACGGTATCGCCGCGTTGCTCAGCCACATCGAACATGGCTCTCGTCTGCTGGGCGTCGTACATCGTCAGCCCGGCGAAGACAATGAGGCCGATGGCTCCGGTGATCATGAGCGTGGTCTGCGAGGGAGCAAAGAACATCATGATGACTTCGCCGACCAGCAGCACCAGAAGCGCGACGAACAGAATCGGGCCGGCCTTGAGCATGTCCTTCTTGGTGGTCAGCGAAAGCATCGTCAACACGAAGAAGAACGCGACGCACAGCCCCAGCGCCATGCCGATCGACGGCAGGCTGTAGGTGTAGAAAATGGTGGCGAGCGTGAAGCCGGTCAGCGCAGCATAGAGATAGAACATGGCGCGTGCGGCGCCTACGCTCATCCTGTCGATGCGCCAGCCCAGCACGACGGCGATGGCCACCTGCACCACGGCCAGGCCGATCCAGCCGATCATGCCCGTGGCTATCAGGAAGCCCTCGAGTGCGCCGGTCATCTGGGTGAACACGGCGACCACAGCGGTCAAGAGCAGGCCGAGCGTCATCTCGCCGTAGGCCTTGGTGGTGGAGACGTGGCGTGCGCGTTCGAAGGAATAGGCGGTCTGCCCGTTCATCGTCATCGTCGGGGCCGCCGTCCCGGCACCCGCACCCGCATATGCAGGCTGTCCGTATTGCGGTTGCGCGTACGGCTGTCCGTACTGCATGTTCCGGCCTTGGCCGTAAGGCTGCCCCTGAGGCTGGCCGTATTGGCTGTATTGTTGTTGCCCGTAGTTCTGTCCGTATGCGTTCGGCTGCCCGTAAGGCTGTTGCGTGTTGTTGTCTTCAGGCCTGTTCCCGAAAGCCATGCCTGCTCCTTTTGTCGATTTTCATTGACACTTGTTGGTTATGGTTATCAGTCTATCCGCAGTTACTGGCAATTGGCTGAGTGTGAACAACGTAGGATTTGAGGGGTCGAGAATACGCTGCCTGGTCTTCCGTCTCTTACAGTGGTCGAAGGAAGCGTTGCGCTTCACGTAGAGCGGAGATTATGATGCTGCACGATTAGCATGGAAAGCATAGAAGGGTTTGTTCCGAGACGTTTGGGAACGACCACACACATCATGGAGGCGGCAATGACCGACAACAAGGTTCCGGATATCACATTGAACAATGGCATCACCATCCCTCAGCTGGGATTGGGCGTGTTCCAGACCCCGGAGGGGGAGACCACGGCCAACGCGGTGGATGTCGCGCTGCGCTCGGGCTACCGCCATATCGATACGGCGAAGGTTTACGGCAACGAACGATCCGTGGGAGAAGGCATACGTCGTTCCGGCGTTGCCCGCCACGAGATCTTCCTGACGACGAAGCTTTGGAACGAGGATATCCGTCAAGGACGCACGCGTGAGGCGTTCTATGAGAGCCTTGACCGTCTTGGCACCGATTACGTGGACCTCTATCTCATCCATTGGCCGGCAGACGGCTGGCAGCAGGCGTGGAAGGACATGGTTGCGCTCTATCGCGACCGTCGTATCCGTGCCATCGGCGTGTGCAATCTGCAGGAGCATCATGTGAAGGAATTGGAGGGGCTCGGCACGGGGATGCTACCGGCGGTCGACCAGATCGAGTCCTCGCCGCAGTTCGGCAACCAGGAGCTGGTCGATTTCGTCAAGTCACAGGGCATCGCCGTTGAGGCCTACAGTCCGCTCGGCGGTACCGGCGGTTCGCTGCTCTCTTCGCCGCGGCTTGCGCAGATCGGTGCGAAATACGGCAAATCACCCGCCCAGGTCGTCATCCGCTGGCACCTGCAGCGCGGCGTCATCGTCATTCCGAAATCCACGCACGACGAGCGCATCAGGCAGAACATCGACGTGTTCGATTTCGAGCTGAGCGAAGAGGAAATGTCGCAAATAGCCGGTCTTGAAACCGGTGTGCGAACCGGCGGCGACCCGGACAATTTCGACTTCTAGTCTCTCAATATCGTTTACATAACAATTGCGCCTTACATAACGATTTCGCCGGTTCCTTGCTGAAAAGAAACCGGCGAAACCAGTATGGAACGAAAACTATCGTGTATTGTGCGACGTCACTTATTGGGGTTGAAGGCTTGCGAGGTCGGGGCTTCCTCCTGCTGCGGGGCGCCGTTGATATCGCGGTGGATGTTCTGCATCTGCGTCTCGATGTTCTGCAGGCTGCGCGCGCAGTCGAGCAGCGTCTGCGAATGCTCGGTGAGCTTTGCATCCGGCAGGTCGGACTTGTAGCGCAGGGCGTGCTCCAGGCTGGCCCAATAGTCCATGGCGATGGTGCGGAACTGCACTTCGACCGGCGTGTAGTGCTCGCCGTTGGAAAGGAAGACCGGCACCGCGTAGATGACGTGCAGGCTGCGATAGCCGTTCTGCTTCGGGCTTTTGATGTAGTCCTTGACGCGCAGCACCTGGATGTCGGATTGACTGGAAAGGTAGTTGGCTACGGAATAGACGTCGTCGCGATAGTTGCAGATCACGCGGATGCCGGCCACGTCGAAGAGATTGTCGCGTATCGACTCCGTGCACATCGGCAGGTTGCGGCGCCTGAGTTTGCCGAGAATCGAATTGACGGATTTGAGCCGGCGTTCCATATGGTGGATGGGGTCATGGGCGAAATGGACATGGAACTCGCTGTCGAGCACTTCGAGCTTGGTGCTGATCTCGTACATCGCGCCTTCGTAGACCTGCATCATGTCGATGAATTCGGTGATTTCGTCCGCCGGGAACAGCTGTGAGCCGGCGGCGTCCGTGCCGTTTTGGGCCACTTTCTCGAGCCTTGCCTGGATTTCGGCGGTGTTGATGCGTTCGTGTCGATCTAATATCACGTCTTCCCATCTTACCGAGAGCCATCTATCTAAACTGAATATCGGCTGAAAATCCGACGTGAATATCGTAGGCGATACCGGTCGTTAGAATCACCACTATCGGGTTCGCCCGCGGTCGAACGAAAGGTAAAGGGTATGGAAACGAAGAGCAACGTGGCCCGTGTCGTCTCCATCATCGGCCCTACCGCGTCCGGCAAGACCGGATTGGGCATAGCCTTGGCGCAGCAGCTTGCGAAGGGCGGTCAAAAGGCCGAAATCGTCAATGCCGATGCCTACCAGATGTACCGCTTGATGGATATCGGTACGGCCAAGGCGAGTGCGCAGGAGCAGGCCGCGGTACCGCACCATCTGCTCGATATCATCGACCCCGGCGAGACGATGACCGTAGCCAGATTCCAGAAACTGGCGCGCCGGGAAATCACCGAGCTCAAAGGCAGGGGGGTACGCCCGATTCTGGTCGGCGGTTCCGGCCTGTACGCGCGCGCGGCCATCGACGACATTTCGTTTCCCGGCACCGACCCCGAGGTTCGTTCCCGGCTCGAAGCGAGGGAACAGGCCGAAGGCGCCGGATCGTTGTATGACGAATTGAAGCGCAAGGATCCGGAAGCCGCCGGGCGTATGGACCCGCACAACGCCCGTCGCACCATTCGGGCGCTGGAGGTCATCGAGATCACTGGCAGGCCTTATTCCGCAAGTCTCCCGCGATACCGCTATGTCATCGACTCCGTACAGATCGGCCTTGATCTGCCGCGCGAGGAGCTCGACCGGCGCATCGACATCCGCACTTCCCAGATGCGCGAACAGGGGTTTGTCGAAGAGGTGCGACGCATTCGTCCGCTGCTCGGCGTCACCGCCTCGCGCGCTTTGGGCTATTCCCAGATCGAGGCGTATCTTGACGGCGAAATGAGCGAGGACGAGGCGTTCGCCGACATCGCCCAGAAGACCAAGCGCCTGGCCCGCAAGCAGATGGGCTGGTTCGGCCGCGACCCGCGCATCCATTGGCTCAATGCGCTCGACGAAGATCTGCCGGCCAAGGCGCTGGATATCGTTTCTCGTGCGGATGCTGGCAAATACGACGAAGCCGATGCCCATGCCGATGAGCATCATGTAGCCCATCACTTGGGCGACATCGCTACCCGTTGAGAAAACGGCTAAAGCCGCCACAAAAGGAGCTTTTTGCACGGCATTGATGAGAAAAGCGCCAAAACCGGCCTCAAAAAGTGCTTTTTCTCCACAGTTATATGTGAATCAGTCGGAAAGCGCCAAACCGGGCTTTGAAAAGTACTTTTCTCACTGATAACGGCAGAAGCTCAGTGCGCGGGACCTTGGTCCCAGCCCGAGATAAGGAAGATACGGGTGGGGTTGGCCAGTCGGATGATCGAGGCGAACATGCGCTCCAACCCTGAGATGTCGTGTTCGAGCAACGCAAGGCCGGTCGCTTTCCGATAGCTCTCGAACGTGACCGTGCCCCAGTTCAGGTCCCAGCCCACGGAATGTGTGAGTTCGGAGACGAACATGCGCAGCACCATGCCGTTGCCGTAGGTGAAGGGATGCAGGGCGTTCAACTCGTCAAAGACACCTGCCAGAGCACGGATGAAACCGGCACGGTCAAGCCCTGAAAAACAATCTTGCTCGCCCAGCTGCGAAAAGATGTTGGCCGCCCCGGTTGCGATAAGCGAAGCGGGAAAATACGGGCTTTGTCGTTGGCGATTCTGGTGGATTTCCCGGTCGTTCGCGCGATTCGGTTGGTTTGTGAAGTCGTCGATACCGTGCATCATGCAGGTTTCACCATCGCCGCGCACCATTCCTGCATCGGTCATTGCCCCGACGAACAGGCCGCGATGAATGGTTTTCAGCTCGTCAAGTCCGCCGTATGCCGGCCATCCATAATCGATGAGCCGTACGCAGCGGGCGAAAATTCGGTCGTCGCGAAGCTGCGTTTCTGCGCCAATGTCGGCTTGATCGTGCTGGCCGTTGTCAATCCTGCCGCCTGAGTGCGCAACGGTAACCGATGAGTGTTCTCCGGCGTTGTCGTCTTCATCTTTTTGATATGCAGACGCTTTTTGGCTCGGCCGTTGTGCGTGGCGTTCGGGTGCTTTCGCGAAATCCGAGAGGGCTATGGTGCCGCGCTGATAGCCGTTGGCGGCCATCACCATCGCATCGCTCACTACGATGCCCGATAGCTCGCAGTTTTTGTACGAGAATGCGACAGCGCTCGCACGTTCGGCAGGTGTCATGACCATGTTTCCATCGTAAGGCCATGGGCGACGTTATCACTATGGGCGAGCCTTTACGAAGTCGCTGGCAATAAGCGCGAAGCTGTCTGCGAAATATTTCAGGGATTTGCGGGCAATCGCAACCCGCCGGCATTTGAAAGGGTTGGGCAGATTGGCCGTTTGACGGGGTCGAGGGGACGGGCTTGAAGTAGAATCACAGTTGTTATGGCACGTAAGACACAGACGAACGGCAAGAGCGCGAAGACCCGTCGCAGCAAAGCGAACGGGTCAACTTCAGGTAAGGATATCGAGGCGACGAAGGTCATGCCGCCTGCCGATGCGACGTTTTTCGAGCGTCATGCCACCTTGTGCCGTATCGCCGGTTTCTTTGCGTTGGTCATCGTCGCGATCATGTTCTGTGCCTCCGAATGGTTCCATGTAGACGGTTTCCTCGGCCATTGGCTGCACATGGTCGCCGCGGGCCTGTTCGGCATGATGAGCGTCGTATTGCCGATTTTTCTGCTGGTTGTGGCCTATCAGGTGCTGCTCGACCCGGCCAAGCACAAGCGCAACCTGCGTCTGATCATCGGCTGTGCGCTGCTCTTCTGGTCGATCTGCTCGATCATCGATGCCATCGTCGCCTCGCCGTCGCGCGACTTCGATATGGATGTGCTGCGCAGTGCGGGCGGCCTGCTTGGCTTCGTGCTGGGCTCGCCGTTGGCTTGGGGACTTTCGAGCGTATTCGCCGTCATCATTTTCGTCGTCGTGGCGATATTCTCGCTGCTGCTCATCGTCAAGTTGGATATCACCAAGATTCCCGAACAGTTGCAGGATTGGTTGCAACGACGGAAAAGCGAGAATGGTGGCGAAGGCGACACCGTCGAAAACACCGGTGTAGGCATTCAAAGCGAGCAGTTTCCCAACGAAGTGCGCGTGGGTGATGAGACGTTGCAGCTTGCCGAGGGCGTGCCGACCCATGATGGGCAGGACGAAAGCATCGATGCCGACGCGTCAACCCAGCCTCGCAAACGTGGTATCGGCGCGTTCTTCTCTCGCATTTTCGGCCATGGCGGCAATGACGGCGACGACATCGCGAAACTTGAACGTTATGCCGGCGACGAGGCCTTTGACAGGGCTGCCGATCTCAATGGCGAGACTGACGAGACACAAATCATTGAGGGGCATCGACAGCCGATGGTCGATCCGGTCACCGGCGAAGTCCAACAAGTCGTTGACGGGGCAGTGCCGTCTTCATCCATGCCGAACGGTTCAGGCGGATTCGGAAGCGACGGAACCGCCGACTTGGCAATCGCTGGCGGCGCTACAGGCGTTCAGCCTGGCGCTTTTGCGGGCCCTGGGGTGGCAGGCGCGTTGGGGCCGTATGGAGCATCTGCGGATTCGCAGGCCTCCGCTAGTGGCCAGGCAGGCGATCCGTGGGCTGCGGTCGGCAAGGACGGCAGCGCTGCCGACCCCGTGACGCCGCAAGTCCAAGGCATCGCCGGGGGAGCGGCGAATCTGCCCGCTTCCGTCGCCAATCATGACGGTGACGATGCGGTGGCCAGACACGAGGCCGAGAACGCCGCGGATGAGGAGACTAACCAGCCCTACCACCTCCCCAGCCTTGATATTCTGGTGAAGGGCAAGCCGCATCTGGCCCGCACCCAGGCCAACGACAACGTCATCAAGGCGTTGAGCGCGACGTTCCACCAGTTCAACATCGATGCCAAGGTCGTCGGTTTCCTGCGTGGGCCTTCCGTCACCCAGTACGAGGTCGAGCTCGGCCCGGGCGTCAAGGTCGAGAAGGTCACGAACCTGCAACGCAACATCGCCTACGCCGTGGCCTCCACTGACGTGCGCATCCTCTCGCCGATCCCCGGCAAGTCCGCCATCGGCATCGAGATTCCCAACATCGACCGTGAGATCGTGCATCTGGGCGACGTGCTGCGCAGCGACAAGGCCGTGAACGACCCGAACCCGATGCTCGCCGGCGTCGGCAAGGATGTCGAAGGCCATATCGTCACCGCCGATCTCACGAAGATGCCGCATCTGCTGGTCGCCGGCGCCACCGGTTCCGGCAAGTCCAGCTTCATCAACTCCATGCTCACCTCGATCATCATGCGGGCCACCCCCGAGCAGGTGCGTCTGATCATGGTCGACCCCAAGCGCGTCGAGCTTTCCGCCTACGCCGGTATCCCGCACCTGCTGACCCCGATCATCACCGACCCGAAGAAAGCCGCGCAGGCTTTGGAATGGGTGGTCAAGGAGATGGACGCCCGCTACGACGACCTCCAGTTCTTCGGATTCCGCCACATCAAGGACTTCAACAAGGCCGTGCTCGCCGGCAAAGTCCATGTCCCGCTCGGCTCGAAACGCAAGGTCGCTCCATATCCGTATATTCTCGTGGTCGTCGACGAGATGGCCGACCTGATGATGCTGGCCAAGAACGACGTCGAAAGCTCCATCCAGCGCATCACCCAGCTGGCACGAGCCGCAGGCGTGCATCTCGTGCTCGCCACCCAGCGTCCGTCCGTCGACGTCATCACTGGTCTGATCAAAGCCAACATCCCCTCGCGTCTGGCCTTTGCCACCTCTTCGGCCACTGATTCGAGGGTCATCCTCGACTCCACCGGCGCCGAATCGCTGATCGGCCAAGGCGACGCCCTGTTCCTGCCGATGGGTTCGGCCAAGCCGATCCGTGTGCAGGGCTCGTGGGTCGGGGAGTCCGAGATCCGCAAGGCCGTCGAATTCGTGCGTACCCAGCGCAAGCCGCACTATCGCGAGGACATCGAGGAGATGGCCAAAAAGGCCGAGGCGAACGAGTCGCATCCCGACGAGGAGATCGGCGACGACATGGACACGCTGCTCGAAGCGGCCAAGCTCGTGGTCACCACGCAGTTCGGCTCCACCTCGATGCTTCAGCGCAAGCTGCGCATCGGCTTCGCCAAGGCCGGACGCATGATGGATCTCTTGGAATCGCGCGGCGTGGTCGGCCCGTCCGAGGGTTCCAAGGCCCGCGAGGTCCTGGTCCAGCCCCAGGATCTGACCCAGGTCCTCGACTTCATCCAAGGCAAGGCCGGAGCAGTGGCGCCGTCGGCTTCCCAAGGCGACACCGAAGCGGCTTAGGCGACACCTCGGTATCGCCGCCGCGCTAAGGTAATGAGTATGCAACAACGAGATGGGAAAAAATCGCTTCTGGACGGGTGGAACAGCCCACCGAACCTGGTGACCTACACGCGCATCGTGCTGGTCCTGATCTTTTTATGGGCCGATATCGCGGCAGGCGCTTGGGGGCAGCACAATCCGTGGCTGCGTTTCGCCGCGGCAATGCTGTTCATCGTGGCCGCTTCGACCGACAAGCTTGACGGCTGGATGGCCCGCACCTATAACCAGGTCACCGAGCTGGGCAAACTCATGGACCCCATCGCCGACAAGCTGCTGATCTGCTCGGCGCTTGTGGTGGCTTCCGTCTTCGGCGAAGTGCCGTGGTGGGTCACCGCGCTGTTCCTCATCCGCGAGATCGGCATCACCGTCATGCGCTTCTTCGTCATTGACACCGGCGGCAAGGTCATCGCGGCGGACAAGGCCGGCAAATACAAGACGCTCACCCAGTGCATCGGCCTGGGCATGCTCCTGATGCCGGTATGGGCGCTCGATTCGACGATCGGCAATCCGGGCCTGGTGGCGCTTCGCGGCGGTGGTCCCACGTTCGCTCATATCGCCAACGGTGCCCCCGTATGGTGGTTCGGCTATTACTCGTTGGCGGAATTCATCATCGACGTCGCTTTGATTCTCTGCCTGTATTCCGGATATGTCTATGTCCGTAATGTGGTGCGGACTCGGAAAAGTTCTTGAGGCTTCGATAAAATCTACCCCAAGCTGTTACCTACCGATTGGTAGGTGGCTTGGGGTGATTTTATATCTCGTCCGTTGACGACGGGAATATAATGATCGGCTCGATTCGGTTTTGGGAAGGCAATGATGGAACGTAAAAAGACACCGGGGAATGTCTCCGAGACGATACGCGATATGGGGGAATTGACCTCGAGCGGCACCGTTCCTTCGATTCAACCACGTTGTGATGCGCTTGCCGCAGGCATTCTCAAGGGTGCCAAGACTCGCGGGTGGAAGATCGCCTCTGCCGAATCACTGACGGCAGGTCTGCTCGCCGATGCGTTTGTCCGTATACCTGGTGCCTCCGAAGTCTTTCTCGGATCCGCGGTCACCTACGACATTCGTGCCAAAGCGAGTGTGCTCGGTGTCGATTCCGATCTGCTGCGCCTTCAGGGTGCGGTGCATCCGGAAGTGGCACGACAGATGGCCGAGCGGACCGCTGCCCTTTATGGGCAGCCGCAATATGGAGGTCGGATACTCGGCCTGTCGACCACCGGCGTCGCCGGCCCGGGCCCTGACGGAGACAAGCCCGAAGGCTTGGTCTATGTCGGCATCAGCGTTCCCGGTTCAGGCGATGGCGAAGCAAGGCGAACCGTGGCCGTCGAGCTTCGGCTTACCGGTTCGCGAGAAGAGATACGTCACCTTACGGTGCTGGACGTATTGCAGTCTGTGATGCAGCTCACATCGCTCACAGAGGAATAAACTCCCTTCTTAGCTGTTGATGAAAGTGACAGAACGAACAGCATGAAACAAGGAGGGGTGGCGTAATGGAAACGATGACTCGACCACAGGAGCAGATGAGAATGAACACGCTTGCATCAGAGGCGAGGCGCCCAAGCAATGCGCGCAACAGGGATTTGACCCCTGCTCAAAAGCGCGCAGTGGCTTTCGCGCAACAACAGGTTTTGAAGGCCCGTGCCGCCAAGAAGGCGAAGGATGAACGCCAGGCGGTGCTTAACAGGATGTGGCAGGAAGAGGATGCCGAGCAGTCCAAGCCGAGGGCGGCCGCACGCAAACACGACACCGAGGGAGACGGTCGCGACGTCTCGCTGCGCGAGGCGATTGGCCACGTGCTGCGCGACCTGCGTACCCGAGACCACAAGACGCTGCGTGAGGTCAGCGAAAAGGCCGGCGTTTCGCTCGGATATCTTTCCGAGGTGGAGCGCGGGCAGAAGGAGGCCAGCTCCGAACTGCTGGCGTCCATCGCCGAATCGCTGGGTTTGAGCACCTCGCAGATGCTGCGGATGGTAGCGGATTACCTCGATTACACCGAGGCGTGACCTCACGGGTTCATACCGCTTGATTATAAAAGCTCATCGGCTTATGGCCGGTGGGCTTTTGTGCTGTTGACGGCTTGTGGTTTCGCATATGGATTCGTATTCGTTGACGCTGGTAGACTTGTCGGCGTGAAAGAACGTGAATTTTGGCAGTTGCTGGAAGAGGTGCTTGGACGCACGTACGGGCGTTCGCTGGCGCATGATCAGGTATTGACGGCGCTTGACGACATGACCGTGGTCGAGGCGCTCGCAGACGGCGTCGAGCCGCGCGTCGTGTGGAATGTGCTGTGCGACCAGCTGCAGATTCCGGATTCGCGCCGTTGGGGCAAGGACCACAATGCGCCGCCGCTTCCGGCGAAATAGATTTCGATTGTTTCAGGCCTTCCGGCGCGCCTATTCGAACAAATGTTCGTATCTTGTTCTATGATTATTTTGTTAGTCAGGAACGAATAAACGGGGTTAGAGGCCCAAAAGCCCGGAAAACCACGGCGTGTCGAAAAGGCAAGCATTCGACCACATAACCCTGTTTCGCTTGCATAAGTAGCGGATTGCTCCTTATTCTGGTAGTGCAGGAGCGAACGTAAAGGAGAACGATGGCACAGCAATCAAAAACCGCCAAGGGCGGCAAAGCCAAGAGCGCCGGGCCCCAAGCCAATGGCGAACATGGCATCGACCCGCGCAAGCAGGCGGCGCTCGATACCGCGCTCAAACAGGTCGAAAAGGACTTCGGCAAGGGCTCGGCGATGCGGCTCGGCGACAAACCGGTGCAGGACGTCGAGGTCATTCCCACCGGTTCGCTGGCACTTGATATGGCTCTCGGAATCGGAGGTCTGCCCCGCGGCAGGATCGTCGAGATCTACGGTCCGGAATCTTCCGGCAAGACCACGTTGGCGCTGCACGCAGTGGCCAATGCGCAGAAGGCCGGTGGCGTGGCTGCCTATATCGATGCGGAACATGCGCTCGATCCGGTCTACGCCAAGAAGCTCGGTGTCGATACGGACCAATTGATCATTTCCCAGCCAGACAACGGCGAGCAGGCGCTTGAGATCGCGGATATGCTGGTGCGCAGTGGCGCACTGGATATCGTGGTCATCGATTCGGTGGCGGCTTTGGTGCCCAAGGCCGAGATCGAAGGCGAGATGGGAGACAGCCACGTCGGTCTGCAGGCCAGGCTGATGAGCCAGGCGCTGCGCAAGATGACCGGTGCGTTGGCCCAGTCCAACACCACCGCCATCTTCATCAACCAGTTGCGCGAGAAGATCGGTGTCTTCTTCGGCAGTCCGGAGACCACGACCGGTGGCAAGGCGCTGAAGTTCTATGCTTCCGTGCGTCTCGACATCCGCCGTATCCAGACGTTGAAGAACGGTGATGAGGCGGTCGGCAACCGCACCAAGGTCAAGGTCGTCAAGAACAAGATGGCGCCGCCCTTCAAGTTCGCCGAATTCGACATCCTCTACGGGGAGGGCATCTCCCGGGAGGGCTCTGTGCTCGATATGGCGATCCAGTGCGATGTCGTCAAGAAGTCCGGATCGTGGTTCACCTACGAAGGTGACCAACTGGGGCAGGGGCGTGAGAATGTCCGTCAGTTCCTCAAGGACAATCCGGCATTGACCGACGAGATCGAACGCAAGGTGAAGATCAAATACGGCCTGATTGAAGACGATTCGAAACCTGAAGACGGTGGCGACACTTCGCAGGATTCCGGTTCCTCGGATGCCGGCGATGCCGCAGCTGCAAGCGCATCTGCTGGGAGTGCCCCGTCTTCGGGTTCAGAGGCGAAAGCCTAGTTTTCCGGGGCCGACTCCATGATCAGTGTCGAGGATTTTTTGCAGGGTCGCCATCTGCCGGATGTGTCATCCGAAGATGGCGACCATGGCTCGACCGATGGCGGTCGTGTCGTTGAGAGACGGGCAGGCAGCAGTGGTGGGGGCTCGTCGGATTCAGGCTTGACAGGCGGTGCTGTTACAGCTTCGTCCGCCTTCGATTCACACGATGGCAACGCTGACGATGATACGGTCTCAGACCGGCGCCGGACATCGGCACGGTCGAAAAGGCCGAACAGGGCCCACACCCATGCGGTCGCGATAGCCAGCAATTACACCAGTGGTTTCGGGGGCAGCCTCGATGCCGACGACACGTTCGACGGCTCGCATAAGCATGGAAAATACGGCAAATACGGACGCGGACGCGGCAAAAGCCGTTACCGCAGATATCGCGGTGGAGCACCTGTGAAACGTGTACCGGATGATCCGGCCGATTCGGATGCCTGTCGCGAGGCGGCGTTGACGTTGCTCGATGCCGCTGCCCGTTCTTCCGGAGCGCTTATCAGGCGACTGATCGACAAGGGCTATGATCCTCAGGTCGCCGAGGATGTGGTGATGCGTCTGGTGGATGTCCATCTCATCGATGATGAGGAATACGCGCGTGCTGTGGTGCGCAGCTGTGCGGGGCGGATGCTCGGTTTCCGTGGAACCACCATGGAATTGAGACGCAAGGGCGTTGACGATAAGCTGGCGCAAAGCGTAGCGGCCGAAGCCCGTGAACAAGGCGTTTTCGAAGATGCCGCCTGGCAACTGGGGCGCAAGATTGCGCTAAAAACGGAAGGCTTGGAACTTCAGGTACGTCGTCGTCGCTTCTGGAGCGCCGGAGGACGCAAGGGCCATGATCCGGAAACGCTGCGTCGGGTCGCCCATGAGCTGTTTGATGATGATGGAGAACGATGATTGTTCTTTTTAAGACGATGATCGCCAACAAGTTATCATTTAATAGTTAGATTTGACATCTATTGTTGATTCGTTATAGAGTTATCGAGTCATTTCCATGTCAAAGCTGAATGAAATGTTGAAGGCAGCGTAAGAGACGATGAAGAAAGAAATGATGTAATTGTAAAGAAGCAATTATTCGAAAAGAAAGCTGACGACAATGGCAGTCAAAGGCGCTAATACATATCGAAACCCATCTTATCTTGAAAGTTCCGTAGGAATTTTCATGTTCTTCTGCTCGTGGGGCATCTGGTGGTCCTTCTTCTCAAGGTGGCTCACCGATCCGACCAAGGGCCTGGGCATGACTTCAGCCCAGCAGGGTGAAATCTACTCCATCAATTCGCTGGTGACGCTTATCCTCATGTTTGTGTATGGCGTTATCCAGGATAGCCTGGTCATCAAGCGTCGTTTGGTGATCGTGATCTCGTGCATCGCCGCGTTGGTGGGTCCGTTCGCTCAGTTCATCTATGCCCCGATGCTGAAGGCCGGCGGATCCATGAAGTTTCTTGGAGCACTGCTTGGCTCGGTGGTGCTTTCGGCTGGCTTCATGGCAGGCTGTTCCCTGGTCGAGGCGCTGACTGAACGTTGCAGTCGTTTCTTCAACTTCAAATACGGCCAGTCGCGTGCGTGGGGTTCCTTCGGCTACGCCATCGTGGCGCTGATCGCCGGCCGTCTCTTCAATATCAATATGATGTACAACTTCTGGCTTGGTTCCCTCTTCGGCTTTGGCATGCTTTGCGTCTACGCCTTCTGGCGTCCGGCCGAGCAGGTCGAGGAAATGAAGAAGGATGCGGATCCGAATGCTCCGCACAGCAACCCGAGCGTCAAGGAAATGGTTTCCGTGCTCGGTATGGGCTCGCTGTGGGCGATGGTTGTCTTCATCTTCTTCACCAACACCTTCTACACGGTCTTCGACCAGCAGATGTTCCCGAACTACTATGTCAGCCTCTTCTCCAGCAAGGCCGCAGGAAATGACTGGTACAGCAACCTCAACGCCATCCAGGTGTTCTGCGAGTCCGCGATGATGGGCATCGTCCCGGTGATCATGGACCATATCGGCGTGCGCAA
The DNA here is from genome assembly GCF_029395515.1 of Bifidobacterium sp. ESL0764. Classification (NCBI taxonomy): domain Bacteria; kingdom Bacillati; phylum Actinomycetota; class Actinomycetes; order Bifidobacteriales; family Bifidobacteriaceae; genus Bifidobacterium; species Bifidobacterium sp. ESL0764. Next base: position 837,845 of record NZ_CP113919.1, read on the forward strand.
CTCGCTGCTTTTGGGCGGTGTGGTGATGTGCCTGCGTATCGGCCTGTGCGGCATTTTCCACGACCCGGTGATGATTTCGGTGGTCAAGATGTTCCACGCCATCGAGGTTCCGCTCTTCAGCCTTCCTACGTTCCGTTACTTCACGTTGCATTACAACACGAAACTATCGGCGACGCTCTACATGGTCGGTTATCATGTGGCTTCCTCGCTCGGCCAGACCGTGATGTCCACTCCGCTGGGCCTCTATCATGACAAGATGGGCGACCGCGTCACTTTCCTCACCATTTCCGCCATCGTATTGGCTGCGGTAATCTATGGTCTTTTTGTCATCAAAAAGGATGACCAGCAGGTGGGCGGCGATCCGTTCATTCGTGTCAAGGACCGTAAGAAGGCCGAAGCTGAAGGTCAGGCCATTCAGGCCGAGGCCGCCAGCGACGAGCTTCCCGCCTGATTGTCCAACGGTTTGGCTTGTCTCTGACAATACAGACGAAACCACAAAATTCCATAGCGATGTAAGGCCTCCGTGTCGATCAAGGTGTGGGGCCTTACACGGATAACAATAATTACCATATATGAGAAAAGGATCAAAGATGACCACCGAATCTCCTGTTTATACCCCGATACGCGACCACGGCGAGGAGCTTGCCAAAGCCGAAGCGGGCGTCGCCACGCTCGCTCTTGAGCGCGAGGACCGCTGGTATCCCAAGTACCACATCGCCTCGAATGGCGGGTGGATCAACGACCCGAACGGCCTGTGCTACTACAAGGGCCGTTGGCACGTCTATTACCAGCTGCACCCTTACGGCACGCAGTGGGGGCCGATGCACTGGGGCCACGTCTCCAGCGCCGATATGGCTGCCTGGCGCCGCGAGCCGATTGCTATGGCCCCGAGCCTTGAGCAGGAGAAGGACGGCGTCTTCTCCGGTTCGGCCGTGATCGACGACGACGGCAAATTGCGTTTCTACTACACCGGTGAGCGTTATCTTAACGGCATCGATCCGTCTGGCGGCCAGTGGCAGGTCCAGATGGCGGCCGTCGCCGAGGACGACGAAGCCACCAAGCTCAACAAGCTTGGCATGGTGGTCGATTGTCCGCGTGAAAAGGTGCACCAGCACTTCCGCGACCCGAAGGTGTTCAAGTGGGACGGCGTCTGGTACATGGTGCACGGCGTCTCGGATGTCAACGATCACGGCCAGCTTTGGCTCTACACCTCCAACGACATGGTCCATTGGGAGTTCAAGAATGTTCTTTTCCAGGATCCGGACCCGGACGTCTATATGCTTGAGTGCCCCGACTTCTTCCCGCTGAAGGACAAGGACGGCAACACCAAGTGGGTCATCGTCTTCTCCGCTATGGGCGCGGAGGCGCAGGATTACATGAACCGCAACAACAGCAATGCCGTATACATGATTGGCACGTGGGAGCCGGGCGAGGCGTTCAAACCCGAAACCGAACTCCGGCTGTTGGATTGCGGAGCGAACTATTACGCTCCCCAGTCGTTCGAAGCCAACGGCCGCCGCATCATGTACGGCTGGATGAGCCCATTCAAGCAGCATGCCCCCATGCAGTCCGACGGCTGGTGCGGCCAGATGACCCTGCCCCGCGAATGCTATCTCGGCGAAGACGGCGACCTGCACACCGTACCCGTCCCGGAAACCGACCGGCTGCGCATCAACACCTTCGAGCACGTCGCCCGCCCCATCGAGGCCAACGAGGAGGCCCTGGTCGACGAGGACGCCGAAGCCGTGGAGATCGAACTGGACATCGACCTCAACGACACCACCGCCGAGCGCGCGGGCCTCAAGGTCCACGCCACTTCCGACGGCTCCTACACCTACGTGGCCTACGACGCGCAGGCCGGAACGGTAGTGGTCGACCGACAGGCCGCGGCCCGCGGCGACCGCGGCTACCGCGCCGCCAAGCTCACCGACGCCGAGCTCAACGCCGACGAGCTCAAGCTGCACGTTTATGTCGACCGCGGCTCGGTCGAGGTCTACGTCAACGACGGCCTGCACGTGCTCAGCTCCTACAGCTACCCGTCCGAAGGCAAGCGGGGGGTCTTGCTCTCCGCCGAATCCGGCGTCCTCGCCGTCGACCGGCTCATCGTCCACGACCTCAAAAGCATCGGCCTGGAATAATGAGAACAAATATCTGATCTGATCGCTTTATTAGGGGCTCGGGCATAGTAGGGAATGATCTGCCGTGTCCGGCCCCTTTCTTGCTTCCGTGCAGATCCGTGACCATGTATCCCATTTGACAGCGGCAAATCGAGGATTAACCGTTCCATGTCCAGACGACACAGATGGCAATACAACTGTCGGTATTCGATATAAAAGTGAAGTGAGACCTCGTATACCCCGGGTTCTGTCGCGTGTCGCCACGCGGATGGCCATCCATCTCGACCTGACGTTGCCGCCAGGCTCCAGCGGCCTACCCGAAGGCCGGGCGAGCAGCCCGTGTCGAAGCCCGAAAGTACCGACGTGCCTTCTGCTTGGCCTTGCTCCCGATGAGGCTTGCCAGCGGCCTACTGTTGCCAGCGGCCCGGTGGTCTCTTACACCGCCGTTTCACCCTTACCCAGCCAAAGCCGGGCGGTCTGTTCTCTGTTGCGCTTGCTCTCAGGTCACCCTGGGCGGACGTTATCCGCCATCGTGCTCTGCGGAGCCCGGAAGTTCCTCAGCCACCCTGGACGTGCCAGGTGCGGCCGCGACCATCAAGAGGTCTCACAAACATCCAATTATAGCAAAGTATTGCCCGTGGCGTGGCGTACAAGCGAAAGGCGTATTTTCGGTGTACATCCAGCTTGCCCCAAGTGAAGACGCTAGACTGGAAATTAGCAGCACGGCAATGATGTTGCTGCTGGCACATAGGTGGATCAAACGCCACCGAACCTAACAGGAGGTCGACCATGGATATAGTCGTTACCGGACGTCACATGCAAGTCAATCAGAAGTTCCGTGATGTCGTAGACACGAAAATGAAGCGTGTCACGTCGATTGCCCCGGACGCTGCGCGTGCACAGATCGTCGTATCCCGTGAAGGCAACCCACGTCAGGCCGATACCGCCAAACGCGTCGAGATCACCATCGAGGCCGGAGCCACCGTGGTGCGTGCCGAAGCCTCAAGCTCAGACGAATACAGCGCTCTCGATATTGCGTTGGACAAGCTGACGCTGCGCCTGCGTCGCGTCCGCGACCGTCGCAAGTCCCATCGCCCGACCCGCAAGGAGCAGAAGACCGTCGACATGGGCGTGCTGCCTCTCGACGAACCGATCAATCCGGAGCCCCCGGCATTGCAGGAGCCCGAAGAGATCGAGCATCCGCTCTCCACCGATCTCGGGCCCGGCGAGAGCGTCGAGGTGCAGGTCGGCGATACCCCCATCGTCATTCGCCGCAAGCTGCATATCGCCGATCCGATGACCATCGACGAGGCCCTCTACGAGATGGAGCTCATCGGACACGACTTCTTCCTCTTCGTCAACAGTGAGACGAATCGTCCTTCCGTCGTCTATCGTCGCCACGGCTGGAGCTACGGCGTCTTCGAGATCGACACCGCCGAAAATGTCAAGAAGGCGAACAAGGCGGCTAAGAGCAAAAAGCAGATATGATTTGATGGCGTGTCTCGACAACAGAAATTCCGACAATTCGGATTTTCGGTAAGTGGATTTCGTCAATGTAGCGTTTTTCGACCCACCGAAATCAATCGGTGGGTCGATTCATATCGAGGTGAGAACTGTCCTGTTTTGTGAACTTTATCTCTGAATAAAGGGAAAATCTGCGCCGCCGCGTAAGATTAACGTTAGTCTGTGCCAAGCCTCGGTTGGCTTGGTCTTGCTCGTTTATGGGAAACGAACTAGGGAGCGAAATTGGTAGATATCGTCGATAAGGCCCTGCGCATGGGCGAGGGCCACCAAATCAAGAAACTTGAGAACGTGGCCAAGGCGACTAATGCACACGAGGACGAGATTGCGGCCCTGAGCGACGAGGAGCTCGCCGGGCAAACGGCCAAATTCAAGCAACGTCTCGACAACGGCGAGGATTTGGACAAGCTCATGCCTGAGGCTTTCGCCACGGTGCGTGAAGTCTCCAAGCGCACACTCGGCCAGCGGCACTTCGACGTGCAGCTGATGGGCGGAGCGGCTCTGCACTGGGGCAACATCGCCGAGATGAAAACCGGTGAAGGCAAGACCTTGGTCGCCACGCTTCCTTCATATCTCAACGCTTTGGAAGGCAAGGGCGTCCATATCGTCACGGTCAACGACTACCTCGCCAGCTACCAGAGCGAGCTGATGGGCCGTATCTTCCGATTCCTCAAGATGAACGTCGGCTGCATCATCACCGACCAGAAGCCTGCGGAGCGCCGCAAGCAGTATCTGGCGGACATCACCTACGGCACCAACAATGAGTTCGGTTTCGACTACCTGCGCGACAACATGGCGTGGGAGAAGAACGAGCTGGTGCAGCGCGGCCACCACTACGCCATCGTCGATGAGGTCGACTCCATTCTTATCGATGAGGCGCGTACGCCTCTGATCATTTCCGGCCCGGCCGAAGGCGGTGTGACCCGCTGGTACCGCCAGTTCGCCAAGCTCGTGCTGAAACTGACGCGCGACGAAGACTACGAGGTCGACGAGAAGAAGAAGGTCGTCGGCATCCTCGACCCGGGTATCACCAAGGTCGAGGACTTCCTGGGGATCGACAACCTGTACGAGCCCAGCAACACCGCGCTGATCGGCTATCTCAACAACGCCATCAAGGCCAAGGAACTCTTCCTGCGCGACAAGGACTACGTTGTCACCGGCGGCGAAGTGCTCATCGTCGACGAGCACACCGGCCGTGTGCTGCCCGGCCGCCGCTACAACGAAGGCCTGCACCAGGCCATCGAGGCCAAGGAAGGCGTCGAGGTCAAGGCCGAGAACCAGACCTTCGCCACCATCACCCTGCAGAACTACTTCCGTATGTACGACAAGCTCGCGGGCATGACCGGTACGGCAGAGACCGAAGCCGCCGAGTTCATGAACACCTACAAGCTGGGCGTGCTGCCGATTCCGACCAACAAGCCGATGATCCGCGTCGACAACGACGATCTGATCTACCGCACCAAGAAGGAAAAGCTCACCGCCATCATCAAGGATGTCGCCAAGAGGTACAAGAAGGGCCAGCCGGTGCTGCTCGGCACCGCCTCCGTCGAGTCCTCCGAGGTCGTCTCCTCGCTGCTGGATGTGGCCGGCATTCCCCACCAGGTCTTGAACGCCAAGCACCACGAGAAGGAAGCGGCGGTCGTAGCCGTCGCAGGTCGCAAGGGCGCCATCACCGTGGCCACCAACATGGCCGGCCGTGGTACCGACATCATGCTCGGCGGCAACGTCGAGTTCCTCGCCGACCAGAAGCTCAAGAGCGAAGGCTATTCCGCCGACGACACGCCGGAAGAGTACGAGAAGCGCTGGCCCGGCACCCTGGCCGAAATGAAGGAACAGGCCAAGGACGAACACGAAGAGGTCACCAAGCTCGGAGGCCTGTATGTGCTCGGCACCGAGCGCCACGAGTCCCGTCGTATCGATAACCAGCTGCGAGGCCGTTCCGGCCGTCAGGGCGATCCGGGTGAATCCCGTTTCTACCTGAGCTTGGAAGACGACCTGATGAGGCTGTTCAACACCCAGCTCGTCGCACGCGTGATGGCCAAGGGTCTGCCCGAGGGCGAGCCCATCGAATCCAAGAGCGTCTCGAAGGGCGTGCGCACCGCGCAGAAGTCCGTGGAATCCCGCAACTTCGAAATGCGTAAGAACGTCCTGAAATACGACGACGTGATGAACAAGCAGCGCAAGGTCATCTATGCTGAGCGCCAGGCGGTGCTGCGCGGCGTCGATATCCACGAGGATATCCTGCGCTTCATCGACGAGACCGTCGAAAGCTACATCAAGGGCGCCAACAACGGCAGCGACAAGCCCGAAGAGTGGGATTGGGACGGGCTGTTCAGCGCGCTGAAGACGGTCTATCCGATTTCGGTCGAACAGGACGACGCCAAGAAGAAGGCCGAAGGCCTCAAGGGTGAAAAGGCTGTTGACGCGGTGAAGGAATTCATCGTCGACGACGCCAAGCAGCAGTATGCGGGCTACGAGGACCAGATCGGCGACGACGGATTGCGTCAGCTCGAACGCCGTGTGGTACTTGCGGTGCTCGATAAGAAGTGGCGTGAACACCTCTACGAGATGGATTACCTGAAGGACGGCATCGGCCTGCGTGGCATGGGCCAGCGTGATCCGCTGGTCGAGTACCAGCGCGAAGGCTTCCAGATGTACAACAAGATGATCGACGCCATCAAGGAGGAGAGCATCCAGCTGCTCTTCCACGTCGACATCCAGCAGGTCGCCAAGACCGAAGACGTCGAAGCCGAGACCGAAGCGGCAGAGGCTGCCGAATCCTCCGCAGAGGACGAGGCCGTTGACAAGGCTGCGCAGGCGGCCGGCGTCGGATCCGTTGACGACGGGGAGGCCGCGGAATCGAAGGCCACAGTCGCTTCCGCCCCGGCCGATCCGGATACCGCCGATGAGGATGCCGACGAAGCCGATACTGCCGAAGAGGCAGAGGCCGGCACCAACACCGAGCCAGGCATCGTCGGCCCGGCGCCGATGAGCCACGCCGAAGGCAAGGTTCCGGCCAACAAGCGTCCGAAGGCCGACGAGCTCAAGAGCCCGTGGTCCGATGGCAGGACGTTCCCTGGCACCAAGAAGAACGATCCGTGCCCTTGCGGTTCCGGTCGCAAGTACAAGATGTGCCACGGACAGAACGAAAAGAAGTGAAATCCGTGCTGGTTATCCGGTAGCCTGCTGTTGTCGGATATAAAGCAAACGGTGGTTGACAGAGATTTTGCCAACCGCCGTTTGTTTTATATGTAGCAGGTTGTGGTGGTGAAAGATATCGAAGGTTTCAGACCCTGGACCCATCGTCGAAATAATCCGTCTGAGTCTGATGGAATCCCTTATGCGTGATCAAGAGCCCCGCGCCTCCGATTAAGGCGCACAGTCCGAAGACAATGCCCATGATGCCCGCGAATTTTGGAAAGAAGACAGCGGCGATCAGGCCTGCGATGCCGACGATGAGCAACCCCCAGAACACGACTTTTACCGGGTCCAGGTGCCCAAGGTCGGGATTCGGGGGCGTGAAGTCATCGAAGCCATCCATGACGTCGTCGACGTCAAGCCAGCTGGAACCTTCGAAATCCCTTGGTCCACGGGGCCTTGAAGACGAAGAGGATCCCTTGGCAAAGGAGTCCGGCGTGATGTCTTCGATGGAGAGCTGCGCCTTCTTCTCCTCCCGTTTTGCGTGTTTCTCGAAACGTTTGGCCTGGCGACTGCTGCTGATATCGTCAAGGTCCTCGGCGTGTTCGTCCTCGAAGCGTTTCCATGCTTCCTCAAGTTCGGCGGTATCCGGGTGTATATCCTGCGTGTCTCCGCTTTCACCCAAACCGGCGTCGCAACGCGCGTGGGAATCGGCGTCGTCCCGTTTGTCGTCACTGCTGTTGCTATCCTTGAGGCTAGTCATACCGACCACTCTAACCCAGCGGTCGGCCAATTGTGTTTCGAGCGCATGCCTTTCAGACGTGCGAGATTTCAGGGAGGTAAGAGCTCGTGCTCTATTGGTTCTTTGTGAAGGGACTCGGCCCGATCGCCCGTTGGCGTATGCATCCCAAAGGTGTCGGCGTCGAAAATATTCCCAAATCCGGCGGCGCCATCATCGCCTCGAACCATCTGGCTGTCATCGACGACGCGCTGATTCCTCTGACCAGCCCGCGCATGATCCATTTCATGGGCAAGGCCGAATATTTCGAAGGCAAGGGGCTCAAGGGCAAGTTCATCAAATGGTGGTTCACCTCCGTCGGTGTGTTCCCGGTCGACCGTTCAGGTGGCTCGAAATCGCTCGGAGCGCTCGCCCACGCTCGCGAGATCATCGAGGACGGGCATCTCTTCGGCATTCACGTGGAGGGCACGCGTAGCCCCGACGGAAGGCTTTATCGGGGGCACACCGGCGTGGCAAAGCTTGCGCTGGAAACCGGTTGCGACATCATTCCCACGGCCGTCATCGGCAGCAGGAAGATACAGATGCCCGGCCAGGTCATCCCGAGTTCGGGGCATACCAAGGTGATCTACGGCAAGCCGATTTCGGTGCGTAAAGTAGATCCCGACACCATCACCCATGACGAGCTGCGCGAGCTGACCGACCATGTCATGGCCGAGATCGGCAAGCTCAGCGGTCAGGAATACGTTGACGAATATGCGCAGACGGTCAAAGCGCGCATGAAAAAGGCGCAAGAGGCCGCCCAGCTCGAACAAACGAAACAGGCCTGAGAAACCGCGACCGGATCAGACAGGTGACACGGCACGACAGCGCGATCGGCCGGACACGTCGAACAAACGGGATAGGTCAAGAGGCCTGATGATGCGGGCCGATCGGATAAGGCCAATCAGGTCAAACGAATTGACGTGATTGGCCTTGACTGTACTCTTGACTGAACCTTTGACAACGGCCAGCATCCATGACGCGAAGCCGTCGCCTTAGCAGCCGGGTACGAAACTTCGAAAGGTTTGCGAATAAGCGTCGCCTTAGCAGGGGAGTGCGGAAGCTTTGCAAGGCCCGCGAATAAGCCTTAGACCACGGTAAGCGTGATGACGGTCGGGTTGCCGTCGTTGCCCCGCACACGAACCTGCGCCCCGGGGTCGGGGGATTGGAAACGAACCTGATGGGTCAGGTCGCCCAAAGGCGCGGAAATCTTGACTTTCAGCCCCAGGGCTTCCAACGTCTTTTGGGCGTCGTTCTCGTTCTTGCCGCGCACGTCGGGAATGGTCACCGTCTCGGGCCCCTTGGAGACCACGACATCGACCTTGTCGCCCCAATGCAGCTGCGTGCCGGCCTTGGTCGACGTGGAGACGATGGAACCCGCCGGCACCGAATCGTTGAATTCCTCGCTGTAGTTCGGCTTGAGTTTCGCGTCGTCGAACGCCGCCTGCGCGTCATCCTTCGTTCGCCCGGTCACATCGGGCATGCTCACCGGCATCGGTCCCTTGGAAAGCACCAGCGTCACCTTGCGGTTGTGGGCAACCGTCGTTCCGGGCTTGGGCGAGATGGATTTCGCGGCCCCTGCGGGCAGGTCTACGGAATATTCGTCCTTGCTCTCATCATGGACGATGTTGGTGAAACCGGCCTGGGAGAGGGTTTCCATCGGTTTTTTGCCGGCGGCACTCGTGGGGTCGAGGATGTCTTTGGGCACGGTGACATGCCGGACGCCCTTGGAGACGATCACCTTGAGTTTGGCGCCGGTGCGCTTGCTTACGTGTCCTCCCACGTCGCCGGGATCGGTGGAGATGACTTCGCCCTTGCTGACCTTGTCGCTGAATTCTTCGGACACCTGAAAGGGGACGCCGGCCACCTTGAGCGTGCTTTCGAACGGTTTCCATTTGACGGCGGTGATACGGCAGGCGCTGTTGGTGCTGCAGCTCAGGTCTTCGGGCCTGGGCACGCTGTAGTAGCTTCCTGGGCCGAGGAAGTACCACCATGCCGCGCCGGCTGACATAAGCAGCGCCAAAAGCGCCAGGATGATGGTCGTGATGACCACTGGCTTGCGAAGGCGTGAACGTTTTTGGGGCATGGTCTTGGCGGTTGGATTATCGCCGCTCGGTTCCTCGACCTGTCCTTCGGTAGGCGCGTCCATCAAGCCGATGGTCATGGTCGGATTGTTCGCGGCCGCCGTCCCGTCGTTGGCCAGGGTCCGCCCGCCGATGGCCTGTGTGGCCGCGTTGGGGGAGGACTGGTGTTCGTAGGTGCCGGGGCTCATGGCTTGCGTTTTTTCGTAGGCAGGGGAAGCGGAAGCCGCCGGCAGCTCGGGTGAAATGGGCGACGGCTTGGTATCCTCACCAGTCGCGGCTGGTGGGTTCGGCGGCAAAGTGCCGACAAGCGGGGAAGTGGCCTCCTGCCCGGCTGCTTCGGTATCGGCGGGCACGTAGCGGTATTGCCAGCCGTCGACGCCGATACGCGAGCTCAGTGTTTTCAGCTCCTGCAACGCGGCCGCGGCATCCACGGGACGATTTTCGACTGTACGGGCCGTCAGATGAGCCACAAAGGCCGAAATCGAAGGGTCTATGCCTTGGCAGACGCCCTGAAGCGCCGGTACATCCTCGTGGACGTGTTTGAAGACCATCGTCACCGGGTTGTCCGAGGTGAAGGGCACCTGCCCGGCCAGCATCTCCCAGGCCATGATGCCTACGGAATAGAGGTCGCCTTGAGGTGTGGCGAGATTGTTCTCGATCATTTCGGGAGCCAGATACGCCGCCGTGCCCAAAAGCATGCCGGTGGTCGAAAGCGTCGCCTCGCTCATCGCCTTGGCCAGCCCGAAATCGGTGATCTGCACGCGCCCGCGGTCGTTTAAAAGGATGTTCTCGGGTTTGATATCGCGGTGCACCACGCCGGCCCGGTGTGCGCTGGCCAGCCCGTCGAGTGTCTGGGAGATGATGCGCACCGTCTCGTGGACGCTGAAGGTGCCGCGTTCGTTCATCTCGTGGCGCAGATTGACACCGTGCACGTATTCCATGACCAGATAGTCGCGGCCGCCGGCCGTTCCGGAATCGTAGACCTGCACGATATGCGGGTTGCTGATGGCAGCGGCGCTGCGGGCCTCGCGGTGGAACCGGGCGACGAACTGGTCGCGGTGCGGGCCTTGGGCCAGCTGCGTGTGCATCACCTTGATGGCCACGACGCGTTCGAGTCGTTCGTCTTTGGCCCGGTAGACCGTGGCCATGCCGCCGTCCGCAATCGGCCCCAAGACGCGGTAACGCCCGTCGATCAGTTGGCTTTGCGGTTGCGTTTCGGCTTCGCTCATGACTTGGCTGTGTCCCTTGGTTACTGGTAGGTACGAATGTCTTAATATTACATGCCACAAGGTACGTCAAGGATTCGGTACGCGACGGGCCTGAGACCGGTCACCTCAGTTCGTCGTCGATGAAACGTGCGCAGGAAGCCGTCAGCGTCGCTCGGCCGGCTGGGGATATATGGGTTTTGCCGATGGCATTTTGCGTTTGCTGCCATAACTTGTGGATGCGTTTACGTGAGATGTCAATGGCTCCGTTTGAGGCGAAGAGACTGAGCACATGCGTTACGTCGGCATCGCTTCGGCCGGGCTGCCGGTAAGCGTTGATCAGCATGGCCCGATCCGTTTCATTGGCCGATTGCAGGGCGTCTGCGAGCAGAACGGTGTGTTTGCCTTCACGAATATCGCCGCCGACCGGTTTGCCGGTGGATTGCGACGACCCGATGACATCGAGCAGGTCATCGGCCAGCTGGAACGCCACGCCCAAAGGCAGACCGATTTCGCGTGCGACTTGATGGGCGGCAACCGGAGCCATGCCGGCTGCGCAAAGCCCAAGCTCAAGAGGGGCGATGGTGGTGTAGCTCGCCGTTTTCCACGCGAAGACGTTGAGCGAGGCCTCGATCAGTTCATGCGGGTGCTCAAGGCTGATCGTTTCGGCTCCCAGATCCAAGGTCTGGCCGATTTCCACTGCCCTCTGCATCGCAAGGAAGGTGTGCAGGTTCGCGTTGGCGTGCTGCAATTCGGGGTTTTCCAGAGCGTTCGACGCGATGTCGAGCGAGGCCGTGGCGAGCATATTGCCCAGCATCAGGGCCAGCCCGGTCCCGAAATTGTCGGGTGCGTCGTTGCGGGCCAACGCGACGTGGGCGCTGGCGCGGCCGCGACGCTGCGGTGAGTCGTCGATGATGTCGTCGTGGATCAAGGCGCTGGTCTGGTAGATCTCGATGGCGCAGGCCAGATCGAGCATGGCCGATGGTACGTTATCAGCATCCTTGCTGGTATGCATGCCGGCAAGGTTTGTATTGTCTGTTGGCGTCTCTGGTTGATGAGTCGCAACGGATTTCTTCGCTGATTCGTCACCGGTTCTATAGCTGCGAAATGCCGCCAAGGCAAGGAGCGCGCGGAGCCGTTTGCCACCGCGATTGGCGCCCAAGCCCTCGTCGAAGACCGCCTGCAGGGTCGGTTGCAGATTCGCGGCCACGACATTGTGGTCATCATCGTGCATCCATTCCTGGCACAGTTCGGCGATACGTCGGTCGATGACACGGTTATCCACACAAGCTTCCATAGGTTCCAAGATTATCCACATCAGCCTACTTGGTTATTCACATCGCTGTATGAGCTTGAGAAACGGCGGATTTCCAACGTTTATGAGCGTTCGACCACAGTGGCCGAAATCGGCACGGAAAACAGCCGAAGTGTGCCATAGTGAATCAGACAGGATGTGTTTCCGCGTTTGACGGCTATGCCGATGAAGACGGAATGATAATAAAAAGGAGCAATCATGGCAAAGAACACATCAGCCAAGGCCGGAGGCAAGACGTCGCCAAGACATCTCGAGCCGAAGCCTGCGTACATACGGCCGCAACACGCTGCGGATGGTCGCGGGAAGCCGGGAATAGGCTCTGCCGGCGGCACAAGACGAGGGGCGAAGGCCCGGAAACACTCGATGCCGGCGATGTCGGTTCCCGCTTGCGCGTCGGGCGCCAGCGGGAACCAGACGAGGCATCGCTGCTGTGACCGGTTCGACAGGCCGGTCGATCTGGACTCCGTAGACGAACGTATCATTGACGCCGCGATAGCGCAGGATGCCGCGTTCGCAGGCGAGGACTTCGAACAAGAACCTCAAGACGAGCGACTGGAAGCTTTGGCGAGACGGTTGCAGCAGTGCAAGATGGAGAAAGGAATCGCCAAGGCGAACCGCGACTGGCTCGATGCCCCGTTCTGTGAATGGAACGAGAACCTGTGCAATCACGTGCACAGCATGTCAGCAAGCAATGCTTTGGCGATTTGCGTGGCCATGGCGGATATGCTTTCCACGCGTGATGCCCTGATCATGTCGTTGGTGGGCGCGACGAGCACGGAGATCGGGGTCAAGGCGATGCTCGACTTGGCGGCCGAACCCCACGACCCGGCCAATGTCATCCGCCTCTATCGCTTGTTGGACGCCGCCTTCAATGACGCCGAAGCCTCTCCCGATCTTCAACGTTGCGCGTGCGGAATCGACATGCTCGTCGATATGTCGACCTTGGTCTGCGGACGTTTCGAGGTGCAGCCGCTGACCGTCGCTGCATACGGGTCATGGTGGGTGGGTAGCGATGATGCGCTCGACTATGCCCGTCAGGCGCTTCGCTTGGACGGGCAATGCACGCTGGCGAGGATCATCTGCTCGGCGCTCGATCAGGGTTTGCGTCCGGCCTGGCGGATGTAAACCTGCGAAGGAGCTCTTCGGCGTTGTGGAGCGGAAAACGGAAACAGAACAAAGGTGGATGGGCATTTTCGCAATTTTTGACGAAGCCAATCATGATCAATGGGAATAATCGTCCTTGTTTGATGGTTGACTTTTATAGTCACTGGTTTTTCTAATGTGGTGGATTCGCGCCGTCTGATGGGCGTGGGAATAATGATTGTTCACTTGAGGAGGGTACGTTTGGCCAAGAAGGAACAGGCAACAACCGTAGAGGCTGAGCAAAGCGAGGACAGCAAAGTCACTCGTAAGTCGAAGGCCACCCGTTCGTCTTCTTCAACGACTACGCGTAAGGCGACGGCCAAGACGAAGAAAGCCAAGAAAACCACTGCCGTAAAAAAGTCGTCCAAAAAGACAAAGAAGGACGGCAATAATCCCGCGAAAAATCATGATGCCATTGACATCAAAGAGGATTCCGAGGATATTGCAAACGATGACGAACTTCAGGATGCCGATCTTGAAGATGTCGACGATGTTGAGGAAGTCGACCAGGATGAGGATTTCGACGATTTGAGCGATGACTCCTCTGCCTTGCCGGATGAAGACGACGAGGACGGGGATTCCGAGCCCGAGGATGACGATGAGGACGAGGACGACGACAGCGCCGCTTCCCATCGCAAGGCAGCTGCACTGCCGAAGGCCAAGGGCGCGTTCGTGGTCAGCAACACTGATGACGACGATGACAATCTGACCCCCTCAGGCAATCCGAAGCGCCGTGTGGTCGCGGCCGGCGCCACCGCCGATCCCGTCAAGGATTACTTGAAGCAGATCGGGCGTGTGAGCCTGCTGAACGCCGAGCAGGAAGTCGACCTTTCCGAGCGTATCGAGGCCGGGCTCTACGCCCAGCATCTGCTTGAAACCCAGTCCGAAGGCATGGATTTCAAGCGCAAGCGTGAGCTTAAATGGGCCGCGAACGACGGCAAGAAAGCCAAGGACCACCTGCTTGAGGCCAACCTTCGTCTCGTCGTCTCGCTGGCCAAACGATATACCGGCCGCGGCATGCTCTTCCTCGATCTGATTCAGGAAGGCAACCTGGGCCTGATCCGCGCGGTCGAGAAGTTCGACTGGAAGAAGGGCTTCAAGTTCTCCACGTACGCCACTTGGTGGATTCGTCAGGCCATCACGCGCGCCATGGCCGACCAGGCCCGTACGATTCGTGTGCCCGTGCACATGGTCGAGGTCATCAACAAACTTTCCCGTGTCCAGCGCCAGATGCTGCAGGATCTGGGCCGCGAGCCCACGCCTGACGAGCTGGCCCGCGAGCTTGACATGCCGGTCGAAAAGGTGCAGGAAGTGCAGAAGTACGGCCGTGAGCCGATTTCGCTGCACACCCCGTTAGGCGAGGACGGCGATTCCGAGTTCGGCGACCTGATCGAGGACACCGACGCGATCGCGCCGAGCGAAGCCGTTGCGTTCTCCCTGCTGCAGGAGCAGTTCAAGCAGGTGCTGGAGACGCTTTCGCCCCGTGAGGCAGGGGTCATCAAGATGCGTTATGGTCTTGAAGACGGCCAGCCCAAGACGCTGGACGATATCGGCCGTGTCTATGGGGTCACCCGTGAACGCATCCGTCAGATCGAGTCCAAGACCATGTCGAAGCTGCGTCACCCGTCACGTTCGCAGACGTTGCGCGACTTCCTGGACCAGTGATCATGCTTTCGAGGCCCGCCGCTTTTGTGCGGCGGGTTTTGTCTATCTGATGGATCCGTGAGAGGAAATCTGATTGTCCGGTAGTGTTCGATGCTCGGATTCGTTTCGATATTGAGCTTGGACGAGACGTTGAAAGCCTTCGTCGGTAGACGCCGACCAACTACTCTGTAATGCAGAATGGCTTTGGCGAGGCTGTTGGGTATGGTGATAATTCGTGGCTCAACACCGAATTTCTTTTGTTAAGGTAGGTATGAAAGCGAATGGTTGAGGAATACAGTGCCAAGGACCTGTCCGTACTGGAGGGGCTCGACGCCGTACGCAAGCGCCCGGGCATGTATATCGGCACCACCGACAGCCAGGGGCTCATGCACTGCCTGTGGGAGATCATCGATAATTCCGTCGACGAGGCGCTCGCCGGTGCCTGCAATAAAATCGTGGTCACGCTGCATACCGACGGTTCCGTCGAAGTGGCCGACAACGGTCGTGGCATCCCCGTGGACGTGGAGAAGAAGACCAAGCTCACCGGTGTCGAGGTCGTGCTGACCAAGCTGCACGCCGGGGCGAAATTCGGTAATTCCTCCTACGGAGCTTCCGGCGGGCTGCACGGTGTCGGCTCCTCGGTGGTCAACGCGCTGAGCTCGCGACTCGACGTCGAGGTTGACCGCAATGGCAAGACCTACCATATGGCGTTCCATCAGGGCCATCCCGGTGTCTACGACGACCCTGACGCCGAGCATCGTTCGCCCGACAACAAGTTCAAGAAGACCCGAAAGAACAAACCGACCGAGCTTGAAGTCATCGGCAAGGTAACGCCTAAAACCACCGGTACCCGTATCCGTTACTGGGCCGATCCGGAGATCTTCAACGACACCGCGCATTTCAGCTACGAGCAGCTCATCGACCGTGTCCGCCAGACCAGCTTTTTGGTACCGGGCCTGAAAATAGTCGTCATCGACGAAAACATCCCGGAAACCGGCGATGCTGCCGTAGACGACATGTTCGAGGTGGACGGACCCCAAGAATCCGGGAGTATACGCGCCGATTCGGATACGGATTCGGATGCTGCAAGCGCTGGGCAGACGCCCACGTTGGCGGCGGCATTCGACGGCAACGAAGGTGATCCTGCGTCGAAGACTCGGCAGGGCGAAGATGGCCAGAGTGATATGGCGGCGGATGGGGAATCGACATCCGGCAGCGCCGGGGAACCTGAAGCGGACAATGCCGGGCAAGCCGATTCCGCAGCTCGGATGTCGGCCGATGATACGCAATTGAAAACAGGCGGGTCTCAGGATGACGGCAACGCCTCTCTGAACGTCGAAACCGACGGTCAGCCTGCGCGTGCGCATAAGCGCGTCGAAGAGTTCCTGCATACGGGCGGCGTCAAGGATTTCGTCGACTTTCTTTCGAAAGGCGAACCGGTTTCGACCGTCTGGAGTATCTCCGGTGACGCCGACTACACCGAAGAGACGCAGGCGGTCGACGCGAACGGCGACCTGCATGCCGAGAAGATCAAACGCGATTGCTCGGTCAACATCGCGCTGCGCTGGGTCAACGGCTATGACACCACCATCCGCAGCTTCGTCAACGTGGTGGAGACCCCCGGCGGCGGCATGCACGTCGACGGATTCCTGCAATCGATCACCAAGCAGGTGCGCAAGGCCGTCGAGGCCAACGCCCGCAAGCTCAAGGTCAACCTCAAAGATACCAAGAGCAAGGTCGAGCGTGACGACATCCTCGCCGGCTTGGTGGCTGTGGTCACCGTGCGCATTGCCGAACCGCAGTTCCAAGGCCAGACCAAGGACGTGCTCGGCACCGCCCCGGTGCGTCCGATTGTTGCCAAAATGACCGACAAGCAGTTCGGCGAGATGATCAACGGGTCGCGCCGCGGCTTCAAGGAGCAGTCCGGACGGGTCTTGGAAAAGATCGTCGGCGAGATGCACGCCCGCGTCCAGGCGCGCAAGACCAAGGAGGTCACCCGCCGTAAGAACGCGCTCGAATCCGCCTCCATGCCAGCCAAGCTTTCCGACTGCCAGCCAGGCAACGACGATGTGGCCGAACTGTTCATCGTCGAGGGCGATTCCGCTCTGGGAACGGCCAAGGCGGCACGCAACTCCGGCTTCCAAGCGCTGCTGCCGATCCGCGGCAAGATCCTGAACGTGCAGAAGGCCAGCATGACCCAGATCCTCGCCAACAAGGAATGCTCGGCGATCATCCAGGTCATCGGTGCGGGGAGCGGCGCCAACTTCGACGTCACCCAGACCCGTTACGACAAGGTCATCATGATGACCGATGCGGATGTCGACGGTGCCCATATTCGCATCCTGCTGCTGACGCTCTTCTATAGGTTCATGCGACCGCTGATTACCCACGGCCATGTCTACGCCGCCGTCCCGCCGCTGCACCGCATCGCTCTGACGGGCAAGCATAAGGGCGAGTTCATCTACACCTACTCCGACGACGAACTGGCCGGCAAGCTCGCCGAGCTCGATCGTCAGGGCATCACCTACAACCCCGACGTGCAGCGCTACAAGGGCCTGGGCGAGATGGACGCCGACCAGTTGGCCGACACCACCATGGACCCGCGCAGCCGGATGCTGCGTCGCATCTCCATGGAGGAGGCCGAGGACGCCAGCGCCATCTTCACGTTGCTGATGGGCGACGAGGTGCCGCCGCGCCGCCAGTTCATCGTCGACAACGCCGACGATTTCGACCGCACCAAGATCGACACCTGATAACGAATGCGACAATTGCTTTGCCCATATCTCAATTATTGCGATATGGGCAAAGCTCTATATAGTAACCGGGCTTTGTCGCGAGAGTCTTTATTTCTACGTTCGTCTTGTGGAGATACGAAGTTTTGTATCATGAGACGAAGGTGTTTTGTTCCGGTTTTTTCGTCCCCACCGGTATGAGAGAATGAAAACGTTGTCTTTCATTCGGTTGTCGGAACCGACATTTTTGAAACCGATGTCATGACCCGAAGGAGCTATCGTGACCAATCTGCTGCTGGCCGTCATCTATCTGGCGTTCATTTCGCTGGGTCTGCCCGACTCTCTGCTCGGCGCAGCCTGGCCGAGCATGCGGCCGCAGATGGGTGTGCCGCTTTCCTGGGTCGGCGGCATCTCGATGATCATCTCGGCCGGCACCATCGTCTCGGCGTTGCTCTCCGACCGGATGACATTGCGTTTCGGCACCGGCAGGCTGACCGCCGTCTCGGTAGGGCTCACCGCAGTGGCGCTGTTCGGATTCTCGGTAGCGCCCAATTACTGGGTGCTGGCCCTGATCGCGATTCCCTACGGTCTGGGAGCCGGCGGCGTGGATGCTGCCCTCAATAACTACGTGGCCATTCACTACGCCAGTCGGCACATGAGCTGGCTACACTGCATGTGGGGCATCGGTGCCTCGGTAGGCCCTTACATCATGGGATTCGCGCTTTCCAACGGGCAAGGTTGGCCTTGGGGGTATCGATACATTTCCATCATTCAGATCGTGCTGACGGTGATCATCGTATTCTCTCTGCCCTTGTGGAAGAACCGCAACGACGTTCCGACGGCGGTCGGCTCGGATCAAGGTGAAGACAAGGCTCCTGTTGACGATGTCGAAGCTGTTGCAGAAACCGAGACCAAGTCCGCGACGGAATCCAAGCCTGTCAAACCGTTGGGTGTGCGTGGGGTGCTGGCCATCCGAGGCGCCAAAGAGATCCTCGTAATGTTCTTCTGCTATTGCGCCATCGAGACCACCGCAGGCCTATGGGCTTCAAGCTACATGGTCGGCCACGACGGCATCGGCAAAGTCACCGCTGCATCTCTGGCAAGCCTCTTCTATCTCGGCATCACCGCAGGACGTGCGTTGAGCGGATTCATGACCATGAAATTTGACGACCCCACCATGATTCGCATCGGGCAGGTGGTTCTTGGGCTGGGGCTGATGATCATGTTGCTGCCGCTGCCGGGCCATGTCGCCACCGTCGCGGGTCTGGTATTGGTCGGCCTGGGTTGTGCGCCGATCTATCCGTGCGTCATCCACTCCACCCCCTCGTTTTTTGGTGCAGAGCGCTCGCAGGCGATCATAGGGGTGCAGATGGCTTGCGCCTATGCGGGGTCGCTGGTGATGCCTCCCGTGTTCGGTCTGGTCGCCCAGCACATCTCGATAGCGCTGTACCCGTGGTACATGCTGGTCCTGCTCGTGCTCATGGTGCTGATGCACGAAATGCTGCGGCGTAAGGTGCCTGTCAAGATTTCATGACTCGGCTGCGACGTCCTGAGGCATTGCGATAATCGAACATATGTACGAATGCTTGGACCTGTTTTCGCCTCCTACGCGGGAGTGGTTCAGGCGTGCGTTTGCTGCGCCCACGAACGCCCAGCAAGAGGCTTGGCCGCATGTCAAAAGCGGTGAACATGTCCTGGTCGTCGCGCCTACCGGTTCCGGCAAAACGTTGGCGGCTTTCCTGTCCGCCATAGACGGGCTGATTGGCAGGCAATTCGTTCAGCACGCAGAACCTGCCGCCAGGTCCAAGGCGGACAAATCGGATAAGCCGGGCAAAAGAGAGGAATCATCGGATTGTTCCGATAAGTCTGACAAGTCTGGCAAACCGACGGCTAAGGCCAAAACAGGCAGGCCGGGTCGTGAGGGAAAGATTGAAGGCGCGACGAAGCCTGGTGTCAAAGTCCTGTATATCTCGCCGTTGAAGGCTCTGGGAGCCGACGTTGAGCGCAACCTGCGGGTGCCGTTGGAGGGCATCGCCGCGCAATGCGTCGCTGACGGTATCGACCCGCCTGACATCGACGTGGCCATCCGTTCGGGGGACACCACGGCCAAGGAGCGCCGCCGCATCGCCGCGCATCCGCCGGATATCCTGATCACCACTCCCGAGTCGCTGTATCTGCTTCTGACCTCGAAGGCCCGGCGCATCCTGAAAAGCGTCGAGACCGTCATTGTCGACGAGGTGCACGCGCTTGCGGCCACCAAACGTGGGGCGCATCTGGCGTTGAGCCTGGAACGGCTTGACCTGCTGACAGGCCGGAAAGCGCAAAGAATCGGGCTTTCGGCGACGGTGAACCCGGCGAAGGAAGCTGCGTTTTTCTTGGGCGGAGACCAGCCTGTCACGATTGTCGATGCCGCCGACCCTGTGCATATGGATTTGAACATCGTCGAACCCGTCGCGGATATGGGGGCGCTGGGCACCGCCTGCGATGATGAGGGCGGGTTCCATGTTGGAGGCGTCGGTGGAAAATCCGCAAAGCCGGGTGTAGGATCTGCAATTCATAGCGATGGCGGTTCTCGTCGTATTAGCGGCGTCACACCCGCCATGCGTGCGTTGGCAGAAACTCAGGAAGACTGCGCAGGCCGGAACGGGAATAGTGACGATGCCTCGAATCATTCGAATTCCCTGGCCAAGCAAGGCGATTATTCCTCGCCGACTGCCTCTGCTTCGCACTCCATCTGGCCGGCCGTCGAGCGCAGCATTTTGGACGAGATTCTTAAGCATCACAGCACGTTGGTGTTCGTCAACTCGCGCGGACTGGCTGAACGATTGACTGCACGTATCAACGACCTATACGCCGAAACTGAATGTGGGGTAGAAGTCGATAATCGTTCCTACGGCGACGGCAAACATTACGATTCCGTCGTCGGTTCCTCCAGTGCATTGGTTGGCTCGCATTCAAAGTCCGAGGCCATCGCCATGGCGCATCACGGTTCCGTTTCCAAGGAACGGCGCAAGATCATCGAGGACGACCTGAAACATGGCCGTCTGCGTTGCGTGGTCGCCACCAGCAGTCTCGAGCTCGGCATCGATATGGGTTCGGTCGACATGGTCATTCAGGTAGCGCCGCCGCTGTCCGTCTCATCGGGCCTGCAACGCGTCGGTAGGGCGGACCACCGTGTCGGCGGCGTCTCCCACGCGCTGTTCTACCCGTTGACCCGGCAGGAGTTGATCACCTCCATGGCCACCGTGGAAAGCATGAGACGCAGTGAAATCGAGCCATTGGCTGTACGCCATAACCCTCTTGACATTTTGGCGCAGCAGACAGTTGCCGCGGCGGCGATGGACGATCTGAAAACCAACGATTGGTATGCGGCTGTCCGTCGAAGCGCCCCGTTCGCCACGCTTTCACGCGACATGTTCGATGCGGTTGTCGGTATGCTGACCGGTGCCTACAACTCCGAGGAGTTCTCGGCTTTCAGACCTCCGCTGCAACTCAATGCCGAACAAGGCATTATCTCCGCTCGTCCCGGAGCTCAGCGTCTTGCCGTCACCAGCGGCGGCACCATTCCCGACCGCGGCACCTACACTGTCGTCCTGCCTGAGGCCGATGCCGGTTCGGGGCGCAAGAAAGTGGGGGAGCTGGACGAGGAGATGGTCTACGAATCCCGCGTGGGCGACGTCATCACACTCGGCACCTCCACCTGGCAAATTGACGAGATCACCAACGACCGCGTGGTGGTCACCCCGGCTCCCGGACGAACCGCGCGGCTGCCGTTCTGGCACGGGGAAGGGCCTGGCCGCGACGCGGGATTCGGGGCGTTGCTGGGCGCGTTCGTCCGCGAGATCGGCAACGGTCTGATATCGGCATCGGCCTCAGTTTCAGTTTCGCCTTTGCAATCATCGCAATCTGATAATGACAACGCCGAGCCTCATTTCGATGCCGCCACCGAGCAACGCCTGCGCGACAATGGTTTGGACGATAACGGCAGAGCCAACCTTGCACGCTTATTGGCCGAACAGAAGGCTGCTACCGGCGCATTGCCGACCGACAAAACCCTGGTCATCGAACGGTGCCAGGACGAGGAAGGCGACTGGCGCGTCATCCTGCATTCGCCGTTCGGTCGTCGTGTGCACGAACCATGGGCGCTCGCCATTACCAACCGGCTCAAGCGCAAATACGGCTTCGACGGACAGACCTACGCCACCGACGACGGCATCGTGGTGCGTCTGCCCGAGCAGGACAGCCATGTGGGAGCCGTAGAGCTCTTCCAGTTCGACGCCGACGAGTTGCTGCGAGACGTGGAGGAGGAGATCGGCGACTCGGTGCTCTTCGCCACTCGGTTCCGCGAATGCGCCGCTCGTTCGCTCTATATGCCGAGGATGAACCCCGGCAAACGTGTACCGCTGTGGCAACAGCGTCTGCGCGCCTCGGAGCTCTTGGCCGCGGCGAAGACACAGCATAATTTCCCGTTGATTTTGGAAACCGTCCGCGAATGCCTGCAGGACGTCTACGATTTGCCCGCATTGAAGCGGCTGATGACCGATATCGATGACGGCAAGATCGAAATCCATGACGTTGAAACGCAAAGCCCGTCGCCGTTCGCGCAAAACCTGCTCTTCGGTTTTGTAGGATCGGTGATGTACGAATACGATTCACCCCAGGCCGAACGCCGTGCTTCGCTTCTTGCGATGGATCCGGATGTCTTGGAGGAGTTGCTCGGAAGCGGCCATATCGCCGATGCGCTCGATCCGAAGGCTATCGCACAGGTCGAAGAGGAACTGAGCCATCGGCAGTTCTGGAACGAACTCGAGCCTGATGACGTGGCAGGCCGAATGGTGCGTTTCGCCAAAACGCATGGGCCGTTCAGCGCCGATCAGGTCGTCAAAGAACTCGGCTTGGACGCGGCCACGGCGGTTCATGAGCTCGATGATCTCAAAGCTCGTGGTGTGCTGATGGTCGGAACATTCGTCAACGGTATGCCGAGTCCGCAATATCTGCACCGCGAAGTCTTCCGTCGCATCCGCTCGCGCTCGCAGACATTGACGCGCAAGTCTCTCAAACCTGTAAGCGCTGAAATCTATCAATCGTGGCTGCTGGTGAGGCAGGGGATTGGTGCAAAAGCCGACGGTTCCGCTTTCGAACATATGCCGGATGATTATCAGACTGTCGTTGACCAAGATGGAATTGACGATGAAGCAGAAGATATTCGGCCGGACTCTCAAGTTGTCTGGCCGCGGTTTGCCGGAGCGGACGGCCTGTTGCGCGTCATCGAACAACTGGAAGGCATGCCGTTGCCTGCGGCGATGTGGGAATCGTCGGTGTTCCCAGCTAGAGTGCCGGACTTCAGCCCGTCAATGCTGGACGAGCTTCTTTCGGTCGGCGAGGTCATTTGGATGGGTTCCAAGGATGAAAGCTCATCCGCTAGTCCTGAGTCAGCCACAAAGCCTGGCAAAATCGCGTTCTATCTTACTGGTTCTCCCTTGCTGAGCAATGTCAGTAACGATGGTGATGATCATAAAAATTCGGCCGATAACGGCATCATGGCTGCATTGGGACTTGGCGGTTCCTATCGTGCGGAACAGCTGGAAGCGCAATGGCGACTTCATGACGGTGACCAACCTCAGGAGGTTGTGGACCCTTTGACCGGAGAAATACGAATGTCATCTGCTGGTGACTCCGGTTTCGAACGTGCAGTGTGGTCGTTGGTGTGGCGAGGGCAGGTCACCAATTCGTCGTTCGCTTCGGTTCGCGCATTGCTGCAAAATGGCAGCGGCTCTCAAGCTTCGCGTCATTCGTATGCAAGAGCGTCGCTCAGCCGTCATCGGCTATACGGCCGTGCGCGGGTCGAGCGACGTCCGCAATTGCCGGGGACGTTGGCGGGATTATGGTCGGCTGTGCCGCAATCTCAAGACGTAAAGCCGGAGCAGCGTGCCATCGCACAGGTCGAGATGCTGCTTGACCGTTACGGCATCATTGTCCCTCCGCTGATGGATATGGATCCGGGAGATTTGAGTTTTTCCGATATCTATCCGGTCTTAAAACAGATGGAAGCCGCCGGCACGTTGGTTCGTGGCATGTTCGTTCGCGGTCTTTCCGCAGTGCAGTTCGCCGAACGCACCACTATCGACCAATTGCGCCAGTGGCGCACACAGAACGCTCCGCTTGCGGTGGCGCTCGATGCTGCCGACCCCGCCAGCCTTGTCGGTGGGGCGGTTGCATGGCCGTCGTTAGACATATCCGACGATTCGGCAGATGTCGCCGAAAACAGCAGCGTCGAAGCCGATCAACAGAACGATTCGGTTGCCATTCAATCTGCCGACGTTGACGCTGTTGAAGCGATAAGAGATTCACAGGCAGATGAGAGGCAACGCGATATAAGCAAGTCGTCGGTTTTGTTGAACGATACTCTGTCTGCTAATGCTACCGTTGGATCCGCGCGTAAACGTGGAAAGCCGGTCCAGCCTCGGCGTTTGGTCGGTTCCATGGTCGTCTTCATCGAAGGCAAGCCAATACTCTACGCCATCCCGTCCAGTCATCATCTGCTTTGCTTCAAAGCCACTGATTTCGAGTTTCAGCGTGCCATCACACAACTGGCCGATACCTTGCGCTCGCAGTATGCATCGGGCCGTCGGCTGGGCAACAGACGCGGCAGCGTGACCTTCCGTGATGTCAACGGCGAGCCACTGACCGCCCTGAATCGCTTCACGCAGCTGCTGCGTACCGCCGGTTTCACGCCGTCGCCGCAGGGAATGAAACTGTATCGATAGCCAAAGGCAAGAGGCCGGTAGCTCAACGGACGAAATGGAAAAGTCGCCTGGTTGGTGATAGTATCGGCCTCATTCTGGTACATGCAACTGGTGGTGTATGTATCGTAACCGGCACCGTGATCTATTAAGGAAGATGATTGTGGTGCCAATAGCTCTACTTTCTTTCGAACCTGTAATTTGTCTTGTCAAAATAGCTAAAACCGCTGTAACCTCTGTGGGTGATTCGTCAGTGTTACCGCTGAGCATGCAGATTGCTGCAGCAGATGAATCTGGCTTGTCCGTATCAGTGCGAAACGACACATCCATTTCAGCTGCCCCAGACGCTTAAGGCGGCCAACGATGACGAGTGAAAACCGTGGTTATTCGTTGCTGATCGCCGTCGTCGTCACCGGGATGACGACCTATATGCTCTATCCCTTGCTGACCGTCCAGCTGCTGAAACTCGGGTTCAGCGCCGCCGACGCCGGTCTGATTCTCGGAGTGCTGTCGGGCGTTGGGCCGTTGTGCTCGTCGCTCTGCGGAACGGTGATGTCGAAAATCGGCGCGAAGCCCGTCGCGGTCGCCGGCCTCGCCCTGCGTGCATGCGGATTGGCGGTTTTCGCCACGAACGCCACACTGCCCGTGTATCTGTTGTGTTCCGCAGCAGCATCATTGGGCAGCAGTAGCGCCAGCCTGGCGGTCAAGACTGAGCTGATGCGCCGGGCCACCTCGCGCAGAATGGTGACGTTGCGCTCGATGGCTGTCAATTCCGGTGCGTTGGTGGGCCCGGCGATAGGCGCAGGCCTGTTCGCGTTGCTGGGGTTCAGGCGTCTGGTGTTGGTTTCGATCGCGTTGTATGCGCTCCTTTCGCTGCTGATGATATTACTGAGGTTCAGCCCGCCGGAAGATGAGCAGGCCAATGTCGCGTCAGAAGATGTATCCGCTGGACGCGACGAGCGTGAGCAAGGCTGGAAGAAGCTGTTCACTTCAGACAGCGCTTTCCCGATTCTGCTGGCATTGACGTTCATCTATTGGACCGTCTACGCGCAGTGGTCGTTGGTCGTGCCGATCGGTTCCTACGCGGGGTTCCACACGCAGACCGCGTCCAACGCGATCTATATGGGCAACGCGGTCTTCATTCTCATCCTGCAATATCCCTTGCTCGTCCACACGCTCGGCAAGGTGAAGGATACCACGATCCTGCTGTTGGGATTCGCGTCGTTTGTCATCGCGTTCGGCGCGTTGTTGGCCCCGAGCGGTGCGCTGCAGATTGTGGCATTCGCCGTAGCCTTCAGTCTTTCGGAGCTGTTGATCAGCCCGACGCTCGACCTGCTGACAGGCAGGATTCGCGTGGCGGGTTCCATGCTCTCGCGCGCTTACGGATGGACCGGCACGTTTTCCGGCGTCGCGTCGCTGGTCGGTTCGTGGCTCGGCGGATGGCTTATCGACGTGTGCCGCGGTATTTCCGGGGTACCGCTTTTCTGTCTGCCGCTGGTGGCTTGTGCGCTGTTGTTGATTGTCCTGTTCAAAAAGAAGGAGCCTTCGCTATGATGCATTTGTGCTTTCCGGTTTCGCATATCGGCGCGATGCAATAGCAATGTTAAACGGTTTAAAGAAAAAATAAATAGCCGCAGTCAAGATGGAAATTACAGACTGCGGCCATTTTAATCATCTATTCGTTCTATGCCACGAACTCGATCGGCGCGGGCAGATCCACGCCCGAGGCGTCTCGGCGCATGTCGGGCTTGGGTAGCTCGACGGGGGTGCCGCCGGACGTGCTGGCGTAGAGGGGATAGGTGCCGATGGCGGCGCAGGTCAGGGTGTTCTGGCCCTTGAGGAAGCGCTGCGAGCGGACACCACCGGTGCCGCGACCCTTGGTCGGGTACATCTCCAGAGGCGTCACCTTGGCCGCTCCGGTTTCGGTGCCGGGCAGGGACGCGTCATCTCCGGCGACGGTGAGCACGACGGCTCCGGAGGCCGAATACAACCCGTTTTCGCCCTCGTCATAGGTCCAGGCGATCTTGCCTGCCGGTACGACGTTGAAGGCGACGACATGCTGACCCTCGGCCAGTCTGATGCCGTTCATACCGCTTGCGCTACGGCCTTGCGGACGCACCACCTTGGCCTCGAAAGTCAGCAGCGAGGAATCAGAGGAAATGAAGACGATACGGTCATCGTCGGCGGCGGGCGCGGCGAATACGACGGCGTCCCCGTCCTTCAGGTCGATGACGGGCCAGGAATCCATGGTACTGGGCGATTCGCGGTTCCAGCGCTTGACGATGCCGTTGCGCGTGCCGATCGCCAGCGGGGTAGTGGCGGCGTCGGTGTCGGATGCCTTTGCGGCATCTGCGTTCCCGGATTCGTCCTTGCCGGAAGCGTCGCCCATGGCGATGGCCGCCACGACGTGCTCGCCGGCAACCGGCTCGGTGCTGGTGGTCATGCCCAGCAGTTCGTCGGCGTTCACTCCGCCGGAAACGCTGAGGTTCTCACTCGCTGGCAGGTTCGGCAGGTCCGCGACATGGGCCAGAACCAAACGTCCCGCGGAAGTGATGAGCCCGTAGCTGGAAAGCGTCGTCGAAGCGAAGATCGAAACGATCTGGTCATCGTGTGCGCGTTTGCCGTTTGCCTCGCGAGTCTGCCAAAGGTCGACGGCGCTCGAAGACGTGCGGGCGATGAGCCCGGTGGCGCTTAACATGACGGCGCAGGGTTCGTCGTCGAGGCGCAACGCGGCGGTGGCTTCCTCTACGTTGCCGGCCTTCTTGGCCTTCTTTGCGGCTTCGACATCCGCAGCTGCCTGGGATACCGTATTCTCCACGCGGATGGCGGCCAGAGCAGAGGAGTCCGGGTTGGCGTTGGCGCCGTCGATGGCGGAGCTTGAGGAAGCCAGGGAACGCACCGGCGTCAGGCTGCCGTCCTCGTGGCGTTCCAACAGCACGGTGCGTCGCGGGTCGCCCCATTTCTCGACGGCCTCGTCCATTTCGGAAACGATGACCTCGTCAAGGCGTTCGCCGGAAGCGAGGATCTCATTGAGACCCTCGATCTGCTTTTTGAGATCATCCTGTTCGGCCTCGAGTTCGATGCGGCTCATCTTGGTGAGCCTGCGCAGCCGCAGGTCAAGGATGTATTGCGCTTGGATCTCATCCAAATCGAAGACGGCCATCAAGCGTGTCTTGGCGGCGTCGGCGTTCTCGGAGGTGCGGATGACTTGGATGACCTCGTCGATGTCGACCATCGCCAGCAGCATGCCTTCGACCAG
The DNA here is from genome assembly GCF_029395515.1 of Bifidobacterium sp. ESL0764. Lineage (NCBI taxonomy): Bacteria > Bacillati > Actinomycetota > Actinomycetes > Bifidobacteriales > Bifidobacteriaceae > Bifidobacterium > Bifidobacterium sp. ESL0764. Next base: position 865,524 of record NZ_CP113919.1, read on the forward strand.
ATGCAGTCGTTCCTGCGCCTTGCGCAGCCGGTATTCGCTGCGGCGGTGGATGACGTTGCGTCGGTGCTCCACCCAGACCTCGAGCATCTCTTTGAGACCCATGGTGTGCGGACGGCCGTGGACGAGCGCCACGTTGTTCATGGTGAAGTTGTCTTCCAACGGTGTGTACTTGAACAGTTGGGCGAGTACCGCGTTGGGGTCGAAACCGGTTTTGATCTCGATGACGATGCGTGTGCCGTTGTGTCTGTCGGTCAGGTCGATGGCGCCGGAGACGCCTTCGATGTGGTGGTTCTTCACGCCTTCCGAGATACGTTCGAGCACACGTTCGGGGCCGACCATGAATGGCAGTTCGGTCACCACGATGGCCTTTTTACGGGCCGTCACGTTTTCGATGTGTGTGGCGGAACGAGTGGTCAGGGTTCCTCGGCCGCTCTCATAGGCTTCGCGGATGCCGTCGCGACCGATGATGATGCCGCCGCCCGGCCAGTCCGGCCCCGGCACGTAATCCATCAGCTCGTCGAGCGTGGCGTCGGGGTGCTTCATCAGGTATTTCGCCGCCGCTACCACCTCGCCGAGGTTGTGGGTGGCCATGTTGGTGGCCATGCCCACCGCGATGCCGGAAGCGCCGTTGACGAGCAAATTCGGGATGGCGGCTGGCAGCACGTCCGGTTCTTTGAGCTTGTTGTCGTAGTTGGGGGAGAAGTCGACGGTGTCCTCGTCGATGTTCGCGTTCATGCCCAGCGCTGCGGGCGCAAGCCTGGCCTCCGTGTAACGCGAGGCCGCAGGCCCGTCGTCAAGCGAGCCGAAATTGCCGTGTCCGTCCACCAGCGGCAGACGCATCGCGAAGGGCTGGGCAAGGCGCACCATGGCCTCGTAGATGGAGGAGTCGCCGTGCGGGTGCAGCTTGCCCATCACCTCGCCGACGGCGCGAGCCGACTTCATATAGGGTTTGTCGGGGGTCAGGTTCATCTGGCCCATCTGGTAGATGATGCGTCGCTGCACCGGCTTCATGCCGTCGCGTGCGTCGGGCAGTGCGCGCGCGTAGATCACCGAGTAGGCATACTCGAGGAAGGATTTGCTCATCTCATCGTCGAGTGGCGTTTCGACGATGTTCTCCTTGACCGTGTGCGGGTCATAGGATGGTTTGGCCGTTTTGCGACGTTGAGCCATACTGAAAAGCACCTCTATCTGTTAACAAACAATCCGTCTCATCATATCGGTTGCCCTCGTCGAGGGCGGACCGGCATTGTTGATGAAGCAAGGACCTTGCGGGTCCGGTTTTCGTCGCGCAGTGATTCAATGGGAATATGAGTGTTGAAGTCGAGCCTATGGACGAACTGTTGGAATTCCGCCAAATCGATGCGTATGGCAGCAACCGTCATATTTCTGCGGTTCTCCCCGCTTTGAGCGCCGCCATCGGGCACGCGATGCCGACAGCCATCCATCCCGATCCGGAAGCTGCGAGGGCAGCGCTGGGCTTTCCTGAAACCGATTCGGCGGTCATCGTCTTGGTGGATGGCCTGGGCTTCTGGAATCTGGCCATGCGAGCAGGGCACGCTCCGTATCTGCGTGGTCTGATGAACCAGGAACGTAACGCAGCGCCAATCGCCACCTGCATTCCCAGCACCACGCCGATCGTCATGGGGGCTTTCGGCACCGGCACCTGCCCGGGCATGACCGGCATGACCGGTTTCACCCAGCGCAACGAGCAAACAGGGGGAGTGGGCCAACTCATCAGTTTCGCCGGTGCGCCGGATCCGGAGGACCTGCAGCGCCAGCCCACGGTTTTCGAGCGTCTGGTTGAGGTAGGTGTGCGTGTGACCAGCGTGGGCCTGCCGAAATTCGCCCATTCGGCCCTCACCCGTGCGGCCTTGCGAGGCCCTGAATACCAAGGTTCCCGCCATGAGGAGCTGCGCGTGCGTGCCGCGCTCAAAGCTGCCGCCAGGCCGGGGATTACGTATTACTATCTTGACGATGTCGATAAAGCAGGTCATCACTATGGTCCGTTCAGCGAACAATGGGCGACCGCGCTTGAAAATGCCGATGGGCAGTTGCAGGCATTGAGACGAGGATTGAAGCCCGGGACCCTGATGGTCGTCGTTGCGGATCATGGGATGGTGGAAGTCGATTTTGACAAGCAGATCGACATCGCGAATCGCGATGAACTGACACATGAGGTTGCATTGGTCGCAGGTGAGCCCCGTATGACGATGCTCTATGCCGAAGAGGGTGCGGACGTCGATGCCATGGCCAGACGTTGGCGCGAAGAGTTGGGTGATTGCGCACGGGTATTCACGCGTGACGAAGCGATTGAAGACGGTTTGTACGGCAATGTCGAAACTCGCATCAGACCATTGATCGGTGACGTGGTCGTCTGTGCCAGAGACAATGTCACGATTGTCGATTCACGTACGCAAAGTGAGGGAGCGATGGGCCTCAAAGGTGTCCACGGATCTCTGACGCATCTCGAGCGCGAAATACCGTGCCTGATTGATGTGGCATAAGACTTGATTGGATACGTCAGTTTGATTGGCCTGATCGGATATTGCCTGATTGTTCTTCCGATTTTGCCGGTTGCAGTTTTGATACGTCTGCAAAGTGCCGTGATGCCTTCGACGATGAATTGACAATAATGAAGCCGAAGTCTACGGCGAATGCAGGCTACGGCTCTTAACTCAATTTGTTCAGATCACTCCCCGAAGAGAATCTCATCCCAGCTCGGCACGGCGGAACGCCCTGATTTGCGCTTGCCATGCTTGTGTGCATCGTGATTCTGGCCATTGTCTGTAGATTGCCTGTCTGCCTGGTCGTCGGTGTTTCCTGAAATGTCGGAATTGTCATTTCCCGCCTGTGCTGCCGGCTCATCGCCGAATGGCGTGAGCGTCTGCGGTTTTGCGGCAGGCGTGCGATCCGGAAGAGGCAACGACAACGAATCTGCCGATGCGGTCGTCGTTGCGGAAGCTGGCGTTTGAACATTGATGGGAGAGGCTTGCGGCTGGTTCGTGGTCGGTACAGGATACGGCAAGGAGACCGACCCCGTGGTGGAGGAATCGGTTTGGTTGCGGTCGCCATAGGCCGAATCCTTGGCAGTATCGGAACCCGGGGCCTCAATCCCGTCATCGTTCTGTTCCTGCATGGCGGCCACAGTGCTGGCGATTCGTGCAGAGCGCACGGAATCACCTGGCAAAACCACCGGACTGGTCCTGAACGCCGAAGCGGCCGTTTCCCTGTCTTCGTGGTTTAGTGCCGTCTTCTCGCTTGCTGCGGCCGTCCGATCCGTGTTTCCCTGCAATTGCCCAGAGCCGTCGCTTTGGGCGTTCGCATCAGGTGTTCTGTCATTGACCTGATCGGATTGTCGCGTGGTGTCCGTCTCGCCGAGCAGTATCTGCGCCGCCGTGTTCTGGCATTCGACGGTGTTGTCATGCATATTCCACGTCCATTCGGCGCGTATACGATTGCGCTGGGTGCTGAATGTCGCCGTAATCAGCCAAGGTTCTCTTCCCCGGCGTGTCGCGCCCCACTTGACGGATTCCATGCCGATGCGGGCGGCGGCGAGCGTACGTGCGATCAGATCTTCGACGGAGTGGACCTTGCTCCCTTTGGGTGCGGAAACGGCGAGGAACTGTTCGATGGCGTATTGCTTTTCCGTCTCGACCGCGGCGGAAAAACGTCGTACCAACGCCTGGCTCAGACCGTATTTCTCGGCCACTTTTTCAGGCTGCGCGCCGGCTCTGATCAGTGCCTGAATGCTTGATATTGGTAGGGTTTGCGCCAGTCCTGGACTATTGATTTCCTCGGCCTCGCTAAGTATTTGGCGTGCCTCGAGAATGGCATGCTCCAACGTGTCATCCACCGGTATCCGGAACTTCAATCCCTTCGAAACGAACACCAGCTCGCCATCCTCGTCGACATGGTCGAACCGAGCATCCGTAACTGAACTGATTGACATGCGAGCACCACTTTCCTACAACAATAAAACTACAAGAATTTTACTTTATTCCATTATGTCCCTCGTGTCGTACTTTACGAATTTGCGAAATCGTGTATCCTTTTGCCCGTAAAAGACATTTAGAGGTGCCAGCCATCGGTAGCACATACCGAGAACCAAAAGAAAGGAAGGCGAAATGGCCCAAGATTATGATTCCCCTCGCAACAAGGACGAGGACGAGGAATCCCTTCAGGCGTTGAGTAAAAGCAGCAGGGACTCCGCCGAGGACATCGACGACGACGAGAACGCCATCGCTGAGGATTACGAGTTGCCCGGTGCGGATTTGAGCAACGAGGATTCCTCGGTGACCGTCATCCCCATGCAGGGAGACGAGTTCATCTGCTCGGAGTGCTTCCTGGTCAAGCACCGCAGCCAACTTGACCATATGGGCCCCGACGGCCCGGTCTGCAAGGAGTGCGCCGCCTGATGGCCTATGCCGAAAGCTACAACGAACCGGAAAACGTCGAAGTGCTCCTGAAGGCCGATGCCGACGGAAACGTGCCTGCCCTGCGTTATGCGCACGCGGGTGATGCGGGTGCCGACCTGACCTGCACACAGGACGTCGAGCTCAAGCCGTTCGAACGCGCCTTGGTGCCGACGGGCGTCTCGATCGCGCTTCCCTGCGGCTATGTCGGGCTGGTGCATCCACGCAGCGGGTTGGCGGTCAAGTCGGGCGTGACGGTTTTGAACGCGCCAGGCACCATCGATGCGGGGTACCGCGGGGAGATCAAGGTGCCGCTGATCAATCTCGACGCCGAACATACCGTGGTTTTGCACGCAGGCGATCGTATCGCGCAGCTGGTCATCCAACGTTACGTTGAGGCGCGGTTCGTCCCCGCGGCAACGCTTCCCGGCAGCGATCGGGCCGAGCGCGGGTTCGGTTCCACCGGGTTGGCGAGCAGATAGCGACGCTCCGTCCTTTAATCAGATAGAATGAAACCAGAGATACGGTGATGGGAGCGGGAATGGGCGATACGGTTTCTGACAACAATTCGGCGAAGATGCTGGGCTGCGAGATCAGCACGGACCCGCTCGACCCGTTGCAGCCCATCGTGCGTGCCTGCCGTGCCCATCACCCGGATGCCGACCTTGCTATCCTTGAGCGCGCCTATCGCCGTGCCGTCTGGCAGCACCGCACCCAGCGTCGTCGTTCCGGCGAACCGTATATCATCCATCCGCTGGCCGTCGCCCAGATTCTGGCCGATCTCGGCATGGGGTCGTTGGTGGTCGCCGCCGGCCTGCTGCACGACACCGTCGAAGACACCGATTACACGCTCGATCAGTGTCGTGAAGAATTCGGCGATACCGTCACCGGTCTGGTCGACGGGGTCACGAAACTGACCCGCATGGAGGTCGGCGACTCGGCGCAGGCCGAGACCATCCGCAAGATGGTTGTGGCCATGAGCCGCGATGTGCGTGTGCTGGTCGTCAAATTGGCCGACCGCCTCCATAACGCACGTACCTGGCGCTACGTCAAACCGGCCAATGCCCAGCGCAAGGCTCGGGAGACCCTTGACGTCTATGCGCCCCTTGCCAACAGACTCGGCATGAACGCCATCAAGACCGAACTTGAGGAGCTGAGCTTCAAAGTCCTCTATCCCAAGATCTACAACGAAATCGTCGTGCTCGTCAACCGTCGTGCCGGCCAGCGTGACGTCTACCTGAAGCAGATAGTCAGCGAGATCAACGAAGACCTCGCCGACCAGCACATCAAGGCCACCGTCACCGGCCGGCCGAAAGACTATTTCTCGATTTATCAGAAGATGATCGTACGAGGCCATGATTTCTCCAATATCTACGACCTGATCGGCGTGCGCATCATCGTCGATACCATCCAGGACTGCTATGCGGCCCTCGGTGCCGTCCACGCCCGCTGGAGCCCGATTCCCGGCAGGTTCAAGGACTACATCGCCATGCCGAAGATGAACATGTACCAGAGCCTGCACACCACGGTGGTCGGCCCCGGCGGCAAGCCTGTCGAGATTCAGATCCGCACCTGGGACATGCACCGGCGCAGCGAATTCGGCATCGCGGCCCACTGGAAGTACAAGGAAAACGGGCAGGCCGGACGCAAGTTGAGCGAGCCCGACAAGACCGACAAGAAGCGCGAAAGCGAAGAGAACCAGGACCTGAGCGAGGCCGACAACCTCAAGTGGATCCAGCAGCTGGCCGACTGGACCAGCGAGACTCCGGATTCCGACGAATTCCTCGGTTCCCTGAAAGAGGATCTGGGCAGCGCCGAAGTCTACGTCTTCACACCCAAGGGCAAGATTATCTCCCTGCCGGCCAACGCCACCCCGATCGATTTCGCCTACGCGGTGCATACCGAGGTTGGCCATCGCACCATGGGTGCGCGCGTCAACGGCCGTCTCGTCCCGCTCGACACCGTGCTCGAAAGCGGCGACACCGTCGAGATCCTGACCTCGAAATCAGAAACAGCCGGGCCTTCGCGCGACTGGCTGAGCTTCGTCAAAAGCCCGAAGGCGCGCAACAAGATCCGCCAGTGGTTCAGCAAGGAACGGCGCAGCGAGGCCATCGACGAGGGGCGCGACGAGCTCACCCGCGCCATGCGCAAGCGAAACCTGCCGGTCTCGAACCTTCTGACGCCGCAGGCGTTGGTCGGAGTGGCCGACGAACTCAATTTCGACAACGCCGACGCCGTGTTCGCTGCCATCGGCGATGGCCAGGTCTCCACACAGAACGTCATCTCGCGACTGGTCAAAGACGCCGGGCAGGACGAGGTGGAAGAGGACGTCGAGCAGGAAGCCCTGCCTTTAAAGCACGTCGAGCGCCGCCGCGATACCAATAAGCTTGGCATTTCGGTCAAGGGTGTGGAAGGCGTCTGGGTCAAGCTGGCCCGGTGCTGCACGCCCGTCCCCGGAGACAAGATTCTCGGTTTCATCACCAAAAACGAAGGCGTATCGGTGCATCGCGCCGATTGCCAGAACATGCTCAATCTTGAGAAGCAACAGCCCGATCGCGTGGTCGAGGTCGCCTGGACCAGCGCCAAGGGCCTGTTCATGGTCAAGATCCAAGTGGAGGCGCTCGACCGGCCGCACCTGCTGACCGACGTCACCCAGGTGCTTTCCGACCATGGTGTCAACATCATCAGCGCCACCGTCGCCACCGGCTCCGACCGCGTGGCCACTAGCCAGTTCTCCTTCGAGATGGCCGACCCGCAGCATATGAACACGCTCTTGAGCGCGGTGCGTAAGATCGACGGCGTTTTCGACGTCTACCGCCTGACCGGCGCCAAGGATTCCGCCGTCCCGCACATGCGCAAGATGTAAGGGACGGTTTGCCTTTCTATTAGGTCCCTGCAAGTGTGATTATCTCCGCGTCCATGGCAAATATGCAGAGATAATCACAAAAAATGCTGCAAAATCGTGATTATCTCTGCATGGAAAGTGCAGATGCAGAGATAATCACGAAAATGGGTCTAAAAGTGTGATTTTCTCTGTATATGCGCTCCGCACGACGTGATCGATGGTGAACTCGGATGAAAAGGGGCGGCGCACAGGAAGGTATGAATGCGAAATGCCACGCTGCTTTTGCTGGCGTGGCATTTCATGGGTTCGACGGATGACGGCGACTCTACTTCACTACTTCGACCGAGACGATGCCGGCCGGTTCCAGCGGCATGTCGTTGCCGTCGGTGGGCAGGTTCTGCAGGCGGTCGACCACGGACTTGCCGGCGTCATCCGCCACCTGCCCGAAAATGGTGTGGTGGCCATTGAGCCAGGGGCAAGGCACGGTGGTTATGAAGAACTGCGAGCCGTTGGTGCCATGCTGACGGCCGTCGCGTCCGCGGCGCAGTCCCGCATTGGCCATGGCGAGCTTGTAGGGTTCGTCGAATTTCAGGTCCTCGACGATCTCGTCGTCGAATTCATAGCCCGGGCCGCCGGTACCGTTGCCCAGCGGGCAGCCGCCTTGGATCATGAAGTCCTTGATGATGCGGTGGAAGGTCAGGCCGTCGTAGAAGGGCTTGTTCGACTTCTCGCCGGTGGCGGGATCGGTCCATTCCTTTTCGCCGGTTGCGAGGCCGACAAAGTTCTTGACGGTTTCCGGCGCTTTGTCGTCGAAGAGGTTCAGGACGATGTCGCCCTCTGTGGTATGCATGATTACATTAGTCATAGGTTTCATTTTCACACCGATTGAGGACTTGCCAGGTCGATAAGCCGATAGACTAAGGAACTCGCCGACTGTGGGCGAAGTGCTATGGGCTCCGCCTCTGGGAGGGGGGCGGCAGGAATCGTCGTCATTACGCGATTATTGTCCGCGTCATCACCAGAATCTATAAGGTATTAGTCAGTTCGGGCCGTGTTTGACTGTAATATTCGGGTATGGTAGCGACTGTGATTTATTTCAGGGAGAGTTTATGACGTCATCCGATACTCATCAGCACGACGATTCCGCGGATATCTCTGAACTGCTTGCCGATTTTCAACGTTCGGATGAAGTGGTTAGGGTCAACCATACCCCGCGCAACATCATCATCGCCGTGGTGGTTGCGGCTCTGGTCGTCGGCATCGCCTTCTTCGGCTATCGTGGTTTCACGGCAAACCAGGCCGGAGCGGCCAAAGGGTCGCCATCCAACCCGGTCAAGATCGGCGTGGTCGGCGTCACCAACCCGGAATGGCCGATTTTCAAGTCCGAAGCGCAAAAGCAGGGCATCTATGTCGATCTGGTCGATTTCCAGGACTATACCTCCGAGAACCCGGCCGTGGACGCCGGCAATCTTGATTTGAACGAGTTCCAGCACATCCTTTACCTGGCCAACTACAACATGAAGAACCACAAGGACCTGCAGCCCATCGGCGGAGTCGCGGTCTATCCGCTTGGCATCTATTCCAGCAAATACAAGGACATCAAGGACATTCCGGCGGGCACCACCGTCCCGGTGCCGAACGACGAGACCAACCAGGCCCGCGCGTTGGGCGTTTTGAAATCCGCCGGCCTCATCAAGCTCAAGCACCGTTGGACCGCGTTCACCACGCCCGCTGATATCGACACTGCCGACTCCAAGGTGAAAGTGGCGCCGCTGAAGGCCGAACAGGTCGCCAATGCGCTGAAGGATCCACAGGTATCCGCCGGCGTGGTCAACAACGACTATGTCAAGGACGCAGGGCTCAAGGCCACCGACGCGATCTATCAGGACAATGCCGAGAGCAAGGAGGCCCGCCCCTACATCAACATCTTCGCCTCCCGCGCCGCCGACGTGAGCAATCCCACATACCTCAAACTCATCAAGATCTTCCATTCCAAGAAGGTCTCGGACGGGGTCATGAAGAAGTCCGACGGCAGCGCGTCGCTGGCCGGCAAGTACAGCGCCGCCGATCTGCAGGGCTTCATGAAGGACATCGAGAAGGACGCGGCGCAGGCCAAGTGATACCCGTCGACAGACGGTCAATAGGATTTGAACGGGCCCGGACAGGGCGTGCGAACAACGAAATGCCGAGGTGAAAACAGGAACATGGCGGAACCAATCATCGAGCTTGACCATGTGGTCAAGGAGTTCAGGGCGAAAGGCGCCCGAACGTCGACCCGTGCCGTCGACGACGTGTCGCTGAGCATCGACAAGGGCGACATCTTCGGCATCATCGGCTATTCGGGCGCGGGCAAGTCGACCTTGGTGCGCATGATCAACGCCTTGGAACGCCCGACGTCCGGCACGGTGCGCGTGCTCGGGCAGGACATCACCTCCTTGGGTGAGTCGTCGCTGCGGCCGCTGCGTCAGAAGATCGGCATGATTTTCCAGCAGTTCAACCTCTTCTCCACCAAGACGGTGGCACAGAACGTCGCCTATCCCTTGGTGCTCGACCATTGGCGCAAGGACTATCTGGAGCGTCGCGTCAACCTGTTGCTGCGTTTCGTCGGCCTTGCCGACCAGGCGGACAAGTATCCTTCGCAGCTTTCCGGCGGCCAGAAACAGCGTGTCGGCATCGCTCGCGCCTTGGCCACGAATCCCGAGATCATCCTGGCCGACGAGGCGACCAGCGCCCTCGACCCTGAGACCACCGGCGAGGTGCTCGACCTGCTCAAGCAGGTCAACCAGGTGCTTGGCGTCACCATCGTGCTGATCACCCATCAGATGAACGTCGTCCAGCAGATCGCGAACCATGTCGCGGTGATGAGCGATGGCCGAGTGGTCGAGCGTGGAGACGCCTACAGCCTCTTCGCTTCTCCCGAGCAGGAGGTGACCAAGCGCTTCATCGCCACGGCTATCTCGGGGCTTCCCGACGCCGAGCGCGTCGTCGACATCCACCGCCAGTGGGCCGGACGCATCGTCACGGTGCTCATCCGTCAGAAGGAGGCGCGCAACGAGCTGAACGGTTCGTGGGTTTCCGCTTCCGGCCAGAACATCTCGGAGCTCATCTCCAAATACGCGATACCCACCAATCTGGTCTACGGCGGCATCGACACCGTGGCCGGCTCCGCCATCGGCGCGATGACCTACGAGCTGGCCGGGGACGCCGCCCTTGTCGAAGACTTCCTCGGCGAGCTCGCCCTGAACAGCGACGTCTTCGATTTCGGTACACGGCAGGCGCCGGTGGAGTACGGCGAGGCAGTGCTGCGCCCCATGCCGCGCAAGGCCGGCACGGTTTCGGCCGCGGCGGATGGCGACGGGCGATCGGCAGGGCAGACGGACGAAGATCATGATGGGGGAGAGACACGATGAACGCTATCAGCGCTATCAACAACACGGCTTCCGGCGTCGTGACCTTGGCGTCGACGCAGGATTGGTCGGTGCTCAGGCCGATGCTTTTCCAATCCATCGCCCAGACCCTGGAGATGGTGTTCGTCACGCTTCTCCTCGGCGGTATCCTGGGCCTTATGCTCGGCGTGGTGCTTTACGGCACGCGCCCGGGCAACCTGTTCGCCAACGCCACGGTCTACCGGGTGCTTGACATCATCGTCAACATCGTCCGGCCCATTCCGTTCATCATCTTCCTGGCGGCGATGCAGCCGTTGACCATCAAGGTGGTAGGCACCTCCATCGGCACCATGGCGGCGATCTTCCCGATGGTCATCATGGCCACGTTCGCCACTTCGAGGCTGGTCGAGCAGAATCTCGTACCCGTCGATTCCGGCGTCATCGAGGCGGCCCGGGCCATGGGTGCCTCCAAATTCACTATCGTGCGCACCGTGCTGATCCCCGAGGCGCTCGGCCCGCTCATCCTGGCCTACGCCTTCCTGTTCATCTCGATCCTCGACATGTCGGCCATGGCCGGCTACATCGGCGGCGGCGGACTCGGTAATTTCGCCATCGCCTACGGCTATCAGAAGTTCGATCCGACGGTGACCTGGACCGCGGTGATCATCATGATCGTCCTGGTTCAGGTGGTGCAGGCCATCGCCAACATGCTGGCCAAGCGCATTCTCAAGCGTCAGCAGTAACAAAGGCGCGGAATCGTCATCTCTACATGTTGATGATGTTTGATGATGTGATTAAAAGCGGTACAGAGTAAGAGATTAACGGAAATGAGGTTGCTATGACGGATCAGACGGATCAGACGGTTCATATCGATATCAAGGATGATCTGATCGCCATACGTCGTCATCTCCACGAATATCCGGAATTGGGTTTCAAGGAATTCGAGACGACCAAATACCTCCGAGACCAATTGCAGTCGCACGGCATCACGGTGCTTGACACCGCGTTGGAAACCGGTTTGGTGGCTGAAATCAAGGGAGACAATCCGGGGCCTCGTATCGCCCTTCGCGCCGACATCGACGGATTGCCGGTTTGTGAGCGTTCCGGTGTGGACCGTCCTTCCAAAAACGAAGGCGTCATGCACGCCTGTGGCCACGACATCCATATGAGCGGTTTGCTCGCGGCAGCCTTCTGGTTGGCCGAGCACAGCAATCGCATCCGAGGCTCGGTCGTCATCCTCTTCCAGCCGGCCGAGGAGACCAGCGAGGGCGCGCAACATGTCATCGCCGCAGATGCGTTGGGCCATCTCGACGCCATCGTCGGCACCCACAACAACCCCGACTATAAGCCGGGTCAGATCGCCGTCGGGGAAGAGCCCATGATGGCCGGCTGTGTGCGTTTCCGCGTCACCTTCAACGCCGACGGCACCCATGGTGCCTATCCCGAGGCCGGCACGGGCCCCATGGAGGCGATGGCCTCGACTATTCTGGCATTGCAGGGCATCGTGAGCCGTAACGTCTCTCCGTTCCGGCCGGTTGTGCTGTCGGTTACTCAAGTGCAGGGCGGCGACGTCTGGAACGTCATCCCGGCTCATGCCGGTTTCATGGGCACCATTCGTTATTTCTATCAGGACGACGGCGATCTGGTGGCCCGTCGATTCCGCGAAGTGGTCGAATCCACGGCTGCCGCGTACGGCATCACCGCGGATATCGTATACGACACCGTTGCCGGCCCTCTGGTCAGCGACGCACATCTGGCGCAAGTCGTCGCGCGTGACGTTCCCGATTACGCCGAGCTCGCGCCCATCAAGCCGTCCATGGCCGGTGAGGATTTCTATAATTACGGCGAACTGGCTCCCATGGTCTTCGCGTTCATCGGATCCAACGGGCAGCCGGGCCGTCATGGCCTGCACAACCCCGAGTTCGTCGCGCTTGATGGGGCCATCAAACCCGCAGCGGAATTCTATGCCAACGCCGCATTGCGCTTGGGCGATGAATGGAGTCATCGCTGATCGCTGCTCTGCCACGTTTGGCTCATTGGGTATTTCTCAGCCATACCAGCGGATATGATGAAAACATGACTCAACTACGTTTCGCTTTGGCCCAGATCGACACCTGCGTGGGTGACCTCAACGGCAATGCCGCCACCGTCCTGCAATTCAGCCGGATGGCTGCGCTCAAGAAGGCTCAGGTCGTTGTTTTCCCGGAAATGACTCTGACCGGCTACCCGATCGAGGATCTCGCATTCCGGGCCACCTTCCGCAAGGCCGCTGCAGACAAGGCCGACGAACTGGCGCAAACCTTGCAAAAAGAAGGTTTGGGCTCGCTTTACGTGGTGGTCGGAACTGTCGGGACCTCCGAGGCGAGTGACGTCGACGGCAAACCGACCAACCGCTTGGTGGTATTGCACGAAGGCTCGGTCTTCTCGACCTACGACAAGCATTTCCTGCCCAATTACGGTGTGTTCGACGAGTTCCGTATCTTCGAGGCCGGCCAGCATTCCGTCGTTCTCGAGATCGAGGGCTTGAAGGTCGGCGTCGCCATCTGCGAGGATATCTGGCAGGACGGCGGGCCGGTGGCCGAGCTGGCTGAACAAGGCATCGACGTGTTGCTGACGATCAACGGCTCGCCGTATGAGGAAGGCAAAACCCATACGCGGCTTGATTTGGCCGTCAGGCGTGCGCACGAGGTCCATGCCCCGCTGATTTACTTGAACCAGGTCGGCGGGCAGGACGACCTGATCTTCGACGGCGGCAGCTTCGTGGTCGATGCCGACGGCACGCTTGTCGAGCGCTCGCCGATGTTCGTCGAAGACCTGAGTTATTTCGATTTCGATTCCGCGGCCGGCCATCAACAGGTCGGCACGCTTGCCGCATTGCGTGACCCCGATGAAGAGGTCTATGCGGCCTGCGTGCTGGGGCTTAAGGATTATATGGCCAAGAACCATTTCACCGGTGTCGTGCTCGGCCTTTCCGGCGGCATCGACTCTGCGTTGGTGGCCGCGATGGCGGCCGACGCGGTGGGCGGCGAGCACGTGCAGGGCGTCTCCATGCCCAGCATGTATTCCTCCGACGGCTCCAAGGACGATGCGGCCGACCTGGCCCGCAACATCGGCGCCAAATACGACATCCAGCCCATCGAGCCGTTGTTCAAGGCGTTCCAAGGCCAGCTCGAGCTCGACGGCATCGCCGCCGAAAACCTGCAGGCGCGCATCCGTGGCGTCATCGTGATGGCCTATTCGAACTCCAAGAACCTGCTGGCGCTCGCCACCGGCAACAAGTCCGAGCTGGCCTGTGGCTATTCCACGATTTACGGCGATGCGGTCGGCGGCTACGCCCCGATCAAGGATTTGCTCAAGACCCGGGTCTGGGAGCTTTCGCGTTGGCGCAACCGCGCGGCGGCCGCGGGTGTTGGCGTCGGAGGCCTCAAAATCGTAGGCAACGAAAACGGGGGAGCGGGCGTGCCCCTGAAAGACGGGGTGATGATTCCGGTCTCGAGCATCGAAAAAGCCCCCAGCGCCGAGTTGCGTCCCGGTCAGAAGGATTCCGATTCGCTTCCGGAATATGCGCTGCTCGATCAGGTCCTGGCGGCCTACATCGAGAAGGCACACGGTCGTGCCGATCTGCTGAAAGACGGTTTTGACGAGGGTACTGTCGACACGGTGATGCGCTTGGTCGACCGTGCCGAATGGAAGCGTCGTCAGTATCCGCTCGGTCCCAAAGTCACTTCGTTGGCGTTCGGTCGTGACCGTCGTCTGCCGGTGACCAGCGCTTTCCGCGAATAGACGTGGCGTCGGGCGGAAACACGGCGGTTTGCCGGTTCCCGTGTGCTCTAATCGGCAGACCGAAAATCAGTGATCGCTTCCACAACATCAGCGAAGACAGAAGCGGCTTGCATTTGGTGGTGCCAACTGGTTATCATTATGCTTTGGGCGAAGAAGTCTGTCAGAGACCGTCAGCCCGCGAGAAGAAAGATACTACCATGAGCAATCCGATGCCTCAGCCCAATATTCCGCTCCCCTCGATTCCGCAGCCTTCGGGTTCTCCCGTTGGAGGCGTTCCCGCGCCGTCTTCCCAGCCTAGTACGGTGCCGATGCCGCAGGCAATGACCGGCCCGCAGGCCGGCCAGCCGCAATTCACCTCGCAAAGCAATCAGAATTTCCAGCCGATTCAGCCTGTTGCGCAACCGCAGCAAGGCCCGGGCCGGCAACCGTTCAATGCTCCTGCTTCGCCGGAATTTCAGCAGCAGGAGACTTCGCAGTTTAATGACGGACAATATCAGCAAGGCCAATCGGCGTACGCCACCTCGCAGCCGGCACCGCAGAATCCTCCGATCGATCCCACGGTTCAGCAATACCAGCCCCGATACGACGTCCCGGTTCAGACCGGCATGGCGCCGGTCGGTCAGCTTTATACCGGGCGCAGTCTGGTCAAGTGGATTCTGCTCGGCATCATTACCTTGGGCATTTACAATATCGTCATTATGACCGGCGCCACCGATTCGCTCAATACCGTCGCCGGCCGTTACGACGGCAAGAAGACGATGCATTACTGCCTGCTCTACTTCCTGGTCGGTCCGATTACTTTGGGAATCGCCTCATTGGTCTGGTACCACAAGATGAGCAATCGCATCGGCGATGAACTGCAGCGTCGCGGCTATGCCCGTGAACTCTCCGCTTCCGATTTCTGGCTTTGGGATTTCCTCGGCTCCCTCATTATCGTCGGTCCGTTTATTTATTTCTACAAATATCTGAATGCGATCAACACACTCTGCGCCGACTACAACCAGCGTGGCTGAGCTTGTCGGCTACGCCTTCGGGCGAGTCGAAGACGACGGGAAACCGATCCGGGCTAAGGTAAGAAAGACCATGTTGCCGATAGAGGGGAATTGCGATGGCCGATGATACGCAAGACACGAATGACGATGAGAGCAGACAATGGTATTTCAATACGGCAACGGGCAAGCCCGAGCTGGGCAAGCTTTCGCCCGTAGGTCAGCGAAGTGGTCCATACAAGTCCCGAAAGGATGCGCAGGACGCTTGGAAGATCGTCAGGGAACGCAACCTGATCTGGGATGAGCAGAACCGTAAATGGAATGCCTGGGACAATGATTCGGATGATGCCGAGTCTGAAAACCAAGAGGCATGATTGCCGTTCTTCGGTGGGGAACCAATAACTGGTCAATATTCAAGTATGGATATATTGGCCAGTTTTTTATCCCTTGATATAAAAAGTGACGTACATCACATTTTTTTGAGTTGTTGATACGTCAAATTCAGAATCGGCTGTAATGCCCACAACCGTTGTCGTTATTGGCTTTTTGTATTTTCCCAACATTTTTGAAAAGCAAAGCTGCATACAAAAAGGCAAAAAAGTGATGTAGGTCACATTTATTTGGCTGTGTTTGTGACGAAGACCACTCTACAATGGGAATCGAACGCAACGTGAAGATGCGTTGCTCCACTAATAAGGAGTGCTAAATGACCGCAGTAGATCAGACTGCTTTATCTGCCGAGGAGCTGCAGGCGAAGGCCTGGAACGGCTT
Source organism: Bifidobacterium sp. ESL0764 (assembly GCF_029395515.1). NCBI lineage: Bacteria > Bacillati > Actinomycetota > Actinomycetes > Bifidobacteriales > Bifidobacteriaceae > Bifidobacterium > Bifidobacterium sp. ESL0764. Next base: position 881,710 of record NZ_CP113919.1, read on the forward strand.
CGTCGGAGGAGACTGGCAGAAGGAAATCGATGTTCGCGATTTCATTCAGAAGAATTACACGCCGTACGATGGCGATGAGTCCTTCCTCGCCACGGCGACCCCGAAGACGAAGGAAATGTGGGAGTACCTCGACAACAACCAGCTTGCCGTAGAGCGCAAGCAGCGTGTGTATGATGTCGATACCCACACCCCGGCCGGCATCGACAACTTCGGCCCCGGCTACATCATGGACAAAGAGCATGATAATGTCATCGTCGGCATTCAGACCGATGAGCCTTGCAAGCGCGCCATGATGCCGAACGGCGGCTGGCGTATGGTCGAGCAGGCCATCAAGGAAGCAGGCAAAGAGCCTGATCCCAACATCAAGACGATCTTCACCAAGTATCGCAAGACCCACAACGACGGTGTCTTCGGCGTCTACACCAAGCAGATCAAGCTCGCCCGCCACAACAAGATCCTCACCGGTCTGCCCGATGCCTACGGCCGCGGCCGCATCATCGGCGACTATCGCCGTGTCGCTCTCTATGGCGTCAACTATCTGATCGCCAAGAAGAAGGAAGACAAGGATTCGATTCCTTATCGCAACGACTTCACCGAGGCCGAGATCGAGCATTGGATCCGCTTCCGCGAAGAGCATTCGGATCAGATCACCGCGCTGAAGCAGCTCATCAACCTCGGCAACGAGTATGGCCTCGATCTTTCTCGTCCGGCTCAGACCGCTCAGGAAGCCGTGCAGTGGACCTACATGGGCTACCTCGCCTCCGTCAAGAGCCAGGATGGCGCCGCCATGAGCTTCGGCCGTGTCTCCGCCTTCTTCGATTCCTACTTCGAGCGCGACCTCAAGGCCGGCAAGATCACCGAGTCCGACGCTCAGGAGATCATCGATCAGCTCGTCATGAAGCTGCGTATCGTCCGCTTCCTGCGTACCAAGGACTATGACAACATCTTCTCCGGTGATCCGTACTGGGCCACCTGGTCCGACGCCGGTTTCGCCGATGACGGACGCCACATGGTCACCAAGACCTCGTTCCGTCTGCTCGCCACCTTGGCCCTCGATCACCTGGGACCAGGACCAGAGCCGAACATCACCATCTTCTGGGATTCCAAGCTGCCTGAAGGCTACAAGCGTTATTGCGCTCGTACCTCCATCGCCACCTCGGCCATCCAGTATGAGTCCGACCGCGACATTCGCGACCACTGGGGCGACGACGCCGCCATCGCTTGCTGCGTCTCTCCGATGCGTGTCGGCAAGCAGATGCAGTTCTTCGGCGCCCGTGTGAATTCCGCGAAGGCTCTGCTCTACGCGATCAACGGCGGCCGTGACGAAATGACCGGTATGCAGGTCATCGACAAGGGCATCATCGATCCGATCAAGCCCGAAGCCGACGGCACTCTTGACTATCAGAAGGTCAAGGACAACTACGAGAAGGCCCTTGAGTGGCTCTCGGAGACCTACATCGAAGCGCTGAACATCATTCATTACATGCACGATAAGTATGCATATGAATCCATCGAGATGGCTCTGCACGACAAGGAAGTCTACCGCACCTTGGGCTGCGGCATGTCCGGCCTGTCGATTGCTGCAGATTCGCTCTCCGCGCTCAAGTATGCGAAGGTCTATCCTATCTACAACAAGGATGCGAAGAACCTCGAAGGCCATGAGAAGGAATATGTCGAAGGCGCGGATGACGACCTGGTGGTCGGCTATCGCACGGTCGGCGACTTCCCGATCTACGGCAACGACGATGATCGCGCCGATGACCTCGCCAAGTGGACCGTCTCCACGGTCATGGATCAGATCAAGGCTCTGCCGGTCTACCGCAACGCGGTTCCGACCCAGTCCATCCTGACCATCACCTCCAACGTGGTCTACGGCAAGGCGACCGGTTCCTTCCCGAGCGGACACAAGAAGGGCGAGCCTTACGCCCCTGGTGCCAACCCGGAGAACGGCATGGATTCGCACGGCATGCTGCCGTCCATGTTCTCGGTCGGCAAGATCAACTACAACGACGCGCTGGACGGCATTAGCCTCACCAACACGATTACCCCTGACGGCCTCGGCCGCGATGAGGAAGAGCGCGTCACCAACCTCGTCGGCATCCTGGATTCCGGCAATGGCCACGGCCTCTATCACGCCAACATCAACGTGCTGCGCAAGGAGCAGCTTGAGGACGCCGTCGCGCATCCTGAGAAGTATCCGCACCTCACCGTGCGCGTCTCGGGCTATGCGGTGAACTTCGTCAAGCTCACCCGCGAGCAGCAGCTCGACGTGATTTCCCGTACGTTCCATCAGGGTGCTGTCACCGAGTGACAGAACTCACGGTAGTAACGTGGTGAATAATTGATCTGAAGGGGCGGAGCGTCAGCTCCGTCCCTTCACTCATGTTTCATAGGTTTTTCAACAGGCTTTGACGGGGATACAAGCGACGGTTTATCTATGGAATATCACATGCATCACGTTGCGCTTGAGGCGCACCGGGCGACTGGGATTTTACTTTAAAATCCGTTAATATGGAATGAAGAATTTAACAAGGAGGGCAATGATGTCCGAAACGACTCAATTTAGAACCACGACGCAGCATATGCTGAAGGTTTCGAAAGTATATGCGAAGCACACGTTGATGGGCGGGCTTTCGGGCTTTCAATCTCCTATAGGATTGGACCGTCACGATCGCATCAATGCACTGCGCACCGGCGACATCGGCTTCGTGCATTCATGGGATATCAACACGTCGGTCGATGGACCAGGGACCAGAATGACGGTGTTTATGAGCGGCTGCCCGTTGCGCTGCCAGTTCTGCCAGAACCCGGACACATGGAAGATGCGTGACGGCCAGCCGGTCTATCTCGACGATATGATCGAGCGTGTCACGCGTTATAAAGACGTTTTTCAGAGCACCGGCGGGGGAGTCACCTTCTCGGGTGGCGAGTCGATGATGCAGGGCAAGTTCGTTTCCCGCGTCTTCCACGCGGTGCATCAGGAAGGCATCCACACCTGCCTCGACACTTCCGGTTTTCTGAACAAGGACTGGACCGATGAGATGGTCGACGACATCGACTTGTGTCTGCTCGATGTCAAGTCCGGCGACGAAGAGACCTATCACAAGGTCACCGGCAGCCAGCTGGCACCGACCATCGATTTCGGCCAGAGGCTCAACAAGGCCGGCAAGAAGATCTGGGTGCGTTTCGTGCTCGTCCCGGGGCTTACGGACAGCGTCGAGAACGTCGAGAACGTGGCCAAGATCTGCGAGAGCTTTGGCGATGCCGTCGAGCACATCGATGTCTTGCCGTTCCACCAGCTTGGTCGTCCGAAGTGGCACGAGCTCCACTACGATTATCCGCTGGAGACCAAGGAAGGGCCGTCCAAGGACCTGAAGAAGCGTGTCCGTGACCAGTTCAAGGCCCACGGTTTCGAGGTCTTCTAAAGAGATAAAAGCCATATATATTTATTGTTCATGCACCGGACAGAGCGATTTCACAATCCTCGTCCGGTGTTATAGTATGCAACATAAGCGCGGATCCGTTATCGGCGGGGAGCTTTCGGAAGAACGGTTGTGCCGCACGGTGTGTGGCTGGCTTATTAGAACCGACGGGGTGGCCCGAAACAGCCTGTTTCAAGCGGTCGTATGAAATTGCGATCTCGGGGGATTGTGGTCTCGATGGTGTCGATGGCCTGATTGATTCGGGAATGCGAACCAATACGACAAGCGGGGTGGTACCGCGGTGTGCGGGTGTCGCGTCAATGGCGCGGTGAAGCTGCATCGTCCTCGCAGGACATGGCAATGGAACCTGCAAGCGAGGAGAGTGCGGTGAACGAAACCACCAATTCACATGTGTACCCCAAAGCGTCCGTAGGCGAGCAGAGCGCGCACGTCGCGCCGAACCCGAGCTTCCCGAAGATGGAAGAGTCGGTGCTCGACTATTGGGACAAGGATGATACCTTCAACAAATCCGTCGAACGCAATCCCAGCGGCGACCACAGCGACAACGAATTCGTCTTCTTCGACGGCCCGCCGTTCGCCAACGGCCTTCCGCACTACGGTCACCTGCTGACCGGCTACGCCAAGGACGTCATTCCTCGCTACCAGACCATGAAGGGCCGCAAGGTCAACCGCGTTTTCGGCTGGGACACCCACGGCCTGCCCGCCGAGCTTGAGGCGCAGAAGGAACTGGGGATCGAATCGGTCGACCAGATCGAGGAGATGGGCATCGAGAAGTTCAACGACGCCTGCCGCAAGTCTGTTCTCAAATATACGAACGAGTGGAAGGACTATGTCCACCGTCAGGCCCGCTGGGTCGATTTTGAGCACGGTTACAAGACCCTTGACACCACCTATATGGAATCAGTGATGTGGGCGTTCAAGACCCTTTACGACAAGGGCCTGGCCTATAAGGGCTACCGTGTACTGCCGTACTGCCCGAAGGACCGCACCCCGCTTTCCGCGCACGAGCTGCGCATGGATGCCGACGTCTATCAGGACCGTCAGGACACCACCGTCTCCGTGGCCGTGAAGATGCGCGACGAGGACGACGCCTACGCCGTCTTCTGGACCACGACGCCCTGGACCACACCTACCAACTTCCTCATCGTCGTGGGCGAGGACATCGATTACGTCGAGGTCAGGCCCACCGAAGGCAAGTTCGCCGGCAAGAAGTTCTACTTGGGCAAGCCGCTGCTCGGCTCCTACGCCAAGGAGCTTGGCGAGAACTACGAGGTCGTGCGCGAGCTCAAGGGCCGCGAACTGGTCGGCCGCCGCTACTGGCCGGTCTTCCCGTACTTCGCGGGAGACGAGGCCGAGTCCGAAGGCCACGTCCCCGGGCCGAACGCCTACCAGATCCTCGCCGCCGACTACGTCGACACCGTCGAGGGCACCGGCCTGGTCCATCAGGCACCTTATGGCGAAGACGATATGAACACGCTGAACGCCGCCGGTGTCAACTCCATCGACGTGCTCGACGCCAGCTGCACCTTCACCTCCGCCTGCCCGGACTATGAGGGCATGTACGTCTTCGACGCCAACCTGCCGATCCTGCGCAACCTGCGTGCCGGCGACGGCCCGCTCGCTCGTGTTCCCGAGGACCATCGTGCTTTGCTCTTCCAGGAGAAGAGCTACGTGCACTCCTATCCGCACTGCTGGCGCTGCGGCACCCCGCTGATCTACAAGCCGGTCTCCTCCTGGTTCGTCTCCGTCACCAAGGTCAAGGACCGTCTGCTGGAAAACAACCAGAAGATCAACTGGATCCCCGAGAACGTCAAGGACGGCCAGTTCGGCAAGTGGCTGCAGAACGCACGCGACTGGTCGATCTCGCGTAACCGCTTCTGGGGCTCGCCGATTCCCGTCTGGGTTTCCGACGATCCGAAGTACCCGCGCGTCGACGTCTACGGCTCGCTCGATGAGCTGAAGGCCGATTTCGGCGACTATCCGCGTGATGGCGAGGGCAAGGTCAACATGCACCGCCCCTACATCGACAACCTCACGCGCGTCAACCCCGACGACCCGACCGGCAAGTCGCATATGCACCGCATCTCCGACGTGCTCGATTGCTGGTTCGAGTCCGGTTCGATGCCCTTCGCGCAGTTCCATTACCCCTTCGAGAACAAGGAATACTTCGAACAGCACTTCCCGGCCGATTACGTGGTCGAGTACATCGGCCAGACCCGCGGCTGGTTCTACGTCTTGCACGTCATGGCGGCGGCCCTCTTCGACCGTCCCGCCTTCAAGAACGTCATCTGCCACGGCATCGTGCTCGGCGACGACGGCCAGAAGATGAGCAAGCACCTGCGCAACTACCCGGACGTCAACGGCGTGTTCAACGACTACGGCTCCGACGCGATGCGCTGGTTCCTCATGTCCTCGCCGATCCTGCGCGGCGGCAACCTCATCGTCACCGCCGACGGCATCCGCGACACCGTGCGCCAGGTGCTGCTGCCGGTGTGGAGCTCGTACTACTTCTTCACGCTTTATGCCAATGCGGCCAACGGCGGCAAGGGCTACGACGCACGCGCGCTGCGCGCTGACGAGGTGGCCGGACTGCCCAACATGGACCGCTACCTGCTGGCTCGCACCCGCCGCCTGGTGGTCGCGGTCGAGCACGCGCTCGACACCTTCGCCATCTCAGATGCCTGTGCCACGGTGCAGGACTTCATCGACATGCTCACCAACTGGTACATCCGCAACAACCGCGAGCGGTTCTGGAACGAGGATGAGCAGGCGTTCAACACGCTCTACACCGTGCTCGAAGTTCTGATGCGCGTCATGGCGCCGCTCGCCCCGATGGAGTCCGAGTCGATCTGGCGCGGCCTGACCGGTGGGGAATCGGTGCACCTTGCGCAATGGCCGTTTGTCACCGTTGCCGACGAGCAGTCCCACGATGTCGGCGCGAACGCCGAGTCGACCAGTGAACTCAACCAAGGTAAAGAGACCGAGCTGGGCCGTGTGCTGGTCGATGAGCCGGCCTTGGTCGACGCCATGGAACAGGTGCGCGAGGTCGTTTCCGGCACGCTCTCGCTGCGCAAGTCCTGCCAGATTCGCGTGCGCCAGCCGCTGGCCAAGCTCACCGTTCTGGTCGACGATCCCGATGGTGTCGCCGATTACGACGATATCTTGAAGACTGAGCTCAACGTCAAGGACGTGGAATTCTCTACGCTCGCAGACGCTGGCAAACACGGTCTGAAGATCGTGTACGACCTCAAGGTCAACGCCCGCAAGGCCGGACCGAGACTGGGCAAGCAGGTGCAGTTCGCCATCAAGGCATCCAAGTCCGGGGCCTGGCATGTCGACGAGTCCGGCGCGCCCGTCGTCGAGACGCCGAACGGCGACCTCGCGCTGGTCGAGGGCGAGTACACGCTGGTCAACCAGGTCGAGGAGGTCGAGGCCAAGGACCGCGCCAACGACGTCTCCGCCTCGCTTCCCGGCGGCGGCTTCGTCATCCTCGACACCGAGCTCAACGACGACCTGATCGCCGAAGGCTACGCCCGCGACGCCATCCGCGCCGTGCAGGACGCCCGCAAGGCCGCTGATCTCGACATCACCGACCGCATCGGCCTCAAGCTCGATGTGCCGGCGGCCGATGCGCCCAAGGCCGAGCAGTTCCGTGATCTGATCGCCCACGAGACGCTCGCAACGACGCTCGAGATCAACGCCGACGCATCCGCTGACGAGCTGAAAGTAACCGTCGCGAAACAGTAACAGCCGTCGTTGTTTTAGTGGCAAAACAGAAATGCGGCAACGCTCGGTAGGGTGAGAAAAGGGTTGTGGTCAACCGGTGTCATCATCGGTTGACCACAACCCTTTTTATATCGTAAAAATCGCTTTATTACAGAGCTAACGTTCAGGTGCGATTGAACCGCCGTTGCATGATAGCGCTAAGCCTTTTATTCCTAATCCTCGTATGAAGTGTCCGGACCGATTGTCGGCAACTCGCTGGGGACTCCGACATCCGGTATCCGCAGTCCCAGATTGGTGATGAACCGCTGGATGATTTTGCCGTCGTTGTCGGTGGTGTTGAGTTTCGAGACCTTTCCGTTGATGCGGATTGTCGGAGGGAAGAACCCTTTGCTTCCATTCATATCGGTAAAAAGCTCTTTCCGCTTGGTGTCATAGACCGTTGCCTTGCTGATGAAGGAAGCATACGGTGCCTTGACCGCGGCTTCGGCAACATCACGGCTTACTCCTGCCTTGATTGCCTGGGCGGCGATTTGCTTGTCGCTGACGTCTTTGTAATGAACGGCGTCGGGCTGGAAGTCTTTGGCGAACAATGCGCCCACGAATGCCGTGACGTGTTTCGGATCGTGTTCGGATACATACGCCACCGCATTCGCCGCCCGGGTGGCATACCGATTCGTGGAAGGAGTGTCATACAGATTGACGATATGGAATTCCAGATTTATCTGTCGCGCCTCCTGCAGTTTTTCCAATGTCGGCGCAAGCGCACGAGTCAAGTCCCCGCAGTAGGGGCAGAGGAAGTCCTCATAGATTTCCACGGTCGGGGCTTCTGAATTGCGCTGCGTTTCGCGGTAGGCGGGGAGTCCGCCCTCTTCGGTGGAATTGGTCGGCTTGTCTTTGACTCTTTGCAGATCGTCATAGGCCTGGGCTTGGGTTTCGGGAAGTGTCTGTTTCGACTTCTTGCCTTGATTGATGCCGATGGAAATGCCGATGACCAGAACCAGCACCATCACGATGGCTACGGCGATGCCTCCGATGATCAACTGGTTGCGTCCGATAACGCCGCCGTTGGATTGTGTACGGGTTTCGCCGTCGCTGACACTGTCCGGGGGCGTGGAAGTCAGAATGGATGGAATCCTACGCTTTGACGAAGCGCGCGACCGGGAATGTTTACCGATACCGCTCATTTCCTGATCACCCGATTCCTTTCCAAGTGTCTTTCAAAGTCGCCGAATTGTCGATTACGTCACTATTTTGAAGTTTATCGCTTTGTTGAGATAATCGGTGGTCCGCTCAAGACAAATATCGTGGAAGTCTACTGATACGAGGGTTGTGAACGTGTAACAGGCACAGACGCGATAATGATTTTCAGCTGTTTTGAGGAGAGAGTTTTACTGGTCGTTGACATATTACATCTTAAATTTCATCCTGAAGGACGATGGCGAAGCGATCGTAATAGCGTATTCTCGAATATCGGTGAAGAGCTTTGTGCATACAAGCTGCATAATGCTCCAGAGGAAAATCGGTAGGCAGAACATTTAAACCAAACAAGAACTTATATATGGTACAGACTATAAGGAACAGTTGAGTGGAAAACAGTATCGGCAATATGGATGTAACGAATCAACCAAAACGAACGGCATTGTCCGGATTGTCCGGCTCGAGTCGGCAACGGCGTTTCGGACTGACGACCTTCGACATCAAGATGATCGGCGTGGTGCTGATGGTGGTCGACCACGTCCACCAGATGTTCGCCTCGCAGGGCGCGCCCAACTGGCTCGACTGGTTCGGTCGGCCCGTGGCCACGCTGTTCTTCTTCGTCAGTGTCATCGGCTTCTCGCACACGCACAGCAAAAAGACCTACATGATCAGGCTTTACGTGTGCATGGTCCTGATGGCCGTGCTCGACATGGTGCTTCAGCAAGTGGTCAACTATGACGGGGCGGAACTGGTCAACAACATCTTCCGCGACCTGTTTATCGGCACGATTTTCATGGCCGCCGTCGATTGCTTCGAAGCCGCCTTCAAAAAGCGCGGAAACAAAGCCGCTTCGGGATTTGGAGCAGGGGTGCGGGGCGGCGATGAGCGCACCGGCTCGGTGCACGGTGTCATTTCCGGCCGCGACGATATCGCTGCAGCGGGAAAGAACGGTTCAGTCCCTGACCAGAACTTGATATATGCGAGCAGGCATTCCGCCGCCGTCACCCGCGGTTTCCGTGTGAAGAAAACGGTTGAAGGCATCCTGTTGCTCGCCTTGCCGTTCCTCCTTTCGCTCGTTCTGCTCCCGTTCATGGCTCAAGGTGACGGCACGCAAAGCCCGGTGATGATGTGGGTATTGCGTATACTGACGGCGGTCGATCCTGCGATTTTGCTGGCAGAGAACACCGTCATGGTGCTCCTCATCCCGGTGATGTACGCGCTGCGTAATGTCAGGCACAGCGCCCTCTGGCAGAGTGTGGCCATCGCCGTGGTCGCGGGGCTGTATGCCCTGGCTGGCCAGACGCAGTGGATGATGATTTTCGCCATCATTCCGATCCTGCTCTACAACGGTGCGAAAGGACGGGGCGACAAATACTTCTTCTACATCTTCTATCCCGCGCACATCGCCGTTCTCTATGTGTTGGCAAGCCTTGTCTGAATGTGCGAGGTAGGCGTTATACGGCTGGTGGCGGGTTTCGTCGAGGAAGGGTTGGCGCGGTAAACGTTCCGTGGGATTGGTTGAGAGAGCTTAAATATTGGGGAATCCGACTGACTTCTGTGAGATTTTCGGAACCCAATGAAACTCTATGGAACCGATGAAACTCCATGAAAGAGGTTCCGCTGTAACTTCATTGCTGCCGCGGAACCTCTTGGCTTTGTTTGACGCTTCCGTGACGAAACGGATATGCGGTGATATCAGCGAGGTTTTTGTCTTCGCGTACTCGCTTATGACAGATACTTCTGCTGTATTGCAAGCGCCTTGCCGTCCGAGCCTATCGAAGGCGTAATCTTGGCGTCGCCGACCTGCTCGCGGTGGAGGCCGAGCGAATGGACGAGCGTGGGTTCAATGTCTTGAATCACATGAAGATGACGATAGGGCCACATGGTGCCGTTGATGCAGATGGTCGGGGTCGAGAAGCGGAAATTATCCTGCATCTGAACGTAGAGTTCCTTGCGCTCGGTGGTATATTTCGTGGCCTTGTCGACGTAATCGTTGTAGGTGCCTTTCGTCGCGTCTTCAGCGACCTTCTTGCTGACGCCGGCTTTCAAGGCCTGTTCGATGATTTCCTGATTGCTGACGTTGCGGTTGTTGTTTTTGTTCGGTTGGTAGCCTTTTTCAAACAGGGCCGTTGACAAATCAAGCGATTTGTCTGGCTCCTGCGAGGCGATATAGGCGAAGGCGCTCGCCGAACGGGTGGAGTATTTGTTTTCCGTCTTGGAATCAAGGAAATTGAGCGGGTGGATGTAGAGATTGATTTGGCGGGCTTCCTGCATTTTTTCCAACGGCGTGGAAAGCCCTTTTTCGACAGTGGCGCAACCCGGGCAGAAGAAATCGACGTAAAGGTCAACGCTTGGGGCCTTCGGGTTGTAATCACTGGCTTTGAATGCGGGCAGACCGCCTTGTTTTGTCATACCCTTCGGCTTCTGCGCCAGTGCCTGGAGTTGCTGGTAGTCGCGTTCCTCGCCGTGCCTGCTGAACCAGAAGGCGTAGCAGCCGGCGATGACGATGATGACCACCAAAACTGCTGCGACGATTGACCAGATGACGAGAACGCGGCGTTGCTGTATCTTCTCATGCAGATCGAGGGCCTTCTCTTTCAAGAGTGTTGCGGACGCTTTGGTATCGTCGTCGGTGCTGTCGTCGGTATCGTCATCGACGTTGTCGTGGATATTGTCGCTCATTTGTGTAGTGCTGCCGTTCGTTTGTGCTATCGGGGACTGAGAATCCGTAACTTCATCGGTCCTTTGGGATTTGGGATTACCGTTGTCGCCATTGTTGGCGTTGATATTCGTGGTGTTCACATCTGTCGTTTTGGGCTTCTGACCGTCATTTGCCCGACCATTGTCTGTTGCCATGACGTTTTCTCCCTTTGACCCTTTTCCATTCTGTGACGAAAATCTCATTTTGCGTCCCTCCGCCACTCTACTAGTTTTCCGCCGCAAACACCAATGAAGCCGTGGAGCAAACCATTATTTGAAAGGCAAAGCATTGAATGCCTCAAGATGAAGTGAGCGTCTAACGTCGGTGGGTATCGCTGTGGAAGCCGGATATTGTTTATTTAAGTTATGTAATGAGATAGAGGATTGTTTTGTATAGGTTACGTATCCAATGGAGCAGATAACTATCTCTATATTAAATACTAGTTGGCTAAAATCTTGATTTTTTAAAGATTTCAACAAGAATATTTTGTCTTTACTCATGAGGTTGATACTCTCCTGAATATAAGGACATTGAGATTACAGTGAGGTGATTCGTTTGGGTACGTGGAGTGTCAGATATATAGAAGAAGTGAGAAAAGATATCAAGAAGCTGGGCGAGCCGCGGGCCAGTCACGTTCGTAAAGCGATCCATCGTATCTCGACCAACCCTTTGCCCTTTACCGAAGGCGGATACGGCAAGCCTCTTGGCAATAAAGGTGGCAATAACCTGACCGGATTGATGAAAGTTAAATTAAAACATGACGATATAAGAATCGTCTACTCTCTGGAAAGAACCGAGGAATCGATGACGATAATCATTGTGGGAATCCGAGATGATGAGGCCGTCTATAAAGAAGCAGCAAAGAGATTGTAAACAAGTAATTGATATTAGTACACATATATGGTATATAATATGGATTATAATTTATGGAGGTTGTTATGGGAAGTTCGGTGTTTTTAGAAAATTTGGTCTCGGCGAGCGAATTCAACCACGGTAAGGCAAGCCAGACGTTCAAACGTGTACAGGACGATAATCCCGTTGTAGTCTTGAAAAACAATAAACCCACTGCTGTCATCGTCAGTCCCAATGATTATCGACGATTGACGGAAGCGGAAGAGAATTTCGTGCTCTACCAGGAAGCGATGGAACGACTGAAGAACGATAGCGGCAAACGTCTGACCGAAGTGGAAGTTTTCGGCAAAGAGTCGGAAGTCGATGACGGCTACGAGCCCGAGTTCGAATAAGATAATCGGTTGAAGATAAGTCCGATAAGAAAGTGGGAAATACAACGACGTATTATGCAAGAACAAGTGAGCACGGTTATGAGACATGCATAGAACATCCGACGATTCCGTAGGTCTCGATCGCGCGATAAAGATCTGCTTTTGCATCAAGGTTGCCGAGAATCTCATCATCGAAGGTATCCCTCTTCGAGCGTACGATTATGTCGTCAACGGCAAGAGTGCAATAGGTTGGCTCATTGACCGTTACCAAATCCGTACTGATAAAAAGAGCGGAATCGTCAACGACCCCAACGATTACAGCGACAACCCACGCTACATAGTCGATCTGGTAGAACGAGTCATCACTGTCAGCATGAAAACGCTAGACATCATGGACTCCCTACCCCCGCTAAACGAGCTTCCGCAGCCAGTCAACTGGCATCAGGCGTGGAGAGAATAATTTAAAAGTGGGGTCTGCAACAGTTTTTATTGCAGACCCCATTAATATTCAATTATCTATAAAAGGATTATTCGGTTTTATTTCGGCTCTCAACATGCTCATTGACATCAGTGTCCCAAACAGAAGTTTTTTTCCGTACCCCGTCGGACCAAATATCCAAATATTTAAATGGAACTCCTGTAAATTGTTCGGCAAGACCGGGATTTATTTCGATATCGGTAGCTGAATTTATATTTCCGCATGCGTTTCCAAGTAGTTGTTTAAAAAGAACTGGATGTTCTTCATCTATTTCTACTGGCTCGTTTTTCCTCCAATGCCTTATACTCATTTGTGTCATAAGAGATTTTTGTCGATCGGCATCTATAATTCCTAATTGTTTTGCTCTCATGATTTCGGACGAAATTGATGTTGCATACTGCATCTTAATAGGAATAAAATCGTCTAAAGTCATTTTGGGAGTAAAAATCGAAAACGCATCCTTACGTGGAATGAGAAAAGCTCCAGCGAATAATGAAGCTTCTCTTTCAATAATTTTGCGTGATTCTGGACGACGTTTACGTTGTAATGCTATATGGCCTAATTCGTGGCATACGGTAAAACGAATACCGTCGCCAGTCCTTCTCTGAGCAAAATATCCAATAACCGCAGGATTGAATTTTGAAGTAGGGAACGATACGCCCTCTGGCTTCGCTGCCTCGTTGCTAGGAGTAACACTCAAAGGGGCGGATACGATTCCACCCGCTTCTAAAGACCAAATTACATTTTCGATTGGTCCTGAGGCGGAAAGTCCAAGTCGGGCTCTTATCTCAGCTGCCAATTCTTCGATATCATTTATATCAGGTGTCCCAGATGGGGCGATTGCATCGATCCAATTGCACTGACTCGTTAAATCTGCGATTTTCGTAAGTTTCCGAGCGGTATTTTTTAACATTCGATATTCACTCGTAACTCTTCTTTTTTCGCGAATATTTGTTCTGCTGGGTGCTCGAAATGTTAGCTCAGTTGCGGGTGTTTGTTCTTCATCTGTACTGAAAAAGGATATTGGGAATCCGCTGGCCAAAGCCAAAGCTTCGGCATCCTCTTTCCTGAATGGTGTAAGAGACTTCGACATATCAGATATGCGGCGTCTAGGAATCTCGCTGATTTCCGAAAGTTGTCCTATTGTCCAACCGTTCAATTCGCGAAGCGTATCTATTTTCTGTGGATTGAGCTCACTCATCATCTTTATTTTGCTGTTCATGGGCGACAAGTTTCGTAGCATCTTTCTTCTTTGAGTTTAAGGTATTTCCCAAAATCCAGAGTGGTGCATGTGCCGTAGAAATACGGCGTTTTTGTGGTGTTGCTTCTATTGGAATTTCTAAACTTACAGGCGTATCATCTTTGAAGTCGATATTTCCATACGGTCTTTTTGCGACGATATTAAAAGAGCCGTCCTTATTCTGTGACCAGATGATAAACATTTCGACCCCATCCAGAGTGGCATTATCTGTTAGGTCATGTGGCAAAGAATTTTCTTCTCGCAAAGGGCCTTGTGTATATGCCCTTTGTCTGGCTCTGCTAAGACCTGCAGGGTGCAGCCCGCTTTCGTTAAACGGGTCTCTTTTGTTGATTCTCACTTTTAGGCAGGATCGTTCACTTGAAAGTTGGACACTTTCTTTGGTCTCTTTCGTTAAATACCAATCAGGGATAGGATTAGCTTTCAGATCTTGCTGAATTTCTCGTAAGAACATTTTTGCCCAAAGGCCGGTTTCGGTAAGTTTACTGAGATGTCCAACCGAAAAGGCCGAATCGGTTAAGTTCCCAGCAGTTTTAAAGGTTCCGTGCAAAAAATATAAACTGCCAATTTCATCTCGTATTAATTGCTCCTCGTAGGTGCGATGTCTAGAATTCATTATGTCAAAGCCTTTCTAACAGCTTATTTTTTGTAAGTGCGCAACTTTTGCATACAAAAACTATATCACTTTGTCGGATGTATTGCAAGTAATTGTGCTAGAGCTTGGGTTTCGTAGGGACGCCGGCCCGCCGAAATATAACCCCGGCCAACTACACTGAAACCAAACGTTGAACCTAATCGAAAGGACCGAAAATGGCAGACGAAAACAAGCCGGAACCGGAGAGCTTTAAGCTCGATCACACCAAGGTGAAGGCGCCGTATGTGCGCTTTATCGACACCGAGACTGGTGAGAAGGGCGACGTCATCTCCAATTATGACCTGCGCCTGGTGCAGCCCAACGAGAACGCCATCCCGACCGGCGGTTTGCACACCATCGAGCACACCATCGCGGTGCTGCTGCGCGAGCGCATCCCGGGCTATATCGACTGCTCGCCGTTCGGCTGCCGCACCGGCTTCCATCTGCTGACCTGGGGCGAGCACAGCACCGAGGACGTGGCGAAGGCCCTGAAGGAATCGCTCGAGTTCATCGCCTACAAGGCGACCTGGGACGACGTGCCGGCCACGGACATCAAGAGCTGCGGCAACTATCGTGACCACAGCCTCTTCACCGCGAAGGAATGGTGCAAGAAGATCCTCGACGAAGGCATCAGCTCCGACCCGTACGTGCGCAAGGTGGTCTGATTTTGGCGTCCGCTGAGCGAAAGCGGGCTGAAATTGAAATACAAACGAAAGCGGCATCCGGCGATTGGCGTCGATGCCGCTTTCTTGCATATATCGTCATTCTGTTCTGCCGCTGTTCCATAAATCTGTTGCTCTGGAAACCCGGTATTTGTTGTTCGGGGCAGGCAGGGAGAGAGCGTGGAACGGTTCGTACATGTTTCTAGTGGACTTAACGATGTACAACTATATCGTTTGGTTTGTGATGAACAAGCCGGATGAAGACTGCGCTTTCCAAGCGTCTCGAAAATTGCGCGAGCGGTCTTCTTCGTGCGTATTCCATTCAGCACAAACTGCCAGTTGACGGCCTTCTTGGTTCGTAACAATTTGATGCACGCCACTGTTTGTTGACTGTCAGTATGATAATCAGTTATTGAAAAGGGGTACGGAATGGCTGAAGAACACAAGAGGCATACTGGGAGCGATCTCACGGAAGCAACCGTGGAAACGGCAGGAATTCTGACCGGTTCCATGCGCGTGCGTCGGGCGAGCGAAGCTGATTTCGATGTAATTATGGCTATCTTCGAGCGGGCCCGCGAACTGATGCGACGCACCGGTAACCCCAACCAGTGGGGCAAAAGCTGGCCTCCCGCCGAACTGATCCACGAGGATATTCGCGGCGGCAACGGCATGCTGTTGGTCGATGCCGAAGGTGAGGGCGGTGCCGAACGTATACTCGCCTATTTCGCGATGTTTCTTGGTGTGGAGCCGACATATGCGCACCTGACCGAGGGCGCTTGGCTGGACGACGACGAATACGCCACCATGCACCGCCTTGCTTCCTCCGGGCTGAAAGGCCATAGCGGGGGAGCGTGCATGCAATGGGCGGCGGCGGCATACAAAAACGTGCGTTGCGACACCCACCCGGACAACAAGGCGATGCAGCACGTCTTTGAGGAATCGGGGTATCGGCGTTGCGGGATCATTACGGTCAGCGACATGGGCGATCGCGGCAACACGCGCATCGTCTATCAGCGCCACGACAGGTGAGGCGGCATTGGCGGCTATAGTCGAACCGTCGGATATGTTTTGTATGTTTTGCCAACGCTCATAAAACCACCTACGATTCGGTTTCCTACCGTATGCTCGATGCCATGTGTCCGATGCGATGTGAATGGGCATGCCAATGGATGGCAGGTATTTGCGGTGTGCCGAAAACCCCACGGACTTGTTCGGTCATCATCGCCTCCGCGTGTCCATGTGATTGTTCCGTATCGCCTGTTTGCCTTCATCACTTTGGCGCGCGACAATATGAACTATGACTTTGAACGCACTGCCCGAATGGCCTTACTCTTCCGCACTTGGCAAATCGAACTACGCCGCCGCGCTGCGACGTTACCCGGGGCAGGCCATCGTCGACCTCAAGGCGATGCGCGACAACATGCGTCACTTGGTCGAGGTCGTCGGCGGCCCGAAGTCCGGCACGGCCGTGATGGGCGTGGTGAAGGCCGACGGCTACGGCCACGGGCTCATTCCCTCTGCGCTGGCGGCGCTCGCGGGAGGTGCGACGTGGCTCGGCACCGCACAGCCGCGTGAAGCTCTGCTGCTGCGTATGGCAGGCATCGATTCGAGCCGCTGCCATATTCTTACGTGGATGTACAACGGACGCAACGCACCGCTCATCGAGCTCATCGCCAGTGACATCGATATTTCGGTGGGTTCGCTCGACGGCATCGATGCTGTGGCCGCCGCGGCGCGAAAACTCGGTATGCCGGCACGTGTGCACGTCAAGGTCGACACCGGTTTCGGCCGCAACGGCTTCACCGCCGAAGGCTTTCAGGCCGCGCTCGACAAGCTGGTGCCGCTCGCCCACGAGGGTGTGCTCGACATCGTAGGACAGTGGAGCCACTTCTCGGTGGCCGACGCGCCTGACGTCCCAGAATTCGTGGAGGCGACCGACCAGCAGCTCGAAAGCTTCAAGCAGTTCACCGCGCGGATGGAAAAGGCCGGAATCCCGCCGCGCATCCGCCATATCGCCAACACCGCAGCCACGCTTTCCCGACCGGAAACGCGCTTCGAGCTGACCCGTCCGGGCATCGGGCTTTACGGCTATGAAGCCGATCCGGCGATGGGGACGCCCGCAAATTACGATTTGAAACCGGCCATGACCTTGCAAGCGCAGCTCGCTACGGTCAAAGGTGTCGAGGCGGGACATGGAATTTCGTACGGACGCACCTACATCACCGACAAGGCGACCAGCACGGCCATCGTGCCGCTGGGCTATGCCGACGGCATCCACCGTTCCGCCTCCGGCTTTGATGAGGCCGGCGCGAAGCATACGCTCAAGCCGGGCGGTCCGGTGCGCGTGATGACCGCCGAGGGACCCAAGCTGATGCGCGTCTCCGGGCGTGTATGCATGGACCAGTTCATCCTCGACCTGCACGGCGATGCCAAACGACTCGGCGTGCACGAAGGGGACACCGTCGAACTCTTCGGGCCCGGCCGCGGTGAGGACTACGCCGAGCCGACCGCGGACGATTGGGCGCGTGCCGCCGACACCATCAGCTACGAGATCTTCACCTGCCTGCGCACGCGCATCCCGCGGCTTTATTTGCATGCCTCGGAAGTGCTCGATCCGCAGGATATGAGCAAACTCAACTCCAAGTCGTTGCTGTGAAGTTATAGACAACATCTACGGATTTCTCGTTCGGCGGCCGCTGGGGTTGCGGTGGCCACCGATTATTCATATCGACCAAGCTGTGCTGAAAGTCAATGAAGACAAGGCATTGAGGCTCGTTAGAACGCGATGGCTGGCCTAGAACGAGCTTGCGGAAGTCAAAGTCCGTAAACGATGAAATGCCGGGGCTTGATTTGCGATTGCGTTTCTGTATCCTTAGTTATAGTCTTAATGACTATAAGGTGACAATAAACGTTTTTATCATATCCGGATAGCCGATAGGACTATATAAAAAGAGGAAAGATTGTATGAAACCTGACAGAGATGTGGCCATGTGCCCCGTCTCGCTTCCGCTTCGTAGCGAGGGCTGGTTTCAAAAAGTGCTTGTGTGATTCCACACGGCCTTTGCCTGGCAGATAGCCGGGCGAAGAAAAACAGGAAGGTGAATGATGAGTGATGAAGCGAAGGGTTCATCGCTGAGCGTCGAGGCTCAAGGCATCGACGTCATCGATGAGTCGGAACGCAAGGGCAAGCCCTCGAGCCTGTTCTGGCCTTGGTTTGCGGCCAACATCTCGGTGCTGGCCATGTCGTACGGGGCGTGGGCGCTCGGTTTCGGGATTTCGTTCTGGCAGGCGGGGCTGACCACCATCATCGGCGTCGTGGTCTCGTTCCTGCTGGTGGGTATTGTCTCCATCGCGGGCAAGCGCGGCAACGCGCCGACCATGGTGATCACCCGCGCCATTTTCGGCGTCAAGGGAGCGAAGGTGCCCGCAGCCATGTCTTGGATCGCGACATTGGGCTGGGAGATCTCGCTGACGGTGACGGCGGTGCTGGCCATGTCGTCGACCCTGCAGAAGCTGGGCATGGGCAACGCCAGCGCGTCCAAGCTCATCTCGACCATCGTGGTCGTCGGACTGGTGGTCGTCGCCGGCATCTTCGGCTATGACCTCATCATGAAATGCCAGCAGGTCATCACCATCGTCACCGGCATCGTGACCATCGGCTTCTTCATCCTGGGCTGGGGCAATATCGATTTTTCTCGAGTCGGCTCGGCCCGCGCCGGCGGCCTGCCGGCGATGCTGGGATGCTGCCTGTTCGTCATGACCGGTTTCGGGCTGGGCTGGGTCAACGTTGCCGCCGACTATTCGCGCTATCTGCCGCGCAAGTCATCCAACGCCGGCATCGTGGCATGGACGACGTTCGGCGCCTCGATCGCCAACGTGCTTCTGATCGTCTACGGTCTGCTGCTCGCGGTCTCCAACTCGAATCTCGACAAGCAGGTCGGCCTTGACCCCGTGGGCGCGATGGCCTCGATCCTGCCGACATGGTATCTGGTGCCGTTCACGCTGGTGGCGGTGCTCGGACTGATGAGCGGCGCGATTATGGACAACTATTCCAACGGCCTCGACCTGCTTTCCTTCGGCATCAAACTGCCGCGTACGCTCGCGGCTGCGCTGACCGCCGTGCTCACGGTCATCGGCGTCATCTACGTCACCTTCTTCTCCGACACGTTCATCGGCCCGTTCCAAGGCTTCCTCATCACGCTCGGCGTGCCCATGGCCGTCTGGACCGGCATGTTCGTGGCGGATGTGCTGATGCGCAAGCACGATTACGACAGCACCGATCTCTACGACCCCGCAGGCCGTTACGGCGCATGGAATGTCAAGGCGCTGGTGATCCTCGCGGTAGGCACGGTTCTCGGCTGGGGGCTCGTGGTCAATTCGGCGGCGAGCTGGCTGAACTGGCAGGGCTATCTGCTCGGTCTGTTCGGCGGCAAGGACGGCATGTGGGCGCAGGCGAATCTGGGCGTGTTCGTGGCCCTTGTGGTCGGCCTGCTTGGCACTTTGATTTTCCAACGCAGTGACATCAAACGACAGGAAGGAGCCAACTGATGGTTGACAAGGATGAATGGCTGGTGGTCGTGGACCGCCAGAAGGTGTTCGCGCAAAGCGATTGGTCGACCTGGGCGTGTGCCGACGGCTCGTATTATGCCACTGACGAGCCTTTCAAGCGTCTTGCGAAGGCCTACGGCGATCGGGTGGCCTACACCCGCTACATCGCGCCGGACAAGCCGCGGGACGCGTGGGTCGACTACTTCAAGGACTGGCCGCAGTTCCTTGTGCCGCCGGACGACCCGATGTACGACTTCACCGACGAGACGGCCGAGCTTGCCAAAGGCCATCCTGTGGTGAGCAGAACGACGTTCGGCAAGTGGGGTGATGAGCTGAAAAAGGCCGTGCAAGGTGCCAGGAAGATCGCGGTGTGCGGGGTGGCCACCGATTGCTGTGTGCTTCAGACTGCGTTGGCCGCGGCGGATGACGGCGTCGCCGTCCGGCTGGTCGAAGATGCGTGCGCAGGCAGCACCCCGGAAAACCGGAAGCTGGCCATCGAGACGATGAAGCTGTTCACGCCGTTGATCACCGTGACCGACACCAAGGAATTGCTAGGCTGATTGTCGCCAGCGTATAGCTCCGGTAACGGCGGAATCCGGGTATCTGCTGTCTATCGTAGGAGGATAAAAGATATCGTTTCAAACTGCTGTTTCAGGCGCGTTCGGCGATAACGCAAGTCGTCTGCCATCCAGACTTGGCAGGCGGCTTGTGTTGTTCCGTCATAAAGCTCGGTCGATTCCGTAATTTTCATTGGTTGGCCGTCTGATGTGGGCTATCATCGGATACATAGCGACGGATTCGATTGGCCATGCTTGCGTAACCGGCTTGGGGGCTTGGATTGATGGCATGGTTTGAGGGAGCGAGGCGTGTGATGGAAACCGCAGATGGCGAACAAGTGCTTCAGGACGAGGGCTATGACGCGTTCGACGAGGAGCGTTGGGCTCCCGAACCGCCGAAATCGCAATCCCGTACCGCCTTCCAGCGCGATCGTGCGCGTCTGATCCATTCCTCGGCTTTGCGTAGGCTTGGCGCGAAAAGCCAGATTCTGGTGGCCGGCACCGATGATTTCGCACGTACCCGGCTGACACATACGCTTGAGGTCGCACAGATCGGCAGGCAGATCGGTTCGATGCTCGGCTGCGACCCGGATGTGGTCGATTGCGCCTGCCTTGCCCACGACCTCGGTCACCCGCCGTTCGGACACAACGGGGAGCGTGTGCTGGCCGACATCGCCTCCGGTATCGGTGGTTTCGAAGGCAACGCGCAGACCCTGCGTCTGCTGACAAGACTCGAGCCGAAGGTCTTTCACACCGACGGTCGTTCCGCCGGAGTCAACCTGACGCGCGCCTCGCTGGATGCCGCAGTGAAATACCCGTGGACGCTTGCCGAGGCCTCAAAACACCCGAAAGGGGAGCGAAGCCTGAAATTCTGCGTCTACCCGGATGATGTCGACGTCTTCAACTGGCTCAAGGCCGGAGCGCCGAAAGACGCCAAGCCGATGGAATGCCAGGTCATGGACCTTTCCGACGACATCGCCTACAGCGTCCACGACGTGGAGGACGCCATCGCCACCGGCACCTTCAACCCGCTGGCCCTGGCCGACCCACGCGTGCTTGACGGCGTGGTGGAGATGACCCGTGAATGGTACGGGCAGCAATGGGATCCGGACGAACTGCTAGAGGCCTTGCACCGCTTGATGAAACGACATATGTTCCCCTCGCATTTCAACGGTTCGAGGCAAGCACTGGCACAGTTGAAGAACATCACCAGCTCGCTGATCGGCCGGTTCGCCGGTTCCGTAGAGCAGGCGACGCGCGAGAAGTACGGGCAGGGCAGGTTGACCCGTTACAGCGCCAACGTCGTCATTCCCGACGAGACCAATTACGAGATCGTCGCGCTCAAGGGCATCGCCGTCTACTTCGTCATGGCACCGCGCGAACGCGAGCCCCTGCACGACCAGGAACAGCAGATCGTCGCCGACCTGGTCGATGTGCTGATGGCGGATTCCCCGCGTCCCTCCGACGCGCTGGAAACCGTGTTCCTCGAAGACTGGAACGAGTCCACCAACGACGACGAGCGGCTGCGCGTGGCCATCGACCAGGTGGCCAGCTTGACTGACGGCTCGGCGATGACCCTGCACTCCCTGATCTGCTGAAGCTGCTGGTAGCCTGTTTTGAACCGATAAGGTGAAACAGTTCGGCGTCGAAGCTTCGCGCTTGCCGATATCTGTCTTTTCAGCGTCTTGTCATCAAGAAATCTTGATTTTTGCCTTGGTGCATTCGTTGTGATTGCCCTCATGCACGGCACACGGTAAGGTGGATAGTTATGGCTGGAATGATTCTCAAAGCGGACGTGGAAAAGGTGCGTGCCACGGCGGATCTCTACGATATCGTCTCCTCGACGGTGACGCTCAAGGCCGCGGGCACCGGTACCTTCATGGGTCTGTGCCCCTTCCATGATGAGAAAACGCCCAGTTTCAGCGTCCGGCCCTCGCTGGGTGTCTGGCATTGCTTCGGTTGCGGGCTCGGCGGCGACGTCTTCGCTTACGTCGAACACCGTGAGAACATCGATTTTCGCGAGGCCGTCGAGCTTCTGGCCGATAAATACCATATCGAACTGCATTACGAGAAAAGCGACGGAAACCGTGAGGAACACCATGGCTCCAAGCGTGCCCGCTTGCTCGAGGCCAACGAGGAGGCGCAGCGTTTCTTCGTCTCCCAGATCATGACACCGGAGGCGCTCGCCGCGCGAAAGCTGCTGGGCGGCCGCAATTTCAGCCAGGCGGATTGTGAGCGTTTCGGCTGCGGATACGCTCCCCAAGGTTGGGATAATCTTGTCCGGCACTTGGCAGGCAAAGGGTTCACCCAGCAGGAGATGCTCGACGCCGGTTTGGCTCGCCAAGGTCAGCGCGGCATCTACGACTATTTCCGCGGCCGTGCCACGTGGCCTATCCGTGACTCCACGGGCCGCACGCTCGGTTTCGGCGCCCGCAAGCTCTATGACGACGACAACATCAATGCCAAGTACATCAACACTCCCGATACCCAGCTCTACCGCAAGACGCAGGTGCTCTACGGCATCGACCTCGCCAAATCCAGCATTGTCAAAAAACGCCAGGCGGTCATCGTCGAAGGATACACGGACGTCATGGCGTGCCATCTGGCCGGTATCGACACCGCCGTGGCCACCTGTGGCACCGCGTTCGGCGAGGAGCATGCGAAAATCATCCGTCGTCTCATCTCCGACGATTCTTTGGGAGCCGTCCAGCTCGTCGGGCCGCTGAAGGTCGAAGGCCAATCCCTGAGCTCGCGTATCGTCTTCACGTTCGACGGCGATGCTGCAGGGCAGAAGGCCGCCATCCATGCCTTCGGTTTGGATTCCGCGTTCCTTTCGCAGACCTTCGTGGCCGTCGCCGACAACAATCTCGACCCCTGCGACCTGCGCATCCAGCAAGGCAACGAGGCGGTTCGCTCGCTGATCGACCATGCCAAACCGCTGTATGATTTCGTCATCGACACCGCCATCAACCGCTTCGACACCTCGTATACCACCGGCCAGATGGGCGCGGTTAAGGCCGCGGCGCCGCTGATCGCCCAGATCCGTGACCGTTCACTGCTTGACATCTACACGCGCAAGGCGACCCGACGCATCGGCGTCGATCTAGACATCGTCAGACGTGAGGTCAACAGCGCCAGGCGGCGGCTGCACGTGCGCGACGACGACGCGTATGCGACCAAGCGCCGTGGCGGCAATGGCTTTGATGCGTATAGACGCAACGATGAAAACGGCTATGCGAACCCGGCCGCACGCAAGGCCTTGCAACACAGGGATGCCGCAGACCAGGCATACTTCCGTGTGGACGATGCGGTGTTCATCTGCGAGCAGCAGTTCATGGCCGTGCTCATTCAGGTGCCACGCGCCATCAACGGCAACGCGTTCGCACGTCTCACCCTTGCCGATTTCATGACCCCGGTTTTCCGAACGCTCTTCCAGGCGATCGCCGCAGCCGGCGGTCTGCCCGACAACGCCACGCCGCAGGGGCTTTGGATGCACAACCTCACCAAGGCAGGCGGGCCGATGCTTGAGCAGGTCATCAACGAGCTGGCCGTCATGCCGCTGCCGTTGCCGGGTGGAGACGACCAGAACGGCAATGCCAACGATGCGAATACCGGAGGGGTGGCCGTCAATGGCGCCGATGTGCCCAATCCGGCCGCCGCACAGCTTCGTGCGCCGACCCCGGAGGAACAGCGCTACGCTGCGGAACTGACCGCCCGGCTGCTCGATGTGGGCTATATGCGCCGAATCGGTGCGGCCAAGCGTAAGATGGCGCAGATGCCTGACGGTGAAGAGAAAATCAGGATTTTGGGGGAGATCACCAATATGGAGACCGCCAGAAAGGATTTGCAGGCCCAGGTCTATGGCAACGCCGTCGCCTGAGTGCGCTGCCGCCCACAATACGACAAGCCGCAATAAATTTCTTTGATTTTTTTAAAAATTTTGGTCGCTTTTGTATCACACAAAAGAGACCAATGAAATCTAGGATTTTGCCCGTGTTTTTACGTGTCGCAAATTGGAATGGTCGCTAAAAGCCTGTTTTTTCGTACTTTTCCACTCTGAAATACCCATACAATAGGAATTAAGAGAACGAATGCACGCATTGCTGTGAAGGTTAGGTTCTTGCCGGCATGTGTCTTCGTCGGCCGTTGTATCGGCTCTGTGATGGATGGGGAAACTGGATGATGGTGATGGTTGGGTGTGCCATGTGGCAATGGCGTTTTTTGATAGGACTGCATCGATGAGACGCGGTTATGATGTCGGATATTTCCGCCTTCCGGTTCGGCTGGTGTATTGATGCGCAAGTGGATCGTCAAGGAACTGAAAAACGACACCATCTTGGTGGTGGCGACGATACTCGCCATCATTTCCTGTTTTATCGTTCCACCGGACCGTCAGTACCTTGGCTATATCCACATGAACACCATTTCCCAGCTTGTCTGCCTGATGCTCGTGGTCTGCGGCTTCCAGCGCATCGGCGTCTTCCATATCATCGGCACCAAGCTGCTCGAGCATGTGCATACCGAAAGCGCGTTGGTGATCGCGCTGGTTTCCCTGACGTTCTTCTCGGCGATTTTCATAACCAATGACGTCTCTCTGGTCACGTTCATCCCGTTCGCAATTTCGGTGCTGGTGATGGCGAAAATGGAGGACAAGGCCGTTCTCGTCGCCACATTGATGACCATCGGTGCCAATACCGGCAGCATGTTGACCCCTGTCGGCAACGCCCATAACCTGTATCTCAAATCCGTTTCCAAGATGCCGACCTCGGAGTTCCTCAATGTCATGGGGCCGTTCTCGTTGGCTTCCGCGATCATGCTGCTGGCCGTCATCCTCGTCATGTTCCGTTGCCGTAGCAGCCAGGCGGATTTTGCAGGGCTTGGGCACAAGGGCATCGAGCAATCGCTGTTCGCGCCGCAAAGCGACGGGAAGCCGGATGAGATCCGCGTGCTCAACTACGGTGCAGGCTACGGAGGTTGGCGGGCGATAGTTTATGCCATCCTGTTCCTCATTTGCATTTTCACGGTCGGTGGTTCGATTCCGCTGTGGTTGATGTGCGTTTTGGTGTTCGGCGCGTTCCTGGTCTGCGACCGTCATGCGTTCCTCAAGGTCGACTGGAGTCTGCCGCTCACGTTCGTCATGTTCTTCATTTTCATCGGCAACATGCGCCGTGTTCCGGAGTTCTCGAATTTTGTGGCCTCAATAGTCAACCAGCATCCGATGGAAGTCGCCGTCGCCTCGAGCCAGATCATCAGCAACGTGCCTACCTCCATCCTGCTTTCCGGGTTCTGCAGCCAGTGGCGTGAGCTGATTATCGGCACCAACCTCGGCGGGTTGGGCACGCTGATCGCCTCGATGGCCTCGCTCATTTCCTATCAGCAGATCGCACGCAAGTATCCGGACAAGAAAGGCCGCTATCTGCTGGTCTATACCGTCGTCAACGTCCTGTTTTTGGCTGTGCTGCTCGGACTGGCGCTGATCATCAACTGACTGATGGTATGTTGCGGCAATGCTGAATCACGGGTGTCCGGCTTCTTGATTCAATAGGGTTTCATATTTCGTGCCGCCGACTGGTCTGTCTCTATTTTTTCGCTGAATTGCCGTGACAGCCAAGGTAAAACAATACGCGTGAGACTACGAATTCGCCACTAGTAAGGCAACGAGTATCTTGTTGTTCCCGCCGAAGTGATGCTTTGCAGCTTTCCTTGATCGGTGAGGCCTTTGAGCACGTCGGTCATTGCTCCGGAATTGGTGCCCAATTGGCTTTGGATTTCCTTGAGACTCATCGCGCTCTTTCTCTTTGAGATCAGATGCATGGTGATCTCCTCAAGGGTGTTGATTTGCAATTGGTCCGTTTCCGCACCTTTGGCCCATGCGCGCAATTCGTCTTTGACATTGCCGGGCAACGAGTCCGATTTCTGGGAACCATAATCGCCGTTAAGAAGCTTCCATGCTTTCTCACCCGCAAAAACCACGGAGGGGAGAGGCGCCACGTCCAACACGCGGCTTCCGCTGAGCGCTTCGGCCGGATTCGTGGTGAACAGATGCGGGCCGCCCAATGGGAACGTATAGCGTTTGGCTCTGCCTGATTCCTTGCCGGAATCATGATTAGCGCCATTCGAAGTGCCGTTTTCGGCACTTTCGGCATTTTCGTCGTCTGTCTGCTCCGGCCATACGGAGTCGAGCACCGGCTTGGGCAGAATCATCGCCACCGATCCAGGGCCGACACGCAGCTGCGGGCTGGAAAGGCTCTGCGAATAGGCATCAAGGATTCGCTGCACCCCGGTGCCGCAGTTCTCGCTTAAGTGCAGGGCTTCGAATGCGTCTGCAATCCATGCGTTACGTGATTCGCTGACCCCGTTCAACAGGTCGTTGACCTCAAAACCGTCCACCAGACCGCCGGGGGAGACGATTTCGATGCTCGAATCGAAGATACTGATGAGAATCGGCCCGTTCTTGTCGTAATTGCGGTGCAAAACGGCGTTGACAAGCGATTCGCGCAGGGCGGTCTGCGGCCACGCGTTTTCAGGGTTGTGCCGGTTGAGGAACATCATTGTGGCGTCGATTTGATTCAGGAGAGAGCCCGAAACGTTCTGCCGTTCCGTAAGCTTCGATTTGGTCTCGCCGTCGAAGACCGCACATTTGACAAGGTAAGGGCATTGCTCGGAAAGCAGGAGAGCGGTGTTGGTGGCTTGCTTTTCGGCATCGAAAAGATGCAGTCGTACCAGGTTTTCGTCGCACCATTCGATGCCGGCCGAAGCGAACGCAGGTTTCGCATATTCGAAGGTCAGGTTTTGATTCACACTCACACGATGGTCGAAGGGAAGCGCCGCAGAAAACGGCTCGGTGGCCTGCCGGGCTTCGCTGTGGTCATCTGTATGGGGCATTCCCTCGTCCGTATGCATGACTCGAGTTTATCGTGGCTTTACGACACGAACCATGGATTTCCATTGCAATTCCGCCATATTCGCAACTTACGCGAAGCTGGCGTTGTCCATTGATCATTTCGATGTCATTGTTTTCGGCCGGTTTCCTCCGCCATTTGCGAACACTTAGGGGAAAACAGTGACTTTCGGCACCGGGCGTGGAGCCAATTGGCGTGTGAGGATAACAATATGAATACACTGCACAACGCAAATACGCCGCACGTCGTGAATATGCCACGCACCGCAAACATGCCGCACGCCGCTCAGTATCCGGCATCCGCTTCAATGGACGCAACCCAGCCCGGCCTCTTGACGCCGTCGGTGATGGCCAACGGACTGACGATGACGGTCTCGCCGCGCAAGGGCGACTCGGTCACGATTCTCAAGGACATCGATTTTCGCGCCTACCCCGGCCAGATGACGGCCATCGTCGGTCCTTCCGGTTCCGGCAAGTCGACGTTGCTCTACTGTCTGGCAGGTCTGGAGAGGTTTACGCAGGGTTCGGTCTCGCTGCTTGGCACGCAGATCGGCGGTATGAAACCCACGAAGCTGACCAGATTCAGACGCAACCATCTGGGATTCGTCTTCCAGTCCTACAATCTGGTGGCCAGCATGAGCGTGGAGGAGAACCTCGCCCTGCCGTTCACGCTGCGTGCTTCGCGCTTCCCGCGCAAGAAGGCGCAGAGCATACTGGACTATTTCGGCCTGGGCGCTCAGCGCAAGTCTAGTGTGACCGAGCTGTCGGGCGGCGAGCAGCAGCGCGTGGCGCTGGCCCGGGTGCTCTTGACCAGTCCGGACATCATTTTTGCCGACGAACCGACCGGTGCGCTCGACCAAGGCAACGGCCGGAAGGTGATCGAGGTGCTGCGCGACGTGGCGCGCGACCCCAAGAAAACGGTCGTGATGGTCACTCACAGCCCCGAAATCGCGAGACAATGCGATCGGATTGTCGAGGTGCGTGACGGCAGGATCGCGCCGGCTGCACGGCTCGACGATTCCCGTAACGGAGTGAACGCATGAAAGGCATATTGAAGGACTTGAAAGCCGCGCCGTTGGTCTGGGGTGCGGTTGGCTTGGTGCTGATTGTGGGCCAGTACACATTGTCGCTCTTCATGGCGTTGCAGGAATCGCTGAAGCGGGCCTGCAATGCCGGCTGCACCGGCACCCGTCATGCCATCGCCGACATGATCGACTTGCCGATGTTCTTTCTGATTGTGATGTTCGTCTTCGTGGTGCTCTGGGTGGTCTCCTCGGCCTTGAAACAGCGTCGACGTCAACTGGCGCTGTTGGTGCTTCAGGGCGCCACGCCGGTCCAGCTGCTGATACGTACGATCGTGGTGGTGGCGGTCTTGTTCGTGCTGGCGAACGTGGTGGCGTTCGTCTTGGTGCCGCCTGTTGCTCGGCGTTTCTATTGGTTCTACCTGCCGATTTTGCAGGACACGGGGAGTTTCCTGCCCTACGTCGGTACGGGCGTGTATTCGGCCTTGGTCAAGGGGGCGGAGTTCGGCGGGGTTACGGTGCTGGTCGGTACGGTGTTCACCATGCGTTCCATGGCACGGATCAGCCCGATCGAGGCGTTGCGGCAGTCGCAGAATCCGCCGCGTCGCCTTGGTGCCCGCCGTTGGACGTTTGTCGTGCTGCTGCTGGCGGCGGCTGCGATGCTGCTCTCCCTGTCGAGTATGACGCTGAAGCGTGCGAGCCGCGCCGCGATCATGGCGGGCAAGGCTGTTTCCGATTCGACCGGGACCATGCTGCTGCTGACCGTCATTGGCGGCATGTTCCTGATGGTGTTCGCGCTGGCTTTGGCTGCACCGGCCGTGCTGGGTCGGTTCACCTCATGGTGGACGTCCATTCCTGTGCCATCGGCCACCTGGAGACTGGCCGGGCAGCAGTCGAGCGGCCGCATCGACCGACAGAGCGGCACGGTGATGCCCTTGGTGATCGGACTGGCCATGACGATGACTGTCTCCAGCGCGATATCCACGTCCGCCTCGACCATGGACCATGTCGCGCCGGGAGTCAAAGGGTATGAGGCCGCAGGGCTCGACAGGATCCTAGCCATCTTGGCGCCCGCGCTGGTGGTGGCGTTGGCCGGCGTCGTGGCCGGGCTCTGCATTTCGGCCGGCGAACGCAGGGTCGACGCCGCGTTGACCTACGTGGCCGGTGCCGAGGTCGGCCAGCTGCGGGTTTTGTCGTTCCTGGACGGCGCGATCATGGCGGCAAGCGCGGTTTTCCTCGCCTTCATCATCACGAATGTGGCGTTGCTTTCCATTGATTCCGGCCTGTTGAAACTGGTGGGTGCTTGCGTGCCGAACCTGCAACTGGCCGGTTGGCTCGGCATCCTCGTCATCGCTGTTGTCGTAGGGGCCGTGGCCACGGGCGTTCAGGGAATGGCCACCCGGTATCAGGACTCCGTGCGCATCATCGCCTCCGCAATCGGGGAATGATGTGTGGCTGATGTTCAGGGGATAATCGGTATGTTCCGATTATCCCGTCCGTATCGGGGTACTAGTCCAGCGTTCCGTTGAGTAGTGCGGTCAGTTCGGTGCGGTTGCGGACATTCAGAGCCGAGAAAATGCGGCTGACATGGTTCTTCACGGTTCCGGTCGAGAGGAACAGTTTTGAGGCGATTTCGGAATTGGTCATGCCCTGGGCGATGAACGAGGCGATTTGCTGGTCCCGTGGTGTCAGAGCCGAAGTTCGTGTGTTTTCTCCATTGTTGTTATCGTCGCTGTTGCCATCATTATTGGACTGTGTGATAAGACGCATGACATGTGCCGTGGCGCTGGCGCCGATGACTTTCCCTCCCGCAGCCGCGGTATGGATGGCGGCGTTCAGCTCGGAAGTGGAGACGTCTTTGAGCAGATAACCCACGGCCCCGGCCTTCATTGAGGCGATGAGGTTGTCATCCTCGTCGAAGGCTGTCAAGAGGATGCATTTGATGCCGGGATAATCGGCGTGCAGCCGGGAGATGAGTTCCGTGCCGCTCATCTGCGGCATACGCGCGTCGATGAGCGCGACGTCGATGGAATCGAGCGTGGCTTTGCCCAACGCGAGCACTGCTTTGCCGCTGAGTTTCTGTGCCGCGATTTCGACGTCGGGCATGAAGAAAACGAGTTCGGCAAGGCCGGTCAGAATGAGCTCCTGATCATCCACGATCAGCAGGCGAATGAGCTTGTTCGTTCCGGCCATTGGTGAAGCGTCCGTCATTTGTGTGCCGTCCTTTCCGCTTCCGCATCGCCTGTCAGCGGAACCGTCAGGGTCACGCTGGCACCGCCGAGTTCCTGTGATTCGCCGAGGGTGAGCGTTCCTCCGGCTTGTCGGGCGCGCTTTTCAAGTGCCGAGAGACCGAAGCCGTGATCGATGTCGTCAGCATCGATGCCGGGTCCGTCATCCTCGACGCTCAGTGTCGTTTCTTCCCCGCTGACGATGAGCGTCAGATTGACTTTGGTGGCGTGGGCGTGGCGGACGGCATTGGTCAGCGTCTCCTGCGTGGCCCGGAATATCAGGGTTTGTATATCGGCATCGAGTAGGTTTACGTTGCCGATGATGTCGGTGCGCATCTTGAGGCCGGCATCGGCGAAGGAATGAGCCATTGCCTCGATGGAGTCGTTGGTGAGCGTCTGACCCAGCGCCGAGGGGCCGAGCGCCCGTGCCATTTGCCGGACTTCGGACAAGGCGTCTTTAGTGATGGTGTCGGCTCTTGCGATAGGCTTGTCGATTTTTGCCCGTTCGTCGTCGGTGAGGTTTTCAGTGGCGGCCGTGGCGTTGAGCGCGGACTCATGGGCGTAGTGCATGGCGGTCAAGCGTTGGCCGATGGAATCGTGCATCTCACTGGCCATGCTGGCGCGCTCGCGGGAAAGCGTCAGTGATTCGATGGTGTCGACGTCGTGCGCGAGCTGTGCGTTGGCCCGCTGCAGCTTCGTTGATTGGGTGGTATAGACCATGAACAGAATGCCGGCGAGCAGTATATAGAGCGCCATAACAAGGAAATACATGCTGTGGTTGCCGGATAGGTCATTCAAAATCGGGGTCAGTGCCCACATCAACGGAGCCGACACCACAAT
This sequence comes from Bifidobacterium sp. ESL0764, assembly GCF_029395515.1. Taxonomy (NCBI): domain Bacteria; kingdom Bacillati; phylum Actinomycetota; class Actinomycetes; order Bifidobacteriales; family Bifidobacteriaceae; genus Bifidobacterium; species Bifidobacterium sp. ESL0764. The sequence continues at coordinate 913,128 of NZ_CP113919.1, forward strand.
GGCGACGTAGCCGAAAAGTGGTCCGAAGAGCAATGAGGCCTCTGCCTCGACGATGTAGGCCAGCAACTGCCCGCCATGACGCATAAACGGCGACGCCCAGATGCACACTAAGATCAAAGCCAAGGCCGCAACACGTTGCCAGACCAGTCGGGGAGCCTTGAGCATGGCGACATAGAGCAAAAGCGCCAGTGTCGGTTGCACCCACAACAGCAGGCGACGGCCCATATACGCGGAATCGGGGAACTGAAAGACGAATCCCAAAGCGAAAATCAGCATCGAATATCTGGGAAACTCGCGTGCCGGTGCGCTCAACATGGCGCGGAAACGAGATGATGCAGGCTTGACAGGCAACGAATGCTGGCTTTGTGTCGCGGTTGACTTTGCCTTGGTATTGTTGCTCATCCTGGCTCCTGAAGTAATGATTCCAGTCTAACAAAGAGGCTGCCGGCATTCGCGTCTGCTATCCGATTGCAAATCGCAGAGCGAAAACGCTCATTCGGCTGTACTGCTACAATATCTACTTGGTGTTTGGCCCCGTAGCTCAGTTGGATAGAGCAACTGACTTCTAATCTGTAGGTCGCGAGTTCGAATCTCGCCGGGGTCACTTTTGTAGGTGCCGCGGTGTCGTGGGTGGCAAAGCGGGAATAGTGAACTATCGGAATAAAGGATTTGGCAATGGCAACGAAACTCAACAAACGACAGATCAAACAGTTGAAGGCGCTGGCGAGCAAGCTTTCACCGCTGCTGTGGATCGGCAAGAACGGGGTCACCGACGCCGCGGTCAAGCAGGCTTCGGAGACGCTCGAATCGCACGAATTGCTCAAAGTCGTGGTGCAGGACGGATGCCCGGTCGACGAGCAGGAGGTCGGCGAGACCTTGGCCGGTCAGATCGGCGCTGAGCTGGTGCAGGTCATCGGCCATCGTTTCGTGCTCTACAAGCCTTCGAAGAAGCCGGGAGCCGAGAAGATCGAGCTCGTTCGATAGTCATAAGCCATCAGACTATGCCTTGGATGCCATCGGTAGTCGCCGGTGGCATTTTTGATGAAATCGCATGTTTCGTATGCAGTTGGGTCCTCCAGCTTTTTCGTAGCTGTCGCGTAGAGTGGGGACTGGGTTTGTCCCCAAGGATACCGGAGGTATCAATGGCAGCTCATACGCCACAAGTAGCAGTGATAATGGGTTCGGCAAGCGATTGGGAGACGATGCGTCACGCCTGCCTTACCCTCGACCAGTTCAATGTCTCCTATTCCAAACAAGTCATTTCCGCACATCGCACGCCTGAGTTGATGGCGGATTTCGCGCACAACGCTCGCAGCAACGGCATCAAGGTCATCATCGCGGGTGCCGGGGGAGCTGCGCATCTTCCGGGTATGGTCGCCGCGCAGACCACGTTGCCGGTCATCGGTGTACCGGTGAAATCGCACGCGCTTTCCGGCGTGGATTCCCTGCTTTCCATCGTCCAGATGCCTGGCGGCGTTCCCGTGGCGACCATGGCCATCGGCAATTCTGGGGCTACGAACGCCGGCCTGTTGGCCGTGAGCATTCTAAGCATCAACGACGAAAAATTAGCCAAAGCGCTTGACGATTATCGTGAGGCGTCGAAGGGGAAGGTGGAAGCATCCAATGCCGAGCTTGTCTGAAGAGACCAATGGGAAGATCAAGCAGTTGATGCCGGGGGCGACCATTGGCATCATCGGCGGCGGGCAGCTCGGGCGCATGATGGCGCTTTCCGCGCGCTACCACGGCTTCCGTATCGGTGTGCTCGACCCGACGCCGGATTGCCCGGTCGCCCAGGTCGCCGATTTTCAGGTCACCGCCGATTACGACGACAAGGCCGCCATCCGCGAACTGGCCGAACGCAGCGACGTGCTCACCTACGAGTTCGAGAACGTGGACGCCGACGCGATCGATGAGGTGCGTGGCAGCGTCGCCGTGCCGCAAGGCACCGACCTGCTGCGTGTCACGCAGGACCGTGTCTTCGAGAAGCAGTTCATCAACGATCACGGCACTGCCACCGCACCTTGGCGTCAGGTCGACGACCTTACGGGACTCGACAAGGCCATCGAGGAAATCGGTTATCCCGCAGTGCTCAAGACCCGTCGCGGCGGCTATGACGGCCACGGGCAGGTCGTTCTGCATGGCCCCGAAGATCTGGCGAAGGTCCATGAGCGCGACGAAAAGGAAGGAACGTTCCCGCCATCCGTCTTGGAAGGCTTCGTCGATTTCGCGTTCGAGGCCTCGATTCTAATCTCCGGCAACGGCAAGGATTTCGTCACGTTCCCCATCGTGCGCAACGAGCACCGCCACAACATCCTGCACCTGACCATCGCGCCGGCTAAGGTCAGCGACGAGATTACCAAAGAAGCCAAGGCGCTCGCGCTGCGTCTGGCCAAAGGGTTCGAGCTGGCCGGCACCTTGGCCATCGAACTGTTCATTACCAAGGACGGCCGCGTGGTGGTCAACGAACTTGCCCCGCGTCCGCACAATTCCGGCCATTACACCATCGAGGCCTGCTCCATCGACCAGTTCGACGCCCATATCCGTGGCATCGCAGGCTGGCCGCTGCCGCAGCCGAAGCTCCTGAGCCCGGCCGTGATGGCCAATGTCCTGGGCCAGCACGTCGCTCCGACGCGCGCGCTGATCGGCGAGCACCCCGAGTGGTGCGTCCATGACTACGGCAAGGCCGAGGTGCGCCAGGACCGCAAGATGGGGCACATCACGGTGTTGACCGACGATACGCAGCGCACGGTCGACGAGCTTGAAGCCACCGGCTGCTGGGATGATCTGCGGCAATAGACAACGTGACTTTCCCGTATTGACGTTGGGGCAAGGAAGAATCATATTATGTATTACGCTACTCGAATCGATTTGAATCGATCTGAATCGATGAGAGTAGCGTAATTTTCCTTTTCAAGTCGAAGAAATGTGAGTAAAATGCAGAGTGCGTTATAAGGCGTTCTTCGGTTTTACGAGGGCGATTACGTCCGGCAAGCAGTGGTGATGAAAGAGGTCTTGAATAGTGACAGCCTACGAGCGGCATGATGGAAAGCCTTCTGCGCGGAGGATGCTTTCCCGCAGTGGCAGACGCGGCAGCCAGCACACCTGGCAGAAGGACGCCGTGTTGAAGGCGCTTCACGCTTGCGATGATTTCGTTTCCGCACAGGACCTTTATCGGATTTTGAGCGAGGACGGCCAGGGGATCGGCCTTTCCACCGTCTATCGGCAGCTCAATGCGCTGGCCGACGACGGCAGGGCCGACACCATCCACTTGAACGATCAGCAGATGTTCCGTATCTGCAAGGACGGCGAGCACCACCATCATCTGGTCTGCGAGAACTGCGGCAAGACGGTGGAGATCGAACCTCCCGAGCAATGGGTCCACAAAGTCGCGGAAGAACACGGTTTCACCGTCAGCTCGCACACCCTCGAAGTCTTCGGGCTGTGCGCGGATTGCCGGCGATTGGAAGGTGCGGAAAACGACTAAAACCGATTCGGCATGTGGCAATGTCGGAGGTGTCGTCCCGTTTTCTTCTGCTGGTGTATTGATGGAATGACGATGAGTTTGAACGTTGTCTTGCTCGTCTGTTTGTCACTTTTACGTGCTTGCTGAATCGGGCTATGTAAAAGATGACAAACAGCAGCAATAAATGTCATCTTTTACATAGGCAGCGAAGCAAGCACGTAAAAAGTGACAATTGCACAGACGCATTGGTAGAAGTTTCTTGTATTCCTCTACGCGGCTGTCTGTCTTTTATCATTTGCACGGCTTCGAATATGAACCTTTGAATGTAAGGGATAGCAGTCAGCCAATAATGACTCGCCGCTATCCCTTTTACGTGCCGTTAGGTTTTGGACAGCGCCTATTTTTTGTTGCTTTTATCCGGTGAAGTCATGGATTTCACGATTTCAACGACCTGCTTCGGTTTGAGCTCGGGCACGTATGCGTTGACCACGGCGATGCCGATCTGCGCGAGCTTGGCCGAATCCGGATAGCAGATGTAGATCGGGGCCGGGCTGGGCTGGAACTTCTTCTTGAAGAAGAACAGTGACTTGAAAGCGTAGGCAGGCTCAAGCACGTCGGCCGCGATCTGCAACGCGTGTTCGATGATCTCCGTTCCGCTGGGTGATGCCGTCTTCGGTTTGGCTTCGGCGTTGTCATCATTCGTATTCTCGGATTGTCCGGTTTCGGACGGATCCTCTGCTTTCCCGGATTGATCGCCTTCGACCGCCTTGTCTGCGGCAACGGCGGCTTTCTCACCCATGCCAGCCAGAGGAGCGGCCGAAAGGCTCATGAATTCAATGGCGTTGGCCGGGTCCGCCAATCCTTGGTCGCGCAGGCGTTCGGCCATGCGGGCGATCAGGAACTCCATGATGCCGTTGGGACTGTCGGTGCGGTGACGCATGAAATCGAGCGTCCATCCGATGACCCGGCCATCACGGTAGGTGGGCAGCCAGCTGGTGACGCCGAGAACCGTGCCCTGCGTGTCGATGGCATACAGCAGCGCCACGCGGTCGTCTCTCAGTTCTTCGATGCCGCCGAGCGTGAATTTCATTTCCGGCAGCGCCTTCAACTGGGCCCATTGTTCGGAGATATCGACGATCTGCTGGTCGATATTGAAACCGGCCTGGTCGTAGGTGGTCAGCACGTCGGTGATGCCGTCGCGCTTGGCCTTGTTGATGGCGGTGCGGATATCCTGCCATTTCTTGCCGCGCGTCGCCCACTTGTTGGGGTCGATGACCATTTCGGTGCCGACCTGAATGGAGGACCAGCCCATTTTTTCGAGCTGCTCGCGTTGGTCGTCGTGGACGGCATAGAAGGAAGGGGACCAGCCCTTTGTGTCGCAGAACTTCGAGAATTCACGCAGATCCTGTGTGTATTCGCTCGCGTCTCCGAAGGGACCGGTGACACTCAGGGCGATGCCGTGCAGCACGCGGTAGGCGATGGCGGAACGGCCGGTGGAGGAGAACCAATAGTGGTTGCCTTCCCAAGTGGTCATGAAACTCATGGATTCACCGCCGAGGGCGACCAGCGTTTCGGCCTTCTTGCGGTCTCGTTCGTCGGGGGTGACGTTGTCGCGGAACCAGAGGATGAAGACGATAAGCACCGTCAGCCAAAAGACGACGGTAAGACCTTCGCTTACCAATGCCGCCAACTCGGTTTGCGGCGCGATCAGCGTGGTGCGTTTGCGGCCGCCGAAGCCGGTGGGCAAAAGCCGGCGAAGCATGTCTATCATCAACAGCTTGACGGTCGGGCGTGGCTTGAAGTCCTCGGGAGCCGACACGGCAAAGCCGATATAGACGCAGCTGGTGACCAGCAGCATGCCGACTATGGCGGCAATGCCGGCGCGGACCTTGGACGAGCCGGTCGAAACGCTGAAATGCGGCAGCTCACGAATCATCAGGATGATCAGCACCAGCGGCGGCAGGGCAGTGGTGATGAAAGCAGGCATGAAGTTGTAGCGGCTGGCCATGCTCGGGGTCAATGGCGTAAGAGTGAAGGGGAAGATGACATAGTAGACCACGGCAAATACGACGGCGGCGCCATTGAGCACGATGCTCACCCACGCGGCCAGCCTGCGTCCGTGGTAAAGTCCCCATGCCACCAAGGCAAGGGCGGCAATGGGCAGCAACAGGTGCAGCCACAGGCCGGCTATCGCCAAATGCTGTCGGGACGCGACCAGACGCAGGCAGCTCGTCACCGATTGGTTGACGCTGCAGGAGGTGAGCAGCGAGGAATCGCCCCAGATGGAGGAAGTGAAAAGGCCGAATGTGGTCAATGGCCCCAGATGCGAGGTCGAGGTCAGCGCCAGCAGAGGTCCGATAGCCAGCACCAGCTGGGCGAAGGCGAAGAGACGACGGATCTCATAATCGGTGCTGTTGCTCCACGCGATGTGATCTTTGACCGGGCCGTGCATCAACAGACCGGTGAGCTGGCCGACAATCGCGGCCCCGAGCGTGCAATAGTCGCCGGGATTGCCGCTGAAAAGCAGCAGCGTGCCGATGACGGTGTAGCCGAGCAGCAGGATGCGCCGCCTCCAAAGTACGGATTCATAGGCGCTTTCCGCCATCAACGCCCCGACGATGATGGTCAACGGGGAAAGCAGGACGGGCAGGCGCTCCATGCTCTGCCAGTCGTGCATGGCCATGTCGACAAGAACGCAGACCAGAATCCCAAGCGTTGACCCGACGACTGCGCTGAACAGTGCGGCAAACGTCGTCTTCAGGGCTCCGAGCCGAGATTGCGCCACGGAAAGGATGACGACAATCAGCAAGGTATAGATGATGAGCATCAGTGGGCTGCGCACGAACACCGCGGAACGCAGGATCTTCGTCAGCCAAGGGACGATGTCCTGGCTGTGCAGGGGCTGCTGGAAGGGGTCGTGTGGCCTGCCGCCGCCCGGCATGCGTCCGAAGAGGATTTCGGTGAGGCTGAGGCTACGTCCATAGGCCGGAGCATGCAGGTGCCGTATGGCCGAGGAGACCATGTCGCAGATATTGACGACAAGGAACACTGCGGCGACGATGATGGCGAAAAGATGGCTGCGTGTCCAGCTTAGGAGATCATGACCAAGCACCGTCCAACTTGAGGGTCCGCCCCTTCCGGTCTTTTTGTTTTTCCGATCTTCGTGATTCTGCATGCTTTAATGACTTTCGTTCTTCGTCTCGTTTGATCAGCATAACTGATTTGATAATAACATTATGATGGATTTAATTGTTTTGTAATAACATTTAATCGCCGAATGTATTGGTATTGGCCGCGACCACTTCCAGCATAGGATAGGAATCGATGCTTTTGCCGGTTTTGCCAAGACCGGTTTCGCTGCCGAACAGGTCGATTTGGGCACTCATGCCGGCGTTGACGGTGTGCCAGTCGTGTCCCGTACCTTTCACGACCACCGTGGTCACCGACATCCCTGCCTTCATGGCCGCCTTCGAGATGGCCTTCTGGTTCTTTTGCGATTTCGAATCGACCTGGCCCGCTGCGGAGAACCATGTCTGTTTCGAAGGCGAGTGGCGTTCGATGATGTTGATCGGGACATGCTTGTCGAACGCTTTTTCGTTGCCGGCGAAATATTTCTTCACCGTGCTTTTGTGCGATCCGGCGGTCGGCTCGATCTCGCCTCCTGCGGAATAGATATGGCCGTAGAGATCGGGGTGTGCAGGCCCGAGCTGGGTGGCGCAGGTCCCGCCTTGTGAGAATCCGCCGATCAGCCATTTGCTTGGTGATTGCTCCACGGGAAGGTTGGACTTGATCCAGCGGGTCACGTCGCGGGTCAGATAGGTTTCCGCATTGCCTTTTGGTGTGTCGGCGCACAGGGAATTGTGGGTCAGCGACCCGTTCTGGTCAGGGGAGACGGCGATGGGGGCCAGACCATAGTGCTTGGCCGCGTAGGCGTCGAGCTTAGCCCCGAGTACCCCGGCGCTGAAGAAGCGGTCCGGCGTGCCCGGCTGGCCGGCCATGACGATCATGACCGGCAGCTTTGGTGGGTTTTTCGTCAGGGCTGCAGGCGGAAGGTAGACGTTGGCCGTGCGGGCCTTGAAATGCGAAAGGGTGGCGGGGATATCGACCGAATGCACCGCGCCTTTCTTGGGCATCGTCGGAAGTTTGCCTTCCTTGCCGAGCTTTTTCCACTTTTCGACGGTGTTGTCGGCTTTGCCGTCTGTTTTGCCGACCGTGCCTGGATCGAGTTTGGAGAATTGGTTGTGGCCGAAGACCGATCCTATGGTGGTGTATTCGCCGTAGATGCCGTCGACTTTCAACGCGCAGGTGACCACCGCCAGAACGATGGTGATGATGGCGATGACTCGGCGAATCTTCCCGGAATCGATGCACGCGGCGATAAGCGCCGAGACCACGGCAAGCCCGTAGGTGATGCTGGTTTCCACAAGGCTGCCCAGGCTGACGCCGAAAACCATGAAGACGTCGGAAAGCAGCCAGACGACGACACGTCCGACCAGGCCGCCGACGACGCCCCATCCGAGTTGTTTCAAAAGGGGTTCGAGCCAGCCGTCCTTGGATTTGAGAATGACAAGGAGGGCAATACCGACGATGGTAGCTATCAGCATCGAGGTAGGCAGCCAGCCCTTGGTCAGTTGAATGTTGAAAAACCAGTCCATCATTTCCCCTGTTGCGTTAAAATATACCGTCATGATTCTAGACTCATGACTTCGCCAAGAGCAATCAGCCGCAAGAATGATTGCGGATTTGCCGCAGAGCGTTCAAAAGGGGATATAGTATCGTGTCGTTATGATTGTTGAAAACGCTGCAGGAAACACTATGGTTTTTCTTCCGGCGTTTCTTGCGAGAGCCGGAATATGAGGTTTTATGGCTATTGTTCTTGCTTTGAAGGGGATGATGGATACAGGGGTGCGGGATTTGGATGCCGCAATGAAACGTGATCGACTGAAGGAAAACCGATGAATAAGGACGGAAAAACGGAAAACGCTGAAGAAAAGAATTCACGTGATATCCACGATGGATTATCGTCTGTGCGCGATGACGTCGTAGGCGCCGACGGGCATTCGTCTGATAGCGCGAAAACGAAATCCAAGAGGTTGCATATTCGTGCCTGGGCCTATGCACTGCTGTTTTTGGTTTTTGACGTCGTCATGGCCCTCATTTTGCAGCAGGGTGTTTCCCAAAGCGACACCCGTGTGAAGCTTTCAAGCCCCCTGACCGGCGTGTGGGGCATGGTCTCCAAGATGTGGGAGAAGGGCAATTTCGTCTTCGTTCTGAATCTGCTGTTGCTGGGGTTCATCTATCTTGCCGTGATCATGGTGTTCAACCGTTTCTGGATCGCCACTGCCGTCATGCTCGTCTTGGTGATCCTGATTGCGGTGGTGGAGCATTTCAAGGTCGACGTTCGTTATGAGACGATTCTTCCATCGGATCTGAGTTTCGTCTCCAACGGGGACGCCGGTTCATTGATGAGTTTCATCCCTTCCGGTTCAGGCGGGCTGATCGCCGCGGTCGTGGTCGCGATGGTTCTGGTTGTCGTCTTGTTTGCGGTGCTGAACCATTTCGATATGCGGCATGGCAAGGTATTCGGTTTCGCACCTCGCTCCGGCGGCGTCGCCGAAAGTCATGGACATGGCCAGAGTGCGGATCGTGCGGATAAGAACGATGCCAAGCTCGACGCCAAAAGCGGCAACGGCAGTATCAAACGCAAAAGCCTTGGCGCCGGCTTGCGTATCGTGCTTATCGTCGTGCCGCTGCTTCTGGTCACCGGTTTCAGCTATCAGGTCGGCCAGATCAATACCTTCACCAATGCCTTCGCCAAGACCATGGGCTATATCCCCTCGATGTGGGATTCCGTTTATGACGCGCAGCGCAACGGCCCATTGGTCTCCTTCTTGGGGCAGGCCCATCCCAAGGTGATGGACCAGCCGAGCGACTACAGCGAGGCGACGATGAAACAGGTCGCCAAGCGCTATTTCGCCGAAGCCGCCAAGATCAACAAGACGCGTACCGGCAAGATGAGCGACGGCAGCGTCGTCTTCATCCTCTCCGAATCGTATTCCGACCCGTCGCGCGTGCCGGGCATCAAGCTCAACCATGATGCTATTCCCAATACCCGCGAAATCAAGAAGCACACCACCGGCGGCTACATGCTGTCTTCCGGTTACGGCGGCGGCACCGCGAACCTCGAATACATGAGCCTGACGGGGATGTCGATGGCCAATTTCGACGCCTCGCTGACCAGCCCGTACCAGCAGCTCGTCCCCGGTGAGAAGTGGACGCCGACCGTCAACCAGCTGTGGGGGAGCAAGGAGCACTCCGTGGCCTTCCACCCCTATGAGCCGTCGATGTATCTGCGTGCCAACAACTACAAGAAGTTCGGTTTCTCGCACTTCTATTCGTTGGAGCCGCCCGAGGTCATCGCCCACCGCGCCAAGATCGACTCCTCGCCTTACGTCTCCGACGCCTCGGCCTACCAGAGCGTCTATGAAGCGATGAAAAAGAACTCTTCGAATGAATTCGTCCAGCTCGCGACGATGCAGAACCACATGCCGTATCACAACTGGTACAAGGGCAATACGTTCAAGGCGAAGTCCACCGATTCCTCGCAGCCGCTCGGAGCCGACGAGAACAAGTCCATCAACACCTACGCCAAGGGCGCGAACATCACCGACAAGGCCACTGCCAAGTTCCTTCGTCAGATGGATTCGCTCAAGAAGCCGGTCACCGTCGTCTTCTACGGCGACCACCTGCCGGGCATCTACAAGACCGCTTCGGCCGATGAGAAGAACTCGCTGGCCCTGCATACCACCGATTACTTCATCTGGTCGAACAAGGCGAGCGGGCGTCAGGGCTACAAGAGCCCGGACGGGAACTATTCCTCTCCGAACTTCTTCATGGCGCAGGCCGCCGAGCAGACCAACGCCAAGGTCACCCCGTTCCTCGCCTTCCTCACCCGTCTGCATGGCAAGGTCTCCGCGATGGAGCCGCCCGTGGTCAACCAGATCCAGGGTTGGTCGCGCATCCCCGAAGGCCAGCCGATCTACCTCGATGCCAAGGGGCACCCGATGGCCGCGAGCGACTTCGACCAAGCGACCAAGCAGCTGATGCACGACTACAAGCTGATTCAATACGACGTCACCGCCGGCAAGGGGTATCTTAAAGACGTCGGGTTTATGGGCTGAGCCGTTAAGCGGATAGTCCTGTGGACTATCCGTAGGCGAAGTGAGCGCGAATTATCCGCGCGAAGGCAAAATCTAGGATTATGCCCGGCCAAGTCTACGCCCGAGAAAGTTTATTCCAACCTCCAACTCATGAAACGTCTTTACAACATGGCATCGGCATATTTTTCATCGATCATTCCTGATTCTTGATGGCGTCGAGGGCGGGGATGCGCACGGCCTTGTTCGCCGGACCGAACCCGAAGATCAGGCCGATGACGGCGCAGAAGACGACGGCCGCCACGTAAAGCCACCAGGGGATGATGGAAAGGTTCGTGGACGCTTCCTGTCCGTCGCCGATCATCATTGGACCGGCGGCGTTTTTGGCGATGATATTGATTCCCAGCGAGGCCAGGCCGCTCAGCACGCAGCCGACCAGCCCGCCGAGTATGCCCAGCGACGCCGCCTCTGCAAGGAACATCAGGCGTATGTCGCGCACGGAGCAGCCCAGCGCCTTCATAATGCCGATTTCTTTCGTGCGTTCGGTCACCGACATGATCATGGTGTTGGCGATGCCGATGGCCGCCACGAGGAACGCCACTGCGCCGATGCTGCCTAGGGCCAGTTGCATCAGATTCGATTCCTTCTGCGCCGCTTTGCGTGAGTCCTCACTGGAGCTGGTGCCGAAGCCCTCGGCGTTCAGCTCATCCTGCACTTGCTTGACGTTTTCGATGCTGTCGACCTTGACCAACGCGCTCGAAGAGGCGGGTATGGCCTCGCCGGTTGCGTCCAGTGTCTTGCGGAGTTTCTCCAGGTCCTGCAGATCCATCAGGAAGCCGATGTCGGTGGAGTTGCCGGCGGCGACGTTGCGTTTCAAAGAGCCTACCGCGTTGAATTTGTAGATGCGGTTTGTCGGTGCGCTGGCGTTGGAGCTCGACGTCGGGGCAGAGTCCATGCCGGTTGTTTTCGCGTCTGCGCCGGAGTCGTCACCCGATGATTTTGATGCCTCATAGCTCATTTTCAGCGGATCGAAGAACGGCTGGTCGTCGGAGGGTTCGCATTTGCCGGTGGCCTCGTTGTATTCGCAGCCCATCTCCGGGGACATGCGCCTTTCCTCGCCCGCAGTGCGGAACTTGTCTTTGAACGCATACGCCGTGTATTTGCCCGCCAGCACCTCGCCGCTTCTCAATGGTTCCCGCCCCGCGGTCAGTTGAAAACCCATGGCCTTGAGCTGCGCCATGTCGATGCCCTCGAAGACGACGTTGCTGTATTCATCGGTGGTGTAGCGGCCCGAGCCAGTAGAGACATTGACGAGTGGCTCCAGCTGCACCTGTTGGGTCGCCGCCACGACATGGTCGATATCGCGGAAATTACGGACGGTGCTTTTGGTGATTTTCGGCGCACTGCCAAATCCGTTGGGCGACGAAGATCCTTGGCCGGAACTCGAATCGCCTTGGGATTCGCTGGATACCGAGATGAGGGTCATATCGCCCATGGCTTTGAGCATCTGCTCGCTCTGGGCACTCATCCCCTGCCCCAGCGAAATCATGATGAGGATGGAGCATGACCCTACGATCACACCGAGCACGGTGAGTACGGTTCGTGATTTGCGGCGTTTGAGATTCTGGCCCGCGAGTCGTACGATGTCGCTGGCTTTCATCATTGGTCCTCATCGCGGCTTGAAAGGCTTTGTGCGGATGTTGAAGCCTGTGGCTCCTGCGTATCCGCGGGTTGTAAGATACCGCTATCTGCATTGAACGATGCCGGAGACGTACCGTTCCCGGCGACAGGCTGTATCACCTGTGTCGGTGTGCCGTTGGTCCCTTGCGTATTTGCCGGTGGCAGAGCGGCGAAGGTGGTATCGGCGGATTCACCGTCCCAATCGTCGTCGTCATCATCGTCATCGGCGAGGGCGGCGAGCCTGGCTTTTTTCTTGTGATGGCGGCGCACCAATATGACGATCAGCGCGATGATGAGCACCAGTACGACGACGCCGATGATGATGAAGGGCAGCGGATTGGGTGCATGCGCTTCCTGGGAGGCCATGGCCTCTGGCGGCGGAGCCGGGGCCTCTACCTGCAGGCTGACCGGAAACTCCTTGCTCTGCGGTTTGCCGTTGGAATCCTCGTAGGAGACCTTGAGCTTGGCGTCGAGCTTGCCCGTGCGCTCCGGGGTGAAAAGGTAGCCGATGCTGCCGTTGGCTCCGCTGGCCACGTTGCCGAGGTACTGCGTGGGCGTGGCGGCCTTGAAGCCCTCGCCCTCCAAGGTGGCTTCGAGGTTCGAGACGTCGCCTTTGCCTTTATTCACATAGGCCAGGGTGATGGTGGTCTCCTCGCCGCGGCGCGTGGTCTCCGGGATGGTCGGGGCGTTCAACTGCATGCGGTCGGGCTGGCTGAGCGGTACCGATACTTTGATGTCGGCGGAGGCCGAGGAACGCTGGTTGTTCTCGACATATTCATAGTTGAAGTGGATCGAGACGCCCTGAGCACCGGTCTTGGCGTCGGCCAGCGCCTGCATCGGCACGGTTTCGGTCAGGGAATAGCCGGCCGCAAGGAAGTCGACGTAGAAGGTGTTGGTACCTCCCGCGATGGTCAGCATGTCGCCTCCGTCGACGGTGACGACCATGTTCTGCACGGCCACCTGGCCCTTGTTCTGGAAGGTGAAGCCGAGATTGAAATTGCCGCCGACCGGTATCGATCCGTCGCCGTAGGTGAAGTTGGTGATGATGATGTTCGGCACGGGTCCGGCCATCGGCTCGTTGACGGTGGCGCCACTGTTGTCGCTGCCGGATTTGGTTGCGCTCGCTTCCGTCTCGTCGGCATATGCGTGGTGTTGCGGCATCAGCAGGGCTGGGCCCCAGACCAGACAGAGCGCGGTGGCGATGGCGAGTAAGGCGGAAACGAGGCGAGTAGGGTGATGCGCCGATAGGGGATGAACGATGGAGTGAATGGCATGGATGGTATTGACGGCGTGGATATTGCGCAGTGATTGATGTGCCGTGGCGTCGGCGGCTATGCCTTGGGCTTCTGCTGCTGTCTGCTCAAACGATGGAATGTTGCGGTTGTTCATGATGACTCCTTTGTCTGGTTGCGTTTTCGTCTGCCCCTATGGTGGTGTGGTTGTCTGCTTCGTTGCGTCTGATGTGTCACTGCTATCGCTACTGCGGATGTCCGGAGTCTGCAGTAACGAAATCGGAGGAACGGTTGGAGGTGTCACTGACGATATGGCCGTCAAGCAGGGTGACGACACGGTCCGCGTATGCCGCCATATGTTCGTCGTGCGTCACCAGCACCAGCGTCTGGCGGTAATGTCGGGCGAAGGTGCGCATCATGGTCATCACCTCGACCTTGGTTTTGGAATCGAGGTTGCCGGTCGGTTCGTCGGCGAAAACGACCTCGGGATGCGCGATGAAGGCACGGGCGATGCCCACGCGCTGCTGCTGGCCTCCCGACATCTGCGAGGGGAAATGCTTGAGGCGCTTGCCCAGCCCCACGCGTTTGAGCATCTTGCTCGCCTTGGCTTCGCGTTCGGCCTTGCCGACCCCGGAGAACATCAGCGGCATCGCCACGTTCTCCACTGCTGTCAGGTGGGGGAGCAGATTATAGGACTGGAAGACGAAACCGATGTGTCGTTGGCGGAACACGGCCAGTTCGCGTTCGCTCATCGTCGAAATGTTGTCCCTGCCGATACGCACCGACCCTTTCGTCGGTTTCTCCATGCCGGCCATCTGGTTGAGCAACGTCGATTTGCCTGAACCGGATTCCCCGAAGATGCAGCAGATCTGCCCGCGAGGGATTTCCAGATTGATACGTGCCAAGGCGACCACCTTGTCGTCGTCGACTGCATAGACCTTGCGCAGGTTATGGATACTGACGAACTCGCGCGGCCGGTGTGACGACGGCGCATGGTTGGAGACGGCGTGCCCGTCGTCGCTGTCTGAACTCTTGATATCTCTCTGCATTGCCACGCCCATCTTCAATGATTGCCGTTTTCCAACATCGGATATTTCAATAATATATTGGAATTCCACTAATTACGCAATCATACCTAAGGATGACTGCGTGGCCTTTTTATTGTTCTTTGTCATCTTCAACGACGGCCTGCAAAGCCTTGGCGCCGATGTCGTGGCGGTAGAAGAAACCAGTGGTATCCAAGGCGTCCAACGTGTCGTAGATCTTGGCTTGGGCGGCCTTGAGGGTCGGCGCGAGCGTTTCGTAGACCAGAACACGGCCGGATGAGGAGACCAAACTGGTTGTCGGCGAGGCTGAATCGGCGGATTCGACGGTTTCGTGATGTTTGGACGCTTTCACGCCGGCGTAATAGATGTGGGAATCTGCGTCGGTTTCAATGGCCGGAACCGGGGTGCCTTTCTTGGGATTGCCGGGGTAGCCGTCGGCGGCCAGAACCACGCCAAGCGCCGTGGTGTCCGTGCGCCAGGTGAAGGTGGGCTGTTCATCGTTCAGGATCGCGTTGATGCCCTCACCGAGATCACTGGTCAAAAGCGGCAACACCGCTTCCGTCTCGGGGTCGCCGAAGCGGGCATTGAACTCGATGACTTTCGGACCGTCGTCGGTGGCGATGAGCCCGGCGTAGAGGATGCCGGTGAACGGCGTGCCCTCTTCAGCCAACGCCTTGACGGTGGGACGCACAATGGTGTCAATGGCGGTTGTGACGGTCTCGTCGCTGATTTGGGGGACGGGGCTATAGGCTCCCATACCACCGGTGTTCGGGCCTTTGTCGCCGTCGTAGGCACGCTTGTGGTCCTGCGAAATCGGCATCGGCCAGAACGCGGTGCCGTTGACGAAGCTCATCAGCGAGAACTCCTGGCCCTCGAGGAAGTCTTCGAGCACGACTTTGAGATCGGCGTTGCCGAAACGGTGCTCGACGAAGATGTCTTCGAGGGCGTCAAGCGCCGTCTGGGTGTCGAGCGCCACGGTCACGCCTTTGCCGGCTGCCAGTCCGTCGGCCTTGACGACGATGGGCGCCCCGTGCTCCATAACATACGCGGCCGCGGCTTCGTAGTCGGTGAAAGTGCGGTAGGCTGCGGTCGGAATGGCGTGGCGGGCCATAAGCTGCTTGGCGAAATCTTTGGAGCCTTCGACCTGGGCCGCGGCACGGGTGGGGCCGAATGCTTTGAGACCGACTTCGCGGAAATCGTCAACAATGCCGTGCATCAGCGGGACTTCGGGGCCGACCAGTGCCCAGTCGTAGTTGCTGGAGCGCATGAACTCGATCAGGGCCGCATGGTTGGAAGGGTCGATGCGGGTGGTGCGGATGCCGTCGAGCTCCATGCCGGGATTACCGGGGGCGACGGTGACTTCGTCCACGCTTGCACCTTTGAGCAGCGTGGCCGCGATGGCGTGTTCGCGCGCTCCCGATCCGATGACCAAAACCTTCATACCCATTTCGTCTCCTTTTTAAGATTCCGCCAGTGGAAATTGTATTGCCGATTCGTTATTGATTGGCTCGTGGACGTTTTCATGAATTCACTGTCAAGTATAGACGAACGGAATTCTGCGTAATCGACCGCGTATGCCGAAAAGCGATCATAAATAGATGACAGATGAACGGTTTACGGCATACGCTACTGGAACTGCACCCGTCCATGTCCGTTGCGCGCCTCCGGAACGATCGAGCCGATGATATGACCGGTCTCGTCGACGGTTTCGAGCGTCTCGAGCGTTTTCTGCGCGTTTTGCGAGTCGACGGCCAGGACCATGCCGATGCCCATGTTGAAGACGTTGAACATTTCGGCGTGCTCGATGCCGCCGGCGCGTTCGATGACGTCGAAAATCGGCGGAATATTCCATGTGCCGACCTTGATCGAGGCGGCGAGGCCGTCAGGAATCATACGGGGGATATTTTCGATGAACCCGCCGCCGGTGATGTGCGCGACACCTTTGATCAGCCCTGCGGCGAACAGCGGCTTCAACGCATGGACGTAGATCTTCGTCGGGGTGAGCAGGACGTCGCCCAAACTCGCGTCGCCGAGTTCGTCGAGTTTCGTATCGACGCTGTAGCCGGCCTCTCCGAACAGGGCCTCACGCACCAGCGAGAATCCGTTGGAATGGACTCCCGAGGATTCCAAGCCGATCAGTGTGTCGCCTTCTCGGATTTCGGAGCCGTCTACAATAGCGGATTTTTCGGCGACACCCACAGCGAATCCGGCCAGATCGTATTCGTCAGCAGCGTACATGCCGGGCATTTCCGCGGTCTCCCCGCCGATCAGCGCGGAATCCGCTTCGACGCAGCCGTCAGCCACGCCTGAGACGACCTGTTCCAAAAGCGCGGGATCGTTCTTGCCGCAGGCGATGTAGTCGAGGAAGAAGAGCGGTTGCGCGCCCTGGGCGGCGATGTCGTTGACGCACATCGCCACGCAGTCGATGCCGATGGTGTCGTGCTTGCCGGCCATCTTGGCGACCATGAGCTTGGTGCCCACGCCGTCGGTGCCGCTGACCAGCATCGGTTCCTTGTAGCCGAGGCTCGCCAAGTCGAAAAGCCCGCCGAATCCGCCGATGCCGCCGACCACGCCAGGACGGTTGGTGCGTGCGACGTGCGACTTGATGCGCCGGACGACCTCGTAACCGGCCTCGACGCTGACTCCCGCTTGTTCGTATGCTTTCGGCATGCTATGCCCTCCTTGTGGTGGCTGTGGTGGTGCTGATAATTTGGCCGTTCTGCTTTGACGATTCCGCGTTGCGGTATTCGTTGCCCCGGTATTGGCTTTCGTATTTGGCGAAATGCGGCAGGCGCTCGCGCTCCTCAGGCTTGAGCGATGCCAGGAACTCGTCTTCGTAATCGTCCAGAGCGGTGGGGTAGTCGCCGTTGAAATAGGCGACACAAAGGCCCCCGTAGGGTGCGTCGGCGTTGAGGCCAATGGATTCGATGAGACCGTCGAGACTCAGGAATTGCAAGGAATCAGCGCCGATATGCTTGCGAATTTCCTCGACGCTCATCCGTGCGGCGATCAGTTCACGGGTCGTCGAGATGTCGATGCCGTAGAAGCAGGGGTATTTCAACGGTGGCGAGCTGATGCGCATGTGCACTTCCGCCGCTCCGGCTTCGCGCAGCAGTTGTACGATGCGCTTGGAGGTCGTGCCGCGAACGATGGAATCGTCGATGACGATGATTCGTTTGCCTTTCACGACGCCACGAACTGCCGAAAGTTTCATGCGCACGCCTTGTTCGCGCAGTTCCTGCGTCGGCTGGATGAAGGTGCGGGCGATATATTGGTTCTTGATCAGCCCCATCTCGTTGGGCAGTCCGCTGGCTTCGGAATAGCCGGAGGCGGCGGAAAGCGAGGAGTTCGGCACACCGATGACCATATCGGCGTCGACCGGCGCTTCACGGGCAAGACGCGCACCCATGCGCTTGCGGGCGGAATGCACGTTGACGCCGTAGATGTTGGAATCCGGACGGGCGAAATAGATGAACTCCATCGAGCAGATCGCCAGCTGGGTCTTGTCGGTGTATGACATGATGCGATAACCGTTGTCATCCACCACAACGATTTCGCCGGGCCTGATGTCGCGGACCAACTCGGCGCCCACAGTGTCCAGTGCGCAGGTCTCGCTGGCCAGCACATAGGCCCCGTTGCTCATCCGTCCCAGCGAAAGCGGGCGGAAACCGTTCGGGTCGAGTGCTCCGATCATCGCGTTTGTGGTCATCAGCAGATAGGCGAATCCGCCGTGAACGATGTTGAGTGCTTCCTTCAACTGCTCGATGAACGTTGGCTTGTTCGAGCGGCGGATCAGGTGCATCAGCACTTCGGTGTCCGAATTGGAGTGGAATATGGCGCCTTCGTCTTCGAGCTTGGCACGCAGTGCGATGCAGTTGGTGAGGTTGCCGTTGTGGGCCAGCGCGATGTCGCCGTCATGGAATGAGAAGATGAACGGCTGGATGTTGTCGATGCCGCCCGTTCCGCTGGTGGCATAGCGAACGTGGCCGATGGCTCGGTCGCCGGTAAGTCGTTCGATCTCGTGCTCGTCGTGGAACACTTCGGTCAACAATCCCAGCCCGCGGTGGCCGATAAGCTTGCCGTGGTCATTGGAGACCATGCCGGCGCCTTCCTGCCCACGGTGCTGCAACGCATGGAGGCCGAAGTAGGTCAATCGAGCCGCATCGGGGTGGCCCCAGACGCCGAACAGGCCGCATTCCTCGTGAACGTCTTCGAGTTCAAATGACATCTCAGGCCTTTCCTTCGTTCGCTCTGTTGGTATCCTTGCCGGTGAAATAGCGCACGCCGGCTTCGAAAATCGGCTGGAACTCATGGCCGGGAACGTTGAGGTAAAGCCCGTCGCCGCGACGTTCGGAATGGCCCATCTTGCCGAGCACCCGTCCGTCGGGGCTGGTCAGCGCCTCGAGTGCGGCCATGGAACCATTGGGATTGTCGGCCAGATCCATACTTGCGTTGCCGTTCTCGTCCACATATTGTGTGGCGATCTGCCCGGCGTCGGCGAGTTGTCGAATTTGCTCCGGTGAAGCGACGAATCGTCCCTCGCCGTGTGAAATCGGGATGGTAAAGATATCGCCGACCTTGCTGCCGGACATCCACGGTGACAGATTGCTGGAGACGCGAGTGCGTACCAGGCGGCTTTGATGGCGGCCGATGGTGTTGAAGGTCAATGTCGGCTGGTTTTCGCTTGGCTCGACGATATCGCCGTAAGGCACGAGACCAAGCTTGATCAGCGCCTGGAACCCGTTGCAGATGCCGAGCATCAGACCGTCTCTGTTGCCCAGCAGGTCGCGTACGGCGTCGGTCACAGCGGGGGCACGGAAGAACGCGGTGATGAATTTCGCCGATCCGTCTGGTTCGTCGCCGCCGGAGAAGCCTCCGGGAATCATGACGATCTGGCTGGCCTTGATTTCGTCGGCCAGCTGACGAGATGAAACGGCGACGGCTTCGGGGGAGAGGTTGTTGACGATCAGCGTATGCGGGTCGGCTCCCGCCGCCTCGAATGCAGCCGCGGCATCGTACTCGCAATTGTTGCCGGGGAATACGGGGATGAGCACGCGAGGCTTGGCCTTCAACGGATTTCCGACATAAAAAGCCTGACGACCTTTGCGGTAACTGATGGTTTGCGTTTCGGGCTCTGTTGTGGCTTTGCTTGCGTCGTCGTTCGTCTTGCTGCGATAAGGGAAGATTTCCTCCATTGCGGATTCCCAGACGTCCTGCAAATTATCGAGGTCGACGGTTTCGCCGGCAGCTGTGAATTCATAGGCATCCGTCGTCACTCCGATGGCTGTGACAGCCACTCGGTCGTTGCTTTCCGACACCTTGGCGTCTTCTGCGAGCTCTACGATAAACGAGCCGTATTCAGGCTCGAACAAGGCATCAAGGTCGGTGTCATTGTTCAGCTTGACACCAATGCGGTTGCCCAACGTCATCTTGAACAAGGCCTCGGCGCTCGCACCATAGCCGGGCGTCGAAATTGCCAGCGCCTGATTGGTGGCGTTCAGACGCTCGACCAATGCCATCGTCTCGAGCAGATTGTCTGGGTTGGGGATAAGACGGTAAGCGTTTTCGCTTTCGCTCGTGTTCTCGCAAGCCTTGCCATATCCGTACCATTTCGGCGCGATACGTACGATACGATGTCCTGAACCTTTAAATTCAGGCGAGACGGCACCGTTCATGTTCCCGGTCGACACGGCGAAGGAGATCAAGGTCGGCGGCACGTCCATCTCCTTGCCGTCCTGCTCGAAGCTGCCGCTCATCGAGTCTTTGCCTCCGATGGCCCCGACTTTGAGGTCGAGTTGGGCGCTCAGCGCGCCGAGCAATGCCGCAGCGGGCTTGCCCCAACGATTCGGGTCTTCATGGAGCTTTCCGAAATATTCCTGGAAACTCAGATAAGCGTTCTCGCGGGTAAAGCCGGTCGCGACGAGCTTGCAGACCGATTCCACCACGGCTAGATAGGCCCCGGCGAACTGGTTGCGCTGCGTGATATACGGGTTGAAGCCCCAGGCCATCGCGCTGGCGGTGGTGGTTTTGCCGCCTGGAACCGGAAGTTTGGCGACCATGGCAAGGCTGGGCGTCAGCTGCTTGCGACCGCCGAACGGCATGAGCACGGTGCCGGCGCCGATGGTGGAGTCGAAACGTTCGGCAAGGCCCTTGTTGCCGGCGACGTTGATGTCACTGATTAGCGAGGTCAGCCGTTGCCTGAGGTCTCCGGATTTCCAGTCTTCGGGAACCATATAATTCTCAGCCGGCAGCACATGCACATTCTGATGTTTCGCTGCACCGTTGGAAGCCAGGAATTCGCGCGAAAGATCGACGATGCGCTTGCCGCGCCAATCCATGGTCATCCGTGGTTCGGCCGTGACGGTAGCGATGACCGTGGCCTCGAGGTTCTCCTCACGTGCGTAACCCAGGAATTCGTCCACGTCCTCGGCGGCCACATCGACGGCCATGCGTTCCTGCGACTCGGAAATCGCCAGTTCGGTGCCGTCCAAGCCCTCGTATTTCTTGGGCACCTTGTCAAGGTCGATTTTGAGACCGTCGGCTATTTCGCCGGTTGCCACGGACACGCCGCCCGCGCCGAAATCGTTGCAGCGCTTGATGAGCACGCTGGCATCGTGACGGCGGAAGAGGCGTTGCAGCTTGCGTTCGATGGTCGCGTTGCCCTTCTGCACCTCGGCTCCCGATTCGGTGAGGCTTTCGGTGTCCTGCGCCTTGGAAGCGCCGGTGGCCCCGCCGATGCCGTCGCGTCCGGTGCGTCCGCCCAAAAGGATGATCTTGTCGCCGGGTGTCGGTGTTTCACGTCGCACGTTGGCCGCCGGCGCGGCGCCGACGACGGCCCCGACCTCCATGCGCTTGGCGACATAGCCGGGATGGTAGATTTCGTGGACTTCTCCGGTCGCCAGCCCGATCTGGTTGCCATATGAGGAATAGCCCTGCGCTGCGGTGGTGACGAGTTTGCGTTGCGGCAGTTTGCCTTCCAACGTTTGCGAAACGGGGATTCGCGGGTCTCCGGCACCGGTGACGCGCATGGCCTGGTAGACGTAGGCGCGCCCGCTCAGAGGATCGCGGATGCAACCGCCGATGCAGGTGGCGGCCCCGCCGAATGGTTCGATTTCGGTGGGATGGTTGTGCGTCTCGTTTTTGAAGAGGAAGAGCCAGTCTTCCGGTTCGCCGTCGACGTCGACCTTGATCTTGACGGTGCAGGCATTGATCTCCTCGGACTTGTCGAGCCCGTTGAGCTCGCCTTTACTCTCGAGTTCCTTGGCACCGATGGTTCCCATGTCCATCAATGTCACGGGCCTGTCGCTACGTCCCAAATCCTCACGTACCTTGAGATAACGCTCGAAGGCGGCTTTGACTACGGTGTCGTCGATATCGACTTTCGTCAGCTCGGTGCCGAAAGTGGTGTGGCGGCAATGGTCGGACCAATAGGTGTCGATCACCTTGATTTCGGTGATGGTCGGCTCGCGGTGTTCGCCGCGGAAGTAGGTCTGGCAGCACTTCGCGTCACCCAGGTCCATCGCCAGCCCGCGTTCGGCGATGAAACGTTGCAATCCGGCGTCGTCAAGCTCGTTGAACCCGTCGATGATTTCGACGTCGGCCGGAACCTTGACCGCGGTTTCCAACGTCTCGCGCGTGCCCAGCCCGGTTTCGTGCGCGTCGACCGGATTGATCACGTAGCGTTTGATGGCTTCGACATCGTCGTCGCTAAGCTCGCCATAGAGCGCATAGATTTTCGCCGTCCGTACCTCCGGCCTTGTCCCTTGGCTCAACAGCTGGATGCATTGGCTGGCGGATTCCGCCCGCTGGTCGAACTGACCGGGCAGATACTCCACGGCGAAGACCTGTGCGTCGGCCAAATCCGGCAACTCCCGCGTCGCCGTATCCACAGGAGGTTCGCTGAACACCGTGGGAATAGCGGCTTCGAAAAGCTCGGAATCCAAGCTCTGGGCATCGTAGCGGTTGATGATGCGAACGCGCTCGAGCCCGGTGAGCCCCAGAACGTCCCGTAACTCACGGGCGAGGTTGGCTGCTTCGACGTCGAAACCGGATTTCTTTTCTACATATACGCGAAAAACTGTTGAAAGCACTGATGGTCCTTAGCACTGCTGGTAAGAAGGGGAAAGTGAAAAATGGATAAAAAGCAAGGAAACGCGGAACAACCAAAAACGCTCGTACACCAATGATTATGGTGCACGAGCGATAGGTCATTCGACTTTGACTCCACGGCGGTCCGCGAGTTTCATCAGACGTCCGTATATCTCCTCATAGGCGGGGATGATGTCACCCAGGTCTCTGCGGAAGAGGTCCTTGTCGAGATGCTCGACTTGCCCGGACCCGTCCTTCAAATCCCAGAGCCTGCAAGTGTCGGGGGTGATCTCGTCGGCCAGCACGATCTCGCCGTCGGGATTGATGCCCTCTTCGATCTTGGAATCGACGAGTTGCACGTCGATGTCACGGAAGATCTTGGTCAGCTTCTCGTTGATGTCACGGGCCTGGCGGGAGACTTCGGCCATCTGCTCGTCCGTGGCCAGACCCAGCGCCACGATGCCGTCGATGCCGATGAACGGATCGTGCAGTTCGTCGGACTTGTAGCAGAACTCGAGAATCGGGCGCTTGAGCTCGGTGCCTTCCTTGACGCCGTAACGCTTGGAGAACGAACCGGCAGCGGTGTTGCGCATGATGATCTCAAGCGGGAACATCGTGATTTTCTCATTGAGCTGTTCAGTGTCCGAGAGACGACGCACGAAATGCGTCTTGACGCCCTCGGCCTCAAGAAGCCGGAACAGCACCGTTGTGATGCGATTGTTGAGGCTTCCCTTGCCTTGAATCTGGGCCTTTTTCGCGCCGTCGCCGGCAGTGGCCTGATTCATATATTCGACCCACAGCACATCTGGGTCATTAGTTGAATAGAGTTTTTTGGCTTTGCCCTTGTAGAGCATATCCAGTTTCTCCATTAAATCGACCTTCCCGTAGAGTAACGAGATTGATTGAATGAGGTGAACTTACACATGCAATATAACAAGCGCAGCCAACAAATATGCCGTTTGTCTCATTCGAAAATGCGATGTACGGTGCCTTATTGATACGAACGGATTTCGAAATTCCGGTTTTTTGCGGTGAAAAAGTGTTTTGTAAATTTTTTGTTACATCCCGCTTGAATTATTCGAAAGGTGATGGTTGCGACGGACATAGACAGATGATTCTGACGGGTGGAATCGCTCTGTCGATTGTCGGCTTATTGATCGGTTGCCTGCCGGTCGGTTGGACTACCGGCCGATCGTGATGTGCAGGGCTGTTTCGATTTGTGCGGCTTTCTGCCGTGCCTCGGCTTCATTGCATCCGGTGGCGAGGGCGACGGCCATGCGACGGTGACCGTTGACGGTCGGCTTGCCGAAGATGCGCAGGTCGGTATCGGGTTGCGACAGAGCTTGTGGAATATTGGAGAAAGTCACAGATCCGTTTCCGGAGACGACCACCGCATGGCTGGCGGCGACCTCGCCGTCTTTGAGAGCGGGTGCAACGCTGTCCTCGGTGACGGGGATGCCCAGAACGGCGCGGGCGTGCAGTGCGAATTCGCTCAAATGCTGCGAGACCATCGTCACCATGCCGGTGTCGTGCGGGCGGGGGGAGACCTCGTTGAACAGGACTTCGCCGTTCTTCAGCACGAACAGTTCCACGCCGAACACACCCCAGCCGTGCTCGTGGTTTTCGTGCGCGATGTCGACCAGTCCGTCCACGGCTTTGCGGGCGATGGCCTGTGCCTTTTCGAGAATTGCCGGATTGACCTGCGCCGGTTGCCACGATTCGCGGTAATCGCCGTCCTGCTGACGTTGGCCGATGGGGGAGCAGACCACGATTCCTGCGGACGAGGAGACGGTGAGCATCGTTAGTTCGTAATCCAGCGGCGCGAACGCCTCGACGATGACGCGCGAAATACCGCCGTCTTTCGCGTCTCTCCGTTCGCTTTGAGCTTTCTGCCAAGCCATCTCGATATCTTCGCTGGAATGGATCACGGATTGGCCGTGACCAGAAGAACTCATTACCGGTTTGACCACACACGGATAGCCGACGGCCTTGACCCCGGTTTTCAGTTCATCGAACGAGCTCGCGAAACGATACGGAGTGGTCGGCAGACTGAGCGTCTCATGTGCCAGTCTTCGCAAGGCTTCGCGGTCCATGCAGATCGCCGCGATTCGCGAGCTGGGGACGACCTGGATGTTGTCTGTTGCGGCTTTTGCCAATTCCGAGGTTGCAATGGCCTCGATTTCGGGGATGATGATCGAAGGATGGGCGGAAGCGATCAATGCATCCAACGCCGCCGCGTCGGTCATATCCAGGACGTGGGTTTCCTGTGCGATCTGCATGGCCGGCGCGTGCTCGTAACTGTCTGCGGCGATGACAAACGCCCCAAGCCTCGTCAATTCGATGGCGATTTCGCGTCCCAACTCTCCGGAACCAAGCAGCAGCACACGGGTTTGGCTGTTGGTGGTGAGGTTGCCAAGCGGATAATCGACGGATGATGATGCAGTTTCAGTGCTCATGATTTCATTGTCGCACGGGATGGCCCCGAACGAGCTCATTGTCCGCGAACCATCAGTGAATGGATGGAGCTGATATTGGTTGATATTGCGCGTGTCAATGATTCTGAAAGTATGCCGCTTATCTGCCGGTGTTTGGCTGAACTGCCCATAAGTCGAAAACGAAGGATGCGATATATCTTTGACAACGTCCATTTGAGGTGGTTCTAGAGTTGTGAACCACTCAACAGCGTTAGGATTGAACTATGCCCGATTCCCAAAACTCCGCTACCGATGTCGACAAACCACTGACCATCGCATTGGTCGTTGACTCTGTGGGCAATCGCGGCAACGGCACCTCGAATTCGGCGTTGCAGTATGCTCGGGAACTTGAGAATCAAGGTCATCACGTTCGTTTAGTTGGCGTCGGCGCGCCGGATTATCCTGTCGAAGTCCACCACTTGCCGTTCGTCTCGTGGCTTGCGGCCAAACAGCAGATGCAGTTCGCGGAGCCGGATGACGCGGTTTTTCGAAAGGCTTTCGAAGACGCTGATGTAGTACATATCTATATGCCGTTCAAGTTTGGAAGGCATGCGCTGGCTGTCGCCCAATCCATGGAAATTCCCGTAACCGCCGGCTTTCACTTACAGCCTGAAAACGTCACGTATTCCGCCGGTCCATTGCGCTATATCCCCGGTGTTCCGTCGCTGATTTACTGGTTGTTCGACTTCTGGCTCTACCGTCATATCGGCCATATCCACACGCCCAGCGACATGATCGCCCGGCAGTTGCGGGCCCATGGCTATCGGGCGCGGCTCCATGTCATCTCCAACGGGTATTCAAGCCGTTTTCACGCAGCAGATACCAAGTCCGATAATCAGGGAAAGGGATCAGGGGGTTTCGCTGAAACTTTGAATGATTGCTTGATCAAAGGCGGCGATGGCACGCTAGATGAAACCAACGAACGCGATGGAGTCGGAACATCGGTTCAAAATGCTCGCAGTTTGCAGTGTGCGTTTCGTATTGTCGCTTCCGGCAGACTCACCCACGAAAAAGATCACGAGACGCTGATTCGTGCCGTGGCGTTGAGCCGGCACGCCTCGCAGATCGACCTGACCATCTGTGGCACCGGTCCGTTGCAGCGCCATCTTCGCCGGCTTGCCAAACGTTTGTTGCCACGAAAAGCGCATATCGGCTTCCATCCTAACGATGATATGCCGAATCTGCTGCGTGAAGCCGATCTGCTCGTCCATCCCTCGATCGTCGACATCGAATCGTTGAGTGTGCTCGAGGGCATCGCCTCTGGCCTGGTGCCGGTCATCGCTGATTCGCCGCTTTCGGCGGCCAGCCAGTTCGCGCTGACGGACTCCTCGGTGTTTCCCGCTCGCAATGCCAAAGCGCTCGCCCGCCGCATCGACTGGTGGATCGAACATCCGCAGGAGCTGGCCGAGTGGGGGCCGAAATACGCGCAGGAAGCACGCGAGAAATATGCGTTGCCGCAGAGCGTCCACCGGTTTGTCGCCATGGAGCGCGAGGCCATCGCCGATGCGCAGAAGACGCGGCAGTCTGCAGTGCCGGGACGACGGTTATTGTCGCTGCTGCAATCGTAATGCTGCCGCAGAATGTGATTATCTCTGCATTCGTAGCTGGATTACAGAGATAATCACGAAAATGGCCCAGAAAGTGTGATTATCTCTGCACATGAGGTCGGGCTACAGAGATAATCACGAAAGTAGAGGCATAAGTGTGATTATCTCTGCAATCCGGGCAAAGACGCAATGGAAATCACGAGCCATAGGAACGGCGGCGCTACAGCAGTGCGATGAGCTGATCAGTGTGCTCCTGCGTGGTCGCCCAACTGGTGCAGAAACGCATCACCGAATGCGTGTCGTCATATTTCTCGAGGAAGTCCATGTTGACCTCGGCGCCCAGCCGCTCGATCGTCGGCTGGTCCATCACCACGAAGACCTGGTTGGTCGGGTTCTCGTAGGCGAGCTGATAGCCCTTGGCCTTCAGCGCCTCGCGGATCTGGTCGGCCTTCTCGTTGGCGTTGCGAGCGATCTTCGTGTAAAGCCCGTCGGTGAACAGCGTGTCGAACTGCAGACCGAGCAGCCAGCCCTTGGCCAGCAGAGCCCCGTGCTGTTTGATCAACGTGAGGAAGTGCCTGGGCGTGTTGTGCTTGGTGAAGACGACCGCCTCGCCGAAGAGGGCGCCGACCTTGGTGCCGCCGATGTAGAAGACGTCGGTGATGCGCGCGATGTCCTCGAGCGTCAGGTCGGTGCCTTCCGCCGTCAGCCCGTAGCCCAGGCGCGCGCCGTCGAGAAAGAGCGGCATGTCGTAGCGGTGCGCGACCTCGGCGATGGCCGTAAGCTCGGCCTTGGTGTACATCGTGCCGTATTCGCTGGGGTGCGAGACGTAGACGCAGCCGGGGAAGACCATGTGGGTGTAGTTGCCGTCGGCGTAGAAGTCCTTGCAATACTGCTCGAGGTCAGCCGCGTCGATCTTGCCCTCATGGCTCGGGAGGGTCAGCACTTTGTGGCCGGTGGACTCGATGGCCCCGGCCTCGTGGACGTTGACGTGCCCGTTGCTTGCGGCGACGACGCCGGCGTAGGCGGGGGTGATGGTGTCGATGACGGTCTGGTTGGTCTGCGTGCCGCCGACCAAGAGCCACACATCGGCGTCCGGGCAGCCACAGGCCTCGCGAATCTTCTGCTTGGCGGAGTCGCAGTACTTGTCCGAGCCATAGCCGGGCAGCTGCTCCATGTTGGTCTCTTCCATCCGCTTCAAAATCGCGGGATGGGCGCCTTCGCAGTAATCGTTGACAAAATTCAGCATGTCGCTCCAATGTTGCAGTCAGTGAATATGGTTTAACCATAATCCGACCTGTGACTATGCCTCCGTTGTATTGTGGACAAGGCGACAATGCAACGGCCTGTAGCTTACTTGCCGCTTTCGGCGGTGATGCCGCGCTCGTCGTTCATCGTCGCGAAGTTTAGGCCGATGAGGATGCCGCCGCCCACGATGTTGCCGAGGATGGCCACGATGATTACCAGAATCGCCTTGCCCGCGTTGATCACGCCGTGCATTCCCAAGATGAGGAACATCGCGGAGTCGGCCACGGAGTGCTCGAAGCCGCAGAAGGTGAAGACGAAGACCGCCACCACCATGATGGTGCACTTGGTGAAGTCATTGGTGAGTTTGCCGTTGTAGACCATGAGCATGGCGATGTTGATGCAGAAGTTGCAGAAGATCGCGCGCACGAAGAGGTCGGCCACGCCGAACCCGGAGTTCAGATAGTTGAGCTTGGTGGTCGCGGCGGCGAGCATCGCGTCGAACGACGGGCCGGAGATGATGGTGGAGAAGCGCAGGATGATGGCCACGATCAGCGCGCCCAGCAGGTTGCCCAGCAGGCACAGGCCCAGCAACTTCAACGATTCGCCCCAGCCGATGCGCTTGTGATAGGCGCCGATGCTGACGACCATCATGTTCGAGGTCAGCAGCTCGGAGTTGGTGTAGTAGATGAGCACGAGGGCCCAGCCGAAGGTGATGCCCGCGATCACCTTGCCGGCCACGGCCAGTCCCGGATCGGCTTTGGAGGTCGCGCCCATGATCACCCAGAAGGCCGCGAAGAACACGCCCACGAGGATGCCGGCCATGGCGGCGCGCTGGATGTAGCGGCCGATCATCTTGCCGGTCATCGTCTCCTTGCTGTCGAGCGCGTCGAGCACCGTCGAGATGAACGCGCGGCCGGGGAAGAGCGGCTTGGTCTCGTCGGCGGTCTCTTCGACTTCGGAAATGGTTGTTTTCAGTTCGGATAATTTGCCCATGGTTCCCTCTTGTGTTCTTTGTCTGTCTGTTTGATCCCAGGATGAAAGTTCGTGGTTTCATTATGGCCCGCTCCTGTTTCGCGGTTTACCGGAATTCGGCGTTTTGTAACGAAGAACACAATGTTTTTGTGATGAATCACACAGTCCAGGCAAAAGACTCAAAGCCTCGTATGTCCATATAGTGATAAATATTCATATAACAGAAAAAAACAATAATCCCCAATGAACGCTTTCTTACCTGCGGCCGCGTCGATTGATAAACGACTATCGATTCTGCGTATATCGTTCGGCTTGCGAGCGCTGAACGTAGGTCGTTACACTCGGTTGCTAACGTCGCTGGATTCCATGCATGCGGCGGATTCATGAGGTTGTTCGGCGTGTGGGTCGGGGCACAGGTCTTGAGACCGGATACGCGCGGAAAAGGAAAGCGAGGTGGGCAATCATGGTTTTCACTTATTGCACTCCCAATGAGCTCGTGTTCGGTGTGGGGGCCGAGCAGCAGCTCCAACGTCTTTTGGGCCAATACCATGCGACTTCGGTCATGCTGGTTTACAGCGGTGATTACGTCTTCGACCTCGGTATCCACGACCGAGTTGTCGATGCCGCGCAGGCGATTGGCGCGCGGCTGGTCGAAAACGGTGACGTCGTGCCGAATCCTCGTATCGGACTCGTGCGTGACCTGATCGGCCTGGCCCGCAAGGAGAAGGTCGATTTCGTCCTCGCGGCGGGCGGTGCAAGCTCAATGGACACGGCCAAGGCGGTTGGCGTCGGCGTGCCTTACGGCGGTGATGTATGGGATCTGTTCGATGGAACCGCCGAACCGAAGGAAACGTTGCCGGTTGGCGTGATTTCGACGATTCCCGGCAGTGGTTCGGAAGTCTCCGATTGCGCCGTCCTCCAGCAAGGCGAGGACAAGGAGGCGTTGGAGACCAGACTTATCATTCCTAAGTTCTCCATCGTGAACCCCGAGTATTCGCGTACGGCGCCTTATCGTTATCAAGCGGCGGCCGTGGCCGACCTTGCCGTAGGATTCCTGGAGCCGTATTTCACGCTGCGCGACCATCTCGAATCGGCCGATCGGATTCTGGAAGGCGGGTTCCGTGCCGCTCTGGTGCAGGGCAGGCGTTTTGCTGCCGATCCCGATGACCTCACGACGCGAACCGAGCTGCACTGGCTTTCGACGCTGATGTTCAACCATTGCTACCTGGCCACCGGCTCGGAAAACGATTGGACGACCCACCGCATCGAGCATGAGATCGGCGGGGAATTCGACGTGATACACGGCGAGGGGATCGCCGCGATCCTGCCTTCGATCATCCGTTACGTCGCGGGCCGCAGCCCGCAGCGTTATGCACAGATGGCGGTTCGGGCACTTGACGCCGACCCCTATGACAACACGGAACAGGAGTGCGCTGGCATTCTGGCGGATACGCTTGAACGCCACTTCAAGATGTTGGGCCTGAAAACCAGCCTGCATGAACTTGGCATCCCGCGTCAAGCCGTCGAAACGATAGCCGAGCGTCTGACGAAGTCCGACACCAAGCCGGTCGGCAATTACGTCCCTTTGAGCCAGCCCGATGTGCGCGCCGTGCTCGAACTGGCGTACTGAACATACTTGTAATGCATATCTTCGGCATGTCGCCGAATGAACGGAAAAGGGGTCTTATGTCATCCGTCATCACGATGCGCAATCTGACGAAAAAATATCCCGCCGACGACGGCGAAAAGATCGCGCTGCGCGGCATCGACCTGGATGTCGAGAAAGGCGACATCTACGGCATCATCGGCTTGTCCGGTGCCGGCAAATCAACGCTCGTGCGATGCGTCAATGGGCTCGAGCATTACGACGATGGCGCTCTCGCCGTCAACGGCCAGGAAGTCGCCAAATTGAAATCCAAGGATCTTCGTGTCTTGAGAAGTGACGTCGGCATGATCTTCCAGTCGTTCAATCTGATGCCGTCGCGAACTGTGGCCGCCAATGTCGGGCTCGCGTTCCGTGGCAAGGTCGATAGAGAAGCCCGCAAGGCCCGTGTTTCCGAACTTTTGGATCTGGTCGGTCTGGGTGAAAAGGCCGAGGCTTATCCGAACGAGCTTTCCGGCGGCCAGCAGCAGCGCGTCGCCATCGCGCGTGCTTTGGCCAATAAGCCCGGCATATTGTTGAGCGACGAGGCAACGAGCGCACTCGATCCGACGACGACCAAATCGATTCTTGCCCTGCTGCGTGCCCTGCACGATACGCTCGGCCTGACCGTCGTCGTCATCACCCACCAGATGTCCGTGATCAAGCAGATCTGCAACAAGGTCGCCGTCATCGATCATGGCACCATCGTCGAGAAAGGCGATGTCTTCGACATCTTCGCAGCCCCCAAAGCCGCACTGACCAAAGCGTTCGTAGCCACCACCTCGAACCTGGACAAGGTCCACGAACTGATTGACGACCATTCGCCGCTCGTCGAACCGCAGCCCGGACAGGTGCTTCTACGCATGAACTACATCGCCAAAGAAGTATCCGAGGCCTTGGTCTCCCACATCTCGCGTGAATTCGCAATCGATGTCAACATCATTTTCGCCGATATCGACTTTGTCGAGAACGCCCCGTTAGGCGGGTTGGTGGTCATGCTCAAAGGGGACGCCGACAAGATAACAGCCGCGCTCGCCTATCTCAACGAACGCAATATCGGCATCGAGGTGATCGACCGTGCCTGACATTCTGAATCTTTGGTTCCCGAACGTGATGAGCCGCCTGCCCGAGTTCTTCGATTCGTTTGTGCAGACGATCATCATGGTCGCGGTGGCGGGCCTGATCTCCTTCGTCCTGGCTATCTTGCTTGGCGTCGTCGTCACCGTGACGAAACCTGGTGGCCTTCATCCCAACCGAGGTGTCTTCAACGTCATCGACAAACTGATCAACCTCTTTCGCTCGATTCCGTTCATCATCCTTGCGGCCTCGCTGGTGCCGGTCACGCGTTTTATCATGGGCACGGCCATCGGTACGAAAGGAGCGCTGTTCCCGCTTGTCGTTGGCATCACCCCGTTCTTCGCCCGCCAGATCCAGTCGGCTTTGGCCGGCATCGATTCGGGTCTGATCGAGGCGGCGCAGGCGATGGGCATGGGGTTGCCTGAGATCGTCTGGCGCGTCTACCTGCGCGAGGCGATACCCTCGATCATCCGTGTCAGCGTGATCACCTTGGTCAGCCTGATCGATATGACCGCGGTGGTCGGAGTGGTCGGAGGTGGGGGACTCGGCGATTTCGCCATCCGCTACGGCTATCAGCGCTACATGATGGATGTCACCATCGCCACCATCATCGTCCTGGTGCTTCTGGTCGGACTGGTCGAGCTCATCGGCCGGTTGCTCGTCGAAATCACCGAACATTGATCTTGGGCCAGACACATCTCAAACAACTCTTAGAACGTCAACTCCTCTATCAATTTCAATATCATTTCCAAAACTCAGTAAACGTCTGATAGCGATACCGCCATGCAAAGCGCGGCCTGTCAGCATGAACACATTCTGAAAGAGGCTTTTATGGCTACCAAAAAACAAACCAGAGCCAAGCATCAGCTTTTCGCGCTGCTGGCGGTTATCCTCGTAGTGGTGCTGGTTATCGTCGGTATCAACATCTACCGCAACGCCAAGGCCGGCAAGGAGCAGACCGTCACCGTCGGGCTTGTCGGCAATTCCGACGACGCCGAATGGAAGGACGTGCAAGCGCGGCTTGACGAAGAGCACGCCAACATCAAACTCAAATACAAGACCTTCCAGGACGGCATCTATGCCAACCAGGCGCTCGCCAACCATGAACTGGATATCACGGCGTTCCAGCATTACGCGTTCCTGCATCAGGAGGAAAAGGAAAAAGGCTACAAATTCACCCCGATCGGTGAGACCTACATATCCCCGCTCAACCTCTATTCGCAGAAATACAAAAGCGTCAAGGACTTCAAATCCGGCGACAAAGTGGCCATTCCCAACAACACCACCAACCTCGGCCGTGCGCTCAAAGTCCTCGACTCCGCAGGTCTGATCAAGCTCAAAGACAACACCAAGGCCGACCCGACGACCGACGATATCGCTTCCAATCCCAGCGGCATCGACATCGAGCTGAACGACGCCGCCTCGATCATCAACCTGCTGCCCGATTACGCCGGCGGCATCACCAATACGAACTTCATCGTCGACGCCGGCAAGAAGCCCGAGGATGCCATCTATGCGCCCAAACTCAAGCCCGGTGACGCCAGCTTCAAGCCCTACGTCAACATCATCGTGGCCAATACGAGCGACAAGGATAATAAGACATTCCGCAAGATTGTGGAGGCCTACCATACGCGGGCCGTCGCCAAGCAGCTTGTCAAAGACCACAACATTCCGATGTTCAAATACTGAGGGTTCACATACGGGGCATACGGTTTCACGCAGAAGGCTCGTCGAATGACGTCAATGCATGATGACGGGAGGTCTTGCGGCTGACCGCTATGAGCAATCAACCAGTTCAACAAGAAATTTGCAATGGAGGCAATGAAATGAGCGAATCGAATACAACAGAGACGAATGACCATACCGGCGCAAAAGCGAATGCCGTAGGTTCGATGAACCGGCTTTTCGCCTCGGCTTCTCAACGTCTCAACCTGACGTCGGCCTCGGACGAGCTTGCCGAAGACATTTCCACGCTTCCGGCGGTAGCGGCCGACCCGTACGCACAGCAATGGCAGATGTGGCACGAACAGCGGTTGGAGGAGCTCAAGGCACCGCACGGCTATCTCGCGCCTGCGTCCATCACATGGGTCGCCAACGGTTCCACGCAGGCGATTGACGGTATCCCGGGTGTATGGCGTGCCGAAAACGATGTGCTGACCTATTATCCGCAGTACAAGGAAGCACGGTCGCAGGCGGTCGTTGGAAAAGACAGGGAAGAGCCACGTGCGGTAACCAATGGACGAACGGTGCTCGAAGCCCCGATTTCGTTTGCCCCGAGCGCATTCGGCGAACAGGCGCTCGCGTATCTCAACTACGGCGACAAGCGCATCGAAGTCAACTCCCAGACCGATCTGGTCGACCAATCCACGCACCGTTTCTGGATTCGTGTCAAAGACCCGCATACTTTGGCCCGACAGCATTTCGACGACATCGACACGTTCCCTCTCGACCCGGAATGGCGGATTCCGGCCGTTTTCCGCCGCGCCGAACCCGACGAGTTCGATATCCACGATTCGGTGGTCAAGACGGTGCTGCAGTCCTACCCGTTGCTTGGTTTCGTTGAATTCCGGCACGAAGGTGAGGACTACTCGCTGGTCGTCTCGAATGTTTTCGGCCATGCGAGCATCTTCTTCAAAGATCCGACCAACGGCAGAGAGACCTATGGAATCGGCCGTGTGCTGCGGCTCGACGAGCTCGGCCTCGACGAGCTGGACGTGCTCGATTTCAACTATGCCTACAACTATCCCTGCGCGTTCTCCGCCTACTGCACCTGCCCGATTCCCTCGAAGCGCAATACGCTCCCGTTCGCCGTGAGGGCAGGGGAGAAGGCCCCGAATGTGGATATTGGTTGGTGACGAGACCTGCAGAACTGAAGGTTTGACGAGGTCTGACGGGATTTCGCGACGCGCCGGTTGCGCAAGGTCTTGAGAATCATGTATAGTTCTTATCTGTTGTGCGGATGTTGATTCGGTTCGTTGAATCGGTCGGTTTCACACTTCGATGGTGGCCATAGCTCAGCAGGTAGAGCATCTGATTGTGGTTCAGAAGGTCGCGCGTTCGAACCGCGTTGGCCACCCCATCAATCCCCGGAATTGCAAGGTTCCGGGGATTTTCAGTTTCAGGGCTTCATTCGTTCCAGCAACGATCAGTAACGATTGCACACGCAACCCGTACTGTGCCGACGACGTGCGGCTTGGGAATCATGGTTGCTAAGAGGTTGAGTCGATGTGCTTACCCGTTCACAGCCGGGTCAGTCTACGGATCACCGTTCCATATGGCGGATAGGCGAGGCGCAGCGTATCAGGAAACGCAGGTTTGCTGGTCACACTCTTGACGTGGCTGAATTCCAGGAAGCCGGCTTTGCCATGGTAAGAACCCATGCCGGAGGCGCCGACGCCGCCGAAGGGCAGACGGCTGGAGAGCAGATGACCGAGCGGGAGGTTGAAGCCGAGCGCCCCGGAACTGGTATGGCGTTCGAAGAGCAGACGGGTGGTCTTGGAGCGGGAAAATACATACAAGGCAAGCGGTTTCGGACGCCTGTTGATGAAGGCCACGGCTTCCTGGGCGTCTTGTACAGGAAGAATCGGCAGAATCGGACCGAAGATCTCCTCTTGCATCACCGGGTCGTCCGGCCGAACGTCGGTGAGTACGGTCGGTGCGATGTACAAGTGTTCACGATCGGTCTCGCCGCCGCTGAATGTCTTGCCATCGGCCGGCAGCAGTTTGGCGAGCCTGTCGAATTGTTTGGTATTGACGATACGTCCGAAACATTGGGATTGGGCAGGGTCGTCGCCGAAGAATTTTCTGGTGAACTCCTCGATTTTTCGCGCCAATGGCTCGACAAGTTCCGGCGTGGTCAAAACGTAATCCGGTGCCACGCAGGTCTGCCCGGCATTGGTGAAACGTCCCCAGGCAATGCGCCCGGCCGCGACGTCGAGATCGGCGTTTGCATCCACGAATACGGGGGATTTTCCGCCCAACTCCAGCGTTACCGGCGTAAGGTGCTTGGCCGCGGCCTCCATGACGATCGAGCCGACCTTGCCGCCTCCGGTATAGAAAATATGGTCGAACGATTGCTTGAGCAATTCGGTGGTTTCAGGCACCGCGCCTTGAACGACCGCAAAGGCCCGCGGGTCAAGGTATTCGCCGATCAGCCGCCCAAGCAATGCGCTGGTATTGGGGGACAGTTCGGATGGTTTGAGACATACGCAGTTGCCGGCCGCGATGGCGTCGACCATCGGCTCCAGGCTCAGCATCAGCGGGTAGTTCCATGGCGAAATCACCAGGACCACGCCTTTGGGTTCGGCTATCGTCCAGCTTCTCGCCGGCTGCATGAGCCACGGCATGGCCACGTGATGACGTCTGCTCCAGCGTTCGATACGAGGCTCGACAAACCTTATTTCGTCAAGCACCAGTTTGATTTCCATCAGTGCGGTCTCGGCTGCTGGCTTGCCCAGATCGAGGTACACCGCCAGTTCGATGTCCTTCCTATGCGCTGTCATCATGCGTTTCATGCGCTCGAGTTGTTCCCGACGCCAAGCGAGGGGACGCATTATCCCCGCGTCAAACGAGCGGTGCAATCCTATGACGGTCTGCTCGCAAGTGTCTGTCATCCTTTGTCGCCGTTTTCGTCGATATCCTCGTCGTCGGCGGGGTCCTCGTTGTCGATATCGTCGTTGATGTCGGTATATGACTTATCCCAATTGATGGTGTCGACGTAATCGATTTCGAAATTTTCGTCATCGACATCGACGACCTCTCTATTGTCCTGCTCCAACAGGCATTGGCCTTCCTCGCCCTGCTCCTGGGCGATGGCGAGTTGTTCGTCATCGACGTCGACCGACCATGTCTCGCAGGAAGTATGAATGACATGAACCAGCACTGTGGCCATACCTGTTCCTTTCGTAGAAGACGGGGCATCGGGCTTGTCGACCCGGTACTTGGGTATTCATGGTATCGCAAGGTCGGCGTTTGGCGAAACTGTTGTCTGCCGCCGGCATCTTGGGAATGCAGCGTGCCCGTTGTCTATGAATGTCGGAAGTAGTGTGTTATAGTTACTCTCTGTGTGTGCCAATGGCATGCCTTATGTAACAGGCGTGGGCATTGGGATATCCTGGAGCTTGTTGGAATGCGCGCAGCAATGCGGCGGCAGGAGAGCGAAGGGCCATCGGGCCGGTGGACTGTGGCTGTCTCATTCGATTCGTCGGTTGGGGCTGCAGCGAGGCGGCTCCGCAAGAAACAATGATTAACGAATCGGAGAACTGAAGTTGCCTACTATAGAACAACTTGTCCGTAAAGGACGTAAGGCAAAGTCAAAGAAATCCAAGACTTTGGCCTTGAAGGGCAGCCCGCTGCGTCGCGGCGTGTGCACCCGTGTGTATACCACTACACCGAAGAAGCCGAATTCCGCGTTGCGTAAGGTCGCCCGTGTGCGCCTGAGCTCCGGCATCGAAGTAACCGCCTACATTCCGGGCGAAGGGCACAACCTGCAGGAGCACTCCATCGTGCTCGTCCGCGGTGGCCGTGTGAAGGATCTTCCTGGTGTGCGTTACCACATCGTGCGCGGCGCGCTCGATACCCAGGGTGTCAAGGACCGCAAGCAGGGACGCTCCCTGTACGGCGCAAAGAAGGCGAAGTAAGAGATATGTCACGTAAAGGACCATCCAAGAAGCATCAGCTGCTCCCTGATCCGATCTACGGTTCGACCGTGGTCGCTCAGCTCATCAACAAGATCCTGCTCGACGGCAAGAAGTCGATCGCCGAGGACATCGTCTATTCCGCACTTGACATGGTCAAGGAGAAGACCGAACAGGAACCCGTCGCCGTGCTGAAGCGCGCGCTCGACAACATCCGTCCGTCCCTCGAGGTTCGTTCCCGCCGTGTCGGCGGCGCGACCTATCAGGTCCCGGTCGAGGTCAAGCCCAACCGCGCGAACGCCCTTTCGCTTCGCTGGCTCACGGACTTCTCCCGCAAGCGCCGCGAGAAGACCATGGCCGAGCGTCTCGCCAACGAGATCCTCGACGCCTCCAACGGTCTCGGTGCTTCCGTGAAGCGCCGCGAGGATACGCACAAGATGGCCGAGGCCAACAAGGCCTTCGCCCACTATCGCTGGTAATCGAAGAGACGAGTTAGGTAAGGAAAATCTATGGCACTTGATGTGCTCAGCGACCTCAATGAGGTCCGCAACATCGGCATCATGGCTCACATCGATGCCGGTAAGACAACATGTACAGAACGTATTCTGTATTACACCGGTAAGAACTACAAGATCGGCGAGACGCACGAAGGCGCCTCGACCATGGACTTCATGGCCCAGGAAAAGGAACGCGGCATCACCATTCAGTCTGCTGCGACCACCTGCTTCTGGAACCGTCAGACCCATGACGCCGACAAGAAGTTCCAGATCAACATCATCGACACCCCCGGCCACGTGGACTTCACGGCCGAGGTGGAGCGTTCGCTTCGCGTGCTTGATGGCGCCGTCGCCGTCTTCGATGGCAAGGAAGGCGTAGAGCCCCAGAGCGAGACCGTGTGGCGTCAGGCCGACAAGTACGGCGTGCCGCGCATCTGCTTCATCAACAAGATGGATAAGCTCGGAGCCGATTTCTACTACTCCGTCGACACCATCAAGAAGAAGCTCGGAGCCACCCCGCTGGTCGTCCAATTGCCGATCGGCGCCGAGAACGACTTCGTCGGCATGGTCGACCTGATCCGTATGAAGGCGTACGTCTGGAAGGACGTCACCACCGATCTGGGTGCCCACTACGACACCGTCGACATCCCCGATGACCTCAAGGACAAGGCCGAGCAGTATCGTTCGGAACTTCTCGACCAGGTGGCCGAGTCCGATGACGACCTGATGGAGAAGTACCTCGAGTCCGGCGAGATGAGCGACGAGGAGATCCGTGCAGGCATCCGCAAGCTCACCATCGAGCGCAAGGCCTACCCGGTCCTCTGTGGTTCCGCCTTCAAGGACAAGGGCATTCAGCCGCTGCTCGACGCAGTGGTCGACTACCTGCCGAGCCCTGAGGACGTCCCCGCCATCGTCGGCTTCAAGCCCGGTGACGAGTCCCAGGAGATCGACCGCAAGCCCACGATGGACGATCCGTTCGCCGCACTGGTCTTCAAGATCTCGACCCACCCCTTCTATGGCAAGCTCGTGTTCGTGCGCGTCTACTCCGGCTCCATCAAGCCCGGCGACACCGTGCTCGATTCCACGAAGGACAAGAAGGAACGCGTCGGCAAGATCTTCCAGATGCACGCCGACAAGGAGAACCCCGTCGACGCCGCAGAAGCCGGCAACATCTACACGCTCGTAGGTCTCAAGAACGTCTCCACCGGCGACACGCTGTGCGCCGACAACGCTCCTATTTCCCTCGAGTCCATGACCTTCCCGGACCCGGTGATCGAGGTCGCCGTGGAGCCGAAGACCAAGGCCGACCAGGAGAAGATGTCGATCGCGCTGGCGAAGCTCGCCGACGAGGATCCGACCTTCCAGGTCAAGACCGATGAGGAAAGCGGCCAGACGCTGATTTCCGGCATGGGCGAACTCCAGCTCGACATCATCGTCGACCGTATGCGTCGCGAGTTTAAGGTGGAGTGCAACGTGGGCAACCCGCAGGTCGCCTACCGCGAGACCATCCGCAAGGCCGTCATGAACCAGGAATACACCCACAAGAAGCAGACGGGTGGTTCCGGCCAGTTCGCAAAGGTCTTGATGAACTTCGAGCCGATCGACCCCGCCGAGGGCAAGGATTACGAGTTCGTCAACGAGGTCACCGGCGGCCACATCACCAAGGAATTCATTCCTTCGATCGATGCTGGTGTGCAGGAAGCCATGGAGTCCGGCGTGCTCGCCGGGTTCCCGGTGGTCGGCGTCAAGGCGACCGTCACCGACGGCCAGATCCACGATGTCGATTCCTCCGAGCTCGCCTTCAAGATCGCCGGTTCCATGGCGTTCAAGACCGCGGCCCCGAAGGCCAAGCCCGTCATCCTCGAGCCGATCATGGCCGTCGAGGTGCGTACGCCTGAGGAGTACATGGGCGACGTGATGGGCGACATCAACTCCCGTCGTGGCAACATCCAGGAGATGAAGGACGCCACCGGCGTCAAGGTCATCGAGGCGAAGGTCCCCTTAAGTGAGATGTTCGGCTACATCGGCGATTTGCGTTCCAAGACGCAGGGCCGTGCGATGTTCACCATGCAGATGGATTCGTATGCAGAGGTGCCGAAGGCGGTCTCCGAGGAGATCATCAAGGCCCAGCGCGGCGAATAAAATACTTCGCCCAAGGCGTGTCTGTCTCCAGTCGGCGCTAAAATTTTCTAGCGCTGACTGGGTTCGGGCACTTTGTGGCAGGTAACCCAGAAACCCAGTAAACTGTAGCGAGTATCTCGATGCCGAAAAGCTCGGGATTAACTACGAAACGTCCAGGAGGACAAGTAATGGCAGAAAAGGAAAAGTACGAGCGGACCAAGCCGCACGTTAACATTGGCACCATTGGCCACGTTGATCACGGTAAGACGACCCTGACCGCGGCCATCTCGAAGGTGCTGCACGAAGAGTACCCCGATCTCAACCCGGAGTATGACTTCGATCAGATCGACGCGGCTCCTGAAGAGAAGCAGCGTGGTATCACCATCAACATCGCCCACATCGAGTATCAGACGGCCAAGCGCCACTATGCTCACGTGGATTGCCCCGGCCACGCCGATTTCGTGAAGAACATGATCACCGGCGCCGCTCAGATGGATGGCGCGATCCTCGTCGTCGCCGCCACTGATGGCCCGATGGCTCAGACCCGCGAGCACGTTCTGCTCGCTCGTCAGGTAGGCGTGCCGAAGATTCTCGTCGCGCTCAACAAGTGCGATATGGTTGACGACGAAGAGCTCATCGAGCTCGTCGAAGAAGAGGTCCGCGACCTCCTCGAAGAAAACGGCTTCGATCGTGACTGCCCGGTCATCCGCACCTCCGCCTACGGCGCTCTGCACGATGACGCTCCGGATCACGACAAGTGGGTTCAGACGGTCAAGGACCTCATGGACGCAGTCGACGATTACATCCCGACCCCTGTCCACGATCTCGACAAGCCGTTCTTGATGCCTATCGAGGACGTCTTCACCATCTCCGGCCGTGGCACCGTGGTGACCGGCCGTGTCGAGCGTGGCCGCATCCCGGTCAACGCCCCGGCGGAGATCGTCGGTATTCGTCCGACCCAGACCACCACCGTCACCTCCATCGAGACCTTCCACAAGCAGATGGACGAGGCCGAGGCTGGCGACAACACCGGTCTGCTGCTCCGCGGCATCAACCGTGACGACGTCGAGCGCGGCCAGGTCGTGGCCAAGCCCGGCACCGTGACCCCGCACCACAAGTTCGAGGGCGAAGTCTACGTCTTGACGAAGGATGAGGGCGGCCGTCACTCGCCGTTCTTCTCCAACTACCGTCCGCAGTTCTACTTCCGCACCACCGACGTCACCGGCGTCATCACGCTGCCGGAAGGCGTCGAGATGGTTCAGCCTGGCGATCACGCCACCTTCTCCGTCGAGCTGATTCAGCCCGTCGCGATGGAAGAGGGCCTGACCTTCGCAGTTCGTGAAGGCGGCCACACCGTCGGCTCAGGCCGTGTCACCAAGGTGATCGAGTAGTTCTAGAACGTAAGTTGTAGATTTACTTACTGGTTGTGCCCCGCATCGAAAGGTGTGGGGCACAACTGTATATTGAGGATTTATCTGGAATGAATGGAAGTCATTACAGCTGATTTTGTGAATTGGGAAACTAAAAGGGGAGCATAACGATGGCAAAGACGCTACGTTATCGTATAGGTATCAAGTTTGGTCCTGAAGATGTGGCAATGGGGGCATTACAAATGTCTTCAAATGATAAACGGTGGGTCGCGTGCCCTATAACCATTCTTGACATTGATATTTTGGATTATGCAGGTTTGGGTATTGGTAAACAATCTGCTGTTTATAATTCCAAGTCAGTCGACGCGGTATCATCTGGCATCGGACGTTGGATAGATGACTTACGGGAACGCTATGGCATTGAAGAAATGATGACGATTGCTTACACTCCTCCAAAGAAGACTTCGTCTGTAAACAAGACAATAATTGGACCGTTGACACCGCAAGAAGGTATAGGGCGCAGTGCAGATGTGAAACGAATAAAAAAGAAGTATCATGTTCATTCACGCCTTCATGTCAGGAAGTTTCAGGCTTTGGAACGGCAACAAGGGCGTTGTCTCTATTGTGGTGAACGAATTGGAAGACATGCGCAGATGGATCACGTGCTCGCCAAAAGCAGAGTAGGGTCAAACTCTCATTTTGACAATCTTGTTGCCGCTTGTGCGGATTGTAACGGAAGTAAATCGGATGAGCTTTTTCTGGTGTGGCAACGCAATAATCCACAAGTTGATATCAAAGAGGTAATGAGACGGATTGATGAGGATTGGCGTCAAGATAGTTGGATGAGTGATGAACTGTGGAAACAGTATGTATCCGCAGTAAAAAGCTATTTGCTGTGTACCGGCGACATTGCACCGCGCAAGCGGGAAGTAAAAGATGATGAGATTGTGCCCACATTGAAAATCGGTGGATTTCTGCAGGAAGCAGTTATAGGAAATCGAAATAAAAAACCGATTAAACCAACGTATGGAGCTTACTCTGGACTGGCCCGGAAGCTTGCAAAGGCCTTTCGCCTCCGTCTGCAGGAAGGTTATAAAGCCGAATATAAGCAGGACAAAAGCCTGCCCAAGGCAGGGCAACGGCTCTTTATTTTTTCGACTGAAGTTCTGGAGCCAGTTTGGTCTCTTTCTGAGTTGGAAAAGGTAGCCGGTTTTTTGAATCGCCAGTCTTCTTTGGGCCATTCGATTGATTGTTTATCAAAATCTACAGTAGAGGCGTGCCTGATAGCAGCCATGCAGCCACAAATCGTCGAGATTTTGACGTTGATTCGCAAAACCATAGAATCGGGATTGTCTGGTGACACTGATTGTAAGGTAGAAGAAGTATTTGCTTCGATACAGTCGCCAAGGGATCTATGTCAATATTTGCCCAAAAATCTGAGTGAAAAAGAGAAACATTCCTTCGAAAACTGGTTGGATCATCAATTCGTATCCATAATCAGACTAGTAAATGAGAAGGCTGGGTATAGTTCAGATTTATCGCTAGTAGGTAGCAGAGAAAGAAAGAATGTATATGAAAGCTTTATAGAGTCTTGGAATGGGAAGTTGTCCGGTTCCCCTGTATATGTAGTGTCATGTTTAGTTCTGTCCGTTTGCGTGAGTTTCGTTTTGATATCTTACGGTGTTTGCCGTCATTTAAAAAAAATACAGAGAAAGAGTTGAAAAAAAGACAGATTTTATTCTAGGAGACTTCTTTATCGTAATGCCGTATAAATAAGATTATTATCTAGCATAGCTTTAGATTATTCTTACATAATTGCTATAGTCAGATACAGCTGATTACAGGAGAGGTAACAAAATATGGGGTTTATCGATCCGACTATACATTGTTATGAGAATTTTAGTAGACGAAGGAGTGTTGAGGAGCTTAATGCAGCTTCAAAAGAATCGAAAGAATGGTTTGAACATTTAAAATCTGAACTCCACGCCTTTTATATCATTCCCAATTCTGATGCGCCTATTGAGGTGCTTTCAGAGTTACAAAATATCGATGAGTTCTTTGATTCGGCCAGCGAGGAATTTGACCAAATTCAACATCATATTCAAAATGATACAGTCACTGATACTGACTGTATACGTTTAGAAGACGTTGCTCATCAGTCTGGTGAGTATCAGAGGAATTTACCTTGTGATTGGCATAACGATTATCGATTTCACCCAAAATGGCAGATTCATGGTGAATATTGGTTTGAGAATTTGGAGCAGATTTATTCTTATACTCAGGATCGTGTTGGAGAATTTGCAGAATACGATTCTTTATCAAAAAGA
Source organism: Bifidobacterium sp. ESL0764 (assembly GCF_029395515.1). Lineage (NCBI taxonomy): Bacteria > Bacillati > Actinomycetota > Actinomycetes > Bifidobacteriales > Bifidobacteriaceae > Bifidobacterium > Bifidobacterium sp. ESL0764. The sequence continues at coordinate 956,702 of NZ_CP113919.1, forward strand.
TTAAGATTTTTTATTAAGAAGAAAGATAATTCAATGGGTGGCATTACAATAAATCAAAACGGGAATAATGTTGTTACCAACAATGGTGTAATCGGTAATTGCAATACAACTGTTGGTAATAACAATACAATTAATCCTGATGTGTACTCTAAAATTTCAGAAAGCCTAGAAGAAATTCTCAACTCTGAAAAAATAGATCATGAGGAAGAACTAAAAACTGCAATACAGAAAGCAAAAGTAGAAAGCGATAACGAAAGTCCTAACGCGAAAGGAAAATTAAAGAAGGCACTTGAAATTGCGAAAACGTTGGTTGGACCATTGAAGGATACTGTATCAGGTATTTTAATTCCCTTAATAGGACTTTTTAACTGATGACTTATCGTAGGCTGTACAGACGCCGTGGCATAATTGCTGAGGCATTTTATGGAATGCAAATCGTTTGAAAAGTAAATGACTAAGGTGACGAGACGTGGCACAAACTAGCAATGACATCAAAAACGGGTCGGTATTGAACCTGGACGGACAGCTCTGGACCGTCACGAAATTCCAGCACGTCAAGCCTGGCAAGGGGCCGGCTTTCGTGCGTACCACCATCAAGAACGTGCTTTCGGGCAAGATCGTCGACAGGACCTTCAACGCCGGCATGAAGATGGAGTTCGAAACCGTCGACAACCGTACGCTGCAGTATTCCTATGAAGAGGGTGACAGCTTCGTCTTCATGGATATGACCACCTATGATCAGGTCAACATCCCCAAGGAGCTCGTTGGCGATCAGGCAAAATACCTGCTCGAAGGCACCGACTGCATCATCAGCTTCCACGACGGCACCCCGTTGAGCGTTGAGTTGCCGGCATCCGTCGTGCTCAAGGTCACGCAGACCGAGCCGGGCGTGCAGGGCAACCGTTCGAACGCCGGTACGAAGCCCGCCACTGTCGAGACCGGTGCCGAGATCCAGGTGCCGCTCTTCGTGGGCGAAGGCGAAATGGTCAAGGTGGACACCCGCGACGGTTCCTACCTCGGCCGCGAAAACAACTGATTTTCTCTTTCCGACTTGGTACGTTACGGCCTGCCAAGTCGGAAAGCCGTATTCGCAAACGGTAATTCGCATATTTTTTACTGAGAGGCTACTGACTATATGGCACGTTCGACAGCTCGCAAGCGGGCGCTCAATACGCTCTACGAAGCGGATGAAAAGGGGCAGGACATCCCGTCGCTGCTCGCCGAACGCATTGCCGAACCGGGAGCCCAGACCCCGTTGCCGGATTACGCGATCGAGATTGTGCGAGGTGTGGCCGACGAGCAGGACGGCATCGATCACGCGCTCGACTCCCACTCCACCAAATGGCCGCTGAAACGCATGGCCGTTGTCGACAGGAACATCCTGCGGATCGCCGCCTGGGAGATTCTCTTCAATGACGAGGTCCCCGGCCGCGTGGCCATCGACGAGGCGTTGGGATTGGCGAAAACCCTTTCCGATGACGACTCGCCGGCTTTCATTCATGGTCTGCTGAGCGCGCTGTGCGATGACAAGGATACGGTCCTTGCCGACATCAAGGCGGCGCATGAAGCGCAGGCCAAGGAGAAAGCGGAACGTGAAGCGGCCGAGCGTCGTTCCAATTCGCCGACCGCTCCCGGGTTCCTCCAGTCCCGTGGCATCTCCGGCCAGGGCGATGGTGTGCCCTTTGAGACGGAATCCGAGGACGAGCCGGAGACGGAGAACGTGCAATCCGGTGATGAAGAAGATACGGATTCATCTCAGACTGCCGGCGCTGATCAGGGTGCCGACTCGTCTGACGAGAATGGCGACATTTCGGGTGAGGCAGCGAAACCGGCAGACAGCGAAAAGGAGACTTCCGACGATTCTTCCGGAACGCTCGATGGTCCTGCAGCAGCCGAAGCCGAGACATCCAAGGTTTCGGATGACGATGACGCCGTGGGCTCGTCGTCGCCCGCAGATGTGCCGATTCAGCCTGATACGGCTGGAGAGGAACAGTCGTTGCCACCGGATGGTGACGATGACTCAACAATTGTGTAGTTCGTTCTGACCGCGGTACGGTGGCCGGGCCGCGAATGTGTTTTTCCGGTCCAGTTATTCCGAGTCCGCGCACGGGCCCGGCAAAGGGGGACTCGTGGTGAGTCAGCAAGCAGCGACAACAGCACAGTATTCGAAAGACGATGCTGTGCTGTTGTTGGAAGATGGCCAGCTTTACATCGGTGAGCCTTATGGAGCGTCCGGCTCAACGTTCGGTGAGATTGTCTTCGCAACGGCCATGACCGGCTATCAGGAGACGATTACCGACCCGAGCTATGATCGGCAGATCGTCGTGCAGACATTCCCGCATATCGGCGATACCGGAGTCAACGACGAGGATCCAGAATCCAAGCGGGTCTGGGTGGCCGGCTACGTCGTGCGTCAGCCCAGCCCGAATGTCAGCAACTGGCGTGCCAACGACAGCCTTGACGATGAGCTCAAAGGCGATTCCGTCGTCGGCATCAGCGGCATCGATACGCGCAAGCTGGTCCGCCACCTGCGCCAGAGCGGCGTGATGCGCGCCGGCATTTTCTCGGGAAACGCTTTGGTCGATGAGACCAGCGGCGAGCTGAAGTCCGTGGACGTGCTGTTGGACGAAGTGCTGGCCTCGCCGAAGATGCAGGGCGCCAGGCTCTACGACCATGTCAGCACCAAGGAGACCTACACGGTCGAGCCATGCGGCGACTTCGCGGGCAAGGAGCCCCTGTTCACCGTCGCCGCCGTCGATCTCGGTATCAAAGGCATGACGCCTCATCGCTTGTCCGAACGCGGTTGCCGGGTGCACGTCGTACCTTCTACTGTTACATTCGAACAAATCAAGGCCTTGAACCCCGATGGCGTCTTCTTCTCGAACGGTCCGGGGGATCCGGAAGAGGCTGCTCCCGAGGTCGACTTGCTACGTCAGGTGCTCGACGCCGGATACCCCTTCTTTGGCATCTGCTTCGGCAACCAGCTCTTCGGACGTGCGCTCGGCTTCGATACCTACAAGCTCAAGTTCGGCCATCACGGCGTCAATCAGCCGGTGCGTGACATGACCACCGGCAAGGTCGAGATCACCGCCCACAACCACGGGTTCGCGGTCGACGCGCCAATCGGCAAAATCGTTGAATCGCCGTATGAAAACGGCAAATACGGTCGTGTGTTCGTCTCGCACATCGACCTGAACGACGATGTGGTCGAAGGCCTGCAATGTGTCGATATCCCTGCCTTCTCGGTGCAATACCACCCCGAGGCCGCCGCTGGACCCCACGACGCCGCCTATCTGTTCGACCGTTTCGTCTCGCTGATGCGTGCCCGCAAGGCGGGGGAGCCGGTTTCGTCCGTGCTTACGGCACCGACATTTTCATCTTCATCGAACACAACCGTCAATAGCCAATCCGCCGATAGCGCTGACAAGGAGAACAAGTAATGCCGAAACGTCAGGATATCAAATCCGTCATGGTCATCGGATCCGGCCCCATCGTCATCGGCCAGGCCGCGGAATTCGACTATTCGGGCACCCAGGCGTGCCGAGTGCTGCGCGAGGAGGGCATTCGCGTCATCCTCGTCAACTCCAACCCGGCCACCATCATGACCGACCCGGAAATGGCCGACGCCACCTACATCGAACCCATCGACGTGCCGATTCTCGAGCGGATCATCGCGCGTGAACGCCCGGACGCGCTGCTGCCAACGCTCGGCGGGCAAACCGCTCTGAACGCCGCCGAGGCTCTGGGCAAGGCCGGTGTGCTTGACAAATACCACGTCGAACTCATCGGTGCTTCGCTCGAGGCCATCGATCGCGGCGAGGATCGCGAACAGTTCAAGAAGGTCGTGGATTCCGTCGGGGGAGAGTCCGCAAAAAGCGATGTGGCCCATAGTCTCAAGGAAGTCGACGCCATCGTGGCCAAACTCGGCTTTCCGGTGGTCGTGCGCCCGAGCTTCACCATGGGCGGCTTGGGTTCCGGCATCGCCCACAACGAGGAGGAACTGCATCGTATCGCCGGCGCCGGCCTCCACGACTCGCCGACCAACGAGGTTCTGGTCGAAGAAGGCATCGAAGGCTGGAAGGAATACGAGCTCGAGCTGATGCGCGACCGTAACGACAACGTTGTGGTCGTCTGCCCGATCGAGAACGTGGATCCTGTCGGCGTGCACACCGGTGATTCCATCACCGTCGCCCCGACCTTCACGCTCACCGACCGCGAATACCAGAAGATGCGCGACCTCGGCATCGCCATCATCCGCGGCGTCGGCGTCGACACCGGCGGCTGCAACATCCAGTTCGCGGTCAATCCCAAGAACGGCCGCATCATCATCATCGAGATGAATCCGCGCGTCTCCCGTTCCTCGGCGCTGGCCTCGAAAGCCACCGGCTTCCCGATCGCCAAGATCGCCACGAAACTCGCGCTGGGCTATACGCTTGACGAGATCCAAAACGATATCACGCAATCCACGCCGGCATGCTTCGAGCCGACCATCGACTACGTGGTCACCAAGGTGCCGCGCTTCACCTTCGAGAAGTTCCCGGGCGCCGACCCGACGCTCACTACCTCGATGAAGTCGGTGGGCGAGGCGATGGCCTTGGGAGGCAACTTCCAGGAGTCGCTGGGCAAGGCCATGCGTTCCATCGACAAGCGCCACATGGGCTTCAGCTGGGACGGAACCAAGCCGGATCAGGCCGAGGTCGACCAGCTGCTCGAAGACATGCGCACCCCCACCGAGAACCGCTACCTGCAGGTGCAACGCGCGCTTTGGGGCGGGGCCACGCTTGAACAGCTTTACGACGCCACCAAGATCGACCCGTGGTTCCTGCGTCAATTCGAGCTGATCAACCAGACCGCGATGGAAGTGCGGTTCACTGAAATCCTGTCGGCCAGGCTCCTGAAGAAGGCCAAGCTGGCCGGGCTTTCCGACCTGCAGATCGCGCATCTGCGCCACTTGGGCGACGAGGGCGAGAACACGATCCGCGAGCTGCGCCATAGCTACGGCCTGCGCCCGGTCTACAAGACCGTCGACACCTGCGCTGCCGAATTCGACGCGGTAACCCCGTATTACTATTCCTGCTACGCGGACGAATCCGAACTCAAACCGCGCGACCGCGAGGCCGTCATCATTTTGGGATCCGGCCCCAACCGCATCGGCCAGGGCATCGAGTTCGACTACACCTGCGTGCATGCGGTGCAGGAATTGGGCAAGGACTATGACACGATCATGGTCAATTGCAACCCCGAGACCGTCTCCACCGACTACGACATGTCCGACCGGCTCTACTTCGAGCCGCTCACCTTCGAAGACGTCATGGAGATCTACGACGCCGAGAAGAAGCTGGGCCCGATCAAGGGCGTCATCGTCCAGCTCGGCGGCCAGACCCCGCTTTCGCTGGCCGCGCGTCTCAAAGCCGCCGGTGTCCCGATTCTCGGAACGTCGCCGGAATCCATCGACCTGGCCGAAAACCGCGAGCTCTTCGGCGAGGTGCTGCGTCGTGAACACCTGAACGCCCCGCGCTACGGCACAGCCCTGAACATGGATGAGGCGCGCGAAGCCGCCCATTCCATCGGCTACCCGGTGCTGGTGCGCCCCAGCTACGTGCTCGGCGGACGTGGCATGGAAATCGTCTACGACGACGAGCAACTGGAGAAATACGTCAACCGTGCGCTCGACGAAGCCAAGGCCGATACCGTGGTTTCCGGACGTCTGCCCTCGCCGCTGCTGATCGACAAATTCCTGCAGGACGCCATCGAAATCGATGTCGATGCGCTTTACGACGGCAAGGAGCTCTACATCGGCGGCATCATGGAGCACGTTGAGGAGGCCGGTGTCCACTCCGGCGACGCGGCCTGCACCCTGCCTCCCTCGACTCTTTCGGACGATCAGATCCAGCGTCTGCGCAAGGCGACATTGGCCATTGCCGAAGGCTGTGGTGTACGAGGCGTGATGAACGTCCAGTTCGCTTACATGGCCAACACGCTCTACGTCATCGAGGCCAACCCGCGTGCCTCCCGCACCATCCCGTTCGCTTCCAAGGCCACCGGTGTGGCACTGGCCAAGGCCGCCGCCCGCATCATGGTGGGGGAGAGCGTCGCCGACCAGCGCAGGCGTGGATTGCTCCTGCCCAAGGGCGACGGCGGCACCATCCGTCCGGGTCAGCAGGTCGCCGTCAAGGAATCCGTCTTGCCGTTCAAGCGTTTCCGCACGGTCGCCGGCAAATCCGTCGATACCCTGCTCGGCCCCGAGATGCACTCGACCGGCGAGGTCATGGGCTTCGACCGCGACTTCCCTCACGCCTTCGCCAAGTCCCAGCTCGCCGCCTATGCCGGCGGACTGCCGACACAAGGCAATGTGTTCCTCTCGGTCTCCGACACCGACAAGCGCCAGCTGCCGCTGATCGCCACCAGACTTCAGGAGCTCGGCTTCACCGTCTGCGCCACCGAAGGCACCGCTTCCGTACTGCGTCGCTATGGCATCGAGTGCAAGGTCGTCGGCAAGATCTCCGAGACCTCTGAACGCAGGCAGGAGCTGAAGGCCGAATACGGTGACGATTACATCGACAAGAATCCTGTGGAGATGATCGAGTCCCGGGAGATCAACATGGTTCTGAACACCCCGAGCACCCGCAGCTCCCGTTCCGACGGCTACGCCATCCGCGCCGCCGCCGTGATTGCCGATATCCCGCAGTTCACCACCATCACCGAGTTCTCCGCAGTCCTGCTCGCCATCGAGGCGGTCAAGGCCGACGACTATCAGGTGATGAGCATCCAGGAGCACGCCAAGCAGCTCTTCGCTTCCGAAATGGAGTAGCCGAAACGGACGTTTTCTCGCGTGTAGCTCTGCGATCATGCGAGAAAACGTCCCCGCTTTGCCTGAGCCAAGAATGGTTTTGCCGTCTGGAATCCCCGTATAACGCTGTTCTGTACTGACAAATGACTTCAAAGATGAAACGCATGAATCGTAAAAAGAACAAAAAGGTCATGGCCTTCATTTTGGCTTGCCAGATTGCCATCATTGCATTGGTATGTGGAGGCTTGTTGTTGCGGGACAGCCCCCTTGCGGAGGTTGAGTATAGTCTTTCAAGAATCTGGCCGGTGGTCGACCAGAAGGTCCACCTCCCTCAATCTCAGTTGGATAAGGGCAAAGTCGTCACTCTTGCGATGCGTTCCAGCCTGCCACCTGTTGAGAGGGGCAATTTTGCTTTGGATGCGGGTGGTTGGTACATGAAGGGCTTCAAATATGTGGTGGATATCGGGATTGCGGAAGCGGTTCCGCTCAATGAACGCGATAGGAACGGTACGGTAAAACAAGAGTCCTGGAACGATGGCCAAGACGATGCCAAAGCACATGTCGCGATGAGCAAGAGTGCGGATGACAAAGACAACGACGGTTTGGCAATTGGTGAGACCAAGGATTTTCCTGATGACGGCTGTTCGCTTACGTTGATCGGGTTGAAGGGTTACGCGCCTGTGCCACAACCGGGGAATATGGTTGGAGGAAACAACGATGGCTACGCTACGGTGTTGGTAACGCCGTATCAGAACGGGCCTGTGGTCAAGAAGAGTGCACAGGAGCCAGAGGACGATTCCGGCAAAGGTACGACGCGAACGGTGAAAGTCGGCAGCATTACCCATATCGACAAGTTGAATGTTTTTGCGCCATACACGCTTGATCATGACAAGCAAGGATATTCCGCGATTTTTTGCGTACAGGATTATGCGTCCAGAGGTTCATATCAGCGTTGTATGCCTAACAAATATACGCGTTTAAGACTTGGCGAGACAAAGACCTATCACACCAGCACCGGCAGCTCGGATGTCGATAATGTGGAATGGTCGCTGACTCTGCAAGCTCTCACTCAATCAGACGGTCTCCAGGCGTTCACCATCCAAGTCAAACGCCAGTAAGCTCGCGCGACGCGGTTGATGCGGTGTCAACATTTGTGATATCTGATTTAGTTGTTCTGGTGAGCTTGGCTTCTGCTGTTATCGATTGAGATTTTGTAGATATTCTCGTGCAGACATGCTATTGACATTCGAGGATTGGAAAGCTGCGGAGTCTCTGGTGATGATGACATCAGCATTATTATGTTCCGCGACCGCACGGATGAGACCGTCTTCAAAATCTGGTTCAGTGGAATAGGCCGATTCCCGGCATTCTGCCATACCTGTCGGTGGTACATCGAAAATGATTAGAAATGCCCGAATCAATGCCCTGCATGCTGGCTCACCGATGTATTTGCGGCAGATATAATAACAGTCCTTCAAAGAACCGGAGGTGACGTAACCGGTATCCTTACCGTCGACCAAGTGTGCCAACAGCTGCTCGTCATACACATGTTCAGGCCGATCAGGCACTATGTAATCGACAAGGATGTTGGTGTCGACCAGCAGCTTTAGACATCGCGGTTCTCCAGTTCTGCACGCAATTCGTCATCACTCATGGTGGCGAGTCTTGTCCCTCTGGGAACTTTTGATACGATTCCTTGCGCATTGGCGAATGCTTCCTTGCGTGCGCCGCGTTGTGTGCCGTTCATCCTGGTGAATCGTGGCACCACGCCGGTTTGTGCGATAGTCGACCACAGTTGGTTGATCAGTTTGTCGGCAGTCAAACCGGACTTGCGGATATAGGAATCCGCCAATTCCTCGGTCCGCTTGTCAATAGTCGCAGACACTGTTGCGGTGGCCATGCCGGTCTCCTTCGCTGGTTGGTGCAACGTCTAATGGCAAAAGCATATCAGCTATCTGTCAGACATCGCGATTGGCTCATCTTGCGTAAAGCCGGGATGCACAGCGCTTTGTGTCATGTTGTGGTATATGTGAAACGCATGGGAGGAAAGCCTGAGAAGAGTATGGGAAAAGAATCGCACTACTCCGATTCGGGCGTTTCGCTACACTGGAACCATCTATTTCAGGAGCGGAGATTATGAGCGTTGGTAATGAAGAGCATGTCGCTGGGCAGTCGCACAAGGGCCGTTTGATTGTCTTGACCGGGCCGACGGCCGTGGGCAAGGGAACCGTCGAGGCGAATCTACTCAGCAAACATCCTGAAGTCTGGGTTTCGGTTTCCGCCACCACACGCGATCCGAGGCCGGGGGAGGTCAACGGCAAGAACTACTGGTTCATGGATGAGGCAGAATTCGTAGCCAAGGAAAAACAGAACTGGTTCCTCGAAACCGCGGTCGTACATGGCATGGCCCATTACGGCACACCTCTGCAGCCGGTGCTCGATCACTTGGCCAAAAATATTCCTACGATTCTTGAGATCGACCTGCAAGGTGCCCGCCGCGTCAAGCAGCGTGCCGCCGAACTCAATCTTGAGATCGTCTCGGTATTCATCGCCCCGCCGAGTTACGACGAGCTGGTCAAGCGCTTGATCGGCCGTGGCACGGAGAATGAGGAACAACGTAAAAAGCGTCTGGAGACCGCGAAGGTCGAGCTGGCCGCCGAGCCGGAATTCGACGTCAAGATCGTCAACGACACCGTCGATCGCGCCGCCGACGAGCTCTGGGACGTCATCGCCAAGGAATACGGCATCAATAATTGAGTGAGGACTCATTGGCATTTCTCGTAGAGGGAGTTATTCAAAAATCTTGACTGTATTCTTTCCTTGGATATCAGTGTCAGACGAATTGGTCTTTTCTGATTTGCCGTTTACACTTGTTGTATTCGGTTTTAGCACTGTTGCAATGATTGGATTCGACATCGACGGTTGAAGGATACTCTTATGAAAGATATCGATTGGAAAGAGAACGCGATAGTTTTCGTCATCACCCTTGTCACTTATTTTGTGCTGGGGATTTTCTGGTTTGACCATGGGCATTTTTTGGCGGCATTGACTGATCCGAAGCTTTGGTCTCAAGCTATAGGTCTCTCCGCGGTCTTGGTGGTCGTGCATGTTGTCGAAGACATGCACAAGGCGAAAAAGAAGCGTGAGGCAGAACACTCATCGAGCGCGAGCAAACAATAGCTCTGTTTTTTATTAGTCATGGTTGTGCTTGATGATTGATGTGTATGATTCCGTATCGGCATTTCCATAACAGTGGCCCTGCATATGAATGAAGTCATATGCAGGGCCACTTGTGATTAATAAATAAACCACTAGTACATCACGCAAGACCGCTGAGCTTGTTGATTAATTCAGGATCGCGGGCCGAGCCGTAAAGCGGGGAGTCCTGTGGACTCCCCGTAGGCGAGGTGAGCGGCCGCTAAGGCCGTGAAGGCTACTTGAGCCCTGAGAGCTGATTTATCAGCTCGGGGTCTCTAGTAGCCCCCTTGTCAGCAGAACGGGCGAAGGCGGCGTAGGCCTTGAGCGCGAGGCTGACCTTGCGGTCGCGGTGGGCGACGTAGCCGTCTCCGGCTTCGAGCTCCTTGCGACGTTCATCGAACTGCTCGTCGGTGAGTTCCACGTTGATGGTGCGGTTGGGGATGTCGATGTCGATCATGTCGCCGTCCTTGATCAGGGCGATCGGGCCCTTGTTGGCCGCCTCGGGGGCGACGTGGCCGATGGCCAGACCTGACGAACCGCCGGAATAGCGGCCGTCGGTGATCAGCGCGACGTCACGCCCGATACCCTTGCCCTTGACGAACGAGGTGGGGTAGAGCATTTCCTGCATGCCCGGGCCTCCCTTGGGACCTTCGTAGCGGATGACCAGCGCTTCGCCCTTTTTGAGCTTGTCGCCCAGGATGACCTCGACGGCCTGTTCCTGGGACTCGACGATGTGGGCCGGCCCGCGGAACTTCCAGATGTTCTCGGGCACGCCCGCGGTCTTGACCACGCAGCCGTCGGGGGCGAGGTTGCCGCGCAGAATCGCGAGGCCGCCTTCCTTCACGGCCGGATGGTCGATGTCGTGGATGGCGCCATTGACGCGGTCGGTGTCAAGCGAATCGGAGAGCGTCTCGTGCGTGAACGGCTCGGGGGACTTGATGTGGCCCGGGGCTGCGCGGTAGAGTTCCTTGGCCTTGTCGAGGCAGGTCGGGCGCATGATGTCCCAATCGTTGAGCTTGGCCTGAAGCGTCGGATAATCGACCGAATGCACGTCCTGGTTGAGCTTGCCGGCACGGTCGAGCTCGCCGAGGATGCCACAGATGCCACCGGCGCGATGCACGTCGGAGATCTCCCAGTCGCCGGAGGGGCTGGCCTTGCAGATGCAGGGCACGGTGTGACTGATGCGTTCGATGTCATCGAGCGTGAAGTCGACGTCGGCGCTCTGCGCGGCGGCGAGGATGTGCAGCACGGTGTTGGTCGAGCCGCCCATGGCCACGTCCATGGTCATGGCGTTCTCGAAGGCGTGCTTGGTGGCGATGGCGCGCGGCAGCACGCTCTCGTCGTCCTCGTTGTAATAGCGGTTCGCCAGCTCGACGATCATCTTGCCCGCGCGCTCGAAGAGCTGCTTGCGATAGCCGTGCGAGGCGAGCGTGGTACCATTGCCAGGCAGGGCCAGGCCGAGTGCCTCGGTCAGGCAGTTCATCGAATTGGCGGTGAACATGCCGGCGCAGGAGCCGCAGGTGGGGCAGACGGTCTTCTCGTAGGCCAGCAGGTCCTCGTCGGAAACGTTGTCGTCGGCGGAGGCATACATCACGTCGATCAGGTCGGTGGTCTCGGTATTGCCGTTGGACAGGGTTGTCGAACCGGCCTCCATCGGTCCGCCTGAGACGAAGATGGTGGGGATGTTGAGCCTCAGCGCGGCCATGAGCATGCCGGGTGTGATCTTGTCGCAGTTGGAGATGCAGATCAGGGCGTCGGCGCAGTGCGCGTTGACGGAGTATTCAATGGCGTCGGCGATGATGTCGCGGCTCGGCAGCGAGTAGAGCATGCCGGTGTGGCCCATGGCGATGCCGTCGTCGACGGCGATGGTATTGAACTCGCGGGGGATGCCGCCAGCTTCGCGTACGGCCTTGGAGACGAGGCGTCCGACCTTGTTGAGGTGGACATGGCCGGGCACGAACTCGGAGAACGAGTTTGCGATGGCGACGATGGGTTTCTTGCCCAAGTCGTCTCCGGCCACGCCTGCGGCGCGATAGAGTGCTCGGGCACCGGCGAACATGCGGCCGGTCATGATATTATGTGAGCGCATTTGCATGGTTCAATTTATACGTTGGCTGCCATGCCGTCTGTTGCGTTTCGACCGCATAATGAACGGTTTTTTAGAAATTGCACGGTATGTGGGATACGCAGGTACCGAAATCATGGTATAGGCGTATACTAGAGATTTTGGATAGCTTTATTCTTTTTTAGGGAGCAAACAATATGGCATTTGGCACCGAGCCCACACCGAGCGGTCTTGCCGATCCGACGATTGACCAGCTGATGGAGAAGAGCGAGCACAACAAGTACTCGCTGTCGATTTTCGCGGCGAAGCGCGCCCGTCAGATCAACTCCTACTTCACCCAGCTCAACGAGGGTCTGTTGCAGAATGTCGGCCCGCTGGTGGAGTACCAGAACAACGAGAAGCCGCTTTCCATCGCCTTCCGCGAAATCAACGAAGGTCTGCTGGAAGAGACGCTCGGCGAGGACGACCTGAGTGAAGGCAGCCTCGACTAGTCTCGTTCTTCATTTTTTAAAGCCCGATTCCGCTATGGAGTCGGGCTTTGTTTTTCTCTATGCTATGCGTGTCAATCGGTGCGTTGAAATAGAGACATAAGGGTAGGCTTGCTTTCCGTATGTATACACGTCAGCCGCCTCAAACGGCTCTGGCATGGAAGAAAGAAGTTCACTGTGTCTACAGAAGTGACAAAAGAACGTCGCCTGATTTCCGCGGAATCGGTTACCGAAGGGCATCCCGATAAGGTCTGCGATCAGATTTCCGACGCCATCCTCGACGATATGCTTCGTCAGGATCCCCATTCCCATGTGGCCGTGGAAACATCGGCCGCCATCGGACAATTCCTTATTTTTGGCGAGGTGACCAGTTCCGGGTATTCCGACATCCAGCGCATCGTGCGCAATGTCGTCAAAAATATCGGCTACACCTCCTCCGAGGTCGGTCTTGACGCCGATTCGTGCGGCGTGCTGGTCTCGCTGACCGAGCAGAGCGCGGAAATCAACCAGGGTGTCGATCGCCTCAACCCCGAGCAAGAGACCGAGGTCTCGCGAGAGGAACGCTATGAGGCCCAGGGCGCCGGCGACCAAGGCATCATGTTCGGTTACGCCTGCGACGAGACCGACGTGCTGATGCCGTTGCCGATCTATCTTTCCCACCGCTTGGCCTATCGTCTGGCCCAGGTGCGCAAGGAGAGCATCGTCCCGCACCTGCGCCCGGACGGCAAGACCCAGGTCACCATCGAATACGACGATGACGACCGCCCGGTTCGCGTCGATACCGTACTGATTTCCACGCAACACGACCCCGATGTCGACCACGATTGGCTGCTGCCGCAACTGCGCGAGCATGTCATCGAACCGGTACTCGCCGAAGTCTGCGGTGACAAGATCAAGCATGATGATTATCGCATCCTGGTCAACCCGACCGGTTCGTTCATCTTGGGCGGTCCTGCGGCGGATGCTGGGCTGACCGGTCGCAAGATCATCGTCGACACCTACGGCGGAGCGGCCCATCACGGTGGCGGCGCCTTCTCCGGCAAGGACCCGAGCAAGGTCGACCGTTCCGCGGCCTACGCCACGCGATGGGTGGCCAAGAACATCGTCGCCGCAGGGCTTGCGCACAAGGTCGAGGTGCAGGTGGCCTACGCCATCGGCGTCGCCGACCCGGTGAGCGTCAACGTCAACACCTTCGGCACCGAGATCGGGGGAGTCACCCGCGAGCAGATCCAGGCCGCGGTGCGCAAGGTCTTCGACCTGCGTCCGGCCGCGATCATCGACGAGCTCGACCTGCTTCGCCCGATCTATCTGAAGACTGCGGCATATGGCCACTTCGGCCGCACCGACCCGGACTTCACTTGGGAGGCCACCGACAAGGTCGACGAGCTCAAGGCGGCCATCGCCGAGCTCTGAGTTCATCAGTATATTCTCGTCAGGAATTCGTAGGCCGTGTCATGCATCGTTGGTGCGTGGCACGGCCTTTTGTGTGCGAAAAGTGCCTTTTGACCTCATTAGAATGCATATTTTTCACATCGGTGTGAAAAATGTGCGTTCTGGCGTCAATAAAACGCACATTTTACGCTTGAATCCGGAATACGCATGAATGGACATCAAACCCTGGCTCAAGCACAACGATTATCGGATTTCACAACCAGCAAAATCGTTACGGTGTCGTAACTGAGCAATAGGCTGAATATGATTTTGCATGAAGAGATGCAACGAAATGCACTTATTTTGGAGGTTGCGCATGGCCGTTATGACCGTAGCCGATATGGTTTCCATGTTCCTTAAGGACAATGGGAAAATCAACATCACCGCATTCGACGGTTCATCGTTTGGACCTCAGGACGCCCCTTTGCACATCACCGTGAACAATTCGCGTGCCGTATATTATATGGTCGACCATCCCAACGATCTCGGCCTTGCGCGCGCCTATCTGCAAGGCGACATCGCCTCCCCGGAGCTCATCCCCGGCAATCCGTACGAAGTGTTCAAGGAGCTTATGGCTCTCAAGCCGGATATGAAGAAGCCGAACCCTGCTGACTTGGCGCGTATCGTCGCCGCCGTCTATTCGCATGGTATCCGTCATCCCGAAGCGCCGTCCATCGAAGGGCCGAGCCGTTGGCGTCGCCGCACCGAAGGCCTGCTGCCGCACTCCAAGGCCGGCGATTCCGCCACGGTGAGCTATCACTATGACCAGTCCAACGAGTTCTATCGTCTCTTCCTCGGCTCGTCGATGACTTACACCTGCGGCGTGTTCAACACCCCGGAGGATTCGCTTGAAGACGCGGAATGGCGCAAGCTTGACCTTGTGCTTGACAAGCTCAACCTGAAGCCTGGCGATCGTCTGCTCGACATCGGCTGCGGCTGGGGCTCGATGGAAATCCGCGCCGCGCAGCGCGGCATCAAGGTCCTCGGTGTCACTCTGGCAGGCGAACAGGTCAAGTGGGCGCAGGAATGGATCAAGCGCGAAGGCCTCGAAGACCTCGCCGAGGTGCGTCAGATGGACTACCGCGACGTGCCCGAAGGCGACTTCGATGGCATCTGCTCGATCGGCATGATGGAGCACGTCGGCTTCAAGCACTATCCCTCCTACTTTAAGGAGATCTTCGACAAGCTCAAGCCCAACGGCCGCTTGCTGAACCACCAGATCACGCGAGTCAACTCCATGACGGGCAAGTCTGCCGGCGAGTTCATCGATCGCTACATCTTCCCCGACGGCCAGCTGGCTTCCCCGGGCGAGATCGAAACCGTCATCCAGGACACGGGCTTCGAGGTCGTCAATCAGGAGAACCTGCGCCAGCACTATGCGCTGACGCTGCATAACTGGAACAAGAACCTGGTCGCAGGCTGGGACCGCGCCGTCGAGCTGATGGGCGAGCCCAAGGCACGCCTGTGGGGCCTCTATATGGCCGGTTGCGCCTTGAACTTCGAGCTCAACAACATCCAGATCCACCAGTTCCTCTGTGTACGTCCCGATTCAGAGACCGGTACCGACACCTACCCGCTGCGTCCGTGGTGGGTCGAGAACGCCGACGTTCTGCCGACGCCTTCCAAGGCCTGAGAACAATACAAAGCGTCACGGTTAAGCCGTGGCGCTTTTTTATTATGAGTCCACGTTATCATTGAAGCATGAGTGAACCGCAGGCCGAGCAGCCGGCGCTCGCCGGGCTGGCCCCGCGCAAGCGCCGCAAGACGGTCACCCATACCCCGGCCGCGAAAAACCCCATCGCACAGGTCGTTCTGGACGTGCAGGCCACACACCTGGGCCAGACCTTCGACTATCTTATCGACGAGAAATTCTCCGAATCCGCGCAGCCGGGCGTGATGATACGCGTGCGTTTCGGCGGCAGGCGCGTCAACGGCATCATCTGGAACCGTGTCGAAAAAAGCCATACGGCCGCTTCTGCGTTGCGCTATATCGAACGGGTCATGACCCCGGACGTGCTGGTGTCCGCCTCGATGCGGCGCGACATCACCGCCATCGCCGAGGCCTATGGCGGCACTCCCGCCAATATCCTGCGTCTTGCCGTGCCGCCGAGAGTCGCCAGAGTCGACAAGGAACAGCATCTGGCGATGGCCGGAACATGGGTCGGCAGCCGCGGTCGGGTGAAACTCGATGAAGATGCGCTCGATTGGGGTTCTCAACGTCTGCGGGGGAGCTATGACAACGCCGTTTCCCTGCAAGCTGCAATCGGCGCAGGAGGATTCTCTTCGTTCGTGCTCGACGCCTTGCCCGGAGCCGGTCGATGGGCCGGCGACCTGGCTTATCTGGCCAGTCTATCGCTCGCGTCCGGCCGAAGTGCCGTACTGGTGCTGCCGACCATGCGTGAGGTCAATGACCTCGCAACGGCGTTGCGCCGATTCGGATTGAAACCATTTCGAAAGGCCAACGCTTCCAATGGCGGCTTTGACGGCGATTTCGCGTTGTTGTCGGCGTCGATGGCCCCCTCCGAACGCTATCGTTCCTACCTTGCGGCGGCCAGTGGGCAGGTTCGCTGCGTCATCGGCACCAGGGCGGCGATGTATGCGCCGGTGGAAGGGCCGGGGCTGTTCGTCGTTCTGGAAGATTCGGCCTACCAGTACGCCGATGGGATGATGCCCTATGCCGCCGCACGGGGGGTGTTGCGTCTGCGCGCCAAACTCCATGGCGGCGCCTTCGTGGCCATGGCCAACGCCCGCAGCGCAACCAGCGAGTGGGAGGTGAGCGGAAGGTCTGGTACAGCCGGTGAAGTTTCGCTTGACATCAATCCGACATCAGACTCAAACGCAAAGAACGGCATCGATGATTCCGTGTCACCGATTTCTGGCAGTATTCACTCAGTTGGTGCAATGATTGATACCATTACTCAGTCATCTGCCCAAGAGGTGGTCTCTGCGGCTTCTGCCACGCGCAATGCATTCGCAAATGCTGCCGATGCCGTAAAAGGTGAGATTGCGGCTGCAGTGAGTTCTGGCATGAATGCAGCATCCTCCGTAGCTGACGGGGTGAGTAATGTGGTTGCCAATACGGTTGAAATGGCGCGGAATAACATTGAATCCGCAACCGGAATCGATTCTATACAACGTGTAAGCACGGATGCAAACGGTACGGCGGAAGTAGAGTCTGCGGCATCGAATTCGCTGGCAGATATGAAGATTCCTGACGATGGGCCGATATTGGAAACCGGCGAAACCTACCCGTTGGCCGCGAGCAACGACTCGCAACCGGTCGGAGACGCCGATGCCGGCAGACGAGTAGAAGCGGATGATGCTGCCTTTTCTGTAGAGCCTGTCTGCCACGTCGAGGTCTGCGAGACGCCGGTCAGCGGGTTCAGCACGCCGGTGCACCCGTTGCCGGCTGTCGTCGATGACGTCGCGCCGTGGGTCCGCTGGCTCAACCGCGACGAGCTTGCCCGCCTGGCCGACCCGTCCATCGGCGCTCGCGTGCCGCATACCGCTGTCCGGGCTCTCTCGCAAGCCTTGGAGAACGGGCCGATTCTCTTCTCCATCCCGCACGACGGCATCGCCGAGGTATTGAGCTGCGCACGCTGCCATCGTCAGGCACGGTGCCTGCGTTGCACGGGGCCGTTGCAGCGGATTCGCGGTGCCGCGCCGAGATGCCGCTGGTGCGGGGCACCCGCCGGTGATTGGACATGTCCCAATTGCAAGAGTGCGCGCATGGGCGTCGTGCGTGTCGGCGCTGCCGGCACCGCCGCGCAGCTGCAGCATCTGTTCCGTGACATTCCTATGGTGCTTTCCAGCCCGAGCCAGCCCCATGGCATCGTCGATTGGGTGCCGAACCGGCCGCTGATCGTGATTGCGACACCTGAGGCTGAACCGAGGGTGAAGACCGAGAACGGCGGTATCGGGCATTATCAGGCGGTGGCCATTCTCGACGCATGGACGAGCCTTTACGCCCCGGGGGTTGACGCCCGTATCGATGCGCTCACCGCCTGGATGAGGGCCGCCTCGATGTGTGCCTGCCGTAAAGAGGGTGGGCAGGTCTTCCTGATTGGCGAGACCGACCCTGTCATCGCCGAATCGTTGGTGCGATGGGATAGTCGTATCCTTGCCGCCGCAGAGCTCGACGAACGTGCCGAGACCGGTCTCTCCCCGGTTTTCGCGGTGGCTTGCGTCTGGGGCCGACGGGATGCGGTGATGGAAACGCTGAACAATATAGGGGCATTGACTTCAGATTGTAGCCGGATCAGCACCGAGGTCGGCGCACTTCCCGCAGTGCTTGGCCCCGTGCCCATCGCCCAGCCCAGAACCGTGGATGCCCGCGAGCTGGAGGCTACCCAGGACCGCGTCAAAGCCGTGGTCCGCGTCCCGCAACGCCGGCGTGCCCAGCTGGCCAAACGCTTGCATGTCGAGGTCGCTCGGCACGTGGCCACGCGTACACCGGGGGAATTGCGGTTCCAGCTTGACCCCAAGGACCTTATTTAGCCGGCAGCGCCATGTTTTTCGTTTCGTCGTCGTGCCATGAAAGCATGGAAAAAGAACGGATATCGAATGTTTTGTAAGGAGGAGCCATGAAAGGCTGGCCGGGCGAACCGGAAATGGAATACAACGTGATCAAGTCGGGGGATGCGGCGCAGGGCGCTGCCGGCAAACCGATCGAGAACGTGATCTTCGATTTCGGCAATGTGCTCGTGCGTTGGGATCCGCAGGCAGTCATGTTGCCCCGGTACTCCCAGGAGCTGACCGACAGATTCCTCGACAATGACGTTTCCGGCTTCTACGATGCCAGCGACGAGATGGATGTCGGGGGAAGGGCGGTTGAAGCCGTGGCTGCCGTGCGACAGAAGTACGGCGAGCCGTGGGCCGGGATGCTTGACTATTACTTCAAGAATTTCGAGGACTCGCTGGTCGGACCGGTCGAGGGCATGCGCGTTCTGATCAATGACTTGAAATCTGCCGGCATCGGGGTGTGGGGTCTGTCGAATTGGGCGACCGAACTGTTCCCGCCGGCAAAGAAATTCTATCCGATCCTAAGCGACCTGGACGATGCCGTGGTCTCCGGCTATGTCAAGTTGCGCAAGCCGCATCGCGATATCTTCGAATTCGCGCTGAAACGTTTTGACATTCCCGCCGACACCGCAGTGTTCATCGACGACAAAGCCATGAACATCGTCGGCGCGAACTCGGCAGGTATCCGAGGCGTGAGATTCAATGATTCCGGCAAATTGAGGGCGCTGTTGAGGCGCAGCGGCGTCGATATCCAGGGAATTCAGAGCTGAGAAGCGTACTGATTCGTCTTTCCGGGTTCAATCGGTCGTAATCCTGGTCATCTGACGGATATGAGAGGTCCATCGGTTTCGCTGTCCGAGGACTTTTCACGGTTATCATTGGTTGAGGTTGATTGACGATTTGAGGATTGGAATAAAGGAACCGTTATGTTGAAAGTATTGTTCGCCGGAACACCGGATGTGGCGGTTCCCGCGTTACGCCAGCTGGCCGAAGACAGGGAGCATTTCGAGGTCGTCGCCGTGCTCACCAGGCCCGATGCGCCTCAAGGCCGGGGTCGGAAGCTTACGCCGAGCCCCGTCAAAGAGGCGGCGTTGGGCCTCGATATTCCTGTTCTGGAATGCGACCCGAAAGAGCCGACCTTCATCGCCGAGCTCAAAGCCACCGGAGCCGAAGCCGGGGCCGTGGTCGCCTATGGCAAGATTCTCAAGGAAGACGTGCTGGGCGCGTTGCCGATGGGGTGGTACAACCTGCATTTTTCGCTCCTGCCGCAATGGCGTGGCGCGGCTCCCGTACAGCGCTCGGTCTGGAGCGGAGACAGCATCACTGGAGCCACCGTCTTCAAACTCACCCGCGGCATGGATACCGGCCCCATTCTTGCGCAGTCGACCTGCGAGATCGGTGCACACGACACTTCCGGAGATATCCTCGAACGACTGGCCGAAGACGGCTCGCATCTGCTGGCCTCGGCATTGACAGCCATGGCCGAAGGCCGGATCGTGCTTCAGGAACAACCCCAAGGCGCCTACGAGGTGGCCAGGAAAATCACGCATGAGGATGCGCGCATTCGCTTCGATGTGCCGGTGTTCGCCGCCGACCGGCAGATTCGTGCCTGCACTCCCGAGCCGGGCGCTTGGTGTATGCTGCACCCGCAAGGTGTAGGTGACAGTGCGAGCCAGCCTGAGGCAGTCGAGGCTTCTTCAAACGCTGAACGTGATATGGGCGACGCCGAGCCCTTCCACGTCTTGAAGGCGCGTCCGGCGGATATGAACGACCCTCAGGTGCCGAATGACCTCGGACCGGGCAGGCTGGCCAGCACCAAAAAGCACGTATGGGTGGGCACCGCCACCACTCCGCTCGAACTTGAAGAAGTCAAGGCGCAGGGCAAGAAGGCCATGCGTGCCGCCGATTGGGCCCGGGGAGCCCGCTTGTCTGCCGACGCTTATGCCGACTAGTTCAACGGGAAACAACATTTCAGCAGTATGCGCAAGGAGGCATAGGATGAGGAAAATCAATATTGCGGGGCAATCGGTGCCTGCGGTCGGTATCGGCACTTGGCATATGGGCAACGAGCCGGAACGCCATGACGAGGAGATCGCCGCCATCAGAGCCGGCGTCGAGGCCGGGGCGAGGGCGGTCGACACCGCAGAAGTCTACGGAACCGGCAAATCCGAAACACTGGTGGGTGAGGCGTTGCAGCCGTTCAACCGCGACGACATCTTCCTCATTTCGAAGATCAAGCCGGACAACGCGTCCAAGGCGGTGATGGAAGAGCACCTCGACGCCAGCCTGAAACGTCTGCAGACCGACCATCTTGACCTGTATCTCTACCATTGGCGCGGCTCGATCCCGCTCGAGGAGACGGTCGCGGAGCTCGATCGTTTGCGTGAGACCGGCAAGATCGGTGCCTGGGGCGTTTCGAACTTCGACATTCCCGATATGCAGGAGCTGGTGGCGCTCCCGGCTGGTGGCAACGTCGCCGCCAATGAGGACCTTTACCATATCGAGTCACGTGGCATCGAATACGATCTGCTTCCTTGGCAGCGCGAACGCCATATCCCGCTGATCGCCTATAGCCCTGTAGGTGGTCTTTCCAACAACCTGAAAACCAGCATGCTGACCGACCCCGCGGTCTGCAAGGTGGCCGAACGGCACGGCGTCTCCACTTACGAACTGCTGATTGCATGGACCGTTCGCGACGGCAACACCCTGGCCATCCCGCAGACCTCGAACGCTGAGCATATGCGGGCCAATATCGCCGCGGCCGGCATCGAGCTGACACAAGAGGATCTGGCCGAGCTTGACGGTCGTTATCCGGCACCGACCCACCGTATCCCGCTCGATGTGGACTGAGTCGGAGAGGCATCAAGGGAAGCGGATTGGTGATGAATGACGGCGAACAAGGCGGCAATAGCCAAGTGTCCGGTAAAGCCGGGGCAGGCGATTTGCCCAACGCAGGTAATGAGGACGGCGCAGGTATGAACAAACGTCATGATTCGCAGACCGGGAACAACGAAACCTTCGACGATCTCGCCCGCGAAAACGACAACCTGCGGGCCAAGAACCATGCGCTCGCCGTCGCCCTGACACGCGCCGGCAAGGAAGTGCAGAAAGCGAAGTCGCAGCTTTCGCTGATGGCCGCGCCGCCGCTGAACTTCGCCACGATGGTGTGCGTGGACTCGTGCAGCACCGACGAACAGGGAGTGCAGCGTGCCAAGGCCGAGGTGCTCTCGGGCGGCCGTCGGCTTATCGTACCGGTGGCCTCGAACGTGTCGGCCGCGCGTCTGGTCGGCGGTGCAACGGTGCTCCTCAACGAGAACATGGTCTTGGTCGAACAACGAGGACTTGAGATTTCCGGCGCCGTGCGTACTGTCAAGCAGGTTCTGGATGACGGACGGCTGATGGTCGCCGACGAGTCCGGCAACGTCACGTTGATCGAACGGGCGAGTGCGCTCGCGGATGTCGCCATCGAACCGTCGGCCCGTGTTCTGGTCGATGGCTTGACACGTATGGCGTTGGAAGTGCTGCCCGTGGAGAACGCCACCGATCTGGTGCTTGAGCAGACCCCGGACGCCACCTTCGATGACATCGGCGGCCTGGACTCGCAAATCGAACGTATCAAGGACGCCGTCGAGCTGCCGTTCCTGCACCGCCAGCTGTTCGAGCGCTACGATCTGCGTCCGCCCAAGGGCGTGCTGCTCTATGGTCCTCCCGGCAACGGCAAAACGCTGATTGCCAAGGCCGTGGCCAACGCGCTTTCCGGTGGAGATGCCGAAAACGGCGTGTTTCTTTCCGTCAAGGGGCCGGAACTGCTCAACAAGTACGTGGGGGAGTCCGAGCGTCTCATCCGTCTGATTTTCAAGCGTGCGCGCGCCCGTGCGGCCGAAGGCAAACCGGTCATCGTCTTCATCGACGAGATGGATTCGCTGCTGCGCACCCGTGGCTCCGGGGTGTCCAGCGACGTGGAGACCACCATTGTTCCGCAGTTCCTGTCTGAGCTCGACGGGGTGGAAAGCCTTGACAATGTCATGGTCATCGGTGCCTCGAACCGTGTGGACATGATCGATCCCGCCGTGCTGCGTCCTGGCCGCCTCGACGTGAAGATTCGCATCGACCGGCCCGGCAGAAAGGCCGCGGCGCAAATCGTATCGCATTATCTTACCGGCAACCTGCCATATGAGACAGGTCAAAGCGCGGCAACGCTGAGCAAGGTTCTGGTCGATAGTGTCTATGCCGAAGGCCCGCAGCGCCATATCTGCGACGTATGCGACGATCAGGGACGCTGGAGTCGGGTGACCCTTGCCGATGTGATGAGCGGGGCGAGCCTCAAAAACATCGTCGACCGCGTCAAGACCCACGCCGTCAAGGATTCGATTACACTGGGCCGTCCGATGGAAATTGGCGTTGATGCGGTGCTTCGCGCGGTCGACGACGAATTCGAGGAGACCGGTGATTCGGTGATGGACTCGGATCCCGTGCAATGGTCGAAAATCAACGGCATCGCGGGAGGCCATGCGGTGCGTATTCGTCCTGCGCAGTGATTCTTGCAGGCAAGGGGATGTAAGCGAATGAGCGTACGCAGGATGATGGGAACCGAAACGGAATATGCGGTTTCGGATATTGAGAGCGACCATGCCAACCCGGTCCGACTCTCGTTCGATGTGGTCAGCGGTGCCGCGAATCCGCAAACACAGCATATCCGCTGGGATTACCGGCAGGAAGACCCGTTGAACGATGCTCGCGGCACTCGTCTGCCCCGTGCCGCCGCGCGTCCCGACATGCTTACCGACGAGCCGCAAAGGCAGATCGTCAACGTCATCGCCTCTAACGGCGGCCGTGTCTACGTCGACCATGCCCATCCCGAATATTCGGCTCCGGAAACTATGGATCCTTTTGAAGCCGTCTGCTACGACCACGCCGGTGACCGGATCATGCTCGAAGCGGCACGGAGGGTCAATGAACGCAACGGTTCCCATATCGTTCTGCACCGCAACAACGTGGACGGCAAAGGCGCCAGCTGGGGTACGCACGAGAACTATATGATGCTGCGTCGTGTCCCGTTCGACGAAGTCGCGGCCTTGATGACTTTGCATTTCATCTCCCGTCAGATTTACACAGGCTCCGGCCGTGTCGGCATCGGCGAGAAAAGCGAGGAAGCCGGCTATCAGCTGAGTCAGCGGGCCGATTACGTTCATTCCATCGTTGGTTTGCAGACCACCTTCGACCGGCCGATTGTCAACGCCCGCGACGAATCCCATGTCACCGGTGACTACCGCCGCCTGCACGTCATTGTCGGCGACGCCAACCGTATGGACGGCCCGCAGGCGCTGAAGCTCGGCACGACAAGCATGCTGCTGTGGCTGCTCGAGCAAAGTGACGCCGCTGATTCGAATTCGGAGCTTGACTTGGATGCTCTGCTCGTCGATTTGCAGCTGGTCGACCCGGTTGAGGCAATGCACACCGTCTCCCATGATTTGGGCCTTGCCGACCAGTTGCCGCTCGAGCAGGGAGGTAGCACGACCGCCTGGCAGATTCAGGTGCGTCTGTTTTCGGCCGTCTGCGCCCAGGGTGCGTCGACGTACGGAAGTGATAACAGGGGAGAGCCGCTATGGCCTGACGAGGAGACGAAACGGATCATGGCGATGTGGCGGCAGGCGTTGATGGATGTCGCCGCCGTACGCCACGCCAATGAAGACCAACGTCTGAAGATGGCTGACGAGGCCTCGCGTTTGGAATGGCTGCTCAAATGGCAGTTGCTGGAGCGTTTGCGCCGTAAAATCGGTGCCGACTGGTCCAATCCGAAACTGGCTGCTCTCGACCTGAGTTGGGCCGCGCTTGACCCGGCTCGTTCGGTTTTCGCCCGCCTGCAATCCCAGACGCAACGGGTGACGTTGAATCAAAATGACGATCCCGATCAGGCCGACGCCCAAGTCCAACGTGCCGCCTCAAATCCTCCTGAAAACACCCGCGCTTGGCTACGTGCGGAAATCATCAAACATTTCCCGCAGCAAGTCGTCGCCGCATCCTGGTCGCACGTCACCGTCACGCAAGACGCAAACGAAGGTTGCGATCAATCCGTCACCTATACAACGGATGCCGAAGGCAACCGCATGGCTCGGACGTCCGCCCATCTTTTCTCGCTCGACATCTCCGACTCCGCCCGCTGGTCCAAGACAACCTGCGAACAGTCGCTAGCCTACTCGCAAACTCACCATGAGTCCGCCGCGCAAACTCTGCAACGGCTCGCAAACATGGAAAGGCTATAGGCTCTCCATCAACTGCTGATACTCCGAATCGGGTGTAAAGGCGAACGGATCAATCAATTCAGCAGTGTGGCGGGTCGGGGCCGTTGTCTTCAGATGTGTCCAATCGCAGGTGAACGTGGCTCCAGCGTCGAGCGCCTGACGGACGAACGTTCCCCGCAAGGCGGCCCGCGTGTCTTCCGGTGGGTTTTCAACGGCATGTTCCGCAGCGTCGTCAGTCACAAGTGTCTTCATCAGGCCATGCGCCACCAATGACGAATAAATGGATCCGTTGACGATGTCGTGGTAGTCCATATCGATTTGCCGCGCCTGTACCTCCGAGAGCGCAGGATTGCGCTTCGCCATTTCACTGAGCAGCTGGTATTTCGCAACCCAGTCGACACGGTCGGACAACGTGCTGAAATCCTTGGCGTCCAATGCGTCAAGAGCGGTTCGCCATTCACACAAAATATCCGAGCAATCGGTGTTCGGCAAGGATTGCTCGATTTGCACACGATGCGATTCGATAAACCGTGAAACGATATCGAGATACAGGTACTGAATTTCCAAGGCCGTCACAGCGTCGGAATGCTGTCCATCGGCGAAAACGGTGGGCCGCAGCCCGAGTTTTTGCTGCATTGTGCGGAAGGCGTCGATATCTTCGAGCTGTATCACCGGTTTGCTGCAGCTCAGGTCGGCGCTCATCGCCTTGTTGGACCGGCTTGGGTCAGTCAGGGCGCAGCATTCAAAACTCGAGGCAACAACGCCTTGTTTCGCGGCGCTCTCGATGGCACAGAGCACCAGATGCGTGGTGGCGAGTTTCATCTTCGTCGCCCACTGCGAACGGTTGGAATCGCCGATGATGACGTGCAGCCTGCGGAATTCGTCCGGGTCGGCGTGCGGCTCGTCGCGCGTGTTGACCATCGGCCGGAAACGTGTGGTGGAGGAGGAGACCCCCTCATCGAGGAACGCCGCGCGCTGCGTGATTTCGAAGCCGTTTTGTGTGACTCTTCCGGCACCGGTCAAGAGCTGACGGGTCACCAAAAACGGCAACAGCTGCGCCTTGATGATCGGCAAAGAGACATAACGCCGAACAAGATAGTTCTCGTGGCATCCGAACGCGTGACCGGCGGAATCGACATTGTCTTTGAACAGATGAATGGCTGCATGCTCGCCGTGGGTTTTGCGCAGACGCTGTTGCGCTCCGAGGGCAAGGCGACGCATGATGGATTCGCCTGCCAAGTCCTGTGTGAGCGCTGTTGCAGGATCGCGTGCCTCGGCTGTGGCGTATTCCGGGTGCGAGCCTACGTCGAGATAGAGCCGCGAGCCGTTTTCCAGGTAGGTGTTGGTGGAGCGAGTTCGTGAAAGTATCGGTGCAAACATCATCATGGCGACCTGGCCGGGATCGCAGGGTTTATCGGTTCCTGTCACTGATACGCCGTATTCGGTTTCGACGCCGAAAATGCGGTGGAACGAATCGTAATCGGGGGAGCGGGACGTAGTGTTGCCCGGCCCCTGATTGCTGCTGTCACGCAGCTGCGGCATCACTCGCCGCCTTTTTGGACGAAGCTGGAGACGTAGGTTTCCGCATCGGTTTCCAAGGTCGACGAGATGTCGTCAAGCACGGCGTCCAGGGCATCCTCCTGCTCTTGGGATCGGGCGGCTTTCTGCGTGTCTTCCTGAATCTGGGATTGAGGTTCGACGCTACGATGTTGCTGCTGGGCGAACTGCTGTGCCATGTCACTCCTTACATCAGGCAACCAGAGCAAACCCCATTGCTCGACGTTGCCGTCAATATGCATGTTTCTGTATTTACTTTAGCTCAAGCGATATTGAGCATCGCTTCTTGTTCATTGACTGATATCAAACCTGCGCCTATCGATACTCAGGGCCTGCGGCTCCACGCTTTTGCGGATGCGCCGGTTCCCGATGAATGAAAGAAAATCCCGATATGGGAAGCGTTAAAACCTAATCGTAAAGGTTCCTCATTGGAACGGATACGCCAAGTCGACAAGATATGGCTTCAGGTCTTCGGTAATCGGGCCGTTGGTGGCCACGATGTCGTTCTCGCCGCGCCAGTGTATCGGATTGCCGTTCCAGCGGCTCACCCGGCCTTGTGCCTGGCGAACGACGACGGTGCCGGCCGAGACGGCAGGAATATCCCACTGGTGCAGGTGCGGTTCGAAATAGGCGTCGTAAGTGCCGTCCGCCACCTTGCACAGATCGAGCGATACCGGTCCGATACGCTTGACGTCGGCCGGTTTGCCGGCTATATGGCTCAGGACGTGGAACGCGCGTTCTGATTCCGCGGGAACATGTGACATACCGAAACTCACTACGGAACCGTTCAGCGAGCTGATGGTCGAGGGAAATACCTTGCCTCTTTTCTCCCCGATAGGCGTACGACGAATGCGGATGGCTCCCTGTCCGCTGGCGGCCAGATAGGTCAGGCCCAGGGCAGGAGCATGCACGACACCCAGTACCGGTTGTGCCGAGTTTTCCTCGTTGAATTCGAAAAGAGAGACGGTGATGGTCCATTCGCTCATATTCCGTCGGAAATTAATGGCCCCGTCGATCGGGCCGACGCACCAGAAACGGTCCCCGGGTTTTGCGTTTTCGGGCCTGTCGCGCCACATGCCGTCAAACGGCTCAAGATAGTTGAGACGGTTTTCGATGAAGGCGACGAGTTTCTTGTCGATGGTGCTGCCAAGCTGTCTGGTGGTTGAAGGAATTTCCAGTTCGGCAAAATCCTGGGGATTGATCTGATCATGAAGCGCGTGTTTGCCTGCGTCCTGGGCCACCTGAGCCACTTTGAGCGCCAATGCTCTTGGATTAGTCGTCATATCTACCTGCCTGTTTTCTGCTTGCTGTCTATATACTATCCTGTAGGCTTTATAAGCTTCGCGCACGCATGAAAAAACCTCCGGTCGAATAGATCAATCGGAGGTTTCGCAGATCAGATGATCGTGATCGTCACATCACTTCTTGTCGGAGACTGCCTTCTTGAGCAGGCTGCCGGCGGAGATGCGGACACCGTAGGATGCCGGGATCTTGATCGTTTCGCCGGTGCGCGGGTTGCGGCCGGTACGTGCGGCGCGGCGAACGCGCTCGGCGGAGAAGAGACCGGTGAGCTTCAGGCCTTCGCCGGACTGCATTGCCTCGACGAACACATCCTGGAAGGCGTTGACGGCCGCTTCGGCCTGAGCCTTGGTCAGGTTGGACTTCTGTGCAATCTTCGAAACGAGATCAGACTTGTTGTATGCCATGAAGAATCCTTCTTGATTAGGGGCTTTCTAGTTTGTTGAAAGCCACGTTTCAGTAGTATAGTCTAGTCCAAAGTCTCGCCAAATACCGCCGATTACGGTACTTTTTTCCTTGATTTGTAAAGATTTCGGCCTTCCAAGGGTGTTTTTAGCCGTATTGGGATGAAAATAGCTGTCTGAAAGGGCTGAGGCCGGATTCCAAGCAGAATTCGGATCGGCGGGCCGTTATTTACAAAACCGGATAATAATCCTTGCGAATCTTCACAAGAGATTATGGTGATCGAGCCGTTTCATCGCCATTGCACCGATCGGAATACGCAGCCAATAGAAACCGACGCGATAGAGCAGTGTGGCGCTCAACGCGACGGCAGGAGGCACGCCGATGGAGGTGAATGCGAAGGTCAGCGCAGCCTCGACCGCCCCCAGACCGCCCGGCGTGGGGGCCGCGCTGCCGAGTGTGTTGGCCAGAAGGAAGACGAAGATGGTCTCCAGGGCATTCGAGGAGTTGCCGAAAGCCATCAGCGCCGCCCAGAATCCAAGGCCGGTCGCGATATTCAGGATCAATGCGCCGAAAATACCGATGGCGAGTTTCTGGGGCTGCGCCAGCACCTCGACCAATTGATGGGCGTAGGAACGCAGAAGCGGAAGGTATTTGTCGACGATCATGCGTCTGATCGGAGTGATGGCCATGCACAGGCACAGCAGTAGTACGATGGCGCCGATGACCACCACCAGTGTATTGGTCGGCACCATGCCGGAAAACATGTTACGGCCGGTGAACAGCCCCATGACCAGAAGTAATACAATAGTAGTCAAGCCCTGTACTGCCCATGTCACCGACATGATGGCGGTGGCGGCGGTGTTCTTGTATCCGTTCTTGCGCAGGAATTGGAGATTGACGAACGCAGGACCAACGCCCGCGGGCATGGAGACCGCAGTGAATCCGGATGCGGCTTGGGAACAGAAAAGATCGAACCAGTGACGCTTGCCGTGATCCATGAACGAGCCGAGCGTGACGGCAGACCCGACCCAGGCGAGCATGGAGAGCAGCAGACAGATCAGAGCCCAGACGATATTGGCGTGACGGACCGCTGCAATGACCTCGTTGGGGCGAAGCTGGGTGAAGATGACGGCGACGGCGATGATAAGCAGAGTGATCGAAACGAATGATTTGACATTGAAACGGGCCAGTGTCACCGGTTCCGGCGAATCGGTCTCATCGTGAGGGTCGAGCGCATTCAGACCGTCGCGCATTTCGCCGAGCAGCGCTTTGTTCCAACCAGGGAGATTGCGCGTGGCCGAGGGGATGGCTACTTTCTGTATGAAAGGGGCCAAGGAAATCAACGTCTGCCGGTCCCAGACCTTCAGTGCTGCTTCAATCGCGAGTTGTGGGGTGCTCAGCGTGGCGAGCAATACCAAAAGCTGTACCTTGTCCATGGCGATATTGGTACTGCCGCTTGCGTAATCGCCGTTCTGCCAGCCGACGATGACATGCTCGCCATGGATCTGGGCGAGGGTGTCGGGGGTGATGCGTCTGTGGGTATAGCCCCGGCGATTCGCGCGGGCGAGATAACCCATATAATCGGTCATGGCTTCTTTGGTCATATTGCCGAGATCGGTGGGGCTCGGGGTGTCGGCCACGTTCAGCACCAGTACCGAGGATTCTTCGCTGTCCATCACGCCGTACGGGCTGGGTGTGGTCAATCCGCAGGATTGAAGCCCCAGAAGCATCGAAAAATGGTGATGGACGGCATCGCTTGCCGAGCGGTCCCGTCGTATGGCGACGCCGGTAAACCGAAACCCCTGCCACAGCTGGTTCAGATACCCCGCGGCGTGGGGCAGGGAGTCCAGCACGGAGATGATATAGCGTTCGCCTTGTTCGTCTTTGGCGTCATAGATACGCGAGTTTTCAATCAGATCGTCGTCGAGCCTTGATTTGAGGGCTCCCGTTTCGGTTTCTTCTTCGCGTCGATGCAGTTCGGTGAGGCTCAGACCGATGTTGCCCACAGCCTGAACGATTCCTGAACCCCACAGCCCCTGGGTCCTGGTTCCCATAGCAAAGCGCAATACCAGGCCGATGATGCGGCCGACCGCGAAGGAGACGATGGTTCCGGCGACCGAATGCCATGAGACGATAACGAAAACCGCAGCCGCGATAAACAGCGTGTTCCAGCCCCATTTGACCGAGGAGCGAGAACGTTTCGGACCGGCTACGGTCAGAAACGCGCCGATGCCCGCATAGAAATCGGGGAGCATCGCCGGCCCCGCGCCTTCACTGGATTGCACGGCATTGATCAACGCCGGTACGCCTATATGTGCCAGAAGGAAGGAAAACCCGAGAATGACGGCATATCCGCAAAACAACGCCACTACCGAAACCGCTGACTGGAACCATTCCCTGTTGATGAGCAGATGGATCAGCACGCTGATGATGACGACAAAACTGAGGAATTGCTGAAGGACGGACACCGGCAGATCCATAAGCCAGGTGAAGGCCTGTCCGGCGGTTTTGGCGTCATGTTCGACGCCGGTGGTGATGCCATGCAGGTACGTGGCGAAAACGATGACGACAACGGCCAGTATCAGCGCCCCTACGGCGTGAATCAGATCATTGGCATTGTGGGCACGCTGGGGAGCGACATCGTCGATATCGACCTCATAATGTCGCGCTGATTGCTTTGGCGGAGCTGAATCGACCGGCTTTATGGGATTCTGCGTCGGGTTTGGCGCTGGATCCGTCGTGGCCGCCGGTGGCCTCTCCGAAACCGATGAAGAGGGGGTTTTGTCGCTCATTGCCCGTCAAAACCCACCAGTTGCGCCGCCAGGCCAATATAGGTCTGCGGGGTCAGTGCCTTGAGACGCGTGGCGGTGGCCTCATCGAAGTCCATGGAATCGATGAATGATTCGATGTCGGCCTTCGATATGCTCTTGCCTCGCATGAGCTCCTTGACTTTTTCGTATGGGCGTTCCATGCCTTTTCGCCCGGCGAATTCCTGGGCGCGCATGGCCGTCTGGATGGGCTCGCCCAGAACCTCCCAGTTTTCATCGAGTTCACGGGCGATGACCTCGAACGCGGGATGGATGGACTTGAGGCCTCCAAGCAGGTTATCGAGCGCCAGCAGGGAATAGCCGAGCGCCGCGCCGACGTTGCGCTGCGTGGTGGAATCGGTCAGATCGCGCTGCCAGCGGCTTTCGACCAACGTGCTCGAGAGAGTATCGAGGAACGAGCAGGAGAGTTCGAGGTTGGCCTCGGCGTTTTCGAAACGAATCGGATTGACCTTGTGGGGCATGGTCGACGAGCCGGTCGCGCCTTTGACGGGTACCTGGGCGAAGACGCCACGGGAGATGTACATCCAGATGTCCACCGCGAGATTGTGAAGGATTCGGTTGGTATGGCTGACGGTGCCGTAGAGTTCCGCCTGCCAGTCGTGGCTTTCGATCTGGGTGGTCAGCGGGTTCCATGTAAGAGACATGCGGTTGGTGACGAATTCGCGCGAGATGGCCAGCCAATCGGCCTGCGGGCAGGCGATGGTATGCGCACCGAACGTGCCGGTGGCGCCGTTGAGCTTGCCGAGATATTCCTGTTGTTGAACGTGGTTCAGCTGGCGGTTCAGACGATGGACGAAGACCGCAAGCTCCTTGCCCAACGTCGTTGGGGTGGCCGGCTGGCCATGCGTCAGCGCCAGAAGCGGAAGATCCTTGAATTCCTCGGCTTTCTGCGCGAGAAAATCATTGAGCTCACGGGCTCGGGGCAGCCAGACCAACGTGACGGCCTTCTTGATGCAACGGGCGATGGCCAGATTGTTGATGTCCTCGGAAGTGCAGGCGAAATGCACCAGCGTCTTGAGGTTCGGCAGTTGCGTCTCGGCTCCGAGCACGCTTGACGCGGCTTCAAGCTCGTCGTCGATGTAGTATTCGACGGCCTTGACGTCGTGATGCGTCTTGGCCTCATAAGCCGCGTGGCGTGCGATGCCCTCGGCCCCGAAGTTTTCGGGTATGTCACGCAGATAGGTGACTTCAGCGTTCGTGAGAGGCTTGACGCCGTCCAGAACCGGCACATTGCCGTTACCGTCGAATCCGTTGGCCAGAAGAATCATCCATTCGATCTCGACGGTTATCCGTTCGCGGTTCAATGCGGGTTCGCTCAGATATTCAACGAGTGGGGCGGTCTGCTGGTGATAGCGTCCGTCCAGTGAGGTCAGTGCGATTGCCGGTGAAATTTGAGTCAGCTGCATAAGCCCTTACCTTAGCGCGACCCGTTGTCTGAACCGGCTATCCTCACCAGGGCTTGACGTCGGCGCCTTCCTCGCTTTTGGTCGGTGTTTTCTTGTCGCCGTTTACCGGACCGTTGGGCTGATTGGCCTTGAGCGTCTCCTCGACCTGCTTTTTTTGCTCGTCGGTCAATCCTTGGTTGCCGGCTTTTGCCGAATCGGAAGACGAGCCTTTGCCTTGGGCTGCGCGTCCACCGCTCTTTCCGTTGCCGTTGGTACTGGCTATCTTGTGCTTGACGGTAGCGGTGAGCTTGCCGGAGATGTCGCTGTTGACGCTGATGAGGTTCTTCGTGTTCGGGGCAAGCATACGACCCAGACGGCGGGCACTGTCGAATTGGGCGTTGGCCTGGTCGAGTTGGGCTTTGAGCCGTTGCGGATCGGCATTCGGCTTTTTGGCGTATTCAAGGCTGGCATTGAGGGAGGCCGTGGCCTGATTGTAAGTGTCTATGGCCGCCATGTTTGCCAAAAGCACTCCTGCGATGGCAAGGAACATCACGGCGAGTATCCCCATGATGATGCGTACCGGCAATGATGCCATTGCCGCCCGGTTCTTGCTGTTGGCTTTCAAAGGAGCTGAAAGTGTTGCCTTGCCTTGTTTCTTGTGTGCCTTGGGCGTTTTGGCAGGTGCTGCGGGGGGCAAAGGAGAAAGGGTTTTATGTTTCTTCACAGCAGTCTCCTTGAATTCGTCAGCCAGCTGCCCATTTCCATCGTCAGCGCAAGAGCCAAGACTATAGACAACGGCCAGACCAAGGGCATCACACGTTTACGCCGTTTGGGTGTGTTCACATCCCTGAAATGCTTGGAAACCGAGGCCACAGAAGACTTGTCAAGTCTGTGGCTGCGATCGAGCACTATGCATTTCCCGCTCATTTCGTCGGCTATTGCGCTCAGGTTTTTCTTATCCATTTTCGAGATTCCCGGCTGGCCGGTGGCGGGATCCTTCACCCAATCCTGATCGCCGGTGCCCGGCTGGTCGCTTGACGAGTCGGTGAGGCCTGCCTTGACTTCCGGAATCCGCCCGCCTTGGGTGCTGCCGACGGCGAGGGTAAAGGCGTCGTCAAGATACGCTCGAAGCGAGGAGAAGGTTCGACGTGAACCGGCGGATGTCTGTTCGCCGTCAGAAATGTAATAGAGTACGATTTTGTCGTGCGGATGAGCGGCGCGCATTTGCTTGAGCGTGACCAGCAGAGGGTCGATCGGAGCGTCCAGATTCGATCCGGCAGAGACGGCGGTCGGCTCCGTGCGCAACCCTGTTGCCCAGTTGCGAATGGCTCCGATATCGGGGGTGAGCGGCACATCCAACGTGGCGTTGGCGCCGAAGTGCACGGCGGCAAAGCTCGAATCGTCGTAGATGCCGGTCAGGTCATTGATGGCTTTCTTGGCAGCATCCAGCCGCGTCAATGTTTTGGAGGAGCCGTATTGGGCATCGGCAACGGCCATCGAACCGGTCACGTCGGTGGCGATGACCACGTCGGTGGTGTTCACCGCCCTGCTCGTCGTACTGGCGACGGTCGAAGGGGTCAATGCCAAGAGCGCGATGATGATGCAGATGGCACAACGGCGTATGCATGCCCACAGGGTCTCGTCGCTTTCGCCTTTCCTGCGTCGGTGAGTAGCGACCACGGCGATCGCAAAACCGATCATGATCAGCGCGATGGCGATGCCGGCAGGCCACCCCAGAGCGGGATTGAAACGCAATGTCATAAGGTTTTCGAGGTTCATCGTTTGAGCCTCCAAGCCAGGCTTATCCAAACCGCCGCCAACAGCGCCAATGCCAATGTCCACCAACCCGGGGCGTCGACCAGGGCCGCCTTGCGGATTCTGTTTTCGTCCCTGTTCTTTCGTTTTTCGATCGTCTGTACAAGGTTTTCTATCGGTTTGCCGGAATGCACGGAGAAATACGAACCGCCGTGCGAAGTGATGTCGCGTTTCATCTCAATGGTCGTGCGGTCATTTTCGCTGCTCTCCGGCCCCGCATACAGGCCGTCGACAACGATTCCGGCCTTGTGCGTCAGATCCAGGGCCGAGCCCAACGTATAGGTCGATTTGCCGGAGAAATTGTCGGTGGCGAGCACGATCGAGGCTTTACCCGCATCGTCTTTGGACCGATTCGTCGAACCAAAAGTGAAACCGGGCAGCATCGCCGCGCAGCTGACGAGACCGTCGCCTATCAGGCTGGTCTTGTCCTTGCGGTTCTGGGTGCCTTCGATGAGGTCGGAGAACTTCTGCAGGGTGCGTGGATCGGTGTTGTCGATTTTGTCTTGGGAGGAGATGCTTGCCAGGATGTCGCTTGCGTTTTTGAGTTGTCCTGAAACCAACTGATAATCGTCGGTCAACGGGAAAAGGGTGCGGGAAGTCGAATTGAAGAGGCTCAGGCCGATGCGTTCGCCCTTGAAATTCGAGACCAGCCGTTGGTAGGATGCAAGGACCTCATGGTCGTATGACAACATGGAAGGCGAGACATCCAGACACAGAACGATATCGCGATTGCTTGCCCGTTCGTCGGCCTCATCGACCGTAGAAGGTCTGGAAACCGTGGCCAGGGAAACCAGAAGGGCCAGCGCCAAAACGACCACCGCGACACGATTCAAAACCCGCCACTGCCGGAACAGCTCTCCTACGTGTTCGGCATTGAGATCCTCATCGAGGTCGAAGACCGGAATCTGGGGCGACTTGCCCGGCCGGCGCATGCCGACCAGTTGCCAAGCCGCGATGAGGACGATTGCGACCACGAGCCCGATCACGCAGGCCCAGGGCCAATGCCATTCGAGGTTCATTTCCGCCACCTCTCGATCAGATTGGAAACCCACTCGGCAGCCTGTTCCACGCTGATGTCACGGGCTTGCGCATGGCGTTCGACATCAGCGAATTCCGGGGGATAGAGCGCGCTGATGGTCTGGCGCAACAGCTTCATTCCCGGGTCGGATGAAGCGGAAACCGGAATGTGGTTGAGGTCCGCAAGCGTATAGGAACTGATGTCTTTGTTGGTTTTTACACCCGCAAAATCCCGGGCCACCTGTGCCAGGGCCTGCAAGGCTTCGTCCCTTGTCTTTTCGCCTTGCGCATGTTGCTCGACGATGCCGTTGATTCGTTTGCGCCATGCCGTTTTGTCGTTTTGGGGGCTATGGGCGCCATGAACCTTGGCAGGGGTCTCTTTCCTGGGTCTTGAAAGCACCAATATCGCGATGACAAGGATGACTGCGACACCAAAAGAGCAGATGAAGGCAACGATGAGTCCGGTCGGCATCGTAATCAGGCCTTCGGGTTTGTAATCGGCCATGCCGATAGTATTCGCGGTAAGGATCATGCCATTTCTCCCGCCACGAGGGGGAGGGCTTCAGGAGAGGTGAAGGAAGTCTGTTTCAACGTCACACTGACCAGATGAATGAATTGGGAGAACATGTCTTCGCTCGACGTGACACATATCAGTGTCGCGCCGCTGGCTTTGAGCCGTTCCTGCAATTGGGCCGTCAGATATCGTCGATGCGTGTCGACGGACTTCGCCGTCTGTTCGCCTATCATGAATGCAGGAATGCGCCGCCCGTCCGCTCCGTCTGTGACCTGCCCGAATGGGACTTTTCTGAAAGGATTCAGCGTCTCGATATCGATGAGCATGAGCGGGTGCATCGCGGCGATAAGCCGTAGGGAATGCAGGTGATTGTCGTTGAGAGCATGGCCATCGGTCGCGATGACCACCAGCGAACCCTTGTCGTTCAGCGTACGGGCGTACGAAAGCAGGGCTTCGAAATTGCGAGGAGGCCGACTTTGGCCCCTCACTGCGTCATCGATGGCCTTTTCGAATTGGGCCAGACCTCCCTTGAACGGCTTGCGTATGATGTTCAGGCTGTCCGCGAACACCAACGAGATTTTGTCATGGCGGCGGGCGCTCAGGGCCGCGAACATGCACATGGCGTTGCCCGCCACTTCCGTTGCGGTCTCTCCCGAGATTGTTCGGCCTTCCATTTCCAGACCGTTATCGACAAGCAGATGCACGCGCGAGGTCACCAGGCGTTCGCGGTCGATGACCATGGGATGGCCAAGTTTCGCGCTCGCCTTCCAATCGATGAGCCTCGCCTCGTCCTCGAAAGTGTAGTCTCTGGTCGACATCGGGTCATTGTTTCCGCCGAGCCGTGATGAAGAATGCTCGCCTTCGAGCACTCCCAAGGCGCGACGTACGGTAGGCAGGGTAAGTGTCGAGGAAAGCGTTTCGATCTGCCTACGTACTTTTCTTGATGCCGGTGAGACGTGACGTAGGTCGTGGCTCATGGAACAGGCACCGTTTCGACGATGGAATCGATGATCTGGTCGGGGCTTGTGCCTTCGGCCTGGGCTTCAAAGGTCAAAAGGATTCGATGCCGCATGATTTCATGCAGGAACTTCTTGATGTCCTCGGGAATCACATAGTCGCGCCCGTTCAGGATGGCCTGTGCCTGTCCGACGCGAACCAGCGAGATCGAGGCTCGGGGGCTTGCACCCAAACGCACTTTGGCTGCCAGGTTCTTGATCGGGTGGCTGCCGGCGCCGCGTGAAGTGGCGACCAGATCGACCACGTAATTCATGATGGCCTCGGAAACGTGGACACGCCGGGCGGCGGAGCGGAGAAAATCGACGTCGGCGATGCTCAAGGCGTTCTGTGCAGGGGTTGTGGTGTCCACCACGTCCGTCCCGCGGCTGGCAAGCATCGAAAGCATGCGCGTTTCGTCGGCGGCGCTTGGGTAGGTCATGACGGCTTTCATCATGAAACGGTCCATTTGCGCCTCGGGAAGGGTGAAGGTGCCCTCTTCCTCGATCGGGTTCTGTGTGGCGATCACCATGAACGGCTTGGGCAGGGCGATGCGCTTGCCGCCGATGGTCGTGGCGCCTTCGGCCATCGCCTCGAGCATGGCCGACTGCGTTTTTGCATTGGAACGGTTGATCTCGTCAAGCAACACAAAATTGGCGTGTATCGGGCCGATCTGCGTGGAGAACCGCTGCTTGGAGAAGTCGAAGATCTGTGTGCCGACGAGGTCGGACGGCATCAGGTCAGGCGTGCACTGCACGCGACGGAAGGAACCGGAAACCGAAGTCGCCAAAGTCTGCGCGGCAGTGGTTTTCGCCAGGCCGGGAACGGATTCGATGAGGATATGGCCGCCGGCGATCATCGTCGTGATCAGGGCTTCACGGAGGTTGACCTGTCCGACAAGCGTTTGCGCGAAACGCATGCGAATACGATCGGCCAACTGTTTGGCGCGGATGCCTTCACTTGCTGCCGCGTTGGAGGTGGCGGGGGCCGGAATGGATGCTGCGGGCCGTTGCTGCTCGGCAGGTTGTGAAGAACGCGGATGTGGGGGGAAAATTGCCATAACGCTTCAATTCTTGATTCGGATGTTTATTGCTCTGTGTCAGGCATTGTAGCCGAGGGTAGAGCCGAGTGGGCCGTAAGGTCCCAATTGATCGGTGTGGTTCCCATTTGCTGCAGTGCGGCGTTGGCTCGCGAAAACGGACGCGAGCCGAAGAATCCCCTTGAAGCCGAGAGGGGGCTCGGATGAGGGGACTTGATGATGAAGGCGTTGGTCAGCAGCGGTTCGAGACTTTGGGCGTTGCGCCCCCAGAGAATGGCGACCAATGGCTTCGGGTTGCCGTTCTCGTCTTTACGCGCGTTTAAAGCCTTGATGGCGGCGTCCGTGATGTTCTCCCAGCCTTTCCCCTGATGGCTGTTGGGACGGCCGACGCCTACCGTCAGGCACCGGTTCAGCAGCATGACCCCCTGGGCGCACCAAGGCGTGAGATCCCCGTTTGGTGCAATCGGTACCCCGAGGTCCTCGTGCATCTCCTTATAGATGTTCTGCAGGCTTTTAGGCACCGGGCGCACATCGGGGGCCACGCAGAAGCTCAATCCAACAGGATGACCCGGGGTAGGGTAGGGGTCTTGCCCGACGATCAGAACCTTGATGGAATCGAACGGTATGGTGAAGGCGCGCAGGATATTGTGACTCGCTGGCAGGTAACGGCGTCCGGCCCTGTGCTCGGCACGCAGGAAGTCGCCCATGCGGTGAATATCCGGTTCCACGTCGGCCAAAGCTCGCGCCCAGCCGGCCTCGACGAGCTCTGAAAGTGGTTTGATGTGGGTTTCGCTCATGGCACCTACTCTAGGTTCGGGTCAGTATGTTTGCTTTTCCTGAGGTTTTATCACAAAAAAAGATTTGACGGCGGAGGACGCTATAGTTGATAATGATTATGCGTAGCGGAACATATTGGAGGAGAACTTATGGCGCGTGACGACCGTAGCAACTATGAGTCTTATCAAAAGGACGCGTTCGACAACCCCCCCAAGGGGCCCATAGGTGTGCATCGTGGCAACACCTCATTGCTCTCCCGCTCGATTCCTTATTTTATCGTGGTCGTAGTGGCCGTTCTGGCCGGACTGTTGGTATGGGGCTTCTACTCGGGTGAACTGCAAAAAACCTTTGCCGGGCACAACCAAAGCCAGTCCCAGACCACGACCAGTGAAAAGACCGAGAAGAAGAAGCCCGCCAAAAGCAAAACGGACACGAAGTCGAATACCAAGTCCGACGCCGACGCTTCCACCAACCAGCAGCAAGCTGCTCCTCAGCCTGCTCAGCAGGTGAATAAGCAGACGGCGGTCCAGGTTCTCAACGCCACTGGCACGACCGGCTACGCCGCGCAGAAGAAGGCGGTGCTCGATCAGGCTGGGTACTCCAACGTTACGGCCGGAAACCCGACCGGCGATGTACCGGCTTCGACTGTCGTCTGGTATGCCAATGACGCCGATAAGGC
Organism: Bifidobacterium sp. ESL0764; assembly: GCF_029395515.1. Classification (NCBI taxonomy): domain Bacteria; kingdom Bacillati; phylum Actinomycetota; class Actinomycetes; order Bifidobacteriales; family Bifidobacteriaceae; genus Bifidobacterium; species Bifidobacterium sp. ESL0764. The sequence goes on from NZ_CP113919.1 coordinate 995,745, forward strand.
GACAGCGCAGGACGTGGCCAACACCTTGGGAATCTCTTCAGTAGAGCAGAAGAGCGACGCCGGCCAGCCGATTGTCGTCTTGCTGCAGAACTGATTGGTATTGTTAGCTGTCGATTGAACAGGCTTACCGCTTTATTTGCTTATTTTTCCTTGTTTATGATGCAGTTTCGGCGTGTTTCGTGTTTTTGACTGGGGTTCTGTCTATAGTAAAAACTGTTACGTGATGTAGTATCCGGAATCAGCCGGGTACCTCATATTGTTTTCGCGTGACACTCGGATGAGAGAATGGTTATTATGGCACAAGGTACCGTGAAGTTCTTCAATGCTGGCAAGGGTTACGGATTCATCAGCCCCGATGATGGGAGCGAAGATGTTTTCGTTCACTATTCCGCTATTCAAAGCGAGGGCTTCAAGAAGCTCGACGACGGCGATAAGGTGGAATATGAATTCGAGCAAGGCCCGAAGGGCCTGCAGGCGACGACTGTCACCAAGATCTGATTGCTAGCGCATCGCTATATTTAACGTTGGGTCCGGTTTGCAAGAATCGGGCCCAACGTTTTTCATGCCAACAGCGCAATTTCATCAATGTTGGCACTCGACCGATGGGAGTGCTAATCTTGAAATTAGCACTCGGGGCTCGAGAGTGATAATCGGCAGCTGACGGTTGGTTATCCGGCTCCTGGGATTTCGGGTGAGTCAATATAAGCTGTGTAGCCACTTGTGGAGGAAACAATGGCAAAGATGATTGCATACGACGAGGAAGCTCGCCAAGGAATGCTTGCGGGTCTTGATGAACTCGCCAATACCGTCAAGGTCACGCTGGGCCCGAAGGGTCGTAACGTGGTGCTCGACAAGAGCTATGGCGCTCCGACCATCACCAACGATGGCGTTTCGATCGCCAAGGAAATCGACCTTGAGGATCCTTACGCACGTATCGGTGCCGAGCTGGTCAAGGAAGTCGCCAAGAAAACCGATGACGTCGCAGGCGACGGCACCACCACCGCGACCGTGCTCGCGCAGTCTCTCGTGCACGAGGGCCTGAAGAACGTCGTTGCCGGATCCAACCCGGTGGCTCTGCGCCGTGGCATCGAAAAGGCCTCTGACGCCGTGGTGAAGGAACTCGTCTCCGTGGCCAAGGACGTGGAGACCAAGGATCAGATTGCCGCCACCGCAACGATTTCCGCCGGCGACCCCGAGATCGGCGAGAAGATCGCCGAAGCGCTCGACAAGGTCGGCCAGGATGGCGTGGTGACCGTCGAGGACAACAACCGCTTCGGTCTGGATCTCGACTTCACCGAGGGCATGCGTTTCGACAAGGGCTATATCTCCCCGTACTTCGTCACCAACAACGACGAGCAGACCGCCGTGCTCGACGACCCGTACATTCTGCTGACCAGTGGCAAGCTCTCCAGCCAGGAGGACGTCGTCCACATTGCCGAACTTGTGATGAAGAGCGGCAAGCCGCTGCTGATTATCGCCGAGGATGTCGACGGCGAGGCGCTGCCCACCCTGATCCTCAACAAGATCCGTGGTACCTTCAATTCCTGCGCCGTCAAGGCTCCTGGCTTCGGTGACCGCCGCAAGGCCATGCTGCAGGATATCGCCATCTTGACCGGTGCTCAGGTCGTCTCCGATGATCTGGGGCTGAAGCTCAACTCCATTGATATGTCCGTGTTGGGTCAGGCCAAGAAGGTCATCGTCTCCAAGGACGAGACCACCATCGTTTCCGGTGCAGGCTCCAAGGACGACGTCGAGGCTCGCGTCTCCCAGATTCGCGCCGAGATCGACAACACCGATTCCGATTATGATCGCGAAAAGCTGCAGGAGCGTCTTGCCAAGCTCGCCGGTGGTGTGGCCGTCATCAAGGTCGGTGCTGCCACCGAGGTCGAGGCCAAGGAACGCAAGCACCGCATCGAGGACGCTGTGCGCAACGCCAAGGCCGCCATTGAAGAGGGCCTGCTGCCCGGCGGTGGTGTCGCGCTCGTCCAGGCTGCCAAGAAGGCCGAGGACTCCGCTGACGTCAAGGCTTTGACCGACGAAGAGGCCACCGGTGCCGCCATCGTCTTCCGCGCCATCGAAGCCCCGATCAAGCAGATCGCCGAGAACTCCGGTGTCTCCGGTGATGTCGTGCTGAACAAGGTGCGTGAACTGCCTGAAGGCCAGGGCTTCAATGCCGCGACCAACACCTACGAGGACCTCCTCGAGGCCGGTGTGGCCGACCCGCTGAAGGTCACCCGTTCCGCCCTGCAGAACGCGGCTTCCATTGCCGGCCTGTTCCTGACCACCGAGGCCGTGGTGGCCAACAAGCCCGAGCCGAAGGCCGCTCCGGCCGCCGGCCAGGGCGCCGACATGGGCTACTGATCCGTGGCTGACTCTCGGAATACGCAGTGATAGAGGGTCATGAGGATTGAGAAAGCGCTGGTATCTTTTACAAGGTACCGGCGCTTTCGCGTTGCCCGGTTTGGCGGTCTGCCGCCACACCTGATTCAGGCCGAGAGCAGACCGCTCAGCGAGTCTTGTCTTGTGGCTGTGTTTTTCAACTGTTTGTTGTTCTGTCATTGTTGAGTCCGTAGCGGACTTGAAGCTCGTTGGTGAACCTATTCGCTACAGTGGTTGATATGTCAGCCAGTATTTTGTCTTTTCCGGATATCGAGGAAAGCTCAAGGGATTGTTTGTACGGCGAAGTCCGATCTGAACCGTCATCGAAAGGTCATCATCAGCGAATTTTGGGATTGATGGTCGCCTTCGCCGCTTCGTTGCTAGGGGTTGTGTTGCTTTTCGGCTTTGCGCAACCGGCTCGGGCGGCAAGCTCGTCAATGGGTGAAATCAACGCCGAGGTGACCGACCCGCAAAATCTTCTCGGTGGCAACGTCTCCCACGTCAATGACGAAATCGCTTCCATCAAACAGGAAACCGGTGTGACGGTGAGGCTTTTGTACCTGGCCAATTTCGCTGGTTCCAAAGATCCCGATACATGGGCGGGGGAGAGTCTTGAATCGACCAAGCCTCCCGCCAACACTGTCCTTCTCGCGCTCGCTTCCAACGACGGCAGACTGGTGGTCGCCGTCTCGCACAATTCCGATGACTGGCTGAAAGACAAAGACCATGTCTCCCGACTGTCTCAGGCTGCACTCGGCCCGATACAGAAGGGCGACGATCCTGATTGGTCCGGCGCAGCTTGCGCCATGATGGATGAGATCAAGGTTCTGCATAAGCAGGAGACTTCGAGAAAACCGAAAATCATCATCGCGGGGTCTATCGCGGTTATTCTTGTCATTATCGTCATCGGCGCTGTTGTCATGTTGCTCAGGCGTAGAGGAAAGAAGAAGAAAACCGGCGAATCACCTAGCGACAAGGACTATCCAAGTGACGAAGGCCCGAAGACCGGGCAAACGGATAGTTCAGATGCAGCGAAACTCGTGAAGCCCAAGGCCAAGGGGCCGCGTCATCGCAAGAAAAAGTGAGGAATAATCCGCCGAATGCCGTGATCGTTTGGCTGATTTCCCGCCGCTGAATCCGGTCCCCGCCGTTTTGCTGAGTGATGAATAATGCACTTTGTGCAGGAAGTATTCAGGAAACATACAGACAGTTGAGCAATCCTTATCATTATGAGCAAACAAATAGAAGCGTCGATCGTGGTTGTGGATGACGAACCGTCAATTCGGGATCTGCTGGTTGCATCCCTGCATTTTTCCGGCTTCGAGGTGACTACGGCCGCAAGCGGCACCGAAGCCATCGAAGTGATCGAGAAGACCCAGCCCGATCTGATCGTCCTCGACGTGATGCTGCCTGACATCGATGGATTTACGGTGACACGCCGGATTCGCCAGGAAGGCATCGACGCGCCGGTGCTGTTCCTGACCGCGCGCGACGATACCCAGGACAAGGTCATGGGGCTTACGGTCGGGGGAGACGATTACGTCACCAAACCGTTCAGCCTGGAGGAAGTGGTCGCCCGTATTCGCGCCATTCTGCGCCGCACCCACGAACAGACGGAGGACGATCCCATCCTGCGTGTCGGAGACCTGGAAATCAACGAGGACTCCCACGACGTGACGCGGGCCGGACAGACCATCGATCTGAGCCCCACCGAGTACAAGCTGCTTCGCTATCTGATGGACAACGTCGGACGTGTGCTCTCCAAAGCCCAGATCCTCGATCATGTATGGCAATATGACTGGGGTGGGGACGCGGCGATCGTCGAATCCTATATTTCCTATTTGCGCAAGAAGGTCGACGGCGTTGTCGTCACCGATACGGACGGCACCAAACACAAGGTGGTTCCGCTTATCGAGACCAAGCGTGGTATCGGTTATATGATTCGTGAACCGAAGGAATAGCAGCGCTGATGATGAAAGCACAGGCATCGGGCGATCCGCAGGAGCGTGGAGACGCGGAAACGGATGGGACTGCAACGAATGATGGTTCGTCGCAGCCGGAGGCGATACACGGCAAAAACGGCACATCCCAAAAAGGCAACAAACCGAGCAGATTCCCGGCTCTTGCCCGGATGCGTAGACGTTGGCTCGGCCGTTTGGACGCCGTACCTCTTTCCACCAAGCTGGTAGCCTGCACGCTTGTCCTGCTGATGGTCGGCACCTTTGGTATTTCGTTGACCATACGTCAATTGGTCAGCAGCTATCTGGTGGCGAAGACCGATACCCAACTGCGTGATCAGGCCCAATTGGTCTATAGCAACGTTGACCTGCTGAGTCGTAAAGACGAGAACGAGAACGTCGGGCCGAATGAATATTTCATGCAGTGGCGGGACTACAAAAGCAACGTCATCATCAGAACGCCGTTGGTTCCTGTATTGCGCAATAGTGTCGTTTCGGAGCCCGAGTTGCCACCCAACGGCTCCATGGGCGATGTCGAATATGACAAGCCTTTCACCGCCGCCGCCAACGTTCGTGAATTGAATTCGTCGGTCAAAACGGACAAACGTACCATGCAGGTGGCCCAGGCCCCATGGCGCGTGCTCGCCCTGGAGGGCAGGGAACGTGGACCCGATGGCACGAGCACGGTGAAAATGACGGTATATATCGGCATTTCGATGGCCGACCAGATCGATATCATCAGCACGTTGACCCAATATTCGATTTTCGTCAGTATCATCATCGTTCTGCTCGGCGCGGTAGTGGCCACGTTGATTATTCAGCGCACCTTGCTTCCGCTGAAACGCATCGAGAAGACCGCTGCCAAAATCGCCGCGGGTGACTTGACCCAGCGTGTTCCGGCAGCGCCGGAAAACACAGAGGTCGGCTCGCTTGCAGCGTCGCTCAACGCCATGTTGGCACGCATCGAATCAAGCTTCCGCGAGCAGCAGGAAACCACGGACAAGATGAAGCAATTCGTCTCCGACGCGAGCCATGAATTGCGAACCCCCTTGGCCACGATCCACGGCTATTCCGAGCTGTATCACATGCAGCGCGATCTGCCGGGTGCTCTTGAGCGTGCTGATGAATCCATAGACCATATCGAGGCTTCAAGCCAACGGATGACCGTGCTTGTGGAGGATCTGCTTTCGCTGGCCCGCCTCGACGAGGGACGTGGCATCGACATGACCCAGCAGGTCGACCTGAGCCAGCAGCTGAAGGACGCCGTCGACGATTTGCATGCGCTGGACAACAATCGGCTGATCAGAAAAGGAAGCCTTGAACTCAATGCCAAGGACGGCAACAAGCCCTCGCATCTGGTGTTCCGTGAGGGCGAATTCCCCGCTCTGACGCTGACAGGAGATGCCTCGAGGCTGCGTCAGGTCATCACCAATATCGTCGGCAATATTCATCGTTACACGCCATCGGATTCGTCTGTAGAGGTCGGGCTGGCCGTCCTTCCCGCATCCATCAGTCCTGAATCGTTGCAACGCATGCCTCCAAGCCCTGAATCGTTGCGCTACTTCCTTGAGGCCGTCGAAGTCGGGCAATCCATGCAGATGGGGATGAACTATGCCGTGTTCAGCTTCATGGACCACGGTCCCGGCGTCCCCTCGGACCGCCAATCCCAGATTTTCGAACGCTTCTATACAGCCGACCCCTCGCGCGCCCGTCAAAAAGGCGGTACGGGATTGGGCATGTCCATTGCTCAATCTGTGGTGCGAGCCCACCATGGGTTCATCGATGCGACTACGACCGCCAATGGCGGCGGCCTTACTCTTACTGTCATTCTTCCCATCGGTCCTCTTGAACCTCAGGTGCCTGCCGGTGCCATGAAATCGAGGAACAGGAAAAACGGCAAAATCGGCAAAGAGGCAAAGCAGGATAAGCAGGAAAGACAGAACGCGACGGGAATCCACCAAGGCAAATGGTCCCGGCACGATAAGAGCTAGGGAACCGATCTTTCGCGGTTTGCGTAGTCGTTACGCTAGACTGGTAGGAGATCCAAGAAAACGGAACGTGAAAACGCTATTCCGTCAAGAAATTACAGGATGAACGAGGTGTGTTATGCCCAGCGGGAAAGTGCGTTGGTTCGATGCTAAGAGAGGTTATGGCTTTATAACCGCAGATGACGGCAACGATGTGTTCTTGCCTGCGGCGGCATTGCCTGCGGGGACCTCGACCTTGCGTAAGGGGGCCAAAGTCGAGTTCTCGCTGGTCGATGGTCGCAAAGGCCCTCAGGCCATGGATCTTCATGTTTTGGGGCCCGCACCATCGGTGGTGCGCGCCACCAGGCCCAAGCCTGACGATATGGCAGCCATTGTCGAGGATCTGATCAAATTGCTCGATTCCGCAGGCAATTCCTTGCGACGCCATCGTTACCCGAACGCCGGCGAAAGCCGTAAATTGGCCACGCTGCTGCGTGCCGTTGCCGATGATTTCGATGTCGAGGATTGAGAAGAAAACGGAAAGCGAAATGACGGAAGACAGTATGGCGGAAACAACGGCGGATACGGACGAGCGTTCTGATGAAGAAGCCAAGCTCGACCCACGTGCTTTGGCTAAATCGGTGGTGCTGGCGGTCGCCGATGAACCCGATGAGGTGGGGGAGTTCGTCCAGGGCATCGATTTGGGCGACAATGTCGCCGATTTTCGTTTTGTGTGCCTACGCAAGGGCTATGAGGGCTGGCAATGGGCGGTGACGCTCTACCACGATACGGAGCTCGATTCGTGGAGCGTCAACGAATCAACGCTGGTTCCCACCGAGGATTCGCTGTTGGCACCGGCTTGGGTTCCCTGGAAGGACAGGCTTGAGGCGGCCGATCTTTCGGTGACGGATTCCTTGGGCACCGATCCGGACGACCCTCGTATGGAAGACGGGTTCCGCAAGACGAAGGCCGTGCAACAGGATTCGGCTGAAGATGCGGGAACTGGCCGGGCCGAAGGAAGCGGGGAACACGCAACCGGGGAAGTCGTGACGGACGTATCGGGTGTTGCCCAAAGCGACGAGGAAACAACAGCCGACGGCGAGGCTGATGGCGAGGCGAAAACCGCCGAAGCCGCGCAAACGGACTTGAATATCGACCCCGAAACGGGATTGAGCCGTGAACTTGAAGACACTGTCGAGCAATTCGGGCTTTCACGCCGGCATGTGATGAGCCAATTGGGGCGCTCGCAGACCGCGAAACGTTGGTATGACGGGCAGCACGGTCCGAAGTCGCTTTCCACCAAGACGGCCGAGGGCAATCTGTGCTCGACGTGTGCCTTTTTCATCGGGCTCAAGGGTGACCTCGACACCATGTTCGGCGTGTGCGCGAATCGTTGGAGTCCCGATGATGGACGGGTGGTGTCCCTCGACCACGGTTGTGGAGAGCATTCCGAAATCGCACAGCCAGAGCCATCGCATCTTTGGGTACAGTCCAAGCCTGCATTTGACGATTTGCATATCGACATCATTGCCCAGGCGCCGCGTGAGGAGCGCGGTCAGGTCGAACTCATCGAATCGATCGACGAGGATGACGACAATGTCGACGCCCAATCCGATGAGGCCGACGATGAGACCGAGACCGACGTCGCTTCTGAGACGGACATCGCCGAGCACGCCGTTCCCGGATCGCTGGACGATGATGACGAGAGTGACGATGATGCGGACGAAACGACCGTGGTCGGCAAAGGCACGGTGGGCAGTGCAGTGACCGCCGAGGTTGCCGTTGAATCCACCATCGACCTGAGTGACGATGGTGACGGTTCGGATGATTCTGATGATGCCGACGATGCCGACGGTGATTCGGTCGGCAGCGACGCTGAAGACGACGATTCGGATGAGGACGAGCCCGATACCAATATCAGCGATTCGTATATCGCAGACGATGTTGAGGACGCAGAGACCTTGGATTCAACCTCGAAAGCCAATGCTTCCGATGAAGCTGAAACCGAGACGCCTCAAGGCGAGCGTGTGAACGACGCAGACGACAACGATACTGAGGAACCGTCTGAAACAGGGGAGGCGGAAGCGGGCTTGGCAGCGCAAGAGTCGGCGAGCAGCGCTATGCCTTCTGCACAAACACAACCAGGTTCGGATGACGAGTGATGATCGGTGGTGGCGAAAGCACGTATTCGTAAGCTGAAATTGCTATATACGGGTGGATTTTAGCCGTTTCCATTGCATTTGTTGCGTTCTCAGCGCAATCATCGCGCGGCACGAAATAAACGTCATCGTAAATCGGTAGAGTTAAATGGACTATCAAGAAGTGGAAGGACAAGTATGTTCGAACGGTTTACTGACCGTGCCAGACGTGTGATCGTACTGGCGCAGGAAGAAGCCAAGGCCCTCCAGCACAACTACATCGGTACCGAACATCTGCTGCTCGGCCTGATTCGTGAAGGCGAAGGAATCGCGGCCAAGGCGCTCGCCGCCAAGGGCGTCACCTTGGAAGATACCCGCAAGCAGGTGGAGGAAATGATCGGCAAGGGCAATGCCGCGCCGAATGGTCATATTCCGTTCACTCCGCACGCCAAGCAGGTGTTGGAGCTGAGTCTGCGTGAGGCGCTGCAGCTGGGGCATAGCTATATCGGAACCGAGCACATCCTGCTCGGCCTTATCCGCGAGGGCGAAGGCGTGGGCACCCAGGTGCTCATCAAGATGGACGTCGATCTGGGCGAGCTTCGCAGCTCCACCATCGATTTGATTCGTGGCAACTCCGGCGGAGCGGAAGGCAACGGCAAGGGCGATCTTGCCAACGCAGGCGGCGTGGAGAACAAGGGTCGTCAGACCGGTTCCGCCATTCTCGACCAGTTCGGCCGCAACCTTACCGCGGAAGCCGCTGAAGGCAAACTCGACCCGGTGATCGGACGCGCCAAGGAGATTGAGCGCGTCATGGTCGTGCTTTCCCGTCGCACCAAGAACAATCCGGTGCTGATCGGTGAGCCCGGCGTCGGCAAGACGGCCGTCGTCGAAGGCCTGGCGCAGAAGATTCACGCCGGTGATGTGCCTGAGACCCTGAAAGGCAAGCAGGTCTATTCGCTTGACTTGGCCTCCATGGTGGCAGGTTCGCGCTATCGCGGCGATTTCGAGGAACGCTTGAAGAAGGTTCTGAAGGAAATCAAGACCCGTGGCGACATCGTGCTCTTCATCGACGAGATTCATACCATCGTCGGCGCAGGGTCGGCGGACGGCGCTTTGGGCGCTTCCGACATCCTTAAGCCGATGTTGGCCCGTGGCGAGCTCCAGACCATCGGCGCCACCACCACCGACGAATACCGCAAGTACATTGAGAAGGATGCGGCGCTTGAGCGTCGTTTCCAGCCCATTCAGGTCGATGAGCCGTCCATCGCGGATACCATCGAGATTTTGAAGGGGCTGCGCAGCCGCTACGAGAACCACCACAAGGTGACCATCACCGACGGTGCGCTCCAGGCCGCGGCCGAGCTTTCCTCGCGTTACATCCAGGATCGCAACCTGCCCGACAAGGCCATCGACCTTATCGACGAGGCGGGCGCGCGCCTGCGCATCAAGCGTCTCACCGCGCCGCCGGAGTTGAAGGAGCTTGACGGCAAGATAGCCAAGATCTCCGACGAGAAGGACAAGGCCATCAAGGACCAGGACTTCGAGAAGGCCGCGGAATTGCGCGACCAGGAAGACAAGCTGCAGACCGAGCGCAAGGAGAAGGAAAAGACCTGGCGCGAGGGCGGCAGTGATGTCAAGATGGTCGTCGACGAAGAAGTGATCGCCGAGGTCGTTTCCTCGACCACCGGCATCCCCGTCTTCAAGCTCACACAGGCCGAATCCAAGAAGCTTCTGAACATGGAGTCCGAGCTGCACAAGCGCATCATCGGCCAGGACGAGGCGGTTTCCGCACTGTCCCGTTCGATTCGCCGTACGCGTGTCGGCCTGAAGGATCCGAAGCGCCCTGCAGGCTCGTTCATCTTCGCAGGCCCCACCGGCGTCGGCAAGACCGAGCTGGCCAAGGCGTTGGCGCAGTTCCTCTTCGACGACGAGGACGCGCTGATCCGCGTCGATATGTCCGAGTTCTCCGAGAAGTACGCCGCGTCGCGCCTCTTCGGTGCGCCTCCGGGATATGTAGGGTACGAAGAGGGCGGCGAGCTCACCGAGAAGGTGCGTCGCAAGCCGTTCTCCGTCGTGCTCTTCGACGAGATCGAGAAGGCTCACCCCGACATCTTCAACACGCTCTTGCAGGTGCTGGACGATGGCCACCTGACCGACGGTCAGGGCCGCAAGGTGGACTTCAAGAACACCATCATCATCCTCACCACCAATCTCGGCACCAAAGATATCGCCAAGGCCGCCAATACCGGTTTCAGCTCCGGCAACGACACCGAGTCGAGCTACGAGCGGATGAAGGGTCAGGTCACCAGCGAGCTCAAGCAGCAGTTCCGTCCTGAGTTCCTCAACCGCTTGGACGATATCATCGTCTTCCGTCAGCTGACCGAGCCCCAGGTGCGTCAAATTGTCGATCTCGACTTGACCCAGCTCAACGACCGTCTCTTCGAGCGCCACATGTCGCTCGAGCTGACGGACGCGGCCAAGGATCTGCTGGCGCAGAAGGGCTTCGACCCGCTGCTCGGCGCCCGTCCGCTGCGTCGTGTCATCACGCGCGACATCGAGGACGCCGTCTCCGAGCAGATTCTCATGGGCAAGCTCAAGAACGGCGAAAAGGTAGAGGTCGACGCCGAAGGCGAAGGCATCCTGGGTGAGTTCACTTTCAAGGGTGTGCCTTTCGAGGACCCGAACGCCAAGCCAGCGGATACTGACGCTGAAGGCAAGCAACCTGAACTGGTAGGTGCCGGTGCGCCGGTTGATACGGCTGCTGCCGAATCAGCTGCGTCCACCGATTCGGACGATTCCTCCGATGCGCCATCAAACGCTTCGAGTGCTTTCCCGGCCGGCTCCGGTTCGGATGCCCAAGGTAGCGATACCTCAGATGCTCCAAGTGAGTGATTGTAGTTAAGCGAACGCAGATTCAACGCGTCCGCTGTGCGAGGGTCCGGTTTCCTCAACGAGGAGCCGGGCCTTTGCGTATTCGCTTTTAAAAGCGCTCGTGTCAAACCGTAACAGGTGTTTTTCTCCTTACTGGGCTCAAAACGGTAAGGAAAGTGTTGTTCTGACCTGATTTTGTGCTTTTTCCACTGATTCAGTTCAAGGTTCCGGTGAACGGCTTGAAATTGAAATAAAACGTATTTTGAGTTTTGCTTGTAAATGAAAGAAAGTATCCTTAGATATATAAGAGTTATTTCTATCAAATAAGGAGGATGTAATGATGAAAACCGTAGATGAATCAAAGACGATTTCTGTGACCAATGATCGATACCGACTGAAATACCATGTGATGACGCCGTTTGGGTGGATGAACGATCCCAATGGTTTCTCGTATTTTAATGGTTATTACCATCTCTTCTATCAGTACAATCCGTACAGCGCCGAATGGGGGCCGATGCACTGGGGTCATTACCGCAGTCGTGATCTGGTGCATTGGGAGCAGTTGCCCATCGCCTTGGTGCCAGGTGACCCGGAAGATGCGAATGGCTGCTATTCCGGTTGTTCGATTGGCAAAGATGGACGTCTTTACCTGATGTATACCGGGCATAATCTGTTACGGCCTGATGATCCGTACCATTACCGTGAGGTGCAGAACATCGCTTATAGCGATGATGGCGTCCATTTCACGAAATACGAAGACAACCCGGTTATCGCTATGCCGCCGGAAGACAATACGCAGGACTTCCGTGACCCAAAGATTTGGCAACATGACGGCCATTATTATGTCATCCTTGGTTCCCGTGGTAAGGACGGGCTTGGTCGCGTGCTGGTCTATCGTTCGGACGATTTGTTGCACTGGGAATACCGTGGGCCTATCGCCAAGTCCGACGGGGAGAAGACGCAGGGCCATATGTGGGAATGCCCTGACTTCTTTGAGCTGGACGGCAAAGATGTTCTGCTGTTCTCGCCACAAGGCATTGAAGCCACCGAGAAGCAATACCTCAATCTCCACCAGACCGGGTATTTCGTGGGTGATATGGATTATGAAGCAAACCGGTTCACGCACGGCGATTTCAGCGAAATCGACCACGGGCATGATTTCTACGCCACGCAGACAACACAGTCGCCTGATGGCCGAAGAATCCTGATCGGTTGGATGGACATGTGGGAATCGGCTATGCCTGAACAGGAAGACGGTTGGGCCGGGGCGTTGACGATACCTCGCGAGCTGACGTTGCGCGATGGGCATGTCTATATGAATCCGGCAAGGGAGCTCAAGGAACTTCGGCAGGCGACCGTTCTCGACGAAAGCACGGAAGTACGTCTTGAGCGGTTGAACCTGCCTGATCCTCAGCATGTCGAGTTGCTGGTTGAGGGTGAACTCGCAAATTGGCAGGGACATCGTTTCGAAGTCATGCTGAAAACCGAATCGGGCCTGCTGATTTCACTTTCGTACGACAAAGACTCGGGGGAGTTGGTTCTGAATCGTCCCGACAAAGGCGATGACGCCAAGCGTTTCGGCACCGTAAAGCGGAGCGATACGCTGAAGCTGCAGATTTTCATCGATACCAGCTCCGTCGAGTTCTTCGTCAACGACGGCGAAACGGTGTTCACCGAGCGCTACTTCACCGAGCAGAAGCCGACCATCGAGCTCAAGGCCGATGCTGAGCTGCCCTTGCATTTGACTGCATATGCTCTCGGCTGAGTTGGCGTGAAATCAAACTACACATTTAAGGATTAGGCCCAACGTAATATATACGTTGGGCCTAATATTCTAAACCAAAAGTAATTGGAAGCCGACCTGCACGAAAGACGCAGGTATTCTGCCTTATGACTCATGCGAGTCGGGGGGGGGCTAATATTCTGTCATTAAAGGAAATAAACATATTAGAGTTGTACGTCCAAAGAAGGATACCGGCAATGCGAAAGAACGCAAGGGGAATTATCGGCATAGTGGCGGCGTTGCTTTGCGTCGGCAGTTTGTCCGGTTGCGGGGCAAAGAGCACTGAACCGAGTGCCGGCGAAGTAGCCGACAGATTCTCTGCGATGAAAAAGTATGATGTCAAGCCCAACGGAAATATAACAACGGTTACTACTTCCAAAAGCGGCACGTTTTATGTTCTGGCCTATCGTGATGATTTGGAAAAGATGAAAGCCGAAAGCTGCACGGTTGACGGCAATCCCATGAAAACAAGTACCGAAGATCTCAACTACCCGGATTCCAAGGGCAAGAACCTCTTCACATTTGCGCAGGCAAAGATAGGACAATCCGGTGACCACAAGCTCAGCTGCAATCAGTCTGGGACTGCTAATTTAAAAGCGTTGTTTGAAGCTACAAAATAGAAAATTATCGGATCTTCAATACAACTGAGGAGAAGAAAGATGAACAGTCAAAAACGTATTTTTCGCGTGTGTGTATGCATAGTTGTCTGCCTTGCTTTGCCGTTATCTCTGGGAGCGTGTGGGAATGACGGCTCGCTGCCACATGGTAATGAAAGTGTTTCTTCCTCGGAATCATCGAAGGTCAAGGATACGGGCAAAAACTTTTTCAAAGAAATGTATCAAGGCGATTCGAAATCAATTATGAGTTATGCAAGTAATCGTTGCTCAGATGATACATCTCTAGCCAAGAAATACGATTTAACCGGCTCGTTGAGACTTGATAAAAATTGGCATAAGAATCTCCAACACATTACTCAAGGTATTGATAAAGGCAAGGTGGTAAAGGGAGATTCCGATTCCTCGGCTATCCTCACAAGCGATGCAGTGGTCGATTTAGGTTTTGCCAAGGAAGATGGGCAGTGGAAAGTCGACTATCAGACCTGTAAATCGGTCGTCCAAGGCGGATTCATCAAGGATGATTAATTACGTTTTCCTTGCGGAACCAGTAGGCAGAACGACACAGGTGTAATGGCATTGTCCTTGAGCAACGCGAAAGCCGGCCCCTATGAGAGACACAGGCACTCCGGCTTTCACATCCCTTTCCCCAGCGGGGCGGGCTCGGTTCAAGCTTAATATGAAAAGTGGTTTGCACCAAATCGATGGTGCAAACCACTTTTTGTTAGGCTATGAAAATCTAGCGCTTACTTCACGGCGTTGAGCCACTGTTCCTTGGTGGCCTTTTCACTCTCGAGCTTGGACTTCTTGGCCGGGTCGGACTCGGCGGCGATCTTGGCATCGAGCTCGTCGAGCTGGGCCTTGAGCTGGGTCTCGAAGCTGGAGACTCGGGCGTCGGCCTCGGGGTCGCTCTTCTGCCAGGCGGCCTGTTCGACGGCCTTGATCTTGTTGTCGACGGCGTCCAGCCGGCTTTCGATGCGGTGCATGTCCTCACGAGGCACGTAGCCGATCTGATCCCACTCGTCCTGGATGTCGGCCAGCGCCTGACGAGCCTTCTTGGCGGCCTTCTCGTCGGCGACCGGTACCAGAGCCTCGGCCTTCTTCAAGAGCTCTTCCTTCTTGGCAAGGTTGTCCTTCTCGTTGGAGCTCATCTGGTCGCGGTCGGCCTGACGCGCGTTGAAGAAGACGTCGCATGCCTCGCGGAAGCGTGCCCACAGCTCGTCGTCTTCCTTGCGCCCGGCACGTCCGGCAGCCTTCCAGCGGTCCATCAGCTCGTTGAATTGGTGCGAGGTGGCGCCCCAGTCGGTGGAGTCCTTGATTTCATTGGCTTCCTTGATGATCTCTTCCTTGACACGCTTGGTCTCCTCGCGGGAGGCGTCGCGGGCCTGAGCCCACTTGCGACGGTGCTGGTTGAAGGTGGTGCGGGCGGCGGAGAAACGCTTCCAGAGCGCATCGGCGGTCGGCTTGTCGATGCGGATGGTAGTGCGCTGATGCTGCTGCCAAGCCTCGAAAAGCGAACGGAACTTGTCGGCGGTGGAACGCCAGTTCGTGTTCTCTGAAAGCGAATTTGCGAGGTCTTCGGCCTTCTCCACGATGGCTGTGCGCTCCTTGATCGCCTTCTCGAGAGCGGCCTTGCGCGCCTCGGCCAGCTCGGCCTTCTTGGCTTCTCCAGCCTTCTTCAGCTCCTCGTACTGTGCCTTGAGCGCGGCGATATCGCCGACGATGGCCGGATTGGTGGTTTCCTCGCCCAGGTTCTTGACCGATTCGTCGATCTCGTGGGGCTTGATGTTTGCGGCCTTGAGACGCGTGGCAAAGAGATCGAGCTTGGCCTTGAGATCGAGATAACGGCGGGCATAGAGCGTCAGAGCCTCTTCATTGGTGGCACCGGGGAATTCGCCGACTTCGCGTTCGCTTTCGCCTTCACGTACGTAAACCGTGCCCTTCTCGTCCACGCGTCCAAACGCTTCGGCAGCCTTGACGTCGGCCTCGGAGTAGGTGTGAGCAGGGGCTGTGACCGGGTGCTTTGCAGGTTTCTTGGCAAAGGCCAGGGGAGAGGGAACGTGCGGTTTCGGTGCGGGCTTGGTGGGCTCTGCCGGCGTCGTAGGAGCAGGCGCGCTCGGCGTGTCGTCAGGCTTCGGTGCGGCCGGCGCAGTCGGTGCTGCTGCGTCCGCAGCCTTCGGCGCCTGAGGCTCGGCCTGAGTCTGCGCTGCCGTCGTTTCTACTGGTTGGGACGTGGCGCTGGCCTGTGCGTCCGCGGCAGGCTGCCCTGCCTGTGCGTTGGATTCATTGGTGTTTTCGGTTTCAGTGACTTGTTCGTCGGCCATGGCCAGCTCCTTGAGAGTCTTCGTGTAACAGGTGTTGCGGGTTCGAGACGGATGCCTCATTTTTCCACAACACCATTTATTATAGGGAGTTATGGCAAAAGGCGCATCAATATCAGGATTTCCGGAATGGCTGCCCGAAGAACGGGTGGTCGAACAGCGTGTCATCGACACGGTCCGCAGGGTTTTCGAACTCAACGGATTCATCGGCATCGAGACCAGAGCGGTCGAGGAAGGCTCGAGTCTGCTGAAAAAGGGCGAGACCAGCAAGGAGATTTATCTGCTGTCCCGGCTGCAAGAGGTCGGACACGAATCCGACACCCCGATCGAGCATCGTCTCGGGCTTCATTTCGATTTGACCGTTCCGCTCAGCCGTTATGTGGTCGAGCATTCCGGTCAGCTCACCTTCCCGTTCAAACGCTGGCAGATTCAGAAGGTCTGGCGTGGTGAGCGTCCGCAGGAAGGCCGTTTCCGTGAGTTCGTCCAGGCCGACATCGATGTGATTGGCAACGGCGAGCTGGAAGACCACTATGAGGTCGAGCTGCCGTTGGTCATGGTTCAGGCGCTTGAGCAGCTGCGTCAGTTCGGCCTGCCCAAGGCCACGGTGCACGCCAACAACCGCAAGCTTTCCGAAGGTTTCTACCGCGGTCTGGGCCTGAGCGATATCGAAGGCGTGCTGCGTGAGATTGACAAGCTCGACAAGATCGGTGCCGACGAAGTGGTCAAGCTTCTGGTCAGTGAATGCGGTGCGAACGAGGCGCAGGCACGGGCCTGCCTTGAGCTGGCAGAACTGACCGCCAAGGACGGCAAGGAACTGCTCGAGAAGTTCGATGAATTGTGCGCTGGTCATAATATTTCGCAGGATACCGATGCCTACAAGCTCGCTCGCGAAGGCCTCGACACGTTGGCGATGATCGTCGACGAAGCGGCCATCACCCGTCCCGGTTCCGTCATTGCCGATCTGAAGATCGCGCGCGGCCTCGATTACTACACCGGATCGGTCTACGAGACGTTCCTTGACGGCGCCGACCAGCTCGGTTCCATCTGCTCCGGTGGTCGTTACGACAATCTCGCCTCGCAAGGCAACAGGAAATACCCGGGTGTGGGCCTTTCCATTGGATTGTCGCGTCTGGTCTCGTATATGCTGCACACCGCGGGCGCGCACGCTTCACGCGTGTCTCCGGCAGCCGTCATGGTGGCCGTGTGGAACGAAGACGACCGTCTGGATTGCAACCATATCGCCACTGCCTTGCGCGATCGAGGCATCGCCGCCGACGTCGCCCCGAAGGCAGCGAAACTCGGCAAGCAGATCAAGTACGCCGACAAACTGGGCATTCCGTATGTCTGGTTCCCGGCGGACGCATCCGGCGACGGTGAGGGCAGCGACCATGACGAGGTGAAGAACATCATCACCGGCGAGCAGGTTCCCGCCGATGTCAAGTCATGGCAACCCGATACGCTGTATGCTCAGCAAACCGTCTCTTTGGACAAATAAAAGAGCGCGGATTCTCGCGGTTTTCGAGCGGTTAGTAGATAAGGAATAGAGGGAGCATGAGCCAGACGGCTTATAGAACACACCATGCCACTGAAGTCACCGAGGCCTTGATCGGTCAGAAAGTAACCCTTGCGGGCTGGGTCGACCGCAGGCGCGACCACGGCGGCGTCGCCTTCATCGATCTGCGCGACAGCACCGGCTTGGTGCAGATCGTCATCTACGACGAGGAGATTGCCCGCCCGCTGCGCAGCGAGTTCGTCATCCAGGTGGTCGGCGAGGTACGCGAGCGTCCGGACGGCAATGAGAACGAGCATCTTTCCACCGGCAAAGTGGAGGTCGTCGTCGAGTCCCTCAAGGTGTTGGCCAAGTCCGACGCCCTGCCGTTCCAGGTTTCCACGGCCCTCGAAAACGAGGCGGAGAACAAGCTGCCCGGCGAGGACATCAGGCTTAAGTACCGTTACCTCGATCTTCGTCGTCCCTCCATGCAGCGCAACCTGAAGCTGCGCAGCGATATGACCCGTGCCGCACGCCATGCGCTGGAGGATATGGACTTCACTGAGGTGGAGACCCCGACCTTCATCAAGTCCACTCCTGAAGGCGCACGCGACTTCGTGGTGCCGGCGCGTCTGGTGCCCGGTTCCTGGTACGCGCTGCCGCAGTCCCCGCAGCTCTTAAAGCAGCTGTTGATGGTGGGCGGCGTCGAGCGCTACTTCCAGCTGGCCCGCTGCTATCGCGACGAGGACTTCCGTGCCGATCGTCAGCCTGAGTTTACCCAGCTCGACATGGAGATGAGCTACGTCGACCAGGAAGACGTGATGGCCATGGCCGAGAAGGTCATCGCCGCCATCTGGAAGACGCAGGGCTACGACATCAAGCTGCCGATCGATCGCATCACCTGGCAGGACGCCATGGACAAGTACGGTTCCGACAAGCCCGACCTGCGCTTCGGCAACCCGATCGTCGAGCTCACCGATTACTTCAAGAACACGCCGTTCCGCGTCTTCCAGGCACCGTACGTCGGCGCTGTGGTCTTCCCGGATGGTGCGGACACCCCGCGCCGTCAGTTCGACGCATGGCAGGAATGGGCGCGCCAGCGTGGCGCCAAGGGTCTCGCCTACGTGCAGTTCACCGGTGACGGCACCTTGAAGGGTCCCGTGGCCAAGAACCTTTCCGATGAAGAGCGCAATGGACTTAAAGAAGCCGTGGGCGCCAAGGACGGCGACGCAGTGTTCTTCGCCGCGGGCCCGCGTGAATCCTCCCAGCTGCTGCTCGGCGCCGCTCGTGTCGAGATCGCGCGTCGTGCCGGCTTGCTCGACCCGAAGAAGTTCGCGTTCACCTGGGTGGTCGACTTCCCGTTGTTCAAGCGCGCCGATGACCCGGATGACGATGACGTGGCCGTGGGCAACTCCAAGTGGACCTCCATGCATCATCCGTTCACCATGCCGAGCGCCGACTGGATCGACAAATTCGACAAGGACCCGGAGCACGCGATGAGCGACTCCTACGACATCGTCTGCAACGGCGAGGAGATGGGCGGCGGTTCGGTGCGTATCCACCGCAACGACATCCAGGAGCGCGTGCTCGACGTGCTCGGTATCGGGCAAGAGGAAGCGCAGGAGAAGTTCGGCTTCCTGCTCGAAGCCTTCAAATACGGTGCCCCGCCTCACGCAGGCATCGCGCTGGGTTGGGACCGAACGGTTTCGATTCTCGCCGGATGCGACACCATCCGCGACGTCATCGCCTTCCCGAAGGCCGGCGGCGGCCGCGATCCGCTCACCGGCGCACCGGCCCCGATTTCGGACGCCCAGCGTGCCGAGACCGGCGTCGATTACGATCCGGAAGAGGACGAAGACTGATTTGATTTTGTAATATTCATTACAAATCACCAACGTATGAATGTGTCCAGTTCATTTTGAGCTGGACACATTTGTATGCACGGGCAGCTGAAACCATTGATATTCTCAAAATGATAGGCAACAATAAACAAGTAACAATAATTGCTGATATGTCTCAATAATTTCGCTGGTAACTATGTGGTAACACTGTGCAGGTATACTGCTTTCATGTCTGAAACAAAAGAAACCACTATAGAAACGCGCGAAAATGACGCGTCGAAACCATTGATGGACGAAAACCATCCACTGGTTGAGCTGTCCCATGTGGAGAAGCATTTCGGCAAACTCCATGTTCTGAAGGATATCAATCTCAAGGTCAACAAGGGCGAGGTGCTTGTCGTCGTAGGACCTTCCGGTTCCGGCAAATCCACGATGTGCCGTACCATCAACCGGCTCGAGACCATCGATTCCGGCACGATCCGCATTGACGGCCAGCCGTTGCCTCAGGAAGGCAAGGACCTCGCCAACCTACGTGCCGAAGTCGGCATGGTCTTCCAGCAATTCAATCTCTTCGCCAACAAGACGATTCTGCAGAACGTCACGCTTGCGCCGGTCAAGGTCCGTCACATGGACAAGAAGGACGCCGACGACCTTGGCATGGATCTGCTGGCACGCGTAGGAGTCGAAAACCAGGCCAACAAGATGCCGTCCCAGCTTTCAGGTGGCCAGCAGCAGCGCGTCGCCATCGCCCGTGCGCTTGCCATGCAGCCCAAGATCATGCTGTTCGACGAGCCCACTAGCGCACTCGATCCGGAAATGGTCAATGAGGTGCTTGATGTCATGATCAAGCTCGCCAGCGAGGGCATGACGATGATCTGCGTGACCCACGAGATGGGCTTCGCTCGCAAGGCGGCCGACCACATCGTATTCATGGCCGACGGAAAGATTCTGGAAAAAGGAACGCCTGACGAGTTCTTCGACCATCCGAAGACAGATCGTGCCAAGGACTTCCTCTCCAAGATTCTTACGCACTGACCTTTTTGACGTGCGTCGGTGATATCGGAGGTTTTGTCAATCGCGATTGCCGTCAGCTGTGACACACGTCTTGACATCAACAAGGCAACAGATCATTAATCCGCTAAACAGCGAATGGGGAAGTATCGGGAAAGCAACAATCTATGAAACCATCATTCAACCATTTTTCGCGCACCTGGCGCAGGGTCCTCGCGGCCTTCTGCGCACTGGCTTGCGTGTTTACCGTAGCCGCGTGCGGCACGGACAACGAGGCGGGCAAGATCCGCATCGGCATCAAATTCGACCAACCTGGGGTCGGCTTCAAGAAATCCGGCACCTACGTCGGATTCGATGTGGACGTGGCCCGCTACATCGCCCGCACCCTCGGCTATTCCGATGACGAAATCGTCTTCAAGGAAGCGCCGAGCAAGCAGCGTGAGGCCATGTTGCAGAACGGCGATGTCGATATGGTCATCGCCAGTTATTCCATCACCGATGAACGCAAGAAAGCCGTCACGTTCGCCGGTCCGTATTTTGTGGCCGGGCAGGACCTGATGGTTCGCAAGGACGACCACGAAATCACCGGCCCCGACAGTCTCAACGGCAAGCGTCTGTGCTCGGTGACCGGTTCCACATCGGCCGAAGTGATCAAACAGAAGTTCTCGTCGAAAGTACAGCTGATGGAGCAGCCCGGTTACGCGGAATGCGCGACCGCGTTGTTCAGCGGCATCGTCGACGCGGTGACCACCGATGACATCATTCTGGCAGGCCTCGCCTCCAACGCCCACGGCAAGCTGAGACTCATCGGCAAGCCGTTCACGCAGGAATACTATGGTGTCGGCGTCAAAAAGGGCAACCTCAAATTCGCCAGGAAAATCGACAAGGCCATCGCGCAGATGGAAAAGGACGGTTTCTGGAAACGCGCCATCACCGACAATACGCGTGGGGTCAAGTACAAGCCGAATATGAAATATAATCCGCCGAAGCCGGATCTCGGGCAGACGGGAGTCGCGAAATGAGTGAATTCCTGCAATTGTTCAGCCAATATAATGTTCCCGGCGCATTTCTGGTCAATATCGAGCTGACCCTTTTCTCGGCGCTGTTCTCGCTGGTGCTCGGAGTCATCCTCCTGATGATGCGCATCTCGCCGATCTCTTCTTTGCGAACCGTGGCGAGCGCCTACGTCGAGTTCTTCAAGAACATGCCGTTGACCATCATCATGGTGTTCATGGTGCTTGGCGCCTTCGCCCAGCTCAAGCTGACGTTCTCCAATACGTTCGCCGTCAACTTCTTCTGGCTTGCGGTCACGGGACTGTCGCTCTACACGGCGGCATTCGTCTGTGAATCCCTGCGTTCCGGCATCAACACCGTCCCGCTGGGGCAGGCCGAGGCGGCTCGTGCGCTGGGCTTGAATTTCATGCAGTCCGCCACCCAGGTCATTCTGCCGCAGGCCTTCCGCGGTTCCGTCGCACCTCTGGGCAACACATTGATCGCGTTGCTGAAGAACTCGACGGTGGCCGCGGCCGCGTCGGTGGCCACCGAAACGTCGAGCCTGATGAGCGAGATGATCGAGTTCCATGCGAATTCCATCGTCGCGATCTTCCTGATCTTCGCGTTCGGCTACGTCATTCTGATCATTCCCATCGGGGCGCTGACAACGGTGCTTTCGAACAAGCTCGCGGTACGGAGGTGAACGCATGAGCAAGAACAACAACGAATCGTCCGTACTCTTCGACGAGCCGGGGCCCAAAGGCAAACGTCGTATCCGCATCGCCAACTGGATCGGCGGCATCCTCGTCGCCATCCTCGTGGTCCTCATCCTCATGCGCCTGCATAACCCGCCGGACGGCGAAAACCAGCTGGACTGGGAGCTTTGGAAGCCGGCGCTTGACGGCGAGGCCTGGACGGACTTCTACCTGCCCGGGCTGTGGATGACCATCAAGGCCGCCACGCTCGCGGTCATCGGTTCGGTCGTCTTCGGCCTGCTCTTCGGCATCGGCCGATTGCTGCCAAGCAAGATCGTGAGGGCCGTTTCCGGCGTCATCGTCGAGTTCTGCCGCGCGGTGCCGGTGCTGATGTTCATGATCTTCTTCTGGAGGCTCTTCTCCTTCATGGGCATCCAAAGTGCTTCCTATTGGGCCGTCGTGCTCGGTCTGATCCTCTATAACGGCTCCGTGGTCGCCGAACTGGTGCGCAGCGGCGTAGGCAACCTGCCTGGCGGACAGCGGGAGGCTTCGTTGGCCCTAGGGCTCACCACCACGCAATCGCTTATGCAGATCGAGGTGCCACAGGCCGTCTACGCCATGCTGCCGGCCGCGGTGACCCAGCTGGTGGTGGTATTGAAGGATACCGCGCTCGGCTCGATCATCATGTACACGGACCTTTTGCAGGAATCCCGTCGTCTCGGTTCGATGTACTTCAACATCCTGCAGACGTTGGTGGTCGCCGGCGTGGTCTATTTCATCGTCTGCGCGCTGCTTTCCAAGCTCGCGGAATGGCTTCCGAGCCGTATGCAGGAACGCACCGCCGCACCGACCGAGCCGGAACCCGTCGCGCCGATCGCCATCATGGACGCCTCGAACGTCAACCAGATCGCGGTGGCCAAGGAAGTGGATGAGGATCGTTACGGCGGGGTTCCGCGTCGCTATCACGTCCATCACCGCGGTTCCAACGCTTCGGTGCGCGAGTGGCGTAAGACCCGCTATATGCAGGGCTACGATGCCACGCACCCGGAGAGCGAGAAGGATCCCGAACATATCGAGTTCCCTGACATCCCGATTCCCGGACTGAAGCACGGTCCGCATGGGGCCAAGCCTGGCGAAGGTAAGAACGAGTAGGTTATAGCGTTTTTGCCATGGTGACCATCACTTTGCGGGTGGTCACCATTTTTGTCGATTATACGTTTGCTGGTTGGTCGTGGGATGGGAGGATATGCGATGTTCGACACGCTCCGGGCTGAGCCGTAAAAACGTAGTCCTGTGGACTGCGTTTAGACGAAGTGGACGCGATATATCGAGCGTGAAGACAAAATCTTTGATTTTGTTCGGCCAAGTCTTTACGGTCGAACATCGCATATCCTTCCATCCCACTTATGCAGCGTTCAATATGACAGACATAATGTCATGGCATTCTATTCTCCGTACTGTAATCGGTCTTGAAAAGTCATTCAAAACGGCTCAAGGTAAATTTGCTGCGTAGCCGGTGACCTATAGACTTGGGGCTATGACACAGAGTTTAGGGCAGCTGGCACCGAGCTGGGACGGCGGCGGCGAGAAACGCAACATCGATGCCGACGAAATCTATGACAGGTTTTTCGAATGGGTGCGCGAGAACAAGGGCATCGACCCGTGGCCGCACCAGGAGGAGGCCGTCATGGACCTTCTGGCCGGCGACCATGTCATCCTGAGCACGCCGACCGGTTCCGGCAAATCGTTGGTGGCGCTGGGCATGCATTTCGCGGCGTTGTGCACCGGAAGGCGTTCCTACTATACCGCGCCGATCAAGGCGCTGGTCAGTGAAAAGTTCTTCGACCTGGTCGAGGCATTCGGCCGTGACAACGTCGGCATGATCACCGGTGACACCAGTATCAATTCCGAGGCGCCGATTATCTGCTGCACCGCCGAGATTCTGGCCAATCAGGCGTTGCGGGAGGGCGTGAACGCCGACATCGGCTGTGTGGCGATGGACGAGTTTCACTATTACGGCGACGCCGAGCGTGGATGGGCCTGGCAGGTACCGCTGCTGACACTTCCCAAGACCCAGTTCCTGCTGATGAGCGCGACGCTTGGCAACGTCGATGCCATTGCCGACAAGCTCGAGGACATGACCCGCAGCGATGTGGACGTGATCGACGACGCGCCGCGTCCGGTGCCACTGAGCTACGAATACACCGACAAACAGTTGGCCGGCACGGTCGAATTGCTGTTCAACCGCGGCGATACCCCCATTTATGTGGTCCATTTTTCGCAGGACGCTGCATTGGAAACCGCTCAGGCGCTTGCCAGCACGGGAGTCTCCAGCAAGGAGCAGCGCAAGGAGATCAGCGAGGCCATCAAGGGCACGCGGTTCACCACGGCGTTCGGCAAGATCCTGCAGCGCCTGCTGCGCACCGGCGTCGGCATCCACCACGCGGGCATGCTGCCGCGCTATCGACGCCTGGTCGAGCAGCTCGCCCAGCAGGGACTGCTGCCGGTGATCTGCGGCACCGATACGCTCGGCGTCGGCATCAACGTGCCGATTCACTCGGTCGTGCTGACGCAATTGACCAAATTCGACGGGTTCAAGATGCGCAAACTG
The DNA here is from genome assembly GCF_029395515.1 of Bifidobacterium sp. ESL0764. Lineage (NCBI taxonomy): Bacteria > Bacillati > Actinomycetota > Actinomycetes > Bifidobacteriales > Bifidobacteriaceae > Bifidobacterium > Bifidobacterium sp. ESL0764. The sequence continues at coordinate 1,020,416 of NZ_CP113919.1, forward strand.
CGTGCCCGCGAATTCCATCAGATCGCCGGACGTGCCGGACGTATGGGATTCGACACGGAGGGCTTGGTGGTGGCGGAGGCCCCGGAGTTCGAGATCGAGAACGCCAGGGCCATCGCCAAGGCCAACGGCGACCCGAAGAAACTCAAGAAGATCAAGCGCAAGAAGCCCCAAGAGGGTTTCGTCACCTGGAACGAGGGGACGTTCGACAAGCTTATCGAGGCGGCTCCGGAAACACTTGTGCCGCATATGAAGATCAGCCATTCCATGGTCCTGAACGAGGTGGCGCAGGGCGGTGACGCACGCGAGCGTATCGACAGGCTCATCGACGATTCCTCGCAGACCCCGGAGCAGAAGGAACATCTGCACCAGCGTGCCGACGAGATTTTCCAGACCATGTTCGATTCGTCCTTCATTGAGGCCGAGGACAACGGCCGTGGTGGTAAGGATTACTTTCTGGCCGTTGATGTGCCGGACAATTTCGCACTCGACCAGCCGCTTTCGCCCTTCCTTCTGGCGGCGCTGGAACTGCTCGATCCTGAATCCGACACCTACGCACTTGATGTCATTTCGATGGTCGAGGCGACGCTGGAGGATCCCAAACAGGTCTTGAAAGCCCAGCAACGGCAGGCGCGTGACAAGGCGATGGCCGAGATGAAGGCCGACGGTCTCGATTACGACGAGCGCATCGATAAGCTGCAGGAGGTTACTTGGCCCAAGCCGCTCGAGGAAATGCTTGACGCCGCCTTCGACGAATACCGCCACGACGTGCCGTGGGCCAACGACTACGAGCTCAGCCCCAAATCCGTGGTGCGCGACATGGTGGAGACGGCCAGCGATTTCACCGGCTACATCTCGCGCTACAACATCGCCCGAAGCGAAGGTACGCTGCTGCGTTACCTTTCCGACGCCTACCGATCGCTGGCGCGCACGGTGCCGGTGGAGAAGCGCAACGACGAGCTGGAGGACATCATCTCCTGGCTGCGCGTGGTCGTGCGTTCCGTGGATTCCAGCCTCGTCGACGAATGGGAGAACGCTGGAGGCGATTCGGCCGCCGATGCTGAAAGCGTGGCGCTCTCAGCAGCCGCACCGGGTGGCAAGCCCGCCGTGGTGGAAGACCGGCGAGGGCTTATCGTCCTCATCCGCAACGCCATGTTCCGTCGTATCCAGCTGATGGACCAGGACCGGCCGGAGGAGCTCGGCGCACTCGACAAGGATTGGGGCTACGGCGTGCACGAATGGGACGATGCCCTCGGACGCTATTACGACGAGCACGAATACGTCGGCATCGACCAGAAGGCACGCAGCGGCGATCTGTTCATCCTGGACGATCGCAACGAGGCCAAGGAACACACTTGGAAGGTGCGCCAGATCATCGACGATTCCGACGGCGAGCACGACTGGGCCATCACCGGTACCGTCGACCTTGATGCCACGCAGGAAAGCGGCGAGGTGGTCTTTCTCGATTATCGCGTCAGCGACGAACTGGTGATGTAAGCCCGTATGGTAAAAGTGTGAAAATTCATCTTATTGACGTTCTTGGTGCAAGCAAGTTGCCGAAAATATGCGGATTGAGCGAGCATTCTTTGTTTTTAGGGCCTCTTGGTGCACCAAGAGACATAACAATTGAAGAATTCGGGTTCTTTTTGCGTTTTTTTGATGTCTTGGTTACGCCAAGATAGCAGAAAACGAACAAATGTTCGAATGCAAGGTATAGGATAAGAATATGACCGAGGATTTGTTCAGTGCCGCCGATGCGCCTGAAGACGTGACCCGTCCGCTTGCCGTGCGGATGCGGCCTGTGTCGCTTGATGAAGTGGTGGGTCAGCAGCAGGTCTTAGGCGACGGTTCGCCGTTGCGTCGGCTTGCCAGCCCGGCATCCAAAGGTTCCTTGACCGCGCCGAGCTCAATCATCCTCTTCGGGCCTCCGGGAGTCGGCAAGACCACGTTGGCCTATATTGTGGCCCAGCAGTCCGGACGCGATTTCGAGGAGCTTTCCGCTGTCACTTCCGGAGTCAAGGATGTGCGCGCGGTCTTGGAGCGTGCACACGAACGGTTGGTGACGCAAGGGCGTGAGACGGTGCTGTTCATCGACGAGGTGCACCGTTTCTCCAAATCCCAGCAGGACGCGCTGCTTCCCAGCGTCGAAAACCGCGATGTCACGTTCATCGGAGCGACTACTGAGAACCCGAGTTTTTCCATCAACAAGCCGTTGCTCAGTCGTTCGGTGGTGGTCAAGCTTGAGTCGCTGGAACCCGACGACTTGAAAACCCTGATTACGCGTGCGCTGGAAAGTGAGCATGGGCTTAAAGGCAAGGTCAAGGCCAGCGATGAGGCGGTAAACGAGATCATTCGTATGGCCGGAGGAGACGGACGCAAGACGCTCACGATCCTCGAAGCGGCCGCGGGTGCGGTCACCGGCGACAAGGAACGCAAGAAAGGCGCTCGCAAGCCGATCATCACCCCTGACGTCGTTTCCTCGGTCATGGATTCGGCGACGGTACGTTACGACAAGGACGGCGACGACCATTACGACGTCGCCTCCGCGTTCATCAAATCGATGCGGGGCAGCGACCCGGATGCTGCATTGCATTATCTGGCCCGTATGCTGCGTGCGGGGGAGGACCCGCGCTTCATCGCGCGTCGTATCATGATCGCCTCGGCCGAAGAAGTCGGCATGGCCGCGCCCCAGATCCTGCAGGTCACCGTCGCCGCAGCGCAGGCCGTCGCCATGGTCGGCATGCCCGAGGCACGGATCATCCTCTCTGAGGCGGTCATCGCCGTAGCCACGGCTCCCAAGTCCAATGCCAGCTACAACGCCATCAATCAGGCGCTCGCCGACGTCGACGCCGGCATGATCGGACAAGTGCCGCTCTGGCTGCGCAACGCCCCGACCAAGCTGATGAAGGACTGGGGCAACAAGGAAGGCTACATATACGCGCACGATGCCCCTGGGGCCGTCGCCACGCAGCAATACATGCCCGATGAACTGGTGGGACGTGAATACTATCATCCCAACAACCGTGGCTACGAGCGCGAGGTGGGGCCGAGGTTGGAAAAGATACGTCAGATTCTGCATGGCGGGGCTGCCAACGACCAAAAAGAATCAGGCGGTGCTTCAGACGGTCGAGACAAATAGCTGGAAACGATTAGAATTATTAAAGGATAAGGCAACAGCCATCATCAAAGGAGTGTCTATGGCAGACGAAACCAACAAGAATGAGAAATTGATCGTCAACTGCATACCGGTTCGTGAAAAGGACAGGCAGCGGTTCATCGAGGCAGCGGGTGACGTACCCATCGAATTCTGCGGTGATTATAAGCATTATGGCGATATGAAAGTGAAGGCGCAGATACCGGAGGGGCTTCGCGGAAAAGCGACGGCGGTGCTCGGTAATTTCGACCCGTCCATTGCCGAGCAATTCACGAACCTCGAATGGTTGCAGACATGGAGTGCGGGCGTCGATGCCTATATCAAGCCAGGTGTGCTGCCTGAAAGTGTGACGATCACCAGCGCTACGGGTGCCTATGGCCAATCTGTGGGCGAACATATGATCGCCATGATGTGGGCGTTGATGAAGAACTTCACCCGGTATGTGTGCGATCAGACGAAACATCAATGGAAGGACGAAGGTACCGTACTCACACCGAACGGCGCGACGGCTCTGGTCATCGGCACCGGCGATATCGGCTCGCATTTTGCACGTCTCGCCAAAGGTGCCGGCATGCGTACGGTCGGTGTGCGGCGCAGTGCCGACAAACCTGTTGAAGGCATCGATGAGATGCATGGTTTCGATGAACTCGATACGTTGTTGCCGCAGGCCGATGTTGTGGCGTTGTCTCTGCCGAGGGCGGCCGATACCCATCATCTGCTTGATGCACGTAGGATTGGCCTGCTGAAAAAGGATGCCATTGTCATCAACGGCGGGCGCGGAGATGCTCTCGACGACGATGCCTTGGCCGAGGCTTTGAGTCGTGGTGCCATCCGTGGTGCCGGTCTGGATGTCTTCGAGACGGAACCGCTGCCGAGCGACCATCCGCTTTGGGATGAACCGCGGTGCCTCATGACCCCGCACGTCGCCGGCGGCAGCCATCTGGCCAGCAACGACGCCCGTATCGTCGACATCGCCGTCGCCAACGTGCGCCGATATGTCAACGGCGAGCCGTTGCAGGACAACGCGCATCGCTAGATACAAGGAATACCGGATGGCCGTGTGGCTATCTACCGGTTTGCATGCTGATAGCTGTGGTTCGACTCCATTGGAGTCGAACCACAATTGCTATCGGGAAGGAGAATTGGTCAGTTTGCCCTGAGGATTTTCCGGCCGTTCCATCGATGCAACATGTATTGAAATATACAAGAATCCGTCATTCCGACGATTCGGAATAACGGATTCTTGGTTGATGCCAACCAAAACAAATTCAGCAGAAGCCGATCACGGGAATGGATGGGCTTTACTTATACGCCTCGTCCAGCTGGGCTTCCATGTCGTCGAAGCGATCGACCTGCGGGTGGAAGATCGGATGTCCGGCGGCGACCACGAGCAGCGGCTTCTCGAGTGTGCGCAGATTGTCGACAGGATTCTCGTCCAACACCAGCAGATCGGCGGACTTGCCGACTTCCAGCGAGCCGGTCTCGTCGCTCAGGCCCAGGATTTCGGCGGTGACCTGCGTGCCGGCGTGGAAGGCTTCGGCCTTGCTGAATCCGGCATAACGGTTGAGCAGATCCATCTCGCGCCACGTACCGTACTGCGGCACGAACGGCATGGCGGTGTCGGTGCCGACGCCGACCTTGATGCCGGCTTCGTGCGCCTGCTTCGCACCGTTGACCATGCCTTCGACCACCGGCACGGAGTTCTCCATCTGGATGTCGGTCATGTTGAGTGTCTCCTGAGAGAGATACTTCATCGGCAGACCGGCGGAAAGCGTCGGCTCCAAGGCGCTCCAGCCCCGCAGCGAGTTCGGGTTGTTCAGGAAGAGCTCCGTGAGCTCGTCGTCCAGCGTGCAACCGTGCTCGATGGTGTCGACGCCGGCCTTCAAGGCCCTGCGAACGCCTTCCTCGCTCTGGGCGTGCGCCGCGACGATGATGTCGTTGGCGTGGGCCGCCTCGCAGATGGCCCGCATCTGCTCTTCGCTCATCTGCGGGGCTCCGGCCTCGCCGAGCACCTGCGAATCGGTGACGCCGCCGGTGGCCGCGATCTTCAACGCATTGACGCCATGGTCGATGCTGTATTCGGCTTCGCTACGCGCTTCTTCCGGGGTGGTGCTCTCCATGGCCACCAGCGGAGCGCCATGGCCGTCGGGAATCGCGAGCATCGGGCCGGCGGCCAAAATGCGCGGTCCGACCATCTTTCCGGCGTTGATACGGTCGCGGATGGCGACGACCTCGTACCCGACATCGCCGACGGTGCGGATGGTGGTGACCCCGGAGTTGAGCAACGTCATGATGTTCGACTTGCTGGTCTCATACATGAAGAGTCTGCCCGGGGCCGAATGCACAAGCTTCGCGGTCTTGCGCTGGCCTTCGGGCGTGCTGTCCTTAGGGTCGAGCGGTCGCCCTTGAGAGAAGGTATGGGTATGGCCATTGATCATGCCGGGGGAGACGACCTTGCCGCTTCCGTCCAGCTTGTGATAGCCCGGAGGCACCACAACGGTCGACGAGGGGCCGATTTCCCGGATCTTGCCGAGACCGTCCACGACGATGGTCGTGTCGCTTAACGTGCGGCCGTCAACGTCGCCGGTGGCTATGGTGGCATGTTCGATGGCGAATGGTTCTATAGCGGTATTGCGTGGTGCGTGCATATCGTCTCCTTGATAAGCAAAACAGTTTGATTGAGGCTCTGTTCCACTCTATCAGGATTTATCACATAACATTGCGAAAGAAAAGAATTTATGACTTCATTTCGTAGACATCACAAACAGATTGCGATGCGCCCCGCTATAACCGCACCACCGAAAGAATTCCGATTTTAAGACTCAGCAATACGGCAAGATACATTGCGCACAGAATAATGAAGATCATGTCTTTTCCGGTTACGCGCATGGCGTGCCAGTGGGTGCGGTGGATGCCTTCCTCGTAGCTGCGCGCATCAAGCGCTAGCGAGAGGTTGTCGGAATGCCGCAGGGCTCCGGCGAAAATTGGGACGATGATGGCCACTATCGCCTTGATTCGTTTGGCAGGCGTTCCTGTTTCGATACTGCCGCCGCGTGCCGTCTGAGCGTCCATGATGTTGCGTGCCTCGTCGGCCAGCGTCGGCAGGAAGCGCAATGCCAGGCTCATCACCAACGCCAGTTCCTGGGTATGCAGGCCGAGGCGTCGCAATGGGGAAAGCAGAGAGCCGAATCCGTCGGTCAGCGCCGTAGGCGTCGTGGTCTGCAAGAGGATGATTCCCAGCAAAATGACCAGCCCGAAACGGCAGGTGTAGAGTATCGCCGCCATCACGCCCTCGTCGGTGATCGGGAAATTGAAGAGAGTTACCAAAGGCCTGCCCGTTCGCACGAAGAGCATATTGATGATGCCCATGACCAGAAGCAATATCAGGAATCCGCGCATGGCACGGAACAGGCGTTTCGGCCCGAGCTTCGCCGCCGCCGCGAGGACGATGACCATCAGCGCGGTCAGCCCAAGCTGCGGCAGGGAGCTGACCATGAACGAGGTGAACATCAGCACGAGGAACACGACCAGTTTGACCCGTGGGTCAAGGCGCGCGATGAGACTTGGACGTTGGCTGGTTTCTGAAGGCGTATTGTCGGTTGTCGGTTTGCCGGCACTCGCCAATTGGGCGGTTTCCTCGCCTGTTCCGCTCTGAGCGGTACCGTCTTGTGCAGTTTCGCCCAGAGTGATGACACGGTCGGCGAGCTGACGCGCCTGACGCGGTGAGTGGGTGATCAGGACTATTGTGACGCCATGCGCGTTGAGCGTGCGTACCAGCGCGTAGATGCGCTCGCTGGCCGTGGCGTCAAGTCCCGCCGTCGGTTCGTCAAGAATCAGAATACGCGGGCCGCAGGCGATGATGCCGGCGATGGCGGCAAGGCGTTGCTGACCGCCGGAAAGCGAGAAGGGGGATCGTTCGGCCAGTTCACTGATCCCCAGCAGATCCAAGGCACGTTCCACGCGTTGATTGACGATCTGCGTCGGCAGACCCTGATTGTTGGGTCCGTATGCGACATCCTGCTTTACGGTTTCGGCGAAGAGCTGGTGCTCGGGTTGCTGCATCACCAGCCCCACGCTGGAACGCAGCGCTTTCTTATCACTTCGTGACATCGAACGCAAATCGATTCCCGCCACGTTGATAGAGCCGCTATCGGGTTTTGATAATGCTGTCATCAGTCTTGTCAGCGTGCTTTTGCCGGTGCCGTTGCGGCCCATGATGGCCACGACCTCGCCCTGCCTGATACACATCGAAAAGTCATGCAACGTGTCGCTGCTGGCCTTCGGATAGCGGAACGACACGTGTTCGAAGCAGATGGCGGGTCCATCGGCACTGGATTCGACGTCGAATGCCGCAGAAGTTTCGTTTTTTCTGTTTTGGTTTGCGGCGTTGCCGGTCCGTACGTGTTCGAGTTCCTCGGTTGTGTCTGTGCCAGCGTTGGCCGAAGCGCTTCCGTCATTTTCGTTTTTCCCGGTTTTGGCGTCGATCGGGTTTTCCGAATTTGCTGCGATGATCAGACCGTCGGGTTTCAGCATTCCCGTGTCGTCTGCATTGGTCACCGAAAGCTTCAATGTGGCCTCTATCTGCGAGAGCCTGACCAGCCTCCCGTTTTCGAGACTGAGGATCCGATCCGCCGCCTTCAGCTCTTCGGGTCGGTGCGTGACATGGACGATGGTGGTCCCGGTTTTCTGGAGATTGTCGAGCACGCGCAGCACATCCTGTTGGGCTTCCAGGTCAAGCATCGCCGTCGGTTCGTCAAGTACGATCATCTTAGGGTTCATTGCCAGTATCCCCGCAATGGCGATGCGTTGCTGCTGGCCGCCGCTCATGCGCGAGGGATCGTCGAGCAGGGAATCGTGCATGTCGACCGCGTTGAGGGACTCGGTGACCCTTGCCGTGATCTCGTCGGGTTCAAGAGCCAGGTTTTCCGGTCCGAACGCCACATCGTCGCCCACGACGGTGGTGATGATCTGATCGGCCGGATTCTGGAAGACCGCGCCGATGTCTTTGCGTGCCTTGCGATAGAGATCGCTGTGCGGGGTACCGGAAGAAAACACGTCGTAGCCGAGCAAGGTCACGCAGCCGTCATCGGGCGCGGCAAGCCCTGCAATCAGGCGGGAGAGCGTGGATTTGCCCGATCCGTTCGGGCCGACCAGACAGATGCGTTCGCCGGTGCGGATATCAAGGTCGATGCCGTTCAGCGCCCACGACTTGCCGCCGTCGTAGCTGAAACGGATGCCGTTCAGCCGGGCTGCAAAGCCATTGGTGTCGTTTGCTTGGGTCGCTTTCGTTTTCCCGGTCCTTTGAACGCGATTCGCAGGCTGATTCTTGTTGCCGGTTTTATTATCGATATCGTGGGCTGTAGAATACGCCGAAACCGAGCCCTCGCGCTCAGAAGACACATAGGGCTCGGTATCAGCGTCAGTATTGTCGACCGTAGTCATTTCTGCGAAATCCCTAACGGTTCAACAGGTTGGAAATCGGCTTGTATATGGCGAAGGTGACCACGCCGTGGATGGCGAACTTGATCAGGTTGAACGGCAGCAGAATCGGCACGACCATCGCCAGCACCTGCGCGGTGGTCATATGTGCGTAGATCGGCGTGATGATGATATTGCCGCCGATGGCCGCGATCAGACCGAAGACCACGCCGACCAGGATGCCGACCAACGCACCGACACGGGTGCGCATGCGCTTGTAGACCATGGCCGCCGGAACGCTCAGGAACACGGAGACCGCGATGGACATGATGGCGCCCCACGGGTTCATGAACAGGTGGGGGATCCAGCTCAGGACGCTGACGATGAACGCCGCCATCGGACCGAACGCGAAGCCCGCGACCAGGCAGATGATGCCGGAAAGGTCGTATTTCAGCCACGGCACGCCGGGCATGATGGGGAATTCGATGAAGGAGGCCGCCATCGCCAGAGCCACGAACAGCGCGTAGATCGCGATGCGTTGCGTCGACCAGCGGCCCTTGTCGGCCACACCGGTGGAATGAGATGATTGCGTCTTGTCCCGCTGATAAGGATCGGACGGATTTTGGGTACCAGAAATATTGCTCATGATGAGCCTCGTTTCTTTCATCCGGACTGTCACCGTTGGCCTCGGATTCTCACCGGATCGACCGCTTTCGCGGCTCGCGGGCTTCGGCAATGCTGTCGTTTTGAAATCGACAGTGCCGTTACCGCCAATAAGGAATTTCACCTTCCCTGAAACTTGCATTTCTATCTATACCCGTATGCATACCCAAAAGTCAAACGTTTTTGCGCACATTGATGAATTACACACGCGTGCTGTATGCATCGTGACAATGCCCGGGGTTCTTTCCGGTCTTGTTGCCGCCATCGTGTGGGGGTGCAAGAATAGGGGATATGACTGAAAACAACAACACTGTGGATATTGATGGTGCCGAAGGCAGGGAAGGCGCCTCTTCAGAGCAATCTCCGATTGAGAAACTGGCCATCGTCGTGGTGACATACAAGAGGCAGAAGCTTTTGGCGCGGCTGTTCGATTCCATCAAGGCGCTGAACGCCGCCCCTTGGCGTGTGGTCGTCGTCGACAACGAACACAGCGACGATACCAAAGTGATGGTGCAGCGGTTTTCCGATGCGGTCAATGCCCAGTGGGGCAAGACCGAGCCGGATGAAAGCGGCAACACCCAACGTGTGGTCTATGCGCCGCAGAAAGGCAATATCGGGGGGTCCGGCGGCTTTTCCAACGGTGTGAAAAAGGCTTACGAGCTGGGAGCCGAATGGTTCTGGGTGATGGACGACGACGTGGCCGTGCTCCCGAACGCCATCGGGCAACTGGCCAAGTGGACGCCTCGCCACGACGTGATTCAGGGTTCGCGTCTGGATTACGACGGCGGCGATTTCTATTGGCAGTACGATTTCATCGTCCCGCTCGGCATCCCCAATCCCATCGCGCCCGCTGCGTTCGGCCCTTCCGGCTATCGCACGATGGATACGATGTGCTTCGAAGGCGGCCTGTTCCGTCGCAATATCGTGGAAAAGATCGGCCTGCCGGACCCGCGCTTCTTCATCTACTGGGACGACACGATCTACGGCTATCTGGCCAGCAAGGTGACCGATCCGATCGTGGTCAACGACAAGATCATCCAGCGTACGCGCGATATCGGCAACTGGGACATCGCCGGCGTCCGCCAGCTCAACTCGACCTCCGACATGAACCGCTACCACATCATGCGCAACCGCGGCTACATGGCCCGCTACTTCATGGCTCATGGCGACTATCGACCGGCATTGTTCGCTCTGGGTACGCTGCTGACCGCACTCAAAGAGGTCATCCGTCTTGTGGCCGTCGACCGCGAGCATATCAGGACCGGCCTCAAAGCCATTGCCAAAGGTTGGGTCGATTCGCGCAAGCTTTTGCATGACCCCAATTGGCAGCCGATGCCGCCGCTGAAATAACGATACGGGGAAGGTTATGCGTCTGCATATTCAATTTAGGTGCTGATACAAGCGTATTGGCCATCGAGTGCGGTACAATGTCAACGATTATTTTTTCCAACCTGTTACAAGAGGGGTTAGCGATGATTGAGACAGCACAGGCCTTTGGCGTTGATATCGGTGGTTCTGGTATCAAGGCGGCCCCGGTGGATTTGGAAAAGGGTGAGTTCGCTCTGCCACGCCTGAAGATCCTCACCCCTGAGGTTTCCACCCCGGATGCTGTCGCCGCCATCGTTCGTCAGGAACTCGAGCATTTTGAAGTTCCGGCAGGGGCTCCGGTCGGCATCGCATTCCCCGCACCGATCAAGCCCGGCAAGCCGCTTGATTTCATGGCCAATCTCGACAAGTCATGGATCGGCCTGGACGTCACCGAAGTCTTCTCCAAGGCTTGTGGGCGTCCGGTCACCGTGGTCAACGATGCGGATGCCGCCGGACTCGCCGAACAGCAGTACGGTGCGGCCAAGGGTGAAGACGGGTTGGTCATCGCCACCACTCTCGGCACCGGTATCGGAACCGCGCTCATCTATAATGGCGTGCTGCTGCCGAACACGGAGCTTGGACATATCCAGCTGGAGAAGGGCAAGGGCGACGCCGAGAAGTACGCGGCATCCTCTGTGCGCGACAAGAAGAGCCTCGGCTACAAGAAGTGGGCCAAGCGCCTGACCAAGTATTACGGTCTGCTTGAGAAATACTTCAGCCCCGACCTCTTCGTGGTCGGCGGCGGGGTGAGCCGAATGGCCGACAAGTTCCTGCCCTATATCGACATCAAGACCCCGATTGTGCAGGCCAAGCTGCGCAACGAGGCGGGCATTGTGGGCGCCGCGTATTATGCGACGACCAAGCTTGTCTGATCGTTGGTTTTGGAAGTTCCGTTCGGTGGTTGCCGGGCGGAACTTTTGTTTTGGCTGAATATCCTGAAGTAGAATCGTCTCTGGTGGCTGCAGCCAGATCTTTCGATCATTGACAGGCAAAGATGTGGTCGAGGATTGATGCGGAATTGCGACATTGAAATTATTGGATGTGAATGGAGATCATGCGTTTTTCGTCAAGGGTCGGTTCGACCAAGCTCAATCCCATCGCCAAAGCTGAAGCCGAGGCAAGAAGCCGAGGAATCACACTCGATACCGTTAACGATTCCAATCCGACGAAGCATGGTCTTGCCCCCGCGGAAGTGCCAGGCGTTTATACCGCCGAGTCCCGCGGGCCGTTGGCGGCGCGGAAGGAACTCGCTCAATTCCTTACCAAGAGAAATCTCGAGGAAGCTCCAGAAGAACAAGATTCATCCGAATCTGTCAGCCCTGATGATCTCTATCTTTTGAGCTCCACATCCGAGGCCTATACGTGGCTGTTCAAGCTGATGTGCGATCCGGGAGATATCGTGCTCGGCCCCAAACCGGGCTATCCGCTGATCGAATCCATCGGCGGGCTGGAAAACGTGGATACGCTGGAATACCAGCTGCAATTCGACGGGTCGTGGTTCATTGACGTGGCTTGGCTGCGCGAGCTTCTGGAAAGTCCGAAAGGCAAAAACGTACAGGCCATCGTCCTGATCAATCCGAACAACCCGACCGGCTCCTACGTCAAGCCGGACGAACGTGAAGCACTTCTCCGGCTCTGCAGCGAGCACGATGTCGCCATCATCGCCGACGAGGTGTTCTTCGACTATGACATGGAACCGTTTGAAGGCAACCGGCGGCTGGCGGGGGAGCAGGGTGCGCTCACGTTCGCTCTGGATGGCTTTTCGAAACTTTTGGCTGCCCCGCACGCCAAAGTCGGATGGATTCAAGTCAGCGGTCCAAAGGATCTGGTTGCCGAGGCGCAACGCAGGCTCGATATCATCGCCGACGATTACCTGCCGTTCAGCGACATCATTTCAGATCGAATGCCGGAACTGCTTGCTGCGGTTCCCGGACAACTTGATCGTGTGCAAAAGCGCACTCGGGACAATCTCACGCGTCTGCACACCATGCTGGACGAGGACGAATCCGGCTTGGTCTCCGTCCTGCGCGCGGAAGGCGGCTGGAACGTATTGCTGCGCTTCCCCTCGGTCATCGACGAGAACGCGCTGGTGCTGCGTCTGATCCGTGATTTTCACCTGACCGGTCAACCCGGCTATTACTTCGATATGACCGAAAACGGTTATCTGGCCGTATCTCTGCTGCCTGAGCCGGAGGTCTTCGAACGCAATATCAAGGCTGTTCTGCAAGCGGTCCTGCTCGAGCTCGACGTCGTTTGAGATTGTGGTAAGCCAGGACGTTTCCGGAAAGCGGAATCCTCTGAGTCCGTTGCTTACGCGACGATGAACCACGAAGCCACGGCTTGGAAGAGCGCAGGATTCGTACGGGTCAGGGCGTCCTCACGACCGGGGACGAAGACGGTGAGCAACGCTATCGCAATGCTTGCCAGAGTAAGCAGAAGCATGACAAGGCGCAGGGCTACTAAGCCCCAATCGATTCCCGGCCTGAGGGTCTCGGACATAGTCAGTTGCCGGAATCGGAGACCTGATCTTACCAACCGATGATATGAATTCTGTTGTGGTAACGGTGCGGCCTTTTCGTCATCTCTTGGATTGGAATGTGGCTGCGGCATGGTCTTTTCCTTGTTCCGGCAAGGTCTTGCATCGCCGAGAATGGCTCCGACCACCACGATTGCGGACATCGCCACCAGCCAGCCGAAATCGACCATGTAACGCCAGCCGATACCGCCTTTGACGATGTCGACGAACAGCAGCAGCAAAGCCAGCGGCAAGGCGGCAACAACCAGGCGGAGCAGGCCGCTGTGGCGGATACGTTTCCTCACTCTGGGCACCAGCGGCAAGACGATGATTGCAAGTGCCGGGCACAGTGTGAAAAGTCCGCCCACCACTGGTTCCGCGTAGCTCCATGACGTCACCGGTGTGGGGTTGACGGCAATGAACGGGAAGTCATGCGTAAAACGCAGCGGCAGGAACAGGTAATAGCCGAGCGTAGGCAGCAGGTTGGCGGGGGAGTTGCGGTAATGGGTCATGTCGGCGACGGTGATCTGGTAACGTTCCCCGAAATTGAAGGGAGAACCGAATCGGATCGCATTGTACATGCACAATGGCACCACCACGACCAATGCCGGAAGCAATATCGAAACCAGTACGCCGATCGTCGTTTTGTGTTTCCGCGCTTTTCCTGCGGTCGCAGACCTGGTGCATATCGCACGAATCTGTGGCCAGAATATGGGGAAGGCCAACAGCGCGACCAAGGCAAACGTAGGACGGCAGCCAAAATTGGCCGCCATGCACAATGATCCTGCGGCCAGGTGTGGCCACGACAGGGCCGACGCCCGCTCAATGGTCAATGTATGACAGTGAGGCAGTGTCGAACCGTACCAGAACCATAATCCCATCGTGCTCAGGGCGAGGGAAGCGGCAAACGGAACCGAATAGAAATTCATGCGAAATGCCAGATAACCGACCTGTGAACCAAGCAGGAAAAGGGTGATGGCCATCGAGACCGTGGCCACTGAAGTCCGGGGATTCAGCAATTTGAGCAGCCGGATAACCAGCAGGGAGCCGAAGAGCACGAAGACAAAGAGCAGAAACGCCACAGCCGCGCCCGAAGGGAGCATGGAACCGCCCGGAACGAAGAGTGAGGTCGCCAGACGGTAGGGGGCAAAAATCAACAGAGCCGGCAACACGCCGAAATACGAATACCAACGGCCCTGATAAAACGAGTAATCCCAGTAAATCGGCGAGACTCCTTTTTGCAGTACGGCCTCACGGGCTTGTGGATCATAAGGATTTGCCATGTCTTTCAAGGCTTGCGGCACGTTGAGGTCCAATGATGCGCGGCCGTGAAGCAAGGCATCCGCCATGTGGCCATACTGGTTGAAATCATAGGTGTAATTGCCGGGCTCTTGGAAGTTCGCTGAGTTTGCCGTCCAGATCGATCGCACAATCGAAAATACGGCAAGCGCTGCGATGACCGACATGAAACCGGCGAAGGCAAGTCGTTGCCGCACGCTTGAGGTGTCCAGACGCCATCGCCACAGGGTCGAAGAGGGCATCCACAACGCAATCAGCGCGACGATGCCGGCCATGGCCGCGACGCGCCCCCAACTGGCGTGGAACGGAACGCGCACGTTGGCATGAACGGCGGCGATATCGACCCGGGTCCCAGCAGGTTCGTCGACCCACACCTTGATATCCGTGGCTCGGGATGAGGCTTTGAAGTCAGGGACGCGAAGATAGCGAGAGTTGGAGATGAGTGTGGAAACGGAACGGACACGGGAGGAATGTCCGGCGGCGTCCACTCGAAGACGGAAAGCCGTCGACGGAGCCTTCGATGTTGCCTTCGTCGCGTTTTCCGTGTTTTGGCTGGCGTCCGCAAATCCCAGAACCTCAGATGGCGTGGTGAAACGGAATGTCGATTCGGCAGGATCGACGCGGATATACGGTGAACTTCCATCGCTCTGGGTTGTTAGGAACGCCGTGGTCGGGTCGGTGACCAGGAGCGTGCCGTCTTTCTGCCGGGACAGGCCAGGGCCGAGCGCATTGAGCGCCGAAACGGAATCGCGGCTTGCGCCCAGCGTGCTCCAGAACTGCAAGTTGAATGCGAAACACTCGAGCAGAAGTATGATCGCGGCCGCGAGAAGCGCGAATATGGCGGTCTTGTGGTGGCTGGCAAAGCTGTTCGAAGAAGTGTTCACACGTTTATTCTATAAGCTTTATGTCTGGCTGAATTGAAAGAATTGACGATATGTCCAATTTCACACAGCATTTGCATGATTTCGCCTCTTCTTCGCGTTTCGGTAGGCTCGTAGAAGGAGCCAGAGATATTGCGCATCGTGTGAATACGGTGGTTGGCAGCGGTGTTTCGCGCCACGATGTCGGCGGGGCTTCACCGGCTTCTTCATTTCATTCGAAAGCCGGCAACACGACCAACGCCATGATGCAGGGACTTTTCGACCGTGCCGTTGCGTTGGGACCGATGGTGAAGCGGCATGTTTTCGAGGATTTCCCGGATGTGCCTGACGGACTCTCGCTGGGTTGGGCGCAATTGCCGCAGCTTGACGGGCGTTTTTTCGCTCTGGGAGTCTTTCTTGCCTCGAATGAATTCTGTCAGGTCGCTTTGGTCGACGGCAAAGGCCGGGTGTTTTTGGGTGGAGACCCGCAAATGGACACCCACGATGTCGAGCCTGCGCTCGTTTTCGGCAAGGAAGGTGATTTTTCGCTTTCCAATGACAGCAGGATGCGAGGCGGCCAGAGCGGCAAACCATCCTCGAGGCGAGCAGCCGTCCGCCATACCGGTTTTGAGACGATGTCGGCGAATGATGTAGATCGGACTGCCAAAGCCCACGGCATCGACGTGGTGCAGGGCGGTATCGTCGGCCGTGATATGTTCGGCCAGATGGCCTGGCTCGCCTCCTGGCTTAAGCGAGGCAACCGCTATACGTTGGAACAGATGCGGTATCGTCTTCCGGAAAGCCTGCGCCTCGATCTGGAATACAGGGACGCGATGGCCGTTGCCTTTTTTGCCACGTACATGCTTCCGCAGTTGGACGGCCGGCTTATCGGTTTCGGCGCCGGCAACATCTTCCGCAGGCTCAACCGGGAAGCGCCGCTCGGCGCGATTCGCCGCAGCGTGCGTGACAGTCTGGAGGCCAGGACGCATGGGTTGCGCGTCTCCGGCCTCGAGGACTATTTCGCCGATCTGATGCGTGAATCCGGGGCCTTGAAGCCGTCTGCGGGGCTTGAGGCCGTACATGGTGCCGAACCGTTGCATCTTTATACTTCCAGCTATTCCGGCGCCTACTTCTTTACATGGGATGATTCGCTCAACTTGGCGCCGGCTCTTGAGGCGCTGAACATCGAAGGCAATCTCAACCGTTTTTCCGCGGTCAGCGTTTGGCTTGAACACAATGCGCATACCGGGGCATCGCCCATCGAAGATACGGTCACGCGCGCGCAGGCTGCTCAGATCGACCATGCGTTACTCGCTAATCCCGCTCTGATGGCGTTGAAGCCTTTGCCTAGTCAGGGTGTCGAACTGCGCGAGCCGAGTTCAGCCTCGTTGACCCGAATGATCGGGATAGCAGGTCAGACCGCAGACCGTATTGCAGCCGATATCGCAAGCACCGACGCTGCCGGCCACGGCGTTTCCTCCGCAAGGACTTCCGCTTCTGCCGGCCGTGGCGAATGGGTCTATCGCCAGGCGCTTTCCACGTTGCTGCGTGAGATCAGGGTGCCGTATCGTTTCGACACCGAATTCCGTTCAAATCTGGAACTCGGCAATGTGGCCGTTTCTTTCACCACGGCCGGACGCACCATGATGCCGGCCAGCAGGTATGACACGCAACGTCATGCCTGGGTGGCGTTGAGCGACAACGAGCGTACAGCGATGAGCGAACGCTACAATCTGCGGGTCGGTCTGCTGATCGCCGCCCTTTGCTTCGGCGTTGATGAGCGCATCCGGAATGTCTCCATCCGCATCGATTCGATGGGATTGCAAGAGGCGGTCGAACAGCAGGACTCGGCGATTTCCAAACTCATGGCTCAGGCTTTGGGTGCATTCGAACGTATGCCAAGCGGGGATGTGAGACGTGGTGGTTCGAAGGCCGATCCCAAGGACGGCGATATCCACGGCGATCCGTCCCAGGCCGGTGCGGTTGCGGCCGGTCACGAGTCCATGCCCTTCGCCTCCGCATCCTCCCAAGCCACAGACGACGATAGTATGAACAAGTCTTCAGATTCTCAACGTGATTCCGAAGGACAAGAACGTCCGAATTCGAACGGCGATAGTCGGGAAACGAACCCGGATAGCGCGAGCAAGTCCACAGAGTTTTCTGATTTTGCTCACAATCCGGGAAACAACAATGAGACGAGTGAGAACGACAGCACGAGCCACGATATCGCCGGACAGGACAGGGACAAGTCCAAGGACTCCGATTCCTCCACTCCTCGACATGTCGACGGTAACGCCAACGATGATGAAGCTCATGGCGACGAATCACATGGCGACGAACAGATTGATGCCGAATTTGCCGATCTGATGAAAGGAATCGACCTTGACAGCATTGCGATGTCGGTGCCGCAAGGTGATCAGCACGCCGATGACATAGCAGATGACACCGATAGTGCTGAGGGAGACGGTGGCAATGATCCGTTGGCGGTATTGCGCAGCGGCCCGACCGTGCACAATATGGCAACCGTGACCTTCACACGTGAGGAATTCATGCGTGCGATCGCTTCCGACGGGCTAGAGCATCCTATCGAGACTTTCCGCCGGTTCGGTGCCTCGCTCAATATTGACGGTGCCATCCCGCGCAACGCCAATCCGCAATTCACTTTGCGAGACAAGCGGTTCTCTCCTTTGGGAAGCCAGGAGGAGCCGGAACTCGCCGATGTGAAGATCGACGGGGAGGCCAGCCGTGTGCTCGGCACAGACAACATCACCGGGCTTTCCATCCAACGCGCCGACCTGCTGCAGCGTGCGGTGAGCGATTTCCATAGGATCGCCGAAGATGCCGGCCTTCCCAGTGTTGCCAAGGCACAACAGGCGATGGCCGTGGTACAAGCCAATGGTGACCCGGAACTTGGAAAGCTCGCACCAAGCGTGAGCAGCGCCCTGATCGACGGGGTGGACACACCGGATCTTGATTTCCGTGTGGCCAAAGATCTGGATGCCGAACGCGTGAAGGCACGTGATCTGCTGTTCTCCGGTCAGGTCGAACAGGCCGTCGCAAGCCTTGAAGAGGCCGTCGAGAACGTGGATGCGCTGTATGCGCCAACCGGTGCCCCCCGTTATTTCAACTCCTACGCAGAACGCGTGGTCTATAACCGTCTTTTCGCCACCAGCGATGAAACCACCGTGCTCATTCCCGACAACCTTTTTTATGCCCATATGGAACTGGCCGACGTCCTGGCCCAACTGCAGGGTGCAAAAGCCGCACTGCCGCACTTGAACGCCATGGTCTCCTACGCCCCGGCCTATCCGCTTTCACACATGCGCCTTGCGGTGCAGCTGGCGCGCGAAGAGGATTGGAATTCCGCCCGGGCCGCCTGCCTCAACGCGTTGCGCGTTTCGCTCGACCGTGACGATGCGGCGTACGCATACTATCGTCTGGCCTATGCGGAATGGATGCTCGGCGATTTCGACGTGGCCGCCGCCTGCTACATCATGTCGGAGCATATCTCACCCGGCAAAATCGCCTCGCTCGACGGTGAGCTTCAGGAATTGCTGGCACGCGCGCAATCGCAGTGCATTCTGGTGCCGGTTTCCTTCGAAGCCGCGCAACAGGTGCTTGCCTCCCACGACCTGCCGGTGTGGCCGCATACCGAAGTCGGCGGCATCGTCCGCGATGCGGCTCGCGTCTGCGTCGACAAGGCGTTGTTCGTACCCGCCCGCACCCTCTCGGTGGCTGCGGCGAGGATGGACGACAGCGCCGACGACGGCATGGACATGGCCCAGGCGCAGTTCCTGCGTTCGCTTAATGCATAGTCCGATCCAAGTCCTCGTGTTTTTCGCCCGCCTTTCCCGACTTCCCCGTACAATCGGACAGTGAGTGCTTGCGGCAGATATCGTCATGTTTTTCGTTGCCGTATGCGGATTGGATAGGTGAGATGGCCAGGTCGACGAAACCCGAAACGGGACAAGGCAACACGAAGGCAACGCCGCAGGGTGACCAGCTGGCCTGGGATTTCGGAAGCGGAGAGCCCAAAGTCACCGAGAATGCCGGTGCCGCGCAATACGCACCGGGTTCGTTGCCATGGATCGCCGCGTTGCAGCATACCGATGCCGATGCCGCCAGACTTGAGAGGCTTGATGTTTCCAAACTCACCAGCGAGGCCGCCTCACGGCTTTGGGCGCGGGTGGCCGCATGGGTCGAAAGCGACCAGATAGCCTATTACATCGATTCCGATCCTGTTTCCTCCGATGCAGCCTACGATACTTTTCTGCGCTGCCTGCAGGCGCTCGAAGCCGATTTTCCGGCGTTGGACAATCCGCAATCGCCGACGCATCGCGTTGGGGGCACCTTCTCGAACGAATTTCCTGATGTCGAGCTTCCCTCGAAGATGCTCAGCCTGGACGATGTCTTCTCCATCGCCGAGCTTAAGGAATGGTATGAGGGCGTGCTGAAGGCCCTCGAATGGCCGGAAGGCAAGCCGCTGCCGATGACCTGCGAGGTCAAGATCGACGGTCTCGCGCTCGACCTGCTCTACCGTGACGGCGTGCTCGAGCAGGGGCTGACCCGTGGCGACGGCACCACCGGCGAAGACATCACCACCAACGTGCGTACCATCGCCTCGATTCCACAGAACCTCAAAGGCAGCGCCCAGGATATTCCTCGTTTCGTGGAGATTCGTGGCGAGGTGTTTATGCGATGGGACGATTTTCGTGATCTGAACAAATTGAACGAAGACGAAGGCAAGGCGCCGTTTGCGAACCCTCGCAACGCGGCTGCCGGCTCGTTGCGCCAGAAGGACCCGAGAATCACCGCGAGCCGGCACCTGAGCTTCTACGCGCATGGTCTTGGACTGCTGCAGTGGGCACCCGGTAGTGTCAATGTTGGGCACGACGCCGTCAACGATCAATCAGAGGCCTACGATCTCTATCAGAAATGGGGGATTCCGGTCTCTCCGCACAATCGTGAGATCACGAGTTTCGATCAGATTCTTGACATGATCGATTATTACGGCGAACATCGCGGCGACATCGAACATGCGCTCGACGGCATCGTGGTGAAGGTCGACGATCTGGCGTTGCAGCGCAGGCTTGGCGCCACCTCGCGCGCCCCGCGTTGGGCCATCGCCTACAAATACCCGCCCGAGGAGGTCAACACCAAGCTGCTCGACATCGTCGTTCAGGTCGGGCGCACCGGGCGCGTGACGCCAGTGGCGGTGCTGCAACCGGTGTATGTCGCCGGTTCGACCGTGGCCGCAGCGACGCTGCACAACCCTTCCGAGGTGCATCACAAGAACGTGATGATCGGCGACACCGTCGTGGTGCGCAAGGCGGGCGACGTCATTCCCGAGATCGTCGGCCCCGTGCTCGAGCGGCGAAAGGGGCATGAGGACGAACTGCATGAGTTCGTCATGCCGGAATACTGCCCGTCCTGCGGAGCCAAACTGGCCCCGGCCAAGGAGGGCGACAAAGACATCCGCTGCCCGAATGTCGAAAGCTGCCCGGCGCAGTTCACCCAGCGGGTGATGAACCTGGCCAGCCGCAAGGCGCTGGACATCGAACATCTGGGCGAGCAAAGCGCCATCGCTCTGACCAATCCCGAGGAGAACAGGCCGGAGAGCGTGGCGACCTACGCGCCGGATCTGCGCGATATCGAGGTCGGGCCGGGTGAGGAGCCGGAGCCGTATGAGCCTGCTGCCGGACTGCGGTTGCCGGCCAAGCAGCAGCCGGTGCTCACCAGCGAAGCGGGGGTGTTTACTCTTACTGCCAATGATTTGAGAAATGTCCAGGTCTGGCGTGAATCCGCCATCATCGAGGTCAGCGAGCATATCGACGAACAAGGTCGCAAGCACAGGCGGCGCAAGAACCGTGGCGGCTCTGGGTTGTGGCATCGGGTTCCCGCGTTCTGGACGGCGCCGATCGACGCCAAGAAGGCGAAGTCCTCATCTGTAAAAGCAACCGATGGGAGCCGGGCTTCCGCTGAAGGTGCCGAAGCGGCTGCCATGCAGATGGAGTCTTCGACGCGTACTGGTGATGTTCACAACGCTGCCGCACAGCCGGAAGGCCAAGTTTCGCAACAAACTCTGGCAGGATCTCAGTCGTCTTCACGTGAATATCCGGGCTATGACGTTCCCGCTGATGCTGTGGTTGTCGGTTCGAAGCGTCGCAAGACCAGAAGCGGCACGAGTGTGCAGCCGGTCTATGTTCGTCCCGGCGAAAACACCAAGAAAATGCTTGAGGAAATCGGCAAGGCGAAGCAGGCCGATCTCTGGCGCGTGTTGGTGGCGCTTTCCATCCGCCGTCTAGGCCCGCCGACCGCGCGTCTGATCGCCAACCGTTTCGGCTCGCTGGAGGCCATAGCCGACGCGAGCGTGGAGGATCTGGTGGCCATTGACGGCATCGGCGAGGAGATCGCGGAATCGGTGGTCACATGGTTCTCCAACGCCCGCAAACCGGGGGACTGGCGTGGCAGGATTCTCGAAGCGTGGAAGGCCGCCGGTGTCGGTCAAAGCGTCGAGGAGAACACGTTGGAGCAGACGCTCGCCGGCAAGACCGTCGTCGTCACCGGCTCGCTGGAAGGCTACAGTCGCGAATCCGCCAAGGAAGCCATCGTAGAGCGTGGTGGGAAGGCTGCCGGCTCGGTGAGCAAGAAAACCGACTATGTGGTCGTCGGCGCGAATGCCGGCTCCAAGGAAGCCAAAGCCGAGGAACTAGGTGTTCCCATGCTCGACGAGGCACAGTTCAAATCCCTGCTTGAAACCGGAGAGCCCGGAGACAAGAGCTGAGCAGTGACTGCCGTCATCGTCGGTAATCCAATGGCCGCAGAGAGTTCGCGCTATTGATATTACGTAATACGTATTAACTCTGGCGAGCCGTCTGCGGAAACGATACAGTGGAAAACGAACGAAAAAGGAAGGCGCAATGACGGATAGCGGCACGATTGAACGGCAAATCGAACAGCGGATGTATGAGCGTCTCGGCCATGTCATCGATCCTGAACTGGGCCGTTCCGTCACCGATTTGGGTATGATCCCCGCGCTTGAGGCCGAAAAAAGCGAAGACGGCGAAAACTGCTACGACCTGACAGTCCACGTCGAGCTCACCGTGCCGGGCTGCCCGCTTTCCAAGACCATCAGCGAACGCATCATGCAGGCGGTGCGGTCCTATCCCGATGCAACGCTGACGCCGCATATCGAAATCGGTGCGATGAGTCGCGAGAAACTAGAAAAACTGGTGGGCGAGCTCAAGGCCGAGCGCCGCCAGAACCCGTTCAACAAGCCTGGCACGAAGACGCGTATTTTCGCTGTCGCCTCCGGCAAAGGCGGTGTGGGCAAGTCGTCGGTTACCGCCAACCTCGCGGCCACCTTCTCGGCGCTTGGTTATGATACTGCCGCCATCGACGCGGATATTTACGGGTTCTCCCTGCCGGCTCTATTCGGCGTGCATACGCGTCCCACGGACCTGAACGGCATGTTGATGCCGGTGGTTGCCTGGGGTGTCAAGATGATCTCGATCGGCATGTTCGCCGGAGCCGACCGTGCGATCCTCTGGCGTGGCCCGCGGCTGCAGCGTTCGCTCGAGCAGTTCCTCGCCGACGTGTGGTGGGGCAGTCCTGACGTGCTGTTGCTCGATCTGGCGCCCGGCACCGGCGACATGGCCATCTCCGTGGCGCAGGCATTGCCCAACGCCGAGCTGATTGTCGTCACCACTCCGCAGCCCAGCGCCTCGGATGTCGCGGTCCGTTCCGGTTTGGTCGCCCTTCAGGTGCCGATGAAAGTGCGTGGCGTGGTGGAGAACATGAGCTATTTCGACCACAAAGGCGAACGCCTGCGTATCTTCGGCGAAGGTGGTGGCCAACGTGTCTCCGACCAACTGACCGACGCGCTGGGCTACGACGTCCCTCTCTTGACCCAGCTGCCCTTCCAACCCGCGATCCGTGAAATCGACGATTCCGGCCGTCCCGCGGTCCTCAATCCCGATGGTTCACTGGCCTCCACTCCGGTTGCGGAGGCGTTTAAAAATCTGGCAACCAAATTGATGGGGTAGATGTTACGTGAGACTTTGATAGCCTATATTTTTATTCGCTTGACCATGTCGTCCTACATATAGAAGCGTGTTCTGACTGGGATTTGCCAGAACACGCTTCTGCTGATTTTGATTAATGAGCGGGCCTTTACTCACCTATCGGAAGGGACGGTGAACACCATTTTCACGTTATCGGCGTCGCTGCCGTTACCATTCAGGAAAGGCCTTGCCAGTTTCCAGGAATCATCGATTTCGTAGGTATTTCCATTGCTGGTGCTTTTACCTTTTTTCCATGTGGCATCGATGGAATCGTCGGCATAACGGCTGTCCCACCTGAATGAGATGCTGTGGTCGGCCTTCACGTTCATTCCCACTTTCCAGTTTTCGTCGTCGATTTTCATTTTCACGCTCCAATCTCCGACTACTCCGGTGCGTGGCATGGTGATGCTGCTGAAGTCGTCATCTCCGTCATCATCGTCAATCAACACTTTCATATTCTCGATATTGTAAGTGATACTTTCTTTGTCGTAATCGCCGAGTTCGAGTTTGGCCTTGGCTGATTTCTTGCCCATCATAGACAACGTCGCTTCGCTGTCTTTGTCCACGTCGATGCTGATGACAGTGATTTTCGCACCCGGAGTCTCGACGCCGAATGACCAAGTGCCGACAGGCGCTCCCGGCTTGCCGAAACCTCCTACGCCTGAACCGCCTGAAGATGATGAAGGCCGAGTGAGCACGACGACACCAATGACCACAAGAACGGCCAACACAGCTGCGAGAATCGCGATGATGGTGTTGCGGTTCTTGTTGGATGTTGCAACAGGTGCCGCCTGCGGCATCGCATTGCCGTACGGTGTGGGTACGGGTGGCACTCCGGGAGTCTGGTTGAATTGCGGAGCCGCGTTATTGGGCACGGAAGGGTTGAAGAACTGCTGCGTCTGAGGTTGCCCTTGAGGCTGGAACTGCTGTGGTTGCGGCTGGTTCTGAGGTTGGAACTGCTGTTGAGGCGTCGTCGGGGTCCCGCAATTGGAACAGAACTTCACGCCTTCGGGTAATGGTGCTCCACAATGGCTGCAGAATTTCAAGGTTTCCTTCTTCGTTGCATCGGTGCGTTGATATTACAAGGATATCGGTAAGTCTGGAATTAGGCGAAATAACAGGTAATGCGGTAATCTGCCGTGTTATTCATACGATCGCTTATTAAAAAACAAATCCAAGAGTAAAAAAAGGTTGCCGCACCAACATCGGCCGGTGCGGCAACCTAATCGCTCAATCACCAAATGATTGGTGATGCTACTTGATGAATGTTCAGCAGTTGAAGTAGAGCTCGTACTCGAGCGGGGTCGGGGCCAGGCGCTGCTGGTCGATCTCGTCGCGCTTGAGCTTGATCCAGGTCTCGATCAAGTCGGAGGTGAAGACGTCGCCCGCGGTCAGGAAGTCGTTGTCCTGCTCGAGCGCATCCATCGCTTCGCCCAGCGAGGCCGGAACATGCTTCATGTTGTCCAGCTCCTCTGGCGGCAGCTCGTAGATGTCCTTGTCGACAGGGGCCGGGGGCTCGATGTGGTTCAGGACGCCGTCCATGCCGGCCATCAGCTGGGCCGAGAAGGCGAGGAACGGGTTGCAGGAGGGGTCGGGGACGCGGAACTCGATGCGCTTGGCCGCGGGGGCGGTGCCGGCGAACGGGATGCGGATGGCCGCCGAACGGTTACGGGCCGAGTAGACAAGGTTCGTCGGGGCTTCGTAGCCGGGCACCAGACGCTTGTAGGAGTTGAGCGACGGGTTGGTGAACGCGAGCACCGAAGAGGCGTGCTTGATGAGTCCTCCGATATACCAGCGGGCGATGTCGGAAAGGCCGCCGTAGCCGTTCTCATCGTAGAAGAGCGGCTTGCCGTCCTTCCAGAGCGACTGGTGGCAGTGCATGCCGGTGCCGTTGTCGCCGGCGATCGGCTTGGGCATGAAGGTCACGGCCTTGCCCGCCTCGAACGCGGTCTCGTGCACGACATACTTGTACTTCTGCAGGTCATCGCCGGCGTGCTGCAGCGTGTTGAAGCGGTAGTTGATCTCCTGCTGGCCGGCGCCGCCGACCTCGTGGTGGCTGCGCTCGAGGATCAGGCCGACCTTCTGCAGATTGGCGACCATATCGTCGCGCAGGTCCTGGTTGTGGTCCTGCGGAGCGGGCGGGAAGTAGCCGCCCTTGACGCGGTTCTTGAAGCCGATGTTCGCCGAGCCATCGGCCTCGACTTCGGCACCGGTGTTCCACGGCGCCTCGACGGAATCGACTTCGTAGAAGGAACGCTGCATCGTGTTCTCATAGCGTACGGAATCGAAGAGGAAGAATTCGGCCTCAGGGGCGAAGCAGGCGGTGTCGGCCACGCCGGTGGACTTGATGTAGGCTTCGGCCTTGGCGGCGACCTGACGCGGATCGCGCGAATAGGGCTCCATGGTGATCGGGTCGACCACGGAGTGCGAGACAACGAGCGTCTTATGCTTGCGGAACGGGTCGAGGAACGCCGTTGAGACGTCGGGCACGAGCTTCATATCGGAGTTTTCGATGGCCTGGAAGCCGCGGATGGACGATCCGTCGAACGGCTCGCCGTCGGTGAAGGCGTCCTTGAGGAATTCGCTGGCCGGCACGGTGAAGTGCTGCTGGCTTCCCAAGAGGTCGGTGAAGCGCACGGAGATGTATTCGACACCTTCCGTATTGATGAGGGCTTCGAGGTCTTCCTTCGTTTCAAGTGCAGTCAATGGACCGCTCCTTTCGTTGTACTAACAAGTTTCAAGTGTAGAGTAATGAGTTTCGTCACGTCGCGCGTTCGGTTACGAATATGTTTCGTAAGGCGTTTTTCAATTGATATTCGTTTGAATTTCAGGGAAATCAAATATAAAAAATCCTCTCGCAATTTGGTCACGAGAGGATGGGGTCACCGGCCGCGCATGGCCCGACGACTGATATGCTGCGGGCGTGTGGGGTCCATGCCCTTGGGAATGCCGAGTCCGCGCTTTTCCTGTAGGGTGCGCAAGCGTCCGTTGAGGGTTTCGAGCTCGTCCTTGGTAAGCACGAAGCGACGGCGTGGATGAATCTTGTTCATAAAAGCGAATTTGTGTTCGACGGGCTCATAGCTCTTGCACTTCAAGACGGTTTTACGCAGGTCCTTGAGCCGGACCTGGCCTTCCCCGGTACCCACCGAAATGGTGAAGACCGGGATATCGCTTCCGGCGGTCACGCCTTTGATGGACTGCTTCTGGCGTTCCAGCGGACGTTTCGTGCGGCTTTCGCTGCCTTCGGCCAACAGGTAGATGCCGTTGTATCCCGTTCCGCGCCAAATCGCCTCTTTGGTCTTCGGATCGATCCAGACCGGGGTCTGAGGGAAGTTATAGCCGGCCTTGTTGATGTTGCCGAGCACGCTGACGGCTGCTCCCGGCTGACCTTCCAGCTTGGCATAGCCGACCTTGTCCGCGCGGTTGGTCAGTGTCATGGTGAAGAGCAGCACACCTACCATCACCAGCAAGATGACCATGAATATCCAGGTGAGCCAGCTCCAGTGCATCAAAAGACCGACGATGACCCCGACGACCACCGGCAGCAGGAATGCGCCGGTAAGCAGCCAGGGGAGCGCCTTGTCTTCCGCGTGCGTGTACTTATAGATCTGGCGAATCTGATTGATGACCTTTGGGCCCTTTTTCTTGTCTTTTTTCGCCTTTTTCTCTTTGGCCATCGACTTCCTCACTTGTATTATCAGGCACGAACAAACTAAATCACGATTTTAGGGAGTGGTTGCGACGCAAAACATGCGGTCAGGTCATCTATGCGAAAACCTGTTGCGAATTCGTGGGGATTTATCTGGTGTGCAAGGGTCGTCCATCCGCTTTGAGCAGGACCTCGCCGAACGCCTCGCTGAAAGTGGGATGCGGGTGGATGAGACGTGCGGCGTCGCCGAGCGGCACGCGGTTGCCGACGAGCTGTTCGGCCTCGGCGATCAGGTCGCCCGCGTCCGGGGCGAGCATGTGAACTCCCAGGATTACCGGTGTATCGGGTCTGTCGTCATGCGACCCGGTGACCACAGACATCGAGCCGGGCTCGCCGCTCATGAGGATGCGTGCGTTGCCCATCATCGGGTAGACGGTCTCTTTGGGGTCATGGATATCAGGGTTGGCCTTTGCCTTTTCGAGCGTCAGCCCCACGCTGGCGAATTCCGGGGTCGAGAAGACGACAACGGGAACCGTGGCGTTGTCGACGGGCTTGGGATTGAGGCCGGCGATGGATTCGGCGATGACGATGCCCTGTTCGAAGGCGCGGTAGGCGAGGGCCGGGCCTTGCGTGATGTCTCCCAACGCCCAGATTCCGGGTTGGCTGGTGGCGCCATTGGCATCGGTGTTCACCAGATCATGCTCGTCCAGTTCGATACCGGCGTCCTTGAACCAATCGGCATTCGTATTCGGATCGCGTCCGATGGCCGCCAACACGACTTCGGCCTGAACCTCGTGCTCGGTTCCGTTTTCGTCCTTGTCGCAGGCGTAGCTCACCGTTGCGTCCGGCGCGTTCGGCGCGTTTTTGACATCGGTGAGGTGGCTGTAGGTGACGATGTGCACTCCGTTTCGGGCCAGTGCCCGCGTCAGTGCTATCGACGTGCGGCGGTGCATATGGGAGAGCACGCGTTCGTGACGAATCAGCATGGTCACGTCGACACCCGCCGCGTTCCACATCGAAGCGAATTCCACCGCTACGGCCCCGGCGCCGACTATGACAGCGGACTTGGGGAATCGAGGCAGATCGAGCGCCTGGGTCGAGTCGATTATCCGGCCTGCAAAAGGATGGTCCGGCAACGGCCTTGGACGTGAGCCGGTGGCTATCACGATGTTGTCAGCGTTGATCTCGAAGGAAGAAGAGCTGTCTGGACTATCCGGGTTGTTCGAGTTGTTGACGGATTGAGCGTCGTTTTTCGAAGTGCGTTCCGGCACTGTAGCATCGTCGGCGCTGCGATTGTCGGTATTCGCTACATCAGTGGTTACTCTGACACGATGATTCTCGACGATTGAGGCCTCGCCTTTGACGACGTTCACTTTTCTGGCGGCAAGCAGTGAGGCGAGTCCGTCGGTCATCGTCTTCACGGCATTGTCCTTGAAGGCTGCGAGTTTCGCGAAATCGATGCTGTCGATACTCGCGTCGATCCCCATACGCTTCGCGTCACTGACATTGTGAATCGCCCGCGTCGCGGTGATCAGTGCTTTGGAGGGGATACACCCGCGATTGAGACAGGTGCCGCCGAGCCGTTCTTCGCGATTGATCAGGATGACCGAAAGCCCCAGTTCGCTGGCTCGCAGTGCCGTGGCGTATCCGCCGGGGCCGCCGCCGATGACGGCGATGTCGATATGTGTATTCTGCATGTTCGCTCCAAAATCTTATCAACGCCAATACTAACCGGCAGTTAAGGAAAACGCAGGTACTGATTGTGCCCAGAGACACAAAATGCCTTCGCACGCAATCCTATGAAAGCGTACAAAGGCATTTTTCTTGGGTCAACGATTCAGTGTGTCCGGCTTACTTCGGCCAATTGCCGCGTTTTTTGGACGTCGGCTTGGGGATGCGCCAACGGCGGAGCTGAAGGGCGCGGCCCCAGGCGTAGGAACCCATGCGCGTGCCTTTGGCCACGGATTTTTCGCCGAACTTCTCGATCAGCTTCTGCTTGAGCTTGTGCCACATCAGGAAGATGTCGATGACCGAGACAATCAGATAGACGTAGGACAGCATCAGTATCGGCATGTAAAGCTCCGGCCACTTGACGGCGATGATGATGCCGAAAATCATGACGCCGAAAATCACCGGAATGAAGTATTCGGCGAGATTGAACCGGGCATCGACGTAATCGCGCACGTAGATATGCGCCGGGTCGCGTTCCAGACGTGGCATATGGGCCACATCGCCGTTGCGCATCGCATCGTACTGTTCGTCTTCCCTTTTTCTGATACGCTCTTTGGCGGCCTTACGGTCGGCCTTGCGGTTCTTGGGAACGAGAGGGTGGAGGTTGCGTTTCTCGGCGACCTTGCGCTTTGGTGTGGGATGACCTTTGCTTTCCTGTTCCTCAGGTTCGTTCACTGCGGAATCGACGGATTTCTGTGCCGTTTCCTTGTCTTTGTCCTTGCTGAAGGGATTCCATGTCATTCTCTCGAGATTACGGGCAAGCCTCGACTCTCGAATCGAGGCAAAGAGCGGAGAATAAAGGTATTTTCAGTGATTTTCTCGCGTTTTCCCGGGTCTGTGTGATTATCGAGGTAACGAACAAATTTGACAAGGAGCA
Source organism: Bifidobacterium sp. ESL0764 (assembly GCF_029395515.1). NCBI lineage: Bacteria > Bacillati > Actinomycetota > Actinomycetes > Bifidobacteriales > Bifidobacteriaceae > Bifidobacterium > Bifidobacterium sp. ESL0764. Next base: position 1,050,010 of record NZ_CP113919.1, read on the forward strand.
TCACATGTCTGCATTGAGCAAGGAAGAACTGCGTTCGCGGGTCGATGACGATTTTGAGCGTGTAGTCGATCTGTTGAGCAGGAAGGTCGCGCTGAAATCCGTTTCGGCGCAGGGCATCACTGGGGAACACATGCGGCGTTCGGCGCAATTCGTGGCCGACGAGCTGAAAGCGCGTGGGGTGGACGCCAAAGTAGTGCAGTCCAAGAATCCCGACGGCACCCCGGGTGCTTTCGAGGTGGTCGGTTCCAAGATCGTCGACCCCAAGGCTCCGACCATATTGCTGTATGCGCACCATGACGTCCAACCGGTCCCGGACGCTTCGGCATGGGACACCGACCCGTTCAAGGCGACCGAAATCGACGGACGCCTTTACGGACGCGGCGCGACCGACGACGGCGGTGGCATCGCCATCCATTCCGGCGCGTTGCACGCGTTGGGCGATGATCTCAAGGTCAATATCAAGGTCTTCATCGAAGGGGAGGAGGAGATGGGCTCCGAGAGCTTCATCCCCTTCATCGAATCCCACCGCGACGCGTTCGATTCGGATGTCATCATCGTGGCCGACTCCGGCAACTGGAGCGCCGAAATCCCGAGCCTCACCACCAGCCTGCGCGGCAACACCGACCTGGACGTCACCGTGCGTGCCCTGGAGCATCCGGTGCATTCCGGACAGTTCGGCGGTCCGATTCTCGACACGAATACCTTGTCGGCCATGCTCATTGCCTCGATGTATGCCGAGGACGGATCACTGAACATTCCCGGACTCACCGGCGGAGACCCAGTAGGAGGGTTGCAGCGCGACCTCGACGAGGCCGGCTTCCGAGCCGATTCCTCGGTGGTCTCCTCCTATCGCCTCGCAGGCTCCGGTTCGTTGGCCTCGAGACTGTGGACCAAGCCCAGTATCTCGGTTATCGGATTCGATGCGCACCCGGTCGAGGGCTCGTTCAACGTCATCGCCAACGAGACCCGTTTCCGCCTTTCCATCCGCACCGCGCCTGACCAGCGTCCCGAGGACGCGGCCAAGGCTGTCACGGATTTCCTGACCGGCCATGCCCCGTTTGGCGCCGAAGTTTCCGTCTCCACTCTTGATACCGGAATGGGCTGGAGCATGGATCCAGACGCCGAGGCCACCCAGGATGCACTGGAATCGATGCGCGAGGCGTTCGGCGTCGAGCCGATCAACAAGGGCGAAGGCGGTTCGATTCCGTTCATCCCCGAACTGCAGCGCATCTTCCCCGACGCCCAGGTTCTGGTCACCGGCCCCGAAGACCCCAAGGGCAACGCCCACAGCCCCAACGAGTCCGTCGATCTGACGAGCCTCAAAAACAACGTCCTCACCGAGGCCCTGATCCTAGACAAGCTCGGCAAGTAGCTGCTAGCTCGCTCGCTTCATTACAACGGTTAGTCGTGGCGGAGCGGGATATACAATGTTCGGGACGCTCCGGGCTGAGCCGTTAAGAACGGAGCCCACCGGGCTTCGTTTCTAACGGCTCAGCCAGTAAGGGTTCCGAAGCATGGCATATCCCGCCCACACACGACTACCCGTTGGCAGTTGACAGGGGATTGCTCTAGGATGGCGAATTGACACGGGGGCTGGCCTGCAAGCTGGCTGAGATGAGGATTTCCTCGACCGAATGAACGTGAGTCCGGACAATGCCGGCGCACGGACGTCTCTCTTTCCCGTGCCTTGTATGCACACCGACAGGCGGTGTGCACCACAGAAAGGCACAAATTATGTCAACATCATCATCACCTACACCGTCGTTCGACAATGTGGTTACTCCGTCTTACAGCCTCAAATGGCGTGTCGTCGATATCGTCGTAGCGGCGGCGATCGGCGTCGCCAGCTCGTTGATCTATTGGCTCGCGGCCGTGCTCACCGCGGCTCCGTGGTCGCTGATCGACGCCATCATCCCCGGCCTTGCAGGCATCCTCAACGGCCTGTGGCTCTTCGCCGGCCCGCTGGCCTCCATCATCGTACGCAAGCCCGGTGCCGCGGTGTTCGCCGAACTCGTGGCGGCCATCCTCGAAGCGTTGCTCGGCAACCAATGGGGCGGCGTCGAAACCGTGCTCATCGCCCTCATCCAGGGAGTGCTCGCCGAGCTGGTGTTCGCCGCGTTCCGTTATCGCAAATGGAACATCGGCGTGACCATGCTTTCCGGTGCGCTTTCCGGCGTGGGTTGCTGGGCGTATAGCTTCGTCAAGAAACTCATCGCCATGAAGTCCACCGCCGCCTATGGCCCGGTCTATTTCGCCACCACCGTGGTCTCTGGCGTCGTTATCGCCGGCGTGTTGATGTGGCTGCTGTATCTGGCACTTGCCAAGACGGGTGCGCTTGATAAATTCGCTTCCGGGCATACGAGGAAGGCGTAGTCTGTATAGACGTTGAACTTTTTATCGGTAATGGCGATGCAGGGAGTCGGATGCAGACGATGATATCCACGGATTGCAAACCGTGCACGGTGAAAGCCGGACAGGTCGGCGACAGCGTGCCGCAGTCCATACGCTTCGAGCATTGGGGGTATCGTCACGCATCCCGGGCCGAGTTCACCATTACCGATTTGAACCTTGATATCAAGGCCGGCCAACGTGTGCTGTTGCTGGGCGCTTCCGGCATCGGCAAGTCGACCTTGCTTGAGGCGACAGCCGGTCTGATCGGTGGCGTAGGTGTCAGCGACGGAACCCAATCTCAGCCGAATGAGAACCATACGGCTCAGAACCATACGGCCTATGAGGACGAAGACGGGGGCGTGAGCGCCGGGCGTATCCTGATCGGTGGCACCCCCGTCACCCAGGCAAGGGGCAAGGTCGGGCTCGTGTTGCAGGATCCGGATGCCCAAGCCGTCTTCGAACGGTTGGGCGATAACGTCGCTTTCGGCCCGGAGAACATGGCCATGGCCCCGGAGCTGATCTGGCCGTGCGTTCGCCGCGCGTTGGATGCGGTCGGCCTTGGCGGACTGCAGTTGCATCGTATGGTCACGCATCTGAGCGGCGGACAGCTGCAGAGGTTGGCGCTCGCGGGTGCGCTCGCCATGAATCCCGGCGTGTTGCTGCTCGACGAGCCTACGGCGAATCTTGACCCGGAAGGCGTTTGCCAGATTGTGGGTGCAGTCAAAAATGTACTTGACAGCAACCATTCCACGATGGTGCTGGTCGAGCACCGGGTCGACGAATGGGTCGATCTGATCGACCGTGTGGTGTTGCTCGGCAAAAGCGGTGGTACCACGGCTGCCAAGGTTGAGGCGGATGGGACTCCGGATGAGGTTTTTGGCGATAAATCCATCAATTTCGACGAACTTGGCATTTGGATTCCCCGAAAATACCGTCAACGTGAATTGGGGAGTCGTTTCCATTCGGGAATCAGTCCATCGCACAATGGCCGCAATACCAAGAAAATCCCTGTTCTTTCCACCAGACATCTGGCTATCGGACGAGCGGGCAAGGCCATAGCCGAAAACATCAATCTCGATTTCAGCAGCTGCGAAGTGACGGCATTGGTCGGACGCAACGGGGCGGGCAAATCGACGCTTTCGCTTTCGCTGGCGGGGCTGCTTGAGCCGGTTTCCGGCGAGGTGGTGGCCCGAGGGCCTTTGGCAAAAGGTGTCAAGACAACCGCGCCGATCGCTTGGAAATCCTCTCAGCTGTCCAGCCGAATATCCTACGTGTTCCAGAATCCGGAACACCAGTTCGCCTGCGGCACGGTGCTCGAAGAGGTGATGCTCGGCCCGATCCAGGCCGGCACATCTGAGCAAGAGGCCAAAACCGCCGCAATCGAGCTGCTCAAACACTTCGGGCTGGACCGGTATGCCGAGGTCAATCCCTATACGCTTTCCGGCGGGGAAAAACGGCGCTTGACCGTCGCGTCGGCGTTAGCCTCGGCCCCGCAGGTGCTGATCCTCGACGAACCCACTTTCGGTCAGGACCGCACTACATGGCTTGAAATGGTCGATCTTATCGCGCAATTGCGTGACCAAGGCATCTGCATCATCGTTGTCACTCATGATCGTGACCTCGTGCGTGCTTTGGATGCCCGGGTTATCGAGTTCCGAGCCGATGGCAATGACAGGAAAAGCGATGAGGTAATTCTTGGATCCGTTGTCGGCGACGATGGCGAAGATTCCAGTAGCCAAAGCAGGCGATTTGCCAGCAAGATTGCGGAAACATCGGAAGGCAGGCAACAAAGCAAGCCTGAAACCGTCGAAGTCAGCGCCATCAACGACCGACAGGAACTGGAGCATCAGTCCAGCGCCTCGCCGTTCCTGGCTACCCTCAACCCCTCGTTCCGTTTCATCGGCGGTCTGCTGGTGGCCCTGCCGATGTTGCTCAGCCTCGATTGGGTGTCCGCCGGTGTGGCTCTGGCCGTGGAATTCCTTTTGCTGGCCATCCTGGGCATATCGCCTTGGCGCGTGGTCAAGTCCACGTGGCCCGTGTTCATCGGAGCTCCCGGATCGGCTCTGGCCGTGGTGCTCTACGGCAAGGAGGGCGGTACCCTCTGGTGGCACTGGGGATTGATGACGATTACGGACCGTTCGTTGATGCTTGCGCTGGCGACGGCATTGCGTGTACTGGCCATCGGCGTGCCCGCCATCATCGCCGTCATCGGCATCGATGCCACCGATCTGGCCGATTCCTTCAGCCAGATTCTCCACCTTCCCGACCGCTTCGTCTATGGCGGGCTTGCCGGCATGCGCCTGTTCTCGGTGCTGCGCGACGATTGGGCGGCGCTCACCGCCTCACGCCGTTCGCGTGGGCTGGGTGATGAAAACAAGTTCAAGGCCTTCTTCCCGCAGACATTTGCGCTTCTGGTGCTTTCCATCCGTCGTTCCACCATGCTGGCCACGGCGATGGAGGCGCGCGGTTTCGGTGGCGACCTGCCAAGGACACACGCCAGGGTGAGCCGCGTCCACCCCCGTGATTGGGCATTTTTGGCGGTCTGCCTGTTGATTCCCGTCGTCTCCTTGGTTGTTTCGGGCCTCTGCGGCACCTTTGCCTTCTTTGGCGGCTGAGCAATATCGTATAAGATCTCGACTGGATCATGGAATCCTTCTTGTCAATTCCGGATTTGGCCGTGATCTATTCCAGGAATGGTGTCGACGTCGCGTAGAGTAGAGCTATGCCTTTTAATCAGCACATCATCGACAATCCCAAGGCCGAACGCGTGCGGCGCGTGACGGAGCTCGAGAAGACCAGGGGACGAAAGAAGTCCGGGAAGTTCCTTATCGAGGGGCCGCAATCGGTGCGCGAAATCGTGCGTTGGATGCCGGAAGTGGTCGAGGACTGCTATGTGCAGATGGACGAGCGGCAGTCTGGGTTGGTCTCGTCGGTGGTCGAAGACATCGCGCGCGAAGCCGATGAACAGGGGCTGTATCTCCATCAGGTGACTGGCGATGTGATGCATCGGATGAGCACGGACGCGCAGGGTATCGTCGCCGTCGGCGATCTTGACGTCATTCGCAAACGAATGGCTGAGGGTTTTGCGGGTGGTGAAGCCGGTGATTTGACGAACGCCGAAGTGGTCCACAACGTCGCCACCCGGCGCACCGAGGTACGAAACAGCGTCAGTGATAATGACGAAACCGGCAAAGGTACTGTCAACGGGAATGCGGAAACGGCTGCACAAAGAGATACGCATTCCGATGTCACAAGCGGTCGGAATCAGGATTCGCTCGGTGATAGCGTGGCCGCATCACATGACATTGAGCACGCTGGAAATATGGATCCGCTTGGCGACACGGTGGCCGCGTTCTGGCAGATCCGTGATCCGGGTAACGCGGGGACGGTGATTCGCTCGGCCGATGCCGCCGGATGCCGTGCGGTGATTTTCGTGGACGATTGTGTTGATCGCTTCAATCCCAAGGTCATCCGCTCCACGGCCGGATCGTTGTTCCACCTGCCGGTGGTCACGATGAGCACCGAAGAGTTCTTTGCGTGGGCTCAGAGCCAAGGCAGCGAGGTGATGGCCGCGGATGTCTATGGCACTAAAAAGGTCAAGCCGGAATCGCTGATTGACGTGATGGCCGGGCTCGGGCAGCGTTGCAACGGTGACCTCAATGGTGGTGGAGGTCGTGCTGCGGAGGCAACATTGGTTTCAGATGGTGACCAAGACAACGACGTACGCAACGATTCGGGCGAGAATAATGCTTCCAACCAAACCGGTCAAGGCTCACACACGATCCTCTTCGGCAACGAAGCCCGCGGTCTGCCGGCCGACGTGCTTCAACGCGTGCAGCGTATCGTCTCGATTCCGCTATACGGCAAGGCCGAATCGCTCAATCTCGCGACCAGTACGTCGGTGATGCTCTTCACGTTGGCGATGGCACGAGACGCTGCGAAACGTCAGTAGGAAAGGTTTCTTTATCGTGTGACGGGAGACACAATCGCAGTGTGCTCTATGTCGAGTCATATTGAAACAATGAAAAGGCTGTAAATGCTTGGGATTCATGACTTTTGCGCATGTATCCTCAGGCGTTTCAAGGTTTGCAGAAAATTGAAGGAAAGGGTACTCGTGGCACAGAGTGCGTCATTCGATGCAGGAGCGGTGACCGATGCGGTCGCCGAGGGCATCTCGAAAATCAAGGGTGCCTCCACCATGGAGGAGCTCAAAGCCATCAGAACGGAATATGCCGGGCCAGAATCGGCGATGATGCTGGCGAACCGGTCGATCGGCTCCCTGCCGAAGGAAGAAAAGAAGGGTGCCGGCCAGTTGATGGGCAAGCTGCGCAGCGAGTTCGAGCGCACGTTCGGCATCAAGACCGCGCAGGTCAAGGCCGCCGAGGAGACCCGTCAGCTCGCCGCCGAAACCGTCGATATGACCCTTCCGATCAACCGCAAGCCGTTGGGCGCCCGTCATCCGCTGCCCAAACTGATGGAGGACGTCGAGGACCTCTTCATCTCCATGGGCTGGCAGATCTCCGCCGGTCCCGAGGTGGAGACCGAATGGTACGACTTCGACGCGCTGAACTTCGGCCCCGACCATCCTGCCCGACAGATGCAGGACACCTTCTATGTCAAGGGCAACCAGGCCAAGGACGCCGCAGGATTCGTAGGCTCCAACATGGTGCTGCGCACGCAGACCTCCTCCGATCAGGTGCGCGCGCTGCTCACACGCGGTGTGCCGCTCTACATCGCCTCTCCCGGTCGCGTGTTCCGCACCGATGAGCTCGACGCCACGCACACCCCAGTTTTCCACCAGTGCGAGGCGCTGGCCGTCGACAAGGGCCTGACGATGGGCGACCTCAAGGGCGTGCTCGACAAGCTCGCCGTCGCGATGTTCGGCCCGGAGGCCAAGAGCCGCCTGCGTCCGAGCTACTTCCCGTTCACCGAGCCCAGCGCCGAGCTGGACCTCTGGTTCCCCGACAAGAAGGGCGGCCCCGGCTGGATCGAATGGGGCGGCTGCGGCATGGTCAACCCGAATGTGTTGCGTTCCGCAGGCCTCGACCCCGACGTCTACACTGGCTTCGCGTTCGGCGTGGGCATGGAGCGCACGCTGCTGCTGCGCCACGATATCAACGACATGCACGACCTCGTGGAAGGCGACGTGCGTTTCAGCAAACAGTTTGTGATGGGGGAGTGAACCAACAATGCCAATGGTAGATATTGACTGGCTCAAGGAGCACGTCGAGGTTCCGGCCGGTCTGACGTATGAACAGCTCGCCAAGGATTTGGTTCATGTCGGCCTCGAGGAGGAGGAGATTCACTCCTCGAACGTCACCGGCCCGATCGTGGTCGGCTACGTGATCGATGCCACGCCGGAACCGCAGAAGAACGGCAAGACCATCAACTGGTGCCATGTCGACGTCGGAGACAAGTACAACGACACCGACGAGAACGGCAACAAGGTGCCGCGCGGTATCGTCTGCGGCGCGCCGAACATGGCCGCCGGCGAGAAGGTCGTCGTCACGCTTCCGGGTGCCGTGCTTCCCGGCGACTTCAAGATCGAACCGCGCAAGACCTACGGCCATATTTCCAACGGCATGTGCGCCTCCGAGCGTGAGCTGGGGCTCGGCAGCGACCACAGCGGCATCATCCTTCTGAACGACTACGGCTTCAGCAAGGACGAAGCCGAAGCGTTGAAGCCCGGTGACGATCTGATGCACGTGCTGCACCTGGACCAGCCGGTGCTCGAGATCAACATCACCCCGGATCGCGGCTACACGCTGTCCTACCGTGGCGTGGCCCGTGAATACCATCATTCCACCGGCGCGGCTTATACCGACCCGGCCATCGAACTCAATGAGAAGGCGCCCAAGGGTGTCGAGGCCAGCAAGGCCGATATTGAGGTCGAGATCGAAGACAACAACCCGATTCACGGCGTGCTCGGCTGTGACCGTTACTATGCGCGCACGGTGCGCGGCTTCGACCCGGCGAGCCCGACGCCGAACTGGATGCGTCGTCGCCTGATTCGCGCCGGCATGCGTTCCATTTCGCTGGCCGTCGACGTCACCAATTACGTGATGATGGATCTGGGCCAGCCGATGCATGCCTACGACCTCGACAAGATCAGCGGCCCGATCGTCGTCCGCCGCGCGAAGGCGGGGGAGACCCTGACCACGCTCGACGGCAAGAAGCACGATTTGAGCGTTGAGGATCTGCTGATCACCGATTCGCCCGAAGGCAAGCGCAGCTCGAGAATCCTCGGACTGGCCGGCGTGATGGGTGGCCTTTACGGCGAAGTCACCGCTGAGACCAAGAACATCCTTCTGGAATCCGCGCACTTCGACCAGGTGACCATCGCCCGTTCCGCACGTCGTCACAAGACCCCGTCGGAGGCTTCCAAGCGCTACGAGCGCGGTGTGGACTATGCGTTGCAACCCGCCGCTGCCGAGATGGCCGCCGAGCTGATGGCCAAGTACGGCAAGGGCACGCCCAGCGACACCCCGATCGACGTCGACCGCACGCAACCGCGCGAGGCCATCGATTTCAAGTTCACCGAAACCAAGCGCCTCACCGGACTTGACACCTCGGATAAGCGCATCCGTGAGATTCTCGAAGACATCGGCTGCAAGGTCAGCGCGGGCTCAGCCGAAGGCCATATTTCCGTAGTGCCGCCGACCTGGAGGCCGGATCTGACCATGCCGTGCGACTTGGTCGAGGAGATTGCACGCTTGGTGGGCTACGACGAGATTCCCGTTACGATGCCGCCGGCGCCGGTCGAAGGCGCCGTAGGGCTGACCCCCGACCAGCAGCGTCAACGCGACGTGGCCTGCGAACTGGCCGAATACGGCTTGGTGGAAACGCTGAGTTACCCGTTCGTCGGCGACGCCGACTTCAAGGCGTTCGGTTATGATGCCGACGAAATCAAGCCGGTGAGCGTCGAGGTCGCCAACCCGCTGGCAGGGGACCGCCCGTACCTGCGCCGTGACGTGCTGCCGACGCTGGCCCAGACCGTGCAGCGCAACATCCGCCGCGGTCTCGAAGACATTGCACTTTACGAGATCGGCCACGTCTATCTCTGGGATCCGAACGCCCCCGCTATTCCGGCTCTGCCCGGCGGTCAGCGCCCGACCGATGAGCAGCTGAAGGCGCTTGATGCCGGCCTGCCCGTTCAGCCTCTGCACGTCGCTGCGATCCTGACCGGTAAGGCCGTGGAAACCGGCTGGCTCGGCGAACACCGCGATGTCGACTACAGCGATGCGGTGGAAGCGATGAACCGCGTGGCCGGACGTCTCGGCGCCAAGGTCACCTTGGTCCAGCCCGAACCGCAGGACGTGCCGATGCAATGGCATCCGGGTCGTGCCGCCAAAGTGATGGCGGGCGAAACGTTCGTCGGCATGGTCGGCGAACTGCACCCGCACGTCAACACGGCCCTCGGTTTCCCCGAGCATTCCGCGGCCTTCGAGCTCAACCTCACCGCGCTTTTCGCCACGTTGAGCGGCAAACCGGTGCAGGCCAAGCCGATCTCCACCTTCCCGCCCGTCAAGCAGGATCTCGCCTTCACCGTCCCCGACACGGTCACCGCCGCGCAATTGCGGCAGGCCATCGTCGAGGCAGCCGGCGACAACCTCGAGTCCATCGAGCTCTTCGACGTGTTCGCTGGCGACCAGCTGGGCGAGCATCAGAAGTCGCTCGCCTACGCCGTCACTTTCCGCTCTCCGGATAAGACGCTCAAGAGCGAGGACACGGAGGCCATCCGCAAGGCTATTGTCAATAAGGCAGCAACCATCGGCGCGCAACTGCGTGCCTGAAGCTCAGTCCTAAGACATCTTGGGAAATATAGCGATACGGAGTCTGCGCGCCGATGAGGTTCGCAGGCTCCGCGATTATCTACTTGATTTTGGAGTGGCACGATGAATGAATCTCAGAATCCGTTCGATGCGAACAGCGAGGGCAGCGCCGGTCCGTCGACCAATGCCGCTCCCTCCGGTCGCCAGGCTCAACCGCAATACGGTCAGATGAAAGTTCCGGAATACGGTGCGATGGCCAGCCAGTTCCCTGCGCAATACAACCCGTACGTCTATGGCATGCCTGAAGAGAAACCGAAAAACCAAAACGGGCAGATGAATCCTCCTGACGGCCCCTTCAACCGTCAAGCAGGAGCGGGATACGGCAATGGTTTCGGAATCTATCAGGGCAATCCCGGCAATCAGGGCAATGCGCCTTATGACAGGTCCGGCCAGATGCCCGGGAACTACCCCAACAATCCGAATAATCTATACGGGCAGCCATACAGCAACGGCCAACCTTACAGCAACGCCCCGGTTCAGCCCGGCGGTCCCGGAACCCCTGGATACCAGCCTGACATGCACAATGGCGTCGATATGAACGATCCGGTCCAAAACCCTTATCTGGGGCACTGGGATCCGCTCGCGATTGTCTCGATCATTCTGTTGTTCATGCCGATTACGTTCCTGCCGGCCATCACCGGCGCGATTTCCATGTGGCGCACCAAGAAATACCATATGAAAGGCTTCTGGGTGGCCACAGTGTGCATGGTGCTTGGTGTCATCGCGACGATTTTCGAAATTTGGCTGTTTTCCAAAGGCCTCAATCTCAACGATTTCTCCCAGCAGATGCTGAATCAGTATGGTTCCGGTTCGGGAGGTTCAGGTTCCGGAGGCTCCGGCGGTGGCGGTTCGGTCAGCGCTTAGATCCAGCCTCCAGTGTGCTGACAGCGTTAACAATATGCATTATCAGAAAGTCCTTGTCCATGCAAATGGGCGGGGACTTTCTGATATTCACAGTGATGAGCTTGCTCTGTTTCTTCTGGTTACAAGGTTGTATGTTCTTCTGGTTACAAGGTTGTATGGGTATCCGTCAGACTGTCGTTGTCAGGACATGATGGATTGTTTCCTTTAGTGTCCACTATTTGGATGTATAACTATACATAGTAGTGAATATATGTATTCTTGACATCATCATTCAAGAAAGGTGATGCGCATGAGCACATACACAGTGGCCGTGGCTGGCGCCAGCGGATATGCCGGAGGAGAGATGTTGCGTATTCTTGCGGCACATCCGGCGTTCGAGGTGACCACGGTGACCGGCGACTCTTCGGCCGGAGACAAATTGGGGCAGCATATGCCGCATATCCCGTCGCTGAAGGATATGGTCATCGAGCCCACGACTCCGCAGAGGCTCAATGGTCATGACGTCATCGTGCTTGCTCTGCCGCATGGGGTATCGGGAGCATTGTCCGAAAAGTTGGATGCAAACCGTGTGATGGTTGATCTGGGTGCCGACCACAGGCTTGAATCCGGTGAGGCATGGGGCCGGTATTATGGCGGTGATTTTCATCAGCCTTGGATCTACGGAATGCCGGAACTCATCGTAGGCAAGGAGACCAGCGGCGGATATCAACGGCAACGTGAGCAATTACACGGTGCATCCTTGATCGCCGGACCCGGCTGCAACGTCACTGCGGTCACTCTGGCCTTCCAACCCGCTCTTGCTGCAGGTCTCGTCGAAGCAGACGACATCGTGGCCGATCTCGCTGTCGGATATTCCGGGGCCGGCAAAAATCTCAAGCGAGCGAATCTGCTGGCGGCGGAGGCAATCGGGTCGGCGACGCCGTATTCGGTTGGTGGCGTTCACCGTCATATTCCCGAGATCGTACAGAACCTGCGACATGCGGCGGTCGCCTGTTCCGGTGGCACTCATTCAAATCCGACTTCCGTGAAAGCGCCTTTGGGAGATATCAACGTCGGTTTCACGCCGATACTGGTACCGATGTCCCGTGGCATTCTTGCGGTCGTTTCGGCCAAACTGAGTAGCAAGGGTGAGGCGATGGACGACGAAAACATTCGAGAGGCTTTCGCTGATGCCTATCAAGGCCAGAAGTTCATTGAGTTGCTCGACAGCGGTGACATGCCGGCTACGGCGAATGTGCTGGGGTCCAACGAGGCACAAGTCCAGGTCGCCGTCGATCGGAACGCGAAACGTCTATATGGATTTGCCGCCATTGATAATCTCAACCGCGGCACAGCAGGGCAGGCGGTGCAATCCCTGAACATTGCGCTTGGACTTCCCGAAGATCAAGGATTGACAACGATTGGAGTGGCGCCATGAGCGTGACATTTGCAGAAGGCTTTTCAGCCGCCGGCGTCAATGCCGGAATCTCATCCAACACATCGAAAAGTGACTTGGCGCTGGTCGTTAACGAGGGGCCGCTTGACGCTGCTGCCGGAGTATTTACTTCAAACCGTTTCTGTGCCGCTCCGGTGCAATGGTCGCGCGAAGCCGTCGCCGATGGACACATCAAAGCTGTTGTCCTCAATTCCGGCGGAGCCAATGCCTGCACCGGTGAGCCGGGACTGAAGCAGAGCGAAGCCACTGCTGTACACGCTGCAGAGGTTCTCAGCATTGGGGATTGCCTTGAAGCCAGCGATATAGCGGTGTGTTCGACGGGTCTGATCGGCGAATTACTGCCATTGGATAACGTGCTTTCCGGTATTGACAAGGCATGCGAAGCCTTAAGCGATGATGTGGATGCCGGAATGGAAGCGGCAACGGCCATTATGACCACAGATACCAAGCCCAAAACCGTGAAGTTGGAAGGGAGCGGATATCGGATCGGCGGTATGGTCAAAGGCTCAGGGATGATTGCGCCGCAGTTGGCCACGATGCTCTGTGTCATCACCACCGATGCGGTGGTCGATGCGGCTCAATTGCAGACAGTTTTGGCCGCAGCCACAGAGCAATCGTTCGATCGCATCGATGTTGACGGGTGCATGTCTACCAATGATACGGTGTTGCTGCTGGCATCCGGAGCTTCTGGTGTCACGCCGAAACCTCAGGAATTCTCAGCGTTGGTCCATCAGGCCTGCGCCAGTCTCGCCCGTCAGATCATCGGTGACGGGGAGGGTTCCAGTCATGACATCAAGGTGAGTGTTAGCGGGGCCGAAACCGAGGGCGCGGCGCTGGCCTGCGCCCGTGCGGTCGCCGGTTCCAATCTCCTTAAATGCGCAATCTATGGCAATGACCCGAACTGGGGACGTATCGTCAGTTCTCTGGGTACGGTTCCTGTGGATATTGCCGCTTATGATGCGCGGGAAGTCACCGTGGATATCAACGGAGTACGGGTTTGCGAACACGGCGGGGCAGGCGCTGATCGTTCTGAAGTGAAGATGGATGACAGAGAAGTGAATATCGACATCGATCTCAACCAAGGCCGGCAGACCGCAACCGTTTGGACCGATGACCTCACCGGCGAATATGTGCACATCAATGCCGATTATGAATCCTGAGATTTTGGAAAAGCAAGCAATCGTTCGACCCGTTTATCGATACGGCGGCGGTCGCAGAAGTGGAATATACGGTAATCGGATACAGGGAAACATGTGAATGAAGGGCAACATGTCGACAAATGAAGACGGACAATTATATCGGTCGGTCAATCAGGTTGATGGTGAGACGAAAGCCGATGAGGACACGTTCGATGTCCACAACGACCTGAAAGACGAACAGAAAGCTGAGGTGCTGATCGAAGCGTTGCCATGGCTTGAACAATTCGCCGGTCAACGTATCGTCGTCAAATACGGCGGCAACGCCATGGTCGACGAACATCTGAAACGTTGCTTTGCACAGGATATGGTTTTTCTGCGCCAGGTAGGTATGCACCCGATCGTCGTACACGGCGGTGGTCCACAGATCTCCAGCATGCTCAACGATCTCGGTATCCATTCACAATTCAAAGCCGGTCTGCGAGTCACCACGCCTGAAATCATGCGGGTGGTACGGATGATTCTCACCGGTTCCGTTTCTCGTGAGTTGATCGGGCTGATCAACGCTCACGGTCCACACGCGGTCGGGCTTTCAGGAGAGGACGGGTCGCTCTTCGGCGCGAAGCGGTATCGTCCGGTGATCAACGGGGTGGAAACCGACATCGGATTGGTCGGCGAAGTCACCGAAGTCAATCCGTCAGCCGTCGAGAACCTCATCGCTCAGAACCGGATTCCCGTGGTCTCCTCGATAGCTCCGGATACGGACGATCCCACCCAGGTGTTCAATGTCAACGCGGACGCGGCGGCGGCAGCACTTGCAGTGGCTCTTCACGCCCGAAAACTTGTCATCCTCACCGATGTAGATGGTCTCTATGCCGATTGGCCGGATAAAAAATCGCTGATCAGCTCCATCGGTGTCGACAGGCTGCGCGAGATGTTGCCTGGCCTGCAAAGCGGAATGGTACCCAAAATGCGTGCCTGTGTGCGCGCATTGGATGGAGGGGTGCCGCAAGCTCACATCATCGACGGCCGTCAGCCTCATTCGATTTTGAACGAGGTGTTCACCAGTGCCGGTATCGGCACGATGGTCCTGCCAGGAGAGGCCATGAAACTGCGACGAAGCTGAGTGATGAACTCACAACGGCGGCAAAAGCATGGATGTCCAACGGTTGTTTGAAGGCGAATGCAGTGACGCTATCAAACGAGACTGGCCTGATATGGCTTCCGGCCATTCGATTCGACTGTCTACACATGATAACCATATAGGAAAATAAAGATCTTCAAGGAAACTGGCAACACGCGAATTTGAAAGTAGTAAAAATGAACAACGATTATCAGCATACGGTGCCATCGAAAGATTCCAATAACAACTACAGAGCCGAAACGACCAAGATCGGAACAAAAAGCGAACAATGGATCCGCAAATACGGAAAAGTACATACCCACGCTTTCGGCACTCCTCTGCGTGTGATGGACCACGGCGAGGGCATGCATGTATGGGATGTGGATGGCAATGAATACCTTGATTTCCTTGCCGGAATCGCCGTCAATTCACTTGGCTACGCTCATCCGAAATGGGTACGTGCACTCAGTGCCCAGGCCGGCAAGGTCGCGCATATCAGCAATTATTTCGCTTCCGTTCCCCAAATCCAACTTGCGGAAAAACTACTCGAAATCTCCGGTGCTCCGGAGGGTTCCCGTGTCTATTTCGGCAACTCCGGAGCAGAGGGCAACGAAGCCGCGATGAAAATGGCCAAGCTTTATGGCAAGACGCTGCCAGGCGGGGACCCGGAACATGGCGGTGCGCCCGCACGGATCCTTGCGCTGACCAAAGGGTTCCACGGTCGCACGATGGGAGCTTTGAGCGCCACCTGGAAACTCTCCATCCGTGAACCGTATAATCCGCTGCTTCCTGCGGTTCAGTTCGTCGAAGCAGGTGACCTTGACGCCATGCGGGCCGCATTCGATGAAACAGGCAAGAACGGTGTCGGCCCGGTGGCCGGCGTGATGCTCGAACTCATTCAAGGCGAGGCCGGCGTGCGTCCGCTTGACCCGGAATATGTCAAAGGTGTACGTGAACTTTGCGATAAGAACCAGGCTCTGATAATTATCGACGAAGTGCAGACCGGCATCGGCAGAACAGGAAAATGGTTCGCCTTCCAGCGCGAAGACCTGTCCGGAGGGATTACTCCCGATATCATCACCTTCGCCAAAGGCGTGGCGGGAGGCTTTCCGATGGGCGGCATGATTGCGTTCGGCGAGTCCTTGGCGTCCCTTTTCTTGCCGGGGCTTCACGGTTCCACTTTTGCCGGAGGTCCGTTGGCGACAACGGCGGGGCTGACGACATTGCAGATCATCGAGGAAGACGGTTTGATAGCGAATGCCGACGCTCGTGGTGAGCAGTTGCGCGAGGCTATCATGGCTTGCGGCAATCCGCTGTTCGCTTCGCTGCGTGGCCGTGGGCTGCTCAATGCCATTCAACTCGTTCATCCTTGCTCGCACGCGGCCATGAACTGGGCGCTTGATCACGGTCTCATCGTCAACGCAGTTGCTCCGGATGCGTTACGTCTTGCCCCGCCTCTTATTGTCAGTAGCGATGACGTCAACGAAGCCGTATCGATTCTTGCCCAGATTCCATTCGATTTGCCTGACGACTGATTTGCCGAGGGAATTGATGGAGAGAAAGCCGCATCATTGCGTTTTTGCGTTGGATGTTCATGATTTTGTGGCACGGCAACCTCAGAGCCCTGTTGAGCGAAAATCATTCCTGGGTATCAGCATTTTTGTGGTATATATACCAATATGCGGATAGAAACGTCATATTTCAGTTTTATGCAGTATATTTATATAGTCAAATCAATAAAAGGAGATGGTTATGGCAGGTCAGCTTCGACACATGCTCCGTGATGATGATGTCAATCATGACGAGCAGAAGCAAATTCTTCAACTGGGTATGAAGTTCTGGAAAGACCGCTATTACCACCGTCCCCTCGCCGGCCCGCAGGGAGTTGCGGTCATTTTCGACAAGCCCAGCACCCGCACGCGATCCAGTTTTTCGGTGGGTGTCGCCGAGCTTGGCGGCTATCCGTTGGTCATCGACAAGTCAGGTTCCCAGCTGGGCCGCGGCGAGCCGGTGGCCGATACGGCACGTGTGCTTACACGCATGACCAGTGCCATTGTCTGGCGCACGTTCGGCCAGGATCGTGTGGAGACGATGGCCAAGTACGCCACCGTTCCTGTGGTCAATGCCCTGACCGACCAGTTCCATCCCTGCCAGATCCTCGCCGATTTCCTCACCATCGCCCAGCATCGCGGGGGAGTCGACGCCCTTGCCGGCCAGACCATTGCCTACCTGGGCGACGCGGCCAACAACATGGCCAACTCCTACCTGCTTGGTGGGGCGACCGCCGGGATGAATGTGCGTGTGGCAGGTCCGCAAGGCTTTCTTCCCGCACCGTCGATTGTTGCGGATGCGCAGCGTATCGCAGCGCAAACCGGTGGCTCGATATTGGTGACCACCGATCCGCGTGAGGCTGCGGCCGACGCTGATTGCCTCTTCACCGACACGTGGGTGTCGATGGGCGAGGAAAGCGAATACGCCGTGCGTTCCAAGCCGTTTTGGGACTATCAGGTCAACGACGAATTGATGAAGCTCGCCAAGCCTGATGCACTGTTCCAGCACTGCCTGCCCGCCTACCGCGGCAAGGAGGTCACCGCCTCGGTCATCGACGGGCCACAGTCGGTGGTGTGGGACGAGGCCGAAAACAGGCTGCATGCGCAAAAAGCCTTATTGACTTGGCTCATCGGAACACTTCGAGATGACAAGGAACTGCTCAAATGAACGATACTGAAGAGAGCGATATTACCGGCGAAGTCGATGACGAATCGGCTGGTTCGGTCGAAACCGCATCATACGATGGACGGAACCCGGAAAACAGGCTCCAACACCCTACAAACAGGACAGCCCGGCTGAGTGTTATCCAGGAGATTCTTTCCAATTCGGTGGTCTCTTCGCAAGGCCAGCTGCTGGGTCTGCTCGCCGATCGGGGCATCGACGTCACCCAAGCCACGTTGAGTCGTGACCTCGATGAAATGAAGGCGGTGAAAACCCGTCTCAAAAGCGGCGAAATGGCGTATACGCTGGGCGTCGAGCCTGAGTTCGATGACGCCACCGCCGAAAAAATCGACCAGCAACTTTCACGCGGCCTTTCCGGATTGATCACCTCGGCCGCTGCTGCCCGCAATCTTGTCATCGTTCACACTCCTTCGGGAGCTGCGCAATACATGGCTAGTGTCATCGACAAGCAGCCAATCGATGGGATTCTGGGTACGGTTGCCGGAGACGATACGGTGCTGTTGGTCTGCAGTGACGACGATGCGGCCGTGGCGCGGAAGCAATGGATTCTCGACATCGTTTCGCACGGGCAACGTCCGCGTGACTGATTCAGTTTCGTGCGTTGACTGGACTGCATAAGATTGTGATTATCTCTGTATGAGGCTGGTGAGTGCAGAGTAAATCACAGAAAAGCGCTGAAAAGTGTGATTATCTCTGTGCGAGGCTGTCGGCTGCGGAGTTAATCACGATAATTGATGGGAAAGTGTGATTATCTCCGCAGGAAGATGCCCAATGCAGAGTTAATCACGAAAATTGGGTGCCGGATGCTCGTCGTTATGTGGGAGGTTCGATGACGGCAGTCCAAATTATGGACATTCCATTAGCAAGATTGCATATTTATACGAAGTAGTGTATATATTGACGTATAACGCTTCGAAGAAAGGGCTGTCATGAGCGATAAAAACCGCATCGTACTCGCATACTCCGGAGGGCTTGACACTTCCGTGGCCATTCCGTACCTGAAGGAACGCACCGGCAAGGATGTCGTCGCCGTTTCCCTCGATGTCGGTCAGGGCGGAGAAAGCCTGGAGACCATTCGCCAACGCGCGCTGGCCTGCGGCGCCGTAGAAGCGTATGTAGTCGATGCCCGCGAGGAATTCGCCAAGGAATACTGCATGCTGGCGCTGAAGGCCAACGCCAAGTATGAAGGCGTCTACCCGCTGGTTTCCGCTATTTCGCGCCCGCTGATCTCCAAGCATCTCGTGCGCGCCGCCCACCAGTTCGGCGCCGACACCATCTCGCACGGCTGCACCGGCAAAGGCAACGATCAGGTACGTTTCGAGGTCTCCATCGCCTCGATCGACCCGGACCTCAAGGCCATCAGCCCGATCCGCGACCTCTCGCTGACCCGCGACGTCGAGATTCAATTCGCCAAGGACCACAAGCTGCCGATCACGCAGACCGAGAAGAGCCCGTATTCCATCGACCAGAACGTCTGGGGCCGCGCCATCGAGACCGGCTTCCTTGAAGATCCGTGGAACGGCCCGACCAAGGACTGTTATACCTACACCGACGATCCGGCCTTCCCGCCGGTCGAGGACGAGGTCGTCATCAAGTTCGAACAGGGCGTGCCCGTCGCCATCGACGGCAAGGATGTCACCCCGCTTGAGGCCATCGAGCAGATGAACAGCCGTGCCGGTGCCCAGGGCATCGGCCGCATCGACCTGATCGAGGACCGCCTTGTCGGCATCAAGTCCCGTGAGCTCTACGAGGCACCTGGGGCCGTCGCGCTCATCGCCGCGCACGAGGAACTCGAGAACTGCTGCCTGGAGCGCGAGCAGCACCGCATCAAGCGCGACATCGACAAGCGCTGGGCCGAACTGGTTTACGACGCCCAATGGTTCTCGCCTGCCGTGCGTTCTCTCAACGCCTTCATCGAGGATACGCAGCGCTACGTCTCCGGCGAGATCCGCATGGTCATGCACGGCGGACGCGCCGTGGTCACGGGCCGTCGCAGCGACTCCTCGCTCTACGACTACAAGCTCGCCACCTACGATTCCGGTGACACTTACGACCAGAACGCCTCCAACGGATTCATCTCGATTTACGGCCTGCCCGACAAGGTGGCCGCCGCCCGCGACGTCAAATTCGGCAACGGCATCGAAGTCCCGGACAACTCCGTCGAATAGGATTGAATGGACTATTAATTACTGTTGGAGAATCCTTATTTAAAGGTTTCTAACTGTGGGGAGGTCTGGGGATATACAATGTTCGGGACGCTCCTTGGCCGCTCGGCCGTGTCTTACGCCCGAACATCGCATATCCCCAGACCTCTGTTGACTTATGTTATATAACTTGGGTCTGAGTTGAAGCTCCGGGCTGAGCCGTTAAGAACGAAGCCCTGTGGGCTCTGTTTAGGCGAAGTAAGCGCGATGTATCGAGCGCGAAGGCAAAATCTTTGATTTTGCTCAGGCAAGGTTACGCCCGAACATCGCATATCTCCGAGCCTCTGTTGACTTATGTTTAATTGTTTTGCATGGAACAAATGAGGGTATGGGATATGCAATGTTCGACCGTAAAGACTTGGCCTGCAAAATCACAGATTTTGCCTTCGCGCTCGGATGTCGCGCTCACTGTGCATATGGTGAGTCCACTGGACTTACCATTTAGCGGCACAGCCCGGAGCGTGTCGAACATTGCATATCCCAGACCTTCCGCCACAGTCCGAATTAATTTAAAAGTTGTTGGTTGCACAATGAAGGGAATCAAAGGATGACGGAGCAGAAGAAAAAAGGGGACGGGCATCTGGCGCTGTGGGGCGGACGGTTTAAGTCCGGGCCTTCGCCGGAGCTGGCTCGACTTTCCAAGTCGACGCAGTTCGATTGGCGGCTGGCCGATGACGATATCGCCGGGTCGCGGGCTCATGCACGGGCGCTTGGTAAGGCAGGACTTTTAAGCGACGATGAGTTGAAGCAGATGGAGGATGCGCTCAACAAGTTGCAGAAGCTGGTGGATTCGGGGGAGTTCACACCTGTCGAGGACGACGAGGATGAGGCCACGGCGCTGGAACGCGGGCTGCTCGAGATCGCGGGGGACGAACTCGGCGGCAAGCTGCGCGCCGGACGGTCGCGCAACGACCAGATTGCCTGTCTTATCCGTATGTGGCTGCGTCGGCACGCACGTTCGGTGGCGGGCTTGGCACTCGGCGTGGTCGATGCGTTGATTGGCCAGGCCGAGAAGGCCGGGGACGCGGTGATGCCGGGCCGCACGCATATGCAGCATGCACAGCCGGTGCTGCTGGCGCATCAGCTGATGGCCCACGTCTGGCCGCTGCTGCGCGACGTCGACAGGCTCGCCGATTGGGACAAGCGCATGGACGCCAGCCCGTACGGTTCAGGCGCGTTGGCCGGTAATACACTTGGTCTTGACCCAGAGGCCGTGGCCCACGAGCTGGGCTTCTCGCGGGTGACCGCCAACTCCATCGACGGCACCGCAAGCCGCGATCTGGTGGCGGAGTTCTCGTTTATCGCTGCGATGATCGGGGTGGACCTGAGCAGGCTCAGCGAGGAAATCATCATCTGGAACACCCAGGAGTTCGCTTTCGTTCGTCTGGATGACGCCTATTCCACCGGATCCTCGATCATGCCGCAGAAGAAGAACCCGGACATCGCCGAGCTCACCCGCGGCAAGTCCGGCCGGCTCATCGGCGATATGACCGGCCTGATGACCACGCTCAAAGGTCTGCCGACGGCCTATGCCCGCGATCTGCAGGAAGACAAGGAAGCCGTGTTCGACCAGGTCGACACGCTCGAAACCCTGCTGCCCGCTTTCGCCGGCATGGTGCGCACGATGGTCTTCGACCTCGAGCGGCTCAAAGCCCAGGCGCCCACCGGTTTCGCCCTGGCCACCGACATCGCCGAATGGCTGGTCAAACAGGGTGTGCCGTTCCGCCATGCCCATGAGCTTTCCGGAGCCTGCGTCCAGTTGGCCGAAGGCCGGGGCGTGGAGCTGTGGGATTTGAGCGACGATGATTTCGTCACTGTATTCAAGGATTTCCTGCCGGCAAGCCTTGCCCCGCAAGTCCGTAGCGTCCTCTCGGTCGAAGGTTCCGTCGACCAGCGCAACGGCAAGGGCGGCACCGCTCCCGTGCGCGTGCGCGAACAGATTGCCGAAGCCAAGCGAATCGCCGCAAAAGCCCAGACATTCGCCGATTCTGTCAGCGACGGACCTGCGTACGTAACACCGTGCGCATAGTGATAGACGTTGGTATTTTTGACATTGCCTCGAGTACGATGACAAGCTGAAAGCCTAATACAAGAAAGGTACCGACAGCATGACATTGGGTATCGGGACTCCGATAGCGACCCTCGAGGCATTGTGGGCGAAGCATACGATTCATCTGGCCGAGGCTCCCGGCGGCGAACCGTTCGGTGTCAAAACGGTGGACCGAAAGGCTTCCGGCGATGCCACACCGCTGACCATATGCGCGATAGGCGATTCGATGATCGCAGGCTGCGGCACGCAGGACCAGCAGGAGGGCCTCACGCCCGATATCGCGCAAGGATTCGCCGACGAGCTTCAGCGTGACGTGGCGTGGGAAGCGCACGGCAAGCTTGGTGCCACCATGCGACGCGTCCGTTACCGACAGCTTGCTGAAGTTCTCAAGGCAGGCAAGAAGTTCGACATCCTGCTGATCTGCGCCGGTTCCAACGACATCATGGCCAATCGTACGCTCGACGAATGGCGTGACGATCTCGGTGCCGTGTTAGACGAAGCCAAACCGTTGAGCGAACACATCGTCGTGCTGAGCCCGGGTCAGATGCAGCACGAGCCTTCGCTGGGGCGTGCCCTGCGCCGGGCGATTCTGCGCGAGATGGACGAACAGGCCGCGGTAAGCAAACAAGTCTGTGCCGCGCACCACGCCACCTACGTCGACATGATCCATGAGAACGTACACGCCGACGCGCCCGACTTTTTCTCACCCGATCATTTTCACCCAAGCGCCCAAGGCTACCGTTACATGACCGAAGGCGTGGTTGCCAAGCTCAGCACCGTTCTCAAGGATTGTTGAACCGGCAGACGACGAATCGATGATGCGACCGACTCCAATGCTGATGAATCGAGGTCGGAAGACAATGTTTTGGCTTGTGCCTTTAAGACACGCTCAACCGTTTGTGCGCGTTGGTCGATTGTCGGTTCCGTGGATGCATGCTTCCCCGTATCGTAATTCACGATGTTGTGCAAGGTCAGGGCGGCAATGACGCGCAAATGGTTCCACGGCCTCATGGTGTGATTCGTTATCGAAAAGGCGCGTGGCGCAATAATCGTCGCAGTAAACGATACTGTCGCCATCACCTGCGAAAATAGATTGGTTCAGGAGTCGTTCGGCTCTGGTTGTTTTGACACAAAAGAATAGGGGAATACGGTTATGGCTCACGTCACCAATTTCAAGGAAGCGGGATTTGACTCTCTCTTCGATGAATTGAACTGGCGCGGGCTGATTTCACAGTCCACGGACCGCGATCAGCTCGCCAAAGCGTTGAACGGCGGGCCGATTACCTATTATTGCGGTTTCGACCCCACCGCGGCCTCGCTGCATATCGGCAATCTGGTACAGCTGATCAATATGCGGCACCTCCAGGAAGCCGGCCATCATCCCATCGCGGTGGTCGGTGGCGCCACCGGTCTGATCGGCGATCCGCGTCAAAGCGGCGAACGTACGCTCAACCCCAAAGACGTCGTCGAAGGCTGGGCCCGCAGGCTCAAGAAGCAGATCGGCACGATTCTGGTAACCGAAGGTGACAATCCTGTGCGTTTCGTCTCCAACTACGACTGGACCGCCAACATGTCGGTTATCGATTTCCTGCGCGATGTCGGCAAGAACTTCCGTATGGGCACGATGCTCGCCAAAGACACGGTGGCACGTCGCCTCAAGTCCGACGAGGGCATCTCGTTCACGGAGTTCAGTTACCAGGTTCTGCAGGGCAACGATTTCCTGCATCTTTTCGACGAATACCACTGCACGCTGCAGCTCGGCGGCTCCGACCAGTGGGGCAACCTCACCAGCGGTCTCGATCTGATCCGCAAGGTGCGCGGCGAGAACGTCAACGTGTTCACCAGCCCCATCATCACCGACAGCCAGGGCAAGAAGTTCGGCAAGTCCGAAGGCAACGCCGTCTGGCTTGACCCCACGATGTTGAGCCCCTACAAGTTCTACCAGTTCTGGTTCAACCAGCCCGACGGTGAGATGGAGAAGCTGCTGAAAGCGTTCACTTTCCTGCCCAAGGCCGAAATCGAGCGGCTCGCCCACGAGGCCGAGGTCAACCCCGGTGCCCGCGAGGCGCAAAAGGCATTGGCATGGGAAGTCACCAGTTTCGTGCATGGCGAGAAGACCACGCAAGAGGCGATCGACGCTGCTTCCGCGCTTTTCGGGCGCGGCGGCGACTTGAGGACTATCAGCTCCGACATGCTTGAATCCTCCATCGACGGGCTCAAGATCGAAAACGAGGAAGGCGAGAAGGTCTTCGCCAAGGCCGTCATCGGTGAACGTGTGGCTCAGGCCGCCGTTTCCGCAGGTCTGTTCAAGTCCATTTCCGAGGCAAGAAAGACCATCAAATCCGGTGGTGTCTACATCAACAACGTGCGTGTCGAAGACCAGAATCAGGAACTGACCGGCAATGATTTCCTTGCCGATCACTTTGCGCTGATTCGTCGCGGCAAAAAGGCTGTCGGCGCCGTGGAACTTGGCTGACAGCAAGCTTTAATCAAGCCGATTAGAATCTATTAGAAAAAATATTTAGGATTTCTCGTTCATTCACGAACACGGGAAAGCTAAACCCAAACAAAAGGTACAAGCATATGGCAGAAGAACAGCGCGGCAACCGCGACGGCAATTCATACGGTCACGGTTCGTCCCGTTCAGGTGGTGGCTATCGGGGCCACGGCGGATTCCGTGGCAACAACCACGGCGGAGGCTTCCACAAGGGTGGTCACGGCGGTTACCGTGGTCACGATGACGATAGGCGCGGCGGATACCGCGGCAATGGCGGCGGACACCGCGACTTCCATCGTGACGACCGTCGTGATGGCGGTCGCAGCGGCGGATACCGCGGGCACGGTGATTCAGATCGCCGTGACTTCCGTCGCGACGATGACAGGCGTGGCGGGTACCGCGGTGGAGACGACCGCAGGGACTTCCATCGCAACGACGATCACCGTGGAGGCTATCGTTCCGGCGGTTATCGCGGCCACGACGATGATAGGCGCGGCGGATACCGCGGCAATGGCGGCGGACACCGCGACTTCCATCGTGACGGTGAACATGGAGGGTACCGCGGCGGCAACGACCGTCGTGACTTCCATCGCGACGACAGGCGAGATTTCCATAAAGACGGCGACCACAGGGACTTCCACAAGGGTGGATTCCGGCATGACGACCGTCGTGGAGGATATCGTGGCGGAGACGATCGCAGGGACTTCCGCCGCAACGACGACCGTCGCGGCGGCTACCGTGGCCATGATGACGATAGGCGCGGCGGATACCGCGGCAACGACCATCGTGACGGCGAACGGCGCGACTTCCATCGCAATGACGAGAGCAGGGGTGGCTACAACTCCCGTGGCAATGATCGTCGTGATTTCCACCGTGACGACCGGCGTGGCGGCGACCGCAATGGATATCGGGGCTACGACAACCGTCGCGATGACCGGCGTGGCGGGTTCCATAACGACGGACGCGACGACTACATGCACAAGGGCATGCGCCGCAATTCCGACGGCACCACCTCGTTCCCCTCGCAGAACCCGTATACCGACCGTCGTCCGGGCGAGCCGCGCATGCCCAAGGGCATGGAATGGTCGATGCTCTCCAAGGATGAGAAGGAACGTCTGAGGGGGCTTTCCAAGGAGCACGCCGAGAACATCGGCCTGCATATCCTCGCCGCCTACTCGCTTGAAGAGAGCGATCCGAAGGCCGCGCGCGACCATGCCGAATGGGTGGCGCATCAGGCCTCCCGTATCGATTTTTCGCGTGAGACACTGGCGTTCATCGCCTATCGTCAAGGCGATTACAAGACCGCGCTGAAGGAATTCCGCACGGCCCATCGTATGAACGGCTACAACGACTATCTGCCGTTCATCGCCGATTGCGAACGCGGCTTGGGCAACCCGAAGCGTGCCATCGAAATGGCCATGTCCGATGACGCCAAAGCGCTTACCGGCGAGTCAAAGGCCGAGATGTTTTTGGTCTACGCCGGAGCGTTGGGCGATTTGGGACTGTGGGACAAGGCCGTCGACGTGGTCAGCAAGCTGGCCGGCACCAAGGGACTCCCCGGTGCCTACCGTATGCGTGCGCTGCAGGCTCAGCAGTACTTCCTCGAGGAAGCCGGCCGTGGAGATGAGGCGGCTGATCTCGACACCACCATCGAGCAGCTTGAAAACAAGTATGCCGACATGGACGAGGATGATATCGATGCCGAGGAAGTCGTCATCGATTACGACCTCGAGCGTCTGCCGGACGACATGATGGAAGAACTCGGCATCACGGAAGACGATGCACAGTTCGCGCCCGTCGATCCGTATGAGGATGACGAGGATTACCGTCGCGATTCCGAGGATTCTGGTGATTCGGATGAAGATCATTCGAATGAAGATTTAGACGAAGAGGATTCCGAATCCGAAGAAGCCGTTGGTGCACAGCTTGATACGGATGCCGCACTCGACGATCAGTCCCAGTCCGCGCTGGATCCGGAAACCCCGGAAGCCAAGGTCAGCGCGGAGGCTACGGCCAAGGAGAACGCCGACAGCACGCAAATCGTCGACGAATCCGGCGAGCCCGTCGATTCTGTCGATGTCGAGGTCGGTCAAGAGACGCAAGGTGAGGACGGAGAGGACGACGATCCTGAAACCCAAGGCGAAGCAGACGACGACGAAAACGAGTTGCCCGCCGAGGAAATCACCGAAGGTGCCGACAGTTCCGACGATCCGGCCGTGGAGCAGGAAGTCGCGGACGAAAAAGACGAATCGGACGAAGAGGAGTAACACCGAGCGTGCTCAAAGCAACCGAACAACCGATCGAACAAGCCTATAAGCTGGCATTGCTGGATCTTGACGGCGTGGTCTACCGTGGCAAGAACCCGGTGGATTACGCCAGCGAGTCGATCACAAAAGCGCAGCAGGCAGGTATGACGGTGGAGTACACCACCAACAATTCCTCGCGTTATCAGCAGACCGTTGCGCAGCAGCTCCGCGGTTTCGGGCTCGAGGTCGAGGGTTGGCAGATTATCACCTCCTCGGTTGTCGCTGCCAGAATGGTGGCGCGTGCCGTGCCGGCTGGGGCCAAAGTGTTCATGGTCGGTGCCGGCCATTTGCGTGAGGAATTGGAGAAGCAGGGCCTCACTGTCGTCGATCGTGTCGAGGACAACCCGGTCGCCGTGATCCAGGGTTGGTATCCCGAGGTTACATGGAACGAGCTGGCCAATGCGGCTTTCGCCGTCGAACGCGGTGCGAAATATTTCGTCACCAATCGTGATCTGACGATTCCACGCGAACTGGGGATCGCTCCCGGTTCCGGGTCGATGGTCAGGGCCGTCATCACCGCCACGGGTGTCGAGCCCGTGGCTTCGGCCGGCAAACCCGAATCAGCAATGTATGACGAGGCGAGGCTTCTGGCTTCGCACGACGGTGCTACATTGGTGCCCAAAAACCAATGCCTGGCCATCGGTGACCGACTCGATACGGATATCGAAGCCGGCAACCGAGGCGGATATGATTCATTGGTCGTATTGACTGGTGTCGCCGATCCTGTGCAGCTGATGTTGGCCGAGCCCCATTTGCGCCCGACCTTCATTTGCCGTGACTTGCGCGAGTTGCATGAGGCCATGCCGGAGCCGGTTCAGGTCTCGAAGCACGAATGGAAGTGCGAAGCCGCTTCGGTAAGTCTTGACGGCAATGAAGTTCAAGTCAGCGATTGCAACGATATCAATGCGTTGCGCGCCACGTGCAGCCTGCTTTGGAATCTGGCCGACGACGAAAACATTGATGCTGCAACATTGCGGCTTCCTGATTTCAGGTTGTAGGAGCATTCATGGCTGTTCGAAACGAAGACGGTTCGCCGTTCGGCAACGGTGGGCAAGCACAATTCCAGTCCGAGACCTCTTTCGAGGATTTGCGTGAACGTTACGACGAGCTTGACGGCTTGGCCCAGATGGATGACGAGCAGAAAATCGAGGCATTCCGTGGCGTATTGGCGACGCTGAACACGAAATTGAATAGCCAACAGCAAGGATGACGGCAAACATGCGATTGGACGCGTATATGGCCTCTGAGGGTCTGGTTCATAGCCGTACCCAGGCCCAGCGTCTCATCCGTTCTGGAAAAGTAACAGTCGACGGTCGGCTTGCCGACAAACCGTCTGTGCAGGTAAAAAATGGAGCCCAGGTTTCGGTCGATTCCGGAGACGACTACGCCTCTCGAGGGGCGTACAAATTGCTTGGAGCCTTTGAACGCTTCGGCGATTTGGGCTTGCCTTCGCCAGCAGGCTTGCGTTGCCTGGATATCGGCGCGTCCACAGGCGGGTTCTGTGACGTCCTGCTTCGGCATGGCGCCTCCTCGGTCATTGCACTTGACGTAGGCCATGGCCAGTTGGTCCCGCGTATTTCCGGCGATCCGCGCATCATCGAAATGAGCGGTGTCAACATCAGGGACGTCGAGCCGGAAGACTTGCCGTACCCTCCGGCGTTCATCGTTTCCGACGTATCCTTCATCTCACTGACCTATGTGATCCCGGTGATTGCCAAAATCGCTGCGAGACAAGCCGATATCGTGCTCCTGGTCAAGCCGCAGTTCGAGGTGGGCAAAGGGCATCTTGGAAAGAATGGCGTGGTGGAAGACGAGGAGCTGCGTCGTGCGGCTCTGAAAACCGTTTGTGATTGCGCCAAAGCCAACGGGCTCGATGTGGTGGCCACCTGCCCCTCGCCGATACAGGGGACGCACGGCAATCGGGAATACCTGCTTTATGCCACCTTGCGCTGAAGCTCGTCATGGTCATTTTCATTCCACCGATGTTCGATGAGAGTTGCTCTGGAAGTCCTGTCGAGCCTTAGATCGTTGTCATAGATGACTTTCTCAACCTGAGAATGGCTCGACAATGCCACGTATCCGGCATCGATATTCCGGCAGATCGTATTGCTTAGCGCCACGCTAGTGGCGACAATACGTTGAATGCTGTTGGGTTCGAGATACTTGCCCATTCCGAATCGTTCGAACATCGTCGACTGTATCGGTCGTATCTCGAGCCTGTTCGTTTCGGCGAAATCCTTGATGGTTGTATGCCCCGCTATCCTTGCGTTCGTGGCTTTAAACGATCTGGCATCGATGGAACCGTCGATTTGAAGGGTTTCTTTGACGACGATGCTCGCATCGGTGCTTATCTCGCCGATAAAACCAATGCGGCGTGAAGAGATATGCTGTTTGGCGCGTATACTGCCGTGTCCGGAAAGGCGGTCCGAAACGATCTTGCCTGAACAGTTCAATATGCCGCCATCCATCATGATTCTGCGCCCTCGGCACAGTGATGTGTGCAGAATCCCTCTCACAACAAGCGTATCGAACGTCACGTTTTCGCGCATTATGGTGTTGCCGTGGGTGATGAGGACATCGTAGTCGCCGTCCTGAATGGTTCCGCCGAAGGTATTGAGGTTCATGGTTGTCCCTTTCGGCTCTTCTCGAATACTGTTTGGATACTATTTCTCCGTATTACCGGAACTTTAGGGAAAAATAAAACCAATAACAGGAAATCAAGCAATATTCAAGATTTCTTGATATTACAAATTGATGATTTCTGTTTGGAATGCTGATTTTTCTGTCGAATAACCACGCCAGATCGACGTTTCCGGGCATGAGGTTAGGCGAAGTCGCTTCTTGTCGGTTTGCCTTGGAGTAAGCTCTTTTGTAGATACGGTTCGGTTAGGATGTGAGTGGAAACAGATTTCGTTTCCGGACTCTCAAGTGTGAAAGAGGCAGGACGATGGTCGGTAAACGACATGCGGTCGTGGTCACACATGCCCGTCTTCGCGAGACCAGTCTTGTCGTGCGTGAGGCGGTTGATCAGCTGGAACGTGCCGGATTCTGTGTTCGTATCGTCGACAGCCTCGATCCGCCGAAATTCGGTGAGTCGTCTCCCATCGTTGGCAGCGATACGGAGATCGTCGTCGTGCTCGGCGGGGATGGCACGATTCTGGGGGCTGCAGAGCTGGTCCATAATACCGAGGTCCCCATCCTCGGCATCAATTTGGGGCACGTCGGATTCCTTGCCGAATTCGAGAGCTTCCAATTAAGCGAGGCGATCGCCCGGGTGGCCGACCGGGACTATTCGATTGACGAACGCAATCTGGCGAGTGTTTCCGTGGTTTCTCCGGATGGCAGGAAAACCCTGAACGACTGGGCGTTGAATGACATCACCATCCAACAGGCCGATCGTGACCATATGATCGAGCTCTCCGTCGGCGTCGACGGGGTGGAAGCCAGCTCGTTCAGCTGCGATGGCGTGATCATCTCGACGCCGACCGGTTCGACGGCCTATGCGTTCTCTGCGGGCGGGCCGATAATCTGGCCGGACGTCAAAGCCTTGCAGCTGATACCGTTGGCCGCACACGCGCTGTTCACGCGCCCTATGGTGATCGGGGAGCATTCGCGTTTCAGCGTCGATCTGATCGATGATTCCCTGACCGAGGGCTGGATCTGCTGCGACGGACGAAGGAAAATGAGACTCGGATACGGGACACGGACCACAGTGCATCTTTCCGCGCTTACCGTCAGACTCGCCAGCCTTTCAGGCGTGCCGTTCACCAATCGTCTCGTCACCAAGTTCAATCTTCCCAGCGTAAGCCTTCGCCAACGTTCGCGGCTCGAGGAGCGCAAGCGGGAGGGCATCATCGCCAGCGAAAACAGGGCGAAGGTAGGTCATCCTTTGGCGGCTGGGCAACAAGGGGAGTGGAACGGAGTCCGGACGGGACAAACGGATGATGAGATCGGGGCTCTTTCTACCGGCTTTTCGCATTCCGAACGTGGCGGCGAAGAAACCGATGAAACCGCTGAGGGAAATAAACGGGATGTGACCGCCGATGGCAGCGGTCGAGGCCTGCCGGGGAAAAATGATGTGTCTGAAAGGTAAAAAGCGATGCTTGAAGAACTGGAAGTGAGCAATCTCGGGCCCATTCGTTCTGCCTTGCTAACTCCGAGCAAGGGCATGACTGCCATTACCGGCGAAACCGGTGCGGGTAAATCCATGCTGTTAAGCGCGATTCGCCTCATCTCTGGGGCGACGGCCAGCGTGGCACGCGTATCCGCCGGTGCGGATTCGGCTTGGGCCCAAGGAATTTTCGATGTCGACGAGAACGGCGAAGCAACACGTCTTGCGCAGGACGCCGGAGTGCTGGATACAGACAGTGAGAAGACGGATCCGGATCCCGACGAAATCGGCCGGCAAGAGCTTTTCCTTTCGCGTACGGTTCCTGCCTCCGGGCGTTCCAGAGCCGTATTGTGCGGGCACAGTGTTCCCAGAAACGTGCTTGGCAACATCGCCGCGCAGCTGGTCACCATTCATGGGCAGGCCGATCAGATGCGTCTGGCGGCGCCAGCGCGGCAACGGGAATTTCTTGATATGGCCGCCGACGACAAAGCGGAGCTCGATGCCTATCGGCAAGCATGGGAACAGCTGCAGACCATCGATCAACGCCTGCATAATGTCACCGATCAGGAGGCATCGGCTCGCGCACGGGCGGATTATCTGCAAGAATCCATCGAACAGATCAACAAGGTCGATCCCAAGCCTGGTGAGGACGAGGAACTCAAGGAAAAGCGCTCGCGAGTCGAGAATGCAGCGGAAATCGCCCAAGGTGTGGGATCGGCGCTTTCCGCGTTGGACGCTTCACAAGTGGATTCGGACAGCGACGAACAGGGCGCTTCCGATGCCATCACCCATGCCATTCAGGCGTTGCGCACCATCCATGTCGGCGGGTCGTTTGGTGAGGCTGCCGACCGCCTGGAGTCACTGAACAACGATCTTTCCGATATCGTGTTCTCGCTTTCCAACGAAGTGGACAGTGACGAGGACGCGGAAGGATTGGACTTCATCAATTCACGCATTCACGAGCTCGACGAGCTGACCCGTCGCTGGGGGCCGACGCTCGAGGATGTCATCGCTTGGCGAGACAAGGCTGCGTTCGAAGTCGAGGATCTGGACGCGTCGCCCGAAAAGGTCGATGAGCTCAAGGCAGAGCGCCAACAGGCCTTCGAAAAGGCTATGAAAGCAGCCGAGGCCTTGAGCAAAAAGAGAAAGCTCGCGGCAGCGGCTTTGGCCGGTACTGTTACCAAGGAGCTTTCCGCTTTGGCAATGGCCGGTTCCGGGCTCGAGATACGAGTGACGCGGCGTGATTCAGCGGGAAAAGGCAACTCTGCGTCGAAGAAAAACGCAAAAGACGATGCTTCTTCCTGTGTCTCGACTTGGCCATTGGAAGTGAACGGCATCGATGACATCGAATTTCTGTTCACGCCGTTCCCGGGCTCGCCGCAACTGCCGATGGGGAAAAGCGCGTCCGGAGGCGAACTGAGCCGACTCATGCTCGCGTTGGAACTGTCCGTGGCTGAAAAACGTGGCGGCGACCAATCCGACATGACTTTCATCTTTGACGAGGTCGACGCCGGAGTAGGAGGCAAAGCAGCGGTCGAATTGGGCAAACGCTTGGCAAAGCTCTCCAAGACCTCGCAGGTCATCGTCGTCACGCACTTGGCGCAGGTCGCCTCATGGGCCGATGCCCAATTCGTAGTGAGCAAGGGCAAGTCCGGAGTCAAAGCCAGAAATGCCGGTTCGAAGGCGACTGTCGAGACGACCGTCAACGAGGTCACCGGCGACGCCCGCATCCACGAGATCGCGAGAATGCTCTCCGGCAGCGAATCCGCCACGTCTCTAGACCACGCCAAAGAGCTCCTGGACGAAAGCAGATTATAAACTGTTCAAGGGCAGTCGTTGTTGTGGCGGGATATACAATGCTTGGGCTATGCCGTTAAGCAATGAGTCCAGTGGACTCATTGTAGGCATAGTGAGCGCGATGTATCGAGCGCGAAGGCAAAATCTACGATTTTGCACAGGCCAAGTCTTTACGCCCGAACATTGTATATCCCGACACCCAGCGACTTACGTCAAAAGAAGAGGATGGATGATAAAAACGAACGAAGGCAAAGCGGCCATCTTTGATTTGGACGGCACCCTGCTCGATTCCATGGACGTGTGGCATCAGGTCGATGTCGATTTCTTCGCAGAACGCGGGTTGACGTTGACCGATGATTACATGACCGACGTCTGCGCGATGAAGCCGGACGAGGTGGCACGTTACACCATCGTAAGATACGGTTTGCACGATACGCCAAAGGCGTTGTCCCAGCATTGGGACGAGATGGTGCTCGAGGCATACGGCACGACGGTGCAGGCCAAGCCTCATGCCGTCGAGTATCTGGATGATCTCAAAGCCAGCGGAGCCAGGCTTGCGGTGGCGACGTCGCTGTCGCCCAAGGTCCGTGAGATTGCGATGCGCCACGTCGGCATCGATTCGTATTTTGAGACGGTCGTCAGCGTTGAGGATACGAAAGCCGCCAGCAAGAGCAGCCCGGAGGTCTATCTGCTGGCCGCGTCGCGTCTTGGCGTGCGGCCGGAACATTGCACCGTTTTCGAGGATCTGCTCACGGCAGTGCGTACGGCGAAGAAAGCTGGCATGGGTGTCTGGGCCATGGAGGACTCGTATTCAGCCATTGACAGAGATGAGATCGCCAGGATTGCCGATGGCGTCATCAATGACTTCGATGACGCCCCTCGACAACTGTTATAGTCACGACTTGCACAGTTAGCATAACTGTTATATAGTGTAGTTGAACAGTATAACAGTCTTATTAAAAGATATGCATGCTGTTTAATGAACACAAACAGAAAGGGGCATAGATGAAACTGATCATCTCATCCGTGTCCGGAGAACCGATCTACGAGCAAATCAAACGTCAGATACGCGAGGCCGTGCTGAACGGTGAGCTCAAAGGCGGAGAGGCGCTGCCGAGCCTGCGCAAGCTGGCCCGTGAACTGCGAATCTCCGTGCTCACCGTCACCCGCGCCTATAACGAGCTGGCGGATGAGGGCATCGTGGTCAATGTACAGGGCAAGGGTTCGTTTGTCGCCGACAAGGGTGATGAACGGATGAAGAAGAAGCTCATCGGCCAGGTGCGCAACGCCTTGCGTCAGGTGGGAGCGGCCGCCAAAGCGGCTGATATCCCGCTCATTGACCTGATGGATATGCTCGAGACTGAGTATAAGAAAGCCAAGTGAATCTTCTGTCAAACCGGTGAACGTACGATATTCAGGAGCCTCGGGCAGTGCTCGTTGACTGCTTTTCGTTCATCTGATGACACGGATTTGCGCCACTTCTTATACGATTCTTATCGGTTCATCGGTGAACAGGAAAGGAATACGATGATGACACAGTCATCACCTATGACGGCCAAACCGGATACACGCAGTGTCTCCGCTGTCAGCAGTGCCGAGTCAATGGCACTGAGCGTCACTGACGTGACGAAACGTTACGGCTCCAACTTCACCCTCGGCCCGGTGACCTTCGATCTGCCCATGGGCTACATCATGGGGTTGATCGGACCGAACGGCGCCGGCAAGTCCACGCTGATCAAGCTCATCCTCAACATGATCGGCCGCGATGCCGGCTCGATCAGCGTGCTGGGGCTTGACGGCATCGCCGACGAGGTCAAGGTCAAAGAGCGGCTTGGTGTGGTGTTCGATTCCAGCTATTTCTCAGCCTACTGGAGTGTGAAGATGGCCGGACGGGTCATGGCGATAATGTATGACAACTGGGATCAGACAAGGTTCGACTATTATGCCGATCGCTTCGGACTCGGAATGGAGAAGATCGTCAAGGATCTCTCGCGCGGCATGCAGATGAAGCTGATGATCGCGGCCGCTCTCAGTCACGACGCGAAACTGCTGATTCTGGACGAGCCGACCAGCGGTCTCGACGTACTGGCACGGGACGAGCTGATGGACATCCTGCAAGGGTATGTGGAGGACGGGCAACACAGCGTGTTGTTCAGCACCCACATCACCTCCGACCTCGAACGAGCCGCCGACTTCATCACCTATATCACGCAGGGGCAGTTCTATTACACCGGTCCGAAGGACGAGTTCGAGGATTCCTTCCGCATCGTCAAGGGCGGTCTCGACCAGATTGCAGACATCGAGCCGAATGCCGTAGGACTGCGTCGCTTCGGCACCGGTTTCGAGGCACTGGTCCATCGTCGGGTCGCCGACAGCATCGTCGGTCAAACCTCTGCATTCATCAGCGAACCGGTGTCCATCGACGACATCATCCGCCTGACCAATACGGCCAAGGCACCAACGTCAGCGAGCATGAACGGGGAGTGAACGAAATCATGGATTCCAAACAAATCGGCAAAGCCTTCCGCATCGACATATACAAGGTCCTGGCGTGGGGCAGCAGGAAAAGCGTCAACGGCGTTGGCGGCAGCGTGTGGCTGTTGGTGTCTTTGCCGCTGATATTCGCGATCATAGCCAGAATAACGGGCAACGAAGAGGTGATGGATCCCATGAGCGGGGCCGTCACCGGGATGCTCGTCTTTGTATCGGCCATGACCGGCATGATAGTCTTCAGCTATGAGGACCAGACGGGAAGCGGGAAACTCAATGGGCTTTTGCCTGCCACGCGGGCCAATCAGGTGGTCGGACGATACGTTCTAACGCTGATTGCCGTTGCCATCGCCGTTGTGCTGCAGGCTGTCTGCGGATTGATCATGTATACGCCGCAAAGGATGAATGTCGCCGTTGGCCTGACGCTGCTGGTGCTGATTGTGGCCCCCATCCTTGCCAGTCTGTACCTGCCGATCGGCTATCGCTTCCCCGCGACGAAGGCGATGGGCTATGCGCTCATCCTGCTGTTCGTCATCGGAGCGCTGATGGCGGTCGTCGCACTCACCGTGCCGGATGCGGTGTTGAGCCAGGTGATAACCTTCGTCACCGGCGCCAAACTTGGACCGATCCCGTGGGTGGCCATCATCGGCCTGATCGTGGCCGTGGTAATGTACATTCTGTCCTGCCGGTTGTCGATGCACATCTACGAGCGTAAGGAGTTGTGAACATGGATCTGGGACAGGTAGTCAAGGCGTTTCGTCTCGATTGGTGGCGCCTGACGCAAATCAAGAAAGCCGTCTCATGCCCGGTATTCTTGACGTTGGCGGTGGTGCTCGCGACGCTTGCGCGGGTGATCGGCAACTATCTGCTGCCCCTGTTCGTGTTCGTTCTCGTATTCTTCAGCTCGTCGATGACCGGTGTGGTGGTCTTCGGTCATGAGCGACGTTTGCGTGGCAAAGCGGCGGAGACGACGTCGCGCCACGTACACGGAGGCCAAGTGGTCGGTCGCTACGTCCTTGTGCTCGCGGTGATGCTCCTGACGTTCGTCGTCCAATCGGTCTGCGGCGCCATCATGTATCTGCCGGATTACCCCGGCAGTGTGATTTCTCTGAGTCTGGCCCTGTTGATGTTCTCCCTGTGCTTCAACGCCGTGGTGCTGCCATTGTGCTACTATTTCCCGGCCAACGCAAAGATTGTCGCGTTGGTGCCGTTGCTCATCGTGTTTGCCGTGTCGATGTCTCTTTCGATAGGCATACCGGAATCCGTGTGGGAGACCTTTGTCAATTTCAGATGGAGCTTGCCGGGGTTGCCGATGCCATGGCCGGCCATCATCGGCATGGTGGTGGCCATGGCCGTGTTCGCGCTTTCCTGCTGGTTCTCCCAACTGATGGTCGCACATCGGAAACCGTGAGTGTGGCGTGCGGCCGAGACCCGGTCGATCCACACGGATGGCGTATGTCGGAAACGTTCGATCGCCGGTGTCGAGGCGGCGGTAGTTAAAGGCGCATCGAGACGTCGCGGACGTAGCCGGGCATCGCGTCGATGTCGATGACGTCGGTAAAGCGTTCGGCGGCGTGTTCCAGATCACGCAGATTCCTAGGCGCCGTGGTACCGCTTGCCTGCGCGAGGCGATCCATGCACGCGAAATCGGTGCCCGTGGTGTCGAGGCCGAGCGCACGGCCGACCACTCGCGGGAACTTGTAGGGGCTGGCGGTGCTCAGCAGCACGCGCGGCATGTCCTTTTCGCGAGGCATCTGCTCAAGCAGGTAGTAGCCGCAGGCCGTGTGCGGGTCGATGACGTAGCGGTTGCGCTTCCAGCAGTCGGCGATGGCCTGGCTCACCTGCGTCTCGTC
The DNA here is from genome assembly GCF_029395515.1 of Bifidobacterium sp. ESL0764. NCBI lineage: Bacteria > Bacillati > Actinomycetota > Actinomycetes > Bifidobacteriales > Bifidobacteriaceae > Bifidobacterium > Bifidobacterium sp. ESL0764. Next base: position 1,086,832 of record NZ_CP113919.1, read on the forward strand.
GGCCCACCCGCAGGCGAAGAGCTTGCGGATGCGACGCAGCAGCGGCGTGGGGATTTCGAAGGCGCCCCAATCCCTCAAGTCGGTCATGCACGACTGAATCAGCCGCATGTCGCCGTCGGACATGTAGTAGAGCATCCGTTCGAGGTTCGAGGAGACGAGAATATCCATGGACGGCGAAGTGGTTTGGTAGAACGGGCGCTCGCGGTTGTAGGTACCGGTCGTGAGGAAATCGAAGAGCACGTTGTTGCGGTCGCTGGCGACGGTGAGGCGTCCGACCGGAAGCCCCAGCATCTTGGCGTAATAGCCGGCGAGGATGTCGCCGAAATTGCCGGTCGGCACCACGAACTCGACTTTGTCGCCGACCTTGATAGCCCCGCGTTCGACCAGCTGCGCGTAGGCGGAGAAATAATAGACCACCTGCGGCACGAGCCGGCCGACGTTGATGGAGTTGGCGGAGGAGAGCGAGACGTTATTGTCATTCCGCAGTGTTGCGGCCAGATCCTCGTCGCCGAAAATGCGTTTGACCGCGGTCTGCGCATCGTCGAAATTGCCGCGCACGGCGCAGACGTTGACGTTCGAACCGCTCTGGGTGGTCATCTGCAAACGCTGGATCTCGCTGACCTTGCCTGAAGGGTAGAAGACCGTGATGCCCGTGCCGGGGGTATCGGCAAAGCCGGCGAGCGCCGCCTTGCCGGTGTCGCCGGAAGTGGCGGTGAGCACCATGACCTTCTCTGCCGCGGTATGCTGATCGGAGGGTTCCCCGTGTCCGTCGGATACGCCCGAGGCGGTGCGTGCCATAAACTGCGGCAGGATCTGCAGAGCCACGTCCTTGAAAGCGCTGGTCGGCCCGTTGAACAGTTCGAGGATGTAATCGTCGCCCAACGGTTTGAGCGGAGTGATGGCACCATCGAGCCATTGCGGGCCGTAAGCCGCCTGCACGCATTCGTCAAGTTCGGAGGCCGAGAAATCGGGCAGCAGTACCCCCAGCACAGTGCGGGCCATGTCCTGGTATGGCTTACCGACCAACGTCGCTACGTCGATTTGCCGACTACCGAGGTCATCGCTGACAAACAGACCGCCGTCGCCGGCGAGACCCTGACGGATGGCCTGACGGCTGGTCAGGTGTTCGGAAGCGCTTCTGGTGCTATGGAAAGTGGTATTCATCACAACTTGCCTCGTTTGCTTTGGGCGGTCACGTAATTTCGCTGTGTCCATCAGTCTAACTGAACGCAACCCCGAATACCGAAGGTGTCCGAATCGGCCATGGCAGCTCCGTTTTGGACGCGGCAAGGCTTACAATCGTTGGCAACAGAGAAGGCGCGTGCCGGCTTTTCAAAGTCACGGCGGATGCCCGATCGCAGTGAAACACGTTTTGAATTTGAGGGAGAGCAACATGCTTGCAAGCGGTCGTCAGGATTCGACGGTTTTGGATCCGGAGGTGTTCCGTCAGGTCTGCGCCATGGCCGACGCCGCAACGCAGGCGCAGCGGGTGCTCGCCGAAGCCAACAGCGAAATGAAGAACGCTTTGCTGGACGCGATGGCGGACGAACTTGAAGCGGCGAGCAAGACTATCGCTCAAGCCAATGATGTCGATATGCGTGCCGCCAGGCAGGAAGGTATGAGTGCCGGAAAGCTTGACCGTCTGCACTTCGACGAAACTCGTGTGAAGGCGGCGGCCGACGGCGTCCGCCATGTGGCCACCCTTCCCGACCCGATTGGTCAGGTCGTGCGCGGCTCGACGCTGCCCAACGGCTTGCGCCTGAACGAGGTGCGTGTACCGATCGGCGTGTTCGGCATGATCTACGAGGCCCGGCCCAACGTCACCGTCGACGTGGCCTCGCTGTGTCTCAAATCCGGCAACGCCGTCCTGTTGCGCGGCGGCCATGAGGCGCGGCATACCAACGAAGCCACACTTGCCATCATCTGCAAGGTCTTGCAGGAGCAAGGCTTTGATCCGGCGCTGGTGGCCTCGGTCGACCGGTTCGGGCGTATGGGCGCCACGGCGATGATGGAGGCGCGCGGCCATATCGACGTGCTGGTGCCACGCGGGGGAGCGGGGCTCATCCAGGCCGTCGTGCGCAATTCCAAGGTGCCGGTCATCGAAACCGGGGCCGGCAACGTCCACATCTATGTCGACAAAGCCGCGGACTTTGCCAAGGCCATCCCCGTCATCCTCAACGCCAAGACGCAGCGGGTCGGCGTCTGCAACGCCGCGGAAAAGCTTATCGTCCACCGTGACGTGGCCAAGGAGTTTTTGCCATTGGCGGCACGCGCGCTCGCGGATGCCGGAGTGGAACTTCACGCAGATGATGAGGCATATGAGATCATCGAACAAGGCGGCATCGGAAACGTGAACCTGCTTCATGCCACGGGCGAGGACTGGGATACGGAATATCTGGCGTTGAAAATGGGGGTCAAGGTCGTGGGGACGCTTGACGAGGCCATCGAGCATATCAACGTGCATTCCACCGGCCACACCGAGTGCATCATCTCCGAGGACTACAGCGCCATCGAACGCTTCACCAAGCGTATCGATTCGGCGGTGGTCATGGCCAACGCCTCCTCAAGGTTCACGGATGGCGGTATGTTCGGTTTTGGAGCTGAATTGGGTATTTCGACGCAGAAGCTGCACGCCCGCGGACCGATGGGGCTTGCGGAAATGACCACGACCAAATGGATCGGCTACGGCACCGGCCAGGTGCGGGCCTGATGACAAGCGAAGGACATGATATGAACGACGCTGAACAGAGCAACGACGACGCCGGTATCAAGGGCGCTGACAATAATCTGGAAGGCAATATTTCCGCCAGCCAGAATCCCGACAACCAGCCGGCGACCGCTACCGCCACAACGGACGGGCAGAAAATACCGGAAGGCGAGCAAGGTGCGCAGGAAAAGGGGCAGGCCGACTACCAGTTGGCCAAAGATCGCGGAATCGATATGAGCAATCCCCGTATCGGCCTGAAGATCGCTTCGGAACGGCTTGCCAACGTGCGTTACGTTTTTCTGGTGCAGGTGGAGGACGGCATCGCAACCGCCGACCAACGAGCCTCTTTGGAATATGCGGATGCGGCGCTTGTCGGGTGGCCTGAAATGGATGCGGACGACGTCGTCGACCTTGATGAAGACGGCCAAAAGACCGTAGCCGAACGCCTTGCCGCCATGGAACGCTACATTGCCGAGTTCAGCAGGCAGGAGGCGCAAGGCGGCATCGACGCCATGACCGACCTGCTGATCCGTGCCAGCGAGTGCGTCGCCTCCGTGCGCCGCCTGTACCAGCCCGATTTCCCGATTCCGACGTTCGCCGAGATCCGTCGTGTGGTGCAGGACGAATACGACGAGGACATGGGCAAAATCGACACCAGCCAACATGCCACCGCCGAAAAGATCGAGGAACAGACGGAACAGGCCGACGAGAAACGCGAAGAGACCGTAACGGAGCAATCCCAGAACGAGAAAAACGCCAAGAACAAGGGCAACGGCAAGGCATGAGCGACGCCGAGACCTCGATTGGCCAGTATACAGCCGCCGGCAGCGGCGAATCTTCCAAGTCTGCGCACGTGGGTGCCATGCCGTCAGCGTCCAACGCCAAGATTTCACAGCATCACGAACCGGCACGCAAGATGTCCGGTCTTTCCCAGCAAACCGGTCCCGACTCCATCGATGCCGCAACAACCGGACAACAGGGACATCGCCACGGCAACGGGCATCGACGCATCGGCATCATGGGCGGCACCTTCGACCCGATCCACAACGGCCATTTGGTGGCGGCAAGCGAGGTGGCATGGGTCTATGACCTCGATGAGGTGATTTTCGTGCCGACGGGCCGACCCGCGTTCAAGCTCGACAAGGACGTGACCAACGCCGAAGACCGCTATCTGATGACCGTCATCGCCACGGCCTCCAACCCCAAATTCACCGTCTCCCGCGTCGACATCGACCGCCCTGGTGTCACCTACACCATCGATACGCTACGCGACATTCACGAGTTGAACCCCGACGCCGAACTCTTCTTCATCACCGGCGCCGACGCCGTCGCCGAAATCCTCAAATGGAAGGAAGCGCGGAACATGTTCGGTCTGGCACGCTTCGTCGCGGTCACCCGTCCCGGCTACCAGAGCCCAGAGCACATGCGCTCGCAGGTCGAGGTCGACACCTTGGAAATCCCGGCGCTGGCGATCTCCTCGACCGACGTCCGTCACCGGGCCTCGCTGGGAGAACCGGTGTGGTATCTCGTTCCTGATGGCGTGGTGCAATACATTGCCAAACATGGGTTGTATGCCAAGGACTGATTGCGCTGTTTGTCGATTAGCGCCTTGGCATGGTACGTTTGTATTGATAAGTGAGATTTAACTAACACTGCCAATGGAGGCATAACGATGAAAAAGACCCGGCTTCGTATCGTCCAGGTGTGTCTGTCCGCAATCGTCTTGCTGCAAGCGGTATCGTCTTTCGGCGGGGGATGGCTGCAGCGTTATTGGTATGTCGATTCGGTGTTTTTCGCATTGAACGTTTTGTGCGTCATGGTCGTGCTTAATGAGTTTCGGACGGTTTCCAAATCCGCTCAGCAGCCACATGGTTGCGGTCGAAGAGACGCGGACAAACCGAGTGTGTCCCCGTCTCGTTGAGCGGCTAATATAGCTTTGGTTCATACAGACGATAACGTTTGGAGACATGGTGAGCGCAATCCTAGAAGGAAAGCCCAGTAAAAATCTCATTCTCGTCACCGGCAGGGCTCATCCCCAGCTGGCGGCGGACGTCGCCGACCAGCTTGGCATCGACGTTTTGGAGACCACGGCGTACGATTTCGCCAACGGCGAGATGTATGTGCGTTACACCGAATCGGTGCGTGGCGCGGATGTATTTGTATTGCAGAGTCATGCGGGTGACGTCAACAAGGCCATCATGGAACAGCTCATCATGATCGACGCGTTGAAGCGCGCCTCGGCCCGTTCCATCACCGCCGTGTGCCCGCTTTTGGGCTATTCCCGTCAGGACAAGAAACACCTCGGCCGCGAGCCCATCTCATGCCGTCTCGTTTTCGATCTGCTGCGTACCGCTGGCGCCGACCGTGTGATGAGCGTGGACCTGCACGCCGCACAGTCCCAGGGCTTCTTTGACGGTCCGGTCGATCATCTCATTGCCATGCCGGTGCTCGTCGATTACATCCGTGACCGTTTTGAAGGCAATCTCGACAATGTCGCCGTCGTTTCCCCGGATGCCGGCCGTATCCGTGTGGCCGAGCAGTGGGCGCAGCGCTTGGGCGGCGGCCCGCTCGCCTTTGTGCACAAAACCCGCGATATCAACCGTCCGAACCACGCCACTTCCAACCGGGTGGTCGGCGACGTGGTCGGCAAGGATTGTGTGCTGGTCGACGATCTGATCGATACCGGCGGCACCATCGTCGGCGCCTGCGACGTCCTCAAGCAGGCCGGCGCCAAGTCGGTGACCGTAGTGGCCACGCACGGCGTGCTCTCCGACCCGGCCGTCGAGCGCCTGAAGAACTGCGGTGCGCGTGAGGTCGTGCTGACCGACACCGTGCCGATCGACGAATCCAAGCGTTGGGACGGGCTGACGGTCCTTTCCATCGCCCCGTTGCTCGCCAGCGCCATCAAGGCCGTCTTCGAGGACGGTTCGGTCGCCAAGCTCTTCGACACCTATCCCGAGCATCACGGCCAGGGCTTCCTCTTCGCCTGATCCGGCATCGTCGGAACCCGTGAGTTCGATTGGTCGCCGACGACCGTTTTCGGTGTCTTGTCTGTCGAGCGTGTCGGGTTGTCAGCGGCAACCAGCATAATAGAAAGTCGGTTCGGTCTTAGGGCCGTTCCATTCCTCCATGGTGTAAAGGCAGCACACGGGTCTTTGGAACCCTTAGTCTTGGTTCGAATCCAGGTGGAGGAACTTGTTCAAGTCGGCTGGATTTCCGTGTATCGGATGCCAGCCGTTTTGCATATTTAGGTGAGTGTTTCGTTTTCGAAGCACCGGAATTGGAGTGGATATGGCATTGAGTGCGGCAATTATTCTCGCGGCCGGTGAAGGCACGCGCATGCGTTCGACCAAGCCGAAAGTGCTGCATGAACTCGCCGGCAAGACCTTCCTTGAACGGGTGATGGCCTCGGTTTCCGCGCTCGATCCCGCCACGCTCGCCGTGGTCGTGCACTATCAGGCCGATCGCGTGGCCAAGGCCGCTCAAGGTTACAACGAGCACGTCGAAATCGTCAGGCAGGACGACATCCCCGGCACCGGACGCGCCGTGCAATGCGCCATGAACCAGCTTGATGCCGACGGCGAGCTCGCCGGCCCCGTGCTCATCGCCGCCAGTGATATGCCCTTGCTTGACTCTGCAACGCTCGATGCCCTGCTCGCGTTCCACAAGGCCAGCGGCAATGATGCCACCGTGCTCACCGCCAAGCTTGACGACCCTACGGGATACGGCCGCATCATTCGCGACAGCGATGGCAGCGTGCTGCGTATCGTCGAGCAGAAGGACGCCAACAGCAGCGAGCTGGCGGTCCACGAGATCAACACCTCCGTCTATGTCTTCGACGCGGCTGTGCTTGCAAGAGCGGTGCAGGGTCTCGACTCGAAGAACGCGCAAGGCGAATTCTACCTGACCGACGCCCTCGAAAGCGCCCGCAAGAACGGCAAGGTCGGCGCTCTCGCGGCGGCGGACTCCCTGAGCGTCGAAGGGGTCAACGACCGCGTACAGCTGGCCCACCTTTCCCGTAAGCACAACCTGCGCATCTGCGAGGCTTGGATGCGCGAAGGCGTCACGATTCTCGACCCGGAAACCACATGGATCGAAGATGACGTCCAGCTGGCGCGTGACGTCACCGTGCTGCCGGGATCCTTCCTGAAAGGGCACACCACCGTCGCCGAAGATGCCGTCGTCGGACCTTACACCACGCTTATCGACGCACAGATCGACACGGGTGCGACCGTCGAGCGCAGTCGCGTGCAGGAAACGCATATCGGCGCCAACGCCAACATCGGCCCGTGGACCTACCTGCGGCCGGGCAACGTGCTTGAAGAAGGCACGAAAGCCGGTGCGTTCGTCGAGATGAAGAAGGCGCATATCGGCAAAGGCACCAAGGTGCCGCACTTAAGCTACATGGGCGACGCCGAGCTGGGGGAGAACTCCAACGTCGGCGGCGGCTCCATCACCGCCAATTACGACGGCGTGCACAAGAACCGCACTCACATCGGCTCGAACGTCCACGTCGGTGCAGGCAATCTTTTCGTCGCACCCGTCGAGGTCGGCGACAATGTCACCACCGGGGCAGGTTCGGTCATCCGCCACGCGGTGCCGGACGATTCAATGGTATATTCGGAAAACACACAACACGTAGTAGAGGGCTGGAAGCCCGAATGGGAGCGTTAATTTAATGGCAGCACTGCAAAGTTCGATTGATGCCCTGCGTCTGGGCGCCGCGGCGGCCGACAGGGTGAAGGCCACCGATATCGTCGCCTTCGACGTCACCGGCCCCATCGCGATCACCGACGCGATGCTCATCGCCACGGCCTCCAGCGAACGCCAGGTTCTGGCCGTGGCCGAAGAGGTTGAAAAAGAACTGTACACCAAAGGCGGAAAACTCGAGCCTCGAAACCGCGAAGGTCTTGACGAGGCCCGCTGGGTGCTGCTCGACTACGGTGATTTCGTCATTCACATCATGCATGAGGAAGAGCGTCAATACTACGACCTCGAACGGCTCTGGCAGGACTGCCCGGCCATCGACCTCAAGCTGCCAAAAGCAGGCGATGACGAGACTGCCGACGGCCGAACCGGCGATGAACGCGGCTGAGACGTCGGCCAATACTTCAGCCGTTTGTTTGCCGATCCGGATTAAGATTTCAACCACTCCGTCCGCCTGTTAGGAGTTCAACGATGGATTTCAGCACTTTATTCGATCCCAATGTCCACGTCCGTTCATTGACCTTGGTACGGCACGGACGTACCTCCTACAATGCTACCGGACGCGTTCAGGGCACCATTGACATCCCTCTTGACGAAGTAGGCGATTGGCAGGTCCATCAGACCGGAAAGGCACTGAAGGAACTCTATGTCGACGGCGAGGAAAATCAGGCGCGTCACCGCTTGATCGTCGCCTCCGACTTGGGCCGGGCCATGGCCACCGCACACGCTTTCGCCGATCTCATCGGCGAGGAGGTTCACCCGGACCCGCGTGTGCGCGAACGCCATTATGGCGATTGGGAAGGCCACGCGACCCGCGAGATCATGGAAAAGTATCCGGATGATTTCGTCTCGTGGCTTCACGGCGAGGGTGGCGAGCTCAAGCATCATGTCGAACCGGACAAGCATGTGGGTCTTCGAGCCTCGCAGGCCATCGCCGAATGGGCGGGCAAGGCCGAGCCGGATACGGATCTCTACGTCTTTTCGCATGGCGCCTGCATCGCCGACACGGTGCGTACCTTGTTAAACGCAGACAATGACACGGATGCCAATTCGGCGGTCTTCTCGATGCGCAACGCGCACTGGGCCAGGCTCATCCCCATCGCCATCGCCGGTCAGCCGCTGCGCTGGGCGCTTTCCGATTACAACCACGGCCCGGCCATCGCCGATACCGAGCAATGGGAGAATCCTCAGCTCTAAACCGATAGTATTGCGTATGATAGAAAAGAACAATTCATATCGCAGTAATGATTCGAGGTGCCAGTATGAATGATTGCAGCAAACGCATCTGGTGGCAGGTTTATCCTTTGGGCTTCTGCGGTGCTCCGGTGCGTCCGCAGTCCGATGCCGAACGTGAAATAACGCCTAGGCTCGACCGTCTGGTCAACTGGCTTGATTACATGAAAGGCATGGGCTGCAACGGGTTTTTGCTCGGGCCGATTTTCGACTCCGACACGCATGGTTACGACACCATCGATTTTTACCGGATCGACCCTCGGCTCGGCGATGACACGGCTTTCGATCGGCTGGTCACCGCCTGTCACGAACGCGGTATCGCGCTGATGCTCGACGGTGTTTTCAACCACGTCGGCAGGGATTTCCCGGAGTTCCAACGCGAGCTCAAAGAAGCGCAAGACGAGATGGAAGCAGGCAAACCCGTCGGACACGACAGCGATGACATGTTCAGCTTCTCCGTGACGCAAGACGGGACGCTTGATTATGCAAAATTCGAAGGTCATGCCATCTTGCCGGCGTTCAACCACGATGCGCCCCGCGTCGCCGATCTGGTGACCGACGTGATGACCTACTGGATGCGACGCGGCGTCGACGCCTGGCGTCTTGACGCGGCCATGACCGTGCCGACGCGGTTCTGGGCGAAAGTCCTGCCGCGCGTGCGCCGTGAGATTCCCGACGCCTGGTTCATGGGCGAGGCCATACAAGGCGATTACCCGCAGTTCGTGCGTGATTCCACCATCGACACCGTCACCCAGTACGAACTGTGGAAAGCGATATGGAGCAGCCTCAAAGACGGTAATTTCTTCGAGCTCGACTGGTGTCTGAAACGTCACGACGGCTTCCTTGAGACCTTCATACCGCAGACCTTCATCGGCAACCATGACGTCACCAGGATCGCCAGCCAGATTCAGGACGAGAGGAAACTTGCCTTGGCGGCTGTGATTCTATTTACCGTGGGCGGCACTCCCTCTATCTATTACGGTGACGAACGGGCGATGCTGGCAGAGAAAACCGATGGTGTCGGCGGCGACGACAAGGTTCGTCCCGAATACCCCGAGACTCCGGAAGACCTGTCTGACGACGGCAAGTGGATGTATACGCTCATTGGCCGGCTTACCTCGATCAGAAGCGCCCGGCCCTGGCTGATCGACGCCGCTACAGAGCCGACGTTGCTTGAAAACAGGCATTACGCCTACGATGTCACGGCCAGGGATGGCAGCGCCAAACTTCACGTCGATTTGAATCTCGACGCCACCCCACATGCGGATATCTACGAGGGCGGTGGCGCGCCATTGATGCACGTCGAACACCACATATGATGCGTGATCGATAGACTCGGATGGCGATGTGGCTTGTATCCTGTGATTATCTCAGTAGGGCTTGCGGAGATAATCACGAAATCCGTTCTATTTCTGTGATTGTCAATGCATTTGTTTTGGTCTGCAGAGATAATCACATAATTGGGCCTTTTTCTGTGATTATTTTTGTATCTCATCAAAAAGCGCGGAGATTATCTCGGAATTCGTAATCGACGTGTGGATAGCGATGTGTATAACCGAAAAGTTATGCACGAAACGCCCGAGATTTTCCGCACTGGCTATCATTCGACCACAGTACCTGTTTTTGCCCCGCAAATCGGAGCAAATTCTTTAGAGTTGTGATATGAAGATCAACAAACGTATCGAAGACCAACTGCATGAGGCAGCGAGCCATGGACGATGTCTGTACGTTGCAAGCCATGCTGACCAGGAAATTCTTTACAGGCTTACCCGATCGGGACAGGTGATCAGGGCAAGGCGTGGTTTGTACGCATTGCAAGACATTTGGCGGAATCTTAGCGTGCAACAGCAGTATGTATGGATAATACGAGGACTGCATATCTGGCGTCCGGAATTGATTTTTGCAGGTCTGAGCGTGATTGCGCTCTACGGAATCGAGTATCCTTTCTGGCTAAACGAGCAACAAACGATATTTCTGGCGTCTACAAAAGCAATTGGTGTTGCCAAAACAGGCAAAACACGATACGTTCACGTCACACCGAACGAGACGCTCTTTGACAAAGACCGGTCCATGACCTCGGTTACTCAGGCTTTGCTTGATTGTGCGGCAAGATTCGAATTCCACGAGGTGCTGCCGATAATCGATTCAGCATTGAGAAAACGGTTGACAACGAAGTCAGCGTTGATGCAGACCTCGAAGGCTGTGCCAGCTGTTGAAGCCAGAATTGGTGTGCTGCTGCGCTATGCAGACCCAAGAAGCGAAAATGGGGGAGAGTCGCTGTGCCGCGCAATCATCATCGAAGAAGGTTTTCCGGCCCCTGAACTGCAACAGGAATTCCGGATGCAGGATGGTCGAAGATATAGGGTTGATGGATTGTACCGGCTCGCAAAAGGGAAAGCTGTCGTTGTTGAATATGACGGTATGAACAAATACACCGACGCCACTATGACAGGCGGACAGAGCATTCGTCAGGTTGTTCATGCCGAGAAGCAACGCGAGCAGGATTTGCTGAATTCCGGCGTTTCGCAAATAGTACGTTTCGATTACAAAGATATATTGCAACGTGATACGGTGACGAAAAAGCTGATTGAGGCTGGTGTTCCCCGCATCGCTGACAGAACGATGTTTTGGAGCAGATAATCAACGCCATACCTGGTCACATTGGGTATCTGATTTGTTGGGCCACTTTTACGATGTTAAAGCAGCATAAATTCAGGAAAATCGTGGAATAAACTTCGAATCGAAAGTGTGATTAGTGTCTTCGACGTACAGAGATAATCATGATAATGGGGTAAAAGTGTGATTAGCATCTTCGGTGTACGACGCTAATCACAGAAAATGCACTAAAAATGTGATGTTCTCTGCATCATGAGCGATTTTACAGAGTTAATCACAAAAATGAGGCCAAAACTGTGATTAATTCTGTAACTAGTCCGTTTGTTTGCGTTGTGGCATTCCTAGTTGAGGCTCAGAAAAGACTCAGGTGCACTCTGTCTGCCTTCGGGCGGATGCACCGAGGTCCGTCTTCTTCTGGTGCCGGTTCGGCGACCTCATAACAATCAAGGTTTTCGGACATAGATAGGCTCGCCGTATGAATATCGTCAATGATTCCAGATCCATCGACGTGGCGATTAAGCCATTGTCCGGTCATATCACGCGAAACGAGCAACGGCATGCGGTTGTGGATTTTCGCCGCCTCTCCGACGGCATCACAGGTCAGGATCGTAGCGGTGAGCGTCCATGGGGAATCCGCGTTGTCACGCCACCACGAAAACAGGCCGGCCATGGCGAGCATGGCGTCGCCTTGAGTATGAAAATAAAACGGACGCCTGCCTTTGAATTCGAAATACCCGGAAGCTGGGATGATGGCACGGCGGCTTCGCATCGCGTCTTTGAATGTCGGCTTCTGCGCGGCTGTTTCCATACGTGCGTTATAGGTCGGATAGGTGAGCTCCCGCTTGTCGCTGTAAGAAGGTACCAGCGACCAATAGCCGCCCGAAAGATGCCGTTGTCCATCCTCGCCTGCCGCGAGGACCCCGATGGCCTGCTTCGGTTCGACGCGAAACGTTCGAGCCGGCAGTGCATAAGTGTCGACGTCTTCATCGTCGACACCGAAATCCGAAGCAACGGAGGCCCAATCAAGGTCAAGCGAAAATCTGCGGCACATTCCCACTCCTTCGTCCACTCAGCCCTGACTGCTTTAGCCCTTTGGCGCATACCAGGCAAGGCAGGCATACAAAAAGAGGACCTCCATACGAATCACGGAGGTCCTCACACTGTTCACGGCCGGGAATCAAGCGCCCAAGCCGTTCTCAACAAGTTCAGTCCTTGCTGATGGTGGTGCCGGCCTTGGCGCCTGCGGAAAGATCCTGGATTTCGGTGATCTCGAGCACCGGGATGGTGGCGGGCTTCTTGGTGCCCTTTTCCTCGGCGACCTTGACCTGCTCGTCGTAGATCGCATCGTCGGAGTGCAGGGTCACGTTGCCGCGGAAGCGGTAGCCCTTCTTGCTTTCGAGGTTGGCGAAGCAGATCACCAGCGGGCTGCCGTCCTCAAGGTTCTTGTAGTGCTGGCCGGCGGTGCGCTCGTGATAGGCGAGGTGGTTGTCGTCGAGCACGTACATCGACATCTTCGGGCCGAGATCGAGCTGTCCGTCCTTGCTGACGGTCGCGATCCACGCGAGGTTGTTGTTGATGAATTCCTTCATTTCCGGGGTAAGCGTAGCCATAATGCTGTCCTTTCGTTCGAACTGCTTTACATACGCTTTTATTCTACGTCGTCAGGCACTCTTTCACTAGAATAAACGTGTGACATTGCTCACCGAGCATAACAATGCCGAAAATGCAGATGTCGCAAACCGGTAATGCGGCGAAAATATGTTGCGGCTCTCATCTTCACTCCCGTTTTCAATATCTGAAATCTCAAACTGAGACAGAAAAATGTAACCAACGCGTGAAATGTTTCCATAACCGTAATTTCCCCGTATTTCTAGGCGTGTCGCGAGAAGAATATGTCTATTTTGAATAGCGGCAAACAAGGTTTGCGTGTCTGTCGAAACAGCTTGAACAGCCCTACCTGCGGATTTCGGAGACGAAGGGCAATAAGCTCGTACGGGTCGCTAGAAGCCTTGAAGGACGCGGCAGAGTTGAGAGAGAAGACCTGATTTGTTCGCTGCTGTCTTAAGCGAACAAATCGGAGAAGGACAAGAGGGAGAAGGCCATGGCGCATACGTTTGCGACCTACCTTTCGTCGAAGGGCACCGACCGCCGCGGCTTCCAAGGCCTGCGCAGCCGTCTTTCCCGCAATTTCCCGCCGAATCTCGCCAGACTCATGCTGCTGTGTTGCGCCGCGCTGTGGGGCGGCAGCTATCTGGTCTCCAAGATCGCGATGACGGCGATTACCCCGCAATGGCTCATGGCCATGCGCACCGGCGGGGCGTGCCTGATCATGCTGCTTATTTTCGGCAAGCATATCATTCCCGCGCTCAACAAGTCGATGCTGGTTCCTGCGCTCGTGGTCGGGGTCACCTACTGGGGGACGATGGTCCTGCAGACCAAAGGACTGCTGACGATCGATCCCGGCAGAAGCGCTTTCCTGACGGCTTCCTATTGTGTGCTGACGCCTTTCGCCGCTTGGCTGGCCACAAAAAACAGGCCACACAACATCAACATCATCGCCGGAGTCATCTGTCTGATCGGCGTCGGCTTCGTCTCGCTGAAACCGGGCGGCTTTTCGCTTGCCCTCACCTTGGGGGATTGGATGACCATCGCCTGTGCCGTCGTCTTCTCGTTCAATCTGACATATCTCGGCATCTATTCCAAGAAATACAACGCGATCGCGGTCACCTTCGTCCAATTCGCCGTCGCCTGCGTTCTGTTCCTCATCGGCGCGCTTTTCACCGAACCGGCGCCGAACGCTTCCTGGCTGGAACCGAAAATCATCGTGAGTTTCCTTTACCTGTTCATCGGGGCGACGACCTTGGCGCAGATCATGCAGAACATCGGCCTGGCGCACGTCTCCGCATCGTCGGCCTCCGTGGTGATGTGCACGGAGAGCCTGTTTTCCGAATTGTTCTCGATATTCTTCTGGTCGACGACGCTGAGGTTGACGACCCTGGTCGGTTTCGCGCTGATCTTCCTGGCTGTGCTCATGTCTATCCTGCATCGCTCGGTCTTCGTCAATCTGTTGCGACGGGTGGAGGATTGGGTGCACGATTGTCGCAGAAAGTAAGGGTCACGGGTCAAGAGATTTTTGATCATCGTCTGTTTGCAATCGGCGATTCGAATAACGTCGAGGCGGCGATTATTTTGATTCCGGTCAAAACCCCTGATTCGAGAATCGGTAATACTATCATCTGCGATACGTAATAATGGCTTTGCCGACTAAGGCTCAGTGCCAGGGTTTCAGCACGTCAGCCGGTATTTTCGAAGCGTCAAAACGGTAATGTGCAAGAATGGGCATATGGTTCGGCTGGTTGAGGTAGTCGTTCTCGCGATCCTTCTGCCCCATGTTATGGATGAGGTAGGGGATTGATTGGTCATCGCGCCTGTCGGAGACCATGCCGATATGACCATTGTGCTTTTGGTTGGCGAAGAAAACGAGATCTCCCTGTTGCCATTGGTCGGTTTGGGCTGTATCGGTGGTGAGGGCCTGTCCGTATTTTTTGAAGAACACGTCCAGCACGGCGGTTCGGCGGAAATCGATATTGGTGTCGAAGTTGGAGGCGGCGTTGCGGTAATCGGCCGGATGTGCGGCAATGTCGGCGTCAACCATGTCCTTGAGGCTGTATCCGGCGTTCTTGAACGCGCGCCAGATGGTATCGGTGCAGGCTCCGCGATTGTCCGCCGGGTAGCCGCCCTGCACGTAGCTGTCGTCATAGGTGGGATGGACGTTCGCGTCCTTGCGTGCGCCTTGCACGAAGTCGCTGTAATCATCGATGCCGTTGTGGTTGTAATCAACGGAACTTTTGAGTTTTTGCGCGGATCGGCCCGGCAACGAGGGGGAAGTTTTAGACGCGCTGGTGACATTGGCGCCAAGACCCGCCGAATTCGGTTTCCGGAACTTTAGGTAGAGAAAGCTTCCTGCGGTGACCAGAGCGGCCACGAGCAATATCGCGACCAATGCTGCCGGCCAATGACGGCGGCTTTTGTGCAGCTCCGACACCGAATATTGCGTGGTATGCTGTCCGTGTTGTTGCATCTGTACCTTTCCGTTGAAGGCTAATCTAGCAGGAAAACCTTGTCTCTGCCGATATTTTGGTATTTCTTGACAATGCCGATGAAATTGCTGTGCAACCGGCGTTCGCTTCCTGTAAGCGTTCGGCAAGGTTTTGCGTATTTTCAGCTTTTTCCAATTTCGTTCGATAGGCTTAGGTATCATGAAGAATTTTTTCAAGGGAATTTCGGTCTCGCAGATCATAGCCGGTGCGCTTGCTGCGGTCACTTCGTTCCTGTTGTCCGCGAAAATCGGCATAGCCGGTTCCGTGATCGGTGTGGCTGTCGGTTCCATCGTTTCAGCTGTGGCTTCGCAGATCTATCAGAATGTGCTCAAGGAATCAAGCAGGAAACTGCAGGAAAACGCCCCTCAAGACGATGACACCGGCAGACAGGCCGCCCTTGGTGCGGGTTCCGACGACCAAACACGGGTAATAGGCTCTGATGTCCAGCACCACGGTCAGTTGCGGCAGCTCCCGGCTCACGGTTCACGTGTCACGCCGATGCTACGTAGTGATGGAACATCGGCGAGTCTGGCGGCTTTGGCGTCCACCAGAAAGACGGACGCTGGCTTTGATCAGCACGATGCGACCGAGACGCTGACCACCACCCAAGTTGGCATACATGAAAGCGATGAAACCACTCCTGCTGCAGGCAAAGCCGATCGAAATGTCGAAGGGACTCAGGTCTTGGCGCCATCGGCTTTCGGCAAGACCTCGCTGATGCCGCCGGTCGCCCGGCAACAGCAGTCGAGAGCCGGTTCCGGCAAAACGCTGAAAAGCGGTCCCGGACAACACGATGGCCATATTCGTGTGTTCGATTCTTCGAAGCAAAAACGTTATAAGCGATTGGCGATCGTCGTTGCCGTCGTCAGCGCATTGGTCGCTGTAGGCATTACCGCAGGCATCATTTCACTGGCAACCAAAGGGCAGGGTACCGATGATGTGGTTCGCAACATCGTCACGAACTCGGCCACGAAGAATCGTCAACAGCGCAACGATCCAAGCAACACTGAAAGCGATAGCAACCAGAAAACCGACGGCAACTCACAAAAGAACAACGGCACAACAGATCAAAGCAATTCCGGTTCCAGCCCTGATTCCGGGACTTCAAGTGGGTCGACTTCCAATGGTTCAGGTGGCGGTTCAGGAAACGCAAACGGCGATAATTCAGGCAACGGAAATTCCGGTAACTCCGGCAACGGAGCGGATTCAGATTCCAACAATTCCAGCGATTCTTCCAATACCGGTACAAGCAACGGCAACAACAGCGGATCTACCGACTCCGGTTCCACTGGCGGATCGACTTCCGGCAGCACCGGTACTGGTGGCAATGGCTCTGGGTCTACTTCCGGTTCTCAGACGGGCAACGGCACAACAGGCACGAATTCCGGGGCAAAGAAGTAAGTATCTCGACTGAGCGATTGAAGTGGGGAGGCGGGTACGGGCATTGGATTTATCTTGTCTGATATCTTCCTGTTTCAGGCGTCGCTTTTCTGTTTGAGCCCTTGTTTCATCGTCTTGTTTGAGACAGATAATCAAGAGGAAAGCGTTGCTTTGCCTTGTTTCGCTTCGTTTTGAATACCGTTGATTGGCTTGTAACGACACGCCGGTTTGGCGATTGAGCGAGTTTGTTGTAAAGTATCTAAGGCTTCGCAAGGAGCAATAACTTAAACAAGACCGGGGCTATGGCGCAGCTGGTAGCGCATCTCCATGGCATGGAGGGGGTCGGGAGTTCGAATCTCCCTAGCTCCACGGGTAAGGCTTTCGAGGGTTTCCTCGGAAGCCTTTTTCATATCGTTTTGGCGTTGTATCCGGCGGTTCCCTGTTTTTGTTTCTTTCTGGGTTGTTGTCCGTATGGCCCGTAATTAGCCAAGAGAACGTATGCTTAAGGTACACATTGGAGTACATATCCTGAGTAGTGATATCTGAGTAGTGATATTAGGTGCGGAATCGAATCGTCAACAACCAAGTGACGAGAAAAGGTGGTCATCATGACCGATTCATGGCAGACGGTCCTGCTATATGGACCCAGCGTGGTGTTCGCCGTGTTGCTGCTGTTCTCGGTGATAAGGGAGCCTCGACGGTTCCGCAACGCGATTTGGCTCGCCCTGTTCCTGCTGTGCCTTTCGAGTGCAATGATGCTCGATTTCTGGCGGGATTGGGCATTGATCCCGATTGTGCTGGTGGTCGCTTTCACGCCGGTCGTCGTCGTCGGGTTTCTCCTTGTCAACACCATCGTTGTCGTAGGCCATGAAGGTTTTTCGCTTTCCACCATCCTGCCTGCGTTGTTCGCCATCGTCATGATGGTGTGCGTCGCGGTGTATCCGCTGACCTTTTATTTCAACGCGCCTCGGTGGGGCAAAGGCGTCGGCCTGCTGATCGCCTTGGAAGGCCTTTGGTTCTTCTTCACGTTCGCGGCGCTGCTGCTGTATTCCACGATTTACCGGATCCTGCCGAGACGCCGAAAATACGATTACATCATCATTCTCGGGGCGGGATTGCAGGGCACGAAGCCCACACCATTGCTGCGCGGACGGATCGACAAGGCCGTCGATCTGTGGAACCGACAGAATCGGCACGGCCTCTTTGTGGTTTCGGGCGGTCAGGGAGCCGATGAGGAAATCAGCGAAGCCGAGGCAATGAAACGCTACCTTGTGCAGAAGCGGGGAGTGCCGGCCACAGCGATCCTCAAGGAGGACCGGTCGACCACCACCCTGGAAAACCTGCGCAATTGCAAGGCGATCATGGACCAGCGTGATGGCGTGAGCGGTATCGGTTCCGGCGAGGGCACCGTCGTGTCTCAGACGTCTGAGACAAAGTCCAAGCGCCTCGAACGTATGAAAAACCGCCTGTCCTGCCCCTACCGCGTGGCCGTGGTCACCAGCGACTATCACGTCTTCCGCGCCAGCGAATACGCCCGGCAGCTGGGGCTCAAATCCGACGGCATCGGCAGCCATACCAAGGGTTATTACTGGCCGACCGCCTTTATCCGCGAGTTCATCGCCATCAGCAAGGCGCATTTCTGGCCGTATGTGGTCATCGTCGCGCTGTGGGCGGTGTGGATGCTGCTGGCCAAGTGACGGAAGCGATGACATGGTTATCGTCGTCGGTCTTTCTATGATGTTGGCGGCCAACAGGGCCAAGTTAACTGACGTAACCGACGTAACCATAGGATTGGCGTATCCGGCTCCAACACGTTTCGGCGTTCCGTTCATCGTTGGGGTGCGGCACAATAAAACCAGTGATATGACACAGAACCGTACGTCATACTATAGGGGATACCCGGAAACGGAGAGAATATGATCGACGAAGTCATTTTGTTGCGCCACGGAAGGACAGCCTATAATGTCGTCCACCGCTTGCAAGGCCAAATCGATGTCCCGCTCGACATCATCGGCCAGTGGCAGGTCGACCAGACCGGACTGGAACTTGCCAAGCGCTATTACTGGGCGAAAGTCAGCAATATAGCCGCCAACCCGGATCTGCTGCCACAGCCGGGGCCGCAGGCTGCCGAACAAAGCGATACCGGCGAATATCAAAAGGTTCCCGCAGGTGAGCGGAAAATGCAAGTGATTTCCAGCGATCTGTTCCGTGCCGCTCAGACGGCGCATGCGTTTGCCGACATCCTCGGTCTGCCGGTCACGCTCGATAAGCGTTTGAGGGAGCGCAGTTTCGGGCAATGGGAAGGCAAAACCCGTCCCGAAATCAAAGAAATGGACGCTGAAGCCTACCGCTCGTGGCGTGCTCACGAGGGAGGCGAGACCAAGTATGGTGTCGAGACGCGCACCGAGGTCGGAGCCAGGGGAGCCAAGGCCGTGCTCGAACTGCTCAATGAGAACGCCCAGGACACGGCTGCGACCACGCTGATGCTCGTCAGCCACGGATCGTTCATCGCCGCGACCGTCGAAACGCTGCTCGGCATGGATCCGGAGGCCGACGAACTCGGCAACATCCCCAATGCCTACTGGTCGACACTCAAGCCTCGCATCCAACCCGACGGAAGCTGCAAGTGGACGCTCGCGGAATTCAATTGCGGGCCGGCGATATCTACGATTGCCGATTGGTCCAACGGACCCGAGGAACTGCGCTACCCGGGTATGGAATTGATGAAACCGCTGCCTGTCACCGATACCGTCTGAGAATTAATGAACGGCGCGTTGCTGGCTTGGCGCAACATCTTCTGCCGGCACGTCTCCGTCTGAACGTAAATGTAGGAATACAGCCCAAACCGAATCAGACGAGGAGTATCCGGCAAAGCCACAAGCCGCATATATTTTTTGTCGGATGCATAACGCTATGCGAAAATTATGGCGGGGAAGTTCCACGTCAAGGGTTATCCTTGAATTTTGGGTTAATAGCAGGAATCCGGAATGGTGTCCACTCCTTTGATTTCAGGACAGGCGTTCCGGTGGCCAGGACGCGTGGCGTACAAAGCGAGCGTCTCCTGCAAGATCCGTACAGCGAATGACGCGAAAGGCGGGTGGCAGACATGTTGAGGATGTTCAATACGATCAACGGACAGGTCGAACAGATCAACAAGCTGGAAAACGGCTCATGGATCTGTCTGTCGAACCCCACCGACGTCGAGCTCGCCACCGTTTCCTCCGATACCGGCGTCGACCTCGCCGATCTGCGCGCCCCGCTGGATGACGAAGAACGTTCGCGTGTGGATTCCGAAGACGATTACACCATGATCATCGTCGACATACCGACCGTCGAACAGCGTGACGGGCGTGACCATTACGAGACCATCCCGCTGGCCATCATCGTCGCCGCGCGCACCATCATCACCGTCTGCATGCAGGACACGCCGGTGCTCCATCCCTTCATGGAAGGCACCATCCGTGGCTTCAACACGTATATGAAGACACGTTTTGTATTGCAAATCCTTTACCGCAACGCCACAATGTACCTGCGCTACCTGCGCATCATCGACCGCAGTTCCGACAACCTCGAGCTCAAGCTACAGCATTCCATGCAGAACCGTGAGATCCTGCAGCTCTTGGAGCTTTCCAAGACCTTGGTCTACTTCACCACCAGCCTCAAATCCAACGAGATCGTGATGGAGAAGCTGCGGGTGACCGAAAAGCTCAATTCCCTGACCCACATCAGGCAGTATCCGGAGGACGAGGACCTCCTGGACGACGTCATCACCGAAAACAAGCAGGCCATTGAGATGGCGAACATCTACAGCGGGGTTTTGGCCAACATGACCGACGCCTCCGCCTCGATCGTCTCCAACAACCTCAACAACGTGATGAGGATCTTCACCATCATCTCCATTGTCCTGGCGGTTCCGACCTTGATCTTCTCGATGTACGGCATGAACTTCCAGGACGGCATGTTCGGCATGCCGTTCACGAACTCGCGTTGGGGCTTCTTCATTGTTGTAGCCATCTCGCTGATCATCACCGGGCTTGTGGCATGGTGGCTGACACGCTCCAAGCTCTTCAAGTAGGTTCTGGATGCGACAGTCACGATTGAAACCCTGTTCTCCATCAGGCAAAAGAGACTTACGCCGGCATCTCAAAGCGGCGCTTGCAACGATTTGCGGGGTCGGGCTGCTATTCTCCGCTTCCGCCTGTGGGGCGACCCAGACACCGCCTTCCGCCAATGTTCCCGAAGGGCCGACCATCGCCATAGCCGTTTCCGACGACCAACCCGGACTGGGCCTTGAGCACGAAGGCAAGTACTCCGGTTTCGATATCGATGTCGCTGACTACGTCGCCCAGAAACTCGGTTACGCCCACAAGCAGATCGTTTTCAAACCGGTGAACGTCTCGTCTGCGGTCACGACGCTGGATCAATCCAAGGCCGATATGATCGTCTCATCGATGCCGGCTATCACCGCCGGCTCGGGCCTGCAATTCGGGATGTCAAAGCCTTATCTCACCGATCCACTGGGGCTGCTTGTGCCGACAAGGCTACTGCACGATTTCACCGATGTGTCTTCATTGAGCAATCGAAATGTCTGTACGGTCAAAGGAACAGCCGACGGAGGCAAGTTGGCTTCGGCTATTCCTGCGGTCAAGATTCAGGAACGTGAGACCTATCCGCAATGCCTCACCGCTTTGCTCGCTGGCGAAGCAAACGCCGTCGCTGCAGACTCAGCCATCCTGCACGGGCTTGCTTCCAGCGTCGTCGAGCACGATGTCACGGTTTTGGACGAGGGGGCTTCGTCATCGTCGGCGCCTTTGGCCAACGCGATTGCACGGGTCGCAACGGTTCGCCACGCCGTGATGATTCGTCCCTCGAACGGCGAGCTCACCAGAAAAATCAACACCATTCTGCACGACATGGTCAAGGACGGCTCATGGCAGAAAGCCGCCGATGCCTTGAGCCACGACATCGGCTACACACCCGACCCGACTCTCAACCCTGCAATGGCACGTCACTGAGCTTTCCAACATCGCAATGGAACAAGGCTTATCCGGTTTGCCGTTTCGCTGGCCGGAATTCGGCCGATATAGCCGGCTCCCGCTGCTTTGTGATTATCTCTGTATCGTGGGGCAACTTGCAGAGATAATCACGAAATCAGGTCGTTTTCTGTGATTATCTCCGCATTTATGGTCGTAATACGACGGTAATCACATTATCGGGTCGTTTTCTGTGATTATCTCTGCACCTTCTTCAGCATGATACGTGAAATCGCTGGCCCGACTGCCGGATTCATCCCGGTTCACCATCGTCGGCGACCATCCTTCGGAAATTTGCCGGCATGTGTCCAGTTGAGCCGCGATAATTCCTAATTATGAGCGACAATGAGCAGGGCGCGGCTTCGAGCGCCAATACAGCAAGTGTTCCGTCATATCGATACAATGCGCAAATGGCGCAGGACATCGAGGAAAAATGGCAGAAAACGTGGGATGAGAAGGGCACCTTCTGGGCCGCGAACGTCAAAGGCGATCTGAGAGACGGCAAAGGAAAACTTGCGGACGGACGTACCCCGTACTTCGCGATGGACATGTTCCCCTATCCTTCCGGCAAAGGCCTGCACGTCGGCCATCCGCTGGGCTATCTGGCCACCGACGTCGTCTCCCGCTACCACCGCATGAAGGGCGAGAACGTGCTGCATGCCATGGGCTACGACGCCTTCGGCCTTCCCGCCGAGCAGTACGCCGTGCAGACCGGCCAGCACCCGCGCGTGACCACCGAGGCCAACATCGCCAACATGCGCCGCCAGCTGCACCGCATGGGCCTGAGCTTCGACAACCGCCGCACCTTCGCCACCATCGACCCGGGCTACATGCGCTGGACGCAATGGATCTTCTCGCGCATCTACGACGCCTGGTACGACCCCGACTTCACGCGCCCCGACGGCGGCAAGGGTTCCGCCCGCCACATCGACACGTTGATCGAGCAGTTCAAAAGCGGCGAACGTGTCATTCCCGGCTTCGAGGATTCCGGAAAATCGTGGGACCAGCTCACTGAAGCCGAACAGGCCGACGTGCTGAACGATTTCCGTCTCGCGTATATCTCCAAGTCGCCGGTCAACTGGTGCCCTGGTCTCGGCACAGTGCTCGCCAACGAGGAGGTCACCGCCGAGGGCAAGTCCGAGCGCGGCAACTTCCCGGTCTTCCAGCGCGAGCTGCGCCAGTGGTCCATGCGCATCACCGCCTATGGCCACCGCCTGATCGAGGACCTCGACATCATCGACTGGCCCCAGAAAGTCAAGCTCATGCAGCGCAACTGGATCGGGGAATCCCACGGTGCTTCCGTGCACTTCAAGGTCGCCACCTCCAACGGCGAGCGGGACATGGAGATCTACACGACCCGCCCCGACACCCTCTTCGGCACCACCTTCGCCGTGGTCTCGCCCGAGCACGATCTGCTGGCCGACGTTCCAGCGGCATGGCCGGAAGACACCCCGGAAAGCTGGAAAGGCGGCTATGCCACACCCGCGGAAGGCATCAAAGCCTACCGTCTGGCTGCCGAATCCAAGACCGCGCAGGACCGCGTCGACGAAGGCGGCGAGAAGACCGGCCTGTTCACCGGGCTCTATGCCGTCAACCCCATCACCGGGGCCAAGCTGCCGCTGTTCACCGCCGACTACGTGCTGATGGACTACGGCACCGGCGCCATCATGGCGGTGCCTGGCGGCGACCAGCGCGATTACGACTTCGCCCAGAAGTTCGGTCTGCCGGTTATCTATACCGTCGAACCGCTGCCGGATTCGGGTGAGAACCTGAGCGACTACGAAGGCAAAGCGCCGTTCGTCTCGCACGACGGTATCGTCATCAACTCCTCGACCGATCACACCAAGGCTAAGGGTGACGCGCTGAACCTTGACGGGCTGCGCGTCAACGACGCCATCGACAAGGTCAACCAATGGCTCGAATCCGCGGGCGTGGGTAAGGGAACCGTCAGTTACCGCCTGCGCGACTGGCTCTTCTCCCGCCAGCGCTACTGGGGAGAGCCGTTCCCGATCGTCTACGACGAGGACGGCGTGCCGCATCTGCTGCCGGACTCCATGCTGCCGATCAACCTGCCCGACGTGCCGGACTACAGCCCCAAGACCTTCGACCCGATGGATGCCGAAAGCAATCCAGAGGCGCCGTTGAGCCGCAACGAGGACTGGGTCAAGGTCACGCTCGATCTGGGCGACGGCCCCAAGACTTACTACCGTGACACCAACACCATGCCCAACTGGGCCGGTTCCTGCTGGTATTACATGCGCTACCTTGATCCGAACGACACCGAGCATATGGTCGATCCGGACGAATACGAGTACTGGATGGGCCCGAACCACAATGTCGAATCCGGCAAGACCGGCGGCGTCGACCTCTACGTCGGCGGAGTCGAGCACGCGGTGCTGCATCTGCTCTACTCGCGTTTCTGGCACAAGATCCTCTTCGATCTGGGCTACGTCGATTCCCCGGAACCGTTCCACAAGCTCTTCAACCAAGGCATGATCCAGGCCTATGCCTACACCGACGACCGTGGCCAGTACGTGCCCGCCGCCGAGGTGGAGGAGGGGCCGGCCGACAAGTCCGGCGAACCGACCTTCACCTGGCACGGGCAGCACGCCAACCGCGAATTCGGCAAGATGGGCAAGAGCCTCAAGAACATCATCACCCCCGATGACATGTATGCGCGCTATGGCGCCGACACCTTCCGCCTCTATGAGATGAGCATGGGCCCGCTTGACGAGTCCCGCCCGTGGAACGACCGCAACGTCGTGGGCGGCATGCGCTTCCTGCAGCGCCTGTGGCGTAACGTCGTCGATGAGAACACCGGCGAGGTCACCGTCACCGATGAGACGCCGGACACCAAGACATTGAAGCTCTTGAACAACACCATCGCCGACGTGACCGTCGAGATGGAGAACATGCGGCCCAACACCGCCATCGCCAAGCTCATCGTCTTGAACAACTTGCTCACAGGCCTCAAGGCCGTGCCGCGTGCCGCCATAGAACCGCTGATTCTGATGCTTTCTCCGATTGCTCCGCACATCTGCGAGGAACTGTGGCAGAAGCTTGGCCATACTGAGTCCTTGGCGCATGAGCCGTGGCCTAAGGCCGACGAGCGTTACGTCGGAGAGGACACGGTCACTGCCGTCGTGCAGATCAAGGGCAAGGTTCGCGCCAAGCTCGAGGTCAGCCCCTCGATCGACCCCGACGAGCTCAAGGCGATGGCGTTGAAGGCCGTGGCTGACCGCTTGGGCGGCAAGGAGCCGCGCAAGGTCATCGTCAAGGCGCCGAAGATCGTCTCCATCGTTCCGGCAGAATAACGCATAAACGTTAGCTTTGTCGGCAGCGCTTGCTGATGACATCGAGCCTCATCAAGTGAGCGGTATGAAAGGGCATCGGATTCAAATTCCGGTGCCTTTTCGCGTATCCATCCATTGTCTTCTGAATTCACATATGCATCGACATGCAGAAATTCTGGAATCTTGTGACGGATTAATGCTAATGATTCGTTGAATCTTCCATTCGCGTACGTGTGATTTCTGCACTTTGGCACCCTTTCTTGTGTTGTGGATGAATGTGGACGGTTCGGCGGTTTCGGGTGCGACACGCCTCAAATGTGGATAACCGCTATCATTCGACCACAGTGGTCGTTTTGACTCGACTTTTGATGCCCGCTCGGTCATGCTTGAAGGTATGGGTATTCATTTCGGCGACAGTACACACGACGAAGGCCGGTCCGTGGCGATACGGCTTCGCTCAGTCGCGATGTCCCGTGAAGAATCATCTGGCAACGGGCGCAACCACGAGGGCCGGGAGCTCTTGAGTGTCGGGCTGCCTCCTTTGCCGCCAATCGAACAATGGCTTATCGAACCGGGAAATGCACAGGAAAACCAAAAGGAGGGCGGCACCGCTTCCACCGACGTCGAAGTCCGTGATTTGACGGGCGATCGTGATTCTCATCAGGATGCTTTTGTCGAGGAGCCGTCAGAGCAAACATCTTTCCAAACGGACGCCGCACGCAGAACCGTCCCTAGACTGGTGTTCAAACCCATGCAAGCGGTCGCGGTGATATTGGTGTTGGTGGTGGCGTTGTGCGCCAGTCTGACGATGCTGGTGACACAGGCCGTCAATTACAACAAGCAACAGGCCGAAGCTTCATCATTGGTAAACACTCGAGCCGGTGCCGGTTTGAAAACCAAAGATTCCGACCAGCCTGGGGGAAATCCTTCGAACAAGGGCAAGACTTCCGGTTCTTCTTCGGCTTCCTCTGAACAAGAGGAGCGCGATTCCGGTACAGACGCCGGCTCGTCGTACGCAGGCCAGCCCGCACAAACCGGAAGCGGACAGAACGCATCCTCGGGCAATGAGAGCAACCTCGTCAACCTCAATACCGCCGACAGCACACAGCTGCAGCAGATCAAGGGAGTGGGCCCGGTGATGGCCCAGAAGATCATCAACTACCGTTCGTCGATCGGCCGTTTCACCAGTGTCGACCAGCTGCTCAAGGTCTCGGGCATCGGGCAGAAGACGCTGGAGAAGATACGCGGGCAGGTGACGGTATGAACAAGTGGCTGAACGATTCTCGCGGTTATGAACAGGGCAGCAGGGACTGGCGGATGCTTCCGGTGGCGTTGTGCGTATGGGCCGTCGTATTGGCTTCGCACATGGTCTTTGCCCGCCTCACAGGGCAGCAAGGCGATTCGACTTCCAACGGGCAAGCTGCCGGCGGCTCAGGTGCGTCTGGTTCGCCGTTTGCCTTGGCTGCGGATTGGCTGATAGGTTCATCAAACGAGAGAATCGTCCTCCCGATGGTTATGCTTCTTGCGTTGATGGCTGCTCTGATTGCCCTGCTTGTCTTGTCCCGGCGATGGTTAGGACGCCATTGCGCAATAGCGCGGATATTGCGAGAATCGCGAGGCAATAAAAGAGTGTGGGCGGCGGTCCTCGCTTGTTCGGCTTTGACGGCTTTGATCGCCTCGATGGGTGCCGATATCAAGGCATATCATGACCCTGTCATGACCCTGGCCAGAAATGGCGAAAGTGAGGTCGAGGCAAGAGTGCGCCTCGATTCGCCGATAACCGCTGCAAGCTCATGGCAGGCGGACTGTCAGGCCAACGCGCATCTGACGGGCTTTATGCACGATGATGTTCGACAGGCCAGCAACTCTCGTATCGTTGTGTACATGAACAAACCGTTGTGCGGGAGGCTGTCGGATGGTGAAACCGTAACGGTATCCGGTAGGGTGGAAGCTGCGAGATACGGCATGCGACCAATCTGGTTGACCGCTGACGATGACGCCAAGATGCGGGTGCTCGAACGTGCCCCGCCGGTTGCTCGTCTGATCGATTCCATGCAACGTTCGTTCTTCTCGGTGACCGAAGGGCTTTCCGAGCAAGGACGGGTGCTTGTTCCTGGATTGACGATAGGCCTTTTGGGCCAGGATTTCATGGGTGCGGGCGTTACCGGGCGCGAACCGGTCAACGCCACGTTCGCGACACTGCTTGAGATGCATTTCAAGGATTCCGGCATCATGCATCTGATGGCCGTTTCCGGCGGTCATTTCGCGCTGATCGGCAGTCTGATACGCTCGGGTTGCGCCCGGTTCCTCTTGCCACGCCAGATGGTGGCGGTACTGACGGTGATGGCCTATGTGGCGCTCGCGAGCGCCATGTACCCTTCCGACTCGGTGATGCGAGCGCTGATCATGGGTGTCTTCGCTTCTTTGGCCTTGTTTGCCGGCAGAAGGCCGCAGGCGATCAGTGCGCTGTGCTGGACAGTCGTCTTCACCTTGCTGGCCGATCCCGCGATGGCGAGAAGCTATGGTTTCGCCTTGTCGTGTGCGTCGGTGCTGGGAATTGTGCTGTGTGCCGGCCCGATATCGGAGCATCTTTCGACACTCTTGCCGAAATTCCTTGCAAACGGCATTTCGGTGACCCTAGCCGCCCAGCTGTTCACCTTGCCGATACAGGTGATGATGACACCGACATTGCCGTTGCTGTCGGTTCCCGCGAACCTGGTGGTGGCTCCGTTTGTCGATTTCTCCACGCTGACGGGCCTGGCGGGTTTGGTCTTTTCGCCGTTGGCCCCTCATTTGGCGTTTGTGTTGGTGTGGCTGTCGAGTTGCGGAACTTCGGTGATGCAATGGTGCGCGGATACCATCGGCGGTGCGCCAACCGCCACCATGCCTTGGGCCGGTGGGGTTGGAGGGGCGTTGATGGTAGTCGTCTGCGAAGTCGGCACGGTACTGCTGTTCAGGGCGTTGTCCATTATGACGAAAAAGCGCAATCCGAAAGGCGTGGTAACCAGTGATGACGGTTTGCTCATGCGAGTGAAAAGCAAAGGAGCGATATGGGTCAAAGAAACCGAACAAATGTTCGAACAGGTTGGCAAGCCGAGTTGAACCGAGAGACACGGCGCATGTCCACCGATGACACCGCATCGAATATCATAGAAAGTCGTAGGAGTTCCGCCGCGATGGTGGCCATATCAGGTAACCGAAAGGAATCGAGGGTGTGATGGCTGGAAAAAGGACTGCACAACAGACCCGATTCGTACTGGTTGTCGGAGGAGACGAGTTTCTCAACGAACAGCAGGTGCGCGATTGCCGTGACGCTGCCGCAAAGAACGGCCCGGAAGCCGAGGTCATCGAACTCGACGCCGGCGAGGCGGGCCAATACGACTTCGACGAAGCTGTGAGCCCGTCCCTGCTCAGCGCAAGCTCCATCGTCATCATCCGTCACATCCAGAACGCCGACGACGCCCTGGCCGACACCATGGTCGACTATTGCGCCTCCATGGCCAAAGATCCTGCCGAAGCGACGGCCACGGTGATCGCCCAGCATGATGGGGGCCAGAAGGGCAAAAGGGTCATCGACCGGCTCGCCAAAGCGGGGGCCGCAAAGAAAAGCATTCCCGACCTCAAACGTGCCGACGCCAAACTGAACTTCGTCATCCAATGCTTCGAACGCCGCAAACGGCGCGTCGATCCGGCAGCCGCCCAGCAGCTGGTGGCCGTCCTAGGGGAGAAGACCGGTGAGCTGGCGGCCATGTGCGAACAGCTTTGCTTTGATTTCGACGATGACCCGATCGGCCTCGATCTGGTCAATCGGTATCTGACCGGCAACGCCGAAGTCACCGGATTCGCCGTGGCCGATGCCGCGCTTGCGGGCAACAATGCCAAAGCCATCATCGACATGCGCTCCGCCGTCGCCCAAGGCACCGATCCCATCGCCTTGGTGGGCGCTCTGGCGATGAAACTGCGCACGCTCGCCAAGGCTTCGGCGGTGCGTTCCGGTGCCATCTCCCAGGCCGAGGCGAAAACCAACCCCTGGGTGTTGCGCAACGCGACACGGCAGCTGAGCGGATGGACCTCGGACGGCCTCTCCAGATGCATCCGGACACTCGCTTGGGCCGACGAACAGAACAAGACCAACGGGGGAGACCCGATGTACGCGCTGGAACGCTCCATCGAACTGATCAGCCACAAAGGACGCATGAACGTATGAGCAATGAATCTTCGTATACCCTTGAAATACCGACCGAAACCGACATGCAGGATCTCGGAGAGAAAGTGGCGGCAAACGTCCACGGAGGTGACGTTCTTCTGCTTTCAGGGCCATTGGGTGCCGGCAAGACCACTTTTGCGCAGGGCTTTGGAGCGGGGCTCAATATCGACGAACCCATTGTTTCCCCGACCTTCACCATCGCCAGGGAACTCGATGGCAGGTTCGTCGACGGCACGCACGCCCATCTGGTGCATGTCGACGCCTACCGGCTGGGAGGCAACGATTTCGCGCCCGGACAAGACACCGTTGACAGGCTGCTTGACGAGTTGGAATCGTTGGGGCTTGACGAGGAGCTTGAAGATCCGGGCGAGCATACAGTCATTCTGATGGAGTGGGGCGAGCAGATGGCCTCCGCTTTCGCGCCCGAACGTCTCGAAGTGCATATCGACCGTCCGATTGACCGTTCAGCCATTGCAGCGCACATCGATGAGACGGATGCAGAACTGAGCGGTGACGGCATGCGTACGGTGACCTTCGTTCCCGTCGGCGCACGCTGGAAGGATTTCAACCAGCAACTCGATGAACGCCACTAGGCGAAGGCCGACGAATCCGTTTCGTAGGTCGTACCGAAATGTATCGGCACCGGCTGAGGAGCGTATAACCATGCCGAGTTTCGTCGGTTTTGTCGCCGTTGTACAGTAGCAAAGGCATGAATCGCCATCCGTCGTCAGCATTCGCAGTCCGGATGGTATGGAATCTAGGAGCGGCAAATATGGCGAACACCTTGGTCATCGACACCTCATTCGGTTCGACGGTCGGAGTCTTGGGGCACGAACCCATCGTGGAGACCGATTCTCGTACCCACGTCGAAAAGCTGCAGGTCAATATCGGCAAAGCAGTTGGCCAGGCCGGGCTCACGCCCAGCGACCTTGACCGGATAGTCGTCGGTGTTGGACCGGCGCCGTTCACCGGGCTCCGAGCCGGTGTCGTGGCGGCGAAGGCCATCGCATACGCCACCGGCGCACCATTGCTCGGTCAAGACATCCTCGAGCCCCAGGCGTGGATGTCGAAGCTGAAACGGCAAGGTGATACCGCACTTGCCAATGTCGATTTTCTCAATGATTTGACGCAAGATACCGGCTCTGAAGCCATTCACCATCTGACCTTGGCTGTCAACGACGCCCGTCGCAGGCAGCTGTACTTTGCCCTGTATGGTGATGGTTGCGAGCCTTCTGTTGCAGATAAGGCGGTTGCAAAACCGGGAAACGGGAATCCGCAACCGTTCGTTTCCCCGATTGTCGACATGGATATCGATTACCCCCAGCATATCGTCGAACGAATCAGGCAAGCTGTTGAAAATCTTGTTGAACGGGCCGGCTCTCAGGATCAATACCGTATCGACATCGTTGGCCATGGAGCCTGCAAGTATGCAGAAACATGGCAAGGATTCGGTGCATTGCTTGGACACATCATCGACCATTCCGTTTTGGATGCCGGGGCGGCAGGCCTGCGCATTTTCGCAGATTGCGCTGCACGGAACAATGGCATCAATCTTGCCGGGTCGCGTGATGCCGACACCATCGCAGACAATGATGGCGTAAACAAGATCAAGCCCGTCGAACCGCTCTATCTGCGCCGTCCGGACGTCTCCGTACCCAACCCGTTGAAGCATGTGTTGAACCACGCCGGAGCCACGAAGGCCTGAAACGCAGATGATCGTCGAATTCGGTGCGCTTGACCGGCAGCGGGTGCTAGAAGCCGCGGCCAGGCTCGAGACGGAACTTTTCGGCAGCGAGGCTTGGAATCTGGATACCCTGCGTTGCGAGATGGCGGACCCTTCCAGAATCTATCTTGCCGATATCACGGATTCCGCCAATCCCACGGACTTCACCGATGCCGCCGACCCCGGAGGATCAGGGCAGGATACCGCGGCCCGAAGAAAATCACCACGGCCATCTCCGTCATATCCGCTTATGCGCGGGTACGCCGGCATGTGGCACGCCGACGGCCAAGCCGAAATCATGACCATCGGCGTCGCCAAACGTTTCCAGCGACAAGGCATAGCCGGCAACCTGCTCGACGGCCTGATCGACTATGCGCGGTCCTGCAAGGTCCGTCGAATCAAACTGGAAGTCCGGGTAGACAACGAACCGGCAAAACGCCTGTATCATAACCGTGGATTCAACGATATCGGCCTGCTGCGGCATTACTATCAGCCCGAAGACATCGATGCCGTCGAAATGGCGTTGGACCTCGAAACGCATATCATGGGATTCGGCAGCGTCAAACAGAATATGGAGCAAATGCAATGAGCGAACCGACAGTACTGGGCATCGAATCGACCTGTGACGAGACCGCGGCGGCCATCGTGCGCGGACGCACGCTGGTCTCCAACGTCGTCGCCTCCTCGATGGAGGAACACGCACGATACGGCGGCGTGATTCCCGAGATCGCCTCTCGCGCGCACGCCGAAGCCTTCGTACCCGTGGTCTCAAAGGCACTGGCCGACGCGAATATGGAGCTTTCCGATGTCGACGCCATCGCGGTTTCGGCGGGTCCCGGCCTGGCCGGCTGCCTTGCCGTAGGCGTTTCCGGGGCCAAGGCCTTGGCGTGGGCCGCCAACAAGCCGATCTACGGCATCAACCACGTCATCGGCCACATCGCCGTCACCCAGCTGCAGTTCGGCCCGTTCCCGAAAGACACGTTGGCGCTTATCGTCTCCGGCGGCCATACCTCGTTGCTGCACGTCGAAGACGTCGCCCGTCATGTGGATGTGGTCGGCACCACGCTGGACGACGCTGCGGGGGAGTGCTTCGACAAGGTTGCGCGTCTGCTCGGCTTCCCCTACCCGGGAGGCCCCCATATCGACCGGCACGGCCAGTTGGGCGACCCACACGCCATCAAGGTGCCGCAGGGGCTCACCAAGGGCAAGGCCGGCAAGGAGCACCCCTATGACTTCAGCTTTTCCGGCGTCAAAACGGCCGTGGCTCGTTGGGTGGAGGCCCAGCAGGCGGCGGGCAAGCAAATTCCGGTCGATGACGTCTGCGCCTCGCTGGCGGATTCCGTGGCTACAGTTCTGGCCAACAAGGCCATGCATGGCTGCGAGGAATACGATTCCAAGACGCTGATCGTCGGAGGCGGCTTCTCCGCCAATTCCCAACTGCGTGCCAAGCTGCTCGAGGTGGGTAAGGAGCATGGCGTCGAAGTCCGTATCCCGCAGATCAAACTGTGCACCGACAACGGCGCGATGGTCGCGATGCTGGGCGTCAACCTCGTCGAGGCCGGCGTGCGTCCCTCCGCTCCCGATTTCCCCATCGACTCGGCCATGCCCATGAACGTCATCAGCGTGTGACGTGCCGTCGGTCGGAATCGCGACATCCCGCAAAAATCAAGCGACACGCCATCGGGGTTGCGAGATGACGATTCTTGTATAAGATATATTTCTTGTGCGGTGCTTGAAGCTCCGTACGGGACATTCCCGCATAGCTCAGTTGGCAGAGCGTCTGACTGTTAATCAGAATGTCGCTGGTTCAAGCCCAGCTGCGGGAGCTCAATGAATTCTCGGAATCTTAACGGTTCCGAGAATTTTTCGTATATGGTCCGATCGCCTCATCGATGCAGGCGACCTCGCTACAAGTCTGGAAGCCATTTGGGCCGGTCGAAACGTGTCGGGCGAGCCAACACAGGCAACGGCGTGTCAATCCTGCCAAAGCATCTATGCCTTTTGTTACTGTACTGCCTTGTGACCGGAGATGTGATGGTCGCAAATTGACGGGGAACAAAGAAGAGGTTGATGTTGGGACACACCGTGAACGGCCCGAAAACGGCTGAAATGAATGTGTCTGATTCCTCCCGTGTACCGGACGCTTCCCGTCCTTCCCGCAACAACGCGATCGATGGCCTTCGTGCTTTGGCGATTATCGGGGTGGTGGCCTATCATGTCCGTCCCTCCCTTCTCAACGGCGGATTCCTGGGTGTCACCATCTTCTTCGTCATCTCAGGTTTTCTGATAACCGGCAGCGTAGAACGACGGATGTCCAGCTCACAAGGGTTTCACTACACCAGCTATGTTTGGCGCAAAATCAAACGTCTGACCTTCCCGTTGCTATCCCTGATTGCCCTGGTCGTGCCGGCCGCTTATCTGCTGTCTCCGGGCATGCTACCAAAACTGCATATCGACGCGTTGCCCAGCGCCTTCTACGCCAGCAATTGGGTCTATATCTTCCGCAAGGTTTCCTATTTCAGCGCCGCAGGACTTCCATCGCCACTTACGCACCTGTGGTTTCTCGCGCTCACCATGCAGTTCTATCTGGTCTGGATTTCCCTGCTCTGGCTCATGCATCGTCTCCATCTCAAGCTGCGCGCACGATTCCTGATCACCTTGCTGCTCGCCGTCGCCTCTACGGCTGAGATGGTATTGCTCTATACGCCCGGTGCCGACGTGTCACGCGTCTATTACGGTCTTGACACACGCTTTTCGGAATTGATGATCGGAGCTTTGCTCGCGTTCATGGTCGAACAAGCGCAAACAAAGCATGGCCAAAAAGCCGACGCAACGGACACGGAACGATCAGGTGCCCCGCGTTGGGCGACTCCTGCAAATCTTCTGCTCGCCGGAGCAGGGTGCTGTCTCCTTGCCGCGCTGATTATCTTGTATTGCGTTTGTAGCGGGAACGATGCCATGCTTTACCGCGGCGGTTTCCAAGCCGTGGCTCTGATCGTCGCCTCGCTTCTCGCCATTGTCCTGGTTCCGGGCAATCTTTGCCGTTCGCTCATGGGCTTGCGGGTCCTGCGCTATATCGGGTCACGTTCCTTTTCGATGTATCTGGTCCATTACCCGTTGCTGGAGTTCATGAACCCTGCCGTCCGTACGCAGCCGCTGCGCTGGTGGGAATGGATCATTCAGTTCATGGTGCTTTGGGCTGCCTGCGAGGCCTTCTATCAGGCAGCTGAAGTAGTTCGAAAAGTGGTTCCGGAGAACAAGGTGCCGTTGCGTGAGATGCGACTGGTCACCAAGATTCTCGCCACATGCGGTGTCGTCGCGGTGGTGGCATGCACGGCGCTTCCGGTTGATTTCAACCAGATTGCCGCCAAACGTTCAACGGTTTTGCATCAGGAATATCTTTCCGTCGAGCGCAGCCTTGGCATTGCCACACCGGTCAATCGCGACCTTCTGACGCTGCGCCGGTCGGCAGTGCCCAAGCCGTCGCTGAACCTTCCTCCGCGTCTGGTACCAAAAGCCGCCAAAGTTCCCAAAAACCTCGATACCAAAGGCTGGACGTATGACGTTACGACAGGCTTGTGCAGCGCGAACCCTCTCATTATCAGCGATTCCGTGGAAATGGGTGCCCATGATTTCGTCCAGGAGCACATTCCGGCGAGCGTGCAGGACAATATGGTCGGCCGTCATTTCTCTACAGGCTCCGACCTTTTCCGCCAGCATCAGGCGCAAGGCCAGGCCGGCAGCGTCGTTGTCATGGCGCTCGGCACCAACGACAGCATCGCCGACGAGCAGCAAGTGGAGAATCTGATCGCCTCGGTGGGTGACGAACCTCTCTATCTCACCACTGTCCGTGCCCCTACCGGCTGGCAGGATTCCAACAACCAGATTCTGCGTTCAGTGGCCGCCAAACACAAGAACGTCGGTTTGCTGGACTGGTATTCTGTCAGCAACGGCCATCCTGAGTACTTCTATGACGACGGCACGCACCTGACACCTGGCGAGGGCGGTGGCCGCGAGGCTTACGGCATCATGCTGCGGCAGGGTCTGTGCGGACAATGATGATACACAAGCTTTCGGTGCAGCAAGGCGGCGACCAGATCAGTTCCCTGTTTCAGGGCATCTGAAGCAGCCTTGCAGATGGTCGTTGACGATGCCCATCGACTGCATGTAGGCGTATATGGTGGTCGGCCCGACGAATTTGAACCCGGCCTTTTTCATCGCCTTGCTCATATCAGTGGATTCTTTCGTTACGGCAGGGACCTCCTCGGGGCTCTTCGGTCTGTTCACGCGCGGACCGTCAGGGGCGAAGCTCCAGATGTACTCGGAAAACGGCATATCAAGATCCAGCGCAACCTGTGCGTTATGAATGATGGCTTCTATTTTCCGTCGGTTGCGTATGATGGCCACGTCGTTCATCAGTCGGGGAATCTCGGGCTCCATCTGAGCGACCTGTTTGATGTCGAAATCATGGAAGGCGGCATCAATGGCTTTGCGCTTGTTGATGATGGTGTTCCACGAAAGCCCGGCCTGCATGGCTTCGAGCGCAAGACGTTCGAACAGGGCCTGCGAATCATAGCAGGGCGTGCCCCATTCGGTGTCGTGATAGACCAGCATGTCATGGCTGAGACTGAGGTAGGATTCCGGCCAGCAACGATGCAGACCGTCATGATGAATCGTCGTCTGGGCGTTGGTATCCCCGGAGCCCGTTTCCGCTGCCTGCTTTTCGACACCCATAGCTTTAACGTCCCTTTCTTTTCGTCGATTACGTCTTTTTATACTCTTGAGCCTCGGCAGTTGTGCAAATCCGGTGCATAACTTTTGCGACACGCCCGGGCGTTGTGGATAACCGGGGTCATTCGACCACATCACCTGTTTTCGACCCTCTATTTGAAAGAGGCGAGGCATAGTGGAAGAAAAGGAACGATGACTACGAAGTGACGATGAAAAGAGGCATGACCATGATCATGGACGAGCGGAAGAGGAGGAAGCTCAGGCGAGAGAGGCTGCAGCAGGAAAGGGAGAAGCTCAGAGAAAAGCTGATCGGTCTGATTTGGGGGTCGACGACCATACTGGTGGTGTTCGCCGTGCTGTTCATCGGTTTCGGCGCCTCGCAGCACGAAGCGATGGCCGCCACTAATGTGGTTTCCGACGCAACATCAGGCCGTTCCCCTGAAAACGACAAGAGCGTTGATTCCTCGGCGCCAAGCCGATATCCTTTGGGGTTCGTCGAGCCGATCGGATCGTTGGAAGCTGCGGTGCCGAGCGGCAAAGGCTGCAAGGCGGACATGAGCTGGCCCGTTGTGCCGCACGTGCTGATCAGAAAGTTCAAGGCGCCGAAGCAGGCGTGGGGTCCCGGCCATCGCGGCGTCGACATCGCGGCGATAGAGGATACTCCTCTGTTGGCCCCCGCAAACGGTTTCATCAGTTTTGCCGGCATTGTCGCGGGAAAATCGGTGGTGAGCATCCGTCATAAAAGCCTGACCCTTACCCTTGAACCGGCGCAGACCCTTTTGCCAATAGGCACACCCGTTGTCAAGGGATTGCCGATTGGCGTCGTCAAAGGAATTTCGGACCATTGCACGGGAATATGCGTGCATTGGGGAGTGCGAAAAACCAAAAAGGAATACCGCGATCCTCAACTTCTTGCGGCAAAGAGGAAAATAATACTGAAACCTGTTTTATAATCCTGCATCCGCCAACGAGATATATCCGGGCTCGATCAGCAGATGCTTGAGATTGCTCGCGCTTACAGCCAACGGCTTTTCATGGATGATGTTGATGGTTGCATTGCCGACGGTTGTCGTTTTGACGTAAGGCAGTTCGGTCAGCTTTTTCCCGGCTTCCATTGTGGCGGTTGCACCAGCGATGTCGCGTGTGAGTTTCTGGATGTTCTCCATACCTGTCATCCACTGTTTGCCGTTGACCACATCAGGCATCATATCGGTGTAGGCACCGTATCCCGTGATGATCGGCCAGGCCATATCGCCGTTACTGTCCGTTTGCGCCTGCCCTTCGTCGCTGGCATCGCCCTCTTTACTGTCCTTTGGCTTTGGAGGGGCGATCTTATTGAGGTTGTGTTTGCCGGTCAGAGTCCCGACTATGCCGGAGACCTCGATCTCGGGATTGATGTCGGCGGCCGTGCCTGTGTACTTCAGTGACGTCAGTTCGTCTACCGCTGCCGATGAGACGAAATCGTTCATCGACACAATGCCGTCGACATGCAGCGGCTTGCCGTCCTTGGATGAAGCTGTGAGCCTGTTGTTCAGTTCCGTCTTTACCTCGGCTGTTCTTGAGGCCTTGAACGAAACCGACTCCCAATCGGCCTGCGTGGTGGCTGCACTCAGTTTTTTTGACGGGCTTATGGCCCTGCCATCTTTGAAGTAGGGTTGCAACACCTCCCATATGCCCGCAAAAGCCTCTTCGGAGAACGCCTGAGTGGCATTGAGATTCGAATCGGCGTCAGCAGCTACAGGAATCATGACCTCAATCGATTTTGGATGCATCTTGGTCGTTTTTTCCAGAGCAAGTTTCGAGACGAGTTGCTGCGCCTGCAGCATGCCGATCTGACGTGGAGTCGACATGCTGACAAAAATATCCGGAGTGAATCCGGCCAACGGATTGGCAAGAACAACGGTGCGAGCTCCCGCTTTTTTTGCGAGTTTCAGGGTTTTGGACAGCCGCTTTCCGGCTGTGACCTCGTCATTGTTGTCGGTATTGTCCTGGTCGTTTTCGTTCTGTGTCTGAGTCGGTTTATCGCTCGAAGAGGCAGATGGCTTGTCGAGCGCACCGTCGGTGGTCCGACGAGCGGCGTCCGACGGCTTTTGTGTATCGTACTTAGGCGCATCGGTGGGATTGGTGACGTAATCGCCATACTGTTCATTGCCTTTGTTTGCAGAGGTCGCAGGGGCAACGATCAGTATCGTGTGGTGGTTGGTGTCATCCGACGCGCTGGAAAGCTGATTGACCACGTAGTCCTGTACGTCGTCACTTTGCTTGCTCAGGTTACCATCCGTTCTCACTTTGATGTTCTTCGATTGGAAGCCGGCACCCGTAAGCGATTTTGTGATGGCGGGCACGAATTTGGCCCATTTGTTCAGCGGCGTGTGAGACGATATGGAAATTCCATCGGAGGGCGTGAAAATCATGACGTGGCTCTTGGCGGCAGCCGAACTCGTCGAGACCTTGTCGGTGTCGATCGAGGTGGTTCCTGCATCCTGATGCCCTTCGCCACAGGCAGCCGACGTCATCGTCAGAACAGTGGCCGTGGCCAAAGCCAGGAAACGTGCCAAGGAATGCTTGCCGCGCGTGCTCATGAGTCATCCTTCGTTAAAGCTTCGAATCAATCAAGACCGATAGTAGTCTTGGGCCGATATGAAAGCGCCGTCGCATCCGATTGTTCAAACAAGCATGCGACGGCGTCGAACAGAGCGTTGATCAGCGCGACCCGCTCAGTTCCCGCTTCAGCCCCTCATCCAAGGCATCCATGAAGCCGACGGTATCGAGCCAAGGCTGGTCGGAGCCGATGAGCATGGCCAGGTCCTTGGTCATCTTCCCGCTTTCCACGGTCGTGATGATGACCTGCTCCAGGGTTTCGGCGAAATGGCCCACCTCGGGTGTCCCGTCGAGCTTGGCACGCTGCTTCAGCCCTCCGGTCCATGCATAGATCGAGGCGATGGGGTTGGTTGAGGTCTTTTCGCCTTTGAGCCAGCGACGATAATGACGTGTCACGGTGCCGTGTGCAGCCTCGGCCTCCACGGTCTTGCCGTCCGGCGTCATCAGCACGGAGGTCATCAATCCCAGCGAGCCGAATCCTTGTGCCACCGAATCGGACTGCACGTCGCCGTCATAGTTCTTGCAGGCCCAGATATAGCCGCCGTGCCATTTTATCGTGCTGGCCACCATATCGTCGATCAGACGGTGTTCGTAAGAAAGGCCCTCAGCCTCGAAACGGTCCTTGTATTCGGTTTCATAGACTGCGGCGAAAATGTCCTTGAATGCGCCGTCGTAGGCTTTGAGAATCGTGTTTTTGGTCGACAGATACACCGGGTAGTGCCGCATGAGCCCGTAATTGAAGCAGGCCCGCGCGAAGCCGCGGATGGAGTCGTCAAGATTGTATTGCACTTGGGCGACGCCCGCACCCGGATAGTCGTAGACCACGTGTTCGATCGGCTCGCTTCCGTCGGCGGGCGTGAAGGTGACCGTCAGGCGTCCCGGTTTTCCGACCTTGAAATCCGTGGCCTTGTATTGGTCGCCGAAAGCGTGGCGGGCCACGACGATGGGCTTCTTCCAGCCGGGGACCAATCGCGGGATGTTGGCGATGACGATGGGCTCGCGGAAGATCGTGCCGCCGAGAATGTTGCGGATGGTCCCGTTCGGCGACTTCCACATCTTTTTCAGGTTGAATTCCTTGACACGTGCCTCGTCGGGGGTGATGGTGGCGCATTTGACGCCGACATGGTGCTTGTTGATGGCGTTGGCCGCATCGATGGTCACCTGATCGTCGGTGGCGTCGCGGTTTTCGATGCCGAGGTCGTAATAGTCGAGATCGACGTCAAGATAGGGTAGAATAAGGCGGTTCTTGATGTCCTTCCATATCACCCTCGTCATCTCGTCGCCGTCGAGTTCGGCGATGGTGCCTTCGACCTTGATCTTTTCCATGCTCGCCCTTTCTTGTAATGTGGCAATATGTTGCCATTATCACGCCGAAATATGTCACAGGTGTTGCTTTGACTGACTGGCGAGACGCTCTTTTACGTTGGATTCTCGATTGTCGGTGCTCGTCACGTAGGGGAAGTAATCTGGAAGCCATGACTCAGGAAATTGAAATCGGTTTGGGCAAAAAAGGCCGTTTGGCTTACTCCTTGGACGATATCGCCATCGTTCCCTCACGCAGGACCCGCGATCCGCAGGACGTTTCGACGGCTTGGCAGATCGATGCCTACCAGTTCGACGTGCCGGTGCTTTCCGCTCCGATGGATTCGGTGACCAGCCCTGCCACGGCGATTGCCATGGGCAAGCTCGGCGCTCTCGGGGTGCTTGATCTTGAGGGATTGTGGACACGTTACGATGATCCGCAGCCGTTGCTCGATGAGATCAGCCAGCTTGACGAAGACAGCGCAACGGCCCGACTGCAGGAGATCTACGCGGAGCCGATCAAGCCGGAACTGATCACCAAGCGCCTCCACGAGATTCGCGATGCCGGTGTGACGGTAGCCGGTGCGCTTTCGCCCCAGCGCACCCAGGAGTTCTATTCGACCGTCGTCGACGCCGGGGTCGACCTCTTCGTCATCCGTGGCACTGCGGTTTCGGCCGAGCATGTTTCGCAGAAACACGAGCCTTTGAACCTGAAGAAATTCATCTATGACCTTGATGTGCCGGTCATCGTCGGGGGTGCGGCCAGCTATACCGCCGCCCTTCATCTCATGCGTACCGGTGCCGCCGGTGTGCTTGTCGGTTTCGGTGGCGGAGCCGTTTCCGCCACACGTGCAACCATCGGGGTGCATGCACCTATGGCCACCGCGATCGCCGATGTGGCCGAGGCCCGTCGTGACTATATGGATGAATCCGGCGGGCGCTATGTGCAGATCATCGCCGACGGCGGCATGGGCACCTCCGGTTCGTTTGTCAAGGCATTGGCGATGGGAGCGGATGCCGTTATGCTCGGAGCGCCTTTGGCACGTGCGCAGGAGGCCCCGGGCAAAGGCACACATTGGGGTGCCGAAGCTCGCCATCCGTCCCTTCCCCGCGGGAAACGGACAAAGGTCGGAACGGTCGCGCCGTTGCAGCAGATTCTTTTCGGACCCAGCCATAACGCCGATGGAACGGTGAACTTCATCGGTGCCCTTCGCCGGGCCATGGCTTCCACCGGTTATGTCGATCTGAAGAACTTCCAGCATTGCGACGTCGCGGTCACGCTTTCGCATTTGGGCTGAAATGATGGAATAATCTCTTTTTAATGCTGTGGGGGCTACCTGAGTAATCGGGTAGCCCTTTGTGTGTGTATTGGCCATTATTTTATATCGTATATTATCGTATTCGATTCAAGGTTTTGAAAAAATCTTGAAATAATCTTGATTTTTGCCGGATTATCCTCTTCTTTCTTGACAACGCCCTTCATTTCTGTTGCTCTGGGTGATACAAGAGAACAGCGAAAAGGAGGCTCAATGATGACCATGCAAACACAACCCCGACAGATGACGGTCACTCACCGTTCCGTATTGCCGGCCTACGACGGGTCGATTCGAATAGAACTGTCGAACAGACCCGTCCCTTTTCACATCTCACGCTGCTACCCCGGAACCTTGAGCGAGGCCGAATGCAGAAAATTCAGCCTGGCATCCTGCAGACTGGCGTGCATGAGCCTGGACGTAGTGAGAGGGCGAACCCCTCCGCAACGGCTTCAGCAAGCGCTGAGCGGTGCCTGTGTCCAACGTCTCGAAACAATGTCGTATCTGCTGGAGAACCATCTTCGCACCCATCCGGAGCTCAAGGCCAAGTTGTGTTACCTGCCGGCTATACCCATGCTGGTATACACGACGTTGGTCAGTCCAGATATCACCGAGACCGTCGTAAGCCTGTCGGTCGGCCAATCGACGTACTGGGTCACGCTGGTGTTCAGACGCAGCGGATCGCGCTGGATCTGCACCACTGCGGACCTGGGCTGAGCGCATGTTGATGGCTGTTCGGGCTAAGTCAAAGTTACGCTAACGTAGTTTTGGGGCAACGAGCGCGTATAGTTGAGCATATGTTGCGAGAATTCTATTTGGATCCTGTCACCAAAACCACCGATAAGGACACCATTTACTCCCTGCTGTCCAAGCGAGCAGAGAAAGATCCCGACGGGGATATAGCCGAATGGTTGGATGAAGATACCCAGCAGTGGCATACGGTCACGGCCGGAGAAATGCTCGGCCGCGTGCGCTCGGTCGCCAAAGGGCTTATCGGCCTGGGAGCCAAGGCCGGAAGCATGGTCGTCATTTACGCGGCGACCAGCTACGAGTGGGGAGTAGTTGACTTCGCCTGCGCCGCCATCGGAGCGGTGAGCGTGCCGATCTACGAGACCGACTCACCGAAGCAGGCCCAAGGCATCGTCGAGGATGTCGATCCGATAGTCGCTTTCGGCGGCGACGCCGAACACGCCCAGACGCTCGAGCAGCTGCGCCGTGAGCGCGACGGCCTGAAGTATGTGTTCAACCTTCAGGACGGCGGTCTCGACGCGGTCTCCGATTTCGGCACTTCGGTTTCCGACGAGACACTTGACGAAGCGATTTCGCGCGTCCGGGCCGACGACATGCTGACCATCGTCTACACCTCCGGTTCCACCGGCAAGCCCAAGGGCGTCATGCTTTCGCATCGCAACTTCGTTTCCACGGCCTTCATCGGCTGGGCGGTGCTCGACGACATGCT
The DNA here is from genome assembly GCF_029395515.1 of Bifidobacterium sp. ESL0764. Taxonomy (NCBI): domain Bacteria; kingdom Bacillati; phylum Actinomycetota; class Actinomycetes; order Bifidobacteriales; family Bifidobacteriaceae; genus Bifidobacterium; species Bifidobacterium sp. ESL0764. Next base: position 1,129,237 of record NZ_CP113919.1, read on the forward strand.
CTACCAGCCCAGCCGTCTGCTGCTCTTCCTGCCTCTGGCCCATTGCTTCGCCCGTTATATCCAGTATGTAGCCATTGGAGCGCACGGCGTGGTGGGCTATACCTCAAGCGCCAAGCATCTCTTGACCGACCTGCGCACCTTCCAACCGACGTATTTGCTGGGTGTGCCGCGTGTGTTCGAAAAGGTGTACAACGCCGCCTCGCAGAAGGCCGGAGCCGGTCTTCAGGGACGCGTATTCAGCATGGCGTTCGACCATTTTGTCAAGTGGTCGAAGGACGGTCAGGAAGGCCGTGGTCATACCGTGGCCGAACGCCTCAAACACAAGTTCTATATGAAGACGGTCGGAGCCTCGGTGCGCAGCGCACTGGGGCCGAAGCTCAAGTATCTGGCCTGCGGCGGCGCGCCGATGAACGCCGACCTCGCGCACTTCTTCAACGGCATGGACGGCATCACCTTCATCCAGGGCTACGGCATGACCGAAACCGCCGCCCCCTGCATCGTCGCCTTCCAGGACTTCAACAAGGTCGGCGCCGTCGGACGCCCCGGCTGCGGCATCGCGGTCAAGCTGGCCGACGACGACGAGCTGCTGATCAACGGTGAGGACGTCTTCCTCGGCTACTACAAGCAGCCCGAGCTCACCGCCGAGGCCACCGAGCCGGGCGGCTGGGTCCATTCCGGCGACATCGCCCAGATCGACGACGACGGCTTCGTCTACATCACCGGCCGCAAGAAGGACATCATCATCACCGCCGGCGGCAAGAACGTCAGCCCCGCTCCGATGGAAGACACCATCGGTACCTGCCCGATCGTCTCCCACGCCGTGGTCATCGGCGACGGTCGGCCCTTCATTGCCGCTCTCATCGAGTTGGATATGGAGATGGTTCGTTCGTGGCTGGCCAACAACGGCATGGATGAGAATATGCCGATATCTGAAATCTGCAAGAACGACGCGGTGCGCGCCTTCATCCAGCAATACATCGACCAGGCCAACAGCTCGGTCTCCCGCGCGGAATCCGTACGTAAGTTCGCCATTGTCCCGGACCAGTTCACCCAGGAAAACGGTATGCTGACGCCAAGCATGAAGGTCGTGCGCGGCGAGGTCCTGAAGCACTACGCCGATCTCATCAATACGAAGGTCTATACTCCGAAGGCGCGAGTCAAGCCGGCGCCGTCAGCCACGAACGGCTTCATCGACAAGACCGCGGAATCCGTGCGGCAGGCCACCGATGCGGTGACCCCAAAGGTTCGCGAGGCCTATGAACAGGCCAAGCAGAAAGCCGGAGCCCGCCTTGCCGAACGCGAGATGGAACGCGAGGGTGAAGACCCTTGGAAGCAATCGCCGAAGACGGCAACGCCGGAGCGCGATTCGCCGGCACAGAAGTAAATAACCGTTCACCGATATCAAGAGGAGCAGTGCATTGGCGTTACGAGAAATCAGGGTGGTTCCCGATCCGGTGTTGAGAACCCCGTGCGAGCCGATTCGAACGATCACACCCGCGGTGCGCAATATGGTGCAGGACCTGTTGGATACGGTCGACGACCCTGGTCGTGCAGGACTCTCCGCCAACCAGATCGGCATCAGCTTGCGTGCGTTCTCCTACAACATCGACGGCAAGCTCGGCTACGTCCTGAACCCGGTTATCGAAGAGACCAGGGGAGAGCAGTACGGCGACGAAGGCTGCCTTTCGGTGCCGAAGCTCTGGTACAAGACCAGACGCGCCGACTATGCACGCGTGCGCGGTATCGACCTCGACGGCAAGACCATCGTCGTCGAAGGAACCGGCATCATGGGACGCATGCTGCAGCATGAGACCGACCACCTTGACGGCCACATCTATCTTGACCGTCTCGAAAAGGAAGAACGCCGGGAAGCCATGCGCCGCATGCGTTCTATACAATAGAGACACATTGCGTTGATCGCATGATGCAATGCAATCAACGTCTTTTAGCGTCACCGCCTGAGTCCTATGAGCATGTATGGGATTCAGGCGGTGACGTATATGATGGCTCAATCCGGCAACACGCCGAACAAGCGGCGGAAGACAGCGCATCAGGCATGGAACGCGCTAATGTTCTATCTGTCGGACAATCATTTGGATCTGTTTATTGTGGACCGAGACGATTGCGCGTGCAGTGGCGGCAAGGCAAGCCGTAAGAGACAGAGAACAACAAATCGAAGATGATACGAGGGTTCATCAATGTACGTCGATCCTGAACGCAACCAGACATCAGGTAATCTCAAATGGATCTTGCAGTACTGCAAACCGGACCTGCCACGCGTGGCGGTGTCGGTGGTGCTGCTGTTTATCAACGACGCCATGGCGGTCACCATGCCGCTGTTGGCGGGCCTGATCGTCGACCAGGTCATCGGGGCCAGGCACTTCGACATGCTCACCCGCATTTGCGGTGCCATGATCGTGGTGACGCTGGTGCGCGTGGTTTCCCGCTATATCTACCAGATCCTGATGGAACGTTTCGGCCAGAACTCCATTTACCGGCTCGTGAGTGACGAATACGAGAAGCTGCACGAGCTGGACTTCACCTATTTCAACCACACCCGCAACGGCGACATCATGAGCCGTATGACATCCGACACCGAGGCCATACGCCACTTCCTGAGCTGGGTGAGCTACCAGGCCACCGACTGCGTGGTCATGTTCCTCGGCGCACTGTGCGTGATGTACACCATCGACTGGCGGCTGGCCCTGGCGCTCACCTGCGTCACCCCGTTCATCTTCATCCTCACCCGCGCGCTCTCCAAGCGCGCCGCGCCGCTGTTCTACGCCATCCGCAACTCGCTGGCCGATCTCAACTCGATGGTCGAGGAGAACATCGAGGGCAACCGCGTGGTCAAGGCCTTCGTCCGCGAGGATTACGAGACCAGCAAGTTCGACGAGCGCAACGACGACTACATGCAAAAGAACATGGACTCGGCCTACAACAACCGCAAGTTCATGCCGTGGCTGGATGGACTGGGCTTCTCGCTGCAGCTCATCACGCTGGGCATCGGCGGATTCCTCGTGATCAAGGGATACATGACACTGGGCAACCTCGTCAGCTTCAACAGCCTGCTGTGGATGATCGACGGCCCGGTGCGCCAATCCGGATGGCTGATCAACGATTGGCAGCGATTCGGCGCCAGTTGCATCAAGATCCGTCGCCTGCTCACGGCCGAATCGCGTATTACCGAAAAACCGCACGCCGCACAGTCCGTCAAACAGGCGGTCGACATCCAGGAGCGGGTGGGCGTGCGCAAACCCGAGAACGCCACGCCGGACCGCATGAGCGGAGAGATCCGCTTCGACCACGTCAGCTTCGCCTTCCCCGACGATCCGGAGACACCGGTGTTGAAGGACCTCAATTTCTACGTCCCCGCCGGCACCAAACTGGGCATCCTCGGCGAGACCGGAGCCGGCAAATCCACGCTGGTCAACCTCATCGCCCGCTTCTACGATCCAACCGTCGGCACCGTCCTCCTCGACGGCATCGACGCCAGGGACTGGCCATTGAAGACCCTGCGCAACCAGGTGAGCATCGTGGCGCAGGACACGTTCCTCTTCTCCGACACCATCGGCGACAACATCGGTTTCGGCGCCGGTTCCGCGCGTTCCTCCGACCCTGCCTACATACGCCGCATGGCCGGCATAGCCGGGGCGGACGAATTCATCCGCTCAATGCCGGAAGGCTACGACACCATCGTCGGCGAACGTGGAGTCGGACTCTCCGGCGGGCAGAAACAACGTCTTTCATTGGCCCGTGCGCTGGCCGATGACCCTTCCATCCTGATCATGGACGACACCACCTCGGCGGTGGACATGGAGACCGAAGCACAGATCCAGCAGCATCTGCGCGACATGGAGACGCAAAAGACGGTGGTCACCATCGCCCATCGCATCTCCTCGGTCAAGGACGCCGACCTGATCCTGGTACTGGAACACGGCCGCATCGTCGAACGGGGCGACCACGAGCATCTGGTGGCGGCCCATGGCCGTTATTGGGAGATATACCGCAAACAGCTGGGCGTCGAATCCGGCGGTTCCCAAGGATTCGAAGAGTAGGAAGGAGGCAATCATGGCAAAACGCAATACCTATAACGAGGACGAAGAGCTCGACGAAAAGATCAACCTCCATGACATCGTCCGTATCGCCGCCTATCTCAAGCCATATCTCGGCCAGGTCGCGCGTATCGTCGTCGTGGTGCTATCGATGAGCTGCATCACCGTGGCGGCCCCGTATCTGACCAAAATCATGATCGACTCCGCCATCCCGCACAAGGATTTCGGCCAGCTGGGCCTGCTCGCCGGCGTGTTCGCCATGCTCATCGTGCTCTACGAGCTGGGCGTGCGCTACAGGACCGTGGCGATCACCCGCGTCGGACAGTTGATGCTCAAGGATATGCGACGCGATCTGTTCACCCACATCCAGACGCTGCCGTTCAGCTATTTCGACTCCCGCCCGCACGGCAAGATCCTGGTGCGCGTGGTCAACTACGTCAACACGCTTTCCGACACGCTTTCCAGCGGCCTGATCAACGTGATCGCCGACATCTTCACCTTCGTGGTCACCCTGGTGGTCATGTTCGTCGTCGATTGGCGGCTTGCACTATGGAGCCTTATTCTTTTTCCGCTGCTGACCATCTGGGTGCTGGTGCTGCAACGCCTGCAGAAGCACGCCTACCAGCTGCTCTCCAACAAGCAGAGCAACCTCAACGCCTACGTGCACGAGTCCATCGCCGGGGTCAAGACCACCCAGACCTTCGCGCGCGAACGCAAGCAGTTCGACACCTTCCAGCAGCAACAGGGCACCGTGCGCAACTACTACATGAAGGCCATCTACGTGCAGGACCTGATGTGGCCGGGCGTGCAGACCATCAGCGCGATGACCATGGCGTTCATCTACTATGTCGGCATCATGGGCCTCGGCGGGGTCAACGTCACCACTGGCGTGCTGATCGCCTTCGTCGGCTACGCCAACAACTTCTGGAACCCGGTGATCGACCTCGGCAATTTCTACAACCAGCTAATCACCTGCTCGGCCTATCTGGAACGCATCTTCGAGACGCTCGACATCACCCCGGAGATCACCAACAAACCGGGGGCCGCCGCCTTGCCGCAGATCCGCGGCAAGGTCGATTTCAACGACGTCGTCTTCCGCTACGAGCCCGATGGCCGCAACATCCTCAACCTCGTCGACTTCCACATCGAACCGGGCAAGACCATTGCGCTGGTCGGCCCCACAGGCGCCGGCAAGACCACCATCGTCAGCCTCCTGTCGCGCTTCTATGACGTCAGTGAAGGCTCGATCACCATCGACGGCTACGACATCCGCGACGTCACCCTGCAATCCTTGCGTCGCCAGATGGGTGTGATGCTGCAGGATACGTTCGTCTTCTCCGGCAACGTGCGCGAGAACATCCGCTATGGCAAGCTCGACGCCACCGACGAACAGATCGAGGAGGCCGCCAAGGCCGTGCACGCCGACGAATTCATCCGCGAGATGCCCGACGGCTACGACACGGTGGTCGAGGAACGCGGCTCGACCATGTCCGCCGGCCAGCGCCAGCTGATCTCCTTCGCCAGAGTGCTCCTTGCAGACCCGCGCATCCTCATCCTCGACGAAGCGACCAGCAACATCGACACCCGCACCGAGGAGGCGTTGCAGGCCGGTCTGCAGCATCTGCTCAAAGGCCGTACGAGTTTCGTGATCGCGCACCGCCTTTCCACCATCGAAAATTCCGACGAGATCTACTACATCGACCACGGCCAGATCGTCGAGCACGGATCCCACAAAGAGCTTCTGGAGAAGAAGGGCGCCTACTACCGCCTCTACGAGTCGCAGTACGCCATGCTCAAGGTACGTGAAGGCAACGCCGATGGAGCGTCGGATTAGGCAGATTCACTCCATTCGACGGGAAGAGGTTTCGTTGACGATCGCTGTCAAAAGAAACCTCTTCCCTTATTCCGGGGCTGTGGTATTTTATTACCTGTGTGTTCAACGGAGCGCGAGGCAGTCACGTCGCCGAGCAATCCACTTAATATTGTCTAATCAAGCACACAAATTCGCGTCATGCACGTGACGGACTGTGTCGGTCGACCGAATCGCCTGCAAAGGCGAGGACGTTGCACGCAGACCCGCATGGCCAGGCAAGAACCGACTGAAAGGTAGCATTATCATGGCTCAGATCACTATGAGCGAAATGCTGAAGGCAGGACTGCACTTCGGCCATCAGACCCGTCGCTGGAACCCCAAGATGAAGCAGTACATCCTGATGGAACGCAACGGCATCCACATCATCAATCTCTTCAAGTCGCTCGACTTGATCGACAAGGCCTACGACTTCATCAAGCAGACCGTGGCCCACAACGGCACCGTGCTCTTCGTCGGCACGAAGAAGCAGGCCCAGGAGGCCATCGCCGCCCAGGCCACCCGCGTCAACATGCCGTACGTTTCCGAGCGCTGGCTCGGCGGCATGCTCACCAACTTCCAGACCGTCTCCAAGCGCGTCGCGCGTCTGAAGGAACTGGAAGAGATGGACTTCACCGACGTTCACGGCTCCGGGCTGACCAAGAAGGAGCTCCTGCTCCTGCAGCGCGAGAAGAACAAGCTGGAGAAGCAGCTCGGCGGCATCCGCAACATGACCCGCACGCCTTCGGCCATGTTCGTCGTCGACATCAACAAGGAAGCGCTGGCCGTCGAGGAAGCCCACAAGCTGAGCATCCCGGTCGTCGCCATCGTCGACACCAACACCGATCCCGACCTCGTGGACTATCCGATTCCGGCCAACGATGATGCGATCCGCGGCATCGAGCTGCTGACTTCGCTGATGGCCGACGCCGTCGCCGATGGTCTGCTCGAGCGCAGCGGCAAGGCCGAGAAGACCGAAGACAAGTCCGAGCAGCCGATGGCCGCTTGGGAGAAGGACTTGCTCAAGGACAAGGAAGAAAAGCCGGCGGAAGCCGCGACGGCCACCGCCGAGACCAGCCCGGCCGAAGCCAAGTCCGAGGAGACGAAGGTCGAAGAGGCCAAGGCCTGACCGACATTGCAGTCAAAGGCGGTGTCGGAAACTTCCGGGTCTCCGCACCGCCTTTGGCGCATTCAATACATATTTAAGTAGATTTTTTACAAGGAGATATCAATGGCAGCAGTTACAGCAGCTTTGATCAAGCAAGTGCGCGACGACACCGGCGCCGGCATGATGGACGTCAAGAAGGCGCTCACCGAAGCCGAAGGCGACGTGGCACGCGCCAAGGAAATCATCCGCGCCAAGGGCATCCAGGCCGCTGGCAAGCGTGAGGGCCGCACCGCTCAGGAAGGCACCATCGCCTCCCGCGTGGTCGACACCGACAAGGGACAGGCAGGCTATGCCGTCGAGCTCAACTCCGAGACCGATTTCGTGGCCAAGACCCCGAAGTTCGTCGCCTTCACCGATCAGGTCCTGAGCGACGCGATCGCCGCCGGCGCCAGCAACGCCGACGAGGTTCTCGCGGCCAAGTCCGCCGACGGCACCGTCAAGGAGAGCGTCGAGGAAGCGGCAGCCCTCTTCGGCGAGCATGTCAAGGTCGGCCAGGTGGCCAAGGTCGAAGGTCCGAAGGTCGAGATCTACGCGCACAAGAAGTCCGCCGAGATGCCGCCGAGCATCGTCGCCATCGTCGCCACCGACGAGAAGGGCGCAGCCGTGGCCCACGAAGCCGCGCTGCAGATTTCCGCCATGGGCGCGAAGTGGCTCACCCGCGAGGACGTGCCGGCCGATGTGGTCGAGTCCGAGCGTCGCGTGGCCACCGAGAAGTCCCAGGCCGAAGGCAAGCCCGAGAAGATCATCCCCAAGATCGTCGAAGGCCGCATGAACGCCTTCTACAAGGAGAACGTGCTGCTCGAGCAGGAGTATGTCAAGGACACCTCCAAGCGCGTGGGCGACCTCTTCAAGGAAGTCGGCGGCGAGCTCATTGCTTTCGCACGCATCGAGGTCGGCAAGGGCGACGAGAAGTGACCTGTCGCTTTTCACGGTCTTGACCTGATTTGACGTTGGCTGGTATCTTCGGATATCAGCCAACTTTTATATATCCCTACACCTGTTGTGCTCTTGAAAGCGATGTTGCGCATTTGACCTCTGCTAAAAGACGATCTTCACTGCTCAACATGTCAATCACTACTGTCATGGCGCCTCGTTGCGTGACACGGGAGACAATCTGGAGGCCTGCTGTCGCTGTGGACAGATAACCTGTTAGTCAGTAATATGCCGCCAAACCCAAGGATAGAGAGGCCGCGATGACTAAAGACGACAAGGACGATACCAAGCGAAGAGTGCTGCTGAAACTTTCAGGTGAAGCATTCGGCGGCGGTCATATCGGCATCGATACGGCGGTTATTCGCCGTATCGCCCAAGAAATCCATATGGCGGTCGAACGAGGCGTTGAAGTCGCAATTGTTGTCGGAGGTGGTAATTTCTTCCGCGGCGCCGAACTCCAACAGGCCGGCATCGAACGCAGCCGCGGCGATTACATGGGCATGCTCGGAACCGTCATGAACTGCCTGGCCTTGCAGGATTTCCTCGAGCAGGAAGGCCAGGCCACGCGCGTGCAGACCGCCATCACCATGGGACAAGTGGCCGAGCCTTATATTCCGCTCAAGGCCATTCGCCATCTTGAAAAGGGGCGAGTGGTCATTTTCGGTGCCGGCGCAGGCATGCCGTATTTCTCCACCGATACCGTCTCCATCCAGCGTTCGTTGGAGATTCATTGCGACGCGGTGCTGATGGGCAAGAACGGCGTCGATGGCATCTATACGGCCGATCCCCGCAAGGATGCAAGCGCCAAACGTTTCAAGACTCTGAGCTACAAGCGCGCCTTGGTCGACAACCTCGCGGTCATGGATGCGGCGGCGCTTTCCATGGCCCGTGACAACGACCAGCATATCCGCGTCTTCGGTCTGGAAGAGCCGGGCAATGTCACCAAGGCCCTGGTCGGAGAGCCGATCGGAACCCTCGTGTCAAACCTGGAATCGGAAGTCGTAAAATAATCCGTCGACTTATCAGCTTTCGCTGTTTTCAGTCTGACAGATAGTCAAACCCATAGGAAACGTAAGAAACCAGAGACTCGCGTCGCGGGTCCGAAAAGGAGAAAACAATGGCAAATCCTGTAGAACAAGCCAAGGAACAGATGAAAAAGTCGGTGGAAGCCACCAAAGAAAACTTCTCCGGCATCCGCACTGGCCGCGCCAACCCTGCGCTTTTGAACGGCCTCGTGGTCGACTATTACGGTGCTCCGACGCCGATCAAGGCCGTCGCGTCCATCGGCGTGCCCGAACCGCGCACCCTCTCCATCACTCCGTTCGACGGCTCGCAGGCCAACGCCGTGGAGAAGGCCATCCGTGACTCTGACCTCGGCGGCAGCACCCGCCGCGACGGCAACGTCATCCACCTGACCATGCCGGAACTGACCGAGGACCGTCGTAAGGAATACGTCAAGCTCGCCAAGGGCAAGGCTGAGGACGGCAAGGTCGCCGTGCGCAACATCCGTCGCAAGGCCAAGGAGAGCATCGACAAGTCGGTGAAAGACGGCGACATGGGCGAGGACCAGGGCGACCGTTTGCAGAAGGATCTCGACAAGGTCACCAAAGAGACCACCGAGACCATCGAACAGCTTCTTGATGCCAAGGAAAAGGAGATCATGGAGGTCTGATCGGCGTTTTGCACCTCCGTACGTTTCCGAGATTGAACAGGATGTGCGAAGAACCAATCAGGCAGGCTTGAAAGAGAAGGCAATGACCAGCAGACAAGGGCACGCGGCAGGCGACGAAATGAGTTCGACGCTCAACGACATCAACAAGAAGACAGGACGCAACATGCCTCAGGCTGTTGCCACCGCAGTGATTCTCATCGCACTTATCGTTGCCTGTCTGCTGATCAAAATCGATTTGTACATCCTGCTGATCGCCGTGTTTCTCGTCTTGGCTTTGCGCGAGCTCCACGTCTCATTCGCCACCGTTCACCTCTATATTCCTCTGGTTGTGCTGTGGGTGTGTTGTGCAGGCACATTGCTTTCCGTCTATTATGCGCCGAATCACGTTCTGGCGGCAGGGATAGGCATCAGTGTTTCGGCGGTTGCGGTCGCCATTGCCGCCAACATGCGCCATAACGTCGGCAAGCGTCTTGCCGGAGCCATCGAAGGCAAACGAAGCGCGGCAAAAGATGTCGAGAAGACTTCGATATCCTCGGCGGCCAATACGAAAACCGAAGAAAGCAGCATCGACAACGTTGCGGTTTCCGTGTTTTTGGTACTTTATATTCTGGTGCTGGCCTCGTGCATCATCCTTCCGGAGACTTTCAACGGCCATCCTGTGGCCCATGCCATTATGCTGATTTTCCTGCCTGCGCTCTCCGACACCGGTGGGCTTTTCTTCGGTGCGTTCTTCGGGCGTCACAAGCTTTCGCCGCGTATCTCACCCAAGAAATCCGTCGAGGGACTTTGCGGTTCCGTTCTTTTTGCCATGGTTGGAGCATTCGTGATTTTCGCCATCACGTATCCCGACCTATGGTCCACGCGCTGGTGGGTTCCTATACTTACCGGAGTAATGGTCGGTGTCGTCGGTACATTCGGCGATTTGTGCGCATCAATGCTCAAACGCGATATGGGACTGAAGGATATGGGGCATCTGTTGAAAGGGCATGGCGGGGTGATCGATCGCGTCGATTCGATTCTTCTGTGCGCGCCTTTCTTCACCCTCCTGCTGTGGGCGACCGGCATGTAACTCAGCGGTCCTTGTTTTTTCTCTATACAACAGTTAAGGGGTTATTCCGCCTTGCCGGACGCTTCTGAGCTATCCGGCCTATTGAATGATGAATGATGATGAATGATGATGAATGATGTTTCACAAGATCAAATAAAGCCCGAAGAAGACGCAAAGGTTTCTGGCGCTTCCGAATCCGTCGAATCCGGAGTGACCGCCGGGGGAGACCAGGGCGCGTTTCGTGATGTGCTGGCCAAGAACCACGCACGAAGAGGCAAGCCACCGCTGCATTTCGCCGATATGAGCGACGAGCAACGTATAGAGACGGCCAAGCAGCTGGGTATGCCGAAATTCCGGGTCAAGCAGCTCGGCAACCATTATTTCGAACATTTCAACAACGACGTCTCCACATTCACCGATTTTCCCGCGTCGAAACGTGACGAGGCGCAACAGGCGTTCTTCCCGACATTGATCACTGAGGTGACCCACCAGGTCGCCGACAACGGCACCACCATCAAAACGTTGTGGGAGCTGTTCGACGGCTCGCATATCGAATCGGTGCTCATGCGCTATCCGAACCGCGCCACGCTGTGCATCTCCAGCCAGGTCGGCTGCGGCATGGGCTGCCCGTTCTGCGCAACCGGTGGGCTTGGCCTGACGCGCAACCTTTCGACTGCCGAAATCCTCGAGCAGGTGCGCGTCGCCGCCAAGGCGATGGAGTCGGGAAAAGTCGCCGGAGGTCCCGGCCGCCTGAGCAATGTCGTCTTCATGGGCGAAGGCGAGCCCATGGGCAACTACAAGTCCGTGCTGTCCGCCGTCCGTCAGATCAGCGCCATGCCGCCGCTCGGTTTCGGCATTTCGGCTCGCAACATCACCGTCTCCACCGTCGGCGTGGTGCCCGGCATCAAAAAGCTGACTGCCGAAGGCATTCCTGTGCGTCTTGCCGTCTCGCTGCACGCACCGAACGACACGCTGCGCGACGAGCTGGTGCCGATGAACCGGCGTTTCAATTCCGAGCAGGTGCTCGATGCCGCCCACGATTACTACCTGGCCAGCCATCGTCGTGTCAGTATCGAATACGCGCTGATGCGCGGCATCAACGACCAGGCCGAGCATGCACGGCAACTTGCCCATCGCCTGAACCACTACGGCGACAACTGGGTGCATGTCAACCCCATTCCCCTGAACCCGATCGAAGGCTCCAAGTGGACGGCCTCGAAACCGGAGGACGAAGAACGCTTCCTCGACATCCTGCACAGCGCCGGCATCACGGCGACCTTGCGCGATACCAGAGGCTCCGACATCGACGGTGCCTGCGGGCAGCTGGCGGCCAAGAACATACGCGCCTGACCCGCAATCAGCTGATGTGTCTCTCTTCTTCGTGAACCTTTTATTGGTTGAGCGACATCAATCATAGATCTGTCGCTCAACCAGAAGTGTTACATGCCGATGGGAATCGACTTTCTCGTTCCTTAAGATATATCGCATCCGCACAGCATTTATGGTCTAGTCTGAGAACATCGATCTGTTGACGAAATAGGAGTTGCGTTATGTCTTTGGCGGTACGAGTGATTCCGTGTCTTGACGTGGACGACGGACGTGTGGTCAAAGGCGTCCATTTCGAGAATCTGCGTGATGCAGGCGATCCGGTCGAACTCGCCGGACGCTACTACGAGGAAGGAGCCGACGAACTCACCTTCCTCGATGTCACGGCCTCAAGCAGCCATCGACAGACCATGATGGATGTGGTCACCCGTACTGCCGGCCAGATCTTCATCCCATTGACCGTCGGGGGAGGTGTCCGTTCTGTCGGCGACGTCGACGCATTGCTGCGCAGCGGTGCGGACAAGGTCAGCGTCAACACCGCCGCCATCAACAATCCCGAGCTCATCAGTGAAGTGGCGCAGCGTTTCGGCAACCAGGTCTTGGTGCTTTCCGTCGACGCTCGGCGCGAAAAGGGGGAGCAGCACACCAAATCCGGTTTTGAGGTCACCACCATGGGTGGCCGTCACTCCACCGGTATTGATGCCCTGTGGTGGGCGAAACGTGCCCAGGAGTTTGGCGTCGGCGAGATACTGCTCAATTCGATGGATGCCGACGGCACCGGCGACGGTTTCGATATCGAGATGCTCAAAGCCATGCGAAAAGTGGTCAATATCCCTCTGATCGCCAGCGGCGGTGCCGGCAAACTCGAGGATTTTCCGCCTGCGGTAGAGGCCGGTGCCGACGCAGTCCTTGCGGCTTCCGTGTTCCATTACGGCAAGATGACCATCGCCCAAGTCAAAGAGACCATGAAAGAGCATGGCATTACCGTGCGCGAGCCTGTAGTGAGCCGATAAATCATAACGGATCGAATATTGCGTTGCCTATTTTTTTTGAGTTTACGGCAAAGCCAGTGATGGCTTGCCTATTGTCCAAGTAGAGAAAATCGGGAAAGAACACCATGAAGAAGAACGATATCACTTACGATAACAGCACAACGCTGGACCCGCGGATTGCGGCACGTCTGAAACGCGACGACAAGGGACTCGTGGCCGCCGTCATCCAGCAGTACGACTCCAAGCAGGTGCTGATGGTCGGCTACATGAACGACGAGGCTTTGCGTCGCACCTTGGCTACCGGCCGGGTCACGTTCTGGTCGAGATCACGTAAGGAATATTGGCGCAAAGGCGACACCTCCGGGCACGTCCAATATGTCAAAGGCCTTTCGCTCGATTGCGACGGCGACGCATTGCTCGTCGAAGTCGACCAGGTTGGGGCGGCCTGCCACACCGGCGCACGCTCCTGTTTCGATGAAGGCGGCCCGATTCCCGTAGTTGTCGGTGAGCGTAAGCCCGAAGACGCCGCCAACGATATCTGTCGCTGAAAAGCAGCGGTTATGGCCACGGGTATGATGGCCGACGGAGACAATATCGGTAAGCAACGCTTTGAGGGGCCATGACACAAGGATTAACATTGAATCTGTTTGCAGGTCGGCATTTGGCATATATTCCATCACCGACCATCTCGAAAATCGTCATCCCGCGAATAACGCTGGGCAACTGGTCGATCGGCCCTATCCCTATTCGTTTCTACGCGTTGTGCATCCTTCTCGGAATCGTGCTGGCGGTATGGATCTGTGAAAAGCGGTGGAAGAAACTCGGCGGCAATTTCGATCAGATTCTCGACATCGCTTTGTGCGCGGTACCGGCCGGCATCATCGGCGCGCGTCTGTACCATGTGGTGACCACTCCGGAACGGTTCTTCGGGCCCAACGGCGACCCGATGGAAATACTGCGCATCTGGAACGGTGGCCTCGGCATTTGGGGCGGGGTGTTGTTCGGCGCACTGGCTGCTTGGGCCTGGTGCAGACATAAGCATTATCCGATGGCCCTGCTCGCAGACGCGGTCGCTCCGGGACTCTTGGTTGCTCAAGCGGTAGGAAGATTGGGCAACTGGTTCAATCAGGAACTTTACGGCGCTCCCACCACCTTGCCGTGGGGCCTGAAACTCAATATGACCGGCTCCGCGATAGGTCACGGCGAACAGTGCTACGACGGCGAGACCTGCCCGACCGGAACCCTGTTCCAGCCCACATTCCTTTACGAAATGATCTGGAACCTCATCGGAGCGGCACTGATCATCTGGATAGGCCACAAGGCTATGGACACTCTCAAAGCCGGAAGCCTGTTCACCGTTTACGTGATGTGGTATACCGCAGGACGCACCTGGATCGAGGCACTGCGCATCGATTTCGCACACGAGATCCTGGGTGTTCGCGTCAATGTATGGGTTTCGATGGTCGTCTTCGTACTGGGCGTGGTGGCGTTCATCGTCGTGCAGAGGCTTGGCAGTACTACCATAAGCCTGTCCGAGCGTCTGCGCACCTTGACGGAGGTCGAGCAACGTGCCGAAGCCGATGCCCAACAATCAAAAGAGACGGCGGAAAAGAAGTAGCCAAACATCGAACCTTCAGCATCCCGACATCTTTGCGACATCGGAAAAATCAATGTCTAAAAAAGTGATTAGGATTGCCAAAGGCTTTGTTACGAGCCGTTTTCAAGTCGTTCGCACAGCATAGGATATACAGTTATGACCATTCAAATCGCACCAAGCATTCTTTCAGCGGATTTCTGCAATCTCGAACGCGACCTCAAGGCCATAGACCACGCCGATCTGGTCCACGTCGATGTGATGGACCATCATTTCGTGCCGAACCTCACGCTCGGCGAGCCCATCGTCAAACGTATCTGCGAGGTGACCGATCTGCCGGTTGATGTGCACCTGATGATCGAGGATCCCGATCGCTGGGCTCCCGAATACGCCAAGCTCGGCGCCGCTTCGGTGAGCTTCCATATGGGGGCCGTCCATGCTCCGGTGCGTCTGGCCCGTCAGCTGCACGAGATGGGTTGCAAGGCCTGCTTCGCCGTACGTCCCGCCGAACCGGTCGAACCGATTTTTGACATTCTCGAGGAATTCGACATGATTCTGATCATGACGGTCGAACCCGGATTCGGTGGCCAGAAGTTCCTGCAAAACCAAATGGCAAAAGTCCGTCGCCTGCGTGACGAAATCACCCGTCGCGGCCTGAAAACCCACATCCAGGTCGACGGTGGGGTCAGCCCCAAGACGGCCGACATCGTAGCCAAGGCAGGTGCCGATGTGCTCGTCGCCGGTTCCGCGGTCTATGGGGCCGATGACCGTGCGAAGGCGATCGACGATATTCGTGCCAAGGCACAGGCCGCATATCAGGCCTGATCCTTACGCTTGTTGCAGATGAAGTGCGAAAACAACGGAGAGATAAGATGAAGACATTCGAATCACTGTTCAAAGAGCTGAGTGAAAAGGCGCAGACTCGACCAATCGGTTCCAAAACTGTCGACGAGCTTGACAAAGGCACGCATTTCATCGGCAAGAAGATCAATGAAGAGGCGGGGGAGACCTGGATCGCCGCAGAATACGAAGGCGCCGACCGCACCGCGGAGGAAATGAGCCAGCTCATCTACCACATCCAGGTAATGATGATCAAGCATGACATCAGCCTGGAAGACCTGTATAAGAACCTTTAGGAATCGACGTCTCTGAGCATCGGAACGCAACGATACAACGAAAAAGCGAAGGAGGAAGAAGAAAATGCTGAGAATAGCCGTCCCCAACAAGGGCATGCTCTCTGAGCCCGCATGGAGTCTCTTGAAAGAAGCCGGATATCAACTGCGTACCCAACCACGCCAATTGGTGGTTGAAGACCATGACAACCAGGTCGAGCTTTTCTATCTCCGTCCTCTGGATATCGCCATTTACGTGGGTCAAGGCGCGATCGATGTCGGCATCACCGGCCGTGATATGCTGCGCAACACCGAAACGGAAGCCAGCGAGGACCTTCCGCTCGGCTTTGGGGCTTCGACGTTCCGTTTTGCGGCCCCGAAGGATTCACCGATCACACAACTCGAGGATGTCGACGGCAAGCGAATCGCCAGCTCGTTCGACAAGCTGGTCGGCGATTATCTTGCGTCCCACGGCCTGCATGCCGATATCACCCATCTTGACGGGGCGGTGGAATCGTCGGTCCAGCTCGGCGTCGCCGATCTCATCGCCGATGTGGTGTCCACCGGTACCACCCTGCGCAATGCCGGGTTGCGCATCTTCGGCGATCCGATTCTGCATTCGGAAGCCATTCTCATCCGTTCCCCCCGTATCGCCGATAACGACAAACGCCTGTTGATCTTCAAGCGTCGTCTCGAAGGTGTGCTTACCGCCCGACGATATGTGATGATGGACTATGACGTACCTGTCAGCAAAGTCGCGGCTGCCGTGGCGCTTACACCGGGACTGGAGAGTCCGACCATTTCACCGCTACGTGACCAGCAGTGGTGTGCGGTTCGGGCCATGGTAGAACGCGAGAAGGTGAACCAGACGATGGATCAACTATACGATGTCGGCGCGCGAGCCATCATTGTCACCGCTTTGCAGGCTTCAAGAATCTGAATCAGGCTCATGAAACTTCCAATCAATTCCAACAACCGTTACAGTCCGGACGCGCGTGATATCTATATCACCGTGCCGAACCTCATCAGTGTTCTGCGCATCGTCTCGATACCCGTCATTTCGTGGTTGACTGCACAGCACAAAATGATCGCGGCGCTTGTCGTGCTTGCTATTTCCGCGGCAAGCGATGGTCTGGACGGCATTATCGCCCGGAAATGGAATCAGGTCAGCAAAATAGGCCAGATTCTTGACCCGGTGGCCGATAGACTGCTGATTTTCTGCAGTATTCTGGCACTCGGCTGGGCAGGGATAATACCATGGTGGATGCTTTTCGTGGTAGGCCTGCGTGACCTCATATTGTTGGTATTGATCATCGTCTTGGCACAGCACGACTATGGACCTTTACCCGTTCATTTCGTCGGGAAAGCCGGAACCGCATTATTGATGATTTCCATCACCGCGCTGATTTTCGCGGATCTGTGGAACAATACCTTCACGCAAATCCTCCATCTGGCCGCCTTGGCCGCAGGGATCTGGGGCATCATCCTGTATTGGATGGCCGGTTACATTTACATCCGGCAAGGCGTCACCTTGCTTCGCCACGAAGCGGACCAATGATGACAAAGCCGGAACGAGCGCCCGCATCCTTTCGTGTGGAAGTCGACGAACAACCGATCAAACGACGTGCGGTCTTCTCGAGCGACGTTCAGAATCTCGGCTCATGGCATGCCGTCAGCGTTGACGCGGCAACTGCCCTTTCCTCACGCCGACGCCGCAAAGTCGATGATGACAGTCTGCGGCTCATCGACGATCTGACGAATCGCCCACTCGACCCTCTTTTTTCCGATGCGCGGCTCACACAGCAAAAGCAACGCTCGAAATTCTCTGTCTGGTCCACCCGCATCATCGTCTTCATCATCTGCATCGCCGTGGGCTTTCTCGGCATCGTTTTCGTCCGTCAGCTCAATACCGACCCCCGCAAACAGGTACGCGCAAGCCTAATTTCGGAACTGGAAGCGCAGAATGCCAGCCTTGACAAAGCAACCACAGAAGTCACCGACCTGCATACCAAAGTCGCCAGGCTTTCCGATTCCATGCCGAATGCCGGTCCCGATTCGACGCTTACTCAGGATGAAATGGCAAACGGAGCGCTGGCTGTCAAAGGTCCCGGCATCGTTGTTACACTCGCCGACCCTGTAGCTTCAAGAACCGCCAACGGCAACGGTCCAAGAGAAAACAGTACCAATCACATCCGGGTGGTCACCGATTCGGATCTTCAGAATATCGTCAATCTGCTCTGGAGAGCCGGAGCCGAAGCGATTTCCATCAACGGTTACCGCCTTGGCGTCTCCACTTCGGTGCGAACCGCTGGACAAACAATTCTCATAGGGGTGAATCAGGTAGCCAGTCCCTATAAGATAGAAGCGATAGGAAACCACAAAAACCTGTCGCAGGCAATGAACAACGAATCGCAACCTGACTTGTACCGCGCGCTTAACGCCGCGGGTATCAACCCACAGGTGTCAAGATCCTACTCATTGAGGCTGGCGGCGGCGCAAACCGCAAATGTCGTGCACGCAAAAAGGAGCAAATGATGGCAGCAGTGCTCGGTCTGATCATCGGAGTCATCATCGGCATCTTCGTGAAGCCGGACATCCCCATAGTCCTCCAGCCGTACCTGCCGATCATGGTGGTGGCGGCCCTCGACGCGTTACTCGGTGCGGCAAGGGCGTATTTCGAACGATCCTTCTCAGACAAAGTGTTCGTCATATCCTTTATCTCCAATGTCCTGACAGCCACACTGCTCGTTCTTCTCGGCAACCAGCTCGGCGTCGGGTCCCAGTTGCAGACCGCAGTCATCGTCGTGCTCGGCATACGAATCTTCTCCAATGTCTCCGCCATCCGTCGCTTCATCTTCAAGGGCTGATGGAACATGGCAGACAAAAGGAAACGCAATATTCTCAGCAGTATGCATATCCAGCATGCCCAGGATCGTGAAAACGACCGCACGGATACCGGCTCTTTTCCTCTGGTTCGTAAAAAGCCGCGAAAAATGGGAGGCGGACTCGTCACCAGGCTGATGACCAGCCTCCTGATCGTGCTTTTGTGTGCCATGCTCGGCTTCGGCTACGCCATCCAGCTCAACAACAAGACCTCCAGCTACGAGACGATGAGCGAAGAGGAGCTTACCAGACTCATCAGCGAGACCAGCACACAGGTGCAGAACCTTCAGCAACGTAAAACCGAGCTGACCGGCCAGCTCAATTCCTTGAAGGCCGCCGCGAACAAACAACAGGAAGCGCAGCGCATCGCGCGTGAAAACGAAGACACCAGCGGCATCCTTTCCGGGCGCCTGCCAGCCAAGGGCAAAGGCGTCATCATTACGATCTCACAGGGAAGCAAGGAACGCATCGACGCCGCCACGATGTTCCAGCTGCTCGAGGAGCTTCGCAATGCCGGCGTCGAGGTGATGGCATTGGACAACGTGCGCGTGGTGACCTCGACGTATATCACCGATACCAAAAAAAGCCTTGAATGCGACGGGCAGACCTTGAAGACCCCATATACGCTCAAAGCCATCGGGGATCCGCAGAACCTGCAGAACGCGGTCAATATCGCCGGGGGTGTGGGCTCGAGGTTCAAGGTCAAATTCGGCGCCAAGGTCACCGTGACCCCGAGCGAAAGTGTAGATATCAGCGAGACACGCGATGTCGGGCAATATCAGTACGCGAAAACGGTAGAATGAAAATATGACTAATCCGATTCCAAGTGCGGGCGAAACGACCATCATCGGCCTGCCTGCTGTCAATATTCCTGTGACCTCGGCGGGGGACCGTCCGCTGACCCAAGACGACCTGGACACCATCACCAAACTGTCCCCAGGTTCGGCATTGCTGATTTCCACCAGGGGAGCGGTGTCGGGTTCCCGTTATCTTCTCGATGAGGACGAGGTGAGCGTCGGACGCGACCCACATGCGGATATCCTTTTGGACGATTCCACGGTTTCCCGTGCTCATGCCGTTTTCCGTCGCAGCGGTGACACATTCGAGGTTGCCGACGCCGGCAGTCTGAACGGCACCTATGTCAATCGTCAACGTGTCGATCGCGCGATACTGCACAACGGCGATGAGATCATGATAGGCAAATTCCGCCTGGTGTTCTTCTCGCCGTCCGCGGTGGTTGCCCAATAAGCAGGCAAGGCCGCGCGCTGAACAGTGATTGCGAAGAGGAAAGGAGACTGCCATGGACGCCAACGATACAGCGCCATCCATTCAGGGCGTATCGTCTCGTTTTCCCTCTCCGGGCAGGTTTCCCGAAACGGGGCATACCACCTCTGCAGGGTTGGTACAAGGGGAGTTGTTCTCCGAATCCAACGATGAGACGGCCACCCGGGGCTATCGAGGAACGGTGGCTTCCAAAGTGGCCGGCATCACGTATCGTCAACTTGATTATTGGGCCCGCAAACAGATTGTAGTGCCTTCCATCACCCAATCGCATGGCTCCGGTTCAAGGAGGCTGTATTCATTCAAGGACGTCCTGATCCTGGCCGTTTCCAAGAAGCTTTTGGATACCGGCGTCAACCTGCAGAACGTCACCGCGGCGATAGGTTTCCTTTCGCGGCATCGCACCTCGCAACTCGAGCATATGACCATCATCTGCGACGGCCAGGATGTCAAGGAATGCGAAAACGGCGACGAAGTGCTGAAACTGATCGATCAGGGCACAGCGGTTTTCGCGGTTTCGGTGGGGAAGTTGTGGCATCAGGTCGAAGAGCAACTCGAGCAGGAAAAATACGTGGATGTCACGCCGGCGGATTCGACGGCTTCATCGTTGCCCGTGTCGCCTGTTGATGACATCGCCGCCGAACGCATGCGTCAAAAACTGGAAACCCAACGTCTCGAACGAGCCGAGCGGCATTGATAACGAACATGTCTGGGCAAATTGCGGATTCATCCATCGTTGTTATGTGTCCGTAACGATTTCTTGACTCAATCAGTAGAATAGTAATGAGTATACGTCGATATAAAGGTTGAAGAGCTATGGCCGCTATACTTCCCGGGTTCCTATGGGTTTTCGCGTTGCTGTGGGCATTGGGGATTTGTGCGATTTGCCTGGTCAACGGGGCACTGCGCAAAAAAGACGACCATCGCAAAGTCGAGACAGTGCAATGGTCGGTCGTCATCATGCAAATCGTCTCGATGTTCCTGTGTTGCGCGCCATACGGCGTCTACAAGCTGTTGCATGCCCAGATCCGAAGCGATATCCGCCATATATACGCCATTGTGGGGATTCCATCAGCCGTTGTGTTGGGCATCTTCTTCGCTTTCGAACTGGTGCTGATGTACCTGCAGGCCAAACAAGCCCAGAGAAGCATCATCGACGAAGTGCTCTCAAAGCGTCATCATGGCCAAAACTCGACGAACTCGACCTCGAAGACAGCAACCGGCCAATAATTCAAGACTTCCATCTTTCCGATTCTTCCTACGCTAATCCGTAAGCTTTCGCACGCTGTCCCTTTTGACGAGAAACATGGGAAGTATCACGTGTTTGTCTACGTCACGGTCGCGTCGTGCATCGATGATCATCTCCACGGCTTTCCGGGCCTCGGTGTGGAATGACTGGTAGATGGTGGTCAATGGCGGTCCCATGACGTCGGCTGGGTAGTCGTCTTCAAAGCCGATGACGGAAAGATCTGATGGGATGCTCAGCCCGCGTTCGTAGGCGGCACGATACACGCTCATGGCCATACGCTCGTTGCTGACGAATATGGCAGTGGGCCGATCGGACAGGTCCAACAATGTGCAGGCCGCACGATACGCGTCACCGGGGGTCAGATCCGTATATTGTTCCAGCGATGAGGTGAATTCCACATCCGTATGGTGAGCAGCGGCAAGAAAACCACCATCAAGTGCAATCGCCGATTGTGAATCCTCCGGTCCGTTGATCAGCCCGATCCTTTTGTGCCCCTGTTCGATGAGATATTGAACAACCTGAAAACTGCCGGTCCATCGATCAATGGAAATCCACATGGCATCGTCGTCGACCGGCTTGATGGGGTTGACGACGACATAGGGAATGTTCCTGGAATCCAGCAGTTTCTTCTGTGTTTCCGGAATCTTGGATATCTGATGGATGATGACGCCCGTCGGATTCCGGTCGATGATGCCCCTGAAGCAGCGATCCATATCGAGCCCGGCGTTGAGCTGAGTGATGCTCAATGAATAATCCGCTTGCTGAACCCAATAGGAGACCGAACGAATGAATGAAAGCGTGCAATCGGACTCAATATGGTCCAGAACCAGTTCGATGCTTCGCGAAACTTTCGTACTCGCCAAAGGCTTGAAATAGCCGTTATCTTTCAGAATCTTTTCTACGTGTTTCCGAGTCTTGGCCGAAATTCCCTCTCTGCCGTTGATGACTTTGGAAACAGTAGATGGAGACACGCCTGCTATTTCCGCCAATTCATTGATTTTCATGTTTATTCACTTCTTTTCAATGCCTCAGCAGATTGCAGTCGTAAAGCTGCTGAATTTCTTTAATCGGTAATGAATCAAGTGTAGCAAACATATTGTATTTTAGAAAATTTCTAAATTTAACTTGCAATTTTCTAAATCTTTGCCTATTGTGATTTATGTAACAGATAAACCCAAGGTGAGGAAGCCTGGTCATGAGTAGTATCACCAACATTAAAACATTTGATTTCCGCTTTCCTACGTCCAATACCCTATCCGGTTCGGATGCCATGAATCCCGACCCTGATTATTCTTCGGCGTATGTAGAAGTCCACACCGACGCCGACGACGGCATCAAGGGCACCGGATTCGTGTTCACCATCGGCAGGGGCAATGACGTGGTCTGCCGCGCCATCGAATCCCTTTCCCATACTTTGGTCGGCCGCAACACCGAAGAGCTGCTCGACAACATGCGCTTGGCCTGGGACCTGCTCGTTCATGATTCCCAGCTGCGCTGGTTGGGCCCGGAAAAGGGAGTCGAGCACATGGCCATCGGCGCCGTGCTGAGCGCCTTGTGGGACATCAAGGCCAAGCGCGCCGGCAAGCCGCTGTGGAGGTTGCTGGCCGAGATGGAACCGGAAGAGCTGGTTTCCACACTCGATTTCCGTTACATCACCGATGCCCTGACGCCGCAAGAGGCCATCGACATCCTCAAGGACGGCGAAAAGGGCAAGCAGGAGCGCATCCAGCATCTGCTCGAGGTCGGTTATCCCGGCTATTCCACGGCCGCCGGCTGGCTCGGCTATGCCGATGAGAAGATGGTCGAAATCGCCAAGGAGGAGACCGAGGAAAAGGGCTTCAAGCAGATCAAGCTCAAGGTCGGACACAACGTGGACGACGATATCCGCCGTCTGGCACTTGCCCGCGAGGCGATCGGACCCGATGTCCGGCTTGCGGTCGACGCCAATCAGGTCTGGGATGTTCCGCAGGCGATCGAATGGATCAACAAGTTCCAGGACTTCAAGCTCGCCTGGGTCGAAGAGCCCACGAGCCCGGACGACGTCATCGGCCACGCCACCATCGCCCGTGCCATCAACCCGATTCCGGTGGCCACCGGCGAGCAGATGCAGAACCGCATCATGTTCAAGCAGTATCTGCAGGCCAACGCCTTCGGCATCATGCAGATCGACGCGACCCGTGTGGCGGGCCCGCAGGAGATCGTGCTCGAATACCTGATGGCGAAGAAGTTCAACAAGATCGTCTGCCCGCACGCCGGGGGAGTCGGCCTGTGCGAGGCCGTCTGCCACTTCGCCATGTTCGACTATTGCGCCGTGTCCGGTACGATGGACGGCCGCATGATCGAATATGTCGACAACCAGCACGAATACTTCGTCCATCCGACCCAGATCGAGAACGGCAATTATGTCACGCCGACCGCTCCGGGCAACGGAACCGAAATGACCGTCGAAACGGCGAAGAAGTATCTGTATCGCGGCTGATTTCGCATTCTTGAGTTGAGTGTTGCTCAAGAGAACA
Organism: Bifidobacterium sp. ESL0764; assembly: GCF_029395515.1. Taxonomy (NCBI): domain Bacteria; kingdom Bacillati; phylum Actinomycetota; class Actinomycetes; order Bifidobacteriales; family Bifidobacteriaceae; genus Bifidobacterium; species Bifidobacterium sp. ESL0764. Next base: position 1,152,915 of record NZ_CP113919.1, read on the forward strand.
TTTGTGATTGGCGTTTTCGTCATCGGTGCTGAAACCTCGGAAACGCCAATCGAAAAATAAAACAGAGCCGGCATCCGAACCCGACTCGGAATAGAACAAGGGAGTTATTATGGATTTGCATCTTCAAGGCAAAGTTTTTATGATCACCGGTGGTTTCAAGGGCATCGGCAAGGGCATCACTATGCAGCTCGCACAGGAAGGTGCCACCGTCGTCGTTCTCGATATGGACGAGAAGGAGAAGCCGACGTTCTGCAAGGACGTGGAACAGTACACCAAGAACTACGACACCTATATCATCAATCTGCGTGACACCGACAAGATCGCCCCGATCGTCGACGAGACCTACAAGAAGTATGGCCATATCGACGGCATCGTCAACAACGCCGGCGTCAACGACAACAAGGCGCTCGAAACCACATCCTGGCGCGAATTCGAGGAATCGATACACGGCAACCTCACCCATTACTATGAGATGGTCCATGCCGCCTGCGCTTACCTTAAGGAAAGCCATGGCGCCGTGGTGAACATCACCTCCAAGACCGCCGTCACCGGCCAGGGCAAGACCAGCGCCTACGCCGCCGCCAAGGGTGGCATCCTGGGCCTCACCCGTGAGTGGGCCGCGGCTCTCGTCGGTGATGATGTGCGTGTCAACGCCATCGTCGTCTCCGAATGCTGGACCCCGCTGTACGCCGACTGGATCAAGACCTTCGGCGACAAGGCCCACCAGGATGCCCGCCTGAAGCTCATCACCGACCATATCCCGCTCGAGCACCGCATGACCACACCCGCTGAAATCGGCAACACGGCTGCGTTCCTGCTTTCCGACCGCGCCTCGCACACCACCGGCCAGTGGTGCTTCGTCGACGGCGGCTATGTGCATCTCGATCGCGCCTTGGCCTGAGGAGATCCGACATGTCCGAAAACAATACAGTTCAGACAAAGAGCCCTCAAACCAAAGGCTCCAAGGCGACGATAGCCATCATTCTGGTCACCTCCCTGTTCTTCATCTGGGGGCTCACCATGAATCTGGTCAACGCCTTGGACAGCCCGTTCGGCCATTACATGCAGCTGAGCCACACCAAGCAGTCGTTGCTGCAGGTGGCTTACTACGGTGCCTACTTCATCATGGCCATTCCCGCCAGTATGATCTCCAAGCGCTTCGGTTACAAGGGCGGCGTGATTTCCGGGCTCGTGCTTTTCGCGGTCGGCGCCTTCACGGTCATCCCCGCGACCAACGCGGCCAGCTACGGTCTGTTCCTCTTCGCGATGTTCGTCATCGCTCTGGGCGCTTCGTCGCTGGAAACCAACTGCAACCCGTACATCACCAAGCTGGGCGATGAAAAGGGAGAGTCGTTCAGACTCAACCTGGCCCAGAGCTTCAACGGTGTCGGCAACGTGGTCGGTCCGCTTATCCTCGGCCAGATTCTTTCCAAGACGGTCGATCCCGGCAAGCCCGGATTCGATGTCGCCAAGATGAAGTTCCTCTCCGACACCCGTATGATCTACATCGTCATCGGCATCATCCTGATTCTGGTTCTGCTGGTGTTCGTGTTCTTCAAGCTTCCGACCCCTCCTGGGGACGAGGACGAGGAAGCCGACAATTCGTCCGGCTTCTCCACGCTGATCCATCGGCCTTACTTCGTGCTCGGCGTGCTGGCTGAGTTCATCTTCATCGGTCTGCAGGTAGCAGGCATGGCCATTTTCTCGGCCTACGCCTTGAAGCACTGGGGAGCCGGTATCAGCGCAGGCCTCGCCGCTTCGATGCTGGCACTGCTTTCCGTGTTCTTCACCGCCGGCCGCTTCCTGACCACGCCGCTGATGGCACGTTTCGACGCAGGCAAGATCTTGGGCATCTACATGACGATCAGCGCCGTACTGATGGTCGTCGCGTTCCTCGGTCTCGGCAAGTTCTCGGTGATCTGCTTCATGGTGGCCTATCTGTTCATCTCGATCGGCTATCCGACCATCTTCTCGCTGACCATCAAGGGCATGCACGGCAATGCCGCCAAGACCGGTTCTTCGGCCCTGACGATGAGCATTGTCGGAGCTGCTTTGATCCCGCTGCTGCTGGGCGCCATCCAGGACGCTGTCAGCATCGAGGTTGCGGTGCTGGTCATGGTTCCCGGCTTCCTCTATGTGGCTTGGTACGCCATCTGGGGATCCAAGATCGGTTTGAAGAAGGAGGCCTGAAATGACGGAAGCGAAGCTCAAGGTCATCGACTCGCATTTTCACATGTGGGATCCTGCGGTGCAGAATCTGCCGTGGCTCGATGGCATGAAGATCAACCGCAAATACACCTTCGAGGATCTCAAGGCCGAATATGAACATGTCGGCGTCGACTTCCTGGGCGGCGTGTATGTGGAGGTCGATTGCGTGGACCATGAGCAGGAAGACAGGCTCGTCTACGACAACGGCGACCCGCGCATCCTCGCCAGGATGTTGCGTGCCAGCCTTTCTCCTACGATGCGTGTGCCGCTCAACGCCACGGGCATCCGTGAGCCGTTGCACATCGACAGCGAACCTCGTGGCCGTTGCCTCGAACCCGACTTCATCGGCGGGCTCAAGGCTTTGGCCGCCCACGGCATGCCGTTCGAGCTGTGCTGCCGAGGTGAAGAGCTGGGGGATATGGCCAAGGCGTTCGGCCAGGTTCCCGAGGTCACGGTGATCATGGATCATCTGGGCAACGTCACGTCCCTCGATTCCGATTCGCGTGAGGCGCTCAAGGCCATGGCTCGGCTGCCTCACAGCTATATCAAGGTTTCGGGAGACAATCCCGTCGACCCGGATATCGTGAAGTACGTCCGTGACGTGTTCGGACCGCGCAAGGTGCTGTTCAGCTCCAACTGGCCGGTCGTCAACGAGCATTCGTCGTTCGCCGAGCATTTTGAGCTCATGCTCAAGATCTTCGGCGAGGACGAGGACTTCTTCATGAACAACGCCCTGAAAGCCTACGGAATCGAATTATAAAAGAAAACATCACCATTGAGTAGTAATGGGATCGGCGAACAGGTGTCTGCATGGGAATGCGGCGTCGGTTGCGCGTCATCGCAGCAGACGTATGTATCCTTGTGCTAGACACCTGTTTGTGCGTGTTTGTACGGCATCAAGAAAAAGGAGTCAGATAAATATGAGCAAGGTTTTCGACGGCGTGTACTGCCCGTCAATCACGATAACCAAGGACGACGGGAGCATCGACTATGAGATGTGGGGGAGACACCTCGACCACTTGGCCGAAGCGGGCATCGACGGTATCCTGATTTTCGGAAGCATAGGGGAGTTCTATGCATTCCCGCTGAGCGTCAAGGAAGAGGCAGCCGACTTCGCCATCAAACGCGTCGCAGGCCGCGCGAACGTGCTGATTGGGGTAGGCGGCACAAACCCCGATGAAGTCAAGGAGTTCAGCGCCTATGCCTCGAAGGCCGGCGCCGATGCCGTCGTCGCTGTGTCCCCGTATTATTTCGGACCCTCGAATGCCGCGGCCGAGCGCTATTTCGACCTTGTGTGCGAATCGTCGTCCATCCCCGTGATCCTTTACAACTTCCCGCCGCGGACCGGCACCGATCTTTCTCCGGAACTGGTCGCCGAACTGGCGGCGAAGCACCCCAATATCGTCGGTATCAAGGATACGGTCGACACCATCAGCCATACCCGCAAGATGATCGCGGCCGTGCGGAAGGTGAACCCGGAATTCAGCGTGTTCTCAGGATTCGACGAGTATTACACGCCGAATCGCGTGGCCGGCGGCAACGGCGTCATCTGCGGCCTGACCAACGTGGAACCCGAGCTGTTCGTGAAAATGAACAAGGCCTATCGCGATGAGGATTATCCCACCATGCTCGCCTGCGCGAAGAAGATCAACAAGCTCATGGCGGTCTACGACGTCGCCGATCTGTTTGTCTCCGCGATCAAGGGCGGCGTCAAAGCCAAGGGACTGCCGATCAGCACCGGCATCCGCGAGCCTGCCGTCCAGCTGACCGCGCAGCAATACGAAACGATCCAAACGCTGCTGAAATAAACAACGGGATTTCATAGGATACGTCTCAATGACAAAACACTATTGAGACGTATCCGGCAACAAAACATTCGCCGGGTGATATGCAAGTTATTGTATGCATATCACACGGCGTTTCATATATATATAGAGAAATCTTGATTGAATAGAGGCGCGCTATGTTATGTAAGCCAAGCGCAGCTTGGGTATATAACGTAGTGACAGCGAGCGGTTATGTAAGCAAGCTCTGCTTGCAACATAACTGCGAGACGTTATGTCAGGTTTTCTGAAACGATATCAGCAAACTGCGGTAGAGGACGTGCTACGTTATGTAAGCAAGCGAAGCTTGGTATATAACGTGGAGACCGCGAGCAGTTATGTAAGCAAGCTTGCTTGCAACATAACTGCGAGACGTTATGTCAGATTTCTTTGAAATCTGACATAACGTACATTATCGGATAATCATTAACAGGTAGACCCAGTTGACTTATCCGTTTATCCGGTTACTAAGGCATCACAAGAAAACAGCTCATAGCCAGTTACTGCGTTATCGACCAGCTCGCCACTGGATCGATTGAAACAAACAACAGGTTTCTCAAAGCAAATCCAGGATTCGCAATAAAACTAAAACTAAATGGTGGCCGTCTTTCTTGTAAAGCCAGCCACCATTTAGTTGATATTTATTTCCGTACGTGATTCAATCCCAGACGAACGATCACTCGTAATCCGGGAACCAACCTTCACGATGCATCTTGAGCCGCTTATCGAGCAATTCCTTCAATTCGTCTTCCGTGCGCCGTTCCATGAGCATGTCCCAGTGGGTTCTGGTCGGCTTCTTGATCTCGTCAACCTCATCCGGATCGGCGTCTTCACGTTTGGCGACTTCGCCGCAACGGCATTCCCATTCGGCAGGAACGTCGGCTCCTTCAGCGAACGGCAGAATCGTACGATGACCTTTCGGACATACATACGCAACATCAGTTCTTGCCGCAAAATCAACATTTTCATCGGATTCGAGTGATTTCGCTCCGATACTCATACCGCGCAAGCTGCGTTCCGCCATACATTCTCCTTGGTGTTTAGTCTATTTCTAAAGTACAGAACAGTTCGGACGAGACGATTATTCCCTCGTCCGTTTCGTTAACCGCTCAGTCGACTCCTGAGTACGCGACGATACCGCGGTTGACGAGCTTGTTGGCCTTTCTCGCATTCTCCTCCAGATGCGGATTTTCCGCCTCGTAATAGGCGTTCGCGCTCGAAATCTGCTGAAGGACGTCGGAAAGCCGCTTGGCGTTGCGCACGAAATCGCCGCCGGTCAGTTCGGTGCCGTGCAGAATCTGAGCGAGGTCCTCTCCCCTGGCCCAGTCATACATGACGTCGACGAGACCGAAATCAAGCGGTTCCAGCTCGTCCAGATCGGCGTCTTCGCGCATCATCTCGACATCGGCGAAGACATCCCTCAACCGTCGGCAGCTGGTCGCCACAGCGCCGCCAGGACCGCCGGGATACCGCCGCGGCTCGTTGTCGCCTCCCCTGCGTGCCTGATAGACCAGCGCAGACAGGGTCGCGGCAAGCTCCTCAGGCTCGAGGTCGTCGAGGAAACCGTCGTTGATGGCTTCGGAAAGCACCAGATCGTATTCGCTGTACAGATGGCGAAGCAACTGGCCTCGGATGGTCAGCTGATAATCGCGTACGATTTGAGGAGGCCGAGATTCGGCATTTTGGGACAATACTGCAATGTCGCGATTAGAAGTCGACAAATCCGACACGCCGTCAGTGTTTTCTGAAAACGACTGGTGGGTACCATCTTCCTGCAACCCTGCCACACCGTGCTTTATGCGGGTTTCCTTGAGATAGCCCAGCGAGGAGAGCACGTTGCATATCTGGTCGAACTGACGTGCCACAGAGCCGGTGCGCGATTCGTAGCGTCCGCGCGCGTGCCGCAGTTCCTTGGATTCACGCAGCCAGCGATGCCCCCATTTCAGATGGTTCTGGAAGTCAGGGCAGGACTTGCAGGGGTGTTCGCTTTCCTCGGTTTTCAGTTCGTCGATACGTCTGTCGAGGGCACGGAACGCCTCACTGCGGGCCTTGTCGCTGGCAAACCTTCGACGTTTGAGGTGCCGGCGTTCGTCCTTCTGCAGGTAGGAAAGTTTCTGACGGATGGTCATGAAATCCTTGAAGTCGCCGTGCGAGCAGGTAAATGCCTTCTCATAGCCCTCGACGGCCTTGCTCAGGGTCTGGATACGTGATTCCAGATCTTCGGCGGATTCGTTGGCCTCCCATTGCGCGAACGAGTGATCGAGCGTATCTCGAGCGGTCTCGTAACTGCTGGAATTCAAGAGGTTGACCGCCATGTTAAACGTCGGTTTGAAGCTCGAATGCAGCGGGTAGACGCGTTTGCTGGAAAGCGAGGCGGCGGTAGCCGGTACGAAGTCCCGATGATCGACAATGACCGCGTGGCCGATGGTGTCGATGCCTCGCCTGCCCGCGCGACCCGTAAGCTGGGTATATTCGCCCGGCGTCAACGTCACGTGGTCCACTCCGTTGAATTTCTCGAGTTTTTCGATGACCACGCAACGGGCCGGCATGTTGATGCCCAGAGCCAGCGTTTCGGTGGCGAAGACCATCTTGACCAGCCCTTCTTCGAAAAGCCGTTCGACGATCTGCCGGAAAAGGGCCACCATACCGGCATGGTGAGGTGCGAAGCCCTCTTCTAGAGCGTAGCGGAAACGGGCGAATCCGAGGGCTTTGAGATCTGAATGGTCGAGTTCGCCTTCCACCATCTCGTCGACGATGGCGCGGATACGCATCACTTCGTCTTTGGTGGTCAGTTCGAGCCCTGCACGAAGGCATTGCTCGACGGCTTCGTCGCAGCCGTTGCGGGAGAAGATGAAGTAAATGCCCGGTAGGAGACCCATGAAGTTCAGTTCATCGACCACTGCCCATCGGCGCGGAATATAGCGGCGGACCTGACCGGGGCGACGGCGCTTCTCTGCTCCCCCGCGGTGTCTGTTTCTGCCGCCACGCCGTTCTTCGTGAGCCCTCGAGACGGCTTTTCTGTCGAGCTGGTCGATGCGGTCGACGAGTTTCGCGTTCAGCTTGTCGGTCTGCACACCGTTTTTGCTATGACGGTAAAGGTCGATGAGTTCCGGTTCGTGCTGGTCGTCGCTCTGCACCATGACGTGCTGTTCAAGCGGTACGGGTCGTTTCTCGGAGACCACAAGCTGCGTGGCCCCACGCACGGATTCGATCCATGCGCAGAAGTCCTCGACATTGGAGACGGTGGCGGAAAGCCCGACGATTTTGACGGACTCGGGAAGATGGATGATGACCTCTTCCCACACCGGTCCGCGGAATTTATCGGCGAGATAATGAACTTCGTCAAGGATGACATAGCGCAATGCCCGCAGGGTCTCCGAATTCTCATAGAGCATGTTGCGCAGCACCTCGGTGGTCATCACTACGATGTTGGCTTCAGAATTGATGGACGTATCGCCGGTCAGCAGGCCTACGTTCTTGGCACCATATACATCCACCAGGTCGTGGTATTTCTGGTTGCTCAGTGCCTTGATGGGCGTGGTATAGAACGCTTTGACGTTCTTTTGCTGTGCCAGGTGCATGGCGAAATCCGCGACAATCGTCTTGCCTGCGCCCGTCGGTGCCGCAACCAGGACATTTTTGCCGGCCTCGAGCGCCTCATCGGCTTCGATCTGGAAAGGGTCGAGCTCGAACGGAAGACTTCTGGCGAATCGTGCGGCCTCCGAGCGTTCATAAGCACTGTGTTTTTTGAACGCGGCATAACGTTGCGATGGCGACATCGGCACTTCCTCGGATGAAGCCGTATCAACCGGTGAAGTGAAATCCTCGTGATCCGGATCGAGGCGTTTTTTGTGGCGATAATGGTGTGAATGACTCATAAGAATGAAACTGTCGATTCATTGAAGACGGATATGCTTTTGCCTGTCGAAGAGGAACACACAAAGGGTAGCAAAAGCGTCATTTAATTGGACCTCGAGATTTTTTGACCGGTATCTATCGGAAGCCCCTCGCTCGCTGTGGCCCCGGCATTCTCCACGATTGCGCTGAAAGTCCGGTCTGTCGACTGTGGAATCGTCTGATTGCTTACCGGCGTCGGATTAGCGGTGAACGGAACGCGGTTATGCTTCCACACGCTCCAACGCTCGGCATGACGATTATGTCTGGTGATCCGCCTGCGTTCGACTTCGGTCTGGGCGAGGCTGTAGCGGTGTGCGGCTGTGGAAAGAGGTTGCGTGAACAACGGCTTTTCCTTGGCTGCGTTTCCCGGGTCCGTTTGCTGCATCGCATTGAGATAGTTCTGAATTTCCTTGCCGGTACCGGCAACGCTATGGGCCGCACGAACAGCGTGGATACCGGCATAGACCAAACCGACGGCAAGGGCCGCAAGCATGACTACGGCGACGATAATCCAACCCCACCAAGGCATGTGATTCCCCTTTCCGGTTCGGCTCGTTACGGTTTATAGGTCTATCTTAGCAAATCAAGGTTCCGGATTGTCGCGCAAGCCTACTTATCCTGCTGGATGTTGTTTTCAAGAGTCAATTCACGATGGGCCCGGGCGACGATCATCGTCAACAGCGGCTCCGGCGCGACGGCGATGATATGGCGGGCGTGCGCGATGGCGAAAGCGACGAACCACGAATCCGAGGAAACTGTGAGATGGACTTTCTCCCCTTCGCCGCACGGTTCGACAGTGGCTCCGGGCAGTGTTTTGATGAACGGCAGATCCGGTTTATCGGTGATGAACACGGTCGAAGTGCCGTTGTCGAAGCTCCACTTGCGCAGTTCGGCGACTGGGACGTCGGGAATATCAAGTTGGCTTGTCGGCTCGACAAGGTCCGCCTTCTCGATGCGAGAAAGGCGCAATACCTGCCAAATACGTGGCTGGCCGGTGGCCTTGTTGATGGTCGTGTCTTTGGAGACAAACTTCTTCTCGTCTTTGGGCGCAGCCTTGGCCACGTCGGTCCAAACGGCGACATAGTAGACGCCTTCATCCACGAAGATCTTGGAGGGCGCGACGAGCTTGCGGCGGGTACGGCCGGTACCGTCGGTGTATTCCATATCCAGCAGCGAATCGGTGGAAATCGCACGCTTGACCACGCTGAAACTGCGAGGCTCGACTTCATAGCCGGTCAGCGAAAGCCAGGGCGTCTCCCCCGGCTTGACATGCTGGCGAAGACGGACGTACAACGATTCCGCCTGTTCGCGCTGGGCAGTGGGAAGCAAGGAGGAGTGCGCGAGGTAGCTGACGGAGGCCGTCAGCATGCTCAGATACTGTTGCGAAATACCGGCCAGACGCTCAAGGCCGAGCGAATTGGTGGCCGAGACGATGCCGTCGGCGTCCAGCAGCGACCAATCGATATCGAAGAACTGACTGCCTGCCATCTCGCCGTCATCGGAAACAGTGGTAAGCGTGTTGATGTCTTTGCGGATGACGGCAACGCCCTTTTTCTTCTCGTCCTCTGTTTTCGGCTCTCCGATGAAACGTGCCGCAAGCTCCTCCAGGGAATATTCCTCACCCAAATGCGCAGAGAGGAACAGCATCAGGCGCAGCCGGCGATCCACCTCGCTGCCGGTCTGGAAGGAGGAATTGCGCTTCGAGTGCGATTTTCCGTTTTCGGGATCGACATCACTGTTCGCCGTGGTCTTGCTGATGGACGGAGTGACGATGGTCTCCCCCATCTCGCCCTGGCTTTCGTCGGCCAACGTGAAATTGACCGCGGCATTGAGCCTGCGGTTCCAGGCATCCACCGCTTCCTGAGGAGAGACGACCGAAGAGCCCGGGTGTTCAAGCATGAACATGGCCAGATCGTCGGAATCCGTGTAGGCGACGTTCATATGCCCGCCGTCCACATCGATGGTCGCGGCGAAACGTCGTTGATCGACCACCTTCATCAGATTGTCAGGAATCGGCTGGGTGCCAAGTCCTGGGGCAATCGAGTCAAGCCCGAGTCCCGGAGTCGGAGTCTGCGGCACACGCGGTGCGGTGCGTGAAGTGTGCTGTTGTTCCTCGTGTTTCGCCGACGACGAAGAAATCGACATCGAACGTGCCAGATAGTTCGCTGCGGCGAGCACGGGTAGGTCTTCCTGCTTGAAGCGCAGACGTACCCTCGGCTCATCCCCCAATTGCAGACGATAGGACGCGAAATCCTGCCCTTCGGATTTCGATGAGTATTCGGGTTGGCGGGACTCGATGGCGATGCCCATGGCCGCCAACTTGGCACGATCGCGCTGGAATTGCTTGGCGAACGCGGCCTTCGCAGCCTGATCGGCCAGCTCTCCATACGAATCGGCATAGGCCTTGACGCGTTGTGCTATCTGCCTTGAAGTCAACCATTGTGGGAACGCAGATGATAGAACGGCGAGCACATCCAGTTCGTGCTTGCCCCACTTGTCGGAAAAACGTCGCCTTCCGTTGCTTCCTTCTGCCATTAGTCCTCACGTATCGTTAATGTTCAAGTACAAGTGTGCGACTTGTGACGCACGCCCTTATCTATATTAGATGCTTTTTCCGGTAAATCGCGTAATTTCGCAAATTTAATTCTTTTTATCACGTTTTTACGCTTATTATGCGCATTTCACGGCCATTCAACCGGTTCATGGACACCATTTATTTTATTTTCAACTTAATTACATCAAACTTCGATAATCAATGACCGGAAAATGGCAACGCACAATTCCAACGTTGCGATGTTCGATTAAAGCCACCAATCACCAAAGCCATTCGTCCGGTTCGATTCCCTGCGGTCCCACAAATTCCCCGTTAGGCACATAGCTGGGTTTACCCTGATCCTTCAGAACGGCATCGCCGTAAAAGACGATATCGTGGCCAAAGGTCCAGTCGCCGTCGATGGTCACGGAATTGGCGGCCGCCAGCGATGGTATCGCGTACGGGAAACGGTCGTTGAAGTCCTCGATATTGCGGTAATATCTCGGGTCCAGCTTCACCGACGGGAAGAGGTAATTGCCATCCTCCATTTCGTAGGAATCGGTCAGATGGAACCGGTCAGAACGCATGATGAACAAATCGTCGGTGGTTTTGACCGGCAGGAAGCGCATGCGATCGACCTGCACGCAAATCGCGCCGTCGAAAAGCCCGATGGCCGCACCCATGGCGGTTTCCAGCTGCACCACTTTTGCGGTAGCCGGATCGGTGGGGTCCACGGTCTTGTAATTGCGGATAATCGGCAGAGGCAATACCCCGTCGTATTGTTCCAGCATGGCCTTCAGCGCGTCGATGCGCACCCAGATGCTGTTCGTGTTGAAATAAGGGTGGCGTTCGATGTCTTGTGCGGCCTCCTTATCGTCGGGATTGACCTGGGTCATTTCGCGCAAGACGAGACGTCCTGTCTTCTTGTCACGCACGAAGTGTCCGCCCTTGCGATCCGCATAGGTGCGGTTGGCCACCTCGACCATAAAGGGCGCCCCGGTGTTCTCGAAATACTGGGCCAGCGTACGTGAAGGACGTGCGCCCAGATTATCGGAATTGGATATGAACAGATATTCAAAGCCTTTTTCGGCCAGGATGTCCAGAAGACCGGATTCCCAGATGGTGGAGAACAGATCGCCGTGGCCGGGCGGGCACCATTCCAATTCCGGATTATCCGGAAATTCGACGGGTTTGCCGGTTTCGAGATCGATTTTGGGTTCCTGATGCTGCACGATCTCCAGAGGAACGTCTTCCTGATGGAAGTTCTTGCTTTGCGTCAGTGCCTCGATGGTGTCCTTGGAGGTACGGAACGAATTCATCATGGTCAAAGGAAGCGGCACGTTGAGGCGCTCGCGAGCCGTGACGACCTGACCCAGAATAATGTCGATGAAACGCATCGGCCTAGCCTTGTGACGGCGGACAGGAAGCAACGATTTCGCCTTGTCGAGCCCCATTGAGGTGCCGAGACCGCCGTTGAGCTTAAGGAACGCGGTCTTGGCGAACGCATGGACCGCCTGATCGTGGTCGATGGTCTTGTACACATCATGGAAGCTCGGCACATCCTGCAAGGGCTCCACATCGTCCTCGCGAATCCAGCTGCTGGCATCATTGTGCTGCCATTCCTCGTAGAGCCTTTTGAATTGTGCAACGGCCACATCGCTCATATGTGCTTCACGCATCTTTTGCGCCGAAGCGTCGAAAGCGTCCTGCAAACCACACCTCTTTCGTAGTCGAGTTTCCTTTTCTCTTCATCGGCAAAGCTCGGGGCCAGAACCGATAAGCATAATTGTTAACTCTACTATCTTTTCTGAAAGCTTGCTGGAAAGATGCAATAGGGTGGTGTCGAAATGAATCGACACCACCCTAAGTGACCGAATTAATCCGTAGCAGATAAGCTACTTGCGATCGAGGCCAGAATTGACCTGTTCGATCGCCTTGAGAGCGCCGTTTACATCCGTCTTTCCGGTGTAGACGTTCTGCATCTGCACGCCGATTTCGTCGTTGAGCTCCTGATAGCCCAACTTGCGATCCAGCTTGGATGCAGACTGACCCTTGGTGACCAGATCGATGCTCGTCTTGGCGGTCTCGGAGGTGTTGGAAGGCAGCGAAACCTTGACATCCTTATCGACAGGAGCGCCCTGAAGCGTATTGACCCACTGCTGCTGGCCTTCGCCCGTAGTCATGAACTGCACAAATTTCATGGCGGCTTCCTTCTTCTTGCTCTCCTTGTTGACGCAGAGCGCGAAATCAACGCCCGTGGTCGGACCGGAATCCTTATCGCCGACCTTCGGAAACTCCATCATGCCAAGATCGTCCTTCTCGACCTTGGTGCCTTTGGTCTCGTCGTTGGGCAGCACTGCGGAGACGTGCCATGAACCTGTCGGCAGGAAAGCGGTCTTCCTGGCATAGAAGTAATTGTCACGAGCATCCGGATAAGTGCTCGTACCGACAGCGCCTTCCTGGAAGATGCCGTCATCCACCATCTTCTTCCAAGCTTTCATGGTCTTGACGAAGGTTTCATCAGTGAACTTTGCCTTGCCTTCGGCAGCCTTGTAGACATCGCCCTCACCGTATTGATTCGAAATCCACACGAACAGATCATCGAGATGCCATCCGTCCTTGGCGCCCAGAGCCATGGGAATCAGCCCCTTGGCCTTGAGCTCCTGGGTGTCCTTGACCAGTTCGTTATAGTCCTTGGGCAATTCGTTGATTCCGTTCTCATTCAGCAGGGTCTTGTTGTAAAGGATGTATTCCGAACCCGATGTGATGGTCGGCATGCCAACCAGCTTGTCGTTCTTGTCGGTGACCTGTTTGGACGCCGCGTTTGAAACCTTGTCTTTCCAGCCGGGCATGTCCTTGGCTGCCAGCTTGCCCATGTCATCGGCGAAGCGCGAATACTCGTCGACCATCGATCCTGTCTGAATGCCGAAGACATCCGGGCCTTCGTCACCGGCCATAGAGGTCTGCAGCTTCTTCTGATAATCGGTCATCTCAGAAGTCCGCCACCACTTGATCTTGATGTTCGGATATTTCTTCTCAAAAGCGGAATACATACCCTTCCACTGCGCATCCGTGGGCTGCCATGTCCAGAAGGTCAAGGTTACCGGATTGTCCTTGGTTCCGACACCCGCGTCTTTGCCGCTGTTATCAGAACCTCCACAACCTGCGAACAGGCCGACAGACATAGCGATAGCTCCGGCTGCGGCTACCAACTTTTTTACATTGCGAATCATGAGATTCTCCTTTGAACTCGTTGCTTTTTCTCGTTGTCAATTACTCTCAGGCCTAGCTGCATCATGAGTGTGCCGCCCGATTCAATTACCGTTTGCCCCCTCCCCGTCTCCGTTTTGATTTCCTATGGAAGTGCGTTCATAACCAATCAGAGATGAACGAACAAGACTGCAAGCTACGCAAGGCGACGAGCCTTCGAGCAATGCAACACTCCAAGTCGCACCTCGCGTATGAATTTTGAGCTTTCCGTCGATTTGTTCAAGCCTGACAGTCACCAAGGCCTGCCCTGCGGGGTTCCTTATCTTTCGGGTTCTATAAGAACGTATGGAACCTCTGCAGGTATCAGGTGATACCAGACTTCCGTTATCTTCCAAACGAGTGTCTTCACCATCGACGATGAAACGATTATTCGCCAGATTAATCTCGACTTTCCCTCCTTCGCGGTCCAAGGCAAAATCAAGAACCAAACGATAACCTTCCAACGGACGAGCCAGTGAGAATCCGGCATACTGAGAACCCGCAGGACGTAAGGCGTCGTTGACGGCAACCGTATTCTTCGCAGTGATTTCGGATGCAATATCCTGCATGCGTTCGCCCCAAAGATTGACATGATCGGTGGCACGAAATGCTGAGAACTCCGTGTCAGTACCATTGCTGAACAGGCCGACACGGCCAGGTTTGTCATTGATCAGGACGACGACGGGCCTCAAGTCGTCTATCCTGACGATCAGATGGGAGTAGACGCGTTCGACAGAAAGCTTGTGCCATTGCGACCAATCGACGTCAGCCTTCTCATCAGTCTCGACGTTCGTTGTCGTCACAATCTTATTGGCAATGTCTTCAACCGCAAATCCTCCGTCAGGCCTCACGGCAATCAAGGTCTTATCGGCTTCGTCGTGATAGCGGGCGACGAAACCGGCATCCATGCCGAAGGCATTACGTCTTGCCTTTATCCAGACCGTCGCGATATAGGTGTCGAATTCCTGCGTTGAATTATTCAGAGCGAGTATGGAATCCTCTTGTGCGACAATCAGTCTGCCTCCCAGCTTGTCTGACTTCATAGCGGGGTTGCCCCTGACGATGACAGGCCGTTCGCCTGATCCCTCTTTGAAATTCCATGTAACGTCAGCAACCTCCGGCTTAGGTTGAGGCTGACGCGTAGGACCAGCGGTATCCAATCCGTCTGAGTCATAGTAGAGCTGGTCTATGCACATCAGACGTTGTTCCTGATTCACCAGTAGTTCCTGCTCGACCGGCCTGCCGTGGTAGACAAGCCAATCATCGACATTGTTCGGCGCTTTGATAATGCTGTTGTGGCCGGTCCCCTCCAGATTGTCTGTGCGAATCAACAGGGGCGCAAAACGTCCGTTGTCGGTATGTTTGTGCCAATCGAGCGTTTCGATACCCGCGCCGTCTTTCCTGCCGTCGTGGTCCACAGGCAGAAAAGCCTCGCTATAACCTACGAAATAATTTTCGTGCTGATAAGAATTCGCAGAATAGGTGATGAATGCTTTGTCCCGATACGAAAAGTAGGTAGCGCCCTCAACGGTATGCCAATCTCGCCCGTCTCCGAAACGATTCTTCTCGAAAATCTCCTCGTCCAATGTCGGCGCAATCAGTGTTTTCGGATGACCTGCACGCCTCAATGGCGTTTCCATACGGTCTACCATCACCGAAGTTCCTGGACGCACAGCGTCCATGCCCATAGTCTGATTATCGGCGTACAGAAGATACAGTTCACCATCTTCACCACGCACGACCTGTGAGTCGATGGCGAACGTGTCGAACAGCTCGTTTTGTTTCTCGAACGGTCCGAGCGGATCTGCACTTACCGCCACGAACATGATTTCCGTGTGAGTGTCTTCTTCCGCCTCAGGCATGTTCGAAACGTACATATAGAACAGCCCGTTGAGATAAATCACCGATGGAGCCCAGTAGTTCTTTTTCCCACTTTCCTGATACGCGAATCCGCAATGATGCCATTGCGCCAAATCGTCGGAAACGGATACCTGGACACCACTTTCGTCGGTCGCATAGCAGTAATAGCATCCCCGGAATTCAAGAACAAACGGGTCGGGGGCGGTAAAAGAACCACCTACTTCTTGATTGTCATAGCTTACCGGATTGGTATAGGTATCGTTTGTTCTTTTGCCTGAGATCGAGGTGCACTTTGACTTATCGGTAATACACATTCTGCTGCAAACCCTCAGTTCTTCACCGCACCGGACGTAATACCCGCCTGGAGCCAGCGCTGACTAATCAGATAGACGATGATCGAAGGAATAGTCATCAGGATCAGTGCCGCATATTCCTGGGCGACCATTTCGGGTGTCTGGCTTCTTGTCTCCATGAAGTAGGTCGAGGCAAGAGTGACAGTGTATTTGCTTTCATCACGAATCAGCAGCAACGGAATGAGGTATTCGTTCCACGAGTAGACGAAGGTCAGCACACCGGTTGTTGCGATCATCGGGGTGCTCAACGGGATGAGAATGCGCCAGTAGATGCGCAGCGCACCGCATCCGTCGACTCGTGCAGCCTCGATGATTTCGTCTGGAATACCATCAAAATAGTTTCTCCACAGCAACAGCATCTGCAATGCGTTGAACGCGACCAAGGGAATGATGACACCAAGATAGGTATTGGTCAGATGAAGGCTTTTGATGGTGAAGAACAGCGGCATCGTAACCGACGCGACAGGTACAGCCATGCAAGCGAGCAGTAGGAAATAAATCAGCTTCGACCCCGCAAATTTCATCTTCGAGAATGCATAGCCCGCCAACGAAGTGATCAGCACGACGATGATGGTGGTCACGCCCGCGATCAAGAAGCTGTTGATGACCACTCGGAAGTAGGATACCTCTTTGTTATTGAGTACGGAAATGTAGCTGTTCCAACCGTTGAATTGCAACGATTTCGATATTGCCGTCCAAATCGGGAAGATCCAGATAAGGAGGAAGAAAATCAGCGCGATATACATAATCGCGGCGGTACTCTTTTTCAATTTCATGATTGCTCCTGATCTCTCTATCGATCTTTGCGAGACGAAAATGCCATTTGGATAATGGAAAGGACGACGGCGATGATCAACACCATCACGCCGATGGCCGCCGAAAGCCCGCCGTTGAACTGCTGGATGCCGACTTTGTACAGATACGTGTTGAGGAATTCCGTGGAACGGCCCGGGCCGCCGCCTGTGGTCTGGATGACGATATCGAAGGTCTTCAGCGAACCGATGATACCGAGCACGATCAGCGTATTGGTGGTCCCCGAAAGCATAGGAATGGTCACGCGGAACAGTGTGTTCCAGAAACCGCATCCGTCGAGTTTGGCCGCTTCATAGATGTCGTTGGGAATGGACATCAGCCCGGCATAGTAAATGATCATCGAGAAGCCCATCCATTCGAAGATATTGATGGCACAAATCGAGTACAAGGCGATGGTCGGGTTGCCGAGCCATTGCTGGGCAAGGAAATCAAGGTGCAGGAATCTCAGGGTCTCGTTGATTGCGCCGACATTCGGGTCCATGATGATGCGGAAAATCGCCGCGATGATGACCGGGGCCATGGCGATAGGCATGAAGAACACGGCTTTGAAGAAGTTGGATCCAGGAAGACGTTCCTTGAGGATGACCGCTATCACAAGCCCCAGTCCGGCCTGCACGAGTACGGTGACGACCAGAAAAATCAGATTGTTTTTCAGCGCCGTCCAGAAAATTGCGCCTGGCGCAAGGAGCTTGGCATAGTTCTTCAACCCGATGAAGTTCATTTCATGGCTCAGCCCGTCCCAGTCCGTGAATGAGGTGCCGACGGTGAAGCCAATGCAATAGTAAATGAAAAACCCGGAGAGCACCACCAAAGGCAGAATGAACAAATATGGCCGCGCTTTGGCCATGACCGAGCTCAGTGACAGCTTTCTACCAGCTCTGTTCGTTCGTTCGCTTGCCGAAGACCTCGGCTTCACGACACGAGAATCCGACTTACTGATCTGAACCAATTCGAACTCCTTCGTTACGCTTCTTTGGAAAGCCATGCCTCACTTGAATCCGTTTGCCAAGATTCCATGGCTTCTTTCTGCGTGCTTGTTGAGATCGGCCTTCTCAAGCAAATCTCTGGAACGTTTCAGAAAATTCTTTACATAATTTATAACGTTTCAGAAAAGTATGCAAATCTTTTTGGGCGTGTCGTAGCCATTACGAAAATCGTATCAACAATTTAATCAGCCGGTGATGAATCCCTGCATATCAGATGAGAGGGCACAATAAGCTGCGTCTCGGATTTGGGAGCATTGCCACGCGCCTGCTCAGAAATGATGCTCACCGCGTGTTCCGCGATACTCGACCTGTCGGGATCAACAGTAGTCAATGCCGGAACCGCATATTGGGCCTCGTCGATATTATCGAAGCCAACGACTCTGACATCATTCGGAACATTAATTCTCATCTCACGCAACTCGCTGACCACACCGAGAGCAAGCAAATCGTTCAAAGCAAATATCCCATCAGGCCGAATTCCCTCGTCATACATCTGCCTGACAGCAAGAGCTCCATTGCTGCTGGTCCATTCCCCAGTGGCCCTGACCAGCCTTGGGTCGAACGCCTCCCCCGAATCCCTCATCATGGTGAGGTACCCATGTGTTCTCAGCGATCGCGACGAAAGATCCATATGGTCAAGGGTGCCTCCGACTACAGCAATATTCTTGCATCCTGAATCAATAAGATGTTTGGTCGCACTTCTCGCTGCATTCTCATTGTCAATCATGATATGAGGAACGGTTTTGAGAAACAGACGTTCCCCCAGCAGCACCAAGGGAAAATCGCCTTCGAGGTCGGCGGCATCTTCAATACTCATTTTTACCGGGCTCAGAATGAGTCCGTCTGTCATATGCCTTGCCATTTCATGCACGCTTGCGATCTCGCGTTCACGGTTATTGCCGGTCGACTCAACAATGACACCATAGCCGTGTTTGCGTGCGGCCTTGATGATTTCCTCTGCGAGCTCTGCGAAGTATATCTGATTGAGATCAGGAATGGATAACGTGATAAGACCGGTTCTGCCTGAACGCAGGTTTCTTGCCGGAGCGTTGACCACATAGCCCAGGTCATCAATGGCCTTGCGAATCTTATCCTTCATTTTGCCGCTCATATGGGGATAATCATTGAGATAGTTGGACACCGAAGCGACTGATACACCCGCAAGCCTGGCGACGTCAGGTAGAGTGACTTTCTTTTTCCTGCTATCCGCCGTCATCTTATGCTCTCTTGTCTATTTTTGTAACGATATAATAATCGTATTATATCGTAACTGTCCCCAAACAAGACAACAAGTGAACAATCGAAGAAAAATCAGGGAAAATCAATGCTCAAATCTCTTGAATCGTTTCATAACCAGATCGACAAAACACTATCGGCATAACACTTGACGATTCCCCGGTTTCCTGTTGGGTCGGCAGAATTTGAGCTTGCACTTCTTACTGGATTGACGATTGCAAAGGTTGGTAGCGGAAAGGGCGAAAACACTGTTGAACGGCTACACTGTTCAACAAAAATCAGAACCATAGATACTGATAGATAATGGCTCAATCCGAATTCGTGAATCATGTACCGACATACGAACCCCCGAGAAACCAGTCCAACCGAAAAAGGCTGGTATGATGCCTTTATCGGACAACGCTAAGATGAAAAGGCCATTTCAGACCATTGATGTATCCAATCAGAGTAAGAGATTCGCGATGAACATGTTGGAGAAACCCCGGCTGCATATTGAGAATTCGAAGTCTGAAAAGCATGCCTGCGGCAAGCTGCTGATGGCATGTATGCCGTATCAGGGGCATATCAACCCGACGCTGGGTACGGTTCGCGCGCTGGTCGCCGACGGCTGGAGCGTCACCTATGTCTGCGACCCGCGCTGGGAGCGGCAGGTTTGTCAGTCCGAGGCGACGTTCGTGCCTTACGACGGCTATTCCGCCAATCCCGGCAAGTTCGAGCGTACGATTCAGGCGCCCGAAAAAGCCGACAACACGGTGTTGCGTCTGGGGCGCGAGTCACGTTTCGACGCGTTCCTGTATGAGGGACTGCTGGTTTCGGGCAAGGCGTTGGCGGATACGTTAGGGCTTCCTTCGATTCGCCTGTATTCGACGTTCTGCTACAACCGCGACATCCTCGACCGGCTGGCCGGCGCCAGCAGAGGATTCCATCTGACATCGGTGCTGCGCAGCAAGAGATTCCTGCGCCTAATGTCGTCGAGCACACGTCGCAGGGGGCTGATGGAAACCGAGGATTTCATCAGCGAGATGGTCGATAACCCGCCGACGCTCACCTATACCTACACGTCGCGTTCGTTCCAAATCGACGGCGATGCCTTCCCGCAGGAACGCTACCGGTTCATCGGCCCGTCGCTGGACGGCAAAGAAGATCAGAAGCCGAGCGACGACTTGGCCGAGGTTTTTGCGCACAATTCCGGCAAGCCGATCATCTATGCCTCGCTCGGCACCATTTTCAATACGTTCCTGCCGTTCTACCGTGCCGTGGTCGGCGCCTTCGCCGGCAAAGACGTCACGGTCATCCTCTCGGTCGGCCATCATTTCGAGCGCGAGAAATTAGGTGACGTTCCGGGCAATATTCATATCTACGAATCGGTGGACCAGCTTTCCATACTGCGTCGCGCCTCGGCGTTCCTGACCCACGGAGGCATGAACAGCGTCAACGAGGCGATGTATTACGGCGTTCCACTGGTGGCGGTGCCGATGGCGGACGACCAGCCGACGGTCGCTGCTCGAATCGAGGAGCTGGGCTTAGGTGTCAGGCTTGACAAACGTTCAGTTTCCGGGCAATCGCTGTTTAAGGCCACGACGAAGGTCATGACCGACAAAACGATCGCCGCTCGCATCAAGGTGATGAGCCGCGACATGCATGAGGCCGGCGGCAACGCGAGAATCGTCAAGGACCTCGACCAGCTGCTGGCTCGGTAATTTGAGCTCTGTCACACAATTCGGCGACGTCCATCGTTTCTGAATCGTATATGAAACCGAAAATCTGAAATTCCTAAGCTGTCATAAGCTAAAGCGGGCAGGCACCATTGCCGAACCTTTGACAGAGTGTTTTGATGGATTAAAAATCACAAGCTGTCATCATTCTGCCGGTACAGTGCCTGCCGAGGCCACAATATTTTTAGCTCAGCCTTGCCGCCACACCTGCTTGGCGCGGTTGAAGGCGGACCAGGCCTTGGGCCAGCCGACGTAGAAGGCGAGATGCGTGATTTCGGCGGCGATCTCGTCGGCGGTGATGCCGTTGGCCTTGCCCATGTTCAGATGCGCATCGAGCTGCTCGGTCGCACCCATCGCGATGATCGCCGCGATGGTGATCATCGAACGGTCGTGCGCCGAAAGGCTCTGCTCGTCGGCCCACACCTCGCCGAAGAGCACATCATCGTTGAAATGCGCGAATTGCGGGGCGAAATCGCCCAACCGGTCGTGCCCCGCCGTCTGCTTGATTGCCATTTTCAAATCCTCTTCTGTTGATTATTGTCATGCATACAACGCAAATCCTTACTGTATTGACTTCAAGCGCTCGAAGTCAATACGATGAGAGGCATGAACGAGACTTGGCATTCCATCGGCGAGGCGGCGCTCTATTGCGGCCTGCCCGAAAGCACATTGCGCTACTACGAGGACGTCGGCATCATCAGCCGCATTGCGCGCGACCCCGACACCGGCCACCGCGCCTACAGCGACGACGATCTGCAGGCGCTGCTCATCATCTCCTGCCTGTCGGCGACCGGCATGCCGCTGGCGAAGATGAAGGAGTACATGGCCAACCGAAAGCGCGGGCAGGAAGGTGCGTCGACCGAAATCGAGCTGCTGCGCGACCAGAAACGCCGGCTTACCGAAGAACGCAGATTCCTGAAGGCCCGCGAGGAATACGTCACGCTGAAAATCAACTACTGGCAGGCCGTCGCGGCCGGCGACGAGGCGGAAGCCTCAAGGCTCGGAGCGGTGGCCGAGCAAAAGGTCAAGACGCTCAGCCACTGGAAATCGGCGAAATAAGCCAAGCTCGACGACTTTGACCAAAGCGACATTGAATATCAACAATATAGTAAAGAAGAACGTTATGGAATACATCGATCTAGGAACTTCAGGAATAAAAATCTCCCCGATGTTCATCGGAGGCATGTCCTTCGGCGAACCCGATCCGGCCCAGCACGTCTGGACGCTCGACCAAGAGCAAACGCAGGCGGTCATCGCCCGCGCCCTCGAGCTCGGCGTCAACGCCATCGACACGGCCAACTGCTACGCGCGCGGCACCAGCGAGGAATATATCGGCCAGGCGCTTCGGAATCTCAACGTGCCTCGCGAGAAAGTCGTTCTGGCCAGCAAGGTGTATTTCAACGAAGGGCACTCCTCCGCCGCAGCGATCAAACGCGAGGTCGAAGGCAGCCTGAAACGCCTTGGCACCGACTATCTCGATCTCTACATCCTGCACCGCTTCGACTACGGCACGCCCATCGAGGAAACCATGGAGGCGCTCGACGGCCTCGTACGCGAAGGCAAGGTGCGCGCGCTCGGCGCCAGCGAGATGTATGGCTACCAGTTCCACAACCTTGAAGCCGCGGCCGAGCGCAATGGTTGGACGAAACTTTCCACGGTGCAATGCCATTACAACCTCATCTACCGCGAAGACGAGCGCGAGCTCATTCCCGTCGCCCGGCAATACGGAGCCATCCCGACCGCTTACAGCCCGCTGGCCTCCGGCCACCTCGCGCGCAAGACCTGGGACTCGGATTCCTTGCGCGGCAGAACCGACAGAGTCGAACACAGCAAATACGACCACGATCGCGCAGCCGACCAGCCGATCATCGACCGTGTCGCCGAGCTCGCGGACCGTCACGGCGTGAGCATGGCCCAGATCGCTCTGGCCTGGCAGTGGGTTCACGGCCCGGCGGCACCAATCGTCGGCTGCAACTCCCCCGAACGCGTCGACCAGGCCGTCGCCGCCCTCGACGTCAAATTGAGCGAGCACGACATCGCCTACCTCGAGGAGCCATACAACGCCCACGAGCTGGTCGGCCCGCTCGCCCGCCCCGGTGAAAAGCCACTCGCCGGCACCACCACGCCGCCATTGGCGAAGTAGACAACAAGAAGGAGATTCTGTGCGGCCTGAGCGGCCGAGAATCTCCACCAAGCATCAGGTCCGTCTCTGACACGGAAACAATGGCGTTCCAATGTCAGATCCAGACCGTTTTAGCGCTTAATGCTACTTATCATGATGCCGCTGCTCGAGTTCCTTTCGTTTTGCGTCCTCCCGCTCGGCATGCTCTTTGCGCCTTTCCTCGCGCTCACGCTGCAGCCTGGCGTGGGCGTCGCTGACGCTCTCCCCTTCCTCGGTGAGATATTGGTCGACGAAACCGTCCGCGATGCGCTGGCGAACCCCGGTCACCGTATCGCTCATTTTGCGAAAGCCGGAATGCGCCGCCTCCGCGATCTTCTTGTTCGCCTTCACCAGTTTCGACTTGGCCATGATCATCCTTCCCACCGAGCAAACAATACCCGACACCTGTTGGGTTAATATGGAGCCAGCATAACGAGCGGGAACACGACCGACAACCGACAGTTTCGTCAAAACCGTCGGAGTAATGGGGAGGAAAGCTTGAACACCAAGGGAAACAAGCGGAAACAGGAATCGCAGGAAAAAATAGAAAACGCCTTCATCGCCTTGCTGCGAGACAAAACCGCGGATGAAATCTCCGTCACCGAAATCTGCAAGAAGGCCAGCGTGAACAGAAGCACCTTCTACGCGAGCTACATGGACATCAGGGATCTCATGGACGCGATCGGGGAACGGATGCTCGGCGCCTTGCACAGCATCTACGCCGACGAGGAGACCCGCGGATACAACTCGAACGATTTCTCCAAACTTTTCGCGCATATCAAGGACCATCAGGACTTCTACCGAGCCTATTTCAAGATGGGACTCGACCTAAGACTCCAGCCTAATCGATACGACACACATCTCGCCAAGAAATACTACCCTTCCGGCGACATCGACTACCACAGAGCCTTCTTCAGGGCCGGCATCACCGCGATCATCAAGAAGTGGCTCGACGATGACTGCGACCTGAGCCCCGAACAGCTCTTCGACATCCTCAAGGACGAATACCGCAATAAATCTTGAAGAGACACGGATAGCAACACAGAAAATTTGTACGCAAGGCGCGCCGGTCTTGGTCAAGGCGGGTCAATGGCAACTACCACGGAGCAACCGAATCGCCACTCGCGAAATCTTCGTTTACCACGCTACCAACCATGTTTATTGAGCTGCCGACCATTAGCCGAGCTTGCCCGTGCGCTTGGCCACCTGGGACATGAGTGTAACGGCCAAACGTTTCGGGTCGGCCGGAGAATCGGCATCAAGACTGTCGGCGAGCACATTCCACAGTCCGCCGACGACGAACAGGTCAGCCAACCGCTCATCGCCCAGCTCAGGACCGTGCCAGGGAAGGTTCAGCTGCGGGAAACGCTCGGTGAACACCTCGTTTTGAATCGGCAGCGCCAAATCAAGCAACCCATTGTCCCGCAAGAGCCGCAGACGGGGCCTGCTGGCCTGAAAATACACGAAATAATGTCGGATGCCTTCGGCAAACGACATGTCGCCCATTTGCTCGTCCTCGTCGACCAACCCGGACATCAGACCCTCAAGGTAGCGACGCGCCACATCCGTTTTGCCAGTAAAGTGCCGGTAGAACGTCTTGCGCGAGATTCCCGCCGCGGCCGCGATTTCGGAGACGGTCAAGAACGCAAAGGGATTCGCCTTCAGCTTGGCGAACAGCGCGTCGATGACCCGATCCTCGACCTGATTTTCTTTATCAGTCATATAAACCTCGATATCCTCGCCACCGCAAGGTGACAATTCGCATGAATCTGTGTCACCCGGTGGACTTCCACGCCTAGAACGTCCTACCTTCATAGGGTAACAAATGTCACCCTGATAGAAAACCGCAGTTCGTGGAACCATCACGTGTGACGGAAAGGTCGATACATGTCAATATTCCTGAGTTTTTGGATTCTGCCCATCGTCTTCATCCTCCACGACTTCGAAGAGATGATCATGGTACCCGCGTGGAAGCGGCGGGAATCAGGCAGCATGAATCCCATCAAGCGCCGGGCGTTCGGCGCGGTCACCGACGGCCCGGCGCTATGCTCCGGCGTCGCCGAGGAAATGGTGTTGCTCGTCATCGTCTCCATCGCCTGCTCGATCACCGGTGGCACCACGGTGTATCTGGCGAGCTGCGTGGCTTACACATTCCATCTCGTCGTGCACGTCCTCGCCTGCCCGTTGTCGCGAGGCTATGTACCCGGCTCCGTCACCGCCTTGCTCGAGATGCCGTTCATGGTCTGGCTCATCATCGCCTACTGGTGCATCGACCGGTCATCCCTGCTGAGCTATCTGTTCTGGCAAGCCGCCGCACTTGTGGTGTTCGTCGCGAATCTTAAACTCATTCACACGTTCATGCCGAAGATCCAAACCGTGCTGTTGATATACGCAAGACATTAAAGATGGAGTGACCAGACAATGATTCACGGGTTGCACGGACCAGATAATCCGCGCGACCAGTGAACCCTATACTCTCATGAGCACGCAGACCTTACCTGTTACCGGCATCCTGATCCGGCAGGTAGTCGCGTTTCGCAGGGAACAGGAGCGCGAGGAGCAGGCAGAGCGCGAGCACTGGTATCCATATCCGGTAGACGCCGATGTAGGCGCCGGTCATGGCCTGCACGGTATGCGTCGACAGAGCCGTGATGTCGCGCGTGGTCATAGAGACGAAGACGGAGACGCCCAGCACGGAGCCGATCTGGCGGACCACGCTGATTACGCTCTGGGAGGCGGTCAGCAGCTCGCCCTGCAGGCTCGAGGCGGCGAGCACGTTGATCGGGCCGGCGATGATGCCGAAGCCGACACCGAGAACGAGCGCCGCGAGGGCCATGGCCGTCACGCTTGAGGGATCCACGACGGTCAGCAGCACATATGAGGCGAGTACGGCGAACAGTCCGGTCAGAACGAGGAGGCGCGGGCCGAGCTTGCCCACGGCAAGTCCACCGAGGCCGCCGAACGCGAAGACGGTCAGGGACATGGGCAGCAGGATCATCGCCGCGTTCAACTCGCTTTTGCCCTGCACAGCCGTGAAGAAGGTCGGCAGGATGACCAGCACTCCGATGTAGAAGAACTGGGCGACGAGGGCGACCAACGAGGCGGCGCTGAACTGGCGGAACCCGAACAGCCGCAGGTCGACCATCGGTGAGGCCACATGGCGTTCGACAAGCACGAACGGGACCACCGCCACGACACCCGAACCGAGGCACAACCAGACGCGCGGGTCGGCCATCCCCCAGTCCTTGGACTCGATGAGACCGAAGGTGACGGCGAACAGGCCGGCCATGGACACGACGCTGCCCAGCCAGTCGATGTGGGCTTGGATTCGCTTCTCGCCCTTCAGGTCGAGGGCGCAGAGCGAGAGCACAAGCGCGATGACGACGATCGGGACGTTGACCAGGAAGATCCAGTTCCACGAGAGCCGGTCGGTGACGATTCCACCCACGGTCGGACCGAGCGCGGCGGCACCTCCCTGGGTGAGGCCGAGCGCGGCGACGACCTTGACACGGTCCCTGACGTCCCACGCGGAGATGCCGAGCGTGTTGGCGACAGGCAACAGCACCGACGCCCCGAGGCCGGAAACGACACGCCCGGCGATAAGCACACCGAAGCCTGGCGCCAGCCCGGCCACCATGCTTCCCGCGCCGAACAGGAGCAGACCGACGACGAAGAGCCTCCCGCGTCCGTAGATGTCGGCCAGACGGCTCAACGGTATGGTACAGGTGGCCACGATGATGGTGTAGACGTTCAGAGCCCACGAGAGCCGGTCGAGCCCCACGCCCAGCCCGCGCTGCATGGCCGGCAGGGCGATGTTCATGATGGTGGTGTCGAGCATCACCAGCGCGATGCCCAGACACATGGCCACCGTCAGCGCGACCCTTCTGCCACGCGACGGCGCCGCTTGCGTTTCGATGTTTTCCACAATCAACCTCCAAAAGATGAGTATTTGCTCAGTTACTTGAGCGAGAATACACCCGTAAAAAGAACCCGTCAACCTAAATATGAGTTTATACTCATTTTATTTCACGTGCAGACGGCTCTGCGTCAGCCAGATTTCTAAGAGAATCATTCCAATTCCAAAAAATCTGAGCGTATACTCAGAACAGCAAGCAGGGAACGAAAGGGAACGGCAATGACGAAGCAACCGACGCAGCAGCGTGCCAGAGCGAAGGTCAGGCGCATCCTCGACACTGCCAAGCAGCTGTTCCTCGAAGGCAACTACTTCGAGGTCACCACCAACCAGATAGCCCGCGAGGCCGGGGTGTCCATCGGCACGCTCTACACGTATTTCGCCGACAAGGAAGCCATCCTGGCCGCGCTCCTCGAGGAATACGACGAGTCGTTCAACGACGTGTTCGCACACGTCGACACCCAGGAATCGTTCAACCTGTTCCGCAACGACAAGAAAGAATGGCTCGGCCGTCTCATCGACCAGCTCGTCAACAGCGAGGACCGGCAGTTCCATCTCCAGATCGAGATGCTCGCTCGCGCCGTGCCCGCCGCCAGGCAGGTCCAGGAACGGCACAGCGAGAGGATCAAGGACCTCGTCCACCAATGCTGCCTGTACTACACCAACGGCGGTGACGTCAAAAACCTCAAGACGCTGTCGACCATCATCTTCGACTTCACCACCGCCCTCGTCGACGAACTGCTCTACACCGACCACACCAGCCAGGAGCGCGACCGGATCCGGCAGTCCGGCATCGACTCCCTCACGCTGATCATCGAGCGCAACATCGACCAATAGACATCTTGTCCCGGCGTTTGGTCACGTCTCCAGCCAACCACAATCCCCTATCACAAGGACCTTGGCGGTAAGTTCATCGTACCGTGAGGAAAGAATCTCCACGGATGGGTTATACGTGAAGATGTCAAGTGGTTCTATCACCCTTCCGCATCATAAAGTCGGGCAAACAAAGCTTTAGCGGACGGCACCACACGGCAGGGCGTTTTTTACATGCTCTCCTTTTTCAGGCCGCGGACCGCCAGTTGAATCCAATCAGATGGAGGCTCAACGGTTGTTTCTTCTCAATTCAATTTTCAGCGATATTCGCGGTCAACTTTCCGCGACTTACATACGCGGTAAGTGATATCGCAGTTGAAGGCCTCTGCCGTTAATGCATCTTTCCTCCTTGTCCCCTTAGGGGTACACTTTCCCGGTATGCGTTGCGGCAGCGTTTTGTCTCGTCTTGTATGGGAGGTGCGTGAAGCACTTACCTGGAAAGAGACGAAATGATGAATGTGAATGATCATGCGGGAGCCGAACGGCATGGAACGCGGCCGAGGATGGCTGTGGCCACCGAGAACCTCGTCAAGACGTATGGTGATTTCAAGGCGGTGGACGGGCTGAACTTGCAGGTGCCGATGGGCGGCGTCTACGGCCTGCTCGGGCCGAACGGAGCCGGGAAGTCGACCACGATGAAGCTGCTGCTGGGGCTCACCTCGCCGACTTCCGGCAGGATGTGGATGCTTGGAACCGAGGTTGACGGCAAGCGGGGCGCATGTCACCGCATCCGGCCTGGCCGTGTCGGTTCGATGATCGAGGGACCAAGTTTCTATCCCGGCCTTTCCGGATTGGACAACTGCCGGATGGTCGCGGATTATCTTGATCTGCCGGCTTCGTCGGCGACGCAGGTGCTGGACCGGGTCGGCCTGAAAAACCATGAAGGCAAGAAGGCGAAGGACTATTCGCTGGGTATGAAGCAGCGCTTGGGCATCGCCATGGCGTTGATTTCGAGGCCGGAGCTGCTGTTGCTCGACGAGCCCACGAACGGACTGGACGCCGAGGCGGTGGTCGAGGTCCGTGAGATGATCATGGATCTGGCGGCTCACGAGGGCGTCACCGTCATCATCAGCAGCCATATCCTCTCCGAAATCGAGAAGATGGCACCGGCGGTCGGCATCATCGCCTCCGGCCGTTTGCTATATCAGGGTTCCTTGGACGATCTGCGCGAACAGGGGCATATCGATATCCGCGTCTCCGACCCGAGAGCGGCAGCGGAAATGATCGGCCAAAACGGCATCGTCTATCGGTTCGTTCCGTCGACCTGTACGTTGCGGATTCCGGAATGCCCGGATGGCCGGATTGCCGGTCTGGTCTCTCAAATGGTCAATAGCGATATCGCGGTCTATCGCGTCGCCTCCGAACGCAAGAGCCTCGAAGAGGCGTTCCTCGAACTGGTGGAAAGCCCCGATTCCGGTCGTACCCAGACGCAGGTTACGGGAGGTGCTCGATGAGTTCGGTTACAAAGGGCTTTGCTTCCAGTCCATATGACAATTTGTATAGCAGCCAGCCGGCTAAAAAACCTTCTGCGGACCCAAACCGCGACGTGACTATCAAAAGCGGCGGTATCGTCACCGCAATCCATATGGAGTTGCGCAAATTGAAAGGGTCGTCGTTTTGTTGGATGGCCGCAGGTATGGCATTGCTGACCTCCGCATGGTCGGGCGCGGCATTCGCAAAGCGGGCCGGCGGCAATCCCGCACTCCGTACCGTTCTGCTCGCCGATAACGAACCGTACAGCTTCATCAGCCTGATGGCCCCGATTCTGGCCGCGCTGCTGACCAGCCGTTTGGCGGTGATGGAAACGGGCGGGTGAATGAACCTCAAATGGCTGTCGTTGGGCCAATCGGAAGTGACGAGGTTCCTCGCCAAGTTCGCGGTGGCGGGGTTGGCGCTCGCGATATGCTTCATCATTCCTTTGGTGTGGATTCCGATGGCGGCGAAAGCAAAAGGCTTCAGCTTTACCGGAAGTTTGGCGAGGCTGTTGGCGGTGACGTCGCTGATCGCGTTGTTCTCGTCGCTGGCGGTCACGGCCGTCCAATTGCTGATTTCCATGGTCATCGACAAACAGGCCGTGGGCCTTGGCGTCGGCGTCATCGCCGGTCTGATCGGTTCTGGCCTGATTGCGATGGACAAGCCGCAGTTCGGCTGGCTGTTTCCCGCTGGCATCAGTTCAGCCGCCGATCCCTTCGTGAGCCTTGCCACGGCAGACGGATACGCCAATGTGACGATGGTCGGTAATCCCTGGATCTGCGTAGTGACCAGTTTTGCCGCTTGTGTGATTTGGACGGTCGGTTCGGCGCTGATGATCAAAGCGAAGGAATCAAGACGATGAACGGGAATGACTTGGCAAATAGGCTGGCATCGGCGCAATGGCAAAAGAAAATGAGCGGAAACATGATGGTGGACGGACAAATGGCGGTAAACGGGTCGGTGATCAACAATCAGAATATGTCCAACGTGGCCTCTCCGGAATCCACTAATGGCAATGATGAGGTGACGAGGCATCTATCCAAACCGTCCGTGACTGCGGCACTTCGTTGGGAGATTCGCAAGGCGGGCAACCTGTGGTATTGGATCGCGACAGTGCTGTTCGATCTCATCGGGATGCTCAACGGATGGAGCCAGTATGTCGACTATCGCAAGGATTTCCAGGCCCAAGGCGTGACGTGGGCGGCGGTCTGGGGTCAGGCCATCCTGCTGCCCAGCATGGTGTTCATGCCGGTTCTCGTCGCCGCCTTCGCCGCCCAGATCGAGTCCAACGAGCACGTCGGCCGCAACTGGCAGCACCTCAATGCCAGCGGCACGGCATCCACGGCCATCATCGGGAAGATGCTGCACGGACTGTTGGCTTCGTTCTTGACCATGGTGGTGTTCGAGGCCGAATTCCTTGTGGTCGGCAAGGTGGTGCTGGGCTTCAGTCTGCGTGACGTCGGCCCGTTCCTGCTTCGAGGCGTTCCTATGACGTTGGCGCTCTGGGCGATCATGACGCTGACCCAGGCAATCTCGGCGCAATTCGAATCATTCGCCGGTACGATGAGTGTCGTCCTAGTGCTCACGCTTTTTGGATGTGCGCTTTCGCTGATCGTCCCTCCCCTGACGCTGATTTATCCCTTCTCGTTGGTTACCGGCGCCTCGGCCGCGCGTGATCTGGGCAATATCGCGTCTTTCGGTTCCATCATGGTCGCGACGTTGATGGCTCTGTTTTGGGTTATCGTCGGCGGGCTGCTGTTCCGCAGGCTCACCCGTAAGGCCGTGTGAACAATGTCCGATGTTATATGAAGGAAAGACCATAATGAGATAAATGGCTATCAGGAAAGAGAATGACATGAGCAAGATAAAACTGGTAGACAAAAAACGTTTGTTTCTCAACAAGGCGAATAGCGCCCATATATTTGTGATTCTGCTTGCGTTGTATGAGAGCGTCATGATAACTCGTTTGCTATTGGTTCCCAATATAGCTAATCCGACTCTATTCGCTTTGATGCAAAACACGGGATGGGGAACTCAACTTTTCGTGCTGATCATTGTTGCGGCCGTTATCGGAATATGGTTCTGCGAGCGTTGGCCGCTGTGGATTCTGATAATGGAAACCACTCTGCTTTTAATAACGGCGGGGCTGTTTGGCTCGGCATGCAGTTATTTGATGTTGATTTGGGCAGTTTCGGTATTTTTTGCTGCATCAAAAATCGAAAAATGGCCATTGCGAATTACCGCTGTTGTGTTGGCTGGGTTGCTGGGATTGGTCAGTTTGGCATTGGCAACGTCATTGAATCATGATGGTATTTTTTTTAGAATATTTATATCCTTTCACCTTGCTTTTCCTCATGTTCGCCGGATTTGGCATACTCGCGGAGAATATTAGGTAGCGTTGGCAATCCGAACAAGCGTTACTTCATGAACAAGAACGGGGCGAGAAACTTACGTGGCAGCGTGACCAAGCGGTACGGCAGTCACGGATCGCAGCGGAACTCCATGACAGCGTAGGCCACGATCTCACCGCCATCATCGCCCTTGCCGAAGGATTGGACGGTTCCGGCGACAGCCCTGAGGTCAACGACGCCATCGCCATGGTCAACGATTTGGCGCGACAGGGACTTGCGGACACCAGAACCGCAGTGAAGGCGTTGCAGCCAGATAATCAGAGTGAAGATAGAGATGCCGATCAGAAGAATTCTCATGCTTCCAAACCCGACGTTGCCGGTGAGATCGAAAAAGATATACCAAACCGCAACGCCATCATAACTGCCCAGGCTGGGCTTCATGACTGGGACGATATCGAACCGATTCTCGGCCATTCCCGACAAATCGGCATCGCCACGGCCTTGACAGAAACCGGACGTCGACCGCAGGATCAGCGACAGGCGGACTTGGTTTTCACCATCACCCGCGAATCCATCACCAACACGATCCGGCATGGGCAGGGAGCCAATAGAATCGTCGTTTCCTGGGACCATGACGCGCAAGGCGGCATCGCCATTACGGTGCGGGACAATGGGAAATCGGCTGATGGACTTGGGCGAAGCAACGTTGCCGAGAACAATTTGGTTGTTTCTAATGGTCAAAAGGACAAGACAGGTCTCGCCGATTCCGGAAACAATGTTGGAGCGTATCGATCGGGATTCAAACAAGCCGATGCCATCTCTCTGGAATCAATCGAACACAGCGGCGGTACGGGATTGACACGGCTCAAGACAAGCGTTGAAAGGGTTCGCGGTACGTTTGCCGCTGGGCCGGATGCCGACGGTTGGACGGTGAAGGCATATATCCCGTCTCTGACCGAGCCCGTTGATAGGCAATTTCAAGGCGGCGTGCAGATATGATTCATGTCATGATCGTCGACGACCAGCGTCCCACCAGAATGGGGTTCGCGCTGATGGTCGCCAAAGACCACGAGCTTCAGGTGGTGGGACAGGCAGAAAACGGGCAAGTGGCACTCGATGCGCTCGCTTCGCTGAAAGCCGCGGATAAACCATTGCCTGATGTCATACTCATGGACGTACGGATGCCGGTCATGGACGGCATCGACGCGACCGCCGCCGTCAAGCAGCGATATCCGAATATCAGAATCCTGATGCTGACCACTTACGACCAGGACGATTACGCGTTCGGAGCTCTGGGAGCGGGCGCGTCCGGATTCCTGCTCAAAGACGTACATACAGCCGACCTGTGCCGAGCGATTCATTCCGTATATGTTGGCGACGCAATCCTCACACCACGCATCACCGCCGAGGTGATCAGACGAGGAATCCCCAAAACGAACGCCGAAACAGAGCAAGCCGAACTGCGGGCTCGCTTCTCGACACTCGGCAGACGTGAGCTTGAGGTCGCCTCACTGGTCAGCGAGGGACTGTCAAACGCCGAAATCGCCGAACGTTTGAGCATCCAGCCCGATTCCGCCAAGAAAACGGTGAGCCGCATCCTCGCCAAGCTCGACGCCCGAGAGCGCGTCAACATAGCCGCCCTCTGGTACAAAGCCGACATGAGCGATGCGCGATGAATGGAATCAGCAAGATATTGCATCAAGAAAAACAGGCTGTACAATAAGTCAGATATTGGGTTATCAAACAGAAAAGACTGAAATCTACGGCAATCGTGTCTAATCGTGTCTTATCGTGTCTGGAAGTACAGAGACATGCTTAGAGGAATCACCTTTAGAATTGTTTGCGTCTCAGAATTCTCAGATAGTTCTTTTTAAAGTCACGACGGTTCCTGAACATTTTACGATCAGTGGCCGTGTCTTCTTTTTTTCTCGAATTTTAACGCTGTCAGTTCGATGGTGCACATCAAGTCCGCTGCCTGTTCGAGGCGGTAATCCTTCGGTTGAGCGTCACGGTATATGACAGCTTCTTTGGACAGAGCATAGTCGATGGACGATTGAAGAGCATTGGTGACGATTTGCTGGCCATTGTCGTAATATATCTTGATCGTCTCATACGATTGGAACTCATCGAGATGTGAGAGAAAGAAATTCGCCAAATCACGTTTTAGCTGCGCCTCAAACCGAGTTTTGTTATCACCGAACATGCTCTTTCGGTGAGCGAATGTCACATACCTGAACGGGAGATAACGAGCCAGCGTGAAGAACGCGGAAAACAACCGCTTGCGATCCGCCAAAGGCATATTCCCATAATCGTCGTGACCATTGAACAACGGACCAGCGTGAAACGGGATATCGGGCAGTCCAGAATCCCGTAAACGACGCTCATATCGCTCGATGGGCTCAGCAATGGGTGAAGATTGGACATGCAGCACAAGCGTGATGAGATAGTATTCGGATAATTTGCCCCACTCACCGGATTCATCCACGAAGATACTCAGCTCGCTCAACGGAGTCCCCTGACGATACGGCGTATAATGTAATGCCGGGGGAATACCCCCGGCGACTTGGAGCCTTACCCTTTCGGGACAAAGCACTATTCATTTTGCCAGAGAACATCTCAATATGCAAGTTTGTTTCAGCGGAAGCATCAGGAGACACCGGCCAGAATTTGTGTCCAAAATAGGCGTCGAAGTGTTCTGACATATAGCTTAGAAGCTGTTTGAGATCGGCTGCGGGGATTTGAATTTTCTCTTTGCTTACTCCCTCAATAGTCCGGACTGTTTTTGGACACACATTCTGGCCTATAACCCTCTAATCATGTCTGAAAAAAGAAAAAGCCTGAAATTCCGATGTCTTGAAAACTTTGGAATTTCAGGCTTTTCTCGTCGGGTCGGCGGGACTTGAACCCGCGACCCTTTGTTGGATTGACGGTAGAAACGGCTGGTAACGGACAGTACCGGAAAATGCCGGTAACGTAGGAATCGCAACGATAATCAGGATGATCCGAAAAACGGTAGGGACGACTAGTGACGGTAAATAACGGAGGTCATCGTGTCTGAATCGTGTCTGAAAGCGACATCTACCCTGTTTACTTGACCAATATTCTGTCTGGGCTTTCCGCGCTCCGATAATTCGGACACATACGTATATGCATGCGCAGGCAGGCCCCGAAACTACTCAATCACGGCGACCTATGCCGTACTTTTACACAGAACACGACAAACCATGCTTCGAGAAAGCGGAAACGGTGTCGCCCTGGTGGCTTGGACTCGGCAATAGCATCCATCTATTAGAATTTTTGATTATGGGCATTTCACGTAGGTTCGCGATGACACGGTCGGCCCTGCTCGACTTCGCGCACGATGGCAGGCGCTCTGGAGCGCTCATGCTGGCGGCGGCCGTGCTGGGTCTGCTACTGGCGAATCTGCCGGCCACGGAACCCTTATATCGTGGCGTGGCTGATTTCCGCATCGTCGTTCCGCTGCCGGAATTGACGATGGGGCTCGGCGATTGGGCGCGCGACGGGCTATTGGCCGTCTTCTTCCTTGTGGTCGGCCTCGATCTGAAATGCGAGCTGACGACGGGCTCGCTCTCCCGCGTGCGCGATGCCCTCGTCCCCGTGATCGCGGCGGTCGGCGGCGTGCTGGCACCGATACTCCTCTACCTGCTGGCCAATGCCGGATCTCCCTCTACGCTAAGCGGATGGACGGTGCCTACCGCCACGGACATCGCCTTCTCGGTAGCCGTGCTGGCGATGGCCGGCGGGAAGGGGGCGTCACGGCTGGCACCTTTCCTGACCACCCTGGCCGTGGCCGACGACGTGATCGGCATACTGCTCATCGCCGTCGTCTATTCGCATGGCGGCCGACTATGGGCGCTTATACCTCTGGCGTTGTGTCTGCTGGCGTGGTGGCTGCTCGCACGGATGGAAAAGCCCATATGTCTGCTCATGGCTCCGGTCGCTCTGGTCGCATGGTACATGGCATTGCTCTCGGGCATCCATCCCACCATCGCCGGGGTCGTCCTCGGTCTGCTCGCGCCCGGCCGTCCAATGCACGCGAAGACCCGTGTCCGCGCCGAACGGTGGTCGAACGCCATCGGGCCGTTCTCCTCGCTGATCGTCCTGCCCGTCTTCGCTTTCTTCGCCATGGGAGTCTCCTTGCATGGCATGAACATCCTCACTCTGGCAAGTCCCATATTCCTGGGCGTGTTCTTTGGTCTGGTCATCGGGAAGCCGCTCGGCGTCACCTTGGCCGGAAAGGCCTGCCATCTCTGCGGACTGGGCTCGGGGCGCCGGCCGCTGGTCCGAAGCAAGAAGGGAACGGGTACGGCACGAATCGCCGCTCTTGAGGAGATGGGCATGGCCCAGCTGTGCGGCATCGGGTTCACGGTCGCCTTCCTCATGGCCGACCTCGCCTTCGCCGACCCGGTCTACTCCGGCATCGCCAAAATTGGCGTCCTCGCTGGATCCATCACCGCCGCGCTCATAGGATCGTCCGAACTGCTCATAGCCGGACATCGCAAACATTCCAACGAGTAACGGGAACTCCCGGCAAAACCAATGGCGTGACTTCCGACCCATCACATGCTTCCGGTGATTTCCGCTCTGTCGACAAGCTTGCGTAATTCATCAATAAGCGGTATAGATCGGCGTCGGCCGCCCGAAACCATATCCTGCCCAGAATGGGCTCGCCGACGAAGTGAAACGTTACTTGCAGTCGGTCTCACGACCGGCTCGTTCTTTTGCGTAACCGACGAACCGGTCGACGGCCTCGGGCGTGCGGTGGTCGAAGAACAGGCTCGTCTCCGTGTCGAGTCCCCTAATCGCGGCCATGTCGTCGCCATTCAGTTTGAAATCGAAGATGCCGAGGTTCTCGGCCATGCGAGCCTTATGTGTGGTCTTGGGCAAGACCACGATTCTGCGCTGGGTAAGCCATCGCAGGATGACTTGCGCGACCGATTTTCCGTTCCGTCGGGCGATGGACCGCAGGACCGGGTTGGCGAACATGCCTGACTTGCCCTCGCCGAACGGGGCCCAAGCCTCGTGCGCGACGTCGAGCCGGTCCATGTTCATGTGAGCTCCGGCCTGTTGGTCGAGCGGGTGGGTCTCGACCTGGTCGACCATCGGGGCGATCTCGTTGAACGCGGCCATGTCCGCGAGGCGGTCCGGATAGAAGTTGCTCACGCCAATCGCGCGAACCACGCCATCATTGTAAAGCTTCTCGAGCGCATGCCACGCCCCGTAACAGTCTGCGAACGGCTGGTGCAGCAGCACGAGGTCGAGATGTCCGTCCCCAGCTTTCGCAGTGAATCGTCAATGGATCTCAGCGTGTTCTCATAGCCGTAGTTGCTGATCCACACCTTGGTCGTGACGAACAGGTCTTTCCTGTCGATACCGGATTGCCGGATGCCCTCGCCCACCTCGGTCTCGTTGAAGTACGACTGGGCGGTGTCGATGAGACGGTAGCCGGTCTCGATCGCCTCACGCACGCAACGCGCACACTCGTCCCCGCCTATCTGGAAGACGCCGTAACCGATCTGGGGCATCCCCACCCCGTTGCTCAAAGCAATGTTCCTCATCATCGTTCCTTTCGATTGCCGTTGTGTCCAGCTGATTCCAGACGATATCCTCCGGTAGCAGCTACCGGTCAAACCACGACACACCGGTAGCAACAACCGGACGCTGAGACCGCGCACGACGTGCGATAATGATGACAGCCAACCCGAGACTTCGACGGAACAGGAAACCCTTATGACGGACGCAGCAGAAAAACGCAGTCATCCGTACACGATGAAAGAGACGTGCGGACGTATCGGCATGAACTACGAGGCGCTGAAATTCTACTGCAACGAAGGCCTCGTGCCAGGACTCAAACGTAACGAACATAACCACCGCGTCTTCGATGAGCACCAGGTGGCTTGGCTGGAGGGCCTTGGCTGCCTGCGCCGCTGCGGCATGGGCATCAAGGAGATGAAGCGCTACAGGGACCTCTGTCTGGAAGGCCGGTCCTCCATTCCCGAACGACAGCGCATGCTCGATGCCAAACGCCATGAGTTGCAAGCCCAGGTCAAGGAAATCAGAGACTCCATCGCCTACATCGACCGTAAGCAACGTTTCTACGACGACGTCCAAGCCGGACGCGCCGAATACCACAGCAACCTACTGCCAGACAAACTCGAGAAGCCAGACAACGAATAAAACCGAATACACCATTCTCACGCTGCTGGCCATACTCAAATTTGACGGAACCGGATGATGAAAGGCTCAATAGCCATTACCAGCGGATTTCCGTCTTAAATCAATCGGACTGATACGATTGCCAGTAATGGAAGATCCGCGAATGGAAGGGAACAATATGAGAGCCAGCCAAGAGGCTTGTGCCCAAGTTTCTGCCGCATCGTAGAAAGACAAAGCCCCGGGAGCTTGGTTCGGAAACCAGAGGCTTGTCCGGGGCATACGCGGAGAGTATATCATGAATGCGTGTCCAAAATCAGCATCGAATCGTTCTGCCATATAGCATAAAAGCTCTTTAAGATTGGCAACGAGAGATTCAAACCTGCTCTTTGCATACTCTCTCAGTGCTTCGATGCTGATTTTGGACACACATTGTGGCCCATACTCCGCTACCGTCACAGGTGCCGAAAACGACGGAGGTCTGCGGTCATCGTGTCTAATCGTGTCTGAGAAAAGAAAAAGCCTGAAATCCCGATGTCTTGAAAACGTTGGAATTTCAGGCTTTTCTCGTCGGGTCGGCGGGATTTGAACCCGCGACCCCTTGACCCCCAGTCAAGTGCGCTACCAAACTGCGCTACGACCCGAACAGTGCAAAGCACCGAAAGAAAAGTTTAGCACAAACGCAACGGTAACACTACTATCGGCGTGGCGCGGAAGAATAGGAGATTTGGGTCATCAAGACGAAAGACAGGAATAACAAATCAGAGCCATTGAAAACGGACAAATAAATACGCTAAAATATGCGAGCTTACTGCACGGGTACCCTAGGTAAAACCAAACGTGCGTGCGTCCATCATTGAAGGTGAACGTTGCGGAACCTATATCTTGGATTTAAAAACAGGAATGCAAGTCGCAAGCAAAAACAAACTCACGACTCACATTCCCCTCGTGATATCTTTACTTCTTCTTGCCGTTCGACTTGCGCTCGCGGATGTGCACCGAGATCTGGATCGGGGTGCCTTCGAAACCGAACTCCTCGCGCAGCTGGCGTTCGATGTAACGGCGATAACCGTGCTCAAGGAAGCCTGTGGCGAAGATGACGAAGCGCGGAGGACGCGTCGACGCCTGCGTGGCGAACAAAATCCGCGGCTGCTTGCCGCCGCGCAACGGGTGCGGATGGGCGGACTGGATGCGGCCGAGGAACGAGTTGAGCTTGCCGGTCGGTATGCGCTTGTCCCAGGAATCCAAAGCCGTGTTCATCGCAGCAAGCAGACGGTTGGTGTGCCATCCGGTCTTGGCGGAAAGATTGACACGCTGGGCCCACGTGACCTGATCGAACTCGGTCTGCCATAGGCGCTCGAGGCGCTGCCGGTCGAATTCGTCCATCAGGTCCCACTTGTTGAACACCAGCACGACGGCACGCCCGGCGTCCACGGCCTGGCTCATCACCTTGAGGTCCTGGTCGGCGATCGGCTGCGAGGCGTCGAAAAGCACCAACGCCAGCTCGGAACGTTCGATGGCGGCCTGCGTACGCAGCGACGAATAATATTCGGCTCCGGAAAGCTTGTGCAGACGACGCTTGATGCCGGCCGTGTCGATGAACAGCCAATCCTCGTCGCCGATGCGAATGACCTCATCGACCGGGTCGCGCGTGGTGCCCGCCAGATCGTTGACCACGCTGCGTTCCTCGTGCGCCAGCTCGTTCAAGAGCGAGGACTTGCCCACGTTCGGCCTGCCGATCAGGGCGACACGGCGCAGGTTGGTCGGCGTGAGGAAACCGGAGGTCTTCTTGGCCTTGGCCAGGGTGTCGACGGCCACGTCGAGCAGGTCGCCTACCCCCCTGCCGTGCATCGCTGAAATCCCGTACGGTTCTCCCAGCCCGAGCTTCCAGAAGTCGGCCGCCAGATATTCGTTGGAGCCGTCGTCGATCTTGTTGACGGCCAACACCACCGGCTTGCCGCTTTCGCGCAGCATATGAACGATACGTTCATCGGTGGAGGTAATGCCGACCTGACCGTCGACCACCAGCACCACGGCGTCGGAAAGCCCCACGGCCACCTGGGCCTGCGAGGCGATTGCGGATTCGATGCCCTCGACATCGGCTTCCCAACCGCCGGTGTCGACGAGTTTGAAGTCCGTGCCGGCCCATTCGGCGTCGTAGCTCACACGGTCGCGGGTGACGCCCGGGGTGTTCTCCACGACGGCCGCGCGACGGCCGAGAACACGGTTGACCAAGGTCGACTTGCCGACGTTCGGACGGCCGACCACGGCGAGCACGCCGACGGCCTTCTGGTTGGCGGCCGAAGACGAATCCCCGGTCTCACCGGCCAGCAACGCCTCGTCTTCCTCGTCAAGGTCGTAGCCTTCGAGATTGGCGGCATACTGCTTGTAGGACTGTTCCTCAGCGGCGGCGTCGACCAGTTCGACGAGCCTGTCCAATGTCTCTTCAAACGTGAGGTCGGAATTGTCGACGGTCGTCACGCCCTCGGCCGCTTCGAAGAAGCTCGTGGCCTTGGAATCGGCCTTGTCACGGGCTATAACGTTATCGGCGCCGACGCCGGTCCCAGCCGCAGACTGTCCGGTTCTCCGAGCCTGACGCACTTCGGGTCGCGCGGTCAACAGCACCCGCACTTCTGCATTGGGAGCGACGACGGTGGTGATGTCACGACCTTCGGCGACGATGCCGGCGCCTTTCGAGAATGAATCCGCGGAGACTTCCCGGTTGATGTACGCCCGTTGCGCGGCGATCAGCAGATGCCGCACCGGTACGATATTCGAGACTTTCGAGACGTGGGACGAGACACTCGAATCGCGAATCGCCTCGCTGATGTCTTCGCCGTCGACCAAGACCTTCGGCTCGTCGGGGTCGACGCCGATATCGAAGTGGTCTCCGGTGAACAGCTCCCCCACCATTTCGGTGATCGTCTGTTCGTCGACAGTCTCGGCATCCAGGTCGGCACCTTGCTTCAGGCACCACCAGGCAGCGGCGCGATACATGGCCCCGGTATCGAGGTAGGCGTAGCCGAAATACTTGGCCAGCGCCTTGGACGTCGAGGATTTGCCCACACCGGCGGGCCCGTCAATGGCTACGCGTATCACAGGCCTACCTCCTTGGAAAGCGAGCGAACCTCGGTCTGTGAAAGCACTCGGTAGGAGCCGGGCTTGAGATCGCCGAGTTTAATCGGTCCGATCTGCGTACGCACGAGCCTGCGCACCGGGAAGCCGACGGCGCCGAAGATACGGCGGACGATGCGGTTCTTGCCCGAATGCAGCACCACCTTGACGATGGTCTGATCACGCGAGGAATCGATGATGGCGCAATGGTCGAGCCGAATCAGCCCGTCGTCCAGGTTGACCCCCTGGCTGACCAGTCGCCGACAGATGTTGCCACTGATGCGTCCGTCCAACGTGGCGACGTAGGTCTTCTTGACCTCGTAGCGCGGATGCATGACGTGCTGGCTCAGCTCGCCGTCATTGGTCATCAGGATGAGGCCTTCGGTTTCGTAATCGAGACGCCCCATATGGAAAATGCGCTCGTATTTGTCGCCGACGATGTCGCGGAGCGTATAGCGCCCCTTCGGATCATCCATCGTCGAAAGCACCTTCTTGGGCTTGTTCAACGCCAAGGTGATGTGCTTGTTGTTGAGCCGGATCCTCGACCCGTCGACCCGGATCTGCTGGCTGGACGGGTCAACGCGGGTGCCGAGCTCGGTCACCAGTTCCCCGTCGACCTCGACCCTGCCCTCGGTGATGATTTCCTCACACTTGCGCCTGGAGCCGAAACCGGCCTGTGCCAACAGCTTTTGAAGTCGAATCCCTTCATCGTAATTATCGTGATGCGCCTTTTCGGCGTGTGAATATGCGTGTGGCATCGTTCTCCCAACGTGGCCTTGCGAAACGGCTTGATTCCAGCGTTTCGTCGCGTACTGTACTCGCAGCGTTCCGACCTTGAAAAAATGTCCGAACACAACTTGTTTTATTATACAGTAGTTACTGCCCCTTTGCTATTATGAAAGATTGTATGGCGTGATTCGCCACTTTGACAATAAAAGGAACAGTGATGACGGAACAACAAGCACAACATACGGAAAATAAGACTTCGCCGGTCATTTCCATTTCAGGAATCTGCAGCGAACTTGTCGGCAGTTTCCTTATTTTTATCGCAATCTACTTGGTATCGGCGCTCAGCCCGTCATTGTATGGCCCGAGCGCGATCCTGGTCGCCGCTGCCACCGGTCTCGCCTACGCTGCGATGACCTTTGTCTTCGGCAGGTTCTCGGGCGGCCAGTTCAACCCGGCTGTGACGCTGGCGGCGATGCTGGTCAGCAAGATCGGTATCGTCAACGGCATCTGCTATATCGTGGCCCAGGTCGTCGGCGCCATTGCGGCCGGTGGCGTCGCCAAGCTGGTGCTGCCGACCTCGAAGGCCGCTCCGGCCAGGATGTGGTTCGCCAATGCGGTCAACGGCTATGATAAGGGATCCATTTCCGCCACCCAGCTGCAGCAGGCCGGCGTAAGTTTCGGCATTCTCTTCGCGGTTGTTGTCGAAGTCATCGCCACCATCATTGTCGTAGCGGCTTCGTTGCGTGCGATTGACGACGACGGCAAGGCCACCGCCAACGCCGCGGCCATCATGGGCGTCGCCTATGCGCTCGGCGTCACCTTCACCTATCCGGTCACCGGCTCGTCGCTCAACCCCGCACGCGCCACCGGCATCGCCATTTTCGCCAACAACGCCGGTCTTGCCACCCACCCGTTGCAGCAGCTCTGGATCTTCTGGATCTGCCCGATTCTCGCCGCGGCCATCGTCGCCATCGTCGTTATCATTGCTCAGATGATTTCCAGCAAGAATTCGGAGGATGCCGAAGCTCTCGACGTCACCGCCGACTGGGAGCAGGAAGACGCTCAGTCCGAAAACGGGAGCGCCGATGACGATGAGTCTGCTGACGCCGAGAAGTCCGATGATTTTCAGATGCCCTCCCTCACAGAATCAGAGATTCCATCCGAGACGACCGATGAACCCAAGCCCGAAAACGACGCTACGGTCGAAAGCCCCCAAAACGAGGAAAGCCAAACGGATACCGACAAAGATTGAGACAATCGCTTTACATCATCAACTGAATGCTGAAGTAAACGACCAGTAATCCGATTCCCAAAGCGATGCCGATAAAGGCATCAAACCCTACGGAACGTATCTTCCAAGGGCTTCGGTCTTTGAAGATTAATCGAATCAATCCGGTAATGATGGCCGTCGCAGCGAATACCGCTGTGGCGGCCATCGTATATCCGAAACCAGCTAACACTGCGGCAATGATAACGACGACAAGCACTCCCCATTCGAATAGTGGTTTGCCTTCGTTTTTCTCGGAGACATACGGGTGCTTGTGGGACATGGCCATTCCTTTTGAAATAAAAAAACCGGTACATCGGCTATATTAGCCGCGTACCGGTATTTAGTGTATCGGGCTATCAGAAGTTCGACATACAGCCGAATTCAAATCAGTGGAAGAAGTGGCGCGTTCCTGTCAGATACATGGTGATGCCACGCTTTTGAGCCGCCTCGATGACTTCTTTGTCACGAATGGAGCCACCTGGCTGTACGATGGCCTTCACACCGGCATCGATCAGCGCCTCGGCACCATCGGCGAACGGGAAGAACGCATCGGAAGCGGCCACAGAGCCTCGCGCGCGGTTCGCACCGTCGGCCAAAGTGTTGGCACGTTCGACCGCCAAATGACAGGAGTCGACACGGTTGACCTGGCCCATACCGATACCTATCGTCGCCTGATCGTGGGCAAGAAGGATGGCATTGGATTTCACACAACGAATCGCACGCCACGCAAATTCCAAGTCCTTGAGCGTATCGGCGTCCGCAGCCTGACCGGAAACCAGCTTCCAGTTTGAAGGGTCATCGCCGAATGCATCGATCCTATCGATGGACTGCACCAGGATGCCGCCGTCAATCTGACGGAACTGCATTTCAGTGTGTGGCCTTTGGGCGACTTTGAGGATGCGCAGGTTCTTCTTGTGCGCCTTAAGGAATGCAAGAGCCTCAGGCTCATAATCAGGGGCTACGATGACCTCGGTGAAAATCGGGCGGACATTCTGCGCCATCTCAAGGGTAACCGTTGAATTGGCCGCGATCACGCCACCATACGCGCTCATCGGATCGCAGGCGTGGGCCTTGAGATGGGCCTGTGCAACGCTCTTGCCAATCGCAAGTCCGCAAGGATTATTGTGTTTGCACACGGCAACGGCGATCTGCGGCGCGAAATCCCAGACCGCGCGCCAGGCGGCATCCGCGTCCACATAATTGTTGTAGCTCATCGGCTTGCCGCCGAGCTGCTGCGCATGGGCGAAGCCGGTCTGGTCCAGCACGTCGACGTACAGGCTGGCCTGTTGGTGCGGGTTTTCGCCGTAACGCAGCCCATGTGCATAGTTCCATGTACAGGTCAGCTGGGAGGGGGACATCTCGGTCTGATGGGTTTCCGGGGCCTGTTGCGTTTTCGATATCTCGTCTGAAATCGACGAATCCGTCGAAGAGACACCGGCAATGCTCGTCGGTTGGGGCCAATGGCTGCCGGTCCACTCGGCTATGGTGGCGTCGTAAGCAGCTGTGGTTGCGAAGGCCTTGGCGGCCAGCCAGCGACGTTCTTGAAGCGAGAATCCGGTACCATCAGCCACACGTTGCGCTGCAAGGGCGTAATCGGCAGGATCGGTGATTACGGCAACGCTGGCACTGTTCTTCGCGGCTCCACGGATCATGGAAGGCCCGCCGATGTCGATTTTCTCGATGACGTCGGATTCACCAGCTCCGGACCGCACAGTATCCGCAAAGGGATAGAGATTGACGATGACCATGTCGAAAGGCTTAATATTCAATGATTCAAGTTCTTCAGCCTGCGTGGGATTGGTCATATCGGCCAAAATACCCGCATGGATGTGGGGGTCGAGCGTCTTGACGCGTCCTCCAAGGCTTTCGGGGAAACCGGTGACCTCCTGTACTTCGGTCACGTTCACACCGAGTTCAAGAAGTCGTTTCGCGGTGGATCCGGTGGAAACGACTTCGGTTCC
This sequence comes from Bifidobacterium sp. ESL0764, assembly GCF_029395515.1. Classification (NCBI taxonomy): domain Bacteria; kingdom Bacillati; phylum Actinomycetota; class Actinomycetes; order Bifidobacteriales; family Bifidobacteriaceae; genus Bifidobacterium; species Bifidobacterium sp. ESL0764. The sequence continues at coordinate 1,197,607 of NZ_CP113919.1, forward strand.
TGCCTTGACGAACGCCTCGGCAAGCCCTTCGATGCCGGTTTTGTCATAAACCGATACCAGGGCCCGCTTGACCATGCGATTGGTTGCTGTCATCTGTCTCTCCCTTTGTTGTGGCGGTACTATGGGATTTCCGTCTCATCTTCCGGTGTAAGACCGGTTGCTGATGACGAGACCGAAGAATTGGAAATATCAGGGACCGAAGTGTCGTTATCGGCATCACTGTGGCTGGCGCCCGTTTCGTTTTCACTCGTTTTCCCACGTGATCTCAGATATCCGAAGAACAGCCGCATCGCAAAAACCATCGCGACGACCACAACGGAAAGAAGCCATGCAAAGGAGAAACCAAGGGCGCTCGGCAAACAAACCACCCTGGAAGAAGCCGCCGAATCGACACCGACATGGGCCAGACGATGCTGACCCAAGGCTCCCGAAGAAAGGCCGAAAAGGATGTTCATCAGCAAAGCCATCAAGGCGCTGGTCAGGAAGAAGGAGAGAATCGGATACCAGAACTGAACGATGATTCTGCCGACGTTCACCGGCTCGCCCGGTTTTCCTGCCCCGATGGCAAAGCAACGCGGCAGGAACAATTCGGTGATACCGATCAGCAATCCGCAGACGAGGGGTATCGATATGAAACAGATACGAAGCATATCGTTGGAAACGGCCTGCGGGAATATCGCAAAGACAGGCACGGCGGGAAGCCCCGCTGCGTGATCGTTCCATAATGTAAACGACGCCAGATCTCCTATGGCAAATCCCGATCCGAACAACCATGAGACTGCCCACAGGCAAAGATTAGGCAACCACGCCAGAGTACAGATTGTGGTCATGATCCGTGAGCCGGTCTGCATGCTGGCCATGTGAAAGACGCGAAGCATCGCACTCTGATTGGTGACGATCCAAACAATCAAGGTGATAAGACCAATGGCGAAATAACCCAACAGCAATACAGCCGTATTGACGAAACCGAGTTTCACGCTGACGGCCAGACGCTCGGAAATGTTGTCACGAACGAATTGAACGCACCGTTTCATCAGTTGCGACTGCGGCAAGGCGCCACAAAGGAAACCGACCGTATATACAGTGGCCGTCTTAAGGATTATGAACCAGACAGGATCTTGGAGAATGACCGCGACGTTCTGCTCAAATATCCACATGATGGCTATCCACAGCAATAGGCCGGTGACATAGGCTTGGGGACTTCGGGAAAGCGTTTTGGTGAGCCAAGCAATCAGCCAGACAAGCAGAAACGTCAAAAGCAGGGGAACGATGCTCAATGTGATGGCCCCGGCCCGGAAACCTGCACCTTGGCTTAAAAGCACAATCGCCAATGTCAGGGCAACAGACTCGCTGGAGAGGGTTCCCCCGCCTTCTTCCATAGAAACGATCAGTAATGTCAGCGCCATGAATAACCCCAGGCACACCGTGAAGATCACAGATGCACCAAGAGCTGTCAGAATCCCTTTAAGCCATGGCCGCTGGTATTTGCTCATGCCTTGAAAGTACCGCCGTTCATGAGCTGGCGAACGAGCTGGGCGGCCTGCCCGGGGGTCTTGCCTACCGCAATACCCGCGGCTTCAAGGGCCTCCTTCTTGTCTTGGGCAGTACCTTTGCCTCCGGAGACGATGGCACCGGCATGGCCCATCTGTTTGCCTTCAGGCGCCGTAAAGCCTGCAATGTAGGCAACCACCGGTTTGCTCATATGTTGCTTGGCCCAAGCCGCTGCATCCTGTTCGGCGTTACCGCCGATTTCGCCGATCATGATAACGGCTTTGGTCGCTTCGTCGGCTTCGAATTGCTGCAACGCCTCGACCAGCGTCGTACCCACTATCGGGTCTCCTCCGACACCGATGCAGGCCGTGAAACCGATGTCCGAAAGCTCACCCATCAGCTGGTAGGTCAGGGTTCCCGATTTGGAGACCAGACCGAGCGGACCGGAAGAAACGATTCCGTCAGGAATGATGCCGAGATTGATGCCATGATCGGCAGAATCGTCAACCTTGGGAAGCTTTAAGAGACCGGGGCAATTGGGCCCTATGATCCTGATGCCCTTCTGCAACGCCAACTCGACGCAATAGGCCGTGTCGGCCACAGGGATGCCTTCGGTTATGACGACGATGAGACCAATACCGGCGTCGATGGCCTCCAACATCGCGCTTTTCGCAAAGCGCGGAGGAACGAAGATCACGCTTGCCTTGGCACCGGTGGCTTCTTTGGCTTCCCCACAAGTCGCGTAGACAGGGATGGCGATATCGCTATCGGACGCTTCAACGTGAAACGCCACATTCTGGCCGGCTTTTCGAGGGTTCACTCCGCCGACGATATTCGTGCCCGCATTGAGCATACGCGAGGTATGGGTCATGCCTTGGTGACCGGTCATCCCTTGGACGATGACAGGGGCATCATCTTCAACGAACAATGTCATTTGGTGGCCTCCTTGGCAGCGGGCTTTGCCAGCCTTGCGGCCTCTTGCGCAGCCTCTTCCATGGTGCTGCTGACATGGATGTTGGGATTGTGCGCGTTCTCAAGAATCTTCAAACCAAGTTGTGCGGCATTGCCGTCGAAACGTACGACAATCGGTTTGGAGACATTCAGTGTCGTAAGGGCTTCGAGGATTCCATGCGCCACCTCATCGCAGGCCGTGATGCCGCCATAGACGTTGACGAACACCGATTCCACCTGCGGGTCGGACAGCACGATGGAAAGGCTCTCGCTCATGACCTCTGATGACGCCCCTCCCCCGATATCGAGGAAATTCGCGGGCTTGGCACCATTTCCTTGTTCCTCTCCGGCACCAGAGACGGCATCCAAGGAGCTCATCACAAGCCCTGCACCATTGCCTATGACGCCGACCTCACCTTTCAGATGGACATAATGCAACCCGTGCTCTTTCGCACGTTCTTCGAACATGTCGGTATGGGTGGTGTCGGCAAATTGCTTCCATCCGTCATGACGGAAGGCGGCATTGTCGTCCAACGATATTTTGGCGTCAAGGGCACAGAGCTTCTTGGAGGATTCATCATCAGGATCGCCGATTTTCGCCAAGGGATTGATTTCGACCAGTGTCGCGTCATTGTCCTTGAAGCATTTCCACATTTTGAGCAACACGTCAGCGGCCTGATCGACGTCGGCATGATAGAAACCGATCGATTCCGCCATTTTACGGGCAGCGTCGATGTCAAAATCCTCCAGAGCACTGATGTGCAGGCGTTTGACCGATTCCGGGTGCTCCCTTGCGATTTCCTCAACCTCGGTGCCGCCATTGGCCGTTGCCAACACATCGAAATCTCGGGAGGAACGATCGAGGGAAATGGAGACATAGTATTCATGGAGCACATTCTTGGCTTCAGCAACCAAAACGCCGTTCACCTTGTGTCCGCTGATGGTCATCGGCAGAATCTGTTCCGAGGAGAGGATAGCCTCATCCTGCGTCTTCGCGAGTTTCACCCCGCCTGCCTGTCCACGATGTCCGGCACGGACCTGCGCTTTGACGACACACGGATAACCGATTTCATCGGCGGCAACGGCCACTTCATGGGAATTCTGCGCGAATACGCCTTTTGGTATGTCGATGCCCTGTTGCGCAAGCAACTGCCTTGCCTGATATTCATAAAGATCCATAAAACCCTCTTATCGATTGATGCTGATTCAGCCCGTGCCTTCGCGTTCGGCGCTCTCTGTCAGGCAGGCATGGTCACCAAGGAGCTGATTGGCACATCGCCCAGATCGCTTCGTCCCGTAAGACCGATGAGTTCCATGACGAAGCTGAAACCGACAACTTGACCACCGGCCTTGGAAATAAGGTCTGCAGCTGCCTTTGCCGTACCACCTGTAGCAATCAAATCGTCGACAATCAGCACTTTGTCGCCAGGTTGAACCGCATCTTTTTCGATTTCGACCTTGGCCTCGCCGTATTCCAAAGAGTAGCTTTCTCCGATGGTCTCGGGAGGCAGTTTGCCGGCCTTGCGTACGGCGAGAAAACGCTTGCCCAGCAGCGCCGCAAGAGGAGGTCCGATCAGAAAACCACGGGCCTCCAAACCGGCGACATAGTCAAAGGAATCGGCGGGAACCGGCAGTGCCAATTCCAGTGCCTTCATCAGGATGGAGAATCCACGGGAATCCGCGAGAACCGGAATGAAATCACGGAACAGCACACCCTTTTTCGGAAAACCTGGAATCGTCCGGATGAGCGAGGCCATGTATTGCGCATCCTCTGTGCCGACCTTGCCGAGCTCTGTGATGGTGATATCCGATTGTGTCATGAGCAAGCCTTACTGCCTATTGGCCATTGATTACTGGATGTTGAGTCGATGTTAAAGGCATCAACCCGCAATTATGAATATGGAATTACTTGTCTTTTGGACTGTCCTCTTGTGTCGTGGCATCATCCTCGGAAGCGTCACCGGCATGTTCATCATCCGAATTCTGTTCCGCTTCGTTGGTGTTATGGTCACTGTCAAAAGGCTCCTGCGCCTGATCATCGACTTTCGTCGACTCGCTTGCGGTGTTGTCGACGTCCTCTGCATCATTTGCAGAATCCGCATCATCGGACACAATCGGGTTGCCGTCCTCGTCCACTTCATCATCGTCAATGAAGGCCGGACGTTCGTACTTCTTGCTGATGGCACGGAAGGTAAAACGAAGTTTCGAACCTTCGGAATCGATGACGATTTCTTCATACTTGGTATCGACGGAAACGACCTCGCCGATGATGCCGCCAATGGTCTGTACCAATTCGCCGGGCTGCAACGAGCTGCGGAAATCCTGGACCTTCTGCTGCTGCTGTTTGGACTTGCGCGATTGCCACCACATCAAAGCGACCATTGCGATGAGAAGGACGAAAATAAAAATTGTATTGCCACCAGTCACAGGTAACTCCAATCGGACGAAACGTTAATAACGGACTTGCTGAAGATGCCAAACTCTCTGATATCTACATACCTACCGTACCGGATTTTAGAATAACTTGTTGACATCATCTTTGGGGACGAGACCCAGATGTTGCCAGGCTTTTTCGGTCGCGACCCTTCCCTTCGGAGTACGGACCATGAATCCTTCACGCACCAGATACGGCTCGCAGACCGTTTCCACCGTTTCCGATTCCTCTCCGACCATCGCCGAAAGATTGTTGAGACCGACGGGCCCGCCGTCGAAATTCTTGACGATGGCATTGAGCACGGCCAAGTCAAGCCTATCGAGGCCTTCGGAATCGATCTGGTAGAGCTTGAGCGCGGCTTGGACGTCATCGGGCCCTATCTCATCGAGATCGTGGACGATCGCCCAGTCACGGACACGACGAAGCAGACGGTTGGCGATACGAGGCGTGCCTCGGCTACGCAGGGAAAGCTGTCGCGCACTGCCCGCGGCGAGGTTGATACCGAGCACCCCCGCACTGCGTTCGATAAGCCGCTCCAGCTCCTCATGAGGGTAGAAATCCAGATGGGCGGTAAAGCCGAAACGAGCACGCAGCGGCGAGGGCAGCATGCCTTCACGCGTGGTGGCACCGATAACGGTGAAGCGAGGCAGGGTCAGCGGAATGGAGGAAGCTCCAGGCCCTTTGCCGACCATCACATCGACACGGAAATCCTCCATCGCGATATAGAGCAGCTCTTCCGCAGGCCGAGGCAGACGGTGAATCTCATCGATGAAGAGGACCTCGCCTTCATCAAGTGAGCTCAGAATCGAGGCCAAATCGCCCGCATGCTGAATGGCTGGCCCTGATGTCACTCGAATCGGCACCTGCAGTTCGTTGGCGACAATCATCGCCAGCGTAGTCTTGCCGAGTCCCGGAGGGCCAGCGAGCAGAATGTGGTCCGGCGGTACGTCACGTTTTCTGGCAGCATCGAGAAAGAGCTGCAATTGGGCTTTCAACAGAGGCTGGCCGATGAAACCGTCAAGCGCCTTTGGGCGAAGTTCCTCATCGCTGACGGGCTCGTTGCCGATCGGCTCGGAGGAAATCATGCGCAACGATTGTTCGTCAGCCCCTATATTGGATTGTGATCCGTTGTTCTCTTCCATGATGATTTAGCGCCCCCGATCCAAGGATGTCAATGCCAGTTTCAGGACTTTGGGAATATCCGTATTGTCCAGCGGCGTCTTGATGTCGTTGTCTTTGCAAACCTTGGTGACCGCGCGAGCTGCATCGTTTTCCCGCCAGCCCAAGGAGACCAGGCCTTCGATGACTTCCGTGGTGCCGCTGTCGTATTGAGGCTCGGACGAGGCACGGCCGCTTTCGATCTCATCGAGATTGATGGATCCGCGCAGCTCGAGAATGATCTTCTGAGCGCCTTTTTTGCCAAGCCCCGGGGCCTTGGCCAGAGCCGCTGCATCCCCATCCATGACGGTTCTGGCAAGTTTTTCCGGCGGGAGCGTCGAAAGCAGTGAAAGAGCCACACGCGGCCCGATGCCGCTGACCTTCTGCAACTGCAGGAACATGCGTTTCGAGGATTGCGAAAGGAATCCATAGAGTGCAACAGCGTCCTGCGAGACATTGAGCGAGGTGAACACCTTGGCATCCTGGCCGGAATGCAGGGCCGAAAGCTCTGCGGCAGGCATACGCACTTCGAAACCGACGCCGTTGACATCGATCAGGGCGGCGTCGCCTCCGACGCTTTCCACCCTGCCGTTGAGCATTCCAATCATCTGTCACTCCCACTGCCGAGAAGTTCTGATCCGACTAAACAAAATTTACAATTGCAGACGAAGCGAAATCGAGGTTGGCAAAGTTTCCGATTACAACAGATAACCAGACATCTCAATTATTCGAACATCTGTTCGATAGCTTACATGCCCCTATCGACGCTATGGCGTTTCTTGGCATGCTGCTGGGCCTGCGCCCATTGGCGCTGGGCCAGAGTGAGATGCTGTTCGCGCTCCCCGCCTTGAAGCGCACCCGAGGGACGCAGCGCATGGCATATCGCCTGCGCCAAAGCATCGGCGGCATCGGCGGGTTCCGGAATCCTGTTGAGGTTCAGGATACGCGCGACCATACGTTCCACCTGGATCTTTTCGGCACGCCCGTTGCCGGTCACGGCCATCTTGGCTTCGGTCGGCGTGTGCAGGGCCACGGGGATGCCACGCTGCGCCGCAGCCAGCATCGCAAGTCCCGCAGCTTGGGCTGTTCCAAGAACCGTATTACGGTTCTCCTGTGCGAAGACGCGCTCGATGGACACGGTGTCGGGCGAGAAACGCTCGATCTTGGCGGCAAGACCGTTGTATATGGCCAGAAGCCGCAGATCCTGCGAGATATGCGGGTCGCTGCGTACGACGTCTACATGAACAAAAGAAAGCCGGCGCGATGCGTCGGCTTCGATCACACCGACCCCGCAGCGGGTGAGCCCGGGGTCGACGCCAAGGATGATCACAGCGAATTACTCCTCTGCATCCAGCTGTTCCATGACCTCGTCGGAGGCGGTCCAATTGCTGTAGATGTTCTGTACATCGTCGAGGTCATCGAGGTTGTCGATAAGCTTGGAGACCTTCTGAGCATCCTCAAGGCCCAGGTCCACCTCGGTCTTGGGAAGCATGACCAGATCCGCCGAATCATAGTCGATGTCGGCCTTTTGCAAGGCCTCGCGCACCGCGACCATGTCTTCCGGACCGGTGATGACCGTGTAGACATCACCCTCGTCCTTGACGTCATCGGCACCGGCTTCGGCAGCGATTTCGAAAAGCTTGTCGTAATCGAGCCCTTCGGAAGGCACCACGATCTGGCCCTTGCGCTCGAAGTTGAAGCTCACGGAGCCGGAAGTGGCCAGAGAACCGTTGCCCTTGGTCAGCGTGGAGCGCACTTCGGCGGCCGCGCGGTTGCGGTTGTCGGTGAGGCACTCGATGATCAGGCCGACGCCGGCTGGCGCATAACCCTCGTAATTGATGGACTCGTAGTTGGCGGCACCGGCCTCGGCACCGGAACCACGCTTGACGGCACGCTTGATGTTGTCCGCCGGCATAGAGGCCTTCTTGGCCTTGACGATGGCGTCGTAAAGGGTCGGATTGCCGTCCGGATCGCCACCGCCCAGACGGGCCGCGATCTCGATGTTCTTGATCAGTTTCGCGAACAGCTTGCCGCGCTTCGCGTCGATGGCGGCCTTCTTGTTTTTAGTGGTCGCCCACTTGGAATGCCCTGACATATTGCTCCTAGCAGGTATACGAATACGTTAAACGTAACAATTTTAAAGCGGTTTCACGACAATACACGTGCATAGACCTCCAAAACGCGGTCGGCCACTTCCGGCCAGTCATACCGTTTCGAGTGTTCAAAGCCCGTTCGGCGCAGATGTTGCCGACGTTGCGGATTGTCCAGCAGCGAAATTATCTGACGCGCGCAATCGTGCCCGTCGCCATTGGCGAACAAAGCCGCATCCTTGCCGTCTTGCGCAACGGCCGCAAAGGCCTCAAGGTCGCTGGAGACCACAGCGCACGATGCGGCCATGGCTTCAACCAGAACGATGCCGAAACTCTCTCCTCCTGTCTGCGGAGCCACGTAGACATCGAGCGATTTGTAGAACCGAGCCTTGTCCTGGTCGCTGATCCTTCCGAGGAATTCGAAGTGACCGACCAACGATCCGCTTGGGTCGATCTTGGCCAGTATTTTCAAAGCATCGCGCTGGCCGGTACCAGCACAAAGAAAACGTGCCGAAGGATAACGCTTTACGATGTCATACGCGGCACATGCGAAGACCGAGAACCCTTTTCGGCTTTCACCCATGCGTCCCAGAAAACCGATTGTCGGTGCAACCTTTGTCCCCTGCCAAGATTGCCTGGGCTTCGCATTGGCGAAAAACCCACGATTGATGCCGTTGGGAATGACGTCATATCGAATCTTGCGAGGCCCATAATGCTTCACCACATCCTTGGCTGCATCCGAGACGCAGATGCCTGCGGAAAGCGGAGACAGATATTGCCTTAGATATCCTTGGAAAACGCGCAATGCCAACGGATAGGGGTCGAACGCGGCGTGGAAGGTGCCGACGAACGGCGGATGGTGGATCATCGTCAGCGGCTTGTGGCTCAACGACGGGGTCTCCGGCTCGTGCAGATGGACGATATCGAAATGGCCCTGTTTGACCCAACGACGGGTGCGTGGGCCGACGAAGCCGAAATAACTGAGACGCGCCACCGAACCGTTGTAGGGAATCGAAAACGAGGAATCGTTTGTCGTCACCCAAAGCGGCATGTCCCTGGTGCGTCTTCCGGGCGCAAGCACCTCCACGGTATGCCCGCGTTTCATCAGTTCCTCCGCGAAATCACGGATGTGGAACTGAACGCCGCCAGGCGTCTCAAACGAATACGGGGAGATGATGCCGACATTCAGTTTTCTGCCATGAAGCGGGTCCGGACGCTCGGCAGTGCCTTCGTTTTCTACATAGGACATGATTCTTTATTCTGCCATAGATTCGGTATTTCGGAGTTTGATTCTCGTCTTATCATCATTGAGACAATAATCACATTCCATTTTTACCTGCGTGATCGCTGTTCTGGATTTGTCTGAGCTCGGCCATCACCTCATCGGGAACATCCTTAAGACGCGAAATATCGAGATCCTCGATGAAAATCGGCTGCAACATGTGCCAGTCCTCGGGGTGCGCGGAAATATCGCGGCTCCACACATCGACCCAGGCCTGGCTGATGGCGTGAATGGCGTCTTCACGCGGCAGACCGCGGAACTGAGCGATATCGATCGGAGCGCTGAGATCGACGACGTAACCGTAGCCGATGCCCGCTTTGCGTCGTGCCTCGCCATGAAGCCTTTCACGGAACATATTGACCACGAACAGCGGCTTGCCGGTATCGAGAGCCAGCGTCGCCGGCCCCCGCGCCACCCTGATGGTGGAGCCGAAGGCATGCACAAATTCACCGTACCGGCTCAAATCACGGTCGGCAAGCAGAGGCACCAGTACGTGAGGCTTGGCCAGTGCCCCCTCCAGTTTCTCGATCAAGTGGGGCTGGCCGGTCAGCAGTACCGTGATGTCCATACGCTTGCGGATTTCGATGAAGACGTCAAGCAGTTTCTGGTTTTTGAGCCGTTCCGCAGTCACAGTTACCGGCGCGATAACATCCGCCGCGAGAAACCCTTCGTAATCCCAGTTACCTTGATGGCTGATGGCCATGGGCGCACTGCCGGGATTGTCGTGCACCAGTTCTTTGCAGATGGGCAGTCCCGGTCCGATCGGCCTGGCCCGGGCCAGCAGCCGTTCATCGCTCTGCCCGCCCACCGTCATCGCCTCTGCGAAATACGTGAAATAGGAGCGCATGCCCTTGTGGCTCGTCTTGCGCAGCATTGTTTGCGATACGCTTCCGTCACGTGATTCAAGGACATGACGCAGGTTGCGCTCAAGCTGCTGCACTCCCCCGATATGCAACAGCCAGCAGATATCGGCAGCACAGAGGAAAAGGCCACGAAGCAGTGGCTCGGGGATGATCCTTGGGTGTTTGGCAAGAAATACGAGAAAATTATCGAACATTGCGGTTATTGTCCTTCAGGCTTGATGGAGATGCGGCCATATTGCCCTGCCGCCGTCTCTGCAAACGAATCACTTACCATGTTGTGTTCGTAACGTAACGCCGCGTCAAGACGGTACGCAAAAGCCTGTCCGGCAACCAAACGAGGTATCGCAAGACAGGCTTTGCACGTGGTTTCAGATTGCGCCGTCGGCTTTCATCTGCCGGCGTACTTCAAAGATGCGCTGGAAAACCGTGATGGTTCCCAGAACCGCGAGGATGAGGATAAACGCCAAAAGCCACAAAGGGCTGCCGAAGATGCCGGTCAGCAGCATGCCGATCAGAATGATCACCAAACGGTCGCTTCTGGTGGCAATGCCGTTCTTGGCCTCATAACCGACCGACTCGGCGCGAGCACGGGCATACGAGGTCACGAACGAGGTCATGATCGCATACAATGCCGCACCGACTCCGAGGTAACTGACGATATCGGGTGCACTCGTTGTCGCCGGATTGTACCACCAGTCACGATGCAGGCAGAAGAAGATGATGACCGCGACCAAAACCGCCCAATCGGCAATGCGGTCGAGCGTCGAATCCAGGAAAGCTCCGAATTTGGTGCCTCCCGTGGTCAACGCCGCCACCGATCCGTCCAATGAATCGAACGCCGCAAGAATGGCCAGCAGTATGGAACCTGGGATGAGCCAGCCGGTGATTCCCGTGGCAATGGCCACGAGAATCGTACCGACTGCCCCGATAACGGTCACTGCGTTTGCCGTCAGACCCACCGCCACCAACAGCTTTGCTATCGGGGCGATGAGGCGTTTGAACGGTGGTCGTAGTTTCTCAAGCATGCTTTAGCTTTTCCTTGGGACAGGTTTCTTACTTCGTCGCTTCGGCGAAATCGTCGGCGTTGTTGACCTGGGCACGGGACTTGATGACCTTCAGGATGTCGGCCTTCGCCGTCTCGACCGGCACGCCGTTGAGCTGGCTGCCGTCGCGGAAGCGGAAGCTCACCGCGTTCTTGTTGACGTCATCCTCGCCGACGATCAGAGTGAAGGGAACCTTCGACTTCGAGGCATTGCGGATCTTCTTGCCGAAGCGGTCGTCGGAGGTGTCCATCTCGCAGCGCACGGTCTCCTGCGTCAGGGAATCGATGAACTTGCGCAGATGAGGCGCGAACTCGTCGGCCACAGGGATGCCCGTGACCTGAACCGGGGCCAGCCAGACCGGGAAGGCGCCTGCATAGTGCTCAAGCAGGATGGCGAAGAAGCGCTCGATGGAACCGAACAGGGCACGGTGGATCATCACCGGACGCTGGTGGGTGCCGTCCTTCGCGATGTACTCGAGCTTGAAGCGCTCAGGCAGGTTGAAATCGAGCTGGATGGTCGAGACCTGCCAGGTTCGGCCGATGGCGTCACGGGCCTGCACGGAGATCTTCGGTCCGTAGAAGGCGGCCCCGCCCGGATCGGCGACGAGCTCGAGCTTGGATTCCTCGGCGACCTCGCGCAGCGTCTCGGTGGCCTCGGTCCAGATCTCGTCGCTTCCCACAAACTTCTTCTCGTCCTTGGTGGAGAGCTCAAGGTAGAAGTCGTTCAGGCCGAAGTCCTTGAGGACCTTCAGCACGAAGTTGAGGATGGACTTCAACTCGCCCTTCATCTGCTCACGGGTGCAGTAGATGTGCGAATCATCCTGCGTCAAGCCGCGCACGCGGGTCAGACCGTGGACCTCGCCGCTCTTCTCGTAGCGGTAGACGGTGCCGAACTCGAAGAGACGCAGCGGCAGCTCCTTGTAGGAGCGCTGGCGGGACTTGAAGATGAGGTTGTGCATCGGGCAGTTCATCGGCTTCAGGTAGTAGTCGAAGCCCTGCTTGGTGACGTTGCCGTTCTCGTCGCTCTCCTCGTCGAGGTGCATCGGTGGGAACATGCCGTCCTTGTACCACTGCAGGTGGCCGCTGGTCTCGTAGAGGCCGCCCTTGGTGATGTGAGGGGTCTGCACGAAGCTGTATCCGGCCTTGCGATGCATCTCACGGGAGTAGTCCTCCATGGCGTTGATGATCGCACCGCCCTTCGGGTGGAAGACGGGCAGGCCGGGTCCGATCTCCTCCGGGAAGGAGAAGAGGTCCATTTCGGCTCCAAGCTTGCGGTGGTCGCGCTTGGCGGCCTCCTCCATACGGGTCTGATAGGCCTTCAGGTCTTCCTTGGAAGCCCAGGCCGTGCCATAGATACGCTGCATCGACGGGTTGTGCTCGTCACCGAGCCAGTAGGCGGCCGCGGTACGTTCCAGCTTGAAAGCCTTGATATAGCGAGTATTGGGCAGGTGTGGCCCTTGGCAGAGGTCCTTCCAGACGATGTTGCCGTCACGGTCGAGGTTGTCGTACATCGTGATCTCGCCCTGATTCGGCACCTCGGTGCCGACGGTTTCGTCGATGTCTTCCTTCTTCTTGCCGATGAGCTCAAGCTTGTAAGGCTGGTCGGCCTCTTCGGCCTTGGCCTCGTCCTCGGTGACCACACGACGGCGGAACGACTGTGAGGACTTGATGATGCGCTTCATGCGCTTGTCGATTTCCTTCAGGTCTTCGGGGGTGAAGGGCTTGTCAACGTCGAAATCATAGTAGAAGCCGTTTTCGATGGCCGGGCCGATGCCGAGCTTGGCATCCGGTCGAATCTCCTGAACGGCCTGCGCCATCACATGGGTGGCGGAGTGGCGCATAATCGCCAAACCGTCCTCGCTGTCCAAGGCAATGGGTTCGACGGTGTCGCCGTCATGAAGCGGGGTGTAAAGGTCACGAGGCTTGCCGTTGAGACGCACGGCGATGATGTTCTTGTCTTCGGCAAAGAGATCGGTGCCGGTCTGTGTGGCTTCCACCTCCTTTGCGCTTCCGTTGAGTGTGATGGAGATGGTTTGTTCAGCCATGGTATGGTGTCCTTTGCTTTCAGGGTCCGCGTTACTAGGGGCAGACCTGGACGGTAATTCAACAGTGCCAACAATATGAGAGCAGGCCGACATGGCTGCGAAAGCGATGCATCCACAAGGCCACTTACTGTGCGGGGTTTGGGGATATGCCTTGTTCGGGACGCTCCTTGGCCGCTCGGCCGTGTCTTACGCCCGAACAAGGCATATCCCCAAACCCCAATCAAGAATGATAAAAATATTCAGCATCCAGAAAGAAAAACATATAGCCCTTGACACTGTTAGAGAATTATAAGCGAATAAAAGAGCGGACAACGGGACTCGGACCCGCGGTCTCGACCTTGGCAAGGTCGCGCTTTACCAACTAAGCTATGTCCGCAAAAAGATTAGATACTAATCGTGGGTGATGCTGGAATCGAACCAGCGACCCCTTCCGTGTGAGGGAAGTGCGCTAACCGCTGCGCTAATCACCCGATTGTATTCATTTATGAAACAAAAACCGGAGTCTCCTCCGGTCCTTGTGGGCGATACAAGATTCGAACTTGTGACCCCTTCCGTGTCAGGGAAGTGCGCTAGCCTCTGCGCCAACCGCCCAGGTTGTCTTGGAATCAAAAAGCTTCCGCTTTCCTCTTCCGAGGTGGGTACGAGAGTCGAACTCGTCTATACGGCTTTGCAGGCCGCTGCCTAACCGATTGGCTAACCCACCGTAAGGTCGTTACAACTCTTCGGACCTAGAGCGGACAACGGGACTCGGACCCGCGCTCTCGACCTTGGCAAGGTCGCGCTTTACCAACTAAGCTATGTCCGCAAAGTCTCAGTGAATTCCTTCACCGAAGCACGAGAGATAACTATATATGGTCTTCGGCCATTTGACAAATGGCTGCGTGTCGCCCCGAAATATCAATATTTCTGCCGAATAATTGGTCACTTCCTTACCCCGTTCCACAATGTTTGTTTCTACTCTCGTAGATGAAACTCATTCACCGATGGCATAAGCCCTCAAATTTCAAGGTTTCTAGCAGTTAAATTAGAATTTATGACAACAGATGCGAAAACAGCGAAGCCGATCATGGTCTGCGCCTTCGAAGGATGGAACGACGCCAGCCAGGCAGCCACCAATGTAATCCGCCATCTCGTGGCCACCTACGAGTCACGTGAGATCAGACATATTCGCACCGACAGCTATTACGACCTGCAGTCCGCACGTCCGATGATCTGCCATATCACCGGTCAGGCACGCATCGTCTGGCCGCAGACGACCTTCTACGAAATCACGATTGCCCCGGAAACCCATATATACGCCCAGATAGCCCCGGAACCCAATTACCGGTGGATCGATTATTGCCGTCATTCCCTGCGTATCGCCGATGAACTGGATGTCAGCGAAATCGTGACCTTGGGATCGATGTTCGCCGACTGCCCGCACACCCGTCCACTGCCCATCGAAGAATCGGCGTTGCGGCGCGGAGAATCAAGCATCCGGGGGGGCGCGGTCAAGGATTCGCAGAGGCACAGCAAAGGCAGCAACCCTTACGACGGGCCGGTCGGCATCCCTACAGTACTCGACATGTTCGCCGAGCAGGAGGGGTTCAGCACCAATTCGATGTGGATCTCCGTACCGCAATACCTGGCCGGGGACGAATGCCCGCAAGGCACACTGCAGATATTGCAGAGGCTCTCGCAAATATTGGGCGTTCAGCTCAACACCGGAACACTGCCGCAGCAATCCGTGACCTGGAAGGCGCAGGCCGACGTCCTCGCCAATTGCAACGATGACCTGAAATTCTACATCCATCATCTCGAGGCCAAATACGACCTCGACCAGCAACTCGACAAGCTGGGCAACGGCATCGTCTCACGCGGTGACGAGATAGCTCAGGAAGCCGAGGAGTTCCTTTCACACATACAAGACTGAAAGTCTGCGCTAACAGATACTTCGATCACTGATAAAACAAGAACTCACGGGATCAAAACAACAGAAGGTGCCTGCCGATCGTCTATTCGGCAGGCACCTTCTGTTTGCTCGACGCAGCTTATTCAAACAGCATCGAACACACTCAAATCAGAGCGGCAATCGGTGCAATCGTTGATGTTACAGCCTCGGCAGTCGCGGGTGAGGCCTGAAGCACGCCGGCAATCAAAAGAATCGCGACCACGACGGCGATGATGATGCGGTAGATGGCGAACGCCCTGTACGAGAAGGTCGAAACGAATTTCAGAAACGCGATGATGACGAAATAACCGACAATAAAGCTGACCACCATCGC
This sequence comes from Bifidobacterium sp. ESL0764, assembly GCF_029395515.1. Taxonomy (NCBI): domain Bacteria; kingdom Bacillati; phylum Actinomycetota; class Actinomycetes; order Bifidobacteriales; family Bifidobacteriaceae; genus Bifidobacterium; species Bifidobacterium sp. ESL0764. Next base: position 1,213,227 of record NZ_CP113919.1, read on the forward strand.
AGCCAACGTCGCACCCCAGCCCGGGAAATTCGGCTCGCTCTTGTAATCCCCGACAGCCTTGACGGCTTCCAGAATGCCGGAACCGAATACAGCGGGAATGGCCATGATAAAGCTCACTCGCACGACATCCTCGCGCGTATAGCCCATCGCACGCCCAAAGGTAATGGTGCCGCCGGAACGGGAGACGCCGGGAATCAGCGCCAGCATCTGGCCGACGCCGAAAAGCAGGGCGTCCTTCCAATTCATCTCGCGAACGGTCTTGCGCTCGGGGAATCTTGCGTCGACGACCCACAAAAGGATACCGAACAGCAGAAGCACTGTCACCGTGATCCAAAGGTTGCGAAGCGTGGTTTCGATGGCTTTCTGAAAGAGGACGCCTGCGATGAGAATAGGAATGGTGCCGATGATGATGTACCAGCCGAACGTCGCGTCGCGGTCGCCTTTGCCGAGCCGGGATTTCCAATCCGTGCCGCGATGGCCGAACAGGCACGAGAACCAGTGCGAAAGAATCCTGACGATATCACGTCTGAAATACAAGATGACCGCAAGCTCTGTGCCGAGTTGGATGATGGCGGTGAACGCCGCGCCCGGGTCGGAATTGAGCATCAGTTCACCGACAATGCGGATATGTGCGCTGGAGGACACCGGAAGGTATTCGGTGAGCGCCTGGACCAGTCCCAGAACGATGGCTTGGAAGAAATTCATAATCCCTCTTTATGCGTGTCCCCGTCAGGAAGAGTCTTACTCGCATTCGTCAATACGGCGGGTAGCCTACGGGGTTCGTGTCTAACGTGTTCAGCCTACCCAATGTATCGGAACTCCGTGTGTCTCGACTGTGATTGTCTCACATCGCATACGCAATTGGAATACAGAACCGCACAAAGAAGTCCATTGCCCGATAAGCCGCGAACCAGAAAAATCGCTTTGCAAGTGCTGGTAGGATTCCTTTATGGCTACTGAAAGCAAAAGAAAGGTAGCATCATGGCAAAATACCGTAAAAGCAGGGCGTTCGCGCCAAAGGGATTCTTCGAGTGCGAAGGCAAAGGTCTCAAATGGCTGGGCGAGGCCCAATCACAGGGCGGACCGCGTGTGGTCGACGTCTATGGATGGGGAGACGGATGGCTCGACATCGAACGAGTGAACTCCTGCTCTCCCACTCCCAAGGCGGCCCATGACTTCGGAGTCGCTCTTGCACATATGCACGATGCGGGCGCCGACTATTTCGGTTCCGCACCGGCCGGTTATGACGGAACATGCTATTTCGGCCCGCTGCAGGATCCGGTACCGATGGATACCGGCAAATGGACGAACCCCGTTGACTACTTGGGTGAGGGACGTCTGCTGCCCATGGTCAGACTCGGGGTCAAACGCGGTGAACTGAACGACAACGATCTGGAAATGACGCAGGAAGTCATCGATGCGCTGCCCGATCTGCTCGGGCTTGCAGCGCAAGACAAACCGGCACGGGTGCATGGCGATCTGTGGAGCGGCAATGTGATGTGGACCGACGATTCCGGGCAGAGCGAAGCCGTTCTGATCGATCCGGCCGCGCACGGCGGTCATCGAGAAGAGGATCTCGCGATGCTCAATCTTTTCGGCATGCCCTATTTGGACGAAATTCTCGACGGCTACGAATCAGCGCATCCCCTCAAAAAAGGGTTCCCCGATAGAATCACCATCTGGCAGCTCTACCCGATCGCCGGGCACTGCGTCTTCTTCGGTGGAGGCTATGTCAGCGAATACCGTGCCATGTGCCGCTCGCTGCTGTCCTGAAGACCATTCCCAAATCCTTATGCGAGAAGCGCTTTCGTCCAAGACCGTATCCGAAAGCGCTTCTCACTATCACCGTTGCAATACAATACTCTGAAAAGTGATGGATTCGTGTTTTTCAGTGAAGGGCGTCTTTGAGCTTATCGAAGAAGCCCTTTCTGTTTGCCGCCGGCCGTGAGCTTTGATTCACCTTGACGGCGTTTGCGTCGTGGCTTTTCGCGAATTGCTCGATGAGGTCGCGTTCGCCGTCACTGAGCTTGGTGGGAATATGGACGCTCACATGAGCTACCAGGTCACCGCGTTCTTCGGGCTTGCGCATCTTCGCCACGCCGATTCCCCTGATGGAAACGGTTTCCTCTGGCTGGCAGCCCTCCGGAATGCTGATGGTCTGCTTGCCGTCAAACGTATCGATATCGAGGTCGTGACCGAGCACGGCCCAACTCATCGGAATCTGTATCCAGCAATGCAGATCGTCGCCTTCACGCGTGAACTGCTTGTCCGGCTTGATACGGATATCGATATAGAGGTCTCCTGCAGCACCGCCGCCTTCGCCGACCTCACCCTGATTGGCAAGGCGCAGGCGGGTATTGTCTTCGATCCCGGCCGGAACGGTGACACCGACCTCACGCGTAGTACGGATACGGCCATGGCCCTGGCAGGTCGGGCAGGGATGTTCGATGACGGTGCCGTGACCTTCGCAACGCTCGCATTGCACCGTCGTCATCATCTGGCCAAGCATGGTCCGCCGGACTTGCTGGCGCACGCCCTGACCGCGACAATCCGGGCAGGTTACCGGGTTTTCACCGTTTGCCGTACCTTTGCCGCCGCATTTCTGGCACAGGCCGAACGTATTGATCTTCACATGCGCGGTTCCGCCGAACACCGCTGTCTTGAGATCGATGGAAGTGCTGGAAAGCGCGTCACGCCCAGGTTGGGTACGCGGAATCGGACCTTGCCCGCCGCCACCGAAGGCATTGCCGAAGAACTGGCCGAAGATGTCGCCCATATCGCCGAAACCTGCGGACGCGAAGCCTGAACCCGCATTCGGGTCGTTAGGATCAATACCGGAATCGTACATGCGACGTTTGTCTGGGTCGCTCAGCACGTCGTAGGCGTTGTTGACTTCCTTGAATTTGTCCTCATACTGAGGACCCGCGATATCTGGATGGTATTTGCGGCTCATCTTGCGGTAAGCCTTCTTGATCTCCTCGTCGCTTGCGCCGCGCTCTACGCCCAACACTTCGTAATAGTCTGTTTCTGCCACTGAAATTCCTCGAATGTATGCTTCTAACCGAATAATGTTTATGGTACGTTCTGCCAGTTATTGTTTCATAAGCCTTGGAATACTAAGCCGTCTCATCGCTGGCTATCAGATCCGTGAGGTATCTGGCGACGGCCCGCACCGCCGTGATCGTCGTCTCGTAATCCATATGCGTGGGGCCGATAGAGCCGACAAACGCCACGGGATGAGAAACCGATCCGCTAACCTCTTCCCCGTCAGAATCGTTATCGGCGTCCGACACCTCGTCCGTCTCGCTACGGCCGTAGCCGGAAGAAACCACAGAGGCGTGAATAAGCCCGGGCGTCCTGGTCTCGGAGCCGATGGCCACACCGACCTCGCTTTCCTCACTGAGATCACTCATCAGATGCATGAGGACGACCTGTTCTTCCAACGCGTCGAACAACGGCGCAAGGTCGGCGCGCGATTGTTTGTGGGCGAGCTGCGAAGTCCCGGCCATATACATCTGCCCGGTGCCTTCGTCGTGAGCCATTGATTCGACGGTTTTGGCAAGGCTCTCCCCCAGCGGACGTACTGAACCGTATTCAGGCGCTTTGATGATAGTGCGGATACGACGCGCGGCCTGCACCAGCGGCATATCCATGCATTGCTCATTGACGAGCCCGGAAAACCTGTTCAACGCGATGGCATCAGGCAACTGCCTCAAGGTAAAGGTATGCTGAGCCACCGAACCTGAATCCGTGATGATGACGGTAAGCATGGTGGCGGCGTTCAACGGGACGATCTCTATATGTCGCAGCTTTGATTTCGACAGCGCCGGAGACGAGACCACCGCGACCTGCCCGGTGATATTGGCCAGGAGACGTGCAGCTCTCTGCAACGTGTCCGACAGGCTTACCGAACCGGAAAGAAACGTGGTGATTCCACGTCGTTGCGCTTGCGAGAGCGGGACAACCGAAGCGAGCCGATCGACAAAATAACGGTAACCACGTTCGGTGGGGATGCGTCCGGCCGAGGTATGGGGCTGAATCAGATATCCTTCTTCTTCCAAAGCCGACATGTCGTTTCGTATGGTCGCAGAGCTTACCCCCAGGTTGTGCGCCCGCGTCAAAGCCGTCGACCCGACCGGCTCCTGCGAACGGATATAATCCTCGACCACGGCCCTCAGCACCAGCATGCGTCTCGACTGTGTCATCGGTCCTCCTTCCATGGTCGTTTCGACACTCAAAGCGATATCCAAATATTGATAAGTATACCAAAGTATTAGCACTCTTGGTTGGAGAGTGCTAATCGTTCCACTCTCAGGATATTCGGCCATATTGCAAGGTTTTGTTTACGTGAACGCTAACATAACAAAACATACCAAAGGTGTTCAAAACCTCACTTTTCGTCGGCTCTTAAAGTTAGCATGAAAGGGCAATGTGAGGGTGCTCTGCGGCGCGGAATAAGCCGCGTTTGCGGCATCCAGAATATTGGAAGGAAAGTATACACCTATGACCGATTTCACTTGGTCGGATTTGGACGAGCGCGCCGTCAAGATGGCGAAGGTGCTCTCCGCGGATGCGGTTGAGCGGGCTGGCAGCGGCCACCCAGGCTCTCCCATTTCCCTGGCTCCGATTGCCTACACACTTTATCAGCATTACATCAAGCACGATCCCAACGACCCCCACTGGGACGGCCGCGATCGTTTCATTCTCTCCGGTGGCCACGCCTCGCTGACTCAGTATGTTCAGCTTTATTTCGCCGGCTACGGTCTGACGCTTGACGACCTCAAGTACTTCCGCGGCGGCGCCGACACGCGCACCCCGGGCCATCCTGAAGTCGGCCTGACCCCCGGCCTTGAAATGACCACCGGCCCGCTCGGCCAGGGTCTCGCTTCCGCCGTCGGCTTCGCCTATGGCCAGCGCTTCGAGCGTGGCCTGCTCGATCCGAACGCCCCCGCCGGCACCTCGCCCTTCGACCACAAGGTCTGGGTCATCTGCGGCGAAGGCGACGTCGAGGAAGGCGTTTCTTCGGAAGCCTCTTCCCTCGCCGGCAACGAACGTCTCGGCAACCTCACCGTGATCTTCGATGCCAACCACATCCAGATCGAAGGCGACACCAAGCTCACCTTCTCCGAAGACATCCTCAAGCGTTATGAGGCTTACGGCTGGTACACCGACGAAGTCAGCTTCGTCCAGCCCGACGGCTCCTACAAGGAAGACACCGAGGCCCTGGCCGCGGCGCTCGACAAGGCCGAGAAAGTCACCGATCGCCCGAAGTTCATCAAGGTCGACACCCTGATGGCCTGGCCGACCCCCGGCAAGACCAACGACGAATCTGCGCACGGCTCCAAGCTCGGCGCCGAAGCCGTCGCCGGCCTCAAGAAGGTTCTCGGCTTCGACCCGTCAGTGGACTTCCCCGTTGACGAAGAGGCTCTGGCCCACGCCCGCAAGGTCGCCGACCGCGGCCTCGAGGCTCACAAGGAATGGGACGAGAAGCTCGCCGCTTGGCGCAAGGCCAACCCCGAGCAGTCCAAGCTCTATGACCGCATCAAGGCCCACAAGCTCCCCGAAGGCTTCGACGAGGCCATCGACGAGCTCGAGAAGAGCTTCGCCGCCGGCGATCAGGCCGCGACCCGCAAGTCCTCCGGCCAGGTTTTGAACGCCATCGCCAAGGTCATGCCGGAACTGTGGGGCGGCTCCGCCGATCTCGCGGGCTCCAACAAGACCGACATCGACGGCGCTGAGACCTTCGGCCCCGAAGCCGACGAGACCCGCACCTGGCCCAAGGCCAACAAGTACGGCCGTCAGCTGCACTTCGGCGTGCGCGAGTTCGCCATGGGCGCCATCACCAACGGCATCCTGTTGGGCAGCGACACCCGTCCCTACGGCGGCACGTTCTTCCAGTTCTCCGACTATGAGCGTCCGGCGGTCCGTCTCGCCGCGCTGATGAAGCTGCCGAACCTCTACATCTGGACCCACGATTCCGTGGCTCTCGGCGAAGATGGCCCGACCCACCAGCCGATCGAGCACCTGGCCGCCTTCCGCGCCATGCCTGACATGGAAGTCGTCCGCCCTGCCGACGAGTTCGAGACCGCCGAGGCCTACCGCTACTTCTTCGAGAAGAAGAACACCCTGCCGACCGCGATGATCCTGACCCGTCAGGGTGTACCGACACTTGCCGAAACCGCCGAAAAGGCGCATGACGGCGTTCGCAAGGGCGCTTACGTCCTCGTCGACACCGACGGAGAACCCGATGTCATCATCATGGCCACCGGTTCCGAGGTGCAGTGGGCCGTCGAGGGTGCCAAGACCCTCGCAGCCAAGGGCGTGAAGGCCCGCGTGGTTTCCTTCCCGTGCATGGAATGGTTCGAGGAACAGGACGAGGACTACAAGGAAGCCATCCTTCCGAAGTCCGTTCGTGCCCGCGTCTCCATCGAGGCCGGTATCGCCATGCCTTGGTACAAGTACCTCGGCAGCTGCGGCAAGCCGGTTTCCATCGAGCGTTTCGGCCTGCAGGGCGACGGTGCGCAGAACATGATCGACCTCGGCATCACCGCCGAGCATGTGGTCGAAGCCGCCGAAGCCTCCATCGAAGAGGCTCGCGCCTGAGGTCCTGACCTCAACAATGCATAAGCGATGCGGTTGTTTGCCGGATTTCGCAAGAGCCGCAAGTAGCCGCATCGCTTTGAAAAACAAAAACTTTCCAATACCGATATTGGAATAAGGAGATAAGAATATGACAGAAGCAACGCAGCGCACCAGCGATTCCGGTGTCTCGATCTGGCTCGATGACCTTGATCGCACGCGTATCACCTCCGGCAACCTGCAGGAGCTCATCAAGGACAAGAACGTCGTTGGCGTGACCACCAACCCGTCCATCTTCCAGAAGGCTCTGGCCCAGGTCGGCCCGTACGACGAACAGCTCAAGGAACTCGGCCGCATCAATGTCGAGGACGCCGTTCGCGAACTGACCACCACCGATGTGCGCAACGCCACCGATATCTTCCGTGAAGTCGCCGAGAAGACCGATTACGTCGACGGCCGCGTGTCCATCGAGGTCGATCCCCGTCTGGCCCACGACACCGAGAACACCGAGAAGCAAGCCGAGCTGCTCTGGAAGATGGTCGATCGTCCGAACGCTCTGATCAAGATCCCGGCAACCCTTGAAGGCCTGCCGGCCATCACCGCCACGCTCGCCAAGGGCATCTCCGTCAACGTGACGCTCATCTTCTCGCTCGAGCGCTATGAGCAGGTCATCGACGCCTACATCTCCGGTCTCGAGCAGGCCGCGAAGAACGGCCACGATCTGAAGCACATGGCTTCGGTCGCCTCCTTCTTCGTCTCCCGCGTCGACACCGCCGTGGATAAGCTGCTCGAAGCCAACGGCTCCGACGAAGCGAAGGCTCTGGAAGGCAAGGCCGCTGTGGCCAACGCCCGCCTTGCCTACAAGCTCTATGAGGAGAAGTTCGCTTCCGATCCTCGCTGGCCCGCACTCGAGGCCAAGGGCGCCAAGAAGCAGCGTCCGCTGTGGGCTTCCACCGGCACCAAGAACGCCGCCTATTCCGACTGCAAGTATGTCGACGAACTCGTCGCTCCTGACGTCGTCAACACGATGCCTGAAAAGACGCTGAACGCCCTCGCCGATCACGGTGATGGCAAGCCCAGCATCGCCGGCACCTATGAGGAGAGCCAGGCCATCATGGACAAGCTCGCCGCACTCGGCATCAACATCAAGGACGTCACCGACCAGCTCGAAGCCGACGGCGTCTCGAAGTTCATCGCCTCCTGGGATTCCGTGCTTTCCGACACCCAGGCCGGTATCGACCGCGTCAACGGCTGATTCCCTTTAATCCGGGGTTACGTGAGTCCCTCGGATATGTGTTGTTCAGACACCCTCCAGGCCGGTAGGCCAAGCTTTACGTCTGAACAACACATATCCGAGGGACTCACTCATGCCTAGAGAAAGGTGACTCTTTCTGCCAGCGGATAAAAGAATTGTACTAGCTCAATAGCTGTTTGGACCACTCGGCGAGGAGAGGTTTTACGGCTTCGGGGTTGTCGACGTGGATGTTGTGACCGGCGGGATCGATGATTTTGTAGACGGCGTTCGGATAATGCGGGAGCAGGGCCTTTTGGTCTTCGTTGCCGACAATCTGGTCCTGTTGGCCGGTCACTATGAGCGTGGGACCCGAATAGATTCCCAAGCGCTGCTCTGGATCTGTGTCGAGCCAGTAACGCTGGCCGAGCTTAGCGTTGGCTTCGCGGTCGCAGAGCTTGGTTCCGGGGAGGATATAGCGCTGGTAGCGACGCCAGGCGTCGAAAGACTGGTTAACGCCCATGGTGACGAAATCGATGACCTTGTCTTGTGGCAGGCTCTGGGTCAGCTGCGGGTTCGCGTCAGCAACGACGTGCTTGGCCAAACGACGATGCGACATCACCGGGTCGACTACGGGAGCGATTAGAGCCAGACCGGCGACACGTTTGGGCTCTCGGGAAAGAGTGTCACGTACCAGCGCTCCGCCCATGGAATTACCAAGAAGAGCAAAACGTTTATTATCACCGACCAATTCGTTGACGGTATCGAAGAACCAGTCCGCGAGCTCCGGTAATCCTCCGACGCCCGGCAACGCCGGAGTCCGGCCATATCCCGGCAGATCCATATAGATACGTTGCGTTCCTTCGGCAAACGCGTCATCGAGCATCATCAGCGAACGATGGTCGACACCCATGCCATGGGCGATGACGATGGGCAGCCCTTCCCCTTTGACAACCGTATACGCTTCAGGCTGCACAGCCATATCACTACTCCCCTTTTTACCTGCTAAAATCTTCGATCCAACGATACACCTTCACAAACCGGTCAAATCGAAGGCACAATCACAAAGCCATATTCAAAAAAGACCAAACCGCAGCACTCATAGATGTGCTTCAACCCATTGGGCCACACCGTCGTCGTTGTTCGACGGGCAGAGCTCATTGACGATAGCCTTGACCTCGGGTTTGGCGTTGGCCACAGCGACACCGCAACCGGCATGTTGCAGCATGTCGATATCGATCAGGTCGTCGCCGAAAGCAATAGTATCGTTCATGGAAATATCAAAATGGCGACAGGCTTCACGCATCGCGTTGAGTTTCGTGGCTTTGGGATTCATCAGCAGCCAGAGCACATCCTCGGAAATAAGCAGCGACATATCTTTGGGTAGCAGGGACTTCAGCCGCTCTTTCTGCAAATCCGTGGGAAACATCATGATCTTGTCGGCCATGCCTTCGCGCAGATCGCTGAAATCAGTGCGTGTATACTGCTGATTCGGCCAGACTTCATGCAGATCGAAATTCATATAACGGGTGTCATCATATTCAATGCCCATCCGCAAATCGGGCATCTGCTCGAGCAGACTCTTGCAGATCTCAACGCAACGGGCTACAGAGACTCCGAAACGGAGGATGTTCGGATTGCCGACATTGCTGTTGTCGGCCACTTCCTGCACGCTCGAGTGCACGCAATCGAGGTCGACCACGCCGCCGTTGTGATAGGCGCACGCCGAGGCGCCGATCCGATGGACGAGATCGAACGCTGTCAACGGCGGTCTGGCCGTCGCCACCATCACCACGTTGCCGGCTTTGCGTGCCGCGTCGAACGCCCGCTCGCTGCGTTCGGAAAGCCAACGCCCGTCGTAGTCGTCACCGCACAGCACGGTCAGGTCCAAATCGACCACCAGCAGCTTGCCGCCATGCGAAAGGTCAATATTCATAGTATTCGTTGCTTCCTCATAGCTCCGTCCAACAGTTTGAGATACAGAGCATCACCAAAACAAAAATGCGTTCCACGGTGATTCCATGAAACGCATTTACCTAAAAACTAGATAATCACTTGATCAGGTTGAACTTGGTCATCAGACCCAAAGCGATGATGATCGCTACCCAGAGCAGGGCAATGATAATCGTCCAACGGTTCAGGTTCTTTTCTGCGACACCGGAAGTACCTGCGTTCTGGGTCAGACCACCGCCGAACATATCGGAGAGGCCGCCTCCCTTGCCTTTGTGCATGAGAATCAGCAGCGTCAGCAGCACGCTGAAGACAACAAGGATGATTTGCAGAACCAGCTTGACGATTGCCATTGTCGACACAGTTGAACCTCCAGTTCGAAACACTAGTTAATAAGTATACCTCAAAGTACGGAAAACGTTCCATTCATCGCCGATGACGCTTCGTTGATTCAACGGGAAGACGTCACCGTTTTCAACGTGAGGCGGCAGATCTTCGAAAGCTCGTCCGCATCGAGCGAAGCGCCTCCTATGAGGAATCCGTCGACATCGGGCTGGCTGATCAGCTCGACGGCGTTCTTCGAATTCACCGAGCCGCCGTAAAGGATACGCACAACGTCCGAGACCTTGGAGCCGAACGTCTCGTGAAGGTTGCTGCGGATGGCCTTGGCTGCGTCCTGGGCGCTGGCCGGAGTCGCCACCAGCCCGGTGCCGATGGCCCAGACGGGTTCGTAGGCGATAATCAGCTTGGCGGCTTCCTCGTCGGAAAGATCGCGGGTGACGTCGTGGACCTGTCCGACCGCGAAGTCGAGCTCGATGCCCTTGCGGCGCTCCTCCATGCTCTCCCCCACGCACAGGATCGGCTGCATGCCGGCAGTCAATACCGCTCGTACCTGGTCGACGATATTGGCATCGTCCTCCGGATGGTACTTACGCCGTTCGGAATGACCGACGATGACGTATTTGCAGCCGAGTTGGGCGAGCATGTCGGCGTTGACGTCGCCGGTGAACGCCCCTTGGTTGGTCACCGAAACGGTCTGCGCGCCATAGTTGATCTTGAGCTTGTCGGCCTCGACCAGGACCTGTACGCTGCGGATCGAGGTGAACGTCGGCATCAACGCGACTTCGACACGTTTGTAGTCGAAATGGGCGTCGCGCAGCAGCCATGCGAGTTTTTGCACGAAATACGTGGCTTCGAGATGATCGAAATTCATCTTCCAATTGCCAGCCACCAATGGAATACGCGCAGAGGACATTGCTTTCCTTCCCAACCACGGAATCAAGGTTTATCTGCTCCAGGCCGCTGCAGCTACTCCCCGTATGAGGGTTGCAGCAGGCAAGTGCAAAACAAATGCGGACATACCGAATGGCATGTCCGCAAACATTCCTGTTAGTAGTGTAGCGCATCTCGGCTACTCAAGCCTCAACACACCGCACCGCTGACGGTTTCGAATCGATTACTCAAGCACCTTGAGGCCAGGCAGGGTCTTGCCTTCGAGGAACTCGAGGGAGGCGCCGCCGCCGGTGGAGATGTGCGAGAATCCATCCTCCGGGAAGCCGAGGTTGCGCACCGCGGAGGCGGAGTCGCCGCCGCCGACGATGGTGAAGGCACCCTTGGCCGTGGCGTCGACCATGCCCTGTGCGACTGCCTTGGTGCCGGCCTGGAACTGCTCGACCTCGAACACACCTGCGGGGCCGTTCCACACGACCGTCTTGGAGTCGACGATCTTGTCGTGGAAGAGCTTCTGGGTCTTCGGGCCGATGTCGAGGCCCATCATGTCGGACGGAATCTTGTCGGCGTCGACGGTCTGCGGGTTGACCGGAGTATTGCCATCCGGGAAGCCCTTGTTGACCACGACATCGACGGGGAGAATGAGCTCCACGCCGTTCTTCTTGGCCTCGTCCATATAGCCCTTGACGGTCTCGATCTGGTCCTTCTCCAGCAGCGAGGTGCCGACTTCGTAGCCCTTGGCTGCAAGGAACGTATAGGCCATGCCGCCGCCGATCAGGAGGCGGTCGGCCTTCTTCAGCAGGTTTTCGATGACGCCGAGCTTGTCGGAAACCTTCGAGCCGCCGAGTACGACGGTGAACGGACGATCCGGATTCTCGGTGGCGCGGGAGAGGGCCTTGACTTCCTTCTCGATGAGCTTGCCGGCTGCACTCGGCAGGTCGGCGGCCACATCGTAGTCGGAGCCCTGTGCGCGGTGCACGACGCCGAAGCCGTCGGAGACGAATACCTCGCCCAAAGCGGCGATCTTCTTGGCATACGCGGCGCGCTCGGCGTCGTCCTTGCTGGTCTCCTCGGGGTTGTAACGCACGTTCTGCAGCAGCACGACGTCGCCGTCCTTCATGGCGGCGACCTTGGCCTGAGCATCTTCACCATAGGTGTCGTTGGCCAGCGTCACGTCGACGCCGAGCAGCTCGCCCAGGCGCTTGGCGACCGGCGCCAGCGAAAGCTCCGGGACGACCTTGCCCTTCGGACGGCCGAGATGGGCCATCAGGATGACCTTCGCACCATCGGCACGCAGTTCCTTGATCGTCGGCAGCGCGGCGCGAATACGGCCGTCGTCGGTGATCGTGGTGCCCTTCAGCGGCACATTGAAATCAGCACGAACAAGAACCTTCTTGCCTTTCAGGTCCCCTAAATCCTTGAGTGTCCTCATTGGTATCCTTTCCTTGAAAATCGTTCCCGGCTCGAAAACTCGTTTCCGCCAGCCAGGCAAAAGCATATAGTTGTGACCTATGTCACTTGCAATGGTACAATCCTCGCCCAACAAGAAAGCAGTTTTTTGCAGAGATTTATCCCAAAATCCGGCATAATTTGTGAGCGTTAACATAGCTCTCTTATCAACAGAATCGAGCGATTTGAAATCGCAGAACACCTCTTCTGACAACCACACTGAAGAGGTGTTCACTAGTGACCCGGGCTTCCCCTACTCGCCCTGCTGCTGCTCCCGTGCCTTTTTCGTCTTATTGGCCAGTTGCAGCAAGCGACGGATACGTCCGGCGATGGCATCCTTCGTGATCGGAGGGTTCGAAAGACGGCCAAGCTCTTCAAGGCTCGCATCCGTATGCTGAAGCCTGAGATCGCCGGCAGCCTTCAGATTTTCGGGAATATCGTCGCCGAGAATCGCAAACGCCTGCTTGACCTTCTGGGTGGCTTCCGCCGCGGCCTTGGCACTGCGTCGCATGTTCGCATCATCGAAATTCGCAAGGCGATTGGCCTTGCCGCGAGCTTCACCATCCGTGCGCTTGCCCGTCCATTCACGGGCAGAACGAGGCGCCCCCATCAGCATCAGCATGCGTTCGATGGAATCCGAATCACGAAGCGTGATACGTTCTGAACTGCGAACCTTGCGCGCCTGGGCGGAAATGCCAAGCCTGCGGGCCGCCCCCTGCAATGCCGTCACCGTCTCATGCGAAGGGCAGATGATTTCGAGATAACTGGATTTGCCTGGATCTGAAATCATGCCGCGTGCAAGGAAGGCACCACGCCAGGCCGCTTTGACCTGCGCGATATTGCCGCTGATGACCTCGGCCGGAAGTCCCTCGACCAAGTGCATACGACGGTCAAGCAAACCCGTTTGCAAGGCAAGAGCGGTAGCCCCGCGTTCGACAAGCAGATCATAACGTTGCACAATGCCGTTCGGAGTCTGCCTGCTGATTTTGGTGACTTTGGCTTCACGCTGAAAATAATGTGCGATCGTTTGTCGCAACCATTCGGTCGCCTCAAGCGAATCGAACTGTGCTCGGATGACAGCCTTGTTGCCGACGGGACGCAGACCTCCCCCGAACCGCATCATCGTCGCGGCTTGCGCCATCTTCGCGGCCGGCAAATCCGTTTGTACGCTTGCCAACTCGCTTTTGACCTCGTTCAGAAGAGCCAAAGCCCAACCTCCTACTTCCCGTTCTTCATATAAGTGTAATTGGAGCATTAAACGGAGTCATCTCACGCAATGCCACGGCTATCTGTGATAGCGAATGACTTGGACAAGAATCCATCGTTTTACGTCCCTTTGCCCGTTTTATGTCAGTACCCTGATATCAGGATCAATCGTTCATTGAACAATAATTAACAATCTCACCTATGCTATTGTCGCTCATGACGATGCAACTCCCGTGCGGATACCGTGACACTCAGCCCGTGAGCCCTGAATCGTTTCGCCAATTCATTGCTGATCGCAACGGAACGATGCTGCCCGCCGGTGCAGCCGACAGCAATTGTGACATAATGCTTATCTTCCTGAGCGTAACCCTTGATGGCCACCATGATGGCTTTCTCATAGGCGTCAATGAATTCCTTGGCTCGCTCGTCACAAAGAACATAATCGCTGACGGCCTGATCGTTGCCGTTGAGTTCACGCAAGCTCGGCACCCAATAGGGATTAGGCAGGAACCTGACGTCGGCGACGAAATCCGCGTCGAGCGGAATCCCGTATTTGAAACCGAAACTGAAGATGTGGACGGAAACGGTTTTTGCGCCGCTGCCAAGCAGAGCTTCATAAAGTTTCGTCGAAAGCTGGTGGATGCTGAGCGCTGAAGTATCGATAACGGTATCGGCCCGTTCCTTGAGATTTTCAAGCAGCTCGCGTTCCTCGCGGATGCCGTCGATGAGACGGTTGCCATGCTGAAGCGGATGCGGGCGACGAACGGACTCGTAACGCTGCACCAGAACCTTGTCGCTGGCGTCAAGGAAAAGGATGTGCGTGCGTACACCCAGATCATCCAAATGGCTCAAAACGGCGGAAAGGTCGTCGAAATAGCTTCGCGAACGTACATCGATAACCGCCGCGAGCTTATGGACTTTGGAACCGGATGAGGTCATCATGTCGACCAGAGGAATCAACAGTTTCGGAGGAAGGTTGTCGACCACGTACCAGCCCATGTCTTCCACGCAGTCGGCGGCATGCGAACGCCCGGCGCCACTCATGCCGGTGATGAGCATGACTTCGAATTGACTGGCGGGTTTGGGCTCGTTGCTTTCCGTTTTTGGCGAAACGGCTTTTCCCGTAGCGTTCACGTCGTTCACATTTGATGCAAGGGCCGTCTTTTCGGCCTTGTTTCCGGTGCCATCCGGTCCTTGCGTTTCCGAAATCACAGTGCCTCCTGTAAGGCGTTTCTCATTGCTTGCTCAAAATCTGCCGTTCCTATGATATGCGCCCCTACCGTCATCAACCGAACTTGGGCTATGGCCTGATACAGCAGCATTTCCTCGCCGCCGATGGCCGTTCCGCCGTGGCTGCGCCAGACCTGCATGAGGTTGGTGGGCCGGGGATCATAGACGACGTCCAGGAGGGTGCCAGATGAGAAGGTATTAGAGGAATCATCCAAAAAATCGGCCAGTTTCCCGGCACTTTCGTCGGCTCCGTGGGCGGGTATGGTGTTGATCACGATATCGGCCTGGGCCAGATACCGCGGAGCCTCGCCAAGCGGCACTTGCTGGTAGCCGAAGCCGTCTCGAGACTCTGCCAGTTGTTTCATCGGGTCGTGGTCATGCTGATGCCGGGCGCAAACCGTTACGTCGGTGACTGCGCCTTTGCCGGGAACCTTGATTTCCGTACATGCCGCCAAAGCCGAAAGTGCAGTGTTGCCATTGCCAAGAATGACCGCTTTCGCTCCTGTACGCTCAGGCTTTCCGGCACTATTGTTGTCGGACGTATCGGGACTGACGGCTGTCATTGATGTCCCAGACAGGAAATGATCGAATTCAGGATTCTGAGATTCAAACTTCTTTTTTTCGGAAAGCTGCCAACAATGCGAAAACGCTTGTATGATGCCTTCGACATCAGTGTTGTACAACCTGATATCCGGTTTATCCGTACCCTTGTTCCATGAAAAAACAGCGGTATTGGCCACGTGAAGCCTACGCGACCAAATATCTGCCGGAGTTCCATAAGGCTGAATCGTACGTTTCAGCGGCATGGTCAGGCTCAAACCGGCCCATGAAGGATCTAGGCTCTTGAGGAAACCGTCAAGGTCTTCTTCACCGACCTCAACACGGTCGTAGTACCAATCGCCGAGACCCAGAGCCTTATAGGCTGCGTTGTGCAGCACCGGCGAAAGCGAATGCGAAATTGGTTTTCCAAGAACCGCGCAACGATGGTTGATTCCGTTGATCATTGGTTGACGCTCCTTCCGTCGATTACTCTATTCGTCGCGAATTGCTCATATTGATTTGGTTATAAGGTGTTTCCCTGCCGAGAATGCTCAATCTGTCCGGGATATGGTCGTAGACGCCGGCTGTGGCTTGGTCTCTTCAGAATCGTTGTGGAGGGCGGTATAGACCGCTTCGGCTTTGGCCTTGCCGATTCCCTTGACGTTCTCAAGGTCTTCGAGGCTGGCCTTGCGGATGCCCTTGACCGAGCCGAAGGCACGCAACAGCTTTTTCTGATAGCTTTCGCCGATGCCCGGGATGTTGTCGAGCGCGGAACGAAGGGCACCTTTGCGGCGGGACTTGCGGTGATAGGTGATAGCGAACCGGTGGGATTCGTCGCGCACCCGCTGCAGCAGATACATGCCTTCGGACTGACGTTTGAGGATGAGCGGATAGTCCTCCCCCGGTATCCAGACTTCCTCAAGCCTCTTGGCCAAACCGCATACCGCCACGTCGTTCACGCCACAGTCTTCCAAGGCCTTGGCCGCAATCTCGACCTGGGGCTTTCCGCCGTCGACCACGATAAGGTTAGGCTTGTAGGCGAAATGACGTGGATGCGTGTCTTGCTGGACGACGGCATCCGCGCTGGTCAGGCCTGAGCTTTCAGAACCGGCATTGTGGTTGACGACGTCATTATTCTTGTTATCCTTATCACTGCTGTTGTTGTGGCCTTGGAATTCCCCTGACTGCTGTTGCACCTGTTCGATGCGCTTTTCGTTGTCGATGCTCTCTCCGGTGTCGCCGGCGATATTGCCGTGACGGAACCTGCGGGTGAGGGTCTCGTACATGGCACTCAGATCGTCGAGCGCACCTTTGCCGTCCTTGCCGCGAATGGCGAAACGACGGTATTCGGACTTCTTGGCTATCGCATCCTCGAAGACCACCATGGAGGCGACCTGATAGATGCCGCCGATGGTGTTGGAGATATCGTAACCTTCGATACGCAACGGCGAATCGGGAAGCCCCAGCGCCTTGGCCACGTCGTTCATCGCCTGCGTTCGAGCACCGATGTCGCTGATACGGCTCATCTTGCTGCGTTGCAGCGCCTGCTTGGCGTTGGCGTCGGCACGGTCCATCAGTGCCTTCTTTTCGCCGCGGCTAGGTACGCGAATGGTGACCGCCGAGCCTCGCAGGCCGCTCAGCCATTCCTCAAGTTCGTCTCGCCTAGCAGGTTCGATGGGAACCAATACCTCTCTGGGAATCGGCGAGATCGGCGCCAGCAAATCACTCCTGCCTGTCTGCATCCGACGTTCCCGACGAATACGCGTCGCCTGGGCGCGCGAAAGACTGTCGGTGGCGGTGATGCTTTGGGTCGCTCCCAAGGCGTCACGGCGCTCGACGATGTCTATGGCGCTGTCGGTTGGGGCAGAAGAAAGAGCGGAAGCAGAATCATCCCCGACCAGACCGCCTGAATCCTTGGCGACATCGCCGTCCTGTTCCAGCAATTCCTCACCATTGCTGGGAAGATTCAACGGGACATTGGCCTGGCTTTCCGTTTCCTCCATCATGTCGGAATAAACCTGTGTGATCAGGTCGGCGATAAGGTCGGCATCGTCGATGTCCTCGACGCGTTTGACGCTCCAATTGCGTTCGCCTCTAATGGAGCCGGAGCGCACGAAGAACGCATGGATGGAGGCTTCCAGCTCATCGGATTCCATGCCGAACACGTCGGCATCCACATCGGAATCGAAGACGACCGCATTCTGCTCGGACATCGTTTTGAGCATCGAGATCTGGTCGCGCAGACGCGCGGCTTTCTCGAATTCCATGTCGTTGCTGGCCTGTTTCATTTCACGGGTCAGACCTGCGATAAAAGAGGTGCCGTAGCGGCCGGTGAGCACGCCGACCAGACGCTCGCACATGCGACGATGATCCTTGGCACTGATCCTGCCGACGCACGGCGCCGAGCATTTTCCGATGGATGCCAGCAAACAGGGCCGGTTGGTCAGATGTGCACGGTTGAAGACGGTTTTCGTACAGGTCCGTACCGGAAACGCCTTGAGCAGCTTGTCAAGGCTGTGGCGCAAATCCCATGCCTTGACGTATGGGCCGAAATATCGGGTGTCGCGGCGCTTACGGTTGCGGGTCACCCACACCCTCGGATATTCCTCGCCCAGGGAGACGGCCAGGTATGGGTAAGTCTTGTCGTCGCGGAAGACGACGTTAAATCGCGGGTCGAATTCCTTGATCCACGTGTATTCGAGAGTGAGCGCCTCGAGCTCGGTGGCGACCACCGTCCATTCAAGGCTTCGAGCGGTGAGCACCATGTTCTGCGTGCGCGGGTGCAATTCGCTCAGCGGCTGGAAATAGAAGGTGAGCCGGTTACGCAGGTTCTTGGCCTTGCCGACGTAGATGACCCTGCCATCACCGTCACGCCATTTGTAGACGCCCGGATCGGTGGGGATGTCACCGGTGGCGGGGCGGAACAGATCGCGGGTGTCGCCCAGCAGACGCTTCGGTTTGCCGGCATCCGCCTGCGCCGTCTTGCGCCAAGCGCCCTCGTCGCGTCGCTCTTCCATAAGGATTCATCCCCTTCCTTTTCTTATGGTTGGCCGCTGTCGCATCCGGCGACAGGCTGTGTCAGTGCCTCAGCATGGGGCCGAGATACTTGCCGGTCCAGCTCTTTTCGCATTTGGCCACATGTTCCGGCGTGCCCTGGGTGACGATGGTGCCGCCGCCGTCGCCGCCTTCGGGTCCGAGATCGATGATCCAGTCGGCGCATTTGACCACGTCGAGGTTGTGCTCGATGACGATGACCGTGTTGCCTTTGTCAACCAGACCTTGCAGGACCTGCAGCAGCTTGCGCACGTCCTCGAAATGCAGACCGGTGGTCGGTTCGTCGAGGATATAGACCGTACGGCCGGTGGAACGGCGCTGCAATTCGGTAGCGAGCTTGACGCGCTGCGATTCACCGCCGGAAAGCGTGGTGGCGGGCTGGCCCAGGCGGATATAGCCCAGGCCGACGTCGACCAAGGTGTCGAGATAGCGGGAGATGCCGGTATACGCCTTGAAGAAATCGGCCGCCTCTGAGATGGGCATGTTGAGCACGTCGGCGACGGATTTGCCGTTGTATTTCACTTCGAGGGTTTCGCGGTTATAACGTTGGCCGTGGCATTCCTCGCATTGCACGTAGACGTCGGGCAGAAAATTCATTTCGATCTTGATGGTGCCGTCGCCATGGCACGCCTCACAGCGACCGCCTTTGACATTGAACGAGAACCGTCCTGGGCCATAACCGCGGACCTGCGCCTCTGGGGTCTTGGCGAAGAGCTGGCGGATCTTGTCCCATACACCCGTATAGGTGGCCGGGTTGCTGCGCGGCGTGCGGCCGATCGGGTTCTGGTCGACGTGGATGACCTTGTCGCACTGCTCGATGCCTTCGACGCGCGTGTGCTTGCCCGGCACGATGCGTGCGCCGTTGAGCTTGTCGGCCAACGAGGGATACAGGATCGAATTGATCAACGTCGACTTGCCGGAACCGGAGACTCCGGTGATGCAGGTCATCACGCCAAGAGGAATGGCTACATTGATGTTTTTGAGGTTGTTCTCACGCGCGCCGACAACCTTGAGCTGTCGATTCCTATCGGTTTTGCGACGTTTCTTCGGCACCTCGATCTCGCGTCTGCCGGCTATATAGTCGCCGGTGATGGAGCGCGGGGCGTCGATGACATGGGCAGCAGGCCCTGAATAGACGACTTCCCCGCCCTTCTCGCCGGCTCCGGGGCCGATGTCCACCAGCCAGTCGGCCTTTTCGATGGTCTCCTGATCATGCTCTACGACAATCAGCGTATTGCCGAGGTCGCGCAGGTGATGCAATGTCTTGATCAGTCGTTCGTTGTCGCGCTGATGCAGGCCGATGGAGGGTTCGTCGAGCACGTACATGACGCCGACCAATCCGCTGCCGATCTGCGTGGCGAGCCTGATGCGCTGCGCCTCTCCGCCGGAAAGCGTTTTGGCGGCACGCGAAAGGGTCAGATAGTTGAGCCCGACATCGTTCATGAACCCGAGACGCGCACGAATCTCCTTCAAGACCTCACCGGCAATGACGGCCGCCGAGCCCTCAAGACGAAGCGAGCGAACCCATTTGAGGCTGCGTTCGACCGGCATATCGCAGACGTCGGCAATGGACTTGCCGTCGACGGTGACCGACAGCACTTCCGGACGCAGACGCTTGCCCTGGCAGGTCTGGCACGGCACCTCACGCATATAGGACTCGTAATACAGCTTCATCTGATCGGAGTCCGTTTCGTCATGGCGACGCATGAGCGTACGCACCACGCCTTCGAAACCGGTGCTGTATTCGCGCAGACGCCCCCAACGGTTGCGGTAGGAGACCTTGACCTTGAAATCATGGCCGTACATGATGGCATGCTGAATCTTCTTGGGCAGGTCTTTCCAAGGGGTGTCGAGGCTGAAGCCCATCTCCTCGGCAAGACCTTCGAGGACGTGACGATAGTATTCGCCGGTGCCCTTGGTCATGCCCCACGGTTCGATGGCGTTCTCGTTAAGCGATTTGCTCGGATCGGGAATGACCAGTTCAGGATCGATCTCCAATTTGTAGCCGATGCCGTCGCATTCCGGGCAGGCGCCATACGGGGCGTTGAAGGAGAAGGTGCGCGGCTCGATCTCGTCAAGCTCAAGCTGATGGCCGTTCGGGCAGGAACGCTTCTCGCTGAACGGCTCGCGACGATTCGGATCCTTTTCGTCCAGATCGACGTAATCGATGACCACGATGCCTTTGGCCAGTCTCAGCGCGGTTTCTATGGAATCGGTGAGACGCTGGCGGATGCCGTCCTTGATGACCAGACGGTCGACCACGACTTCGATGGTGTGCTTCTTCTGCTTGGTCAGCTTGATGTCGTCGGAAAGCTGACGCATCTCGCCATCGATCAACGCACGCGAGTAACCGTCGCCACGCAACAGCTCAAGCAGGTCTTCAAATTCGCCCTTGCGGCCGCGTACGACCGGTGCCAGAATCTGGAAACGCGTCCGTTCCGGCTTTTTCATCAACGTATCGACCATCTGCTGCGGAGTCTGAGCGCTCACAACTTCGCCACAGACCGGGCAGTGCGGAATGCCGGTTCGGGAAAACAGCAGGCGCAGGTAATCGTAGATCTCGGTGATAGTACCGACGGTGGAACGCGGGTTGCGGTTCGTGGTCTTCTGATCGATGGAAACGGCCGGGCTCAGGCCCTCGATAAAATCGACGTCCGGCTTGTCCATCTGCCCCAGGAACTGGCGGGCGTAGGCGCTGAGCGATTCCACATAACGGCGCTGGCCTTCGGCAAACAACGTATCGAACGCCAACGAGGACTTGCCGGAGCCGGAAAGCCCGGTGAACACCACCATACGGCTGCGCGGGATGGCGAGGTCGACGTTCTTCAGGTTGTGCTCGCGAGCGCCCTGGATCGTGATCTTCAGATCGCTGGGAATGTGCGAGATATCCGCCACGAGCGAATTCCCGGTCTTCTTGAGTGGCGCCTTCGCTATTTCCTGGGACAGGAACGAGTCGCTGTCCATCAGCTTTTGCGCTACAACGCTTGCCGACGAATTGTCGGTTTCCCCTGATTGATGCGCCGTTGATGCTGTTGCCAATGCTTACCTCCGCTTGATGCCGAATGCTCCACTTTAGATTAACCCATCATAGTGGACGGTTCGAACAATTGTTCGACTATCTATGAAGTCGGTTCGATCCCCGATATATCCTCAGATGCCAGAAGGTGCAATAAAGCGGTATTTTCATGACTCGTTATCGACAATCCACGTTTACGCCGTTATCTCGATTACACCATATCGCCTTTTCTCTTCATGAAAAGCATACGTGTCGCTATGATGGCATGTTGGTATATTTCGCCGTAATTCGGTAACAGCAACAGGACAGGTAATAAGGTATGGCAATCGAGGCGCAAGGGCTGGAAATTCAGATCGGGGCACGGACGCTGCTCAATCCCACTGATTTTCACGTGAGCAAAGGCGACAAGATCGGCTTGGTCGGGCGTAACGGCGCCGGCAAGACCACCCTCACGCGCACCATCACCGGCGACCTGCTGCCCACGGCCGGCAAGGTACGCGTTTCCGGCAAGCTCGGCTACCTGCCGCAGGACACCCACGCCGACGACCCCGAGCAGAGCGCGCTCGACCGGATGATGAGCGCGCGCGACATCGCCAGCATCATCAAACGTATGCGCAAGGCCGAAAAGGAAATGACCAACGAGAACCCGAAGGTCATTCAAAAGGCGATGGACAAGTACGACAAGGCCATGCAGGCGTTCGACAAGGCCGGCGGCTACGCAGCGCAGTCCGAGGCGATCTCGATGGCCGCGAGCCTGGGACTTCCCAACGAGACGATGCAACAGCCGATCGGCACGCTTTCCGGCGGTCAGAAGCGGCGCATCGAGCTGGCCCGTATCCTGTTCTCTGACGCCGACACCTTGATTCTCGACGAACCGACCAACCATTTGGACGCCGATTCCATCGAATGGCTGCGCGGCTATCTCAAGCGTTTCGAGGGCGGGTTCCTCGTCATCTCCCATTCCACGGAACTGCTGGACGAGGTGGTGAACAAAGTCTGGCATCTGGACGCGCAGACCGCACAGATCGATATGTATTCGCTGAGTTGGAAGGCCTATTTGAAGCAACGTGTGGTGGACGAGGAGCGTCGCCGCCGCGAGCGCGAGGTGGCCGAGAAAAAGGCCGCACGCCTGATGAAGCAGGGAATCCGTTTGCACGCCAAGGCCACCAAGGCCGTCGCCGCGCAGAACATGATGCGTCGCGCCGAACGGCTTTTGAGCGAGACCAGCGAGGCGGAACGGCAGGAGAAGGTCGCCGACATCCGCTTCCCCGAACCTGCCCCTTGCGGCAAGACGCCGATCATGGCGAAGGAGATCTCCAAGGCCTTCGGCTCCAACATCGTCTTCACCGGCATCGACCTGGCCATTGACAAGGGCTCGCGCGTGGTCATTCTGGGTTACAACGGCGCCGGCAAGACCACGACGCTGCGTATCCTGGCCGGCGAGGACAAGCCCGACACCGGCGAGGTCGTCTACGGCCACGGCTGCAAGATCGGCTATTTCGCCCAGGAGCACGACACTCTGGAAATGGACGCGACCGTGCTCGAGAACCTGCAGCACGTCGCCCCCGACCTTGACGACACCCACGCCCGTTCCATCCTCGGCAGCTTCCTCTTCTCCGGCGACGACGCGTTCAAGCCGGCCAGGGTGCTTTCCGGCGGCGAACAGACCAGACTTGCCCTGGCCACGTTGGTGACCTCGCGCGCCAATGTGCTGCTCTTGGACGAGCCGACCAACAACCTCGACCCGGTTTCGCGCGACGAGATCCTCAAGGCCATCGCCAAGTACGAGGGCGCCATCATCCTCGTGACCCACGACGAGGGTGCGGTCAAGGCGCTCAACCCCGAGCGGGTGCTGCTGATGCCCGACGGCGACGAGGACCTGTGGAGCGACGATTATCTGGATCTGGTGGCCGAGGAGTAGGTATCGTGGCCAAGCTGGGGTAACATCGAACCAGACATGGGCGGACACAGGAGGTCGGCGATGGACGAGGTAACGATGACGGAACTGATGCGCAAATCGATGCTGCAACGGCGGGCCTACAGTGTCGAAACGGTACGAGGCATGGAAAAGCCCCTACTGGATCGAGGCGTTCCGCTGATGCGTATGGCCGCCTCGGCTGCCGCAAGGGTCACCGCCGAACTGCTTGACGACCATGATATCGACATTGACGAAGCGAAAGTCGTGCTGCTGGCCGGTGCCGGAGATAACGGTGGTGACGGCCTGTTCGCGGCTGCGCAGCTGGCTCGCTCAGGTGCCCAGGTCACCGCAATCGCGGTCGGTAAATCACTGCATTTGCAAGGACTGCTGGCCTTCACCCGCAGCGGCGGAAGGCTGCTGATCATCAATCCGGAAGCGGATATTCCAGGGGTTTCCTCCGGTTTTGGCGCAGGCGAGGCCGGAGAACGGCTGCAAGCGGCAATCGAACTGGCACGGCAGGCCGACGTCGTGCTTGACGCCATGACCGGTATCGGCGTGCACGGCGCTCTGCGCGGGCCTGCCGCAACGATGGCGAGCATGCTTCATCCCGCCCGCGAGGATGGTACAGATCCGGAGAAACCGCCGTTCGTCGCTGATACCGAACAGGAACAGAGGCCGCTTGTGGTCGCCATCGATACGCCTTCAGGAATCGGCGTCGACGATGGAACCCTGCCTGGCAGCTATATTCCCGCTGACGTCACGGTGATGTTCGGCGCGATGAAACCCTGTGCGATGCTGCCTCCTGCAAGTTTCGCCTGCGGACGCGTCATGTTGGTCGATTTCGGCTTCGACATCACACACGCCGTTCCGGCCGTCTCTTCGATCGACGGCACAGCCGGCAGGATGATACGGCTGCCGCAACCGTTCGATTCCAAATATTCGCGCGGCGTGGTCGGCCTGATCACCGGTTCGGCGAAATACCCGGGCGCGGCCGTTCTGAGCTCCGGCGCGGCCGTCCGTTCCAATATCGGCATGGTACGTTATCTGGGACCGGTCAACGCGTCGGATATGGTGCTGCGCAATACGCCGGAAATCGTCATCGGCAAAGGTCGCGTCGAAGCTTGGGCCGTCGGCTCAGGCGTCCCGACAGGCGAAGCCGCGAATAATACCGCCATCCGCAATTCTGGCAGGCACGGCATTACCGCCTCCGACGGCCAGCGCGAAGCCATCGCCGCGCTGCTCAAGCATTACGCATTGCCGGATGAACACGCTTGTGCAACCGCGGAAGAGACCGAAATTCCGGTCCACGATCTGGACAAAGAGGCAACGTCCCAGGTTTCACAACGGACCGGAACCGTTCGGGACAACGCCAATCCGGATGCCGATGTCGAACGCGAACCGTGGACCATGCCGCCGATCTGCGTCGACGCCGGCGCACTCGACCTGCTGCCGAAGCGCGTGCCGCCGCATGTCGTCATCACCCCACACGCCGCCGAACTCGCCGCATTGCTGCGTCTTCGTGGCGAAAACGTGGACACCGCATCCATCATCGCGCAACCCTGGCACTGGGCGAAACGGGCCCACGAACTGACCGGCGCGACCGTGCTGCTCAAAGGCGCGGTGACCGTCGTCGTCGGCGATTCCAATGTGGCCGGGCTGCCGACCGACACCGAAACAGGACCAGAAAACGCCGATGGCACGCGCAAGATGACCACAACGTTCATCTCCGGCAGTGGCCCGGCATGGCTGGCAACCGCCGGGGCCGGTGACGTCCTGACCGGCGTGATGGCGGGAATGCTCGCCCAGCAAGGCGATGGCGAGCTGCAGCACGACCCGAGCCTCGACGTCATGACCGCTGCCAGCGCCAGCTATATCCACGGTTACGCTGCAAGCCTCGCCTCGGATTCCGACCAGCACGGCTGGGAACCGCCCGAAATCTTCAACGAGGACGGCACCATCACACCGGATGGCAAACCGGGACACCCGATCGTGGCGACCGATGTCATCGCGGCACTGCCCCAGGCGTTCGAGGAATTGCTGCAGGACTAGATATCGACGGCTTCGCGCGGCCGGTTTCACCTTTATAGCGCGATAATCAAAACGAGAGAGCATAAGAAAGAAAAAAGAAATGATGACCAAGCCGGAAAACAACGAAGCCGACAATCACAGCGCCGCAATCCACGATGTCATGTTCGATTTCTGCGGAGTACTGCTCGAACTGAACTACCGCCCGTGCTTCGAAGGACATTTCCCTGAAGCCATCATCGACCAGGTTTGCTCGGACAGGGACGTCTATGGTTTCTTCGCCGCCGAGGCGCGTATGGACGCCGGCGAGGACTTCGCGGTGGTCATCAAGGACGTCGAAAAGGAATACGGCGACAAGGCGGCCACGATGTTCCGCTACTATATCGAGCATTACGACGATGCCCTGCCGAAAACGATCGACGGAATGGAAATGCTGCTGAATGACCTGCGGAAGGCCGGCTATGGCGTGTGGGGCTTGACGAACTGGTCGGCCGAGACCTTCCATTTCGCCTTCGAAAAATTCCCGCAACTTGAAAACCTGCTGCAGGGCACGGTGGTTTCCGGCGTCGAAAAGATGCACAAGCCGAACGCCGATATCTTCAACCTTGCCTTGACCCGTTTCGGCCTCAACGCCGCACGGACCGTGTTCTTCGACGATACGCAAGCCAATGTGGACGGTGCGAAAGCCGTTGGTATCAAGGGAATTCACTTCAGCGACGCAACCCAAGCCCGAAAAGCGCTGCAGGGCTTGGGCGTGAACATCTGAAGACAGCCGCAGCATTGGCCAACCGCAGATACATGGTCGTCCAAACCCAATCGTCTGCCGACGGACGCAAATCCAATAGCCGCATCCAGCAAACTTGGAACCTTCGCTGCCCTGACAAATGTTCCAAATGCTCGAATGTGACGATCAAGTTGTTATCAATTTACAATAATATTTTACTGAAGATAGTTATAAGCCAGCGCCACTGATACACGCATTGTTATAAACTGCTGCTATGACACTGCTGCAGCTGAAATATATCGTCAAAATCGTGGAATGCGGCTCGATGAACGAGGCCTCCCACGAGCTCTACGTCTCCCAGCCCGCGCTGAGCTCGTCGGTCAAGGAGCTCGAGCACGAGATGGGCATCGAGATCTTCACCCGCTCTTCGCAGGGCATCGCGCTGACGGTCGACGGCGCGGAATTCCTCACCTACGCCCGCCAGGTGCTCGACCAGACCGAGCTGATGGAGGAACGCTACAAGCACGCCAAGCCGCGCAAGCAGCTCTGCTCGGTCTCCACGCAGCATTATATGTTCGCCGTCGAGGCGTTCGTAGAGATGATCAATTCGATCGAATCCGACGAATACGAGTTCACGCTGCGCGAGACCCGCACGCGTGACATCATCGATTCCGTCGCCAACATGCTTTCCGAAATCGGCATCCTCTACCTCTCCGACTTCAACAAGGACGTCATCGGCAAGCTGCTGCGCGGCAAGCACCTCGAGTTCCATCCGCTCTTCCGCGCCGGCCTGCACGTCTTCATCTCACGCGACAATCCTCTCGCGTCCAAGGAAAAAGTGACGATGGACGACCTCAAACCGTACCCGTTCATCCAGTACGAGCAGGGCGAGGAAGGCAGCTTCTACTTCGCCGAGGAGGCGGTCTGGCCCAAGGACTCCCCCAAACTCATCACCGTCACCGACCGCGCCACGATCCTCAACTTCATCATCGGGCTCAACGGCTACACCATCTGCACCGGCATCGACAACGGCGACCTCAACAACGAGAAGATCGTCACCGTCCCACTCGACACCGACGAGACCATGCTGGTCGGCTGGATCACCAACGAGCGCGCCAACCTCTCCAAAGCCGCCGAAAGCTACCTCGCCAAACTCAAGTCCGTCATCGCCAGCCACGGCTATACGCTCATCGAATAGCCTGAACGATGCCGGCAATCGTTACGTTTTCATACGGTTGCCGGCATTGTTCCATACGAGCCACAGCTTTCAGACCTGCACGAAGTCGGTCTTTACTGGCCTTTGATCGGTCCGCCGACGTTTCCGTATTTCCTGCCTGCGTAAACGCCGTAGATTGAGACCGCGACAAGGATGACCAGCACGATGGCAAGAATGGCGTAGAGGTTCACCACGTCGTAGGTGTGCAGGGCCAGCCCGAAGACCACCAAGATCACGCCGCCGAGGATGAACATGAACCCGCCGAAACGCTGGCAACGACGCCACGATTCACGGCTTTTGAAGGCTCCCGGCACACGGACACCACTCCATCGATTCATCCTGGTGT
Organism: Bifidobacterium sp. ESL0764; assembly: GCF_029395515.1. Classification (NCBI taxonomy): domain Bacteria; kingdom Bacillati; phylum Actinomycetota; class Actinomycetes; order Bifidobacteriales; family Bifidobacteriaceae; genus Bifidobacterium; species Bifidobacterium sp. ESL0764. The sequence continues at coordinate 1,240,941 of NZ_CP113919.1, forward strand.
TCGGCATGACGTTGCCGACGACGATGAACACCAGACCGGTGACGACGTTCAGGATCGCCTCCAGGGGTATGACCGATCCACCGCGCCCTTTGCCGAACGCGTCGGCGATGAACCACACATTGAGAACGTTGAGTACCACGAACATGCAGCATCCTCCGATAATCCACACGCGCACCGTCGTCTTAGCGCTCATGCCGGCATTCGACTGCTTGCGAGCGGAACGTTCGACAGGAATCTCGCAGACCAGCCAGACCAAGCAGACCAGCAACGTGAACAACGGGAAGAAGAGCCAGTCGCCCTTGCCGCCCCAGCTGTCGAGCTCACCGTGCGCATTGTAGTGCATGGGCACGCGATCGGGCATATACGGCAATGCCAGCAGGTAGACAATCAGCGGCAGCAGCCCTAAAAGCACCATCGCGATGTTCCAGTTTTTCGCACCGACGATCACGGCTTTCCAGTCTCGTCCTTCGCTGCCATCGGATCCGCTGTTCGCGCGTCTTTGGACTTCGGAATCATCGGCCTTCGTTGGTTCCGCTGCCGGTTTCTTTTCTTCTTCAATATTGTCGTTCATCATCATTTCTCTTGCTTTTCGCCATTGCCGTCTTCCACTATGCCAGCCACCGTCTGACGGTTTGCGGATACGGACGTATTCGCATCTGCCTGTTTCGCGTTATATCGCGAGGCGGAGGAAATTTCCCCGTCACGCTGTAACTCCTTCAACCAGACGATGGTGTCGTCGAGCACGGTCAGATTTGGCTCGTACCAGATCGTCGTGCCCTCGCGGCTGTCCGTCACCAGCTCGGCCTCGCGCAGCTTCTTGAGATGGTACGAAAGCCTTGACGCCGACAATCCCGTGGCCTGCACGAGTTCTCCGGCGTTCATCACTCTGCGCCGCAGCAACTGCAGAATCTCGCGCCGCGCCGGGTCCGCGAGCGCCGACAACGTGGTCTGCACACCCATGGTGCCTCCTTCTTGCACATCCAACATCGTTATATTTCAAATAATCTTGAAATATACGATTATCGTACCGCGCTTCTCGATTTATTTCAAATTATATTGAAATAGATGTTTGCAAATTTCGGGACAAACCCACAGACTTCAGACCCATCAATATTGACAACCCTTAATCACCGATGTACAGTTTCTTTTACATAGTAAAGTTTGCTTTACTGCAAAAGCAGTGGTCAAATCCACCAAACAATATCTGCAACGGAGAAATCACATGACTGTCAAGCATCAAACAGACAACGGCGAATTCGGCGATTTGCCGAAGATTGCGCCAGAGAAGCCAACCACAAACCTACGGTCTTCGCATAACGAGACGAGCTCCTTCGGCACGAAAACCATTTTCGGCGGCGGCAAAGTTGCGCTTTGGAGTATGAGCATTGGCATGGGATGCGTCATCGGCATCGCTGTGGCCACAGCCATCGAGCTATTGGCCAGCGGCTCGGTCCACGACCGGACGGAACTGGCCATCGCTGAAGGAATCTGCTCGTTCTTGGTAGCCGCTGGTCTAACATGGATTATTCTGGTGGACAAGAGAACGTTGAAAGGCTACGACCAGCACCAGGAAGAAAGCGTCGAGAACTCCTGGATTCAGCGGTCTGCAGTTTACGGATTCGACGGCATCTTACTCGCCAATGCCGTGTTGAGCGTGGTACTCACTTTCCGCGACAAACCAATCGGCAGCACGGTGGCTCAATACTGCCTCGGCGGATGTGTGCTGATCGGAATACTTTCTTGGGGCATCGGCTATCTGGTACTTTACATCAAGGGCACTCGATGAGAAATCGTCTTACACAACTGCGAACCGAAAAAGGTCTGTCGCAGGCGGCGCTCGCCGAACTTGCCAGCGTAAGCCGTCAGACCATCATCTCCATCGAAAAGGGCCGCTTTGACCCGTCTCTGCCACTGGCGTTCCGTCTCGCCTCGATCTTCGGCTGCACCATCGAGGACATCTTTGATCCGGAATCAGAAGAATAACGAAATAACCTGTCTATTCTTTTGAATACAAATCTGCCTGATGAATAACCAAGCGTGAAACATACATCCGCTTCGCTATCCATCAGGCAGTTTTACTTATCAGCGACCTTCTCAGTTTTTCTTCGACGCGTAGATGACGTTGTCGATGAGATCCTTGTAGCGCTCGGTGATGACCTGGCGCTTGGCCTTGAGGCTCGGGGTGAGCATGCCGTTGGCCTCAGTGAACTCGTCAGGGACGATCTCGAACTTGCGGATGGATTCGGCGCGCGAGACCAGCTCGTTGGCCTTGTTGACGGCACGCTCAACCTCGGCGCGCACGATCGGGTTCTCGCTGGCTTCCTTCAGATCATTGACCGGTTCGGCGCCTTCGGAGACGAGCCAGCCGTTCGCGTCCTGCAGGTCTATCGAGATGATCGCGGCGATGAACGGCTTGCGGTCGCCGACCATGACACACTGGCTGACCACCGGCGAGGTCATGACGGCGGTCTCCACCTCGGCGGGCGAGACGTTCTTGCCGCCGGCGGTGATGATGATGTCCTTCTTGCGGCCGGTCAGCGTAACGAATCCATCGGAATCAAGCGAGCCGAGATCGCCGGTATGAAGCCATCCGTCGACGATCTGCTCAGCGGTGATCTCGGGATGGTTGTGATAGCCGACGCACACCGCACGGCTCTTGATGCACAGCTCCCCCGTATCGCTCACGCCGACGGTCACACCCTGCAGCGGGATGCCCACGGTGCCGATCTTGTAGCCTTTGGTGGGGTTGACCATCGCGGGCGCGCAGGTTTCGGTCATGCCGTAGCCTTCGAGCAGCGGCAGGCCGACGCCGTTGAAGAAGTGGGCAATGGTCGCGTTGAGCGGGGCGCCGCCGGAGACCGCGTATTCGACACGGCCGCCGAAAATCTGCATGATGGTGGCATAGACCAGCTTGTTGTAGATGGCGTGACGCATACGCAACGCGTGTGGAATCGGTTGTCCGGACTGCTGGGCCTTCGACCAGGCGACGGCCGTCTCGGTGGCGTGGGAGAAGATGCGGCCGGCGGCACCGGAGCCGGCCTTCTGCGAGGCGGCGTTGTAGATCTTCTCGAAAATACGCGGCACCGCGAGGATAAATGTCGGCTTGAACGTGCGGAAATCTGCCAAGATAGTCTTGAAATTGCTGGAAAGCCCCAGAGTAACCGTTCCCGCAAAGCAGACCAGCTGCATGAACCTGGCGAAGACGTGCGCCAGCGGCAGGAACAGCAGCAGCCTGCGGCCCGGCTTGCCCAGGATGTCGCCCATGGATTGAACGCCGGAGATGGTGATGAACACGAAATTCGAATGGGTCAGTTCGATGCCCTTCGGTGTTCCCGTAGAGCCGGACGTATAGACGATAGTGGCCAGATCACTGCCTTTGACCGCCTGTTCACGTTGCCAGAACTCTTCGTCGGTGACGTTCTGACCGAACTTTTCGATGGTTTCGATGGCACCGGCGGCGATGACATAGACGTCTTTGAGGTCGGCGCAGGAATCGCGCACGGCATCGATCTTGTCGCGCTGCCCGTCGTCTTCGGCGAAGGCCATCCTGACGTTGGAATCGTTGAAGATCATCTGCACCTGGGCGGGCGAATTGGTCTCGTAGACGGGAACCGTGAGCGCGCCGATGGACATGATGGCCATGTCAAGCGCCGTCCACTGCCAGGAAGTGTGGGCGATGATGGCCACACAATCCCCCGGTTTGACGCCGCGCGCGATCAGGCCTTTGGCAAGCGCGATGACCTTATCCCGAAATTGCGTCGCCGTGAAGGACTTCCACTTGCCGTCACCGCCTACGTACTCGACCAGTGACTCATCCGGCGTACGCTTGGCACGGTCGTCAAGCAGCGTGAAGATGTTCCGGTCACTTTCGATCGGACGGACCAACGGCTGTGTATATTCCTGCTGCATACGGCTCCCTTGTTGACGTAATACTAGTTAAAACTTTACCCCCAGCTCAAGAAATCAGCGTCAAGAAGCACATTTGACCAAATAAGTTAACGTTTGATGTCATGCACCATATTGGGCCAAATATGCATCTGCACGCTCCTTGATATCGGTATCGAGCAGCGGGTTGCCGTCGGTGGTGACCATGCGCGAGGCGGCGGCGAAGATCTCGCGCACGTTGGCGATGGAGAGGACCGGGAAGCCGAACTCCTGCTCGACCGACTTGACGGCGGACATGTCGGAGTCCTTGGTCTTTTCCATGCGGTCGACGGAAAGCACCAAGCCCACGATGTCAACATCGGCCGCGGACTTGAGTTTCGGGACGACCTCGCGCACGGCGGTGCCGGCGGTCATCACATCGTCGACCAGCAGGACCTTCATACTGTCTTCAAGCGGCGTGCCGACGAGGATGCCGCCGTCGCCGTGGTCCTTCTTTTCCTTGCGGTCGAAGGTGTAGCCGACCTCCATGCCATGCATACTGGTGAGAGCGATGGATGTGGAGACCGCCAGCGGGATGCCCTTGTAGGCTGGGCCGAAAATCGTGGCGATATCGCTCGGCAGGGTGCCGTCGGCGATGGCCGAGGTGATCTTTTCGGCGTAGAACGCACCCAACGTGGCGATCTTGCGGCCGTTGTTGAAGGCACCGGCGTTGATGAAGTACGGTGACCGTCTGCCAGATTTCAGCGTGAAGTCGCCGAATTTCAACGCTCCCGATTGCAAGAGGAACTCGGTGAAACGTTCGTCTATCGGAGTCATCGCGCGGTTTGTCGGATTCTGTTTTTGTTGCTTGTTATTGCTGTCGGCCATGTTCCTAACCTTTCATACCAATAAAAATCTTAAAAATATCTACTGTCTGGATGACATCACCAAGTCTGGCCTTTGGCCAGTTTCGCGGCCAGTTCCGGACGGGAGTCGAGCAGATCGTCGAGCTCACGAGCCACGCGCATCGGGGCGGTCGGGTCGACCAACGCAGCGGCTCCGACCTCGACGGCGTTCGCACCGGCGTAGAGGTATTCCAACGCCTTCTCCCCCGAATCGATGCCGCCGATGCCGATGATCGGGATGCCGGGGATGGCCTGACGCACGCGCCAGACGAAACTCAGGGCGATCGGGAAGATGGCCGGCCCGGAGACACCGCCGGTACGGTTGGCAAGAATCGGCTTGCCGGTGTTGATGTCGATACGCATGCCGACCAGTGTGTTGATGAGGCTCAGCGCGTCCGCCCCAGCATCCACCGCCGCATGGGCGACTTCGACGATGTCGGTGACGTTCGGGGAAAGCTTGACGGTCATCGGCTTGCTGGTCAACGCCCGCAAATGCTTGATAAGGCGGCTCAGCGCAACCGGATCAGTGCCAACGCTCATGCCACCGTGGCTCACGTTCGGGCAGCTGACGTTGATTTCGAGCATGTCGGCCTGGGAATCGGCGAGTTTGGCAACCACCTGTGCGTAGTCCTCATCGCTGTGTCCGGCGACATTGGTGATGACCATAGCACCGAGTTTCTTGAGCCGTGGCAGTTCGTCGGTCAGATAATGGTCAACACCGGGATTCTGCAGGCCGACCGAGTTGACCATGCTGGACGGGCCTTCGGCGGTACGCGGTCCGGGATTGCCCTCCCACGGCACCGGCGAGACGCCCTTGGTGCAGATGGCGCCCATCTGACTCACATCGTAGTAGTCGCCGCAGGCGTCGAGTTGGAACGTGCCCGAGGCCGTGCCGACCGGGTTCTTCCATTCGGTTCCAGCGACGATGGTCTTGTGCCGCCATTCGTGGGGTTCGAGAACGTTCATTGCCTTGTCCTGTTGCGTTTGCTCGTTCATCGCAGCGTTTCCTTCATTCGTCGTATTCGTCATTGCACTCACGCCTCCCAGCCCAATTGTTTGGTAGTAAAGACGGGCCCGTCCTTGCAGACCTTAAGCCTTCCTTGCGGTGTATCGACCACGCAGGCCACACACGCGCCATAACCGCATCCCATGCGGGCTTCCAGGCTGAACTGTGAGGGAATGCTGCGCTTGCTGGCCCAAGCCGCGACAGCCTTCATCATGGGTGTCGGCCCGCAGGAAAGGATGATCGGTTTTTGGCTGCCGTGGCCCAATTCGTCTTCGATATCATTCAGTAAATCGACGACGTTACCCTCGGCGTTGGTGATGCTATGCGTCGCATCGGCATACGGCCTGACCAGGCCGTCGGCGAAACGCGCGTCTCGATAGCCGAAAACCGAGGTGACCTGTGTGCCGTCGTCACGTTCGCTGAGCCGTTGCGCGGCGTAGAGCAACGGCGGCACTCCCAGACCTCCGCCGACAAGCACGTAGTTCGCAGTCTTTCCAGTATCGAACGGGTTGCCAAGCGGGCCGAGGACATCGACGGTGTCGCCGGCCGTAAGCCCTGAAAACTCTTGCGTTCCAGCGCCTACAATCTGGTAGATCAGCGTGACATCGTCGCCCTCGACTTTGGCCACGCCGAATGGACGGGGCAACGCCATCGTGGCATCGGCGGGATACAGGTTCACAAACTGGGCCGGCTGCACGGTTGCGGCGACGTAGGAGTCGCGGATGACCAGCTCGTAGATGCCTTCCGAGAGCATCGACGCAGCGATCACCTCGTCGGTGCGTCTGCCGGGCTTTCTTCCGGCTTCGGCCGCCTGCCGCTCGACGGTTTGCGTGGTGACCGTGGGCATGAAAGTAGTTGCGCTCATGTTTCTCCTTTTGAAATTCTTTTCGTAAGCGGATTGGGTAATTAAGATTGCAGGGCTTTTCTCAAGTCGTCGCGCATCGCAACCGCAGCAGCCCGGGCGCTTCGAGCGACCAGATCGAGCGCCTCTTGCGAGGTCATGCTTTCGCTGTACTCCCCCGACTTCTTCCATGCGCCGATGATGCCGCGCGACGAGTTGACGATGGCACCTCGTCCGCTGGAATCAAACATGCCGGCAACATCCGCCGCCGTGCCACCCTGTGCGCCGTAGCCGGGCACCAGGAAGAAGGTATGCGGCATTCGCGCGCGCAGCTCCCGTCCCTGTTCGGGATGGGTGGCACCGACCACCGCGCCGAGCCGCGAGTAGCCGTACTTGCCGATGGAATCGGCACCCCAGCCTTCCACCAGGTCGGCTACGTGTTCGTACACCCGCTCGCCGCCGGCAAGTTCGAGCTCCTGAATCTCCGCGCTCGAAGGGTTCGAGGTGCGCACCAGCGCGAAGATGTCGCCGTCCGACTGTTTGGCCGCGTCAAGAAACGGGGTCATGCCGTCGGTGCCGAAGTACGGGTTGACGGTGATGGCGTCCTCATGCCAAGGATGGCCGTTGATGTCGCCGTCCAGAGAATTGACGCCTGTCAGGTGCTTGGCGTAGGCGGCGGCCGTGGAGCCGATGTCGCCGCGCTTGATGTCACCGAGGACATACAGGCCTTGTGATTGCGCGTACTGGCAGGTCAGACGGTAGACGTCGAAGCCCACCGAGCCGTAGGCCTCGTACATCGCAATCTGGGGCTTGACGGCCGGTACGAGGTCTTTCACCGCGTCGATGATCGCGCGGTTGAAACCGTAGAAGCCGGTGACGATCTGCGCGGCCGGCGTCTCGCCCGACCAATCCATGCCATGCGTGCCGTTCTGCTCTTCCTTCGGTTCTGCGAATCCGTCCTGTGCGAGGATGACCTGCGGTGGCACCAGCGCCGGAGTCGGGTCGAGTCCGACCACGCTGGGATTGTCTTTCTGCTCGATGGCCTCAATCAGTCGGTCCATGGCCTTGGTTCCTTTCTTTCCGCGTTGTATCAGATGTTATGTTATTGGACATAACAGTTGATTTCACTGTTATGCTCGTCTATATATCAGTGCTTGGTCCCCCGCTTGCCGCTTGACTTTGCCTATATCACTGCGCTCCCAGCCTGCTGAACACCAGCTTTGAGCCGATGATGGTCGCCATGGGCCTGCCGGTGAGCTTCCATCCGTCGAACGGGGTGTTGCGTCCCTTGGAATGGAATCGGGAGGAATCGACCGTCCATTGATGACGGGTGTCAATCAAAGTCAGATCGACGGTTTCGGGATGTTCCACCCGTGATAGGTCCAGTACACGTTTCGTCGCGCACTTCGACGAGGTATTGAGCAGCATTGCAACATCCGTCGGCGTGTGGCCCATCAGGCGTTCTGGAGCCAGCGCCATCAGTTCAATCAGTCGTTCGTCGCTGATGGCACCGCCTTCGACCAGTACCTTACGACAGACTCCGTACGCGCATTCCAAACCGATGATGCCATTCGGGGCACCGGCCAGCCCGGCAGCCTTTTCCTGTGCCGTGTGCGGGGCGTGGTCGGTGGCTATCATATCGACGGTGCCGTCCGCAATCGCGGCAACCGTAGCGCGACGGTCCGCTTCACTTCTCAACGGCGGATTCATCTTGGCCATCGCGCCGTACTTGAGGATATCCTCATCACAAAGCGCCAGATAGTGCGGAGCAGTCTCGCAGGTAATCGGCAGCCCTTCGGCTTTGGCTCGGCGGACGGCGTCGAATGCACCGGCCGTAGAGACATGCTGGAAATGGATGTGGACACCCGTGCGTCGGGCGGCTTCGATATCGCGGTTGACGATCGTCAGTTCGGTTTCGGCAGGAATGCCTGCGATGCCAAGTTTTCTGCTGACCGCACCGTCGTTGATGGCACCCGTATCATGATGCTCACAATGTTCCAGCACCGGCAACCCGGTCGCTTTCGCATCGGCGAGCACCTCGTCGAGGATCGTGTCGGTGATGGCCGACCCGTCGTCGGTGATTCCACGCAGCGGATGCTGCGAAACGGCGCCGGCTACGTTCGCGGCCGTCTTAGCTATGGCATGATTATCGACCGACGATTGCCCGGTGTGGTCCATGAACCTGGCATAATCCGCCGGCCTCGTCGGTCGTTTCCCGGCACGCCCCAGCGAGGCACAGACGGAGAGGTCGTAGCGAACCGGCAGCTGTATATGGTGCAATTGCTCGTATCGTTGCAGGTAGTCAAGCGTATTGTCAACGCCGACTTCCTTGAGCTCCTCGCCGCCGTCAACAACGTCCTGGACCTCGATGTCACGTCCGTCGGCCGCGGGCAACGTGTTCGGCATGATCAGCACGCGCGTGTAGCCGCCGGCCGCTGCAGCCTCACAGCCAGAGACCATCGTCTCCTTGGCTCGCTGACCCGGATCGCGGAAATGCACATGCGGGTCGGCAAGCCCCGGCGCGACAATCAGCGACGAACCGTCGATATCTCCGGATACGACGGCGTCCGCTTCGGCAAGCAACCGCTTGGTGTCGGTTTCCGGCACGATAAGATCGATACGTTCGCCGGTGTCCCACACCGCGATGTGATGAATGGTGAGCATGTGCATTCCGTTCTATCCGTACTCTGCTTATTCGTTGGTATTCAGACCCAATCGGTCTTATGAAGTACCAGTCGGGCTTTTCGTCTGTCGTGTGTCCGGAACCCAACCAAACCGACGAATCCCGGGCTTAAGACAGCATCGTTATCGTTCCGCTTCCTCGTCGCAGTAATCGCAACGGTATTCACGTCGTTCGGCGTTGGCCAAATGGAACCGCTGTTCCAATCCCGTTTCGGTGGTGGTTACGCAGCGCGGGTTCTTACAGGAGATGACGCCGACCAGATGCTCAGGCAGTTCCGGCTTCGCCTTGTCGACGATTTCGCCGCCGCGCACGATGTTGACCGTGGCGCGCGGGGCGATGAAGCCGAGCGCGTCGAGATTGAGGTTTTCGACGTCCTCGAGCTTGATGATGTCCTTGGCTCCCAGTGCGTGGCTGCTGGCGTTCATGATGAGCGCGAGCTTAGTGGTGGTCGGGTCGACCTTGAGATAGTGCAGAACGGTGAGCGCCGTGCCCGCATCCACATGGTCGATGATGATGCCGTTGGTGATGCTTGTGACTTCCATCAGGCCAACACCTCCTTGCTTGTCTCGTAACCGGGCAGTTTGTCGCCCAAAACCGAGCTTTCCAGCGCCATGCGCATGAGCATGCCGCAGCGCACCTGCTCGAAGTAGGCGGCGCGCGGGTCGTCGTCGACTTCCTTGGCGATCTCGTTGACGCGCGGCAGCGGGTGCAGCACGGCCATCGTCGGCTTGGCGAGCTTCATCTTGGCCCCATCCAGGATGTAGGTGTCGCGCAGACGCAGGTAATCGTCCTCGTTGAAGAAACGTTCCTGCTGCACGCGGGTCATGTAGAGCACGTCAAGGTCGCCGATGGCCGCCGAAAGATCCTTGACCTCGACGTAGGAGCAGGTCGGGCTTTGGTCGATGCGGTCGAGCACATATTGCGGGGTCTTCAGCTCGTCGGGGCTGATGAGCACGAACCGAATGTTGCCGAAACGGCAAAGCGTGGAAATCAGGGAATGCACGGTGCGCCCGAAGGTCAGGTCGCCGCACAGCCCCACGGTCAGGTCGGTGACCCGCCCGAACCTCGCCTGGATGGTCGAGAGATCGGCCAGGGTCTGCGTAGGGTGCATATGTCCGCCGTCACCGGCATTGATGACCGGCACGTCCGAGGATTGCGCGGCCACGAGAGCGGCGCCTTCCTTGGGGTGGCGCATGGCGATCAGGTCGGCGTACTGCGAGACGACCTTCACCGTGTCGTGGATGGTCTCGCCTTTGGTGGCCGAGGAGAGCTGGGCGCCGGCGAAGCCGATCACCTTGCCGCCGAGCCGGAGCATCGCGGTCTCGAAGCTCAGGCGCGTGCGCGTACTCGGCTCATAAAACAAAGTGGCCAACACCCGGCCTGTGCAGGTGTTCGCCACTTCTTTTCTGTGGGAATCAATGTATTGCGCTTTGTCAAGCAATACCTGAATCTCGGAAATCGGTATATCATCCAACGTCACCACGCTGGAACCGACCAATGAACGTTTGGGAATTCCATCACCGGAATTCCTCAAGGAGACTTTCACGCCCGTCGAATCTGACAACGGCTCACCTTTCTCTTGGAAGAAGGTGGCCACTTCATGTGACCATTGACAAGATACTCGCACGCGGCGACACCTGTCGGCAATCTCACAGTGCCAAGCGTGTTAGACAGCCATACCCGAAACCAGCGAACAGCAAGAACGGCAGCTTTTCGGGCGGTTTCACCGCTGTTCATTGGGTTGTGATTTTGAGGCAGAACAGCATCGTTTTGGGACGATCGCGACATTTTCCACCGATTTCCATCCTCACAGCCCGTAGAAGAGCCGTTCCATCACCTCACGGCACCGGCGCATGACGGCCTGCAGGTCGTTGCCGAAGTATTGGCCGCGGTTCGCGTCGTAGCCAAGGAAGGTCGCGACTCCCCCGAGCCCGTAGAAATCGGAGGGCAGCACGTCGGCCTGTTGCAGCCTTGCGCCCCACAGATAGTTGCCGTTGCGGGCCGCGGTGAGCATCTTCCACGCTTTGCGCAGCGCCTCGGCGTCGGCGGCGTCGATATATTCCAGACGCTCGAGCTCATCCAGCGCCGCCAGCGTCGAATTGACCCGCAGGCTTTCCTGCTCGCCTGCATGCTCGAGCTGCAGCAACTGCACCGTCCACTCGACGTCAGAGAGCCCGCCCGCACCGAGCTTCAGGTGCTGGTTGCGTTTCACACCGTGCGGCAGCCGTTCCGCCTCCATCCGCGCCTTGAGTTTGCGGATCTCACCGATCTCCTCGTCAGTCAACGGCCGGTCCATATAACGCAGCGGGTCGGCGAGCCGGGTGAGGAAATCCCTGGCGAGCTGGGCATCGCCGGCGGCGTACCGTGCCCGCAGCAACGCCTGCCGTTCCCACGTGCTGTACCACTTCGTATAGTAGTCACGGCATGATTCGTAGGAACGGATCAGCGGGCCGTTCTTACCTTCCGGCCGCAGCCCGAAATCGAGGTCGATTTTCGGTTCCAGACTGGCCGGCCCTTGCAGGATGTTACGCAGGTCGTTGACCACGTTACGGGCGAAATCGGCAGCGGTTTTCCTTGGATCGTCGCCGTTTTCATGCTCTTCGCCCGACATCGGCCGATACATCATGATGATATCGGCGTCGGAGCAGAAGTTGACTTCGCGCCCACCGTAACGTCCCATGGCGATGACGCTGATGGCTACCGGTGCGGATTCCAGTTTCATTGCTGCGCACTGATGGTGGATGGACCATTGCAGGGCCGCTTCGATCGCGGCATCGTAGACGTCGGTCATACCCGACAATCCGTGCCCGTCGTCGACGACACCGGAGGTCCAGCCCAGTCCGATGCGCTCGATTTCATGGCGTCGCATCGCGCGGATGGAAGTGGCGAAATCGTTCATATTGTCGGCATAACGTGAGACCGCTGCCTGTGCCCGCACGTCAAGGCTTTCGCGGGTTCGCGGCACGAGCATCGCTTCGTCGCCGAGCCAGGTCACCGATTCGATGGACTGGTTGAGCGCGTCGCCCAGCAGCCTCGAGTTGGAGAGGATATGGCAGAGCCTGATCAGCGCCTGCGGCGAATCACGCAGGAAACCGAGATACTGGCTACCGCCGCCGAAGCGTTCCTCAAGCTTGCGCCATTGCAGCAGCCCCATATCGGGGTTCTGGCCTTGCGCCAGCCATTGCAGAATCGAGGGAAGCAGGATGCGGTTGATCTTGGCCGCGCGGGAGACACCTTCGGTCAGCGCGCGGACGTGGCGCATGGCGGCATCGGGGTCAGCGAAACCGATGGATTCGAAGCGTTCGCGGCTCGCCTTGTCGCTCAGCGTCACCTGGTCGTCATCCAGCTGCGCCGCGATCGGCAGCATCGGACGGTAATAGATATCGGTGTGCAGGCGTCGCACCTCACGGCGGACTTTGTCGTACCGTTCCACCAGCTGGTCGGGCAGCAGACCGAAGGCCCGGCCCATACGGCGCAGATCGGTGTTGCCGTCGATTGCCTTGGAATCGGCGTTGCGCACGATATCGAGGCCGCCTTGGTTGGCCTTGCCCAGATCCGGGAACAGATGCGTACGTTTCAGTTCCCACATCTGCGCCCGATGCTCAAGCACCCGTTCGAAACGGTAATCCTCGTCAAGCCTTGCGGCCTGCGGGCGCGCGACGTAGCCGCCGGCGGCAAGCGCCTGCAACGCGCCGAGCGTGGAACGGCCATGCAACGATTCGTCGGACCTTCCGTGGACCAGCTGCAGCATCTGCACAGTGAATTCGACGTCGCGCAGCCCGCCTTTGCCGAGTTTGATCTCACGGTCGCGCAGGTCGGGAGCAATATTGTCTTCGACGCGTTTACGCATCTTCTGGCAGTCATAGACGAAATTATCGCGTTTTGACGCGGACCAGACCAACGGACGCGTCAGATCGAGATAGACCTTGCCGAGCTCTTCATCGCCGGCGACCATCCGCGCCTTGAGCAACGCCTGAAACTCCCAGTTGCTGGCCCACTTCTCGTAGTAGACACGGTAGGAATCGACCGTGCGCACCAGCGGGCCATCTTTGCCTTCCGGACGCAAGGCGGTGTCGATCTTCCAAAGCGGTGGCATATCAACGCCGGGCATCACCGATTGGCAGATCCGTTGCAGCGTCATCGCTATTTTCGTGCCGATACGGGTCAGGGCGACGCCGTCGATGGGCTCTTCGCCTTGTGCAGCAAGCGGTTCCACCACATAGACCAGGTCGCAATCGGAGACGTAATTGAGCTCCTGGGCGCCGAGCTTGCCCATGCCGATAACTGTGAAACCGCAACGTTCGCTGCCTTCGACCTGCGTTCTGGCGATATCAAGTGCGGCGGTGATGGCGGCGTCCGCGAGGTCGGAAAGCCGGGCGCTGATCTGCGGCTGGATAGCTACGGGATCCTCCGCCGCGGTGTCCTCGGCCATGATGGCGGCAAGTTGCAGATAGTAATGCTCGCGCAAAGCTTCAACGGTGGCAGACATAGCATTGGCTGTCGGCGCATCCGCACGTTGCGAAGCGACTGCCTTGACCGCATCGCGCATATGGACGATACGTTCGGCTCGTGTAAAAGCAAGGCTTCCGCAAGGATCACAGGCCGCAGCGGACACGAGCTGCGGGTGCGCATGCATCAAGGCGCCCATGGAATCGGAAGCACCCAACACCCAGATCAATCGCGAAAGCGCTTCGGGTTCGTGAAGAAGTTGGTCGACGTCACTTCGACGCGAGTCGGAAGCGCAAGACCGCTCGTCGGTTTCAGCCTGTATGGCAACCGCCTCTCCCTCAGGGACTGTCGAGGCGGAGCCAGCGCTTTCATTGGCAACAAGGTCGTATGTCGATTTTCTCGAAACCGTGAATATTGCCGCAAGATGCTTCAACGCGATATCAGGATCACACGCACGTTGCAAGGATGTCAGAACAACCTGCAGGTTTTGACTGTCGAGCCCCGAGTTTTCCAAGCAAGCGAATCGCTTGCGCCCTTCACCGAGATCCTTCACTCCCGCATGAATCAGGTCGTGTGTGGTGATTTCGAATTTGTCGGAAGCTTTCATGATTCCAATCTACAACCGGGGCACTCTTTTAGGCGAATGAAAATCCATAGGATTATTGTTCATCCCTGTCTTGCCTGGATTGTTCATCGTCATCGCCATTCCCCTCATCAGCGTTTCTCCAGCTTTGGACCCCGGCAAAAATGCCATATCCGGTCACGATGAGAAGGCAAAGAACAAAAACGAGGTTCGGCCAGGTAAAGAACGTGCCGGCTTTGGCCGCCTCACTGCCGGACTGCACAAGCCAGATGAGACAGGCGACGGACATCAACAAATACAGGATGGCCCTGCTATGTTCGGAAAGTTTCATCACCATGACCTTTCATATACCCCATGACCAACCATAGTCATCATATTGAAAAATAAATACCATTGTTGATAATGACCATAAAGAAAGTGCATGCAGATCGTATCAAACGAATCCTGCATGCACTTCCCGTTTATATCAATCAATCAGCTCTTCTTGCGCTTGGACATGATGTCCACCGCGACTGCGAGCAGAAGCACCAGGCCCTTGATGGTCTTGACGACTGCGGTGTCAACGCCCATGATCGACAGACCCTGGTTGATGACGCCCATCACGAATGCGCCGACCACAGCGCCCGGAATGGTGCCGACGCCGCCGGCCACTGCGGTGCCGCCGATGAAGCAGGCCGCGATGGCGTCCATCTCGAACTCCATACCGGTCTGGGCAGTTGCAGAAGCCAGACGCGAGAGCATGCAGATCGCCGCGACCGCAGACAGGAAGCCCATATGGACGAAGAGGATGAAATCAACACGCTTGGTATTGATGCCGGAGAGGATAGCGGCCTTACGGTTGCCGCCGACCGCATAGACGTGACGTCCGAAGACGGTGCGTGTAAGGATGAAGTTGTATACCAGCACCAGCACGCCGACGATAACCAGCATGATGGGGATACCGCCTTGATTCTCATTGCCGGAAGAGGCGATGAGGTAGGTGACGAAAGCGATGACCGCGCTGATGAGTACGCACTTGATGACGGTCATGATCATCGGCTCCGGCACCAGGCCGACCTTTTCGGTGCGCTTGCGCTTCGCCAGCTGGCTGTAGACATAAGCCACGATGCAAATCACTCCGACCAAGATGCTGAGTCCGTCGAACGGCCCCCAGAATCCTAGGATATTCGGCAGATAGTTACGGGCGATACCGCGGAAGGCATCAGAGGTGATAGGCACGGATTCGCCGACGATCACCGTTGCGAGTCCTCGGAACATCAGCATACCTGCCAATGTGGTGATGAAGCCGGGGATGCCGACGATTGCGACCCAGAAGCCCTGCCAGCAGCCGACGATCAGGCCGACGATCAGCGAGACGACGATGGCCAGCATCCAGTTCATTCCCTGCCGTTCCATCAGCAGCGCACAGATGCCGCCGATGAACGCGACCAACGAGCCAACCGACAGATCGATGTGGGTGGCGATGATGACCATCACCATGCCTATGGCCAGAATGATCACATAAGCGTTCTGCTGGATCAGGGAGACGAAGCTGTTCGGCTTGAGCAACACACCCTTGGTGAGTATCTCGAAGACGACGATGATGACCACCAAAGCCGCGACGATGCCGTACTGACGCGCGTTGTTGGCGATGGCGGACACAATCGTGCCCTTGCTTTCCTTGTCTGTTTTCTTGGTAGGCGATACGACTGTGGAACTCATCGTGCTGCCACTTCCTTTTCTTTTGTCATACCCTTCATCAGGTATTCCTGACTGAATTTGTCCCTATGCACTTCATCGGTGATCACGCCTTGGCTGACCGTGTAGATGCGGTCGCACACCCCGATAAGCTCGGGAAGCTCCGAGGAGATGAAGACGACCGCTCTGCCCGCATCGGCGAGCCTGTCGATGATCTCATAGATTTCGTATTTCGCACCGACGTCGATGCCTCTGGTCGGCTCGTCCAAAATGAGCACATCCGGATTCGAAAGCACCCACTTCGCCAAAACGACTTTCTGCTGGTTGCCTCCGGAAAGAGAACTGACCGGCTCGTCGATGCTGGTGCATTTGATGTTGAACCGCTCGCGATATTCCCCGACCCTCTTGCGTTCGATGTTGTCGTCCATGACACCGAACTTGCTCATACGTTTCAGGCTTGCCATCGAAGCGTTTTCACGAATATTCTGCAACAGGTTGAGTCCGTACATCTTACGATCCTCGGTGGCGTAGGCCAAGCCGGCATCGATGGCGGACTGCACATTGGGCAGATTCACCTGCTTGCCTTTGACATACACTTCTCCCGAAATGTGGGAACCATAGGAATGCCCGAAGACGCTTCTGGCCATCTCGGTACGACCGGCGCCCATGAGTCCTGCCAAACCGACGATCTCACCGGCGTGAACGTTGAAGTTCGCGTGGTCGACGATGACGCGGGTGACATCCTGAGGATGGTGCACGGTCCAATCCTTGACGCGCAGGAACTCCGGCCCCGGCTTGTTCGAAGGATGTTCCGGATAGAGGTTGGTCAGCTCACGGCCGACCATCAGATGGATCAGCTCGTTCTGGTCGAGTGGTTCATCCTCGTCGACATGCATCGTGCCCACCGTCGAACCATCACGGATGATGGTGACGTTGTCGGCGATATCGGCCACTTCGTTCAGCTTATGGCTGATGATGATACTGGTCACGCCCTGCTTGTCTCGCAGTTCACGCACGAGATTGAGCAGATTCGCCGAATCCTCGTCGTTCAATGCGGCAGTGGGCTCGTCCAGAATCAGCAGCTTGACGTTCTTCGAAAGCGCCTTGGCGATTTCGACGAGCTGCTGTTTGCCGACGCCCAGATCCATGATCTTGGTGTCAGGAGACTCCTCAAGCCCCACACGTTTCATCAGCGCGACGGCCTTCGCGCGTGTCTCGTCCCAGTTGACGATGCCGCTTTTCTGCTGTTCATTGCCGATGAAGATGTTCTCGTCGATGGGCAGATATGGGCTCAGTGCAAGCTCCTGATGAATGATGACGATGCCGTCGGCCTCGGAATCATTGATCGTCTTGTACTTGCATACCTTGCCTTCGAACGTGATGGTGCCGCTATAGCTGCCGAACGGGTAGACTCCCGAAAGCACATTCATCAACGTTGATTTGCCTGCGCCGTTTTCTCCGCAGATCGCGTGGATTTCTCCTCGCTTGACCGTGAGGTTCACGTTGTCCAGCGCCTTGACGGGTCCGAACTTCTTGGTGATGTTTTTCATGGTCAGTATGACGTTGTCATCTGGCATGACTCATACCTCCTTCTCGCTGCAAGCGGGGTTGCGGACCGCCCATTGGGCAAATCCGCGCCCCGCATGCCTGATGGATGTCAAACTACTTGACATCGGTGCCCTTGGTCAGCGCGTCGAAACGCTGCTGCGTCACATACTTCGCCTTGACCAGGTCGGTCAAGTTGTCTTGCGTGATGTTCTGAGGATCAAGGAGCTTGGAAGGCACGTCAATGTTGTTGTTGTTGAACTTGCCGTTGATGCCGGTGACCTTCTTGTTCTCCGCGATCTCGATGATCATATCGTAGACGGCGTCGGCCAGCTTGTTGACGTTCTTGAACACCGTCTGGCCCTGAGTGCCCTTGGCGATGTTGGCCACGGCGATCTCCATGGCGTCCTGACCGGTGATGTACGGCCATGAATCGGTGCCGGGCTGCATGTCGGGGCGCTTCTCCTGGATGGCGTTGATCACGCCCTGGGAAATGCCGTCATACGGGCTGAGGACCGCGTCAAGCTTCTCGCCGTGCGCATAGGTGGAGTCGATGATGGATTCCATGTCCTTCTGCGCCTGCTCGGCCTTCCAGGACTGCACGGAGATCTTCTGCCAGTCGGACATCTTGAAGTCCGCCTTGACACCGCCACCGTGGTTCGAAGGGCTGACGAGCACGCCGGACTTGAAGTACGGCTGCAGCAGCTGCCAGGCGCCCTTGAAGAAGTACTTCGCGTTGTTGTCGTCAGGAGAGCCGGAGAACAGTTCGATGTTGAACGGGCCCTTGGCGCCCTTCTTCAGGCCGAGCTTGTCAATCAGGTAGTTGGCTTCGAGCACGCCGGTCTGCTCCAGCTGGAAGGTGGCGTAGTAGTCGACGGCCTTCGTGTTCATGATCAGGCGATCGTAGGCGATGACCTTGGCACCCGCGTCCTTGGCCTTCTCAACGGCCGGCCCCACCGCGGTGCCATCCTTGGAAGCGACCACGACGATCTTGGCGTTGTTGTTGACCATGTTCTCGATATCCGCGTTCTGTTGCGGCGGCTTGTCGTCGGCGAACGAGAGCAGGACCTTGTAGCCGGCTGCCTCGAGCTTCTTCTTCAGATTGTTGCCATCCTTGTTCCAGCGTTCCTCGGACTTGGTCGGCATGGAGATACCGATGGTGTCGCCCTTCTTGATCTTGCCTTCCTCACTGGCCGCGCCGCCGCTTCGCGACGAACCGCAAGCTCCGACTCCAACGCACATAATCGCACCCAACGCGAGCGCAAGCATCTTCTTTGGTAGTTTCATTACTCTCTCCTTCAACTTCGAAAGAACGGAATCAGATCATTCTGAAACCCAAAAATATTTTGCACCTTTTATGTTAAGTTGTCAAATTCAAAAATAGCTTTTCCTGAATTTTATTTTCGATTCTCGAATTTAATATATAGAAAAACCGCCAAACTTACCCCGATAAACGACATCAAAAGGCCATAACATCGGCTATGCTGAATCTATGGCACGATTATTCGGTTCTCAGACTTCCCTTCGCAAAGCGAATCGTGAGACGATACTTGAGCATATCCAGCATCTGGGAGCCATGACCCAAATCGAACTCGCCGAATCAACCGGTCTTTCCACCGCCACCATTTCCACTTTGGTACGTCAGCTTGTCGAAGAGAACAAGCTCACCACGCAGAACACGGTGAGAAACGGACGTCGGGCCACGCTGGTTACGCTGGTGAGACAACACGGTCTCGGCATAGGCCTTCACATCAGCCGTCACGATTTGCTGTTGACGATCATCGACGCTTCGAAGGACATCGTCGCGGAACATGATCTTCCTCTGGCAAAGGACCATAAAACCGACACCACGCTCGAACGCGCCATCGTGCTGATCAACGAAACCTTGGAAAACATCGGTGCCGAGGCCAGCGAAATCCTTGGCATCGGCATGGCGGTCTCCGCGCCCGTAGATAACAAGACGCATACCATCTCCCTGCCCGGCATCCTCCCGGGATGGGACGGGGTCGACATCACCTCTCCCCTGTCCAACACCTTCCACGTACCGGTGATCATCGAAAACGATGCCAACGCCTCGGCGGTGTGCGAGGGCTCGATCGGCTGCGTGCAGGGAAAACCGGATTACGTCTTTATCCAGGCCGGCGAAGGTACCGGCGCCGGCATCATCATCGACGGAAAGCTATGGCACGGCGTGACAGGATTGGCCGGCGAGATCGGACATATCCAGGTCGATCCCCTCGGCAGCATCTGCACTTGCGGAAACCGGGGATGCCTTGATACCGTTGTCGGCGAAGACCGTCTGATTTCGTTGCTGAGCGTGACCCACGGCAATATGACCCTTTCGGATCTGGTGTCTTTGGCGCACAAAGGAGACCCGGGGTGCCGCAAGGTCATTTCGGATGCCGCAGTACGAATCGGCAACGTCTGCGCGGACCTCTGTATTTCCGTCGACCCCGAAGTGGTCGTATTGGGAGGCAGGCTTTCCTTGGCTGGCGCAGATTTCATCGACCCGTTCTCCGAGTCCCTGCAAAGACTGCTGTTTCCCTATGTCCTGAAACCGATCGAAGTCATACCTGCGCAGCATCCGGTGAACGCGGCTTCGTTGGGGGCGGCCATTCTGGCGTTGGAAAATGCTGAAAAACGTCGATAACATAGACCACAATTAAAAGTATCTGTACGAAAGAGGCGATGATGTCTGTTCGCAACGAGGTGCCGTTGATCACCATGCGCAATGTCACAGTGCGCTTTGGTTTCGTAGAGGCACTCAAGTCCGTCAATTTCGATATCAGGCCCAAGGAGATCATCGCCATCGTGGGCGACAACGGGGCAGGCAAATCGACAATCATCAAATTGCTGGCAGGATTGTTGCAACCGACCAGTGGGGAAATCGAGTTTCAGGGCGACCCCATAACCATCCACAACATTCATGAGGCCAATGGCCTTGGCATTGTTTCCGTATTCCAAGGCCAGGAGTTCTGCGACAACCTTGACGTATCCTCAAATCTGTTCCTGGGACGGGAACTTCGCGATTCGACGGGCATGAGGGATGATGCCGCCATGAACAACGAGGCCCGCAGAATCCTGCAGGAATTCAACTCACCGATCCGTGTAGGGCAACCGATTTCCTCCCTCTCTGCCGGGCAACAGCAGACCGTGGCTCTGGCAAGAACCATGCTCAACGACCCAAAACTGATTCTTCTGGATGAGCCGACATCATCGCTTTCGATGATACAGACCGCCGAAGTGCTCAATTACATCAAACGATTGCGCTCCCAAACCCGTTCCGTGGTACTGGTCGGCCACGATCTTCCCGATGTCTTCGCGGTCAGCGACCGAATCATTGTTTTAAGACACGGACGCATCAAAGGCATTCATGAGACCAATGAAACGAGCTATGAGGAGATCATCGCCGAAATCGCAGGGGTCGATGACAAAATAGGAGCTCATGAACCCAACGTCGGATTGAAGCAGTATAAAAGCGTAGTCCAAAACAACAGGCTCATAGACAGAACCAAAGAGATGCAGAATCTCGAACAACACAACCTGAACAGCGCCAAACAGGCCGATGACCGGCATTCTTCATAAAACGGCCATGGCGCGAGCCCGTCATCGTCTGTTCTCAAGTCAGGAGACAGCTGTGTATGCCAGGTTCCTCAAATTGATCAGACAGGCAGCGAACCAATCCATTGTTGAACGAACAACCGAAAGAAATCCAATATGAACAACATGAATCCCGTCAATCTCGCGATTGCAATAGCCATGGGTATCGTAGGACTTGCTCTCGGCTTCTTTTTCGGCTTGATGCCGATGCGCACCTACAAAATGACGGACAAACAGAACCGCTTGCAGCAATGGCTGGCCATCGCCTTTATCCTCGTCATTATCCTGCTGATGTATTTCAAACAGGATGCAGCCTCGTGGGCGATCATTCTCGCGGCCATCGTCGGCATGGCCATCGCCAAAATTCCGGCGATCAACCGCCGGCTTCTCGCGAAATTCAAGATTTTTAAGCCACGCAAGGCACGAAACAACAACCAGGCGAGCCCTGCAAACCATCCAAAGTCAAAGAAGAACAATCGCAAAAAGCATCGTCACGTCCACTGATCGACATTCACCGAATTGCGATATTCATCCTGCGCAATCCTGAATTGGGATCGCAGAAGTCGTTATTCGACGACCTTGAACAGCGGTTCGACGTTGGCCCAGATATGCCGGGCCAGTGCGGGGCGGTTCATCGTGTAGAGATGAATGCCGTCGACGCCATGCGCCACAAGGTCCGCAATCTGCTCGGAGGCGTAGACGATGCCGGCCTGCTGCAGGCAGGGCAGATTCTCACCCCACTTGTCGACGATGCGTTGCACGCCCTCCGGAATCTTGGAACCGTTGCGTTTGGTCATGTTGTTGATCGATCTGACGCTGCGTATCGGCATGATGCCGGCTTCGATCGGCACGTCGATGCCCTTGGCTCGCGCCAGATCGAGGAAGCGGTAGAAGTCCTCATTGTCGTAGAACAGCTGGGTGATCAGGTGGGTCACCCCGGCGTCCACCTTCTTTTTGAGGTTATCGACGTCCACTTCGAGGCACGAGGCTTCGAGGTGGCATTCCGGGTAGCAGGCGCCCATGATCTGCATGTCGGGGTCGTGCCGGCGGATGTAGGCGGCCAGGTCGCTGGCATGTTCGAAATCCCCGCAAGGCTCGTTGCCTTCGACGTAATCGCCTCTCAACGCCAGCACGCCGAAAACCCCCGCCTTTCGGAAGAGGTCCAAAGCCTCATCAACCGATGCTTTGTCGCTGTATAAGGCGGTCAAGTGGGCCACGACCGGAATGTGATAGTCGGCATTGATGGTGTGGGCTATTCTGGCGGTGTTGAGCCGGTTGGCATGGCTGCCGTGACGATAAGTGACCGAAATGAAGTCAGGGTCCAATCCTTGAAACCCGTCGAGCGCATCATAGATGGTGCCTACCGGGGCGTGCGGCTTGGGCGGAAATACTTCCAGCGAAAAAATCGGCGAATGCATGTCTTGTCTCCTGTGACAAATCGTGTGGCCGGCATCATTTTGATTCTGCTTGATGTCGGCCACACGTTGAACTACTTCAATATCGGCTTAGTTACGCGAGGCCTGCGAGTCGTTCGCAAGTTCGGCGCGAACGGCCTTGGCGGCCTCGACCATGTGTGTCAGGCTCGGCCAGGTCTCCTCGTTGCCGCGGGTCTTCAAGCCGCAGTCGGGGTTGATCCACACGCGGCCGGCGTCGGCCTTCTTCAAGATCGCGTGGATACGCTCGACCAGTTCCTTCGTGGACGGGATGCGCGGCGAATGGATGTCGTAGACACCGGGGCCAACCTCGGTTTCGAAATGCGCGTCATGAATGGCGTCGAGGACGACCAGATCGCCTCGGGAGGCTTCGAAGGAGATCACGTCGGCATCCATGTTGTCGATATCCTTGATGATGTCGTTGAACTCCGAATAGCACATGTGGGTGTGAATCTGCGTGGTCGGCTTAACAGCGGAATGCACCAGACGGAAGGCCGGGATCGCCCAGTCAAGGTACTTCTTGTGCCAGTCGGAGCGGCGCAGCGGCAGCTTCTCGCGCAGTGCGGCCTCGTCGATCTGGATGACCTTGATGCCCGCGGCCTCGAGGTCGAGCACCTCGTCTCGGATGGCCAGGGCCAGCTGCTGGGTCTGCAGCTCGTTGCTGATGTCCTCGCGCGGCCACGACCAGTTCAAAATGGTGACAGGGCCGGTGAGCATGCCCTTGACCACGTGCTTGGTGCGGCTCTGGGCGTACTTGCTCCAGCGCACGGTGATCGGCTCGGCGCGGCTCACGTCGCCCCAGACGATCGGAGGCTTGACGCAGCGGGTGCCGTAGGACTGCACCCAGGCGTTCTTGGTAAAGAGATAACCGTTCAGGTGCTGGCCGAAGTACTCGACCATATCGTTGCGCTCGAACTCGCCATGCACCAAGACGTCGAGGCCGATCTGCTCCTGACGGGCGATGACCTGGTCGATCTGGCTGGCGATGAACGCATCGTAGGTCTCCTGCGCGATCTCACCCTTGCGGGCTTTGGCACGCATGGAGCGGATCTCACGGGTTTGCGGGAAGGAACCGATGGTGGTGGTCGGCAGTTGCGGCAGGCCGAGCTCCTCATGCTGGAGCTTGCGGCGTTCGGCGCGGGCCGGCTGGCGCACGAAGTCCTTGTCGGTAAGCGTTGCAAGACGCTTGGCCACAGCCTGATCTGGCGCCACACGGCTACCGTCGAACAGGGCCTGGTCGTCGGCAAGAACCTGCGATTCCTTGCGCAACGTATCGTCGGCATCGGCCAGCTTGGCCACGTCGACCAGCTCGCCGAGTTTCTCGACGGCGAAGGCGAAATGCTTCAGGACCTCCGGCTTCAATCCGGTCTCGCCTTGCGTGCTGAACGGGACGTGCAAGAGCGAGGAGGCGGTGGAAACCGCGACGTTACCGGTCTTGGTCTTCAATGCGTCAAGGAGCCCCAGGCTCTGCGCATAGTTGTTGCGCCAGATGTTGCGTCCATTGATGACGCCGGCGAAAATCGTGGTGTTTTCGGCCACACCGTATTGCTCGATGGCGGCGAGATTCTCGTCGCGGCCTTCGATGAAGTCAAGGCCGACGCCGTCGAAGCCGAAGAGATTCACCGTCTCGTAGATGTCGGCGATATTGCCGAAGTAGGTGTTGAGCAGCACCTTGACATTCTTGCCTGCAACGGCAGAACGCGCCGGCAGAATGGCGGAATAGAGCGCCTTGAAGAGTTCGGTGTCACCGTCCTCCTTGTCGAGCACGAGATACGGCTCGTCGAGCTGCACCCACAGTGCACCGAGTTCGGCGAATTTGCGGATAATCTGCGCATAGACGCCCGAGACCGCGTCGACCAGGCCGCGGTCGAGTTCCAGCTCTTCGGCCTGCGGGTTACGAGCCAGCTTGAGGAAGGTGTAGGGGCCGATCAGCACCGGCTTGGTCAGTATGCCTTGCGCTTTGGCTTCGTTGAATTCGTCGAACGGTTTGGTGGAATTGAGCTTGATTTCGGTGCCGGCGTCGATTTCGGGAACCAGATAATGGTAGTTGGTGGTGAACCACTTCTTCATCGGCAGCGCGGTGACATCGCCTTCCGGACCCTGGTAGCCGCGACCCATCGCGAAGAGGGTGTCTTCGGGATTTTCGAAGGAAAGGCGACGATAGCGTTCGGGGATCGCATTGAGCAGAATGGCAGTGTCGAGCATCTGGTCGTAATAGCTGAAATCGTTGCTGGGGATCAAGTCGACACCGGCGTCGGCCTGCAGCTTCCAATGCTCGGCGCGCAGCTGCTTGGCCGTCGCACGCACGTCGTCGAGGCTGGACTTGCCCTTCCAATAGCCTTCGATGACCTTCTTCAATTCTCGGTCGCGCCCGATGCGCGGGAAGCCGGAAACCGATGTGAGAGCAGACATATTTCCTCCAAAAATCGACCAATGACTATCGAAATCTTATCAAACATCGGCGTTCTAAGCTCATCAGTCCACTTAAGGTGTCGTTATAGATTGAGATTATATATGCTCAACCGTCATTGCCAACATCCTGTCAAGCTTCCGATCGAGTATCCTCGCCGATTACACGCAACTGGTCGCCGAGGTCGCGAAGAACCTTGCGCAGCTTGCGGTCGCTGATATCGCGCAGCTCGAGGTCGGCGAGACGTTCGGCCTGCTGCTCTTCGGTCAGCGAATCGATGTCGGTGACCGTGTCCTTGGTGGCGCGCTCGCGTTTGCGCAGCGCCTTGAACCCGTCGGCCATGGCGCGGGTGACGACCAGGAAACCGGTATGGCCGATCATCTGGTGGTCGGGGCGCACGGCGAGACCCTGTGCCTTCCATGTGCGTTCGAAGGTCTCCTGGACTTCCGGTTCCGTCCAGCAGCCGGCTTCGCGCAACGCCTCGCAGAACCGCGACATCTGCGTGGTCGTGGTGACGTAGGCGACAAGCACCCCGCCGGGAGCGATGACCCGATAGGCCTGTTCCAGCCGATTCCACGGGTCTAGCATGTCGAGCATGATCCGGTCGAAGGAATGTTCGGGTAGCGTGGCGGCCACCGAGTCAAAATCGCCGGTGAGCAAATCCCACCATTCCGGACGTTCGCCGTAATAGAGCGTCGCGTTCGCCGCGGCGACCTTGGCGAATTCGGGACGCATCTCGATGGTGGTCAGGTGGCCGGACTCCCCTACGGCGTCAAGCAGGTTGAGGCTCATCGCGCCACTGCCCGCGCCGGATTCCAGTACGCTCAGCCCCGTGCGGATGTCGCCGAGCTGGATGACCTGGGCGATATCCTTCGGATACATGATCTGCGCGCCGCGGGGCATGGAAAGCACGTAATCAGCAAGCCGCGGACGCATGACGGCGTAGTCCCAGCCGCCTACGGCACGGGCCGCCTTCCACGGCTTCGGCTTGTTGTGCCCGGGCGTGCCACCCGTCGTCTGCGCCTCACGCTTCGAAGTGACGGTAGTGACGATGGTGCCTTCCGTGCCGCCGATCACGTCGTCGTGCAGGATGATGCCGTGGTCGGTCTGGGTGGAGCCGCCAGGCACCAGCTGGTCGGTGATCTTCTTGCCCTTGCGGTCCGTGAACTGAACCTTCTCCCCCGCCTGCAGCGCCCCACGTCTCGGCATACCCACGCCATCCTTCGTTACTTGAACATTCGATCACCGTACATGTTCTCACACTAGGCGGATTGCAAGATTGCGTTTGCGACGGATATCACACTGCAGGCGTCACAAATGCAACCAAATATACTGGCATATTGCATATGTGACACTAATGCTGCCAACAACGTCACGATTGCAATCTCATGTTGCATATGTGACGCATAACATGCCATAAGCGTCACAAACGCAATCCTGCACAGCATTCACCTTGCATTTACGACGCAAACAACAACACAAGCGTCACAAACGCAATAACGACGTTGCCGGCCACCTGTCAGTCGCGAAATTCAAGCCTATTCACTCCTGCACCGCGTAGGCCGACCAACGGCCTTCGTCGTGTGTCACCTTGAGCGGCAGGCCGAAGATATGGCTCAGGCGTTCGGCGGTGAAACCGTGCTCAAGGTCACCGGTGTAAATAATGGTTCCGGGCTGCGGGTCGGCCCCGGCGACGTTGTCCGCATGCGCGTCGGTCTCGTTGCCGGCCATACGACCCATGATGGCGACATGGTCGAAACCCTGCGGAATCTCCTCGAGCCTGTGCGTCACCAGCAGCACGGTACGCTCGGTGTCGTGCCTGCCGATGTCGCTCAACGCGCGCAACGCCAGCTCACGGCCGCCCAGATCGAGCCCGGTGGTCGGCTCGTCCAAAATCAGCAGATCGGGGTTGCCCATCAACGCCCGGCAGATGAGCACACGGGTGCGCTCGCCTTCCGAAAGTTTGAACATCTGCTTGCCTTCGAGGTATTCAATGCCGAACATGGCCATGAAGCCGCGGGCCTTGTCGTAATCGGCCTGCGTGAACTGTTCGCGCCAACGGCCGGTGGTCGCGGTCAACGCCGTCAAAATGACGTCAAGCGGATCCTCGCCGTTTGGGAACGAACGCGACAGTTCTGCGGAGCTCAGCCCGATCCGATTGCGATACGAGAAGACGTTGACCTTGCCGAGCCGGTTGCCCAGAATGTCAACGGTTCCCACGGACGGGAACCCGCGGGTCGCCATCATGGCCACGAGGCTGGATTTGCCGATGCCGTTGGGGCCGAACAGCACCCACTTCTCGCCACGTTTGAGGTCGAGGTTCACGTCGGTCAAAATGACGCGACGGTTCCTACGAAATTCCACATTGCTCAGTTTCAGCGCCGAAACAGCCTCGCCCATTGTCATCCCTTCACCGTGAATTTGCCTTTGATTGCGCGGATTGCATCCGTGCTCATTAGACTAATCCCGAAAAGTCGCCCAAAATGTCTTGATTCCATATTGTGACGAAAACAGAAACCGTTGAAGAGAGAAACGTCTAGAAGAAACACTTAAGTAAGAAAACTCGCCACCAAGATAATGACGGCAAAGAAATAAAGGCAGCAGCCCACCACGATTTTAAGAGTACGCAACGCCCGTTTCTTGCCAAGCGCGGCGGAAAGGCAAAGCGCGGTGGCCAGAACGACGACAATGGCTAATACCGCGTACAGCACATACTGGAACATGTCGTACCTTTCCCGCTTACCGATTCATGACTATTGGCAACGGCGATGATTCTGAATCATTCATATTTCGCAATCCAAATCTAACATTCTTTGAATCAATGACCAAAATCGTGCCGTCACCGCAAAACCTGACGATAGACGTCCATGGTCTCGTCGGCGATGCGTTCCCAGCTGAATTCGTCGCGGGCACGCCTGAAACCGGCCTCACCCATTTCCCTGGCACGCTGCGGGTCGGCCATGAGACGGTTGATGGCCGCAGCCATATCGTGTACGAAATCATCGGGATGCGTCGGCGTGCCGCTGCCGTCATGCTTCTGCTCGATCGGCACCAGGTAGCCGGTGACCCCGTCGACCACGACTTCGGGAATCCCACCCGTGGCGCTGGCCACCACCGGCAGGCCGCAGGCCATCGCTTCAAGGTTGACGATGCCCAACGGTTCGTAGATACTCGGACAGACGAAGGCGTCACATCCGTGCTCCAACGCGTTGAGTTCGGGGCGTGGCAGCATCTCCTCGATCCAAATGACGTTGCCGCGCTCGGCTTTGAGCTTGGCGAACGAAGCGCGCACTTCGGCACCGAGTTCCTCAGTGTCCGGCGCTCCGGCACACAGCACGACCTGAATGCCCTTGTCGACCAAGTGAAGGGCGCGCAGAAGATAAGGCAGGCCCTTCTGCCGTGTGACGCGACCGACGAAGAGCAGCGTGGGCAGGCTTCGATTGATATGGTAACGTTCGAACACCTTCCAGGCCGGATCATCGGACTCGGGCGTGGTGAAGTCGGCGATCGTGATGCCGTTATGGACCACGGAGATTTTCGCCGGATCGATGGCGGGATAAGCCGTCAGAATATCCTGCTTCATACCAAGCGATACCGCGATAACACGGTCGGCGTGGGTGAAGGCGTCGCGTTCGGCCCACGAGCTGAGGTTATAGCCGCCGCCAAGCTGGTCACGTTTCCACGGACGGAACGGTTCGAGGCTGTGCGCGGTGACGACAAGCGGGATCTCGTGCAGCTGAGCCGCCAGTCTTCCGGCGAGACACGCGTACCACGTATGCGCATGAACGATATCTCCGTCGGCGTCACCCGCCATTTGAAGATCGACCCCGAACGTCTGCAAGGCCATGTTGGCTTGCGACAATTCGCGAGGCACATCATAGCCGACCACGCGCAGACTGCCGCCAGAAACCTGAGGAACCTCATCGGGTTTTCTTGCCCGGTCGAACGCACGGACCGTGACTTCGGCGCGTTTCGCGAGCACTTTCGACAACTCCTCGACGTGCACGCCAGCACCGCCATACACATGCGGCGGGTACTCGCGGGTCAGCAAATCAATCTTCATACGAGTCAATCAACCTTATTCGCCCATCAATATTGAACAACTGCCTGCAAGCCCAACGATTCCCGTCAAATCGCGGTGCCGTTGGAGTCAAGGTTCGGGTTGTGGCGGTAATTGCCGGCGGTGAAGAACAGGCTCAGCACGCCGACGACGAAGATCACGGAAACAGTGACGATCAGCCACAACGGATGCTTGGGCACCCACATCAGAACCGCGAAGGCGATGCCGGAAAGAACAATCAGGGTCCAGCTGATGATCCTGAACCACTGATGCAACGAATGCGGCGCCTTCATGACTTTCGGATCGCTGTAATTCGGATCGAGATTCTGCGCCGGCGCCGAAAGCGTCTCGGCCTTGGGTTTCCACTCGGTATCGCCGTTTTCCTCGAGGCGACGGCTGCGCTCTTGCAGTGAGTACTCGTCAATGAGCCCTCCGCGGCCACGATTTTGCGGCTGATTGGGCTGTGGCACCCCCCTGCGGCTCTGCTTGGCTTGGGCCCGACGTTCGGCGCGATTCGGCATCTCGGTTCCTTTCAGCTTTTGAATTTCGTCCTATGTCTGGATTTTAGCCCTAGGCCTGTCAAACCGACGACTCGCATTTTTTCGGCCACGCTAAAAATGCAAGCCTCTACAGTGTCATCGGCTTCTGAGTCGAAACAATCGGAGCCGGAAGTTCGGTGGCGCCATTGAGGAAACGATCAACCGCCGAAGCACAACTTCGACCCTCCGCAATCGCCCAGACTACAAGGCTTTGGCCACGGCCGGCGTCGCCGCACACGAAGACACCCTCCTGGCTGGTCTCGAATTGCTTGTTGCGGGACACGTTTCCACGACCGTCGAGTTCGACCGGCAACTGGTCCAGAAGCGTCGACGTATCCGGATGCTGGAAACCGGTGGAAATCAGTACCAGATCGGCGTCGATGATCCGCTCCGTTCCTGCGACGTGCTCTCGTTTGCCGCCTTCGCCGCGTCTGACGTCAACGACCTTGACCCCGGTGACGTGACCGGAAGCGTCCGCCACAAAACCGCTGGACAGACCGGTGCTATCGAACGTTACGCGCTCGGATTGCGCCATTTCCTTGATGCCAGCGAAACTGACGGTATCGGTGCTGTATTCATAGGTGCCGCCCTCCTGCATCGAAGTAGTGGGCTGGTAGAGACGCGCGTACGTGGGCCATGGCTGGTTGTCCGGGCGAACCGTGGGTTCTTTGGGATTGATCTGCAGGACGGTGACGCTGGCGGCACCTTGGCGGATGGCCGTGCCCAGGCAGTCCGAACCGGTGTCTCCGCCGCCGATGATGACGACGTTCTTGCCGTTGGCATCGATGTTGTTGACCGGCTCCTTGCCTTCGACGCGCCTGTTGGCATCGGGCAGGAAGTCCATCGCGAAATGGATGCCGTCGAGATCGCGACCCGGTACCTTCACATCACGCGGGACACCCGAACCGATGGCGACGACCACCGCGTCGTAGCGCGACCGCAGCTCGTCCCAGCTCACGTCCTTGCCGATCTCCATATTGGTGCGGAAGACGGTGCCTTCGGCCTCCATCTGCTCGATACGACGGTCGATCAGGTGCTTATCGAGCTTGAAGGACGGGATGCCGTAACGCATCAAGCCACCGATCTCGTCGTCGCGCTCGTAGACGACGACGGTATGGCCGGCGCGGGTCAGCTGCTGGGCGCAGGCGAGGCCGGCGGGGCCGGAGCCGACGATGGCGATGGTCATGTCGGTCAGGCGCTGCGGCGGCATCGGCTTGACGTAACCGAGCTTCCAGGCCTGGTCGATGATGGTCTGCTCATCGGCCTTGATCATGGTCGGCGGCTGGTGGATGCCCAGCACGCACGCCTGTTCGCACGGCGCCGGGCAGATCAGCCCGGTAACTTCGGGGAAATTGTTGGTGGCCGAAAGCCGCTGATAGGCCTCTTCCCACTGACCTTGCCGCACCAAATCGTTGAAGTCGGGGATGATGTTGCCCAGCGGGCAACCTGTCATGCAGAACGGCGTGCCGCAGTCCATGCAACGCGAGGCCTGCTCCTTGGTCCACGGCTGGAAGCCGGACTGGGCGTGCACGTCCTTCCAATCATGGATGCGCTCGGCGACTGGGCGGTCCTGTGCCTCGTGGCGGGTACGTACTTTCAGAAATCCTTTGGGGTCGCTCATCAGTCCACTCCCTCCATCACATGCTCATAGACACTATCCCAGGCTCCGGGGGCGTTGAAATCGACATTGTCGGCCTGCGCCGCCTCCATAGCCGCGCTCATCGCGACGAACTGTTTGGGCACGATGTGGGTGAACCGCGAACGGGTCTCTTCCCAATCGTCGAGCAGGCCGCTCGCGAAGGCGGAACCGGTTTCCTCCGCATGCTTCTTGACCAACGCTCGAACCTGCTGGGATTCGACATCGTCCAACGCCTCGAAGAGCAATGAACCGGACTTGACCGCTGCCGGATTGACCTTGTTCATATCCAGATCGAGTACATAGGCGTGGCCTCCGGAGAAACCGGCGCCGAAGTTGCGTCCGGTGGGGCCGAGCACCACCACGGTGCCGCCGGTCATGTATTCACAGCCGTGGTCGCCCACGCCTTCGACGACGAACGTGGCGCCGCCGTTGCGCACAGCGAAGCGCTCCCCCGCGCGTCCGGCGACGTACATCTCGCCGCTGGTCGCACCGAAACCGGTGACGTTGCCGGCGATGACGTTGGTGTGCGGGTCGAAGTGCAGCGTTCCGTTTTGCGGGCGGACGATGATGCGTCCGCCGGAAAGGCCTTTGGCCGCGTAATCGTTGACCTCGCCGTAGATGCGCAGCGTCTCGCCGCGTGGAATGAACGCGCCGATGGACTGGCCACCGGAACCGCGCAGGGTCATATCGATGGTGTCGTCGGGCAGGCCCTTGGCGCCGTAACGCTTGGTGATCTCATAGCCCACCATTGTGCCGACGGTGCGGTTGACGTTGCGAATCGGCAGGTCGAGGCGCACCGGCTCGCGATGTTCGAGCGCGGGTTTGACCAAGCCGATAAGCTGGTTGTCCATCGCCTTGTCGAGCTCGTGGTTCTGCGCGATGGTCTGGTGCAGGATCGTGCCGGGCGTCGGCCCGGACTGGGCAAGCACGTTGGACAGGTCGACACCGTTGGATTTCCAGCGTTCCACCGCCTCGTCCTGGTCGAGGCATTCGACGTGGCCCACCGCCTCCTCAAGACTACGGAAGCCGAGCTGCGCCAACAGCTCGCGCACCTCGCGGGCGATGAACATGAAGAAGTTGACCACGTACTCGGGTTTGCCGGTGAACCGCGCCCTGAGCTCCGGGTCCTGGGTGGCGATGCCCTGCGGGCAAGTGTTCAAGTTGCAGGCGCGCATCATGACGCAGCCTTCGGCCATCAACGCCGTGGTGGCGAAACCGAACTCCTCGGCGCCCAGCAGCGCGGCGATGACCACGTCACGGCCGGTTTTGAGCTCGCCGTCGCACTGCACGACGATGCGGGAGCGCAGGCCGTTCAAGACCAGCGTCTGCTGGGTCTCGGAAAGACCGATCTCCCAAGGTGTGCCGGCGTGCTTGATTGCGTTCAAGGGAGCCGCGCCCGTGCCGCCGTCGGAACCGGAGATGAGCACCACGTCGGCATGGCATTTGGCCACGCCGGCCGCCACGGTGCCCACCCCGAATTCGGAGACGAGCTTGACGTGGATGCGGGCCTTGGGGTTGGCCATCTTCGCATCGTAGATCAGCTGCTTCAGGTCTTCGATGGAATAGATATCGTGGTGAGGTGGTGGCGAGATGAGCTCGACGCCGGGCGTGGCATGGCGCACCTTGGCGATCCACGGCGGCACCTTCGCGCCGGGCAGGTGCCCGCCTTCTCCGGGCTTGGCGCCTTGGGCGAGCTTGATCTGCAGGTCGGTGGCGTGCACGAGGTAGTCACTGGTGACGCCGAAACGCGCCGAGGCGATCTGCTTGATACGGCTGGAGCGCATCGGGTCCTCGATACGGTCGTCGGACTCGCCGCCCTCGCCGGAGTTGGAGCGCGCCCCGATGGAGTTCATCGCGATGGCCAGCGTCTCGTGGGCCTCCTGCGAGATGGACCCATAGCTCATCGCGCCGGTCGAGAACCGCTTGACGATCTCGCTTTCCGGCTCGACCTCCTCGATCGGGATGGACTTGCGGCCGCCGGCGAATTTCATGAGCCCTCGCAGGGTCATCAGCCGGTTGGAGGTGTCGTTGACATGCTTGGAATAGCGCTTGAACAGGTCGTAGTCGCCACGCTGGGTGGCCTGCTGGAGCAGGAACACGGATTCCGGATCGTTGAGATGGTCCTCACCGGTGCGACGCCATTTGTATTGGCCGCCGACACGAAGCCTGCGGTGCGGGGTCGCCGTCCACTGGTTCGGATACGCGACGCGGTGGCGGGTGGCGACTTCCTCGGCGATCTCGTCGAGGCCGATGCCGCCGACACGCGAAGTGGTGCCGGTGAAATATTCGTCGATGACGTCCTGGTTAAGGCCCACAGCCTCGAAAAGCTGGGCGCCGCGATAGCTCATGATGGTGGATACGCCCATCTTGCTCATGATCTTCAACACGCCAGTGGATAGCGCCTTGCGCAGGTTCTCCACTCCGGTTTTGGCGTCGACATCGAGGAAACCACCACGTGCCAGATCCTCGACGGATTCGAAGGCAAGATAGGGGTTGACGCAGGCGGCGCCGTAGGCGATCAGCAGGGCGACGTGGTGAATCTCGCGTACGTCGCCGGCTTCGACGGCCATCGAGATCTGGGTGCGGGTGTGCATGCGCAGCAGATGATGCTGTACGGCGCTGGTCAGCAGCAGCGAAGGAATCGGAGCCCACGTATGGTTGGAATCACGGTCGGAGAGCACAATGAAGTTCTTGCCTTCGGCGATGGCCTGGTCGACCTCCTTGAAGATCTCACCCAGCCGCGCCTCAAGCGCCTTGCCGCCACCGGCGACCTGATAGAGGCCGTGAACGACGAACGGCTTGTAGTAGCCGCCGAGCACTTTGGCGCGATCGAGACGCTTGAGCTGCGCCATCTCGTCGGAATCGACGACCGGATCGGGAATCACGATCTTCTTCGCGGAAAGCTCCAGATCATCGAGCAAATTGGGTTCCGGGCCGATCGCCGAGGCCAGCGACGTGACGATTTCCTCACGTTCCCAGTCCAGCGGCGGGTTGGTGACCTGCGCGAACTTCTGAGTGAAATAGTCGAAGAGCATGCGGCTATGGTTGGAAAGCACAGGCTGCGGGGTGTCGTTGCCCATCGCGCCGATCGGTTCCTTGCCGGTGTTGGCCATCGGCGCCAGCAGAATCTTCAGGTCTTCCTGCGTATAGCCGAATGCGCGTTGACGGCGAACAACCGAAACGTTGGAATGGCGGACATGCTCGCGCGCGGGCAGGTCGCTCAAGCGCACGGCATTGCCTTCGATCCATTCGCGATACGGATGCTGGGTCGCGAGTTGGTGTTTGATTTCCGTATCGGGAACAACGCGCCCTTCGCCCGTGTCGATCAGGAACATCTTGCCGGGTTCGAGCCGGCCTTTGGCGACGATATGGTCCAAGGGCGTTTCGGGAAGCACCCCGGCTTCGCTGGCCAGTACGACATAGCCGTCATCGGTCATCTGCCAACGCCCCGGGCGGAACCCGTTGCGGTCGAGCTGTGCGCCCACCAACGTGCCGTCGGTGAAAACGATGTCGGCCGGACCATCCCACGGCTCGATAAGACTGTTGTTGTATTCGTAGAACGCCCGGATGTCGGGGTCGAGCGTCTGGTCCTTCTCCCAGGCGGGCGGCAACAGCATCAGCACGGCGTGCGGCAGGCTGCGTCCGGCCAGGTGCAGCAGTTCAAGACATTCATCGAAGGTTCCGGAATCGGAGTAGCCCGGCGTGGCGACGGGCAGTAACGGCTTGAAATCGCCCAACAGCTCGCTGCTGAACCGTCCCTCGCGCGCGGAGAGCCAATTGCGGTTGCCTTGGATAGTGTTGATCTCGCCGTTGTGAGCGATCATGCGGAACGGCTGTGCCAACGGCCAGCTCGGGAAAGTGTTGGTGGAGAAGCGCGAGTGGACGATGGCGATAGTTGTTTTCATCGTCGACGAAAGGAGATCCGGGAAGAAGCTCGTCAGCTGCATCGTGGTGAGCATGCCCTTGTAGGTGATCGTCCGGGCGGAAAGCGAGGCGAAATAGACACCGGCCTCGTGTTCGACGCGCTTGCGCACGCGGAAAGCCTTGCGTTCGAGGTCGATACCGCCCAGGCTTCCGACCTGTCCTGCTTGGTCATTCTGAATATTCCGGCCGTCCAGACCATCCTGCGGAGCCGAGGCCATCACCAGCATCTCGAAGGACGGCATGGATGCGAGCGCCTGCAGCCCCAATCCATCCGGATTGGTCGGCACCGTGCGCCAAGCGAGAACCTGCAGTCCCTCATCGGCCACGATGCCTGCAATCTGACGTTTCTGGCCGCTGGCCTTGGCAAGGTCACGGTCGAGGAAAGCGATACCGGCCGCGTAATGGCCGGCTTCCGGCAGCTCAGCGTCCGCCACTGCCGAGCGGATGAATTCATCGGGCATGGCCATGAGGATCCCGGCTCCGTCACCGGTGTTCTCCTCGGCGCCCACGGCCCCGCGATGGTTGAGATTGACGAGCACCTCGATGGCGTCGTCGACGATCTTGCGCTCCGGTTTTCTGTTGAGGGTGGTGACCATGCCGACGCCGCACGCATCATGCTCTGCCGCAGGGTCATACATACCTTGCGCATGATGAATCGTCAAATCAAGTGGAGTTTTATCAGTCACCACAATCACCCCTAACTTCTGTGGAACCGCAACTTCGTTGCAAGTGCTTTCACAGACTAGCGGCATGTCATGTCAGAAATGTGTCGTTGTCCAATTTCAGACGAATTCTTCCATATTATGGACATTCTTCCAGTAACGTGTGCCATTTACAGTGATTATCTCTGTATGCCACGCCCATCAACAAAGATAATCACGTTTCCGTGCCAATTTTTGTGATTATCTCTGTATCTCCAACAGTATTGCAGAGAAAATCACATTTCCACGGCAAATTCTGTGATTATCTCTGCATATTGGGTAGTTGTATGTACGCCAATCACATAAATGCGGCCGTTCATGCTGCTACTGTCGGCGGCACCGCTGCACCCAAACCTTCACCAACCGCAGATGTCGAGCACCTCGGCGATGACCGTGTCGTTGAGCAACCGCCCTTTACGGGTAGGGACGATGCGATTGCCATCAAGGATCTCGATCAGTCCGGCACGTTCGATGCCTTCAAGCCGGCTTCTATCGACCGTATGCCCCGAGGCCTGATCGACGCGCGAAATATCGAGTCCCTCATGCAGACGCAACCCGAGCATCACCGTCTCCTCCAGGTTCTCCTCGTGGGTGATGGCTTCGCTGCCTTGCCACGGCACAAGACCCGAATGCATCGCCTCGGCCCATTTGCGCGGGTGCGCAATATCCCAAGCGCGGATGCCAAACTGGTTGTCGTCCGATTGCCCGCCATTACTGACTTCTGATGTGCTGCCTTTATCACCCTGTTCGACTTGCGAGAAACCAGTGAAATCCATTTTGGTATGGACCCCATCGTTGCCGGTAGAGACAACAACGGTTTTTCTGAATCCGCCTTCATCCACATCGCGAGCGCCACCGTCCGCATGTTCCTGCCACGCGCCGACGTTCGACGTGCGGTAGTGCGAATGCGCTCCCGGGCCGATGCCCGCCCAGTCGACGTTGCGCCAATAGCCCAGATTGTGCCTGCTTTCATACCCCGGCCGCGCCCAGTTGGAAATTTCGTACCATTCGAGGCCTGCCTGCGAGAACAGGTCGTCGGCAATCTCGTATTTTGCCGCCTCGTCGTCGTCATCGGGTTTGGCGATCTGCCCGGCTTTGATCTGCCGGCCCATTTTCGTGGTGGGTTCGACGGTGAGCGCGTACGCCGATATATGGTTGACTCCCAGCTCGATGGCCGTTTCGACGGACACACGCCAATCATCCATGCTCTCGCCGGGCGCCCCATAGATAAGGTCGACGCTGGAACGCAGCCCGACCTTGTTCGCCGCCTTGACTCCGGCGACGGCATTGGCCGGCGTATGCGTGCGGTCAAGTGTTTTGAGCACATGCGGCACCGCCGATTGCATACCGAATGAGATACGCGTGAATCCTGCGGCTGCCAACGTTTCCAAATACCGTTCGTCCACCGTGTCGGGGTTGGCTTCGGTGGTGATTTCCGCACCGTCCTCGATACCCCAGATATCGTTGACCGCGCCTAGCATCCGCCCAAGGTCCTCCGCAGGCAGCAGTGTCGGCGTCCCTCCCCCGAAGAACACCGTCGCCGCGGCCGGTTCGTCGATGCCGTGCCGCTCCTGCCACGCCCGCACGAGCTTCATCTCGCCGATGGCGAGGTTCGCGTAATTGCCACGCGACGCGCCAGAGCCCATGTCGACGGCCGTATACGTGTTGAAATCGCAGTACCCGCACCGCCGGTAGCAAAACGGCACATGAATATACACTTCGAACATAACGTTTCAGTCTAGCGTGAGGACGATATTGACCGGATAAGCCGCCCTTTGCGTTTCTTGTCAAGAACGATTACTTCCCAAGCAACTGGCGGTGACTACCCGTCTCCACCAGCAGCAGAGTCAATGTCTCATGTTTGACACGATAAATCAACAGCCAGTCTGACTCGATATGCAACTCGCGGAAAACGCTCAGATTCCCTTTCAGCGCATGGTCATGGTATCGACGACGCAAGGTCTCCTTGTCCTCGTTGACCAGCACACGCACCACCCGCTCGAGTTTGTCGAGATCATAATGCTTTCTGCCAAGCGACTTTGCCTGGCGCAGAAATGTCGGCGAGCGCTCAATGCGTTGAAGTGCCACGAATCTCCTCCATCAGGTCGTCCACGCTGTCGAACGAGCGCGTCGGCTCGCTGGCAGCTTTGAACACCCTTTCCTCAAAACCCGATAATTCAGGACGAAAAGGCAACGCTTGGTCGACCACCGTCTGGTGCAGAAACATATTGAGCGCGGTCGACATGTCCAGCCCCAGCTTGGCAAAGACCGAACTCGCTTTCTCCTTGGTCTCGGTATCGGTTCTGAAGTTGACTCTGGTGGACTTCGGCGCACTTGCAGACAAACTCATAATTGCTCCTCACATGTCTATTGTATGTACAATAGTATCACGTTGAACCTTAAAAGAGAGATAGCTTAGCTCCAATACAGAATCTAGTTGTATTCATACCGATTTAGATACATAATTCGGTTGCATTCATCCAATTTTCGAAGAAAAACCGGTTACGCTCATCAACAGAGAGCAGAATCAGCACAATAGACAACCCGCTCTGCTATACGTTAGGCTAAAGAGAAACCGACAACTGGAAACAGCCGAAGGAGACATCATGAGCGACGAGAACGTGTTCATCATCGACGGCATCAAAACGCAATGGGACGACGACTCACTGCGCATCTCCGAGCAGGGTTTCGACCGCACAGCGCTTATGGACAACCGCGGCAATATCCTTTCCTCCACATTCGGCAAAGAAGGCATTCCATTCCTGAATCATTGGTTCACCCGCGTCAAGCCGATGATCGACGAGTTCCGCGCCATCGACCGGGAATACGCCCATGCCTGAGGTATTCTTCCTCGCCGGTTACAGCGTTACTTCAGTACTCTGGACAAAGAACATGGTATCCATGTGCACGTAGCGCGCGGATCGAAAAGAGATCTTGCGCGCTTTGTTTTACAAAGTGACGGCACAGTAGTTTTAGCTCATAACCATGGTCACATTCCGTCAAAACATATCAAGCTGATCGAAATTGCCATCAGACAAAACTTTGACGAAATCGTTGATGATTGGCGTCGCCTTTTCGGTAGTAACATACACTTCGATAAATAATTCAGAGCATAAACAGTTGGGTAAAAAAACCGATATCGTATTTAGGCCCACACAAAATCGGCATCGGGACCGGCGCCTATTTCGAAATGATATTTTGCGATGCCAAGGTCGGTGCGGGTGCAGAGGCCTAGGCCGGCTTTGGCTTCGACCGTGCGGCCATCGGGTTGCAAAGTGAACGTGAATTTCTGCTGGTTCAACGACGTGGGGGCAAGCAATGCGGCCTCGACGCCGGCTCGGAACCATTGCGGCGTCGCCACGTTTTGTGGAACCTGAGCAACTTGATCGTATTGCTTGCAACGATGCTGTTGGCCGTGATTGGTGCCATAGCCCATGACGATGGCGAACCTTGGCCGCTCACCGCGTTCCAGCGCGACATGCTTGGAAAGGTGACGTCCGAACTGACGCACCCAACCAGTATCGAGACCGAGCTGCGTGGCGCGCAACAGCACGTGTGCGCCGTAATAGCCGCAACGTTCCTCCCAGTCCGACGTACGATCCGAGACGATGGCGACGAGGTTGCGGGCGCCTTTGTAGATGCCGTAGTCGGTGAGGAAACCCTCGAATGCGGCAGGATCGTTGAGCTTCAACTGCATGCTCAGGTTGCCTTTGCGGTTATATTGGTCGATGGTCCTTTGAAGCTCATCGACAATATCCTGCGGAATCGGCTTGTCGGTATAATGCCGAACGGCATGACGCACCCGAATCGCTTCGCTCAGTTCCATCATGAACCTTATTTCACGGCCTTTTCGGCGGCGCGGATCTTGTTCTTGGTGTCGATGTCCATGGACTTGTTGGCTCCGGCCTCACCGGTCGAGAGGGCGGCGACGAACGCCTCCTGCGGCACCTCGACATGGCCGAGCATCTTCATGCGTTTCTTTCCGGCCTTCTGCTTCTCGAGCAGCTTGCGCTTACGGGTGATGTCGCCGCCGTAGCACTTGGCGAGCACGTCCTTGCGCAGGGCGCGGATGGTCTCGCGTGCGATGACACGGGAACCGATGGCGGCCTGAATCGGAATCTCGAACTGCTGGCGCGGGATGAGCTTCTGCAGCTTCTTGGTCATCATCACGCCGTAGCTGTAGGACTTGTCGCGGTGGACGATGGCGCTGAACGCGTCGACCTTCTCCCCTTGGATGAGGATATCGACCTTGACGAGGTCCGCGGCCTGCTCACCGTCCTCGTGATAGTCGAGCGAGGCATAGCCTTTGGTGCGGCTTTTGAGCTGATCGAAGAAGTCGAAGACGATCTCGGCCAGCGGAATGCGGTAGTGCATCTCGACGCGCTCGGGGCTGAGGTATTCCATCGTGCCCATCTCACCGCGATGGTCCTGGCACAGGTCCATCACCGAACCGATGAACTCCTTTGGCGTGATGATGTCGGCGGCGACCATTGGCTCGACGATCTGCTTGATCTTGCCATCCGGGAATTCGCTCGGGTTCTTGACCTCGTGTAGCGTCCCATCTTCGGCGGTGACCTTGTAAGTCACGTTCGGAGCAGTGGAAATGAGGTCGAGCCCGAATTCGCGGCTGAGGCGTTCGACCACGATTTCCATGTGCAACAACCCTAGGAAGCCGCAGCGGAAGCCGAATCCCAGTGCCACCGACGTTTCCGGTTCATAGGTCAAGGCCGCATCGTTCAGCTTGAGCTTGTCGAGCGCATCGCGCAGTTCCGGGAACTGGGCGTTGTCGATCGGGAAGATGCCGGCGTAGACCATCGGATGCGGGTCTCGGTAGCCGGGCAACTGTTCGGTTGCCGGACGAACGGCCGAGGTGACGGTGTCGCCGACCTTGGATTGGCTGACGTCCTTCGCGCCGGTGATGATATAGCCGACCTCGCCGGCGCCGAGCGCCTTGGTCGGGGTCATATCCGGGCTGATCACACCGATTTCAATGGGTTCGTGCGTCATGCCGATGCCCATCATATGCACCTTTTCGCGGCTTTTGAGCTCGCCGTCGACCATACGGATGTAGGTGACGATGCCACGGTAGGTATCGTAGACGGAATCGAATATCAGCGCGCGTGCGGGAGCTTTGGGGTCGCCGTGCGGCGCAGGAATTTCCAGCACGATCTGATCGAGCAGATCCTTGATGCCCTCACCGGTTTTGCCGGAAACGCGCAGCACATCGCTCGGCTTGCAACCCAAGAGATTCGCGATCTCCTCGGCGTGCTTGTCCAGCTCGGCGCTGGGCAGGTCGATCTTGTTCAGAACCGGAATGATGGTCAGGTCGTCCTCGATGGCCATATAGAGGTTGGAGAGTGTCTGCGCCTCGATGCCCTGAGTGGCGTCGACCAGCAGCACCGCGCCCTCGCATGCGGCCAGCGCGCGCGAGACCTCGTAGGTGAAGTCGACGTGGCCCGGAGTGTCGATCATGCCGAGCGTGTATTCCTGTCCGTCGAAGGTCCACGGCACGCGCACGGCCTGTGATTTGATGGTGATGCCGCGCTCCTGCTCAATGTCCATGCGGTCGAGGAACCGGTCGTGCATCTCACGCTGCGGCACGATACCGGAAAGCTGGAGGATGCGGTCGGCCACCGTGGACTTGCCGTGGTCGATATGCGCGATGATGCAGAAATTACGGATCAGCGATTGGTCGGTGAATCCCGGTTTGTTCTTCGCCTCAGTCACTGATGTCGCTCCTTCATACCCAAACGTTTCTTGGCGGAATCTCTCCGACTCCGCTTTTCCTTTTGCTTTTTCCTTATTCTATCGGCCGAGGTGGGCAAAGGATTGCCGGAGATTATTGCCGAGGAACCATATAAAAAGTATAAGAAATCCTGCAATGGTGAAACACGCAACGTCATTTCCTTCAAATACGCACGAAATATCGGCATACAGTGTTATTCTAAAGTCTTGTATGTCCTTATAGAAAACGTTGTTTGGAGAAATTGTGGCAAACATTAAGTCGCAGAAGAAGCGCGTGCTGACCAATGAAAAGGCGCACAAGCGCAACGTGTCCGTGAAGTCCAGTCTGAAGACTGCGATTCGCAAGACCCGTGAAGCCATCGAGTCCGGAGACAAGGCCGCCGCCGAGGCAGCTTACAAGATCGCCGGCCAGAAGCTCGACAAGGCCGCCAGCGCGGGCGTGGTTCACAAGAACCAGGCCGCCAACCGCAAGTCGAACCTCGCGGTCGCCATCAACAAGATGTGAGCTTTTCGCTTTAGGCATCGACCTTAGGGTCAGTAAAAACTCCTTCGGTTTCCAGGATTTCAATATTCTTTGGAAACCGGAGGAGTTTTGTTATTTGCACTGTCGACTCCGCCGCGTCGGAGCCGTGGCTCAGAACGAAATCCTGGTCAGCGCGAAGAAGAGGAACGCCGCCAAGGTGAAGATGAACAGCGGTGAGCGCCAGCCACGGTAGGTGTGCTTGGGGCTACGGTTGCGGCGGTACCAGGCTATGATCTTGTCCTTGTTCACTACCACCAACACGATGGCGACGAAGAAGAAGACACCATCGAACGTCCACTGCGCCACGGTCTGCATGGGCTCGGCAAGCATGCCGAACAGCCTTCCGACTCCTTCGCAAATCACGAGATTGTAGAAGATGTGCATGCTCATCGACCAAGCGAGAGAATACTCGCTGGCCATCCAACCGAGCACCAAGCCCAGCAGCACGGCATTGAATCCTTGGCTGATGTCGCCATGGATGAAGCCGAACAGCAACGCTGACGTTACGATGGCGAAAATCCTGCCATAGCGTTCCAGATTCGGCATCACGATGCCACGCATCAGCAGTTCCTCGGTCACAGGCCCGACGAAACCCAACGAAAGCAGACCAAAGATTGAGCTGTTCACCATCTGGTCAATCTCGTCGCCATTGCTATGTTGCGACCATCCCAACAGATCCAGCGC
The DNA here is from genome assembly GCF_029395515.1 of Bifidobacterium sp. ESL0764. Lineage (NCBI taxonomy): Bacteria > Bacillati > Actinomycetota > Actinomycetes > Bifidobacteriales > Bifidobacteriaceae > Bifidobacterium > Bifidobacterium sp. ESL0764. The sequence continues at coordinate 1,283,752 of NZ_CP113919.1, forward strand.
GCCTTGGAAACCTTGGGCGAACAGGTCGCCGACCGCCGCGAAAGCCAGCATCGCGATAAGCAAGCAGAGCCACATCCGCCAGTTCATCGGTTTTCGGGATGAGAGACGTATCGTGAAACGCATTGACCTTGAGCCTTGCGATTTGTCGATATAGAGCTTCCGACACGCCAGTAGTACGACGAGGATGGCGATTGGCTCGCTGACGGTGCCGACCACGGCGTCTGTTTTCTTCTCCGGCATATGGCCAAGCATAGCGAAAACAACACCAATCACCTGCAATACGAGCCACAGCACTACGAAGCCCCAGATGATTGCGGCCTGGTGTCCCACATCGTGCCGTCGCTGCCCGTCTGGGCTCAACGGTTTAGCTTCAACTTGCGGCTGTTGGAATGGCGCAGACGGCTTGGAAGGTCCATCTTGAACATTCAATGCCGTCGCAGCTCTTTCATCAACTTCTCCTTCTGCAGCAACGGCGTTCTCACCATTTTCACCGTCAACGCCATCAATATGGCCAGAATCACTTAAACGGTCATCGCCTCTTTGACAACCAGAGCCGCTTAAACGTTCACCGCCTCCATGACAACCAGAACCATCTACGCCATTATTTCGGTTCATATTGCCGACGTTATCCATGCCATTCGAAACGTAGGAGTTATTCGGCTCTCGCGCAACGTCCGTGACATTCAACCCGTTCAAGCTCCCCATGTCACCTGTCGCCTTCTTTCCTGGCTCGACCATCTTCTCCTCCGCTTCTCGATTTTGTTGGAATATATTCAAAATACCATAAGTGTATCGAAATTCATAATTTTTTTAATGTTTATCATTAATTTCTTGTTGATTAGTGATATGCTTTGCTATCAAGAAGTTTGCAATCGATAAAGGAGCAACGCCATGTATGAAACCAATAAGGTCGACGCCTTCATCATGTGGGCCGCAAAAATCCTCGAATGGTTCAACGTCGTCGCATCAGTGGTTCTGCTGGCCGGCACGATTTATCTCGGTGTTGGGCAGCCTTGCCCAAGCTGGATCAAAGAGGCCACCATTCCAAGTATTTACGGTTTTACTTTCGGTATGACATTCTCAGTCATATCCCATCATTTGGTTGCTTTGGGCTGGTACGCTATGGAAGGCATTGCCATTCTCTTGATTCTGGCGTATGCATTCCACAATCTGAGCGCGGCCTTCAAAACCTTGCACCAGCCAGTTGATGGTCAGAACCCGACCCCGTTTCAAAGCTCAATCACGAAAAACATTCACGTCTCCGGAATATGCTTCATCGTTGTTGCAGTATTGGATATGATCGTTTCGTTTGTACTGGGAGCCGTTGACGGAGCTTCTGATTACTTCCTGTCACACACTGAACATTTAGATAGTGCGGATATTTCCAACGCCTGGCTGCCTTGGCTCATCATCGGTATCTTCATTCTCTGCATCACTCGCATTCTGCGCTATGGCGAAAAACTGCAGCAAGAATATGACGAGTTGATTTAGGGAGGTAAATCATGATTTTCAAGCAACACTCGGCACGTTCAGCAACTCGAGATACCACGTCATCACCGAACGATGAGAACCAATCCGCGAATACCGCAAATGTAGCGGACCAAAACGACACCGCCGATACCCTATCAGAAAATCGGGATTCTTTACCATTGACGTATGAGGAGAAAGTCCGCCTTGCCCAACAACAGCACACCACGACCGACGCCATCACTCCATCCGTTCCAGCAGCCGATGAACCTCACCAGCCAAAAGGAACCATCGTGCTGGAACTCGACAAGGTGATGGTCGACCGGCATATGTCGCTCAAGGAGCTGGCGGACGAGGTGGGCATCTCCAACGTCAATCTTTCGAAAATCAAGAACAACCGCGTGGCAGCCATCCGCTTCACGACACTGGCCGGCATCTGTGAAGCTTTGGACTGCCAGCCCGGCGACATCCTCAAGTACGAGACAAAACAATCGATGCGATAAACGCCCGTCCAAACGACGAAAAGCACGTTCCTGGTCCGTTTTCGTGACTTTCGTCGTTCGCCTCGAATTCGAATATCTGGACTTCCAGGCGAACGCGATGACAGAATCCGCAGGCAATCAATGATTACAACGGGAAGTACCTTCGATATTCTCCGGACGCAGCATCGATGCGGGATCCTCGTGCCGCTGACTGACCACTTGGGCCTCATATAAACCGCGGTAATACGGGCAATCGGACAGCAATGTCTCGTGATCACCCTCTCCGACGATATCGCCGTCACGCAGGACGACGATATGACTGGCGTGGGTGATGGTGATGAAACGATGGGCGATGAGGATGGTGGTGCGCCGCGCCCCCCTCTTCCGTATTATCCGCCCGATCCAGTGAGTTGAAGAAATGCTTCTCGGAAAGGGCGTCCACGGATGCGGTCGGCTCATCCATGATCAGCAATGACGGCCGCCTGAACAAAGCGCGGGCCAGGGCGACTCGCTGCCATTGCCCAATGGAAAGTTGGTAGCCACCCTCGAAGTGCCTTCCCAATACAGTATCCAGCCCCTCGGGCAGCGACTGCCCGAGCCTCTTCATCCCTACCAGATCAAGCGCATGTTCAATGGCATCATCATCGTCGATGCGATCCGGATCGCCAAATCCCACATTCTCACGCAAGGGCCGCTCATATCGTATATAATCCTGGAAAATCGCGGAACACCGCTCGTACAATGACGTACGGGAATATTCACTGATATCTCTGCCGTTAATGAAAATCGACCCTTCAGTGGGCTCATAGACACGTAAAATCAGTTTTGCGATCGTCGATTTACCCGCACCATTGAGTCCAACCAGAGCCGAACATTGACCGGCGGGAAGATCAAAGGAGACACCATGGAGAATCTCTTTGCCATCGATGGAACCAGGATAGGCAAATCGTACGTTTCGGAAGGAAACGGTCACGGGCGTTCCATCATCGAGTTTCTCGTCGCCGGAGCGGATCACAGCCGGCTCAATGTCCATGAGATGAACCCAATTGCCGGCGTACAGCAGACTCTGATAGACGCTGGAGACCGAAACCAAAATGAGCAGTACCGATTGTCCGAATGAACCTGTCGCGCTGATATAACCGGCCAGCTGCCCGACGTTGCCTGTATGCATGGCCTGAATCGCACCTACGGAGACCGCCCCGATATTGGCTAGGGTCGTAAGAATCCCCAAGCCAAGCGCAATCCACAGATAGGTACGCGACATAGCGAGATCCTGTTTGAGAAAACCTGCGATAAGCGTCTTGTAACGTCCTGACAACAAACCACCCAGACCAAACAGATGGACTTCCTTGGCTGCATTATCCGATGTCAGAATCGAACGATAATAGTCCGACAAGCGTTGTTCGCCTGCCCGCTGGTAATCGATATTGTACTGTTTGGAACTGGCCATCAATGTGCCGATGGTACCTGGAATAGGCGCCAGCAGAAGGAAAAAGGCCACCCATTTGTTCCATGAAACCAGTAAGGAGAATACGGATACGATAGTGAGCAGCGACTGTAGAAAATCACGTGCGCTATCAAATATAGCGAAGATATGTCCGCCGGTATCCCCTCCGGCCCGCTGTATGCAATCGTTGGTCTGTGCATCCTCGAACTGCTGCGTTTCGAGCGTAGTGAGCTTATCGACGATACTGCAATTAGCGTGGTAGGATAGTTTTTCTCGAATTGAGTCGGAGAGATATTTAATGACGTTCTCGGCCACGAACATTGACACTAAGACCAGAGCAAAAAATATCGCCGAATCGACAACCTTCGCAAGCACACCCGTAGCCACGGAATTCACGATCTGCGTTGTGGCCAAAATCTGTAGGGGCGACAGCAGGGCCCGCACCACAGTAAGAACAAGGAGGACAATGACGGATATCGGTGCTACTGCCGTCAATAGCCGTAATGACTTTCGCAATGTCGTCAGAGACGGGATGCGAGAACGCCCCTTTGCCGCAGGCTTATCATTCCTCGTACTATCACCAGCTTCCATGCCGCTCCCCTTCAAGTCGATTCCATAGATGCGATATGGCCAATGCTACGAATCAGCCAATAACCATCTTTTTCTAATAGTCCACCTGACCCATATATATCATTGACGTGCATATGAAACAAATCCTCTTGTCGAGAACGGATAAAAGAGATCTTATCTGCTCTCGAACCCGGGAAGGGTTCCTTCAGCAGAAAATCTTGGTCGATTCTCGGTTTTTCGCCCGCTCTAGCCAAGATAGCTTCAATGTGTCATTTGAACTTGTCGCAATTCTAAAGGCATTATCGTTCGCAGTCAGAATTGGTCACATCTGTCAACGATTACCGTCAGCTTTTTCGTCGTCGCCCTTGACCGGCAACGGCAGCAACGCATGATGGCGTTTGATCGCCCCCGGCACCTTCCAATCGAAGCGGACGGACAATACACGCAGGACGACAACGAAAGCCACAACGGCAATATCGCCGATGACTTCGAATGTGAACGGGATATGCCCACCCTGATAGGCACGGGTGACGAACACCGTCAGGACGCTGCCGATCAACGCCGGAACGGTGTACCAATGACTGTCGCGGATGACGGCGGGCACATCGTTCAGGAGCATGTCGCGGATGAGGCCTCCCCCGATGGCCGTGATCAGCCCCATGAAGACGGCGGTCATGCCGGAGGTGTGATAGATCAGCGCCTTTTGCGTCCCGTTGACCGCATACAGCCCCAACGCCAAGGCGTCAAGCGCCACCATCGGCCATTTGAGCCTGTCCACCTCGGGATAGATGACAGCGACAGCGACGCCGGTAATCAATGAGGTGATGACCAGTCCCCTGTCGGAAACACCGACAGGTGGCAATGCACCAAGCAGCACGTCACGGATGATGCCGCCGCCGAGGCCGGTGAGCCAGACGGTCAGGAGGATGGCGATGAAATCATACTTTTTCTTGACGGCACACAGCCCGCCCAAAAGACCGCAGCAGAAAGTCGCGATGTATTCGATGGCCCAGAAAAACACGTTACTTTCCAGCGCCAACTGCATATCGCACATCCTTTGCATATTCGTTTGAATAATTGAAGAATATACCAGGTAACGGCCAAACACGGCTATCCAACACTCTGTTCGCATGCAATACTGTAATCCTTGGGTTTATTGCAGCGTCTCGTTGAAGCGGCGCAGCGATTCAGACCGAATCCGCACATACAAAACGGCCTGCATCGTCTCCAAACCCCAGGAAACAATGCAGGCCGCTTCAACAAACCTCAAAGCCGGCAATCGGCGAAGCCGTTCAGCAGACCTTCCACATCCAGTCGTGCGGATCGTCGATCTCACCCATCTGGATGCCGAGCAGCTCGTCACGCAGCTGCAGCGTGAGGTCGCCGGACTTGTTGCCGTTGACCTCGACGTCGAAGGTCTCGGACTTGAAGCGGCCGATCGGGGTGATGATGGCGGCGGTGCCGCAGGCGAAGACCTCGGTGACCTCGCCGGACTTGATGTCTTCCAGCAGGTCGTCGAGCTTGATCATGGTCTCGACGACATCGCGGCCGTGGTCCTGCGCCAGCTGGATGAGCGAGCGGCGGGTGACGCCGGGAAGGATGTTGCCCGTCAGCGACGGAGTCTCCAAATGGCCGTCCTTGTGCACGGTGAACATGTTCATGCCGCCGAGTTCCTCAAGGTAGGTCTTGGTGGCCGCGTCGACGAAGCAGACCTGCTCGCAGCCGTGGTCGGCGCCGCGGTACTCGCCCAGCAGGGAGGCCGCATAATTGCCGCCGCACTTGGCGAAGCCGGTGCCACCGGGGCCGGTGCGGAACCACTTGTCCTCCACCCAGATGCTCACCGGCTTGACGCCGCCCGGGAAGTACGGGCCGGAGGGCGAGGCGATGACGCAGTAGTCGACGGTCTGCGGGGCGCGCACGCCGAGGAACGCCTCGGAGGCGAACATATACGGCCGCATGTAGAGCGTGTACTCGCGACGGGTCGGCACCCATTCGACGTCGCGCTTGACCAGCGCGGCGACGGAACCCAGGAAATCGTCCTTGGAAAGTTCAGGCAGATAAAGGCGCTTGGCGGAATTGGCGAAACGCTCGGCGTTCGCGTCCGGACGGAACAGCCAGGTGCTGCCGTCGGCGTGGCGATAGGCCTTGAGACCTTCGAAACACTCCTGCGCATAGTGCAGAACGGAGGCGCCAGGATCCATGGCAAGCGGACCATACGGCTCGACCCGGCGATCGCCCCAGCCGCTGGACTTGTGCCATACCATGTGGACCATGTTGTCGCTGAAAAGCTGGCCGAACGCCGGCTTGTCAATCAGCTTCGCGCGCTCGGCGTCGGTTGCGGGATGTGGGTTGTCAAGAACCTTGAAAGGCTCGGTCAATTGCGACAACGCTTGCGGATCATGATGGGTTTGCTCAGTCATTTGCACTTCTTCTTTGCTTCAGCCGCCGTGACGGCCGGAATGGTGGTTTGCCGTACGCTTGTGGCGCTTTGGTTATGCTGCTACCTTTGCACAGAACCGCACAGGTATGGTGGAATAGTTCACATTCTGAAAATCCTGCCTAGTCAATCGAAAACAATCACCTATCAAAACCAAAGAACAAAATGACCCGTGCAGCCGATATAAACGGACTGCACGGGCCAATATGAAGAGATTTACGGACCAACAAAGAATCCAAAAATCTCAGATATCGCTAACGATATCTGCTGATCACTTCTTGTCGGCGTCAGCAGCTGCGGCATCAGCAGCAGGAGCAGCGGCGTCACCTTCGGCCGCGGCGCCTTCAGTGCTTTCGGCGGCGGCATCCTCAGCGGAGACCGCGGTGGTGGCGGTGGCGTCCTCAGGCACCTCGACGGTGACCACGGACTCTTCGGGATCGGTGTTGACGAGCTCGACGCCCTTCGGCAGCTCGAGATCATGAGCAAAGACCTTCTCGCCGTCCTGCAGGCCATCGACATTGACGTCGATACGCTCGGGCAGCTGGTCGACGCTGGCACGCACACGCAGCTGCTGAATATCGACGAACGCGACTGCCGCGCCCTTCGGGGTACCCACGGCGAAGACCGGGACCTCGACCTCGATCTTCTCGCCGGCCTTGACCTCGTAGAAGTCGATGTGCTCGACAATGCGCTTGACAGGGTTGCGCTGGACGTCCTTGACGACGGCCATCTTGGAATCCTTGCCGTACTTGATGGTGAACAGCGCGTTCGTGCGGCGCAGGGCCAAGGTGGTCTCACGCATCGGCAGCTTCACGAAAACTGGGTCGTTGCCGCCGGCGTAGATGGTGGCCGGAATCTGCTTGGCCACGCGCATACGGCGGGCCACGCCCTTGCCGAACTCATTGCGGACTTCGCCTTCGATGGTAATGGTGTTTGCCATAATCTAATCTCCTTGAGATTTACCTACTAATACACTGCGTTGTTTCGGTGCACCGACGCGCCGAAATCACAGCCTCAAAGAGACCCAAAACATTCAGCCCAGTCGATAACGGGAATCGCTTCCCCTCGCCAAAGCGCGGCAGATATTCAGACCTGCCGAAACAACACTCAATATCATATCAGCCGGCCTGACATGCCACCTCACATTGTCGATAATGGCGTAAAGCGATGTCTCCGATTGCAAAATCCCGCTCCAGCCTTCATTGGCGGAACGGGATTTTTATGGCACGAAACTACCGATACGGCGAATAATACATCACCAAAGACCGATGACCTTCCACCAGCCGACGCCGACGGTCAGGAAGATGACGGTGGTGACCATGGCGCAGATGATGCCCACACGAAGGAATTCGGAGGTCTTGAGATAATCCGCGCCGTAGATCAGGGCGGAGGGGCCGGACGCATAATGCGTCATGGCTCCGATCAGACCGGAAAGAGCGCCAAAGGTGAGTACGGCAACGGGCGCAGGCGCACCTGCAGCGATGGTGACGGTGACGAAGAGCGTGTACAGCGCGACCACCTGAGCCAGCTCGGAGGCGAACAGATAATGGACCAGCACGTAGCAGATGCCAAGAATGAAGAGGACAGCGTACCAAGGCATGCCACCTACCATGTGTGCGATCAGGCCGCCGAGCCAATCGGTGACGCCTAGGGTGCTCAACGGCTTGGCCATGCCGACCAGCACGCCGAAGAAGATCAGCGTGGACCAGGCGGACTTGTCGTTGGCCATGGATTTCCAAGTGATGATTCCCGTGCACAGTAGGATGGTGACGCCGAGGAAGGCGACCGTGGTGGCCGAGATTCCGGTCATCGAACCGGTGGCCCAGAGGATGAGCATCAGCACGAAGGAAAGCGCCATGACCCATTCCTTGGGGCTCAGCGAACCCATCGCTTTGAGTTCCGCTTTGGCGTCTGTTCTGGCTGTGGGCACATGCTTGATGGTCGGCGGGAATATCTTGTAGATCAGGACCGGAATAAGGATCAGGCAAAGCAGACCAGGAACGATGCAGGCGATCGCCCACGTTCCCCAGCCGATCGGATGGTGCATCTGCGAGGCAAGCTGAATCACCACGGGCCCGGCGGCCATGGAAGTGGCGAACATCGCCGAAGTGATGGCGTTGACGTTGTTGGCCGTGGCGGAAAGGAACCCACCCAGCTTCTTGCGGGATTCCTCGGATTCGGTGGTCGACCCCTGAACCTCGCTGATCGATTGGATGATCGGGAACAGAATGCCGCCCAGACGTGCGGTATTGGAAGGTGTGGCAGGCGCCAGCACCAAATCAGCGGCCGCAAGGCCATAGGAGATGCCGAGAGAGGATTTGCCAAGCCATGAAATGAAGACCAGCGCGATGCGACGTCCCAGACCGGTCGAGACGAAGCCCTGGGCAATGAAGAACGCCGCGACGATCAGCCAGATCGAAGCACTGCCAAGGCCCGAGAACGCCTCTTTCGAAGGATCCATCGCCCCGGTGAGCATGGCCACGGTCAGGCCGATGATGGCGACAGCGGAAGTCGGCAAAGGCTGGAGAATCAGGCCGAGAATCGTACCGACGAACACGCCCAGCATATGCATGCCACCTGGGTGCACCCCTTGGGGAGGCGGTATGACGAAAATCGCAAGTCCGACAACCACGCAGATGGCGGCCTTGATGATCTTGGTCTTGTTAATGGCGATGGCTCCAGACGACGGAGCCGGGGAATTTGCTGCCATAGCTTCTCCTTAAACTAGTGAACGGTGCCTGATAAATGGGCTTCTTTGCCACTCAGCAGATCGTCTTTCTAGGCTATCCGATAGACAATGTTGTCCACAAATAACATTTTCTAATATGCGTCAATCCTTGAAATTCCGACGTTTTATACAGATCAACCGTCGTGTATACGATATTGGAAATATTTATTTGCGGGGCCGCCATCCTCTTGTATAGCGTGAAACGTAAGCACACGCTTCGGTAAAGACGCCGAGGCCTTTAAGAGAATGCGAGCGATGATGACAACGATGAACGCGTTACACGATTCCTTTGTCAACCGTGATCTGGCCTACTCCTACGACGAACGCAAGGAACTGGGCATCGATGGGCTGCTTCCCGCGGCCGTCCAGGACCTCGATCACCAGGAGGCCGTGGTCTATGAACGTTTCCAGTCGAAGACGACCAATCTGGAAAAGCGAATCTATCTGATGAGCGTATGCCGCAGGAACCGTAACCTCTTCTATGTGAGCATGGGTCGTCACCTGACCGAGTACATGCCCATCGTCTACGCGCCGACCGTGGCCCAGTCCATCCAGCGTTACACCGAGTTCTACACCGGCAGCGATGTGGCCTACATCTCCATCGACCACCCCGACCGCATCAAGGCTGCGCTCAAACAATATGCCGGCGATCGAGAAATCGACCTGGTCGTGGCCACTGACGGCGAAGGCATCTTGGGCATCGGCGACTGGGGTTCCAACGGGGCGGAAATCCTTACCGGCAAACTCGCCGTCTACACGGCCGCAGCCGGCATAGACCCCTCACGCGTGCTGCCTGTGATGATCGACGTCGGCACCGACCGCAAGGAGCTGCTCGACAACCCGAATTACATGGGCAACCGCTTCAACCGCGTGCGAGGGCAGCGTTACGACGATTTCATCGACGACTTCGTGCATGCAAGCCTCGATCTCTACCCCAGCGCCCTCATCCACTGGGAGGACTTCGGACGTTCCACCGCGGCGCCGATCCTCGAACGTTATCGCAACAACGTACTGACCCTGAACGATGACATCCAAGGCACCGGTGTGACCATGCTGGCCGCACTGATCGCCGCCCGCAACATCGCGAAAACCGATTTCAAGGACACCCGCATCCTGGTCTACGGTGCAGGCACCGCCGGAGTGGGCATCGCGGACCAGCTGGTCGAGGATCTCATCGAACGCGGCGGCATCGACCCGGAGGTCGCCTTGCGTCAAGTGGCGCTGGTCGACCGCTTCGGCCTGATCGAGGAAGGTCAGGACGACCTGACCGAAGGCCAGAAGAAGTATGCCCGCAAGCCCGGGGAATTCGCCGGACTCAGCGACCCGACCGACTTGGCAGCCATTGTCGAGGCGTTCAAGCCGACCGTGCTTATCGGCACCTCCACCAATACCGGTGCCTTCACCGAGGACGTGGTGCGCACGATGTCCAAGTACTGCGAGCGCCCGCTGATCTGCCCGATCTCAAACCCGACCGAGCTGATGGAGGCCAAGGCGGTCGATGTGATCAACTGGAGCGACGGCCGTGCGTTCGTCACCACCGGCACACCTTCCGATCCGGTCGAATACAACGGGGTCACGCATTACGTCGGCCAAGGCAACAATGCGCTGATGTACCCTGGCATCTGCTTCGGCGCCATCGTGGGCAAGGCCAGCCATATCAGCCAAGGCATGCTTCTGGCCGCGGCATACGCCATCTCGGATATGATCGACGTCGACAAGCCGGGCGTGGCCGTTCTGCCACCGGTCAGCAGTCTCACCGAAATCTCACGCCGCGTGGCCTACGCGGTGGCCAGCGAGGCCATCAAGGAAGGCCTCAACCGCGAGCCCGTCGGCGACGTGAACGCGGCACTGGACGCGGCCACCTGGCATCCCGGATACTAGGATTCCGCAGCAAAACGATTGATGACAATACTCGTTTTGCTCATCGGTAGAGACGAAACCCAACAATAACCATCGCTGACAGCGGACGATTCGACTTTGCGGCATCAGGTGCAGCATATGAGGTTGAACCGTTCGCTGTCAGCCAATTTCCGGACAATCATCATTTAAACTGAACCGTATCAAAGGGGATAGAAGGGCAGGTCATATGGCTCCTATAGAAAGTATTCGTGATCTCGAATTGTTCCGTCTGGTGTGTGAGCTTGGAAGCTTCACCGATGCGGCAGCCGTGGCCCATGTCTCCCAACCCACCGTTTCGCAGGCAGTGAAACGCATGGAAATGCGGATCGGTTCCCCGCTGATTCGCCGCAGCCGTTTCGGCGCGGACGGAGGTCTTGTCATCACTGCGGCAGGACGCGTGCTGGTACAGCGCAGCAAAGCTATTTTCGACCAGATCGACGGGCTTAACGATGATTTGAAACACCTGAACTCACCCAGCCGCTATCGCGTCGGCCTGCCTCCCATCCTTTCGAAATATCTGTTCGGCAATAATTCATTCGCGACTTTGGGCGATGCCGTGGGCGGCAACGTCGCCATCTCGACGGTGGGCTCGCAAGCCATGTTGCACAAGATCAAGCAGCATACCGTCGATTTCGGAATTATCGCCGTCAGCGGGGATGCACCCGATATCCCCGGCATCGATATGGTCAAGGTGGCCAGTTCATCATTCGGCCTGGTGACCTCGCGCAACCGTAAAGGCATCACCCCGCGCGTGGACATCGGCACGCTTCAGAGGGGTGACGACGATCTCAATTTCGTGACACTCAACCATGAATATGTGCATGCACAGGCCTCTGATCAATTACTGAACGAGCTGGATATCCCCATGCCGACCATCGAGGTCTCCGATGTCAACATGATGAAATCCATCATCGCTTCGAACCAAGCCATAGGGCTGATGGCCTCCATAGCAATCGAGGACGAACCGGAATTCAGATTCGTACCGCTTGACGGCGCGCAACTGCCTTCTTTCGACATCTATTCTTTCATGAATCATGCGGCCCGTCACGAACAAGGAGCCGAGGCGTTCTCTTCACTGGTCAACCGTCGTTTTGACAGAGACAAGAACGGGAAAAGCTGAAATCGCGATCATATCTGGATTCGCATAGCGATACCTTACAATGGAAGTGAAACAGCTCAACGGCTTGTCGTTCATGTCCAGGGAGGTCCTATGAGTCAGCAATACACCAGCAAGACACGGCTTATTCGACTCTTGACCGGCCTGACGGTCTCTATCGGCACGTTCTATGCACTCGCCGACTATCTTTTCCGCTTTGTTCTCGAGCCCGGCTCAAGGCATTCCCTGTTCAGCAGCAACCGGCCGGATGCCACTCTTGCCTCCCGTCAGCCACACCACGACGCCGATGAGGAGGCCGAGGCCGTACGCTGGTTCGACAGTGCCAAGCGCGAAGCGAAAATCACAGCCCGAGACGGGACACGCCTGCACGGCTGGATGCTCGACCCCGACTGCGCCGACCCTCCGCGCCATTTCTATGCCATCTGCTGCCACGGATTCTCCGGAGATCCGAAGGAGATGGCGAAATATGCGCATCGTTTCGCCGGCATGGGTTTCACCGTGCTCACCCCGGCCAGCCGTTGCCACGAATTGAGCGGCGGGAAATACATCGGCATGGGCGCCTTGGAACATCGTGACCTGCTGCTCTGGATCGAAACCATCGTCACCACCGACCCGAAAGCCCAGATCCTGCTGGACGGCAATTCCATGGGAGCGGCAACCGTGATGCTCACAGCGGGCGACCCGCATCTGCCGAAGAACGTCAAGGCCGCCATCGCCGACTGCGGCTACACCAGTCTTGAAGACCAATTCCTATATAGCGCGAGACACCTTTACCACGCCCCGACGTTCCTGGCCCGCCCGGTGATCGGCATCATGAGTTCCATCGCACGCAGGCGCGCCGGTTACGATTTCAAGGAAGCCTCGTGCGTCAACGCTTTGGGACACACCTCGATTCCCATGCTTTTCATCCATGGATCGGCAGACGACTTCGTCGACCCGGCAAGCCTCGACCGCAATTTCCGGGCCTGCGCAAGCACCGTCAAGCAAAAACTCATGATTGCCGGGGCCGCGCATGCGATGTCGGCCTCTACCGATCCCAAACGCTATTGGAAGACCGTAACGGCGTTCGTGGGCCGTGTGTTCCGCCTGGAGCGGCCCAAAGGCGTCGGAGGGTATATCGTTTTTAACTGATAGCGCAAACCGTTTGTTTCCGTACGTTCAGGCGGCAATCCATTGTTGCGGCTTCACATATCCGTTTGCACAGGCACAGTTTTTTCTTCCCTACTGTTTCAGCTTCGAAAGCATGGCATGACTTATCTGTCGCGTCTAACCGCCTTACGCTACCGTAAGGTGACGAAACACGACAAATCCTATAGAATTGGCTTTATTACTTGAAATACCGCCATAACAGAAGGTCGAGGAAAGCGCACGTGTCAGTCATCAATTCACTGAAAAAGGGAACGCTGAAGTTAAGTCAGAAGGCCTTCCATCTGGGAAGCGGTTTCGAGCATCCGGTCAACACCGAGGATCCGGAAACACCCGATTTCAACGACGAACGCCATCTCGCAACCGTAAAACCCGTCGATTTCTCAACCCTGCCCCACACCCACGAATGGGGTCCGGGCTACCCCACCAGGCTTTTCGTGGACGAAAAGACCGGCCTGCTGACCGTGACCACGGCTGGGAATCCTCCCGTAGACGACGACATGTCGATCTACGATCTCTACGTCGAGCGCGCACAGCGCATGGGCGACGATCCGCTCTACACTTTCAAAGCCGACAACCAATGGGTCACCAAAACGGCCAACGAGTTTCTCGAGGACGTACGCGCTGTGGCCAAGGGCCTGATGCACTACGGCCTTGACAAAGGCGATGGCGTCTCCTTCATGTCCCACACCTCTTATGAATGGGACGTCGTCGACGCGGCGGTTATGGCCGTGGGCGGCGTGCTGGCGACCATCTATGACACCGATTCGGCCGAGCAGATCCGTAATATCGTCAACAATTCGGATTCACGACTGCTCATCGTCGAAACCAATGACATGCGCGAAAAGGCGGACGGTGCCGTTGAAGACTGCCCCACACTGGAAAAGATCTACACGCTTGAGGCGGGCGCACTTGAAGAGCTGCGTGATTACGGCAAGTCGGTAAGCGACGAAACACTCGACCAACGCATCGATTCCATCAAGAAAACCGACCTGTGCTCCATTGTCTACACCTCAGGTTCCACCGCAGCACCCAAAGGCGTCGAGATGACGCACGAGCACTACTGCACCACTGCGCTGAATCTGCGCGATTACATGCCTGATCTGCTCCATCAAAAGGGCAAATCCGTCCTGCTTTTCCTGCCACAGGCACATACCTTCGCCCGTGCGGTCAATTACATCGTGGTCGCCAGCGATCTGCGCATCTACATCGCCGGCGGCATCAAAACGCTGATCAGCGACCTGCAGGTCTCCAAGCCCATCGTCACCATCCTCGTACCCCGTGTATTGGAAAAGGTGTACAACGCCGCCTCCCAGAAAGCCGGAAACGGGCCAAAGGGCGTCGCATTCGCCGCAGCCGTTGTGGCGGCGCAGGAATACGAGAAGGAAATGAGCGAAAACGGCAAGGCCGGCTTCACCACACGCGCACGCCGCGCCGCCTTCGATCCGATCGTCTACAAATCGTTGCGCGAAGTCCTTGGCGGGCAGGCCGAATGGTTCGTCGCCGGCGGCGCTCCCCTCGACCCGGAGCTGCTCGCCTTCTTCCGCGGGGCCAATGTGCCCGCCTACGAAGGCTATGGCCTGACCGAAACCACCGCACCTTGCGCGTTCAACCCGAAGGGAACGCCGTTCCACGAGGGATCCGTAGGCGTGCCTTACCCCGGCTTCTCGATTCGTTTGGCCGAAGACGGCGAGATTCAGGTCAAGGGCACCTGCGTCTTCCACCGTTATCACAAGAACGACGAGGCCACCGAACTGGCTTTCACCCCCGACGGCTGGTACGCCACCGGCGATCTGGGCCGTATCAGCGACGACGGTTTCCTCTATATCACCGGACGCAAGAAGGACCTCATCATCACCGCCGGCGGCAAGAACGTCGCCCCCGGCCCGATCGAAGAGATCATCCAGCGTTGCCCGTTCGTCTCCCAAGCGCTGGTACTTGGCGACAAGCGCCCGTTCATCTCCGCGCTGGTTACTTTGGACGAAATCTCGCTGCGTTCCTGGCTCGATGCCGCCGGCCTGGACCAAAACATGCCCATGGAAGAAGCCTGCAAGAACGCCGTAGTGCGAGCGGAGGCGCAGAAGTGGATCGACAAGGCCAACGAAGGAGTCTCTCGCGCCGAATCCGTGCGTAAGTTCATCCTCCTGCCTGAAGAATTCACACAGGAGAACGGCCTGATGACCGCCTCAATGAAGGTCAAGCGCCCCGCGGTCATCAAGCGCTACGCCAATCTGCTCAACACGCAGATGTACACCAAGAAGAAGTAGCCGTCTCCGTTTCGTTGCGTACCTCATTTGGTGCTGGTAAAGGGCATATTTGTTATCCTTATATGCGGTTTACCGGCACCAAATCGTATGCGGTGAAATTTTTGTCGGTTTCCCAAACCTTAGTGCTGGTAAACGGACTTTCACGAATTGTTCAGTGCCGTTTACCGGTATTACGTGTATGCGAATAAGCGGTTGCTCGTATTCTGTATGCTCACACGACAGTTGGACTGCTGATCTGTATAACAGTCGAATTCCGGTACCTATCGATCATTCGTGAATTTTTTCACGTTGCTGCTGGAAAACCGGATATTAACGGCCGCAATAATCCGTTTTCCAGCAGTAAAAGACGTCGTTGGTCATCATTGATAGCCCCGTATCAGTTTTTCATATGGCACAATGCGTGCATTTTGGCCGGTTGACGGCTACTATGGCAACAAGTGCCGCGAATGTGTCCCGCTCAATTGTTCAGTTGAGGTATGGGACGCGGCGCAACTAGCGAGTAAGTATTCATCACGAAGCGGGAGGGCACCCATGGACTGGAGCTTTATAGCCCATAACGCCCACTACTTCGTCAACGCCGGTTACATGACCGTCTTCATCTCGTTCTTCGGTATCGTCTTCAGCATCATTTTGGGCATGGTTTGCTCGGCAATCGAAGTGGCGAATGTCCCGGTTTTGAAGCAGATCATTCGCATCTATATTGAACTTTCCCGCAATACACCGTTGCTGGTCCAGTTGTATTTCCTGTATTTCGGACTGCCGAAACTCGGCGTCTCGTGGTCGGCGGAAACCTGCGCAATCGTCGGACTCACCTTCCTCGGCGGGTCGTATATGGCCGAAGCGCTGCGTGGAGGGTTCGAAGCCGTGCCACAGGTCCAGCGCGAATCGGCGCAGGTGCTCGGTTTCAGCCCTTCGCAGATGCTTCTCCACGTCACCGTGCCGCAGGCGCTTTCCACCGCCATTCCGGGCGTGGTGGCCAATATCATCTTCCTGGTCAAGGAATCGTCGGTGGTCTCGGCCATCGCGCTTGCGGACGTCATGTACGTCACCAAGGACTTGATGGGCCAGACCTACAACACCTACGAATCACTGACCTTGCTGATCGTCACCTACCTGATCATCCTTCTGCCGATCTCCATCATCGGCACGGTTTTGGAGAGGAGGTTCGACTATGCACGGCGCTGAGATACTGTTGCAGCCGGGCGTCTTCCCGCGTCTGCTGCAAGGCCTGTGGGTCACGATCTGGATTGCCGGGGTTTCCGTCCTGCTTTCCCTGCCGGTCGGCCTGCTCGTCGGCTGGCTGATGACCATGCGCAATCCGATCGTGCGGTTCATCATGCGCGTCTATCTCGATTTCATCCGCATCATGCCCCAGCTGGCATTGCTGTTCATCGCCTTCTACGGTTTCGCACGCGCCTTCAACTGGAACCTCGATGCCACCGGTGCCTGCGTGCTGGTCTTCGTGCTTTGGGGCGGGGCCGAGCTCGGCGACTTGGTGCGAGGCGCGCTGGAATCGATTCCTCGCACGCAGTACGAATCGGCTCAGGTGCTCGGTCTCAACTCCTGGCAGACTTTCAGCAGGGTCATCCTTCCCCAGGCTTTGCGCCGTCTGCTGCCTGCCAGCGTCAATCTCATCACCCGCATCGTCAAGACCACGTCCTTGGCAGCGTTGCTCGGCGTGATCGAGGTCATCAAGGTGGGCCAGCAGATCATCGACGCGAACCGCTTCCAATACCCGGATGCGACGCTGTGGGTCTACGGCGTGATCTTCTTCATGTATTTCCTTGTATGCTGGCCGCTCTCCATTGTGGCCAGAAAGCTTGAAAAGAGGTGGGCTCATGACTGATACGACGGTTACGACGATTCCAACATCACAAGCGAACGCGAACGCCCCGCACGAAACCCTGCATATCCGGCATATCACCAAACAATACGACAACGCCGACAAGCCGGTTTTGAACGACATCTCCTTCGACGTGCCGGCCGGCCAGGTGTTCGTCATTCTCGGGCCTTCCGGCTCGGGCAAGTCCACGCTGCTGCGCACCATCGCGGGGCTCGAACCCATTCAGGGCGGCGATATCACCATCGGCGACGAGGTGCTGCGCACTTCCGGTAAGAAGAAGAATACCGCCAAAGCCAACTCGGACAATGAATCAGCTTCCAAGGCCGAAAACAGAGACGCAAACCCGGTAAAGGTCGGTATGGTCTTCCAAAGCTATGATCTCTTCCCCAACAAGACCGTGCTCGGCAACATCATGCTCGCGCCGGTGCTCGTCCAGAAGCGCAAGAAGGATGAAGTCAAAGCCGAGGCCATCAAACTATTGGAACGCGTAGGGCTCGCCGACCGCCAGGACGCGTGGCCTCACGAGCTTTCCGGCGGGCAACGCCAGCGCGTCGCCATCTGCCGTGCCCTGATCGAGCACCCTCAAATCATGCTTTTCGACGAAGTGACCGCAGCACTCGACCCCGAAATGGTGCGGGAAGTGCTCGACGTCATCGTGGAACTGGCGGACAGCGGCCAAACCATGCTCATCGTCACCCACGAAATGGCATTCGCCCGCGCGGTGGCCGACCATATCATCCTGCTTGAGGACGGCGGTATCGTCGAGGAATCCGACGATGCAGAACAATTCTTCACCCATCCACAGTCCGAACGCGCCCAGCAGTTCCTGAACACGTTCACGTATGCTCGTGAGAGACAATAGCTGATATTTTTTATCAGCTCCAACCGAACAACAAACAAAGGGAGGTCGAAATGATGAACCGGAACTTACCGAATATGAGCGTGACGGCACGAATGTGCAACGCTACGGAGCCGAACCGATGTCAGCTCATGGCCTCCATGTCTCGCTGATCTGCATTCATCAGATCTGACATCTCGGGTTTGCCGATCCATTACGTAGATATACCGATTTGAATCTGCAATGGACAAACCCGTGCAACATTGGAATTTCGATATTCCATCTTTTCAGATAAAACCATCACTTTTTATATTCACTTCCGATATTACTTAGTAAAAGAAAAGAAAGAAACAACCATGACAACGAACGTATTGAAACGTGCGGCACAAGTAGCAATCTCAGCGGCAGCGGCCGTGGCCATGCTGGCGGGATTCGCCGCGTGCGGCCCAACCGGTGCCACCCCAAGCAGCGACAATAATTCCGGTTCCAGCACCTCCGGAGCGGGCAAGCAGCAAAGCGCGCGCACGCTTGCGGAAATTAAGAAATCCGGCAAACTCAAGGTCGCGGTCTTCTCCGACAAGGCACCGTTCGGCTACGTCGACAAGGACGGCAAGAACCAGGGCTACGACATCGTCTTCGCCGAGCGTCTGGCCAAGGACCTCGGTGTCAAGCCGGAGTACACCACCGTCGACCCGGCGGCCCGTGTCGACGTGCTCGCCAGCAACAAGGTCGATGTCACCCTTGCCAACTTCACCGTCACCCCCGAACGCGAGGAGAAGGTCGACTTCGCCAAGCCGTACATGAAGGTCGCGCTGGGCGTGGTCTCCCCCGAATCCAAGCCGATCAAAAGCGTCGACGAGCTCAAGGGCAAGACGCTGATCATCGCCAAAGGCACCACCGCCGAACCGTACTTCGCCAAGTACCCCGACATCAAGCTACAGAAGTACGACCAGTACGCGGACGCCTACAACGCCCTGCTCGACGGCCGCGGCGACGCGATGAGCACCGACAACACCGAAGTGCTCGCGTGGGCCAAGGCCAACAAGGGCTTCACCGTCGGCATCACCAAGCTCGGCGACGAACAGCCCATCGCCCCCGCCGTGCAGAAAGGCAACAAGGAGCTGCTCAACCACATCAACGAGGAAATCGTGAAGCTCGGCCGCGAACAGTTCTTCCACAAGGACTACGAGCAGACCCTGAAGCCGGTCTACGGCAGCTCCTCCAACCCCGACGACATCGTGGTTGAGGGCGGCAAGCTCTGACTGCTCTCTGCTCGGTGAATAAAGCCAAGGAATAAATCGGCTACATATAAGTTGTGCCTGTTCAATCGTATAGATTGCGATCGAACAGGCACAACTGTTTACAGAGCATGCTTTATTTTGTCAAGCCAACGATTTAGGTACGCTTAGCTCATGTCTTTTCCCTCGCTGAGGGTCTGGATGTGGAAGCCGGATGTCCCTCAAGTTTCATAGGGCCCGGCTTCCACGCTTTTATACAGCGATTCAGAAGCCCAGACGTTCGAGCTGCTTCGGGTCGGATTGCCAGCCTTTGGCGACCTTGACGTGGAGGTCGAGTTTGGACTTTTGGCCGACGATGCGGTTGACGGCGGTGCGCAGGCGCTTCTTGACCTGCACTAGGTGTTCGGCGCGGTGGCCGATGATGATGGGCTTCTGCGAGTTGCGTTCGACGAAGATGGAGACCATGACATGAGCCTTGCCGTCGGCCGTTTCGGGATTGTCGGATTCGCCTGGACGGTCGATGGAGTCGACGACCACGGCCAGCGAATGCGGCAGCTCGTCGTCCAACTCTTCGAGGAACGCGCCACGCACCAGCTCGGCGATGGTATCCTCAGGCTTCTCCTCGGTAATCTGGTCATCGGGATACATCTGCGGGCCTTCGGGCATGTTGTCGATGAGCACGCGCTTGACCTCAGCGACATTGTCGCGTTCCAAGGCACTGACCGGCACCACATCGGTGAAGTCGGTGAACTGGCTGATCTCGATGAGCTTGGCCATCAGCTCCTGACGGTTGAGCTCGTCGATCTTGGTGACAATGGCGATCAGCGGCACCTTCCAAACGAACTTGCCGTGTTCATGATCATCGTCGTGCTTACTGCTTTGAGCACCGTTACCGCCTTTGCCAGCACCGGCATGCTGTTTTCCGCCGATTTCACTGCCGTCCTTGACCTTGCGGGCAAACTCGCTGCGCAGTCGGCTCAGGATGCGCTTGTCCCCCGGCCCGATCTCTTGGTCGGCGGGCAGCAGGAACGCGATCTCGTCCACGTCGCTCAGCGACTCGTCCACCACATCGTTGAGCCTCTGGCCGAGCAGCGTGCGAGGACGGTGGATGCCGGGAGTGTCGACCAGCACGAGCTGGGCGTTGTCGGTGGTGAGAATCCCACGAATAGCCTTACGTGTGGTCTCCGGGCGCGAGGAGGCAATGGCGACCTGCGTGCCGATGAGTGAATTGATAAGCGTGGATTTGCCGACGTTCGGCCGTCCGACCACGGCGACAAAGCCGGAACGGTACGGCTGGGATTGCGCCTCGGTATTGCTATCGACCTTCACCGCTGCCGAAACCGGCTTCCCTGCCTGCTTGCGTCCGCTGGACCTGCCGTTGGCTGCCATGTGCGCGTCGGCACCTTGCTTATCGTTCATTCACGCTCCGTTTCTTCCTCATTCGAATCGAACAATGATTATATTATAAATTAAGGGTAATCCGTTCACTGCTAACCGCGATAGATAAAACCTTTGGTATGCGGAGGCTCAGTCCTCGGTCTCGTCGCCTTTATCGGCTCGCGAATCACGATGATGCTCGGTTTCGCTGTCATCGTCTTCGGTTTTGAATGTCGCTGGTTCGACCACGATGGTCGAGACCTTCTTGCGTCGTCCTGCGGAATCTACGGCGGTCAAGCGCAATCCTCGCGTCACCGCGCTCATGCCGACAATCGGCACACGGCCGAGCAGTTTGGTCAGAAGACCATAGACGGTATCCACGTCGTCCTCATCGATATCAACCTCGAAAAGCTCTTCCAAGTCGGCAATCGGTGTGCGGGCCGGCATCTGCCACTTGCGCTCCCCGATCTTCTTGGGCTCGGTGTGCTGGATGCGGTCATGCTCGTCCTCGAGTTCACCGACGATCTGCTCGATGGCATCCTCGATGGTCACCAGTCCGGCGATGCCACCGTATTCATCGACCACTACGGCCACATGCTGCCGGGTGCGCTGCATCTCATGGAAGAGATCATCGACCGGCTTGGATTCCGGCACCAGCATCGGCTGCCGGCAAATCGACTTGACCTCGCGCGTGCGGGCCTCAGGATTGAAAGCGGTGGCACGCACGGCGTCCTTCAGATAGGCCATACCGACCAAATCGTCAACGTCCTCGCCAATGATCGGGATACGGGAGAAGCCGGAACGCGAGCACAGCTGCAGAAAATGCTCGAGCGTGGAATCGGATTCGACGCAGATCATATCGGTACGCGGCACCATGATCTCGCGGGTCAACGTGTCGGAAAGCATCAGCACATTGCGCAACATCTCGGCGACTTCGGGGTCGAAATCGTCGGTTTCGACCAGCCGATCGATGGTCGCACGCCCCTGTTCGCGCTGAATCTTCTCGAGCTCCTCGTCGTCGGAAAGCTCGTCTTCCTTGTCGCGGCGACGCTGGTCCTTGCCTTCCCCGGCCTTGGCAAAAGGCGTCAACGCAACTGCCAGTGAAATGGTGCCGGAAAAACGCATCATCACGTCGAGCGGCTTCGAAGCACCGGCGGAACGCGGACGAAGCAGCACCGAGACCACGGCCACGATCAGGGCGAACACCACTCCGGTGACCAACGCGATCCACAGCGGCTGCGAAACGAGCATGACGATGATCGCCACCAGAACGCCGTCAAAAACGTTGCAGAAAATACGGAAGAACGCGCAGGAGCCGGAAGTCGCATAACGGTCGACGATCAGCCGCTGCACCTGGTGAACCTTACGAATCTGCTTGGCCTGCGCAAACTTGCCGAGGTCCTGGTCGTCGGTCTGGATCTCGATGATCCGATTGTTGAGACTGGCCTTGGTGACGCGCGAGACGGCCGACTCGCTCGATGCCATCATCAGCGAAAGCCACACCAGCAGTGCCGCCACGATGACGAGCACAACAACGGTGACGACGGTCAGGATATCCATATTCTTACGTACTTTCCTATTCCCCAATATGTTTTGCGATTTGTTGCGATAGACGTTTCATCCATCTTCACATCGGTATCTTCGAGCTTATTCGCAAGGCACGATAGCGGTCTTGCGTCGACGGCCAAACACAGCAAGGCCGCAAGACCGATCATCGGATCGGACGAAAACGGAATCGAAACGCATTTCGCCACAGGCTGGAAATCCACTCACGATTCCTTATTGTTGCCCGAGGTATGGTTCGCGTCCCATTGCTCCAGCAGGTCCGTGGAACCGGCAGGTAAGACGGCCTGCGGCACCGGCTGGTCGCGAACGGCGAAGAAGGTCAAGAGCAGCTGACGTTGCAGTCCGAACATCTGGCGTTCCTGCTCGGGGTTGATGTGATCGTAGCCCAGCAAATGAAGGGTGCCGTGGATGGCCAGCAGCATCATCTCGTCCATCGTGGAATGGCCGGCCGCTGCGGCCTGTTGCGCAGCCACCCACGGACAGATGACGATATCGCCCAACACACCCTCCATGATCTGGCCGTCTTCGCCCGGCCGCAGCTCGTCCATGGGGAAGCTCATCACGTCGGTCGGTCCTTCGAGCTGCATCCAGCGCATGTGCAGCTGGGCGATCGGGTCGGGGTCGACGAAGAGGATGGTCAGGTCAGACTGCGTGCTCACCTGCATGCGTTCCATCACCCACAAACCCAGGTCGGAGAAGAGTTTCGGGTCGATCTGCCAGACCGTCTCATTGGTGACTTCGACGCTCAACGGCGTTCCTTTCCATTCGGTTTGTGTGCGGGCTCTTTGGCGGCATGCTCATCGTAGGCCCGCACGATCTTGCCGACCAGCTCATGGCGTACCACGTCTTTGGCGCCAAGATGTGCGAAACTGATGCCGTCGATACCGCCCAGAATCGATTCGATGGACTTAAGCCCGGAATGTGGTACGGCCAGATCGATCTGGGTGACGTCGCCGGTGATGACCATCTTGGTGTTGAAGCCAAGACGTGTCAGAAACATCTTCATCTGCTGCTCGGTCGTGTTCTGCGCTTCGTCGAGAATGACGAACGCATCGTTCAGCGTGCGGCCACGCATGTAGGCGAGCGGCGCGACCTCGATGGTGCCGTCGGTCATGTAGCGATGCATCTGGCCGGCGCCGAGCATGTCGGAAAGCGCGTCGTAGAGCGGACGCAGATACGGGTCGACCTTGTCGTTCAACGTTCCGGGCAGATAACCCAGGCTTTCGCCGGCCTCGACCGCCGGACGCGTGAGGATGATACGGCTAACGCGACCATCTTCGAAAGCACGCACCGCCTTGGCGACGGCGAGATAGGTCTTGCCGGTTCCTGCCGGTCCGATGGCGAAGGTGATGGTATTGGCATCGATTGCTCGAACATAGAAGACCTGACCGGCGGTTTTCGCACGGACAGGCTCGCCGTTGGCGAACGCGATGACACCTGGGACATGGCGGTTGGCGGAGGAACGTTTGGCCTCCGAAACGTCATCCTCATTATCTACACCGAAACGTGATTTCGACCGTTGGCCCATGCCGGTGCCAGCGAACCCCCGCGTATAGGAATGCTGCGCATAACCGCGCCCGCGGCCGCCGTCACCCATCATTCCAGCCTTCTTGCCGACCTGCCGGGCCTCGAGCATCCGCCGCACGTTCATCGCGTCGGCCGGCGCCTTGTAGGCCGCGTCGATGATGTTGTTCAGCACGTCGAAGACCTTGTCGGCCTCAACGTCGTCGCGCTTGTTGTACGCGGCGATCTCGATACGGTTGCCTCGCACGAACACATTGACCTCCGGGAAGGCGTGCTGCACCTCGGCGAGTACCTTGTCGCCCGACCCCAACACGGCAACCGGATCGAGTTCGGCAGGAATGGTGATGACTCGTTTTGCGCTGGCCAACCCCGACTACTCCTCCATCGTTTCGCCGGTCAACACATGCGCGTGCACGTGGAAGACCGACTGGCCGGCATCCTTGCCGGAATTAAAGATCAAACGAAACGCGCCGTGGAATTCCTTGTCCGCGATGGACTGCGCCACCTCGACGATATGCGCGAGTTCAGCGGGGTCGGCCTTGGCCAGTTCGGCGACGTTGGCATAGTGCTTCTTCGGCACGACCAGCACATGGACCTTCGCCTTGGGGTTGAGGTCGTTGAATGCGTAGGTGGTGTCGTCTTCGTACACCTTGGTGCTCGGGATCTCACCCGCGATGATCTTGCAGAACAGGCAATCGTCGGCCATATATGCTCCTTGCTCAAGCTTTCGGACGCGTCCGCGCCCTACTCCCCCATGCTATTAGCTTGCACGGATAATTACGCTGGCCGACACAGCAAGTCTATGCGAACCGCCCCAACGAACGTGACAGCAGCGAGAGAGCCACTGGACCGGCGGTCGAGGCGCGCATGATGTTGGCCCCAAGCACGCACACCTCAGCACCGGCATCGGTGAATTGCCCGACCTCGTCGTCGCTGATGCCGCCTTCCGGGCCGACCACGACGTAAATCGTACGAGGTTTGCCGTCGTCGAGACAACGCTGCTCAAGCGCGGCGACCTTGCGCTCGATCCCGTCCCACGTCGCGGTCGCATCCTGGTGCAGGACGATCACGAGCTCGTGGTGGACGCACGCCCGACGGCAGATCGCGACGATGCCTTTGCTGCTCACACACTCATCCAGTGTCGGTTTCCAAGCCCTGCGCGACTGTTCGGTGGCGGCGACGAGCGTCTGGTCCCATTTTCTGTCGGTGCGCCCGGCCTTCCACTTCGATATCGAACGGTTGGCCTGCCACGGCACCACCTCGTCGACGCCGATCTGCGTGGCCATGTCGATCGCCTCAACGTCGTGACCGGTTTTCGCCAGTGCCTGCACCAACGCGAGTCTGGTGACCGGCCGCTCCTCCGTGGTGAATTCCGAGACTTTGACCAAACCGTTCTGTGTATCGGCCACTTGCGCGTCGATACGCAGCCCGTGGCCATCCGAAAGCTGCAGTTCGTCGCCACGTTGCAGGCGCATGGCACCGGTCGCGTGTCGTTTGAGCGCAGGCGGCAGGGTGATGGTCCATCCCGCACGCAGCTCGTCGCGATTGACCGGCACATCGTCGTGCGCGGCATCAAATACAAAAAGTGGACTTGTCATAATTCAAGGCTACCGGAACCACGGACGAGCGACCAGGCAGGTCAGCCGAACCGCCTCTTTTACTTTTACATGTTGACGGCCAGTCCGAAAACTCGCATTCAGCAACCGGCATCATATTTATCAAGTATCGAGGAGAGGACTTCAGTCCCCGGTCTTGGTCCTCCGCCGTTCGACACACCGACCTGCCTAACAGGGGCAGAATGGTGTATAGTACTATCTGTTGCTTAAACGACACCTGCCCAGGTGGCGGAATGGTAGACGCGCTAGCTTGAGGTGCTAGTTCCTATAATTTTACAGGAGTACGGGTTCAACTCCCGTCCTGGGCACGAAAACTAAAGACTCGAGACCCCTTGGAAATCAAGGGGTCTCAGTGTATTCGACCGCTTTTCAGTGCTGAATACGAACCAGATTTGAGCACAAAACGGCATAAAAGGGCACAGAACTTTCAAACGGTTTCGCTAACAAAGGACTAAAATCACATGCGGATCATCAACATCGAGTCGGTCGACGACGAACGGGTGGCCGCGTATGTGAGCTTGACCGAAGCACAGCTGCGCAATCGGCTCGAACCGGAAAAGGGCATCTTCATCGCCGAATCCCCCAAAGTCATCGATCGAGCCTTGGCGGCGGACCGCGAGCCGGTTTCGCTTCTGGTCGAAGAACCCTGGCTTGACGGCATGGCAGACATGTTTGAGCGTATCGACAAGCGCTGGGGTGACGAGGTTCCGGTCTATGTCGCTTCACCCGAGCAGTTGAAGAAACTTACCGGCTATCGGCTCCATCGCGGAGCTCTGGCCGCCATGCGTCGCTGGAAACTGCCGACTGTCGCTGAGCTCTGCAAGGACGCGCGACGCATCGCGGTGATGGAGAATATAGTCGATCACACCAACGTCGGAGCCCTGATGCGTTCGGCCGCGGCGCTCGACGTCGATGCGGTGCTGGTTACTCCTTCGTGTGGCGACCCTCTGTACCGTCGCGCGGCACGCGTCTCGATGGGTACGGTATTCCAAGTTCCGTGGACCCGTATCGACGCGGAAACGCTGGAAGATAGCGACGACGCGCACGTCAATGGTTCCGGAAGCGACCACCAGACGGAGACCATGGCAAACGGCGAAACAGCCGGCGACACCGACGGGCATCAGGCGACTGAAACCGGCAATAGCAATCCCGTCAACCGCCACACCAAAGAGGAGGATCGGAAATACTGGCCGGTCCGCGGATTGAAGGAACTCCATGACCTCGGCTTCACCACCGTCGCCATGGCATTGACCGATGATTCCATCAGCCTTGACGAGCTGACCAGGCGCCTTGACAATGATTCTCAGGAACCCGACCATATCGACAAACTCGCCCTCGTTTTCGGCACGGAAGGCGACGGGCTTTCGCATCGCACCATCGCCAACACCGATCTCACCGTCAAAATCCCGATGAGCAACGGCGTCGACAGCCTCAACGTGGCCGCTTCCAGCGCCGTCGCCTTCTATGCGACCCGTGCCAAGAAAAATTAGACGTTTGCAGACCTCCTAGGCGTTTCGCGTCGGCTCAATCCGATACAGTGATTGGTAGAAGCGTCGTGTGCAAAGATGGACCTCTTGCGACACGGCCGGTGGCGTGAGTTCGATTCGCATTGCGTCAGCGCCGGGTCAGCGATTGGCAATAACCGGCGGATAGCGATAATCAGGAGGCAAGGAATGGCGAAAAATCCTAAAATACTGGCTATCGTATTGGCGGGTGGCGAAGGAACTCGCCTCATGCCGTTGACACGCGATCGCGCCAAACCCGCCGTGCCGTTCGGCGGAGTCTACCGTCTCATCGATTTCCCGTTAAGCAATCTGGTCAATTCAGGTTATTCGCAAATCGTCGTCTTAACGCAATACAAATCCCATTCCCTGGATCGTCACATCTCCAAGGTCTGGCGTTTTTCTCCCCTGCTAGACGCGTACGTCTCTCCTGTCCCGGCGCAACAGAGGCTCGGCAAACATTGGTATCTGGGGTCTGCAGACGCGGTCTATCAGACCATCAACATCATCGAGGACGAGCAGCCCGATTATGTGGTCATCGTCGGTGCAGACCACGTCTATCGTATGGACTTCGGCCAGATGCTGAAACAGCATATCGAATCCGGTGCGGCGTTCACCGTTGCCGGCATCCGCCAGCCCATCGAGGCTTCCAACCAGTTCGGTGTCATCGACGTCGATCCGGACCATCCTCACATGATCCGCGGATTCAAGGAAAAGCCCGAAACCACTGAAGGTATGCCTGGGCACCCTGACCAGATTCTTGCCTCAATGGGCAATTACATCGCCAATACCGACGCACTGTTCGATGCCCTGGCACGCGACGAAAAAGCCGAGAACACGAAACACGACATGGGCGGTGACATCGCGCCTTACTTCGCCGAGCGAGGCGAGGCGGGGGTCTACGATTTCAGCGAAAACGAGATTCCCGGAGCCACCGATTACGACCGCGCCTATTGGCGCGACGTGGGCACCATCAAGCAGTTCTACGACGCCCACATGGATCTGATCGAGTACAATCCCCCGTTCAACCTCTACAACCAGGATTGGCCGATCTACACGCTTTCCGGCAATCTGCCACCTGCCAAGTTCGTCCGTTCGGAAACCAACCGAATCGGCAGGGCCACCGAGTCCATCATCTCCCCCAGCGTCATCGTTTCGGGCGGCGACGTACAGCATTCGGTGCTTTCACCTAACGTCCGCGTCAATTCCTGGTCGCAGGTCGTCGATTCCATTCTCTTCGACGGAGTCATCGTCGGCCGCCGTGCGCGCGTTTGCAAGGCCATCTTGGACAAGAGCGTTATTTTGGAAGAGAACGCGACCGTGGGCATCGACCATGAGCATGACCTCGCCCGTGGGTTCACAGTCAAGGACGGCATCACCATCGTGCCGAAACGCACGATTATCAAGGACTGATATAGATTACAATCCTTGAAATAAATGCAGGAGGGCCGGACCTACGTCGAATAGGTCCGGCCCTCGTATGTCGAAATGTCGAATCAGTACTTCGGCATGTTGTCGAAGTTGAAGCCGATGGCCTCCAGCTGTTCGCGGCCTTCGGGGCGAATCATGTCGAGCGTCCAGCGCGGCTGCCACGTCCAGTCGATGCGGAACTCCTCCACCAGGCCGGCCAACGTCGAGGCGCATTCGTCCTCGAGCAAGTCGGTCAACGGACAGGCGGGAGTCGTGAGGGTCATCGTGATGATGGCGCGCCCTTTTTCGTCGATCTCGATGCCATAGACCAAACCCAAATCGATGACGTCGATGCCGAGCTCGGGGTCGATGACCTGATGCAGGGCTTCACGCACGTCGGCGGCCGTGGCCTTGCCGATGTCGTTGAAGGAAGTCAGCGGGATACCGGTTTCGGTGTCCTTGACAGTGTTGCCGACCGATTCATCCTTGGTTTCAGCCTTAGCGGAATCCGTTTCGTTCTGTTTGTCGAACTTGTCGAGCGAACCCACCGCCTGCGGATTGGCGACGGCCGCCACACCCTTCTCCTCGCTGCCAAGCGTTTTGACCGCCGAGTCGAGAATCGAGGATTGCGGTGTCGGAACGAGGTTGTCGTTACTGGCCATGTTGTCTCCTACTGTAATGAATCACCAATCATTATGTCATCTATTCCATGCGTCGGCGCAAGCGCATAGCATAATCGTATTATTCCCGGATTGCGAACCGTGAATACACGTCTGTGGCCCACGTTTTGTCGCCGAACGCTTGGTGGCTTAGCGTGCCTGACGATTTTATTTATCCGCCGCCAGCGCCTTGGCGAGTGAATCCTTGAGGCCGGCCCAGCCCAGCAGCGCACATTTGATACGCATCGGGTATTTCGAAACGCCCTGGAACACCACGGCATCACCCAATGCCTCTTCGTCGGCATCGTTGTCAAGCCCGGCGCCGCGTGATTTCATGAGCTTCTGGAACACGCCCTCAAGCTGCATGGCTTCCTCGACGCTTTTGCCGTCCACCAGATCGACCATCATCGACAGGCTGGCGGTGGAGATGGAGCAGCCGCTGCCGTCCCAGACAAGGCGCTCGATCTTGTGCGGCTCGTCCTGAGAGACCTCGACGTGGACGGTCACCTGGTCACCGCAGGTCGGGTTGAACTGATGGGATTCCCCCGGCGTGCAGTACTCGTGGCTGGCTCGCACCGTCGTTTCGCCGGTATCGTTGCCTCTACTCGGCTCCTTCGTGACGTCCTCGGCAAAATGCTCTTTGCCGTGCGGATGCTTCGAGGCGTCAAGAATGACCTCCTGATACATCTGCTCGAGATCGTCACCGCTCATACCAAAATCACTCATTGCTCACACCTCAAAGAACGCACGGACCTTGCCGGCCGTTTCCACTACCTGCTTGGCTTCCTCGACGGTATTGTACACGGCGGTCGAGGCGCGCGACGAGGCGAACAGGCCGAAATGACGGTGGACGGGCTGAGCGCAGTGGTGGCCCACGCGCACGGCGATGCCCTGCGCGTCGAAGAACTGGCCGACGTCATGCGGATGCACGCCTTCGACATCGAAGGAGATCGTGCCGATGCGGTCCTTGGTCTCCACCGGACCGAGCACGCGGAAACCGGGGACATCGTTCAACTTCAAGAGTTCTGCGGTGATGGCCTTTTCATGGGCTTCGACGTTTTCCATGCCGATCTGGCGCATCCAGTCGGCAGCGACTCCTGCAGCCACGACCTGCGCGACCGGCTGGGTGCCGGCCTCGAAACGTTCAGGAGGCGCCATATACTGCGCCGGCTTGTCCAGCCACGCCAGTTCGACCATCGACCCGCCGAAGCTGGCCGGCGGCAGGGCTTCCAGCAGTTCGCGCTTGCCATATAGGAATCCGGCACCGGTGGGGCCGTACATCTTGTGGGCGCTCCACGCCGCGAAATCGACGTCCATCTTATGGAAGTCAATCTTGAGATGGGGCACGGACTGGCAGGCGTCGAGGATGACGATGGCACCGACCTCATGCGCGCGCTTGACAATAGGCGCGATATCAGTGATGGCTCCGGTGACGTTACTGATATGGGTGATCGCCACGATCTTGGTGCGCTCGGTAATCACTTCGTCGGCAGTATCCGAACGAATCCGCCCGTCATCGGTCAAATCGAACCACTTGAGCGTGGCACCCGTACGCAAAGCCAGCTCCTGGAACGGCAGCAGCACAGAATGATGTTCGGCTTTGGAGACGACGATCTCGTCGCCGGGACCAACGGCAAACCGCTTGGCGGCCGCTCCCCCACGTCCAAGCGAGGCGTTGCCGATGGCGGTGGCCAGCAGGTTGAGCCCCGCGGTGGCCCCAGCAGTGACGACGACCTCTTCCTCGCCCTCCTCATAGTTGGCGCCGACCAACTTGGCCACTTTGGCGCGGGCCTCTTCAAAGGCGACGGTGCTGCGCGAGGCCAGTTCATGGGCCCCACGGTGCACCCCAGCGTTGATGGTCCTATAGAACTCCGACTCCGCATCAATCACGCACTGCGGCTTCTGCGCGGTCGCCGCCGAATCAAAGTACACAAGCCGATGCCCATGCACCTCCTGATCCAAAATAGGAAACTGTTCCCTAATCTTCAAAAAGTCGACCATACTGCCTTCTAACTGTATAAACATTCGACTCCCGCGGGCGGGCCAGGATATACAATGTTCGACACGCTCCGGGCCGCTCAGGCCGAGTCTTTACGGTCGAACATCGCATATCCCGCCCCGCCGCTCTTAACGTATCCAACTCCACGATACTCAAAAAGAGAGAACTCTTAAAGAGCGTTTCGCGTCGATTAAAACAACTGAACCAAAATGAAACCGCTCAAGCGCAGCTTGCAGATTTCGATACT
Source organism: Bifidobacterium sp. ESL0764 (assembly GCF_029395515.1). Lineage (NCBI taxonomy): Bacteria > Bacillati > Actinomycetota > Actinomycetes > Bifidobacteriales > Bifidobacteriaceae > Bifidobacterium > Bifidobacterium sp. ESL0764. The sequence continues at coordinate 1,315,131 of NZ_CP113919.1, forward strand.
CGATGTATCGAAATCTTCCAAAGCCCTTCAAAAATCAACCTGATGAACTAATGCTACATAAGCGGATTGGGGAAAATATGCGATGCTGAGGAGTAAAGCTTGGCCTACCGGCCTGGAGGGTTCCGAAGCATTGTATATTTTCCCCAATCCGCGACCAACCGCTAAAAGCAAGCTAAACAAAATCTCAGCAACAACCTAAAGCGATCAATCGGAAAGAATCACGCCATAGCCGATTCGCTAGCCCCTTCAGGCAGATACTGATCATACCCAGTCTCTTCCAGTTCATCCGCCAGTTCGGGTCCCCCAGTCTTGACAAAGCGTCCGCCCGCAAACACATGCACGATATCCGGCTTGATATACTTCAAAATCCGGGTGTAATGCGTGATGAGCATGATGCCCAGCCCAGTGTTCTCCTTGGCGCGGTTGACGCCTTCGGAGACGATGCGCAGCGCGTCGACGTCGAGGCCGGAATCGGTCTCGTCCATGATGGCGAACTTCGGCTTCAGCAGCTCCAGCTGCAGCACCTCGGCTCGCTTCTTTTCACCGCCGGAGAAGCCTTCATTGACGGAGCGGGAAGCGAACTTCTTGTCCATACGAAGGTTCTTCATCGCGGCCTGCAGTTCCTTGGTCCAGGTGCGGATGGCCGGGGCCTTGCCGTCGACCTCGGTCTTGGCGGTGCGCAGGAAGTTGGTCATGGAGACGCCGGGCACTTCGACCGGGTACTGCATGGCGAGGAACAGACCGGCCTTGGCACGTTCGTCGGCGGTCATCTTGAGGATGTCCTGGCCGTCGAGCAGGGCCTCGCCAGAATCGACGAAGTACTTGGGGTGGCCGGCCAGCGTGTAGGCCAGCGTCGACTTGCCAGAGCCGTTGGGGCCCATGATGGCGTGCGTCTCGCCGGAGTTGACGGTCAGGGTCGCGCCTTTGAGAATCTGCTTGCGGCCTTCTTTGGTCTCCACCGATGCGTAGAGATCCTTGATTTCCAATGTAGACATTTACTTATCCTCCAATACCGCTTGCATGTCGGCGCTTTCACCGCGCGCGAGCCTGCGGTCTATGACATTCATAAGGTGTTCGGCGATGCTGGGCACGCCGATTTGTTCGATCAGGTCGGCGAAGAAGCCGCGGACCACGAGCTTGCGGGCCTCGGATTCCGTGATGCCTCGCGACTGCAGGTAGAAGAGCTCCTCGTCGTCGAAATGGCCGACGGAGCTGGCGTGGCCGGCACCGATGATGTTGCCGTTCTCAATCTCGAGGTTCGGCTCGGAATCGGCTATCGGCCCAGGGGTCAGCACGAGGTTACGGTTGAGCTCGTAGGAGTCGGTGTTCGGCGCCTGCGGCTGGATGAGCGCGTTGCCCACCCATGTCGAATGCGCGTCCTTGCCGTCCAGCGCTCCCTTGTAGACCACACGGGACTTGCACTCCGGGTAATTGTGCACCACCATCGTGCGATGCTCGAGATGTTGGCCGGCTTCTGCGAAGTAGATGCCGAGCATGTTGAGGTCACCTTGCGGCCCGCCGAACTCCTGATCCATGCGCAGACGCACAATGTCGCCACCAAGGGTGACCACGGCGTGACGCAGCGAGGCGTTGTCGCCGACGTGGATGCGCTGGTTGCCCACGTGCTTGGAGCCCTTGTCCCATTCCTGCACGAAGGTCGTGGAGACGTGGGAGTCACGCCCGGTGATGATTTCGACACCTTCGGCCAGACGGGCCTTACCCTGGTGCCGCACAACGATGTCGCCGTGCGTACGGTCGGCTACCTGAAGTACGAGATGGAGCGCATCGAGATCGGTTCCGTGTCCTTCGACGTCGACCAGCACCGGCTGGTCCAGCTCGCCGGAGACGGAGACGACGACGGTCTTGCTGCCGCTGTTCCATTCGACGGCCGAAACGCGGTCGTTCGGCTTCATGACAGTGCCGGAAGGCGCCTGCTTGCGCTCGACAACCGACGTGGTCACCTTGCTGCCGTCGATCGGGCTACCGTCGATATTGCTGACGGCGACCTTGGTTTCGCCACTGGGCGTGAAGACATCGAAGAACTCGTTGATGCGATCGAGCGGCGTATAGCGCCAGTCCTCCTGCTTGCGTGTCGGCATCTTGAAGTCGTCCACCTCAAACGAGCGGGGCTCGTTGTCGGCGCTGGACGGCATCGCAGCCGGTACCGCATACGGATCATTGGGATCCGCTACTGGGATATTCACTTCTTGTTCGGCCATCGATCAGCCCACCGATCCTTCCATTTGCAACTCGACAAGCCTGTTGAGCTCCAACGCGTATTCCATAGGCAGCTCACGGCTGATCGGCTCGACGAAACCGCGCACGATCATGCCCATGGCTTCCTTCTCTTCAAGCCCTCGGCTCATCAGGTAGAAGAGCTGATCCTCGGAGACCTTGGAGACGGTCGCTTCGTGCGCCATCGTCACGTCGTCCTCGCGGATGTCGACGTGCGGATAGGTGTCGGAACGCGAATAGTCGTCGACCAACAGCGTGTCGCAGACCACCGAAGAGCTCGAGCCCTTGGCCCCGTCGATCACCTTGACCAAGCCGCGGTAGGCGCAGCGTCCGCCACCGCGCGAGATGGACTTGGCGACGATGGTGGAGCTGGTGTGCGGTGCCAGATGGATCATCTTGGCGCCCGTGTCCTGATACTGGCCCTTACCGGCAAAGCTCAGCGACATGGTGGAGGCCTTGGCGTAGGGCTCGGCCAAGATGCAGGACGGGTATTTCATGCTCGCCTTGGAGCCGATGTTGCCGTCGACCCATTCCATGGTGCCGCCCTCTTTGACGTAGGCGCGCTGGGTGACGAGGTTGTAGACGTTGTTCGACCAGTTCTGCACCGTGGTATAGCGCACGCGAGCGTTCTTGCCGACGATGATCTCGACGTTGGCCGCGTGCAGGGAGTCCGTCGCGTAGATCGGGGCCGTGCAGCCCTCGACGTAGTGAACGTAGGAGCCTTCCTCGGCGATGATCAGCGTGCGCTCAAACTGCCCCATGTTCGGGGTGTTGATGCGGAAGTAGGCCTGCAGCGGGATGTCGACGTGAACGCCCTTGGGGACGTAGACGAACGAGCCGCCCGACCATGCCGCCGTGTTGAGCGCCGCGAACTTGTTGTCGTCATAGGGAATGACGGTGGCGAAGTATTTACGAACCAGATCCGGGTACTCGCGCAACGCGGTGTCCGTATCGGTGAAGATCACGCCTTCCTTCTTCAGGTCGTCCTGGATGGAGTTGTAGATGACCTCGGACTCGTACTGCGCTGCCACGCCGGAGACCAGACGCTTCTTTTCCGCGTCCGGAATACCCAGCTTGTCGTAGGTGGTGCGAATATCCGTGGGCAGGTCGTCCCAGCTCTTGGCGGGCTTGTCGATCGGCTTGACGTAATACTTGAAATCCTCGGCATGGAATTCGGAAAGGTCCACGCCCCACTTGGGCATCGGCTTTTCGATGAAGGAACGATAGCCCTTGAGCCTCATGTCGAGCATCCACTGCGGTTCGCCCTTGTCGGCGGAAATCGCGCGGACGACATTTTCGTCGATGCCCTTCTTCGCGGCTTCACCGGCCGCATCGGAATCGTGCCAGCCGTAGTTGTACTCGCCGAATTCCTGGATGATCTGGTCATCCTGTTTGATCTTATCCTCGTTGACACGTTCGCGATCAGCCACATACTGGCTCATCTCCGTATCAGACGCGGCGTTTGGTGTTGGTTTTTCTGCCACCGTACGCTGCCTCCCATCATTGACTACACTCACCTACCAACGTAACAGAATCGTGGCCGGATTACTAGAGTCCAGCTGAAATCACCGACGTTAGCGAAAGTGATTTACTTCACAATTTATAAAAAGTGCCGTAGATAACACGCATACAAACAAAGGACCCTGAGCAAACAGGATCCTTTGCATATCAGCGCAATACGCCACCATCACCGGCGGCGATCACCGCAGCTCAGTCTTTGGAGATCTCGCCGTTCTTCCGCGCTTCCTGATGCTGGAGAGCGGCGCCGACCAGACCCTTGAACAGCGGGTGCGGCTTGGTCGGGCGGGACTTGAACTCGGGGTGCGCCTGCGTACCGACGTAGAAGGGATGCACGTCCTGGGGCAGCTCGACGAACTCGGTGAGCTCGCCGTCCGGGCTCTGGCCCGAGATCTCGAGGCCGGCCTCCTGCAACGCCTTCTTGTAGGCCACGTTGACCTCGTAACGATGGCGATGGCGCTCGGTGACGTTCTTCGTGCCATAGAGCTTCTCGACCAGCGAGCCATCCTTCAGGACAGCGGGATAGGAGCCGAGACGCATGGTGTGGCCCATGTCGGAGTTGGCCAGAATGTCCTTCTGCTCCTCCATCGTGGCGATCACCGGGTTCTTGCAGCCGGGCTCGAACTCGGAGGAGTCCGCGTCCTCGAGCTCGAGGACGTCGCGGGCGTACTCGATGACCATGCACTGCAGGCCGAGGCACAGGCCCAGTGCGGGCAGCTTGTGCTCGCGGGCGTAGCGCAGTGCGCCGATCTTGCCCTCGATGCCGCGGATGCCGAAGCCACCGGGGATGATGATGCCGTCCATGTCGCGCAGCTCGGCGTCGGCTCCGGCCTCGCTTTCGCACAGGTCCGCGGCGACGAGCTTGACGTTCGCCTTCGCGTAGTTGCCGAAACCGCCGGCCTTGACGGCCTCGATGACGGAGAGGTAGGCGTCGGGCAGGTCGATGTACTTGCCGACGATGGCGATGTTGACTTCCTGCTTGGGATGATGCACGCGCTCCAAGAGGTCGTCCCACTCGGCCCAGTCGACGTCGTGGACCTGGACCTCGAGGGTCTTGCAGACGTAGGCGTCGAGGCCCTCGTTGTGCAGGATCTTCGGCACGTCGTAGATGCTCGGGGCATCCACGCAGTTGACCACGCCGTTCTCGTCGACGTCGCACATCAGGGAGATCTTGTCCTTGATGGACTGGTTCAAGGGGCGGTCGCTGCGCAGCACGAGCGCGTCCGGGGTGATGCCGAGCTGGCGCAGGGTCATCACGGAGTGCTGGGTCGGCTTGGTCTTCAGCTCGTGGGCCGCCGGCAGGTACGGGACCAGGGAGACGTGCACGAACATGCAGTTGTGGGGTCCGAGCTCGCGCTTGACTTCGCGTGCGGCCTCGAGGAAGGGCTGCGACTCGATGTCGCCGACGGTGCCGCCGATTTCGGTGATGATCACGTCGACGTCGTCCGCGGCCTGGGCGCGCATGCGGCTCTTGATCTCGTTGGTGATGTGCGGGATGACCTGGACGCACTGGCCGAGGTACTTGCCGGCGCGCTCCTTCTCGAGTACGGACTGGTAGATCTGGCCGGTGGTGACGTTGGCCTTCTGGGAGAGGAAGACGTCGAGGAAGCGCTCGTAGTGACCGATGTCCAGATCGGTTTCGGCGCCGTCTTCGGTGACGTAGACCTCACCGTGCTGGAACGGGTTCATCGTGCCCGGGTCCACGTTGATGTAGGGATCGAGTTTCTGCTGCAGAACGCGCAGACCGCGGCTGCGCAGAAGACGACCGAGAGAGGATGCTGTCAGACCCTTACCGAGGGATGAAACGACGCCACCGGTGACGAAAATATGCTTGGTGACATGCCCATGGGAACTATCATTTGTATCTTTGACCATGGAACTTCAGTCTATCAGCGCCTATTGACCCGGCGTGTTCGTAAGGCTCGGCCCTCATCAACCGATAAAACAACCGAAATTCGCCATTACAGCGACTTGGGTGACGACGTTTGCCGAGCCCGGCAGCAATCTGTGAGCAAGGCTACTTATTCAGCCTTGTCGGCCAGCAGATGGGAGATGGCGTCGAGGGCGAGCTTGTAGCCGTAGAAGCCCATGCCGGTGATGGTGCCGGTGGCGACCGGGCTGATGACGCTGTACTTGCGGAACGTGTCGCGCGCCGAGGGGTTGGAGATGTGCACTTCCATCAACGGCAGGCCGGCGTCGGTGACCATCTTGGCCGCATCAGAAAGCCCGTAGCTGTAATGGGTGAATGCCGCCGGGTTCATCACCACCGGGGTCTGCTCGTCGACGGCGCGGTGCATCCAGCCGATGACCTCGGCCTCGTCGTCGGACTGGCGGACTTCGACCTCGAGGCCGAGCGCATGCCCCCATTCGGTGCAGTCCTTGCGCAGGGTCTGAAGGTCCTGACGTCCGTAGATATCCGGTTCGCGCACACCCAGACGTCCGAGATTCGGTCCGTTGACAACGATTACCTTGGTCATGATGATTGTCCTTTTGTATGGTTGAAATATTAAAACGCAGGTCGGCACATGCGTTTTCGGCAATGGCGAATAGCGGTATTCCTCAGCACCTATTCCGCGACCCGCGCATGGCTTAGTTGCGGATACGGTGGAACGCCTCGACGAGCGCATCCATGGGCGGGTCCTCGAGATGCATCGGATGGCCGACGCCATCGAGGATGACGAAACGCAAGGTGTTGCCGCGCGCCTTCTTGTCCTTGTGCATCAGCGCCAGCACATCGTCCCAATTGCCGCCGTCCCACGAAATCGGCAGACCGAGCGAGGAGAAGATCGAACGGTGCAGATCGACGGTCTCGTGGTCGATATGGCCGAGGATGCAGGAAAGTTCCGCCGCGTAGACGCAGCCGACGGCGACGGCGTTGCCGTGACGCCAACGGAAATGCTCGAGTTTCTCGATGGCATGGGCCAGCGTGTGCCCATAATTGAGGAATTCACGCAGCCCTGCTTCCTTCAAGTCGTTGGAGACGTGATAGGCCTTGACGCGCACCGTGCGTTCGATGAGCTCGGCGACCACATCCTCAAGCGGCGTTCCCAGAAAATCGTCGCCATCGAAGTGTTTCAGCTCGTCGGCATGCTCTTGCAAGATGTCAAGAATCTTGGCGTCACAAATGAATCCGGACTTGGTGACCTCTCCGAGCCCTTCGGTGAAGATGTCGCGCGGCAGGGTCTTCAACGTGCGCAGGTCGGCGAGCACAGCGGCAGGCGTGTAGAACGAGCCGACCAGGTTCTTGCCTTCGTCGGTGTTGATGCCGGTCTTGCCACCGGTCGAGGCGTCGACCATTGCAAGCAGCGAGGTCGGGCAGTTGACGTAGCGAATGCCACGCATCCAGGTAGCGGCGATGAAACCGGCCAAGTCAGTGGCCGCTCCCCCGCCAAGGCCGACGATGGCATCGGAACGGGTGAAACCTATCTCCCCGAGACGTTTCCAGATGGTTTTGGCCACGTCGATGGTCTTGCCTTTTTCCGCGTCGGGAATGACCATGTCGTAGACTTCGTAGCCGGCCTGACGCAACAGGGCACGCGCCTGGTCGGAATGACGCTGCACGGGCTGTGTGTGAATAAGCGCGACGCGCAGCACCTCGGTGCCGAGCACATCCGACAAACGGTTCAACGTGCCTTCGCCGATACAGACGTCGTAAGGTTCGATGCCCGAACCGGTGACATGGATGATGCGTTCCTGAATCATATTGCTCAGCTTCCTTGCCGCCACGCGCGGCGTCGAACCATGGGTGTGCACATGCAGATTGGCGATCTCGCGGAACACGGGATCGCGCTCGTCGAAGAGCTTCAGCCAACGCTTGTTCGCGTCGCCGTTGAGCATCGGTCGGTTGCCGCCGCGCGAGGCGCGTTCCATGGCCTCGTGCTTGTCGGCCTCAAGATAGACCAGTTTGCCGCCATCGGCGATGTAGTCGGCCAAGGCCTTCTGCGTAGACGGTGTCATCGGAGCGCCGCCGCCCAAAGCCAATAGGCCGTCAAACGACTCGAGCAGATCCGCAATGACTTCGGCCTCAAGCTTACGAAACGCAGGTTCTCCATATTTTTCGAAATATCGGGGAATCTTCATGCCGGTTTCATGTTCGATCTCGATATCCGCGTCGGCGAAATCGACACCGAGCATCTGCGCCGCCTCGCGCCCCACGCGCGTCTTGCCGGCACCGGGCATGCCGATGACCACGGCAAGCGGACGATGACCACTCATAGCGAGCTTCCCCTCTGCATTCGCATTCTTCCTTCTCTCATTTTTGAACCGGTTCACTGCCGTATCATCGTGCCGGCCTTGCATATAGTCGCGCACAGCCGGCACTTTGGTCGTGTTATTGCTAGATATCGTCATAGATGCGTCTCAGCGTCTCAGCGCATATGCTCCGGCCACGAATCGAGGTAATTCCGTGCGTTACGACGCGTCTCCTCGACGCTGTCGCCACCGAACTTTTCAATGACGAACCCGGCCAGCGTCAAGCGCACCATGGCTTCGGCGACCACGGCCGCGGCAGGAACCGCAGTGGTGTCGGAACGCTGGTTGATGGCCTTGGCCTCCTCGCCGTTGGCGACATCGACGGTACGCAACGCTCGTGGAATGGAAGGAATCGGCTTCATCGCGGCCCGCACACGAATCGGCTGACCGTCGGACATGCCTCCTTCAGTGCCGCCGGAACGGTTGGAATACCGACGGATATGGCCTTTGTCGTCCACGAACATCTCGTCGTGGGCCTCGGAACCGAATCTGTCGGCCTCGAGGAACCCGTCGCCGACCTCGACGCCTTTGATCGCCTGGATGCCCATCAATGCGCCAGCCAGAGCGCCGTCAAGACGACGGTCGCTTTCGACATACGTGCCCAACCCGGCGGGAACACCGTAGGCGATGACCTCCACCACGCCGCCAAGCGTATCCGCCCGGGCCTTGGCCTCATCGATCTTCGCCATCATCCGCTTTTCGGCATCCTTGTCGAGCGTGCGCACCGGAGAGGCGTCGAGCGCTTCCACATCGGAAGGTGTCGGCATAGGAGCGTCGGCCCCGATTTTCTCGCCGCCGAGCGCGACGACATGGGCCACCGTGCGAATGCCGACGGACTGTTCCAGGAATTTCGCGGCCACTTCTCCCAACGCCACGCGTGAAGCCGTTTCGCGGGCGCTGGAACGCTCGAGCGCGTTGCGGGCGTCATCGAAACCGTATTTGCGCATGCCGGTCAAATCGGCATGTCCCGGACGAGGACGGGTCAACGGCTCGTTGCGTCCGGTCGGCGGCAGCTCGTGGTCAAGCGGGTCGGCGCTCATCACTTCGGTCCACTTCGGCCATTCGGTGTTGGCGATCTCGATGGATACCGGCGAACCCAGCGTCTTTCCGTGGCGTACCCCGGTCAACATACGCACCTTGTCCTGTTCGAACTTCATGCGCGCCCCGCGGCCGTAGCCAAGACGCCGCCGCGCCAGTGCATCCACAACATCCTGCGAGCGCACCTGGACCCCTGCCGGAAGCCCTTCGATCATCGCGACCAGCGCTTCGCCGTGCGACTCCCCTGCCGTCTGCCAACGCAACATGCTTCACTCCTTGTCGAACCTTGACGAGCCGAAACTCAAGAAACCTTGATTTTTTCGCTTTTTCGCGCTTTCCATTCGTCAAATAACGGGTTTATGCACTATCTTACCGATATGGCCTACATTGCTGCACTGCCGAGTCTGCTCTGCGGACTGGCTCTGGTTGTCGAAGACATCCGTCGTTTTCGCGTGCCCAGAACATGGGTGCTATTGGGAGTATTGAGCCAATTCGCGGTCTTCCTCGTCCTCGCCATCGTCGAACGCAATCCCGCCAAAGTTCTGATGCCGCTCGGATATGCGCTATTGTCGGCTGCTATCCAGTTCCTACTCTCACGGCTAAAGCCCGGAGCCCTCGGATTCGGAGACGTCACCGCCTCGTTTCTGGTCGGCCTTGCCGTCGGCTCGTTCGGACTGATGCTCTACCTCTATTGGTGGCTCACGATGGGCGCCCTAGGATTGCTCTGGCTCCTCCTCTGGCCCAGAATCGTCAAGCCCTCATTCCCCACCAACTCACCAAAAGCCCCCTTCGTCCCCGTCATCGTATTCGCAGGAATTCTTGCAGCGCTTTTAGCTGCTATATAGTTTGCACACTAAGTCAAGTTTCGTGGTTGGTCGTGGATTGGCGGGATATACAATGTTCGGGACGCTTCTGGCTGAGCCGTTAAGAGCAAAGCCCTGTGGGCTTTGATTAGGCGAAGTGAGCATGCTACTCATGCGAAGACAAAATCTTTGATTTTGTTCGGCCGTGTCTTACGCCCGAACATCGCATATCCCGGCAAACCCACTTATGTTGGTATAAAAAACTAAGACTTCGTTTTTTAAACTTCGTAAGATTGTCAACTTACATGAGTGGATTGGCGGGATATGTGATGCTGAGGAGTAAAGCTTGGCCTACCGGCCTTGAGGGTTCCGAAGCATTACATATCCCGCCAATCCACGACCAACCAGTAAACGCAATGTAATCAGAAACCGCACCAAGAAATAACTAAAATAAAAAATCAGTTGGCGTCTTGGTTTTGGGTTTTGTATTCTTCGCGGATCTGGTTGAATTCGTCTTGGGTGGCGACGAACTTGGTCTCGCCGGTCTGCAGATTCGTGGTGACGAAATAGAGCCAATCACCCGGCGTCGGGTTCATGGCGGCCTGGATGGCTTCGTCTCCCGGCGAGCTGATCGGGGTGGGCGGCAATCCTTTGTTGATGCGGGTGTTGTAGGGGTCCGAGGCATCGCCCAGCATAGCGTCGGTCAAATCGCTCGGTTTGACGTTGGCTCCATAGGCGACCGTCGAATCCATGCCCAGCGGCATATCGCCGTCGATCCGGTTGATGATCACGCGCACGACCTTACCGTAGTATTCCGTACGGTTCACTTCGGATTCGGCGATGGAAGCCATGTTCAAGATGGTTTCGCGCTGCGCTCCCGAAGGCACGTTCAGTTTGTTGAGTTTGGCCACACGCTTGTTGACGATCGATTTCAGGATCGAAGAAGCAGTGCTGCCTTTTTTCTTCACATCATAGACGCCGGGTTCAAGCCAGCCTTCGAATTTGCCGCCGGCCTCCGCGGGAAGGATCCCTTGTCCGCCGCCGTTGATCACCGCGTCGAACTGCGACCGGTCGATGCCGGAAAGCTGTGCAGCTTGCGATATGACGTCTGCGCTGCGCTCCCCGGCCTTTACTTCCAAGAACCCTGTAGCCTTGGTCCTGTCAGAGAGAATTTTCACCGCGTCCATAGACGACATATGTTTTTTGAGCTGGTACGTGCCCGGGTACAGCGTGCTGTTGTTGGCCGCAACCGTGCTCACGAACGTATCCGCATTCTTGACCACGTGGGCTTTGACCAGATGAGCTGCAATGGAGGCGACGCCCTCACCGGTCTCAACGGAGAACCAGATCTCACCGGTTCCAGGCCCCTGATAATCGACGGAAACCTCCTGCTTTTTATCGGCACCGAGATGGTGGGACACCGCTCGTATACCGAAGAAGCCGCCACAACCCACGACAATCAGGGCCACGACGATGATTGCCGCGATGCTCATCCGCCGACGACGCCGCCGCATCCTGCGCTGACGCATTTCGTGTCGCGACTGAGCAGGGGGCCTTGGCGGCTGGGCAGGCGAAGAGGAACCGGTGGAATCGACCCACTCGGCGTTCGTGTCGAAAAGCTCGTTGAAGTCTTCTGGCATGAATTCCCTCTCTGCTTGCGCATCGTCAGTTACGCGTGTCCAAAGCCGACTGGAGGATAACAACCGCCGACTGCTGGTCGACCACCGGCCTATGCTTTCTGCTTTGAACGCTAGCTTGGCTCAACTGGTGGTGTGCACTCACCGTGGTGAGACGCTCGTCCTGAAGTACTATTTCAGGAACCTTGTCTATTTTATATTCCTCGCTGTGGACGGCGGTGTCCAACCTTTTGGTCAGATTCGCAGCCCATCGTCTGGCTTTTTTGGCGCTTTTCCCCACTTCCCCGCTCAGCAGGAGCGGCAAACCTACGACGACCTTATCGACATCGGCATGCTCGTCGATGAAGTCCACGACCGCATCCAAAGCACGGAAGGAATCGCCGTAGGCTTGGATATTGCCTTCCGGGTGCGCCAACGTGAGCTCAGGGTCGCTCAAAGCCAAACCGACCCTGGCATCTCCCAAATCGACACCCAACCAAGTCAACTGCGTCAGTCCTTGTGCACTGCCTGACGCAGGGCCTTCAACGCCTCGTCGATCTTGGAGGCATCGGCTCCGCCGCCCTGGGCGAAGTCCGGCTTGCCGCCGCCACCGCCGCCGAGCACCTTGGAGGCCACACGCACAAGGTCTCCGGCCTTGAAACCGGCTTTGCGCGCGTCGTCGTTGGTGGCCACGGCGACCATCGGCTTGCCCTGCTCGTTGACGCCGGAAAGCGCGATGACCGCGGCCTTCGCCTCGCCGATCTTGGCGCGGATGTCCATCACGGTCTTGCGCAGTGCGTCGAACGAACCGAAGTGGCCGACGTTCGAGACCACCAGCTCAACCGGAGCGTCAGCATCGGCTTGTGCTTGCGCGATCAACGCCGGCACCGCAGCCTCAAGCTGGGATTCGTAAAGCGAGTTGAGACGCTGATCGGCCTCCTTGACTTTGGCTTCAAGGGAAAGCACACGGTCGCGTAGTTCTTCTGGACGTACCTTGAGTTCGTCGGCCAAGCCGGAGACGGTCTTGTGCTGCGCATCGTTGAATTCGTAGGCTTTCTTGCCCATGAACGCTTCGATACGACGGACACCGGAGCCGACGGAGGACTCAGAAGTGATGACGAACTCGCCGATTTTACCGGTGGCATCGAGGTGGGTGCCACCGCAGAGCTCACGGCTCCACGCGTCCTCGCCGATGGTCACCACGCGCACGCGGTCGCCGTACTTCTCGCCGAAGAGATGCATGGAACCAAGCTTGATGGCTTCCTTGTAGTCCATTTCCACCATGGTGACCGGCAGATCGTCGCAGGCGCGCTCAACGACGCGGGCCTCGACCTTGTCGATCTCCTCGCGTGTCATGGCGGTGGGCCATTGGAAATCAAAATGCAGATAATCGGGAGCCACCAGCGAACCGCGCTGGGTCGCCTGCTCGCCGAGCACCTCGCGCAACGCCTTGTGCAGCATGTGGGTGGCCGTATGGGAACGGGCCAGACCACGGCGACGCTCCTCGTCTATGGTGGCGTTGACTTTCTCGCCGACGCTGAGCTTGCCTTCGGTAAGCCTGCAGCTGTGCACGATCAGGTCCTTGATCGGCTTCTGCACGTCATCGATCTCGAGCACGGCACCGTCGTCGGAGATCATCTCGCCCTCGTCGGCCAGCTGGCCGCCCTGCTCCGCATAGAACGGGGTGCGGTCGAGTACGATCTCGACGTTGGCCGGGCCTTGGACGCTTTCCACGCTGCCCTTGCCCTCCTCGAAGATGCCGAGGATGGTCGAACGGCTGGAGTGGTCCTTGTAGCCCAGGAATTCAATCGGCTTGTCAAGGGTCTTCTTGAAGTCGTCGTAGACGCTGACGTCCACGTTGTGGCGCTTCTTCAGCGCGTCGGCGCGGGCACGAGCCTTCTGCTCGTCCATCAGCTCGCGGAAGCCCTTCTCGTCGACCTTCACGCCTTGTTCCTCGGCCATCTCGCGGGTCAGCTCGATGGGGAAACCGTAAGTGTCGTGCAGGGTGAACGCGTCACGCCCCGAAATCTCGGCATCCTCGGACTTCTTGGCCTTCTTGACGGCCGTGTCGAGGATGGTGGTGCCGTTCTCGAGGGTGCGGCGGAAGGCGTCCTCCTCGCCGTACGCGGCTTCGGAAACGTCGTGGAATGTGTCGTTCAATTCCGGATAACTGGGCACCATCGCGTCCTTGGAAACCGGCAAGAGGGTCGGCAATACGGGTTCGTTGACGCCGAGCATCTTCATGGAACGTACGGTGCGGCGCAGCAGACGGCGCAGCACATAGCCACGGCCGACATTGCTGGGGCGCACGCCATCGCTCATGATCATCAACGCGCTGCGCACGTGGTCGGCCACGACACGGAAGCGCACATCGGATTCCTGATCGGTGCCGTATTTGTGGCCGGAGATCTTCTCGGCGGCCTCGATGACTGGATAGATCTCGTCGGTCTCGTAGATGTTCTCCTTGCCCTGCAACAGGTAGGCCATGCGCTCGAGGCCGGCGCCGGTATCGATGTTCTTGTGCTCGAGCTCGCCGACGATGTGCAGGTCGGTCTTGGACTTGACGTTGTCGACGGCGTAGTTCTCGAAAACGAGATCCCAGATCTCGATGTAACGGTTGTCGTCGGCCGACGGGCCGCCTTCCTTGCCGTACTTCGGCCCACGATCGACGTAGATCTCGGAGCAGGGGCCGCCAGGGCCGGGGCCGCCGGTGGTCCAGAAGTTGTCTTCCATGCCGAGGATCTCCATGTGCTCGGGGTCCATGCCCTCGTTGGCCCAGAGGCTGCGCGCCTCGTCGTCGTCGGTGTAGGTGGTGACCCACAGCGTTTCGGGGTCGAAGCCGAGGCCGCCCTTATCCTGCGGAGTGGTCAGCAGCTCCCACGCATAGTGGATCGCCTCGGCCTTGAAGTAGTCGCCAAAGGAGAAGTTGCCGACCATCTGGAAGAAGGTGCCATGGCGGGTGGTCTTGCCGACCTCGTCGATATCAAGCGTGCGCACGCACTTCTGGTTGCTGGTCACGCGCCTCGACGGCGGTGTCTGTTCACCCAGCAGATAGGGAATGAACGGTACCATGCCGGCGATGGTGAACAACGTCGTCGGGTTCGGCGAAATCAATGACGCCGAAGGAAGGACCAGATGGCCTTGCTCTTCAAAATAGTGTTGGAACCGACTGGCGATTTCAGAGGTGCGCATACTTGCTGCTGCTCCTTGCTTCATTCGCAACGAAACTGTTGCGATTCTAATAATCACATGGAAATTGAAACTTCATTACCGGAACCGATCATTCGGTTCTGTTATCCCAAAGTTCTTTTCTCACAATATTATTTATATTTATTATTTATTGCACTGTATCTGCCGCGGCCTTGATTCGCCCCGTTATTGACAAACCCCGAACGACGCCAAGCAGAAGGAATCAGCCGAGCTTGTCGGCGTATTGCGAATTCAATTCCTGCTCACGGGCAATTCGCGTGGCGTTGAATTCATCGAACAAACCACGCAAGGAGCGTTGCATCACGTGGTCCTGATCGGGACCAAGCACGAATTGACGCGCCTTATCAGGCGTATTGGCACGCACATAAGCCTCCGCCTTGGATACGGCCACCACACCGATGAGAACGCCAAGCGACACCCAGAATATTCGTTTGACCATCGTTACTCCTTGCCGGCTTTTGCCTTGGCCGTCGGAACCTTCGCTTTGGCAGCGGCACCGCCGGCAGCGGCCGCGCCGCGCTGATGCATGAAGCTTTGTGCGGTGGATTTCAAGGCATAGAAGGACGAAGCCAGTTTGATGACCGGCTTGCCCAGGAACGAACCATAAAGATCGGTCAATGCTCCGATGTTGCCAGCAGTCGTGGAAGCAGCCGAGGAAATCTTGTTGACATCCTCAAGCGACTTGTTGACCTGACGTACCGTGGTCACGCCTTCGTCAAGCGCCGGGATGGCATGATCGCCGGAATCCTTGACGGTCTGCGCGAGCTGGTCGAACAGCTTGCCCAGCCTGATGAGCGGATAGATCAGGAACCCTGCCAACACAGCGAATGCTATGGCGGCGATAAGCCCTGCGATATCTCCAATACTCATGTAAGCCTCTTTCCGATACGGTTCCTCGACATTTGCGCCATAATAGAACACCAGACTACCCAACGCCAACGACGCTGAAAAAAACAGAAATCATTGATTATAGGAGACGATCGTCACCGCTGACTCGATCGGCTTGTCGGTGTCGAAATCGAGCGAGGTGACACTGCCGTTCGCAGGCCGCTCGGAAAGATCGTAACCCGGGCCGGCAAAACGGTGCATCAGGCTTAAGAGCGTGTTGCCGTGCGAAATCTGCAACACATCATCGCCGTCCTTGAGATCGGGGTTGGCCGCGATCAGCGCGAACCCGCCTTCGATGCGTTTCCAGTATTCCTCGTCGCTTTCGGCGTCGTGGAACGGGTCGGCTTCCTTCAGGAAATCCCTGGTTCCTTTAAGCCCGTATTGCTCCACGATCTGGTTATAGGTCTTGGCACCGTGCGGCGCGCCGGCGGCCCACCACGCCATATTCATGTCCTGACCTTCGAAATACCCATAGAACTGTTCACGGAAATGCATGTCGGCGACGAGCTCAGGGCGTTTGTGGCCGTTTTGCTCGTTAATATCGAGAATACGAGCGGCGGTCTGCTCCGCTCTGGTCGTGTCGGAGCAATAGGCGGCGGCGAAATCAATGCCTTTGAGTTTCTCCCCCGCCTTGTCGGCGCCGGCGATGCCTGAATCGGTAAGCGGGGAATTTGACCAGCCCTGCAGGCGGTTATAGCGATTGAAATAGGTCTGCCCATGGCGGACCAGATGAAGATGCAACAACATGGCTCCATTATCTCACAGCGCCGTATCTCATTATGCGAATCCGTTTTTGTCGTTTTCCGCCCGTATGTCTATGGTTAAAGGAGTTTCACGATGCAATGAAAGGAGCTGTCGATATGATTTCGACATCACGGTTCCTGTTGCATTTCGTCTGGCGTGGCTGGCGTAGCTAACACAAGTTGTTAAGTACCCAGAATTGAATATCGTGCCCGCGCCTTGGCGTCATTTGTTTCCATAGCATTCCTAGCCGTTGTTTTATTGTGGCAGCGTAATGGAAGATTGAATCACCGTTGTGGTTTATTCGGTGTTTTTTGTATTTTTAGATACAGGCAACAATCTCACTTGGTGTGGGCAATACCTACCAATCGAAAGAGCAACAGGAACGTTATGAGCTATGAAAACCACCAAACCTCGCACGGCAAGGCGCTGACCGCGACCATCGTCGTCATCGCCCTTATCCTCGTAGGCGGGTTCACCTATGAACTCGGCAGACGGGCCGGCATCACACAGGCATCCGGCGGCAAGGCCGTCAGCCAATCGGTGCAGTCGTCGACGGGTACGAAAAACGGTATGAAACGTGTCGGCATCCTCCAATACGTCAGCCATCCGGCCTTGGACCAGATTCATAAAGGCGTGGTCGACGAACTGAAGAAGGAAGGATTCGTCGACGGCAAGAACATCCAGATCTTCGACCAGAACGGACAGGCCGACCAGAGCAAGCTCGCCACGATGAGCGAGCAGCTGGTCAACAAGAAGTCCGACGTCCTGGTCGGCATCGCCACCCCCGCCGCCCAGGCGCTGGCCAACGCCACCACCACTACTCCGATCGTGCTCGGCGCGGTCACCGATCCGGTTGCGGCAGGGCTAGTGAAAGATATGAAGGCACCGGGCAAGAACATCACCGGCGTCTCCGACCAGCCGCCGGTCGCCGCCGAAATCAAGCTCGGCAAGCAACTGATGCCCCAGGCCAAGACGGTCGGCATGCTCTACGCCTCCACCGAGGTCAACTCCAAGTCGCAGGTCAAGACCGCCACCAAGGCGGCCGAAGCGCTCGGCATGAATGTCGAGAAATTCCCGGTGCCGTCGACCAACGAAATCGCGCAGACCGTGCAGGTGATGAGCGACAAGTGCGACTTCATCTACACCCCGCTCGACAACACCATCGCCAACGCCATGCCCACGGTGACCGAGGAAGCCAACAAGAAGGGCCGTCCCGTCATCAACTCGGTGGATACGATGGTCAAGCAAGGCGGACTGGCGACCATCGGCGTCAACCAATACCAGCTCGGGATCCAGACCGGCAAGATGGCCGCGCAGATCCTCAAGGGCAAGGGCAAGCCGGCCACCATGCCGGTCTACACGTTCTCCACCGGCGACACGATCATCAACAAGGAGCAGGCGCAACGTCTCGGCATCACCATCCCCGATAATCTGCGCAAGAGCGCCAAGCTCGTCAGCACGGAGGTCGGCAAGCAATGAGCATGATCATCTCATCGATCGGTCAGGGCATGCTGTGGAGCATGCTCGGCCTCGGTATCTTCATGACCTACCGTATCCTGGGCTTCCCCGATATGACCACGGAAGGCTCGTTCCCGCTGGGCGGCGCGGTGTGCGTCGCGGCCATCACCGCTGGCGTCAATCCGTTCCTGGCTACTTTGCTGGGCGTTTTGGCCGGCATGTGCGCGGGCCTGGTGACCGGCCTGCTCTACACGAAAGGCAAGATCCCCGTGGTCCTCGCCGGAATACTGGTGATGAGTGCGTTGAACTCGGTGATGCTCTTCGTCATGAAGTCCCCGAATCTCTCCCTGCTGAACCTGCCGAAGATCCAGGATGTCTTCATCCCGCTCAATCTGCCGACGAACTACGACACCGTCTTCATCGGACTGCTGGCCGTGGCCATCGTCATCGGCCTGATGTCGCTGTTTTTCAACACCGAATTCGGTCAAGCCTACATCGCCACCGGCGACAACGAATCCATGGCCAAGTCGCTCGGCATCCACACCGAACGGATGACCAACGTGGGGCTGATGGTCTCCAACGGCCTGATCGCCCTGTCCGGCGCACTGATCAGCCAGCATGACGGCTATGCCGACGTGAGCAAAGGCGTGGGCACCATCGTGATTGGCCTCTCCTCCATCATCATCGGCGAGGTCCTTTTCGGCGAGCTCTCCTTCTTCCAGCGCATGCTCGCCACCGTGGTCGGCAGCATCATCTACCAGCTGCTGATTCTTCTGGTCATCCGTCTCGGTTTCGACACCACCTATCTGAAGTTCTTCTCGGCGGTCGTGCTCTCGCTGTGCATGCTCATCCCGCAGTTCAGGCGGGCGTTGCACCTGACCACCGGCTTCGAGAAATACTTCAGGAAGAATGACGTCGTGGCAACCAAGGGAAAGGCGAACGCATGAACGACGAAACGATGACAAAGCCGAACAACGATGACCTCGCCCTGACTGCCAGTGTTGCCGAGGCACAAAGCGTGCGCGACCCGAAAGACATTCGTCTCGCCATCGAGCATTGCTCGGTGAGGGTCAACAACGGCATGGACGACACCAAGGAGATCCTGACCGACGCCAACCTCGCCGTGAAACCCGGTGATTTCATCACTGTGCTCGGCGGCAACGGCGCGGGCAAATCGACGCTGTTCAACATCATCGCCGGCGGCATCCACCCTACGACCGGGCGCGTGCTGCTGAATGGCGAAGACGTCACTTCGACCTCTCAGGAGACGCGTGCCAAATACATCGCCCGTGTCTTCCAGGACCCGAAGATGGGCACCGCGCCGCGGATGACCGTCGCCGAAAACCTGCTGCTCGCCACCCGTCGCGGCCAACCCCGCCGCTTGAAGATGCGTGAGATGGCACCCAACCACGACCGCTTCTTTCAGCTGTGCCGAGGCATCGGCAACGGACTCGAGGAACATCTCAACACGCCGGCCGGCAACCTTTCCGGCGGCCAACGCCAGGCACTGAGCCTGATCATGGCGACCATCACCAAACCTGACCTGCTGCTCTTGGACGAGCACACCGCGGCTCTCGATCCGAAGACCTCCAAGCAGCTCATGGCCATCACCGCCAGCACCATCGCGGAGCAGCAACTGACCTGTCTGATGATCACGCACCGCCTCGATGACGCCTTGAAATACGGCAACCGTCTCATCGTACTGCAAAAAGGCCAGATCGTCCGTGACCTGAACGCCGAGGAGAAGAAGAAGCTGACGATGGCCGACCTGCTCGAATTCTTCGAGGACGGGTTCTAAATCCAATCGCCTGCCGTCGAACGGCAATTCACGACAACGCCAAGGGCCCTGTGAGCTTGAAACTCACAGGGCCCTTGCGGTATGTCCTTTAAAGGAATGGGATTCAGAAATCAGCGAGCGTAGAACTCGACGACGTACTGAATGTTGACCTCGACCGGAATCTCTTTGGTCTCCGGCTTGCGGGTGAGGGTCGCCTTGAGCGAGGCGAGGTTGACGTCCAGGTATCCGGGGACTGCGGGCAGCACATCGCGGTGCACGCCTTCAGCGGCGATCTGGAAGGGAACCATGGTCTGGCTCTTCGGCTTGACCTGGATGGTCTGGCCGGGCTTGACGCGGTAGGACGGACGGTCCACCACGTTGCCATCGACCATGATGTGGCGATGCACGACGAACTGACGTGCCTGGGCGGTCGTGCGGGCGAAGCCTGCGCGAAGCACCAGAGCGTCGAGACGGGTCTCGAGATCGATGAGCATAGCGTCACCGGTCTGGCCCTTGGTGTGGGTGCCCTGTTCATAAGCTGCACGAAGCTGCTTCTCGGAGAGACCGTACTGGGCGCGCAGACGCTGCTTCTCGCGCAGACGAACCGCGTAATCGGATTCGGTGCGGCGACGCGTGCGGCCGTGCTCACCCGGAGCGTACGGGCGCTTCTCGAAGATGCGCTGAGCCTTGGGGGTCAGTGCGATGCCGAGGGCACGCGAAAGGCGCACCTGACGGCGAGAACGCTGAATGTTAGTCATTCTGTTGTTCCTTTGTATTCTGTCGTTATCTGAACGGAACGCGGAATCAAAAGAAACCGCGCTGAGCCGGGCCTCTCCAGTGCTTCAAGGCGCCAAGCGCCAACGACATCCCCGTTTTGCCGGGCATATCGCCGACCCACTGATGGGCTAAGACTCCAGATAATGTCCGCCTTATGGCAGACACAAACTCTTATTTTACCCGCAGGGTAAGGACGAACATAACGACGGTGCCACCCCGCTCCGGCCATGACTTCTACGTATCCGTCCGCGATGCGGACCACGCGCCGGTGCAAAGGCACAGATCCGACGTCAGTGGGTGTAGGAATTGCTGATGAAATCGGCGATGAAGCGGTAGATGCCCACGCAGATCGTGACCACCGAACGGGAGCTCAGGATAAAGGCCAACACGAACCACAGGACCCGATAAACGGTCTTGCGCGTGGTGATGCGGGTAAACACCCACGTCTTCCCCGCCACGAACCCGCTACTGTGCAGCGGGACATAGCCGCCGCAGATCACGAACATACCAACCGACTCCAGCAGCATGGACACCAGGAAGCAGACACACAGGATGGAGCCGACGATCAGCTGGATGGCATCGAGCCAGTCGATGAATTGCCAGGAGGGAAGATTGCGGATGATGACGCCGAAGTCGTCGATGAACTTGCGGTGCCACTGTCCGTCGGTGCCCAGCAGCAGCTTGGCGAAGGTGCCGGAGGTACGGGACTCGCTGACCGTGCCAATCGTATAGAGCGTCACGCAGAAGAGGACGAAGAATTCCAAGCACCTCGACAGGAACCCGGTCCTGTTGGCCTCGAACGACCCGTTGCGAATGAGCAGCACCAGCGACACCAGGTATTGCAGCAGGATGACGACCATCAGCACGGTGCAGACCGCCGAATAAGCCAGCGACAGATAGACGAAGAACAAGCCGCCGATGATGCCGCACAGCACATAGGCGACCACCGCCCCGCTGACATCGCTGCCCGCCGGCGCGAGATAGTCGTTGATGTCGGCCTGGTGTCCGGTTCCCGGCTCAACGCCGCCATCCACCGTTTCGTAATACATATCATACCGGCCGTCCGCCATGGTCGGATCGCCGCGATAGACCGCTGGTCTGCGCACGGCCTTCCACTGCAGGAAGCACACGACGACCTCGATGACGATGGCTGCCACAATTTGTGAAATAATCCCTGTCATTTTCCTCTGAACCCCTCGGTTTTGCCTGAACCTAGACGATTATATGCCCGTGCCCACGCGGCGAGCCGACACCTTACAGCTTCTCGATCGGAGCGACGCGCAGCATGAGGCGCTTGACGCCGTCAGAGCCGAAATCGACCGTGATGATCGAGTTGCGGCCCTTGTCCTGCGTGTCGACGACGGTGCCCAGGCCGTACTGGTCGTGAGTGATCTTGTCACCGACCGAGAAGTCGGCGATGCTCAGTTTGTTGTCTTTCTTAAGCGACGAAGCCGGCACCGAGCGCGACGCGGATTTGGGCGCGGTCCGGCGCGTGGTCACCTTGCCGCCGCGGGTGTGCGAGCCCGAAGAGTATGAGGACGAACCGTAGCCGGAACGGGAGCCGTACGACGAGCCACCCGACGAATGGGAACCGTAACCGGAATGCGAGGAGGAGCTGCGATAATCCGAACCTGCTCCATAGAGCGAGCGGGAATGCGAGCCGTAGGACGAAGAGCCGGAACGGGAACCGTAGCCAGAATGGCCTGAACCGTAGCTTGATCGGGAGCCGTGCGACGAGCCATAACCGGAACGCCCAGAACTACGAGAGCCGCCATACGACGAGGATGCCCCGGAAGCGCCGAACGTGGAACCGGATGAGAAACCATCGTCATCGTCCCAGCCACCGAACTCGTCGTCGAAACCACTGTCGCCGGAGCCACTGCCCCACCCGGAGCGCATGCGCTCGACGCCGGCCTCGCGTCGCTTCCATTCGATCAGCTCGTCGGGGATCTCGTCGAGGAACTGGCTGGGCATCATGTCGTTGGCCTGGCCCCACTGCGAGCGCACCGCCGCGCGGGTGACGTAGAGCCGCTGCTTGGCACGAGTGATGCCGACGTAGGCCAGACGACGCTCTTCCGAAAGCTCCTGTTCGTCCTCCAGCGAGCGGGAATGCGGGAACGTGCCCTGCTCCATGCCAGTGAGGAACACCACGGGGTATTCGAGGCCCTTGGCGGTGTGCAGGGTCATCAGCGTGACTTTGCCGCTGTCCTCCCCCTCGCCCGGCAACTGGTCGGAATCGGCGACCAACGCCGTGGTCTCGAGGAATCCGGAAAGCGTGGCGTCGGGCGTCTTCTGCTCGAACTCGGCGGCCACGGACTGCAGCTGCGAAAGGTTCTCGACACGCGACTCGTCCTGCGGGTCGGTGGAACGCTGCAGCTCTTCGAGCAGCTTGGACTTGTTGAGTACTTCCGCCACAATCTCGGAAGGCTTGGAATCGTGATCGGCGGCAAACTGCATCAGGCCTCGCATCAGGTCCCGGAATTCGCCGAGCTTGGTGCGGGTACGGGTGGGTAGATCGGGAATCTGATCCATCTGCTGAATAGCGTTCCAGAAAGGCGTGTTATGTGCCTCGGCGTAACCGGCGACCATGGATTCAGCCCGCGCGCCGAGACCGCGCTTGGGCGTGTTCATGATACGGCGCATGTTGACGCTGTCGGCAGGGTTGGTGATGGCCTGCAGGTAGGCGATGGCGTCCTTGACCTCACGGCGTTCGTAGAATTTCGTGCCACCGACAAGCTGGTAGGGAATACCTGCGTTGATCAGCGCCTCCTCCAGCGCGCGGGACTGCGCGTTGGCACGGTACATGATCGCCATGTCGGAGTAACGGTAGCCGTGCTCGCTTTTGAGATTGGCGATCTCGTTGGCGATCCAGCCGCCCTCCTGCTGGGCGTTGTCGGCCGCGTAGCCGATAATCGGGTCGCCCTTGCCGAGCGAAGTCCAGAGTTTCTTGGGTTTGCGTCCGGTATTCTTGGAAATGACGGCGTTGGCCGCGTCGAGGATGGTCTGCGTGGAGCGGTAGTTCTGCTCCAGCATGATGGTCAGGGCACCCGGGAAGTCCTTTTCGAAGTCCTGAATATTGCTGATATCGGCGCCGCGGAAGGCATAGATGGACTGGTCGGAATCGCCGACAACGGTCACCCAAGCCGGGCCTTCACGCCCTGCGGTTGGTTGGTTTCCTGCCATCGAGCCCAGCGCCGGTCGATCGGCGCTGTCGATGCCGGAAAGCTCACGCACCAGCTGGTACTGGGCGTGGTTGGTGTCCTGATATTCGTCGACCAGAATGTAACGGAACTTATGATGGTAATAATCCGCGACTTCGGGGTGATCATGCAAGAGCTCGACGGTACGGACAATCAGATCGTCGAAATCCACGGCATTCGCCGCGGCCAAGCGATGCTGGTATTCCGCGTAGATTACGGCATACACCGCATCTGCGTTGTCGGCACGTCCCATCTGATAGCCTTGCTGGCCGGGCTTGTAATCGGGTGCGTAAGTATTGAGCAGTTCTTTCCATCCGACCAGTTTGTTCTTGTAATCGGAGATCTGACCGAGGATGGCACGAGGCGTATAACGCTTCAGATCGACGTTGAGACTGGTAGCGATGAGCTTGATCAACCGCTGGCTGTCGGCGGTGTCATAGATAGAGAAACCGGAATTGAGACCGATGGTTTTCCCGTCTCGTCGCAAAATGCGCACACAGGCGGAGTGGAACGTCGAAATCCACATGTGCTCCGCCACCGGGCCGATCAAGGCCTCCAAACGCTCGCGCATTTCGGCGGCGGCCTTGTTGGTGAAGGTGATGGCCAGAATCTGGCTGGGCCACGCACCGAATTGGGAAAGAATCCACGCCACTCGACGGGTCAGCACACGGGTCTTGCCCGACCCGGCCCCCGCACCGATCAGCAAGGCCGGCCCACGATACTGCACCGCCTTGGCCTGCTGCTCGTTCAGGTCGCCGACGAGTTCCTCTGCGCTTCGTGCAATCAAATCCG
Source organism: Bifidobacterium sp. ESL0764 (assembly GCF_029395515.1). Taxonomy (NCBI): domain Bacteria; kingdom Bacillati; phylum Actinomycetota; class Actinomycetes; order Bifidobacteriales; family Bifidobacteriaceae; genus Bifidobacterium; species Bifidobacterium sp. ESL0764. Next base: position 1,339,438 of record NZ_CP113919.1, read on the forward strand.
GATCCTGTGCCACACCCATTCCCTTCACCAAGCCGTTTCGCGAGCGTCGCCAAGAGCCGCGCCCGCCTGTCATAGGACTTCATTTCTATCACATCCAGTTGTCATCGTCTCATCGGCCCGCGGCACGAGGCGGAACGGTCATATCACGCAACATATAAGTCAAATCGATGACGGATGCTAGATGCCGTTTATCAACGTCACCTCCACTGATTATGCTCGTAGACCATATATGTATGCGTGGCGTCGGGCATCGCCAAAATCTACCGACGGAAACGAGAGGAAAACATGAAGGAACTTGAAGACAGGATTCGCCGGGACGGAACCGTGAAACCGGGCGAAGTGCTCAAGGTCGACGCCTTCTTGAACCACCAGTGCGACGTGACGCTGTTCAACCACATGGGGGACGAATGGGCGCGCATCTTCGCCGGCAAGAAAATCGACAAGATCCTGACCATCGAGGCCAGCGGCATCGGCATCGCCTGCATCGCGGCCCAACATTTCGGCAACGTTCCTGTCGTGTTCGCCAAAAAGACCCAATCCATCAACTTGGACGGCGACCAATATACGGCAAAAGTCTATTCCTATACCAAACAGAAGGAATTCCCGGTCATCGTCTCGAAACGCTTCCTGAACCCCGGCGAGCACGTTTTGCTCATCGACGATTTCCTCGCCAACGGCAAGGCCATGCACGGTCTTATCGATATCTGCAACGAGGCCGGCGTCAAGATCGAAGGAATCGGCATCGCCATCGAAAAAGGCTTCCAACGCGGCGGCAAGGAACTGCGTGAAGCCGGTTATGAGGTAGCATCGCTGGCCATCGTCAAATCGATGGACGGCGAAAACGGAACCATCGAATTCGCATAGTTTCTGCTGACTTCAATTATTTGAACGTACTGCGGCCTGCACGGGAGACATGATTCCCGACGGCCGCTTTTTGTTGTCTGTTTCGTGTTGTCCGTTGGACGCATGCCTATTGGTCAGCGTTCATCACCGGCACCTTGCAAAATCCAATATGGTCATCATATGGTCATCGTCAACAGCACCGTAAAATATCATCAAAGATGAATCTTTGGCACCAAACAGACCGCATTGTTCTCAAAGAAACGCCCTGAACCCGTTCTGCCCACTGACGAGCGTATGCTTTCAGCTATCAGCACTATCTCAATTTCATCAAGAAAAGAGACCCTTTGAGCACTGATCAGCACGGCACCCACGAAGAGGCCGAACCAGCAAACATCATCCCCAATAATCAAAACAAGTCTGACGACAAATCGACTGTGACTTCACCAACCAAGCAGGCTGCAGCAGATAATAATGTCTCAGGACTTGCCTCCCACCTGCCGTGGCGCAAACGAAACGACGACGATTCCGCCGCGAACGGATCGAAGCAGCCTAAACCCAGCACCGAAGAAGCCCTGACCAGCCTCAACGGGCAGATCTCCTTCTGGCGCGGCGTCCCCTTCGGCCTGCAGCACGTCATGGCGATGTTCGTGGCCAACCTCGCCCCGATCTTCCTGGTGACCGCCGCCGCGCATCTGAGCCCCGCGCAATCGGCGATGATCATCCAGAACGGTCTGCTGGTCGCCGGCCTCGGCACCTGCCTGCAGCTCTACCCGATCTGGCGGGTCGGCAGCCGCCTGCCGATGGTCACCGGCATCTCGTTTACCTACGTCGCCGCCGCGACCGCCATCGTCGGCAAGCAGGGCTACGGCGCCCTGGTCGGCGCCATCATCGTCGGCGGGCTTATCGAGCTGGTGCTCGGCCTGACCGCGACCTTCTGGAAGAAATATGTGCCGCCGATCGTCTCGGCCATCGTGGTGACCTCCATCGGCTTCTCGCTGCTCTCCACCGGCGCGTCCTCGTTCGGCGGCGGCTCGGGAGCCAAGGATTTCGGTAGTTGGCAGAACCTCACGCTGGGCCTGGTCTCGCTGGTCGCGTGCCTCGCCTTCCAACTGCTGATGAAAGGCACCGCCAAGCAGCTCTCGGTGCTCTTCGGCCTGGTGGTCGGCTATGTGATCGCGATTTTCATGGGCAAGGTCGATTTCTCCGGATTCACCGGTCTGCAGGTGGTGAGCCTGCCGCACTTCATGCCATTCAAACCGACCTTCGACGCCGGTTCCATCATCTCCTTCGCGCTGCTCTACGTGGTCTCCTCGGTCGAGGTGCTCGGCGACACCGCGGCGCTTTCCAAGGTGGGCCTGAACCGTCTGCCCACCGACCGCGAGACCAGCGGCGCCATCGCCGGCGACGGCCTGATCTCCACCGTCTCCGGGCTCTTCGGCTGCCTGCCGCTGACCTCGTTCGCCCAGAACATCGGGCTGGTGGCCGTCACTAAGGTCGTCAACCGCAAGGTCATCCTCTCCGGCGGCTTCATCCTCATCCTGGCCAGCTTCGTGCCGGCCGTGGCCCAGGTGTTCAACTCGATGCCGCAGGCCGTGCTCGGCGGATGCACCATCATGATGTTCGGCAACATCATCCTCTCCGGTTTCCAGATGATCGCCGAGGCAGGCTTCAGCCAGCGCAACACCACCATCGCGGCGCTCTCCCTGACCATCGGCATCGGCTTCACGCAGGTCGGCGGCATCTTCGCCCAGTTCCCGCAGCTCTTCCAGTCGATCTTCGCCACCAACTGCATCGCCGTTTCGTTCGTGGTCGCCGTCATTTTGAACGCTGTACTTCCCAACGAGTCGCATTTCCTGGTCAACACACATAACGGTTCCGGCGAAAACAATACCGCAGAAACTAAAGACTGAAGCTAAAACAGGCTCCTTCGCCCAAAACATCGCAATTTCGTGCTGGTAAACGTACTTTAATCTCTTATTACAGTACGTTTACCAGCACTATCACATTCCGATGCCGGGAAACGCACCGCAACCGTTTATCTGAGTCCGTTTACCAGCATCAAACGCAATCGACTACTTGCTAATGCCCATGTACTCGTTGATGATGTCGTCATAGATGCCGATGAAATCGAAGTACATCGCCTTGGGAAGGCTTTCGTTGACGCAGTGCATCGTATCGTTGCCTGGCCCGAACATCACGTAGGCGGTGTCCTTGGGGCTGTCGAGCAGGAGCACGCTGCCGTCGGTACCGCCGGACACGCCGAACATCGGGATCTCGCCGGGCTTGCCCTGCTCCTTCAAATGGTGCTCCCCCACCGACTTGACGATCTTGGCAAGCTTGGCGTCCTTCGGGCCGATTGCAGGAACGATATCCATACCGACCTCGTAGGAGACGGTGGCCTTGTGACTGTCGTTGAACTTCGCCACTTCATCGTCCAAAACAGCGAGAATCTCTTTGTTGCTGAACTCGGGGATGATACGCATGTTGATTTCGGCACTGGCGGACTCAGGAATCGCATTGACCTGCTGGCCGCCACGGATGACGTCAATATTAAAGACGGTATCGCCGAGGTCCGGGTTGCTCTTTCCGGCCGATGCGGCCTTGATGCGCTTGGAAATGGTATCGAGGAATTCGATCAGATTCTCCACTGCGTTGATGCCCGCGGCCGGAGTGGAGCTGTGCGCAGCCTTCCCCTTCATCGCGATGTTCAGGTTCAGCTCGCCCTTGGTGGCGTAGACGATGTTGTAGCCGGAAGGCTCGCCGACGAGCAACGCCTCGACGCCTTTCATATAACCCTGCTTTTCGAGTGCAGCGGCACCGGGCATGCCGACCTCTTCACCGGCCGTGACCAGGAAACGCACGGTGCCGCGCATCTGCTCCTCATGCTTTTTGAGATTGAGCATGGCGATGACCATGGCGGCAAGGCCGGCCTTCATATCGGTCACGCCGCGGCCGTAGACCAGATCGCCGTCTTCGGTGAGCTTGAACGGATCGGTCTTCCAGCCTTCCTGCTGGGCCGAGACGGTGTCCATATGCCCGGTCAGCCCGAGAATCGGCTCACCGTGCCCGAGTTCGGCGACGAGGTTGGCACGTGTCGGGTCCTCTTCAAGCGGCAGAACCTTGCAGGGCACGCCGGCTTTATCGAAAATCGCCTTGATTTCATCCGCTACGACCTTTTCGTTGCCGTTTTCGGTACGTAGTCCTACGAACTTGCGCAGCAGGTCCATGGCTTCTTGCTCGTTCATGATATTCCCTTTCAAAAGATGACAATATGCATATTCTTCTATTAAACCACTTCACTCGTTCACCAATTATCACAGGCAAACGTTTCGATTTCAAGACACCAACTTGTCCAACAGACATGAACGATTGCTCCCATTGCTCTGTAGTAAGATCCACAAATCCGACTGCAGCGCAGATCGCTATCGCAGGCATTCACCCGTTGCATAGAACGGTGTACAGTATGGTTTTGCACTTTCAACGCTTCGCCAAGGAGAGTATATGGAGATTGGATCATTGGCAGAATGGGCCACGGCAGTAGCAGAGACCGCAGCGGTATTAGTGGCGCTGTTCCTACCGTATTTGGAACGCCGTCGAAACGACCGCAAAAATTCACGCAATCTCAAGATCATGCTGCGTGGCATCATCGAACGCGCTTTGAAAGACCAGAATTCTCACTCACTCGAGTCTTTCCTCAACCTCTCGTCACTGACCGATGCCGGCGAACGAGATAAGGAAACACTCGACACCGCACGACAGATTCTTGAACTGTTTCAAACCACCGAGATGAATGTTTCAGAGCGTCATGAAGAAATCATCGAATTACTCAGCACCATACAACCGTAAAAATCCTGTTCGGTTTTTAGAAAATTCAGGAATCATGATGCTAAAGCAGAAGTCGCCATCCCGCAACAACATTCGGAATGGCGACTTCTGCGGGATAATATCTTGAGGCTGATTCTCACCGCTGGCTGGGATTGTGGTTGTCCGGATTCGGATCGGTAAAGACGTTAAGCGTGTCCATATCCGCGTCGCTGATGGTGAAATCGACATCGGCGTTGTTTTCGATATGTTCACGATGCGTGGCTTTCGGAAGCGGCAGCACACCGTTCTGCAGGCAGAAGCGAATCGCCAGCTGGGCGGTTGAGACCCTATACTTTTCGGCCATCGCCTTGAGCTCCGACGAACCGAGCAGCCCGCCGGTAGCGAGCGGCGAATAGGCTTCGATCAGCAGACCGTGGGATTGTGCGAAGGTCCTGTTTCTCGGTTCGGTGGCACCGACGTAATACTGAATCTGATTGACCGCGGGCGTCACCTCGTCATGGTCGAGAATGTTCTTCAAATCGTGGTCATCGAAATTCGACACCCCGATGGCACGCACACGGCCGGAACGATAGATCTTCTCCATCTCGCCCCAGACCGCCAGATTCTCCGCGTCCATGCGCATGTGCCCCGCGTGGCTCCACGGCCAGGGCGCGTGGATGAGATAGAGATCGAGGGTATCAAGTCCGAGGTTCTCCATCGTCTCTTCGAAATGCGGCAGCACCCCGTCCGCCGTCTTGACCTCGGCCGGAAGCTTCGAGGTCACGAAAATCTCGTCGCGCGCCACTCCCGACTCGCGGATCGCACGTCCGACGCTGCGTTCGTTGCCATAGACGTAGGCGGTGTCGATATGGCGATACCCGGCGTCCAGCGCCATCCGCACCGAATCATAGGCCACTTTCCCATCGGGAATCTGCCAGGTGCCGAACCCAATCTTCGGAATCTTCACCCCGTTGTTCAGCGTATAAGTATCAGTAAGAATCGTCATCGTTTCTGCCTTTCAGGTAATGGTGGAACCACTGCTGCTCAGTGTAGCCCTTCATAGATATCACGGTGACGGATGACCACGATGCCGGAAAGGTACATCAGGGCGATGACGACGAGGACCAGCACGATGATGGGCGTCCAGGTATGCAGGAGGCCATTGAGCGCGCCGAGCGCCACCGGGCCGACCGCGGCCAGCAGGTAGCCGCCGGACTGGGCCATGCCGGAAAGGCGGGCAGTGTCGGCCGCGTTCGAAGTACGCTTCTGGAAGAAGATCACACAGATGCTGAACGCCGCGGCCGAGGCCATGCCCATCAAGGCGGAGGCCACCACATTGAGCGGCAGATTCGCGCCCGGCACAAGGATGCCCAATACTCCAAGGGCGAATCCCCCGCCGACGATGCCGTTGATGATGGCCAGCCCATGTTTGCGCTCGGCGATCATCGGCACCGTCAGTGTCAGCGGCATGCCAGTCAGCTGGAAGAGCGTGGCGAGATTTCCCGCCACCACAGAGCTGAAACCTGCCTCCTGCCACATCGAAGGCAACCAGGTAAGCAGGGAATAATACAGCATGGATTGCAAGCCGAAGTAGGCCAAAATCAACCATGCCAGCGGCGAGCGCCACGGCGTCCTGTCGACCATTGGTCGGTCGACGGGAGTGTCAACGGCAATGTGCGATGAGCCGGAACGACGTTGGTTGAGCACGGCAATGAATATCCACACAATCAGCGCGACGGGGCCCACCAGCGCAAACATCGCCATGCTTGACTGGATACCAATCTTTGAGGCGACGACGCCAGACGCGGCAGTGCCGAGCGACGCGACGATGACCTGCGCCATGGTGTAAAGGGTGGTCATGCCCGCGATGTTATTTGGGAAACGATCCTTGATGACGGCTGGCAGCAGCACGTTGCCGCCAGCGATACCAATGCCGAGAATGGCGGTTCCGACCATCAGCGCCCATGACGAAGGAATGACACGCAGGTAGCTGCCGACGCTCAGAATGATCAACGAGACGACCAGCACTTTGTCGCTGCCGTGTTTCGCACCGAACTTGCCCATCAGCGGCGAGGCGAGTGCGAATCCCAGCAGCGGGATGGTGGTAAGCAAGCCCGCCAACGAGGTCGGCAGACCGATTTCAGCTTTAAGGTCCGTCAGCAGCGGCGGCATCATAGTGATCGGCATACGCAGATTCGCACCGGCCAGTATCAATCCCAAAACCACCAGCCATGCGCCTCTGCTCATATTCTTGCTCACTATTCATCCTCCTAAACCACTTGTTGATATTCGGCAACACGCATCGTCTCTCGCCTTAACAGGCGAACAAACCATTATCGTGTTGCCACTTTGACATTTATTCAATTAGGAACAGGCGTCAACTCACCCGATTCGGGCCGCAAAACCACAATCCTCAATGCTCAACCGTAACCGACCTGCCGACAGACTTTCTCTCAGGCTCCGACAGGGTTCACACATGTCTATTGCGCAAGATCTTTCAACGTGTCGCCGGCAATCCTGTATGTCGTCCAATCGGACATCTGTTCGGCACCCAACGACAGGTAGAAATCGATACTTGGCTTGTTCCAGTCCAGGCACCACCATTCCAAACGGCCGCATTTGCGCTCGACGGCAATTCTGGCCAGCTCTTTCAATATCGCTTTACCATAGCCGTGTCCCCTGTATTCCGGCGAAACATACAAATCCTCCAGATACAGGCCTGCTCTGCCCAAAAACGTCGAGAAATTATGGAAGAACAGTGCGAATCCGATCTCCTTGTCGCCGAGACAGGCGAAAATGACCTCCGCCTTCTGCTTGTCGAAAATCCACTCCTCGAGCGTTTCCTCATCGGCGACGACCTCGTCCAGCATTTTCTCGTAATCGGCAAGTTCCTTGATGAATTTCAGAATCAACGCGACGTCTTCGCGCCCAGCATATCTGAATTTCAGTTCGTCGTCCATGTTATTCCTTCCTTTCAAGAACGCGGTTGGTTTAAACCAGTCATCACCTTGCCGCCGGCGATTGGGCGAAGAACTCTACAGGAAACAGACATTTCCTCACTGTATACGCGCAATGGCGGATTCAACATCTCATAATAAAAATCGCTGGCTACCATCAGTTTTGTACAGCAATATATCAGCAACGGAAGAATCGCAGAGACAGCACAACATATAGCATATGAGAGGCTGATTCTATCCATAGAAAGCTTCTCCGGCCATCCCGTCAATCCGAGACTATTCGCCATTTATATACACAAGGCGACGATAACTGTCACTGATTCGAGAATATTCCCAATTTATAGACACTAGCCGATGCTAAACGTCATCAGCTCAAGACTATTCTCCATTTATGCCCACTAGACAACTCTATATGTCACTAAATTGAGAACAATCTTAGTTCCATGCCAATTGGGCAGCAAAAACGCTACTAAACCCAACGCAGAGGCCGGTTTAGTAGCGTTCTAAGCCCTAGTACGATTGCCGTTCACCATACGAACAGGGTGAACGACGACCGCTGACGCTCACTCCCACTCGATGGTGGCCGGCGGCTTGGAGGTGCAGTCGAGCACCACGCGGTTGATGCCGCGGCACTCGTTGGTGATGCGCGTGGAGATCGTGGCCAGCACGTCGTAAGGCAGACGGTACCAGTCGGCGGTCATCGCGTCGTCCGAGGAAATCGGCCGCAGCACGATCGGCGAGCCGTAGGTGCGCTCGTCGCCCTGCACGCCCACGGAGTGGACATTGGCCAGCAGCACCACCGGGCATTGCCAGATGTCGCGGTCGAGGCCGGCCTTGGTCATCTCCTCGCGGGCGATGGCATCGGCCTCGCGCAGCAAATCGAGCCTTTCCTTCGTGATCTCGCCGATAATGCGGATGCCCAGGCCCGGGCCCGGGAACGGCTGGCGCCAGACGATCTGGTCGGGCAGGCCGAGCTTGGTGCCGATGGCGCGCACCTCGTCCTTGAACAGGCTGCGCAGCGGCTCGATGAGCTTGAACTTGACGTCGTCGGGCAGGCCGCCGACGTTGTGGTGCGACTTGATATTGGCCGTGCCGTCGCCGCCGCCGGATTCGACGACGTCCGGGTAGAGCGTGCCCTGCACGAGGAACTTGACTTCCTTGCCGCGTGCCCCGGCCTCCTCAAGCACCTGACGCTGCGCCTTCTCGAAGGTGCGGATGAACTTCTCGCCGATGATCTTGCGCTTGCGCTCCGGCTCAGTGACACCCTTCAAAGCCGTCAGGAACTCCTCAGAAGCGTCAACCTCAATGAGGCGAATACCCGTGGCCTTGACGAAATCGTGGCGGACCTGTTCGGCCTCGCCCTTACGCAACATGCCGTGGTCGACGAACACGCAGGTGAGCTGGTCGCCGATGGCCTTGTGCACCAAGGTCGCGGCGACGGCGGAGTCCACACCGCCCGAAAGCCCACAGATGACCTCGGCGTCGCCGACCTCCTCGCGGATTTTCTTCACCTGGGTGTCGATGATGTTGTCGGCGTCCCAATCGCTGGGCAGACCGGCGCAGCGATGGAGGAAGGTTGAGAAGAGATCTTGGCCCAGCGGGGTGTGCTTGACCTCGGGATGCCACTGCACGCCATAGAGCTTGCGGGACTCGTCCTGCATCGCGGCCACGGGGGCGCCCTGCGTATGTGCCAAAACCTCGAAGCCGGCGGGTGCCTGCTCGACGGCGACGCCGTGGCTCATCCACGTGGTCTGCTCGGCAGGGGAACCGGCCAGCACGCCTTCGGCATCGTCGATCACCGCTTCGGTCTTGCCGTATTCGCCGAGCGCCGCCTTGTCGACCTTGCCGCCGAGCTCGTTGGCCATGACCTGGAAGCCGTAGCAGATACCCAGCACGGGCACCCCAGCGTCGAAGATCTTCTTGTCGATATCGGGCGCGCCCGGTTCGTAGACCGACGCGGGGCCACCAGAGAGGATTATGGCCTTCGGGTCCTTGGCCAGCATCTCGTCCACCGGCATGGAATGAGGCACCAACTCGGAATAGACATGCGCCTCGCGCACGCGCCGTGCGATAAGCTGGGCGTATTGTGCACCGAAATCAACGACAAGCACTGGACCTTTTGCCATGGACTCTCCCTATATATAAATAGTATGAAACAAATATAAAGTAGTGTCCATTCTCGCGGTTCAATGCGACAAAATCAAGTGTTCTCCACATGGCATCGGAACAAACAAAAAACAACATCACAAAAAACAACACGCCGCGTGAATTTTCTGTGAATCGAACATCGCTAAGCGTTGGCGTTACGGAGTTTATGGCTCAATTTCAACGTTTGTAAGTTGTTTTGTTACGTGCGAAAATCTCACAAATTATTTGTAGAATATAACATTATTCCACAAAAACAGCGCAAGACCGCACATAGATGCAAAAAAACGTCCAAAAGTCTGAGTCGACACGTAAAGTGAACATCGATTGGGCACAAACCCTGAACATCAATAGTAACAAAGGTTTGAGCCCGAAGAAAATAATCAATTGCACACAATGTGTACAGGAGTACAGGAGCATAAATGACTAGTCCTGTTATTGGCACCCCGTGGAAGAAGCTCGGCAAGCCGGTTTCTGATGAGGCTCTCGAAGGAGTCGACAAGTATTGGCGCACCGCCAACTATCTTTCCATCGGCCAGATTTATCTGCGTAGCAACCCGTTGATGAAGGAGCCCTTCACCCGCAAGGACGTCAAGTACCGTCTTGTGGGCCACTGGGGCACCACCCCCGGCCTGAACTTCCTGTTCGGCCACATCAACCGTCTCATCGCCGACCACCAGCAGAACACCGTGTTCATCATGGGTCCTGGCCACGGTGGCCCCGCAGGCGTCGCACAGTCCTATCTCGACGGCACCTACACCGAGTATTATCCGAAAATCACCAAGGATGAGTCCGGGCTGCAGAAGTTCTTCCGCCAGTTCTCCTATCCGGGTGGCATTCCTTCGCACTATGCCCCCGAGACCCCGGGTTCGATGCACGAGGGCGGCGAGCTTGGCTACGCGCTGAGCCACGCCTATGGCGCCATCATGAACAACCCGAGCCTGTTCGTCGCGGCTGTGGTCGGCGACGGCGAGGCCGAGACCGGCCCGCTGGCGACCAGCTGGCAGTCCAACAAGCTTGTCAACCCGCGCACCGACGGCATCGTGCTGCCGATCCTGCACTTGAACGGCTACAAGATCGCCAACCCGTCCATTCTTTCCCGTATCCCCGATGAGGAGCTCCATGAGTTCTTCGAGGGCATGGGCTACGAACCTTACGAGTTCGTCGCCGGATTCGACGATGAGGACCACATGTCCATCCACCGCCGCTTCGCCGATATGCTCGAAGAGGTCTTCGACAAGATCTGCGACATCAAGGCCAAGGCTCAGACCGACGACATGGATCGTCCGACCTACCCGATGATCATCTTCCGCACCCCGAAGGGCTGGACCTGCCCGAAGTACATCGACGGCCAGAAGACCGAAGGTTCCTGGCGTGCTCACCAGGTCCCGCTGGCTTCCGCCCGCGATACCGAGGCCCACTTCCAGGTCCTCAAGGGCTGGATGGAATCCTACAAGCCTGAGGAGCTCTTCGACGAGAAGGGCGCCATCAAGCCTGAAGTCACCGCGTTCATGCCGAAGGGCGAACTGCGCTTGGGCCAGAACCCGAACGCCAACGGCGGCCGTATCCGCGAGGATCTGAAGCTCCCCGATCTCGATGCCTACGAAGTCAAGGGCGTCAAGGAGTTCGGCCACGGCTGGGGTCAGCTCGAAGCCACCCGTCAGCTGGGCAACTACACCCGCGACATCATCAAGATGAACCCGGATTCGTTCCGCATCTTCGGACCCGACGAGACCGCTTCCAACCGTCTGCAGGCCGCCTATGAGGTCACCAACAAGCAGTGGGACAACGGCTATCTCTCCGAGCAGACCGACGAGCACATGGCCGTCACCGGCCAGGTCGTCGAGCAGCTCTCCGAGCACCAGATGGAAGGCTTCCTCGAGGGCTACGTCCTCACCGGTCGCCATGGCATCTGGAGCACCTATGAGTCCTTCGGCCATGTCATCGACTCCATGCTCAACCAGCACGCCAAGTGGCTCGAGGCCACCGTGCGCCACATCGATTGGCGCAAGCCCGTCGCTTCGATCAACATGCTGATTTCCTCGCACGTCTGGCGCCAGGATCACAACGGCTTCTCCCATCAGGACCCGGGCGTGAGCTCCGTGCTGCTCAACAAGACGTTCAACAACGATCACGTTGTGGCCGAGTACTTCCCCGCCGATGCCAACATGCTGCTGGCCGTCGCCGAGAAGTCCTTCAAGTCCACCAACAAGATCAACGCCATCTTCGCGGGCAAGCAGCCTGCGGCCACCTGGCAGACCCTCGACGAGGCTCGCGAAGAGCTCAAGAAGGGTGCAGCCGAGTGGAAGTGGGCCTCCACCGCCAAGAACAATGACGAAGCGCAGATCGTGCTCGCCTGCGTCGGCGACGTCCCCACGCTCGAGATCATGGCCGCCAGCGAGAAGCTCAAGGCGTTCGGCATCAAGTTCAAGGTCGTCAACGTCGTTGACACCCTGAAGCTGCAGAGCCCCAAGGAGAACGACGAGGCTCTGAGCGACGAGGAGTTCACCGATCTCTTCACCGCCGACAAGCCGGTCCTCTTCGCGTATCATTCCTATGCGCACGACATCCACGCCATCATCTATGACCGCCCGAACCACGACAACTTCAACGTTCACGGTTACAAGGAGCAGGGTTCCACCACGACTCCGTACGATATGGTGCGCGTCAACGACATGGATCGTTACGAGCTGACCGCCGAGGTGCTGCGCACGCTCGACGCCAAGAAGTACGCCGACGATATCGCCAAGTTCGAGAAGTTCCGTACGGACGCCTTCCAGTTCGCGGTCGACGAGGGTTACGATCACCCGGATTACACCGGCTTCGTATACTCCGACGTCAAGAACCAGGACAAGGAAGCGGCCGCCAAGGCAGCCATGAGCACCGGCAGCGACAACGAGTGAGCTGATTCTCATTCGTCTACGCTTTAAGTAGCCATTTGACGGAAAAGGGCATCGGGTTTCGACCCGGTGTCCTTTTCTGTTGTTCAATTTCAGTATTGTCAAACCGAACGTCGGCTACGTCACACCTCCGCCTAAAATGGAAACGATCGATATCGTAGTTGATCGAAAAGATCGTGCGCAACATGCATAAAGGAGTTATCTCGTGACAAACGAAGTCATTTATATCGCAAGCCCAGAAGGCAAGAACGGCCGTAACGTAGTGGCCTACGGCGTAGTAAAGGCACTTGCCGCTCAAGGCAAGACGGCAGTGTTCCGTCCGGTGGCCTGCAAGAAGGAAACGTTTACTGCCGAACTGCTCAAGGCCGCCAACGCCGGCCAGTCAGTTGACGAAGTTCGCGGCGTATGCCCCAAGTGCGCGCGTAAAGACAAGAGCGGCGCCCGCGGTGATATCGTCGCCGCCTACAGCGCCGAGCTCGAGCGGACGAATCCGGATTCCATGGTCATCGTCGGCAGCGATGGTTCCGCCGTCTTTGACCCGGAAGCGTTCACGCTCAATGCCGACATCGCCTCCGACCTCAAAGCCAAGACGTTCCTGGCCATCTGCACCATTCCGCGCAACGGCGAACAGGTGAAGGCCACCGTCGAAACCTGCACAGCGGAAGTCGAACAGGCCGGCGGCAAGGTCGCCGGCGTCTTCGTCACCGGCTGCACCGAAGAAAAGGCCGCAGATGCCAAGGAAGCCCTGAAGAACTCCCCCGTTCCGGTCTGGACCATCCCGGCCGTCGATTTCCCCTCCGACACCGATCCGGATGCCGCCGACAAGGCCGCCAAGGCCTTCGCCGACAACGCTCCCGCCTCCGAGGTCGTGGCCGCGGCCCGCACGTCGTTCGACGCCCCGACCACCCCCTACGCCTTCCAGAACGGCCTGCTGGCCAGCGCCAAGGCCCACAAGAAGACCATCGTGCTGCCGGAAGGTAGCGAGGACCGCATCATCAAGGCCGCGGACTACCTCTTGGAGCGCGACATCGTCAATCTGATCATCGTCGGCGACAAGGACGCCATTCTCGCACGCGGCAAGGAACTCGGCCTCGATTCGCTCGAGAAGGCCAGCTATCAGCCGATGGACGACGAGGAAGTCCTGAAGCCCATGATCTCCAAGCTTTGCGAGCTGCGCGCCAAGAAGGGCATGACCCCCGAGCAGTCCCGCAAACAGCTGACCGACCCGAGCTACTTCGGCACCATGCTCGTCGTGCTCGGCAAGGCCGACGGCCTGGTCTCGGGCTCGATCAACTCCACCGCCAACACGGTGCGCCCGGCGCTGCAGGTCATCAAGACCAAGCCCGGCGCCTCGCTGGTCTCCGGCGCGTTCCTGATGTGCTTCAAGGACCACGTGGCCGTCTTCGCCGACTGCGCCATCAACCTCAACCCGAACGCCGAGCAGCTGGCCGACATCGCCATCCAGTCCGCGCAGACCGCCAAGGCCTTCGGCGTCGATCCCAAGGTGGGCATGCTCTGCTACTCCACCCTCGGGTCCGGCAAGGGCCCGGATGTCGATCTGGTCGAAGAGGCCACCAAGCTCGTACACGAGAAGGCGCCGGATCTGCCGGCCGTCGGCTCCATCCAGTTCGACGCCGCCTGGTCGCCCACCGTAGCCGCCACCAAGGCCAAGGGCAACGACGTGGCAGGCCATGTCAACGTCTTCGTCTTCCCGTCTCTGGCCGCAGGCAACATCGCCTACAAGGCCGTGCAGCGCACGTCCGGCGCCATCGCCATCGGCCCGGTGCTGCAAGGCCTCAACAAGCCCGTCAACGACCTCTCGCGTGGCGCCTTGGTCGAAGACATCATCAACACGGTCGCCCTGACCGCCGTGGAAGCTCAGCAGTAGATCATCGCGCGCAGCGTTGATGGAACAATCGGGATGTGCAAAGGCGATACACAGGTCTGGAGCAGGACCGGCGATTAGCGCTTGCATGTCCCGATTGCGCTATCAGTCCACGCTTTGAAAACGGCGGCTAAGGCACGATTCGGTTTCGAGACCAGCCACGAGGCGGCGTCTGCCAGCCGATTCAATAACGTCAAAGCGGAAAAGAAGGTATGATGCAGGGAACCAAACGAGAGGATATCGGCGCACGCCATGTCCAGATTCAGCATCTGCTTGCGGAAAACGGCCCGACCAAGGTCAAGGACATTGCGCAGCAGCTGCATTTCTCTGATGTCACCATCTACCGTGACATCAAAAAGCTCGAGAAGGAAGGCATTCTCCAGCTCGACAACGGCATGGTCGTACTTTCGCGCTCGTTCACCAGCGAGATACCGCCTTCTTCGAGATACGAAAGCAACCTCGCCGCCAAGGAGATCATCTGCGCCAGGGCTTCGCAATTCATCCGCCCGGACTCGACCATCATCCTCGATGACTCGTCAACGGTCTTGCCGCTGCTGGATTCCATCAAAAAGAAGGCGCCGCTCACCGTCATCACCAATTCCGTCTTCGCCGGCGAACAGCTGATGAGCGCTTCCGGTATACGTCTCTATATGACGGGCGGGCTTTACTATCCCTGGGCCAATGCCTTCCACGGCCACATGGCCATTCACGCCCTGCAATCGCTTCAGGCGGATATCTGTTTCATATCCACCACTTCCGTCACCAGCCGCGGCGCCGCCGATTCCTACGACGCGACCGCCGAACTGAAATCGGCCATGCTTTCGATTTCGGAAATCAAGGTCCTTCTGGCGGACAACTCGAAATTCAGCAAGCGAGCCTTGTATATCGCGGGAACCCTGGCAGATTTCGACTACATCATCACCGACAGAACGCCAGAGAGCATCAGCCCCGAACAGCTGGAACAAGCCCATACCCGGCTTATTACGGTCGGAGCGGAGAACGAGGGCGACGAGGAGAACGTCGAGGCACGCTGACTAGGCTTCGCGGCGACGATTGCGCTGAAACGTCCCACACTGCGGCCGCTTTTGCCGCGCTCCATTCGATGATGAACGCACAATACAAAGATGGTGGGAACCTTTCTAAAAAGGTTCCCACCATCTGTTTACGGGCTCACGGCTACCGTACGTATATGCTCAGGAATGCAATACATACCAATTCATGGCTCTCGGTACGTTTCGCTTCATCAACCCGTGCGTATCGGCTCACGCTGCCACAACACCCGTACCGGCCACTCGCCATTGCGGCTACCTGCCGTATCGGACTTCCTTACTCTGCAGCGCCCGCCAGCACTTTCGGCGTGGAGGTGCAGTTGAGGCCAATGCGATCGACACCGAGATCGATAAGCGCCAGGAAATGATCACGGGTCCTGATGTGCGCTGAAGCCTTGACCTTGATGCGCCCGCCGGCCGCCTTCATGACCTTCTTCATTACTTCGACCGAACCGCCCACCGTCGGCCCGCCGGTATAGAAACCGGTGGAAGTCTTGACGAAATCGGCGCCAGAGGCGATCACCGCTTCGGTGGCCTCGATAATCTGTTCGTCGGAAAGTGCATCCGTCTCGATGATGACTTTAGACACGACTCCAGCCTGTCGGCACGCGTCGACGGCGCCACGCAATTGATCGCCGGCCTGCGCCGCATGCCCGGAGCGGACCATGCCGTAGTTGATGACCAGATCCAAATCTGTCAACCCTTCATGACGGCAGTATTCCTTCGCCAGTTGCGTCTTGTCTTCGGCAGTCCCCTGACCGAACGGGAAATCACAGACGACCGACAGACCGGTACTCGTGTTCTCGACAATCGGAGCCGCGATATCAAGCGACGCCGGGTTGACACAGACGGACGCCACCCCAAAATCGACACCGTCGCGCGTGATCTGCCTGATCTCGTCTTCAGTGGCTTCGGGACGCAGAATCGTATGGTCGATGTATTTGGCCAATTCCGCTTTCGTCATTTCCTTCGCAGGTTTGCGTTGTGTTGTTCCTTCAGTCATGTTTACTCCTTCTGTAACTGAAAATCTTGACGTATCTTCGCCTTGTGCCCGTCACAAAGGCCTTTGGGAAAATCCGTGCTCATGCCGTGGCGACGGATCTCGCCACGAACGTTTTCCATGCATTCATCGCTGGGAGGGTCGAGCGACGCGAAGTCGTAGGCCCTGCCCAGCCCTGTGTATTTCGATGTGCCCAGACGATGGAAAGGCAGCACATCGTAGTATTTCACCCCGGCATCGGCAAGGAATTCGATCATGTCTTCGACCTGGCCGTTTTCCATATTGACGCCTGGGATCAGCGGGGACCTCACGCAGAGCCGTTCCGGGTCGTATTGCGCCAGAGCGCGAATATTGGCCAGCGAGGTCTCGTTGGAGCGCCCCATATATTTCCGGTAGGTTTCCGGGTCGGTGGAGGTCAGGCTGCAGATGAACAAATCGATGTTGTCGCTCACCTCCGCAATCGAATGCAGAGGCACGCCCGCCGCGGTTTCGACCGCCGTATGCAGCCCATGCTCTTTGCACAGTCCCGCCGTCTGGTCGACAAACCTCGCCTGCACCAACGGTTCGCCACCAGAGAAGGTGACACCTCCCTGCCCACTTCTTCGATAGAACGGCATGTCACGCAGGACTTTTTGGGTCACCTCTTCGGGGCTCTGCATATCGCCGACGACCTTCAAGGCTCCTGTGGGGCACGCCTTCACCCATTCGAGTTGAGACGGACGAATCCGTTCACGGTGGAGTACCAGTTTCCCGTCCTGCATCTGCGCTTCACCGTTACGCGCGGCTGCGACACACAGGCCGCACTCGATGCATTTCTTCGATGAGAACATCACCTGCCGATATGGCTTGATGCCTTCAGGGTTGGCGCACCAGGTGCACGAGTAGGAGCAGCCCTTCAGGAACACCACGGTGCGTATGCCCGGTCCATCATGAATCGAGAACCGCTGGATATTGAACACTCGTCCCATGGACGGATTCTCCGTTGTCAATGCTGTTACCTCTCAGACGCTTTCGTTGACGGTTCGAGAGATGATCTCGTTCTGGATGTCACGGTCCAGCTCCACGAAGAACGCGGAATACCCGGCCACGCGGACCACCAGGCCACGGTAGTTCTCGGGATGCTTCTGCGCGTCGATCAGCGTCTCGGAAGACAGGACGTTGAGCTGGATGTGGACCCCGCCGATATCGAAATAGCCGCGAATCAGGTCGACGACCTTCTTTCGATCGGTGGCGTTGCGGATCAAGGCTGGCACAAACTTGATGTTCAGACATACGCCGTTCAGCGCCTGCGTCTGGTCCCAGCTGGCCACCGATTTCATCTCGGCGGTCGGTCCTTCGACGTCCTCGCCCTGCTTGGGCGAGATGCCGCCGTCAGCCAACGGCGTCAACGCATTGCGGCCGCTGGGAAGCGCGCCGACCTGACGACCGAGCGGGGTGTTCGAGGAGAGGCAGAACAGGCCGGGAATATAGTGGCCGCCGCCCGGGCTCTTGAACCGACGCACGGAGTCCGAATACTGCTTGGCCACGAACGCGACCATCTCGTCCGCCTCGTCGTTGTCGTTGCCATACTTGGGCACGTTCAGGCAGCGCTGCTGGATCACCTTGTCGGAGAAGTCGCTTTCGAGTGATTCGGCGAGCTCGTCCTTGCTCATCTTGGATTCGTCGAACACCAGCTGCTTCATGACCAGCAGCGAGTCCGCGACGTCCGAAAGCCCCACGCCGTTGACACCCGTAGCATCATAGAGGGCGCCGCAATTGGTGCAGTCATGGCCGGAATCCAGACATCCGTCGATAAGAATCGAGGAATAGATATGCGGTGTCTGGCGCTTGTGGAGCGTCGCCATCGTGTTGAGCGAGCAGACCATCAGCGAGACGAAGTAATCGACCTGCTCGCTGTAGGCCTTCTTGACATCGGCAAAGGTGTTCATATCGGCGAAATGACCGGTGTGGGGGCCGAGCTGCTGGCCGGAGATCGGACATTTGCCGTCGTTGATCGCCAGCTCCAAGCACTTGGCGAGGTTGAAGTAGCAGCTATTGGTGCGTGCCATGGTATTGCCTTGGCCGGTCGGCTCCACGCAGCCCACCAACGACCAGTCACGCGCTTCTTCAAGGCTCATGCCGTGCTCGCGCATCAAGGCAGGGATGATCCGTTCGTCGTTGAAGAACGGGTCCTTGCCGCCTTCCTTGTGGCCGAGGATCCGGAGGACTCGGTTGACGAATTCGTCCGGAGTCTTCTTACTGACACGGATACCCACGTTCGGCTCGGAATTGAACACGGCCTCTTCCGCATCAAGGCACAAATACGACAAGTCGTTGACCGCGTCGTTGCCGTCCTTGTCGACACCGCCGAGGGTGATGCCGATGGTGGTGGCGAAGCCGCCGTTGTTGCGTGCCGAGGAATAGGACTTGGCCTTGATCAGGTCCATGTGCTTGACCCACAACGCCTGGATGATGGTCGAGATCTCGTCCTTGCTGAAGGTTCCGTCCTTGAGATCCTTGACATAGAAGGGATACATATACTGGTCGAACCGTCCGCCGGAGATGGCACCGCCATTCTGCGCGCAGTAGTCGATGAGCAGCGTAAACCAATAGGACTGCGCCGCTTCGAAAAAATTGCGTGCGGGACGATAGGGCACTTGGGCGCAATTGCTGGCGATGAGCCTCAGCTCCGCGGCACGTTGCGGGTCATCGGTCTCGTTGGCCATTCCGGTCGCCAGATCCGAGAACCGCTGCTGGAACACCCGCACGCCGTCCACGACAACCTGGACGGCCATATAAAACGACCGCTTGTCGGAATATTCCAGATCGGTCGGGTCGAGCTCCTTAAGTTTCTGGGCCGCAAGACGTTCCGAACCTTCGAAACCCTCGTTGATGATTCGCCGGATATTGGGCTGGTAATGCCCGTAACCGGACGAAGCCCTGCTCAACGGGTCGAAGGGACGATATGGAGAGTCGAGGATATCGGTGATTTGCGAAGGAAGAAGGTTACGCGCCAGCGAACTGGTGGAATGGCCCTCCCACTTCGGGAAAATGTCATCGACCAGATAGTCGATCTGCTCTGGAGTGATCTGCAACGTGTCGACCTGACGGACCGGCATCTTCTCCAGCTCTTCGCGTGAGAGGCTACCGAATTCCGGATAAATCGGCGCAGAACGCAGGGTCGAGCCGTGGTTGCCCACGATCAGCTCGTTGTCGCCGATGAAAATCGTCTTTTTCATCAGCAGGTCCTTCAACGCGTAAGCACGGCGAAGCACCTGTGGCAGTCCGACGGTCTTCTCATAGCTTTCGGTGACGATACCTGCCCGTTCAACGTCGATTCTGGGCTTGACCGAGCGTATCTCATCGTTGAGAATCTTCGTGCGCTGCGGGGCAAGCAAACCGATCTTGCCCTTTGTTTTCATCATTGTGTCGGTCATGATGACCTCCTTTTCCATCGTCATATAACCAATGTCGCTGTGGCTTTATCGGCCTTCAGGGCGATAAAGCCACAGCAAGTCGAGATTGCTACTTTGCGAGGGCGGCCTTCTTGATGGGCTCGTTGTCTTCGCCACGAACCCCGAGGAGCTTTTCGGTGCAGTGCTTGCTGAACCAGTCCACGATGGTGCCGATGAAGAAGCCCATGATGATCGTGCCGATGCCGAGGATGCCGATGCCGAGGTTGAACTTGATCAGGACGCCGGCGATGATGATCGTGATGATGTCCTGGCAGGTACGAAACACGCGGTAGCTGATCTTCGGGAAGTGGCGGTGCAGGCTCGGGGCGATGCCGTCATATGGGCAGGCACCGAGGTTCGGGCGAATCTGCAGGGAGACGCCGAGGCAGAAGAAGAACAGGCCGATGACCAGATGGATCGCGAGAATCCACCAGGAGAACGTCGGGGTGTAGAAGTGATGGTAAATAGAGGTGAACGTATCGGTGAAGAACCCGACGAGCGTCATATTGGTGATCATGCCGAAGCCGAAGATCGAACGGTCGAAGGGAATGACGATCAGGATGAACAGGATTGTGTTCACCAACGGCACCATCCATGTGTAGGCGAGACCCGTCAGGTGCGAAAGCGCCATCAGGAACGCGGCATACGGGTCGACGCCGACGAAACCGACGTTGCACACGCCGATGCCAATGGAGACGATGACGACGCCGACAAGGTTGATCAGTATTCTGCGCAAGAGCGAATACGGTTTCAGCGTCCACTGTTCACGGTCGGTGACCAGAGTCCACCAATGCATCTGTTTGATACTCTTCATCTCACTCGCTCCTCTCGTCGACCGTCTGGCTTTCGTTGCGTTCCTCGACCTCGGCCGGGTAAGGCATCGCCTCGACGGCCCCGTAGCCTTCCACGCACAACGAAGCGGCGGCGTTGGCGAAACGAATCATCTCGTTGAGCTCATCCTTCTTCAGGTCGCACAGATCGCAATGGTGCAGCAGCGAGTAAAGGAACGCGCCCATGAAGCAGTCGCCCGCGCCGGTGGTGTCGATGAGGTTGGTGCGGAATCCGTTGATGCCGTGCTCCTCGCCGTCCAGCGCCCATGAAGCACCTCGCGCGTCTTCGGTCATAATCAGCAGCCGCACGCCCTTGGGGTTGACCAGGCGCGATACCTTTTCAAGGTCACGGGTGCCGAACACGACGTCGAAATCTTCGACGGAACCTTTGAGAATCGAGATATTGGCCATTTCCTCGTTCAGCGCGTCGATCAGCTTCTGCGGGGACTTGTGGACGGTCTCGCGGTAGTTCATATCGATGGCCACCGGAATGCCACGTTTCTTGGATTCGGAAAGCAGGATATGCGCCGTGCGTCCCAAAGGAGCGTCGACGAAGCTGACGCCTGCCACATAGAGCATGCGGGTATTGAGAATCTTGTCAAGATCCAATTCGTCCATATTCACATTGAGCGAGGCGCTGCCGTCGACAGCGAAACTGAAGCTGCGTTCCCCGTTGAACAGGCTGACGAATACATGTGAAGTGAACAGGTCCGGATCGGTGAGCAGCGAAGCACAATCAACGCCATTGCTCTGCAGCTCCCTACGCAGGAACCTTCCCATGAAATCGTCACCGACCTTGCCGACGAACGACGTATTCGCGCCAAGCCGCGCGGCAGCCACGGCGACATTCGATGCCGTGCCTCCAAGGTTCATCTCATAGCAACGCTGCTTGGAAAAACCTCGCCGAAAAATCGGGGTGTAGTCGGCATTGATATCTCCGAACGATACCAAATCCTTCCGTTCTTCTGAATTACTCTCCATATTCAGCCTCCTTGCCTAACTTCCATAACCACAAATGGGACGATCCCAAAAGGACCGCCAGCTATCAAGCTTGGTTTCAATTTAAGGTCAGGCAAATGAAATTCCCAACAAGAAAGCTGTCCTTCTTATCGCCTTATTTAAGGGTTTACTCGACATTAACGGAAAAACATAAGCGATTTTTTTCATCCAACGTGTGTATTTTTTCATGCTCCTGAAAAACAATCCGAAAGATTCTCCCTGTCCCTGCCTGTGCCATGAACCACGTCACCTCACACTCGGCAGGGTCTTGAAACGAGGAGGAATCAGGGCGGGAATCAGAGAGGCTTTGTAACAGCTCGTGAGTAAACTGGAAACTTGGTAGCCGTGGCAACATCCACGGGTCAATCAATCGATATGGAGGATGCAAACAATGGCGAAAACCGTCCTTGTCATCAATTCCGGTTCCAGCTCAATCAAGTACCAGCTGGTGGATCTAGGCTCAGGGGACGCTCTTGCCAGCGGCCTCGTTGAGAAGATCGGCGAACCCATTGATGGCCATTACAAGCATGAATACAATGGCGAGAAGCACGAGCTCGATGAGCCGATCAAGACCCATGCCGACGGTCTGAAGCGCGTCCTCGGTTTCTTCAAGGAATACGGCCCCGATCTTCAGGAATCCGGCATCGTCGCCGTCGGCCATCGCGTGGTGCAGGGCGGTTCCGTCTTCCCGCAGCCTGCGCTGGTCAATGCCAAGACCATCCAGCAGGTCAAGGATCTCGCCGTGCTCGCCCCGCTGCACAACGGCCCTGAGGCCACCGGAGCCGAGGTCATGGAAGAGCTGCTGCCTGACGTACCGCAGATCTTCGTGTTTGATTCCTCCTTCTTCTTCCAGCTTCCCAAGGAAGCCAGCACCTATGCGCTCAACAAGGAAGTCGCCGAGAAGTACAAGATCCGTCGCTACGGCGCCCACGGCACCAGCCACGAATACATCGGCTCTGTCGTCCCCGGCATCGTCGGCAAGCCCGCCGAAGGCCTGAAGCAGATCGTGCTGCACATCGGCAACGGTGCTTCCGCCTCCGCACAGATCTCCGGACGCCCGATCGACACCTCCATGGGCCTGACCCCGCTCGAAGGCCTGATGATGGGCAGCCGCACCGGCGACATCGACCCGGCCGTGGTCTTCCACCTGATTCGCAACGCCCACATGGACGTCGACCAGCTCGACACCCTCTTCAACAAGCAGTCCGGCATGATGGGTATGACCGGCTACGGCGACATGCGTGAGGTCGATCGCCTCATCAAGGAAGGCAACGAAGACGCGATCACCGCGATGGGCGTCTACATCCACCGCATCGTCGGCTACATCGGCAACTACACCGCTCAGATGGGTGGCGTGGACGTGATCACCTTCACCGCCGGCGTCGGCGAGAACGATGACGCTGTACGCGCCCGCGTATGCAAGAAGCTCGAGCCCTTCGGCGTCAAGCTCGACAAGGAGAAGAACGAGACCCGTTCCAAGGAACCGCGCATCATCTCCACGCCCGACAGCTCCGTGATCATCGCCGTCATCCCCACCAACGAGGAGCTGGCGATCGCCCACAAGGCCGACAAGATCGCCGCCGCAGGCAAGGATTCCTACGGCAACGTCTTCAAGAAGTGAGTCGTTTCGTTTCGCAGGGTTCTGATATTGGATTCTGATATCCTGTGAAATGACAATAAGGCCGGAACCGTTTGGAAACATTCGGTTCCGGCCTTCTTGTATGTACCTCGTTGAGTATCGCAGCTAACTTTTGAGCATCTTGTACCACATGCCCGGGAAGTCAGGGATGGTCTTGCGGGTGGTGGCGACGTTGCGGATTCGGGTATTCGGCACTGCAAGGCCGACCATTGCGGCAAACGTCGCCATGCGGTGGTCGGCGTAGGTTTCCATGATCTCACCGTGCAGCAGGTTACGCGGCACCGGCGTGATGGACAACCCGTCGGGCAATTCCTCGGCCCCGGCCCCAATACGGGTGATTTCGGCGACCAAGGCCGCCAGACGATTCGTCTCGTGCCCGCGCAGATGGCCGATGCCGACCAGCTCGCTGGGGCTATCGGCCAGAGCAGCCAGAGCGGCGATGCTGGGAGCGATCTCTCCTGCCGCAGACATGTCGAACGCCTTGCCGAGCCCGCGAATCGATCCGTTCATCGAAACCGTCAATGTCCCGTTTCTCGGCACGGAAACCGACTTTTCAGGATTGCGCACATCCGCCATAACCTCGTCGAAAGGCCGGCCATCCAACGTGACCGAAGCTCCCATCTTCTGCAGAATATCGGGAAGCAGACCACCAGGCTGCGTGGTGGAGGTCGGCCAGTTCGGCACGCTCACCGTGCCACCGGCGATCATCGCGGCGCCGAGGAACGGGGCGGCGTTCGACAGATCAGGTTCCACCACTACTCCGTCAGGCAGTTGCAAAGCACGATGCGCCACCTGCCAATGACCGACTTCAGACATTTCAGCGTTTCCGCCGGCACCGTTGACATCGATCATGGTCATGCGAATATGTGGCATGCTGGGAAGCTTGGTGCCAGTGTGACGCAAATCGAGACCCGACGGCAGATGCGAGCCGATCAGCAACAGGCTGGAAATGAACTGCGAGGATGAAGACGAATCAATCGCGACTTTAGCCGACCAACAGACCGAAGCATCTTCTGGATCATTCTCAGAGCCGGAACTTGGATTATCCCGCTTTTCATTATCCGATTCGCTTACTGAAGCCGGAGTAATGGTGAACGGCAGGAATCCGGGCTTCCCTTCGTATTCGATGCGAGCGCCCAGCTGCTCGAGACCGTCAAGCAACGGGTGCATCGGACGCGCGTAAGCCTGCTTGTCACCGTCGAAACGCACCGGGCCGTCGGCAAAGAGCGCCAGCCCCGGCACGAAGCGCATCACCGTTCCGGCCAGCCCGCAGAATACCGTGACATTGCCGTTGAATCGGCCGGAGGCGGGCGGCGTCACCGTCACGCGGGTTTCCTCGCCCTTATCGAATTCGACACCGACTCCGAGCGTCCGCAGTGCGCCGGCCATCAGTTCCGTGTCGCGCGAGCGCAGCATGCCCTCGATCGTGACCGGTCTGTGCCCGAGCGCGGCCAGAATCAGATACCGGTTCGACAACGACTTGCTGCCGGGGATGACCACGGTCGCGTCCAACCTGCCTTCGGCGAGCGGAGCCGGCCACGGATCGGGCAGCCCAGACGATTTGGATTTGGCGGGCACTGAGGAATCCACATGTTCATTTGGCTTATTGCTCTCACAATGAGAAGGCCCGGCCGGGCTGTCATTGCGGCGATCATCACGGCTGCTGTCAAAGGCTTCAACGCTTGTCATAGTCGCGATTTTAGTGGAACTCCCCTACAGTTGCCTCCAAATATCCAAACGCGGCAAGCAACCTGACCCAAGTGAAAAACCCAATCAACTTCCGACTTTTACGGACAAGCGATACAGCGAAGCAAACCAACTTGACCCAAGTGAAAAATTCAGTCATTCACCGACTGTCCTGACAGGCGTTGCAACGCGTCGAGCACATCCACCGCATTGCGCGCATGGTTGAAATCATTGGCATAGTTGTCGAACGTTTCCATGTGTTTGAAATCCGTGTTCTTGATGAGTTGGGCGCGAAGTTGCTGGTACTCATGGCCGTGCGGCCCGTTGGCGGCATCGCTCGGCGCTCCCAGAGCCTTCAGCCGGGCAACTATCTTCACATTTTTGTTCGCATTCGCCGACATTGTTGCGTACAGGTCATGGGTCTTGTTGTCCTTTGCCTTTTTCAAAGGCTTCAAAGCGGCCGAACAGGCGTCCACGTAACCGGAAAACTGGGTGTAATTGGCATCCAAAGACGGTTGCTCGGGCAGGTTCGCGCAAGACGATTTCGAATTCGAAACCGCAAGTATGGTGGTTGAGTACGCGGTAATCAGCGACTTGTCCTTGCGATAGCTTGACAGATAATCGTTGAATACTTTATCATCCTTTTCCCCGTTGGCGTCCATCTGCTTGGCAAGTTCCTCGTTGGCCGTGTCCGCGGCTTTGATGACGGCGCCCAAATCGTCGAGGTCAACGGACTCCAGACTTCCCATGCCTTCGATGTTAAGCGCCTCAACGGTGGAGTTCAGCAGATTCCATAGCCGGGCGACGTTGCCCACAGCCTTCGCCGTCGCCTCCGGATTCCTGGCGTTATCGGCCTTTCCTGGCCCTTTCAGGTACGCTTTGCGCGCCGTTGCGCCAGCTGCTGCGGACTTCTTCTGTGCGCTTTCGGTTTTGTGGGCGCGGTCGACGCACCACTTGAGATGAAACGCATTACGCTCGGCGAGCAGGTCACGGCCGTATTGTTCCACGTGCTCCCTGATAGCGAACGACGGATCCGCGTCCGCTTCCAGGTCATCCATCCGCTCAACCTGGGCTGTGATATCGTCTGCATCCTCATCGATCGGGACTATCTGCTTGGCGGCCTTATCACTGAAATCCAAGGCGTCGTTCACCGCAGCGACCAAGGACTTCATCGCGGCATCGCCGGAATCCGAGAGCGGCGCAACCGTGCTTCGGCACGAGGCCATCATCTTGTCGTATTTCGCCTTATCCTTGTCGCTTTCTGAGATGCTTCCCCAATTGCCGCCACAGGTCTTGTACATCGCCGAAATGGCCGGCGCATGGTTGGCGTAATCGCCGAGCAGGGCCTTGTAAGCGGCATAGGCTTTGGCATAACGATCGAGCTGCATTTTCACTTCCACGGAATCCATGCCGTCAAGCCCAGCAAACGTCGCGTTGTCGGCGTCGGTATCGGAAACAAGGGAGTTGAGCTTCGTCGTGTCCGCTTTGCCGACGCTCTTGCTACGAATCATATCCAGCACTTGCTTGTCGATGGCCGAACGATCGCCGCGAAGTCTGGAGACTTGATCGCCCACCTTGTCGACGATCGGCCGGCCGGGAGTGGACATTTCCTTCTTGATCATTGCAATCATCTGCTCGGCACGCTGGACCCTTCCCCTCATCCCGAAACCGATGGCAGAGGCCAGAACGATCACGATAATCACCACAACGGCGACAAGA
This sequence comes from Bifidobacterium sp. ESL0764, assembly GCF_029395515.1. NCBI lineage: Bacteria > Bacillati > Actinomycetota > Actinomycetes > Bifidobacteriales > Bifidobacteriaceae > Bifidobacterium > Bifidobacterium sp. ESL0764. The sequence goes on from NZ_CP113919.1 coordinate 1,366,328, forward strand.
ATCTGAAGCTTGTCGATCTTTTTATCCATGTCGCTATTTTGTGGGGAAGGCTTGTTGAAGTGCGTATCTATTGGCGTGTTGTCGGATTCCATTACCCAACCGGACGTGGGTAAAGCGCCGGAGCCATCAGCACTCGGCTTCCTATGGCTTGGTTCATAATCGCCTGCTGCGGTTTGAACAGTCAGACTAGTGCGATTGGCTTCATCGGCCCGTTCGGTTTCGAGAGTCCGCTTGGCTTCGAAAGTCTGTTTGGCTCGATCGGTTTCGCCGGTGTGCTCGGCCTCACTACTATCAAATGGAAGCTGAGAGGCTCCTTCTTCTATTGGCTGTTGCTGATCATCATTGCGTTTCATACGATATCAAACCCTGTCATTCGCTCCGTTGTCTCTTATCTGAAATCATAGTCCGGCCCTAAGCCGCGGAAATCCGAATATCTCCAGCCGTACGACACGCCGAAGGTTGTTGACCCTGACATATTGTCAGGGCATAGCGTTTCTTTTGCGACCGCAATCCGGCCGCAGACGAGATACGAAGGAGGAACACAATAATCGACACCAATACTGATAAAACGTCATGGGCATCGACCGAGGCAATCGGCTTGACCATCGGTGAAGTGGCGAAGATGTTCCACGTCAGCGTGCGCATGCTCCGACACTGGGAGAATCTCGGTCTGCTCTCGCCAACGCGCGACACCAATGGTTATCGGGCTTACGTGCCGGGTGACCTGAATCGACTCCGTCGTCTGCTCGTCTACAAGGAGCTGGGCGTACCGGCCACGCGCATCGGGCGCCTGCTCGATGCCCCTGCGCCGCAAGTCGTCAAGGAGCTCAAAGCGGGACGAAACGACCTCGAGAAGAGATTGCACCATCTCCGCAAAATCCTTGACGAAACCGACCGGCTCATCGACATGGCAGAGAAAGGAACGACCATGACCAATACAGAAAACGTCAATCCCGACCCGTGGCAGAGCGAGGCCAAAAATCGTTGGGGCGATACCAAACAATGGATGGAATTCGCCGAACGCCAGACCACCACGGACGGGAAAACGAAGATGGAGCAAGAGCGACACATGCGCGAAGTCGAGACGAAACTGGCCGACGCCAAGCGCCGCGGCGTCAAGCCCGGCAGCGACGAGGCCAATGAACTCGCCGAACAACATCGTGCGTCGCTCTACTACTATGAGGTCACCCCGTCCATGCAGGTCTGTCTCGGCCGTATGTACGTCGCCGACCCGCGCTTCAAAAAGCACTACGACGACATCGAGCCCGGCCTAGCCCAGTGGCTCTGCGAAGTCATCGAGTCCAACGCCGCCACCCAAGGCGTCGACCTCGACAACGTGGCGTGGGAGTAACATTCGTCAACGAATTCGGTGGTTTCGCATCGCAACAGAATATGAAACCACCGATTTGTCTAGAGGCCGAAGGGAACCAGCGTCAGGTGGCGGATGTTACCTTCGTTTTCGATAGTTATGGCGCCAAGCGTGCGGGCGACTTCGTCTACGGGCTGGGCTGGCGAATCGAGCAGGGCTCGCGTCAATAAGCCTCGGTAGTGCTTGGCCATGTGAGAGATTGTCTTGTTGCGCGAGTCGGCGATGCGGACGTCCCACCAATGGGCTCGCGCGTTTGACACGTCTGGTTGAGTGACTCGATAGAGTTCCGAACGCAGATCGACAGTAACGTCGGCAGTATTGTCACAGCCCCCTATTGAGGATTCTCGCGTTGCCGAATCGTCCACCGACCTGCCGTTCTTCGCCTGCGGTTTTGGAGCCTTGGTAAAACCGGCCTCCGGACTCCACCCCGCGAGCGCCTTGCGCCAGAACGTTTTCAACGGACCGATGCCGGGAAGCGAGACATTCATTGAAAGCCGATAAGAGGGTATCAAGTCCTCGCCCGTTGTCACACCGAACAAACCCGAGAAAATCAGCACACCATCACCTTGATGCAACTGTGCGGCCTCGTACAGCACGCCGGTATAGACCTCACGCGCTGCCGCGGTCGGGGCATTGAGAATATCACGCTGGGCAACGACCTCTCGCATCCCCTTGGCACCGACCTTCAATATTTCGCTGGCATCCTCGCGTTTCGACGTCTCGACCAACGCGCGCAGAACCTTTTCTCTGGCGTCATTGAGTTCGGAAAAGGACAAGCAGTCGAGATCGAACGCGCGCCCGGCAGCCGGTGCGGCCTTACCTTCGGATGGCGGTAAAAGAAGATGCATGATTCACCAGTCTAGCCAGTCGGCAGGCCGAAACGTCAAGAAACATGAATCCGACACATCTCCATAGGCGAATCCGCATGGCTGTACATATTAATCGGTATAAAATCCATGACACACGGCGTTGAAACGCCCTGCACAGGCAATGTAATTGCAGCAACCAAAGCGAAACGCCGTTCCTGGCTCTTGCGCTGAATGCATATTCATTTTTCACAGCATCACTCCACGAACTATTGCAAACAGCGAGTAGCCGAGCTGTCAAGTGCCAGATAGCCAAATGTAGAAAAGACCACAAAAGAGCACGAAACCCTTGTTTAAACCGGGCGGAATTGTTATCTTCTTCATACATCAAAATGACAGAAGGGATTTCAATGACTGTCACTCTCAATACCGCTTCCGGCCAACCGTGGGCCGACAACAACCATTCGCAGACCGCCGGTGTTCGCGGCCCTGTATTGCTGCAGGACTATCAGCTGGTCGAGAAGCTCGCGCACTTCAACCGCGAGCGCATCCCCGAGCGCGTGGTGCACGCCAAGGGCGCCGGCGCCTACGGCACCTTCAAGCTCACCCGCGACATGAGCGAGTACACCAAGGCCGACGTCTTCAACGGCGCGGGCAAGGAGACTCCGATCTTCCTGCGCTTCTCGCAGGTGGCCGGCGAGCTCGGCTACCCCGACACCCTGCGCGACGTACGGGGCTTCGCGCTGCGCTTCTACACCCAGCAGGGCAACTACGACATCGTGGGCAACAACACCCCGACCTTCTTCATCCAGGACCCGCTGAAGTTCCCCGACTTCATCCACTCGCAGAAGCGCGACCCGCGCACCCACCTGCGCAACGCGACCCGCCAGTGGGACTTCTGGGCGCACTCCCCCGAGACCGTGCACCAGGTGACCTACCTGATGGGCGACCGCGGCAACCCGGCCAGCTACCGCACCATGAACGGCTATGGCAGCCACACCTTCAAGTGGGTGGCCGCCGACGGCACCGCCTTCTGGATCAAGTACCACTTCATGAGCGAACAGGGCGTGCAGAACATGAGCGAGGAAGCCGCCGTCAAGGCTTCCAGCGAAGATACCGACTACCTGCTGCACGAGCTCTTCGACGCCATCGAGTCGAAGAACTACCCGTCCTGGAAGGTCTGCGTGCAGATCCTGCCGTACGAAGAGGGACTGAATTATAAGCACGACATCTTCGACATCACCAAGGTCGTCTCCCACAAGGACTACCCGTTGATCGAGATCGGCGAGTTCACCCTCAACCGCAATCCCGACAACTACTTCGAGGACGTCGAGGAGGCCGCGTTCGCGCCGGCCAACTTCGTGCCGGGCATCGAGCCCTCTCCCGACAAGATGTTGCAGGGCCGCATCTTCGCCTACAAGGACGCCGCCCGCTACCGCCTCGGCGCCAACTACGAGCAGCTCAAGGTCAACCGCCCGGTGGTCGAGGTGCATAACTACGAGCGCGACGGCTTCATGAGCGACAACGCACAGGACGGTGCCGTCGACTATGAGCCGAACAGCTACGACGGCCCGGCCGAGGACACCACCGCCCGCAATCATGGCGACCAGCTGGAAGGCAAGACCGGCAACTACGCCGCCTACGAACCCGACAACTTCTCCGCCGCCGGCGACCTTTACCGCGTGCTTAGCGAGGACGAGAAGCAGCGTCTGGTCGCCACCATCGCTGGCGGTCTGAGCCAGGTCGAGGGCGAGAAGACCCATGAGATCCAGGTGCTCGAGACTTGCCAGTTCTACAAGGCCGATCCCGACTACGGCACCCGTGTGGCCGAAGCGCTCGGTTTGGATATGGACGAGATCAAAAAGTAATCTCTTTTTAATAAGGTGATTTACGCCTAGAAACAATGAAGAGGAAATCCTTCCTGTGTGGGGATTTCCTCTTCATTGCTTTTCAACGGTTCTAACTGGTCTTCAATGGTAGAAGCTGGCCAGCCATCGCATACGGCAGGTAGTAGCTCACAAGTACATGTCGGCGAGGTACTTGTAGGTGTTCTTTCGCGCCTCAAGGCTGTAGACCGGGACATGAACCATCAGCTCATCGATGTGGAACGCCGCAATCTCCTCGTCGAGGATGTCCTTGACCTGCTGCTTGGTGCCTTTGATCAAAATCCTGTTGTCATAGGCGTGCTTCAAGCGGGCTTCGTCAGCCTCAGTGTAGACATACGATTCCGCACGGTCCGGCGATACCAATGTGGCCTGTGGTTGGCCCAAGGTGAGATAGGACAGCTCGAACGACTTCTCGTGTCGATGCAGCTCCTCCTCAGTTTCGCAGATCAGCACGCGATAATCCATGCTGACGATGGGATGGTCGAAGAAGACACTCGGCTTGAAGGAATCACGATATGCCCTGAACACCGCGGGCGAAATGCCGGGATTGTAGCCGAACCATTTTACGAAGCTATAGCCCAGGCCCAACTCGGCGGCCTTCATCGCCGACTGGCCGCTCGAACCGAGCATCCACGGCTGCGGGATGTCTTCGTCTGTATCAGGCGCGGCGAAAACGTTGCGATAGAGCGGGCTGGCATCAGCGGCCTGACCATCGGTAAGCAGCGCAAGAATGTCATTAATCTTGCCATACATCTGCGGATCACGATCCAGCATCGGTCGCCCTTCGGACAAGGCCATGATTTCCGCAGGGCCGCCGCCCGGAGCGCGTCCCAGACCCAAGTCAATTCGTCCTGGTGCAATCGCCTCGAGCGTCTTGAAGGTCTCTGCAATCTTCAACGGGGAATAATGCATGATCATGGTACCGCCTGTCCCCAAACGCATCGTCTTCGTAGCGGCCGCGTAATAGGCCACCAGCAGTTCAGGCGCAATGCTCGCACTGGCCGGGAAGCCATGATGCTCAGAGAACCAGTAACGGCTATATCCGAGACTTTCGGCATATTGCACCAGTCCCTTGGTTTTCTGCACGTTCTCTTTCGGCGTCTCGCCAGTGTTGAGCATCAACAAATCATGAACGGCTAATTTCATGGTTGCTCTCCTATCCTTATCCGCATCCCGATATTTTCTTCTCGTCGCGCTTCTCGGCGTTCCTCTTGCATAACCCGTAACCAAACCGGCCGGACCGCTGCGGAATGTATCGTCAACGCTACAGCAATGCTGTTCAGGAAATCAACGATTTCCGCTTTGGCCCGAAACGCTTTGATTTTTCTTGCTGGTAACGAAAGAACGATGTACTTCTTTTTGAGTCTTTCAAATCCAGAACTCACCCACAGCCAAGAAGCCGACCGACGAATGACATATACAGAATTTGATATTGTTAAACCTATCGGAAAAGACAGAGACAGAAAGGCAATAACCGATGACCGTCAATGCCGACGTTGCACAAGCACAGAATCCTATAAAAAGCGCTGCGCAGGAAATCGAAGAAAATCGCGAGAATTGGGACGACCGAGCCGAAGTACATTTCAACGGAGGATATGGGGATATCGACGCGCTGATCAATGGCTCGCCGCTGGCGAATCCCATTGTCAGGCGTGATTACGAAGTGCTGAAACCGTACCTGCCAAATCACTCAGTGGAAGGCCAACGGCTGCTGCACCTGCAATGCCACATCGGCACCGACACCGTCTGCTGGGCTCGACTCGGTGCGAAAGACGTCTGCGGATTGGACTTCTCCCCTGCCTCGCTACGTTACGCCCGTCAGATAGCACAACAAGCCGGAGTTGACATCACCTATGTCGAAGCCGACGCGCGCAAAGCGGCCGAAGCGCTGCCCGGCAAGCAATTCGACGTCATCGTCACCAGCGTCGGAACCGTGACCTGGCTGCCATCGTTGGAAGGATGGGCGCAATCCATCGCCGAACTTCTGGCTCCCAATGGCGTCTTCATGATCCGCGACAACCATCCGTTGCTGTTTGCACTGGCGGATAACGGCTTGAGCATCGGCAACAGCTATTTTCCCGGAACCGAAGATTCCTATGATACCGAGAGCACTTATACGATGGCTCCGCAAACGGAGAATTCCGATGACACGGATTCGGGCACACCTGACAACGAAAGTTCAAATCGCACAGATTCGGAAAATTGTGTCGGCGACGAAAGAGATACTTCAAAAAAGCCGAAAATCACCCATATCCACAACCACAACTGGGCCCACGACTTCGACGAGATGACGCGTGTGCTCATCGACGCAGGCTTGCGCATCGAGCGCATCGGCGAATACGACGTCTCCGACTGGCAATCGTTGCCGATGCTCGAATACGACAAGCAGGACGAATCGTGGCGTATGCCGCAAGGCTATCCGCGCATCCCACTGACCTTCTCGATTGTGGCGCGAAAGGCATGAGTTTCGGCTGCTTTGAGGCGAATTCGAGCATCGTCACCAAGCTATGAGAATTTCACACTTCGCTCACGATGATAAGGGACTTGATGGCTTCGCGCTGATCCATGGCCTCATAGGCCTGCTGGATATGGTCGAGGTCGAAGCGTTGAGTGAACACGCGACAGGGCTCGATACGACCATCAAGAACGGCCTTGAGCAGGATATCCTTGTCATATGTAGTTACGGATGCGGCACCACCACGAAGCCCGATGTTGTTCCAGAAAAGTTTCGTAGTGTCGATCTCTTTGCCATGCGGAACGCCGACGCGACCCACTACAGCTCCTGGACGCACAATTTGAAGCGCCGTCGCGGTGGATTCCTGCGTGCCCACACATTCGAGCACGGAATCCGCCCCGTCACCGTCAGTCATATCCATGACGCGCTTGACAGCATCCTCACCACGCTCGGGCACGATATCGGTCGCACCAAACTGACGCGCGAGACGTTGCCTGTCGCCATGTCGGCTCATTGCGATTATTCGTTCGGCACCGCGCAACTTGGCCGAGATCACTCCGCAAAGCCCTACCGCCCCGTCGCCCATGACCACCGTGGTGTCGCCTTCTTTCACCTCGGCACTGGCGGCGGCGTGGTAACCCGTGGCCATAACGTCGGAAAGGGCGAGCAGCGAATTGAGCGTCTCGTTGCAATAGTCACTGGGCTTGCCAGGGATTTTGATCAAAGCCCAGTCGGCATTGGTGAACCGCAGGTATTCACCTTGGTAGCCGGCATTGCCACCCGACTCCTGATTCATGCAGTTCCCGTCAAAACCGGCACGGCAGGCGGCGCATTTCCCGCAGCCATGCGTGAACGGGACGATAACGAAATCGCCAGGGCGCACATGCGTGACCTCGCTGCCAACTTCTTCGACGATACCGATGGCCTCATGACCGGTCAGCGAACCCTTCTCGCGTTTCGAGATGCCGCGAAACCACCACAGATCCGACCCGCAGACGCACGCCCGCAGAATACGAATAACCGCGTCGGTCGGCTTTTTGATAACCGGCATAGGTGCATCGGTGACGGTCACCTTGCCCGGTTCCACAAACATTCCAGCTTTCATCATTACATTCCTTTCGTTCGGCAAACCCTAATCGTATGTGAGTCAGGCTTTGAACTATAACTACATCATTTATCAGATCCGGATACTTCGGATAACTCAGAGCACCTCTCAGCAATACCGATCAATTTAGTTTGGCGTATTCTTCCGGGTCGACCGGCTCCAACCACTCGTTCGAAGCGCCCTCTTCAGACGCCATCACGGCTACGTGCGAGAACGGCTCGTTCGGGCTGGCGCCGTGCCAGTGCTTGGTTTCCGGCGGCACGACCACCACGTCGCCAGGGCGCAACTCGCGCACTGGCTCGCCTTCGAACTGGCAGTAACCGCGGCCGCCCACGGCGATGAGAATCTGCGTCGCCTTGTGATGGATATGCCAATGATTCCTGCAACCGGCCTCGAAGGTCACGTTGGCGACCCTGGCCTGGTCCGTGCCGCCTAGCGGAGCATTGTAGCTCTGACCATCAAAATACTGGGCGTAGGCATCGTTGGGACGGCCCATTGGGAACGGGCTTGGGTTCGTGAATGTTGTTGCCATTTTCTGTATCTCTTTTCTGCTGGAATTAATTAAATACGATACGTTTCCTGCTTATTCGTTTCCGACAAACCAGGCCGCATATCAATTGATGTATCGGTGGTTATTCATAAAACCGATGGGGAGATTATCGTCCGCTGAACACAGGGAAACCGCTTGCCTCGCCGTAATCGGTGACCTTTGGCATATCGCGGAGCGTCTGCATATCTTCGGCGCTGATGCTGAAATCGACCTCGGCGTTAGCCTTGATATGCACCTCGGAAGAAGCCTTTGGCAACGGCAGCGTGCCGAGTTCCAGACAGTAACGAATCATCAACTGCGGCACGGAGACGCCGTAACGTTCCGCCATCTTGGCGAACGTCGGGTTGCCCACCATCTCGCCGTGGGCGATCGGCGAATAGGCCTCTACCAGAATATTGTTCTTCGTGGCGGTGTCGAGCAAGTCGAAACGCGTGTTGCCCACATGCGTGAGCAGCTGGTTGACCGCCGGCTTGATTTCGCAGTGTTGCAGGATGTTATCGAGGTCAACATCCTCGAAATTCGAAACGCCAATGGCACGCACGTTGCCAGCCTTCACGGCCTCCTCCATGGCCCGCCACGCCTCGAGGTTGCCTTCGAAGCAATGGTCGCCCTGATGGAAATGTGCCCAAGGTTCGGGCGCGTGGATGAGCAGCAGATCGATGTAGTCGACATCGAGGGCCTTAAGCGAGGCTTCGATGGAATCCTTGGCGGACTGGTAATCCTTGTGTTCGGCCCTCACTTTCGTGCTGACAAACACATCCTCGCGTTTCAGGCCCGAAGCGCGCACGCCTTCGCCCACACCACGCTCATTCTCGTAAGCCTGAGCCGTATCGACGTAGCGATACCCGCACGCGAGCGCCATCTGCACCGCCGATCCGACTTTGTAGTCATCAATCAGCCACGTGCCAAATCCCAGCTTGGGAATCTTCACCCCATTGTTCAGAGTGTAGTTTTCTTCAAGTATTGTCATCGTTGTTCCTTTCGAACCGTTTTATCGTCTTATAGAGGTATCTATCGCCACTATAAAAACTTCAAGTGCTTGAGGTCAATACAGCATCCCGTACGGTGTCGCGATCGGACGTGACCAAACAGCCTTGGAAGAATAATATGGACAAGAAAACACTCATCGTTTATTTCGATACCTTCACACGAATATATTCGCAGGCTTTTTCCTATTAGTTTCATCGAACAAATCGGCTATGCCGAATTTGAAGAAACGTCACCCAAAACCGCAAGCCTCCGCAGTTTCAACATGAAAATATTAAGATTACCGATATGAGCGAAATCATCATACGACAAGCCGCCAGGAACGATGCCTCAGCGCTGCAGGAACTCAACAACGTTTGCCTAGGATACGACTATCCCCTCAATCGCACGCGCGAGCGGCTCACGGAACTGCTGGCTAATCCGGGTTGCCGCATTTTCGTGGCCGTTCAAGACGGAAACGTCGTTGGCTACGTTCAGGCCAACATCTACAAGGCGACCTATGGCGACCCGGCGGTAAACGTCATGGGGCTTGCAGTTTCGGAAGCCGCTCGCGGCAAAGGCGCAGGACGCAAGCTGATGGAAGCCGTCGAGACTTGGGCACAAAGCATCAACGCCAAGGAAGTGCGGCTCAATTCCGCCGAGGCACGCAAAGACGCTCACAAGTTTTATCAGGCCGTCGGCTACACGCTGGATAAGATGCAGGCGCGATTCGGCAAGCGATTGCGGTAGTGCGCAGCGCATCGATTAAAGAAGGCGGCACTCAATAAAGTTATTCGAACGTTCCTTCAACCTTACCCATACCGACCACTTTGCCATCCAACTCGGCTTTGAGTTTACGGTAAGAGGTCATGGGCCCAAGCCCAAGTTGGCGATCAAGCGCATAGACGGTGAACTCGTAGCGGTGGCTGGTTCCTTTCGGCGGCTTCGGCCCGCGGTAGCGATGCCAGCCGTACGCCATTCCCTGAACCGCATCGCTGATTCCGGGCTGTGCTCCCCTGGCGATACCTGCAGACAAAGTCTCCATAACCGGCAAATCCCAAATAATCCAATGTGTCATTTCGCCGAATAAAGGATGACTTATGTCGCGAAGCACAATGGCCAGTGACTTGGCTTCATCAGGAAGGCCCGAAAACGTATATTCAGGCGAAACGTCGCGTCCTCTTCCAGTAAATTCCGTCTTAAACCGGCCGTCCTCATCAATCCCGCCGCAAGCAACTTCAATCCGCTCCATCGCGTCTTCTTCCTTTGCTACCAAGCCCTCATCCTTTTATAAGCATTAGATTATACCGGCCAGAATGTGTGTTTGGCCGATTGCCAGTGCCCCCGGTTTCCACCTGCACGTCCTGACTCATTCCTGCTCTTGCGACACCTTGATGATTGGTTTGCGGTTGCCTTTGACCGCGAACAGGAGATTGTTGGCCTGCTCGTAGATATTTTGGACGAGCTTTTCGATTTCTTCCGCATGGCCGGTCGTGGATAGAAACTGGGAAACGGCTTGATCGTAGTGGTTCTTGTTGTCGGTATTCAGTTGCTTCCAATTGATGTTTTTGAAATGCTCCAACAGCGGTCGGGAATCCGGTGGAAGGCTTATTCTTCCTTGCTCGATAAGCACCGCGATAATGGGATATCCGGCGTAATGCTGCCAGTACGTCGCATTGTCATTCGAGCTATACAGCCCATCGGAAATCATCACCGTATAACGTTTCGTGCGGGCCGATGAAGTCACGATGGCCTTCGATTCCGGGCGGCACAATTTCACACGACCATCTGCCACCGCGCTCAAAGCCTCGTATATTTTCGCGATCGGGGTTGGTTTTCTAAGAATATCGGGCATGTGGATATCTCCTTTCGATACGTCGTTGGTACGTACGAGCCATGTTTCTGAACCAGCCGCAGACGGATTACGCGGTTCCGTCCAGACCGTTACATAAACATCTTGAGCCTGCAGCCATCATCCCACTGGCCATGACAAAGTGTGTGTTAACACGAAAAGCGTATAGGAATATTCACGATTCTATAAGTAACAGAATAATGGAAATGAAAGCCATCGTATCTGAATCGTGTCTGGAAGCAAAAACAGCTGAAATCACAATACTTAGAAACGTTGAAATTTCAACGATTTCAGTCGGGCTGACAGGATTTGAACCTGCGACATCCTGCTCCCAAAGCAGGCGCGCTACCAAACTGCGCTACAGCCCGATGTGCACAACTACAAGCACAACAAATAAGTATAGCGCAACCCCGGCCATGCGACTCGCTAAGATAGTCAACGGTACATAAGAAGGCACGAAAGCAAGCGAATGGGAACTGTAAAACACAACCATTCGCGAGTGCAACTACAAGTAAAGGCAAGCGAACACAAAACTCAAACAAGAACGTCTGCGAATGAATCGCAACACGTAAACGCCAGCGAACAAACTGCGAAAATGTGAACGAGACGGCATAAAAACGTCAGACGGAAAACACGAAGGGCAATAAGCAACAATGGGACTGCATCAGCGAACGGAGACCTCGGGGCTCGTCTCCTTCATCATCTGCGCCATCGCGGGAGCGGGCTTTATGCAACTGTGCGTCTCGCTGCTACCGGCTGCATGGATGATCAGCCGCCGTCAGTTCGTCATCGCCTCCATCATCATCGCCGCGTGCGGCACGATCTCCTTCATCTTCGGCTATGCCCGGCGTTCCAGCTCGCTCAACACCCACAACCGCCTGATAGAAATCCTGCGCCGCCTGGTCGAGATCCTGGCACTGGCGACGGTCTACGCCTCCACGCTGTTCCTCGCCTCGTTCGCCCTCTTAAGCATGGCCGGCACCCTGATGGGCACGATGTTCCTCGAATACATCGTCGCGATCTGCGCCGGTTTTTCGGGCGTCGCCGGCTACGTCACCTTCGTGCAGGCCGAACTGATGGACGCCAAAACGCTGGCCGGTCTGCTGCCGCTGTTCGTCGTGGCCGGCGTCAGCGTCGCAGGGCTCACGACCGACGACCCGAACTGGTACACCAACAACTTCTCCCAGCTCGGCGACCGCACCACCTTCGCCGCCCGCATGTTCAACTCGACGCTGATCCTCGCCGGCATCTGCATCATCATCGTCAGCTACTTCGCCATCTCCGAGCTCGTGACCTCCTACCGCCAGCGCCGCGAATGGCATCAGGAGCAAGGACCGTTGCGTTCCAGCCGCATCAAGCACTACAAAGCGCGTCTGATCTGCCTTTCGGCAATGCTCGCCTTCTCCGGCCTCGCTTTCATCGGCATCGGCACGTTCCGCTATACGCCGCATCCCATTCTGCACAACGTCTTCGCCCGCGGCATTGTCTGCGTGATGGGCCTGCTGCTGCTCGCGCTCCCCTGGCTCGCCCCACAGCTTTCCGTGGCCATCTACGCGGCCGGCTACCTCGCCATTGCCGTCTGCGGCGTCGTGCTCGTGCAATGGCTGAACGGCGCCAACACGATGACCAACGTCGAAGCGTTGGCCGGTCTCGTCTTCCTCGGCTGGTTCATTATGTTCTCACGTCAGATCGCCGCCATCGAAGCCGATCGTATCGCCGAACAAGTGCTGCGTATCGATCAGGAAGAGGCTGCTGCGGACTCGACCACAGCCACGGCCGCGGCCAACATCGCCGCCACCATCCCATCCTCAGTCGACAAGAACCACCGCATGCATTCGCGCATCGCGGCGACGCAGTAAAAATACAACCTTATCAATATCGGATTTGCGATTATCCAACATCTAATTCAACGCATTTGACTTCAATAAACGATTCCCGCAATGCAACCATTGCCTTGAATCAAAGCCACAATAATAAGGGACAAAACCGACGGTTACGTAAAGATTGTGTCACCTTTTCTCCGCCAATTGCTCGCGCAACCGGCGAATCTCCTCATGCTGGATGGCGATGGTGGAATCCGCGGCCTGAATGCCGATCCCGGTCAGCTCCTCCCACGTCACCCAAGCGGACTGCACGTGCTCGTCCTTGTCGAAATGACGCGGCTTCTGCTTCCACGCCGAGAGATGAAGCACGAAAATATGCGCGAGTTCATTGGTCATACCGCCGGAAGAATAAAAAATGCCGACGTGTTCGATACGCACCGATTGCCTGTCTTTCGGCGTGACCCCGGTTTCCTCCTGCAGTTCGCGTAAGGCCGAGGTTTCAGGCTCTTCACCCTCCTCCATCAGCCCTGCCGGGAAACCGTAAGCGAACTTGTTCGGACCGACACGATACTCACGTTCCAACAGATACCGGTCCGTCAACTCGTCGTGGACCAGCATCACCACAGCCTGCGGATGAACCAGAATCTGACGACGCACCGGCACTTGACCACCATCGGTACCGGCGAGCGCCAGCTTACGGTCGTCAATATGGAAAATAGCCCCGCGATAGACGGTTGTGCTTGAAAGCATTCGCACCGGCGCTTCCATATCGACACCGTCACTCGAGGCCTGCAAACGTTTGTTGACCTCTGCCTGGATACGTTCCGTCTGCGTTGATTCCATCATTCACCATCCCGTCCGAGCACCAGCTGCCACGGGTCGGTGACGATGCCGACGCGCTGCGCTTCGGGACGGAAACCGGTGGCCCGCTCCACCCCGTCGGCGATATCGTCAAGCGCATACCTGAACCACATCGACTCGATGGCCGAATGCGGGGTGTTGATCAGCGCCGGCCGCATGGTTGCGCGCGCACCCGTCTCGCCGTCCTGCCGCCGCAGACTCGCCTCGTACCACGCCTGCTGCAACGCGTCAGTGGCCGGGTGGTGGCGCAGGTCGCTGGTCACGTAGACATCGGCACCGCTGGCCCGGACCTCGTCGAAATCGGAATCCCCGGACCCGGGCAGCACGGCGATTTTTCGGACTTCGGCATCGAGATCGCCGGCGACCTGAATGCCGTAATTCGTCTTCGGCACCTCATCGGCCACACGCTGGGCAAATGTCCGCAGCGTCATCGGTTGCGCAAGCGTTCCGACACGTCCCAGCCCTACGGCATGGCCGTGTTCCTCACCTGCCGGCACCAGCGGCACCTGGTCTTGCAAACCGAATGCATCCGCGGCGGCCTGCGCGACCCCACGATAGGCGACGTCGGCGTTGGTGTGTCCGACCCACAACCCGCAGTGCGCCCGGTAGAGCTTGCCGGCGATGGCTCCATGGACGCCAAGCCCGGAGACCTCGTGCACCGCACGGAAGAAGAGCGGATGATGGCAGATAAGCAGGTCAGCGCCCATCGCGAGCGCCTTGTCGACCACGGCCATGGTCGGGTCAGCGGCGAAGACGATCGTGCCGACGGTATCGTTCAGATCGCCGACGATCAGCCCTGGATGGTCCCAATCCTCGGCGTACTTGAGCGGATACAGAGTCTCCAATACCTTGACGACTTCGGCAAGTCTTGGCTTTTCCTGATCTGACATATTTCCTCCGAACTATTCGCCATCCATTCCAATGGATATCGGTGCTTGACAACACCACCGAAACCGACATCATTACGCAGCGCTTTATCGCGTTTCCGGCCGATAAACGAAAGATGGCTCCATTGCTTACCACAATAGAGCCATCGTCGAACACTTCCCAGTTGGCAGGCAGCCCGGAGAAAATCCCGATTACGGCCAATCCGTACGCCCACCTAACAGAGACAAGCAGCATCAGCGATTTCCACTGGCCATCAGTGCGCAGCGGCCTGCCAGTCGGAGCCGATGCCGATCGACACGTCCAGCGGCACGGCCAGATCGACGGCGTGTTCCATGGCGTCGCGCACCAACTCACTGACCTGCTCGCTCTCCCCCGGCGCGACCTCAAGTACGAGTTCGTCGTGGATCTGCAGGATGACACGGCTCTTGACACCTGATTCTCGCAACGCGTGGTCGGCCCGAATCATCGCAATCTTCATGATGTCGGCCGCCGAACCTTGAATCGGCGCGTTGAGCGCACCACGTTCGGCGGCGTCACGCACCTGCCTGCGCGAGGACTTGAGCCCCGGGAAGTAACGGCGGCGCCCGAACATCGTCTCGGTGTAACCCTTCTGACGCGCGGTGGCGACCAGCGACTCGAGATAGTCGTGGACTTTGCCGAAAGTGGCAAAATACTTGTTTTTCAGCACGTCGGCTTCGGCGGGGCTGATCTTCAACTGCTGCGAAAGCCCATAGGTGCTGAGCCCATAAGCCAACCCGTAGCTCATCGCCTTGACGTGGCTGCGCTGGTCGGAGCTGATTTCATCCATCGGAATGTCATACACTAGACTGGCCACATACCGGTGGAAATCCGCACCCGACTTGAACGCCTCGATCAGCGATTCGTCGCCGGAAAGGTCGGCCATGATGCGCAGCTCTACCTGCGAGTAATCGCAACTCAGCAACGACTCGAAGCCCTCGCCCGGCACGAACGCGGAGCGAATCTCACGGCCTGTGGCGTTGCGGTTGGGGATGTTCTGCAGGTTCGGATCGACCGAGCTCAGGCGCCCGGTGGCCGCGACGGTCTGCTCGAAAGTCGTGTGGATACGTCCGTCTCGCGCGTTGACGGCTTCCAACAACGTCTGCGCAATCTGCTTCAACTTATTGGTCTCGCGATGACGAAGCAGGGCTCCGAGGAAGTTGCTGGCCTTCTCGTCCTCGGCGTATTTGACATACAGGTTCTGCAAGGTGGCTGCGTTGGTGGTGTACGAGCCGGATTTGGTTTTTCTTGAAGGCTTGAGTCCCATTTCGTCGAACAGCACCGTCTGCAGCTGCTTCGGACTTTGCAGGTTGAGCTCGTGGCCGGCGGCCTCAAAGGCGATCTGCTGGGCCTGGTCGGCATCGGCCGTGAAGCCGTCGAGCAGCTCGTGTAAACGTCCCAGATCCACCTTCGCGCCGGCGTCCTCGATGTCGTAAAGCACCTGTGAGACCGGCAATTCGATGGAACGCAGCAGACCGAACTGCTTGCGCTGGTCGATCGGGGTCTTCAGGAAATCGGCGAGCGCCCGCACGATGGCGGCGTCCTTGACGGCTTCCTGCTGGGCTTCCTTTGATTCCTCAGCATTCGAAGCAGCGTCGTCGTCCTCACCGAAATCAAGCTCTCCCTGCGCCTTCTTCGGCTTGCTCTCCGGGATTTCCAGCTTGAGGAAATGTTCCGCCGCCTTTGCAAGGGTGTCGGCGTGGAAATCGGGATGGACCAGATATCCGGCCAGTTTGGTGTCGAACAGCGGACGGGCAAGCGCAATACCGACGGACGCCAGCAGATGCAGGTGCTCCTTGTAGCCATGCACCACCATGGAGCGGTGATAGGCGCCCAGCAGTGTCTGCAGCTCGTCGCGCATGACATCATCGATCGCCGACGCCGCAATCACAGCCGCCTCATCGCCGACGAGCATGACAACGGTTTCAAGCCTGGCATTCCCCGGTTTCGAACGGCCTGCGGCATAGAGCACCCACGAATGGCCCACCTGCTCGGAGCATTTCATGTCGTGATCGACCAGCTCAGGCCCTTTGGCACCTTCGATGATGGCCTGTTCATCCGACCGCTCGTCGCTGTCAGACTTGGAAGAGCCGGCTTCTGCCGGACCATCGGCCTCGCTTGATTTACCCGTATTGCCAGCGTTATCAGCCTTATCGGCACCAGCTGCTTTACCGGCTTTCGCCGTTGCCGCATCGCCCTCTGCTCCGAAAACTTCCAATACATGATCCGAAATACCAGATATATCCGCGACGAACTCCGGACCCATGTTCTTGTTGATCCAGTCGCCCAATTCGCCGGCATCGGCGATCTCGGTGATGTTCGGCTCCTTGACGTTCACCTCGTCATCCTCAGCCGGCGCCGAATCCTGGGTCGTGTTAGCGACATCAGGCATGACACCGCCGTTGAAGGATTTGACCAGCCGGTTCTTGGAACGGTTGCTGAACTGGAGCTTGGCGAAGATGGCGTTGACCTTGTCCATGTCCATGCCACCCAGAGTGAAATCGTCGATGGACGCGCCGAGGTCCATGTCGCGCAGCACGGCATTGACACGACGGTTGAGTTTGACCTGTTCGATATTGTCGCGCAGCGCCTGCCCTTTCTTGCCTGGCAGTTCGTCAGCGTGCTCGATGATCCCCTCGAGCCCGCCGTACTGGTTGATCCATTTGGCCGCGTAGCCGTCGCCGACGCCCGGAACTCCGGGGATGTTGTCGGCGGTCTCGCCGCGCATGGCCGCCAGGTCCGGGTATTGCTGCGGGGTGACCTTGTACTTGTCGACGATGGCCTGCGGGGTCATGTGCTTCAGATCTTTGAAATGGTGGCCTGGGTAAAGCACGGTGATATCGTCATCGATCAACTGGAATGCGTCCCGGTCGCCGGAGAGCACCAAGGTCTTGTATCCGGCGTCCTCGCCCATCGAGGCCATAGTGCCGATGATGTCGTCGCCTTCGTAGCCCTTCTTTTCCACATAACGCACGCCCAACGCCTTCAGGAGGTCTTGAATGATCGGCAGCTGGCTCAACAACTCCTCCGGTGCGGCGTCTCTCGTGCCTTTGTATTGCGGCAACATCTTATTGCGGAACGTGCCGCCGGCCATATCGAAAGCGACGGCGAGATGATCGGGTTTCTCGTTATCGAGCACCTGCGCGAGCATGGTCGAGAAGCCCCAGACGGCGTTGGTCGGCTGGCCGGTGGAAGTGGTGAAGCTTTCGACAGGCAGTGCGAAATAGGCGCGGAACGCGAGGGAATGGCCATCCACCACCAATAGCGTGCCTTTGGTCTTCGAGGCCGTTGCTGCTGTCGGGGCTGCCTTGGTTTCCGTATCGCCTTTGGTTTTCGAGACCTCTTTCGTTTTCGTGTCATCACCCGTTTTCGAGGTGTCGTTTGATGCTGTGGTGTTGCCGGCCTTTTCGGTATCGTCGCTATCACTCATAAGATCGTCATTCCTTGCAAATTCGTTTCGTACGCCGTGTTCTATCCACTATACAAATATCGCCTGCCGATTCATAGGCGAATCGACAGGCGACTTCATAAGATTTTGCCTTAAGCTCAGCGTTGCTTGGGTTCCGGCTTCGGATCGCCGTACTTGGCGATGATGGCCATGGCCAGGCGCTTCTTGGGGATGCGCTGATCCATAGAGGTCTTCTGGATCCAGCGGAAGGCGCCCTGCTCGGAGAAGTCGGCCTTGTCCATCAGCAGGCCCTTGGCGCGGTCGACGAGCTTGCGCTCTTCAAGCGTATCCTCGGCCTTCTTGAGCTTTTCTTCGGCTTCCTTGAGCTGGGACTCGGTCTCCTTGAGCTTGCCTTCGTTCGCTTCGACGGTATCGAGCAGATCGTTGATCTCGGCGAAACGGCCCATGGCCACTTCTAGCGCGGGGAGCAGCTTGGACTCTTCGTACGGCTTGGTGACGTAGGCCATGGCACCGGCACCGGTGGCCTGCTTGACCAGATCGGGCTGGGAATAGGCCGTCAGCATGACAACAGGCGCGATGTTCTCGTCGCAGATGGTGCCGGCGGCGGTGATGCCGTCCATGCGAGGCATCTTGACGTCCATGCATACCACATCCGGATGGAACTTGCGGGTAAGTTCGACAGCTTCCTCGCCATTGGCGGCTTCACCGACGACCTTGTAGCCGTTGTCTTCGAGCATGGCGACCAAATCCATACGGTTCACGGATTCGTCTTCGGCCACAACGACGGTGCGCTGATGCGGCTCGCCCTCTTTTTCGGCTTTTTCGTTCTTGGCTTCGTCGGCGACGGATTCGATGTCATCGGTGGCGGCGGCCTTCAATTCCTCATCGGTCAGTATCTGATCCATATCATTTTCCATTTCTGTATTCACTCCTGCACCCGTATCTTCGCGCCTTCTCAAGTCTCTTATGGCAAATGTCGAGTACAAAGTACATTGATACTATGATATATCAATCATTCAAAAGTGATAAACTCACTCAACGTGCCCTTGGTGGGACTCGAACCCACACTGCACAGATTTTGAGGCTGTTTCCTCTACCAATTGGGATACAAGGGCTTGTATCTGGCCGCAACTGCAGAATTGCAACCCTTTAAAAGTAGCATAATCAAGCGACGTCAGAGTGTCGATTTCGTCATCTGCGTGTCTTCTCGCACGTTCTGCTCAATGGCCGGTTCAAGAAACGAGACGATCCCCGGTTCCAAAACGTTTCCGTTTATCAACCAGGAATCGCCTTCAAGAAACAGCCGGGCTTTCAGCTAACGGCTAGAAGCGTTTCGCCAAAAACCTTTTCACGGTTTCAGTCAGCGTCGCAGGCACCCACGGTGTGGACGTAGATGGAATCGGTGCGGCCGGACTTCTGCTCGCCCTGAGCAGAAGACAGCACGACGATCTTGTCGCCGTTGACGACCTTGCCGGCATCGCGAAGCAGCTTGTCGGTGAAGATCATCAGCTGATGACGGTTCATGTCGTGATAGTCGGCGTCGGTGCAGAACGCTTCGGTGCCCCAGCTCAGAGCCAGCCAGTGATAGGTGTGCTCGTTGTTGGTGATGCCGTAGATCGGGGCGGCCGGACGTTCGCGGGAGACGCGGTGCACGGTGGAACCGGTCTGCGTGTAGGCCACGATGGCCTTGGCGTTGGTCTTGTCGGCGAGGTCGACGGCGGCCGAGGAAACGGCGCCGGTGCTCGACATGTCGAGATTGCTGATGGAAGGAATGCGGTCGAAGCCGTGCTCGGTGGCGTAGCCGGAGATGCGGGCCATCGTGTTGACGGTCTGAGCAGGATAGCTGCCGACGGCGGTCTCGTTGGAGGTCATGGTCGCATCGGCACCGTCGAGGACGGCGTTGGCGCAATCGGAAGCCTCGGCGCGGGTCGGGATCGGGGAATTGACCATGGAGCCCAACACCTCGGTGGCGACAATGACGGGCTTGGCGTACTCACGAGCAAGCTCGATGCAGCGCTTGGTGACCAGCGGCACCTCTTCGAACGGCATCTCAACGGCCATGTCGCCGCGGGCGACCATGATGCCGTCGAACGCCTTGACGATGTCCTCGAGGTTCTCGACGGCCTGCGGCTTCTCGATCTTAGCGACGATCGGGATGCGGCGGCCTTCCTCGTCCATGATCTCGTGGGCGCGGTCGATGTCGGTCGCGAAACGCACGAAGGACATGGCGATGATGTCGGCACCGGTCTGGATGGCCCAACGCAGGTCGGCCTCATCCTTCTCGGTCAGGGCCGGGAGACTGACGGCCACGCCCGGCAGGTTGATGCCCTTGTGGCTGGAAACCGGTCCGGCCACGACGACCTTGGTGTGCACGTTGTTGCCCTCGACCTTGGTGACCTCGAGGCGGACCTTGCCGTCGTCGATCAGGATCGGGTCGCCGACATGGCAATCGCCGGGCAGACCCTTGAAGGTGGTGGAAGTGATGTGCTCGTCACCCTCGATGTCGTCGGTGGTGATGATGAATTCCTGTCCGGCCTTGAGCTGGACCTTGTCCTCGCCGTCGGCGTTCTTCTTGAACCAGCCGCAGCGGATCTTCGGGCCCTGCAGGTCGACCAGGGCGGCGACGTTGCGGCCTGTGGTCTTGCCGGCTTGACGAACGTTGTTGTAGACCTTCAGGTGGTCATCGGTGGTGCCGTGCGAACGGTTGAGGCGCGCGACATCCATACCGTTCTTGACCAGTTCGGTCAGGTTCTCCAGCGATTCGCTCGCCGGCCCGATGGTGTCTACGATTTTTGCTTTCCTCATGAATACCTGCCTATTCTTTTCTGACATTTGTTTGGCGGAAATCTTCCCGCAACATCTATCCAGTCTACTAGCATCCGCAAGCAATGTGGCCTGTTATGGCGACTTTTATGTGAGCGCTCACATAACTACGAATCGACCTTCATCATTTCGTTTTGGAGGCGTCTGCTTTCATCTTGACGACGCTGGCCGCAGCCGCCGTCCCGATGGCCACGACGATGACAGCAAGAGACACCCACGTGGGGATTTCCGGCACCTGGGCAATCGGCCTGCCACCGTTGATGAACGGCAGTGAATTGCCGTGAAGCGCTTCCATCACCAGCTTGACGCCGATGAACCCGAGGACTACTGCCAAGCCGTATGGCAGGTATTCCAGTTTGTCGAGCAGGGCACCGAGCAGGAAGTAGAGCTGCTGCAGACCGAGCAGCGCGAAGACGTTGGAGGTGAAGACGATGAACGGGTCTTTGGTGAGCCCGAAGATCGCGGGGATCGAGTCAAAGGCGAACATGACATCGGTGGTGCCGATGGTCAGGAAGACGATGAGCATCGGGGTGAAGAACTTCCTGCCGTCCTTCACGGTCCGGATTTTTTCGCCGTCATACTCGTCTGTGATTTTCACCACTTTGCGAAGAGCTCGAATGATCGCATTTTCGTGATACTCCTCATCCTCATCGTCGCCGGCCACCAGTTTGACGGCGGTATAGATCAGGAACGCCCCGAAAATGAAGAAAACCCATGTAAAACGTTGGATAACGGCCGCACCCACCAGAATGAACAGCCCGCGCAGGATGAGCGCGATGGTGATGCCCACGCTCAGCACGTATTTCTGAAGCTTTTTCGGCACGGCGAAATTCGTCATGATGATGACGAAGACGAAGAGATTGTCGATACTGAGCGAATATTCGGTGAGCCAGCCGGAATAGAACTCCAGCGCCGGCTGCGAGCCCGACACCCACCAGACCAGACCACCGAAGATAAGCGCCGCAACAACGAAGAAGGCGATATGCTGCACGCACTCCTTGGTGCTGGGCACATGCGGTTTACGCCCAATCACAAACAAATCGACAACGAAGAAAATCGCAAGTACCACATATGTGGCGATCATAAACGCTAGGGGTGTTTCGGCCATGTTTCCACCCTACGGGAGGGCGATGACCTTATGCAACGTTGGTTATCTGCGGTCATTGATCGTTGTTAATCACGATGGGAGTTTATTTCTGCGCTTCGGTGATCTGGCGCAGCTCCTTCTTCAGGTCGCGGATCTCGTCGCGCAGACGGGCGGCGAGCTCGAACTGGAGCTGCTCGGCGGCCGTGTGCATCTGCTCGCTCATCTGGCGGATGAGGTCGGCGAGGTCCTGCGCGGGCAGGCCGGCGTTGATGATGTCATCGTGGTGCTTCTGCAGATCCGTCTCGTCGAGGCTGGTCAGGGCGATGCGCTTGTTGGACCCGGCACGTTTCTCGTCACGGTAGCCGCCGGCCAGCAGCGTTTCGGTGTCCACATCCTCACGAGCGAGCATGTCGGTGACGTCGCTGATCTTCTTGACCAGCGGCTTCGGGTCGATGCCATGCTCCTTGTTGTAGGCGATCTGCTTCTCGCGGCGACGGTTCGTCTCGCTGATGGCCGTCTCCATGGCGTCGGTGACCTCATCGGCGTACATGATGACGGTTCCGGACACATTACGCGCGGCACGGCCGATGGTCTGGATGAGCGAACGGTGCGAGCGCAGGAAACCTTCCTTGTCGGCGTCCAGGATCGCCACCAACGAGACCTCGGGCAGATCCAGGCCCTCGCGCAGCAGGTTGATGCCGACGATGACGTCGATCTTGCCTTCGCGCAGCTCGCGCAAGAGCTCCACACGGCGAAGCGTGTCGACATCGGAATGCAGGTATTCCACCTTGATGTCGCGCTCCAGCAGGTAGTCGGTGAGGTCCTCGGCCATCTTCTTGGTCAGCGTCGTCACCAGCACGCGCTCGTGCTTGGCGACACGGTCCTTGATCTCGCCGAGCAGATCGTCGATCTGTCCCTTTACCGGACGCACGTCGATCTTCGGGTCAAGCAAGCCGGTCGGCCTGATGACCTGCTCGACCACACCGTCGGAAAGACCGAGTTCGTAGTCGCCGGGGGTGGCGGAAAGATAGACCGTCTGCCCGACCCGATCGAGAAACTCCGGCCATTTCAGCGGTCGATTGTCCATCGCCGAGGGCAGGCGGAATCCGTTCTCCACCAAGGTGCGCTTGCGGCTGGCGTCGCCTTCGTACATACCGCCGATCTGCGGGACGGTGACGTGCGATTCGTCGATGACCAGCAGGAAGTCGTCGGGGAAGAAATCGAGCAGGGTGTGCGGCGGGCTGCCGGGCTTGCGCTGGTCGAAGTGACGGGAATAGTTCTCGATGCCGGAGCAGAAACCGACCTGCTGAATCATCTCAAGGTCGTAGTTGGTGCGCATCTCCAGGCGCTGGGCCTCCAGCTCCTTGCCCTGTTTGCGCAGCTCGGCCGTGCGGTCGACCAATTCCTCCTTGATGGTCTTCAAGGCGTGTTCGGTGCGCTCGGGGCCGGCGATATAGTGCGAGGCCGGGAAGATATGGACCTGCGTCTCGTGGGCGATGACGTCACCGGTCAGCGGGTGCAGCGTGGAGATGCGGTCGATCTCGTCGCCGAAGAACTCGATGCGGATGGCCAGTTCCTCGTAGACCGGGATGATCTCGACGGTGTCGCCGCGCACGCGGAAGGTGCCGCGGGTAAAGGCGATATCATTACGTTTGTATTGCATCGAGACGAACTTGCGTAACAGCGAATCGCGGTTGATCTCCTCCCCTTCGTGCAGGAACAGCATGCGCCCGGCGTATTCCTCGGGCGTGCCCAAGCCGTAGATGCAGGAGACCGTGGCCACCACCACGCAGTCGTCGCGGGTCAGGAGGTTCGCCGTGGCGGCGTGGCGCAGGCGCTCCACGTCGTCGTTGACGTTCGAGTCCTTTTCGATATAGGTATCGGTCTGGGGAATATAGGCCTCAGGCTGGTAATAATCGTAATACGAAACGAAGTAGCTCACCGCGTTGTCGGGCATCAGCTCGCGGAACTCGGCGCACAGCTGCGCGGCCAAGGTCTTGTTGGGTTCCAATATCAGCGTCGGACGTTGCAGCTTCTCGATCAGCCAGGCCGTCGTCGCGGTCTTGCCGGTGCCGGTGGCGCCCATCAGCACCACGTCGTTCTCGCCGTTGTTGATGCGCCGCGCGATCTCGTCGATGGCCTCGGGCTGGTCGCCAGACGGCTGATACGGCGCCTTCACCACAAACGGATGATGCGACCGCTCGATATTGAACCCCATATTTGTCCGTCATTCCTTCCGTTGCCAGACTTACCGACAATCTCGGCCGTGCCTGCGTTATTCCTGACATCAGCCCGCTACAAACCGAACCGTATTTACCATAGAATCATTTTGCCGTCGTTCACCGCCATTGTGCGAACAGCATATCAAGACGCTCGAACATTTGTTCGATTGGTTGTGTCGAGTCAATGACCACGTCGGCGATGGCCTCGCGTTGCCCGCGGCTCGACTGGTGGCGTATCCTGCCTTCGGCCTGTTCTCGGCTCATCCCCCGCGCCTCCATCATCCGTTGGATGCGCACCTCTTCCGGCGCTTCGACCGTAAGGATGTGGTCGAATGAAAACGGTATGGTATCGATGACTTCGGCCAGCAACGGCACGTCGTGGACGATCACGGGACTCAGGGAAGACTGCCCGGAGTTCTCGCGTTCGACTGTGCGTATCCTGTATTTTTCGACAATCTGGCGTTCCAGTTCCTGCGCCCGCTGGTATATCAAAGGATGTTCGATTTCGTCAAGCCTCTGCCTGGCATCAGGGGCAGCCTGCGGAGAAAAGACATGCGCCGCCATCCATCGACGATTCAATGAACCGTCAGGATTCATCGCCTCAGCTCCGAATTCCCTGACAATTCGACGCATTCCAACGCTCCCGGGCTCGACCACCTGACGGGCCAGCTGGTCGTAATCGACAAGGCAGGCGCCGAGTCCCTTCAAATGAGCGGCGACGGTGCTCTTACCCGCCGCGATGCCACCAGTCAACCCGATTCTCATGCATCATCTCCGATACTCATACACATTGGCAAGAAAACAAGAAGGTCGGCACAGACCTCAAGCCTGTGCCGACCAATCTCACGAAATCAACGTGAAATCACCTTTGGCGACTTCACTTCTTTTCCTTGAGGAGCTCCTCACGAAGAGCCGCCAGTTTGTCGGAACCAGCAAGCGTGCCTTCGGACTCGTTCTCCGAAGAATACTTGGTGGATTCTCCGGCGGACTTCTCCTCACGAGCGCCCTGGCCATCTTCAGCCGCGGACTCGGCCGCACCTTCGATTTCCTTGGCGACGAACTCCTTATGCTGCTCCCACAAATCGTGAGCGGCCGCATACTGGTTCTCCCACTCCTCGCGCTGCTTCTCGTAGCCGGCGATCCATTCGTTGGTCTGCGGGTCGAAGCCTTCGGGATACTTGTAGTTGCCGTCCTCGTCGTAATCGGCGGGCATGCCATAGAGCGCCGGATCGAAGTCCTCGCTGGACGGGTCGACGGAGTCGTTGGCCTGCTTCAAGGACAGGGAGATACGACGACGGTCGAGATCGACGTCGATGACCTTGACGAAGATCTCTTCGCCCTGCTTGACGACGGTCTCCGGGTTGTCGACGTGACGGTTGGCGAGCTCGGAGATGTGGACCAGGCCCTCGATGCCGTCTTCGACGGAGACGAACACGCCGAACTGCACGATCTTGGTGACCTTGCCCTTGACGATCTGTCCGGGAACGTGGGTGCGTGCGAAGCGCTGCCACGGATCTTCCTGCGTCGCCTTGAGGGACAGCGAGATACGCTCGCGATCCATATCGACATCGAGCACCTCGACGGTGACCTTGTCGCCGACCTTGACGACCTCGGACGGGTGGTCGATGTGCTTCCAGGAAAGCTCGGAGACGTGGATGAGACCGTCCACCCCGCCCAGATCGACGAACGCGCCGAAGTTGACGATGGAGGAAACGGTGCCTTCACGGATCTGGCCCTTCTTGAGCTGAGCCAGGAAGGTCTCGCGAACCTCGGACTGGGTCTCCTCGAGATACTGGCGACGGGAGAGCACCACGTTGTTGCGGTTCTTGTCGAGCTCGAGAATCTTGGCCTTGATCTTCTGGCCGATGTACGGCGAGAGATCGCGGACGCGACGCATTTCGACGAGCGATGCGGGCAGGAAGCCACGCAGGCCGATGTCGACGATCAGGCCGCCCTTGACAGCTTCGATGACGGTGCCTTCGACAACGCCGTCGTCGTTCTTGATCTTCTCGATATCGCCCCAGGCGCGCTCATACTGGGCACGCTTCTTGGACAGGATCAGACGCCCTTCCTTGTCTTCCTTGGTGACGACAAGGGCTTCGACGGTATCGCCGAGCTCGACGACGTCGTCAGGATGGACGTCCTTCTTGATGGAAAGTTCGCGGGAGGGAATGACGCCCTCGGTCTTGTAGCCGATGTCGAGCAGCACTTCGTCGTGATCGATCTTGACGACCGTGCCGGTGACCAAATCACCATCATCGAAATTCTTGATAGTGGAATCGACTGCCTTGATGAAGTCCTCTTCGGTACCGATATCGTTGATCGCGACCTTGGTGACTTCGTTATTGTTCTCTGCCATTAAACGTGGTTTCTTTGTTATTAGTTGGATGGATAATTACCTATTAAGTTATGTCGGCGACCTTACGGCCACGCAAGTCATAAGATTACTAGTCGGCCTAGTCAAAGCATTCCAAAGAATCCGGGCGTGTCGCCGTCGGCTCAATGAAGCTTGCGCTCGGCCATCTCCACGACGTTCGCCAGGAGCATCGCACGGGTCATCGGCCCTACTCCCCCGGGGTTCGGCGTGTATGCGGAACTCAAGGCGTAACAGGCCTTGTCGATGTCACCGCGCACACGGTAGCGGCCGGCCTGTTCATCGTAAACGCGGGAGACGCCGACGTCGACGAGCACCGCCCCCGGCTTGATATCCTCGGGCCGCACGAATCCGGCGCGGCCGACGGCGGCGATGACGACATCGGACGCACGCATATGCTCGCCGATATCCTTGGTTCCCGTATGGCAAAGGGTCACGGTCGCGTTCACGTCTTTGCTCGTGAGCATCAGGCCGATGGTGCGGCCGACAGTGATGCCGCGGCCGATGACGCAGACATCCTTCCCGTTCAGATCGATGTCGTAATGCTTCAGAAGCGTGATGATGCCACGAGGCGTGCAGGGCTGCGGCGCAGGATTGCCGCCGCCGATATGCGTGACGAGTTCACCCAGATTGACCGGGTGCATGCCATCGGCGTCTTTGGCCGGATCGACATGGGCGATGACCGCGTTGGAATCGACGCCTTCGGGCAGCGGCAACTGCACGATGTACCCGGTGCATTGAGGGTCGGCGTTGAGCCGCTCGACGGCGTCGATGATTTCCTGCTCGCCGGCGGTCTCGGGCAGCTCAACCGCGATGGAGGCGATGCCGACCTCGGCGCAATCCTTGTGTTTGCCCGCCACGTATTTGTGCGAACCGACGTCGTCGCCGACCAGGACGGTGCCCAAGCCCGGCTTCACGCCTTGGGCCTTGAGCCTTTCCACACGCCCGCGCAGATCCTGTTTGATGGCCGCGGCCGCGGCCTTCCCGTCCAATCTGAGAGGAGTCCGTTGCACATCTGCCATGTTGGTTCCTTCATAGAAATACGTATTTCGACATTCCGTCCGGCCGTGTTCAAGCCAGACACCATAGTTATCGATTGTAAAGTGCAGACCGCCCACAAACGCAGGCGTGTCCACTATCGACGCCATACCCTTTGCTTATAACCGCTTATAAGCCAATGATTCAAACCTATTAAAAGACCAACTAAAACAACGAAATCCGCAGGAGCCCTGCAGCGCGACGTTCGGTTCCGTGCTGTCAAAACCAAAAGTTTGGATATACGAGTATGACCGTATTCGTTGTTTGACAACGATTCTCGTTTCCGTATATCGCCTTGTCGTTATACTGAAATGAAAGCTATACAAACCAACGGCTAACGGACATCGACCAGGGGGTCAGTATGAAGCGATTCGGATGGCAGGCCAAGGCTATGGCCTTCGTAGGCTCTCTTTGCCTGGTTTTCGGCCTTGCGGCCTGCGGCGGCGGCAATGACTCCCAGCCGCCAAGCAAGACGAACGACAGCTCCAAGCAGGCAAGCGGACCGATCAAGGTGGTGGCCTCCATCAACCAGTGGGGCTCGCTGGCCAGGCAAATCGGCGGATCGGACGTCAAGGTGACCTCGATCGTCAACACCGTCTCGGTCGATGCCCATGATTTCGAACCGCAGACCGCCGATATGGCGAAACTGCAAGGCGCCGAAATAGTGGTCGTGAACGGCGCGGGATACGACAATTGGGCCAGCAAATCCATCGTCAAGGGCACCACCAGCGTTTCGGCGGCCACAGCGGTCGGGGCAAGCACCGGGGACAACCCGCACCTCTGGTTCTCCAAGGACGCACGCAAGGCGATGGCGACGGAACTCGAGGATGCCTTCGCCAAGGCGCGGCCCGCAAAAGCCAAGCAATTCCAGGCCCGTCTGAAGACCTGGAAGGCGAGTGAGACCAAGCTCGAAGAAACGATGAAGACATTCTCGCGCAAGTACAAGGACGCCACCTACGGCGCCACGGAACCGGTCGCCTATTACCTGATGGACGACCTCGGATTCACCGACAAGACCCCGAAAGGCTATACGCAGGCCGTCGGGAGCGAAGGCGAGCCTGCGCCGAGCGACTTGCAGAAGTTCCAGCATCTGATCTCCGGGCGCGACGTCAACCTGCTCATCAACAACACGCAGGAGGCGAGCAATACCACCAATCTCCTGACCGGAACGGCCGGACGCACCGAAGTGCCCGTCGTCGATGTCAGTGAACAGATGCCGCAATCCGAGACCACGCTTACCGGCTGGATCACGGCGCTGACGAAAAGCATCGACAAGGCCATGGCTGATTTCAAAGCGAGCGTTGCCGGCCATGAGAAGGTGAACACCGGCAACAGCGGCAGCAACAGCAACGACTCCGGGCAGTCCGGCAATGGAACGGATTCCAGCCAGCAGACGCCTGCGGCCCCGGGCACGAGCAACGGTTCGGTACCTTCGAATGCAGGACAGACCGACCCCGGCAAGTAATCCCGCTTTCGCCAAACGAACAATTCACTGCTATTTGAGAATGATTTTCAATTTCAATTATACTATATTATATATCAATCCGTAAGCAGTGTTTCATTCGATCGCCAGCGAAAGAACAAGAAGATGAACGCAGAGACGAAACCCGAAAGCCTTCAGGAAGCCGGAACCGCAGACGACAAACCGGCGCTGGTCTTCCGCGACGCCGGCATCAAACGCGGCGAAAGAATCATCTGGCAACACGGCAATTTCTCGATTCCCTCAGGTTCCATCACCGCCATCGTCGGGACGAACGGCGCCGGCAAAACCACGATGATGAAGGCGGAACTCGGTCTTCTGCCGCTGTTCAACGGCAGTCTGACCGTACTTGGCGGGCCGGCGGGAACGACCAACCACCTGATCGGCTACGTGCCGCAAAACTATGCCGGCGACATCGAGTCGAACCTCACCGCCGAGCAATCCGTGCTGCTCGGGCTCACCGGAACGCGTTTCGGCATCCACCCCGTCACACGGGCGCAACGGGCACGGGCGCGCGAGGCCATGTCCTTCACCGGCGTGGACGATAAACGTCATTACCGGCTTTCCGAGCTGTCGGGAGGCCTGCGGCAACGCGTCGCCATCGCACAGGCTCTGGTGAGCGGTCCGAAACTGCTGATGCTCGATGAGCCGCTGGCCAATCTCGATCTTGCCGCCCAACGCGAGACGGTACATGTGCTGGCTCGCCTCAACCATGAAATGAGCATGACCATTCAGGTGGTGGCTCATGACCTCAACATGCTGCTGCCGATTCTCGACAGCGCGGTCTATCTGCTGGACGGGCACCCGCATTACGCACGGATGAACGAGGTGCTGGACGCCGATCTGCTGACCCATCTCTACGGCACGAAAGTGCAAGTGGTCACCACCCCTCAGGGAGATATGTTCGTCACTCCGGACCCGGATGAACCGGAGGACATCACACCGGATATCCACAATCCTGACGAAGTCGCCGGGTTCCACCGTCATCACGCCGAAAACCGCGAGCAGGAGGCGGAGCTATGAGCCACATTCAATTCGGATTCAATCGTGAATGGCTGGAAACGCTTTCGATGCCGTTCATGCACAACGCCTTCATCGCAGGCCTGTGCATCGCGCTGGCCGCAGGCGTGATGGGCTATTTCACCATCGCCCGTCACTCGACCTTCGCCGCGCATGCCTTGGCGCATATCGGGCTGCCCGGAGCCACGGGGGCCGTCTTGCTCGGTCTGCCGGTCTCGCTTGGCCTCGGCGTCTTCGCACTTGGCGGGGCGCTGACCATCGGGGCGCTGGGCAAGAAGGCCTCGCAGCGCGAGATCGCGACCGGCACCGTGCTCGCTTTCGCCACCGGTCTGGGCCTGTTCTTTTCCCGTATGTCGAGTTCGGCCGCGCAGCAGATGCAGGCGATATTGTTCGGTTCGATCCTGACCATCACGGGCGATCAGGTCTTGGGCTTCGCGATGTTCGACGTGCTGCTGCTCGCGGTGATGGCCGTGGTCTATCGCCCGCTGCTGTTCAGCTCCCTGGACGAGCAGGTCGCCCAGGCCAAGGGAGTGCCGATAGGCGTGATGAACGTGCTGTTCATGGCCATCATGGCCGGCGTCATCACCATCGCGGTGCCCGCGGTAGGCACGCTGCTCATTTTCGCGCTGGTGGTGACCCCCGCCGCCACGGCGAACATCCTCACCAGTACGCCGTTGCGTTCGATGGTGCTTTCCAGCCTGCTGTGCCTGATCTCAATCTGGGGCGGATTGGTGGTCTCGGCCATGATGCCCACTCCCCCGAGCTTCGTCATCGTCACCATTTCCACGCTGTTCTGGCTGCTCGCCAAAGGCGTGGAGGCGTTGCGCCGCCGCTGAGGCCGACGTGGCCGGACAACCGAGCTACCGGACCACCACAACGTTGGACCGCCGGATCGCCGGGAAACGATATTTATACATACCTATACCATTGAGGGCCATCTCCTGATATCGAGATGACCCTCAACGTTACGTCAAAAACCGAATCAACGGTTGCAGCGGCCCAGCTTGAAGCCGGAAGAACCGCTACTTCTTTTTCTTGGAACCCTTGGCGTCCTTGTTTTCGGCCTCGACCCTGGCCAGCGTCTTGTTCGCCGGCTCCTCAGGCGCCTGGGAATGGTGCTTGGCATCTTCGGGCGTGGGCTCGGCATATCCCAGATTGACGTCGAGCAGGTGCTGCGCCTCATCCTCGTCGATATGCTCGGAAAGCGCGATCTCCGAGGTGAGGATGTTGCGGGCGCGGGTCAGCATGCGCTTCTCGCCTGCGGAAAGCCCGTGCTCGTCGACGTCGCGCTGAGCCAGATCGCGTACGACCTCGGCGATTTTGTTGACCTCGCCGGTGGCGATCTTCTCGACGTTGAGCTTATAGCGCCGTGACCAGTTCATCTTCTCGTTGTCGACGATCGGGGTACGCAGGATCTCGAAGACCTTCGCGACCTCCTTGCCGTCGACGATATTGCGGATGCCCACCTTCTTGGCGTTCTCAACCGGCACCTCGATGACCAGACCATCGCTGGAAAGCACTGAAAGCTGTAGATAATCGCGCGTAACGCCCTTTACCGTACGCTTCTCGAAGTTTGTCACCTTCGCCGCGCCGTGACGCGGATAAACGACGACATCCCCAACCTTGTAATCCATGGAACCTCCGAAAACCCTTAAACGCAATGTGTCTAAGTTTTTCACGCGCTGCGGACGTTTATCCTTGCTGCGAACCGATAGAAACTGCTAAAACCGATGAAAACCACAGTTGAAAGCCAATTGGGTGCGCCGGAACCTATAATAGGTTATTTGTAGCAATGTTTTTGAAAGCGGAGGACACATGCTCAACACTTCGGCACATCAGAAGACACCGCGCACCATCTTGGTGGTCGAGGACGAGCCTGATCTCGCCACGGCGATCGCCCAGCGCATCACTGCCAACGGATGGACCGCACGCGTGGCAGGAGACGGGGCGAGCGCCGTACGCGCCGCCAGCCAGATCAAGCCGGACCTGGTGATCATGGATATCATGCTGCCCGTCATGGATGGCATCGAAGCCACCAAACGCATCATCGCCGAACGCCCGGTGCCGGTGCTTATGCTCACCGCCCGCGATTCAGAGGCCGACAAGGTCATGGGACTTTCCGCCGGTGCCGATGACTACATGACCAAGCCGTTCTCCCCGCGCGAACTCATCGCCCGTTGCGAAGCCCTGTTGCGCCGTGTCGAGCGTGCCACCCTCATCGCCAAGAACAACGAGAACGAGAAGGTGCTCGACTTCGGCACGCTGATCATCGACCCGCGCCAGCGCATCGTCACCCAAAACGGCAAGCAGGTGCATCTCACCCCTACGGAATTCGACCTTCTGGCCACGCTGGCCCGCAAACCCAAGTCCGTCTTCAAGCGCGAGAAGCTGCTGGAAGAGGTGTGGGACTGGCCCGATGCCTCCGGCACCCGCACCGTCGACTCGCACGTCAAGGCTTTGCGCCACAAGCTCGGCAGCGATCTGATCCGCACCGCCCACGGCGTCGGCTATGCGTTCGAGCCGCCGGAAGACGGCACCGTCTCAACACCTGCCGCGCAGTGACCATAAACAATCGACAGCCCTACGGGGCTGCTTTTTGTATACCCTCCAATTCCGAAAGAGCACAGTGACCACAACGATGAACAACCATACCCATCAGCCCGGCAAGAAAATATTGGACAACGAGCGTCCGATAGGATTCTTCTCATCACTGAAAATGGAGCTGAGCATCATCATCGTCGTCGCCACCGCCATCGCGTTCGTCATGGCGTGGTTCCTGCTGAAAGTGGGGCTGAGCGGTTGGATCGCCATGCCGCTCACCCTCGTGGTGGCACTTGGCATCACCTACTTCTTCTCGCGCGGACTCACCTCCCCCTTGCGCCAGATGCGCGATGCCGCAAGGGCAATGAGCGAAGGCGATTATACGGTGCGCGTGCACGTCAGCGACCAAAGCAACGACGAGGTGGGGCAGCTCGCCCGTTCGTTCAACGAGATGGCCGAGGAACTGCAGCACGCCGACCAGATGCGGCGTGACATGATCGCCAACGTCTCCCATGAATTGCGCACTCCCGTCTCGGCCCTGCAGGCGATGCTTGAGAACCTCGCCGACGGCGTGGTGGACCCCACCCCGGCCAACCTCGAAGGCATTTTGAACCAGACCCACCGGCTTTCCGATCTCATCGCCTTCCTGCTTGACCTCTCGCGCATGGAGGCCGGAGCGGCGAGCCTCAACATCGAGCAGTTCAACTTCGCCGACTTCATCGAAGAGACGCTGGAACCGCTGGAAATCGCCGATGCCGGCCACGCCCACGACGTCGATGTGCACGTGCCGGATTCCATCGAGATCGAAGGCGACCAGGACAGGCTGCGCCAGCTTTTCACCAATATCATCTCCAACGCCTTCAAACATTCGCCAGACAACACCACGGT
Source organism: Bifidobacterium sp. ESL0764 (assembly GCF_029395515.1). Taxonomy (NCBI): domain Bacteria; kingdom Bacillati; phylum Actinomycetota; class Actinomycetes; order Bifidobacteriales; family Bifidobacteriaceae; genus Bifidobacterium; species Bifidobacterium sp. ESL0764. The sequence continues at coordinate 1,399,789 of NZ_CP113919.1, forward strand.
GCTCGTCGAGGCCCACGAAGACAAGATCCACGGCACGGTGATCACCAACGTCGTCAATTTCGGCTCGCAGATTCCACCGGAAGCGCGTGCGGACATCTTCCGCCGCTTCGTCAAGGGCAAGTCGGGCCCGGGCACCGAATCCGGCGGCACCGGCCTCGGACTCTCCATCGCCCGTTGGGCGGCACAGCTGCACGGCGGCAACGTCAAGGTCGTCGACGACAACCGCGGCACCGATTTCGAGATCACCCTGCCGAAATTCCATATCGCCGCCGACGAACCAACAGGGAAAACAACGCTCTGACGGTCTCGGCAGGTTATCCGTTTAGGGCCCGTCCTGTATTGGTCCCATTTTTCCGGTATCCTCTCACGCGTTCTCACATAATCGAACATATGTTCTATTTTATTGTCTCGACCTTTTGACACAATAATATTCGAACAAACGTTCGATTATTGGGAGGCGTGCGATCATGACCACGACATCATGCAGATTGACATGCGGCGACCCTGGGCAGGATTGCAGGGTCACCCGAGTTTTTCGTTCGACGCTTGCGCCGACACCCATCCCCATCGCCCTCGAAGCGGTGCACGCAGGGTTTCCGTCGGTCGCGCAGGATTATTTTGCAGGTGATTTCAGCTTCGACGAACACATCATCCGCAACCCTGACACCACCTACATCATCACCGTCGCCGGTGACTCCATGGAGGGCGCCGGCATCTGGGATGGCGACCTTCTGGTGGTCGATCGCTCGCTTGAACCGCAGGTCGATGACGTGGTGGTGGCCGTGCTTGACGGCGAACTGACCGTCAAACGCCTTCTTATGCGCGGATCGACGCCAATCTTGCATCCCGAGAACCCTCGTTACCCTGATTTCTCGCCCCAAAACGCCGAGGAACTGGTGATATGGGGTGTGGTCACCGGCAATTTCCACATCCAAAGCCGTTCCAGCCGGTTCGGCTCTGCCCTGCCGGGCATCACCCGTCCCGGCATGTCCAATGCATCCGCATACCATTCCGGTGCCACCGAGAAGGCGAACGGAACCACCGGGCTCGCTTCGCGCAGCCCGGGTTGGTCGGGCGGCGCCACCATCTACCCCTTCCCCCAACGCGGCAACTAGCAGAACGTATGAGCGAGTCATTTCAAGTGCTGGCTGACGCCAACAGCTTCTTCGCCTCCTGCGAGCGCGTTTTCGATCCGCGACTGGCCGACAAACCCGTCGTCGTGCTCTCCAACAACGACGGATGCGTGGTGGCCCGCAGCGCGGAGGCGAAACGGCTGGGCGTCAAGGAGGGAACGCCGTGGTTCAGCATCCGCGAAGAGGCACAACAGGCAGGCGTGGTCACGCGCAGCTCGAACTACGAGTTGTACGCCAGCCTGTCGGCACGGATGATGTCGGTGATGAGCAGGTTCATGCCAGGTCAGGAAATCTATTCCATCGACGAATGCTTCCTCTCTCCTTCAACCGACGCCTCGCAGACCATGCAAATCTCCAGGTCCATGCGCAAAGCCGTATTACAAGGAGTCGGCATACCGGTGAGCGTCGGCATCGCTCCGACCAAAACATTGGCCAAGGTCGCCAACCATTGGGCCAAACAGCATCCGGAAAGCGGCGGTGTGAGCCTGTGGCGCGACATCGAAGCACAATACGGCGATGCGGCTCTCGCTTCCATACCGGTCAGCGATGTATGGGGCGTGGGCAGGCGACTCACACGCAAGCTGCAGGCCATGGGCATCGTCACCGCGCTCGATCTGCAGCGCCAAGACCCGGTATCCATCAGGCACCGCTTCTCGATTCTCCTGGAACGCACCGTGTTGGAGTTGAACGGTATTCCCTGCATCGTCGGCGACGCCAGCGCCAACGACGGCAAACGCAAGTCCGAGATACTGTGTTCGCGCATGTTTTCGAAACCCGTCACCGACATGGCTCAACTGAATCAGGCCCTGAGCGTCTACGCGCAGAAGGCGTGCCGCAGGCTGCGCCGCCAATCAAGCCTGTGCTCTTGTGTTGCCGCATTCTGCGCCACCAGCCCGTTCGGGCCTGAAAACAGCTATCAGTCCTTTCATGCGACAACCACCTTGCGCGACCCCAGCGACGACCCGCTGGTCATCTCCAAGGCCGCATGCGAGGCCATGCGTGGCAGAGCCGACCCGCATGCCCGCTATATCAGGGCCGGGGTGCTGTTGCTCGGCCTGCAGGACGCCAAAGACTTCACCACCTTGCATGGATTTGAAGCCAGGCGCGACGACCACAATCTGGGAGGTGTAATCGATGAGGCCAACAGAAAATTCGGCACAGCCCGGGTCGGCATCGGCTATGGCGGTATCCGCGGAAAAGGACGCTGCGATGAAGACACCGGGGCTTCATGGACCATGAGGCGTGAAATGCTCTCCCCGCGAGCCACCACACGCTGGGATGAGATGGCCATAGCCCATGCCAATTAGCGAATGCAATCAGCAGATACGGCAGTTGTCATACATTGATAGGATTCATCGAATTATCCGCACAGTCGGCTGATAGAAGACGATATGGCCGACGAATCTCGTCATTGCGAGCGGTTCGGCGTACAGGCCAGCGCAAGCCCGATGACTCTCCTGGCCCCCGCCGCCGTCAACGCCGACATGCACTGGCCCATGGTGGCGCCTGTCGTGACGATATCGTCGACAACCACGAACAACGAATCATCACCGCTCAAATCTTGGGCAACATGCACATGCCCGTCGATTCTTCGCGAACGCGACGCGGCCCCTGCCGCCTGCACCGATTTGCCATGCACGCCTTCAAGCTTCAACACCGGTTTCGTGACAGCGCAAAGCCCGTCGACGTTCAGGCTTCGCGACATCAACCTGGTAAGCGGCAACGTCTGCCATCGTCCACGCCGATGCATCGAAGAAGGCGACGAAGGTGCCGGAACCAACGCAAGGGCACAGCCATGGGCGCAAGCCCCTTGCCGTCGCAGCACCTTTGCCGTCAAATCAGCCATCAATACAGCGAAGATACGGTCGCATTCCTCGTCGCCGTGGTCTTTCCAGTTGAGAATCGCATGTCGAACGGCTCCCTGATACCAAGAGCACCCATAGCAGTATCCGACTTTCCCCGGCAATTGCCTCGAATAGGCATGCCGGAAAAGGGCGGCGCACGAAGGACAAAGCACCTCATCAGGCGCATCGCATCCGGCACAGCCCCTCGGCAGGAGCAGATCACGGATGGCGATGCACCAGGCGCTGAACGCATCATGAATTCTTAAGTCGGCGGTTTTCATACCCCAAAGCTATCCGATTTTCCCGTGAGACCGAGGAAAAACAGATCACTGTGGTCGAATGCTCCAGGTTATCCACATCCCGGGCGTGTCGCGGTATTCAAGCCGCTTGTCGGAAAAGCACCAAACGCAACGAATCGAAACCGACGATAAGAACAAAAGACGTAGAGACGGATATGCCGCCCGGAGACAAGGAGAATCAGGACACAGACAAGGCCGCGATAAGACGGTTGCAGACCTGAATCGTATCCCCGGGGCCGGAGACGAGGATCGGCTTCGTGCCGATGATGGCAGCAGGATAGTCGTTGCCGTCCGGATCCATGCGGTCGCCAATGAAAACAACCTGATCGACCGAGCAGCCCACAATGCAGCAAAGCCTACGCACGGCATAGGCCTTGTCGACCCCACGGGCCGAGACATCGATGCTGGTCGAACCCCCAGAGCGCACCACCAGGTTGGGCAGATCGACGCCAACCGCCTTGGCAAGACGGTTTTTCTTGCTGTTGTCCGGATCCCAACGCTCCTTGGCGTCTACCGGCGCCTCCTGTCCCAATGCGGAAAACGTGATCTGACTGCCTCGGTCCTCGATACGCGGCCCCCAGGTATGTTCCAACCAGATTCCCTGTTCGCGTGCGTGCCGTTCGATGGACGCGATGGCGCTTTTGCGGTCGGCGGTATCCAGGTCATTGGAATAGAGGCATCGCCATCGCCCCTGACGCCAACGGAAATAGCGTGTGCCGCTGGTTGGCATCACATGGATGCGCGTGCGGTCGGCATCTGGTTCGAGCACATCGAGCACTTGGCTTTTCGCCAATTCAAAGCGGCCGCCGGTGATGAGGGCCACATCGATGAGGCGTGTCAGAGTCGAGAAACGTGAGGCCATGTCGTGATGCATGGGTTTTTTCGAACGGGCCAGGGTGTTGTCCAGGTCAAAGGCAATCACCTTTGTACCCTTCACAAGCGCGGAAAGATCGTGATCCCGCCACATTTCTATCGCCGCATTCGCGTCTGCCGCCATCAATCGCTCCGTTCTTTGACATCGACTGCCCAATATACCCAATATCCCTTTATGCTACGACTACCAATGCCTATGCCGCACCATAGAATGAAACCATGTTGCGACCACCTTGGCAGACCCACGTCTATCGGAACCGGCACGGACGCGGTACAAGAACCCCGATGTTCGGTGTACGCCTGCCTCGCTACCGCTCCCGTTGCGGCATGTTCGACGATATGGTCTCCTCCCAGATACGGCGGCTGCTCGCAGCGTGGCCGGAGCTTGTGCGCCCGGTGCAATTCGCCGTCGAGGACGTGCCGCCTTCCACTCCTGCGCCTTGGGAGCCCAGGCGCAACCCGACCTCGCAGAATTTCGCGGCGAACCACGGCATCCCCGCACGCATCGTGCTCTACCGCATGCCCATGCAGATGCACCATCCCGACAAAACCGAACTCGAATGGGCGATACGTGACGCCTTGGTCTCCAGACTTGCCGACCTCTACGGCCGTAGACCCGAGGAAATCGACCCCGACTGGACCGGTACCGAGTTATAGCACCCGGCTGATATGCCGTCGATTTCGGCATATTCAAGGTTTACGTCTGGTATGCCGACTTCCACGCCATTCAGCCATGCCTGCAGTTAGCACGCAACGTCAAGCACATAGTGAAGCAGGCCACACACCCTATTTCAGTGCACGATCCCGGCATTGTCGGTGCTCCATACCTTCATATTGCGCGGCTCAAGGCCCGACGCACCAAGATAGGCGACCGAAGCGAGCTTGGCATTCGTGACATCGGACTGGGTAAGCCTCATGCCCATCGATACGTTTTTGCCGTTCTTCAACCGAAACATCACTGCATGGTCGCCGACGTCCTTGGCAACGATGCTGGTCCCGGCCTTGGATGGAAGCGTGACCTGCTTGCTCCCTGCGGGTTTGCCGGAAGCATCATACCCTTGCAAAGTGGCTTTGGTCTCGCGCTCCGCGCTATTGAGCAGCATCAGCGTCCCATCGGTATGGTCGGGAAGCACGACCGCCGACTGAGCATAGGCCAACGAAGGTGTGACATAGGCGAAATCGGTACCCGAATCGGCATTTTGGGTCACTTTGGCCGCTACGTTGACAGGGGCGGCAGCATTTGCCTCAAGCCCAATCACGCCTTCGGGCGCCTTGCCCAGATCGATCGGAACGACTTTGCCGGCTTCAAGACGCTGCGTCTTTGCCGACGACGCTCCTTTGGCGTCAACCCAGGAAAGGTTCAGATCCGTATCCTGCTCGGTACGGGCGTATACCGTCACCTGGTCACCGTCGACGATTCCGGGCAGATATGCCTTCTTGGAAGCGGCGTCCAAAGGCACTGCATAATCAGAGCCTTTGGCGTTGAGCCCTTCAAGCTCCACGCTGCGTACAACCGCCGCGATCGGCGTCTCCTTGCTTTTGACTTTCACGAAAAGAGCCTCGGCGCCGGATGCCGCCGCGGATAGTTCCAGGGTGGCCTCGCCATTGGCACCGATATTGACGACGTTGCCGGTGGAAAGCCGCAACGGGGAACCGTGTTTGGTGCTCCATACCTGAACCTGCAACGAGGTGGCTTTCGACGAGAAATTGGCTACGGACAATTGCTGCGTGACACCGGTGGTGGTGGGTCCAAGCAGGAAATCCTGTTCGAGTGCGGGAACGACGCAGGTTGAAGCAGCCAGGCCTTTCAGATCGCCCTCGCTGGCCCACGAAGCCACGGATGCCGCTGCACCCGTACCGGATTTCGCTTTCAACAGACGCGTTTCGAAAGCCTGTGACCCCTGATCGGCAGAACCGGAATAGGTCTTGACCGTAGCGCTGTCGAGCGTGTCGCCTCCGGTCAGTTTCTTGTTATCGGCAACACTGCCATTGGTGACCGCGCCGACACTCGCTTCATAGACGGAGCCGAAAGCGGCGTATCTGGCCGACGAAGCGACGTTGCCTTCCGTGGCTTGGAAGGCGCTGTCACCATATTTTCCATTGTCTGAAAGCGCCATACGGGACGGACAATAATAGGTCAGATCCGTCTGGTCGACTTGTTGCGCCCCAGTGGCGTTGTCTGCTCTGCCGGAGTCGACGAGCCACGCAGGCAAAGGCACCAGCACCACCGCTACCATCAAAGCCACCAGTACCGCCACGGTGATCACCGCCAACACGAAACGAGAAGCCGACCGCGAGCGCGAATCGTTCACACTCGCCGACTCCGAATCGGCCATCGAGCCCTGCACCTGCCGGATATCCTCACTGCTGCCGGGATAATCGGGTCCGTTGGAAACCCCGGAAGCCGTTGGAGGGGCGGGAACGTTTGGTCCGAGAGAGGGAAGCGCAGAACCAGGGTTGTCGTCGTCCATGTCATTATTCATGATGTTCTCCGTATTCTTCATGCCTGTTCCCGTCCGTATCCGCGCGTTCTGGGAATCGCCACCAGCACATAGACGGCCATGACCAGTCCCAAGCACCATAGCCAGGTTTTCCGCCAGGCGCTGTGTTGTGCGGCATTTTGCCCCTTGATCGGCACACCTTGTTTCTTTTCGTCCACCTTGGTCAGTCTATAGTAGGTTCCTTGCGTTGCGTTCACCACGGATTGGACCCCGTCGCTGGAATTGATGTTGCTGATCAGACGCAACGTGGCGTCACGATCGGAGGTGGATTTATCAGCGGAGACATAGATACCGCCGAATCCGAGCTTGGCTAGGGTTTCAATGGCATCATCGTTGCCGTTGGAAAGCAGTTCGCTGCTGGCCTTTGCAATCTGATCTGCCGACAAATCGCCGGCACCGGAGGCCACGCTGGCCTTCCATGCCGGTGAAACGTCAACGAGATCGCCACGCCGCGAGCGCATCACAGAAAAATCGATGTGGTTGCCGGTGACGGCCTGAAGTGCCAGTACGCGATGGTTTTCCTTGTTCTGCAGATAGTCCACAGCCACCATCGGCAATCCGGCGTCGCTCGCCTCGACTTCATTGCCACGAGACATCATGCCGAACGCTGCGGCCGAACAAGCGGAAAGCGCCAGTACCAGGACAAGCAGGGCACGACCGAATTTGATGGCTATGCCCTTGACTTTGTCTTTGACACCGTTGGATTCAGCGTTCGTTCTATCCTGCTCGCTTTCCGAAATCCTCAAAGGCACGAAACGCTTGACGGCACCGCCGGAGACGATGCAGGCGCAGGAAAGCAATGCCAAAAGGGCCAGCACCACGCCCGGAAGCACAGACGCGGCGAAGGCGTCACCGCCCTTGAGTGACACACAGATTCTCGAGGCCGCCATGGCCAGTACGAGGCCGGTGAGCGCAACGAACCACATCATCCGCGAGGCACGAAGAGCGAACGGCAGCAGTAACGCGGCCAGAGCCACCACCACGATGACGCACAACGCCGCCAGAATCGCCAAGGTCTCGAAGCCGCGCTGGCTGTTGAACAGCTGCACGCGCATATCAACCCCGAACGGAAGGGCAAAGGCACGGGAGATGATCTGTCCTGCGGAGAGGGACGCCGGAGCGGAATCCGGCACAGGCTGTAGGACATCGGCGAAAAGCTGCCGCCATGCCCCGACGCGTGCATAGTGGACGCTGTTGACCAGCGTAGGCAGCAAAAGCACCAATCCAGGCACCGGGATGAGCAGCAGCATCAGCCGATGCGAACGCACAAGGATCAGGAAGAACACAAGGCAGACGATCAGCGGGAATATCAGTTGCGGTTCGCAGGCGACCGTGACCGCGAAACACAACGCCGCGCAACCCGCAGCCTGCACGGACGCATGCGAGTGCACCAAATCTTCGGTGCCATACATGCCGACGGCCCTGAACGTGAACGCAAAAGCCGCCGGGAGGAACACCATCACCATCAACAACGCAATATTCGCGCTCCCGAACGCGCCCAAGGCGAAAGCCAAGGCCACCCACAGCAGGCCGACGACCACCCGCACCCAGTCGGAACGGGTGAATACACCCGCCAATGCCCAGAAAGCAAGCGCCATGGCAGGGGCCGCAAGGAAGAACATCAACGATATGGCGATGACGGGATGTCCGATCGTAACGACCGAGGCCACAAGCCAGACCATCAGCCATGGAGCAGGGGGCGCAGGCACACCGACGCCGACACCGAAGGCCCACGGGGTGCTTGCGGCGCAAAGCAATGTCGAGAAACCTGCCCCACTGGAAAGCCACGACGGCGAATACAGGCTGGCGCCGCCCAATGACTGGCGGAATACGTTCCATTCGAAGACGATGACCGTCACCAGAGCCACGACGGCCATAAGAGCCGCAAAGCCGAAACGCCGTATCGCACGCATACGCAAATGGCTTTTCGCAAGAGGGGAAAGAAGCTCGATGTGCTGTTGGCTGTCGAGGGCACGGCTGCGTTTACGCCATTCCCCGATCTGCTTGCGATCGGCGCAGAGCAGGTCCGAGGCGGGCGCCCCGGCCCCATGACGCATGCTTTGCTGTCGCCGGGCATGGATCATCTGCGGCAACTGGCCGAGCATACGCCACGGCAGGCAGAGTATGCACCAGGCACGCCACGGGCTTTTGGCAAGAAGGGCGCCTATGGCATGCCACAGGGCACGCAGCAGGTTGAGCACCCACACCAGCGGCCAGAACAACGTGCGGATATCGGTGTAATAGTATTTCTGGGCGGCATCAAGTGTGGCAGATGTCGCATCCGCCGGATTCTCCTCGTCGATAGGCGCGCCGTCCCGCGTCCGGACGCCTTCGAAACGTGCGCGACGGTGGGCGATATGGGCCTGCGGCACGACGATGACCCGGCCCCCGGACTCACAGATACGACGTGAGAAATCGGCGCCCTCGGCGAACGTCGTAAACCACGGATTGATCTCCCCGACGTCTTTTTTGGTCTGCAACGGCAACAGGGCACCTGCCAAAGAGACCGCGAACACATCGGCACGCCCGTCATATTGTTCCTGATCGGGTTCACCGTCGACCACGAGGCTTTCCAGACGATGTTTGCCCGCGTAACTGCCGACGTTATGAAGCGCAGAACCGGACCAATCGAGCTGTTTGGCACCGATCAGCGAAACCGTGGGCGTGTTGTGCCAAGCCTCGACCAAAGCCTCCAGGCAACCGGCACCCACAGGCCTGGAATCGTCGTGCAGAAGCCAAAGCGCACGGACGGAAGCGGGGAGACTGGCGTAGAGGAAGGCCTTGGCGACTGCATCAGCGAAGGAACGCGCCCCGGCGGCTCGCACCAACTGGACATCGACACGCTCGGGTGGATCGGCAGCAAGCTGCGCCGCCCCGCCTCCGGGTTCGGGCAGGGCAGAGACGGTGAAGCCCGTACGCATCGGCTGTGCGGTGCCACCCGTGCAATCGGCGACGACAATGGTGCGTGGCAGGACCTTCTGGGCCATCAACGCACGCAGGGTAGCGGGGAAAAACCGTACATCATGTTCGACCGTGACAATCGCGGCGACGCTTCGATCGACGCTCTGCCCCTTGACTCGGGGTCTGGAGCCGATGACCTCGGCCACAATTCGCTGTATATCGACACTGCCGTTGGAACTCATGCTCACCAGTGTAGACGATGGCCTCTCTACCGTGCCGGCAGCAATCGAAGTGAAAAAAATCACGGTTATATCGGACATTATGTATCATGAGTACCCATGCGTAATGCGTCTATGGCAACGGATTTTCAGGAAAAATTCAACCTCTAGGCATACAATGCCCTCTAGGAATAACGAATGGCAGTCCCGTGATGGCTTTGAGACTTCGGCTGGCGGGTAAACAGAAAGGCGAGGTATGGCTTCACACCGTATCAAAGACCTCAAGATACCCAACCTCGCAGGCTGGCGCTCCCCCAAGCCCATGCACGGTACCGCCTATATCGTTCGCCACCGGCTACGCAGCGCCATCATCATGACGTTGGTGGCCATCGTCGTATGCGTATCCACCGCGGTAGGTGTGGCCGCATTCACGTTGGCGCATGCCCCTGTAGCGGTCAAGCCCATCATCCAACCACATGGCAAAGAAGAGAAACTCGTCGATCCGAATGCCGGCAAGCCCATCGAATTCCTGGTGTTGGGTCAGGACACACGCGCGGGCGGAGACAACGCCGCACTCGGCGGCAGCGACGACGAAGGCGAGCACAACGCCGACACCACCATGGTCGTGCAGATCAGCGCCGACCGCTCCTATATCAATCTGGTCTCCATCCCCCGCGATTCCATGGTCGACGCACCGAGTTGCCAGACCAGCAAAGGCATCATTCCCGCACAACACAATGTGATGTTCAATTCCATCTTTGCCTCGGGCTGGAACCAAGGCGGCGACCTCGCCAGCGCCGCGAGCTGCACGATGAATGCCGTCAACGCGTTGACCGGACTGAAGCTCGAGCACTTCATCGTGGTCGATTTCCAAGGCCTGCAAGGCATGATCAACGCCATCGGCGGGGTCAATGTCTGCCTGCCGACCGACACGAAGGACGATTACACGGGACTTGACCTCAAGCGCGGCCTGCAGCACCTCGACGGCACGCAGGCCACCGAATACGCCCGTATGCGCCACGGGACCGGCACCGACGGCAGCGACATCATGCGTACCGCACGCCAGCAGTATCTGGTCAAGGAGATACTCACCGAGGCGTTGTCGAAGAACCTGCTGACCAACAGCGCGCAGCTCTATCGCCTGGCCAATGAAGCGTTGAAATCGTTGAGCATCTCAAGCGGCCTTTCCAGCGTCACCACGCTGGCCGGACTCGCCCTGAGCCTGCACAGCATCAAACCCGATCATCTCTATGCACGCACCATTTCGGTCGTCCCGGCGCCCACCGATCCAAACAACCGTGTGGTCTGGTCCGATGACGCCGATGCGACATGGGCCAAACTGCGCGAATACAAGCCGCTGACCCAACAGGACACAGGCACGGGCGCTCAGAACCAGAGCCCGAGCCAAGGCCAAGGCACGACGGGTCAAAACCAAGGCCAGGATGCCAATGGCACCCAAACCCAGCAGGGCACTCCCGATCCGAAGACCGGACTCATTACCGCCTCCGACGGCAGACTCATCGACCCCGTCACCGGAGGAACCGTGGACCCGGAAAACGGCATGATCCATGATCCCGTCACCGGCCAGTACATGGGGGTGGCCAACCAGTACCTCAACGCGACCGTATGTGCGGTTCCTGCGCAGAAGTAGGCAAACCCTCCCCTCTTCGCATCCTCCCGCGAGTAAAAGTAGTAACTGCTCTAAGCTTTCGGGAGGGTATATGGTCAAGCAGTCAGGTGGATTCGACGCGCAGGGAACCCCACCCAGCTTCATACCCTCCGGCGCACGCAAGCGTCCGGACACCGGACGGGTACCGGTTCCCTCCGCCACCCCGCAGGTCCCTCCCGCCTTTTCTCCTGCCAAACCCCGCAAAAGGACGGCCAGTCACCGGCCAATTCAAAAACCGGACCAGCCACCGGCCCTAGCCCCGGCCCAGCCACGCACACCCCGTCAGAGTACGGGTTCCTCGCGCATCGCGTCCCCGGCACGTTCCTCGTCTTCACGGAGTTCAAAACGGGAATACAACGGTTCTGCGATATCACCGAAACGTCCGAGCCGAGCCCAACCTTCGGGGTTCGGCTCGGGATTCGGCAATGAGGCGACCAGACCACACAAAAAACACCATTGGGTGCTTTCCGCTCTGCTCGCCATTGTTCTGGTCATTGTCCTGGCGATCTTCGGCTGCTGGAACTGGGCCAATTCGCAACTCGACAAAAGCGATTGGCTGACCGGCAAAGTCAATACCAACGGCACCTCCTGGCTCGTGCTCGGTTCGGACGAACGTGACGATTCCGGAGTCGGGGGAAGCGCCGACGACACTCCGGGCTTCCGCACCGACACCATACTCGTGCTGACCAAGCCCTCCCACGGTTCCTCCTCGCTCATTTCGATTCCGCGTGATTCGCTGGTCAAAGTCGATGGAACGAACATGAAGATCAACGCCGTGGCCGAAACACAAAGCAAAAAGACACTGACCGGCAAAGTGGAAGATATCACCGGCCAGAAAATCGACCATGTCGCCGAGATCAAATTCAATGGGCTGACCCACGTGGTTGACGCCCTTGGCGGGGTCAAACTCTGCTACGACAACACGGTCAATGACGCTTACTCAGGACTCAACTGGCAGGCTGGTTGTCATGTGGCCGATGGCGGCACGGCACTTGCCTTCTCGCGTATGCGTTACTCCGATCCAAAAGGCGATTTCGGACGTGCCGAGCGACAACGTCAGGTCATCGGGGCCATCATGAGCAAGGCCTCTTCGTCCGATATCATGAAAAGCCCGACAAAGGCGCAGAAAGTCGCCAAGGCGGCCCTTTCCTCCATCGAAGTCGATAAGCAGACCAACCCGCTCACGTTGCTGTCGATGGCCAAGGCGTTCAAAGCCGCTACAGGGAAATCCGGCATCTCCGGCTCCGTTTATTGGACCGACCCGGACTATTACGTCGATGGAGTCGGTTCGAGCGTTCTTCTGGACGATTCGAAAAACCTCGAATTGTTCTCTCAGCTCGCATCCGGAGACCACAAGCCGGGGACCGTCGGCACTCTGGCGGAATCGGTTGGACAAAATTAACACTATTTTTTTCGGTGAAAACCCTTGAAAAAATCTGCTTTTCGTGATTACCTAAGTAGTGGAATGCAGTCGAGGACAACAGGAAGGTCGTTTGCTTCTATGAGTAATGCTTTTGATTGGCGAGCCAAAGCGGCATGCCGCGACAAGGATCCCGAGCTTTTCTTCCCCGTCGGCAACACGGGCGCCGCCTATCAGCAGATCGAAGAGGCCAAGGCCATCTGCCGTACCTGCAAGGTCATCGACGCGTGCCTCAAGTGCGCACTCGACACCAATCAGGACTACGGCGTCTGGGGCGGCCTGAGCGAGGATGAGCGCCGTGCCCTGAAGCGCCGCGCCATGCGCGCCCGCCGCAGTCAGAACATGCAGATGCAGGTCTGATCGCGGCTTTGCGACGCGCCGTCATGATGCGTCGCAAAGCTGAGATTTGTTGCAGCCTTTATAGTGATGTCCCTTCCGGTTTATCATCGGGAGGGACATCACTATATGCCGTTATGCGAAAAACCATCTGCAGGAATCAATCACCGTGCGTATCACGCTCTCGTGCATGACTGAATCAAGACACAACCGGACACACGTGACGACAAGATACGAGATACGAGTGCGGGCCGGTACAAGGCCTTTCCCGGCCCTGTGCCGGCCCGCACTCCGCAAAATCTCATCCGGCGGATTGGCATCCTTCAGCGCAAGGATCAGTCGCCTTCCTGTGCCGCACGCAGGTTGATGTCGAGAATGACCCTGGTGCCTCCCCCCTGACGCTCGCCCCAACGCACGGTGCCGTTGAAGTCGTTGGTCACGAAAGTGTTGATGATCTGGGTGCCAAGCCCGGAACCCGAGGTTCGGGCCATGCCGTTGTCTTCCTCCGCGGCCAGTCCGGAACCGTCGTCTTCGACCACCACGTTCAGATGATTGCCGCTGCGGCCTACCGAAATGGTGATGTTGCCTTCCTTGCGGCCTTCGAAGCCGTGCTCCACCGCATTGGTGATCAGCTCGGTCAAGACCAGGGACAGCGGCGTGGCGTCCTGTGCCGGCATCATACCGAACTTGCCGATGTAGCGGATATGGATATGCTGGTCGTCCATCGTGGCCAAATCGACGCTCATCTTGAGCAAGTTGGAGATCACGGCGTCGTAATCGACAATCTCGTTGACGGTCTGGCTCAGACCTTCATGCACGGTGGCGATGGTCTGGATGCGCCGCTGCGCCTCCTTGAGCTCCGTTTTGACCTCCTGGGATTTCGTCTTCCTGGCCTGCAGGCGCAGCAAAGCCGACACCGTCTGCAGATTGTTCTTCACCCTGTGGTGGATTTCGGAGATGGTGGCGTCCTTCGTCTGCAATTCCTGCTCGCGGCGACGCAGTTCGGTGACATCGCGGCAGAGCACGATGGCGCCGGCCCGGCCCGTCTCGTTGTAGAGCGGCAGCGAATGCATCGAGACCATGGAATTGTTGGCGTCCAGCTCGCAGTCGGCCGCCGCCTTGCCGCTCAAGACCAGCGGGAGGGTCTCGGGGACCGGATCCTTGGGATGGAGCAGCTGCGTCCCGATTTCGCTTAAATAGTGCCCTTCCATTGCGGTGATGTCACCGAGCCTGCGGAAACAGCTGATGGCATTGGGAGCGGCGTACTTCACAATGCCGTTGGGATCGAGAATGATGAAGCCGTCCGAGACCCTGGCGTTGTGCTGCTGGCTCATCAACGCGTCGTGATAGGGGAATTGGCCACGGGGAATCATCTCGAAGAGCATCTTGCCGGCGTTGATGCTTTCGGATTCGTAGCGGCCGTTGGATTCGCGGGTCGACATATTGGTCTCCCGCACCACCACACCAAGCGTCTTGTTGCCACAGCGCACCGGCGCGTAGACGTTGCAGACACTCGATTTGCCGACCTGATGCAACGTCGTGGTATGCAGAACGCCGTCGACGTTCATCGCCGTGTCGATTTCATCAACGAGATTTTCGGATACCTCATTGCCTACGGCGTCGTCGCTACGCATCGTCATCACCGTGGAGGGACGGCACTGCTCGGCGACGATGTATTTGCCATCGTCACGCCGAAGCACCAGAAGCAGGTCTGCAAAACTCAAATCGGCGATGACCTGCCAGTCCGCCACCAACAAATGAAGCCATTCACGGTCGCCGGCGTCAAAATCGGACTGCGCGGCGAGAATCTCATCAAAATCAGCCATGGTTCAATCATACTATGAGCTGGTTTCGCGGATGTTGCACTTGTCGCATAAATCTGATTGACAAGCTACGCGGTCCCAACACTTAAGCCGAAACGCTTATCGAGCATGTCCGCAAAAGCCGGTGTGACACGACGCGCGATCAGGTCGATTCCCGTCAGATTCGGGTGAAGGTTGTCATCAAGCAGTTCTGCATCATCCGGTCCGAAGAACCTGCGGCCGTCCGCCACGACAAGATTCTGGTCGTTGCGCCGTTGCGCGACCTGGGTGATGAGTTCCCGGGTTCTGACGAGCGTCAAGGCACCATCGTCCGGCTTCACGTGCCGTGAAGCGACATGGAATTTGTCGTCCTCACCGGTGAAGACCGGGCCGGGAGTCTGCTCCTGCAGCGGGCACGAGCAGGCAGTGACCAGAACCAGCGGAGTCTGTGGCTGCCGCTCGCGAATCGTATCCAAAAATCCGTGCAAAGCGGGGATGAAGAACCGTTCACGCATCGAATCCGCATTCACCACATTGATGCCTATGGCGCATGTGATGACGTCGGCCTTGGTATCGCCAATGGTCCGGGCCATGGCCTGATCCATCTGAGCGTTGCCCGACAGCGAATAATCTCGAAGATGCAGCCCGAGCGACCAAGCCACTTGCTCCGGCCAGCGTCTGGCCGGATTCCGGACCTGTTCACCGTGGGAAATCGAGCTGCCATAATGCACCCAACGCAATCGAACTGCGGGAACACGCAACGGAAGCACTTCACGCTCCGACTCAATTCTGAGCAGCTCAACCATACACGTATGAGGCAGAATGACGGTGAAATCACCGTCATCACTCTGAGCGGGATCAAGCTCAAGTCGTGTCGGCCTGCCCGGCCGGAAAGAGATAGATAAGCTTTCCGTATTCGCGGCATCAAGGGCAAGCCGGCCACAGTTTTCGATATGGTAATCCCGGAATCGCAGGTTTCCACCGGAGTGAGTCACGACGACGACCCGATGATCGTCCCCGGCGTTCAACTCGTATCCCATGAATTCAAGGGTTGCCGGACTGGCGGCGTGCAAGGCGATATGCACGCCAACCGGACAGGCCTCGTTCCAGCGGCCCCACGGGTCGGGAATTTGCACACGCATCTTTTGGGGAACCCGATGCGGCATCACACCGCCACTCGGACCGTTTTCAAAGTCGGCAATCCCATCGATGAACGGCCTCAGATCGCCGGAACGATAGACGTATGCCATGCGCTTTATGCCTCCGTTTTCTTCTTTTCACCGGATTGACGAAGCCGTTCGGCCTGATCGACCATGTGGTCGACATCCTGCTCGCTCAATCCGACTCCCCAGGAAACCAGCTTGATCAAAGGCATCTGACGAAACATCTCATGCAGTTCCGGCGAGGGATTGGAACCACCAAGAACCTTGGCGACGCCATCAACCAACGGCTTGATGACCTGCATGCCGTAAGGGCTGTCCATCCATTCTCCGATGGTCGACATGGGCTCCAATATCGCCGCATAGCCATCGCCATGTAGCGTCACCGGTAGGCTCTGCACTACGTCCCTTGATGAATGCGCGAGCTCAATCCGGTAATCGCCCGGGTAGACCCTCCAACGATTCTGCAATACATCCCAAACAGCGAACGCCCGGAATCTCAAGTCAATGCTCACCTCCGCGCTCTGTCCAGGATCAAGCTCGACGCGCTCGAACCCCTTGAGCTCGTGAACAGGGCGGTCAGGCAGGCCGTTGGACACATATATCTGAGGCACATCAGCCCCATGGCAGGACCCCGTGTTGGTGACGGTGAAGGTCACCCGCGCCTGCGTGTCACCGGTCGTCGACACCTTGAAGTCACTGTATTCAAAGGTCGTATAAGACAAACCAAAGCCGAACGGATAGGCGACCTCCCACCGCAACGTATCGTAATACCGATAACCCACATACAGACCTTCGCCATAATCGACGACACCGTTCGAGCCAGGGAAATGCAAACGGCTCGGCGTATCGTCAAGGCTGTTGGGGATGGTCTCGGACAGTCGGCCGGACGGGCTGCACAGACCAGAGATCACATCGGCAGTGGCTAGTCCTCCATTCTGCCCAAGCAACCATCCTTCCAACAGGGCGTTACAACGTTCTCCCCAATCACCAATCCGCATCACGCCACCGCCTGATACCACGACAATGACAGGTACTCCGGTCTTCAGCACCGCTTCCAACACCGCACGCTGATCCTCGGCCAAGTCGATGGACTTCTTATCCATGCCCTCGCTCTCGTCACCTTCGAGGTAGCCGACGCAGACAATAGCAACATCAGCCTGTTTGGCCGTATCGACGGCCGTCGAAAGCATCGAAGCGTCACTCACAGTGCCATCGACGACATACCCCGGAGCAAAACTCACATCGGCCAAAGGCATGTCCTGCCGCAACCCGTCGAGCAGGTTGCTGACATGAGTAGCCGTGACATGCGATGATCCGCCGCCCTGATAACGCGGCGTATGCGCGAGTTCACCAATCACCGCCACATGGCAGGACGCCTCACGATTCAATGGCAACACCCCGTCGTTTTTCAACAGCACCAACGCCTCACGGGCGGCTTGACGGGCCAGTTCATCGTGTGCGTCAACATCCATGTCCGGCCGTGCCTCGGCGCGAACGGCCTGAGTGCGGTCTGCCAGCAACGATATACGGTCCACAGTCGCGTTGAGAGCCTCCTGCGGGCAGCCGCCCTGACGCACAGCTTCGACGATACGCTCGTCGGTCCCGCTAGGAGGCATCTCCATGTCAAGGCCCGCGGCGAGCGCGGCAGCCCTGTCGTTGACAGCTCCCCAATCGGAGACGACCACGCCGTCAAAGCCCCACTGCTTACGCAGGATATCCGTCAGAAGTCGCCTGTTCTGACTGGCATATTCGCCATTGACTTTATTGTAGGAGCACATCAGAGCCCAGGGACGAGCCTGCTTGACGGTCTGCTCGAAAGCAGGCAGGTAAATCTCCCGGAACGTACGCTCGTCGATTCTGGCATCGACGCGAAATCGGTCGGTCTCCTGATTGTTGGCGGCAAAATGCTTCGGCACCGCACTCACGCCTTGCGACTGCACACCCTTGACGAAGGCGACGCCGAACTGGCCGGCGAGGTACGGATCCTCCGAGGGATATTCGAAATTCCTGCCGCCGAGAGGTGACCGTTTGATGTTCAGTCCCGGCCCCAACAACATGCTCACGCCAAGCGAACGGGCCTCCTGCCCCAGCGCGGCACCGACGCGACCGACCATGTCCCGATCCCATGTGGAAGCGAGCCCCGCGGCGGGCGGAAAGCATGTGGCGGGCACGCTGCTGGCGATGCCCAACGAATCGCCTTCAACCCCTTGATACCGCAGTCCGTAAGGCCCGTCGCTCATATGCATCGAGTCGACGCAACCCTCAATGCCCACGCTCGTCCACGTGGTGGCTCCGGAGGTCAGGCTCGCTTTTTGTTCAAGCGTAAGCCGTTCACTCAGATCATTCTTCGCTGCCTTCATATCAATACCTTTCACAGTTCATTCTTTGCGGCATGTGCGCCGCAAAGTTTCGCCCATTTATCCTTATCGCAATACGTTTCTTGTGTCGGCGCCGACTCAGCGACCCACGGTTACCTGACCAGTCGGCAAGACACCTTGCCTCGCAAAGTCGCCGAGCCATGCGAGCGACGGTTTGGCGACCCTGTCAAACGTGCCAGACTCCCTACCGGCGTAGGCCAGCCCGAAAGTCGGCTCCCAGCTTCCCCACTCATAATTGTCAAGCAACGACCAGTGGAAGTAGCCCAGAATCGGATATCCCTGCGCCATCAGCCTCGCTATCGCCGAAAGCGAGTCCCGCGTGTAGGCGATGCGACGTTCGTCACGCTTGGTGGATATGCCGTTTTCCGTCACAATCATCGGCACTCCGGACACCAGCCCCTGCACATGTTTCAACGCCCCGGCCGCGGCTTCGGGCCAGTACTCCCAACCATTGGAGGTCAGTTCATCGTCCGATGGCACGGTTTTCTTGCCGTTCGCATCGAACACCGTACGCGTATAGGCCTGTATCCCGATGAAGTCGTCGCCGCCGGAGACACGTATGAACTGGTCCTCGATAGCCTCAGAGTACCGTGCCGCCGTATCCTCTCCACCAGGCTCGCTTTGCACGTTCTGATTGGCCACACTCCAGCCCACGGGCACTCCGGGCAGGTTCTTATGAAGCAACGCCACCGCCTCATGATGCGCGCGGGCCAGCACAGAGGTCACCGTTGGATCCGGGTCTGGCAACAGCCCCTGACCGACAGCGGCCATATCCGCCTTGCCGGATAGCACAGTCGCCAACGACGCCACCATATTCGGCTCGTTAATGGTGACTATGGCGGCAGCACCCTGAAGGATCGGCAGCAATGTCTTCACATACCGGATGAAGTGTTCACACGCCCGAGGAGACGACCATCCACCTTGTTTCGAGAACCACACCGGAAGAGAGAAATGATATAGCGTGACCACCGGATCAAGGCCCATGGCTTTCGCGGTCATGATGAGCTGCTCGTAATGACGCAGCGCTTCCTGGTCAACCACGCCATCCTCCGGCTCGATTCTCGCCCATTCAATGCCGAAACGATAGGCATTGAATCCGTTATCGGCCAAGAGCCCCAAGTCGTCGCGCCACCTGTGCCAGGAGTCGCACGCCTTGCCGGAGGGCTCATGCAACACGGTCGAATCCGCATGCTCAAGCTGCCACCAATCACTGGACGTATTGTCACCCTCGGTCTGATGCGGGGATGTGGCCGCACCGAAGAGAAACCCCTTCGGGAGTCGATACTCCCCCGCATCCACATTCTCACTCATGATATTCCCCTTCTCGTTTGAAGAAAATGGACAGTGACCGGCTCCGTTCTGAGTCACCGTTCCCTCACCGTTTGCCTCTCCCCGGGCAACGAGCACCAGAAATTGACAAGTACCCGCGCCAGCTCGCGTGGTTGATCGAGCTGCGCACTGTGACCGGCACCGGGGATGCTCACCGATTTGGCATGAAGTTCACGGGCCTCGTCGTCATAGACGTCCGCAGGCCATACGTCATCATCCGCGCCATGGACCGAAAGAACAGGAATGGCCGTTCGTCGCAGGTCCTCCGTCACGTCGCCATAAGAACCGAGGATATTAGCTATCGAAAGAACGTTGTTCACATCGGTGGCGTGTGCACGCAGACGGAACATCTCTACATCCGGTTCCGGTTGCGGCTCATCGGCCCGATCGGGATATGAACCTTTGAAGATCACCGACGTGCCGTAACGCCGCAACAGCCCGACGCCCTTCAGCGAATCCTCGCTTTTCGCGACCGGCTTGGAACCCGTTGAGAACAGCGTGAGGGAACGGATCCATCCCGATTCACGTATCGCGACACGTCTGGCCACGACACCGCCAAAACTGTGCCCCACCAAATCGATGGGACGCCTCCCTCCACCAAGCGCACGCAGCACCTTGCACCCGTCGGAGACGAAATCGTCAAGCGTATACGAGGAGCCGTCGTCGGGAACGGCGGAATCCGCCTGACCCCGCTGGCTATAGGCGACCAACGCGACATGCCCGGCATCCTGCATGACATCCTTGAGTACAGGAAGGAATTCGATGAAATCCTCTTTGGACCCGGTGAACCCCGGTATGAACACCACTACACGGTCGGCATCAGCCAGATTGTCGGTGGCGATTGCATTAAGCACACCGATGCGCGACGGCAGGCCAATCGTAACGAATCCTTCGGCGACGGCCTGCGGGCCAAACGGTTCACACACGGGAAAACCACATACCTTCGAACGGTCATTCCGGATCATTCCGATTTTTTTCGTAGACCTCGTCACATCCATGTCAATCTCCTTGGCCCCATTCGTATCCGCCGTCGCCCACCAACAAACCAATCATCATTAGACGGCAGACAGGACGATGGCGAATACGGATGAACTCATTCAACGAACGCGCTTGATGGGAATGAAGGCGAGTATGCCTACCAGGGCGAACAGCGCAGCCAAAAGGAACATGAGCCGATAGCCGATGCCGGCAATCAGCGCTGCCCCAACCGCACCGGCGATGACGCCGGTCAACGTGTTCGTGGTGCCAAGAATGCCCATATCCTGCGCGGCATTCTCCTTATCCGGAAGCACCTGAACCATCAGCGCTTGGTCAACGGCCTGGAAGATGCCATAGGCCAATGCTGCCAGTGCCGTATACACATAGAAGAGCGCCAGCGCCTTTCTTGACGCGAGAATCACCAATCCGATTATCACCAAGGCGGCGGAAACGGCGAGCAGCGGCTTGCGCTTGCCGATCTTATCCGAGGCCACCCCGCCGATAATCGAGGAGAAAGCACCTACGACAGCCATGATAAGACCGCTGATACTGCCGACCGCAGCAGCCGATTTGATGTCGAGTCCAAAATAGTAACGCTGAATCTGCGTACCCGTCTGCATCACCAGCATGATGGCCAGCACGATGAAGAAACGACCGACATACGCCAACCAGAAATCACGGTCGGCTGGAAGCCTGAACTTCGCGGTCTTGGGCGACGGGACATTCTGCGAATCTTCGCCAGTCTTCTTCTGCGAGTCCTTCATCTTACGCAAATCGGCTCCAGGCAGCGCCAGAACCACAACGACCGCAACGATGAGCATCGCCCACGGAAGAGTAAGGAAACCACGGGTGATGTGCCCGGTACCGAAGATGGCGATCAGCACCTGATTGAGGATGGTTCCGATGGCGCTGCCGGCCAGAGACCCGAATCCGGAATAGGCCGAGGCACGTCCCAACAGACTAGAATCCACCCGGTCAGGCAACAATGCATTGTAAGCGGAGTAATACGTATTCAGACCAGCCTGGAAGATGCACAGGCTGACAACCGCCGGCCAAATCATCCTGTAGTCCGCAAAAGCGAGGCCGAGCAGGCCGACCATACAGGCGATTGACCCACCGAGAATCCATGGATTCCTGCGCCCCATGCGCGAACGCGTCTTGTCAGAAAGATGGCCGATCAGCACAGCGAAAATAGCACCCGAGAGAGCACCAAACATACTCTGCAAACCGATTGCGCTATTCGCCCTCGCCTCAGGCAGCACAGCCGTAAAGGTGAACCCCGAAAGCGCCGAGGCGGCCGATGTGGCAATGGTCGGGAACAGCATCGCACAGAGGTTAAGTGGCCCGAACCACCCCAACTTACCGACGATCCGTCGTTCGCCCAGCTCGTTGACCAGAGCTGGCTCTGCGTGTCCGGCGACGGCACTGCCGTCCGAAACACCGTTTGAAATTGTCTGTTCTGTAGTCATGTGTCCTTCTTTGCACAGTCAATACGACAACTATATGTTTATTGTGAAGTTCTCTTCACAATCCAAAAGACTACCACTTGGTAGCTTTTTGTGCAAATCGGTGTTATTCTGGTGCTTAAGACGACTTTCCACGAGTGAAACGAGCTTACAATGACGAACGTGGCCTTCTCCGGAACCACCGACTCCTGTGAACGAGCATGGGAGGACTTCAAGGATCTATGTCTGACTTTGCATATACGTGCGGAGCAGATCATTCATACCGAAAGGTTGAATCTGAACTGTTCAGACAGCCCCGACTCCGACACATCCCAGGCCATCGGCATCAATCCGTTCCCAAAACCTGTTGACGAACGCTTCTCCATAGCCATACATGACGACGTCACCTTCATAGAATCGACCTCATGCATCGGCATCTACCGTGCGCTATGCACCTTGCTCACCGACCGGTTCAAAGCCACACCCGACGCTTCGACGCCCTGCACCGGGGAAGCCCCATGCACCTTCGAAGACGGTCCACGATATTCTTACCGAGCGCTGAACCTTGACGTGGCCCGCTATCAGGCGCCAGTCGAAACCATTGAGCGCGTCATCGACCTGCTCTCGGTGCACCGCATGTCAGCGCTCCATCTACACCTGACCGACAACCAGTCATGGAGGATTCCCATAACCGGCTTCGAACGGCTCAACGACCAGCCCGGCATCTTCTCAGCGACCGATCTGGGACGGATCGACGATCACGCCCGAAAGCGCCATGTCGCAGTCATCCCGGAAATCGACCTGCCGGGACATTGCGGCACACTGCTCAATGCGTATCCCGAATTGACGGACGGCACGTTCAGACGCCCATACCTTTCCTACATCTCCCCCGATGCCCCGCTGACCGAAAGATTCCTTCACGCCTGCGTAGATGCCCTCGACGCATTATCCACAGGGGCATATATCCATATCGGAGGGGACGAGGTGTTCGGTATGCCGCAAGATCAATATGACCGCATAATCGGCAGACTGATCGACATGGCACACTCAAAAGACAAGAAGACCATCGCCTGGCAGGAAGCCTCGCGCTCCCCTGTTGCATCTGACGCCTACCAATACTGGATGGGAGAAGCGGACATCCCAACCCTGCAAAGCCTCAAGGATTCCTGGCCGAAGGCACTCCAACCGTTCGCTCCCATCGCCGCCCAGACCTACGCGCTATGTCACGATGATCCCGAACGGTTTGCCAAGAAGAAGGCGAAAGTGATCGACTCGCGCCAATCATGGCTCTATCTCGATAGAAAATACGCCGAACCAAGTCTTGACAACCAACAGAATTCTAGGATGGAAACGCTCGGATTCCCCGACTATGAGCCCCGAGATAGTCGTGATCTCACCAACTGGACCGCCCTCAAAGACTGCGACGAGGCCGGGGTGGAGACCGCGCTGTGGGCCGAGACCATCAGGAACGACGACGATATAGCCACTCTTCTGCTGCCGAGGCTTGCGCTGGTCGCACAGCTGGCGTGGTCAGGGCATGTAGATTCGAACGCAGCATCACGAGACGAGATAGCCCGATATACGCCACTGTGGAAACGCCTGGGCTTCGAGGATTACTACCGCTCCTCAAGCATATTCGGCCAGAAAGGGAAACAAAACGATTCCGTATGGTAACGACAGCCTACATCGTGAGCATAAGCACTTCGTCCCACTTTGCCCACTCGAAGGTTATCATGGATGCGGTAACCAATATTCAAGGGACATAAAACGGCATGAACACATCGACAGCACCAGTAAAGAAAAGGCGAACCACGAAAGGCGAACGGACCAAGGAGCGAATTCTGGACGCCGCATTGAAACTTTTTTCGGCCTCCGGGTCCAACGGTGTCTCTTTGCGTGCCATAGCCAAGGAAGCAGGCATCTCGCATGCCGGCCTCCTGAGATATTTCAAGAACAAGGACGAGCTCATCGTCTCCGCATTGGCACACCGCGACGACCTGTCCGAGTCAAAAAGCCTACTGCCCGAACGAGTCCTACCCAAGGACGCCGACGAACCCTTCGGGCCGAAGGACTACGTGAGTATCTTCCTGAAGGTCATCGAACAGAACTCGCACAGTCCCGGAACGGTTGGCGTCTTCGTCAAGACCGCAGCCGAGGCTACCAACCCCGATCATCCGGCGCACCAGTATTTCAAGAAGCGATACACCGACATCACCGACAAGATGACGGACTCGTTCGCGGCAATTCTTCAATGCTCGGAAAATGAGGCGCATAGCCGCGCCACGGAGTTCATCGCTTTCGTGGACGGCATCCAGCTTCAGTGGCTCCTATGGCCCGATACGGTCGACATGCTCCAAGCGGCCCAGGACTACCTCAGGAGGACCGGGATCATCGACAGTCACGAAGATGATCCGCAATAGCCGTTCCTCCCACGGCAAGTGACACCATATCGGCGTTATAGATTTACGACGCCGTCCACGCTGGTGACAGGTTCACCTGAGCCTAGACATGCGGTGAAGTCACGGCCGTCGGAACTGGTGACCGCGACGCCGCCGTCAATCTTTTCCGCAGTGAACACATCCGACTCTTCGAACGCCAGCCCGTTCTTGGTAACGCTAAAGCTCTCCGACGGGAGCGGCCGAAACCGGGGATAGCTCGTTCAGCTTGAAACGCCCCAGCGACCTAAAGCCCGAACCGGTAAGCCTCGTACCGTTCGCTTCAAAGGCCAGACGAAACGGAAAGCCCTTGATGACGGTGGTTTTGAGGGCACCGGATACCAAAGAGACGCTCGCGCCATTCTCACCAAGCTCACCATCTCCGCTGCCATGTACCTGCGTGAAGACATGGTCTTTGTTCGTGGCGTCATCGGTATTCAAGTCGAAGCCGGGAGTGGTCGATGCGCCATCCCAGTGCCGCGCCACCACACGTATTACCCCTTCCGCAGGAGAGGAGGGCTTCACACCGAAAGTAGGCAAATTGACGGTATCACCTCGGCCTTGCACCGGCTTAGCGGTTGGCCCACCGCCTCGCCAATAGAATCACGGCCCTCGCCGGGCCGAATAAAACCGTCTTGACTTTCACGCCTGCGACAATTCGAAACCCGTCAGCCGACCAAAATAAATAGGTTTACAATGTCATCAACTCAGGTTACGATAACGTAAGTTACGCTTGCGTAAGCAATTGCCGTTTCATCGGTATTTGCATGTATCTACGCGGCGTAAAGATATCCGAGACTCTGGAGGGGCCATGTCCGACAAGTCCGCCAAAAAAACGATCGACGACGCCATTGCCGCAAATCGGAACCGCCACGCCCCCAGTCGAAATGACGTTCTCTCTCCATCCGCGGCAACAGCACAAAACACCCCCGATCTTTCCGATTCGGCACAGTCCGCAGAACCCTCCAAGGCCATCGAAACCTCCGTCACCGAGGCACGGCAACAGGCCATGGAGGCCAAAGCCGACGCCATCCGTACGCAAGCACATAGCAAGGCCGACACCATTCGCCGTAAAGCCGACGAGCGGGCGGCATACGTCATCGCCCGAGGCGAGGTCAAAGCCGCACGAGCGCTGGGCATCGCTCCCCCGCCCATGCCCGGTCGCAAAGTACGTCTCGACGTCCACGGACGCCCGAAACCGTTGCTGCGCGGCTGGATTCATGCCGTCGCGGCGCCGCTGGCTCTGGCCGCCGGAATCGTGCTCATCTGCCTTGCCGAGGGGACGGCACTGAAATGGGCGTGCGCCGTCTTCATGATCTGCTCGACGTTCCTGTTCACCAATTCGGCCGCCTACCATCTCGGTGACTGGTCGCCGAAAACCACCGATCTGCTGCGCCGCATCGACCACATGAACATCTTCCTGTTAATCGCGGGCACTTATACGCCGGTTTCGTTTGCGTTGACGCCCAACTGGCGCAACGGGGTCATCGGCGGGATGTGGGCCTGTACACTGGTGGCATTGCTCATCCACGTCATCTGGATCAACGCCCCACGCTGGCTCTACACCGCCGTCTACATCGTCTTCGGCGTCTCCGGGGTGGCTTTCCTCGACCTTTTCTGGTTCTCGCCTTACGCGGGGCCGGCGGTGGTCGTTCTTCTGGCGGCAGGCGGCGCCTGCTACATCGCCGGGGCCATCGTCTATGCGCTGCGGCGTCCGGATCCGTGGCCGCGCGTCTTCGGATTCCACGAGATCTTCCACCTGGGTACCGTGGCCGGGTACGCCTGCCACATGGTGGCCATCTACATGGTCATCGTCAGTCTCTGGCAAGTGCGCCCATAGGCAGCCGGCCGTCCATTCGCCTCAAGAACGCAAGACATGATACAAAAAGGTCCGGAACCACGAAATGGTGGATCCGGACCTTTTGATATTCACCTTACGAATAAGGCATATAGAACAATAACGACGATTGGCCTTACTTCATCGGCTTGGAGTCTATGATCTTCACCGTGATCTCACGGCCATTGGGAGCCTTGTAGGAGACCTCATCGCCTTTCTTGGCACCCATGATGGCCGTGCCAATGGGAGATTCGGGGCTGATGACGTCATAGTCGGTCGCCACGGCGATATCACGGGAGCCGAGCACGTACTTCATCTCCTTGCCCGCAAGCTCCACGGTGACCAATGAGCCGTTGCCCACCTTTCCCGCCGGCGGCGCCTTCAGAATCTTCGTGTTGCGCAATTTGACGATCAGCTCGTTGATGCGCCCCTCGTTCTTGCCCTGTTCCTCACGGGCGGCCTGATAGCCGCCGTTCTCGCTCAAGTCGCCTTCGGCGCGAGCCGTCGCGATGCGCTGGGTGATCTCGTCACGATAATCACCCTGACGGTAGGCCAGCTCCTTTTGAAGCTTGTCATAGGCTTCTTGCGTGAGCAGAACGGTCTTTTCTTCCTCTGCCATGATTCTTCCTTGCCTTGTTATCGGTTTTGTGTTCTGCGCCCGGATAGTGCCAGACGGTAGAAAACAAATATGACCGGCGCTGCAGCCGGTCAATCGTTTTGGATTTCCGTGCTTCAGCGCGTGGAGATGATGTCGATGACAAACACCAGCGTGTCATCGCCGCCTATCCCGGCCTGCGGCATACCTTGCCGGCCATAGCCGTATTCCGGCGGAATCGAAACCACCAGACGCGAGCCGACATTGTGGCCCGGAACCGTACGGTCCCAGCCTTTGATGACCTGGCCGACACCGATGCCGAAACTCGCCGGCTGGTGACGCTCGAAACTCGAGTCGAAGGGTTCGTCCTTGCCCCAGACGACCCCATGGTAATTCACCGTGACCGTGTCGCCTGAACGAACCATCGGGCCGTCGCCCTCGATAAGTTCGACGGCCTTGAGCCCGGCCGGGGCGGGGGTGTCGGGGAACTTGATAACCGGCTTCGCGCCGAATTCGGCATTCACCTCGGGCATATTCGTAGCCATACGTAGGCCTCCTTGTAGTTTACATTTTCATTAGGTTAGCACTGATGCACCCCGATGTTCATCATCGTTTCGAAAGTGCACAGAACTTACGAGAGGGGGTCGTCCATTTTCGGGCATGTGGGATGCCGTTCTTTGTCAGCATTCCACGACGTTGACGGCCAGTCCGCCTTCCGATGTCTCCTTGTACTTCGACATCATGTCGGCACCGGTGTCCTTCATGGTCTTGATGACCTGATCGAGGCTGACCATGTGCTGCCCGTTGCCGAGAAGTGCCATACGCACCGCATTGATCGCGGTGTTGGCGGCCATGGCGTTGCGTTCGATGCAGGGGATCTGAACCAAGCCGGCCACCGGGTCGCAGGTCAGGCCCAGATGGTGTTCCATGGCCACCTCCGCGGCGTTCTCGACCTGCCGTGGCGTGCCCTGCATGACCTCGCAGAGCCCGGCCGCCGCCATCGAAGCGGCGGAACCGACCTCGCCCTGGCACCCCACTTCGGCACCGGAAATGGAGGCGTTGCGCTTGAAGAGATAACCGACGGCTCCTGCAGCCAAAAGGAAGCGGATGACGCCTTCCTCATTGGCGGAACCGGCGAAATGCCAATAGTATTCAAGCACCGCCGGAATGATGCCTGCCGATCCGTTGGTCGGCGCGGTGACGATACGGCCGCCGCCGGCGTTTTCCTCGTTGACCGCGAGCGCAAAAAGATCGACCCAAGTGCATTCCGAGGTCTCCAGCACAGCGGCCGGCCGACGTACGTTATGGGAGAGGATATCGGCATTGCCGGAAAGCTCGCGATAGATCTTCGGCGCGCGCCGGGGCACGTCAAGGCCTCCGGGCAATGTCTTCTGCGTCGACGTGCAGCCGTTTTTGACACAGTCGTCCATGTGATGCCAGACGTTGAGTAACGCTTCTTTGACCGCCTTCGGCGTTCGGGTGGCCGTCTCGTTGGCCCATACGATTTCAGAGATGCTTTTGCCTTCACGCTTGCATATCTCAAGCAGTTCGTTGGCGCTGGAGAAGGGATACGGGGCCTCGGGCGGGAAATCGTTGCTGCTGTCGACGCTCGCCTCCTCGGCGAAGGTGCTGCCTTTCGGCGCCTTCTCGTGAATGCCGATCATCAGATCGTCGGCGTGCCCAAGTCGTACGAACCCGCCTCCGATGGAATACCAGACCTGGTTGTCCATTGCTTCGCCGTGATCGTCAAACACCTCGAAACGCATGCCGTTGGGGTGCGCGGCCAACATCTTCCAACGCTCGAAGACGACATCGTTGTCGTAATCGAACCTGATCTTGTGCTTTCCGTCGAGATTGAGCCGTCCGGTGTTCTCGCACTCCTCTTTGATATTGAGGAGATGATCGGTGTCGACCGTGGCCGGCACGTTGCCTTCCAGCCCAGCCACCGCGGCCCTGTCGGTGCCGTGGCCAAGCCCTGTCATCGACAACGAGCCGTAAAGAGTGACCCTGACCCGGCTGACACGGCCCAGCAGGTCACGTTCGTCAAGAGAGGCGACGAAATTGGAGGCGGCGATCATCGGGCCGACGGTATGCGACGAGCTCGGTCCCACGCCGATTTTGAACATGTCGAGAATAGTGAACATGCCATTATTCTAACGTGCCTTTGTACACCGCAGGTTTCTTCGTGCGCAAACCCGCAAAATGCCAGTCATATGAACTCTTTAAATCCGGAAAGCCCGATCATCGGCAAATCCTAAAGATGGATCAGCCAAATTTCAGGGCGAATCGTACAGTACCCCCGGTGGGACTCGAACCCACAAGCCAATGGCGGCTGATTTTAAGTCAGCTGCGTCTACCAATTCCGCCACGGGGGCACATCGGCAAACGCCGACAGAACGATATTATGTCACATCGCCTCTACCGTAAAAACACCCGAAATGTCGTCAAAAAACACCGAACGTCGAAACCGGGGCGGCAACAATCGCTCACCATTACTGTTTCAGCAGCCTTGCGCCGTAGTCGAGGACGATGCCGTCCAGAAGGCCGTGGTCGCTGGAAATGAAGGAATCGATCGACGTGCCGTGATCACGTTGCACGGCCTGCGAGACGCGAGTCAGGATGCGGTTCCAGATCAGCGCTCCCCCGCCGACCACATCGATGCGGCCGGGATGGATCGTCTTGTAGGTGGCGCGTTCGGCGCGGGTCATGTTGAGGAACCGGTCGTCGACCGCGAAGATATCCTTGTACGACACACGTACGCCGTCAACGGCACGGTGATCATACTGTTTCAATCCCAATACCAGCGCGGTCATCGTGGTGACCGACCCTGAGACACCGATGATGGTGCCGGTTTTTCCTGCCGGCACATGTTCGAACGCCTCATCGATGTGCCGGTCGATGTCTTCACTGGCCTCCGCGACCTCATCTTGTGTCGGCGGGTCGGAGCGCAGATGACGTTCTGTCATACGAACCGAACCGATGTTCATCGAGAATGCAGACTGCACGCTTGTGGAGGGCGCGGATTCGCCGTCGCCACCCATCACCATTTCGGTGGAGCCTCCGCCCAGATCGACCACCAGATATGGCGCTTGAAGACCCTGGCGGGGCACGCTGCCGGTGGCTCCGAGGAAACTCAGCGACGCTTCTTCGGTGCCCGGAATCACTTCGGGGCGCACGCCCAGAATCGAGCTGATGCCATCCTCGAAATCCTTTCGGTTCTCGGCGTCTCTGGTGGCCGAGGTGGCAACGAAACGCAATCCGTCCACCGGATGATCGTTGAGCACCTGCGCAAAATCCCTGGCTGCGGCATACGCGCGTTCGAGTGCGGCGTCAGCGAAACGGTGGGTCTTGTCGACGTCCTGTCCAAGCCGGATGACCTGCAGCATACGGGGTACGATGTCTTCGACGCTGCCGTCGGCAAACACCTTGGAAACCTTGAGACGGATGGAATTGGTGCCGCAATCGATTCCGGCAACGGTCACAAAATCCTTGTTTTCGTCTCTCATGGAAGCACCATCCGTTTCGTGTCAATCTGTTTTCGTGTCAATCGGTTCTGCTGTCTCCGACATTATCCGTCCACCGCAACATTAGCGACATTGTGGCCGCGGCCGAACACCCACATCCGTGCCGCGACACGCACGGCTGCCACGTCATCGACCCGTTCAGTCCAACGACGTCGTGCAACGGCAGACGTTCTGGGCGAACTCATCGGCGATGCGTTCCATCACCATGTCACCGATGGGATTGGCACCCTCACCCATCACCAGCGTCTGCGCCACGAGCGCGTGCAGGCATTTCACACGTACGGGCATTCCTCCCGCGCTGGTACCCGCGATATGCTCCTCACTGTCGCCAAGCCGCTCCGCAAGCTCGTGACGGAAGGCAAGATAGAGCCGATGCGCCCGCTCGTATTGCGCGTGAATCGTTTCGTCGTTCTGGACCAGATCGGTATAGTGCCGCATCGAACCATCGGCTTCGACCCGAGAGACGGCCTTGGTGGCCTCCGGACTGGTCAGATAACAGGTTGTAGGGAACGGAGTGCCGTCAGGCAGCACAGGACGCGTCACCACCGCCAGCGGCCTGCCGCACACGCAACGTGCCCCGACGGCGACCATGCCACGCGGGAAACGTCCCAGCTGTTGCTTGACCAAGGCGAGATCGTCGTCGCTGGCTTTGTCCGCCATCACGCGGCCCACCAGTTCTTCGGCCATTGCTTTGAGGCCGCTTTCATCAATCGGCATGATCGAAGAACGGGTTCCCTCTCCGGCGAAAGACTGCCGTTGAGCATCTTGTACGTTCGGATTCGTGGATTCTGTAGGTTGAGATTGCTTTTCTTGCACGCTGTTCCTTATCCGTTATGGGTTTTAAGTTTATGGTTGATCATCAGGTCTTGCCTACCGCTGTTTTATAGCATCGGATTGCACACCGGTCATGGTGAGACGTTCAAAGCCGAAAAGATCCATGAACGTCTCGATCAATCCGCACATAGCCGAAACCGGTTATTGCCCAGCCGTCTTCGCACCCGATTTGTCGCCGTTCTTATTGTCGGCACCGGTCTTCTGGCTCGGTTTGTTCTGGGAATTGACGGTGTTCTTGCTGTCTTTGGCCTTGCCGTCCGGTTTCGCTTCACCATCGGTCTGTCCGCCCACCGCCTTGGGAGTAGTGACTTCGCCGGCCTTGCCTTTCTTCAAGGGCTCATCGGCCTTCTTGAAACCATAGGCGAGTTCCCGATACCAAGGCAAACTGGGCGCGTCCGAATTGGTCTCGTTCTGCTCGGCACTCTCCGATTTCGGCTTCACACCGGTGACCGCTTCCGGATGCTCGACGTGGATGGCCTGTTCTCCAGGAAAGACGAACCCCAGCCTCTCTCGTGCTTGGGCGGTGACATAGGCGTTGTCGTTCCAACGCGAGATGTCATTTTCAAGATTCTGTTTTTGGGACACCAAAGCGGCTTCCTGTCGCTTGAGCCCGTTGAGCTCCGCAAGATTCAAGGCATAGCTGTGAAAAGTCGCCGCCAATTGGATGGCGCCGAGAACGACGATGAAAAACGCGACGAAGAACGCAATCGGGCCTGAGCCGCGACGTCGGCTCTGCTTCTTGCCGCTCGCCGTTTTGCCTGTGTTCTTCGTAATGCCCATAAGACATAAAATACCCGTCACATTCGACTCCGTAAAGTGAATGTGACGGGCAAAGCTCACAGCACAACAGCGCTGCGAATGGGTTTAGTCAGCAGAAGTTACTTCATGTACTTCTTGCAGGCCTTGAACGCGGAATAGCCGGCGTACTCGGCGGTGGAGCCAAGCTCCTCCTCAATCTCGAGCAAGCGGTTGTACTTCGCGATGCGCTCGCCACGGGCCGGGGCACCGGTCTTGATCTGACGGGTGTTCTTGGCGACGGCGAGGTCGGCGATGGTGGTGTCCGGGGTCTCGCCGGAACGGTGGGAGACCATGGAGGTGAAGCCGTTGGCCGTGGCGAGCTCGATGGCGTCGAGCGTCTCGGTGACGGTGCCGATCTGGTTGAGCTTGACGAGCAGGCTGTTGGCAGCATGCAGGTCGATGCCCTTCTGCAGACGCTTCGGGTTGGTCACCAAGAGGTCGTCGCCGACGAACTGGAGCTTGTCGCCCATCTCGGCGGTGATCTTCTGCCATGCGGGCCAATCTTCCTCGGCGAACGGATCCTCGATGGAGACCAGCGGATACTTGGAGACGAGCTCCTTGTAGTAGTTGAGCATGTAGTCGGCATCGCGATCGGCGCCGTCGAAGTGATAGGTGTTGGTGTCCTTGTTGTAGAACTCGGAAGACGCCACGTCGAGGCACAGGCCGATCTGCTCGCCCGGCTTGTAACCCGCGGCCTCAATGGCCTGCATGATGTACTTCAGGGAATCCTCGTTGGTCTTCATCTTCGGGGCGAAGCCGCCTTCGTCGCCGAGACCGGTCTCGTGGCCGTCCTTCTTCAGGATGGACTTCAAGGTGTGATAGACCTCGACGCCAGCGCGCAGGGCTTCCTTGTAGGAATCGAAGCCGTAGGGGGAGATCATGTATTCCTGGATGTCGGTGGCGAAATCAGCGTGCGCGCCGCCGTTCATGATGTTCATGTTCGGAACAGGCAGGATGTGGCCGTTGGTGCCGCCGATGTAGCGGTAGAGCGGCAGTTCCGCGGATTCCGCGGCGGCATAGAGGGCCGCGAGCGAGACGCCGAGGATGGCGTTGGCGCCGAGCTTGCCCTTGTTGGGGGTGCCGTCGAGCTCAATCATCGTGTCGTCGAGGGCACGCTGGTCGGTGGCGTCCATGCCGATGACCTTGGGGGCGATGACCTCGTTGACGGCCTTCACCGCGTCGAGGACACCCTTGCCCTGATAACGGGACTTGTCGCCATCGCGGCGCTCCCAAGCCTCGGCCTCGCCGGTCGAAGCGCCGGAGGGAACCAGGCCGATGCCTTCGGCACCATCGACGGTGTCAAGAACGACCTTGACGGTCGGGTTTCCACGGGAATCGAGAATCTCGCTGGCATATACGCTTTCAATTGCTGCCACAATGTCTCCTTTAAAGATGGACTTGCACTAACAGTTCCAAGGTTAATGGCTTTGATGGACGTAAATCAGCGAAATCGGCCATTTTATGTGAGCGCTAACATAGATGTCGCCGTATCGTTCCGCTCCTTCTCATCATTTCGACTGTCTTGACACAGAGCGCACTACCGGTGCGCCCTCAGCGCGAGCCTCCACGCCACGCCAGATCTTCGAGCAACTGGTCAGCCCAGCCCATCACCTCGGGGCTGGTCATCGGCTTGCCGCCCAGCGCTCCTCCGAACGGGGCGGGAATCAGGAGCGTATGAGTGACCGGACGATACTGCGAGCCCTTGTAGATGCGGGAAATACGCATCTGCAGCGACTCGGGCGGGTCGATCTTGGCGACACGGACGCGATTGCCCTGTGTGACGATTTCGGAAATGCCGAGCTCACGGGCTTTTCTACGAAGCCTGGCGACATCGAAGAGGGTGTCGAATTCTTCTGGCAGCGCTCCGTAGCGATCGGTCAGTTCTTCACGAAGCTCGGTAAGGTCTTCCTCGGTGCGCGCACTGGCCAGCTTGCGGTAGGCCTCGAGACGCAACTTGTCAGAATCGATGTAGTCGACCGGAATCGAAGCCTCGATCGGTAGGTCGATGGTGACCGCGACGGATTCTTTACGTTCCGGCTCCTTGTATTTCTCGACGGCATCGGAAACCATGCGCACGTAGAGGTCGAAGCCGACGCCTTCGATATGCCCGCTCTGCTCGCCGCCGAGCAGATTGCCGGTTCCGCGCAGTTCGAGGTCCTTCATGGCCACGTCGAAGCCGCTTCCGAGCGCCGTGTTCTGCGCGATGGTGGCCAAGCGGTCGTGCGACTGCTGGGTCATGGGCTTCGACGGGTCGTAGAGGAAGTAGGCATAGGCGCGTTCCCGGCCTCGTCCGACACGGCCACGCAGCTGATGGAGCTGGCTTAAGCCGAAACGATCGGCGTGGTCGACGATCAGCGTGTTGGCATTGCTGATATCAAGTCCCGTCTCGATGATCGTAGT
Organism: Bifidobacterium sp. ESL0764; assembly: GCF_029395515.1. Lineage (NCBI taxonomy): Bacteria > Bacillati > Actinomycetota > Actinomycetes > Bifidobacteriales > Bifidobacteriaceae > Bifidobacterium > Bifidobacterium sp. ESL0764. The sequence continues at coordinate 1,434,501 of NZ_CP113919.1, forward strand.
GCAGACGAGTACGTCGATGTCGCGATGCCAGAAGTCCTGGATGATATTGTCGAGCTGTTTCTCCCCCATCTTGCCATGGGCGATGCCGATCTTCGCTTCCGGGATGAGCTCGTGGATTTTCGAGGCGACCTTGTCGATGTCGTTGACACGGTTGTGCACGTAGAAGACCTGTCCGCCGCGCAACAGCTCACGACGAATCGCAGCGGTGACCTGCGCGTCCTCGTAGGCACCGACGTAGGTGAGCACGGGCAGGCGGTCTTCGGGAGGGGTGGCCAACGTCGACATCTCACGAATGCCGGTGACGGCCATCTCAAGCGTTCTGGGGATCGGGGTCGCCGAAAGCGAAAGCACGTCGATGTTGGTGCGCAGCGCCTTCAGGGTCTCCTTGTGTTCGACGCCGAAACGCTGCTCCTCGTCGATGATCAGCAGGCCCAGGTCCTTGAACTTGATTTTCGGGTTCAGCAGCTTGTGGGTGCCGATAACGACATCGACTTTGCCAGACTCAAGGTCTTTGAGGGTTTCGTCGATCTCCTTTTTGCTTTGGAATCGGCTCATCGCGGCGACGTCGACCGGGAAGCCCTCATAGCGTTGCGTAAACGTCTCGTAATGCTGCTGCACCAGCAGCGTGGTCGGGGCCAGAATGGCGACCTGCTTGCCGTCCTGCACAGCCTTGAATGCGGCACGCACGGCGATCTCGGTCTTGCCGAAACCGACGTCGCCGCAGATGAGGCGGTCCATCGGTACCGGCTTTTCCATGTCGGCCTTGACCTCGTCGATGGTGGTGAGTTGGTCGGCCGTCTCCTGATAGGGAAAGGCGTCCTCCAGCTCTTTCTGCCACGGGGTGTCCGGGCTGAAGGCGAAGCCCTTGGCCTGCTGACGGGCGGAGTAGAGCTTAACCAGGTCATCGGCGATTTCGTGGACATGCTTGCGCGCCTTGGCCTTGGTCTGCGCCCAGTCGGAACCGCCGAGTTTGTTGAGCTTGGGCTTGTCGGCGCCGATGTATTTGGAGACCTGATCGAGCTGATCGGTGGGGATGAACAGCTTGTCAGCCGGCGCGCCCCGTTTGGACGGCGCGTATTCGATGACCAGATATTCGCGGGTGGCGCGGTTGGCGCCCACCCCGGTGGTACGCTGGCGCATTTCGACGAAACGGCCGATGCCGTGTTGCTCGTGGACGATGTAGTCGCCGGCCTTGAGCTCCATCAGATCGATGGCCTTGTGACGGCGACGCGAGGTCTTGCGCTGGGCGACGGCACTGGTCTTGCCGGTCAGGTCGCGCTCGGTCAAGAGGGCGAACTTGGCGGCGGTATCGATGAAACCGTCCATGGCCTGCGAGCGCACGGTGTCGAATCGCGTCACCCCGGTCTGGCCGAGGGCACGCCTGAGCCTTGCCAACGTGCCATTGGCCGCGGCGGTGATCGTCACTTCGAAACCGTCATCTATCAGGCCTTCGACGCCGGTGGTGGCACGTTTTTCGTCGCCGCGATACTCCTCGGGAACCGAAGCGCTGAGCTGGACATGGCCGGCCATGTTCTGATCCACGCCGAAACTGGTCAGCCTCCAGACGTCATGGTTGGAGAATTCAAGCGAACGGACGGTTTCTTCGAAGTCGAGGAAACTTGCCTGGTCAAAACTGATAGGTGCGCCGGATCCGTGACCACTCGCAGCCACATGCCAGCTGGCAGCGAGGAATTCGTTGGCGGTTTTGGCGAGGTCGGCGGCGGCACGACGCAGCTTTTCGGGGTCGGAAAGCATGATGACCGCGTCGCGGGGCAGCATCGTGGCCACCGGCTGCATATCGTCGATCAGCGCTGGAATCAGCGATTCCATGCCTTCCACCGGAATGGAGTCCGCGATGGATTGCAGCATGTCGTCGGCGTTGGGAATCTGGCCGATCAGCGATTTTGCACGGGCACGCACCTTGTCGGTCAACTGCAGTTCGCGGCAGGGCGTGGCCCAGACGGTATCGACGCCGTCACCGTAGGTGCGCTGATCGGAGGCATGGAACTCTTTGATGGTGTCGATCTCGTCGCCGAAGAACTCGATACGCACCGGGTGCGGAAGGGTCGGCGGGAAGACGTCGACGATACCGCCGCGCACCGCGAACTCGCCGCGGTTGACGACCAGATCGACACGGGTATAGGCGTTTTCGACCAGTCTTGCAGAAACCTCGTCCAGCGCAATTTCGTGTCCGACCTTGAACACCAACGGCTCCACGTCGCCAAGGCCCGCAACCACCGGTTGAATGAGCGAACGCACCGGCATGACGAGGATTCGGATCGGGCCGAACATGGCGCTGTGCTCCTGCGGGTGGCATAGCCTGCGGAAGACGGCCATGCGGCTGGCCACGGTGTCGGCACGCGGCGACAGGCGTTCGTGCGGCAGCGTCTCCCACGCTTCGAGCTGGCTCACCTCGTCGGGATCTCCCCCATACCACGAACGAATGGAATTGACGGTCTCCTCGGCCTCGCGGCTGGAAGAGACGACCATCACCACGGAGGAATACTGTGCCCGCGCGGCGGCGAGCGCCGACCGTATGCCCTCGGGAGCGCCGACCGTCAGCGCCTGGTCGGCGGCACCCTCAGGGGCTTCGATTTCGCCGGCCAACAGATCGCGGAACGCCCCATCCTCGTCGAGACGCGGCAAAAACTCTGCAAGCGAACCGGACATATCCTGCCCAACGTGATTATCGGCACTGTCTGCAACCTTGTACTGTGGCTTAACCTGTAGCGCTTCTGCACGTTCATCGGGACCGTTGGCAGCGGAAGCCGACTTGCCGATTCCAGACGTATTGTTATGCCGTTGTGGCTGTTTGGCTATGCCTGTCGCTGTTTTCAACGTTGACGTTTTGATTTCGCTTTTATCTGATTGTTTCGTTTTCTTAAGGCGACTTTTATTGCTATGATGATCATTTGCTTCAGCGGCCATTGAACCGCTCCTGAGCCTCGCCAAGACCTTCGAACATAATGGTTTCCGCAGCGTCGGCGCCGTCGGCCAAAAAGTCGGGAAGCTCCTTGCGTTGCTGCCCGGAGAACCCGCCGAGCACCCAATTGACCGTGTTCTCATGAGCGTGCGGACCGCGCGCGGCGTGGCCGGTGCCCATACGAACGCGTGCATACTTGTTGGTACCCAGTGATTTATCAATCGAGCGGATGCCGTTGTGCCCGCCAGCCGAACCACCGGCCTTGACCTTGATCCGGCCGAAATCAAGATCCATGTCATCGTGAATGGCGATGATACGGCTGGGATCGATGTCGTAGTATTGCGCAATCGATGAAACGGCATCACCGGAATCGTTCATATACGTCAACGGCTTGGCAAGGAAGAACTTGAGGCTTGTGCCGTTGAGATTCATCACACCCTTGCCCAGCTCGGCCAATCCTTTATGGTCGCTCAAACTCACCGACCAACGCTGCGCCAACACGTCGGCGACCATGAAGCCCATATTGTGGCGGGTGCCTTCGTATTTCTTGCCGGGGTTGCCCAGTCCTGCGATCAACCAGAATTGTGATGCCATCTCGCGCTACGTTCTTTCTTATCGGCGATATATAAGCGATATATCAGGTCTTTAACGTAAAACCGCATCGAAGCGGGCATGGCAGAATGCACCGAAACGCGGTTATCCGATATCCATCATACCGATTCCAACCGACGCGCGACTACGCCGAACGGCAAACAAGACAGGCGGCCGACACCCTGATCCGCAGCAATTACAGATCGAGGTACCAATACGTCATATCGAGATATCGTGAGCCATCCCAACAGGCTTGTGGTAAAAACCCATAGCGCGTGAAGCCGAAACGCTTCATCAGAGCGATGGAGCCGGCATTGCTGGCGAAGATCAGCGCGTTGGCCTTGCGGTTGCCGAGTTCCTTGGCTTTGTCGACAAGCCAGGACACCATCTGCGTGCCATAGCCTCGATGCTGCGCGGCAGTGGCAATGTAATAGCTCAATTCAACCACGCCGTCATAACCGGCACGGGGATGAAAACGCGACAGGGAACCGAAACCGACTACTTCCCCGTTCTCGTCCTCCAAGACCACCACAGGAAAATCATGACGCGGCTCGTGGCTGACCACCCATGCGCGCCTCTGCTCAAGGGTACGTGGGGTCAAATCGGCTGTGGAACCGCCGGCGACGACGGCCTCGTTGTAGATATCGGTGATCGCCTGCAGATCGCTGTCCGCCGCCGCTCGAATCATGGCTATCCCTCGTTTCAGTTCCGCGAAGTTCTGGTTTCCAAGACTTATTGATTGAATATAGTAACGGCGTTGTATGAACAGCATCGGAATATCGCTGCTCATACAACGCCGTTATGGTGGTCTATCGGCTTATTGCTGTTGGCCTTCCAGCTGCAAGGCGCGGTTCAGCTGGTCGTTGAGCTCCTGCTGGGCCTTGCCATAGCCGGCCCAGTCGCCTTTCTTCATCGCGGTATCGGAGTCCTTCATGGCCTGGCCTGCCTTGGCGAGCGCATCCTTGAGCGCGGGATCGTTGCTCGACGATCCGCTTGCGCCGGTTGCGCCGGAACCGTCGTTCTTGCCCTTGGATTTGTCGCTGGAATCACTCTGGGGCGCGGAGTTGCCGGACGAGGAGTCACCGGCTGCGGCCCCTTCCTTGTTTTCGGCGTCGCCTGCGGAAGCACCGGAGTCACCGCCGAAGACCTGATCGAGCGCCTCGTCCAAGGTGTCGGCAAAACCGACCTGATCGCCGAAGGCCACCAGGACCTTCTTCAAAAGCGGGAAGCTGGTGGCGCCGCTCGACTTGACGTAGACGGGCTCGACATAGACCAGGCCGCCACCCAGAGGCAACGTCAGCAGGTTGCCGCGCACCACCTTGGTGGAGCCGGCTTCCAAGAGGTTCAGTTCCTTGGAGACGTCCGCGTTGGAGTTGAAGTTGTTCTGCGCCTGACCGGGGCCCGGCACGTTGGCATCCTTCGGCAGCTCCTGCAATCGTATGGTGCCGTAATTCGGCCCGATCTTGCCCTTGGTATTGCCCGCGTCCGAATCGACGGAAAGGAATCCGGTCAGAATCTCACGCGTGGAGCTGCCCGCCGGGATGTAGGTGGAGGTCAGCGAGAACAGCGGCTTCTTGGAACCGCCCGTCTTCAGCGTCAGATAGTACGGCGGTTGCAGCACATCGCGCTGCTGCGCGTCCTTGGCTTCGGTCGGGTCGACCGGGGTCTGCCAGAAATCCTCGCCCGAGAAGAACTGGCCGGGGCTAGTGACGTGGTATTTCGAAAGCAACTGACGCTGCACCTTGAAGAGGCTTTCCGGATAGCGCAGATGGCTCATCAGCTCTCCCGAGATATCGGAAATCGGATGATACTGACCCGGGAAGATCTTCTGCCAGGCCTTGATGACCGGGTCCTTCGTATCCCAGGTATAGAGATCAACCGAACCGTCATAGGCGTCCACCGTGGCCTTCACGGAGTTGCGGATGTAGTTGGCAGGTTGCGAATTGAGCCCCTGCACGGTCTTGGAGGTGATCGTGGTCGAATCCTGGGTGGCCACGCCGAGATCGGTCATCTGCGAATACGGATAGGCATCCGAGGTGGTATAGCCGTCGACGATCCACTTCACGCGCCCGTTGACCACGGCCGGGTAGACACGCCCGTCGAGCGTCAAATACGGGGCGACCTTGGCCACGCGGTCACGCGGGCTGCGATCGTAGAGAATCTGGGAGTCGGAGGTGACGCGGTCGGAGAAGAAGATCTGGTCGCTGCCGAAACGAATGGCGTAAAGCAGACGGGTCAGCATGTTGCCGACCTTTGGCCCGCCGTTGCCATCGAAGGTATTGGAAGCGCCGGTGGAGCCCTTCGGGTAATCGAATTCCCATGGTGCAGTGCCTTTGGGCGAGCCGACGATGGAATATTGCGGCGAATTCGGTGAGAAGTAGATGCGCGGCTGGTAATGCTGTGACTTCGTCAGCTTGCCCTGGGTGGGGATGCCGGATTCGAAGAACTCGGGATTGCCGTCGCTGGTCACTTTGTTGCCGTAGGCGGCGACGACGCCGTAGCCATGGGTGAAGACGGTGTGGTCGTTGACCCAGTTGCGGTTGTCGTTGCCGTTGACGTTGAGTTCGCGGGCGGCGATGACCGTATCCTGGCTTTTGCCATCGATATCGTATTTATCGACCGCGAGCGAATCGGCGAACTGGTAATACTGCTTGGACTGCTGCAGCTGCTTGAACGTCGGCGAAATGACCTCCGGGTCGAGCAGACGAATCTGCGCGGTGGTCTCGGGATCGCTGGCCAACGCACCGGACTTGCCTTCGGTGACGGCGTTGTAGCCGCCGACCTTGACCTTGTCAAGTCCGTAGGCCTGCTGGGTGGCCTTGATATTGCGGGCGATATAGGAGGATTCCATCTCCTGTTCGTTCGGGCTGACCTTGAAGCGTTGCAGCAACATGGGCCAAAGCATGCCGAGCACGATGGCCACCACCACGACGGCGGCGACGGCGACCATCGGCACGCGCCAGGCCTTCACTGCCGCCACCACACGCACATCCGGTGAGGCGGGGCCGTCGAAGGAATGGGAACGCATGAGCCAGATGCCGAGCAGCAGCCCGAGGATCGCCGTCAGACCGGCGAGAATGAAGGTGACCGGAACGTTGGCATGCACCGTGGTGTAGTCGGCGCCGGTGAAGCGGTTGCCGACCTGGGTGAGCGTGTTGAAGACACCGATGACCTGACGGACGGACCAAGCCAGCATGTTCAGGATGAACCAGACGCTGATCTGTCGACGCGCATACTTGGTCATGGTCATGATGCCGTGTCCGTTGACCGGCATGGTGATGCGAATGCCTCCCATGGCGAAGTGGGTGACGATCGAGAAGAGCAGACCGAAGAAGAGCAGCATCCTCAGCGCGGAGAGCATGAGGTTCAAGCCGGGAAGAATAAAGACGTAGAAACCGTTGTCGATGCCGAATTGCGGGTCGGAGACGCCGAAGGGCTGGGCATGGAACATCAGGAGGACCTCGGACCAGTTCGAGTTGAACTGGAAACCGAAAACAAGGCCGACAATCAGCGAAACGATGACCGCCACGCGCCTGGCCGTCTTGGAACTGACGGACTTGCCGACTTCAACGACGTCACCTCTGACGCGGATGGTGGAGCCATCGGCGGAATCCGGGCGCTTGCGAATGGCCATGGTGGCGGCCACATAGCTCACCAGAGCCATCAACACCGCGAACGCGACCCAAAGGCCTACCTTCGTCCACAGCTGGGTCCACACCACCGACTGGAATCCGAGCTGGCCGAACCACATGAGGTCGGTGACGAAGTGATCAAGACCGAAGAGCAGGGCCAGAATCAGCGCCACGACCACCACCACGCCGATGAAGACCTTCGTCCCCCTGGACGTGCCTTGCGGTTGATTGTTCGCACGCCGCGTCAGACGCGGATTGCCATTGCGCGGTGGCCAGAAATCACCTGCCGAGAAATTCTGGCGCTTACTTCCAGATTGGGCGTCGTCATCGCCGTCGGTGTGGATATGCAGGATTGTGGGGTCGTCGTCATCATCGTTGCTGCGGTAACGATTGGAGCCGTTGCGCGGGTCCGGAAACCCGCCGAAAAAGTCAAAGAAGGACATGTCTCAATCGTAGCGAAAGGTGTCGCCCGTCACAGGCGGATTTCAGGCGAACACGGTCTGTACCAGCACCATATAGAGGACAGTGCTCGCGAAAATCGCCAACAGCGAATTGTGTCGCCAGCGGTATATCAGCACAAGCACCGCGATGGCGATGAGCATGGGTATGCCGTGGTCACCGGAGACGAACGACACGTTTTTGAGCGAATAGACCACCAGCATACCGGTCATCGCATATGGCAGCACGTCACCCAGGTAACGGATGAGCCGAGGAGGCGTTTTGGAATCGGGAAACAGCAGGAACACCGTAAAACGAGTGACCATCGTGGCGAAGACAACCACGGCAATGGTAATAATGGACTGCGTCGCGCTCATCGTCATCATCGCTTACCCTCCTTACCATGGCTGTCTGGCGCCGTTTGCGCGATAATGCCGGCATTGGCCTTGCCGTCGGTGTCGGCAGATTCTCCATCTGTATACGTATCAAGGTTTCCGGCGAAACCACCACCATCGCCGTGACCGGACGAATCCGACTTAAGCTCCTCCAACCAGGGACGCAGCAACAGGAAGACGACCAGCATGCCCGCCAGCGCAGGCAGCATGAAATCCTTCGGTCCGAAGGCAAGCAGACAGGCCAGCGATACCGCCAGACCCACCAACGCCGGCGTATGCCCGCGCAAAGTATGTGGGGACGACGACCATTGGTCCAGCAGGATCGAGACGAACATGGCGACCATGGCGAACTCGACACCTTTGACGGAAAACGGCAGCACGCCGCCGATCAGCCAACCCAGAGCGGCACCAGAGACCCAATAGCAGTAGTCGAGTACGGAGACGGCGAGCATGAACCAGCCTCGATCGATTTCTTTGGGTATCTTGGCCGACGAATTGATGGCGAACGTCTCATCGCACATCCAGAAGATGAGCAGGGGCTTCTTCCATCCCAGCCCGCGGAAGGGACGAAGCATCGCCAGACCATAGAAAAAGTGACGTCCGTTCACCATCAGCGTCATCACGAAGGCGGCGAACGGGTTGAAGGCGCTCAACAGCAGATCGATGGTGACGAATTCCATTGATCCCGCGAAGATGAACGCCGCCATGCAGACCGGGTAGATGAGCGGGAATCCTTTGGAAAACATCAGCAGCCCGTAGGAAAGGCCGGTCAGCACGAAGCTGGCGCAAATCGGCAGGGTACGCGGAAACGCCTCGCGAAACGCCGCAGACACTGTTTTCCCGGACGCCACCGACATCCATCCTCCTGTGCTCCAACAGATGCCGAACTCGTTTGCGGCATCACCGGCAATACTATAAAAACGATCTGGCATGCCCTCAATACCGGTCACACTGTGAGCATTCAGAACCGCTTCGCAAGTAGTTCGCCCCATACGCATCCCTGTATCGACATCAGCCAGACCCGCCGAACGCCGGAACGGGCAGTCGCCGCACCGCAGACCGCCCCGAGGCAGCAGCAGCTTACGGCAGACAGACAGATACATATATATTGTCCACTCGCCCACGCTTGGCGTGGCTGGCGCATATAGTGAAAACGAAATCCGCATAGTGGATGCGACGATATCAATTGCATCACACAGAGTTATATTGGAAGTTTTATGGCAAATACCATCGGCACCGCAACATCGGAACAGTCCATCGAGCCGCAACAGGATAAGGTGTCCCCAGATTCCCACGACAACGGCCAAGGCCGGAACCCCATGAAATTGAACGGTCGGCACCGCCTCGTCGTCGCGTTCACCTTCTTCTCCATGTTTTTTGGAGCGGGCAACCTCATCTTCCCACCGCTGATGGGCGCCCAGGCGCAAAGCGCGGCGCTTCCGGCCACCATCGGCTTCATCGTCTCGGCGGTGGGCCTGCCGATTCTGGGCGTGCTGGCCGTGGCTTCGGCGGGCGGCTTCGAGCACCTCGCCTCACGAGTCTCCCCCAAATTCGCCGCCGTACTGGCGTTCGTCATCATCATGGCCATCGGCCCCTGCTTCGCCATTCCCCGCACCGCCACGACCTCCTATGAAATGGCGATCACCCCGTTTGCGGGTGAGAACAACCGCTTGGCGCTGCTGCTCTACTCAATCGTCTTTTTCGCATTGTCGTTCCTGTTGAGCCAACATCCTGAAAAGCTTTCGAAATCATTGGGACGCTTCATGGGACCGCTGCTTCTGGTGCTGATCGCGGTCATGTTCGTTTCCTGTATCTTCATCGGTCACAGAGCGTTGGGCAAACCGTTCGGCGACTATGCGCACGGTTCCCTGATCTACGGGTTCGTCAACGGCTATCAGACGATGGACCTGTTGGCCGCGCTGTATTTCGGCATCGTCATCTCGGCCAACATCGCGCAATTCGGCGTCACCGACACCAAGGCGAACCGCCGCGAGACCGGCATCGCGGGCACCGGCGCCGGCATTCTGCTCATCATCATCTATGCGGCGCTTTCGTTCATCGGAGCGGTAAGCGGTTCCATCAAATCCGCAAACGGCAAGGACGACACCGGGGCGACGGTGCTGACCAATCTCACCACCTCCGCTTTCGGCTCGATCGGCACGGCATTCGTCGGCGTCATTTTCGTGCTCGCCTGCTTCAACGTGTGCACCGGCCTCATCTCCACGTGCGCGACCTATTTCGAGAACACCTTCCCCACTGTTTTCGGTCATCCGGTCAAATACCGCGCATGGAGCGTCTTCTTCGCCGTGTTCAGTTTCGTCGTCTCGAACGCGGGTCTGAGTGCCATCATCACCGTCTCGCTGCCGGTGCTCGGCGCACTTTACCCCATCGCCATCGTGCTGGTGCTGCTCAATCTTGTCGAAAAGCCGTTCTCGTCGAAGTTCCCGCGCGTCTATTTCTGGACGGTCCTGCTGGTGGCGCTGTTCACCATCTTCGACTGCATCGTCAAACTGCTCGCCGTTTTCGGGCTTCCGGTGACCTCGGTGAACCAAGCGCTGGCCGCTTTGCCGCTTTACGAGGCCCAGCTGACCTGGCTGATTCCTGCGGTTGCAGGCATCGTCATCGGCATCATCGACAGTCTCATCCGCTCCCATCGCCACGTCCAAGTCGCTGCGTCAGACTGAAAGCCGCTGGCGCGTCACCAGCCGAAATCGATATGCGTAAGCCCCCGCCGGACCGTACCCGGTGGGGGCTTACGCATATTTACGCATAGTTTCCGGCAACGGAACAATGATGCCGTTGCCGACTTATTCAGACATTCACGCCTTGGTGATATGCCCGCCGAACTGGTTGCGCATCGCGGTGACCACGCGCAGCACGTCGTCGGCACCGCCGCGGGAGGCCTGACGGGTGAACAGGCCGGCGCTGATGGCCGGAGTCGGCACACCGAGCTCGGCCGCCGCCTCGATCGTCCACTTCGCCTCGCCGGTCTCATCGGCCACCGGCGGCATGCCCTTGAGGTCCGGGTCGTCCTTCATCGCGCGGACCACCAGGTCGAGCAGCCAAGAATCAACGACGCTGCCGGCACGCCAGGAGGCCATGACCTCGGCCGGGTTGTCGACATATTCGCTACGCTCCATCGTTGCGAAGCCCTCGCCGAACGCCTGCATCATGCCGTATTCGATGCCGTTGTGCACCATCTTGGCGAAGTGGCCGCCGCCGACCGGGCCGGCGTGGACGAGGCCGTCCTTGCCTTCCGGCTTCAGAGCTTCGAAAATCGGCAAGGCACGCTGGTACTCGTCATCCGTACCGCCGGCCATCAGGGCATAGCCGCGCTCTTCGCCCCAAACGCCGCCGGAAACGCCGCAGTCCATATATTCGATGCCGTTCTCGGCGAGCTTTTCGGCGTTGAGCTTGTCATCGGTATAACGGCAGTTGCCGCCGTTGATGACCATGTCGCCCTTTTCGAGCAGACCCATCAGCTCGTCGAGCGTGCTGTCCGTCGCCTTGCCTGCGGGCACCATGATCCAGACGATGCGCGGGGCATCAAGTCTCGAGACCAGTTCCTTGAGACTCGAGACGTCACGACCGGATTCGGGGCTCAGATCGTATCCGACGACCTCGTGTCCCGCCTCGCGAATCCTTTTGGCCATATTGCCGCCCATACGTCCTAGCCCAATCATGCCAAGCTGCATCATTTCCTCCTTGAGAAACAACCTCTACTATCAATAAAAGCATATCATATATTTTAAAGATATTACTTTTATGGTTTTTCAGATTTCTTTTCTTATCAATACCTGTTTTTTACGAGTATATTCGAATTTATTGAGAGACTTTTGGTAGGCTGAGAACATGAACAATGAACACGAGAGGGCAACGGCAAGCCTTGATGACCAACCCCGAGTACAGGCAGAAAACCATCCGGAACGCAATCAGCTATCCGAGGTCGACTCAAACTCACAAGGCGACACCGAACGAAACCCATCAGATTCCCCGGATTCAGCGCAGAGTCCGATTCCCCTGCACCATGCCGTCGCCGAACAACTCGCGATCGACATCATCGAACATCGCTGGCAGCCCGGAACCAGCATCACGCTCAACGATATACAGGAACGTTTCTCGATTTCCAGGACCGTGGCCCGCGAGGCGGCCCATGCCCTGCAGTCCGCCAATGCCGTCATCGTCAAGAAACGAGTAGGCCTCATTGCCCTTCAATTGGACAAATGGCTGTCGCTGGACACTCAGGTCATCGAGTGGAAGCTTCATTCCAGCTATCGCAAGCAACAGCTCCTCACCTTGACCGAGCTGCGGCTGGCCGTTGAACCGATAGCCGCCGGCGATGCGGCGTTGCATGCGCCTATGGAGACCAGGGCTTTGATGCCGGTTCTTGCCAGCGAAATGCGTAAAAAAGGGGAATCCGGCGATCTCGAAGCATTTCATAAGCTCGATATCCGTTTTCATGACGAAGTGCTCAGCCACAGCGGCAACGAGCTTTTCACCGCGCTCTCCCCGCTTGTGGACATCGTATTGAAAGGCCGTGTGGAGCAGGGGCTCTACCCGGTTCGACCACGCCCGGACGCGCTGAACGCACATGAAAGCGTGGCGGAAGGCATTTGGAAAGGCGACGCGCAACTCGCCCATGACGCCATGACCCATATCGTCGACGAGGTCCGTACCACCACGCAGGATTCATGACATTGATGACATTGATCTGAATACGCAATCGGGTTCTGCACCATCTTAAAAAGATGACACAGAACCCGATTGCGATTGCCTGGATATTGTGCAGAACCGCAGACGAACGAGGTCAGGCCGCGCCCGACAGACGACAGCCATGTCCCTCACCGGCCAACTGAGGCCTCAGACGAACAGAGACAGACAAAGCACCGAAAGCAAGCCTACAACCGAAATCACCGCCGTGGCCACCGTCCAGGACGACAAGGTGTCCTTCAGCGAAAGGCCGAAGTATTCCTTGATCATCCAGAAACCGGCGTCATTGACGTGGTCGCAGAAGACGGAGCCGGCGCCGACGGCCAACACCATCAACGCGGGATTGGCACCGGTGGAAGCGATCAGCGGCAGCACGAGGCCCGCACCGGTCAAGGAGGCGACGGTCGAGGAACCGACGCAGACACGCAGGATGGCGGTGATGAGCCAGGCGGCGATCAGCGGCGGCATGCTGATGTTGGTGAACAGATGGGAGACATACGTGGAGACACCGCCGTCGACGAGCACCTGCTTGAAGGCGCCGCCGCCGCCGATGATCAGAAGCATCATGGCGATCTGCTTGACGGACTGCTCCATGGATTTGGTGATCTCGCCCATCTTCCTCTTCTGGTGGAAGCCCATCGACCACATGGCGAAGAGCATCGAGAGCAGCATGGCGATGTCGGGGGCGCCGATGAACTGGATGGCCTCGTTGACGACGTTCTTTTTGGGAATGACGAAGGAGCAGATGGTCGCGAAGGCGATCAGGATGACCGGCAGGAGCGAAGTGAACACGGAGATGCCGAAGCCCGGGGTGTCCTCGGTCTTGAATTCCTTGTATTCGCCGAGTACGGTGATGTCGATGTCCTTGCGGTACAGGCCCGGACGCAGCTTGTGCAGCAGGTGGTTGAAGAGCGGTCCGGAGATGATGACCGTCGGAATGGCGACGATGATGCCATAGATCATCACCTGGCCCATATCGGCGCCGAGCGTGCCGACGATTGCCGTGGGCGCCGGATGCGGCGGCAGGAACGCGTGGGCCACGTTCAGGGTGACGGCGGCGGAAAGGCCGAGCTCCATGAAGGGCATGTCGATCTCGCGGGCGATCACGAAGATGATCGGCAGCAGGACGACGAGTCCGACCTCGAAGAACAGGGCGATGCCGACGATGAACGAGGCCAGAACAACGGCGATCTGAATATGCTTGCGCCCGAATTTGTCGATCAGCGTCATCGCGATGCGGTGGCCGCCGCCGGAGTCGGAAACCAGCTTGCCCAGCATCGAGCCGAAACCGAAGATGACGGCAAGATGGCCGAGCTGACCTCCGATGCCGGTTTCGATGGTCGTGGGAATCTTGGCGATCGGAATCTGGAGGACGAGCGCCGCCAGAATGGAAGTGATGACCAATGAGACAAACGTATTCAGTTTGCATTTGGCGATCAGGAATATCAGCACTGCTACGGCACAGGCTACGATTACTAATGGCATTCCTTTACCCTTCTCGTTAAGGACTGTTGATTTTCTTTCCCGCCCTCTCGGCCCGGGAAAAATCTGGTTGGCCGACCTTCGTCGGCTTTGGGTCAGCGGAGCAGATAGCCCCCATCGACGGGAAGCATCACACCGGTGACATAGTCGGATGCGGATGAGCACAGGAACACCATCGCCCCCATGAGCTCGCTCGGGTCCCCCCAATGACCGGCAGGAATATGGTCGTGGATCTCGACACTGCGCACGGGGTCGTTTTGCAGCGCGAGGGTCATCGGCGTATTGATATAGCCTGGCGCCAGACCGTTGACCTGCACATTGTAAGGCGCAAGGGCATCGGCATAGGCCTTGGTGAGGCCTACCACGGCGTGCTTGCTTGCGGCATAGGGGAAGATCCTCTTGCCCGCGCGGTAGGACTGCATGGAACCGATATTGACGATCTTGCCGCTGCGCTGCTTCATCATCACCTTCGCGACTTCATGCGAAAGGTAATACAAAGCGTTGAGATTGACATCGATCACCTTGCGCCAATCTTCGTCGGGGAAATCCGCCAGATCATGACGCAGCTGAATACCCGCGTTATTGATCAGCACATCGATGCGGCCGAATTCCTTGAGGGCCTCATCGACGATACGTTTCGCGGCACCGTCGGCAGTGATGTCCTGCTTGACGAACACGACCTTGCGGCCGTTGCCCTCCACGATCCTTCTGGTCTCGTCCCAGCCGTTCTCGGTGGCGCTGACCACGCAGACATCGGCCCCGACGGTACTGACCGCCTGGGTATAGTACTTCCCCAGCCCGCTGGCACCCCCGGTGATCAGCACGACCTTATCGGTGAGTTCAAAGCTATGAATTGAAAAATCGGCCATAGTATATTCCCTTTCTTCGGCTTTAACGCCTTCGAACATCAATCAGACCATTGCCGCAGTGACGACGCCCTGGCCTTCTCTGCGGCAATTGCCGAGACTTCGTCGACGACTAGGAGAGCTTGGCGGTTTCCTCGTACTTCCTGATGGCCTCGATGGCTCGATCCTCAACCATCGCCGGGTCCCCCTCGACGGAAACCGTAACGCCGTTTTCGTCCGCCTCAAGAGGCTCGAGGTCCGCGAACTGACTGGGCAGGAGCGAAGGCGGCATGTAATGGCCCGTGCGCTTGGCCAGACGGCCTCCGATAAGCTCCTGGCTGCCGGCAAGATGAACGAACAGGACATCGACATGTTTGTGCAGTACCTCACGATACGCCTTCTTCAGCGCCGAGCACGAAACCACGGTGGAATTGCCCTGCCTGTCCTGATCGGTCATCCATTGGCTGATGGTTTCAAGCCACGGCCAACGGTCCTCATCGGTAAGCGGTATGCCATGGCTCATTTTGTCGACATTGGCCTTTGGATGGAAGTCATCGCCTTCGGCCATGACAAAACCCAAACGGTCTCGAACAGCTTCCGCCACAGTGGTTTTACCGCATCCGGCAACACCCATGACGACAACATGGATACTCATATTAACCCTCCTGCGTCCTTGCATTGAACAAATGACGGAAGTTACTATATGACGATAAACCTGTTTTGTCAAAAGAATGACCAATATTTTTAAACGTAGTATTTATTTTGCGTTATCGGCAATAGCCCATTCGCGGTTTTTCATAAAGTCGAAAACCTTGACCCGAATTTGAACGAATTTCCAACGTTGTAGAGCGTTTTCCTGGATTCTCTCTTGACCATCAATCCGGAAACCTCAAAGACCCAATCGCGAAAACCGAACGGGCCTTTGACATCTTTAGAGACGAAAATCACCTTTCTTTCCGCATCCCTGCCGAGAAAAAACAAAGCCGGATGAGATTCGTCATCCGGCTGAAGATCTCCGAGCATCGACTTTCGTCTGCCGGAAATCACTGTTGCTTTATTGCTACCGTCACTCGGTGCCGTCCTTGGCGATGGCGCCGGTGGCGCGGCCGATGGCCTTGAGGCCGTGGTACATCACCAGCACCGCGACGGTGCCGATGGCAATGCCGTTGAACTTGACGCCGGAGATCGCGAAGCCGAAGTCGGCGATGCCGATGATCATGGTCACGGCGGCGGTCATGTTGTTCAGCGGCTTGCCGAAGTCGACGTGGTTGTCGACCCAGATGCGCACGCCGACCATGCCGATCATGCCGTAAAGCAGGGTGGTCACGCCACCCAAGACGCCGGAGGGAATCGTGTTGATGACCGCGCCGAACTTCGGGCACAGGCTCAGGATCAGGGCGAAGGCGGCCGCGCACCAGTAGGCGGCGGTGGAGTAGACGCGGGTGGCGGCCATCACGCCGATGTTCTCGCCGTAGGTGGTGGTGCCGGAGCCGCCGCCGAAGCCTGCGATCGTGGTCCCCAGGCCGTCGGCGAAGAGGGCGGTGCCGATCTGGTCGTCATAGTCGCGGCCGGTCATCTGGGCCACCGACTTGACGTGGCCGACGTTCTCGGCGATCAGGACCATGACCACCGGGATGAACATGGGCAGCACCGAGAAGTCGGCCTGCGGCATGTGGAACTGGGGGAAGCCGATCCACGAGGCCTTCGCCACGGCGGCGAAATCGACCTGGCCGCGGAAGCAGGCGTAGGCATAGCCGACCAGGACGCCGAGCAGGATGTTCAGGCGGCCGATCAGCCCCTTGAAAAGCACCGCGATCAAGAGGACCGCGACCAACGTCACCGCCGCGGTGTCGGGCGCCTTCTGGAAGTTGGACCAGACCGAGGGAGCCAGGTTGAAGCCGATGATGGCGACGATGGCGCCGTTGACCACCGGCGGCATGATCAGGTCGATCCACTTGGCGCCGGCGAAGTGGACGAGGATACCGACCAGCGCCAGCAGGATGCCCGTGCACATGATGCCGAAGCCCGCAGCCGGGATGCCGGCACCGAGCCCCTTTTCCGTCTCGACGGCCGTAATAGGGGCTATAAAACCAAAAGAGCTACCCAGATAACTGGGTAGCTTATTGGTATTGATCAACAGGAACAGCGCGGTGGACATTGCGGTGAAGAACAATGTCGTCGACGGATCGAAATGCGTCAGTATCGGAACGAGGAACGTCGCGCCGAACATCGCGATCACGTGCTGGGCTCCAATGCCCGCCGTTCGGCCCCACGTCATGCGCTCGTCAGGGTCGATCACCTCACCGGGATTCAATGTCTTGCCGTCACCGTGCAGTTTCCAGGTGAACATGTTACTCATCCTTCGCTCTCCTTTTGGGCATACTTTGACCACTAATTGAAAATAGAGGATTTACCGCGCGGCTTTGATTTCGTCACGCGCCTTGGGATAGTTTAATGCGCCCTTGGACATTCGGCGTGTCGTGTTCGCGTAGTGGACATAGCACATGACTACACACGACAACTGACGTTGTTGGACGGGGATATACAATGCTGAGGCACTCTCCAGGCCGGTAGGCCAAGCTTTATGCCACAGCATCGCATATCCCCGTCCAACAACTCAACCTAGAACATCATGTTCAGAGTATCCTACATCATATATCTCAGCTCAAGAATATTAGTCCGAGCGCACAGATTTAGAGATGAGGGGTGACGGACTGTACGACATCTACGAGGTCGCCGTTGGAGAGCAGGGGGCGCTGGAACTCGCGCCACGGATCGACCTTGACGACCCAGCGGCCGGTGTCCTTGTCGTAGACCGGGCGGGCGGTCTGCTCGAAGTGGATGCGCTCGTCGGTGCGGCCGGTGTTGGGGTCGCGGCGCGAATAGTGCAGGCAGGTGCAGTTGGTGATCTTCCAGTTGTCGCTGTCGGCGCGGCGCAGGAACTCCTCGTCGGAGAGGTCCTCGAGGGTGAGCATCAGCGAGAGCATGAAGTCGCCGTGAGTCACGGCGATGACGGACTGTGCCTCGGCGCGGCGGTTCAACGAAGTCAGGAGGTTGTGGGCGCGGTTCTCGGCCACGTCGGCGATGGATTCGCCGGCCGGCGGGCGCCAGTAGAGCGGGTCGGTTTTCTTGAACATCCAGTTGCGCTCGTAGTTGGTCTTGAAGACCTCCTGGGTCACGGTGCTGATCTCGCCCCAGGAGCGTTCACGCAGCACGCGTGTCTCCTCCCATTTGGCCTTGGGCAGCGCCATCGTCGCCGCGGTCTCGCGGGTGCGCACGTAGGGCGAGACGAGGTAGCGGTCGAAAAGCTGTTGCTGCTCGACCAGCCAGCGTCCGATGCAGTAGGCCTGCTTACGCCCGGTCGCCGTGAGCCTCCACGAGCGGTCGGGCACGGTGACGTTATCCTGCGTAAAGAGCGAATTGTCACCGTGCTCCCCCGCCTTGACGATGACATTCGCCTCCGACTCCCCGTGTCGAATCACATACAAATCCAATGGCATGCCCATGTGCCTTGCCTCGTTTTCTCTGCTCTACTCATAAATATTCATTGTTAATCTCAAACCATTATCGCACAGGAATCACAAAGGAGGCCAGTAGCGAAACAAAAGAAACGCCCCTTCCCACCTTCTGCAACTTCCCCATTGCAGAACACGAAAAGGGGCGTACTGTGAACGTCTCAGTCCACTAAAGCGTTACCTCTGAAAATCAGCAGACCAGCGAATCAGCCTTCGATGGCGATCTGGTGCTTGGCCTCGACCTTCGGCGCCGGCTGCACCTTGGCGATCTCAAGGCTCAGCGTGCCGTTCTTGTAGTTGGCGTGCACGTCGGATTCCTTGACCTCATCGCCGACGTAGAAGCTGCGCGAGCAGGTGCCGGCGTAACGTTCGCGGCGCAGCCACTTGCCCTCATCGTTCTTCTCGTCATGGCTCTCGTCGCGCTTAGCCGAGACGGTCAAGTAGCCGTCGTGCAATTCAAGGGCGATGTCGTCCTTGTTGAAGCCGGGCATATCGATGGAGACGTCGTAAGCCTTGTCGGTCTCGCGGACATCGGTCTTCATCATGTTGGCCGAGGAAATCGGGTTGCCCATGCGGTTGCTGGAATCGCCCCAACCGGCGAAGAACGGATCGTCGAACAAATCAGAGAACGCATCATGCATCAAAGCCGGAAACATAGCCATAATCAATACTCCTTGAAGTAGGAGGCAAGTCTCTTTACGTCCGCGGCCGGAGCCAAACCGGCCGGATGGCGAGAGGCTCCGGAACCTTGCGGCTCCAAGTCTTTATCGTGTCACTATGTCCAACCGTTATTCCCGCTCCGGCTTCCCGGTTTTAACCTGCAGTGAACAAAACTTGAGCCAGATCGACTCAAGCTTTGAAAATGACTGAATTTCGAGGTTTAAACCTACTACGAGAAGGACACAAACAAAAATGGATGTTCGCCACCTCAGACACCTTGCATATCGGCATTAGCCGGAACAACGGAAACGATGTCCCTACCCTCGGAGTCCATACATCCCCGGCAACGAGAAAAAGCGAGAAACACAATGACACCCTCATCACTTCAGCGACAGGAAAACGGGAAACGGATCAATCGCTGATATGACGAAGAATCCATCTCCCGTTCGCTTCATGAAGTCCCGTAATCGACTACTCGCCCTTGTACGGGTAATCGCGACGGCGCTTGGCCCGGAACTCACGCACCCGCTTGATCTTGTTCTGCCGATTGAACTCGATGACCGAAACCCCGTCGTAGTCGTAGGATTCGCCCTTGTGTTCCCGCCCTGCGAGCGTCCAGAAAACGGTGATTGACGGCTGCCCTTCACGACCGCGGGCATGGGTGAAATTGGCTATCTTCCACATCGACACGGCCTGGTGCTCCAGGGAATCCTCAATCCAGTGATGAATCTGGTTGCGGTTTTCGTAGATATGCCCGTTGGATTCCTCATAGACGCAATCAGGAGCGAAAATCGCGTCGAGCTTGTCGAAATCGCGGGTCACCCACATGTTGAAGTAGTCGGAAATGGCACGCTCGCGCTTACGTGCCCTCGGTATCGATAACGTCACTGTCGCCATAACCATCATCATACGCTATACAAAGCGCGTTACACGGCCACGATATCGAATTTGTCTCGAAAAATTATGGCTTCACGGTTTTCTGCGGCGACCCGTCGCACAATCACGTATGATTGCTTCATTTATTCAGCAATAGCAAAATACGGCAACGGAATATCACAACCTACGAAAGCCGCTTGCCGAGATAATCCTTCAAAACTACTGCCTGGTTGTTGTGTGGGTCTTTGGCGCCATAGAGCAAGGTGACTTTGGGCTGTTCGCGGCATATCGCGACCAACTTGCCGACCGTTTCCGTGTTGGAATTCAGCTCTTTGCGGTATTTTTCGGCGAACTCGTCGAACTTGGCTGGGTCATGGCCGAACCACTTGCGCAGCTCGGCGCTCGGCCCGATTTCCTTGAGCCACAGATCGAGTTTCGCCTTCACCTTTGAAATGCCGCGCGGCCAAAGCCTGTCGACCAAGACGCGGTAGCCGTCGGCATCTTCGGCCGCCTCATACACCCGTTTCAACGCAATCGTCATATCCCCGCTCCTTTGGCTCGTACACCTCAGCCTAGCGCAGATAGGAACGGAACGACAGAGCAAATCGGATATCGGCGGAAAATCAGGAGTCCTTGGCGCGAACGCCGAAATCATCGAGGATGAACGTCGGCAAGCCGTCAGTTCATCAGGAAATCGAGAACGTTCATGCCGGCGTCGGTTTCGGCGCGATAGAGCTCCGTGAAGCCGCATTGGGTGCAACTGACGGTGATGAACTTCTTGTTCTGCACATTGAAGAGCTTGGCGAATTCCCCGCCCGTCGCCTGGAACTGATCGGAAATGTAGTGTTGGCATCCGCATTTTTCGCATACGTACTGTTTCTGCTGCATTGGAGGGCCTTTCAGTTGGAGACGATGTCTTGGTTACTTATTTAATCACAACACACAGGCATCAATGCAACGCAGCGCCAGCGGATATACATTTTTACCGGCAAAATTCTATCTATTGACGAAATAACAAACAAACCAGAAATACCGGCCAGACGGTTTGCACAAATAGGCTTCAAAGTGTTCTGCTGTATAGCAGCAAAGCCTTGAGACCGACACGCGAGATTCGGACCTCTGCGCTCATTACTCCCTGAATATCTAAAGCGCCTCAAGTGTCCAAAGGCCCATGGACACATAGGCTGACCGTTATCACAAAATCAGAATGCCGATAATTCTGCAACAGCAAGCCGATGACGAGAACCGACAGAAAATCTTGACCGTTTGACCGTTTGACCAGCTTTGGGCCGGACAAACACATGATAAAGAGCCGCACGCCGCAAGGCAGGCAGCTCTTTTATTGATGCAACAGGACGACCAACGGACTCAGACAAGAACCTCGTCGATCGGCTGGTCGCCGTCGTAGAAGGCGATGGTCTTGCGCTTGGCCACATCGGCGCTGAGCACGCGGGCGATGACCGCCGCGACGTTGCCGCGCGAGGTCGCACGTTGCTCGGGCGTGGCCGGCTTGCCGTCGATCATCGTGTGGTCGTTAGTTAGAACGATTTTGTCGGTTTCGGGCTCGAGCGTCAGCACGCCCGGACCCAGAATCGTGTATTCGAGCGAGGAATCAATCAGGTGCGCGTCGGCGTCATGCTTGGCCTGCGCGTACGGCAGGAACGACTCCGGCCAGCCCATCGTCTGCGGGTCACGGTCGGCCGTATCGTAGGAGACCATCACAAAGCGACGCACGCCCGCTTTTTGCGCCGCGTCGATCGCGTTGACCGCGGCCTGATAATCGACGGCGTGGGTGCGAACGGCGTCGCCACCACCGGCACCGGCCGAGAACACGACAGCCACAGCGTCTTCAAACAAGCCAGCAAAGCTGTCGACGTTGGCATGTTCCATATCGAAGACCACCGGATTCGCACCTGCCGCACGCACATCGTCGGACTGCGCAGGGTTACGGATAACCGCGTCGACCGCGAATCCCGCAGCCTTCAGCTTCGGTTCGGCGAGCAACGCCACCTTGCCATGCCCGCCCAAAATCACCACACGTCGCTGATCAGCCATATCGATTCCTTTCAAAAATCGCAACGTCCATCGTTATTGATGGAACCATAACCATCATTATCATGCCATAAAAACACCGTTACGCGCACAGAGCGAATCGGCGGACTCGAGGCTGCGAGATTTATAGTCCGGTTATCTGCTACGAAGCCTGTCAGAACTCGTTATCTTGCTCATTTAACCACCAGTATTCTAACGGTTAAGCCATTCATCCACTAGAAAACTACAGCTTAAGACTTTATAAGATACGGCATCGGTTCTGCGAGTCATTTAGGAAAAAAGAAGAATCACATGGCCGAAATTTTATAAAACCGCCGACACATTTTCTTAAAACACATGGCAGCAACTCCATAGAATAAGATTTCAGGCGGAAACCAACGCTCCATGAGCGTCATATTCGTAAGAATGATTATAAAGATACGACGGAGAGATATCGATAGATCCATCTTGCCACGTCAGTACACCGTCTTCCAACTGAAAATGCTCAAAAACAGCCTCGTCACGCAACGGGGCAAACGCGGGAACATCATCAAACATTTCGCTAAAATCGCAAAGCCGAGTTTTCCCGTTCGAAAACGTAACCACCATGGTATAGTCCCCGGTCGCATGAGCATCGAGGACCTCTAATTCACCACTCGGAGAATCCGCATAAACGATTCCATCATGTACGAACATCAAAATCTCCTTATGACAAGGGCTTTATTTTATTAAAAGGCTTACCGCTTATAGCTTCATTCCATGCAAGGTACAATTCACTCTCATGCAATTCAAGCCACGCGGCCACCAATTTGTATTGTCTTTCCGGCAAAGAACCCGCCAACACTTCACCATCGATGCCGATGGAAGCCTTAAAATCACCATACTTCACATGTACGTGCGGCTTATGATGTTTGCCTTCATCCTGATACACCATCTTGATGATGATTCCGAAAAATCTGCTTACTTCCGGCATTCGATCACCTCTTTTAGTCCTAGTCCTAAATCTCATTGTAGAGGAAATCAGCAACCTTGAAAGAAGTCTTTCTCAATATCATCTATAATCGAAAAGTCACTGTGAACCGCAATCATTCACAATACGATTTCGATTTATCACATCAGTCAGGAGAACAGCTATGACAATTCAGCATATTGCCTCTCCTCTGATGACTACCAAAGGGCTCGCCGGACTGCTGTACCGGATGGGACGCACCTTTGACGGGCTCAATACCTCGCGCATGGCAACCGAAGAGTTTCTGCGCACCGGCAATCCCAACGTCGTCGGTTCGCGCAACGACTATGCACTGCTTTGCGATTTGAAAGACGCCTCCTCGTATGTCATCGAATACGACTATTCGACACGGCCTATGGATCTGGCATGGTTCACCGGCATCAACGCGAAAATGACCCGCACCGCAGCCATGGAGCCTGGCGTTCTAAGAACGGCGGAAAACGTCATCGTCTCCACCCGCCGAGGCACCTATACCCCGCCTGTGCCTTCTGCCGCGGCAATCGAGCAGGAACTGAATCTTGTTTTGTGCAATGACACTGCATTGCCTTCAGATACTGGCCGTTCCATCAAAATAGACCAAGATTCATCAGCCCTGCAACGTGCTTCGCACATGTTCGCGACTCTGGCCAAGATGCAACCGTTCGGCGACGGCAACAAGCGCACCGCTTTGCTCGCAGCCAACGGATTGCTGCTCAAACTGGGTTCATCCGACGTACTTGCCGTACCAGTGGAGTTGCCAGACCGGGACATCTTCAACGACCAATTGAGTGCTTGGTATCTCGATGACAATCCTGCTGTCATCAGCTGGCTTAGCGGGTGGAACCAGAGCAACCAATAGTCAAGCCAGTGGCTGAGAACTAATCTCAACTGCCATTTCCGTATTCATTCATCGACTCACACTGAAGTTTGCTGTCACCAGTCAATGTGTTGCAGTATGCGGAAGTGTCGTTGTGGTTGTTAGGGTCGGCACTGCCGTTATAACTGTTAAGATCCTGCTCAGAGCCTTTTGAAGGCGAATTTACATCCTCCTTGACTATTAAATCAAGCCAGCCTTTATCGGCGCTATCGCCCATAATCCTACTCTTGAATTGTAAATTGGCGACGTTGAAGTTATGCCATTTATGGTCCTTCATTTGATCGTTAACAATCTTGCCTTGATATATTTCCAAATTATCAGCGATACATTTAAGATTAGCGTCATAAGGCTTGGTCAGCCTTAGAGTCATTTCAGACTGATCATCAGAAAGCTGATATCTGAAATTCATATCGTCCATCAACGATTGTGGGCTACACGCCCAATACGCGCGAGCAACATCGGTTTTAGGATTCATTTGGGAATCCTTGGGTGCATATTCTTGAGCATCGGAACCGTAATAACCGTTCTTTTGTCTTTTCTCAAGTTCACGGCTTCGCGCCTCCATCTGTTTCGCCGCATCACTTGAATCACTGTTCGCGTCTGAACCGCTATCCAGATCAGAACTGCTATCCGGAGAGTCCTCATCTTCTGAATCATCATCAGTCGACTCACTCTGCTCTGCATTGTCTGCAGAAACACTTACGTTCGCAGGCATCATCGTGGTTACCAGGCCGACCATCATCACCATTGCGGAAAGCAGAGCTCCGATAATAGACAGCACTCTGACTCTGTCATTTTTCATCCCGCTACTCTCCTATCACAGGGATCCTGATGCAGGTTCATACCTGCAAATCTCACTAAAACGGCTTTTGCTATTTCAATCATCCACTTTATGACTTGCATGAAGCAATCCCACAAACTGTGCGCCTTCAAGCAACAATCCGATTTGCGCATTATCGGCCTGCCCTTTGAACTGGGTCATCAACTCATACTCATGCAATTCGTCTTCCGCACGACGCACACAGACATCGTGATATTTTTTGGCCTCAGCAAAGGTCTTGGCTCTGCCACGAAGCAAGGCCTTCAGCATGCTATTAACTGCGAATGAGTCATCGTATCCGTCGGGCAACAGACTTTGCAATCGTTGTCCTTCATCTTTCAAACAAGCCAATGCGTCCGCCGACTCATCACAATCTCTCTGCGCATAAGCAACCTCGACTTGAACTGTCCGGCTTCGTTTGGAAAGAATACCTGACCAAACAAAGAAGGCGACTCCCAGCGCTCCGCCGAATGCGGCAAACCGCCAGCTCTGGGAAAAGATGCAAATAACTCCAGTGAGCAGGAGAGCAACAAAACCAATAACAATCACGACAACCGAACCCGTCTGTAGCCCCTTAGCACGTTCTTCTGCCGCTTCAAGCGTTTTCCTCTTATCCTCAGCAACCTCTCGGACCTGATAATACCGTTCCAGCGATAAAAATAGCCGAATTAAACCGGCAGTATCGTACTCTTTTATTTTTGGTCTATGCTGTCTTCTCCCAGACAGGGAATTCTCCGCCATCATACCTTCTCCCTCTCCTCATCAAGCTCAATTCATGTGAGATTGTTCCAACCCGTCAATCTTCTGATTCAATTCATCGATCTTATCGCCATATTTATTAAGCACATGAGTACCTTCGACAAGATTGGCAGCCTTTGCCAGATTGGTCATTTTCTCCGTCCTATTACGTCGGCGTAATTGCCCGACCTGTTGCGCTCTCAGATTCTTGATAATCTGCCGATGACGCTCTTGCTCATATTGTTCCGCCGTTTCGTCAAACGAGAGATCATCGTCTTCGAAAATGGAGATAAGACGCGTAAGAGCACGCTCATGCTGATAATCAGCAGGTATTATTTGCAGCTCATGCAAATACTGCTGCCTTAACGCATCAGCCTTTTCGAGCGATTCCTTCGCCTGCACTCGTTTTTGAGGCAATAGAACCATCGAATCCATCATGGCTTGCCGCTTATTCATGGCCAATACCAGAAAGACCAACCCCGCTATCACGAAAAGACAGCCAAAAACAAGCGAAAGAGTATAGTCTCTGCCATCCCAGAATAAGCCGAAAAGACCTATGCCAAGCATAAACAGGGAAACCGAAAGAACAAGAAAAATGTAAAACCGGCTTTCGGATTTATGATACATTTGGGAAGCATTCAACAATTCATCGCTTCCCTCTTGTCGCAGCCGATCAATCTTCGACACCACAGGAATCAAGTCAGACAACGATTCGGCAATCGCATCGTCTGAACGATCGCCAAGCAGGACAAGATCTTCTGCAGACTCGCTCATTTCGGTTCTTCCTCCCTCTCTGCGTCCATTCTCAGTGTATAAATAGACAAAGAACACCGGCTCTCACTATTACCGAGTACAGCAGCCTTTGCATCCAGCGCACCGCATCAGGAGGCCTTTCCCCGATGAATCGGGAATGTATCTGCAATACGTTCATATTGTTTGCGTAAACCGTCTGCACTGTTTTCGACGCGCCGGAAAACTCCGACAAAACGGTATTCATTGACTCGAGTGATGGGATCAATACTTTTAGCAAAAGTAATACGCATGTCATTCGGCTTGACATCATCAATGACGTTGGTATTTTCGTTGTATTCTTCAATATGGCTCTTATCAATCAGCTGGTTATTCCAGCCCTTTGAAACGGCTTTATGATTGACCGCCAGTTTAGGAAACCAAACTCTATATCGGTCTCCATATAACGGCCTCAATGCCTTGGGAATAAACCAAGTACTTTGAAATGCTTTATAATCAGAGCCACAAATGAGATTAACCGCATCCGCAATAGTTGGAAATCCAATATCATCCGATACTGTTATCGCATCACGGTCTTCATAAAATCGCTTATACGTTTGAGCCCCAACCCAAGGCTTGAAGTCATTTTGTTTTTTACTGTTTTCCACTTCCCTACGTATCGTTTTTACACAATCGTCAATTTCATTTTCAACATCTTCATAGGATTTGGACACATCAATATGTATAGCGCGATATTCTCCCTCACCGATTTGCCGTAGCACATCCACAATCGTCAGCTCTCTATCGATATCATGCCCTCGCTGAAGTTCATGATACGATTCATCGCATTCCACTCCGATCATGATCTGAGGGAAAAACAAGTCGATAAATGAACGGTGATCATCATTCCACAACACTACTTGTTGCGTCACTGGCTTTACGTCATCCATGTCGAGTCTATTCCAAACCGCATTCACGACATAATTTTCATAGTCTTTACGCTTCGTCCTTGACAGCGTTCGAATCAAATAATCCAGCTTATCCATTATTCCTCATTGACAGCTATATTCAGACTTCTTCTTACCGACATATAATACATTAAGACATCTGTGTAGACACCGCTATCCTTCTTATATATGATTTCCCTTATATTGATTGAATCATTCAATCAATCAATTTCGAGATAACAAAAGCGGCCCGCTACCGGCAAAAGTATCAGGCCGCTTTTGAAAGCTGGAACTATTGCAGGCTCACACGTTGAACTTGAAGTCTACGATGTCACCGTCCTGCATCACGTAGTCGCGGCCCTCCTGGCGGAGCTTGCCCTCCTCCTTGATTTCGTTCATGCTGCCCTTGGCGGCGACGAAATCGTCGTAGGAGACGATGTCGGCCTTGATGAAGCCACGTTCGAAATCGCTGTGGATGACGCCGGCGGCCTGCGGGGCGGTCCAGCCCTGGTGAATCTGCCAGGCGCGCACTTCCTTGACACCGGCGGTGAGGAAGGTCTGCAAGCCGAGCACGTCGAAGCCCACGCGAGCCAGCTGGTCGAGGCCGGATTCCTTCAAGCCCGCATCCTCAAGCATCTCGCGGGCGTCGGCCTCGTCGAGGTCAGTCAGATCAGACTCGAACTGCGCGTTCAAGAAGATCGACTGCGCAGGCGCGACGGAATCGGCGAGCTTCTTCTGGAAGTCCGTATCACCCAGCTCGGTGTCGTCGACGTTGAAGACGTAGATGAACGGCTTGGCGGTCATCAGATGCAGGTCATAGATGTCGGCCTTGTCGATTTTACCCGCGGATGCAGCATGGTCGATGGTCTCCCCTTCCGAAAGAATCGACTGCGCCTTCTTGACCGCGTCCATATATTCCTGCGTGACCTTCTTGCCGCGCAACTCCTTCTCGAGCTTGGGCAGCGCGTTCTCGATGGTCTGCAGGTCGGCGAGCATCAGCTCGGTGTTGATGGTGTCGATGTCGTCGGACGGGTCGACACGGCCGTTGACGTGGACGATGTCGTCGTCTTTGAAGGCGCGCACGACCTCGCAGATCGCGTCGGCCTCGCGGATGTTGGCCAGGAACTTGTTGCCCAGGCCTTCGCCCTCGGAGGCGCCCTTGACGATGCCGGCGATGTCGACGAAGGTGACAGTGGCCGGCACGATCTTCTCGGTGCCCACCAGCTTGGCCAGCACGGGAAGCCGCTTGTCGGGCAGCGGCACGATACCCGTGTTGGGCTCGATGGTGGCGAAGGGATAGTTTTCCGCAAGCACGTTGTTGCGGGTCAAAGCGTTGAACATGGTGGACTTGCCGACGTTCGGCAGACCGACGATTCCGATAGTTAAAGACATACCTCAAGTCTAGCGCCGAGACGGACGAAAACGACGATCCTATTAGAATGGAATCAACGGTCATTGCGCCCGCAATAGTTGCATCATCGGCGATGAAAGGACACGCATGAGAAAATATGTCGCTTTCAACAGGCACGGACATGGCACAACGCAAAATCGCGACAAAGAAAGCCTCAGCCATGCGACAAACTCCGTATCCGCAGGATCTTCCCCGATGCCACCCGAACCAGAAAGCTTGAAACCACGGCGCCAACGCCAATTTCCCCGCATGATGACACGGATACTGAGCATATGCGTCATTGCGGCCCTCCTCCTTGCAGCGGCGTGTGGGACTTGGGCACTGGTCCTTCACCCCAAGGCGATACCACCGAGCAGAACCGCCAAAACCAGCGTCCAGCAATTCGCATACGACAGTTCATCCCTCTTCCTCACCGATCAGAAGCTGGCCGACGAAAAAGGCAATACGAACTATTCCCCCACATCGATGTGGACGGCGCTTTCGATGGCCGAGCAGGGATCGGCAGGAACCACCAAAACCGAATTGCAATCCGTCCTTGACAACGGCGCGCAGCCCAATACGGATGACTGCCATTCGCTGATGCTCTCCATCAACGGCAGACGCCATGGCAAATCAAGGATGCAGACCGACAATTCGATATGGGTCCAGAAAGGCCATCCGCTCGATAAGGATTACAAAAAATCCATGAGGACCGGTTTCGACGCCGACATGAAAACGGTCTCAGGCGATGCCTCCAGACAAATGAGCTCGTGGGTGGACAGGAAGACGCATGGGATCCTCAAGCCCGATTTCGCTTCGAACAACTCCACCTTGACACTTCTCAACACTGTATATGCCAACGGAAAATGGCAGGATCCATTCGATGCGGACGACACGACTGACCAACCGTTCCATGGAATGAAAGGAGACTCGACGATTCCCATGATGAGTCAGCAAGCGACGATGGACATGGCCAGAGGCAAAGGATTCAGACGTGTCGACAAAAAATTCGACGACGGTTCCACATTGAAAATCGTGCTGCCCGACCAGAAGTCAGCGGCAAGCAACCTGGCTGGGAAAACCGACTTTCTACGCGCAATGTTCAACGCAAAAAGCGAGGAGACCAAAGTCGACCTTGAACTTCCGAAATTCAAGGTGGCCAACACGTTTGACGACACGATACCGACCTTAAAAAAGTTGGGAATCCGTTCGGCATTTGACTCGTCCAGTGCGAATTTCTCCAAAATGGCAAGCAGCGAGCAGTTCTTTATTCAGCAAGTCATCCAAGGCACCAGCATCGATGTGGGCGAAACCGGTGTCAAAGCCGCCGCATACACCAAAGTCGCGATGCTGACCGGCGCACCGAATCCAGGAAGAGTCAACATCGAAACATTCATCGTCGACCATCCGTTCCTCTACGAATACGACACCCCTGACGGAGTCCCGCTGTTCATCGGCATCGTGCGGAACCTGTAGACAGACGACGAGTATAGCAACGGTCCGATTGCCTGACGTCAGCAAATAGTCAACAAGACAACGGCGGCAAATGCTCCAACCGGCAACCCAACCGCGCAAATCGGGACGCGCATAAGCGGTCAGCGTCCTCAAACGTCCAGCAGCTGATTGTATTGGGCAGATTTGTCGCGAAAACCACCTATAGTCACTCTTATCATCAATCACAGAAGAGGTCGCTGAACCCATCAGTAACCGACCAGAGGCACGGCGGTGCCCGCGAAGGCCGGCGAAAGGGAGTCCAGCCGAAATTTCCGGTCGCCTCCGCGGCGGGAAGTTGGGCCTGGGTCCAAGAGATCCAGGACTGTCGCGGCCAATGCCGCGGAGCGCTATCGATGAGAATCGTTGTAGGCTTTTTCGCGATGAGGCGTGGCTCAATATCATAGCTCGGCTTCAAGCGACAAATGCACTGACGGCCATTCGCATCTCTGTAGGCTTCTTCCCTACCGGAAGGAAAGCAGTATGTCGGCAACAACCGACCATACCGAAAGTGGAACCAGCACTTCGTCCCAGTCTACGGCGACAGGAGCGAAGGCCGGCAAAGCAGCACACCAATCGGCCGATCCGAACATCAAGGCCGCGGCCACGCACCCCATCCCCTCGCTTGGCGACAAAGGCAAGACAGGCAACGGCGGCGTGCAACGCAACCTGAAGACCCGCCACGTCTCGATGATCGCGCTCGGCGGCTGCATCGGCACCGGCCTGTTCATGACCTCGGGCTCCACCATCTCCAAGGCAGGCCCCGGCGGCGGCTTGGTGGCCTACATCGCCATGGGCATCATGGTCTACTTTTTGATGACGAGCCTCGGCGAGCTGGCGACCAACCAGCCGGTCTCCGGCTCCTTCGCCACCTACAACGCCAAATACGTCGACCCGGCGCTCGGTTTCGCCATGGGCTGGAACTATTGGTTCAACTGGGCCATCACCGTCGCCGTCGACATCTCCACCGCGGCCCTCCTGATCCAATACTGGCTGCCTCACACTCCTGGCTGGATCTGGAGCCTCATTGTGCTGGTGGTCATCTTCCTGATCAACGCCCTGACCGTCTCCGCATTCGGCGAGACGGAATACTGGCTGTCGCTGATCAAGGTCATCACCGTCATCGTCTTCCTCGTGTTGGGCTTCGCCATAATCTTCGGCATCATGTTCCATCCTGCGGTCGGCTTCGGCAACTTCACCTATAAGGACGCCCCGTTCGTCGGCGGGTTCCCGGCCATCCTGAGCGTCTTTCTCATCGCCGGCTTCTCGTTCCAGGGCACGGAGCTCATCGGCGTGACGGCGGGCGAATCGGCAGATCCGGAGCACGCGGTGCCAAAGGCCATCAACAGCGTCTTCTGGCGCATCCTGCTCTTCTATGTCCTCTCGATCTTCGTGATCGCCGCGCTCATCCCCTACACCAGCCCGAACCTGCTTTCGGCGGCCGACGGCAATATCGCGATGTCGCCGTTCACGTTGGTCTTCAAGCGCGCCGGCCTCGCCTTCGCCGCAAGCCTGATGAACGCCATCGTGCTGACCGCAGTGCTTTCGGCGGCCAACTCGGGCATGTACGCCTCGACCCGCATGCTCTATTCGCTGGCCGGCGACGGCTACGCCCCGAAGTTCTTCTCGCGCACGACCAAACACGGCATTCCGCTGGCCGCGCTTATCGTCACCACCATCATCTCGCTGGCCACCTTCGCCGCCTCGATCTTCGGCCAGAAGATCTACATGTGGCTCGTCGCGGCCTCGGGACTCACCGGGTTCATCGCCTGGGTCGGCATCGCCATCAGCCACTTCCGCTTCCGTCGCGCGTTCATCAAGCAAGGCCACCAGCTTTCGGAGCTGAAGTACCACGCGAAGCTCTTCCCGCTCGGCCCGATCATCGCGCTCATCCTGTGCATCGTGGTGATCGGCGGGCAGAACATCGACGCGTTCGTCCACTGGGATTGGCAGCAGATCGGCATCACCTACATCGGCCTGCCGTTGGTCCTGATCCTCTACATCGGCTACAAGATCAAGTACCACACCCACATCATCCCCCTGGATGAAGTGGACGTTTCCCCATCTGATATCTCGAAGGAGAGCGAAAACAAGGAAACGACGGTCTAGAAAACCGATATTATAGTGGATCTTTGGGTGCGTCCGGCAAATGGAAACATGCCGGACGCACTCTGTTTATGAACCGGCTAATACTTCAGCTCTCCGACGGTATGAACGACTCGAAAATGAAGTAGCCGAAATCACGAACGCAATGTTCGAGCTCTTCGGCACTACGCGGGGTCCAAGCCACCGGCACGGCACCCAACGCACGAACCAAGCGCAGCTGCGGCGAACGACCACCATGCCAGTCATAGGCCACGAAATCCGGACGCGACACCCAGTTGAAGCCGAGTTTGCCCGCGATCCAAGGGATGATGCCACGTTGCAGCGAGTGCAGATTCGTCTGCAAATCAGTATTTCGGTCAATCGGGAATGGCGATGAAACGGCAAGCTGTCCGCGGAAAACCTCGGGATGGTTCTGCCGATACCAACGCATGGCCAGCGGATTGAACGACTCCACCACATACGCTCCGTCATAGTCACGCAGCAGCTTGTCGCCGCTTTCCATCAGCAAGCGTTGGCGAGCGCCCCACGAATTGCCTTCGAATTTGTACTCGACGATAATCGGCACACGCCCGCCTACAACCTTCAGCACGTCAGAGAACAGCGGGACGTGCTGGTACTGGCTTTGCTGCGGCAACGGCATGATCTTCTCCGCCTCCAACTCGGCTTGCGAAAGAGGCTCGGCCTTGGCATCCCCGTATACGCTCGGGTTCGGGAACAGCGGGATATGACGCAATTGGTCGTATGTCAGATCAGCGACACGTTGAGGGCAACCGGCCACACGCAGCAGGTCCGGGTCATGAGCCACCACGACCCTGTCGTCGGCCGTGAGCTGCAGGTCAAGTTCGATGCCGTATCCTGCCTCGCAGGCCGCGGCAAAGGCGGCAAGCGAGTTTTCCGGGGCGATGGGTCGCTCATCATTTTCCCGACCCGCACCATACCCGGCCTTGCGGGCCATACGACGGGCGAGTCTGATATATTCCCCGTCGCTTTCACGGTATTGCGAAGACAGACCAGAACCGGCGTCGTGAAGCCCGCGATGCGCATACCAGACATCCGGCATGGCCGGCACACGATTGCGTTCGCGGTCTTTGCAAGACCTTGGCGACATGGCCCAGATACCTGCACCCGCAAGCGCCAACCCGGCAAACACCGCACGGACGAGAAGCGATTGCCGACCTTTCCCGACAGTGTTACGTCCATCGTGCCTCGATACTGAACGATGTGGCATCGCCGGCCCTCCTTCAAAATGGCTTTGCACAAACATAGCAATATCCATCATAGGGATATTGACGAACCGAAGCGACGGAAACGGCACGGCATTCTCACATCAGTTTCCGTGGAACGGCCGACACCCCCACCCGGCGACCACAGCCTCAACGGCAATCCCATGACGTAAGACGCGAAACAATACAATGGGATGAAATCAGACGAGACACACTCCCCACAAAAAGCATGCGTTTCCTACCACTACCGACGATGGATAAGCACCTTGGCGTCGTTGACAACCACCGTCCATGCGTCTTCAAGGACGTGCGTGACATGCCCGCGCCGCCGTTCCAGCGAGGCGATGAGCCGGGCGGCACGTCCCATGAATGGATGATCGAGGTGCGGAATGACACGGAAATCGACTAGATTGAGACCGGCGGTGTCGTCGAGGTCGGCTGCAACCGCGCGATCGTCCATCGGCTCGATATAGCTGATGTCGGGAGCGGCGACGACGGCCCCGGCCGAGACGCCGACATAGGGTTTGCCGGCGTGCACCAGAGAAGCGATGACACGTCCGGCGCCGCTGCGTTTCAGCTCATGCAACAGATGGAAGCTGTTGCCGCCACCCACCCAGATGACATCCGACGCGGCCAGGGAACGTTTGACCTCGTCGCGCATCGTCGTCGCCAAATCGACGGTGCGAACCCGGAAACCGTTGAGCCGCATCGCCAGACGGACCAGAGGGCGGAACCAGCGGCTGAGCTCGTGGTCGTCGGCGGCGGGGATATAGGCGATCCGCCATTTCGGCGACGCCGGGTCGCGATGGCGACGGGAGAGCCCTCGCCGCAACGCGTGGAGGGCCGGCAGCACGCGGGACGCCAATATCATCCTTGCCATGCCGGCCTCCTTTCTGCCGATTGAGGCTCATCACCGTTTGCGTTCGCAACTGCGCCGGTTTCAAATGCTCCTGCATCGGCGTCCGCACTTGCGTTTCAGAGCATATCTTATAACCGAAAAATGCGCAGAAACGCCGCAAAAACGTCATGGCGCGCGCCTCGAGGAGACACACGCCATGGCCATACATTTATTGCCGCCGGTCAGCCGTTCTGGATGGCGTCGACGCCGCTGATCACCGCGCCGCGGAAACCCTGCTTTTCCAGTTCGGTGACGCCTTTGATGGTGGTGCCGCCCGGCGAGCAGACCGCGTCCTTCATCGCTCCGGGGTTGGTGCCGGTGGCCATGTAAAGCGCTCCGACGCCCTCGGTCATCTTGGCGGCGAGACGGTAGGCGGTCTCGCGCTTCAGGCCGTACTTCACACCGGCGTCGGCGAGCGCCTCGATGTAAATGGCGGTGAATGCGGGCGCGCAGCCGGCCACGGACGAGCCGATGTCCATCAGCGGGGTGTCGACCCGTTCGATCAAGGCGATCGGCGAGAACAGCGCCTCGAAAGTCTCACGCTGGGAATCGGTGAGCGTGTTCGCGTTCTCAGTGACGAGGATGCCCTGACCGACCTCGATGGGTGTGTTGGGGATAACGCACTGCACGTGCGCACCGTCACCCAGAAGCCCCTGATAATAGTCAAGATTGCGGCCTGCGGCGATGGAGACCACGAATTTGTCTTCGGCTTTCAGATCGTCCAGGACATCGGCGAGCGCGGTTTCGATCTGACCAGGCTTCACGGCCACGACGATGACATCCGAGGCGACGACGGTCTCCTTGGCGTTATGGGTGGCCTTGGCGCCGATAGACGCCGTAGCGGCCTGCACCTTGTCGAAATGGCCGGAGTTGGCGACGATCTGCGAGCCGTCGATCACTCCCCCGTTGGCCAGACCTTTGGCGATGCCCTGCGCCATGTTGCCGAAACCGATGAATCCCACCGTGACGTCGTTGATATCGCTTGCCATAAGAACTCCTTGCTGTCGCGTTGTCTGCGGTTGTCTGTCTAAGTCTGTGTTCGTCCGTCATGGTGTACCCGGCGCGCGCCGGCCTGCTGGCCACGGCGGCCGGGACCTCGTGACAATAGAAGAACCCGTCCCGATATCAAGCTTATGGCAACCCCGGTCCCAAAAGAGCATGAAGGCGGTTCCCGCCAATCCGGTTCCGCCCCGACCCGGCGCCAGAACTCATGATGGTGCCAAGACAACGAAGCGGGTCGTCCATCCGATCACCACCGTGACCGAACGAACGACCCGCCATTGCGCAATCAGTGCGATTGCACTACTCGAGCATCTTGTTCAGACGGCTCCTGAACAGCCAGATGATGAAGCCGACCAGGCAGGTCAGTACGCCGATGACGATGAAGAACATCGATTCGTGGCCCTTCTGATAGAAGTTGATCGACAGCGTGGCCATGCCGGAACCGGTGGAATTGACCAGGTTCCAGACCGTCACGACCTGCGCCAGGAACGCCTGCGGCGCAAGCTTGGAGCTCACCGAGCCGCCCAACGGGGAGACGATGGCCTCGCCGATGGTGATGATGGCGTAGAAGGCAATCAGCCACATCGGGCTCTGACGGCCGCCATTGGAAAGCATGGAAAGCGGAATGGCCATGAACAACGGACCGAAGCCGTAGCAGAAGACGCCCACACCGAACTTCACGGCCGTGGACGGCTGGTGACGGTCGAGGGCCTGCCAAAGCCAACTGAAGAACGAGCCGAAGACGACGGCGAAGATCGCGCTGGCCGTCTGGAAGCTCGCCGGCGAGAAGTGGATACCGAACAGGGTGGTGTTCACGTTCTTCTCGGCATAGACGGCGAGCACGCTGGTGGACAGGTAGAAGATCATGCCGGTCAGCGCCACACCGATGAAGAAGATGACGAAAGCGCCCATGCGGACACGCTCGCGACCGTTGGTCTTCTTGCTGCGCACGATGTAGATGATGTAGACGAACGGGATGAAGACACTGATGGTGCTCACACCGTTGCTGAAGGTCTTGGCCGTCAGGATTCCGGTGGCGAACAGGACGATCAGGGCGACCAGCACCACGACGAGGGCCACGACGAGAACCGTCATGTCCTTCTTCTTCTGTTCGGGAGGGAAGGGATCGGTGGGCTCGGCGCCGATGTCGCCGAACACCTTCTTATGCAACAGCGCATAGGTCAGGAAGCAGACGCCCTGCACCAGGGCGGCGAGCGCGAATCCGGCGTTGTAGTTGAACGCCATGGCGATGGCGCCGGTGATCATCGGGGAGATCGCGCCGACATTACTGACCACGTAGAGCATGCCGAAACCGGTGTCACGCTTCGGATCGTCCTTGCTGTACATTCTGCCGACCAACGCGTTCTGGGCGCTGCCCATGCAGGCGAAGCCGATCAGCAGCACCACCTGGGAGGCGAAGTAGAACGGGATGCCGCCGTGCGGGACGGCGAGCAGGGCCCAACCGACGAACAGCGAGAGGTTGCCCCAGAACATCGCCCGCTGCAGGCCGAAGAACCGGTCGGCGAGATAGCCGCCCAGAAGTCCGGCGAGCAGGGAGAGCGTGGTGTAGACCGTGGTGAGCTGCGAGGCGACGTCCTCGCTGAAGCCCAGGCCACCCTGTGCCGCCTGCTTATACAGATAGTAGATCAGAATCGAGGAAACGCCATAGTTGGCGAACCCCTTGCCGAATTGCACCACCGACAGGACACCCATGCCAAGCGGATGACCCAGGAAGGTTCGTTCCTTCTTCATATTGCTTCTTTCTCGCAATGATTCGCATCCAGAACCACCGCCCGATCGCCTTTGGCAACGGTTGTCGCGTGACGACCGTTGTAGCGGACGGCAATGCCGGACACATAACTTTTCCATTATGGTTCCGCACCGGAAACCGGCAAGGTTCCGAAATTGTCATTAGGTGGATATTTTTTGCATCAACCCGATGCCGCAGAGCACGACGCGGCGGTATGAATGAGACCGATTCTCTTTCTTACCGACACATCAGAGCGTGACGGCAAAGCCGAATTCCAGGTCCTGCTCGCCGCTGATCGCATAGCGTTCACCGACGTCCGCACCCCAGCTGTCGATGCCGCCGACGCCACGCACGGCGCCGTAGACCGTCAGCACCGTGCGCCTGACGGGCGGCAGCTCCTCCTGGTGGTCGGCATTCTCCAGCTCAAGGGGCGTATAGGGCAGACAGGTGAACGACAGCGGCCTGTCGACGCTAGCGACGGTAAGGCTGTACAGGGCGCGTGAGGCGTCGGCGTTGTTCAGGGTCGTCTCGCGGGTGATCCTGACCCAATCGACATCGGTGCGCATACCGCATTCCTGCGGGACCAGATACGGGGTGACCGGCATGCCCTCGACCTCGACCAGCTGACGACGCCCCGAGCCGAGACGGTCGGGGTAGGTCTCGCCGGGCAGGCCGAAGTAAGCGAACCCGGTGGCCGGCGTCGGCATGACCATCCTCAGACCGAACGCCGGCAGCTGCGGCAGGCCGGGCTGGCCGTGGTAGCGGACGCGGACCGAAAGCCGGCCCGTGGCATCGAAGCGGTAACATATATCCACGCTGGTCGACGGATTCGTGGGCGTGACGAAGACATAGCTCAGCGAGACGTCGGAGGCCTCCAGCTTTCCGCCGGTGCTGCCGTCGGCGGGAGTATAGGGGATGACGACCGGTTTGCCGTCCACCTGCAGCTTGGGCAGACCCTTGACCGCACTGAACAGTTCGGCTCCAACCCATTGCGCCGAACGGACAGAGAACCCGTTGCCGCGGTCGTTGTCGGTCGTCGCCCTCCAGAAGGTCGGCCGCGGCGCGCGGTAGAGCCACTCACGGCCCCCGACCCTCAGCGACACCAGCCCCTCGCCGTAATCGAACAGGCAAGCGACACCACCAGCGTGCAGGCCGATCATCTCCTCGTCGATGATGACGGCGATTTTTTCACTCATTGTTGCCATACTCCCGATTCACCTCCTGCATCGCGGGCTTCGGACTGCCGTCGGCGAAGAGCAGGCCGTCGCCGGAGAACTGCCGCTCGGTGGGCCTGTCGTCGAAGTCGCCTCCGTAACGCATCACCTTGCGGCCCGTCGACGGATCGCGCACCTGCAGCGCCTGGTCCTTGAAATCCCATATGAATCCGCCGACATAGAGCGGGTAGCGGTCGAAGAGCGCCATATAGTCGGCCAATCCCCCGACGGAGTTGCCCATGCTGTGCATGTACTCGCACAAGATGAAAGGTTTCTTCGGATGATCGTCAAGATAAGCGGCGACGTCGTCGGGCGAAGCGTACATCCGACTCTCGAAATCCGAGACGCGGCCCTCGTATTCCCGGTTGTGTACGACCCCCTCGTAGTGGACCGGCCTGGTCGGGTCGGCCTTTTTGTAATACTCATTCATGGCCGCGATGTTCTCGCCCACATAGGACTCGTTGCCCAGAGACCAGAAAAGGATCGAGGGATGGTTCTTGAGCGTCTCGTACTGCGTCCTGGCGCGATCGATCACCATCTCACGCCACTGCGGGAAGCTGCCCGGCACGTTGTACGACCCGTCGATGCCGCCCAATTTGGACCAGGTGCCATGCGACTCCATGTTGGCCTCGGCCATCACGTAGATGCCGGCCTCGTCGCACATCCGGTACCACGGCAGCTGATCGGGATAGTGGCAGGTGCGCACCGCGTTGATGTGGTTGGCGCGGATCGTCGCCATATCGGCATCCATGTCCGCCTGCCTGATGGCGCGCCCTCTCACGGCGCTCCACTCATGGCGGTTGACGCCGTTGATTCTCAGCCGTTCGCCGTTGAGCCGCACCACCTTGTCCGCGCCGATCTCGATACGGCGGAAGCCGACCTCCTGGGGCACCACCTCGACGACGGCGCCCCGCGCGTCACGAACCGTGACGGTGAGGGTGTAGAGGTAGGGGTCGGCATGCGACCAGAGATGAGGATCGTCGACCGTGATCGCCGGCCAGACGACATGCTCACATGCCTGGAGCGTCTGGCTGCCGCCCAGCACCTCGCCGTTCCTATCGGCCAGTTCGATCTCCACCCGCGATCCTGGGCTCACCGGTGAGAGCGTCGCGGAGACGTTGAGCACGCCGAGCCGGTCATCTTGCTCCAAGGTCGGCTTGACGTCAAGATCCTGGACGTGCGTGGCCGGCAGGGAAAGCAGACTCACCGGCCGGAAGATGCCGAAGAAGCGGAAGAAGTCCTGGTCCTCGATCCAGCTGGCCGTGCAATGCCGGAACACCGCCACCGCGATGAGATTGTCGCCCTGATGCACATAGGGGCTCAGGTCAAAAGTGCTGGGCGTGAACGAATCCTCGGCGTAGCCCACGAACTCGCCGTTGCACCACAGGTAGAACGCGCGCTCGACGCCCTCGAAGCGGATGTGCAGCGGACGGGACGCCCACGTCTGGTCAAGCTCGAAATGCCGGCGGTAGAGACCGACATGGTTGTCGGGCGCCTCGGAGAAGCTGCCGGCCTGCGGGTCGTCGGGAGGCGTCGTGTACGCCGGGCGGCGAAACACCGAGCCCTCCCACGGGTAGGCCGTGTTGGTGTATTGCAGTTGCGCGTGGCCGGAAAGCTCGATATGCCCCGGCACCTCGATGAGGCCGAACCCTTCCTCATCCGAGCACAAGTCATAAAACCCCTCCCCGATCGCCCCGGGGTTCTCGGCGTAGTGGAAACGCCATTGGCCGTCCAGCGACCGCACCAGGCTGGAACGGCCGCTCTCGGCCTCCCCTGCGTCCGCGTAGCAACGGTGGTCGGAATGCGCCGGCAGTTCGTTGACCCTGAAGGTCCGCGGCTGGTCAAGCCACTCCAACGATGGTTTCATGACTTCCTCTTTTCCTCGTTTCTTGAGGCCGCACCCCTGTCCGTTCGAGCGCGGTCGAACCGTCCTACGACCGGCAGGCGTCGACCTCGAAAAGACGAGATTGATAGTCCCCTTGACGTATCCACGTCGTCCATGGCCCGAATCCGGAATCGGAGATGTCGAAACCACGCCGCATCAGCTCGTCTCCATAGAACCGCTCCCCGTCGACGCGCGGCATACGGTAGGCCGTGTCGTGAACGCTATATTCACATTCCGGATCCAGCCCACGCAGCGCCAGCGCCCGATACCCCTCGTTGACGGGCTGGCGTGCGCGATAATAGCCGACCAAGGCATGCCTCCTGTCCGGCGAGACGACCATCCAGGCGGTTTCGGACCCTTCGGGAAGCCCTACCGGATTGGGGCCGAAGGGACTGATGAGCCGGTAGAACAGGCCATGGCCAATCAGCTCGGCATGTGATTTGAAGAAAGCTATCTGACGCCGAATCTCCTCCTGCTGCCCCGCATCGATCTTGTTGACGTCCAGCTCGTAGCCGAATGTGCCGAAATAGGCGACGTCAGCGCGGGTCTTCAACGGCGTGTCGCGGAAAACCTGCTGGTTGGGCGACGCCGATACATGGCTGCCCATGCTCGAGATCGGATAGGCCAAGGACGTGCCGTATTGGACCCCAAGCCGCTCGACGGCGTCTGAATCGTCGGAGGTCCAGCCCTGCGGGGCATAGTACAGCATGCCCGGATCGAAACGACCGCCGCCCGAGGCGCAGGACTCGAACAGCACCTTGGGGAATTCACCGGTCAGACGCTCATAGAGCGCGTAGACGCCAAGTATCTGGCGATGGTAGACCTCGCCCTGGCGGTCCGCCGGCAGGGACGGCGAATACACATCGCTCATCGAACGGTTCATATCCCATTTGACGTAGCCGACCAGCCCCGTGCCGAGAATCGTCTCCATCTTCCCAGCCACGTAGTCGACGACTTCCGGCCTGGTGAAGTCGAGTTCGAACTGGTTGCGCCCATACAACGGTGGGCGTCCGGGCACGTGCATCGCCCAGTCAGGGTGCGCGCGGTAGAGCTCCGAATCCTCGCTGATCATCTCCGGCTCGAACCACAGGCCGAACCCCATGCCGATGGCGGCGATGCGTCTGGCGAGCCCCTGAACGCCATGCGGCAGCTTCCTGCGGTCGGCGAACCAATCGCCCAGCGACGACTCGTCGTTGTCGCGGTGGCCGAACCACCCGTCGTCGAGGACGAAGAGGTCCACGCCGAGATCGTGGGCCTTTTCGGCGATTTCGACGAGCGAATCCTCATCGAACTTCATGTACGTGCTTTCCCAGCTGTTGATCAGCACCGGGCGGGTACGCTCACGCCAATAGCCCCTGACCAACCGGGTGCGATACAGCTCATGGAAGGTCTGGCTCATCGCGTTCATGCCTTCGCCGCTGTAGACGATGACCACTTCGGGGGTCTGGAACGTTTGGCCCGCCCCAAGCCTCCAGGAGAACCCCTGGGGATGGATGCCCATCATGACACGGGCGACATGGTAGTTATCGACATCGGCCCGGGCGAGGAAATTGCCGCTGTAGACCAGGCTCATCGCGAAGCACTCGCCATCGTCCTCGGTGGTCTCGGGCCTCTTAAGTACCATCAGCGGGTTGAACTGGTGGGAGCTGTGACCACGCAGGCTGTAGATCGACTGGATGCCAAGGGCCAAAGGACGCTCGCGGATATGACGCTCCCTTCCCCACGCCCCCGTCAGATAAAGCATGTTCCACCGCGATTCGGGCAGATCGATGCTGGCGCTCATGGCCGCCTCGATGTCCAACGCCTTCGTGCCACGATTGACGAACCTGGCGTTACGCGTCAGGACGGCCCGCCGCTCATAAAGCGTGTAGGAAAGCTCGAGTCCGCAGCCGGTGAGTCGGTCGGCCAGGCTGATCGTCAGCGTGGTCGCCTCGCCGTCATTGTCCACATAGGTCGCCGGGAGCCCCTCGAGTCTTGGCTTGCCCGGCGTGATGGTGTGCGAGACATAAGAGAAGTCCATGACGCGGCTGCCGTCGGGATTGACGACGGTGGCGGCCATATCGCGCGTGTCGCCGTTGCCCGAGACCGGATACTCCTGCTTGATATCCTCCATCGAGAAGCTCTGGTCACCCGCATAGACGCAGGATGCCATGTCCCGACGGT
This sequence comes from Bifidobacterium sp. ESL0764, assembly GCF_029395515.1. Classification (NCBI taxonomy): domain Bacteria; kingdom Bacillati; phylum Actinomycetota; class Actinomycetes; order Bifidobacteriales; family Bifidobacteriaceae; genus Bifidobacterium; species Bifidobacterium sp. ESL0764. Next base: position 1,476,820 of record NZ_CP113919.1, read on the forward strand.
CGTTGACCTGCATATGGCTGAAGTTCTCACGGTCCCGAAGCGGGGCCCCGAAATAGAGCTGGCCGATCTGGCCGTTGCGCAGGATGTCGATGATATACGAAAAATACCGGTTGTATATATGGAACACCTTGGTCCGTTGATGAAACACAATAGGCATGACTGCCTTGCTCCTTCACAAGTCCGTGTTATACGCGCGAGGTTCGTCACGGCTACGACGTCGTGACGAACCATTGATTCCGATGGAGCCGGCTGCCGTCTCAGCGCAGGCTGGGCAGCAGGAAGCTCTTGAGATAGTCGTCGGGCGAATGGTGCGCGAGCCAGTCCTCGATCTCGTCGGGGGTGCGCGCGAACTTCGTCATGAGCTTGGTCTCGCCGTCCTCGGTCACCTCGAGATCGTCCTCGATGCGCACGCCGATGCCACGGTACTGCTCGGGCACCAAGAGGTCGGCCTCGTCGAAGTAGAGCCCCGGTTCCAAGGTGAAGACCATGCCCGGCTTCAGCGGACTGTACGGATACATCTCGTCGCGCGAATGGTAGGAGTCATGGACGTCGATGCCCATGAAGTGACCCGTGCCGTGATAGAGCCAGCGATACTGCTGGTGGCCGTCAGGGCGCAAAGCCTCCTCGGCGCTCACCGGCAGGATGCCCATGCGCTCCAACGAGTGCGCCACCGAGACCATCACGGCCTCGATCATGTCGTGGTAGACCGCACCCGGCTTGTTCGCCGCGGCGATGGCGGCGTTCGATGAGTCGAGCACCGCCTGATAGACCTCGCGCTGGGGCTTGGTGAACTTGCCGTTGACCGGGAAGGTGCGCGTGATGTCGGAGCAGTACATGGAGTCCATCTCCACACCTGCGTCGATGAGGAACAGGTCGCCGTCCTTGAGGCGGGCGTTGTTGGCGTGATAGTCGAGGATAGTGGCGTGCTGGCCGGAACCGGCGTTCGTCGGGAAGGAGACCTCATTGCCCTCGTAACGGGCCGACTGGGTGAACGTCGACTCCAGCAGGCGCTCGCCGCGCTCGACCTTGCGGGCCACCGGCAGCATGTCGGCGACGCGGTCGAAGCCACGCTCGGCGGTGCGCACGGCCTTGCGAATCTCCTCGATCTCGAGCTTCGTCTTGATGATGCGCCCCTCGTCCTCGCGCTCCTCGAGCACGGCATCCACGCCGGCGTTGCTCTTGGCGTCGCCAAGGCCGCATTCCCGACGCACGGCGTCGACCTTGGCGTCCAAGGCCTCGTCAAGGCCGCGCAACAGGCGAATGCGGATGCCGTCCGGGCTTGCTCCGGCCTTCAGCGCCTCTGGCAGCTTGTCGATGGTGCGAACCTTGATCCCGCTCATGATCTCGAAATCCTCCGGCAACGGCCTCGGGCCGATCCAGAACTCGCCGTGCTTGGAATCCGAGAAGAAACGCGGATTGGTGCGGTCGATGAACGGCTCCAGATAGATGGTGTCGTCGTGGCCGATGCTGCCGTCGGCATTCACCACCGGGTCGATGAGCAGGACGGCACCGGACTCGTAATCCTTGCCGAGACCGGTCAGATGGGTGAAAGCGGTGCCCGGATGATAGAGGAAATCGATGTCCCAGGTGCGGTGGCGAGGCACACCGGCGGGAATCACCAGCCGCTCGCCGGGCAGCTCCCCTGCCAAGCGGTCGCGGTGCTTGGCGGCGTCATCGGCCAACGGGCTGCGCTCATAGCGCACCTTGGACACGTCGGGATCCCAGTCCTTGAAAATGATGTCTTCGAAGCCCTTGCCTTCGCAGCGCAGCCCACCCGCCAGCTTGCGTTTGGCCACCTCGGTGCTGTTGTCGGCCGCGGCAGCCTTCAGCGCCGCCAACTGTTCAGAATCGTAATTGCTCATATTGTTTCTTTTCCTTTATGCGCTCCGCACTTCTTTGCACGCAGCGCTATCTGTTCATGATATTGCCGGTCCTGAACCGGCTTGCCCGGATGTCTCTTATGACGGAAGATTCCCGGGCAGGTAGCATCGGGCGGGGCACCGACCAAACAAACCAGCCGATGTCCCACCCAATGCGAAGCTGAATGTCAGCTCAGCAGAGCATTGCTCATCTTCTTGCGGAAGACGATGATCACCACGGCGACGACAATCTCGCAGATGCCCAGAATCAGGAACAACGGCAGTTGCTGAACCAACGAGGTGAGTTTGCCGAAAAGCACCAAGGAAATGGCGGTACCGATCGAGGCAGCGAGCGTGAAACCGGTCTGCAGCTGGGTCTCATAGGACTTCGGAGCCGCAGCCGCGATGGCGGAGTTCGCAGCGACCGCGTAGGGGAAGCCTCCGAGATTGGAAACGACATAGTAGAGCAGAATCCAGAAAACCGAATACTTCTTGATCGAGGGATTGAGCATCACGGTGGGCACGATGAGCAGCAGGTTCGAGATGCCCTGGAAGATGTAGCCGAACCACAGACGATCGACGGACTTCCACTTCGCGCCGAGCTTGGTGGCCCACAGCCAGCTGTAGAACACGCCGGCAATCAGAGCGATGACGGCGACGACCGTCTGGAAGGATCCAGGAGCGATCTCGATACCGAAGAAGTTGCGGTTGATGCGCTGGTCGAGGAACATCAGCAACGTGGTGCCCTGCACCGCGTAATCGACGCCGATGACGATCTGCATGATGATGATTGGCGAGATTGCGGCGACATGCATGCGGTCCTTGCCCTGGATGCGCTTCGATTTCCAGATGACGGCGAAGAAGACGATGGCGATGATGAACGTGCACGAGCTGATGGTATTGGCCAAGGAGCCGATGGTGGCCTTGTGCATGGCGAACACGATCGCGACAATGACGGCGATGACGACCACGGCCGCCACAGCGATGATGCTGTACTTCTTCTTCTCGGTCGTAGAAAGCGGACGCGAAGGCTTCTCACCAAGCGAGCCGAAGAAACGACGCCCTGGGATGGCGATGGCGGCGGCATAAAGGAAGGCCGCGACGGCACCGATGGCGAAACCGTAATGATAGTTGATCAGGCCAAGCTGCGCGGCGATGATGGGCGTGATGAAGCCTGCGATGTTGTTGGCGATGGTGTGGACGGCGAACGCACCGTCACGACGGCTGTCGTCGCGCTTGAAGAGCAGGCCGGTCAGCGAGGCGTTGGAGGCACCCATGATGGGCAGGTTCATCAGAATCATGCCGACCAGCGCGAACACCCTGCCTTGCGACAACGAGAACGCCGGAATGGCGAGGATGCCGCAGGAAAGACCCTTGGTGATGTTGCCGATGACCAATGCCTTACGGGCTCCGAATACGCGATCGGCCAGCCAGCTGCCGACGATGCCGAACATCGAATTGATGGCGCCGACGATGGCGATGAGCTGCGCGGCCTCGCCTTGGGTGAATCCGAGTCCCTGGGTCCACGGCTTGTAGAGATAGTAGATCATGACCGCGCCATAGGCGCCCCAGCAGATCGAATTGAAGAAATTGCCGGCTGCCAGCGAGGCTATGCCTTTGGGATAGCCGAGGAACGACCTATCCGAACGAAGTTCATCGAGTTCTTTCTCCTCCTGCGTCTTCTCCACTGCCTCATCCTGCGTCTTGGCAGGGTCGGGCTGTTTAAGTGTTTGCTTGTCCGTCACCATGATGGTTCTCCCTTTCTCTTTGAGAACGGCATCCCTACCTCATTGAGGGGACCGGACGAAGCCGTGAGTCCCAAAAACGGTAGCACCGCCGCTACATTGAACGAGGATAGACGGCGAACAGGTGCCGAAAAGTGAAAAGAATCTCTAAAATGTGGACAATTGTTTGCCACGTGTCGATGACGTTCCACGAGGTTTCAACGGGACTCCCCAATTTGACTGAAAACTGCTCAGCACCCAGCATCCGACAGTTTTCGATAGTCGTTTCCATCTTGTGCCACAGCCCTGCCACTTGCTTCGATTGTCGCCAGCCTCGAGCAACAGACAGAACGACTTTGCCGGCGGAAAACGAGATATTTCCGTTTTCCGCCGGCAAATCCGGATAAGCCATCGAGAAAGCAATCAGCGCACGCGAAGGAACACGCGCATCTCGTTCTCCCCACGATTGGCCCACATGAAATAGGGAATGAGCGTGATCGCAACGGGCTTGCGCGCCTCGGAACGCCATGGCGCGTACAGCGGTGCGTCCTCGGCATGCTCCGAGTCCTCACGCCAACCGGGCACCTGAAGCTCGACCACGTCGCGGCTCACTTCTTCGACCTCGCCCTCACGCTTGTCGCCGACGCCCTTCGCGCCGGCCTTGAACTCGCAGGGCATGACCTTCACACGGGAGGGGTCATCGACGACACCACGGCCATCGACCACCAGCCGATGCAGATGCCCGCCATTGTCGCGTTCTTCGGCGCAATAGGTGATCGGGCCACGGACGATGGCCACCTGCCCGGCATCCTCGCTGACCAAAGGATTCGCCGCGACGAGACGCACCGGCATCGGGAAGTCGAAGCGAATGGTATCACCGTCATGCCATGATCCGCTGAGGTACAGGTAGCCGTCACGTTCCTCCCGGCTCATCCCGTCCGGAGCCGTGACATGCGACGAGGCGCCTTCGCCTGCCCACTTAGGCATGCGCAGCGCGATGGCGGCATCGAGCGATGAGGCGCCATCGGGCAGCGAGAGCCGCAGGCTGCCCTTGCCACTCCACGGCAGCCCGGCCTCGACCTCGAAGCCGACGGGCACACCGGCCAGCTCCGCCGTGCCCTCGCAGCCCACATAGAGGTGGACGAACAGCGTCGAACCGTCGTCGCTCAACCCATAGGCATTCTGCTGGATCGATTCCACGGTACGCGCGATGTTCGGCGGGCAGCAGGCGCAGCCGAACCATTTGCGACGCACGTCCTTGACATGGCTGAAACGGCTGTCGTGATGATGGGCGTTGTCGGGACGCACCTCCAGCGGATTGACGTAGAAGAAGCTCTTGCCGTCCAGCGCCATGCCGGCGAGCACCGTGTTGTACAGCGCCATTTCCATGACGTCGGCGTACTCCCCTTTCGGCTCAAGCTCGAGCATCCGCCGGGCGAAAAGCGCCAGTGCGACGGACGCGCAGGTCTCGGAGTAGGCCAGATCGTTGGGCAGGTCGTAGTTGTACGAGAACGCCTCGCCGTCGACGGTGCCGCCGACGCCGCCGGTGATATAGAGCTTCTTGTCGACGATGTTGCGCCACAGCCTACGAACGGCGGCATTGAGGTCCTTGTCGCCGGTCAGTCTGGCGACATCGGCCACACCGGAATAGAAATATCCGGCGCGCACGGCGTGTCCCACGGCCTCGTCCTGCTCGACGACCGGCTCATGGGCCTGGTAGTAGGCGTATGGCATCGGCTTGCTGTCGTCAGGCTCGACGGGCTTGCCCTCGTAGGCCGCGCGCTCACGGTCCTCCTGCTCGAAATAGAGCGGCTTGGTGCCGCGCTCACGGACGAAATAGGTGGCCAGATCGAGGTATTTTCTCACCCCTGTGGCCTCGTAGAGCCGCACCAGCGCCATCTCGGCGATTTCATGACCGGGGTAGCCATGCCTCTGATGCTCGCCGGGACCGAACGTCTCGTAAACGTAATCGGCGTAACGCTCGGCTGCCTTGAGCAGCTTGTCCTTGCCAGTGCTCTGGTAATAGGCGACGGCCGCCTCGATCAAGTGACCCATGCAGTACAGCTCGTGGTAGTCCTTGAGGTCGGTGAAATGCCGGTCCATGCCGTTGAGAATGTAATAGGTATCGAGGTAGCCGTTGTCAAGCTGCGCTTTGCAGACGATGTCGATCGCGCTGTCGACCGTCTCCTCGAGCTTGGCGTCGGGATGCTGGACCAGCGAGTAGGCCGCCCCCTCAATCCATTTCCACAGATCGGAATCCTGGAAGACGAAGCCATAGAACTTGTCGGGGTCGGGCTTTCTCGGATCTTTTGGCAACACATCGAAGCCACGGTTGGTGAACTTCGGGGGCTCGAATGCCTTGCCCTGGGATTCGCTCTGTGCCCTGCGCTCGTTCTGGCGCGCCGCCGCCTTGAAATTGTGCATGGCATAGCTGGGTGTCGCCTCGGGCACCCGATCATTGAGAGTCTCCCACTGGAAAGGAATCATGCTGGTACGCACGAGTTCCTGTTCCGACGACCAGAACCGGTCGGTGACTTTTACGTTGCCGATCCCCAATGGGTGGCTGTGCACGTTCCTATCGCAATCAACCATGCGATGCTCCTTTTACGCTTCGTTGCCGGGGCAGTTTCCTCCCCTTGGTGACAATATAGGAAACCACATGACCAGCACGAGTGGACAATCATTGTTTTTCGTTCATGATGATTGGCGGATTCGAATACATTGCATGATAAGCATTGCTAAGTTATATTATTATCAAAGAATTATCCATTAAATCTGAGAAATTGACTATCTCCGAAATTATTTCCACCTATAATCGGAACGATGAATAAGTCACCCATGCATAACGAAGTGTCGAGCACAACCCGAATCCTCATTCCCACCGAAGAGCCATCCATGCGTTTCGAATCGTGCGGGCAGTTTATCGGGACCCCGGGCTGGATCCACGAACAACGGACATTGCACAGTTTCGAGCTGATTTTCGTGCGTCGCGGCACACTGCCGCTACGGGTCGGCGACCGTTCCTTCAGCATCGGCCGCGGAGAGTTCATTCTCATTCCGCCCGAGACCACACACCAAGGCGACAGCCATCTCATTGACCCGCTGGAATTCTTCTGGATGCATTTCCGTCTGCCCGAATGGCGATGCGGGGAGTTCACAGGGCAGCCGACGCCTCTGCCTGACGGCGGCGAGGCCTTCGAACAGAGGCCGAAAGCCGAAAGACCCAACCCCCAAAGCCCTGAGCCAGTCCAACAGCAACACAACATGGCAGCGACATGCGAGCCACTTTCGATTCCGTTTTACGACACCCCGTCCAACACCGACCGGCTAACCATCATGTTCGATCAGCTGCTCGATATCTACCAGATGTCCTATCCCTCCGCCAGCAGGTATTGCACCTGCTTCGCCACATGCATCCTGTATGAGATCTCATCAGCCTGCCAAGCCGACCAGCCGATGGACGAAACTGGCAGCAAACAAGGCCTGCAGGAAATACAGGAATGGATTCGCATGAACGCATTCGAGAGCATCAGCGTCAACCAGATCGCCCAGCGCTTCAACTATTCGGCCAGTTATCTATCGACCATCTATAAGCAGCATTTCGGCGTGACGATCACGGCGCATATCACCGACATCAGGCTTGACCACGCCAAAAACCTCCTGCTCTCCACCTCGCTGGACATCCAGGAGATCGCCGAGAACATCGGCTACAACGACGCCAAATACTTCATGCGGGTCTTCAAACAACACGTCGGCATGACCCCCACACGCTACCGGGCCAGTTTTACCAAGCGGCATTTCAACAACCACTGAGCGTGTATGAGGGCACGAACTCCGCGCTCTCATACACCCATACGGCAGGTGGCTGCATGGAACGCACTCTGATACGTTCCGCACAGCCACCTGCCGTCAACTCCGAACACTCAGCCGACGACCAACTTCAACATGCCGTCATGGACGGGCAGGTTCAGATCGGCACCGTTGTGGCCGCCGATGGTGATGCCGGTACCGTCGAAGGTCGAGACGTGCGCCCTCGCGCCGTCGGCGCAGTCGGTGACCTCGAGCGCGACGTGAGTGCGGCCCTCGGCATCCTTCGAAACGGTGGCCTGCGTGTAGCGGGCGCCGTCGAGTGTGACGTTCAGGCGCTTGCTCTCGGAGGCCACGATGTGGAAGCGGCGGCCCACGCCGTCGGCCGGGGTCAGGTGCATCGCGCCATCGGCCGCGTCCTGGCCGTCACGCCTGCCGCCATAGACGATCCAGCCGAACACCGGATCGTCGGCCACGATCATCGCGGCGCCGCGCAGATAGCCGCAGTAGCCGAGATCGATCTCGCAGCCATACTGCCACACGCCGCGGTACGAGGGCTGCCCCAGCCACGTGGTGGTGTAGGGCGTCGGCTCGTAGCCGCCGCTCGAGGCGCCCTGGTTGGCCTTGCCGCCAAACCAGTAGCCGTAGTCGCTCTGCTCGTCGCCCGCGTTCTCCAGGGCCCACGAGCTCATCAGGGAGGCGGAGGCCAGGCGCAGCAGGGCGAACGGCGAGCCGTCGGCGTAGAGCGCGTCCTCGAGCAGCGACCAGCCGCCCATCTGCGACATGTAGCTCAAGGTGTATTGCGCCACGTCGTTGCGGATGTCGGAGCCGGTGATGAAGTAGCCGTTCTCCAGCCAGCCGCGGCAGGCGATGTTGCAGGCGCGCTGGTAGTCGTCGAAACGCTCGACGTCGCGGCGGCGGTACGACAGCACGCTGCGGCGGTCGCTGTTCCACGTGGACATCGCGTGGGTGCGGCCCCAGTCGACCACGGCCTGCGTGGACTCGAAGCCGGTGGTGTCGAAGGCGTACTCCGAGCCGAAGAGGTTCTTGCCCTGGCGGATCAGGAAATCGGCCTTGTGGTTCCAGAACTCCTCAAGCTGACTGGCCCTGGCCATCTGGCCCTCGGCGCGCAGCGCGGCGATGACCTCGGAGATGATGACCTCGTTGTAATATCCGGTCTTGTAGGGCGAACGGTTGTCGAGCTCGCCGTCATAGCGGTAGTCCAGCTCGTCCGGGTAACGGTACATGGCGATGAACGTGCCCCATGCGCGCTTCAGGTACTCGTCGGCGTTCAGGGCGGTCCAGTCGGGGTGGCGCTTGGCCACCTGGTACATGCCGAACCATGTCTGCGCCACATGCGGATAGTCCCACAGACGCCAGATATGCGCGTGCTCGCCGTTGGTGAGGTTGCGCTGGTCGCGCAGCGTCTTCCAGTCGGGCACCCCATAGACGCCGTACGGATAGTCGTCGGTGTCCCGACGCTGCAGGCCGCCCCACACGAAATGTTCCAAGTACTCATCGAGCGCCTCGACCTGCTCGCGGTCGGGACTCACGGCGTTCTTCGCCGAGAGGAAGGCGGGCTTGGAAAGGCCCGGGTCGTCACAGGTGACCTCGTAGATGCGCCAGCCGGAGATCTGGTCGTACTGGTCGGGGTTGAGTACCACGCCGGTGCGCGTGTTGCGCTCCTGGAACAGGCCCCGGTACCATTTGGAGTCGTCATGGTTCTGCAGCGAGGTGATGTAGTTGGCGCGCTCCTCGATCAGCTCGCCGACCGGAAGCGTGGAGAAAGCCTGCAGCCAGCCGACCCGGCCGTCGCCGTAGTGCACCGTCAGCAGGTTCTCGCCCAGGTGCGCCATGCCCACCGCGTAGATGGTGCGGTAGGTCTTGCGACCGGAGCCATCGGCGCACACGCCGAGCTCTTGCTCGCTGACCTTGCGAATCGCGGTCTGGTCGGGGTACTGGGCCGTCAGCTCGACATGCTGGTAGATAGAGTCGAGCTTCAGCAGCATCTCCTGGTCGCGCGGCACGGTGTAACCGGGGACGGCCTCGATGTCGACCTTGCCGCGGGCCACGAGCTCGGCGCGGGCCGCCTCGTAGTCGGGCTCCCAGACGAAGTCGAAGGTGAAGTCGCGGGTTTGCCTGGCCTTGAGATCGATGGTGCCGGTCGGCAGGTTCCAGCGCCCGCCCTCGTGGGTCGAGGCCTCGGCGGCGGCCGTCTGAGCGCACAGGTGGACGCGGTAGCCGCCGGCGCCGTCGCCCTCCGAGTCCGGCTTGGACTCGAGGTCGAAGAACTCCCAGCTAGCGCCGTCGCGCGGCACGCACATCAGGTAGGGCGGCTTGCCGTCACTCGGCGTGGCCATGGTGAACGAGTTGTCGCCGGCCACCTGCGTGTGGCGGATCATGCGCTGGGCGGCGTCGATCTGCCAGTCCATCTCGCAGTTGAACGGCAGCTTTACGTTGAGGTCGGTCAGGGTGGCGGGCTTGCTGCCGGGGTTGATCAGGCGCAGGGTGTAGCTCAGGGTGCGTCCCTGAAGGCGGAAGGCCATGCCGACCCCGATCGGGCCGTCGGTGAACTTCAGGTCGCCGTTGTCGTCGAACCGCCCGCGCTTGCCCGAGGTCGCGTATTCGGTGCCGTCGGCGAGGCTGTAGGCGATGTCGCCGAACGGAACCTTGGGGTCGATCGCCTCGATGCTGCCGTGCGGCTCGGTCAGGCTGGAGAGGCGCCCGTCGGTGATGACCGCGGCCTGGTAGCCGTTGGCCAACTCGCGACTGACGTCCACCCGCTTGGGGTCGTCGACCATGTAGTGACGCAGCATCCGCATCCCATTGGCCCCAGCGGCAAAGCCCAGCGGAGTCTTCTGGAAACGGATAAGGAACTCGGCCACATCTTCCTGGCTTACGGCCTGCGCCATCAGGAAGGTGAAGGTACGGGTCTCGCCCGGCTTGAGGTCCAAAGCACGGGTCGGGGTCGCGAAGCGGTACCCCGCGTAATCGGCGGAACCCCTGCGCGCCTTCGAATACAGATAGCAGCGGTACGCGAAGCCGTCGCCGAGCGCCTCGCACAGCTCGACTTGCGCGGTGTAGTACGGCGCGATCACCAGACGTACCCCGTCCTCGCCCTGCGGCCCGGACAACAGATAGCAGTCCGAGGACTCGAAGCAGCCCGTTGCCGTGGCGGACGCCGCCGCATCTTCCAGCCGGAAGTCGACGGACAAATCGTCGATGCAGGCGGCCTCGTCCCCCGTGTTCCTCACGTCCAGGTCGTACTTCACGTACGTGCCCTTGGGATCGGCCTCGAACCGGCCGGAGCAGTCGAGCGTCGCGAAATCGCCGGCTCCCCCGCTCCTGCCGCCCATCGTCACCATGACGGCGGGCTTGCCGAGCCTCCAGACGCTGCCCTCATCGCCGTGAAGCGTTATGCCATTACCTTGTTTTTCAAACCGCAATGCAGTCCCCATTCACCAAAACAAACGGCGCCACCGGCATGTCGTCGATGGCGCCGAACCTTACCAAAACGCAGGCCACCCCGCGGTTCCAGCCGCGAAGTGGCCTACAGCAACCTTCAGCACACCTTCATATACATCTGGTAGCATTCCTGATCCAGTTGCTCCAACGGCACGAAGCGTGTTCCGGTCGCCTTATGCGCGAACGTCAGTCCGTCGCCCTCGCGGGTGAACGCGGCGTCAACGTCCTTCGAGTCGACCGGCAGCGACAGGAAGTCCGTCTTGTCGCTCAGCGCGGCCAGCACGTACGGGCCCCACGCGACCGCCGCGATCTCGGGCTTGTCCGGAGTAGGCACGACGCGGAAGTGCGGGTCGAAGTCAAGGTTGATCGAGGCGCCGTCGAAACCGGAGCGGCCCAACGCCTCAGCGTCGAGCACCAGCTCGGCGCCGTCGTTACGCAGCATGCCTGCCACGGTGGCCTCGTCCAGGCGCTTGCCGTCGACCGTCACGCGCACCTTGCCGCGGGTCCAGCCGGGCACACGCAGCCAAATCTGGTCGTAGCCGGCACGCTTTACGTCGATGGCCACATGCTCCGGGTGCTTGTCGTCAAGCACGACCTTGAGCGCCAGGCCGTCCTCGGCGTCGTCGAGCGTGCCGTTGAGGTACATCCTCACCGACAGTGCACTCTTCGAACCCTCGCGCGCACCGACGTAGTAGGCGCCCTGCGCATAGTAGAAGTGCGATTCCAGGCCGGTTCCGTGGCAGCAGCTGTTTTCCTCGTCGAACTCCTTGTGGCCGCCTGGCTGCGTGGGGAAGAAGTAGATGCTGCCACCGCGAGGCACCTTGTCGGTGGTGGCGGCGATGTGGTTGACCACCGTGTCCTCGTAGTAGTCGCCGTAGCTGGCCTTGGGCTCATACTGTTCGAGCGCCGTCGCCAGCTTCAGCAGGTTGTATGAAGCGCAGGACTCGGCGGTGTTCTCTGTCAAGAGGGAGCCGATGTGGTCGGGCTGATGGAACATCTCGCCCTGACCGACGCCGCCGAAGGCGTAGGCGTGGTGGGCCAGCACCGAGTCGAAGAAGAATTCGGCCTGGTCGAGGTAATAGCTCATGCCGGTCTGCTTGTAGAGCTCGACCGAGCCGATGACCTGCGGGATGTGCTGGTTGCCGTGCATGCCGCCCAGCGCGTCGATGTGTTCGCGCATCGGCACCATCAGGCGGTCGTTGTCGAACATGCGCGCGGCCTCGAGGTGCTCCTTCTTGCCCGTGACTCCGTAGAGCTTGGCCATGGATTCGTTCATGCCGCCGAATTCGCCGGCGATGTACATGCTCCACATGTTCTGCAGCTGCTCGTGCGGCAGGCGAGAGAGGCGATCGTAGACCCAGTCGCCCACCTTTGAGGCCACATCGAGTGCGGTCTTGTTGCCGGTGTAGTGGTACGCGTCGAGCAGGCCGGCCAGAATCTTATGCAACGTGTAATACGGTGCCCAGATGTCCGGATACGGCGCGTAGGTCTCCAAGAGGTCGAACTGCTTCTCGGAGTACGCGGAAAGGAAGCCGGGTTTGAATCCGGGGAGCTTGGAGAACGCGTCCTGCACTTCGGCCAGGCCGTCGACCAGATAGTCGGCCTTGCGCTTCATCTCGGGCTCGCCCGTGGCGGCGTACGCCAGCGAATACCCCGAAAGGTAATGGCCGGTGGTATGCCCGCGCAGGTTGGAGTCCGGAGCGTCCCAACCGATCATCGCGTCGGCGCCCTTGGTATCCAAGCCGCTGGCCTTGCGGAACTCGTAGAGCAGCTGGTCGCAGTCCACGGTCTTGAGGAACGCGACGCGGTTGCGCTGGTTCCTGGCCAGGAAGCCGTCACCGGTCAGACGCACGTGGCTCAGATCCACGGCGTTGAGCTTCGGGGTGGCGTCCACGACCTGAACCGGGTCGGACTCGCCGACCGAGACCGTGCCGGTCACCTTGATCTCGCTACCGTCGATCACACCTGTGTACTGCTTGTCGCCGAGCTCGTCGGAAACATGGTCTACACCATCATCCCAGTTGACGCGCTGTGAGACAGTATTGCCATCCTCGGTGAGCACTGCCACGAACATCGGCAGATAATACTTCACCCCGCGTTGTGCCTTGATCTTGACAGGATAGACCTTCTTGACCTTGATGTCGTTGGCCTTCTCGAGCACCTTCACGGTGAACTCGCGCGTGGCCGAGGCCGAACCGAGCGTCACCGTGGCCGTCAGTCGGACGTTGCGGTCTCCCCGGCCGTAGTCCGGCATGTGCACCTTGCCGTCTGGCTCTATCCATCGCGAATCGCTGGTCTGCCACGAGATCGACGTCCCCGAAGCACCACGGACCGGCAGATTCAAATCAAAATCAACAGTGCCTGTATTGCCAATGTAGATCAGCTGCGCATCGCGCGCGACCGCTTGTTCATCATCGGAAGGCGACGGTCCGCCATGCGTCTTCACATCCGACCTCTCCTGCTCACTCATCATTCCTCCTCATTAGGGGTTGTTGCGGTGGCCTCGAAGCCACCGCCGAGTTTCCCCTCGAGTATAAGGATGATACTTATGCCTCTGTTGTATTTGAGTGTGCGATTAGGTGGATTTTTCCCTTTAGCGGGCACACGGAGAGGCAACCGCGTTGAAACGCAGACGGATGGCATCAAGCCGCACCTCGTAATCGCAATCGGGCACCTGCGCCAGGCGCTCGGTGTTGTTGCAGATCATCAGCGCCATGCGATGGCCGGCGCGAATCAGCGAATCAGTGGCCAGCATCGGGATACGCACCGTGATCCACTCGTCCTGGGGTGCCGGAACGTGGTGGTCGAAGCCCTCCCTGTGGTCGGTGGATATCCAGCCGCGGGTCACCACACGGGAGATTTCCCGGGATTTCCTGGGAATCCACACCTTGTAGACCGCCTTGTCCTGCGGAGTCGTCTGCCAATGGACGGTGCGCTGCTGGTCGATCTCGACCATCGCATGGGTGTCCGGCCCCGGCTCGATATAGGTGCCTTCGCCGTATTCGATCAACGACGCGCAGAGGTTGCTGCGCGGCACGCTCGCCTTGACGCTCACCTCGACCTCGACATGGCCGGAGACATGCATGTCCTGCTGCAATGGAGCAGAGACGTAGAGCAACCGTTGAGCATCGGCCTTGTCGCACGAATAGGCGTCGACCAGCTCATTGATTCGGCCGCCTTTGAGACTCGCCACCAAACTTGTCTCGCCCGTGCGCGCCTCCGAATCCGCGCCGACTGCCTCGACCAGCTCGCCGAGTCGCGGATCCTCGCCGCCCGAGACACGGTAGACGTGCATGCTCGCCTCCGGTTCGGGCCAATTGGAACCCTCGTGCCAATTGCCGTCGATGTCCTCGACGCTGGCGATGGGCTCGTCCATGATGCCGTTGTCGATACCCTTGAGCCAGTACTCGAACCAGCGGTCAAGCGTGCTCATCCACACGTCGTTGCGGAAATCGAACGGATCGTCGTGGCCGTATTGGTGCACCCAGATCTTCCTGGGCACCCCGTTTTCGCCGAGTTCACGCCAGTAGTCCTCGACCTGGTTCATCATCACGTTGAGGTCATTGACTCCATGGACGATGAACACGCTCGCCTTATAATCCTTGGCATGGCTGGCGTAATTGCGCTGCGCCCAGAACGCGTTGTAGTCGAGGCTCGCCTTGTCGGACCCTTCGCGCAAGGTGTCGAGCCCGCCCATGAGGTTGAAGCGTTGGAGCTTGCCGTCGGCCGTCGATTCCAGGCTCTGTGCGAAGTTGTCAGGCTCGAACCAGCCACCGTCCGCATCGTCGCCGTCGAGCAGCGCCGCATTGGGATGATACCAGCGATATTGGCTGCTGATGGCGGAGATGGGGACGATGGTGCGCAGGCCTTCGATGCCGGTGGCGGCCATAGCGTTGGCGACGCTGCCGTCGTAGGACTTGCCGATCGCGCCGACCAGCCCGTTCGACCAATACGCCTTCAGCTCGTTGTCCGGAGTACGCCGCTCACGGGTCATATAGCCCTTGGCACGTCCATTGAGCCAATCAACAACGGCGTTTGCGCTGGCAACGTCGTTGGGGCCGCCGATGTCGCAGAAGCCCGCCGAAAGCGAGGTGCCGGCCGTGGCGAGCAAAATCACCGCATAGCCGCGCGGCACGAAATAATTGTCGTAGAAAAAGGGATAGCAGCTCAGGGTGCTGTTCCACACATCCTCGGGATGCTCGTACTCGTTCTTCTCCCCGTGCCGCTCATAGAGGGCATAGTACGGGCTCGGGTCCATGATCGCCGGTATCTTCTCCTTGCCGTCGAGTTCGGCGGGACGAATGATGTCGGCCCTCACCAAATCGTTACGACCGTCATGGTCGGTGTCGACCGGCAGCTCGATGTACACGAACTGCCGTATCGCCTTCTGATAGGAATAGCGTTCCTCTGACATGATTAATCTCCTTTGAAATCCATCGTTGAACTGCCCGATACACTGACCACGAGCCGACGACATGAACTTGTTCTTTCTTCACAGTGCACAACATACCGGACGAAACAGGCACTTTGCGCGCCAAAATCTAACGCAGACCTTTCAAATCTCCGCGGTCCAGCGCCTGACGATACAGATGGTCGAAGACGTCAGGACCGACGAAAAGACCGTCGTGCTGGTATTCGTTGGTGACCCAGGCGTGGGAATTGCCCACGCGCGAAAGCATGTCGAGCTGCATGCCGGAATCGACATACAGATCGTCGAAATAAACCGCGGCCTGCAGCGGAACCTCGTTGCGCTTGAGCTGGGTGGTGTCGTAGATCTTGCCGAAACGGGTGTCGCCCATCAGTTCTTCGACCGCCGCCTTGAACGGGCGCAAGGCCTTTTCCTGCTCGAACATCCAGGGGAACACCGCCTCTCCGGTGAACAGCAGCGGACGATGGCGGGCGTCGAATTCAGGATGCTCGTCGCGCACCTGCTGGGCCGCCCAGCCGATGGGCTCTTCAAGCTCGCCGTCGGCGTAGATGAACTCCTGCAGCGGCCAATACAAGGCGTTCGACGACGTGGTCTCCATCACGGATTCGAGGAACCGGTCGGAAAGCGGGGAACGGCTTTTGGCCGAGTCATCACCGGCGGTAAAGGCGGTATCCATCAGCCAGTGCAGTCGCTCGGGGCCGGGCTGCATGCCGAAATCTCTGCCCAGAGTCTGCAGGCGTTCGACACTCAGCGGATCACCGTTGGGCAAGGTGATGGCCGCCTTCCCTTTGCGCGCGGAGAGTTTGTCGGCGACCGCGGCCACACGGTCGACGTCCTGGGGGTAACGCCGATAATAAAGATGGGTCTTTTGCACCATTCTCGGGAAAGTGTGTTCGTAGACTTCGCGGGCGTTGGCCGGGATATGCGGGATGCCGCCCATCGTAAAGCTCGCGCTCAGACCTTCGGGATACAGGGAAAGGTAGGCCAGCGTCAGGAACCCGCCATAGCTCTGCCCGAGCGTCACCCATTTTCTGCCGCCGAATTCCGTACGGCGCAGATGCTCAAAATCACGCACGATGGAACCGGCCAGGAAGGCCTTGAGATATTCGGCCTGACGATGGGCGCCTTCGATATTGCCCATCACATTGGAATCGACGCAGGAGGAACGGCCGGTGCCCCGCTGGTCGGGCAGGACGATGCGGAAATGCTTGATCGCCTCGGCGATCCAACCGTCGCTCGACGGATTGAGCGGGCGCGGTCCGGCACCTCCGGGCCCACCCTGAAGGAAGACCAGCAGCGGCAGATCGTCGTGGACATGCTCGGGGGCGGTGACCACCCGGTAGAACAGGCTCAATGATTCTCCGGCGAACCCCTTGCCCGGATCACTGTCGCGCCAATCGAGCGGTACTTTTATGGAATGGTCCTCAACGGCGAGCCCAGGTACATAGTATTTGGCCAACAGTGTCATGTTCGTCTCCCCAACTTCGACAACCGACGAATGTGTTGATTAACAGTGTAATAGTGCATGGAACATATAGGTCAAATCGTTTCCACTACGTGACATGGCAACGACAAGTCCCGCAAGAGAGCAAACCGGCATATGAAAGATATACTGCCGGAACACGGAACACGAACGAGGGACAGGCTGGTTGCCCTTTGCCTTTACATCGACGGCGATGGCGACGCCTCGCAGCCCACGCCTTCTCATCCCTGCGCACGATAGCCGCGATGCCGCCGAAGCGATACGCTTGAGGCATGACGACATTACGGCGGTTCGGGGCGTGGCTTGCGCGCAACCAGATGGCGGGAGACGCGCTTCTGGCGCTCGTCGCGCTGTTTTTCGCGCTTATCAGCACCACCACCGACGAAGGCGGGCTGTGGGTCAGCTATAGCGAGGGCTGGCAGTTCGCATGGTCGTGCGCGCTGATCGTGCCGGTCATCTTCCGTCGCCGTTATCCGCAGGTCGCGGCCCTGGCATTCGCGGGTCTTGCCGTCCTGCAGCTGCTCTGCGGGCCGGGCTACGTCTTCGGCGACACCCTCGCCGTGGTGATGCTGTATTCGGTGATCGTCTACGGCGACCCGTCGCACAGCAAGGCCTTCATCGTTCTGGCCTTCATCGTAGGCGGTGCGGCGGCGCCGATCATCACCTGGGGCATGGAAATAGGACCCGTGCACAACCCTCACCAAGCGGGCGACACCGCAAGCTACACCTACTATTCCTGCCAAAGCGTCTACACGTCCGGCTTCAACGCCACCTGCAGCAGGAATTTGGCCGGAACCGTCTTCTTCATGCTCGTCGGCATCGTCACCATGCTCGCCGCCGCCTGCTTCATGGGCTACTGGTCGCGCACCAGACTCGACAACGCGCGGCTGCTGCGCGAACGCAACATCGCCTTGGCCGCCCGCGGACAGGAGGATCTCGACATCGCCCGTACCGCCGAACGCGCCCGCATCGCCCGCGACATGCACGACGTGGTGGCCCACACCCTCTCCACCATCATCGTCCAATCCGACGGCGGCCGCTACGCCGGGGCCCATGACCCGGCCAAGGCAAGGGCGATCATGGAGACGATCAGGCACGAATCGCACAAGGCCCAACGCGACATGTCGGATCTGCTCAGCACCTTCGGCGGTGCCCCGCACCTCGGCTATGCTGACATCGCCGCGCTGGCCGCCCAGGCCGATGCCACCGCACACGCCACGGGCGGCTCGGTGAAGCGGATCGTAGAAGGCGAAGCCAAGCCGCAGCTTCTCGGCGGCAAGGCGCAATCCGCCATCTACCATGCCGTGCAGGAAGCGTTGACCAACGCCCGCAAATACGCCGGCAAAGGCGTGGAGGTCACGGTGAGGGAAATATGGGACGACACAACGCTGCGACTTGCCATAGAGGACAACGGCAACGGGGCGGCCGCGGCGATGGACGGGCATCGGCCGGGCATCGGGCTGACCGGCATGCGCGAACGCGTCGAGGCTGCAGGCGGACGAATGCAGGCCGGGCCCAGAATAGGCGGCGGGTTCGCCGTCGAGGTGCGCATTGCGTTAGGCGGGAGCGGTGGCTCCCACCGAAATAGCGATAAAAACGCGAATCATCACGACAGCGAAGACGACAACGGCAATCGCCATCAGAACCTCGACGCCATCGAACGCAGGGCAACCGAAAATGCCGATGCCTTTCCGTACGAAAATACCGATACGCCCGTCTCTTCTCCAGACGTCACCGACCAGACCGGCAGATACACCCAGTCAACGAACAGCACGGCATCGCTTCCTAGACCATCGTCCGACGCCCGTTATCCCGAACTCATAGAAGACGAACCGGATCCCGAATCCCGGCACGCAAGCATATTTCAACGGTTCTCTTCGCTCTCACGCCGCCTCTACTCTGCCGACGAACCGCGTAACGGCAGCGGCACCGGCAATGGTGCAACCGAACACGCAGACCTCAATTGGGTGGAACGCATCTCACGCTTCTTCGCACACCACTATCTGCTCGCCGACATCATCCTCGCGGCCGTTTTGCTGTTGCTCGCCGCCCCGTCAGGCCTCATCACGTTCCGATACGGAGGCGCAAACGTCGGCTATACCATGGTCTTCGGCACCACTGAACGGGCGTCGACGCCTCAGCTGCAAATAGTCGATTTCGCCATCGATCTTGCCGGGTTCACCGCCCTGGCCTTGCGACGCCGGCTCCCCCAATGCGCCGCCGCACTCATGGTCGCCGCAGCAATGGTCTCGTTGATCTTCTGCGCGGATATACCGGTCGTCGTGCTCTACGCCCCGATATCCCTGTATTCGGTATGTCTTTATGGCAAAGGGCATTCCCGCCGTTGGGCCGGTCTGGCCGCGGTTGTAGGATCGGCGGTATTCGGCATCCGGTTCAGCGGATCGTTCGTCGGCTATCCGACACTGGTGGATTGGGTGACGAACCGGCAACGGTACGCGGTCTACGGCAACCGCGGAAGCTATCCCTTTGAAATCGCCATGTTCGTCATCATCGCGCTGGCCATATGTGCCATGGCCATCACCGCGGCGTTGTGGACGCGCGCGAGCGGAACGAACATGATGGTGCTCGAGGCCCGGCACCAGGCGTTGGAAGCGGAATCGAAACGGAAACAGATCGCGGCGGCCAACCACGAACGCGAGCGCATCGGGGCCCAGATCCGCGGCGAGGTCAGCGAAACGTTGACCGGGGTCATCGACAAGGCCGACGCGGGCATCGCCATGCTCGACCGGGATGCGGCGGCAGGCGTTTCCACCTCGCCGCAGGCCATCATCGAGGCGTTCCGCTCCATCGGCGAACAAGGGCGTGAGTCACTGGCCCACATGCGATCGCTGCTGCGCGTGCTGCGTGAGACCGGCGGCAGCGACGACAACCCCGCCGCCTCCCAACCGCTGCTGCATCCGGTGGCCGTCACCGCGCCCGAACGCATGACTAGCGAGGGACACAGCACCGACGCCGACCGTTGAAGCGCACGTCACGCATTCAACATCCTCATGTGAGAAAAGTGCACTTTAGCATGGCTGAAACGCACTTCTTGCACACGTCAGGTCGAAAAGTGCACTTTACCTTTGCTCAAACGCACTTCTTGCACACGTCAGGTCGAAAAGTGCACTTTACCTTTGCTCAAACGCACTTCTTGCACACGTCAGGTCAAAAAGTGCACTTTACCTTTGCTCAAACGCACTTCTTGCACACGTCAGGTCAAAAAGTGCACTCAAGCGAAGCCGGAACACACTTTCCCGCTATGGATATGCAAAACATGCGCGTTGCCGCAGCGGTTTGCTAGAGTGGAAGGCATGAGTGAAACGCAGCCTATCCGAGTCCTTATCGCCGACGATCAGGAGCTGGTGAGAGCGGGTTTCGCGATGGTCATCGATTCACAGGACGACATGCAGGTGATCGGGCAGGCTTCCAACGGCGCCGAGGCGGTGTCTCTCGCGCTCGATCTCAAACCGGATGTGGTCTTGATGGATGTGCGTATGCCCGGCACCGACGGCATCGAGGCAACCAGACTCATCATCAACGCCGAGCGCGAATCGGGCAACGACGTAGCGAAAACCCACGTCATCATCTTGACGACTTTTGACCTCGACGAATACGTGATGAGCGCCATCGACGCCGGAGCCTCCGGGTTCCTGCTGAAGGACACCGAACCGGAGACCCTGCTCTCCTCGATTCGCACGGTCTATCAGGGCAACGCCATCATCGCCCCCACCGCCACCAAGCGACTCATCGAGAAGATGGTGGAAGGCAAGCTCGGTGCCACCCGAATTGCCGCGCGTGAAGCCCAATCGGAAGGCGGAACGGCAGTCGATTCCATGAGGCGCCGCATATCGGATTCCACAACCGCCGATGCGGATAGCGGCACACGTGCCAATGACGAAACTCCATCCGCAAACGGCCCGGGCAACACTGGAAACCGGCAATCCACAGACGCCGGCAACGGCGACGGATCTCACGACGCCGCGTCATATCATGACCCGGCGGTCGAGACGTTGACCGACCGCGAGCGCGAGGTCCTGGTCGAAATCGCGCACGGCCTCTCGAACCAGGAAATCGCCGACAAGCTGTGTATCAGCCTGCCGACCGTCAAGACCCACGTCGCCCACATCCTGCAGAAAACCTACTCGCGCGACCGGGTGCAGGCCGTCGTCTTCGCCTACGACAATGGGTTGGTATAGGCGCGATTTTCCGGCTATAAGGCAACACAAAGGTCCTGTTCATCTCCCTTATCTGAGAGATCAACAGGACCTTTATTCGATTCACCACTTCAGATGGCGGCTTGCCCCATGCTACGCCTCGGCGAGCGCCTCGACCGGCGGGGTCTTCACCGCACGTCTGGCCGGCAGGATACTCGAAGCCAACGCGGCGAGGGCGGCGATCAGCAGGACGATGCCGTTGAACTTCCAGTCGAAGAGGTAGGCCGTCTTGCCGTAGAGGGTAAAGACCATGTAGGAGCCCAGCCAGCCGAAGGCGGTGCCCAGGACGACGCCGACCACACCCGAGACCAGCGCGATCAGCAACGACTCGCAGGCCAGGGAACGCCGCAGCTGGCCGCGCGTCATGCCGATGGCGCGCAGGGTGGCCGATTCGCGGGTGCGTTCGATCACCGAAAGGCTCAGCGTGTTGGCCACGCCGATCAGCGCGATGAGCACGGCGACGGCGAGCAGAGCGACCAGCACCCTCATGATGGTGTCGATCTGCGTATCCCACATGACGCGTTCGGCGATCGGACCGGTGATGTTGACGCCATCGGTGGAGCCCAACGCGTCCTGCACCGCCGCGAAGGTGTCGCTGACGCTCGCCGCGTTCATGTCGAACTTGGTGAGCAGCATATGCCCATCACTCTTGACCCCATTGCCGGCAAGCACCGACTGGTCGACGAAAACGACCATGGAATACATGCTGGTGAGCTTGCGGTAATCGACCTGCTTGACCTTCATCGCAGGAAGTTCGACATCGTTGTTCGAGCCGTTCTGGCCGACATCGATGAAATGGACCGTGTTATTGGTAAAGTGCACTTTCTTGCCGGTTTGGGCGTTGTAGAGCGGAGCGAGCGCCGTGCCCGGGGTGATGGCGACTCCGGAAAGGTCGGCGTGCATCACCTTTTGCAAGGCCTGCTTGTCGTTGACGCCGACCAGTAGGGCACTGAGCTTGCGCTCCGATCCCGTACTTTCGATACTCGCCGTGGCAGTAGGCGCGTAGAACGTGCCCGAAATGCCCTTGAGCTTAGCCACTTTGTCGGCCGCATGTTGGCTCAGGCCGTTGCCTTCGGCCACCATATCGACGCTGTAGCGCGCGTCAAGTGTGGAATCCATGGTCTGTTTGCCGCAGGCCGCACCGGTGGCGATGGTGGAGACGAGGGTGACGCCGATCAGGAGGGCCACTCCGGTGGCGGCGACACGACGCGGGTTCTTCTGGATGTTGCCGTCGGCGATCTTGGCGGCCGGACCGACGTGGGCCACCAACGCTCCGATGCCGCGCATCAGCACCGGCAACCAGAAGGTGGCGGTGAGGGCCAGGCCGATGAAGAGCAACGCGCAGCCGCCCACGGCGGAGAGCAATGCGAATTCGTAAGTGGTGTCGTTGCCGTTGCGGGCCGTGTGGGTCAACACCTCAGGAATCTTGCTGGCGCCGAGCGCACAGCAGACGACGCCCAGGATGATCATCAGGCTGCCGAGGATGCCACGCACCCGTCCGGCTTTGCGCGTATCCGTGATTTCCAGCGGACGCAATGCCTCGAGCGGCGTCACGGAGGTCGCGGAACGCGCGGAGCCGATGGAGGCGAGCACGGTCATGACGATGCCGAAGACCAGCGGCACGACGATGACCGGCCAGGAGATAACGAGCTTCATCCTGTCGCCCTGGTCGCCCAACGACATACCGACCTTGGTCATCACTGCCATAAGGCCTATGGCGACCACAATTCCCAGCGCCGAAGCGATGAGTCCCAAGGTGCCGGCCTCGAAAAGCACGGAACGATAAAGCTGGCCCTTCTTCGCGCCGATGGTGCGCAGCAGGGCGAGCGTGCGGCGACGTTGGGCGATCAAGACCTGGAAGGTGTTGGCGATGACCAGGGCCGCCACGAACATGGCGAGGATGGCGAATACCATCAGGAAGATCTTCACCGGCGAGCTGCCGTTGGAACTCAGCGATTGTATTTCCTGGTCGCCGATATGTTGACGGGTATCGACGGTCATCTTCTTACCGAGGATCTGCTTGATCTGCGGGATGGCCGTGGCCGATTTGGACGGATCCACGTTGACCAGCAGGCCGTTGGAAGGAACGTCGTTGAAGGAATCGACATGATAGAGATCCGCCAGCGCCTGCGGGGAGACCAATGTCGCTCCGCCGTACACGGTGTAGCTGCCGTTTTGGTCGTGGGTAAGGCCGACCAACTTCGCCTTGACGATTGGAGCATTGCTGGAATCGTAGATCGAAAGGGTGAGTTTCACCGTGTCCCCGATCTTCAGGTGCAGCTTGTCAGCCATGGTTTCGGGTAAGGCGGCTTCGACGGCCTTTGTCGGGCTATGGCCTTTGACCACCTCGACCGGCTGAAGCCTGGTATTGCTGGAGCCCAGGCTGTACATGGTGGTGGTCGTCGTGTCGCCCTTCTTGACGTGTCCGTCGCCGTAGACCAGTGGTTGCACGCCGGTGACGCCATCGACCTTCTTGACCTCGTCCATCTTCAAGGCCTGGACGGTCGGCGACGCGTCATCGCCCGAGGTGTTGCTGTCAGCCTCATTCGAATTATCCATCAACGCCACGTAGTCGGCCTGCATGAAGCGCGAGGTCATCTGCGTGCGCAGCGAATCGTCCATCGCGTTGCCGAACAGGAAGGTCGCGGCGATGAAGGCCGTGCCGATCAGGATGGCGATGCCGGCGGGGATGAGCATCTTCCCGCTCTTTTTCATCAGTTTGAGTGTTACCGAAAACATTGTTGGTTCCTTAGTCTGCTGCAGGTATGGTTGCCTGATGGGATACGTTTCGCTTCATCGCGAAGCCCGCGCGTGCCTGGGCTTGCCATCCATCAGCTGGCTCATCGTGGGCATCGCACCCTGTCGGGCGGCGCGTTCGCTCTCCTCCATCAGCAGCTGGCTCATGTGTTCGGCGGTGGGGTGCGGTTCGTCGGCCACGATCCGCCCGTCGGCGAAAACGATGGCGCGGTCGGCGTAGGAGGCGGCCACCGCGTCGTGGGTGACCATGACCACGGTCTGTCCGAACTCGCGCACACTGCGCTTGAGGAAACTCAGCACTTCGGCGCTGGAGACGGAGTCGAGGTTGCCGGTCGGCTCGTCGGCGAAGACGACCTGCGGCTTGGAAATCAGGGCGCGGGCGATGGCGACGCGCTGCTGCTGGCCGCCGGAAAGCTCGTTCGGGCGGTGCTTGAGACGTTGCGTCAGGCCAAGGGTTTCGACCAGCGTGGCGAACCACTGCTTGTCGACCTTGGCACCGGCCAGCGTCAGGGGCATGACGATGTTCTGTTCGGCGGTAAACATCGGCAGCAGGTTGAAGGACTGGAAAATGAAGCCGATCTTGGTGCGACGCAGCATGGTGAGCTGGTTGTCGTTCATCTTCGTGATATCCTGTCCGCCGAGGACGACGCGGCCGCTGGTCACCGAATCGAGGCCGGCGAGCGTATGCATCATGGTCGATTTGCCGGAGCCGGAAGGCCCCATAATCGCGGTGAACTTGCCTTGCTCGAAGCCGACGTTGACATTGCGCAACGCGTGTACCGCGTTCTCGCCCTTGCCGTAGTCCTTAATCAAATCGATGGCCTCCACCGCGAATTCCTTACGTTGATGGGGCTGCGGTTGAAGCTGCCCAGGCTGCGGCGGAATGAACGAGGGCGCCGTAATGGCGTTATTGGCGTCGGCGCCGAGATTGCCGGCGTTCGTATTCACGTTACCATTGCCGCCTGCGTTCGGATTGATAATGCTGCGAAAATCGTTGCGTGCGTTGCCGCCGTAGAAATTGCTGGGGTTCATGTGGACTCCTTTGTTGAGGTCATTGCTTGTCTGTTACCTCAAATACTAAAAGAATCCGTCCGTCTCCCCCATCGTGCTCAGGAATGAATTATCACCGTCACCAAGCAGATAGCATCCTGCAAATCATTCTCGAGGATGATTCAGAAGAGACAGTTGCCAAAATGGATAGAATGGTTGACAAATGCGTAGGCGACAACCACGGAAGAGAGCAGAGGATGGCTGAGGAATACGGGCTTCAAATCACGACCCGACTAGGCCAGGGAGTGACCGAGGAGATATTGAAAGATCCCAAAGGCCTCGACAGAATCGACGAAACCGGAATCAAGCGGCTGCAGCACCTGCAAAAGCTCCTGCAGCTGGTCTGCGACCAGTATGGCGCACGACTGAACATCGATGAGGGATGTGAGGACGTGGTGTTCCTCCACGTTCCCGGCGTCGGAGACCACGAATACCCCGAAGACGCCTGTTGGTTCAAAGGCATCACCTGCTGGAAGAACCGGGGCGAGGCCTACGGATTCGTGGCGACGCGCGGCGGTTATTCCGTATATTCAGCCGGCATCGAACGCAGTTACGTTCTCGACTTTGAAGCGCGGCTGACCACCCCGCAGGAAGCGGCCCTATGGCTCGCTCAAAAATTCGATGAGACCGACAATTTGTTGTTTTGGCGAGACCGGCCCACATCCGAACGCAAAAAAGAACTGGACGACCTTCATGACTTCTGTACCGAAGACCCGGGATGCCGGGGATACGGCAGGCCATGGCAACTGCCGGCGATTATCACCAGACACGTGAGCCCCTCGCTCTACAGCGTGGGGCGGCGCGAGCGGGGCAAGGTGTGCGTCTTGCGCAGGCACGGCGGCTACGCCTTGGAATACACCGCACCGCACGGCGAGATATACCGCCGAGTCGAAGACGACTACCGTCAGGCAATCTGGTGGTTCGCTCAAGGGGTATGGCGCATGCAAGCGGTCCAAGGCCACATCTGGCAATTCGGGCTCGACACCGAGGCCATCGACGACCGGGTGCTGCTCGGCCTCGCGTTCTACAATGCCGAGCATCTCCTACTGGAGCGCGACAAATAGGCAAACGCCGGCCACGCGCCGCATC
This sequence comes from Bifidobacterium sp. ESL0764, assembly GCF_029395515.1. Lineage (NCBI taxonomy): Bacteria > Bacillati > Actinomycetota > Actinomycetes > Bifidobacteriales > Bifidobacteriaceae > Bifidobacterium > Bifidobacterium sp. ESL0764. The sequence goes on from NZ_CP113919.1 coordinate 1,502,700, forward strand.
CGTCTCGATAGCCGACGACGACTTACATCCACGGTTGCGCCATAAATAAGCCGCTAACACACACCCAACGGCTCAAAATGGTGGGAAAGTATATTGCGCCATCAATAAGCCTGTGATACTTGCTCAATGGCTTATTGATGGCGCAATTCTGTAGGCTGGTGGCTGCCGGCCCCGTCGCTACTTGGCCAGGCCGGAGGCACGCACCGCCTCGAAGCCTCCCTTGAGATCGTCGAGGATGTCGTCGATGTATTCGGTGCCGATCGACAGGCGGATCGTGCCTTGGTGGATGCCCTGGCTTTCCAGTTCCTCGCGCGTCTCCTGAGCGTGCGTGGTGGAGGCCGGATGGACCACGAGGCTCTTGACGTCGGCGACGTTGGCCAGCAGGCTGAACAGGTGCAGGTTGTCGATGAAGACGCGCGCCGCGTCCTTGCCGCCCTTGATGTCGAAGGTGAAGATCGAGCCGGCGCCGTTCGGGAAGTACTTCTCGTAGAGCTCATGGTCGACGCGGCCGGGGATCGAGGGATGTGAGACGGACTCGACCTCGGGGACGGTCTGGAGGTACTCAACGACCTTCAGCGCGTTCTGGACGTGGCGTTCGACGCGCAACGACAGCGTTTCGGTGCCTTGCAGCAGCAGCCACGCGGCGAACGGGCTGATGCAGGCGCCGGTGTCGCGCAGGAAGATGGCGCGGGCGCGGGTGACGAAAGCCGTCTGGCCCAGCGCCTCGTAGAAATTCATGCCATGATAGGAGGGGTCCGGCTCGGTCAGAGTCGGGAACTTGCCCGGCACCTCGGCCCAGTTGAAGTGTCCGCCTTCGACGATCAGGCCACCGAGCGTCGTGCCGTGGCCGCCGATGAACTTGGTGGCCGACTCCACCACGACGTCCGCACCGTGCTCGAGCGGGCGGAAGAGATACGGAGTGGCGAAGGTGTTGTCGACGAAGACCGGCAGATGATGCTTGTGCGCGATCGCCGAGATGGCCTCGAAGTCGGGCAGGTCGGCGTTGGGGTTGCCGAAGGTCTCGAAGTAGACGAGCTTGGTGTTCTCCTGAATCGCGTCCTCGAAGTTCTTCGGGTCGGCCGGATCGACGAAGGTGGTGGTGATGCCGTCGCGCGGCAGGGTGTGACGCATGAGGTTGAACGTGCCGCCGTAGATGTGCGACGAGGAGACGATGTGGTCGCCGGTCTGCGTGATGTTGCGCAGCGCTGCCTCAACCGCCGCCGCCCCGCTGGCCAGTGCAAGCGCCGCGGTGCCGCCTTCGAGTGCGGCCATGCGGCGTTCGAAAACGTCCTCGGTTGAATTGGTCAGACGTCCGTAGATGTTGCCGGGGTCCTCGAGCGCGAAACGCGCCTCGGCGTGGTCGAAGTTGTGGAAGACATAGCTGGTGGTGGCGTAGATCGGCACGGCACGCGCGTCGGTGGCGGGATCGGCCTCCTCCTGACCCACATGCAGCTGCAGCGTCTCGAAATGATACTTCTTCGGTGTGGTCTCGTCGCTCATAACGGCTCCTTTGATATACGTGAATGCACAATATGGTTATCCCAAGTTTGAGCGTAAACCGGCAGGACACGCACGGCAAGCGCGACGCTATCCCGGTAATCTATAACGCCTTGAAACTCTTAGGAATTCCGCCATTTTCATGCGATAAATAAACCAAAACCGACTACTGCCAATCGTGGATAACCATGCCCTGCCCCACCCCGCGCCTGCTGCAGACGCCATCGATACCAAATTCTCAGTTTGACGATCATCTTGGTGGCACCAAGACCCTCATTTTTCACGGAATTGATACCCAATCCTTCGGATTCGGGTATCTTGGTGCACCAAGACCACCTATTTTTCGTGAAATCGATAGCAATCTACCGATTTCGGGTGACTTGGTGGCACCAAGATGCCTCGATTCAGGCAAATTCAGCCATCATCGCGCAAAACCTAACAACGAAAGCACACGGCGAATGACACAAAGCCAGGATTCCCCTATTCTTGCCCGATGAACTTCTCCCCGCCACGTCATCTGGCGGACAGAGCAAGCGGGTCTGTCCTCGGCACGGCTAGAGTCGTTAGCAGCGACGCCGCAGGCAATCCCGCCCGCGACGGACGCCGATATTATTCATAGACTTTCTGAAAGGTCATGAAATGCAAGAAGATACGACGCTCTATGAGCGCAACCCCAAATACATCCCCCGCGTGGCCGCCGTGCACGATATGTGCGGCTACGGCAAATGCTCGCTGACCGCTGCCATCCCGATTCTTTCGGCGTGCGGCTGCGACGTGTGCCCGGTGCCGACGGCCCTGTTTTCGGCGCACACCAAGTTCCCGGTCTATACGTTCCACGACACCACCGATATCCTCTCCGGCTATCTTGACGCGTGGCGGAAGGTCAACGTCGAGCTCGACGGCGTCTATTCCGGCTTCCTCGGTTCGGCCGAGCAGGTGGACATCATCAAGCGCCTTTATCGCGAATATCCGAAGGCGCTGCGGCTGGTCGACCCGGTGATGGGCGACGGCGGGCAGATGTATCCCACCTATTCGCAGGAGATGTGCGACGCGGTCAAGACGCTGGTGGACGGGGCGGACGTGCTGATGCCGAACCTCACCGAGGCCTCAATCCTCACCGGTCGCGACTACCCGGGACAGAGCCTCAGCGACGACGAGGCCACCGATTGGGTCGGCGCCTTGCTTGACATGGGTGCGAAGAACGTTGTATTGAAGGGCATCGACCGCGGCGACGGCAAGCTGCGCAATTTCGTGGGCAGTGCGAGCGCCGGGGCCAGCGCCCGCGTCGAACTCGCGCACGAGAAGCTGCCGTATATGATCCATGGCACCGGCGACGCCTTCGCTTCGGCACTGTGCGGCGCGGTGATGGCCGGCAAGAGCCTCGGCGAATCGGCCCAGGTGGCCGGCGAGTTCGTGCGTCACGCCATGGAATCCACCCGCAACCAGCCTGATTTCGAAATGCGCGGCGTGAGCTTCGAGCTCAACCTGGGCGAGCTGACCGGGCTCGTCGGCTGAGAGCTTCATCTGCGGTTCGCCTGACCGTTGCTGTGGTGTGGGTTTCATTTTCGCTTTTGTTCTGAAACCTCCGCACGGCATCGGCTCGGAATCGAGATATCGTCTCTGTTTCTTGGCATTGCGTATGGTTTTGCCAAGAAACAGAGGCATTTTTGTGTCCGCTCTGTTTCATCAAAGCCATCACAACAAGTCATTGAAACAGAGCCGGCATATCGCCTCCGAAAACTGACGATTCCCGACATTGCATTGCGTTTCAGTATCACACCAGTCGGAAGCCCGGTTCCATATTCAAAGCGCGATGGCACAGAACCGGCAGCAATTCATCGACGACGATCACCGATAAGAACAGATACGCATTTTTGGATGTGGATGAATTTGTGTACACTCCCGACCTTCTTCACAGGGTTTTCCACCGCCGACGCTGACAGGCGCAACATTGTCCACCACCGACACCACGACTTACGCACAGGCCGCCGAAACCGTCCACAACATTAACCACAATTGCATTACGCAAATACAAAGTTATCCAGAGAAACGCCGTGAAAAACGCAAACGGCCATCATTCGACCACAGCGCCCGTTTTTCGCCCGATAACAACGCGAACCATGCAACACTGAAATGTATGAACACCAATATTTCAGCAGCACAGAAGAATCGATCGGCCACTTGTTTCGGGTGTGGCACCGATCTCGACGACCTCTCCTCGGAAGGCCTGCTGGCACAGCTCGAAGAGCAACTGGTCATGCCCGATCTTTCGGCCAAGCAGCTTGGAACCATCGGCGAGCAGTATGCGGCGGCATGGCTGGCGCAACTCGGCTGGCACGTCCTGGCCCGCAACTGGAGCACGCGGTTCGGCGAGCTCGACATCATCATGATGGCCCCCGAGCACATCGTGGTGTTCGTCGAGGTGAAAACGCGGCGGACACAGCGATACGGCACCCCGCAGGAGGCCATCACTCCACATAAGCAGGCCAATCTTCATCACGCCGCCTCCCTGTGGCTCGCAGGACCCGGAAAATCGATACGGCGGTCCGGCATCCGCTTTGACGCCATGTCGATCCTCCTTCAAGGCAACCGCCCTAGGGTCCAGCACATACCGGGGGCATTCTGATGGCCATCGGGACGGCGATGTCGGTCGGACTGGTGGGGCTCAAGGCCAACGCCATCCAGATGCAGGCCTTCATCTCGCCGGGATTGCCCTATTTCTCCATCATCGGCCTGCCGGATGCCTCGCTGAGCGAAGCGCGCGAACGGGTGAAGTCCGCCTGCCAAGCCAGCGGGTTCAACTGGCCCGAGACGCGTGTGACGGTCAATCTCTCCCCCGCATCCCTGCCCAAACGCGGCTCTTCGCACGACACGGCCATCGCCGTTTCCGTGCTGAGCGCAGCCGGCGTCATCCCCCACGACTGTCTGGCCGACACCGTAGTACTCGGCGAACTCAACCTTGACGGCTCGGTGCTGCCGGTCACCGGGGTGCTGCCCATCGCCCTGTACGCTCGGGAACACGGCATCGATCAGATCATCGTGCCACAGCGCAATGTCGAGGAAGCCGAGCTTATCGAGGGCCTCAGCGTCATCGGTATCCGTCACTTGGGCGAACTCATCGAACTGATGGGAGGCGAAGCGAAATACCGGATCAGCGAAACCCGTATCCCCGACGATCAGCCAATCAGCGAAGACGAAAACCTTGCTCCATCGGTCGGAGACATGGCCGAAGTCATCGGGCAGGAACGAACCAAATGGGCACTTGAAGTGGCAGCCGCCGGCGGCCATCATCTGCTGATGACCGGGCCTCCCGGCTCAGGCAAGACCATGCTCGCCTCGCGTATGCCCGGCATCATGTGCCCGTTGAATGAGCAGGAACAGCTCGAAGTGGCTTCGATACGCTCGTTGTGTGGAACCTTGCCCAACTACGGGATCAGCGACGTGCCTCCGTTCGAGGCTCCGCACCACACGGCCTCCACGGCGTCACTGGTCGGCGGCGGTTCGGGCATCGCCACCCCTGGGGCCATCACTCGCGCCCATCGCGGAGTGCTGTTCATGGACGAGGCACCGGAATTCTCCCCGCGTTCGTTGCAAACGCTACGAGAGCCTCTGGAATCCGGTTATGTAGCACTTTCGCGCTCCAAAGGGACCACCTACTATCCCGCCAATTTCCAGTTGATCATGGCCGCCAACCCCTGCCCTTGCGGGTACGGATACGGCGACGGTTCGCGCTGTACCTGCAAGGAGAAAGACCGCATCCGCTATTTTTCAAGGCTTTCCGGCCCGATTCTCGACCGCATCGATATCCAGGTCGAAGTCCCGCCGGTGGAGCACCTGATGACGCAGAGCTCACAACCGCAGACCACCAGCGAGCAGATGCGGCGCAAAGTCACCGATGCCCGCCACGCAGCACAGGAGCGTTTCGCCGCCTATCACTGGACCTGCAACGCGCAGGCCTCAGGAACGTGGCTGCGCAAGAACACCTCGGAGGCAGCTCTCACCCTCATCGACCAAGCGTTGGAAAACGAGCGGCTGAGTCTGCGTGGGGCCGACCGGACGCTGCGGCTGGCATGGACTCTTGCGGATCTGGGCGGCAAGCCTTCACCGGGCCGTGAAGAGATGATGCAGGGCATCGCCTTGCGAACGAAGGAATCATGATGGACACAATCGCACAGACAGCTGTTGATACATCATCCGCTACGGCAACGGGAAGAAAGACAACCGGCACACCAGCCGTCGACGACGATACGCTGGCCCGGGCCATCCTGACGTTCTGCATCGACAGCGCCGACGCGCTGCTATTCGCTACCATCAAAGGGGCCGGCGATGCCGTCACCGCCCTGCACCTGATCGCCGATGAGAAAGGCGGCACTGCCAACCGCAACCGGCTCGATGAGGTCTTCGCCATCGGAACCGCCAAATGGGGACGAAAAGTCAACGCACGAGGCATGAGCTCATTCCACCACGGGCTGGAACGCTGGCGGGAACGCCTGCACCAGCTGCCTTCAAACGCCGAAAAGGAGCTTCGGGACTTTTTCACGCAAGGCGGGTCACAGTGGATCATCGGACCGGCCAGCCCCTACTGGCCGACTCAGCTCGACGACCTTTCCATCAGAAAAGACTGGGCCTCACCGCTGTGCCTATGGGGCGTCGGCGACCCGGCGGCGTTGACCAGCTGCCCGCAGCCACTGGCCGTTGTCGGCTCGCGCGGTGCCGACGATTACGGACGATACGTGGCCAGAACCGTTGCGAAAAAGGCTGCAGAACAAGGGCACCTTGTGGTGTCCGGAGGCGCATTCGGCATCGACGCCGCGGCGCATTGGGGCGCACTCGACGCCATGAGCGGCATCGGCGCAGAACAAAGCGGACGAACCGTAGCGGTGTTCGCCGGAGGTCTCAACCATATCGGCCCCGAACGCAACCAACCCCTGTTCGAGCGCATCAAAGCCAACGGCGGGGCTCTGATCAGCGAGTTGTGCCCGAACACCATCCCCGAGGCACGACGGTTCCTGTTGCGCAACCGCATCATCGCAGGCCTGGCCTCCACAGTCGTCGTCGCCCAGGCACGCAGTCGCTCGGGAGCGCTCAATACGGCCAATTGGGCGGCAGAGCTGGGACGGGAGGTCTATGCGGCTCCGGGCAATATCAACATCCCCGGCAACACCGGCTGCAATTGGCTGATCCGAGACCATCGCGCCACCATCCTCACCTCGGTCAACGCCGTCGACGAGATCTGCCATGAAGGCCATGCCCCGCTCACCTTGTACGACGAAACGAAGCATCCGATCACAGAAAACAATGCCACGACAGAAAGCCAAACAGCGGCGCCGGCAATCGAACCCGTTGCCGAAAGCGGAAAGGAAAACCATGGAGTCTTGGATCACCAGCAATGCCAATCCGGCCATCCGAGCGGCGGCCGGGAATGCCCTCCCAGTCAGGTCCCCTTGCCGGGCGGCGCCAAGATCCTTCTTTCCGTGCAGAAAAGCACCGCGAACAAGCATGACGGGCCCGAGCAGACCGCGTCTCACACTGCGACATCCGCGAGAGAACCGACCTCCGCCCAACAGGAGGTGCTGACCGCCATCCGTCGTTGCCGCAGACAAGGCGGCGCGGCCACACATGAGACCATCCTTGCGATGCTCAACACGCACCGTCCTGCCGGCAGACATCGGGCCGAGACACGAGGCTCTGCCGATGGCGCGGCACCAAAACTCGAATCGTGGAATATCGGAAGGCTCGAAGGCGAACTCGGTGAAATGGAACTCTACGGAATGCTACGTCTGGAAGCAGGCACCGTGCATATCGTCACCCACAGCGCCAAAAGCCCAAGGCGGCGCCCGACCGATTAGTCCAGCACAGCGAACGAAAGGGCGACACATGCGATCACATCAAACCGCACGAGAAAGCGTCAGCGCTGCCACTGGCAACGCTTCAGATCGACGACCCAACCCTCTTCACCGGCGTTTTCATGTTTCGGCGCAGGAGGCAGGAACGACACGCCTTCGTCCTCAAGCAACGCCCGCTGACGGTCAGGACCGCCGAACGCGAATCCCGGAGCCAGCGAACCGTCGCGAAAGACGACACGATGGCACGGAATCACGCCCGGCTCAGGATTGGAATGCAACGCATAGCCCACGAACCTGGCGTTGCGCGGATTGCCCGCGAGCGCCGCCACCTGGCCGTACGTGGCCACCTTGCCTTCGGGTATGCGCTTGACGACATCGTAGACACGTGCATTGAAAGATTCGCTCATACCCCCATGGTACGAGTGCCACTCCCGTTTGGGAAGAGCTCACCTACCACGTTCCTGCAATATGCTCTTGCTGGCCTTGTGCCATAATCGGGGGTATGAGTCCAGAGCAAGTTGAAGATATGTACGACGCGGTAATCATCGGCGCAGGGGCGGCCGGATTGTCGGCGGCACTGGGAATTTTACGAAACGACAAGATCAAGGAAATGGCCGCCAAGGGCCATCGCCCGAAACTTCTGGTGATCTCGAAACTGCAGGCGTTGCGCTCGCATACCGGTAGCGCTGAGGGCGGCATCGCGGCAAGCCTCGGCAACATCGAGCACGATGACTGGCACTGGCATTATTACGACACCGTCAAGGGCGGCGATTGGCTGGTCGATCAGGACGCAGCGAAGATACTGGCGCAATATGCCCCGCAGACCGTCGTCAATCTTGAGCACGACGGCGTTGCGTTCTCGCGTACGGCGGACGGGCATATCGCCCAGCGCAAGTTCGGCGGACATACCAAGGATTATGGTAAGGCGCCGATAAAACGAGCGGCCTATGCGGCCGACCGGATCGGTCACCAGATCCTCTACGCGCTGTGGCAGCAGTGCATCGGCGCAGGAGTACAGTTCGCCGAGGAATGGTACGTCACCGATCTGGTCTTGAACGATGCCAAGGATCGGGCCTGCGGCGTGGTCGCATTCGACACCCACACCGGCAAGACCCACCCCATCGCCTCCCGTAACGTCCTTATGGCGAGCGGCGGAGCCGGACGGCTCTTCCACACGACCTCGAACTCCTGGGATCTGACCGGAGACGGCATGGCGCTGGCACTCAAGGCCGGATTACAGCTTGAGGATTGCGAATTCGTGCAGTTCCACCCCACCGGGCTTGCGCACACCGGCATCCTGCTTTCCGAAGCCTCCCGCGGCGAGGGCGGCATCCTGCGCAACGCCGACGGAGAGGCCTTCATGGCCCGTTACGCCCCGGAGCACAAGGATCTGGCGGCACGCGATGTGGTCAGCCGTTCCATAATGGCCGAAGTCGACGCAGGACGAGGCGTAGCCGACCCGAAGGAACCGAATGGCCCGAAAGACTGCGTGTGGCTGGACATGACCGGCATCGACAAGGCGCATATGCTGGACGTGCTGCCCCAAGTGGTCGAAACCATCCGTGACTACGCGGGATTGGACCCGAGCCGGGACTGGGTGGCGGTCAAGCCGACTGCGCATTACACCATGGGCGGCATCCCCATCACCACGGACGGTCAGGTCTACCAGTGGAACGACGGCAAACGCGATATCGTCGAAGGCCTGTATGCGGCCGGCGAATGCTCGTGCGTCAGCGTCCACGGCGCGAACCGCTTGGGTGGTAACAGCCTGCTCGACGCCTGCCTGTTCGGCACACGCTCCGGCGAATCCATCGCCCAGGCCATCGGCGACGAAGCGAACGATACCGGCAGCAGCGACGAACAATCCTGCGATAGCGAAAACCGGAATACTACGCAACTGGCGGCCGACAAACGTCAGTCGTCAATCAAAACGTTATTGACATCATCCACTGACAATGATCTTGCTGGAACCACCGGAGTTGCTAGCAACGTATCCGCGTCCATCTCACTGCCCGAAGGCGAAGCCGCTTCATCTTCCACGACGGATGTTTCCGACCATGAACCGGATGCCGGCCTCGATAATCCTTACCGGCTGCTGGCCGACCTCGGCACGACCATGGAGCATGCGGCGGCGGTGCGTTGCGACGCCAAGAGCATCGCCGAGGCGCAGCGCATCATCGCCGAACAACTGCTGCCCCGAGCCAAGGCCCTTCGCACCCATTCAAGCGCCACCGCCTTCAACCAGGAGCTCACGGCGATATGGGAGGTCCGCAACCTCATCGAGCTGGCTCAGGCGATGCTCGACGCCTCGGCCGCGAGGCACGAGTCTCGTGGCGCGTTCGCCCGTACCGATTTCCCGCAGCGCGACGATGAACATTTCCTCGTCCACTCCATGTCCGACGCCGCCGGCAACGTATCCTGGCAGCCGGTCCATATCGTTGATATGCCGCCGAAATCGCGAGCCTACTGATCAAGACGACGAATCCAATAATCCATGTAACGTCCAGACGTCCTGCGGGCCACGGTTCGTGGCAGACTGACAGACGAAAGCAACGATGAAGGCAGCGGCAATGAGTGAAAACACAATACACGGCACAACGGTGACCATCCGAGTCCATCGGTTCACCCCGAAATCGGATTCCGAGCACGCACGCCGCCATTCTTCGAGCCCGTTCGGCGGCAGGGCACGAGGCGGCAGCCCGTTCGGCTCCTCGCCGTCACGGCGTCGTATCCGCGGCAGGCATTTCACACAGGATTACACCATCGAGACGCGTGCCGGGCAGACCGTGCTCGACTGCCTACTCGCCATCAAGCGCGACCTCGATCCGACGCTGGCCTTCCGCTATTCGTGCGGCCACGGTATCTGCGGCTCCGATGCGGTGTCCATCAACGGTACGCCGACGCTGCTGTGCACCGCCAAAGTCGAGGAATACGCCAAATCGAATTCAATCCAGAGCCGTCAGGCAAACACAGCCGACGAAGGATTCCGCTCGACCGCAACGTTGGCCAGCGATGTTGCCGGCAACGGCACTACTGCCAACAGTTCCGCCGTTTCTTCCGACCGTTACGCCCGCTCACTCACCGGTCTTGATGCAGACAATCAGCAAAACACCAGCGACGCCGATCATCCCAGCGCCACCACAGAGAGTCATAGCGCCCTCTCGAATCCCCATGTCATCGAAATCGCGCCGCTGCCCGGCTTCCCGGTGCTGCACGACCTTATCGTCGACATCGACCAGATGATGAACCAGATCAAAAAGCTCGAGCCCTATCTTAAGGCCGACGGCAAGCTGGCCACCACCGAAGACGGCAAGATCGACATGTTCGAATACCTGCAAAATCCCGAAGAGCTGAAACGCTATGAACTCTTAAGCAATTGCATCTCGTGCGGCGTGTGCGAAGGCAGCTGTCCGGTCTACGCCGGAGGCGAGGCGTTCATCGGCCCGGCAGCGCTGATCGCCGCCTCCCGGTTCATCAACGATTCGCGCGATGAGGCCACCAATCAGCGGCTCGATGCCATCGCCACCGCCGACGGCATCGCCGCCTGCCAATCCGTGCGCGCCTGCAGCCGCGAATGCCCTCGCGGCATCGACGTGGGCGAAGAGATGTGGCAGCTTACGGAACGCGTCAAAAGCCGACAGGGCCGGTGATCAATCCCCTCCCGCCTCATCGTGATTCCGCTTTGGCGATTGCTAGCCGTATCATAAAATCGGTAATCGATGGTGCTATACGTGCCGATGACAGCAGAAGTGCAGGGTGGAAGATGAACAAGACAACATACACCAATATGGCCAAGGTTTGGGAATTCGCGGAAACCCATGCATTAAGCGAAGAAAACGACGTGCTGCGCAAGGCCCGCGCCGACGCCGAAAAAGCCAAGCTCCCGCAGGGTTCCGCCGCACAGGCCAATCTGCTGCGTTTCATCACCCGCAGTCTGAACGCTACCTCCATCATCAGCATCGGCACCGGCTCGATCGTCGAAGCGCTGCAACTGGTGGAAGGCCTGGGCGGCGCCGGACAGCTGACGGCAGTGGATTCCTCGGCGCGTGGCATCACGATGATCCGCAGCCTCTTCGCCGATATCTCGGACTCTGCGGAAAACCGCACCACGTTACGTGCGGTCAATACCTCTCCGGCCGTTTTCCTTCCCCGTCTGAATGCCGGAACCTACGACCTCATCGTCGTCTCCGGCGTTGCCTCGAACTATGAGCCTTCCTTCGCGGAGGCGGCCAATCTGCTGAAAACCGGCGGCAGGATCATTTTCACGGATATGTCGGGCCTGGCCTATCCCGATAATGGCAAGGCGGAGGCCATGCGCGCACTGCTCACCAACGTCGAGGACGACGATCGTTTCGAAGCGACGCTTACACCGACGGGAACCGGCATGTTGATTGCCGCAAAACGTTGAAGCCGTCATTTATTTCGTCATCCCGCCGATCGCCAGCCTCACCGCCTCTTCGGGGTCATCGGTGAACTGAACCTTTTTAAGGTCCTCCTTCGAAATCAGCCCACGCTCGAGTATCGGCCCGCGCACCCAGTCGAACAGGCCCTTCCAATACTGGGTGTCGAAGAGCACCACCGGCTTGGGCGAGGTCTTGCCGGTCTGCACCAGCGTCAGGATCTCGAACATCTCGTCAAGCGTGCCGAAGCCGCCCGGGCAGACGATCAGCGCCGAGGAATATTTGACGAACATCATCTTGCGCACGAAGAAGTAGCGAAAATTCATGCCGAGATTCACCCATTGGTTGAGCCCCTCCTCGTGCGGCAATTCGATGCCGAGCCCGACCGAGACGCCGCCGGCCTCAGCCGCCCCACGGTTGGCGGCCTCCATGATGCCCGGGCCGCCGCCGGTAATGACCGTGATCCCACTTTGCGCGGCCATTTCGCCCATGCGCATGGCCTGACGGTATTCCGGCTCGTTCTCCTTGACGCGCGCCGAACCGAACACGCACAACGCCCGCCCCAGGTCCGCGAGCGCATCGAAGCCCTCCACGAATTCCGACTGGATGCGCAGCACGCGCCACGGGTCGCCGTGCCGCCAATCCTTGCCGTCACGAGCTTTCGCCACGCGTGAAGCGGCTTTTGAGATATTCCCGTCGTTGCAAGTCTGATTGGCCGTACCTGACGTAACAACAGTATCGTTTTCGTCCGTCTGCCCATGATCGTCTTCGCCATCAGGATACGACAGGAGCGCCTGATCCGGGGTCTGCTCGGGAATCATCGACCCGCGCATCAGCACCGACCCGCTGCGATGCGTCTCGCCCAGCGGTGAATGTTTGCCTTCTGTCTGCCCCATACATGCCTCATTCCTCTGAATATCAAGCGTTTTCAGGCTATCGCAACCTCCCGAACGCATATCCGAGTCCACAGCGTCTATTGCATGATGTACCACTGAATCACGCCGATCCCAGCTTTCAAGCCCTATGGCGAATCGTCAAGCGCGGATCATGACGCGTTTTCACTGCTGCAACGTCGCCATCGAATCGAGTGTCGCCAATACCTTCAACTGACGTCTGTCCAGCAGTTTGCCGCCCAGCCATGTGCCGACGGCCAATACCACCACCCCGTCGATGACGGCGCAGACGCCCAAGGCCCAGAACGGCCAGAACCGCGAGAACGGAACCAACATCATCAGCCCGCTGGGCAGCACCAGCACGACCACCAGAAGCATATACAGCAGCGGCATCACGAGCTGCGCAAGCGCACGGCCCTGCGGCGTGGCAAACGGCTTGTCGATCGACGGCACCGGATAGATGGCCATGCACGACATGACCTCCGCGACACCGAGCCCCACCAGGTCGAAAGCGACGCCGAAACCGAAGAAGACGGACATCTGCCGCCAGTCACCGGCGTTGGCCCAGCTGCCGGTGAACACCATCAGCACCAAGGCGATCAAGGCCAGATACACCAGCGAAAAGACTGCGTAGACGCGCACACGGCCTCGCCTGTCGTCGCAGCCCTTCAACCCCGCCAATACCTGCATGGCGAATCCCTGTCCGTCGTAGGCCAAGCCGTTGCTCTCCACGAAATTCATAAACAGGCCGGCGAGGATAAGGGCAGGAAAAGCGGCAAGGGCGTGGCCGTGGGCGGTCACGAGCATGATGACCGCAAACAGCAGCGGCATCAGCAGGAACATGAATTGACGGGGGTCATGCCGCAGATAGGTGACCAATCGTGCCGACACCGCGCCGGACGGCGAATCCGGCATCCAGCCGAACGCCCCGATGCCTTTGATCGTGGCGGAGTGGCTGTCTTCACTGCCGGACATCAGCCGCTCGTGCTTCAGGCACCACAAACCGACCGCAAAACAGAGCACCCATGTCGCCGCAAGCACGACCAGACGGCACAGCAGCGCGCCCCACGCCCCGCTCGCCACGTCGAAAGGCAGCGCGAAGGCCGCGGCCAGAGGCGTGAAGGAAAGCACCGCCGTCACGTCGGACAACGAACGCATCGCCTCGGAGATCTGCGCTTCCGTCCCAGCGGTGATTTCGACGCTTCCGTTCTCGGACAGGCTTCCGCCCGCCGCTCCGCCACCCAGCATGGCCGGGATTTCGACGATCGCCAGGAAAATCAGGAACATGACGATATAGAGCACCGTCTGACCGTGCTTGGTTCGCACCAGGGCGTCGAGCAGCGAGGTGACCATACGGCCGAGCATGCAGATGGTGAGGATGGCCAGAGGCGCCGACACGAGCGCGGCGACAACCATTCCCGCGCCGAGCCGGCGGTAGGCCATCGCCCATTCGGCGAGCGCCACCATACCCACAATCGCCGGAATACCGGCCATGCTCGAGGCGATAAGACCGGTCTGCAACGTTTTGTCTTCAATGCCGAACAGCGCAAAACGCCTGACACCCATCGCCGTGCCGCCACCGATCATCATCGCCTGCAGCATGACCACCATCAACGTCAGCAATGTGCCCAACAGGACCATGGCGAAGCGCATCGCGTCCACCGGAGCCATGTCGCCCGGCACATGCGGGTCCGGGCCGAACCGCCAGGCGAAGATGCCGACACCGACGACAAGGGCCAGAGCGATCAGCGCGGTCAGGACGAAACTGATTGTCTGCCAAGCCGACTTGCGCATCGTCGCCCACGTCAGCGCCCACTTCAGGCGCACCATGGTTGCTATCTCGCCCATCGTTCACGCCTCCGGGTTGAGGCCTGCTGGATTGGGGTTGACCGAGTTGGCCAGGCAGGGATTGGCCGGGCTCGAACCGGCAGGATTACCTGATTTATCTCGACTGGCGAAGTTGGTTGGAGCAATCTGACCAGCGGAACCGGCATGGCCGTTTGGATTGATATGACCAGCGACGTTTGCCTGACCAGCTGGGTTCACCATGCTCGATGAACTGGCCGCAGCACCGTTACCGCCGCCGTCGAGCCAATCGAGGTGCGCGGCGCCGTGCCGCCCGCCGACCAAATCGAGGAACCGGTCCTCCAAATCCTCTCCTGCCGCGACCTGCGCGACGGTGCCGGCCGCGCGCACACGTCCATGGTCGATGACGGCGACGTGCGTGCACATCTTCTCGACCAGCGCCATGACGTGCGAGGAGATGATGACCGTGCCGCCCGTGGCCGCATATTCAACCAGCACGTCCTTCAGATTCGCGCTGGACACGGGGTCTACGGACTCGAACGGCTCGTCGAGCACAAGGATGCGCGGACTGGCGATCATCGCCGTCCCGAGGCAGATTTTCTTGGTCATGCCGGCCGAATAACCCGAAACCATCTTGTCGCCCGCCTCGGCCAGGTCAAAGGCCCGCAGTAGGTCGTCGGCACGCTTGGCGACTTCGGCGCGCTTCATCCCTCGCAGCATGCCGGAATAGATCAGCAATTGCCGGCCGGTGAGCCGGTTGAAGATCTGGTCGGCCTGAGGCATCACGCCGATGGACCGCTTGGCCCGGTTGACGTCGCTCCACACATCGAAACCGAGGATACTGATAGCCCCGCCGTCGGGCATCAGAAGCCCGGTGACCATGTTGAGCGTCGTGGTCTTGCCCGCCCCGTTGGGCCCGACCAGCCCGTAGAACGAACCGACCGGAATGTCGAGCGAAAGGCTGTCGACGGCCGTCTTGTCGCCGAAGCGCTTCACCAGCCCCCGTATCGACACCGCCATCGCCGCCTCGCCACCAGCCGTTGACATACCGCCGGTATTCAAGGATTCAGCGGTATTGGTGCCACTCGGATAACGCGGTATCGTGGTTTCGTCCATCATCCCTCATTTTCCTGTTATCGGTCACTTCTTCGTCCAAATTCAAGGATACACGCGACCTTCCGGACAGACGCATGGTCCGCTTGCCGTCACCCGGAAACCAGCAGCTCGGTCGCCGCCTCCCGACACCGCGGACCAGCGTACCCCGGCCGGACACCTCATGGACACCCGAAAATCAAAAAACCCGCGAAACCTTGCGATTTCGCGGATTAATCTGTGCGCACGGCAGGATTCGAACCTGTAACCTGCTGATCCGTAGTCAGCTGCTCTAATCCATTGGGCTACGTGCGCAGTGTCAAGAACCTTGTTTTTGACAACTCATCTAATATAACGTAGGTTGCCGATTCGCGCAAGCATGGCGTGTCGTGCCAACCCCGGTAAAGAGACTGCCCTGCACATCTTTAACCAAACGCGTGTATCTTGCCCCGGCGCGACGAACGCCCGGCCGTTGCCGACGAGACGACCATCTTCGGCACGCCCTCGCCGCGCACGGCCGTGGCGTCGACGATGACCTGTTCTACGTCATCCATCTCCGGCAGCTGGAACATCGTCTCCTCCAACGTCTTTTCGATGATCGAACGCAGTCCGCGTGCACCGGTGCCTTCCCTGATGGCCTTGGCGGCGATGGCGGCGATCGCCTGATCGGTAAATGTCAGTTTGACCCCATCGACGGCGAACAGCTTGCGGTATTGCTTGACCAAGGCATTGGCCGGACGCACGAGGATGTCGCGCAGGTCCTGCTCGGTGAGTTCGTCAAGCACGCTGACCACGGGCAGACGCCCGATGAACTCCGGCAACAATCCGAAATCGCCCAAATCGTCCGCGTCGACCTGCCGCAGCAGGTCGGCTGTGCTCTCGTCCCGCTCGTCGAAGGTTGCGGTAAAGCCGCTCTCGCGCGCCCCGAGCCGCTTGCGCACGATCGCGTCGAGGCCGACGAACGCGCCGCCGCAGATGAAGAGGATGTCACGCGTATCCATTTTGACGGTGTTCTGGTCGCGGTGCTTGCGCGTGCCCTCCCCCTCCAGCGGCACCGAGGCGATGGTGCCTTCGAGGATTTTCAGCAACGCCTGCTGCACACCCTCCCCGCTTACATCGCGGGTCAGCGAGGCGCTTTCGCCGCTTTTTCGGGCGATCTTGTCGATCTCGTCGATATAGACGATGCCGTGTTGGGCACGTTCCACGTCACCGTCAGCGGCCTGCAGAAGCCGTTGCAGCACACTTTCCACGTCGTCGCCGATGTATCCGGCCTCGGTCAAGGTGGTGGCGTCGACGATGACGAACGGCACGTTCATCACCCGGGCCAGCGTCTGAGCCAGATAGGTCTTGCCGACGCCGGTCGGCCCCAGCAGGAGAATATTGGATTTGGCCACTTGCACGTCTGCCAGTGGATCGGCCACCCGTCTGCCGGAACGCCTCCCGGGACCTGCCTTGGCATCCTCTGCAGTGCCAGACCTATGCGACGCACCCGAAGCCGCAGCGGCCTTGCCCATGCCGGCCCCGGAGCCATGAACACCCTCGCCCATTTCCATATTCACGCGCTTGTAATGGTTATAGACGGCTACGGAAAGAGTGCGCTTGGCCTGTGGCTGTCCGACCACATACTGGTCGAGATAGGCGTAGATCTCGGAAGGCTTGGGCAGATTCAGCGCGTTGATCTTGACGTCCTTGTCATTGTCGTCGTTGATCAGGTCGACGCATTGGGCGATGCACTCGTCGCAGATCGCCGCACCCTGGCCGGTGACGAGCTTACGCACCTGACGCTCGCTTTTGCCGCAGAACCCGCAGCGCGGGATGGAGTCGTTATAATCCACCACGTCGCCCATGCCTTCTCCTTACACGCATTCGCGCTCCCGTGCCTTTTGACACGGTGACGCCCGTTACGCCAAAGCCGTTTGCGTGCCGCACCAATGCAGCAACACACCAAACGGCAATCGACGCTCTTCCAACTGGTCCGTATACGACGATACCCCTCACGCGCGAACGTGAAGGGTATCGTTACCAAATCAACCGATTTGTCTACCTGACGAAGCCGTGGCCTCAAGAGAAGCGCAAGTTACTTGCAAGCTATTTTGCAAGTTATCTGCGACCTGCCACGAGATTACTTGCGGTTGGCGAGCACCTCGTCGACCATACCGTATTCCTTGGCCTCGGGGGCCGTCAGGAAGGTGTCGACCTCGATGTCCTTGCGGATGCGTTCGGCGGACTGGCCGGTGTGCTTGGCCAGCGTGTTCTCGAGCCACTCACGCATGCGCAGCATCTCCTTGGCCTGGATCTCGATCTCGGTGGCCTTGCCGGCCCCCTGATCGATCGCCGGCTGGTGGATCAAGACGCGCGCGTTGGGCAGCATCAGACGTTTGCCCTTGGTGCCGGCGGCAAGAATCACCGCGGCGGCCGAGGCTGCCTGACCGAGACAGACGGTCTGCACGTCCGGCTTGATGTATTGCATCGTGTCGTAGATGGCCGTCATCG
The DNA here is from genome assembly GCF_029395515.1 of Bifidobacterium sp. ESL0764. Lineage (NCBI taxonomy): Bacteria > Bacillati > Actinomycetota > Actinomycetes > Bifidobacteriales > Bifidobacteriaceae > Bifidobacterium > Bifidobacterium sp. ESL0764. The sequence goes on from NZ_CP113919.1 coordinate 1,520,727, forward strand.
CGGTCATCGAGCCGCCGGGCGAGTTGATGTACATCATCACGTCGCGGTTGGGGTCCTGGCTCTCCAGGACCAAGAGCTGGGCCATGATGTCATCGGCCGACGTGTCGTCGACCTGCACGCCCATGAAGATGATGCGGTCTTCGAACAGGCGGCTGTAGGCGTCCTGCGTCTTCATACCATACGGCGTCTTTTCGCTGAACTGCGGCATCACGTAACGGCTTTCAGGCCTGAACCCTGCCACGCCACGCGGGCCGGCGAGACGCTCGGCACGAGCTACAAACTTCGCTTCTTCACTTGCCATCTGTTCACTCCCCTGCCTTCGCTGTGCGCATGCTGCCCGGCGTGGTCACGATCTTGTCGAAGAACCCGTAGTCCAGCGCCTGCTGGGCGGTGAACCAGTGATCGTACTCGTTGTCGCGGTAGATCTCTTCCAAGGTGTGCCCGGTCTGGTCGGCGGTGAGCTGCGACATGGTCTTCTTCATATCCATGATCAGCTCGGCGTTGATGCGCACGTCGGTGGCTGTACCGCCGATGCCGCCCGAAGGCTGGTGCATCAGAATGCGGGTGTGGCTGGTGGCGAAACGCTTGCCCTTGGTACCGCTGGAAAGCAGGAACTGGGCCATGGAGGCCGCCATGCCGACGGCGACGGTCGCCACGTCGGGCTCGATGAGCTGCATGGTGTCGTAAATGGCCATGCCTGCGGTCACAGAGCCGCCGGGCGAATTGATATAAAGCCAGATGTCTTTCTTCGGATCCTCGGCCGCAAGCATCAGCATCTGTGCGCAAATGACGTTGGCATTGGAATCCTTGACCTCATCGCCAAGCCAGATGATGCGTTCCTTGAGCAACCTATTGAAAATCGGGTCCGTCATGGACGGGGCCGAATCCCCTTCGTCCATCGACGGCGTAGATGTCAGCAATCCTGCCACCGTATCTCCTTGATATTCACGTGTTTATTACCGTTTACGATATTACCCGCACTTATACGACACTTTTTCTGGTTTTGCGCTCAGCGCTGGAAACACGGCGTTTCAGAGCATCCAAGAAAACCTTGGAAACCAAAGCCGAGACCGCGACGCCGATGCCCACCGGTACGAAAAACGCCATCGGCGCGCGGGTCAGTTCCATCACCAGACACATCGCCATCAGAGGAGCCTGTTGAGAGGCCGCCAACAGCGCGGTGGCCCCCACGAGAGCGCATGCGGTGATGGTGTCATGGGGACTGACCAAAACCCATGCGAAACCAAGCAACGCACCCAAAGTGGCACCGAGGGAGATGCCAGGTTGCAACACGCCGCCCGACGCGCCCGCACGTATGGTACCCAGCGTCAGCACGGCTTTCGCAACCAACAGAGCCAGCAGAACCGGTATCAGGCTGCCGGCCTTGCCGGCAACAGAGGCAAAGGCGTATTGTGCCACCGAACGACCGTTGCCCATGATCTGCGGCAGCCATATCGCGACGACACCCGTCGCCAAGGCGGCCAACGGCATCATCCAGAGAATACCAGTACCTTTGGGTTTGTTTCCCTCGGCCCACTGCGAGCCTTTCCTGAACATCGCCCCGGCCAATCCACAAATCACACCGGCGAGAACAGCAAAAAGAGACAGACTCCACGTCGGTACCACGTCCTTGCCCATCGCGGCCATACTGTAGAACGTGTCACGTCCACGAATCATCGAGGCGACATAAGCAGAGACCACGGAAGTGCCCAGGGCGATGCCTACGGTTTCGATACTGACATCGGCCAGAAGAATCTCAATGGCAAAGAACGCGCCTGCAAGAGGGGCGTCGTAGACTCCGGCAAGGCCGGCTGCAGCGGCACAGGCCACAACGATCTTCCGGTCCCTCACATCTAAATGGACCAATCCAGAGAACTGTTGCCCGAGCATCGCACCGAACTCGCGCGGCGCGACCTCACGGCCGACCGATGACCCGGCACCCACGATGAAAATCTGAAGCAACACATGCACCATGGTCTGCCAAACCGGCATGCGCTCGCCCGCCACGGCTTTTTTGACCGAGGGCACCTTGGTGGTTTTGGTGCGCAGCAGCCACCAGACGATCGCTGCGAACACGGATCCGGCCACGACCGAGGCAACGCGCCGCCCCGGCACCACCTGATACGGACTCGGATTCTGCGGATTCTCGACATACCCCAGCATCAGCCGTTCGACACCGCTCAGCATCAGGCCAAGCAGCCCGGAACTCACGCCGACAGCACCGCCCAGCAGGAAAACCGTCGCTAAAGCCCAAATCTTACGACGACGCCCGTCAATCATTCTCATCGACGTTCCTCTCCAATACCATCACCTCTGTTGCGGCTTTAATCCCATATCCAATTTTGAGCAGGCAAATTAATCTGACGTAATGGTAGCAAACATCATCTCGCGGACATCCTAAACGGTCATTACCAACAATTCCTCAAGATTCCATCATGTTGGTGCCACCAAGTTACCCTTTTTATTAAGAATCAAGTCGCAATCTTCAAAAAACCAGCGTCTTGGTGCACCAAGATGGCGTTTAATCAGCAAATCAAGACCTAATCTGCAAAAAATGGGGTTCTTGGTGTCACCAAGAGCAATAAAATGACGAGATTATCTTTAACTTTATAAAAACATATCTAAAGAAAATATGAAAATGTGGGGTGTGGAAGAATTCTTCCACACCCCACATCAGACAGTCAAATCAGACGGCAAAGACTCACTCGGCCTTGTCGTGATCGCTGAGCTCGTCGGCGACGGCGGCAGCGGCGGACGCGGCCTCGACGCTTTCGTTCTCTTCGGCATCCTCGGCGGCTTCGTCATCGCCAAGGAACGGGGTCAGATCGAGATCCTTGCCGTCGCAGGTGAACTTGACGGCGCGCATGCCGGCCAAGAGGCCCTTGGAACGGCCGACTTCCTGGACGGCGCTGCCAAGCTGGCCGTTCTGGACGATCGCGTTGATGAAAGCACTCGGATCCATGCCGTACTGCTGGGCGATGGAGGCGAGGAAGTTGGTGACGTCCATCTGCGAGACCTTGACGTCGAGCTGCTCAGCGAGGGTGTCGAGCACGATCTGGTCCTTGAGCTCCTTGTCGGTGGCCTCTTCGGCTTCCTTCTTCTGCTCGTCTGTGGCCTTCTTCGGGTCGGCCGTGACCTGCTTCAGGTGGTCTTCGATCATCTCGTCACGAACGCCCTTGGGCAGCGGGATCTCCACGTCCTTCTTCAGGGCGTCGAGGAACGCATCGCGGGCCTCGTTGGCCTGCTTGCCTTCGCCGTCACGCTCGCACTGCTTCTTGATGTCTGCCTTGAGCTCATCCAAGGTGTCGAACTCGGAGGCTTCCTGAGCGAAGTCGTCGTCGAGCTTCGGCAGCTCTTCGGCCTTGACGGAATTGACCTTGACCTTGATCTGGGCCTTCTCGCCTTCGTGGTCGCCGCTTTCCAGCGTGCCTTCGAAAGTGGTCTCCTCGCCTGCGGACAGGCCGTCGAGCGCCTCGTCGATGCCGTCGAGCAGCTTGCCGCTGCCGAGCTCGTAGCTCACGCCTTCCTGGGAATCGACGTCTTCGCCGTCGATGGAGGCGGTGAGGTCGATATTGGCGAAATCACCCTTCTTAGCCGGGCGATCGACGCCCACGAGGGTGCCGAAACGCTGACGAAGGTTGTCAAGGCGCTTGTCGACGTCCTCATCGGTGACCTCGGCCTTGGCAACATCGAGGGTCATGCCGTCGAGCTTCGGCAGCTCGATTTCCGGGCGGCGCTCGACGGTGGCGATGAACTTCACCTTGGTGTCATCCTTCTCGCTGGTCGGCAGTTCCTTGACATCGAGCTCGGGCTGGGCCATCGGGCGGATCTTCTTCTCCTCGAGGGCCTTGGAGTAGAGCTCCGGGACCGCGCTGTTGACGGCTTCACCGGCGACGGCGCCGAAACCGACGCGCTGGTCGATGATCTTGCCGGGTACGTGGCCCTTGCGGAAGCCCGGGACGCTGATCTGTTTGGCGATCTCCTTGCGGGCCTCAACAAGATACGGGTCGAACTCTTCCGGGTCGACGGTGACGGTGAGCTTCACCTTGGTGGGCTCGAGATTCCTCACGCTGATTTTCACGCTAGTGCTCCTGACGATTATTCCTACTATTCCTGCCTAAAGGCAACCCTCATATAATAACGCGCCTCACGGACTCTGCAATAAGCGCAATCTGCCATTTTCTGGCACCCTGCTCGCACAGAAATTCCGGGATGTCGAGATCGGCCGCGTCGTCACGCCAGCAAAGGTTGCGAATGATCTGCGGCTTGATGAGCACGTCATGCGGAGTATTGGTATCCTGCGCAATCTGGGAGATGACGGCGCGCACCTTCTTGAGACGTGCGAACCGGTCGGGATGATGTACCGACCAATATTTCATGGAACGCGGCGCATTGACCTGCTCTTCTCGCGGCGGCGCCGGCGGTTCCGGCCAGTCCCTGGGCTTGAGCTCGAGGGCCTCCTGGATGGTTTCCTTCCATACATTGGGGCGCACCGAACGCTGGATGGGCGCGTAACGCTCGAACATCTTGTCCTGCTCGTTGCCCATGTGGATGCGCACACGTTCGTTCAGGCTGCGGATGGCGCGGAACTGGCGGGTGTTGTGCGGCTTCTTCTGGGCCGCCTCGATGATGGCCGCGTCGCTTAAGAGCAACGTCGGCGCGATGTCATCGGCGCGGGCGAGTTCGTCACGCTTTTCCCAGAGCGCCTTGGCCACGGCTTGGCCGCGTCTGTCATGGCCAAGCACGGTGAAATGGGAGATGCGCATCCACGGCACCGGATGCCCCGGCTGAGGTCCTGTCCCTTGGGCGAGCGCATGGTCGAATTCCTCCTCGGCCCATTCGGACTTGCCGGCTTTTTTGAGGTCGGCGCGCATATGCTGCTCGAGCTCAATCAACAGTTCCACGTCAAGCGCGGCGTAATTGCGCCAGTCACGCGGCAACGGCCGGTACGACCAGTCGGCCGCGGAATGCTCCTTGGCGAGCGTGATGCCAAGGTAATGCTCGGTGACGGCGGCCAGGCCGAAACGTTTGAGACCAAGCAGCCTCGCCGCGATCTCGGTGTCGAAGAGCGCATGCACCTTCATGCCCAAATCGGTGAATCCGGGCAGGTCCTGCAACGAATCATGAATAATCCATGTCGCGTCGCCAACGACCTTGTTGAACTCATTCCAGTCCACGCCGACCTCGTTGAGCGCTATCGGGTCAAAAAGGACGATGCCGGAGCCGGTACGTTTGAATTGGACCAGCCAATCCTCGTGGCCATAGCGATAGCCCGAGGCGCGCTCGGCGTCGGCAGCCAGCGAACCGCTGCCCGCGGCCAGCCTGTCGCAGGCTTCATGGAATCCGTCGAGGGTATCAATGACCTCGGGGACGCCCCCACGTGGCTCAGACTGCAACCGTGGCTCGCTCAAAACCGAACTCCTACTCCGCCTTCACGCAGCCTTAACGCCACACCTCAAATCCCAAGCGTTGCTGACTTTTCACCGTGATGGACACCGCTATACACTAAATCCGGCGTCCACCATATCGCGAGCCTTGGGCAGCAGAGCCTATACGGTTTATTCTCGAAACGGAAGTCTGTCAAACACGCTTCGCTCGCTTCCGACAAGCGACTTCTTTGCCGTCTTTCTTTGAGTAGCAATGCTTGGAATGTCTCTCCACTCACAACCGCTTAATGACAGCGAACCGTTCGCAGACCACTTTGGTGTCGTCGTCCACGGTGAACGAATCGTCCCCTATCTCCTCGAGGAACTCGGGGCTTCCCCAAAACCGTTCGTGGGCCTTGCGCCAGCCGGCGGCATCGTCGTATTCCTCGCCCTCACCTCGGGCATGCTCATCGGTGATATCGCGCAACTTGACGATCTTGACCTCCATCAGCCGAGTCACGCATGCCGGTTTGTCATCGGAATCAATCACCACAGCCAGCTTCCCGACCTGCGGCAACGGTTCATGGTCATGCTCGTACTCGGCAAGCAGCGAGCTCGTCGTGGTTTTGCGCCCCTCCAGTATCGCTTTGACCAGCTGGTCACGCAATGGCCCAGGGAAGGCATATTCATCACGCTCAAGGGTGTCCAAATCAATGGTTTCAAGATCGATATCCGCGTTATCGTTCGTTTCTGCTTCAGCATTCATCGCCATTCTCCTTTCTTTTATCTTCCAGTTGATGTTATTTCCCAGTCGATGTTATCGGTCAATATCCAGCCGCGGCCATTGGTGTTCATCGGCTACTGCGCACGCACCACATCCATGAAACGAGGGCCATAAAGATGCAGCTTGTTTTCGCCCACGCCATTGACCGCGAGGAACTGCGCGTCGGTGACCGGTTTGATGCGGGCCATGTCACGTAGCGTCTTGTCGGAGAAGACGATATAGGGAGGTTTGCCGATCTCCTGGGCGATGGTGCGCCGCAGCTCGCGGAATTTCTGGAACAACGCCTCGTCCTCTTCGCTTGGCTCGTAGTCGCCGAACGATCCGGAAACCGAGCCAGACGCCCCTGCGCCATTGGCGGTATCGGCGTCGTAGGAACCAAACGCCTTGCCGTAGGCGGCGACCATCGGTTTCTTGCGTTGAATCCGCTTGATCTCATAGTGGAAATCAGGACTGACGGTCTCGCTGGCGCGCGCTCCGAACCGTATGATCGGCAGCCTGCCCTCGGAGATGAACAGATAGCCATCGGTCGCCATCTGGTTGATGACGTCACGAATCCGGGCGTCCGGAACATCGTGCAGCGCCCCATAGCTCGGCACCTGGTCCAAGCGGCGGCTGATGAGATCCTGCGCCTTCGAGCCACGCAGCACCGAGACGATCTTGCCCATACCGAAGCTCTGGTTGAGATCGTGGACGCAACGGCTGACGGAACGGGCCACAGCAGAGACATCGATGGTCTCGAACGTGCTTTCGCAATTCGCGCAGTTGCCGCATTTGCTTGGCGCCGAATCGGCTGCCTCATTCGTGCCCGATTCGGATTCGTCGTTTCCGTTGACATTGCCGGCGGCATTCACGTTGTTCGGATCGGCGAAATAGCGGACGATGTAACGATGCAGGCACTCGGTGGTTCGGCAATAGCCGATCATCGCGTTCAGGAGTCGACGATGGTTCTGGCGGACGATTGCCTGTTCCTCCTCGCTCATACGCTCGTTGTCGGAATCCATGTCCAGCAGCCTGCGTCGGGTGACGATATCCGACTCGTTCCAGAGCAGTGTGCACCGTCCCGGTTCCCCGTCACGCCCGGCCCTGCCGGCCTCCTGGTAATAGGCCTCGATGCTTTCGGGCATATTGTGGTGGATGACATAGCGCACATTCGACTTGTCGATGCCCATGCCGAAGGCGTTGGTGGCCACGACCACCGGCACCTTGTCGGTGACAAAATCGCGTTGCGCCGCCTCGCGCGCCTCGGCGGACATGCCGCCGTGATAGGCCACGGCCCCGATGCCGTGTCGGTTCAGCTCATCGGCGAGCGTCTCGGTCTCCTTGCGGGTGGCGCAATAGACGATGCCCGACTCGTCGGCATGTTGGGACGCATAATCGGCAATCCACAGGTTCTTGCGTTTGGTAGGCATATTGATGATATCGAAATACAGGTTCGGCCGGTCGAAGCCTGTGACCGTGACCTTGGGCGCTTTCAGCCGCAACAAACGAACGATATCACGCCGCACTTTTTGCGTCGCTGTCGCGGTGAACGCGGCCACGGTCGGCCGCACCGGCAGCGAGTCGATGAACTCGCCGATGCCCAAGTAGGACGAGCGGAAATCCTGACCCCATTGCGACACGCAGTGCGCCTCGTCGACCGTAATCAGAGAGATGTTCACCTGCGAGGCGAAGTCGCGGAAACGCTGCGTCTCCAGACGTTCCGGCGCCACATACAGCATCTTCACGTCGCCTTGCCTGGCCTGCGCGAACACCATACCCTGCTCGTCGGCCCCTTGCGTGGTGTTGATGAACGCCGACTTGATGCCCGCGTCATTCAGCGCGTCCACCTGGTCGCGCATCAACGAAATCAGCGGCGAAATGACGATGGTCAGCCCCGGCAACATCGTGGCCGGCACCTGGTAGCAGATGGATTTGCCGGCACCGGTCGGCATGACGCCCAGCACGTCGTGTCCGGCGAGGACGGCATCGACCAGATCTTCCTGCCCTTCACGGAACGAATCGTAACCGAAATAACGCTTCAGCGCCGCGAGCGCATCGCCTTGGTCGAATTTCGGGGTATCCACAGCTGGCTTCACCGCAGACATACCCGCAGCAGCCCCTTGCATATCCTGAAGATGCAGGGCCCATGCCTCGTCCTCTTCAGACGGATCCGCCTCTTGCATTCGCCACTGTGTTTCGTCATCAGTGGGTGCAAAACAATCGCCCTCAGCCGGATAGCCGTCTTCGGTCATATCAACCAATCCATCATCCTTCTGTTCGTCATTATCCTTTTAGTTGCGGCAATCAGCCGACAATCCCGTCACTTGCCGAGAGATCGGCGCATACCATCGCCGGCTTTCGACGCTCAGCCGTCCAGTCCGTTCTTGAGCTCGACACCGGCTTTCCTCATTTCCATACGTGCATTGACGCCCTGATCCTCGCTCACCGGTTCGGTCATGTCCTCGAACACCGTGACGCTATAGCCCAGTTTCTTCGCATCGAGCGCGGTCTCCTTGACGCAGTGCGATTCGGCCAACCCGACCACATCGACGTGTTCGACGCCTGCATCCTTCAGCCCCTGTGCCAGCGTCTTGCCGTCCTTCTGAATCGTGGCGAATTCCTCGCGGGTCTGCACTCGGTCGGTATTGTCTTCGATACCTTCGAAACCCGAATAGGCCGAGGCGTATTGGCCTTTCTTGAAATGATGAGCGACGCCCAGTGCGGCGATCTGCGGCATCAGCTCGGCGTTCGGCGTGCCCGCCACGCCGTGTTTCGGCCAGGAATCCACGAAATCGGGGTGGTCGGAGAAATGCGAGCCTGGTTCGATATGCCAATCCTGCGTAGTGGCGATATAAGCGTAATCATCGCCATGCGCCTTCACATATTGCGCGATGCGTTCGGCCACCGCGGTGCCGCCCTCGACACCGAGCTCCCCTCCTTCGCAGAACGTGGGCTGCACATCCACGATGATCAATGCCTTGCCTGCCATATCGACTCCTGTCGTCACACGAATCCGAAACTTTCGAATTCTCAAACAACCCTACAAAGAATGCCCCGTTTGCACAACCAAACGCGAATCGCGCCGTTCAGCTCTCAGAATCATCGCCATCGATCTGCTTCAGCGCATCCTCGACGCTGACGCACAAATCGGGGAAATCCCTAATCAAATCCCGGTCACCGGTCACCACCATGTCGGCATCGGCCTGACGCGACGCGGCGATGATGAGATTGTCTTCATAATCAGGATGTACAGAACGCAATTTCAGCGCGTTTTCGCAAACCTCACCGTCGACGGCAGCGACCGCACACACCTCCAGAATCGATTCGACACTCGACCAACCAATCTGGGAGACAAGCTGCTGGACGGTGGCCTGCTCAACACCTGCCATGGCATCTTTGAACTCCCGTTTGGTGTTCACTTTCACAATGTAATCGACATCTTTGAGCGACAATGACACACACATAGGATTCAAATTCAAATCGGCACATGCGTCCATGAGCTTCAACGCTGCAGACTCCCGCAACGAACGATGCATGACGATATCGAGAAGAATATTGGTATCAAATACAATATTGTGTTTGGTTTCCTTCATCATACCGCCACGCTTTCTGCCACACTCTCTCGAATATAATCCTCATATCGTTGCTCATCCGCATAATCATGCAATTTTTTGGCGGACATCAACTTGAACGGATCGTCGCCACGTCCGATAAGCCCCATGTCTTGCAACGTTCGCGGAACTATTCCGCTCATATTGTCGATCTTCTGAAGTTTCTTGCGTTTTTCGAGCTCCCGATCTTCTTTCTCAGCAGCCGTGCTCAAATCGGGAATCTCTCCAGAATCTTGAATGAAGTCCCACAGTTCGCGGATCACGGAACTCGGAGTCTTGCCAATACGCTTCAGTATCTCGTCGACTTCGTCTTTCAAGTCGGCATCGATACGAATGTTCATCTGCACCATCGTCATGCCAATCCCCTTTGCATCAGACAATCAATCCTCATTGCTATATAATATATTAACGTATAGCATTATAAAAGTCAAACTAATAAAGAAGACATCATCTTCACTTGCTTTTATTGTATTTTATCCACTAAAAGTTATGAGCTATACGCAATATACAAATCCCTCCCACAGACCAATCTGACTTTATATAGACAAAGAACCAGTAGTCGAAATCAATAACCGAACCGCGAACCACCACCAACGCTGAATTATTAATGTGATATATTTGCAACATAGTGATAAATACATCACTATGTTTTGCAGACATGGACAGTCCATAACCGCGAGAAAGGAACCGAAGATGCCGATACCGTCACATCGTTGCAATCCCAACAGTTGGTCGCTCAACCAGATACGCCGAGCACAATTCGTTTGCATGCTCACGGCCACCATCATCTCGCTTCCAGCGGTGTTCTTCCCCGACACTTGGATCTGGCAACACTTTCTTTGTATGCTCGGGTTCATCATTCCCACAGGAATCGATGCCGCCCTCAACAAACTCATTTCACGCGGCCCAAACGGCATGTTCACCATGGGATTGCACGACTCCGCGGAAAACAGACTGAAAGACGAGAGCGCGCTGCTCCATGAGAATCAGGCGAATACCATATCCATTTTCATTCTGTTCCTAGTGCTCATCTGCATCGCCATGATCAACCAGTTTGTGCTGAACAACTGGCTGCGTTTCAACGTTTATCTTCTGCTTTTCCTTGTCTCATTGATGGCGACGTTGCAGCTAGGCTGTTATCTCTATCTCGAACACCGAGACCTGAAGGCCGCCGATGCCAAGGCTTAATACCACACTCAAACAGGTACGGCAGAACGCCGGCATGACACAATCAGAACTTGCCGTGTTGGTCGGTGTACGGCGCGAGACCATCATCCGGCTTGAAGCCGGCGCATATAACCCATCGCTGAAGCTGGCACTTGACATCGCCCACGTCTTCGATACCACTGTTGAAAAACTATTCTCTTTCGACGAATGAAACACGCCAAAGAGCACGGACGCAACACGCGACGATAACAAACCTTCAGCATCATCTTGGTATCGATAGTGTCCATTCCCATCGGTCAGAGGCGGAATTATCCTTGTTAATATGAACTACCGCGAAACCCAACCCGAACGTACCGATCTGCCTCTGGTCGTCATCCCCTCGATGTTCGCGGCCATGGCCCAGCCGCTCGCCACCGGCATGCGTATCCTGCGCAACGTCGCCCGCGTACGCACCTACCACGATTTCAACATCGAGCCAGAAACCATCCTCGAACGCTGCAAAGACGCCGATATCGTCGTGGTCATCGGCTTCCACGTCACCGGCGACCTGCTCGAGCGATTGGGCAGCCACGTGCGCTGTTTCGTCTTCGGAGGCACCGGCGTCGCCAATTTCATCGACCTGAAACGTACGCGGGAACTGGGTATTCGCGTGTGCAACACCGTTCACTACGGCGACGAAACCGTTGCGGAATATACGTTCGCGCTGATCTTCGAGCTCGCGCGCTCCGTCGGCGCGATGGATCGCGGCATCCGTGAAGGCAACTGGAGCGGGCTGGAAGGCACGTCGCTGAAGGACAAGACCATCGGCCTCATCGGTTTCGGCGGCATCGGCCAGACGGTCGCCCGCATCGCCTACGGCTTCGGCATGCACACCCTGGTCTGGAATTCGCACGTCAACGCCGCCACCGCGCGCTCGTTGGGTGCAACCAGAATCGAAAGCATCGGCGAGCTCATGGCGCATTCGGACATCGTCAGCGTCCATCTGCCCCTGAACGATGAAACGCGGGCGGTCATCACCGCCGACGACTTGGACCAGCTGAAATCCGGCAGCTACTTCATCAACACCGCCCGAGCCGAAGTCATCGAACCCGGCGCGCTGGCAGCCCGACTCGACCGCGGCGACATCAAGGCCGCCATCGACGTCTACGACAAGGAACCGCTGCCGGCAGATGACCCGCTGCGCTCGACGCCCCACACCGTCCTCACCCCGCACGTCGCCTGGCGTGCCGACGACGCCTACCGCGACCTCTCGCGCCAGATGGCTCGTTCCATCCTCGCCTTCTGCAACGGCGAGCGCTTCAACGTGGTCGAATAGGCGTGCAACAGCCGGCGTCTCGGTTCGGCGGCCCATACAACGGTTGATGCGACCGAAAGCACGAATCTGCATGCTTTTGGTCGCGTTGACAGTTTCGATGCAACCAAAAGCACACGTTTACATGCTTTTGGTCGCATCAATCGTCAACCGCATTGTTCTAATCGTAGGTTGCGATTTTGGCGTCTACAGCGACGCGGCAGTCACCAGTTCGCGGGTGTAGTCGGCTTTCGGGCAGTTGAGCACGTCATCGGTGGCGCCGCTTTCCACCACCTTGCCGTTGTGCAACACGACGATGCGGTCGGCGATGTGCTGTACCACGCCCAGATCGTGCGAGATCATGACGACGGCCGTTTCCGGACGTGACTTGCGGATGGCCGCAAACGCCTCGAGAATCTGCAGACGGGCCGCCACATCGATGGCGCTCATCGGCTCGTCGGCGACGATGAGCTTGGGATCGGTGACCAGCGCACGGGCGATGGCGACGCGCTGAGCTTGCCCGCCTGAGAGGTCGACGGGGTATCGATTCAGGAATTCGTTGGGATCGAGACCGACCAGCGTCAAGGACTCGCGCACTTTTACATCGATATCCGCACCATCGTTGTTAACGTTGTTCGCACTGTTAACGTTGTTCGCACTGTTAACGTTGTTCGCACTGTTAACGTTGTTCGCACTGTCCGTCCGTATCTTGCGTTGTATTTTCAGCGGCTCGGCCACCGACTTCGCCACCGTCCAACGCGGGTCGAGCGAGGAGAACGGACTTTGGAATATCAGACTTGACTCACGTCGCAAAGCTTGGTATCCCGCGGATTTTCGGCCTTCGACCGGCTTGCCTTCAAAGCTCACCGTTCCCGAGGTCGGCTTGTCGAGCCCCAAAAGAATCCGCGTCAGCGTAGACTTGCCCGAACCGGAACCTCCGATCAACGCAAGGCACTCCCCCGGTTCGACCTCGACGTCAACACGATCCAATGCGGTCTGCTGGTCTTTACCTTTTCCGAAAGTACGGCTTATGGCGTGGCCGCTCAGCAATATCTCCCGTTCAGTCATCGCGATCCTGCTTTCGCTGCAATGTCAGCTCTCGTGCCGCGCCGACCAGTTTCTTCGTCTGCCCGGCTTGTGGATTTTCCAACAGTTCGGCGGTCTTCCCCGATTCGATGATTCGACCTCCGTCGAGCACATAGCAACGCGTGGTGGCGCGGGCGAGCACCGAGAAATCGTGGGTGATGAAGAGCATCGAGGCCCCGGCCTTGTCGACGAGCGTTACCAGCAGGTCGACGATCTGACGCTGGGTGATGGAATCGAGCGCCGTCGTGGGTTCGTCTGCGATGATCAGACGCGGCGAGGTGATCAGCGCCGTGGCGATGCCGACGCGCTGCTGTTGGCCGCCGGAAAGTTCGCTGGGATATTTCCTCGCTGTCGCCTCATCGAGCCCGACCTTGCCGAGCATCGCGGCCACGCGTTCCTGCCGATCGACCTTGTCCAGATCGTAATGGAGTTTCAGCGGCAGCTCGATCTGTTTGCCGACGGTCAGGACCGGATTCAGGGACGTCGCAGGATTCTGGAATACCACGCCGACATAGCGCCCGCGCAAATCGGCGAGTACGGTTTCAGGCGACCCGACAACCTGCGTGCCGTCGAGCGTAACGGAACCTTTCGCGGTTGCATTCGCCGGCAACAGACCGAGCATCGCCTTGGAAATCATCGATTTTCCGGAACCGGAGGAGCCGATCAGGCCCACCCGCTCGCTGTCGCCGATATCGAGATCGACACCGCGCACAATCGGTTTGCCGCCGATGGCAACGCCAAGGTTCCTGACTTCAACGCTCATGGTTCGCCTTTCCGTCGGGAAATTCGGCACCGTTCCTGCCGCAATCTGCAGATATGCCAGCAACAAAGCGAGACGATGCCGTTACCTCTGTTTGGGAAACCGCCATTTCAGGACCTCCGCAATTCCGGATTCGCAACGGGATCGAGGGCGTCGCGCAGCACGTCGCCGAAGACGTTGAGCGCCACCACCACGAGCGTGACGATGAGGCCCGGCCAAAGCACGGTCAGCGGATAGACGTTGATGAACTTGACCGAGGTGGCCAGCGAATGGCCCCAGCTCGGCACACCGCTCGGCACACCGACGCCGAGGTAGGTCAGCCCGCTTTCAGCGAGCACCGCAGTGCCGGCGGAGAGCGAAAGCTGGACCATGATGGTCGGCATCGCATTGGGCAGGATATGGTGCAGCATCACCGATAATCCCGATGCACCATACGAAAGCGCGGAACCTACATAGTCGGAATTGGCCGCCAGCAACGCCTGCGGCCGTGCTATACGTGCCAGATTGAGACCATAACCGATGCCGCAGGCAATGACGATAACCGCCACCGAAGCCCCCATCGGAACCGCGAGAATCAGGGCGATTAACACGGTCGGAATGGAAATCAGCGCATCCACCGCAACCACCGAGACGTTCGAGAGCGCCGTGCTGCGTGAGACCATCGCTCCGAGCAGCACGGTGCCGAGCGCTCCAGCAACAACCACCGCGAGGACAGCGATGAACAAGTTTGTGCGAGCCCCGGCCATCAGCCAGCTGAACACGTCTGCCCCGGTGCCGTCGGTGCCGAGCCAGTGCGCCGAGGACGGCTTGGCCCAGACGTGGTAGCCGTCCGTCGCCCACAGCGATTGCGGGGTCCAGATCAGAGAGACCAGCGAAACCGCCACCCACAACGCCAACACGACCAGCGCGAACCTGCCTTCGCCGCGTCGCCACATAGAACGCAATACAATACCGGCTTTGCTGGAATGGTGCGTTTCCGAATCGGTCGATACGTTCTGCGAATACCGGATCGCCATTGTTTCGCCGGAATCAGTACGGTCTTGTTGCGTATCCATCGGTTCCTCGCTGATTCGATTCGTATCGTGCGCGTCGTATTCGTCGTTTCCTGTCATTGCGCACCTCTCTGCGTGGCGTGCTTCAAGCGCGGGTCGAGCAGACGATGCAGCAGGTCGACCAGGAAGCCGACGAAGAGGAAGAACGCGGCCAGCATGAAAAGCTCGCTCTGCACCGCGATCAGGTCGCGGTTGCCGAGGTCGGTGACCAAGCCAGCACCGATGCCGGGCAGCGCGAAGAGGTTCTCGATGACCATGACGCCGGTGATCATGCCGGCGAACATCAGCCCGACCACACTCACCAGCTGCGGCGTCGCCAGTCGCAGCCCGACTTTGAGCGCGGCCTGACGTCGCGTATAGCCGCAGGCCATCGCCTGGTCGATATACCCGCTTTGCATCACGTCGCCCAGCGCCGAACGCGTATAGCGCATCAGGCTTGCGCCGTCGATGATGCCGACCGTCAACGCCGGCAGCACCAGCGAGACCAGTGCCGTTCCGAAACTGCCCCAACCCGTCTCCGGAAATCCTTGCGACGGCAAGATACCCAGCAATCCGGTGCCGCGCCCGAAGAGCAGAATCAGCAGCAGACCGCCCCACAACGCCGGAATGGCACCGCCGACGATAGCGACGAAATGAAAGACCGAACGCAACGCCGGTCGCGTGGCCAGCGTGGCCACCACCCCAAGCGTCAGACCGATGGCGAGCGCCACGATGAGCCCCAGCACGATCAACGGGAAGGTGACGGCGGCGCGCATGGCGACCATCGAACTGATCGAACGGCCGGTGAGCAGTGACGTGCCGAAGTCGCCGCGCAGCAAACCGCCCATCCAGCTGAAATACTGCACCGTCAGCGGCCGGTCGAGTCCCATCTGCGAGCGCAGCTGCGCCACACGCTCCGGCGGCGCGTTGAGACCTGCCATCACGCTGGCCACATCGCCCGGCAGAATGCGCAGCGCCGCGAAGATCACCACCGAAATGGCGAGCAGCGCCGCCACAAACAGCAGGAAACGCCGAATGACGAATCGCATCTACTCACCTGTTCCTTCCCGGATCACATTTCGAAACAAACATCTGCAATCTTTTCTCGGATCCTGTGATTAACTTTGCACATATCTTTCCTATACAGCGATAATCACGTTTACAAGTCACATTCCGTGATTAACTCTGCATATACATCGCAGATACAGCGATAATCACATTTTTGCGGCATATTCTGTGATTATCGCTAGATGAACACTCATTTTGCAGAGAAAATCACGATTCCGCTCTCTATGCCCTAATTTTCGTCCCATTCTCATCGTGAATCATGAACCACTTGTCGCACACCCTATACAGCCCGCTACTTGCCCTCCGGCGTGTACGTCACCCCATAGAGCGGCAGCAGCGTCTGGTTCAGGTTGAGCGGGAAACCGTGCACGCCCTTTTTCATCGCGGTGGTGATGCGGTAGTTGAACAGCCAATCCGCCGGCGCGTCGACGCTCACGACCCGTGCGGCACGAGCCAGCAACGCATCACGCTGGGAATCGCTGGAAGCCGCCATCGCCTGGTTGTAGTAGTCCTTGACCTTCTGGTTGCTGTAGTTGTAGTAGTACGCGTCGTTGACCCACTGCGCGAAATCGTGGCTTTCGTTGTGGTCGACCAGGGAAAGGTCGTAGTCCTTGTTCTTCAGCACGTCCTGCAGCCAGGTCGAGAACTCGACCACGTTGACCTTCAGATCGATGCCGATGGGTTTCAACTGGCTGCGCAGCTGGTCACCGAGCTCGGTGCCGTAGGTGTTGGCGTAGGTCAGCCGCAGCGTCAGCGGATGGTCAGGCGAGTAGCCGGCTTGTTTCATCAGCGCCTTGGCCTTCCCGACGTTGTGCGGGTAGAGGCCGGTCAGGTCCTCATAGCCCGGGTCGAGCGAAGGAATCGGCCCGCCCAGCGGCTTATCGGCCCCGCCGCGCGAGGCGATGAGCTGCTGGTGATCGATGGCGTAGCGGATGGCCTGACGCACGCGCACGTCCGAGGTCTTCTCGCCTTTGGAATTCATGGCGAGCACGTACTTGTCGGTGTCGTCGCCCGCGGCCACGGAATAATGCGCAGCGTCCTTTTCGAACGGCTCGGCGAGATTTTCGGTCACAGGCGCCAGCACATCGACATCCCCGCTATTCAGCGCGTTGACGGCCGCGTTGTCATCGTTGAGATAGCGCAGCACGACGCTCGGGGTCTTGGCCTTGTGGCTGCCCCAGTAGTTCGGATTGGCTTTAAGCGTGATGGAATCGTTCGGCACGAACTTGGCGACGGTATACGGCCCGGAGCCCACGGCCTGCGTCTTCATGTCATAGTGGGCGTCGCGATCGAACACGAGTCCCGGCCGGCAGGCCAGCTCCCACAACAGCTCGGCGTTGGGCGCACTCAGGTCGAGCCTGACGGTATCGGCGTCCACGGCGGTCACGGATTTGAAGTTCATCAGCGATTCGGAATCGTGATAGTGCTTGGCGACCAGTTCGTTGATGGACCACGCCACGTCATCGGCGTCAAGCTTGTCGCCGTTGGAAAAGGCCATGCCCTTGTTCAAGTGGAAGATATAACTGGTGCCGTCAGCGTTCTTCTCCCAGCTTTTGGCCAGTCCGGGGATGACCTTGTTCTTCGAATCGCGCGCGACGAGCCCTTCGTAGACGTTGCCGACCAGCACCTGATCGAGCGCGGAGCCGGACTGGTTGCGGATGTCGAGGTTCGTGGGCGCAAGCTTCAGCCCGATAGTGACGGTTTCGGCTTTGTGCATCTCTGCCACTCCGGTGTCAGCTTTCCGATTCCTGATCACCGCAAAGGCGACGATCAATGCCACCACGATGACCGCCGCGACAATCGCCCAGATCCAGCCTTTTCCCCTGCCGTTTCCGCCGCTGCTATTTCCTCCGATGCCACCAGCGGCCCCCTTGACATGTGCGTTGAGCGTCTCATCGGTGCTGGCCGCGTTGTTCGCATTGACCTTGACACTCGAGTTATCGCACGCTTCTGCGTTCACGCCGGAGCCCCCAGCGTGAGCAGAACCGCCTGCAACATTCACGCTGTCGCCAACAGCATGAACCGAACCATCCAGAGCGTTCGCCGCCGTCCTGTTGGTGTCGTTGCCTGTTACGTTCTTGTCGGTTGCGTCGTTTTCGCCGTACGCACCTGGATTGGTAGGCATACATTCCTCTTTGATAGAAATCATTGAATTCGCTAGCCGCCTTCACAGGTCGACTGCAATTGAACATCATACGAATACCGATAGATTTACGCCGCCGGCAGCGTATGATGGAACCCAAGACGAAAGGCGATACGGCGCACGAACCAAGCGCCGCAACATACGCCGGTAAACTCCAAGGGAAACGGACGAAAATGCTACTCGCGATTGACATCGGCAACACGAACATCGAAATCGGCGTTGTAGACGACAACTCCCCTGCCGTCACCATCACCAATACCTGGCACATCACCACCAAAACGTTCAGGACCAGCGACGAATACGGCTTGCTGCTGCTTCAATTCCTTGATTCAGGCGGATATGCCGCGGATGACGTCGAGGATGTCATCATCGCTTCCGTCGTTCCTCAAATCATGCATTCCTTCCGTTCCTCGATCGTCAAGTTCCTCGATATCGATCCGATCATCGTCGGCCCCGGCGTCAAATCAGGACTGTCCATCCGCATGGACGACCCGAAATCTTTGGGTTCGGACTGCCTGGCGGATTGCGTCGGCGCATACGCGATATACGGCGGCCCGGTGCTGGTAGCTGATTTCGGCACGGCTACCACCTTCAATTATGTGGACGGCAACAAGGCGATCACGGCGGGGCTGATCAGCCCGGGACTGCAGACCTCCATCAGCTCCTTGGTATCCGGTACGGCCCAGCTGCCCGAAGTCGAGATCACACGGCCGGCCTCGATTCTTGCCAAAGGCACCAAAACAGCGATGCAGGCAGGCCTATATTACAATTTCCTCGGCGGCATCGAACGCACGATCAGCCAGTTCCACCGCGAAATAGACGAGGATTTCAAGGTGGTCGCCACCGGTGGCCTCGGCTCGGTGTTCAAAGACGACACCGAAGCCATCGACGTCTACGACCCCGGCCTCATCTTCAAAGGCATGTCCGTCATCTATCATCTCAACGCCTAGCACGGATGAGACGAATAAGATGTATAGATAAGGTGCATAGCACGCATCCTTATTGCAGGCTGAAGCCCTGATTCGTGCCGTATTCCTTGATGTCCTTCTGCCATAGCCCGATTCCCTGCATCAGGGTGATCTTGGGACCGGGATCCTGCGGCAAGGTCAGCGGACTGCCGTCAGGATTGGTCTGCCCGGCGTCGATCCGGTCCTGTACCTTCTGCACCGAACGTGCGGCGTTCGCCCACTTATAGGACTGACCGACCGTCCCCTTGAAATCGCCTCGCGCGTAGACTTCGAAGGGAAGATACTGATAGCCGACCGACACGTTCTCGGCGGCGCGCGAAAGCACACGGTTGAACTGCTGTCCGCCAAAATACGGTATGTCGATGCCACGCGAGTCCCGAACCGTGGTCTTCGTCAGAAACGCGCGGCTGTTCAATGTCGCTTTGTCCGCGGGAAATGCTCCGCCGTCGACACGTTTAGCGATGCCGGAACGGTCGAGGCAGACGTAACGGATGAAGCGCATCGCCGCCTCGGGCTTACGGGTCAGATGCAGCACCGCGAGAGCCGAACCGCCATTCTCCGAATTGGCACGCGAGCCATCGGCCGTCGGCATTTGCCCGACACGCCAGAGCCCCGCGCTGCCCGGCACGTCGGAGAGCAGCAGCGAAGGCATCCACGCCCCGGTGAACACGGAGGCGACGCTGCCCGTCGCCAGTGCGTTCTTCCAGCCTTCCGACCACGTGTTGAGCTGGGTGTCGACAAGCCCTTCGTCGATCATCTTCTGCCAGAACGTCGTGAAATCCTGGGTGCCTTTGTCGTCGGCGAGATTCACGGTGACGGTTTTGCCGTCGCCGGTGGTGTGAAACGGCCGTCCGCCGTTAAGCCAGATCATCGCATTGTAAAAGCTTGCGTCACCGGAATCGGCGGCGATATAGACGCCTATCGCCTTGAGCTTTTTGGCCGCCTCGTAATAGTCGTTCCATGTGTGGATCTGCGAGGCGTCGACACCGGCCTGGCGGAAAACGTCGTCATTGTAGAAGAACGCCATCGGCCCCGAATCCATCGGCACCCCGTAAACCTGTCCGTTGACGTGAACGCTCGACCATGTGCCGGGCGTGTAATTGTCGCCGTAACCTTGGGTCGCCTCGGTGATGTCACGCAGCTGGCCGCTCACGGCGTACTGCGGCAGGGCGAAATACTCGAGCTGCACCACGTCCGGCATATTGTAGCCGTCCTGGATGGCGGAATTGAGGTTGTCGTAACCACTCGTGGACTTGATGTCGACACGGATATCGGGGTTGGCTTTTTCGAAATCCCTGGCCTCGGACTGCATGCTCGGTTCCCACGACCAGACCGTGATCACGGTGCGGTTGTCCTGAGTCCCGCAGGCTGCCGTCGCCGCAAGCATCAGCGAAGCGCACATCGCCGCAAGCAGCCTCAGATGCCGCCGAACCCTGCTCATTGTGCCCCTGTCGTCAATCCGTCGTTCATTCAACGACAAGTCTACCGTCACCTTGGGAACCGTCGGAAGCTCGACATAAAAAATGTTCCGCGGACCCAACTGAACAATCATTCGGGTCCGCGGAACATCATCTATCGTTTTGGCCGATCATCGGCGGCAGTTACTTCTCCTTGACGGTGTAGCCCTGCTGCTTGGCATAGTTGACCATGTTCTTCTGCCAGGCTTCGATACCCTTGTTGAGGGTGATCTTCTTGTCGGTGAAGGCACCGCCGGCGTCATCGGCGAACACGCCACGGGCATAGACCTCGAACGGCAGGAACTTGTAGCCGGGAATCACGTTCTTGGCGGCCTTGGCGAGCTCCTCGTTGAACTTCTGTCCACCGAAGTACTCGTTGGGCTTGCCCTTGTCGTCGGTCATCGAGGTCATGTTCAGGAAGTCGCTGGAGGAAAGCGTATCGTTGTCGGCCGGGAAAGCGCCGCCATCGACGCGGGTCTTGATGCCTTCCTTGTTGTGGCAGGCATATTCCATGAACTTGTAAGCGGCCTTGGCCTTGGCGCTGTCCTTGGTCTTGATCAGAGCGAGCGAGGAACCGCCGTTTTCGGAGTTCTCGGTACCGCCCTTCTCCCAGGTCGGCATCTGCGCCACGCGCCACTTGCCGGAAGCCTGAGGAGCGCCGGAAAGCAGGTTGTAGGGCATCCATGCGCCGGTGAGCAACGAGGCGATGGAGCCATCGCCCAAGCCCTTGTTCCAATCGTCGGACCAGCCGGCGGTCTTGGTGTCGATCAGGTCTTCATCGATGAGCTTCTGCTCGAAATCAGTCCACTTCTTGACCTTGTCGTTGCCGGCCAGATTGATGGTGACGGTCTTGCCGTCCTTGCTGGTCTCAAACGGCGTCGCGCCTGCTTGCCAGGTCATCGAATCAAAGAAGCCCGCATCGCCGGAATCGGAGGTGATGTAGTTTCCGGTGGCGCGAATCTTCTTGGCGGCCTCGTAGAACTCGTCCCAGGTCGTCGGGACCTCGGTGACGCCGGCCTTGTCGAAGACCTCCTTGTTGTAGAAGAAGGCCATGGGGCCCGAATCCATCGGCAGTGCATAGACGCCGCCGTTGACGTTGACCGAATTCCACGTGCCCGGAGTGTAGAAGCTCTTGTAGCCCGAGGCACCCATATCCGAAAGGTTGGTCACATTGCCACGAATGACGTATTCAGGCAATGCGTAATATTCGATCTGCGCGGCGTCAGGAGCGCCCTTGCCCGCAGACATGGCGTTGTTGAGCGCGGTGTATTCCTTCTTGTTCGTTCCCGCGTTGGTCACCTTGACGGTGATATCGGGATTGGCTTTCTCGAACCCTTTGACGGTGCGAGGCAGTGTGGAATCCCAAGACCACACCAGAATCGAGGTCTTACCCCCCTTCGAAGAATCTGCAGAGGAATTGCCGGAACCGCCGCACGCGGCCAGCGGTACCAACATGGCAGCCGCTCCGACCATTGCGATCACTTGCTTAGTGAACTTCATCGTTCTTTCTCCTTCCCCAAATGCGTTAGGCAAATGGAAATCCTGTTTAACGTAACCAATCTTCACTCATCTCGATATCCCTTCAAACCGATAAAGGCCGAAACCGGATATTCGACAATCGATTGTTCAAATGATTGCGATAACATTTTTAATTATACTTCACACATATGCAGTTTGCAAAGCTATATACGAGCGTTTTTCTTTTTCTTCCCATGAGCTTCCTCTACAAAGCCTGATAGATGACCAGCCCCTGTCAAAGCCCGCAAGAACGTTGTTTTATTTGTAGATTTTTCGTCATCCTTTCACTATGATCAAACCATTCGGCGAAATACAGGCCGTATCCCCCGTCTCGGCATATTGCGCCAGCGAAGATACCACGACTTCTCCGTCAAACCTGACCGTTACGTCACCACTGCCACGGTTGAAATAGAATACGAAATCATGCTGGCCATCTTCGCCGCTTCGCTCTACGCGAAGGACTTGACCGACATCCGCAGCGGAAGAATGCCTGATACCCATATCATCAAGCACTTTCGGCAGGGAAATCCGCAGACCATCGCGACCCAATTTGCCGCCGATATAGACACACTGGCCCGAACCGAATGGATTGACCACAATAGCCGGCACGCCATTCATGCCGGTGCGCGGATCCGCCTGATAGGTCTCCAATACTTTCGCATCGGGAGCGGTCGAGGTGATCCAATCGGCCAGATCGTGGGCCACTGCCCCATTGCTCAGGTCCAGATGGTCGAGGGCGCCGGGGAAATCATCGCCCATCGGCGTGAACTCCTCACTTCGCACCCCCACGACATCCTGAATCGAACCGGGATAGCCGCCCAGCCAGATATGGTCGCGTTCGTCCGAAATCCCCGTATAGTAGGTGACGAAAAGCTTTCCGCCATTCGACACGTAATCACGGACACGTTGCGAATCGGTCTGGCTCAGCAGATACACGCACGGAAGCACCGCGGCTTCATAGCTGTCCCAATCGCCTCTCATCGGCACCATATCAGCGGTGATGCCCAAATCGGCGAACGCACGGAACCAGTCCAGGGGCTCGGTGAGATGGCGAACGTTCTGCGTCGGATTCGCGCTGTGTTCCGTGGCCCATTCGCTCTGGTAATCGAAGACGACGGCAACAGAGGATTTCTTCAGCTCGGTCCCCTCGAGACCGGCGTCCGAAAGCCGCTGCAGATCCTCGCCGAGTTCGCAGACATCACGGAATATCTGGCTGTTCTCGCCGGCGTGCGGCACCATGGCGCTGTGGAATTTCTCAGCTCCGGCACGTGACTGCCGCCACTGGAAATAGCAGATGGCATCGGCGCCCATGGCCACATGTGCCAGTGCGTCTCGCACGGTCTGCCCGGGTTCCTTGCGATAGTTGATCGAACGCCAGTTGACGGCGGCCGTCGAATTCTCCATCAGGAACCACGGACGCTTTCGCGACAGGCCATCGACCAGCGAAGCCGAATAGGCCAACTCGTCCAGATGCGCTTCGCCCGGGGTGAAGTAATGGTCGTTGGAGACGAAATCGACTTCGTCGCTCCAGTCGTCATAGTCAAGATTCGAACCGACGGCGCTCACCATGAAATTCGTGGTCAGCGGCTTGCCGGGCGTGATCTGCGCCAAGGCATCCCGTTCCGCCATGAAGAAATCCTTCAGGGCGTCGGAACTGAACCGCTTGAAATCAAGCAGTTTCCCGGGGTTCATGAAGTTGCCCTCGCCGATATAACGCGGCGGGATGATCTCGCTGAAATCATTCATCCTCTGCGCCCAGAACGTGGTGCCCCAGGCGTCGTTGACCGCCTCGATGGTGCCATAGCGCGCCTTGCACCATTCCTGGAAAGCGCGCATGGCATCATCGGAGTAATCAAAGCGGTTGTGGCAACCATATTCGTTGCCGACATGCCAGGAGACCACGTAGGGATTGTCCTTATAATGCTCGGCCATCTTGCGGCAAAGCCTCAGGGCGTATTTCCGGAAGATCGGTGAGGTCGCTCGCCAATGCTGGCGGGCGCCCGGCCAACAGATGTTCCCGCGCTCATCACGCCAGAGCACCTCGGGATGCGCCTGCGTCAGCCACATCGGCGGCGAGGCCGTGGCGGAGGCCATATCCACCGCAATGCCGGCACGCCCGAGCTTGTCGACGATGCGGTCGAGCCAGCCGAAGTCATAGACCCCGTCGCTGGTCTCGATCTTGGCCCAGGAAAAGATGCCAAGCGAGACCAGATTGACCCTGGCCTTGTTCATCAGCCGGATATCGTCGTCCCAGATCTCCTCAGGCCACTGCTCGGGGTTATAGTCGCCGCCGTACCAGAGCCTTTGCCTTTGCCCGTCAAGCGGTTGTGGCCAACGATACGTTCTCCGTGCACTCATGCTGTGTATCCCTTATGTTGTCTCATCGGACGCTATTCTTTGACGGCGCCTGCGGCGAGGCCGGACTGCCAGTACTTCTGCAGGAGCAGGAACGCGATCACGAGCGGGACGATGGTGACCAGGCTCCCGGTGATGACCAGGTTCTGGATGGCCTGCCCGCCCGCGGTGGAGGCCTGGTCCTTCCACTGGTTCAGACCGATGGTGAGCGGGTACCAGTCGGCGTCCTTGAGCATGATCAGCGGCAGGAAGTAGTTGTTCCACGTCGCCACGATCGTGAACAGGGCCGTCGTGACGATGCCCGGCGCCAGCAGCGGCAGGGCGATGGTGAAGAACGTGCGCATCTCGCCCGCCCCGTCCACGCGCGCCGCCTCCATCAGCTCGGTCGGCACGGCCTGTTCCGAGAAGATCCACATCAGATAGAGACCGAACGGGCTGATCAGGCTGGGCAGGATCATCGCCCATGGCGTGTTCGTCAGCCCCAGCTTGGCGAAGAGGAGGAACTGCGGGACGGCCAGCGCGATGCCCGGCACGCTGATCGCGCCGATCACGACCGCGAACACGGCCTTGCGACCCGGGAACCGGAACTTCGCCAGCGCGTAGCCGCCCATGATCGCCAGCAGGGTCGCCCCGCCGGCGCCGACCACCACGTAGAGCAGCGTGTTCAAAAGCCACCGGCCGAAGATCCCGTCCTGGTAGGCGAACACCTCCCGCAGGTTGTCCCACAACGCGAACGTATGGCCGAAACCGAGGCCGAACGTCGAGGTGAAGTCGGCCTGCGTCTTCGTGGCGTTGACCAGCAAATAGACGAACGGGAACAGGCAGTACACCGCGAACACCGCCACCACGACCGTCAGCGGCCAGCTGCGACGCGGATTGTCCGGATTGCTGAACCCGCTGCGCGCGCTCCTCTTCCGCTCGGCCGCCTCGTCACGCGCCACCCGGCGCCGGCGCACCCGCTCCGCCCTCCTGGCGGCACGCTCCTGCGCCCTCAGCTCCGAGGCCGACAGACGGCCGACACCCGATTCGGTCTGCAAGCCAGTAACCCCGCTCATCTCATCTGCTCCTTCATGCTGTTGAGCTGCACCGCGTACGCCACCGCCATGGTGATGATCGCCATCACGATCGCCAAAGCCGCCGCATAGTTCGACTGCCCGCCCGTGAAGCTCAGGTTGTACGCGTACATGTTCGGCGTGTAATACGTCGTGATCGCGTTGCCCGGCACCATGTTCTGCATGATCGAAGGCTCGTTGAACAGCTGGAAGCTGCCGATGATGCTGAAGATCACCGTGATCGCCAGGCTCCCCTTCAACTCCGGCATCTTGATCCGCCGCACGATCTGCCACTCCGAGGCCCCGTCGATCGACGCCGCCTCATACAAAGAATGCGGGATCGTCGACAACGACGAATAGAAGATCAGCATGTTGTAACCCGTGAACTCCCACGTCACGATGTTGCCGATCGACGCCAGCAGCACCGACGGCTGCAACACGTCCAGATGCGTGCCCAGCCAGCCGTTCAGCGAACCCACCAGACCGTACTTCGCGCCATACATGAACCCCCAGATCAGGGTGGAGACCACCGCCGGCACCGCATACGGCAGGAACGTCGAGATACGGAAGAACCTCGTGCCGTGCAACCGCATCGAATCCAGCGCCAGGGCCAGCAGAGCCGACAAGGCCAGCATGATCGGCACCTGCACCAGGGTGAACAGCGTCACCCGCCACACCGAACCCCAGAACTGCCCGTCACGGAACAGACGCAGATAGTTCGCGAACCCCACGAACACCGTCCCCCCGATCATCCTCGTCTGGAAGAACGACAGATACACCGCATACACGATCGGCACGATGAACACGAACAAAAACACCACCACAAACGGCCACAAAAACTTCCAGCCACGCCAATCCACACGATGACCATTCACCGGCACCGAGTCGGCGTCTCGACTTTGCCCGGCAGAAACCTCTACTGCACTCATTTTGCATCTTCTCCTTCGAAGAAGGTTCGGCGGCAAGCCTTACCGCTCGCCAACCAAAAATGGTTACGTTACCATTATAGCATTCCCGCCAGCAAGAGATCTATTTTTCTTTTCAAGCGTGTCATCTTGCTAGCAGGGAACGCCATAGCCCATCATCAAATCAGTCCATCTCGTACCCTTGCTGTTTGCCATAGTCGATGAGCTGCTTTTGCCAGCCTTTGAAGCCCTGATCGAACGAGACCTTGCCAGTGACTGTCTGGCCGGCAGTATCTCCGTAAATGGAACGAGCGTAGACATCATAAGGCAGGAACTGCCATTTGGTGTTGACCTCGGCTGCGGATTGAGAAAGAACCTCGTTGAATTTTTGATCGCCGAAATAGGGATCCGTCCGTTCCTTGAACGCTTGGGAATTGAGAGTTGCCCTATCCGAGGGGAACTGACCCAGATCTATACGGGTTTTTATGCCCTCAGCGTTGTGGGACGCAAAATCAATGAATTTCCATGCGGCTTTGGTCTTTTTCGAGCTGGCAAGGATCGCCAACGTCGACCCACCATCCTCGGCATTCGACTTCACCCCGGCTGTAAAAGCAGGATTCTTTGCGACTCTCCAATTGCCGGCCTGTTTGGCCGCATAATCATCAAGCATGGAGACCATCCATGCGCCTCGCGTCAACGACGCAAGCTTCCCATCATTCAAAGCATGGGCCCAATCGTCCGACCACACCACGCTTTTGGTATCGATCAGACCTTCCTGAATCATTTTCTGCCAGATGGCCTTATACTTCTTATATCCGGAATCATTCAACAAATCGATGCTGACATGGTTCCCCTTCGTTTTAAACGGGTGCCCGCCGGCAGACCACAGCATCATTTCAGCAATGGCCGGGTCGGCAGCGTCGGCAGTGATGAAATAGTCCGGCCCAAGAGCATGGATCTTTTTGGCTGCCTCATAATACTCATCCATGGTTTGCGGAACCTGCGTGACGCCCGCACGATCGAAAACCGCCTTGTTATAGAACAAAGCGACAGGCCCTGAATCAATCGGCAAACCGTAGACGCCACCGTTGATATTCACCGATTTCCACGGGCCAGGCGTATAGAAGTGCGAATACTTGCCTGCACCCAGATCAGAAAGATTCTTCAGCGACTTGCCCATGACATATTGGTTAATCGCATAATATTCGACCTGAGCAACATCAGGAGCACCTTTCCCTGCCGAAATTGAGTTGTTGAGCGCCTTGTATTGTTCGACACCGGTTCCCGCATTCGTAATCTTCACCTTGATTTTCGGGTTTTTCTTCTCGAATTTCTTCTTGACATTTGTGATTGTAGGCTCCCAAGTCCAAACGTTAATCGTGACAACCCCATTGTCACTCTCATCTTGGGCTTGTTTGGAACCATTGCCACAAGCCGCCAGTGAGATCGAAGTCGCGGCGGCCAAAACAACAGCGGATATTTTCTTCAAATACTTCATCGTATTCACTTTCCATGATAGCTTTTATTGCTTTTTAATGTCCTTCAACTGTTCCCGAAAGGGCATCATCTTCTAAAATTCGAGTTCAGATAGCCACCTCCTTGAAAACAGCGACATCCCAAGGCCTCAGCGTGATGCCGCGCAAAGAGTCGACGACAACCCGCTGTCCGTCCAACGCAGTACAAGGAACGGCAAGCTGCTCATGAACTTGCATATCACTGAAGTTGAAAAGCCAGTGAAGTCGCTCCCCCTTGGCATTGACCGCAGAATTATGGGTTACGAAATCATGCTCGGGCAGCCATGGAGAAGCCGGCAAGGCAAAATCAAGGATGGAAGCGGCAAGGTCCGCATTAGGCACCGTCCCCACCATGGTGACCCTACCCGCTCCCGCAGCCGCAGTAGTAACCACAGGCACATCCAGTGCAGCGGATTGTCTGACTCGAGCCAGAACCGTCGATCCCGCACTGCACAGATAATCCAGCCACTTGGTGGCACACGAACCCTGCCGTATCGGAGCCCCGTTCTCGGCTTTCACCTTAAGATCGTGAGGCAATGCTGAAAATTCCTGATAACTCGTCTTGGCCAGATCGCCGAGCATGGCCGGCATCGTCTCCTCCCTTGCACGCGCCAAATCGTCGGCATACGTTGAACGAGGGCCAAGGATGAGGTGACCGCCGGCCAAAACATATTGGCGAAGCCATTGCAACAAAGCGTCGTCGGACACATATTGGGCTACAGCAATAAGAACGGGATAGCGTTTTGCGAATGCGTCGGGGCCAGTGGCAAAATCTTGAGGCGTCGACAATTCCCCCGTGAGCTGTTTGTCAAAGACGATACGTGCCTGATGGCCCGTCAGGAATACTCCCTTATAAAAGGCCTCACTGATTTCGTCGTACACCTTTGGATTTCGCGTACGATGAGCAGCCTGGGAATAATCGTTGGCAATGGGTGGTTCATATGACAGCGCCCACCTGGAATTCACGGAATAAAGCATGGCCACATCGGCGTCAGGAACCAGCCCCTCGAGATCGGCGGATGCCGCCCTGAGCTCATGCCCCAACGCCGCGGTCTCTTTATATACCCTTCCCGGTTTGCCGTCATGGGGAAGGATGGCCCCCCAATACATTTCGGTACCGAAGTGGGTCTGCCGCCAATGCCAGTACTCAATCATCCGGGAACCTCTGGCTACCATCTGCCAAGCGCCCAAACGCTGCTGGCCGGGAAACGACGGGAATTTATCGGCCGAGCCGCCGATGGCCCCGCCATCAGTCTCCATCACGTAAAAAGGCTCCTGTTTCATCGCATACGTACGATCCGAAAGCAAAGCAGTCTGCCACGCACCGGCAGGCACCCAATCAATATCAATCGGTTCCGGATCCTTGAGACTCATGGAATTCTGCATCTGATAGTAAATATCACTTCCGGCTACATCAAGCCTTTGCGCCGAAAGGCCTTCGTCGAAGGTATCACGCCCCAAAGCAGCATTGACGGTGATGACTTGATCGGGACGACGATAGCGTTCGACGATTGCACGCTGCCTGCCCAGCATCTCATCGGTAAGCAGAGCCTGATACCGGCGCCATTCAATGTCATATTGCGGTTGACAATTGCCGGCGGGCTTCCACAAATCGTCCCAGGTGCTCAACTCATGCGACCAGAACACCAATCCCCACTGCTCATTGAGATTTTCCACGCTCCGATACTTATGACGCAGATAATCTTTGAATCCCTCAAAACTCGAAACCGAGTAATCGATGCGCAATCCCGGCTCGTTATGCAGCTGCCAACCAATGACTGCCGGATGCGAAGCATAACGCCGAACTATCTGTTCAATGATACGGTGCTCATAAAAGACATACGAGGACTGAGAATAGTTATGTTCTTCCCTCCAGCCATAGGGCATCGGCGAGCCGTCCGGATTCCGCAAAGCGATTTCGGGATGCTTACGGGCCATCCACTGCGGGATGGCAAAAGTGGGCATACCGATAATGGCCGATATCCCGTTCTCGTACGCTTTGTCAAGAGTCGGTTCAAGCCAATCGAGATCAAAAACACCGTCTTCCGGCTCCCAATGCGACCAGCTGCCCTCCCCAACGCGGATAATGTTGACATCCGCCCCACGCATAAGCCTTATGTCTTCATCCAAATGCGAGGAACGCTGATACTCCGGATAATACGCCGCACCGAACAGGATTTTTTTACTCGACATTGTCCCTCTCCCTTGATGGTGAACGTTCACTTTTTTAACGTTTAAAAACCTGTCTAAAAATTTAAACCAAGTATATCACATTTTTTTGAGCACGTTCACTTCACGTAATTATCGATGTCCAAGCGACGTCGAGGATTCGCGGATACAGAGCTTGGGAGCGATGCCGCGACGAACGGGGTCCATGTCGGGATCCTTGATTTTCTTGATAGCGACGTCCAGCGACAAGGCAGCCATCTCGTCAAACCCTTGCTGAATTGAAGTGAGACTGGGTGTGACGAATGAATCCACAGGAAGATCGTCATAGCCGCAGACCTTAACATCATCAGGCACGCGAATCCCCCGATCTCGAAAAGCACGAATCACACCGTAAGCCATTTCATCGTTGGCTGCGATAACGCCATCGGGAAGATTACGCGCAATTGAGATACCGGCCTGGTACCCGGATTGAGCACTCCAATCTCCTTGATACAGGTGGCCTGCCACAGCCTGGCCATCATGGCGGAATGTCGACCATCCCTCAAAACGCTTGACCGTCGAATACCATCCTTCAGGGCCATTGACAAAATCTATGCTCCTGCAGCCTTGATCGACAAGATGCGACATCAGCAAAGAAACCCCCTGACGCTGATCCATGTCAACGTACGACACATCCGGAAGATTGGTGAAAGAACCACCCGCACTGATAATGGGCAAATCCGAGATCGTACGCACCATCGGTTCCTGCCAGCTTTGTTCAGCCACGACGATAATGGCGGCAACGTCGAAACTGAGCAACTTGTTGATTGCCCTTACGCTGGATTCCTTCATGCTGTTTTCCTGCATCGCGACTTTGATGGAATAATTGTTGATCGAAGCGGCCCTTTCAAGCGACCACAGGACTTGGATCGGACCTGTCTTACTGGAAGAAGGAACCAGAATGCCTATGGTGTCGGGTTTCGAGCTACGAAGCATTCTTGCGTTCTCATTACGCTGGTAGCCGGTGATACGAATCGCATCACGAACAGATTGCAAAGTCGTTTCGCGTACGGAGGAAGGATTATTGAGGACTCTCGAGACTGTTTGGTGAGAGACACCGGCGATTTTGGCAACATCGACTATGGACGCCGGACGCTTGCCTTTTCTAAGAGCCATGATTTCCCCTAACAGCCGTGAGTCATACATTGAATCGTCTTTAACCATACTGCCTGAAGGTGACCAATTCCAAAAGTTGATTTGACATCTTCAAGATGAACGTTCATAATCAGACATGAAAGGCAGCTCCTTAAAAAGTGAACGTTCATTTTTCTGCCTTCTCAACGATGAGATTTAAAGAAAGGGGACAGCAATGAAAAGAATCACCAAACAAATGCTTTCATTCGCTGTAGCTACTGCTTGCATCGTGCCTCTGGGCGCCTGCGGGTCCAACTCCACATCATCAAACGGGGTGACGGAACTGACTTTATGGTCATGGGACCAGACCGTAGAAGCGATGACCAAGCAATTCAACACCTCTCAGAAAAAAATTCATGTCAAGTACGTCAACCCGGCTTCCGATGCGGTGAAACAATATGTGGCTCTGAACAATGCCATCCAGGCAGGTAAAGGCGCACCCGACATCACACTTGCGGAATACATGGTGCTTCCACAATATTCGCACATGAACGCTTTCGTCGACCTCAAGGGCAAAGGTGCCGACAAATACAAAGACCTGTTCACGCCAGGCACTTGGAATTCAGTCAATTTCAATAATCAAATCTACGGTATGCCGATAGATTCCGGCCCTATGGCATTGTTCTACAATAAAGAGGTCTTCGACAAGGCCGGCATTCCGGAGCCACCGAAAACCTGGGACGAATTCTATCAGGACGCGAAAAAGATACGTGCCACAGGATCCTATATCACCGCCGATTCAGGCGACGGAGCTTTTTACAACAGCATGGTCTGGCAAGCCGGCGGCCATCCCTATAAAGTCAATGGAGACAAAGTGTCAATCGACTTGACTGATGACACCGGTTCACAGCGCTTCATCAAGCTCTGGCAGAAACTCATCGACGAAGATCTCATCGATACGAACAGCACCATGTGGACCGACGAATGGAACCGCGCTCTTGGCGATGGTTCAATCGCCTCATTGCCGAATGGCGCATGGATGGCTTTGAAGTTCGCCCAGGGAGCACCTCAGGCTTCTGGCAAATGGCGCGTTGCCACAATGCCAAAGTGGGGATATTCCGGAGAGTCCAACTCCGAATGGGGTGGATCTTCACTGGCACTGCTGAAGACCTGCCCCAAGGAAAAACAAGATGCAGCATGGCAATTCATCAAGTATGCCGCAACCGACAGCAAAGCCATCCAAACCCGTGTCGACGGCGGTTCATTCCCAGCCACCAAGAAGATTCTGCAAAGCGAAAAGTTCCTGTCGGCGACCAACCTGAATGGTTCTGACGGCAAGCCAATGCAGTATTTCGGCGGCCAGGAATATAATCGCGTCTTCGAACAAGCAGCCAAAGATGTCACTTCAAAGTGGACCTTCCTGCCTTTCGAAATCTATTCCCGCAAAACTTTCGGCGACTCTGTGGGTGATGCCTATCGTAAGAAGATTCCACTGACGAAGGGCATCGCCGCGTGGCAGGATGTTCTTGTCAAATATGCCAAGGAACAAGGATTTACCGTCAAGTAGATTCCCGTTTTGACGTCTAACATATTGTTTTCGATCGGTATTTCCTAACGACACCAATACGATAAGGCCCGTGTCAGAAGAAACAAGGTTTTGCCTTCTTCCGACACGGGCCTTTAGCGACGTTTACAAGCCATACGACGGCAGGAAGAAAAAATTTATACAATATGGCATAGAATGGTAACGTAAACATAGATACACGAAGAGGTAAATCCATGTCAACCAACCGGGTAGTGTCAATGCAGGATGTCGCCCAAGAGGCAGGAGTCTCTCCACAGACGGTCTCACGGGTGGCCAATCACAGCAGTGCGGTGAAGCCCGCTACACGCATACGCGTCGAAGAAGCCATGCAAAAACTCGGTTATCGACCGAATTACGCGGCACGCGCGTTAAAACACGGACATTTCAACAATATCGGCGTTGTCCTCTTCAATATGACCTCGTACGGCAATGCCCGCATTCTCAACGGCATCACCAACGCTGCCCTGGACAATGATTATGCCGTGACTCTCCACCAAATCAGGTACGACAGCATCCACACCCTTCAGGCAGCGATCAATCGTATGAAACAACTGCCGGTTGACGGAGTGATCGTCATCCTTGAAAAGAATCTTCCGGATGTCAATTCGTATGTGCCATTGCCTGATCTGCCTGTCGTCCTCATCAGCGAGGAGCCTTCAGACCATTGCCCCACCGTTGACGCAGACCAATACGGATGCTCGATCGCCATCGTCGACTATCTGCTCAGTCATGGCCATTCCACCGTCTATCACATCGCCGGCCCGACTTCCTCGCGAGCGGCACAGAGCCGCGAACGGGGTTGGAGGGATGCCCTTGAACAAGTCGGAGCCCCGATACCGCAGACCTTTATCGGCGATTGGAACGCAGACAGCGGTTATCAGGCAGGATTGGCCTTGGCAAACAATCCGCAATGCACAGCCATTTATGCGGCGAACGACCAGATGGCCTATGGCGTCATCCAAGCCTACGAACGTAAGGGCAAGAAAGTGCCAGGGGACGTCAGCATCGTTGGCGTCGACGATTCATTGGTCGGCCTTGTACCCCGTCTCAATCTGACGACGATGAGAATGCCGTTCGATCAGATCGGACGCACCGCTTTCGACATGGTCAAATGGCAATGCAACGGCCAACACGTGCCCGCGGGTGTGAAAACCGTCATTCCCACTCAACTCATCGAACGCAAATCCGTACGTTCGATCGGCTAGGAGCTTCCCTCTGCCGATTTCGAATAGACATCGACTGACGTACGTATTACATTCTGCGTTTGGTTTGGGCTCGCTCGGATCAGCCAAGCGGAACCTGCGAGACGAACGTGCGCGGATCGTGGCTGACCGGATCGATGAAACTCATCGAACGAGCCACCAGTTGCAGCGGATTGGAAAAATCAGTGTAATCCGGTTGTGTGATTTCCGGGTACAGATCGTCGCCTTTGATCGGCAAGCCGAGCGAATTCATATGGACACGCAATTGGTGGGTCTTGCCGGTTTTCGGACGAAGGATATAACGACGGTAGCCAGGAGCCGCGATATTGCCATCGGTCTCCCCCAACTCGATGACGGTTTCGGCGTTCACGGCACCGGGAATCTCATAGGCCTGGAGCCGGCCACGATGTTTGACGATATGCGAACGTCGTTTCAGAGGGAAGACTGAAGGCGAATCCAAGCGTTCGACCGTCCCGGTTTGCGGCCGGACGATCGACTTTGCGGGAGCGAGGCATTCGTAGGTTTTCTTGACCTGATGGTTCTGGAAGAGCATCTGGTAGGCGCCTCGCAGCTCAGGGTTGCGCACGAAAAGCACCACTCCGGCGGTCAGGCGGTCAAGCCGATGCGCCGGCGTGATCTGAGGCTCACCAAGCCGCTCGCGCAACCGAACGAGCGCGGTCTGCCGGTACCACATTCCCCGCGGCGTGGTCGCCAGAAAATGCGGCTTGTCGACCACGATGATGTTGGTATCCTCATAAAGAACCGTCAGCTCGAACGGCACTTCCGGTTCATCGAGCACGAAACGATGCTTGGACTGCAAAATCCCTCTACTCGACGGTGACGGACTTGGCGAGATTGCGCGGCTTGTCGACGTCGTAACCCTTGAGTGTGGCCACGTCAAGAGCGAACAGCTGGAGCGGAATCACATCAACCAACGGGCTCAAAAGGGTCGCGCATTCGGGACGCCAGAACACGATATCCGCGTATTTCTCCGCATCGGGATCCCCTACCTCGGCCACAGCGATGGTGAAGGCACCACGCGCTTTGACCTCTTCGATTGAGGAAATGACCTTCTGGTGCAGCACATTGCGCCCACGCGAAGACGGGACGATGACGACGACCGGCTCGCCCGGCTCCACCAGCGCGATTGGGCCGTGCTTGAGCTCTCCCGCGGCGAAGCCCTCGGTAAAGGTATAGGCGATTTCCTTGAGTTTGAGCGCACCTTCCAGGGCCACCGGATACCCCACGTGACGGCCGAGGAAGAGGAACGATTTGGCATTCAAAAGCTTTTTCGCGGCATCGGAAACGGAGGCGGCCTCGTTGTCGAGCACCCATTGGATCTTTGCGGGCATGGCTTTGAGCTGGTCCAGGATCTGATGGATTTCGTCGCGGTATAGCGTGTTCTTGACCTGTGCGAAATACAGCCCCAGCAGATAGGCGGCCACGATCTGGGCAACGAACGCCTTGGTCGAGGCCACCGCGATTTCCGGACCGGCGTGGGTATAGAGCACCGCATCGGATTCGCGGGGAATCGTGGAACCCTGCGTATTGCAGATCGCCAAGACCTTCGAACCCTGCTCGCGGGCGTGGCGCAGAGCCATCAGCGTGTCCATGGTCTCGCCGGACTGCGAGATGGCGACCACCAACGTGCGCGGGGTGAGAATCGGGTCGCGATAGCGGAATTCGTGCGCCAGCTCGACCTCGACGGGGATGCGCACCCAGTGCTCGATGGCGTATTTGGCCACCATTCCGGCATAGCTGGCGGTACCGCAAGCCACGACGATGATCTTGTCGATCTGTTTGAAGGCTTCCGGATCGATATGCAGCTCATCAAGTTTGATTTCTCCGTTTTCATTGAAACGGCCAATCAATGTATTACGCACCGCTGCGGGTTCCTCGTGGATCTCCTTGTCCATGAAGGAATCCCAGCCGCCCTTTTCGGACGCGCTGGCATCCCAGTCTACAGTGAAACGCTTGGAATCGGTGACCGGATTGCCGTCGAAATCGGTGACGGTGACGGTATCGCCGGAAATGCAGACCGCCTGATCCTGGTCAAGCTCCATGGCCTCTTTGGTATAGGCGACGAATGCGGCCACATCGGAGCCCAGGAAGTTCTCGTCCTCACCAAGACCCACGACCAACGGGGAGTCGTGGCGGGCACCGACGACGATATCGGGCTGGCGTACGTCGACGGCCAGAATGGTGAACGCTCCGGAAAGCATGCGGGCCATGCGTCGCAACGCCTCGAACAGGTCGGGCTTGCCGGTCTCCTCGATGATGGTGTTGGCGATTTTGCCCAGCAGTTTCGCAGCCACTTCGGTGTCGGTGGCGGAAAGGAAGGTGTAGCCTTCGGTCTGCAGGTCCATTCTCAGTTTTTCGGCGTTTTCGATGATGCCATTGTGGATGATGGCGATCTTGCCGTCCTGGCTCAAGTGCGGGTGGGCGTTGACATCGCTCGGCTCGCCGTTGGTGGCCCAACGGGTGTGGCCGATGCCTACGGTCGCGTCCGGCATGGGGCTACGCTCAAGGTCGCCGGCCAGATTGCTCAGACGACCGGACTTCTTGCGTACGGCGACGGTATTCATCCCCGGGGCCGCCAAAGCGACGCCCGCGGAGTCATAGCCACGGTATTCGAGGCGCTGAAGCCCCTGCATGCACACTTCCAACGGTTTTCCGCAAGCTGTTTTGTTTCCAGCAAATCCAACGATTCCACACATAGCAACCCAGTCTACGTGACAACCCCGAAACGCAACACCACCCCCGCGAAAGTTTCACCATCCCTCACCCTTGCAGCTCGGCTTCTGCATTTATTTAATTTGCCATGAGTATCAACTGACGTGCTTGGGGGCTGGAATATACAATGTTCGGAACGCTCCGGGCTGAGCCGTCAAGCAGGAAGTCCAGTGGACTTCCTGTAGGCTCAGTGAGCGCGATCTATCGAGCGCGAAGGCAAAATCTCCGATTTTGCACAGGCCGTGTCTTACGCCCGAACATCGCATATCCCAGACCCCAAGACTCAACAATTAAAAAAACTATGAAATATAAGTTCGGTTGAGTGGTGGGGTGGGGATATGCGATGTCAGACCGTAAAGACTTGGCCTGAGCGGCCCGGAGCGTGTCGGACATCGTATATCCCCACCCCACCACGTCAGTAAGCTACCTACAAACACTTAGAAGGAAAACAAATCAGAGCACGTGGCTCAGGAAATCCTTGAAGCGGGGCTCCTGGGGATGGTCGATGATGTCGGGGCCGCCGTGTTCGACGACCACGCCGCCGTCCATGAAGACGACCTGGTCGGCCACTTCGCGTGCGAATCCGATCTCGTGGGTCACCACGATCATGGTCATGCCGGCGTCGGCCAGCGAGCGCATCACGCCGAGCACCTCCCCCACGAGCTCAGGGTCGAGCGCCGAGGTCGGCTCGTCGAAAAGCATGATGTCCGGGTGCATCGCCAAAGCGCGGGCGATGGCCACACGCTGCTGCTGCCCGCCGGAAAGCTGCATCGGGTAATAATCGGCACGGTCGGCCAAGCCGACGCGTTCGAGCTCGGCCATGGCCTCCTGCTTCGCCTTGGCTTTGGGCACCTTGGCGACGTGTACGGGCGCCTCCATCACGTTCTCCAAGACGGTGCGGTGCGGGAAGAGGTTGAAACGCTGGAAAACCATCCCCAATTTCTCGCGCTGCTTGGCGATCTCCTTGTCGTTCAGGGTCTGCAGTTCGTCTTTGCCGCCGTGGTTGACGTGCTTGTAGCCGATGAGCTCGCCATCGACCTCGATGCTGCCGCCGGTCAGGGTCTCAAGCTGGTTGATGAGCCTCAGGAACGTGGATTTGCCGGAGCCGGAAGGCCCGAGG
Organism: Bifidobacterium sp. ESL0764; assembly: GCF_029395515.1. Taxonomy (NCBI): domain Bacteria; kingdom Bacillati; phylum Actinomycetota; class Actinomycetes; order Bifidobacteriales; family Bifidobacteriaceae; genus Bifidobacterium; species Bifidobacterium sp. ESL0764. The sequence goes on from NZ_CP113919.1 coordinate 1,558,704, forward strand.
ATCACGGTCACCGTGCCGGGCATCACCGTCATATCGATGCCTTTGAGCACGTGCAGGCCGCCAAAGGCCTTGTGCACCTGCGTCGCCTTGACGGCAGGAACCGTGGCGCTGCCAGCCGCGGCTTTCACGGCACTGTCGGACTCCTGCTGGCTCGCCGTGGTCTGTGTCTTCGTTTTCATTTCGTTCGTCGTCATATCGTTCATCTCCGTGAAGTACCTCAAGCGTTCAATCCAAGGAAGGTCGTCGCGCCTTCATGGCCTTCGGCCACTTTGGCTGCCGGTTTTTCGCCTTTGGTATCGCCGCCGTCGGTGACGTTGCCATTGGAACGTTCGTTGAACCCCTTGCCGAAGTACCGTTCGATCCGCGCCTGCACCACCATCAGGATGGAGGTGATGACCAGGTACCAGAAGCAGGCCACCATCAACAGCGGAATCGGCTTGTAGATGCGGTGGGCGATGGCGTCGGAAGCGAACTGGAGTTCGAGGCTGAACGGCACCGCGGAGACCAGCGAAGTGGTTTTGAGCATGCTGATGACCTCGTTGCCGGTGGGCGGCACGATGATGCGCATGGCCTGCGGCAGAATCACACGGCGCATGATCATGGTGCGCGGCATGCCGAGCGCTTCCGCGGCCTCGCTCTGACCGGGATCCACGGCTTCGAGCCCGGCACGCACGATTTCGGCCAGATACGCGGATTCGTTCAAAGCCAATCCCAACATCGCCGCGAGGAATCCGGGGGCGATGAGGTTGTTGAGCTGTTCGGTTTTCATCTGCCAGAAATTGATTTTGGTGAAGGGGATGCCGAGCGAAAGCGTCGGAATCAGGACCGCGAACAAGCCCCAGAACACCAGCTGTGTGTAGATAGGAGTGCCGCGGAAGAACCAGATCCAGAACCAGCTGACCCCGCGCAGCACCGGGTTGACGGACTTGCGCATCACCGCGAGCAGCACGGCCAGCACGATGGCGATGAGCATCGAGGTGACGGTGAGGATGAGCGTCCAGCCGATGCCGTTCAAGACGTGCTCGTTGAACAGGTATTTCCAGACGGTCGGCCATTCGAAGTTGCGGTTGGTGATCATGCCGTGCACCAGCAGCACCGCGAGGAGCGCGACGATGATGCCCGCAATCAGCGAACCGGGACGATGCACCGGCCTTGCGTGGATCCGATTGGGGATGTCAAGCCCATCCGATTCATGGTTACGCGTCATAACACACCTTCCTTTAACACCTGGCACATTCAATGGCACCCGGCGCCTATCTTATTGAGATTCGACCATATACACAACCTACTTGTATATTATACGAAGCTATGCATAATTGCCATTTTATCTCATATACAGAATCCAAAGGGCGAAACCCATCCACTTATGTTGCAGGGCGAGGCGAATCGACCGCCAAACACCGACCGGTCGCAGCCGGTCTGTCCCGATATAAGCACTTGCAAGCTACACGGCCGGCAGCAATAACCACCAGCCGATACAATCCACCCATCGTCGATCTACCGAAAAGACAAGGTCCGATCGACACCCATACAAACGGGATCGATCGGACCGCTTCAGCTTAAAACCAATGCCGATCAGGCCGCGAAATCGTTGATCTTGGATTCCTTGATGGCACCACTCTCATTGCCCCAGGACTTGAGGATCTTCATATAGGTGCCATCGTCCATAAGCTTCTGAATGGCGGCCTGCACTGCCTTTGCGGTCTGGGTATCGCCCGCTTTGAGCACCACGGCCTCGGGAGTCGTGTCGAAGGTCTTGCCCATCAGCTCGAGTTTTTCACCGTTCTGCTTGACCGCATAGCCTGAGACCGGCGAATCGGCGCAGAAGGCGTCGGCCTTGCCGGTGGCGACGTTGGTGGCCACGATCGTCTGGTCCTTCATCGACTGGACGTCGATGGCCTTCTTGCCGGAGGCGGTGCACTGGGCATTGAGTTTCTTGACCGTGGTCTCCTGGACGGTGCCGGTCAGCACCGCTACGCTGCTGCCGCACAGGTTGTCGGTCGTCAGCTTCTTCGGGTTGCCCTTCTGAACGACGAAGGAGGAGCCCACGTTGAGGAACGAGACGAATTCGCCGGCACCCTTACGATCCGGAGTGACGGTAAAACCTGAGATGCCGGCATCGTATTTCGAGCCGATGCCCGGCAGGATGGAATCGAACTCGGCGGTGGTCGCCTCGAACTTCAAACCGAAAATGGCCGAAATCGACTTGGCCAGATCCATCTCGTAACCGATCGGCGTCTTGCCGTCCTTGTCGAGGAATTCGGCGGGAGCATAATCCGGTGAGACACCGATGGTGAACTTGCCGTCCTTCTTGATCGAATCCGGCAGCATGGCGGCGATCTTGTCGTCCTTCTTCACCGAGCTGGTGTTGGAGGCGCTGCTCTTCGGAGTCGCGCTCTGGTCGCTTTCGTCGGTCGTACCGCAAGCGGCCACACTGGCCAGCATCGCCGTGGCGCAAACGCCTGCCAGAATGCCCTTGACCGTCTTGGAAATGTGGAACGTCATCTTGAATCCTCTCTTCGGGGCGGACCCGTGCGTTCCGCCTTGTGCTTATAAATGTATAATATACTAACCCTTGCATTTATGCAAATAAGCCGTCTCAATAAATGGACATAAGACGATTCTGTTCAATGTTCACGGTGACGGGAGTCGGCAACATAAGACGTTTCCAGCACTCCCCACAGTTTTGTGCTGGAAACAACGCAAATATGAGATCAAAATAAGTCGTTACCAGCATAAATGTGTGGGAACTGCAGGAAACGACGCATACAAAGCCCGTGCATCAGCGACTAGAGGGCAGCCGGGAGACACCAAAACCATCTCGGCTACGCGAGTCCAGACAACCAAGACAGGAGGGTATTAGCGCACCAACTTGTTCTTGTAGCGCATCGCACGCAGCGCTTCACGCTTGTCCTCGGCCTCACGCAGCGCCTGACGCTTGTCGTATTCCTTCTTGCCGCGAGCCAAGGCGATTTCGGCCTTGACCCGTCCGTCTTTGAAGTAGAGGCTCAGCGGCACGATCGTATAGCCTTTGGCCTCGGTCTGGCGGCTGAGCTTGGCGATCTGCGAGGCATGCAGGAGCAACTTGCGCTTGCGCTTGGGGGCATGGTTGTTCCACGTACCGTTGAGATATTCGGGAATGTTCGCGCCTTCCAGCCACATCTCGCCATTGCGGTCGATGGAGACGAACGATTCGGCAAGGGACGCGCGGCCTTCACGCAGTGACTTGACTTCGGTGCCGGTGAGCACCAGCCCCGCCTCGTAATGGTCCTCGATGGTATAGTTGTGCCGCGCCTTGCGGTTCTGCGCGATGAGTTTCGTACCTTGTTCCTTCGCCATGCCTCTCCCCTTTGTCTGTTGCCACTGCCATTCGCTCGTTTCGATATGCCGACCATAGCACAAACGCGCCACCCGGCAAGGGCGACGCGTTCACGGTTCCGGGCTATCGGCGACGTCGGCTCGACGCCGGCCTGCGGCCGTCAGTAAATGTATTCGTAAGCACTTGAAGCGCCGATGGTCTCGTAGGCCGGGAACGTGGCAAATCCGGTCCCGCCTTCTGAGATCATCATCATGCCGCCGTTGATCGACTCGACCACCGCGACATGACCGTACGTGGGGTCGGAGATCCAGTGTCCGCCGACGCTCTGTCCGCGGGCGAAGACGACGACCGCACCGACGGCCGGGGTGCGGCCGACCGACCAGCCCAAGGCACGCGCGGAATTGGCCCAGTCTCCGCCATTGCCCATGGTTCCGGTGACCGGCTTGCCCAGCTGGTTGCGGCGCATCCACGCCCACAACGTGCACTGACGGGGCGGGTAAGGCGCGTACCCACCGGTATTGGTAGAAATGGGAACGTTGGTGCTTCCCGACGCGGGAGGCGTGTAGCTGCCGCCGCCCGACGAGCCACCGTTCCACGTCTGCCCGCTGGAATGCGCATTGTAGTTGTTGTTATAGGCAGCCGCCTGGGCTTGGGATTGCGCATCGATCTGAGCCTTCAATGAGACCATCTGCGCTGCCGCCCTTGCGGAATCCGTGGTGAGCTGGCTCTGCTGGCTCTGCAAGTAATTGCGCTGGTTCATACCCTGCTGAAGCAGAGCCTGCAGACTGCTCTGCTTGGCCTGTGCGGTCTGTGCAGCCTGCTGGGCGGCAGCTGCATCGCTGTCGGCTTGGACCTTAAGTTTGGAAATCTGGTCCTCAATCGCTTCGAGACGCTGCTTGCGGTTCATGGAGGAATTCAACGTGTTGGCATCTTCATCCGCGGCATTGGCCTCGCTGCGCTTGACAGCCGCCTGGGACTGCATCTTGTCCACGAAATCCTGTGTAGTGGACGACTTGGTGACCACATCCATGACCTGCGTGGCCTGGGTGGCGTGGAAACTGTCTCGTGCCACTTCAGCTACGCCCGCCTTCGCATCATCGTAATCGATGCCTGTCTGCTTGATCTTGGCTTCGAGGTTGTCCTTGTCTTTGATGGCGGCGTTGAGACGATCCGTGGTGGACTGCGCTGCGGTCTGGGCCTGCGTGGCGTTGCCCTGCGCGGCATCCGCAGCCTGCTGAGCCGCAGGAATCTGGTTGTCCGTCAAGTCGTTGAGCTCAATGATCTTGTTCGCCAAGTCCGAGTTGACACCGGCGAGCTGGCTACGCAGATTGCTGGTTTCCTGTTGCTTCTGCTGATATTCCCCCCATGTGGCGGCCTCGGCTTGTTTCGGATCGACGGTGAACACCGCAGCGGCGCAAGTCAGAAGCGTGGCGACGGCAAGCACCATCCCCGCAAACGCACGTAAACGTCGAGTGACTTTCAGCACGACAACACCTTCCTTAAGTAATGCAATATTAGCATTGTAACAAACACCTGCCATCAAAACAAGAAGCAAGCCTGCTACAGCATGATAATAGGTTCTGAATTCTAGACCTGGAGATATCGCCGTAGGGATACCGTCGAGACGATCGCGGAAAGCAGCATCGCGCCGACAACCAGCGCCGGGGCCATCAGCCACACCGTGGTCTGGTTGACGAACGGCATCCACTGCACCGTCTTCGCGAGCCAATCGGTGATGAACAATTTGACGATGGCGCTCAACGCTGCACACGAGAGCAACGAACCCAGAAGCGAGGCCAAAACCCCCTCGAGCACGAACGGCAATCGAATCGTCCAATTCGAGGCTCCGACCAGACGCATGATCTCGGTTTCGTTTTTTCTGCTGGCCGCACTCATACGTATGGTGATTGCCGTAAGCAAAACGGCCACAACGACCATCACCGCCGCCAGAACCAAGGTGACCACCGTGCCTTTGTTGAGCACTGCGAAAACCGGATCGAAGATCTGACGTTGGTCGAGCACCTCCTCAACGCCTTGGCTGCCCGAAAGCGTCTCCGAGACCTCCTGGTATTTGGTGGGGTCTTTGAGCTTAAGCCTCAATGAATCCTGCATGTCCGCAGCCGTCAGGGTACGCCCCTGATAGATGCCGTTGGGATACTGCTTGAGGAAGGTGTTCTTGTAAAAATCCTCGCGACTTTCATATGAAATCTTCGAGACCACATTGCCGAGTTCGCTATGGATCTTGTTCTGCAGCGCGATGATTTCCTTCTGGGTCGGGGCTTTGCCCGCCGAGCAATTGGCTGCCTGGCTGGTGCCGTCGGGGCAGAGCCAGACCACAACCTCCACCTCTTTGTACCAGTCTCCTTTGGCGCGGGTGATCTGCGCCTGCATCAGGCCGGAGGCACCGATGAAGAGGAAGGAAATGAACGTGACCAGAAGCACGGAAAGAATCATCGAGACGTTCTGCCGCAGACTCGTCCATGTTTCAGAAAGGATAAACCGTGCTCTCATTTCCGCTCCCCCGCGTTCTTTGCATTGTTACGGCCTTGTGCGTCCTGAACCTGTTTGGTTTGCCCGCTGCCTTTGGCCATCGGCTCGCGTTTCGAATTGGCTTGTGACGGCGGAACCGGGGGTGCCGGCAAAGACGGCGCCTTGGCCTTCGTCTTGGCGGTTTTTGCAGTCTTCTCCGATTTTCCGGCCTGCCGGGTTTGTCCGGAATCCGATACCGGCTTGCGTGCGTTGGTCATTTCCTCGGGCGTGAGTCCTTTGCCCCATGTCATCGTGGTTTCGGCCGACTGGAATGCCTCGCCGTACCGTCCCGTTCTGCCGGAATGCATGGCATTGGCAAGGCGGGCGATGCCTTCGTTTTCGCCGGTGCCGTTCGCTACGGCGTCGGCGACGGCGTCCATGGCCTGGGTAGCGACGATGGACCGGTCGCTGACTGGCGCATCGGCGGACTTGCCCGACGCAGAGACGCTGCCAATCGCCTTGACGGTCTGCGGGCGCTTGAATTTATTGGCGGCGGGGTCGATGACCTGTTTCGCCTTCGACTCGACCTCGGCATCCGGGAAGTATCGGGCCGAATCATAGCTACCCTTGGCTTCGTCGCGCACGATTTTTCCGGCGTGCAGCTCCACGACGCGCTTGCGCATGGAATTGACAATCTCCTCGTTGTGGGTGGCCATCACGATGGTGGTGCCGGTGCGGTTGATGGCATCGAGCACCTCCATGATGCCCAGCGAGGTGGTCGGGTCGAGGTTGCCGGTCGGCTCGTCGGCCAGAAGGATCTGCGGATGGTTGACGTAGGCCCGGGCGATGGCCACGCGCTGGGCCTCGCCGCCGGAGAGCTCGTGGGGGTAGTTCTTCTCCTTGCCGGTGAGTCCTACGGTCTCAAGGACTTTGGGCACCAGGGACTTGATGGTCGAACGGCGGGTGCCGATCACTTCGAGCGCAAAGGCGACGTTCTGCCAGACCGTTTTGTTGTTCAGCAGCTTGTAATCCTGAAAAATGAATCCGATCGAACGACGATATTGAGGAATCTGACGGGCGGTCAATCGGCGCAGGTCGTTACCGGCCACGCGGATTTCGCCGTCCGTGGCCTCTTCCTCGCGCAGCAGCAGGCTCAGCAACGTCGTTTTGCCGGAACCGGAAGCGCCCACCAAAAAGACGAAATCTCCACGTTCGATGTCGAGGTTGATATGGTCGAGTGCGGGCCTGGTGCCCTTGGGATAGATCTTGGAGACCTTGTCCAATGTGATCAACGCCATGATGCCGTTTCCTTACTGTTTGCCGCTCAAGTTATAAGTCTAGGAACATCAGTATCGCAGATTGTCCCGATTGCGCCGAAATGGTTGAAAGTCTTTACTTTTTATTGTTCTCTTTGCTGTCGGCCTCGCTCTGCTCCGCCTCAAGCGCGGCCTGACGGCGCTGCTCATGGCGCCAACGGATGCCGGCGTCGATGAACCCGTTGATGTCACCGTCGAAGACGGCCTGCGTCTGGCTGGTCTCATAACCGGTGCGCAAATCCTTGACCATCTGATAAGGATGCAATACATACGAGCGCATCTGGTCGCCCCAGCTGGCCTTGATGTCGCCAGCCAGTTCCTTTTTCTTCTTGGCTTCAGCCTCATGGCGAAGTACCAGCAGTCGGGACTGCAGCACGGCCATGGCGGCGGCGCGGTTCTGGATCTGGCTGCGCTCGTCCTGCATCGTCACGACGATACCGGTGGGCAAATGGGTGATGCGCACCGCGGAATAGGTGGTGTTGACGCCCTGGCCGCCGGGGCCCGAAGAGCAGTAGGTGTCCACGCGGATATCGGAATCGGGGATGTCGATATGATCGGTTTCCTCAACCAGCGGCACCACCTCAACGGCGGCAAAGCTGGTCTGGCGGCGGCCCTGGTTGTCGAACGGGGAAATACGAACCAGACGGTGCGTGCCGCCTTCGACGGAAAGCCTGCCGTAGGCGTAAGGCGCGTCTACCTCGAACGTGGCCGATTTGATGCCGGCCTCCTCGGCGTATGAGGTGTCCATGACCTTGGCCTTGTAGCCGTTGCGCTCGGCCCAACGCAGGTACATACGCAACAGCATCTGTGCGAAATCGGCCGCGTCCACGCCGCCGGCTCCGCTTCGGATGGTCACCACGGCGCTGCGCTCGTCGTATTCGCCGTCGAGCAGGGTCTGGATCTCCATCTCGTCGAGGTCCTTCTGCAGCTCGTCGACGCCTTTCTGCGCCTCCTTCATCGAATCGGGATCGTCTTCCTCCTGCCCCAATTCGTACAACGTCTCGATGTCGTCAAGCCTGCTCGAAAGCGAATCGAGCTTCTTGATCAACCCCTGCTTGTTGGAAAGCCGACTGGTGACCTTCTGCGCGTTCTCCACGTCGTCCCAAAGATTCGGCGCCGATGCCTCTTTCTCGAGTTCGGCGATCTCGGACTTCAGACGCTCGACGTCCAGCGCCTTTTCAATCGTCTCGTATTTGCTACGCGCCTCGCCCAACGACTGGGAAAAATCAAATTCTGCCATTGCACTCCACCTTAACTTCACTCACTGAAAATTTTCTGACCGTCGTTCTCACCGCAAGGTCGTCGCCGGAAACCCGATACCGATTCCCGCGGTTGTTTCGACCCGTCTGATTGCCAGTATGTCTTTCATTGCCTTCGACACATTGCCAGACGAAAAACCAATCACCTTGACCGACGCGACCTTGCCGTTACCACATAGATAAGGCCGTCAAAGACCCGCATAGATCGCAGGAATCACCAGAGCGAGCAGCATGGCCGCAGCCACGACGATGCAGATCGCCCGCACGATGTTGCGGCGACGGCTCTCGCGGCGTTCGCGTTCTTTCCTGTAATCACTCACAATCCTTCATTGTATCGGTCCTGCGGGATTTAGTGTCTTGAAACCTTGACTTCTGAACCACAAAAAGACAAACAAGACAGCGTGCGCTAGATTAGAGACATATTTATTTACGACGATGCGACGAAAAGGAGCAAGTATGAGCGACGAACGGACGGCTTGGGGCTGGGGGCTGGCTTCGATCGATGAGGCTGGCAACACACTGGATGTGTGGTATCCGAAACTGGAAATGGGCGCGGCGCCGATCGAGGCCGACCGTCCCCGCCACGGTTTCGGCGCGCTTGTAAGTACCACCGCCGACGCACGCGGGGTACGCCGCGAACCGGTGTTCACCATCTCATCGCTCGACTCCCCCATCGTCGATGCGGCCGACGCCTATCTGCGTCTGCACCTGCTGAGCATGTGCATGGCCGAGCCGAACACCATCAACCTCGACGGCATCTTCGCGGTACTCGCCAACGTCGTGTGGACCAACTACGGGCCATTCTCCGCCGAAAACTTCGCGCTGCGCAAGTTGGATGTGATGAACACGATCGCAAAGTCCGGCAGCGTGGCAGGCGGCATACCCGCGCCTCATGTCGATGTTAACGTGCTCGGCGTCGACAAGTTCCCGCGCATGGTCGACTACGTGGTGCCCTCCGGCGTGCGCATCGGCGACGCGGACCGCGTACGTCTCGGTGCACATCTGGCCGCCGGCACCACCGTGATGCACGCCGGCTTCGTCAACTTCAACGCCGGCACGCTCGGCACCTGCATGATCGAGGGAAGGGTCTCGCAGGGCGTCGTGGTCGGCAACGGTTCGGACGTCGGCGGCGGCTCGTCGATTATGGGCACGCTTTCCGGCGGCGGCAAGCTCCGCAACTCCATCGGCGAGCACAGCCTCTTGGGAGCGAACGCCGGCATCGGCATTTCGCTCGGCGACAACTGCGTGGTGGAGGCGGGCCTCTACGTCACCGCCGGCACGAAAATCACCATCCACGACAAGGCGAAGATCGCCGCGGGGCAACCGCTCGAGGTCGTCAAAGGCTCGGAACTTTCCGGCAAAGACAACATCCTCTTCATTCGCAATTCGGTGAGTGGAGCCATTGAGGCCCGCTACCGCAAGGTCGGCATCGCGCTGAACGAGAAGCTGCACAAGAACTGAATCCCCAACACAAAGGTCGACCGGTAGCATTGTGACAGTGGCGGAATATCAACACTGTCCAGCGTCTACCGGCCGACCTTTGTGCTACCTAGCGCTGGTCCATCGGCACATAGTCCCGTTCGACCTGTCCGGTATAGACCTGACGCGGCCGGCCGATCTTGGTCTGCGGATCGGCCAGCATCTCGCGGTATTGCGCAATCCAGCCGGGAATGCGTCCAAGTGCGAAAAGCGGGGTGAACATCGGGGTGTCGAAGCCGATGACACGATAGAGCAGGCCGGTGTAGAAATCGACATTGGGATAGAGGTGGCGCGAGACGAAATAATCGTCGTGTGTGGCGATATCCTCAAGTTCTGTGGCGATATCGAACAGCGCGCGCTCGTCTGCTGGAAGACGCCTGTCGACGTCGCCTCGCGCCATCAGCTGCTCCAAATAGTGTTTGGCGACCACGGCACGCGGATCATGGCATTTGTAGACGCGATGGCCGAAGCCTGAAATGCGGGCGCCGTTGTCTTTCGCATGTTCGACGAATTGGCCGACGGACTCGCCGGAGTCACGGATCACCTCAAGCTGTTTCAAGACCGCCTCGTTGGCGCCGCCGTGCAGCGGACCTGAAAGCGCATTGACTCCAGCCGCCACCGCCGAGTAGAGATTGGCATGGGCGCTGCCCGCGATACGCACCACCGAGGTCGAGCAGTTCTGCTCGTGGTCGGCGTGGATGATGAGCAGACGGCCCAGCGCGTGGATGGACAGATCGTCCGATTCATAGGGTTCGTAGGGCACGGCGAAACACATGCGCAGGAAATCGTCGACATAGCCGCGCGCCACGTCCGGGTAGAGCATCGGCTCGTCGCGACGGCGGCGGTAGATATAGCTGACGATGGTGCGGGCCTTGGCCATGATGATGCGCGCCGATTCGTCCAGCTGCTCGGGGTCGCTGATATCGGTGGTATCGGGATAGAACGCCGCGAGCGCGTTGATGGCCGAGGCAAGCACGCTCATCGGCTGGGCCGAGTGCGGGAACGAGGCCATGAAACTACGGAAATCCTCGCCCACCATCGTGCGGTGGTTCAGGTCCAGGCAGAATTGATCGTATTGCGCTTTTGTCGGCAACTCGCCGTGTTGCAGAAGCCAGGCCACTTCAAGGAAATCGGACTGTTCGCACAGCTGCTCGATCGGGTAGCCGCGATAACGCAAAATGGACTTCTGCCCATCGATAAAGGTGATTTTCGACTCGCATTGGGCTGTCGTCAGAAAGCCGGGGTCGAGAGTGACGAACCCGTCGTTCTTAAGGCTGGAGACCACGATGCCGTCCGCCCCTTCCGTGGCTTTGACCACGGGCAAATCGAACTTGCTCGCATCGACATTGAGTTTTGCCTCTACCATGGCTTCCACCTTCCTCTGCGGCCCGGTTGAGGTTGTCAGCGGCACTGAGGCATGAATCAGACAAATCCGAAAGCACCACCGCAACCCATCAGGGATTGAACACACCTTATTTCATGAATGTAAACTGCAGCGGCCGATGTCCACGTTCCGTACATTTCCGACGATTCGCAGCTATGAATCCGGTCCAGCGTAACGACAAAAAGCGGCACCCGCATTCGAATTGCGGATGCCGCCTCAACGGTGGTATCGAATCAGGTCGATGACACCTGAGTCCTACGAGCGATTACTCGCGGACGGTCAGGATCTCCGGACCGTTGTCGGTGATGGCGATGGTATGTTCGCTGTGTGCCCCGTTGGAACCGTCGGAACTGCGCAGGGTCCATCCGTCCTTGGCGTCCTGATAGATCTCGTCGGTGGTCTTCATGAACCACGGCTCGATGGCGATCGTCAGGCCCGGGCGAAGCTTGTAGCCGTGGCCGGCCTTGCCGTCGTTCGGGACGAACGGGTCGCCGTGCATCACGTGGCCGATGCCGTGGCCGCCGAATTCCATGTTGACGGTATAGCCGTGCTCGTGCGCCACGTCGCCGACTGCTGCGGAAACATCGCCCAGACGATTGCCGGGCTGCGCCGCCGCGATACCGGCCGCGAGCGCCTCTTCCGTGCACTTGATCAGCTCGATGTCCTCCGGATCCGGGTCCTTGCCGACCACGAAGCTGACCGCGGAGTCGCCGCACCATCCATCGACGCTGATGGCCAGGTCAAGACTAACCAAGTCGCCGTCCTTGAGGTTGTAGTCATAAGGCACGCCATGCAGCACGGCGTCATTGACAGAGACACAGATGTAATGTTTGAAGGGCCCTGTGCCAAAATCAGGGGCGTAATCCACGTAGCAGGATTCTGCGCCCTTGCGGCTTTCGATGCGACGGCGCACAAGATCGTCTATCTCCAGGAGGTTGGTGCCGACCTTGGTGGTTTCCTGCAGCTCCTTCAAGATGCTGCCGACGAAACGGCCGGCCACCTTCATCGAAGCGATTTCCTTTGGCGTTTTCAATTCGATCATGCCTTCACCCTACTTCGTCAGGCCAACAATATTGGGGCTTTCTTTCGATTCGCAGCTTGGATTTTCCCTCAGCCGGCAATATCGTTGAATGCCACATATGAAAACGTCCCGACGACCGAGCATTTGCTCGCACTATCGGGACGTAATCGAAGCAAAAACCTTGCCACCAATAAGTGTCACGAAGGTTTCGTGACACGATTATCTGCCGATGCCGGTATCAGTTCTTGCCGAAACGGAAGGCACGGATGATGGCCAGAATGCCCATGACGACCATGGCCACACCGGCGAAAATGACCAGTATGATCACCGACGCGAACGGCGAGAAGAGCACGACGATGCCGGCAAGGATCGAAATGATGGCATAGAAGATGGCCCAGCCCGATTTCGGCAGGCGCCACGTTTCCACCAACGCCATCACGCCTTCCATGATCCAGCCGATGCCGACGGTAAGGGTGACCAGAATCGTCAGCATGGCCGTCGAAAGGACGGTGTTCTTGAGCATGACCACGCCGCCGATCACCAGGATGATGCCGACGATGATATCAAGCACACGCCAGCCTCCCGGCAGTCCGTTCTCGACAATCGCGCCGATGACACGGATGACACCGGAAACGACGAAATAGATGCCCAACGCAATGGCTACCGCCACCAACGTTTTGCCGGGCCAGATCAGCAATGCCAGGCCAAGCAAAAGGGCGACGACGCCGACGACGCCGTAGACGATGCGGATGGTCCTCTTCGCTTGGTTCGGCAGCCAATTCTCGGCGAGCTTGAAGGGGTTCAGACGCCACCATTCGTTGCTGCCGGGTTGAGCCGAGTGGGCGTTGAAACGGGTGCCACCTGCCGTTGGCCCGCCATTGTTGGGCTGCTGGCCGTTCGGCCCGTATTGGCCCTGACCGTTTTGATCGGCATAGGGGTTTGTATAGGGATTGCCGTTGACGTAAGGATTGCCATTTTGGTATTGCCGATTGTATTGGTTCGGATCTGCGGCATACGGGCCATAGCCGTTTGGGCCATAACCGTTGTACGGAGGCTGGTTCTGATTCCCGCCCCGGCCGTTATACACGTACGGGTTGGCGTTGGGGCCTGTCTGCGGAGCGCCACCTTGATTACCGGCGTACGGCCCGTAGTTCTGAGGGCCTTGCCCGGCATTTCCATCATTGCGCGAAGACTGATCGGCGTTGCCGTACTGGTTCCGGTTACCGTTCATGGTATTGGTATCTGGCACATAAGCCCCATATTCCGGCTGACCTTTCGGCTGGCCGTTTGGATTCTCCTGATTGTTGTCGTTGCTGTCATTCATATTCGAACCATTATCATTCGTATTGTCGTCTGACATGTGGATTCCCCTTCCATGGTTTCCGTCGCCATCAAAACGTATAACGGCGTTCACTTCGACCGACAAAGATTCAACAGAATAAAGCTGGAATCTATTCCTTGATAATTGAATTTAGCGTTCTTAAGGTAACCCCAAGTCCGGATGAGATTATCCCGATTACACCCGATTTTCCTTTTATTACGTATAACTTCTTGTCAGCGAACGCCGATACAGTAGAGCCATGTCTACACCTTTGATTTCAGGCCTTGATACGACCTCATTCTCCAGCACCATCAACCCGGGCGACGACCTGTTCCGTTTCGTCAACGGCCCGTGGATCGATACCTACGAGCTGCCTGACGACCGTTCGCGTTACGGCGCTTTCGACAAGCTCGCCGAAGACTCCGAAAGCCAGATTCGCGACATCCTCGAAGACGAGGACTGCCCGGCACACAAGTCCCAAAGCCTTTACCGCGCCTTCCTTGACACCGATGCCATCGAAGCGGCCGGCATCGCTCCAATCAAAGACGCGCTCAACCGTATCGACAACGCTGCCGACAAGGCTGAACTCACCAAGGTCTTGGGAGCATTAAGCACGCTCGGAGGCCCTGACCTCTTCGATTGCGGTGTCTACGGCGACCCCGGCGACCCTGAACACAACATCCTGCACATCGAGCAGGGCGGCATCGGATTGCCCGACGAAGCCTACTATCGCGAAGACCACTACGCACCGATTCGTGAACAGTACGTACACATGGTCACCAAGCTACTGATGCTCGCCGATTACGGCGAGCGCGCAACATGCGAAGCCGACGCCGAACACTTCCTTGAGATCGAAACCAAGATCGCCGCGAACCATTGGGACAACGTGGTCACCCGAGACTCTCAGAAAACCTATAACCCGACCGATTTCGCTGGTCTCGGCTCGACGCTCTCCCACTTCGACATCGCTTCGTGGCTTGAAGCCTGGCAGGCAGCCTACAATGCGTTGCCAGCCTCAAAGGCACAGCCGCTGGACCTCAAAGCCGCGTTCAGCCGCACCATCGTGCATGAGCCGAGCTTCCTTTCCGGCCTCGACAAGTTCTGGGACCGCAGCGAACTCGAGGACCTGAAGCTTTGGGCGCGTGTGACGATGATCAGCGGCTCCGCCAGCACACTGAGCAGCGACTTCGACAAGACCCAGTTCGATTTCTACGGCCGTGTGCTCTCAGGCGCCAAGCAGCAGCGTGACCGTTGGAAGCGCGGCGTTTCCCTGGTCAACGGTATCTGCGGCGAGGAGGTCGGGCGCGAATACGTCCGCCTTCATTTCCCCGAAAGTTCGAAAACGCGAATGGAACAGTTGGTCTCCAACATTATCGAGGGCTATCGCGTCTCCATTTCTACCAGCAGCTGGCTGGGCGAGGCGACCAAGACCAAGGCCCTTGAAAAGCTCTCGAAGTTCACTCCGATGATCGGATATACCAACCACTGGCGCGACTACACCGCCCTCGACATCAAGCCCGAAATGAGCCTGATGGAGGATCTCAACGCGGCGGTCGCCTATGAGACGGGCTTCCAGTTCTCGAAAATCGGTAAGGTCGTCGACCGTGAGGAATGGCTGATGAACCCGCAGACCGTCAACGCCTACTACGAACCGTCCATGAACGTCATCGTCTTCCCCGCCGCCATCCTCCAGCCCCCATTCTTCAATCCGGATGCCGACGATGCTGCAAACTATGGCGGTATCGGCGCGGTCATTGGCCACGAGATCGGACACGGTTTCGACGACCAAGGCAGCCAGTACGACGGCGACGGCAAACTCAACGACTGGTGGAGCGCAGAAGACAAGGCGAACTTCCAGAAGCTCACCACGGCACTGATCGACCAATACAACGGGTTCATCCCCTCCCAGCTTCAGGAGAAGTATGGGGATGACTTGAGCAAGGCCCCGCATGTCAACGGCGCATTGACCATCGGCGAGAACATCGGCGACCTGAGCGGTGTCAACATCAGCCTCAAGGCCTATGCCTTCGCGTTGGACAAGGCCGCGGGCCGCGCAATCGACGGTTCGCCGGAAGCGGTCGCAGCGTCGCTGGCGAGCGCCCCCGAAATCGACGGATATACCGGCCTGCAGCGTTTCTTCCTGAGCTATGCCTCGATCTGGCGCACTGCGCAACGCGAGGAGCTGACCGAGCAGTATCTGCAGATCGATCCTCACTCCCCCGCAGAATTCCGCACCAACGGCATCGTGCGCAACGTCGACCTCTACTATCAGGCCTTCGACGTCAAGCCCGAAAACAAGCTGTGGCTTGCGCCGGAATCGCGCGTATCCATCTGGTAGAAAACCTTCGTTCGATCTCTTTGGACGGTTCACCGCAAGAAGATTATGCGTGTGGAGATTGAACCGAACGGATTGTCTGAAAGCCTGTGGCCGGAACGCATTCACTACGTTTCGGCCACTTCTGCATTCGGCCCCGAGCTCTATCCCACCGACGCCACCAACCGGTCGGCAGTTTCATGCCCTTCGAACACTTCGGTGGCATCCCAGGATTCGTCGTCGGTTTCATCGTCTGCGGCATGTTCATCGTGCTGAGCGTGATTCGCCGTCGGCCCACTGCCTGCCTCCGTATTTCCGCCCTCGCCAGAAGCACGATTCTGATTCTCTGCGGGAACATGGGCTTGCGATTCACCGCCTTCAGCCGCCGCATCCTCGGCTCGCTCCTGCTCCGCATTGAACGGGTCATGCCCGTTCCCCTGCTCTTTTGTGCCCGGTTTGACGCGCTGGAATACCGAAATGCCAAAACTCAGGTCATGACCTACGCTGGTCGCCTCCATGACCATTTTGCTGTGTCTCGTGCCGTCTCGGGTCCATTCCTCGGTCGCCAGATTGCCTGTGGCGATAACCGGATCACCCTTTTTGAGACTGGAAAGCACATTTTCAGCCAACTGGCGAAACACCTTGACGGTAATCCATGTCGTCGGCCTGTCCCGCCATTCATTGACCGCAGGATTGAAATATCGTGTCGTACAGCCGATTCTGAACGACACGGCAGCCGGACCTCCCGCCTTACCGAAACTTTGAGGGTTCGCACCCATGAATCCTGAAATCGTCACCGTACCTTGCTGTGTCATCGACTCTGCTCCTTTGAAAAACGTCTGCCTGTTTGTGGACTGCGGAGCCCGCCAGACGGCCTATGAGATTCACACACGTTCGCGATTGAGCCCCAGCGCTGAAACGGCCATCGACGAACCCCGCGGTTCTTCCAGTATGAGGGTAGGAACCAAGGATTTTCAAGCCGAAACGGGCACTGTGGTCGAATGCCCGGGGTTCCGGCGTGTTGTGGATGCAATGTGGACGAACAAGCCGCTATCCACCGCAAAATCCGAAATGTGCATAACAAAAGCAGGCGCAAACCCATCGTCGGAAAAACGAGATAACAATAAGAGGATCAGAAACAGGAATATCAAAACGCCGAATAACGAACCGAAAATAGCAGCATATAACCAATAATGGAGCCGCAAAGCCCTCCTCTCCCCTATGCAAATCACTACGGCGAATACGGCCAACCACACAAAGAAGGTTGGCGGCGTCGCATACCAATCAGTACGCAGCGCCGCCAACCTTCTTGAAGGCATCGATCACTTTACTTTCCATCCGCGTCATTCAGCGTCACAAGCGCAGAAAAACGCCGTTTGTTCGGCCCTGCCAAGCAAACGTATGGCGAAAGTGACGGAATCACTCACTCATAGTCATAGAAACCGTGGCCGGTGGACTTGCCCAGCTTACCCTTGTCGATGTAGTCCTTCTTGATGCGTTCCGCGAACTCGCGCTGCACCGGATCCTTGCTGTCCTTCGAGAGGTTGTAGGGCGTCATCATGCCGACGGTGTCGTAGATCTGGAACGGGCCGGAAGGCGCGCCGGTGGCGATTCGCCAGGTCTTGTCGATATCCTCGGCCGAAGCCACGCCACGCACCCACAGGTCGGCGGCCGCGTTGAGCAGCGGCACCAACAGCGAGTTGAGCAGATAGCCCGGCTGTTCCTTCATCACACGAATCGGCACCATGCCGATCTCCTCGGCGAACTTGGCGACCTGCTCGAAGACGGCGGGATCGGTCTTCGGCTGGGCCATGACCTCGCCGGTGTTGAATTTCCAGATCTCGTTGGCGAAGTGCAGGCTCATGAACTTCTGCGGACGGTCGGTGAACGGCGCGATCTTGCTCGGCAGCAACGTCGAGGAGTTGGTGCAGAAGATCGTCTTGGCCGGCGCATATTCGCTGACCTTCTCCCATGTGCTCTGCTTGATGTCAAGACGCTCGGGAATGGCCTCGATGATGATGTCGGCATCCTTGACTGCGTCCTTCAGGTCGGCAGTGGCACGAATACGCGAAACGGCCGCGTCGAGCTTCTCGTCGGTGGCATCGGAGATATCACGCTTGTACTGCTTCTTCAAGTATTCCCAACGCTGTGGGAGCTTAGCCAAGATCTCGTCGCTGATATCGTAGGCGACCACGTCCTTGCCCTTATACGCTGACTGGAAAATAATCTGTGAGCCCAAGACACCTGTACCCAAAACCGTAAGATTCTGCATCGATTGTTCTTCTTTCATTATTGCCGCCGCGCTTGCCACACAACCATCCGCAACGACCTGCGTACGCCGGAGCGGCACTGAACTACGGTGGCACCCCGAACCTTACCTACTCAAATATTCATAAAATGTGGCCTAAATCACATTATACTCATCATGCGGATAGTAATAGGACGATTCCGGCATGGTCCGAACCGTTCCTTAAACTTCTCGTCGCCGAAAACGACATGTGGCCGCCTTCGCAATAGAAGACGGCCACATCAGCTTTGGCAACGCTCTACGATTCAGAGCATCGCTTCGTAACGCTGCGCCAGAGTCTCGGCGGCTTTGTCCGCCGGAACCTTCACCGCGTTCTCGCCGTTGCGATCACGCACCTCGATGGTGCCGTCGTTCAAGAAGTCGCGGCCGACCACGGCCACCAGCGGCACACCGAGCAGCTCGGCATCCTTGAACTTGACGCCGGGCGAGACCTTCTTGCGGTCGTCGTAGATGACCTCAAGACCCTTGGCCTCAAGCTCTTCGACCAGCTTCTCGGCGCCACCGAACGCCTCGTCCTTCTTGCCCGTGGCCACAACGTGCACCGCGGCAGGAGCGATGTTGACCGGCCAGGCCAGGCCCTTCTCGTCGTGATGGGTCTCGGCGATGCATGCCATGACGCGCGAGACGCCGATGCCATAGCTGCCCATCCACACCGGAACCGCTTTGCCGTTCTGGTTCAGGACCTTCAGACCCAACGCCTCGGAATACTTGAGACCGAGCTGGAAGACCTGTCCGATCTCCACGCCACGCTCGAAGCTTAAGGGGCCAGAGCCGTCGGGGCTCATATCGCCGTCACGCACCTCGGTCGCCTCGACGGTGCCGTCGGCCTTGAAGTCGCGGCCGTAGACCATGTCGAAGGCATCAACGCCAGCCTTGTCGCCGCCGGTGACCCACGCGGAACCTTGCGCGATATGCGCGTCGACCAAGTAACGCACCGGGTCCTTGATGGCGGAGCCCTCGACGCGCGCCTGCGGGCCGAGCACGTTCGGACCGATATAGCCCTTGACCAGTTCCGGATGCGCCTTGAGGTCGGCCTCGTTGGCCTCCTCGATCTCGGCAGGGGCGAACTGCGCCTCCAGCCTCTTCATATCGACCTGGCGGTCGCCGGGCAGCGCCACGACCACGACCTCGCGCCACGGCTTGCGATGCTCTTCGTTCTCGTCATCGGGTTCGCCCGGGTGCTTGACCGCGATGACCACGTTCTTCAGCATATCGGTGGCGGCCCACTCGCGGCCATCCTTGCGCGGATACAGCTTGTTGCATTGCGCGACCATCTCGTCGACGCTGCCCGCCTCAGGCAGATCCTTCAAGCTCATCGCCGGGGTCTTGGAACAGTCCACGGCCGGCACTTCGGGAGTCGTCAGCGCCTCGACGTTCCACGCCTTACCGCTCGGCGCCTTGGCGAAGGTGTCCTCGCCGATAGCCATCGGGGAAAGGAACTCCTGCGATTCGAAACCGCCCATAGGCCCGGAAACCGCGTGGACCATGATGTAGCCGAGATCGAGGCGCTGGAAGATACGCTCGTAGGCGTCGCGCTCCTCGACGTAGGCCTTCTTCAACCCGTCCTCGTCGATGGTGAAGGAATAGCCGTCCTCCATGATGAACTCACGGCCGCGCACGAGGCCTGCGCGCGGACGGAACTCGTCGCGGTACTTGGTCTGGATCTGATAGAGGGTGACCGGCAGGTCCTTGTATGAGGAATACATGTCCTTCACCAGCAGGGTGAACATTTCCTCATGGGTCGGGGCCAGCAGATAATCGGCTTCGTGGCGATCCTTCAAGCGGAAGATGTTCTCGCCATATTCCTCCCAGCGGTGCGTGGCCTCGTACGGCTCTTTGGGCAGCAGGGCCGGGAAATGGACTTCCTGACCGCCGATGCCGTCGACCTCCTCGCGGACCACAGCCTCGATTTTATTGAGAACTTTCAGACCCAGCGGCAGCCAGGTCCAGATGCCGGGCGCAGCCTTGCGGATATAGCCCGCACGTTGGAGCAAACGAGCCGAATCAACGTCGGCGTCGGCGGGGTCCTCGCGCAGCGTGCGCAGGAACATGGTGGACATACGAAGTGCTTTTGTCATGGTTCCTAAATTATTCGCGCGAGCCGACATTGGCGGCGGTAAAAAACAAATGTGGATAAGCGCCCAACCATGCACATTCCATCCACAACACACCGAAACCCCGAGCATTCGACCACAGTGTCCGTTCAAGCTTGCATTGTTTAGCATTCAGACTTTAGCGTAAATGATACGCAATCGACGAATTCGACGTTCATTCCCCAATAAACCGAAGTAAGCAAAAATGAAAAACAATAGATATTGAATTGAAATATCAATAGATAAGGAATATAATGTGAAACGCAAGAAGTTGGAAAGAGAATTACGGGGGCTCGCTCGCGAACACTGTCTCGATATCGCATTCCACGAAGGCGGCAATCATACGATCGTGTCTATCGGAAGCGTTCAAAGCACAATCCCCCGCCATCGCGAAATCAATGAAATCACGGCAAACGAAGTCAACAGATATTTCGAAAGGAATTTGAATGGTCAACAGTGAAGTCACCGCCATCGCG
Source organism: Bifidobacterium sp. ESL0764 (assembly GCF_029395515.1). Lineage (NCBI taxonomy): Bacteria > Bacillati > Actinomycetota > Actinomycetes > Bifidobacteriales > Bifidobacteriaceae > Bifidobacterium > Bifidobacterium sp. ESL0764. The sequence goes on from NZ_CP113919.1 coordinate 1,579,463, forward strand.
ACACGTTCCGGCAAATGGTGGGCCATCGAAGTTCCGCAACGGCCAGGATTGTTCACCCAAGTCAAACGGCTCGACCAGGTTGATGCCATGGTTCACGACGCCGCGAAATCGCTCGGAAAACCGGTCGGTGCGGTTCATCTTGAAATCCGGCTCGGCGACGCGCAGGATGATGAGATGATCAGTGAGTTACGTGAGGCTCGAGACGAGGCGGCAAAGGCGCAGGAAAGGGCTTCAACCCTCACTCGCCATACCATCGCCTCATTACGCAAACGCGGCTTCAAACTTGCGGATATCGCCCGAATCATCGGGTTGACTATCCAACGGGTCAGCGCGTTGCAGTATTCGTGAATCCTCTACTGAAACAAATAGCGCACGCTTAGGCAAAGCAGCAAGTCCGGATCAGACAGAAAATAGTCATAACCTCTGATTTCGGCTAGAACAGCTCGTCCTGGGCGAATTCGTCCTCGTCGGCCGGCAGCTGGCCAGCAGCTTGCTTGGTGAAGGCAACGCTGCCCTCGTCGGCGAGGCGGGCACAGGCGGCCTTGGAATTGTCGCGCAGCTTGCCGTCAAGAAGGACGGCATCGGGAGAGACCAGGAACGCGCGTTCGCTGATGTCGTCGAGATAGAGCCCATCGAGATTCTCCACACGTGAGAGCGCGACATAGCCCATGCCCGGCGCGAAGGTGCGGCGCAGGTTCATCACGGCACGGTCGAGGGTCATGCCCTGTGACTTGTGGATGGTGATGGCCCACGCGCAGCGCAATGGAACCTGCTTGACGCTGGCCAGTATGGTTTCGCCGTCCATCATGTCCCACGAAGCCTGCTTCATGGTCACGGTGTTGCCGTTTTCGAAAGCGACGATAGGCCAACCGCCCTTGGCCTGCGAGACGAATCCTTCGACTTTGCCGATCGAACCGTTGACATACTGATGATCGGTGTCATTGCGTAAGGCCATCACGGCCGCGCCCGTCTTGAGCTCAAGCTTTTCAGGAGCGAGCATATTCTTTTTGAGCCGTTTGACCAAGTCCGCCGGCCCTGCCGACTCGGCAACATATTCGTGGGTTTCATCGTGAATCTGCGAAAGCCTCAGGTCGTTCAACGTGTCGGCCTGCTTGTTGACAGGGAACAGATGAACGGCCACTTCCCCCGCGGCCGGCGATTTGCCCATGCGCCCGGCAAGCACATCGTGGTCTTCCTGGGTCACGCTGCCTTCGCGGATATCGGTAAGGACGGTGAGCAATTGGCCATCGTCCTGACGGTGCTGTTCGGTGAGATAGCAGACCACTGGGTTAAGTTCGTCCCAGACCAGCGATTCGGTGACGAAGCCATCGGCGTCCTTGCCTGCATCGGCATACCGCTGACGGGACATGAGGAATTCGGGGCTCGGCGGCACGTCATCGCGTCTGAACGATTTCTTGACCGGCGGCAGCTGGAAGAAATCACCGGAAAGCACGACCTGCAGGCCGCCGAACGGCTCGGGGCTGTGGCGCAACGCCCGGCAGACGTCGTCGACCATGTCGAAAAGCCACGCGGGCAGCATGGAAACCTCATCGATGACGAGGATATCGGCTGCCTCGATCTTGCGCTTGCGGCGCGAGCGAATCCGCTTCATCAGCGTCTCGGTCATCACCTGCGAGACGCCAACGCCGGACCATGAATGGATGGTCTGACCGTTGATGTGCGTGGCGGCGATGCCGGTGGAGGCGGTGACGGCGACAGAAGCACCATGGGCACGGGCGGCGCGGATGAACTCGTTCAAGACGTAGGTCTTGCCGGCACCTGGCGCACCGGTGATGAACGCGTTCGCCCCCGCGCCGAGAATCGTCAGCGCCTCCGCCTGCTTCATGCCGTTCCCACTTCCTTATTCAGGTTGCGATGAAAATCAGCGAATCCATGCGATAATCCTGATTTTCATCGCTTCATCGTTTTGAGTTGCGATGAAAATCACCGAAAACCGATCTAAACACTGATTTTCATCGCAGATGCCGCATCACTCGGCGTTGAGGCTCGTTTCCACAATGTGCTTGCAAATGGCCTTGGCCTGTGCCTCGTCCGGGCCGGGAACCGGGGCCATAAAGGCCTCGCGGTAGTAGCGCAGCTCGTCGAGCGACTCGATAATATCGGCGAGGGCGCGGTGGCCGCCGTTCTTGGGCGGACGGTTCACATAAACCGCCGGGTACCAGCGACGGGCCAGCTCCTTGATGGTGCTGACGTCGATGCTGCGATAGTGCAAATGGCTCATGAAGTTCGGCATGAAGTGGTCGAGGTACTTCTTGTCGCTGCCGATGGTGTTGCCGGCAAGCAGCGGCTTGACCCCGTCCGGCGTGAAGCGGGCGACGTACTCGGTGATCTTCTTTTCGGCATCGGCAAGGCTCAGGCCATGCTCCCATTCCTTGATCAGCCCAGAGCGGGTGTGCATCGCGCGCACGAAGTCGCCCATGTGGTCGACGGCCTTCTGCGAGGGCTTGATGACGTAGTCCACGCCTTCGTCGAGCACGTTCAGATTGAAATCGGTCGGCACCACGGAGACCTCGACCAGCTCGTCGCCGCCGAAGATATCGAGGCCGGTCATCTCGCAGTCGATCCAGATCAGCCGCGACCCCTCGGCCGTATACGTCTCGTCATCCTGAGCATTCACCATAATTCGTTCCCCTTTTATCTTTGACCACAGAACACTACAGATTATCTCACATGTGTGACGGCGTTAATGATTATTAAAAAACTAACTGACGTGGTTGGGCGGGGATATACAATGCTGAGGCACCCTCCAGGCCGGTAGGCCAAGCTTTACGCCACAGCATTGTATATCCCCGCCCAACCACTCAACCTTAAATTGTTTTTATTCGCTTCTTAGCCGAGCCCCGAACGCCATAATCTTTTAATAACACCATACCATTCGGTTGCTTTACCACTTTCCCGTTGAGTGCTTGGGGCTGGGATATGCGATGTCAGACCGTAAAGACTCGGCCTGTGCAAAATCGAAGATTTTGCCTTCGTGCTCTTGGCGAGCACTCACTTCGCCTACGGCCAATCCACTGGATTGGCCGCTTAACGGCTCAGCCCGGAGCGTGTCGGACATCGTATATCCCAGCCCCAAGCACGTCAGTTGGTCTAACTGGAATCAGATTTGAAACTCAGTCATTGTGGAAACCGCTGTAGTTCGGGGCTTCGGCGGTCATCACGATGTCGTGCGGGTGCGATTCGCGCAGTCCGGCGTCGGTGATGCGCACGAAGCGGCCCTTCTCGGCCATCTCCTTGATATTGTGCGCGCCAATGTAGAACATCGACTGGTGCAGACCGCCGATGAGCTGGTAGAGCACCGCGTTCAGGGAACCGCGATACGGCACCTCGCCTTCGACGCCCTCCGGGATGACCTTGTCGTTGCTGGTGACGTCGGCCTGGAAGTAGCGGTCCTTGGAGTAGGACTTCTTGCCACGCGGGGCCATCGCGCCCAGCGAGCCCATGCCGCGGTAGAGCTTGTACTGCTTGCCGTGCAGGAAGACCTTCTCGCCTGGGGTCTCGTCGCAGCCGGCGAGCGCGCCGCCGAGCATGACCGTCGAGGCGCCTGCCACAAGGGCCTTGGCGATGTCGCCGGAATAGTGGATGCCACCGTCGGCGATGCAGGGCACGCCGGCCGCACGGCAGACCTGGGCCGCGTCATAGACGGCGGTGAGCTGCGGAACGCCGACGCCCGCGACTACACGCGTGGTGCAGATGGAGCCGGGGCCGACGCCGACCTTGACCGCGTCCACACCCGCGTCGATCATGGCCTGCGCGCCGGAGGCGGTCGCCACATTGCCGCCGATGATCTGCACACCGTTGAAGGCGCGGTCGGACTTGAGCCTCTTGATCATGTCGAGTGCCAGATGGGCCTCGCCGTTGGCGGTATCGACGACGAGCACGTCGACACCAGCCTCCATCAGAGCGCTGGCGCGTTGCCACGCGTCACCCAAGAAGCCGATGCCTGCGGCCACACGCAGACGTCCTTGGTCGTCCTTGGTGGCGTCCGGGTACTGCTCGGTTTTCACGAAGTCCTTGACGGTGATCAGACCGGCGAGCTTGCCGTCCTTGTCGACCAACGGCAGCTTCTCGACCTTGTGACGCGCAAGCAGGTCGTGGGCGTCTTCACGTGAGATGTTCGCCGGTCCGGTAATCAGCCCGTCCTTGGTCATCACATCACGAACCTTGAGCTTGTCGTAATCCGAGGGAGCGATGAAACGCATGTCGCGGTTGGTGATGATACCGAGCAACCTGTTGTCGCTGTCGACGACGGGCAGGCCCGAAATATGGAAACGGCCACACAGCTTGTCGAGATCGGCAAGGGTGGCCTCAGGGTTGACGGTGAGCGGATCGGTGATCATACCCGACTCACTGCGCTTGACGATATCGACCTGCGAGGCCTGATCGTCGATGGAAAGGTTGCGGTGCAGCACGCCGATGCCGCCGTTTCGTGCCATGGCGATGGCCATGTCGGATTCGGTGACCGTGTCCATGGCTGCCGAGATGGCGGGAACCTTCATGGTGATTTCGCGGGTCAGATGCGTTGTCGTATCGACCTGTGAGGGAATGACATCAGTCTCGTTGGGAAGCAACAAGACATCGTCATATGCCAGACCCATCTTCGCAAAGATAGGAGGTAGAGGATTGTAGGATGACTGGATATCAGATTGTGAGTTAATAGCCATATCACAACTATATGGGCGCGGGCTGACGAGCGCCGACATTGGTTGCGATTACTACTGTTTTCGGTGGTGTCGCGCGTTTCGTACGTCCAGACCCTCTTCTTTTTGTAATTCAAGCCACCGTCGCATCAGATACGGCGACAGCGTGCAAATCGTCAGGATCACGGCCGCGACAACCATGCCGATAGCCACATACTGCCATTTAAAGAACAAGATCATGATCGAACCAAAGGAAATCAGCGCCGCCCATCCCCACAAAATCAGCACGGCACCTTGAACGCTGTGACCGATACGCAGCATGCGGTGATGCAGATGCATACGATCGGGGTGCATCGGCGACTGACCTTTGCTCAGGCGGCGGACGATGGCCAGGCACATGTCGAGCACGGGCAGGAACAGCACCAGAATCGGCAGCAGAATCGGCATGAACGCAGGCAAGTAGAGGCTGGTGTGCACCGAAGCCGGGTCGAGATGGCCGGTCATGATAATCGAGGCGCAGGTGATCATATAGCCCAGCAGCATTGAACCGGAGTCCCCCATAAAGAGTTTCGCCGGATGCCAGTTATGGAGCAAAAAGCCGACACAGATGCCGACCAAAGCCACGTCAAGCAGGGTGGCCATCGAGGCGTAGCTGGGTGTGGCCCGCGCGATGACGTAGGAATAAATCGCGAACGCGATGCCGCCGATGGCGACGATGCCGGAAGAGAGACCGTCAAGGCCGTCGACAAAGTTGACTGCGTTGATCGAGGCGACGATGAGAAAAGCCGTAATGGCCATGGAAATGCTCGGCGAGGCCGTGACCAGAGAGCCGAACGGCAGGAAGATGATCTGCACACCGCCCCACGCGACGAACACGGAAATCAGGAGCTGACCGGCCAGTTTGAGCATCCAATCCAGATCCCACAGATCGTCCGCCACCCCCAGCAGGCAGATCATCACCGCGCCGGCGAGGACGACCCAAGCCTGATACGAGCCGACGAAAAGGCCTGAAATGAAGGGCATCTTACTGGCGAACACAATCGAGACCACCAGCCCAATCAGCATCGCCACTCCACCCATACGCGGGGTCGGCACCTTATGCACGTCACGGGCGCGGACCTCTCCCACCGCTCCGACTTCTATGGCAAGATGACGGACCAGAGGGGTGACCAGCCATGTGGCCCCTCCCGCAATCGCGGCGATGAACAGGTAGACTCTCATGCGTTGGGGCTCCCGCTTTCGGCGTCTTGGAGCGCGGCACGCACCTGCGCCACGCTGATGACTCCCTCACGAACAATCGAAATCCCGTCACGCTCGTTTGGATCGGCGGCAACCACCGTGCTCGCGACATGGCTCGTGGTGGGACCTCCGTCAAGATAGAGGTCGACGTCGTCACCGAGCGCCGCAACGGCTTCCTCAACCGTCTGCGGGCTTTGGCCGCCGCTGCGGTTCGCGCTGGAACAGGCCAAAGGCCCGACGGCACGTAACGTCTTGAGGCAGGCCGCGGAATCGGGCACACGCACGGCCTGGGTCTTGCTGCCGTTCAGCTCGTCACGCAACGTGACCAGTTTCGAGCCGGCTAAAGCCACGGCGATCGGCGAAAACGGACCGGGCAGAAAAGCCTTGGCAAGTCGGTCAAGCGGCACCGGAAGATGGAGATCAAGCCCTTTCAAATCATCGACCGAGGAGAGCAACACCTGCAACGCCTTGCTGCGCGGACGACGCTTCGCCTCATAGATGCGGCTTACGGCCTCGGCACTGAACGGGCTGGCGGCAACGCCGTAGACGGTGTCGGTCGGCAATACGACGAGCCCCCCATCGTTGACGATCTTGGCCGCCAAAGCCAGGGATTCTTCATCAATCGCACGCACGTCGCTCATATTGCCTCCAACACAAAGTATGCCTTCATTGCATCATTGCGCCCCGACTTCACCGAGCAGAACCATAGAACCGTTACCAATCCTCACATATCCGTCAGTCAGTCTTGTCTTACCGGTTGGCAGATACCGCCGAATCGCCCTTCGTCAATGCGCCAATATTGCAATACAGCTCGGCGAGCAGATGAAGAAAACTATCCCTTGACGGCAAAAAGATAACGCGGCCTACCGGTAAGATCATCACCCGTATGCGCCGTGCGGAAACCGTGGGCCATGGCGAAATCGGCCAGCAGACGCGCCTGCGAGATGTCGTGCTCCATCACCAGCGCCCCGCCGCTGCGCAAGAGCTTCGACGCACGAAGAATGATCCGTTCCGGGATATAGGTGCCGTCGGCCGAACCGCCGTAAAGTGCCATCTGCGGGTCATGGTCGCGCACTTCCGGCTGCTGCGGGATCTGGGAGGACGGGACGTAAGGCGGGTTGGTGACCACGGCGTCGATCGTTCCGTCCAATCGCGCCAGCATCATGGCGTTCGTTGCGTCGGCATGGAAGAGATGATAGTGGTAACCGGCCAGCGAATGGTCTTTGAACACCTTCTGCTGGTTGCGTTTTGTCCATTTCAGGGCTTCTTCGCTCATCTCTACCGCCCAGACCTCGCTGCCGCTCAGCTCCGTGACCAGCGAAAGTCCGATCGCCCCGCTTCCCGCGCACAAATCGACCAGACGGCTGGGCTTGATATGGTTGCGCACCAGCCAGTCGATGGCGGCCTGCACCACGGTCTCGGTTTCAGGGCGCGGGATGAAGACACCGGGGCCGACGTCCAGATCGAGGTATCGGAACGGGGCGTGGCCGACGATATATTGCAGCGGCTCGCGCTGTTTACGCCGCGCGAGCATCACGACGAAACGACGGACGGCCGCATCGTCGGCCTCGGCCTGTCGATCTCCCGCGTCTTGGGCGTCACGATTATCGGCGGATTCGTTCTGCTGAAGCGCTTTGTCGTTTTCGCCGTTCTTCGAATCACCGTCAATTCGTATTACATCTGGATTGCCGGACGTTCCCGTTTCGGTATCCGACTTGGCCACGCTGTGCAACGGCATATCCAACAAGATCGATTTCTCGACGTCGCCTGGCTTGACCCCAAACGCCTCGGCCAGCAATAATTTGGCATCGTTGCGAGGCGTTTCCACGCCGGCCTTGCCCAGCTCCTCGCTGGCCAGCCGAATCATGGCATCAGTATCACGTTTTGCCTGCGTATCCGCCATTTTCGCCCCTTCATTGCCGCTCGCACGATTCACCGTGTACCTGTGGTTCATTAGACAATCAAGCCTTGTGCGCAAGTCTGCCACGATGGCAAGTCAACGGCGTATTGACTCAGTCCGTCTTGGCCAACCGCGCGGCCTCGTCGGCCTGGATGTCGCTGTCGATGACGGCCTGCAGGTCGCCGTCGAGCACCTGGTCGAGGTTGTAGGCCTTGTAGTTGGTGCGGTGGTCGACGATACGGTTTTCAGGGAAATTGTAGGTGCGGATACGTTCGGAACGGTCGAGCGAGCGGACCTGCGAATGGCGCATATCCGCCGCCTCCTCGGCTTCCTTCTCGTGTTTCATCGCCAACAGGCGCGATTTCAGGACACGCAGGGCGGCCGCACGGTTCTGAATCTGCGACTTCTCGTCCTGCATGCTCACCACGATGCCGGTGGGGATATGGGTCATACGCACCGCGGAATACGTGGTGTTCACGGACTGGCCACCGGGGCCGGAGCTCATGAAAATGTCGATTTTGAGGTCTTTGGGATCGATCTCGATCTCATCGTCGTCCTCATCGGCCTCCGGGAAGACGATGACACCGGCCGCCGAGGTCTGGATGCGCCCCTGCGATTCGGTGACGGGGATGCGCTGCACGCGGTGCACGCCGCCCTCGTATTTGAGACTCGCCCACACGCCATCTTCGGGCGCCGGGTTGCCTTTGGCACGGATGGCGACCTGCACATCCTTCACGCCGCCAAGCTCGGTGCTGTTCTCGCTTTGGATGGTGGTCGACCAGCCGCGTTTTTCGGCATAACGCGTGTACATGCGCAACAGGTCGCCGGCGAACAGCGCGGCCTCTTCCCCGCCGGTGCCGGCCTTGATCTCCATGATGGTATCGCGAACATCGTCGGGATCGCGCGGAATCAGTGCACCACGCAGCTTCTCTTCGGCTTGGGGAACCAAGGCTTCGAGCCGTTTGGCCTCATCGGCGAAGTCGGCGTCCTCTTTAGCCATTTCCTTGGCGGCTTCGGCATCCTCTTTGGCGTGCTGCCAGGCACGATAAGCTTCGACGATGCTGCCCAACTGGGCATGGCGACGCCCCAACTTGCGAATCGCCTTGGGGTCGGAGGCGACCTCGGGCTGGCTCATCTGCCGCTCGATGTCCAGGTATTCCTCCAACGCGCTTTGCGCCGCCGGGAATTGCTCGTCTGCCATGCAAAAGTCCTTTGATACACTATTCGGAATAGTAACGATTATCTATACAGCAATTGGGTATGAAAAACGCCAGCCCGGATCCGGGTCCGCAAACCCGAACCAGCGTGGCTGGCGAATGAAGAATGCTACTTGGTCTTCTTGCCGTAGCGCTTCTCGAAGCGGGCGACGCGGCCGCCGGTATCGAGAATCTTCTGCTTGCCCGTGTAGAACGGGTGGCAGTTTGCGCACACATCAACCGTCATGTGATCGCCCTTGGCGGTGCTACGCGTGACGAAAGTATTGCCGCAAGAGCAGGTGACCTGCACTGCGTGATAATCGGGATGAATACCCTGCTTCATAATGTCTCCTAAGGAATTCAGGTGACCCGGGTCGCCTAACCCCAATGGCCAGACGTGAACCGGAACTTTGATATTCTATCAGCGAGCATTGACTTGGTTCGTTCTCAATCTGCCAAAACACAGGTGAGAAAAAGAACAATCTGAGTCATACGACGCCTGAAATGTACAACAATTATCGACAGCCTTTCATCCCGATTTCGTCTTTGGGCTGATTGCCGACCTTTATAACACGCCGTAAATTCGACCGTATGCCCGTCGGATTCCCTTGATACTTTGATGCTATCAACAAATCCACGCAAAGGAGCCAGAAATGACCGATATGCTGTATTTTGAAACGCACGGCAAAACCCACACGATGTATCTCCCCAGCCACGAACGTGCCCTGGAGATCGAAGCCGACATCATGGCCAACCCGTCCGGCATATTCCCCATCGAAATTGTCGTCGGCAAAAAGACCTATACGCTCTACATCAATCCCAAGGAATGGAGCTATTGGCAGTTCCTCGAGACAAAAGGCGGGTTCAAGGTCGCGCCAAGCTACTGAGAAACGGATGGCGATACACCGCAGGCACGGCGGTTTCATGCAAACATCCTCCATGCGCCGGTCACACTACTTACCCGGCAGGCGATATACGGATCGGTAGATGGGCTTGAGCGCTACACCGATCAAATCCGCGACCTCTTCCTCGACATGTTCGGAGCGTGCGGCCATCGCGGATTGGGCATTGACCGATAATCCTTTTTTCAAAGGCGTTATCGTCAGTACGAGTTGGTTATGGTTGGATTCAAGCAATGAAACGTAATCCTTAAGACTGACCTCCCACAAATCTCCATTGGCAAAGTTGTCGTCAACCAATGTATCACCACACCAAAGCCAGCCAACATCTCCACGATATCGAATTATCAACCGCAGATCCGCGATTTCTTCGCTTTGCCGACAACTGGACACAGTGATGACATAACGCGTGTTGCTTTTCCGATTCACGACAACCCTGTCAGCCAACCCGTCAAGACGCTCGGAAGACCTCTCTGCAATGATTTCGTTCAAAGAACCTTCAGACAACACCTGTATCGAGGGATTCCTATACGTCGATTCCGCAACAATCCTTCCCCGATACGGGTAGATTACCGTTGCATCGTTGACGATTGTGGAGCCATCTTCGGCCACAGAATCACAGGCATCTTCAAATACCAGCAAATCGCCATCACCGACGTTCATTCCTTCGGCAACGGCACGTGTCACACACAGTATCGATACCTGTGAAGCACCATTTGAAATCTCAAAACGCTGAATCGCGGGTTCGCTGTCGCAATGAACGGTTTTTCCGTCACTGAAACGGAACCAGCAATCTTTCATGCCTTCAGGACGAAGGAAAACAAACGTGGGCTTTTCTTCGAACCCGGAGTGAACGACGGTAACAGGTTGGGCGGTGGCAGCCACCAATTTGACACCATCCAAATCCATGTTGAATGGCAGAATGCAGTTTTCTCCCGAGGCAAGACCGATATGCTCAAAAGTGACGGTTGATCCATCAGCAAGAGCAAGCCTGATGTTTTCGTCTTTGACAGGATCCATCCGGGCATGATCTTGGAAGTTATCGATGTAGACAAAGCCTCTGTAACCATCAGTGCGCAAAGACCACCGCAATGATTCCATATCATCTTGCCGAATCGAGTACTGATCCGAAGGAATCACCGTCTGCAGAGGGCAAAGTTCATCAGCAAATGCCTGAGCAAAATAATGTAACGGCTTCAGACGTCGATAAGATTCGCGTACCTGTCCGAAAGCTCCCAACGGAGCCTGGAAATCGTAGGAAACTTTCGGAACCTGACTTTCATTGAGATACACATTATTATCAACCGGATTCGAACCGCCGTGGTACATGTAGTACCCGAGGAAATTGCATCCCGACCCCATCTTTACATTCGCCAGGGCATCAACGGATTTCATTGGCAAAATGAATCTGTACTTATACGAGCTGAACATGCCACCACCCATTTCACAACAGGCATAGGGCATGGTTCCGGGATCATAGGACGGGTCAAATTCCTCACCACGCGGACAATCAGGCGAATGATAGTCACGGTATAGATATTCATCGGTCAATGGATGTTCGCCGACCGTCTTGTAAAACAACCAAGGCCGATACGGATATCCTCCCCACAAGGGTAAGGCGCTTTTGGGAGCCGGCGAACCTCCCCAGCCCGTCGAGGTATAGAAAGGAACATCGATTCCCTCTTCTTCAGCTATGGCTTGTAACGCCTTGATGTAATCAGCTCCATCAGCGCCAACGGGAACCCATTCGTCCGATATTCCCGTCGTCAGCTCCCAGGGAGCACCAGAGTGCATATATTCATTATCAAGCTGAGCGGCAATGATGGGACCGCCATCCTTGAAATACAATCCTTCCAATTGCAGAGCAATATGCCGATATAGATCCCGCACCTCTTCAAGAAAGCCTTGATCAGTTGAACGGACTGCATATGGCTTGCCATAAAGCCAATCCGGAAGGCCGCCGTTGCGCACTTCTCCATGACAAAACGGTCCCAGCCGAACAATCACTTTGAGCCCGTGTGAACCGCAAAGTTCGACAAAATGCCGTAAATCGCGCCTTCCCGAAAAATCCCATTCATGATGGTGCTCTTCATGGTGATTCCAAAAGATATAGGTGGAGACAATATTGATGCCTCCTGCTGCCATTTTTGCCAACTCCCTGTCCCATCGTTCTTCAGGAAGACGAGAGTAATGGCACTCTCCGCAAATCGCGAAGAAGGGTTTACCGTTAACAGTCATATAGCCGTTGGTAAAACCTATGGAGCAACCATCCGGAGCGGTATCATATCCGCTTCGCGCCAATTGCAATGCAACGATGGGATTCGGTTCAAACCCACTCAGGTCATGAAAATGGATACTCATATTGATCGTCATTCCTTCAGAGGTTTATTCTTTGACGGCGCCTGCAGCGAGGCCGGACTGCCAGTACTTCTGCAGGAGCAGGAACGCGATCACGAGCGGGACGATGGTGACCAGGCTCCCGGTGATGACCAGGTTCTGGATGGCCTGCCCGCCCGCGGTGGAGGCCTGGTCCTTCCACTGGTTCAGGCCGATCGTGAGCGGGTACCAGTCCGCGTCCTTGAGCATGATCAGCGGCAGGAAGTAGTTGTTCCACGTCGCCACGATCGTGAACAGGGCCGTCGTGACGATGCCCGGCGCCAGGAGCGGCAGGGCGATCGTGAAGAACGTGCGCATCTCGCCCGCCCCGTCCACGCGCGCCGCCTCCAGCAGCTCGGTCGGCACGGCCTGCTCGCTGAAGATCCACATCAGGTACAGGCCGAACGGGCTGATCAGGCTGGGCAGGATCATCGCCCACGGCGTGTTCGTCAGCCCCAGCTTGGCGAACAGCAGGAACTGCGGGACCGCCAGCGCGATGCCCGGCACCGATATCGCGCCGATCACCACCGCGAACACGGCCTTGCGCCCCGGGAAGCGGAACTTCGCCAGCGCGTAGCCGCCCATGATCGCCAGCAGGGTCGCCCCGCCGGCGCCGACCACCACGTAGAGCAGCGTGTTCAAAAGCCACCGGCCGAAGATCCCGTCCTGATAGGCGAACACCTCCCGCAGGTTGTCCCACAAGGCGAACGTATGGCCGAAACCGAGGCCGAACGTCGAGGTGAAGTCGGCCTGCGTCTTCGTGGCGTTGACCAGCAGGTAGACGAACGGGAACAGGCAGTACACCGCGAACACCGCCACCACGACCGTCAGCGGCCAGCTGCGGCGCGGGTTGTCCGGGTTGCTGAACCCGCTGCGCGCGCTCCTCTTCCGCTCGGCCGCCTCGTCACGCGCCACCCGGCGCCGGCGCACCCGCTCCGCCTTTTTGGCGGCACGCTCCTGCGCCCTCAGCTCCGCGGCCGTCAGACGGCCGACACCCGATTCGGTCTGCAAGCCAGTAACCCCGCTCATCTCATCTGCTCCTTCATGCTGTTGAGCTGCACCGCGTACGCCACCGCCATGGTGATGATCGCCATCACGATCGCCAAAGCCGCCGCATAGTTCGACTGCCCGCCCGTGAAGCTCAGGTTGTACGCGTACATGTTCGGCGTGTAATACGTCGTGATCGCGTTGCCCGGCACCATGTTCTGCATGATCGACGGCTCGTTGAACAGCTGGAAGCTGCCGATGATGCTGAAGATCACCGTGATCGCCAGGCTCCCCTTCAGCTCCGGCATCTTGATCCGCCGCACGATCTGCCACTCCGAGGCCCCGTCGATCGACGCCGCCTCGTAGAGCGAATGCGGGATCGTCGACAACGACGAATAGAAGATCAGCATGTTGTAGCCCGTGAACTCCCACGTCACGATGTTGCCGATCGACGCCAGCAGCACACCCGGCTGCAACACGTCCAAGTGCGTGCCCAGCCAGCCGTTCAGCGAACCCACCAGACCGTACTTCGCCCCGTACATGAACCCCCAGATCAGCGTGGAGACCACCGCCGGCACCGCATACGGCAGGAACGTCGAGATACGGAAGAAACGCGTGCCGTGCAGCCGCATCGAATCCAACGCCAGCGCCAGCAAAGCCGACAAGGCCAGCATGATCGGCACCTGCACCAGGGTGAACAGCGTCACCCGCCACACCGAACCCCAGAACTGCCCGTCACGGAACAGACGCAGATAGTTCGCGAACCCCACGAACACCGTCCCCCCGATCATCCTCGTCTGGAAGAACGACAGATACACCGCATACACGATCGGCACGATGAACACAAACAAAAACACCACCACAAACGGCCACAAAAACTTCCAGCCACGCCAATCCACACGATGACCATTCACCGGCACCGAAACCGAATCTCCATCCTGCTTTGGAACCGAATCGTTTTCAAAGCTCATATCTCTCCCACCTTTGCCCACAAACCCTAACCAGCTACAACCAATCGTATTTGAAAACTGGCTTCGTCAGCGAACCTACCGAATACCATAGGATTCACGCTTCCGAAGCCAGTGCAAATTCGTTTCAACAGTAGTTTCGGCTACTTGTTGACCGAATACCCTTGTCCATTGCCATATTCGACAAGTTTGTCCTGATACTGCTGCAGAGCATTGGAAAGCTTGTCCTTCTTGGAATATGCGTTGGCGATGAAGTCGCCATAAATCGACTGGGCATAGGCGCTATAAGGCAGGAAGGTGAAATCGCTCACTTTATAGCCAGCGGCTTCGGAAAGCACCTGATTGACCTGCTGGCCTCCGAAGAACTCATCCTTCTTGTTCTTGAACGCATCAGAATCAAGAATCGACTTCAATGCCGGGAACGTGCCGGTGTCGGCCATGATCTGCGCACCCTTGCCATGGGTTTCGAACTCCACGAACTTCCATGCGGCTGCCTTGTTCTTGTTATCGCCCTTGGTTGGTATTACAAGTGCCGAACCGCCGTCCTCGGCACCCATCTTGCTTCCCTTCTCCCATTGCGGCATTGGCGCCACACGCCAGTTGCCCTTCTGGTCGGGAGCACCATTCTCAAGGTTGACGGGCATCCAGCCGCCAATCGCCAGAGAAGCATCGCTTCCGTCGTTGAGCGAACGGTTCCAATCGTCGGTCCAATTGCCGACCTTGGTGTTCACCAGATCTTCATCGATGAGCTTCTGCTGGAAGTCGACCACTTTCTTGATCGCCTTGTCCTTGACCGTGAGATTGAGGGTCAGGTTCTCACCATCCACCTTCACGGGGTTGGCACCGGCCTGCCATATCATCGCGTTGAATTCGCTGTAGCTGTCCTTATTGCCAGAATTGTTGGTGATGAAGTATTGATCGCCGAGCGCATGAATCTTTTGAGCATCCTCATAATATTCATCCCATGTCTGCGGCGGATCGGAAATCCCGGCTTTGTCAAAAATTGCCTTGTTATAGAAGAACGCCATAGGACCGGAATCGATGGGCATGCCGAACGGCTTGCCCTCCACCTGCAGTTTTCGCCAGGCTCCTTGGGAATAGTCATCGGCGAATTTCTCTGCCTTGTATGCACTCAGATCATCAATGCTCTTGCCGATGGCGAACTGGGCCACATCAGTGCCCTGCAGCATACTGACATCGGGGATGCCCTTACCAGCGGCAACGGCGTTCTGCAGGCCTGTCGCCGTTTCCGATGCGGTTCCCGTGCTGGTGTATTTCACCTTGACCTTCGGATACGCCTTTTCGAAGCCTTTGACGAGCTGATCCATGCCTTCGCCCCAGCCCCAAACGGTGATCTTGCCGGAAACATCCTTGTCGTTCGCTCCGGAAGACGATCCCTTGCTGGAATTTCCGCAACCTGCCATCGGCACCAACATGGCAACCGAAGCGGCAATCGCCATCACCTTTACCATCTTCTTCATTTCTACCTCCTTGTAGTTGCGGGAGCTGGACAACTCCCGTATCTCCCATTTACTGTAACTCGAATTTGTTTTCTCTCCTCCTTAAATTTTGCTCTAACATAGTGAAAAGTTGCTCTATCCGATCAATTGAGCATTGAATCAAATGCCAAACCGGTCCACGTCAGATCAATGTATGCCGACGCTCAAGATCGTCAGCAAACAAATTCGCCTGTATATGGCTCGGGTCGAGAGCCAAAGCCTGCGAAAGGAAATCTTCGGCCTTTTGCTGATTGCCAAGGCCTATATATGCCAGCCCCATAAGGTAGAGGCAATGGACACGGTTCATCTTCTGGTAATCGTTGTCGAAGATAAGGAAATCAGGCAGGGAAACCGCGAAGTAATCCATGGTGAACTCATCGTCAAGATGCTGCTCACCGTAGTCGAGCAGACGGTAGAACCGGGCGTTGGCAGCTCCCCGCTCCCCAAGCTTTTTGTGCGCAAGTCCTTGGAAAAGGATCATTTCGGCCGGCTGGTCGTTATAATACATGGCCCCTTTCACCTCATCGGGACCGACCGTTGCCTGCCGCAATTGGCAAGTCGAAGCCTTTTGATCGCCCAAATGCGAAGAGACGATTCCCAGATAGTAATGGATGTCGTTGTCCTTCTGCCCCTCAAGCTTGCCTTCACCCAGATTATGGGGGTAGGTCAAGGCCTGTTCCAGCAGTTCCTTCGCCTTTTGCCATTGGCCCGCCGCCATGGCGTCTTTGGCGAGCAGGGTCAACGAGATACGATACTGGCCTGTGACTTTGCCCTCGCCTCCTTCCCACGGGTGGAAACGACGTTGACCCATGAGCCGGTAGGCCAAGTCACAGTGACCGGTCTGATTCAAAACCGTCAGATATTCGATGGTGAGGTCGTCGCGACTGGCGACAACATCGGGATGCCGTTCAAAGTCCTCCAATCGTTGGCCGTATGTCCAACCAATCTTGCGATGAAGCTGGTCACATTCCAAAAACACCTTGGCATCGGATTGATCAAGCCTGTAGGCTTCCTCGATCTCCTTTTGTGCCGATTGGGCGTCGCCCCGTTTATTGAAGTAGGCCAGCGCGAGGTTGCGGTGAACGGTGGGGAAAGCAGGGTCCAAATCCCGTGAATGTTCCCAAAGTCCGATCGCCTTCTCCGACAGCGTCTTGTCATAGTAAAGGCAGCCGAGATAGTACGGGGCCTTGCTTTCGTCGGTTGGCTGCATGGCAGCCGAAAGCGGGGCGATGTCCTCCAGCTTGTTCGGGAAGCAATAGTCACTCGGGGCGGCCTGCGCGGCACGGAATGCTTTTTCGGCTTCTTTCGTACGACCCGATTGCTGAAGATAATAACCTTGATAATATCTGACCATCGGCTGGTTCTTATCACTGTGTGCAAGCACATCCAAAGCCTCGTCCAATGCGCCGAAAAATGCATAGTCGCGCGCGGTCTGCAGATAATTCTGGTAGAAGCCCCTCATCGAATTTGCCAGCCTCGTGGAATCCGCACCAAGCAGGACCGCCTCGTAGCCAGAGACGAAATCGAATTCGTTGAGTTTAAGATTGGCCTCGGCTTGCCGCAAGGCATCCTCCTGCCGACCCAGCTTTCTCAACGTGTACGTCTTAAGCGCGCGAGCCTTGATATTCATGGTGTTTCGGGTCAGCGCCGAGTCCGCATATTCCAAGGCGTGAGCAAAATCCCCGCGTCTGGCGGCGATGGCAGCCATATAGAACAACGCGCGTTCCTTCTGGGCATCGTCCCAAGTCGCTTTGTAGAAGGCATCGAACGCCTTGTCGCAATCACCTTGATAAAACAGCGAAACCCCAAGGTTATAGTATGGCTCGCAATCGTAAGGCCGGGCGTTTCTCAAGGTCAGACGTTTGATCGCCTTGCGGAAATGACGCTCGGCGTCACTGAAATCACCACGGCGAAGGAGCAGACGGCCATAGGCGTTGTTGATACGAGCGTCCATCGGATCACGTTTGAGCCCTTCAAGATAATACGGATCCGGCCTATATGTGGCGTGACGGTACTGCTCAAGATGCAGACCCGTGAGCAGCAGCTCCTCATTGGTCGCTATTTTCTCCGGCAGGTCGGCGGCCTGGGCAGGAGCGGGCATTTTCGCAATCGTTTCCGGAAGCGGGGTGTAAGACACTAATTCCCGTCCGCCCGCATCGCACACGCGAACCGTTATCTCGCTTTTGGCCATGCCCTGCGTCTTGAATTCCGCGGTGAGCACATCGTTGGGGCCGAGGGTCGCACGGCGGAAGAACAAGTCTTCCCCGCCTTTGCTTCTCACCGTTACGGTGGCATCCTTGAAAACCTGCGTCGCGTATACCGTTACCCTGCCTTGCGAGCCGGAGAGCCCTTGGGCCTCAACGCCCTCCTTCTCACCGGCGGCACCCAGAACATCCTCGGGCCCGACCTCGAGATTCACAGCCGCATCGACACTGGCGTTTTTGACCTGGCCGACGGCTTTATACGGCATGAAATACTGCGTGAACGTCTTGCCTTCAAAAGGTTTCAGCCAGCTGAAATCCGGCTGGTTGTCGGTGAACACGCCGGTCATCAATTCCACATACGGGCCGTTGGCATCAGTCAGGTTGCGGTCCCAAGCTTGTCCGAAATCACCGCATCCCCATGTCCATTGCTTTTTACCTGGGGAAATATGATGGTCGGCGACATGCAGGATGCCCGCACCTTTGCCGAAATCGTAACCGCCGACGAAGTCGTAATCCGAGTGTGCGGCCATATAGCTTGTGGGGACGGGAATGTTCTTGTAACGGCCGATATCGACACCGTCGGAATAATCGTGCTTGTAATAGACACCGGTCGCAATCGGATAGCGGCTCACGGCTCGCTTGCCGTGATCCATCACCGCCGTGACGTCTGGTGGCATGATCGTCTTGGTATGTTCGTTGACGGGAACCGCAGGATTCGCCCACCACAGAAAACTTTGGGGAAGCGACGTACCGTTATAAAGCTGAGCCGATATCTCGATATAGGCCTTGCCCGGGTGCAATGCGATTTTTGCCGTCACCTGCGTGCCGTACATCTGATCGGTATCGTGGCAGAGTACCGCTTTGCCCCCGTCGGCCAGATCCTCGATTGAGTAATCGACAGGCAGATATGTGGTGGGACGGTGGTGCTGCGGCCAATTGAACTCGATTCCCCCGGAAATCCAAGGGCCAAGCAGCCCTACCAAAGCAGGTTTGATGACTTCGTTGCGATAGACGAAATCGTAGCCGTTGGTCTTGTCCGTCGCATACTGAATCCGCCCGCCAAGTTCGGGCAGCACGGTCACTTTGAGGTATTCGTTTTCGATGATGACGGCCTTGTACGTCTTGTCATGGCATTCGTCACTGATCGTCTCGATGACGGGATATGGGTAGACACGGCCTGAGCTGCCCTGATAGACACGCTTCTCTATGAATTCCGGGTTCCTGTCCGGTTGGCCGACTTCATAAGTAGGAATGATGAGCGTCGTATCTTCAATGGTCACTGACATTTCTATCCCGCTTCCCTGTATATCCGTAACTTCTTTGTATTTACGAACTTGCTCCAGTATAAAGTCGAGAAATGGTTTGTAAACATTAAAAATTGTCCTAGAATATAAAATAATTGCTATTAAAACCAGCATCTTGGAGCCGCAATGAAGCCAGCTGAACGCAACATCGACAACAATAGGTCGGACTTTTACATCTACACGCCGAGCAGAACGGCGACGTCGACCTTCTTCTATCCGCTGCGCATCGGCCTGTTCCGCTACGAAAGCGGATATCGGCAGGAACGCAGCTCATTTGACAGTTTCCTGCTGATGTATATCAGAGACGGCACATTCACCATCTCGACGCACGAAGGAACCCAGATTGCGCGAAAAGGCGATTTCGTGTTGCTGGATTGCTACCGATTCCACTCCTATGAGACCAGAACCGGATGCGAGGTTCTTTGGCTCCATTTCGACGGAACCATGTCAAGGCCATATTTCGATCTCATTCACTCAAGACTCGGCACTGTTTTCATCATCAAAAACCCAAACCGTGCGCTGACCAGGATGTCGAATATCATCGATGTCTTTCATTCTCAATCCAGGATTTCTGAAGCGCAAATGTCGAAATACATCACCGATATCCTTACCGAACTTGTCATCGGCACCGAAGAACAGAAAAATACGAAGCAACGCAAGCCGCACGATATCGACGACGTACTCACGTTCATCGCCTCGAACCTCGAAAAACCGCTCACCGTCACACAACTCGCGCAGAACGCGTTCATGAGCGAATACCATTTCATACGTGTATTCAAAAAAGAAACAGGCTATACACCTCACGCCTATCTCCTCGACGCAAGAATGCATGCCGCAAAATACCGGCTGATCAATTCCAACATCCCTTTGAAACAGCTGTGCGCGGAGTGCGGATTCTCGGACACCAGCGCATTCTGCGCCCTGTTCAAACGGAAAACGGGAATGTCGCCCATGGAATTCCGCAACAGGAGCATGATCAAAAAATGAGCCACCAAATCGCAAAATCACAACGCGACTGCAATCACACTTTCAGCGGCGCAGATGATACCGATGTCCAGCCGGAGCCGAAGGAATTCATCATCGCCAACGCAAGCACAGGGATGAAGGCCCTGCTGACGGATTACGGTGCCAGATTGATGGCCCTGTATGTGCCGAACCGTGACGGAACACCGGTCGACGTCGCGCTTGGGCTGGATGATGCCAAACAGTATGAAAACGACGAAAGCTGTATGGGGGCTATCATCGGCCGAAACGCCAATCGCATCAAAGACGCACAATATTCGATAGGCAGCCATCGATACGTTCTAGATGCCAATGAAAACCGCAACAGCAACCACAGCGGGCCGAACGGATACGAACGCAGAATCTGGGATTGCACGAAAGCAGATGGCCGATCTCTCACCTTCAGTTTGTTCAGCCACGATATGGATCAATGTCACCCGGGAAACTTCCGTATCAAGGCATGCTATACCCTGACGGACAACAATGAACTGCGACTGGATATCGAAGGCGTCGCCGACAAGGCGACCATCGCAAACCTCACGACCCACATCTACTGGAATCTGGAAGGGGAAGGACAAGGAACCATCGATAATCATCTGTTGCATATTCCGGCCACAGGATATCTGCCGACCGACGCACAGTTCGTGCCTTTGGCTGGCGGCGCGCGGCCCGTCGCCGGAACGACGATGGATTTCCGTTCACCCATCACCATAGGGAAGGCGCAAAAGCGCGAAACCCGTAACAAGCAATTGCGAATCGGGCACGGATACAATCATACGTTCGTATTCGAGCAAGCCGCAGATAAGGGGCAGCGGAAAACACGGAAATCGAATCAGACTGCTGAGACCGATACAGGGGCCGAGAAAAGAAACATCCGCCCGGCTGCAACCGAATATGTGCGCGAAGGATCCCACGATATTCCCGCGCAACGTCTTCTGGCACAGGTCCGGGCACCACAATCAGGAATCGGCATGAACGTCTACGCCAATTCCCCATGCATTCTGCTCTATACCGCCGGTTTTCTTCCTCCCATGCTCGGCAGAGACGGACACCACTATCAAGCCGCAAGCGGGTTATGCCTCGAACCGGGCTTCGCTCCGAACGCAATCAACGATACGACCCAAATCAGCCCGATTCTCCAAGCCCAAGAACACTACCGGCTCAATGTAAGATACCAATTTTTCGACGAATAGCAGACAGCAAAACAGAAGCCGACGCTCCGACTGGGAGTTATTGTAAAACGATAATAATTACATAAAGGCAATGAGTGGGGCCTCAGGGGCTTGAACCCTGGACCGACGGATTATGAGTCCGCTGCTCTAACCGACTGAGCTAAAGCCCCACGTTGGCAAAACCAACTTATCTACTTTATCAAACGCTCTGACCAGTGATTCGCCGGCGGGTTCGAACATCCGTATCGGACATCAGTGAGGCAATGAGCCAAAACAGCGAATCATGCCATCTTCCGCCGCGGCAACAAGAACTGTATCGCTGAAGCAAAACCAGATGCGCCGAATCCTATTTTCCGCTTCTCACCGCGCGTCCGGAGGCAAAACGGTCCAACGCACCGGTTCTGGCGATGGCAAGGTAGAGGAACCAGCTCATCACCCCGGCAATGAGTATGCCACCGATGATTTCGCAGGTCATATGGGTCAGGCCTCGCGGGCTGACCAAAGCGACACCCTGCAAACGCGTAAACAGAACGTAAAAGCCATACTCCACCGCCGTCAGAGCACCGGAGGCGACGCTCAGGGGCAGATTGAACTTCCGGTAACGGAAAATCGCGAAGGGGACCTCCGCAAACAATCCCTGTAAAAGCGCCGAAAGAAAGACGAAAGTAAAGGAATACTGATTGCCGAACAGCGTTTCGGTCAGGCTGCCGATGATATCGACGTACATCGCGGCACCGGGTTTGCGGATGATGAGCAGCGCCAGCGGACCGGAGAAATACCAAAACGCGTGAAACAGGCTGGTGATGCCGGGAAGGACGGCGCGAAGCAGCGGGGCGATCCACGCATAGGCGAAATTAAATCCCCAGAAGAAAACGCCACAAGCCACACCAAGTGCCGCGCCAAGGGCGATGTCCGCAGCACGCCAGCGCAAACGCGAAACCTGAATCACCATAGGCCGAGACGCCGGTTTGGATGCAGGCTGGGATGGGACCTCCGCCGGCTGAGAATACGCCGAAGACGAGCGAACAGTTGCATCTGCTCGAGAAGAATCCGACGACGAGGGGGCTTCGGATTGCGCGGAAACGTATCGTCCGAAATCCGTTTGTCCGTTCGATTTCTGATCCGTTTTCGGTCTGTTTTTATTCGCGAATCGGTCCGCATCATTCGGGAGTTTGGTATTGGGGGCAGAGTCGTCCACAGTAGTTCCTTGCATTCAAACTGTGCACAGCGTGTTAACCTCGACGCCCCTTGACCTGCACAGTTCGGGCGGAGACGCCAACCGCCACTCTATCAGCATCGGTTTTGCCGGCACACCCTCCATGCTATCGACGCTGGTTATGGCCTACCCAAAATCGTTGGCCCTTCTTGGAAAATCACGGAAACCAAGAATCGAAAAGTAAGCATGTATACATACCAAGCGAGCCATGGCAGAACGGCTGACGCTACCTTCAGGAGTTCATGAACGCAAGCGGATTGTCTATGAACCGGCGCAATCCCACTTTCGCCGCCCCCAAAAGCGCGGGCCGGGTATTGACGTCGGGCAGCAACACCCGTGGCTGCACCTCGGGATAACTCAATATCTGCAATTCAAGCTCATGACTGAGCCTACGGGTCAGCGTCTTTCCGAACCTGTCCCAGAGACCGCCCAGAACGACCGTATCGATATCAAGGATATTGATGGCCGACGCAAGCACGGACGTCAAAGCACGCACCGCCCGGTCGACCGCGGCTACGGTGCGGTCGTCGTGCGCCTTGTAACGGGCAAGCACCTCGTCCACCGCTTCCATTCGTGTCGAGACCCCGGGATCGGCGACGCCGGAAGCCTCCACCAAGGCCTTGCGCCCTGCGTACATTTCCAAGCATCCGCAACGTCCGCAGGTGCATTGCGGCCCGTCAAGCGCGACAGAGACGTGGCCGAGCTCGCCGGCGAACCCGGAATCACCGCGGTCGACCTGGCCATGCCGAACCACGGCTCCGCCGATGCCGATATCCGTGGAGATATAGATGAACGAGTCGGTCGGGCCAACCACGCTTTTCTTGTTTCGCGGTGTGGCATACCCCGGTATCTGCGCCAAAGCGGCCAGATTCGCCTCGTTGTCGACCAGCGCATCCAGCCGTTTGACCACGTTGAAGCGCGAAAGCTCCAATTGCTTCCAACCAAGATTTTTGGCGGACAACAGCATCATATCGTCGGTGACGAGTCCGGGAAGCGCCAAAACCGTGCCGACGAGACGTAAGCCCTTCTTGCCGATTTCCTGCTCGCCGACGCTCACGAGCTTGTCAAGCTGGGCGAAGACCTCATCGGGATCGCTGGCCTCCATGGACCGGCTCACCCAACGTTCGGCCACCACGGAACCGTCAAGCGCGAGCACGATGAAGCCATATCCATCGGTATTGATCTGCAGCCCAATCGAGCAGAAGCGATGCCCGGAAATATTCAACGGAGTACTGGGCCTGCCGTAGGTCGTGCCCGCGGAAACCGGCGTCCCCTCCTCGAGAGCATCGGAAGAGACCAGCATGGGCACCAGAAGCGACATCGTGGCTTTCGTCAGCCCCGTGGCCTTCGCAAGCTTGGCACGGCTCATCGGCTTGGGCGATTGGAGCAGCGTGGAGAGGACCACCGAAAGATTGTGATTACGCAAATCATCCTGATTGATACTTTTCAGCGCCATAACCGCCTCTTTCTAAACAATATGTTCACTGTATCAGCCGGGACGAAATACTGCGCAGCGTATCGGCCAGGACCATTACGATACGTTACATTTCATCTCTTTCCAGTTCTTCTCCGACCGAATTTCCTTTCTTGTTTCGTCGCCTCTATTGAAGATTGACTTCCTGAATACGCAATTGGTCAAAGAGACAAACACACGGTACCATTGAAATAATCTATTGATTTAACTAATATGACCGGTATAATCCACAAATGGATTGTCAGTAGACTCGTTTCAAACGCGGCAGTACAGGCACGTAGCGGTGTCCGGCGTAACCAGAAAGGCAGGAATGATGATCGAGCAACAATCACAAAGCGGTTCCGTTCACCAGACGTTGGTGGCGGGAATCGACACCTCGACACAATCGACCAAGGTCCGCGTCACCGACGCCGATACAGGCGAACTCGTGCGCTTCGGGCAGGCCAAACACCCCGACGGCACCAGCGTCGATCCGGAATACTGGTGGCAGGCTTTTCTTGAAGCCAGCAAACAGGCCGGCGGCCTTGACGACGTGTCGGCCTTGGCTGTCGGCGGCCAACAACATGGCATGGTGCTGCTCGACAAACGCGGAAGGGTGATTCGTGACGCGCTGCTTTGGAACGACACGCGTTCGGCGCCGCAGGCGCAAAACCTCATCACGCGGCTTGGAGCGCCGGAACGTACCGGCGAGGACGAGCCGGAAGACGTGAAGGCCCGCGGCATCGAACGTTGGGTGAAAGCCGTGGGTTCGTCGCCCGTCGCCTCATACACATTGACCAAGCTGGCCTGGGTGGCCGAAAACGAGCCGGAAAACGCGGCAAGAATCGCGGCGATCTGTCTGCCGCACGATTGGCTCAGCTGGCGCATCGCAGGCTTCGGACCGGTGGAGGCTGGCGAGGACGCCCATCTGGATGCTCTCTTCACCGACCGTTCCGACGCTTCGGGCACCATCTACTTCGATTCCGCCAACAACATCTACCGCTACGACCTGATCGAGATGGTTCTCGGCCGTCGTGATGTCATCCTTCCCAAGGTCCTTGGCCCCCGCGACAGCGCACCGGTCAAGGCGGCTTCCGCCGTCGCCGGCGCGTCCGCCGATGGCGGCTGCCTGATCGGGCCCGGCGGCGGCGACAACGCCATGGCATCGCTTGGCTTGGGCATGTCGGTGGGCGATGTGAGCGTATCGCTGGGCACGTCGGGTGTGGCCGCGGCCATCGCCGAAAATCCGGTCTACGACCTGAGCGGCGCCGTTTCGGGCTTCGCCGATTGCACCGGACACTATCTTCCGCTGGCCTGCACCATCAATGGCTCACGCATCCTCGACGCCGGTTGCGCGGCGCTGGGCGTGGATTACGACGAGCTGGGACGGCTCGCCCTTGAGGCCGAACCCGGTGCGGGCGGCCTTACCCTGGTCCCCTATTTTGACGGCGAGCGCACCCCGAACCGTCCGGACGCCAATGCGACACTGAGTGGCATGACACTCGCCAACACCACCAAACAGAATTTCGCCCGTGCTTTCGTCGAAGGCCTGCTCTGCTCGCAACGCGACTGCCTGGAAATCATCAAGGGGCTCGGCGGCAGCGTCAAGCGCATCCTCCTGATCGGCGGCGGCGCGAAGTCCGAGGCCGTACGCACCCTGGCTCCAGCGATTTTCGGCATGAGCGTCACCCGTCCGGCCACCGACGAGTATGTCGCCATCGGCGCCGCCCGCCAGGCCGCGTGGGTCTTGGGCAAGGACGAGAATCCCCCGCAATGGAACCTCAAGATCGACGGCACCGAAACAGCCGAGCCGACCCCGCAGGTCTATGAGGCCTACGTGAAGGCACGAAACTAAAAGCTCTTCATCAGACACCATAAGCAAACAGGATTGTCGCGTTCTCGTCTTTTGGAAGACCACGGCAATCCTGAACTATAGAAGAACTTCAACAACGTTCGCCAAAACCAGGAAACAGAAACATACCCGTCCCCTCCGTTGCGGGTTTATCAGCCCTTGCTCGGAAGAATCAGCTCCAGTATCTTTTCCCACTCGACCACAAAATCCATACCTTCCAGGTTGTGCAGCCAACGGAATTGCAGGCCATCCATCGCAGCCAAAACCTGCCTGGCCGTCTCTTCCGGATTTTGCGCACCGTCGCGTTTACTGGCTATCGCATATTCTTCAAGCACGCTCTGCTCACGATTCATGAAGAACTCATGGGCCGGATGGTTCTCGTTAAGGGACTCGGCCTGAAGCAAGGTATAGAGACGCACAAATTCAACCCGTTTGGTGTTCACCTTTGCCGTAGCGATGGTCAGATCGTGGATACCTACCGGATATTCCCTTCCGATGGTATGCACTTCATACAAATCCTTCTTGATCCCCAGCTGCTTCGCGATGTCGTTGCTGACCATCCTGTCGTTGTATTCCACTACGGCAAGGAGAAGTTTCTCCTTGGATCCGAAGTGATAGAGGACTCCGGCTTCCGTGATATGTTCCGCTTCCGCCACCTCGCGTATAGTCAATCCCCAAAAACCATAATTCGATATCAGAGAGCTTGCAGTGCGCAAGATACTGGTCTTGCGCTGTTCCTTTGTCATTTTTTGGGCTGAACTACGCCGAGGCATGCCGAGTCCTTTCAATAGTGAAATATTAGTGCCATAGTAGCTCTCCCCATCAGATGAGAATAGAGGGGAATGAATGACACCGACATTCAAACCCCTCTATCGTACCTTTCCCCCACTAACTATTTAGTGAAACCGGCGGTGAGGCCTGCCACCATCTGCTTTCTGCCCACAATGTAGGCTGCGAGAATCGGCAGGACGGAAATCACGACAGCGGCCAGAATACCCGGGACGTCGACGGTGAACTGCCCTTGGAACTGCCACAGCGAAAGCGGTATGACCCTGTTCTTGGCACTTTGCGTCAAAATCAAGGGGAACAGGAACCCATTCCACACATTGAGCGCATCGTAAATCGAAACGGTGATCAGCGCCGGTTTGACCATGGGGATGGCCAGACGCACCATGATCGAGAACTCAGAGGCTCCGTCGACCTCCATCGCTTCGAACAGGGACGAGGGGATGTCGCGTAGGAAATTGACCAGGATCATGACGGTAATCGGTATGGCGAAGGCCGCCGACGGCAAGATCAACGCCCACAAGGTGTCGTACAGACCGATTTTGATGATGATGTAGTAGATCGGGATGATAGTGGCCTGCATGGGAATCGCAAGGCCGGAAATGACCAGTTTGTACGTTCTGCGAGACCATACATCCGTACGACGGATGATGAGATAGGCGGCCGGGATGGTCACCGCGAGAATCAGGATCACCGTCACGAGCGTGACGATCACCGAATTGCGCACATAGAGCAGGAAGTTGTTCTGGAATACGCGCTGGTATGCCGAAAAGGTGACATGTTTGGGAATCGAGAGCGGATTGTCGCTGAAAATGGCCATCTGGTCGCGCAGAGACGTGATCACGATGTAGTAGATCGGCACGATGATGATGAAGAGCCAGATCCAGCCGAGCAGCCCGCCGATGATATTGTAACGTTTGTGTCCAATGGTTATCATGATCAGACGCCTTCCATTTGACTTTCCATTTTGTCGGACCCTGAAATCTTGTTGAGCAACTGCGAGATCACAATGCCCAGCACCAGGATGATGACGCCGACCACGCTTGCACCACCCATGTCATAGCTGCTGAACCCTCGGATGTACATGTCCAACGGCAGGATTCGCGTCGAGTTGGCAGGCCCGCCGCCGGTCATCACATAGACCAAGTCGAAGTAGGTCAACGAGCCGACGATCATCAACGTCGAATCCGTGGCGAAGGTGTATTTCAGCTGCGGCAAGGTGATATTGAAGAACTGCCTCAATGTTCCCGCTCCATCGATTTCCGCAGCTTCATAAAGGCTCGCGGGAATCTGGCGGACCGCACCCTGATAGAGCAGCGAGTGCAACGGAATGAAGCACCACGAGACGACCAGGATCAGCACCCACAGCGCGGTTTTGGGGTTACCCAGGAAATTCTGCTGAAGCCATGGCCACCCGAAGGCCTTGCCGATGCCGTATTGCGGATCGAGCAGGTTTTTGAACGAAATCGCGACCGCCGTCGAGCTGAACAGCAGAGGCAGGAAATAGAATACGGCAAGGAAGGAACGATAATGTTGTTTTCCAGCCATGAACACGCCTAAAAGCACCGACAGAATCGTCTGGAGCACCCAGCTGACCACCGTCAGGATAATCGTGAGTTTCAGACCGCTGAACACCAACGGATCGGCCAGCATGCGTTTCCAGTTGCCCAATCCGTTGAAAGTCACAGCCCCCAAACCGTCCCAATTCATAAACGAAAGAATCACCACGCCAAAAAGCGGAATGACCGCGAAAATGCCGAACAAGACCAATGCCGGAACCGCGTACCACATGGAAGGACCGACCCTCACACCCGAACGGTGTTTGGTTTTCCCGGTGCTTCTTGCGGTGTCGCCGTCCTCCAATATTTTTTTACGTCCCAAAATTTCTCCTTCAATCGGAATCATCATCGATTGACGTTCCGGCGGGCATCACTGCCATACCCGCCGGAACACGAACCGAAGTCCGTCACTTGATGGTTGCGTTCATCTTGTCGACGAACTGGTCAGGGGTCTGCGAAAGCAGGAACACCTGTTCAAGATTGTTGAGCACCGCTTCGGCCTGGGCGCTGGGCAACGCCTGATCCCAGGAAAGCTGGAACGCAGGGGTGTTGGCCATGGCGTCATAGACCCACGTGTAGAACCCGATCTTGCCATCGGCGGCCTTGACCTTGCTTTCGATGTTCTTCACCGGTGGAACAGCGCCGATCTTGAGCATCTGATCGACCATCGAGCTGCTGTAGGTGGTGTCTTTGAGGAAGGCGATGGCGCTCTTCTGCTGCGAGGCCTTCGCCTTGGAAGAGACCGACCAGTAATTGGTGAGATTGCCGGTCAAATCCTTGGGATCGCCTTTGCCGTCCTTCACGGAGGGGAAAGGAGCGAAGGCAAGCTGGGTATCGGCGAAGTCCTTTGAAAGGGCCTTGAAATCAGGGAAAGTCCACGAACCCATCAGCTCCATTCCGGCGGTTCCGTTGACGATCATCGAAGTATCCTTGCGATCGTCCGCGGTCATCGACGAATACACATTGCCGAAGGCTCCGGCCTTGACCAGTTCCTGAATCATGGTCATCGCACGCGTGATAGCGGGATCGCTCCAAGCCCCTTTTTCACCCTTTTCCACCCTCTGGAAGACTTCAGGGCCACCGATGCGATCGACAAGATACGACGCCCACATGAGATACGGCCATTGGCTTCCGCCAGCCAAAGCGATCGGGGTCTTGCCGGCGGCCTTGAGCTTGGCGACGGCGTCAAGCAGTTCGTCCCAGGTCTTGGGAGCCTGTTTCACGCCCGCGTCGGCAAGCACCTTCTTGTTGATATAAAGCACCACGGGCTGAACGCCTTGGGTGGGGATGCCGTACAGTTTCCCGTCGATATAGCCTTCGTCGGCAACGGCTTTGAAGACCTTCGACTTGACCGTCGAATTCAGATCCTTGCTGACATCGGTGATCTCGCCGGCTTTGGCATAATCCCTCAAGGTCGCGCCGCCCCAACTGTAAATCATCGTTGGTGCATTACCCGCGCCGACCGAGGTGCGGATCTTCTTTTTATAGGAATCGTTGGCGAAGTATTCGGCATTGATCTTCTGGTCGGAATGCTTGCTGTTCCACTGCTCGACAGCCTGCTTTGTCGGGCCGAAGTTGTTGTCGCTGATGCCCCACATGGTCGCGCCATCGCTGGAAGCGGATCCCCCTCCCGGAGTCGATCCGCAACCGGCCATGCCGACCAGCATCGATGCCGCTGCAATGAGAGCTGTAATTTTACCCGTTGTCTTCATCTTGCTCCTCCTCGAGTCAAAACAAACTGCTTTAGACCCCCACAACGATGGGGTCGCGCTCACCTTGAGCACAAAAACAGTATATACTTAATGGTTATTAAGTGCAAATTAATAAGTGATATGTTGTATGATGTAATCGTCGTATAGAGATGCACCGGCATGACTTCCGTCCTAGATGGAACATCCCACAACGAAGTGCAGATTATCGAAAGGAATATATATGGTATCCGCAGCAACTCACCCGACCACTCTCCACGTTTCGGCCGACGCCGGATCGCCGGCGGACGGATCGGAACTTCATCCGTTTGCCCGTATCCAGGAAGCCGCAGACATCGCCTTGCCGGGCGACACCGTCTTGGTGCACGGCGGCATGTACCGCGAAAGGGTCAATCCCCGAAACGCCGGGACCAGCACCGCGCGCATCACCTACGAAGTGGCGAAAGGCGAGCACGCAGTCATTTCCGGTGCCGAAAAGGCCAGCAATTGGCAGGCCGATGGCGAAGGTATCTGGCACATCGAGGTTCCGAACACCCTGTTTGGCGACTTCAACCCCTACGCACAACCTTTGGAGGGCGACTGGCTGGTAAGCCCGGACCCGGACGATTGGCAGCTGAGCCTCGGCGACGTCTATATCAACGGCAAGTCAATGTATCAGGCCCGGACCTATGAAGACATGGCCAAAGCAGAACGTAGGGCATACGGCCCCGGGCCAGACTGGGTGAAGATCGACCTGCCCATCCCTCACGCCGACGACACCGTTTATCAGTGGTATGCGCAAGTCAACGCAGACACAACGACGATCTGGGGCAATTTCCACCAGCTTGACCCCAACAAGGAATCCACGGAATTCAACGTCCGCAAGGAGTGCTTCTACCCCGACAAGACAGGCATCGGCTATATCACCGTTCGCGGCTTCGAGCTGTGCCAGGCGGCATGCCCCTGGGCCCCGCCGACCGCAGACCAGCCCGGGCTCATCGGACCGCATTGGAGCAAGGGCTGGATCATCGAAGACAACGACATCCACGATGCCAAATGCAGCGCCGTAAGCCTTGGCAAGGAAGCCTCCACAGGCGAGAACGAATCGTATCTGGGAGGCCTCAAACCCGGCTACCAATGCCAGCTCGAAGGCGTGTTCCGCGGCCGCCATATCGGTTGGGACAAGGAGACAGTCGGGTCTCATATCGTACGCAACAATGTCATCCACGACTGCGGGCAGAACGGCGTGGTCGGCAACATGGGCGGGGCGTTCTCGACCATCGAGCACAACAAAATCTACAACATCGGCATCAAATACGAGTATTTCGGCCACGAAATCGCGGGTATCAAGCTTCATGCGGGCATCGACGTGCGCCTGATCAACAACGATATCCACGATTGCATCCTCGGCACCTGGCTCGACTGGCAGGCCCAGGGCACCAGGGTGACCAGGAACGTCTACCACGATAACGTCCGCGACTTCATGATCGAGGTGACGCACGGCCCGTGCCTGTTCGACAACAACATCTTCGCCTCGGATTACAACTTCGACAACGCGGCGCAAGGCAGCGCCTTCGTCCACAACATTTTCTGCGGATCGACCAGAAAAATCACCGTTCCGGACCGCTTCACGCCCTATCATTTGCCGCATTCGACAAAACTGCTTGGAACCGCCTGCGTCTACGGCAACGATGACCGCTTCTATCAGAATGTGTTCGCCGGATCTGCCGTGCTACCCGGTACCGATACCCGCGGCACGGAAATCTACGACGGCGCACCGGCCAGCACGCAGGAATTCATCGAGCGGGTGCACGCCATGGGCGGCGGAGACGTCGATATATTCGAGCAGGTCCCGCAGCCTGCCTATATCGATGGCAACGCCTACTACAACGGCACCAAACATTACAACCGTGAAGAGCACTGCTACAGTAGCAGCGAAGCAATCGACATCGCCATCGAAGAAAAGGACGATGGAAGCGTGTGGTGCTCGCTTTCCGTTCCGGAGACGCCGAACGTCCGAACCTCGATTGTGGATACACAGCTACTGGGCACACCGCGTATCACAGGCGAAGCCTACGAGAACCCGGACGGAAGCCCGTTGAAAATCGATACCGACATAGCCGGCAATCCTCGCGGCGAACATCCGGTTCCGGGGCCGTTTGCGAATTTGGATACCGCAAAAACCGGAATTCGAGTGTTCTGATCCCGACAAATCAGGGTTGAACGTCGGGAAAGCCGGTATCTGGTCTAGTCCAGATGCCGGCTTTCTTATCAACGAGGCGAATCTGTTTCCTCTACCGAAAATGCACCGCGCTCTTTACGCTTGCTCTTTACGTTTGATTCATCCAACCGCTGCAGCCATAATCACGTTTGATTCATTCTACTGCCGCAGCCATAATCACGCTTCGTCCGTCTCGCCTGTGGCCGCTTTCCATTCAGCTGCACTCCAGTCCCGAGGCACCTGGCGAATCACTTTGCAGGGGTTGCCGACCGCAACGCTGTCGGCGGGAATGTCGCGGACGACCACCGAACCGGCACCGATGACACAGTTGTCGCCGATCGTCACGCCCGGGCAGACCACCACATTGCTGCCGAGCCAGACGTTGTTGCCGATCGTCACGTCCTCGTTGTGCTGCCAGCCTTCCAGCCGCGGCTTGATGGGCACCGCGTGATTGGGCGTGCAGATACTGCACCGCGTGCCGATCAGGCAGTCGGAACCGATGGATATCGGCCCTCCCCCGACGATCAGCAGATCCATGTTGATGAACGTCCGCGCTCCGATTTTCAGCCCAAGCCCGTAATCCAAATGAATCGGCGGCCGGAAGTCGACACCCTCCTCCGCCCCCGGCACCAGCTTGCGGAACAGCCGCATCGCCTCGTCCGGGTCATCGAAATAGATCCGGTTGATCTTCGCGCAGGTCGATTGCGATTGCCAGGTCAGCTTCGGCAGAATCTCGGACTTGCGATATTGCAGCCATTCATCGTCGAACAGTCTCGCAAAGTCAGGGTGTTTCGCTTTCAGCTCTTCGACTTCGTCTTCCATGGCGCCTTGATTCCTCGCAATCGTTATCTCTTCACGGACATCCTGCCGCAATAGGTACTTGCCATGCCCATGCGAGTCCTGATTCTTCTTGGCATCACCAATATGATATTGTTTTTCATCCTTTAAGTCAAACGAATTAATTATATACGAAATGCCCTAGACGCCTGGTCTCACAGAGAACTCCGACTTGCCTAAACCCCTCTCGACCGAACGCAAGTCATGGCCGCATGGGGGAATCAAGCTGAGAATGCCCCGACTCAGGCATCAATTTAGGTGAAATTCCAACGATTGAATTGGTATAAAACAATTTGGGTACCGAGCAGAATTCACTCGGTACCCAAATTCTTGGAACTGTCTCAATCAGATCGTTATCACCCGACGCACACTGACGTCACTTCACAGGTCCTGCGCGGCGAAGAGCGCGCCGGGGGCATTGGCCTTGTCGAAGTGGTCGGCGGTGACCAGGAGCTTGTCGTTGGTGAACGCCATCTGGCCCAGACGGGACATCTCGCGGCCATAGCCGGAGAGCTTCACACCGCCGAACGGGATGTCGGGCAGCGAAGCGAGCGGGGTGTTGACGAACATCATGCCCGTGTAGACCTTCGCGGCCACCTCGGCACCATGGTCCTTGTCGCCGCAGAAGAGCATGCCGCCCAGCCCGTAGGGGTTGTCGTTGGCGACCGCGATGGCTTCTTCTTCGCTATGGACCTTGTAGATCGCCGCCACCGGGCCGAACATCTCGGTCTTGTAAGCCGGATTGTCCGGGGTGATGTCGGTGAGGACGGCCGGACGGAAGAACTGGCCCTTCGAATCGATTTCCGGGAACTGATAGGCGATCTTCGCGCCCGCAGCCACGGCCTCGTCGAACTGGTTCTGCAGCTTCTCCTTGGCGCGCTTCGAGTTCATCGGAGCGATGGTGGTCTTGGGATCCATCGGGTCGCCCGGGGTGACCTTGGAGAACGCCTCGACCATGTCGTCCACGAAGCGGTCGTAGACGTTGTCCATGACGATGAAGCGCTTGGCCGAGGTGCAGACCTGGCCGGCGTTGTAGAGGCGGACGCGCCACGCGATGTCGGCGAGAGCGTCCATGTCCGCGTCGCCCAGAACGATGAACGGATCCATACCGCCCAGCTCCATGGTGCTCTTCTTCAGCGCCTTTCCTGCGGCACCTGCGACGGCGACGCCGCCACGCTCGGAACCGGTGAGCGCCGCACCCTGGACACGCGGGTCCTCAATCGCCTTGGTGACCTGATCGTAGGTCAGGAACATGTTGGTCAGCGCACCCTTGGGAGCTCCGGCCTCCTCGACGACCTCGCAGAATCGCTTTGCCGAGGTCGGGGTATTGGAAGCATGCTTCAGGATCATCGTGTTGCCCAGCATGAAGTTCGGCGCAAACACACGCATGATCTGATAGTACGGGAAGTTCCAAGGCTCCACCATCACCACGACGCCAACCGGCTGGTGCAGCACCTGTGCATCTCCGGCGACGATGCTGTCGAGCTTGTCCGGCTTCAAAAGATCCTCGCTGTGATCGGCGAACCAGTCGGCGATGATCGCGCACAGCTCGACCTCACCCGCCGACTCACTGACCAGCTTGCCCATGTCGACCGTGCAGATCTCGGAGAGTTCGTCGGACTTCTCGCGGAAGAGAGCCGCGACCTTGTGCAGGATCTTGGCGCGCTCGGCAATCGGCTGACTCAGCATGTCATGGAAGGTCTTGTCGGCCAGTGTGATCGTGTCCTGCAACTCCTCATCGGTTGCGAACGGATATTCCTTTACCAATTCGTTGGTATATGGATTGACGGTTTGATAAACCATAGCTACCTCCTTGTAGGTGTTTATTCATCATACTACAAAGGTGCATTCAGAGAAAAATCGTCCAGCGTAAATCGAACGTAAATCCAGTCGATAATCATCGAACGAAATGCCGGAAATCCTCCACGGACAAGCCGCACAAACAGATTGATCGGCCTGTCATCCACAGACAACAGGCCGATCAATCATTGAAAAATATCGGGATTCAGGCCAAACCCCTAAAGCTTGCCGAAATCACCAATTCAAACCTTCGCTGGGCTCATCGACGGGCTCATGGCGCACGCCGGAAAGCATCAACGCACCCAACTCCGTGGCGGCACGCCTTTCGCGATTTTCCAGTTCCGGGGTATCGAAATCCTCTTTGGTGGCCATCAGGCTCGTGGCCGTCGGCACGGCGCGGAAGAACGCGAACAAGCCGCGCATCACGACGTCGGGCACCAAGGCATGGCGGTTCGAACCGCCGGTCGCCGCCAAAACCATCGGCATATTGGTGATGGCATCGCGCGGGACAAGATCCCAGAACGCCTTGAACAGCCCGGAATAGGAGGCTTTGTAAATCGGAGAGGCCACGATGAGGCCATCTGCTGCCGAAACCGCGGCTATGGCTTCCTTAAGACGGTTGCTGGACTCAAAAGTCACCGAAGCCTTCGCGATGTCCTCGGAAATCTCTTTGAGATTGACCATTTCAACAGCAACAACCTTGCCACGGGCCTCAAGATACGCCTCAGCCTTGCCGGTGATTTCCTTGGCAAGCCTGCGCGTGCTGGAAGGTTCCGAAATGCCGGCATTGACCACCGTCAAGCGGTACTGTTTCACACCAGCCTCAGCCTTGGCGGCCAGTGCCACAATGTCTGTCGTCTCCTCAGGACTCACGGTTTTCCTCCCTACACCTGACAACTTCAATTTTGTTCTTCGCTTCAAACCCTGCAAGCGCACCGCAAAGGCACGCCCCGGCAATTCAAGTACCCGATAACTACTTGCTAACGTACCACGTTCATATGTCCAAAGCGAGGCCGAAACATCAGGCAACACAAAGGAAAACGTGATTGTGTTCACATTACGCCGTCACATGCAAATTATAGCGCAACAAAGCATCAGACACTTGATAGAAGCTGCATATTCAATATCGGATTCCGCAATCCACCATCCACATACGTGATTGCGGAATCCGGTTGTGGGCATACGGTTTCGAATGCCCGGTTTCGTCACGACGCCTGAACGCCGGCAACGTGACGAAACGATACCTTGAAATCACGCTTACTTGTTGGCCTCAACGTGCTTGGCGAAAGCCTCGGCGAAGCCGCGCAGGAAGTCTTCGGAAGCCTCGACGACCTTGCCGTTCTCGTCCAGGCCGGTGATGGCGTTGAAGTAGAGCTCGGGCTGGCCCATGAGCTTCATGTCGAGGAAGAGAACGACGTTGCGCAGGGCCTGCTGGGCCTGGGTCGCGCCGAGGGCGCCCATGGAGGCGCCGATGATGGCGGCGGGCTTGCCGGCGAAGGAGCTCTTGCCCCACGGACGGGAGGCCCAGTCGATGGCGTTCTTGATGACGCCGGAGAAGCTGCGGTTGTATTCCGGGGTGACGAAGAGCACGCCGTCGGCGGCTTCGACGGTCTGCTTCATCTCGACGACCTTGGCAGGCAGGTTCTCGTCGAGGTCCTGGTTATAAAGCGGCAGGTTCATGTCGATGTAGTCGAACTCGACACCTTCGGGCGACAGGCGCTCGATGTTCTTGGCGAGGTTCTTGTTATAGGAATCTTCACGCAGGGATCCTACGAAAACGGCGATCTTGGTCATTGTTGCTCCTTGGTTCTTGTCATTTGTTCGTTATCGTTTCCACGAGCCGAAACCGGGTTGCCCAAGTCGGCTCTCCACATATCTCAAGCCCAGCCACCTTGTGGCCGTGCGTACCATATTGCAATACGTGAGCTTGTTACTGGCAATACTAAGCACTTATCGAAGAGCTGTCATATTCCGCCACGGGATAAGCGGGAATAAATCGAAGGAAGACAAAGTGTCTAATTATTTTCCCGAAACATACGTGGCAATCCCGCCTCCAACCCCAACCGCCACAATGGATGAGCACTCTTCAAACCTCGTCGCTAGACTTTAAGTCATCGAGCAACATCTATCCGAAACGAGGACAATTGAGCGCCGATCTGACCGTCATCAGCCCGCTTTCCTGGGTTCAGGAGGCCTTCAGAGACTATTTCGACAAAGCTCACATGACTGATAGCTCACAATCGCGTATGGCTTCCGCAAGAGTTAACTCCAAAAACAACGAACCAAAGCCGACAGCAACGTCGGCAATACGCCCGCAATCGGGAAATCCTACCGATTATTGGAAGGCTACGTACGATTACGGATTCGAACCGGCTCGTGGAGTCGAAGACGGCACCGCCGTGTGGATTGCCCCCGACCTGCTGATTGCGAACAATGCGTGGCGGGAGCGGAAGGGTTTGCCGCCGCTGCTTTTTGAGACTCCGGCCGCCGATTGGCTCGAAACGTTGCCTTGGGAGTTCACACGACGAAAGGTACTTACCGCACCGGTTTCGCAAATTCGTTCTTGGAACAAATTTCCGGACGGCCTGGGTGAACGCCCGTGGTCGCAACTGAGCGGCGGACGGGTGCCCGAGTTCAGGGCCGCACGCCGAAATCTTCGTGAACTGCAGGATGCCTTGCGCCGGGCTCCCGACGATTCCCTGATTACCGTCAATACCCATATCGACGGCATCGGCGAGGAATGGTGCGTCATCGTCGGCGGCGGCAAGGCCGTGGAATCCTGCGGATATTGCGTTCATCGTTCTCTTGACGAAGACAGCCACGACGTTCTCACCGTGTTCGACGGCGCGCGATTCCACGAATCCTTGCGAATGGTTGCCGAATCGTTCGCGACGCAGGCTGCGCAGGCAAGCCATCTGGATAATGCCAGTATCATCGTCGGATTCCGGAATACCAGCGGTGTCGCCAAAAATGCGGAATTAGCAAATGCAGAATCCGTTAACGCAGAATCCTCGAATGCAGAATCGCCAGACACAGAGCCGGCAAACGTGACGCCAGGGAACATGGAACGCACGAACGGAAAGTCAGAGAATCCAAAATCAGCAAATACAAAACCAGCAAACGTCAAGCCAGCAAACCCAGAACCGGTGAATCCTCGCCTCTCGATTCCAGGGATTGAACCTATCATCATCGAAGCCGATCCGACGTGGTGCACCACCCCATATCCTTACGAAACCACCGAGGAAATCAACGCCTTTTTGAAAGCGATTTCGGATAGCCGAATATACGAAAGCGATGACGGTATCTTCAAAAACCGGAACGGACAAAGCATACGGAAGACCGACATCTTTGCTCCTGACCCGTGGATGGCTCGTCACGCCGCGCATCGCTATGATCGCTTCTGAATACCGATAACAGAACACGGCAAATCCTTGTGCAACCGTCGAAAGTGTATTGTTGAAGGCAGAGAAAAGCAGTAACAAGCAGATGAAAGAGAATGACACGATGAAGTCCAATCCCCGACACGCCCCAAGGCATATCAACGGTTCTGCAGGCACCGCCTCAGCTCACGGAGGCTCATCGGCGCTTCGGCTCGTGGGGGCGGGCGTTCTTGTGCTGGTCGTTCTGGCGGCCATGGGCGCAGCGCTGTTCTTCGGCATGCGCAGCCACAGCGCCTCCACGACGGCCAGCGACAACACGACATCGAACGTCGCCGTCAGCAGGAAAACCACACCCAAGCCGGTGACCACGCACCACGGCAACTCCCCCGACTGCCCGGACCAGGACTGCATCGCCCTGTTCGTCAACGGCGATCTGCTCTTCCACGAGGGACTGTGGGAGCATTTCCAGAACAACCCGAGCGCGACCGACGGCACGGCCTTCAACTTCGACCCGCTCTTCGCGAATATGAAGCCGTATATCCAGCGGTCCGACATCTCGGTGTGCGAGTTCGAGACGCCCATCGCGCCTCGCGGCGGGCCGTATTCCGCCTACCCGATCTTCAACATTCCCCCGGAAGTCGCGGACGCCGCGGCGCATGTGGGCTACAACGCGTGCACGCACGGCACGAACCACTCCTGGGACCAGGGCAGCGCCGGCATCGCGCGACTGTGGGATACGCTGGCTGCTGACGGCATCGCACAGACCGGATCGTACAAGACCGAAGAGGATTCGAAGAAACCGCTGGTCATCAACTCCCCCACCGGCGGCGGCAAGCTCGGGCTGATCACTGGAACGGTCTCCCTCAACGGGATGACCGCCGACCACGACTGGCAAGTCGACCGGCTGCGCGAGGCTGGCGACCCCAATCACGAGGCCGACATTCAGAAAGCCGTCGCCAAGGCCAAGGCGGCACGGCAGCAGGGCGCGGACGTGGTGGCGATCGCGATGCATTCGGTGCAGGAATATCTGACGAAGGCCGATTCCTGGCAGATCTCGGAAGCGCACGAACTCGCGGATACCGGTGCGTTCGACGTCATCTACGGCGCCGGCTGCCACTGCGCGCAACCGATTGAAAAGTATCACAATACGTGGATCGTGTACGGACTCGGCAACGCGGTGACCGTCACCTCCTACATCCCCGGCAACGAGGTCAACAACCAGGGCGTGAGCGCACGTATCCAGTTCGCGGGCAAGCGCGGCAAGCCCGGCACGTGGCGGGTCAACCGCATCGACTGGGTGCCGACGGCCAATATGCAGCAGGGGCAATACCGATGGTGTCCGATTTCGGGCGACCATCCCGACGGCTACTGTTGGAGCCAGCAGACCGACACGCAGCAGGAGCAACGCATCAATACCATCATCTATTCGCTCGGCGCCGACAACAACGTCGTGCACGAGTGGCGGCTGACCGACGAGCAACAGCAGCAACCGCCGCAGCCGCAGAAACAGCCGCAGCAACAGCCGCAACCACAGCAGCAAACACAGCAGCAAACACAACAGAAGAAGTAGGAACAACAGCTACAAGCATCGTTTGCGAAGCTTTGCGGTCACGGCTGCAACAAGCGGACTTCGATTACAGCTCGGTAGGTGCTGCACCGTAAGCAACCTCGACAACAAAAGGCCGCAGAAAACTGATTCATCCAGCTTTCTGCGGCCTTTACTCATATCCTTTATTGGCATGCATTCAAAGGACTCGCGCGCCTAGACGCTCACGCCATCGAAGCGCCAAGCTGCTTGATATGCTCGATCTGCTTGGCCACAGCCGCGCGGGCCTTCGGCGAATCGTCACCCATCTCGAGGTTGTCGACGTAGACCAGCTCGGCGTCGTCCACGCCGCAATAGTGGTGGAACATGTAATAGATGACCTGCTTGTGGATGGCGTCGTGGATGCCGGACTCGCGGTACCACTGCTCCGAACTGCCGGTGAGCATGATGACACGGAACTTCTTGTCGGCGATCGCGGACTTGCTGCCGTCGGGGTTGTAGCCGAAATGGCGGCAGAGCACGCGCTCGGTGAAGCCCTTCATCATCGCAGGCATCTGGCACCAGTAGACCGGGAAGACCAGCGCGATCACGTCGGCGTCGAGGATCTTCTGCTGCAGCGCGGCCACGTCGTCGGGCATCGGCGCCTCGTCGAGGTATTGCTTGCGGTCGGACATGCGATAAGTCGGGTCGAACCCGATGGCGTGCAGGTCGACGAACTCGGTCGTCGCGCCTTTTTCGGCGGCACCTTCGAGAAACGCCTTGCCGATAGTCTGTGTGAGTGATGCCGGTTCCGGATTCGCGGTAAATGCTAAGAAATTGGTCATGATTCTTATTGTAGAAGAAGCCCACTAACAATGTTGGCGAATTACCAGTGATATCGGTTACGTGCCGCGTTTGTAACGCCATACGTTACTGATGCGGCATCAACAAGCACTATTAGATATTAAATGTCCTTCACCTGAGGGTTTGTTTGTTGCGCTATATGCTACAAACGAAGTATCGGCTTCACCATTTGATGCGAAATACACTATCTCAGTGCTTCAGTTGTCGCGCTAAAGGTTACAAAAAGTCAGTCTCACTATCTGCCGAGGAATATGTTTCTTAGATACTTCACTAATCGTGTTATAGACCACAAATGGAGTATCGATTTCTCGTCTGATACGCAACGCACTCTTGCTCTGCCTCAATCACTGCCGTTTACTTAACCGATAAAACCTCAGATCCTTAATCCGTCTGCGGCCCCGGGCCAAAAAGCACGAAGCCGCCGGCTGCATCGACCGGCGGCTTCGCGAACTGGACACTGCCCAGCTTAATCAGTTAACAACTTTAGCAGAGCCTGGAACCACGAATCAACTCGCTCACTCGTAGACCGCGACCAAGCGACCGCGGACATCACCGGCCTGGAGCTTCTTCAAGCCTTCGGGAATCTCGTCGAAAGAGATCTTGGTGGTGACCGGGTCGAGGTCGCCGGACTCCATGAGCTTGTAGACGCCGGCGATGTCGTCCTTCGTGCCGCCGTTGGAGCCGAGCAGGTTGACCTGGCTCATGATGAGCGCCTTGGTGTTGATGGTGCTTTCCAGCCGTCCCATGCCCACGAGCACGACGGTGCCGTGCGTCTTGTACGCCTCGACCGCCTGGGCCGCGGTGGTACCGAAGCCGGCGAAATCGATGACCTTGTCGAACTTGACGCCCTCGACCGCGAACTCGTCGATGGACTTCTTCACGTCGATGGCGCCCAGATCCTTGGCCATCGGCCACGC
Source organism: Bifidobacterium sp. ESL0764 (assembly GCF_029395515.1). Lineage (NCBI taxonomy): Bacteria > Bacillati > Actinomycetota > Actinomycetes > Bifidobacteriales > Bifidobacteriaceae > Bifidobacterium > Bifidobacterium sp. ESL0764. The sequence goes on from NZ_CP113919.1 coordinate 1,620,968, forward strand.
GGATTCCTTGACCTCGGCGACGTAGAGGTTCGCGCCGAGCAAGTACGCGACGCGAGCGCCGATCTGACCCAGCCCGCCGACGCCGATGATGCAGACGTCCTCGCCCTTCTTGACGGCCGCGCGCGTGGCGACGGCGTGGTACGAGGTCATGCCCGCGTCCGTCGCCGCCGCACCCTTGACGAAGTCGACCGAAGCGGGAATCGGCACCAGCGCCTGCGCGCCGATCGCGATCTTCTCACCATAGCCGCCGTCGAAGCCACCACCAGGAGTGCCGGCCGAAGTGGTCGGGCAGATTGCGACACGGTCGCCGACCTTGAAGCCTTCGACGCCCTCGCCGACCTCGCTGATGACGCCCGCGTCCTCATGGCCGAGCGTGAACGGAACGGTGTGGCCCTTCATCCAGCCCGGATCGGTGAGGAACCCGACATCCGTGTGGCACAACCCAACCGCCTTCGTGTCGACGATGACCTCGCCGGCCAAGGCACGCGGCTCCGGCACCTCTTCCAGCTTCAGCGGCTTGTTAGTCCCGTAAAATCTCCATGCTTTCATAGACATAGATAATATAATCATTTATTGAAGAAAGCTGCTCTTAATATTTTATATCATTCTTCCATAGGTTTTTTGGACTGATATCTCTTCCTTTGTAGTTTCAAATTTTTCAAATCCAACCCACGGTTCTCATTATCAGACGGTAGTTGCAAACTATCGAATAGAGAAAGAATCCCGTTAAGATCTCGATCATCCATTAAACGATTCTGCAAATCAAAACCAGTTATGTACATTTGCGACAATAAATTTTTAATCAGTTTAAATAAAATAGGTTGATTTAATATGGAAGACATACTTTTAATTAGAGAGTTACATATTTCCTTCCATTTATTTGGCCGAGTCGCAAGTATAAAGATAAAACAAGAAAGAATATTGGGACAGCGAGTTTTATAATCCGAGCACTCTTGGTTTATAGAGATAATATCGTTTATTAAGGAACCAAGCCTCTCAGTAGCTAGGTTGTTTGAAATCTCCATACAAAGAAAGGACCAATAAGACGCTTCTATATACGAATAAAGCTGGTAATCTGTATAATCAATCGGTTTTTCATCAGCACTTATCTTTTTAATAGCAGATAAAAGAGCCCTCTTCGCCTCTGGGGAATTACGATAAAGCAGAAAGAACATTCCCCAGCCGTATACAATTTCTTGTAAAGCAACGTTTCTCCAGCAGTCATCCTGTTCATCAAGATAGTTTGACCATTTCGTTATCAAAGATAAAAAATTTAGAACAAAAAACCATTTATCTTCCAACGAATCGTTAAATTTTTCAGTAGAAATGTAAATTCCCTTTTGACTAAAATCATCGGAGTCAGAGGCTTGAAAAACTTGATCAACTAAAAATTGGGAACCATTCGAAATATCCAATAAAGAATCAGCTTCGGCTTCAGCCTCTATTGGATCCATTGCACGACCATCTACCATCTCCGCGTTATCAGAAATGTCAGATGGAGCTATCTCAGAAAAATCAACTTTTACTTTCCCCAAATATTCTTTCTCAACTTTTTCATATTCAACAACCACGTTTTTAAGAACTTTACTACTTGTGCCATCAAGTTCGGTGAACATTTCAATCACATTTGCATAATGCAAACTATTGGATAATAAATAATCCAAAAATTCTTCACCTGATTTACCTATGTTATATGGTTTTACGAAAAGAGCACCATATAACAGAAGATACGAAGCCCTGGAAAAAAGCAACATGTCATGTTTAGTAGCTTTATCGTTAAACTCTGAAAAAATATGAACTTGTGTAAGAAGACTGAGAAAGTCGTCTGAATTGGTCTCGATATTTTGCTTTTTGAAAAAATCTACAACTATTCGATTAACTTCACTTTTTTCGATTACTTGTACATCTTTACGAATCATTGTTTCAGCAATTTTAGCAAGAACCCTATGAATATCTCTAGGCGTTATATTAGTCCCTAGAATACGATCCCCAACAAGTTTAGCTAACTTATCACAAAAGGCTTGCAGAAGAATTGCTTGGGACGATGCAGTAGCAACAATATCTGGACTTGATTTAACAATAGACAACAATAATTCTGCATTCATATAGGTTCTAGGGAGATTCATTCTTCCCATTGTGTCGTATACAATCTGTGCATAGTTATCTCCATCTTCAGTGGATTCATGCAAACATACTTTAGCCAAGCGATTGATATCTTTTTTACGTACTGAATCTAGATAATATGTTGAATATTCGATGCCACACTCATTTAATAACTGAAAAATTTCTTGAAGCTGACTGTCTCTACAGCCAAGAAAACATTTGAAAGGCTGGATACTCTTTAAACTTTTTAGAAACGATTTCGCTGTACGAATTGAAGCCTTTTTCTGATTATCGGTAGTTAATACATCATCAATTGTAATAAGAAGCGACTTAGGGTCGACACCAGGCCTTGCCAATCTTTCATTAATCGCTGACTCAAGATCATTAGAACAAGTTTTGTATGATAAATTGATAATGTCATTTTTAGTTTTATCATGATTTTCAGCTGCAATAGTCAAAAGTGCTGTTGTCAGACCAGAATTAACCCCTTGTGCAGAAATCAGAATTACCGAAGGCTTACATTTGATTATTTCCTTCGAAGATATTCGATTAAAAGCACCACTTTCGTAATCTTTTTTTCTTTCTTTTTCAGTAGAAAAAAGCGTAGGTCGCTTCCGAATAAACCCACAAGGACATATTAAGTCAGCCCCATTTTTAATTGAAAAAATCTCTTTATAATCACCTGTACCTTTTTCTAATCGTTTTTCTATATTTAGATCCTGCTGTTCACGCTGACTCTGTAACAGTAAATTATCTATGAATTGAGGCAATTCAGTATAACGGTTTCCATACGGGACTACTTGAAGTTGATAATCTTTACATATAATTTGGCTTTTTCCTAAATCACGAGAACTGCACAAAAACAAATCGTTATTTTCTCCGGTTTCAGCAAAAATCATGAAAGTCTCAAACTGTGAAGTAAAATCTAAATCTCGTATCCCCTCGCCAACCGCTAAGAAAATCAACTGACGTGTCATCAAAAGAGATTGGAAAATTTCGCTTCCGTTTGACGAAGCTAATTTCTCGTATTCATCAGAAGTGAAAATAATTGACGCAGGATCTTTATAGTATCCATGAATATGGAAAATACACATTTCTTCATTAGAAAAAGCCAATTTAACTTTTCCAACATCACGCCAAGTCAAACTCACTACATCTATTCCAATATCGATTGCCCGTCGTTCAAGGATGTCATCATAGTTTGTTGTAATAATAATCTTTCCCGAGTAAAGCAACTTGTCAATGAGATTACTATTGTTTATCTTCTCATTTTTGCACAATGCTGAAAGCCAGTTCCGAAATTCCTGTTGTGAGTTAAAGGAATCTTTTAATAAATCAGCTACAGCTAATAGAGACGAGCTGTCATCAGCCTCAAAGAGCAGAGTTCTAAGTGCAGCGGCACCAGATTTGTCTAAGTCTCGCATTTTTTCTAAATGGTTTATACCGTCTTGAATAAGGTTCGTCCATGAGGCTAAGGGCGAATCCTTGCCCACAGCAGCTGACGTTAGTCCTGCCCCAACAACAAAACATGCATCACGACTTAACTTTTCATTCATAATTTTTCTGACCATCACCGAAAGTTCCTTCCCCGTTAAACGAATACGACACTAAATTTTTTGACTTAATTCCTTATAAATCGACTTATCCATTGCAAACAAATACAACCCATGAACACCTCTCTTAAGGAGGACACTTAACTCATTTCGGAAGAGATTTTCGGCTGACGTATCGCCTAAATCTTTGCGATCGGGCTTCGCCAAGTAGTTGGCACTCTCGTCTGGATCGAAAGTGATGTGGCCATCCTTGTAGCCTACTGACGGGCCAATGATGACGCCGGCGTAATTAAGATCGAAACCTTGAATGGTAAAGGTGGAACCTATCTCATTGATGGTGTGCGGCTGCTCGGCCCACGCCAATTCATTGCCCACTCGCTTTGACTCGGTCAGATCAGTGAGCTGGTAATTCCACGGCTGGCAGAAGTAATCCTCCGTCGTTCTGCTTTTCCAATGCTTGTAATAACCATTCTTGGTGAACGTATCCGTGTCTTCGGTATACTCGATCGGACTGAATTTCGGCAGACCCGGCTTTGAACCATACTTCCAAAGACCATCAGCGTCACTATACATTTCTACATTCCAGAAGCCATTTGGGTCGGTGCTATTAGGAGATTTAGACGAATACTTCCAGTCGTATGTCGCAAGCACACGTGAAAGACCCTGACCATTCCATCCATCGGGCTTCAGCTCGGCCTTCTCTTGAATAGCCTTGAATAGTTCAACGGGCGAATCGAAAACCTTGACTTCATAAGGCTTACGCTTCCAACGAATCTTTCCATCTCCGGCTTTAGCTTCTGCCTCAAGATCACGTTCACCTGGATCGACCGGCAGCTTGCCAATATGCCCGTTGTCGGCAAAATCGTCAATCCAATCAATCATTTCCTGACTGGCAGCCATACGGAACTGATGCTCCATACGAATATGCGCAACATCTGTTTTCAGAGGCGGTAAATCTTCATCCGGCCCGAGTTCGACAACTTTTGCAGCTTCAATCTTGCCAGTATGCGTCTGGCTTCCGTTCTCAATTTCTTTCTTCGGAAAAAGCTGCTGATAAGTCGCGGCATTCATCTTCTGCTTGGCTTGAAGAATCTGCTTCGGGTCGAAAACAGCGATGACCACTTTAGCTCGACGCAACAAATCATAAAGCTGGTTCTTACCCGAATATCCCTGGTCACCTTGCGTCAACAGAAGATGCGCCTCATCGACCAATACGATATCGGCCTTACCGTCAGGCTTATTGGGATCGCCACGACCCTTGCTGCCATGCATGGGCTTACTGAAACGGTTGATGAACTTGGTCGGCTTCATCACTACTTGATCAAACTTCTTCTGCAAACCCAGCTTGGTAGCAATTTGATTGTAGACAGTGACCTGTTCGTTATGATTTACCAAAATATACGCAGGATAGTCTTTATCTGCCCGCTGTGATTCAGCCTGCTTGTTTTCTACATCGGCTTGCTGAGCCCGCGCATCCTCGACTTCCGTATAAATGCGATAGAACAAATGGCTCAGCAACACTGTCTTTCCGGTACCTGCAGCACCCTCCACAAAAATAAGTTTCGGCTTTTGTTCCTTGCCTTGGGCCTCAACGCTTTTATCCGCCAAAATCGCCGAAAGCTGTGCCAAAATTGATTCCTCAGCCTCAATCTGTTCATGACTGAGCTTATGAAACGGCGAAGCCTTGAACAAAGCAGAATCACGGATAATCTGCTCTGCCGGGAAAAGTTCCGGATTATCATCATGCAACTCAAGCCAGATCTTGGAGAAAATCTTGTTGAAATCCTTCTCCGTGTAATAATCGCCCTGTGCGTTCGTTCGCCCATTAATAAGTTTTTTAACCGAATCCGTGCTCGACATATAGTGCATGAAACGATTTTCAACGTCCAGTGTCAACGACTTGTTAAATTCCGGATGCCCGATGACATACTGCAAATACGAATCGCTATCCTTCTCTACAGCCTGGGCAACCGACTCCCAATCTTCTCGCGTTTTCGGATCGTCGTTAAGATGCTGAGAAGTACGATGAACAATGTCGTTCGTCTCACCTACGTAAACGGTATATTCGAGTTTCCCTGTGTGTTTATTCTCCCAGACGGCTTTGTCTTCAGGATTGGAACTTACTACATAAACCGTCGGATATCCAAGCACGAAGTGCATCAGCTCAGGCTTCTGCTGTAAAAACATGCCTTCAACTATGGAATCGCGAGAATCCTTATGCAGCACAGTCGCAGCTTTGAAATCTTCGGAATCCGCATCGCCATATGGCAACTTCACAATGATCGGCTCTTGAACATCATTTCTCATGTATCAATTATTGCGCAATACTGCTAGCTTTTCCGTCGCGACACTCCGATGCAAAAGAATTATTCATATTTAAAAATGTGCGTAACTCTCTACGCCAGCTTATAAAAGGTAATTCCATCAGGACTTCTTTGTCGTCGTTCCAAAGCAAACCGAGTACGCTTGTTAAGCATGATCAGTGAATTCACCATTCAAGCAATCCGAGATTTCAATCGCAAACGTGACTGGGACCAATACCACTCACCCGAAAGCCTCGCCAAATCCATCAGTATCGAAGCCGGCGAACTGCTCGAATGCTTCCAATGGTCGCCGGATGTCGCAAATCCTGATATCGACCACGTCAAAGAGGAACTGGCCGACGTTCTGACTTATTGCATTGACCTCTCCGAAAAGCTGGATTGCGACATGGATGAAATTATCATAGATAAACTTGAGAAAACAAAAGCTAAATATCCCGTCAAAAAAGTAAAAAATAACTTTAAAAGATATCGCCAATTACACCAGTAAAACAATAATTCATTAAGATTTTACTTAATCACATATTTGCATTCGGTTTAAAAGGATCGACTTTCCAACGAATAAGCATCCAAGTGCCATCCTCATAAGGAAAAGCCGTATCATAATCCTCTATGGATTTAACACGAATCCATTGAAGCCGAGTTTGATACTTATCACCATTTCCTGGTTCAAGCTCCACAGTTACAAACGCAGAAGCTCCAGCCACATTTTCAATTTTTAAAATATGAGTCGATTGAATCGGATGACTCGCGTATTCTTCTTTAACTTCCAAAGTCAATCGACCAATACTTCTCTCTGTAGGATTAGCTACATGTTCTGCTATTTTCCGATAGTTTTTCTGTTCCCAACCACTAAAGAAATAACGACTATCTTTCCTAATTCCACTGGGATCAGGGTTTTCCTCCTCAGTACCTGTCTCATAGGGTTTCCATTTGTCCACACTCTCTTGATTTTTTCTACTTTTCTCAAATAGCTTTATTAAATCTTGGAAAGTTACAGGGTCTTGAGCAGGTTTCGCTAATTGTTGAGCTCGCTCTTTTTGAGCTTTAGCCCAATCAGTAGCCGCAAATAGCAAATTCCACGCTTTTGTAGCAACTATAACATTGTCAAAATCAATCAATTCACCGTGCATGATTCCGTTTCTATATAAATCATGCACTTGATCACCAGAAAATTTATGGAACCCTTTTCTATATATTTCACTTATCCTTGGCAACGCTTCTGTAACCGCAGTCGCACTATCATACGCTTTCATGTCATCACTTTCACGAGCCGACAAGGCACGCCGCTTTTTAGGATCAGTATCATTAACTAAACCGTCGACCTGGGAAATAAGTATAAAAACTGTACTGTAATATCTGCCATCACAGAAATCATCTACTGCTTTTCTAATCAATGGCATTCGTTCTCTAACATTGAGATTCGACTGTACCATTCTCAGTTGTAATTCGATATGCTCGCGTGAAGAATACCAATCAATTAATCGTTTTTCTGCAACATCGGGATTATCTGTATTAATAATCTCTTTTACATCACTGATGGGGAACGAATCACTAAAAATCCAGTTCCTGTTTCCAAGAAGATTATAAAACTTATCTACTAAATGTACTAGTTCATCAATATTTTTCTCAGTGTTTTTAATCGTTTCCCTGACAATTCGTCCAGCTTTTCCTGGACATAATTCAAATACCTGCATTGCTTTAACTTGAGCTCGCAGCTCCACTACAGAAGGCAAATCAGACGCATTGTCATAATTTTGAACATTATCTTCCGCCATTATCGAAGCTCCTCTATATTAACCTGTCATAATCTTTTAAGAATTTGATAAAATCTCTGTCTAATTGGCAAAAGCGTATTTTAAACGTCAAACAAACGCTGTCATGCAAACTTGTACTGCATATCCGCTGGAATATTGGCTAGCAAATCGCCTTCTGTCAGCTCGAAAGATCTCGGATCTATGGCTTGCTGTGGGAGAGCGTTGCCCCAGGCTTGCTGACACATCTGGACCAGAGTGCTGCCGTCGACAAGTTGGATACCGGCTTCATTCGCATATTTGACAGCTTGGGCGGTATAGGTGCTTGTCGTAATGAAAATCAGACCTTGCGCATGTTGTATTTCATTGGCACCTGCAAGCTTGCGCAAAAGCGGCAGACCGACATGACGATAGGGCTCGAAGCACTTGCATTCCGCAATGTATGAGTGACCATCTTTGGTCATTTTCAAATCAAAACCACCATCGTTGTTGGACTGGGTAACCGCAACCTGGTAACCATAATGCCGATAGAGATCAGCACAGAACAGCTCGAAATCGGTAGGCTGCGACGAGAAACTGTCGACAATCGCCTGAACCGAAGTGGCGCGTTGCCGCACCTTGACCCGCTGGACTGCCCGCTGGCGCTTAAAAGATTCCGAACGCGAATAACCAATCGAATTCCCGTTACGCCGCATGTCGAGTACAAGGCCGTACAAGGTCAATGGATTCTTGGATTTGAATGAAAACCCGGCTACTTCGAGCGTGCTCTTCGGCTTGCAGATTTTATTGTTTGAATGCCGCCGATCGGCGGTGCCATTCTTCTTGGCGAATCGCCAGAATGGGTAATTCAAAACAAAACTGCCGATTTCATTAGCGTCCCGCGAATGGCTGATTCTCACTCCTTTAGGCACTTCAACGTTGCAGATTTTGCGCACTCTTCCCCTCAGCCATAGCTGCCAAAATTCGCGAAGCAACAGGACAACCAGAATAATGCCGGCAACAGCTATCGCCAACGGTATCGCATGCGCCTTCAAAACCGGTATGAGTTTGATGAGCTTGTCACTAACGTCGGAATCAGTCATAAATGAAATAATACCTTTAGATAATCCCTATTCCAGCAGCTGCAACAAATCGTCCTTTGTGAGGTTCGAGATGCCGGCGGAGGCGCCGGTGCCGGCCTTGTCTACGGTCTACGAAACGATGGGCCAGGTCGGACTTGGACTGCTGCATCTTTAAGATGCGCTCCTCGATCGTGTCCTTGGCGACGATCTGGTAAACGTTGACGTCCTGAGTCTGACCGATACGGTGGACGCGGTCAGTGGCCTGCTCTTGCGCGGCGGCGTTCCACCACGGGTCAGCCGTGTACGCTCGTCAGGTTGAGGTCCATGTTGTCAACACTAATTTCATCATCATGTAGGTTTGATATTATAATATATACAATAAATTTTTATTATTCTTGTACAAACTACAATAAGGAACTCATGAAACGTACCGATAAACTACTCAGGATGCTGAACGCCAGAGGCGGTACCCTCTCCACTTCCGAGATAGTCAACGCCGGATTTTCGCCAGGATTTCTGACTTACTTGGCCCAGAAAGGCGAAATAGTCAACGAGACTCGTGGAATCTGGTCGATTCCAGAAACCCCTATCGATGATCTAGCAACAATCACCAAACGTTGGAAGCGATGCATCATCTCTTACGGCACGGCACTCTGGTTGCATGGTCTCAGCGACCGCACGCCACACACCATCGATTTGACCGTTCCCGAAGGATATATGCCACGCACCGCACACAAAGAATTCCCGAATATCAATTTCCATACAGTAAATAAAGAAAAATATTCCATAGGGCTGAGCAAAGCAAAAACGCCTGCAGGGAATATGGTACCGACCTATGACAAAGAACGCTGTATCTGCGACGCCCTCAAAGCGAGAAACTCAAACAGCATTGACATCCAGCTTTTTACCGATGCTCTGAAACGTTACTTTTCCGATCCAAAACTCAACATGAAAAAGTTGTCACAATATGCGAAACTGTTAAAAGTAGAAAAAGAGCTGCATAGATACACCGAGGTATTGCTATGACCAAAATCAAGGACGCCAGCCTACGCGGCAAAGTACGAAATCTGGCACAGAAGAACCATCTGTCGGCGCAGGAAGTGCTGCAAATGGTCATCTTCGACCACTTTCTTGAACGCCTGTCCCGTAGCGTTTATTCGAATAAATTCATCATCAAGGGCGGCTTGCTTGTTTCCTCCCTATCGGGAATTTCCAGCCGTACGACCATGGATCTGGACGCAACCATCCTTGGAATCAAGATGGAAAGAACACATCTCACACAAGTCATCAAAGAGATTTGCGACATTGACTTGGGTGACGGGTTCTCATTCTCGTTCGAACGATTGGACCCCATTCGACAGAAGGATATGTATGCCGACTTCAGAGCACATCTGCGCGCACAATTCGGTCGTATTGACGCACCTCTGAAATTAGACCTAACAACCGGAGATGCCATTACTCCCGAACCTATCGATTATGGGTATGAAACGCTATTCGAGAACAAGACAATCCGACTTAAGGCTTATCCCATCGAAACCCTTATCGCTGAGAAATTCGAAACTATCATGCGTCGTGGCACAGAGAATGGACGAGCTCGAGATTTCTACGATCTGGACATTCTATATCGTCGTTATGGCCAAAACCTCAATCCCCTTACCCTCCGCCAAGCAATAACCAATACAGCCAACCATCGCGAATCCTTGGCGGAAATCAATAATTACCGGCAAATCTGCTCCACGCTTCAAAGCTCGGAGTACCTTCGACAGGCCATCTGGAAACCCTATATTAAGGCGAATCCTTACGCAATCGGCAGAAGCTTCGAAGACACCATCAACAGTGTTCTTGCCTTAGGAAATCTGGCCAATTTATAATCTAGATAACGGCCTTACACTGAATAACAAGAAACTCAGGCATATTTAGACACAACTATTAATGTTTTTATGCTAATTGCAAAATTCCAAAAACAACACGAGGTACGCTAGCAGCAGTTCGCTCGCGTACCCCGGTATCATACGTTTACCCCAGCAGCTGCAGCAGATCGTCCTTGGTGAGGTTCGAGATGCCGGTGGCAGAGCCGGTGCCGGCCTTGTCTACGAAACGGTGGGCCAGGTCGGACTTGGACTGCTGCATCTTCAGGATGCGCTCCTCGATGGTGTCCTTGGCAACGATCTGGTAGACGTTGACGTCCTGGGTCTGGCCGATGCGGTGGGCACGGTCGGTGGCCTGCTCCTGCGCGGCGGCGTTCCACCACGGGTCGGCGTGCACGACCACGCACGCGCCGGTGAGGTTCAGACCCGTGTTGCCGGCCTTCAGCGAAATCAGGAACACCGGGGTGTCGTCGGCGTTGAACTGGTCGACCAGCTCGAGGCGCTTGCGCTTGGGGGTGGCTCCGGTGATGACGTTGTAGGCCACGTGGTTCTTGCGCAGGCGCTCGGCAATCAGGTCGAGGAAGCTGGTGAACTGCGAGAAAATCAACATCTTGCGGCCGGCGTCCTGGCAGCTGGCGACTAGTTCCTCGATGGCGTCAAGCTTGGCAGACGTGACCTTACGTGGTTTGGCAGTCGCCTTACCTGCGGCTTTACCTGCGATAGTTGCCACATCGCCGTCACCAACAGCTTTGCCGGAGGCATCGGTCTTCGATGCCATCGATGCATCCGAACCACTGGCTGAGCCTCTACCCGCTCCGGATAAACCGTCATTCCCAACAATCGCGTTCGCCGAGGCATCGGCGGTCTCGCTGAGCTCGTCAATATACTCATCGATCGGCTCATCATCGGCGCGCTCGGTCTCTCGGCTGGGCATACCCCAGACATGCGCGTCCTTCTTGACGACGTTGCTGCCCACGTTGCTGAACAGCAGCCGCGGATCGCAGCATGCCTGGCGCAGCCGAGTGAGCTGGGCCAGGATCTGGATCTTGCCGGTCTTGTATTCGATGTCGCGCTGCTTGTTCAAGGTGGCGCGCAGCTGCTGCTCGAGCGCGGCATAGAGCTTGCGCTGCTCCCCCTCGAGCTGGACGGTGAGCACGTTCTCGATCTTGTCGGGCAGATCCTTCAAGACCTGCGACTTCAAGCGCCGCAGAATAAATGGTCCGACGAACGCCTGCAACTTGCGCTGCGCGTTCTCGTCTCCGGAGAGGATCGGCATTTCGAAGCGGTCGCGGAAGTGCTTGTAGGCCCCGAGCATGCCAGGCATCAGGAAATCGAAGATGCTCCACAGCTCGGAAAGCCGGTTTTCAATCGGCGTACCGGTCAGCGCGAAACGGTGCCGCGCGGCCACAGTTCGCACCGCACGGGCGGACTTGGTGGCGTGGTTCTTGATATATTGCGCCTCGTCAAGCGTCATACAGTAACATTCGAGGCCATCGTAATCGTCGATATCGCGGCGCAGCAGGTCGTACGAGGTAATCAATACGTCCGGCGCAACCCACTGTGCGGTCTCATCATCATCGGCCGGTTGCGGACTATCAGCACTTTGCCAGCCGTCGTCGCTCGATGCGGATACGACAGGATCATTAGCTCGCGCGATGGAAACAGATGAACTATGATTCGACTTCTTTCCCGCGACCTGCAGATTAGAAGTCAGTAGCTCGCCGTCAGATCCACGGAGCATCTGATTGTGGTTCAGAAGGTCGGTATCATCCATCGAAATATCGAGACTTGTCTGCTGTGCCCCGGAGACATGCTGACTAAAGACATGCTGCTTAACAGTCAGACGTTCGCTCTTGCTGGTTTTCGAGCCGGAATCATGAGACTCATCATAGCCGATTCCCGTTCCCGTTCCGGTTTTACCAACACCAGCACTAGCACCAGCCGCTTCCCTGCCCTCGTACCACGCCTTGGTATTCTTCAACGTCGCGCGACGGGCGGCCTTGGAGCCAGCCAGCACCTGCACGTTGAGCTCCGGGGCGAATTTGGCACATTCCGCGGCCCAGTTGTAGACCAGCGACGCCGGGCAGACGATGAGGTTCGGGCCGATATCACGCTGCTCGTCGCGCCGCGAAACCAGATACGAAAGCATCTGCACGGTTTTGCCCAAGCCCATCTCGTCGGCCAGGATGCCGCCGAACCCCTTGTCGGCCACGGCATTGAGCCAGCGGAACCCTTCGACCTGGTAGGGCCGCAGCACGTGTGCGAGCGACTTCGGCACCTTGTAGGTCTTCGGATCGATGACGCGCAGATCGTTCAGATAACTGCGGAATTCGTCGCTTTTATCCTCGTCGTCGGCTTCGTTGTCGAGGTAATAAGCCTCATAAGCGGGCACGGAAACGGCCCCGGAGTCCAAATCGACCGGCTTCAGGCCCAGGTCGCTGCTGACCTCGTCGAGCTTGCTGGTGTCGACGTCGGCCATGTTGACGAACGCGCCGTTGCGCAGGCGGTGGAACTTGCGGCGCTTGCGATAGCTGTTCAAAAGCGCCGGCACTTCGGACGGGTCGATTTCGTCGGCGATCGGCGAGATCTCGACCAGTCCGGATTTGATGGACAGGCCGATCTTGAATACGGGATGCGGCGAGGAGGTGAGTCCGTCGAAACTCGGCGTGGAGAATACCTCGCCCAGCCCGCGCAAAACGGGCAGTCCTTCGTTCAGCAGCTTGTAGATTGCCTTGTCGTTGTCTTCGGCGATGCGGGCTATCGGGCCGTCGGGCATCGGGAAGTACTGCCGCACGGCCTCCACTGCCAAGCGCTCGGTTTCGCGATCGCGGGCGACCGGTTCGTTCGGGCCGATGCCGGAAAAGACATGGAAACGTTCGTCGCCGTACCTGGCCTGCACGTCGCAGGTGATGCCCTTGCGGTCGCGGTCGAGATACGTTTCGATATGGCAGGGCACGCGGCGCATTTTGATAAGCTCAGGAGGCAGTTTGACGGCAATGCCGTGATGCGAGGTGCCACGCGAGGTGGCCGGCGTCAGGTCGTCGCTCACCACGGATGCCGAACCGGGGATTGCGTCTGTTAAGTTTTGCGATGAACCAGATGCAACAGGTCCAGCTGTCGCTCCTTGCAACGATTGGCCGGCATCGGTTCCGTCGGATACGGAACTCTTGTTATTCCGATTATCGTCAGCATCGTTACCGTCGTTAACACGGCCATCACCGTTAACGCCGCTACCGGGATTGGCGACTTCTCCGGCATGACCCGTTTCGCTTTCATTATCACCATCGCCAGCGTTACCTGCACCATTCGCGTTATCAGCGCTGTCATCATCGCCAGCACGGCCGGCATCGCTGACCTTCTCGCCACCATGCCCGCCGTCTGCAGGAACTGGGTCGAGCGCGGGCAGCACCGTACGCGAAAACTCTTCGATATCATCGCTGCTCAAATACAAATCCCCGCGTTCGTCGCCGGCGCAGAGCACCCCGAGCAAGTTCCGGTTCGTGGTCATCACGCTGGAACAGCGGTGAATTTCGGGAGTATCCAAAGCGAGAGAATGGCCGGCTGCAGGGCTGCCTACCACCACGAATGACGAGCCGCGTCCGATAATGAATTTTTGGATATTAAGGGCATGACGGATAACGTAACCGTATTTTTGAGACTGATTATTATCTTTTTGTCCCAAAGATTGCCGATCCTGCGGATTCCCGCTATTCCCAGCGTCGTCACCCTCGTCATCGACACGAACGACTTCCAGACCCAGATTAGGATCACCATCGACCACACGAACAGGCACGGCCGAACCAAAATTGCCATGAACCGGCACATAGTCCAACGTCGCGTCCGCGTCGACGAACAGATCGAGCAATTCCGCGGTCTCATCGTCACTCAGCCGCATTTCCTGGGCTTCCGCCTTGCTCTGGTAGAACTCGTAATCGCCGGAAACGCTTTTGCGAATCTCGATGGCACGGCCAAGGATAGCCAGAATCGAGCGCGAACGTTCGTCGAACGAATCGCGGGAATGCACGAACGCAAGCTTTTTGCCGTAAGTGACGAATTCGCGGCGTTGCACGGCCTCGACCAACGCACGCACGTCCTTGACCACGTAGGAAATGCCCTTGGACGGCACCGCGATATGCAGACGCAGGTACCAGTCGCGCGCCGAATTCTCCAGCATCGGACGCAGCACGACCGAACCGATGGGCATGTGGCGGCTCAACGCAACCCCGCTGCCGATGTCGCCGGAAGCGCGGCTGCTGACCTCCTTCAAGAGATCGAGCTGCCGATTCTTGGCTTGTTCGGCGAGCGCCGAATCCTCCTGCTCCATAAAAGAGCGCAACACCCGCGAGGTACGACGAACGACCCTCTGCCGGCGAGCGCCAAGCTCCACACTCCCTCGAGAACCCGTAGCAACGACGCCGTTGCCGAGTTCCTCGAACTTCTGCGGCGTATCGTTGTATTGCATGATCAGCGCGATGACATGCTTGCAGATCGCGCCGAAACGGCCGAACGCCGGGCACGTGCAGTCCGAATCGATGATTTCGCCGTGATTCTCGTCGATGCGAGCGCTCACGGCGTAATCGTCCGCGAATTCGTCGGCAGGCTCCACGGATGCGGCCAACAGCGTCCCGTCCTCGCCCGGTGTGCAGGTGAGATTGTGCATGCGTCCGCTGGAAATGACTTCATAAGCGCGATAGAAACTCTTGCCGCCACGCTGCCGCAAGACTTTTTCGGGCACGGCCGGTTCGTTGGCGCCGAAGGTCACACCGCCGTCAGGGTCGGCAATCCCGCCGAACGTATCGTCGCCGGAACCCGCTCCAAGCCCGAATCCCCCCGAGCTGCCGGTCCTCGACCCATACACCGACGCATGCCAATCCAAATCGCGTTCCCTCTTTCGCTGTCTGCCGCAGCCGATTCAATCCCAACTGATCGCCGGCTCCGATATCGCCGATATCACCGTCCGATATCAAAGTCCGCAAACTTTCATTCTACACGCTCCGGCTCTGTCCGCGAATTCATGACGTTACACAAACAGCAACGGCTCGCGCGAAACGAGCAAAGCCTGAAAACCTAGATATTCCGCAAGCCACGGCCGACCCACGATTGCAGCATATACGAAGCCGATCCGCAATTGCGCCATGTCAAGAAAAACAAACTGGCCGTCCAACGCTCAAACGACTAGCATAACGAGGTATGGCTAAACTTGCGGCACAGTCGTCGACATTTCACATCTCCGAGGACCTGGACTATGCGCCGATGCTGGAGCATAACAACCGTCAGGATTTGGCATTCTCACCCGCCTACCCCGCAGTGGTTCAGCTTCATGAGGAGATTCCCGCCCAGGACGTACCGCTTCATTGGCATCATGGGCCCGAATTCCTGTTTGTTCGGCATGGTTGCGTACAGATGCTCATCGACGGATATTCCACGCATATCACCGACGGCCAATGCTGCCTGATCAGTTCGGACGCCTTTCATGCCATCCATCCCGTTCCGCGCACCAACACCCAAAGCGTGCTCTCGGTGACGTTTGACGACCGCAGGCTTGACGCCATCAACCCCAATATTTGCAATACGAAAATCATGCAATGCACCCCACTTGGCAAAGGCACGGATTACCCGGACGAGACCATGCTCGAATTATGCGAAAACCTCATCGAAGCCATGGACGACACCGATTCCGACCTCAGCCTCATCAACGTCAACCGTCTGCTGTTCACCCTTCTCGGACATATCTATTCCAATTATTCCGTCAAAGACGAATCGGACGATCCCGGACAGGCCGACAATGTTGACGACCGCATCAAACCGGTTGTCAGTTACATGGAACACCATTATTCCGCCACGTCATCCATCGCCGAAGTGTCCGAGAAATTCGGTTACAGCCCGGAATACTTCTCCCGTTTCTTCAGCGAGCACGCGGGGATCGGCCCCAAACAATACCTTACCGGCATTCGTTTGCGGCATTGCATCGACGAGTTGCTGATGACCGACGACACGATTGAAACCATCGCCGCGAACAACGGACTTTCGACGAAATCCCTGGTCCGCGCGGTCCAGAAACGCTTCCACGTCTCGCCTACTCAATTCCGCCAGCAAAACCGGATAAAACCGTGACGCTCGGCTGGAATCCATACAGCATTTCATCGATAATCCATTAAAAAATGTCCGGCACTGTCAAAATCTGACCGTCGGAAGACAAAAATTATCATATAAGCTCACTCACAAGAGGTTCGCCGTAGACACTCATCCTCAGCGTCGAGCCTCTTGAAATATAGAACCTTGGCACAGTTGCCAAAGGAGAAAGAGGAGCATCATGAGCGAATCCATCGATACATCGTCCGACGCCATTGCCGGACTGCCCCAATCCGGAGCAAAACGAACCCTGCTGAAAACCGCCATACTGGCGCTTTCGCTGATTCTCTGCAGCGTGAGCGTGACCATGGCCGTGGTCTCCAGCCTCAAACAGGACTATCCCCACGCTTCCACCATGCAACTGCAGGGATTCGTCAACATCCCCGTCATCGGCGACATCGTAGCGACCTTGATCGGCGGCTACCTGGCGGCGCGTGTCGGCAAGAAAAACATCTGCCTTGCGGGGACCTTGCTGTGTTTCCTCGGCGGCTTTTTGCCGATGTTCATCCCCGACCTGACGCTGAAGACGGCCATCCGCGTGCTCTGCGGCTTCGGCGTAGGCCTCATCCAGCCCCTGGCGGCGTCGCTGATCATCGATTGTTTCAAAGGCCATGAAGCCGACACCATGATGGGCGTGCAATCCGCGATGGTGGGCCTTGGGGCGACGATCTTCTCCTCGGCCATCGCCGGAATCATGACGGTGAACTGGCGCTATTTCTACTGCGTCTATTTCATCGCCCTTTTGGTGGCCATCCTGGTCTGGCTGTTCATCCCCAACAGTGTCAATGAAATCGGACGCATCCACAAAAGCAGCAAGGACACTTCGCAGCCCAAGCGCAAGATGCCGTTTTCGGCCTACTTTGGCATGATCCTGCAAATCGTGTTCGCGACCGCTTACGGCTATTACACCGTCAATCTTTCTCTGGCGGCCGAAGAGACCAAGACTATCACCGCGGTGCAGGCGGCGACCGTCATAACCGTGGTATCGGTGGCGTCCTTCCTCGGAGGCCTGGTCTTCGGCTACGCAAAGCGTTTCCTCGGCATGCATATCGGCATTGTCGCCATTGCCTTGCAGGCCGTGGCGTTCGTGCTTTGGGCGAATACGGGTTCGCTGGCGCTTTGGTATGTCGCCGCCGTTCTGCTTGGCCTCGGCTTCTGCTGGTTCATGCCGTATGTGAATTTCCTGGTCAACGAACACACCGACGCCACGCTTTCCGCACAGGCTACTTCCTACGCGTTCTTCGGCAACAGCATCGGCGCCTTCCTGCCGTCCTATGTTTTCGCCGGAATCGGTGCCGTCACGGGGATCACCAGCACACAGAAGTCCTTCAATGAGGCCGCGATTCTCATGGTGGTCTGCATTGTCATGATCGTGGTGTTCAACAAGACGAATCACACGAAAGAAGTTGCGGCGGCCAAGTAGGCAACAGGCCGACCGACGGCATATCGAGAAACGCCGTCGGACTACAATTCATTATCATTGTCCAAAGAAAGGCAAAGAAGCAATTATGAACAATCCAACAACCATCGACGTCGACAAGCTTGTCGCACCAGCCTCAAGCTTCCCGTTGAAGCCATTACCGACGTTCGCCATGAAGGACGGCTATTTCAACCATACCGACGAATGCCCTGAAGGCTGCCAAGTGATCTCGGACCTCGACGAGGACGATTTCGGCTACGAAGTCGACATCAAAGAAATGACCTATGCGACCCGGACGCTTGCGGACGGTTCCAGCATCGACCTGCCTCTGTGGGTGTTCGAGCCCGGATTCGACAACAATCCCGAGGAGAAACTGCCGGAAGGCGGTTGGCCGGTCATCGTTTTCGTTCGAGGATCGGCATTCCACGAGCAGGACATGCTGAAATACTCGAATCTCTGCGTGCGCATCGCCGAACAGGGCTATGTGGTGGCCTCGGTGAAATACCGTCACAGCGACATCGCCCCCTTCCCGGCGCAGATGCAGGACTGCAAGACCGCGGTACGTTTCATCCGCAAGAACGCCAAGCTTTTCCACGCCAACGACGAGCGCATCGCCCTTTGGGGCGACTCGTCAGGCGGCCACACCGTGCTGATGGCCGGGTTCACGGGAGACCATAAGCCCGATACCGACGAATACCAAGGCGTCAGCGCCCAGGTGAAGGCCATCGTCGACTGGTATGGCCCGACGGACTTCGCGAAGATGAACTACTATCCAAGCTCGCAAAACCATTCCGACGCCGAAAGCCCCGAAGGATTCGAAATCGGGCACGTCAACGTGCTTGAAAACCTCGACCGGAACCGCAAGGCCTCACCGATGTCGTATCTTTCGGCGGATCGCCCTACCCCGCCGACGCTCATCATGCACGGCGGACGCGACCAGCTCGTCCCGTTCAACCAAAGCTGCCGTCTTTACGAGACCATGAAGGCGCTCGGCAAGGACGTGACCTTCATCAAACTCGACAATGCCTGCCACGCCTGCCGAGGGTTCCGCTCGACCCGGGCCGTCGGCATCGTGCTTGATTGGCTGAGCACGAGAGTGTAGGCCTATCCGGCTTCGGCATTCAAACATGCATATGCGGCAGGCGTGGTGGCGAACCTCCGGCGCTACGCCTGCCGCATATGCTCCTTCATCTTGACACACATGAACGGTAGATTATATGTCATACTGCGATATGTCAATTGAAGAAAACGGGGACGAAACTGATGAATGATACCGAGCAAAATCTTTCTACGGCCGGAGCCGAGACACAGACCGCCTACTTCGCGGGCGGCTGCTTCTGGGGCGTCGAACGCTATTTCCAAGGCGTGGACGGGGTCACCGACACGCAGGTCGGCTACGCGCAGTCGCGCAAGGAGAACCCGAGCTACGAGGAAGTCTGCAGCGGAGCGACGGACGCGGCGGAAACCGTACGCGTCGACTATGACCCGAAGCGTGTGACCCTGCGGACGCTGACCCTGCTGCTCTTAGACGTCATCGACCCGTTCTCGGTGGACCGGCAAGGCAACGACACCGGACGGCAGTACCGCACCGCGATGCTCTATCTCGACGAAGTGCAGAAAGCCATATACGACAAGGCTTTGCAGCAGCTTGCCGCGCGTGAGGGGCGCGAGGCAGCGGTGATTGTCGAGCCGCTGCACAACTTCTACCCCGCCGAGGGCTACCACCAGGATTATCTCGACAAGAACCCGGGCGGCTACTGCCATATTTCGGTGGCCAAGCTGATGAACGTGGGCAAGCGACAGCGCTATATCGAGAGCATCTGGCGGCTCGACCCGGAGCAGTACGCGGTGACGCAGGAGGCGGCCACCGAGCGCCCGTTCGCCAATAAGTACGATCAGAACTTCGAGCCGGGCATCTATGTGGACGTGGTGAGCGGCGAACCGCTGTTTCTCTCCACCGACAAGTTCGACGCGGGCTGCGGCTGGCCGGCGTTCTCCAAACCCATCGACGGCTCGTCGCTGACCGAGCATCGCGACACCCGGATCCCCGGACGGCCGCGCATCGAGATCCGCACCGCCGACACGCAGATCCATCTGGGCCACGTCTTCGACGACGGACCGCGCGATCGCGGCGGGCTTCGCTACTGCATGAACTCCGCCTCGCTGCGTTTCGTACCGCGCGAGAAGATGGAAGCGCAGGGCTACGGCAAGTATCTGAGTTTGCTTGACAAGGCCCAGTGAACCGTACGCAAGCGAAGCGGGTACCGATCGGCCCAAATCATCCTGATTGTGACCGAGGCCTTTGCTATATGAAAGCGGTATGGATTACTGTGATATCCATACCGCTTTTTGATACCAAAATCCGTATTATTCCAACGATTCTCGGTTCTCCATAGGACGTTCGGTCAAAGCGCGTCCTTTAGCCTTTCAGATGCTTGGCGAGGTAACGGCCGGTGATGCTGGAGGGATTGACGGCAATTTCGTCGGGGGTGCCGGTGGCGACGATTCTGCCGCCTTCCTCGCCGCCGCCCGGGCCCATGTCGATGACGTAGTCGGCGTTGGCGATCATGTCGAGGTCGTGCTCGATGAAGACCACCGTGGCCCCGCCGCTGACCAATCGCTGCAGCACGTCGATCAAGGTGCGCACGTCAAGCGGATGCAGGCCGGTCGTTGGCTCGTCGAGCACGAACAGTGATGTGCCCTGCTTCTTGCCGAGTTCGTTGGAAAGCTTGAGGCGCTGCGCCTCGCCGCCCGACAGGTTCGGGGTATCCTCGCCGAGCGTGAGATAGCCGAGGCCAAGGTCATGCAATGTTTCGAGTGCCTTATGGATGCGTTTGAGCAGAGAAGAGGTAATCATATCGCCGGATTCAACCTGGCCCAGCGATCCAGCGGAATTTACGGAACCTACCGAGGCGCTGAGCTGGTTATGACGAACGGAACCTACCGAAATGCCGGACTGTCGACGGTTGGCGGAACCGTGTGCAGATGAACCATGGGTTGAGCCGGAATCTTCATCGAGTGCGAAAACGTCCAACGCATCGTCGACTTCCAGATCGAGCACTTCCGGCAACGTCAGTCCTTGCGGATGCGTCGGTGTCGCAAGCCGTATATCGTTGACTTCCGGGCGATAGCGCCGTCCCTCGCAGGTCGGGCAGGTGATGGTGACGTCAGGCAGGAACTGGATGTCGAGGCTGATCTGGCCGGTGCCGTCGCATTGCGGGCAGCGCAGGGTACCGGTGTTATACGAGAACGCGGAGACCTTGAGCTCGCGTTTCTTGGCCGCGGACGTCGAGGCGAAAGCCCTGCGCAGCATATCCATGATGCCGGTGTAGGTGGCGACCGTTGAGCGCACGTTGATGCCGATGGGCGTGGAATCGACCAGACGCACGCGCGTGATACCAGCGGCGTCGAGAGCACAGACATGGGACGGCAAGAGCTCATGGCTTTCCTGCGCCTGCAACGCGGGAATCAGCGATTCCAGAACCATCGTGGTCTTGCCGGAGCCGGAGACGCCGGTGACAGCGGTCATCCGCCCACGCGGAATCGCGACATGCAGCGGGTGCACGGTATGGATGGCATCGGTGGTCATCGTGATCCACGGGGAGTCCGCCACCGCTACGCTTGCCGAACCATCAACTTTATCGCCGATCGTTGGTGCAGCTACAGCTTTGGCCGAAGTCGCTTCTGCGTTGACCTGCTTTGATTGATAGCCGCCCTGTCCACGATGATTGACCACTTCATCATCAGGATTCGTCACTGCCATAAATGTGCGCAAATCCCGCGAAATCGGCGGCAACGTAAGGCGTTCGCGGATGACCACAGGCTGGGAACCATCGAGGAAACCCGCAATGCATGATTTCGGATTACGCAATATCTCGGAGGGTGCGCCCTGAGCGAGAATACGTCCTCCCCGACTGCCTGCGCCCGGGCCCATTTCGATGAAATAATCGGCGGCGGCAAGCACATGGACGTCGTGGTCGACGAAGACGACCGAATTGCCGGAAGCCAGCAGATCGTGCATCACGCCGATAAGCCCCTCGATATTGGCCGGATGCAAGCCTGTGGAAGGCTCGTCGAGCACATAGAGCACGCCGGTGGTCTCGTTGCGTACGGCACGCGAAAGCTGGGCACGCTGCCGTTCGCCGGTGGAAAGCGTCGCGCTGGCACGGTCGAGCGTCAGATAGCCCAGACCAAGCTGGATGAGTCTGCGTCCCATATCCTCCAACGTGTCGACCAGGCTTTCGGCCATCTGCCGCATATCCTGCGGCAACGAATCCGGAACCGCCTTGGCCCATTCAAGAATCTTGCGCAACGGCCAGGAAGTGACTTCGGCCAGATTGTATTTGCCGATTTTCGGGGCTCTTGCGGTCTCATTCAGCCTCGAGCCGCCACAATCCGGGCAGACGCGCTCGACCAGGAACTTCGCGACCTTGGCCATGCGTTTCTCGTCGCTGGCACGGTCGAGTTCCTTGGTCACGGTAAGTCTCGCGTTGCGGAAGGTGAAATCGAGATGATGGACACCCTTGATCGAGGTGATGGTGATGGGCTTCTTCTCTTCCGGCCCGTTGAAGACGATGTCGCGCTCATGCTCGGTGAGTTCCTTGAACGGTACGTCGGTGCGCACCCCGAATTCGCGGACGATATCCGGCTGGACGTTGAAGCCGAACGTGCGCCACGGCACGACGGCGCCTTCGTCGATGGTGAGGTTTTCGTCTGGGACCAGCGCGGCATCGTTGACTTCGTGGATGGTTCCGGTCCCTTGGCATTTCGGGCAGGCTCCGGTGGAGTTAAACGCCATCTGTTCGGCGCTGGGCGGTTCGACGAGTGCGCCACAGACCGCACAATGGATGGGAATCTCGGCGGCGACGTCGAGCGTCGGCTTCTGGTAATGGCCGTTCGGGCAGCGATGCGAGGCGAGGCGCGAGAACATCAGCCTCAGCACGTTCAGCGTCTCGGTGGAGGTGCCGAAGGTCGAACGCATGCCGCCCACGCCCGGCCGCTGACGCAAGGCCAAGGCCGGCGGAATGAACCGCACCGAATCGACCTGCGGTTTCTCGGCCTGCGTCATCCGTCGGCGGGTGTAGGTCGAAAGCGCGTCAAGATAGCGCCGCGAGCCTTCCGCATAGAGCACGCCCAGCGCCAGCGACGATTTGCCGGAACCTGAGACCCCGGCGATGCCGACGAGCTCGTTCAGCGGAATCGAGACGTCGATATCTTTGAGGTTGTGGACGCGGGCACCGCGCACCTCGATGGCCCGCGGGACAGAAGAATTCCCAACGCCGATATCACTCATGCCTTTGTTGTCACTCATAGCATCCACTGTATTCACCGCGCCCTAACACGGCTATGTAAAAAGTGCGTTTTACGACGCACTTAACGCACTTTTCGCACATGCACACGTAAAAAGTGCGATATACGACGCGTTACTCGCACTTTTCTCACCCTGATGTGCAAAAAGTGCGTTTTAGACGAGTGCCCGGTGCCAGCAAGCTCCATAACTGGCGCAGATTCGTTAGCTGTTCACATTTGGACGGACTATGGCGACGAAATACAAAAATGGTGCCGCGATAACCCGCGACACCATTGACTATTACCTCCGACGAATCCAACGGCTATCTGCCATCCGACTCGTCACTCACGCCGTCTAACGCGCTTCAGCGCGAACGGCGGAACGGGGTCGAATGACGCTTGCCGTGCCCGTGGCGAAAGCCCTCGGCCTTACGCGAACGCTGGCCGCGGTTGCCGGAACGACCCTCATAGCCCTCGTTGCGGCCATGGCCGTGCCCGTATCCTTCGGACTTGCCGTGCCCGTTGTGACGTCGATCTCCACGGGAGGAGTAGGCATCGCGCCCATATCCACCCTCATAGCCGCCGTCGCGACCGCCGGAGCGCTTGTCGCCATAGTGCTTCTTGCCGCCACGCTTGCCGCGGTCATCGAAATCGGAATGACGCGAACGCTTGCCGCCGTTCTTGCGATAACCGTCATCGTAGAAATCACGCGAACGGCGGTCATCGCGACGGCCGCGCGACGAACGTCCGTCGATGGGGCCTTGCCCGTCATCGTAACGGGGATTGCCGTGGCCGCGATGTCCGTCCCGACGAGAAGACGACTCGTCGAAATCGCGATGCTTGCGCGATCCCCCACGTCTGCCGTCGTAGCCGCCCTCGTTGAAATCGTCACGGGATTCATGGCGATCACGTTTATCGAGGGAACGATGCGCGCCTTCATGACGGTTGTTGCGGTCACGACGTCCGCCACGGTCCTTGCGGCCGTAGCCGCCACGACCTCCACGGCCCTCGTTGCGTCCGCCGCGACCGGTGCGCCCGGCCCTGCGGTTGACGACCGGCACCGTGAGCGTCCAGCCTTCGACCAGCGGGGCATGCTCCCCCACCAGTTCCTCGAGTTCGGGAGCGCCCGGAACGATTTTCTGACTCTTGGCCTTGATACCGGCACGGCGCAGCATCTGACGGGCGTCGCGACGCTGCTGCGGCAGCACGAGGGTCACTACGTCGCCGGATTCGCCGGCGCGTGCGGTGCGGCCGGAGCGGTGCAGGAAGGATTTCGGATCCTCCGGCGGCTCGGTCTGCACGACCATTTCCACGTCGCTGACATCGATGCCGCGCGCGGCCACGTCGGTGGCCACCAGCACGTTGACGTCGCCCGAGGTGAAGGCCGCGAGGTGCCGGTCACGCTGGTTCTGCGAAAGATTGCCCTGCAGATCGACGGCGGGGATGCCTTCTTTGACAAGCTTGTCGGCCATCTTCTTGGCCTGGTACTTGGTGCGCGTGAAGAGGATGCGCTTGCCCTTGCCGCTGGCGAGCTCGCGGATGACCTCGTACTTGTTGCCCTGCGAGACCTCGAAAACGTGGTGGGTCATGGTGTCGACCTGCGCGTCGGCGGGCGCGATCTCATGGATCTTCGGGTCGTGCAGGAATTGCTTCACGACCTTGTCGACGCCGTGGTCGAGCGTCGCGGAGAAGAGCATACGCTGGCCGTTCGAATCGACCTGTTCGAGCAGACGCTGCACCGCGGGCAGGAAGCCCATATCGGCCATTTCGTCGGCCTCGTCGAGCACCGCCACCTCGACGTCCTCAATGGAAAGCGCGCCCTGACGCAGCAAATCCTCCAGGCGTCCGGGGCAGGCGACGATGATTTCGGCACCGGCCTTGAGCTCGTTGATCTGACGGCTGTATTTGACGCCGCCGTAAATGGTGGCGGTCTGCATGTCGTAGGCGGCAGCGAGCGGGGCCACGACCTCGTTGATCTGGTTGACCAGTTCACGTGTGGGTGCAAGGATCATGCCGTGCGGATGCGGCAGCATCGCGCGCTTGCGGGCGTTCCGGTCGCCGCGGCCCATACGCTCGAAATCGCGCATCACCGCCTCGCCTTCGCCCGTTTCGCCTAGACGAGCGACCAGAGGAATCGAGAACGCCAAGGTCTTGCCGCTGCCGGTCTCACCGCGGCCGAGCACGTCACGTCCGGCCAACGAGTCGCCGAGGGTGTCGGCCTGAATGGGGAAAGCGACACTCTTGCCGTCGCGAGCGAGGACGCTTACCAGCGGCCCCGGCACACCGAGCTGCGCGAAAGTGCGCTCGGGCTGGTCTCCGCTCTTGGCGTACGCAGCCGCGCTTTCGGCCGCTTCTTCGGCCTTTTTCGATTTGAAATTATGGGAATCAGGATTATTCATTTCGTATTCTGCATGCCGCTCGCCGCTAAAATCGGCAGAGTCGTCTGAATTATTTTTATGAGTACGACGCTTCGGCACAATAGCCTTTCAAAAGATTGAAGCCGACCTGTCTCTCATATGCGGACCCCGGCTTCGTAATGGACAATTCACTATATCAGACGCGCCCCACATTATCCGTGAACGATTCCTCAGTTCGATTCCACGACGGCACCGCTCGGTGGGGCCTGCTTCTTGTGGCGCGGACTCGGCTGCTTGGCTTGAGGAACATCCGTGTATGGATGGCCCATGCTGGCCGTGGACGTGTAGAAGCTCTTCGTCGTGCCATTTGCATTGACATTGGACAACGGCGAGCTGGGGGTGTTTGGGGCGCCATCGGGATGTCCGGTTTCGCCGCGACGGTAACGTTCCATCATCCGTTTCTGCAGGTCGGTGGCGCTCGGCGGCGTCCAGGAAAGGGCGTTGGCACCGGCCTCTATCGTCTCGCGTATCGATTCGGCCGACCCGCCGGAACTGGCGACCACAGGGATTTCGGGATACCGGTCTTTGATGTGTGCGACCACTTCGGCGGTGTTTCTGCCGGCGGCAACGTTGATGATCTTCGCGCCCGCTTCGATCTTGCGCGCCACCATATCGTCCCATTGCACCACAGTCGCCATGACGGGAACGTGGACGGTCATGGCGACCTCGCGCACGATCTCGACCTCGCTGGGAGCGTTGAGCACGACGCCGGCAACCCCCTGCATCTCGGCGAACACAGCGAGTTCAAGCACGCGCGTACCGGTGGTGGTACCTCCACCGACCCCTACGAAAACCGGGGCCTGAGCCACGGAAAGCACGGCCTGATTGATGACCGGCTGACCGGTGAACGGGTAGACGGCGAGGATGGCGTCGGCGTTGGTGTTGTGGATCACGGCGGCATCGGTGGTATAGGCGAACGAACGCAGGCGCCTGCCCTGCAACAGCAGACCCGAGGACTGCTCGATTTCGGCCGGCACGCGGGCATCGGCCGAGCTCAGCGGGTTCTCGATAGGCAAAGCCTCCGGCAGACCAGCCGGCAAGTTGGTCATATTCGCTTCCATCGCGCCGCTCCCTTCAAGGGTTTCCAAATACTTTTCAATCCGCCAGTCGCGGTCGGCTTAATCAAATCAAGCATAATCGTATGACGTCACAACGTGCAGGTTGAAATGAGCACATTACCAGACCCAACATATCGCTGAGTCCATTTGTTCCCGCATGAACGTCATTTCTAGACAAAACGCACAAAAGCGACATTAAACGGAGAGCCGAGAAACCTTCAAACGTCTACTCGATATGCCAAAATTGGCTTGAATCCGCGGGTTGGTCAAACCCGGCGGAATGGTTGAAACGCAATGAGACAAAGCACACATTAACAACGAAGGAACGAATACTTGGCTGAGTTTATTTTCCAGATGATCAATGCTCGCAAGGCCTATGGCGACCGTGTGATCCTTGACGACGTGACCCTGAGCTTTTTGCCGGGCGCGAAAATCGGCGTCGTCGGACCCAACGGCATGGGCAAATCCACCCTCTTGAAAATCATGGCAGGTCAAGAGACCGTCTCGAACGGTGAAGCGAAGCTGACTCCCGGCTACTCCGTCGGCATCCTGCAGCAGGAACCGCCGCTGGACGATACCAAAACCGTCGGCGAGAACATCAAGGCCGCGTTCGGCGAGATTACCGACAAGGTCGACCGCTTCAACCAGATCGGCGAGGAAATGGCCAATCCGGACGCGGACTACGATGCGCTGATGGCCGAGATGGGCAAGCTGCAAGAGGAGATCGACGCGGCGAACGGCTGGGACATCGACTCCCAGCTCGAGCAGGCGATGGACGCGCTGCAGTGCCCCGACCCAGACACCCCAGTGAAGGTCTGCTCGGGCGGCGAGCGCCGTCGCGTGGCGCTGTGCAAGCTGCTGCTCGAAGCCCCCGACCTGCTGCTCTTGGACGAGCCGACCAACCACCTCGACGCCGAATCGATCCTGTGGCTCGAGCAGTTCCTGCATACCTACAAGGGCGCCGTCATCGCCGTAACCCACGACCGCTACTTCATGGACAACGTGGCCGAGTGGATCTGCGAGGTCGACCGCGGCCACCTCTACCCCTACAAGGGCAACTACTCCACCTATCTGGAGACCAAAGAGAAGCGTATGGAGATCCAAGGCGCCAAGGACGCCAAGCTCGCGAAGCGATTGAAGAACGAAATCGCGTGGGTCAAGAGTTCGCCCAAGGCGCGTCAGGCCAAGAACAAAGCCAGGCTCGAACGCTACGACGAGATGGAGAACGAGGCGCGCAACTCCAAGAAGCTGGACTTCTCCGAGATCGTCATCCCGCCGGGGCCGCGTCTGGGCTCTCAGGTCCTCGAGGCCGAGCATATCCACAAGGCCTTCGGCGATCGCGTGCTGATCGACGACCTGAGCTTCACCCTGCCGCGCAACGGCATCGTGGGCATCATCGGCCCTAACGGCGTCGGCAAGTCCACCCTGTTCAAGACCATCGTCGGCAAGGAGCCGCTCACGAGCGGCAAGCTGACCATCGGCGAGACGGTCAAGATCTCCTACGTCGACCAGAACCGCGAGGGCCTCGACCCGAACAAGAACCTCTGGGAGGCCGTCTCCGACGGCAACGACTTCATCGAGGTCGCCGGCGTCGAAGTGCCGACCCGCGCCTACGTCGCCAGCTTCGGCTTCAAGGGCAGCGACCAGCAGAAGATGACCGGCATGCTTTCCGGCGGCGAACGCAACCGTCTGAACCTCGCGCTGACCCTGAAGCAGGGCGGCAACCTGCTCCTGCTCGATGAGCCGACCAACGACCTCGACGTCGAAACGTTGGAATCGCTGGAGAACGCGCTCATCGAATTCCCTGGCTGCGCCGTGGTCATCTCCCACGACCGCTGGTTCCTCGACCGCATCGCCACGCATATCCTCGCGTGGGAGGGCGACGACGACAATCCGGCCAAGTGGCACTGGTTCGAAGGCAACTTCCAGGCCTACCAGGACGACAAGGTCAAGCGCTTGGGCGAAGAGGCCTCCCGCCCCCACCGCATCCATCGCAAGCTGACGCGCTAAGCAGACAGTCCAGTGGACTGTCTGCAGCGTCAGTGAGCGCGAAGTATCGAGCGCGAAGGTGAAAACAGCTGTTTTCACCGCTGATAAGCCCTATCCGCTTTCCAACTCGGCCGACCTGTCGCCCAGTTAGTTATTTCTACTGACTTGGAAGTTTATTCGGCTTGATGGGTTGCCCATGACGTGGTGGGGTGGGGATATACAATGCTTCGGCACCCTCAAGGCCGGTAGGCCAAGCTTTACGCCTCAGCATCGCATATCCCCACCCCACCACTCAACGTTTTTACTGTTAAAGGTAGTATAAATGAACTAATTCTCTAGCGAGTTAGCCGTGCTGAGTATGGAGGGTGGGGATATGCGATGATCGGGCGTAAGACACGGCCGAGCGGCCAAGGAGCGTCCCGAGCATTGTATATCCCCACCCTCCATGCGTCATGAGTAAGGGATAATTGATACGCTTGGGGGAAAATAAGCGGATAAAAAAAATGGGGACGGAAAGTTCGGCGGCGCGGATAGACTCGCATAAGCGTTTATTCGACAGAAATAAGGAGTGATATGGCGGAAGTCAAGGCGGGCAACGCGGCACAGCAGGCGGTGGAAGCACTCAAGCTCAATGCCAGTCAAGAGCAGGGCGGACGCACCGTCTTCCGCGACGCCACGAACCTCTACTACCCCACCGAACGCATCTACGGCGGCCAGATGACCGCGCAGGCCATGATCGCCGCGGCCGACACCACCGACGAAAGCAAAGTCGTCAACTCCATCCACGCCACATTCATCAAGGTCGGCAAGCTCGACGAAGAGACCCGATACGAGGTCGAATCATTGCGTGACGGCCGTTCCTTCTCCACCCGCCGCGTGGACGCCAGGCAGGGCGAACAACTGCTGTTCACGGCCACGGTGAGCCTGCAGAAGGCCGGCCAGTCGGGCGTTGAGTTCAGCGACGCGATGCCAAGCGACCTTCCTGACCCGGAGACGCTGACCAGCGCCAAAGACCTGATGGAGCCTTACGCCGACAAATCCGGATTCGCCAAATATTATGCTTCGCAGTCGCCGTTCGACATCCGTCACATCGGCTCAACCGTCATGCTCGCCCCCGACAAGGAGAGCGCTAATGCCGACTCTGGCAAACAGATGGTGTGGATGCGCATGGCCAGCCCGGTCACGGCTTCGCGCAACGTCCATCGTGCGTTGCTGGCGCTGGAATGCGACCAGGTGATGATGGAACCGGACCTTCGCCGCGCGGGCCTGAGCATTTCCACGCCCGGCATTTTCTATGCTTCGATCGACCATTCGATGTGGTTCTACGACGATATCGATATGAACGAATGGCACCTTTACGTGCAGGACGCCCCGGTCGCCGGTCACGGCCGCGCGTTGGGCATCGCCAAGGTCTACTCCGTCGACGGCAGGATGCTCGCCGCGATGACACAGGAAGCCACCATCCGTGTGCCCGAAAAGAAAGACGAGAAAAAGAAATAAATCCTGCCGACCGGCAAGACCGGTAATCCGGCAATTCGGCGGACGGAACAGCCCAAGCCAAAGCAATCGGCCAATCCCGACGATAAAACGAAAAACAAATGCTGCCGGCACAATCAGTCAATCGCGCCGGCAGCAGCAGTATGAGATAACCGAAAAACGTTAGCCGTGGGGCTGAGTCTCGGGCGGAATCACGGACTCGTAATGTTCGCCGTTGAGGTCCTTGACCCAGGCGTCGTGCGCCTGCTTCAGCAGTTCGGGATCGGTCAATGCGTCGTAGATCGTAAGCGCGAGAATCTTGCAGGAATTGATCAGACCCTTGTGCGCGACCGAAGACTTTCCGTTGGCGACCCACTCCCAGGTGTGCGGCGAGCAGCCCTGCGGTTCGCAGGCATAGGCGAACTGCGCGGTGGGCGCGCACCAGCTGACGTCACCGACATCGGTGGAGCCGATGCCCTTGGTGCTGGTGGTGTAGACGATCGGGCTGATTTCGGGGCACACCCCCGCCTCGGAAATCCGCTTGATCTCTTCATCGGATTTTTCGGGGAACGCAGCCTTGTTGCGGGCAATCACATTCTGCCGGATGCTCGGCGCGTTGTTGCTGGTCAAAGCCCTTTCGAACTTCTCCTCCTCATCGCTCAGATGCAGGGGGCCGACGAGCCGGAGGTTCTTGTCCATCATCTCGGTGAGCGGATGGTTAGGCAGGTAGTCGGCGCATGCGGAATCAAAATCGATCGACATTTCGGTACCGGTCATCAACGCGGCGCCTTTGGCGATATTGACCACACGTTCGTAGATATCCTTGGCTTGGCTGAGCTTCGGGGCACGGACGAAGAAATAGAGCTTGGCGGTGGGATGGACCACGTTGGCGGATTCGCCGCCGGAATCGAGGTATGCGTAGTGGATGCGGGCTTCCTCGATGACATGCTCACGCAGGAACTGGACGCCCACCGTCATCAGCGTGGCGGCGTCGAGCGCATCCCGGCCCTGCTCAGGGGCCGAGGACGCGTGGGCGGCTATGCCCTTGAACGAGAAGTTCGCCTGCATTACCGCCAGAGTCGCGCAGGCCACCATGCCGCCGACATCCTGCGGATGCCAGGTGAACACCGCGTCGAGCCCGTCGAAAACGCCCGCACGGGCCAGGAACGCCTTGCCGTAACCGCTTTCCTCGGCCGGGCAGCCGAAGAGCTTGATGGTTCCGCTCATGCCTTTCTCTTCCATGAACGTCTTGATGGCCACGGCGGCACCCACGGCGCCCATGCCGAGCAGGTTGTGCCCGCACGCCTGACCGGGGCCTCCGTCGACCACGGGCTTGCGCTTGGGATTGCCGGCTTCCTGGCTGGAATTGCCCAGAGCGTCATACTCACCGGTGATGCCGATTTCCGGCTTGCCCGATCCGTAGGTGGCGATATAGGCATAATCCATGCCTCCAACGCCCTTCTGAATCCTGAAGCCTTCCTTTTCCAACAGCTGATAGTGCTGTTCTACGGATTTGGGAACCGTAAACCGGGTTTCCGGGGTCTCCCAAATATGATCGGACGCCGCAATGAACTCGTCTTTCTTTTCGTCGACGATGTCCATGATGCGTTGCTTGTCAGTGTCAACCATGACATTTCCTTTCTAATAATTACCACAAATAATCATTGGATATCGGTATCCGTGCCTTGTTGCACGAAAGCCGGGAATCGATGTCCCGATTACCTGAGACCAAAGTCTGTGCACGATGAGCAAACCGAAAACCGATATACGATCCTCAACAGCGAAAACCGAAATCCCCGCTACACAATCGCGACGTCTCAGTCTTTCCTCTGCTCCGGAACCTTCACGAACAGCACCGTGATCGCCACGCAGACCGCCACGCCTGCGAGGAACAGGAAGGCCGGGACGAACGAGCCTCCCATCGCTTTGACGAGGTAGCCGATGGCCGCCGGCGCCACGAATCCTCCGAGCGTGCCACCGGTGTTGACGATGCCGATGACGGAGCCGATGACGCGTGCGTCCATGATCTTATGAGGCCAGGTGAAGATGCTCGTGAACACCAAAGCGCAGATCATGCTCAGCAGAATGAGCATGATGATGGAAACCACAAGATTCTTCGAGAGCACGAACGCCACGATCAGCACGGCCACAAGGAGAGCCGAAACGACGGTCGTCTGGCGTTCCTTGTGCAGGAAGAACTTGGAAAGCAGCGTACCCGAGAAAATCGTGGCCACGGTGGTGAAAATCGCATTGAAGGCCAGAATGTAGCCCATCTTGCCCATAGACATGCCGTACGTCTTGGTGATGTAGGAAGGCAGCCAGGAGATATTGCCGTAGGAAATGACGTTGACCAGGAACATGGCGATGAACAACACGATGACGTTGCGGTTTTTGATGACCTGAGTGAATTTCGGCTTCTCTTCCGGCTCTGCGATAGCAACTTGTGCAGGCTGCTCGACCTGCTCGACCTGTTCGACTTCATCGGCCGCATCGGCTTTCTCGACTTCCTCAGCTTTCTCGACTTCAGTTGCGTCCTCTCTCTTGCCGTCCGTGACGAATATCCATATCATCAGGAACGCGACGAGGTAAAGGCTGCCCAGAACGGCATAGGCCACACGCCAGTTGCGGACCACCAGATGGGCTCCCAGCGTGAAAGCGAGGATGGCTCCGATACCGTTTGTCGACAGAATCAGCGACTGGACGAACGTGCGTTTTTTGCGCGGGAAGTTCTCGGCTATTGCCTTCGAGCAGCTAGGCGGATAGCCGCCGTGGCCGAGGCCGGCGCCGAAACGGATGACGATGAACAGCGCAAGACCGCTGACGGCCCCGAAAAGGTAGGAGAAAACGGCTATGAACACCATGGAGGCCATCAGCACCCGCCTGGCACCGAACTTGTCGGCCAGCCAACCGCAGGGAACCTGCATAATCGAGTATGCCAGGAAGAACATCGACATGATGAGCCCGGTCTGGCCGGTGTCCAAATGGAACTGCAACGAAATCGGGATGATCGCGGTCGAGATCATGTTCTTGTCCATGTAGATCACGGAATAACCCGTCATCAAGGCCGCGATGAGCATGACCCCGCCGGTCTTTGAACCCGCTTCCAGCTTTTGAGCGCGAGTTTGCTCCATTCCCTTATTTCCTGCCATATGCCCCACCTTTGGAGTAGATCTAACAGCTCTGACACAAGACATAGTACTGCCAGAAAACAGGAAACAACGAGAAATGTTCGAATTACCGAAGAATAATTATTGCTTGGAAATATCGTCTTTGCTCATGGAGCTTCCGGCGGCGAGCTTGCGCTGGCGTTCACGGCGCTTGGCGGCCTTGATCTTCGGGTTCTCCGCGCCTTCGCTCGGCGGCAGCTGGCAGAGCCATTCTCCGATGATGCCAACCACCATGTCGGCGAGGCAGATGATCGTGGTCACCGAGCATTGGATGATCACGTTTTGGAAATACGGGATGCCCCAATGACCAAGACACAACAGAAACTGTGCAAAATACCAGCCGGCCAGCCCGGCTCCGGCAATGCCGAGCGCCTTGCACAGCACCAGCGTGTAGACGGCTTTGGTGGGGTCGATCCAGCTTTTGCGCCTGGCCGGGTCGGTGATGGCATATTGGTGAACCTGCAGGGCCAGTATCAGAACCACCGCACCGAGCAATACCAGGATGAAGGCGACGAACCAAGGCGCGCCAATCAGCGAAAGCCCGCTCACTTCATCGGATTTGACCAGCATCGCACCGAAAAGCAGACCGATCAACGCTGCTATTACGTAATACCACCATGGGGTTCGTCGCGCACTCATTGCGTCTCCTCCAAGATCCAGCGGTCGTCCACCTTGCCGACGCGCGCTGCATCGGGTGCCATGGCCAGCAGGAAGGAGACCGGGTCGCCGTCGAGCCTCGCGTCTGGATCCATATCAAGCCAGGGGGCGAGGATCTCGGCCTGCTTTTTCGCCGCCGCCAACGGCAGTTCGATGGCATGTGCGATGGCTTCGGCAGTGTCTTCAGTCGCACCGCCGCCGTCTGATCCGGTTACGTCCTTGAGGCTCATGGTCTCGCCCTCGACATCGACCAAACGCAACGCGACGGCCCCTTCGTGGGCTGCCGAAAGAGAATCGAGCAACGACACGATGGCCTGCGGCTTCAATTTGGTGGTCAGTTGGATGACCGCTGCACTGGCGTCGGAGCTGTCGACGCCCATGACATGGTAGAGCGGTGAGATCCCTTCGATCTGATTGCCCGGCACCGCGTCAAGCGAGACGATAACAGCGCGGAACCGCTTGGCTGCATCGCTGGTTTTGCTGCGCATGGCGATGATGGCACGTCGCGGGACCGCGTAGACGTCCTCGGCTTGGTCTCGCTGGAGAGCCTGTGACTTTTGGGCTTCATCCTGGCGCTGCTGCTCACCTATCGTCGCGCCCGCCAACGAGGCCTTGGTAGGAGCGGCACCGCCGAGCAAACCCGTCACCGCGGTATCATTGCCCTCGGAAGTCCCGCCCGTACCAACCGTCACGGGCACATCGGCGATGGTAAGCCTTGTTATGGCTTTATCGTCCTCGTTTTCGACCTCATTATCCTGTGTATCGGCCGAATCTTCGAGTTTCAGCGTGACTTCGGCATGTACCGTGCCTTGGGCGACGGCTTCAAGCAAGCGTTGCCATACCTCGGCGCCGGCCGCGACATCCTCGCTTCTTGTCTCGTCGAACGAAAGCGAAAGCCGCGCTCCTACGCCGAGGGGCGTGCCATCAGCTGTCACGCCCCTCGACCCTTGCGAATCATCAATCAACGAATCCGACATAGCTCACTCGGATTCTTCCGTCTTCATACCCACGGAACGCTTGAGCGAGTCGGGAATCGGCACCGGCGGGATATCGGAATCGGGACGCGACGCGTCGGAAAGCCAGAGCCCGCGTTCCGGAGACATCTTCAGATTGGCGAAGATGACCTTCAGTTCCTTCTCGTTCAAGGTCTCCTTGACGAGCAGCTGACGTACCAGCTCATCGAGCACGTCACGGTTGGCCGTGATGATCTTCCACGCCTCGGTGTGCGCGGTCTCGAGCATGCCGTGCACCTCTTCATCGATGATGTCCTGCGTACGCTCGGAATAATCGTGGATGAAGTTGTTGGCGGAATCCTCGCCGTGCTCGGAATCGCCCCACTTGACGGCGCCGAGCTTGGAGGACAGGCCGAATTCGATGACCATCTTGCGGGCGATCTGCGTCGCCTTCTCGATGTCGTTGGAGGCGCCGGTGGTCGGGTCGTGGAAGACGATCTCCTCAGCGGTGCGCCCGCCCATGGCGTAGGCCATCTGGTCCAAGAGCTCGTTGCGCGACTGGGAGTAGCGGTCCTGGGTGGGCATGACGGCGGTATAGCCCAGGGCACGGCCTCGCGGCAGAATCGTCACCTTGGTCACCGGGTCGGTGTGGTGAAGTGCGGCGGCGACCAGCGCATGGCCACCTTCGTGATAGGCGGTGTTGCGCATCTCGTCCAGAGCCATGCCACGCGACTGGCGCTTCGGGCCGGACTGGACGCGGTCGATGGCCTCGTCGATGGCACGGTTGTCGATCAGCTGCGCTCCCACACGGGCGCAGAGCAACGCCGCCTCGTTCAGCACGTTGGCCAGGTCGGCACCGGTGAAGCCGGGGGTGCGGACCGCGACGGTGTGCAGGTCGACGTCGGGGACGAACGGCTTGCCCTTGGCGTGCACCTTCAAGATCTCCTCGCGGCCTTCCAGATCGGGGGCCTCGACGGCCACCTGACGGTCGAAACGGCCGGGGCGCAGCAGCGCCTCGTCCAAGACATCCGGACGGTTGGTGGCGGCGATGATGATGAGGTTGGTGTCGTTGTCGAAACCATCCATCTCGACGAGCAGCTGGTTCAGGGTCTGCTCGCGTTCGTCGTGACCGCCGCTCATGCCGGAGCCACGCTTGCGGCCCACCGCATCGATCTCATCGATGAAGATGATGGCCGGGGCGTTCTTCTTGGCCTCTTCGAAGAGGTCGCGCACACGCGAGGCACCAAGGCCGACGAACATCTCGACGAAGTCGGAACCAGCCATGGAATAGAAGGGCACGCCCGCCTCACCGGCAACGGCTCGTGCGAGCAGCGTCTTGCCGGTTCCCGGAGGGCCGTAGAGCAGCACGCCACGCGGAATGCGCGCGCCGAGCGCCTTGTATTTCGAGGGATCCTTCAAAAAGTCCTTGATTTCCTCGACTTCGGCCACGGCCGCTTCCTCACCGGCCACGTCGGAGAACTTGGTGGTCGGGGTCTTGCCGTCCAGCAGCTTGCCGTTGTCTTTCTTGCCGCCCATGCCGAATATGCCGTTCATGCCGCCGCTCATCCGGCTGAACAGCCACCAGCACAGCAGCAGCAGAATCACGAAGGGCAGCAACGTGGAAATGAGATAGGCCATCATCGAATCGGACTGCATGTCCGCGCTCCAGCCGTTCTTCGGATCGGCCTTCTTGACGGCTTTCAGTACCTCGGGCCCTTCGGCCAGGGTGTAATAGAACTGGACGTCACGGCCGTAATCGTGGTTGGACTTGGTGTTCGGGTCGGTCTTGGTGAAGTTCTGGTCGAGTTTCAACTTGACCATCTGTTTGTTATCGATGATCTGGATGCGGTTGGTGCTGCCCTGCTGGATGAGCTCCATACCGTCCTTGGTATCGATGGTCTGCGTGCTGTTGGAGTTGAACAGCTCGAAACCCGCGAACACCAGAATGACCAAAACCACGATCCAAAGCACAGGTGACTGCCAGAACGGCCGCTTCTCGTTGGGGTTCCGGTCGCCTTTGTTGTTGCGGTTGTTGTTCTTGTTGCCGTTATTGGGATTGTTGCCCCTGTTGAAGGGGTTGAAAGGATTGTTGTTATTGTTGTTCGGCCCATTTGGGTTGCCCATCGGCCCCAAGGGATTACGGGGATTCTGAGGATAGCTCATACTGCTGCTCCTTCATAGACTGACGGCTTCAAAACCGCGATGGAATCAAGATTGCGGAAATGCTCGTTATAGTCAAGCCCGAAACCGACCACGAACTCATCTGGTACTTCGTAACCCTTATATTTCAGCGGCACCTCGACCTCTCGGCGGGATGGTTTCTCCAGCAGCGCAAACACCTCGACGCTCGCCGCCCCACGTTCCTTGAGTTCATTGGTCAGCCAGTGCAGCGTGAAGCCTGAATCGATGATGTCTTCGACGATCAGGATGTTGCGCCCTTTGACGTCACAGGACAAATCCTGACGGACGGTGATCTTCCCGCTGCTTTCAGTCCCCTCCCCATAGGTGGAAAGGCTCATGAAGTCCATCTGCGCATCGATGCTCAAAGCCTGTGAGAACGCTGCCAGCGTGTTGACAGCCCCCTTGAGCACGGCCACAAGCAAGAGATCCTTGCCTGCGTAATCTTTGCTCACTTGCGCTGCCACTTCTTTGATCTTGCGCCCGATCTGTGCTTTTGACACCAGTTCATGATCAATCTTGTCCTGTACATCCGCAATTTGCATAAAAACCATTTTTACACACGCGAATGACGTGTTTCTGCCTATTGACTGAATATCCGCTGGGAAGTGAAACAGCACCTTGCCCGTGCCAGTCGGTCACCAACGCCTCGATCGATAATACGTGCCGCAAGGAAAACGGTACATCGAGCCGCGCAAGCACCCGGGCGATGGTGCGACGACGAATCGCCGAATGGGCTTCAAACAACGCATCGACCCGCATCACGGCTGCCGCCCCATCGACCTTAAAACGAACGGCCTGACGATACAAATCGTCGGTCTCAAGCTCAAGGAAATCCCTGTCCGCGCTTGCCACGCGCGCCGCCTGCGCCAGATGGGCCGGGACGTCGCCGTTGAAGAATCCGGACAGGTAGGGCATCAGGGTGTGTCGCACGCGGGAGCGCAACGGGTAATGCTGCGGCAACGGCTCATCCGGTTCGAAGGCATCACCATTGGTCGGGTCATCCCACCATTCGATTCCCAGTTCCCTGCAGATAGCAGTGGTCTGGGCACGTGTGACGTCAAGGAACGGACGGATAAAACGGATGTCGCCGCGCACGAATGCGGAAGGCATACCGGCCAGCGCGTCGATACCGGCCGAACGGGTCAATACATCCATCAACACCGTTTCCGCCTGGTCGTCACGGGTGTGCGCCAGCAGAACCGCGGAAGCGCGCAGATCACTTGCGGCCTCTACGATGGCCTCATAGCGCGCCTGCCGCGCGGCATCCTCGACACTTCTGCCGCTTTCGATTGCCTTGACGTCGACGACCCGCACGATAACGGGATCGAGTCCCAGGCCTTTGCAACGCGCTGCCGCGAGCCGGGCGACCTCTCCTGAACCGGGCTGAAGCCGGTGGTCGACGATGACGGCCCCACAATGCACGCCCAACATCGCGCAAACGATATGGCTTACGGCCGCGAGCGCCATCGAGTCCCGTCCGCCCGAGCACGCCACCAGGACCGTCGGAGCGTCGGCGGCGGGAGCGTGTTCGCCGTGTTCGGCGAAACGGGAATCCTGACGCCGGATTCCCGCCTCTGCAAGGGCGGCGCGAACCTGACCGACGGCTTTTTTCATCATCGCCGAATATGCCATCCTCTTCCCCTCTCTTAGAGCCCGGCCAGCGCCGAGATGAAGGCATCCACCGCGTTTTTGGCGGCCAGATAGTCCTGCGGGTTGTTGACGATGACCGCGAAGGCGAGCACACCGCCGTTCCTACGCGAAACATTGCCGGCGATTGACGTGACCTGATCCAGGGAACCGGTTTTGACGCGCAGCAGACCTGCCGCGTCCGGGTCTTCAAGACGGTTTTTGGCAGTACCCACCAAGCCGGGAACGGACAGCCCTTCGGCGGCGGCCGCCCCAGGTCCGGCTTTGAGATTGTGGGTCTGCACTTCGACCAAGGTCTTGACCTCAAGCGAGGAGCCTTCGGAGAGACCTGAGCAATCGGCCATAGTGAGGTTCGTCGTATCGACGCCGAGCTTGCCGAGTCTGGCCTTGACGGCCTGCGTCGCACCTTCCGGGCTGTTGGCCTCGCCGGTTTTGAGGGCCAGAAGCCTGCCGAACTCCTCGATCAGGGTGTTGTCGGAATGACGCAGCGTGAAGGCCATCACCTCGGCCAGGCTCGCCGAAGCAACCGTGGCGACGCGTCTGGCGGTCTTCGCCGTTTTCCCGGCTGTTATATCGCCGTCCACCCCGATACCGCGTTGGCCGAGCAGAGAGGCGAACACTGTTGCCGCATCGTGGGCCGGCGTGGTCGACATTTCCGGATAGGCAGTGTACAGGTCAGGGTCGTGCTCTGCACCTTGCCATTGCCGCCCTCCATCGACGGCCATCGAGGAGATGCCGGTGAAATTGGTGTTGCCCACATTGTTGGAGGCGATGGCAGCCGGGGAACGAACAGCGCCGAAAAGCGTATCGTCGTATTGCAGATGAATCCGGCTGATGTCTCGCTTGTTGAGCTGGGCCACGGTTTGGTCGGCAAGGGTGGCGAGACCGGCTCTGCCGTTGATGTGGTTGGGGTCGCTTGCCCCTGCGCCCAGCAGCATATCCCCGTCCGATTTGAGCGTCAACGTCGTCTGTCGGGCATCGCCCGCGCCTGCGGATACCGGTTCAAGCAGGGCGTCCGTATGAAAGGCCGAACCCATATCGAGGCTCGAAGAAGCAGCCAAAGCCGTCAGGGTTTTCATGGTCGAAGCCGGTTCACGGGGCGTATCCGGGGCGCGTGAATCGACGATCTTGCCGTCGGCGTCGGCGACGGCAAGCGAAAAATCATTTCCCAGACCGGCGGTTGAAGCAAAGGCGTTGATCACCGCCTCCATCGCGTTTTTGTCGATCGGCTTGTCCAAATCCGCCGGGCCTGCGATGGATTTGGCGTCAATGATGGATCCGGAAAAGGCAGGAGACGTTTTGCCTGCGGGAAGTATCGTAAGCGGACCGGGCATCACCCCGTTGATGTCAGCGGCGAAATAGCCCGCCGCGACCAGCAACGTCCCCAATACGGAAACGACGATGCGCCACGCACGGTTGCGTTGCACATGAACCATCTTGCGCGCGTGCGCCCCGTGTCTAAGATGAGATGATTGCGCAGTATCCACTTGCTACTCCCCTATGCTCCAAAAGCCAATCTAGCCTTTGTGCTCGATGGGCTTCCACTGCGCCTTCGAGAAGATGGCCTGGAAGGAGATCGGCACGTAACTGGCCATGTAGATGGGGAAGCTCAGCACATAAGCCAGAAGCTCCTTGTTGGAAGCGCCGATCTGGCCACGCTCGGCAAAGACCGTGAGCGCCGCCAGGAACATCATGCCCAAGAGACCCAGACCGCCGCCGACCAGCCAACTGGACAGCGAATTGAGCTGGCTTGGCCATGAGACGAAACCGAACGCGGCGAACAGCAGCCCGAGCAGCACACGCAAAACCCCGAGCACCGTGAACGGGCAGATCAACATGGTGAAATCGACGGCGGAGAAATCGCGTTCGCGCACTGCGCGGCGGATCAGCTGGGGGCCGTAATAGCGGAATACCTGCAGGAAGCCCTTGCTCCAACGCAGCCTCTGCCTCCAGCTTTGGCCGAAGGAATCGGGCTGCTCGTCGTAGAGGATGGCGGTGCCGCAGTAGCCGATGCGGTCGCCGTGCAGCACAGAGTCCATGGTGAACTCGAGGTCTTCGGTCAACAGATGGAATTTCCAGCCGTTGTTGCGCTGCATCACCTCGCGCGAGAACATGAATCCGGTGCCGCCGACGTGGCAGCTGGAGCCGAAGAGCATGCGCGAGTTGTTGAGGAAGCGCGACTCGCGGATGAACCAGAGCGCCGAACCGGAGGAGACCCAGTTGTCGGAAAGGTTGGTGGAGTTACGGTAGCTGGTCAAAATCTTGAAACCCGATTGGAAGGCCTTGTTCATCTCCTCTATATAGTGCCGGTCAAGCCGGTTGTCGGCGTCGAAGACGAAGAAGGCGTCGTAGTCGCCGGCGACGCCCTGCTCGATCATCGCATCGAGCAGGTAGGTCAACGCGTAGCCTTTGCCGACCTGTTGCAGATTGTGGCGTTCGACGACGTGGCAGTCCATCGCCCGTACCACTTCGGCGGTTTTATCGGTGCAGTTGTCGGCCACCAGCCAGATGTCGACAAGACGCGAGGGGTAGGTCTGGGCTCTGATGGAATCGATGAGATGAGGCACGACATTTTCCTCATTGCGCGCCGAAATCAACACGGCATAGCGTTTGTCCATCGGAGCTTCAGGAAATGTAATACGGTGATGGAACAACGACGCGACGATGCAGACCGCCTGATAACCGAGGCTCGCCGCACCCAGAATGAACATCAGGATGTCCAGGATATTGAGCAATACCATTTCAGCGCCACCTGACCCTCGGGTTATCCGTTTTTGTGTCATCTACCGTATCGTTGACCACTTTACCCGAGGTCGCGCCCTTGCCTTTCGGCACACGGTTCCCGCCCTTCGCATCGCGCGCACCCTTGGGCTTGTCTTGGTGCAGCTCCTGGGTGTCAAGGTCGTCGGCACCATCCGAGTCGCTGCCCTTAAGCGGTTTACGCTTGGTCTTTTCGGATCCGGCAAGCACTCCCTTGGGGATGGCGATGGTCTCGGATTCGTCGAGGTCGTGGCTGGTGGCTTTGGCATTGGACTCGACTGAGATGCGATACATCTCGTCGCGCAGGTTGCGCAGGTTGTCGTCGACGGGGACACGTGCGCTCGTGCCTTTGGCGGCACGCGGCATATGTTCGGCGACCGGCTGAACCACATGCTCGTTGAACGCCTCGGCCCCGGCAACGACCTTGGATTTCTTGACCGGCTCCGGGTCGCTCATCAACGGCGACTCCACCAGTTCGTATCGCTTGGTATACACCTTGAACAGGGCCTGCAGGCTGGCGGTGATGGGCAGAGCGAGGAAGGCGCCGAGCGCGCCGAACACCGCCCCCAGGACCAGCACCGAAAGGAAGGCGATGGCCGGGTTCAGGTCCATGGTGCGCTGCGAGACCTTCGGCGAGATGATCAGATTCTCGATCTGCTGGTAGATGACGATGAAGACGACCACGGCCACCCCGTAGACGAACCCGCGCGAGCTCCAGGCGAAGATGACCGGAAGCGCGCCGCCGATATAGGTGCCGATGGTCGGCACGAACTGCGAGACGATGCCGCAGAAGAGAGCCAGAGGCAGCCAGTTGGGCACCTTGATGGCCATCAGGAATATCGAGGTGAAGAAGGCGTTGAACGCCGCGAGGATGGTGCGCGAGAAGAGGAAACCGGAGATCTGGTCCTGCACGATGGTCCAGGCCAGCAGGAAGCGGCGCTGGGTGACCGGCCCGAGCCACTGGCACAGGCTTCTGCGCATCTTGGGGCCGGCGGCGGAGACGTAGTAGGTCACCATGACAATGGTCAGTACGTTGAGCAGTGCGCTGAACACGCCCATCGTGGTGCTCAACGCCTGTCCGGCGAAATCGGTGACCCAGGAGGTCTGCACGTTCTTGGCGATCTCGCTTCCCAGATTGGATATCTCCGGGAGCTTGAAATCCGTGTATTGGGCCACCAGATGCTGCGCCTGCGCGTAGAGATCGGGGATGCCTTTGATCATCGAAATCATCTGGACGACGAACATGTTGCCGAACAGACCCAACAATGCGATCACGATGACGATAAGTCCTATGAGGCACACGGCTGCCGC
The DNA here is from genome assembly GCF_029395515.1 of Bifidobacterium sp. ESL0764. Classification (NCBI taxonomy): domain Bacteria; kingdom Bacillati; phylum Actinomycetota; class Actinomycetes; order Bifidobacteriales; family Bifidobacteriaceae; genus Bifidobacterium; species Bifidobacterium sp. ESL0764. The sequence goes on from NZ_CP113919.1 coordinate 1,664,085, forward strand.
GGCCCCGCGTTTCCATCCGTGACGCACGAGACGAACGACCAGGGGTTCCATGGCGAGTGCCACAAAAATCGAGATGACGATGTCGAGGACGATGAACGCGACCTTGCCCCACGACCTGAAGATGAAGATGCAGACGAACACGGCTATTGCGGTATAGAGCAAGGCGCGGCCCCACCAGTCCGGCGGCCTGCGGGAATCGCCCTTCTGCGGGAAAACCGAGGCGAAATCTATCTTTTGGCTTTCGCTGCCACCAGTTTCTTGTCCACGTTTCTTCATGGTTTTCAATCCTACCCCGCCCCATGTGTAGACGACTTGGAATATCCTCATATATCATGGTCAAAGTTTCCATCGTGATACCCGCGTACAACGAGCAGGAGCGCATCGTCAGCTGTCTGAGCAATGCCGTCTGCCAGTCCGTTGCACCCTACGAGGTCATCGTCGTCGACAACAAGTCAAGCGATAAAACCTGTGAACTGGTGCAACGCTTCATTGACCATCAGCCCAGCCCTTCGCCGGTCAAATTAGTCCACCAGGACAAGGAACAAGGGCTCATCCCCACGCGCGATTTCGGTTTTTCCGCGGCGCTTGGCGATGTGTACGGCCGTATCGATGCGGACTGCATGCTCAAACCGGACTGGGTGGAGGTCGTCTCCGATATCTTCGAGCGTGACCCGAGCGCCATGGGCGCCACCGGCCCTGCGGTCTATTACGACATGCCCGCGGAACGACTCGGATTGGAAGGCGACAACAAAGTACGCAAGGTCACCTATCGCGCGGACGACGACAAGGTGCTGCTGTTCGGCTCGAATATGGCGGTACGGGCCAGCGCGTGGGAGAAAATCAAAGACAACGTGTGCCGTGACAAGGCGGACATCATGCACGAGGACATCGACATCTCCCTGCACCTGCTTGACCAAGGGCTGAAAACCGTCTATTGCGAAACAATGATCACCGGGGTCAGCGCACGTCGCATGGACACCTCGTTCTCTTCATTTCGCAAGTATATGCAGCGCTTTCAGAACACCTTCGACGCACACCCGAACCATACGCGTGCGCACGACACCGAACGGACGCTGTACGCGCTCTATCCGGCGCTGCGGGCCTTCTACCCGGTCTACCAGAAATACCTCAATCACAGGAACGTCAATCCGGCACGGCGCATCTGGAGCAAGGAACAGCACGAAATAAGCAACCACCGCTGAATTGAATGTATTTCGCCGCGCAATCAAAAAGTTCGCCGTCAGGGTGTAAGCTGTATGGCTTGCATCTTCAGTAGCTCAGTAGCATGGTCGCGAAATATACCCTTGGCCTCACGACAACGGCGATTACTGCAGATGCTGCATTGCAGATAGCCATGGATCGTATACCAAAGATGGGGAGTGCAAATGGAAACGCAACTGGTGGCGTGGGGCTGGCAGGCCCTTTATCTTTTTGAGGCGTTGGTCCTCTCGACCTCCATAGGTCTCGAGCGCCAGGCCAAGCACAAAGACGCCGGTACGCGCACCCACGCCTTGGTGGGCGTCGGCTCGGCGCTGTTCGTCATCATCAGCAAGTACGGCTTCCTGGACGTGCTCACGGCCTCACCCAACATCCGAGTGGATGCGGCACGTGTGGCCGCTCAGATCGTCTCCGGCATCGGCTTCATCGGCGCGGGCGTCGTCTTCACCCAGCGTTCGCACGTCCGGGGGCTGACCACGGCCGCCTCGATCTGGATGACCGCGGCCATCGGCTCGGCCTGCGGTGCCGGCCAGTTCGTGCCGGCACTGACCTGCACGGCCCTCTACTTCCTGGCGGTGACGCTGCTGCCTTTCCTCACCAGGCTGATCGCGCCCGGAATCGGCAACGATGACATCCTACGTTTGAGGTATCGCGACGGACACGGCATATTGCGTTCGATTCTTTCGGTGTGCGCCCAGCACAGTGTCTCCGTCGAAGGCTTTTCCACCAGAAAATCAAAGGACGACGATGACGAAGAGCCCGGCAGCCGCGGTCATGTGGTTTCAGCCGACCTCGAGGTGCGTGGACGTGACAGCAAGGAGCTGATCGGCGACCTGAGTAATATCGACGGAGTGATTTCCGTCACAAGAATCAATAATAACGATTGACGTTCTGCCGATAGTCCCTTCCTGATCGTTTCATCTGGCACTATCGGCAATTACCGTGATGGGTTAATATCGGACAGATGCTATATTGGGTACGTTCGTCTGATTACTAAATTTTCGAGAGGCCAGGTTGGGTATGCCAAATCAACAGGGGCTCCTGTTGCGCGATGATCTGAAACGCGTGGTGGAAACGTTGCACTCCGAAGAGGACAACGTCACCCCGTATCGCGAGGATTACCGTCACTTGCTCGATAACCACGGCAAGATGATCCGGGCTTCTGTGGTCCTGCTGTTTTCCTACGCCACGCAATCGGGCAGCCCGCAACCCGCAGCCAAGGACGTGGTCACGGGGGCGGCTGCCATCGAGATGCTGCATCTGGCCACCTTGGTGCACGACGACGTGCTCGACAACGCCTCGGTACGACGCAATCAGCCGACGGTGCAAACGGTACGTGGCAACAAGGCCGCCATCTATCTCGGCGATCTCATCCTTTCGCGCTATATGGAGATCATGTCCATCATCTCTCCGGACAAGGCCTTCATCGCCGAGCAGGCCCACACCGTCAACGAGATCGTTTCCGGCGACTTGCTGCAGGAATGCGCGCGACACGATACCAGCACCACCAAGGAATACTATGAGAAGGCCATTGCGGGCAAAACAGCGGCTCTGTTCCGCCTGGCGGCCATCACCGGCATCAAACTCAGCGTCAGCGAGCCTACAGCGCAGGCTCTGGAGCAAGCCAAGACATTCGGACTGCACTTGGGCATGGCCTTCCAGATTCTCGACGACGTGGAGGATTTCAACGTCGCCCACGACACCGGCAAGCCGAAGCTCGAGGACATTCGCGACGGCATCTACACGCTGCCCGTCATTCTGGCGATTGCGTCCGACCCGGCGTTCACGGATATCGTCAAACGCGACGACCCGCTGCAAGTGCTCGATTACTTCAAGGCCCATCCGCAGTTCATCAAGGGTGCCAAAGACGAGGCACGCAATCACCTACAGGCCGCAAAGGCCGCCATCACGGACAATGCCTACCCGCCAATCAACGCAGGCACCGCCAAGGCGCTGACCGACGTCATCGACAGGTTCATCAAGACCATCTGAATTCCGAATCAGCGATTTCGCATACAACATATGGCAATGCATTTGACGGGCGGATGCTTGGTAAGCTATCTGCCAGTCAATTCATAGAGCCTCATATCGTAGCCTTATATTGCCGGATGCTCCTTCCGACCTGTCGCTGCTGTCGTTCCTGCTGTTCCTGTCGTTCAGCGCGCCGTTTCCAGCTCGCCGACGTCCAGGCGGTAGAGCTCACGGAATCGCTCGTTGGTGCGGTAAAGTTCGGTGGGAGCGCCTTGCATGGCAATCTTGCCGTTGTCGAGGAAAATGACCTTGTCGGACTGTTCGAGCCCTTGCAGATGGTGGGTGACCCAGAGCATCGTACGCTCACCGGCGGCGGAGAAGATCATCGACATCAGCTCGCGCTCGGTGATCGGGTCAAGGCCGATGGTCGGTTCGTCCAGCAGGATCACCGGAGTGTCTTTCAACACGATGCGCGCCAAGGCGATGCGCTGGCGCTGGCCGCCGGAGAAGCGCTGGCCGGCCTCGTCCACTGAAGTGTCAATGCCGTCGGGAAGGGCACGTACCGTCTCGTCGAGCTGCACGGCCTTGAGCGCCGCCCACACGTCGTCATCGGTGGCGTCGGGAGCGCCCAGACGCACATTTTCGGCGATGGTGGAGTTGAAGAGGAAGGCCTGCTGGTTCAGGTAACCGAAGATGCGGGCACGTTCGTCCTGCAGCGCCGCGACGGGAATGCCGTTGATGGTGATGTTGCCCCGCTGCGGGACCAAGTCGCCAAGCAGCAGCTGGAGGATAGTGGTCTTGCCCTCACCGCTGGGCCCGAGCAGCGCGACCTTCTCCCCCGCTTTGATATGCAGGGTGAAGTCGTCGAGCAGCGTCGGCTGGCCGGGACCGTAGGCGAAGGTGACATGGTCGAAATCGATGGATTTGATAAGGCCGTCGAGCTTTTGCTGCGCCACCGGGGCCTGTTGACGCGCTTCGACGCGGTTGGTCAGGTCGTTCAGGTGCTCGAGGGAATCGCTGTACAGCGGTATCTCGGCAGTGGCCTGAGCCACGTTGATGAAACAGTCGACCAGCGGGAAGACCGCCAGCACGATGGAAGCGGACCAGTCGGCGATGGACTTGGACCCGGTCATGGTCAGCCCGGCCCCGACCATCAGGCCGATGGCGATGACACCGAAGACAATCTGGATGGCGAAGTTGCGCCAGCGTTCGAAGGCCTTCTGCTGGTCCTTGCTCTCCTGGATGCGTCGGTATTCGTCCGCTCCGATGGCCACGAAGTCCTTGTCTTTGTGGGTGATCACCCAGTCGCTCAGGCCGAGGTAGCTTTCGGTGACCTTGGTGTATTCCTGTGCCTGCTGCTGCTTTTCCAGCTCGAAATGGCCGGTGGAAAAACTCAGGGAGACCAATGGAATCAGAATCAGCACCAATGCCAGCATCAGGAACAGCAGCAGCGAGGAGGACCACGAGAAGATGCCCATGGCTATCGTGACCACGATCCAGAGGATATAGGCCACCACGGTCGGGAAGATGGTGCGCAGGTAGAAGTTCTCGAGGTGGTCGAGATCGTCCGCCAGCAGGCTCAACACGCTGCCCGTGCGTTCGTGTTCATTGAGGAACGCGGCGTCCTTGGACAGGGTGCGGTAGAGCTGGACGCGCAGCTTGGAGATGACGTGAAGCACCCAGTCGTGGCTTTTGAGCTGCTCGACGTATTTGAAGACGGGCCTGCCGATGCCGAAGGCACGAGTGAGGACAATCGGCACGTAGACCAGAAGGATGTTGTAGGGCATGCGTGCCGAGCGGTTGATAAGGTATCCGGCGGTGAACATCAGGGCGGCGGCGCAGACGAAGGTCATGGACCCCAGGAAGAAGATCAGGGCGAGCGTGCGCTTGTTCTCCTTCAGGTATGGCCAGAACCAATGGTCGTTGTCCCATATCTTGAGGTAGTCGCGCAGGCTTTTCTTTCCGCCCGGCTGCGAACTTGGAGCATCGGAGGCGGAAACGGGGGCTTTGCTGGTTGTGTTGGTTTCGCTCATTGTCGTGCCACTCAAACCGTTCATATTCTTGGTTTCGGTTGTGTCGATACTTGCTTTACTTGCCGTTTCAGTCGAGGTACTGGTCAATCTGGTTGCCTCCCATCTCGCTGATGAGGTGGTCGAGGGAACCACCGGCACCGATCAATTCCTTGGGCGTGCCCGATTCGACTATCTTGCCTTCGTCGAGGACGAGCACCTGGTCGACGTTCGCCAGCCAGTGCAGTCGATGCGTGGCCAGGATGACCAAGTGGTTGTCCATAATCGGAAGCAGGGTCTTCTTCAAGTCGTATTCGGTTTCGATGTCCAAGTGGGCTGTGGGCTCGTCGAAGAGCAGTACCTCACGCGACTTGTCGAGAAGGACTCGTGCAAGCGCGATGCGCTGGGCCTGCCCGCCGCTGATGCCGCGGTTGCCTTCACCGATCAAGGTGCCGAGCCCCTCGGCAAGTTCGTCCAGCCACTCGTCGAGTCCGGCTTCATGGGCGGCCGCCTTGACGTCCTGTTCGCTGGCATCGTTGACATAGAAACGGATGTTGTCGGCAATGGAGCCGCTGAAAATGTATGGAGTCTGAGGAATGTAGCTGATATGGCGCTGCCATGCCTCGACGTTGAAATTCTTCAACGGTTTGCCATCCAGCTCGATGGAACCAGCATGGGGAATATTGAATCCTGCGAGCAGATTGATCAGCGTCGACTTGCCGGCACCGGACTTGCCGATGACGGCGATTTTGCCGTAGCCTTTGAAACTCATGGAGACATGATGCAAGGCATCCGGCTGGGCGGCCGCCTGGATTCCAGAAATGCCGGTTTCAGCTTGAGCCTGCTTTGTGTCTTGATCGCCTTGACCTTCGCGCTGCTGTTCCACAGCGTTCATCGCGACGCTGTGACTTGCCACACTCTGGCCTTCGTCTTCACCTTCCGGCTTGCTACCGGCCGGATAGGCGAAGTCGACGTCTTCGAGTTTGAGCTCGCTGTCGGCCTTCCAGCCGTCCCACTTGGTTTCGGTGTCCTGCGGGGTCTCCGGGCCGTCGATGAAGCTCATGATATCGTGCAGAGCGTTCTTGCCGTCGAGGGTGGCGTGGTAGTTGTCGCCAAACTGACGCACGGGCAGGAAGTAATCGGGGGCCATGATCAGCGCGAACATGGCCGGGAAGAGCGGCATGGTGCCGTTGACCAGCCGCAGGCCAAGAAAGACGGCCATGATGGCGATGCCGAGCGTGGTGAACCAGTCGAGGGCGAAGGTCGAGGTCATCGCGACCTTGAGCACGTCGATGGTGCGTTTGCGGAACCGTTCGCTGACGCTGTAGATCTCGCCTTCGTATTCCTTGTCGACGCCGAGCATCTTCAGAGTCGGCAGGCCGAGGATGCTGTCGACGAATTTGGTGTTGAGGATATTGAACTGGGCATATTGCTTGTTGGAGCGGTCACGTGCGGCAAGTCCCAGAATGACCATGAAGAAAATGATCAGCGGGTACATCAGCAGCAGCACCAGGCCGCTCACCCAGTCCTGCCACCATACGGCGATCAGGATGACCAGCGAGATCAGCATCATGTCGGTCATTTTCGGCAGGAGGATCTCGATGTAGTGCTCGACCTGGTCGAGGCCGTCGATGAGCATCGTCACCGTCGAACCGGTGCCGCGTGAGGCCAGAGCCTGCGGACCAAGCCGGAAGATCTTGTGCTGCAGCCGGGGGCGGATCTGCCCGGCCACGTATTTGCCGTATTTGCTGGAAATATGCTGCTTGGCCACATCGCACAAATGACGCACGGCATAGAAAGCGAGGAATTCCAGAGACGGGCCTATGAGCGCGGAAACCGCATGAAGCTTCCATATCTCTACCAGTCCCCGCGCCAAGCCATGGGCCTGGCCGACGATGGACAGCGCCTGCAGAAGCGAAAGCAAGGCCAAAAGCCCCATACGCTGCCGCACCCCGTCGAACCTGAATAGACTTTTATCGATCACGACCAGTCCCAACTACTAACGGATATTTTTTAAGACAAAGAAAGCCCGATACTCCCCCGCATCAATGAACATTATTGCACATTCATCGCTGCGGGATAAGAGCATCGGGCATTGATCTAACTTTCAGGCGAAAGAACGAACATCAGTCCGTCACTCGGCCAAAGCCGCCTTGATGGCTTCTGGCGAGTTGTCCGTGAGCAAACGCTTGCGCTGGATGAAATACGACCAGCTGAAGTAGATCAGGACAATCGGCAGGAGGCAGCAAAGCACGATGGTCATGATTTCCAGCGTGTACTGCGAAGACGAGGCGGTGGACACAGCCAGGCTCTTGGACGGATCGGTCGCGATCATCACGTTCGGGAAAAGCCCGTTGAAGATGAAGGCGATGATACCGGCAAGGGTGACGCCGGAAGCGAGGAAGGCGAAGCCTCCGCGCTTCTTGTAGGCTGCAAGATGTCCACAGATCGTCGCGGCCAGGATGACCACGGTGATCAGCAGTGTGGACTTGGTGCGACGCTGATAGAAATCAGTGAAGATGAACGCCAGGATGACGAAGATCACGAGCGCCGGGTAGGCGATCCAGTAGGTCTTCTTGGAGGTGTTGAGCATCCTCTCGGACGTCGCTTCGTCGAGCTTGAGGCTCAGGAAGTGCAGACCGTGCAGGAAGCTGAAGAACACCACAGCCACACCACCGACGATGGAGAGCAGGTTGACCACGTCGAAGAAACCGGCGTGAACGTTGCCCTGAGCATCCATCGGAACGCCCTGGATGACGCTGGTGAGCATCATGCCCAGGCCGAACGGCGCGATGACGCTGCCGGCGAAGTTGGCCCACTGCCACACGTTGCGCTCACGATCGGTGATGGCGTGTGCGGCGAACTCGAATGAGACGCCACGCAGAATCAGGCCGACCAACACGATGAAGAGCAGCAGGTAGTAGCCGGAGAAGAGGCTCGCATACCACAGCGGGAAGGAAGCGAACATGGCGCCGCCGCCGGTGATGAGCCAGACCTCGTTGCCGTCCCAGTGCGGGCCGACCGCACGCATGTACAGCGCACGCTCATCGCCGTTATGGGCCAGCACGCGGGTGGCCATGCCGACACCGAAATCAATGCCGTCAAGGAAAAGGAAGATGGCGAATACCAAAGCAATCACAAAGAACCACAGCAATTGCAGGAAATTGTTGCCATCGATCAATGGCTTAGCGAGAAATGCAGTCATGCCAACGCCACCTTTCTATTGGCCGCATGGGCGCCAACATGTGCACCCGCGGTAGCCGTTTGTGCAGAACCTTCAACATCCGGCTCCGGTCCCTGATGAAGCACGCGGCGGGAGTAGAAGATCATCACGCCGCCCATGAGGCAGAAGAGCAGGAAGTAGACGATATTGGTGATCAGCAGGCTCGTCACCGTAGCCGTCGGCGAGACAGCGTCGGCGATGGTCTGCAGGCCATAGACGATCCACGGATAGCGGCCGAGCTCGGTGATGAGCCAGCCACCGGTGGTGCCGATGAACGGCAGATAGGTGCACACGCCCAGGACCCAGAGCTTCCAGCGGCTGTCCGCCAGAGTGTTCTTGGAGGCACGGGTGAACCACAGCACGCAGATGGCGAGAATCAGCACGGCGAAACCGACGGCGGCCATGAAGCGGAAGCTCCAGAACAGCACGTTGGCAGGCACGTAGTAGTTCGAAATCTCAGGATGCTCGATGCCGTTCTTGATGATCTTGCCGCGCTCACCGAGGAACTGCTGGTTCAGGGTGTTCATGCCCTGAATGGTTCCGCCGTAGAGCTTGTGGAAAGCAAGCAGGGAGAGCATGCCCGGGATCTCGAGACCAGCGGCCGTGTGGCTGCCTTCGTTCATGAAGCCGACGACCATCCAAGGCGCCGGGCTCTTGAGGTCCTCATAAATGCCTTCGGTGGCGGCGAACTTCATCGGCTGATCCTTGATGATCTCAAGGGTCTGCAGGTCGCCGGTGATGATGACGAGGATGGAGCCGATCAGCGCGATGATGGCGCCGACGCGGATCGAACGGGTGAAGAAGGCGCGGTCGGCGTTCTTGTGCATGAAGCCGAAGGCGCTCATGCCGACCACGACCATGCCGCCGAGCATCAACGCGCCCGTAGCGATGTGCGGGAACTCACGCCAAAGCTGGGGGTTGCTGATGACAGCAGCGAAATTCGTCATCTCGGCATGGCCCGTCTTCTTGTTGATGCCGAAGCCCACAGGGTTCTGCATGAAGCTGTTCGCCGCGAGAATCCAGATGGCGGAAACCGTGGAGCCCAACCAGGTCAGCCAGATGAAAATCACATGCACACCCGGCTTGAAGCGGTTCCAGGTGAACATCCAGACACCGATGAACGTGGACTCCATGAAGAACGCCAGCAGGGCCTCGATGGCCAGAGGAGCTCCGAAGATATCGCCCATGAAACGCGAATAGTTCGACCAGTTCATACCGAACTGGAATTCCTGGATGATGCCGGTCACTACACCAACAGCAAAGCTCAAGAGGAAAATCTTCCCCCAGAACTGTGCCATACGCTTATAAATGTATTTCCGCTTCGCTACGTATAACGTTTCCATTACAGCCACTGTAAATGCCAAGCCTATGGATAACGGTACGAAGAAGAAGTGGAAGACCGTCGTCATCGCGAACTGGAATCGCGATAACCCTAAAACAGTCATTTTAATCCTTTCTTCCCAAGTATTCCCTACTCATAAAAGCACGGAATCAATCACTTTCCAGCATAGTACCAATATTGGTCAACTCCAAGACGGCACGATCGGAAATCATCTTTTTGGCGACACTGGCAATCCAACCCTTGAGGTTCCAGTGACCAAACATGTCAATCGATGCAATCCCTGCAGTCGGTCCCAACGAGCAAACCGTGCCAAGAGCCTTGAAAACGAATTTCTTGGTGGGCTGCCCGTTCATCAACGCGATGAGATTGTCGGCCGCGCAATCGGCCTGGGCGATGGAGATCTGGGCGGTGGTCGGGTACAGACGCCCGTTGCTCGGATTCATGACCCCGGAGACATCGCCGATAAGGAATTGATCGGGCTGGCCATTGACGCGCAGGTCATCGGCGACGATCACACGATTGCGCTTCTGGTCATAGCCGGAATCCGCAACGACATGGCTGCCGTGAACACCGGTGGTCCAGATGATGGTGTTGGCCGGGAACTCCTGGTCGTTGCTCATCACGGCATTGGGCTTGACTTCGGTGATGGGAGTGGAGACGTGGAAGGTGACGCCCTTCTTCTCAAGATACTTGACCCCCCATTGGGCCAGATTCTGGTCGAACATACCGAGGATCTTCGGCCCGGCCTCGATGCAGTCGATCTTGACTTCGCCGAGAGGGAAACCGTATTCCTTGGCGAGACGGGGAAGGCGGTGGACGAGCTCGCCGAGATATTCGATACTGGTGAAGCCGGCGCCGCAGACGATGATGCGCAGGTCGTTGGGGTCGTGGCTGGCCTTGTAGCGCTTCAACGTGTCTTCAAGATGCTTGCGGGCAGCCAGCGCGGTATCGATGTCGATGATCGGCCACCCGTTCTCGTTGGCACCAGCGATGCCGAACGTCTCGGACTCGAAGCCCAGACTATTGACCAGATAATCATATTGGAGCGGCGCATTGTCCTTGAGCTCGACGCTCTTGGCGTCCTGGTCGATGCGGACCACTTCATCGATGATCACCTGAACATTGTTCTTACCGGCGAAGGCCTGACTGACGTCAAAGGTAATATCCGCAGGTTCTTTGGTCCCTGCGGCGACTTCGTGGAGCTGGGTTGACTGGTAATGGTACGGGTTTTTGTTGACCAGCACGATTTGTGCATCCACGCCTGAACCAGCTAATTTCTTGACGATACGCATCCCGGCGTATCCTGCTCCAAGAACGACGATTCTCTTCATTCCAATCACTTTTCCTTATAGCTTAATCACAGAAAAGATGAAGTCTTATCGGACTTCATCATTGCCAACACACTTCAACAATATATGAAAAGCTGAACAAAAAACGATTAAAACCTTGCAAATAATAGGCTAAACAAGCATTTTCCCGCTCTTTTATGGCATATGTCACTTCTCAAGACGCTTTTTGTTATGGAGCAGCATTTTTCGCGACGCAGAACGATTATTTTGTCGCATAAAATGTTAAAACGGGCCTATAAGCCAAAAAGAGTTCGTTACGACCGGGGCATGGCCTATGGTCCGAAATATCGTTCGATACGCGTACCTTGAAACAAAACGAGGGCGTATCGCAAGATTGGCACTCCCGATACACCCTCAAGATTCCCGATTGGCCTTTTGCACATGGCCAGCGCCTGCTCATATCCTTTTCGATATTGTCGCCTGCCAACGCCACAGGCCAGTCTGGTGCCGACGCCTAGCAAAAGCAGGCATCGACACTAGAGACGACTACTCCTTCATGATGCCGGAGACATCCGTCAGTTCGGTGACGGAACGATCGGCGACGGCCTTCTTGGCGACGGACGCCTTGGCCCCCTTGAGCTTCCAATGTCCGCCCATATCGACTTCGGCGATGCCGGTCTTGGGCCCGAGCGAGCACAACGTACCAAGTGACTTGTAGACAAACTTCTTCGCCTCCTTGCCTGCAATACGCGCCACGATGTTATCGGCGGCCGTATCGGCCTGGGCGATGGAGATCTGGGCGGTGGTTGGATAGAGACGCCCGTTGTCCGGGTTCGGGACGGCGGAGACGTCGCCGACGAGGAACTCCTCCGGATGGCCTTTGACCGACAGATCGTCCTCTACGACCACGCGGTTGCGCTTCTGGTCGTATCCGGAATCGGCGATGACGTGGCTGCCACGCACGCCGGTCGTCCAGATGATGGTGTTGGCCGGGAAGGCGGTGTCATTGCTCATCACGGCGTTGGGCTTGACCTCGGTGATCGGGGTGCCGGCATGGAAGGTGACGCCGTGGTCCTCGAGGTACTTGACGCCCCAATCCGCCAGTTTCGGATCGAACATCGGCAGAATCTTCGGCGTTGCCTCGATGCAGTCGATCTTGACCAAATCAAGCGGAAAATCGTATTCCTTGGCCAGCTCAGGCAGACGATAGACCAGCTCGCCCAAATATTCGATGGATGTGAAGCCGGCGCCGCAGACCACAATATGCAAGTCGTTTTCGTCGTGGCTGGTTTTGTAGTTCTTCAGGGTGTCCTCAAGATGCTTGCGCGCCGCGAGCGCGGTATCGATGTCGATGATCGGCCAGCCGTTCTCGTCCGCACCCTTGATGCCGAACGTCTCGGACTCGAAGCCCAACGCGTTGACCAAGTAATCGTAGGAAAGCGGGTTGGAATTCTTCAGCTCGACCTTCTTTTCGTCCTGATCGACCTTGGTGACCTCATCGATGATCACCTTGACCTTGGGATCAACGGCCTTGCGCACGTCAAACGAAATCTGGTCCGGTTCCTTGGTACCTGCGGCGACCTCGTGCAGTTCGGTGGACTGATAGTGATACGGATTCTTGTTGACCAGAATGATGTCGGCGTCGACGTTGGACTTGGCAAGTTGCTTCGCTGTACGCATTCCGCCGTAACCTGCGCCAATAATAACGATTGCAGTCATCGTAAACCCCCTTCGTTGGGAATCATAGTAAGGGCAAATACGCATACATTGCGTATCAGCCCTCGTCCAATACTTACAAAATTAAAACTATCCTTTTAAAAAATGAAAAACGATTTAAATTGCAGAATCAGATACATTTCTGCACGAAGCGACTACCCAATATGACATATTTCACAAAGTGTGACGAAATAAAAACCGGGAAAACGACTGCCTTCGTTCGATCAGACAGACAGCGTTCACCCGGCACCGGCCGGCAATTCTCCTTATAAGATGTTCAAGAGTGGTTTACGGCACAGGGACGGAACCGGGGCATATCGGAGCAGCAGCCATACCGGCAATCGTTCACTTCTCTTCAGCGCACACAGTACGCTGAACGCGGCTCCGTCAACAACTATCGTGATGACAATTTGCTGAAAGCTCGTCGTTTCATATCCTCCCTAAAAGCTCGACATCATTGCGCTTCACGGTGAGTCACTGCGGGTTCATTTTGAGTTCGACTTGAGATTATTCATGATGATTTGGCGTGATTACGATGAAGACAGCAACGGTGCCGAACACCCTGAAACGTCAATTGGGAGTAAGCCTGAGCCTACTGTTGATTGATGTTTGAGAAACCTTGAAAAAGTACCCCCCAAGAGAGTCGAACTCTTGTTGTCAGATTGAAAGTCTGGTGTCCTAACCGTTAGACGAGGGGGGCTAACAACCTATTCATCATAAAATACGAACTCGACTCGAGCAAGCCTCGGCGTGTTGGCAAACGCCAACTAATTGCAATACGCAAACATTTGCGGATCCACAAAACTGCAATGCATTGAACTGAACGGCAAGTCACGCAGGGCCATCCCATGCGGCTCAACCGTTGAAAAGCAGAGACAGGCGGGCAGCGGCATAGGCCGAACATCGAAAAGACACAGCGAATCAGAGGCATCCCGCCTCGGCTTCGCTTCCCGCAGCCTCAAACAGCAGGAACTTCAAACAGCCCGGTAGGTGAAGTCGTGGATCACGCGACCCGCGGCCAAGCCCTTTTTCTCGAAATTCGTGAGCACACGGCCTTCGAAGCGTTCCGATTCCCTGAAATCGGCGTGGGGCAATGACTCGGCCTCATCCGCCGTGCCCTTGCCGACATGCTCAGTGGGCAACGAAACGGTCAAGGTGCCGATATTGGCGAAATCACTGCGCCCGTCCATCACCTCATGAACGTGAAGCGCATAATCCTCGATATCGGTGGCCAACCTCCACACCTTCCCCTCGCCCAGCGCCTTGCGGATGTCGGACGCGAGCGCGGGCTGAACGATACGCCGCTTGTGATGGCGCATCTTGGGCCACGGGTCGGGAAAGAACGTCCACACTTCGGCGGCCACACCCGGTTCGCACGCGCTGAAAAGCTCCGGGGCATTGATCTGGGCGACGCGCAGATTGGCGAGGTTGAGTTTGCCGGCACGCAACATGGTATGGGCCACACCAGGGTCGTAGACCTCAACCGCGAGGAAATTGACCTCTGGGTGTTCGCCCGCAGCGGCGATGATGTTTTCGCCCTGCCCCGTGCCGATTTCCATGACCAACGGATGGTCGTTGCCCCAGGTCTTGCGCACGAAATCACGGTCGAACACAAATCCCTGCCTCAAATCAAGCGAGCCCTCCCCCGCGTTGACGTCAAGCAGGAAATCCGGCGAATACCGCTGCCAGGCCCGCTTGTAGCGATCATCGAGACGCCCCTTTCTCCGGACGTATGAGAGCACATGATGGATTCTTTTGTCGTTTTCCTGCACGAACCCCAAGTCTAACGGAAGGCAGACCCCGGAACCTTCACCCGGCCCGCGTAGACTGTTGGCTATGAATGACAATGATTTCAATGCAAGCCCGAATCAGGCACCCTACCAATACAGCGGCGTAAACCCACAGACGCCGAATTACCAACCATACGGCTTCGCAGGTCCCGGCTCGGTGCCGCCTTCAGGCCCAGGTCCAATGCCTCCTTCGGGCCCAGGTCCAATGCCGCCCATGGGCCCTCAGGGCTACTACGCGCCGGCTCCGAACCAGAAATGGAACACCCTGTGCATCGTCGGTTTCGCGCTTTCCTTCTTTATGCCGTTCATCGGGCTCATACTTTCTGTGATCGCGCTGGTACAGATCAATCGAAGCGGCGAAAAAAGCAAGGGCATGTCCATTGCCGGAATCGCCATCGGCGCGGTGTTGACGGTATTGGACATCATCGTCGCCGTCGCCATCGTTTCGGCATTCGGTTACGCGTTCAACCATATGGATTCGGATTATCCGGAATGCCACGGCTCGGACTGCTATTCCGCCCCATTCGATGACGACGGCGATGACCCGGACGACCCGGACGATGAAGACAATCCGGACGGCGAGTACGGCAATCCCTTCGACGACGATAATGATAACGCGTCCTATCAAAACAAGGACCACAATGACACCTATTACCGTTGTGACGATTTCGGAGGCGAAGGCCACGATCGCTCTCACCAGGGATGGAGGATGATGGACCATTATCATGGCCCGCAGCATAGGCCTTCTGCCGATCACATGTGCGAATAAATCCTGAAACTCAGACAACAAACTCAACCGTCTTTTCGTTTCGGATTGTCCTTTTCACCATGGCTAGGATGTATATGCAAGCGTTGGTATTTCGGCGCTACGATGGCTTCCATCAGGTGCACTGTTTTCGTGGCGACACGCTGAAACGGCAGCAGGGTTGCGCTCTGCCTGATTCTGAGTAATATTAACACTCGGCTGCTTGATGAAAGCAAGCCACGGCTCCGTAGCTCAGTTGGTTAGAGCGCCGCCCTGTCACGGCGGAGGTCACCAGTTCAAGTCTGGCCGGAGTCGCTCGAATGGTCTTAAGCCCGGTTCGCCGGGTTTTTGATTTATTCATGGCTCTGTAGCTCAGTTGGTAGAGCGAACGACTGAAAATCGTTAGGTCAGCGGATCGATGCCGCTCGGAGCCACCACTCAGGTCTCGAAACCAAGTAATTGCAAGGTTTCGAGGCTTTTTCATTTCACGCTGGCAAGTGGATATCGTCCAAACCCAGCGTTTACCCAGCGGATTTGGCAGGAAGCAGGCTTGGCCTGGTTGGCTCCGCGCCAAGCCCGCTTCAACTATTATCGGCACTTAAAGCTGCTGGGCTACCCAATCGACGATATACGGGGCGACGCCGTCGATCTGGTCGATGGCGATGTCGAAATCGCGCGGGCCGCCGTACCACGGGTCGACCAGGTCAATGTCGGACTCGTGCCCTGGCGCGGGCTTGGGCAGGTTCGGGTCGAAGCTGCGGTAAAGATGCACCTCGGGCTTCTTATCGGCCGGCAACAGGCGCAGCAGTCCCCTTTCGTGCGATGCGGTCATCGGCAGGAACAGGTCGCTTTCATCGATCTCCTCGGCGGTGATGCGATGCGCGAAATGATGCTTGGGAATCTCGTAGCCACGCTGGCGCAGCACGCGCACGGCGCGGGGGTCGATGGGGTGGCTGTGTTCCTCGTCGCTGACGCCGCTGGACATCACGCGCACCCGGTCGCCCAACCCGCGCTCTTCGAAGTTGACACGCAGAATGATCTCGGCCATCGGGGAACGGCAGATGTTGCCGGTGCAGACGGTCATGACGGTGTACAGGTGGTTGGACATGGTTGCAGTATCTTCCTCTATAACAATGGAACTATCGATACAGCCATCATAACGACTCGGCCGTAACTGGCCCGGATCCGACAACCAAATAGCGACATTGCCGGCAATGCAAACAAAGCAAAAGAAACCGGCACGGCGATCGTCCATAACCAATCGGATAGATTTCAAACGGGTATCAGGTATCGCCGCAACTTAAAAAATAACGCAGACACAGCTAAAACAACTGTATAACTGTATCTGCGTCGACGATTGCGTTTACCTGACTTCACCGGTTCTTCTGATAGGTGACGAAGCGATAGGCCTCGACGGCGCCTTCGCGCTTACGCGGCGACATCCACGGCCCGTCGTCCTGCACGTTCCAAGCCCCGGCACGCACCAGCTCATCCATATCGGGCCCATACGTGTCCGCGTCGAAACGGCCTCGAATATAAGTGACATAGGCCTTGTTGGCAAAAGGCATGATGGAGCGGAACAGCTGCGCTCCCCCGATCACCCAGATCTCGCTGCGGTCGAGACCGTCGTCGGGAATGGCTTCCTGACGGGCAAAATCGAGCGCCGCGTCGATGTCGTTGGCCGTGGTCGCCCCGGCAGCATGCCAGTTCGGGTCATGCGAGACGACGATATTGTCGCGGTTGGGAAGAGGACGATATTTCAGATTCAGCGAATCCCATGTCTTGCGCCCCATAATGACCGGGTGCGAAACAGTCAGTTCCTTGAAACGCTTCATATCCTCGGCCAAATGCCATGGCATCCCGCCTTTGAACCCCATCGCATCAGGACGGCCTTGCATATCCTGCGCACACGCCCAGATGAGATTGACCGAGAACGTCTTGACGACATCGTCTCCCCAGTCCTCGGTGACTTTTTGCCCGGCAGGTCCGGGCTCGGGTTCGTGATAGCCGGTTCGGCTACTGTCATGCTCCATTTCATGTACTCCTTGAATTAGGCAATATTTTTAGTCTAACGAACGCCTCAGACGCGATTTCGCGCCGATTGAAACAGAACAAATCCAAAGGTATACGCAACCATAAGAACGTGAACGGGAATGTCTACGAATACAGATCTAACACGGACATGCAAGCCTTGACCAGACAGACATCCGTGCCGAATCCATCGCTTATCCGCACTTTTACCAGAAGTCCGCCTCAGACCGCGACCGGCGCCTTGATGGCCGGATGGTGCTGGTAATCGACGATTTTGAAATCCTCGTACCGGTAGTCGAAAATCGAGGCGGCCTTGTTAATCTCGATTTGCGGATAGGGGTACGGATCTCGCGAAAGCTGGGTCAGGACCTGTTCGATGTGGTTGTCGTAGACGTGGCAGTCGCCGCCGGTCCAGACGAACTCTCCCGGCTCAAGGCCGGTCTGCTGCGCCATCATCAACGTGAGCAGAGAATACGAGGCGATGTTGAACGGCACCCCCAGGAACATGTCGCAGGAACGCTGGTAGAGCTGGCAGGAAAGCTTGCCGTCGGCCACATAGAACTGGAAGAGCGCATGGCAGGGCGGCAGGGCCATTTCTTCGACCTCCGCGGGATTCCATGCGGTGACGATCATCCGACGGGAATCGGGATGCGTCTTGATGAGGCCCAGCACATTGGAGATCTGGTCGATGGTGCGGTTCGGGTCGTCCTTGGTCGGTGCCGGCCAGCTGCGCCACTGCACGCCGTAAACCGGGCCCAAGTCCCCGTTCTCATCGGCCCACTCGTCCCAGATATGCACGTTATGTTCCTGCAGCCAACGCACGTTGCTGGAGCCTTTGAGGAACCACAGCAGCTCGTAGGCGATGCCCTTGAAATAGACCGTCTTGGTGGTCAGCAGTGGAAAACCCTTGGAAAGGTCGAATCGCATCTGTCGGCCGAACAACGAAATCGTGCCCGTGCCGGTACGGTCGGTTTTGAGCGTTCCGTTGGTGAGGATGTCACGTACCAAATCCTCGTAAGGCATAGGGATGTCGGTGTTCGGACGCGCGGGAATCTTACGGCGAATGTCTTCAAGTTGTTCTTGGTTCAGCATAATCATTCATTCTAGCAACCTCAGCGATTTCTTCATAGAGGGGAAATACCGTAAAACCCAATCTTCTTCTGCAAGGCACAACGCGATAACTGGTCGAATCCCGATATCCATTAAACCTTCGAACCACTTTCCGTATTATTCATGGCTGCTCTCCACTCATCCACGAGATAATGTTCGGATTTCGGCGGTCTTGGTGGCACCAAGTGAGGCAAAATTGATATAATTCTTCCTCATTCTTTAAAAAAGGGGGTACTTGGTGCACCAAGACCGCCAAAAAATACAGAATTATCATCAATTTGAAGATAAAACGAGGACTTGGTGCACCAAGTAGGGTCAAAAACACCAATTTGAAGGTACGTTTTCTAGAATCAGAGGATACGATTGCCACAATGTTTCATACGTTCGGCGGGACTCTGGGATAGATTGGTAGGGATATGCCTTGGATTATCGCAAGGCCGTACGCAAGGAGGTACACAATGGCAAAGAAACTGTGGGTGGAGCGCAACAAGGACGGTTCCTGGGACGCGTTCAGCGACGAGGGCGCACACTTGAAGTTCGGACACGGCAAGGGCCAGTTCAACCCTGGCGACCTGATGAAAGTGGCGCTGGCGGCCTGCGGCGCGCTTTCCAGCCAGATGACCATCGAGAATTCGCTCGGCGAGGGCAAGGGCGCGAAGATCGTCGTCGACGGCGACTCCGACCCGAACGCCAACGTCTACACCGCTTTCCACGAGCAGGTGGTCGTTGACGCACAAAGCGCCGGCATCCACGGCGAGGACGTCGAGAAGCTCAAGGACCGTGTGGAAAAGCACATCGAGAAGTCCTGCACGGTGATGCACACCTATGAGCGCGCCACGCCGGTGACGATGGAAATCAAGGTACTCACCAAGTAAAGGTGATTCCATTACAAATAAACAATGTGGTGCGCTCCCCAAGGAATGCACCACATTTTCATATCCGCACGCTTCAACGGCAGCGACAACCGCACATCTACAACACTCAAAATCTGATGTCTATAGTAATCCATCATGCGTGTAATACAATACCGCACAAATCAACGAATTCAGACGCGCTGGCACGGATACGAAAAATGCGGGGTGAACCCTTGAATGGGATTCACACCCGCATTTTACATAAAAACTTTCAGGCCTCGTGCTCCGGATCGATGGAGGACTCGATGGCTTCGGCCGCAGAGCTGTCGGCGGTCTTCACGGAAATCTGCTCGACGCCTTCGATGCCTTCGATGGCACCGTCGGAGCGGGACTTCTCGGCTTCGACATACTTGCGCGGAACCACATAGACCGGGCCGGCCGCGTGCTGGATAAGGCCTTGGCTGGTGGAACCGACCAAGAGACCGGTGAACCCTCCCTTGCCACGGGAACCGACCACCACGATGTCGTGATCGTAGCTGGCCTTGGTCAAGGCGCTGACAGCGGATTCCGGAACGATGGTCTTGGTGATCTTGAGCTCCGGATGGGCCTCGCGAACAGGGGCGATCTGCGTTTCGAGGTCTTCCATATAGGAATCGTAAACGCCGTCCTCATCGCTGACGCCCTGCAAGCCTGCCACCGCGTCGATGACATCGAGCTCGGCACCGCGGTCCGCGGAAAGATCCGCGGCGATCTGCAGCGCCTTCAGCCCCCACGCGCTGGCGTCGATGCCGACGGCCACGCGCTTGATGGTGTTGTTCAGATGCATCGTCTTGCCGTCGTCGTCGGTATAGGGCACCACGATGATCGGGCAATAGGCGTAGGCCGGCAGCGACGAGCTGGTGGTTCCCAGAAGGCGCTCGGCGAGGCCGCCCTTGCCACGGTTGCCGATGACGATCAGATTGTAATTACGGGAAAGCTCGACGAAGACCGAAGAGGGATCGCCGGTGACGATCAGCGTCTGCGCCTCGACACCCTGCTCGTCGGCGATGGCCTTGGCCTTGGAAAGAATCTCCTGCGCGTCGATATGGGCCGCGTTGTCATCGCCCATGGAAGTGTAGGTGGAATCGAACGAGACCGCCGCATAGCTTGGCAGCGAATAGGCGCAGACAATCTGCAACATCAGCCCTGCATGCTTGGCATAGTTTGCGGCCCACCAGGTCGCCTTGTAGCTGGCTTGCGAACCATCCACACCTACCAGAATAGCCTTGTCGTTTACCATGACTACCTCCTTGACATACGTGACACCGTTGATAACGGCTCTACCTCAAGAATACCAGCTTTAAGAGCCAGCTGCCGAATTCTTCGTTATATAAGAAAACGCCCCCGAAGGAGCGCATCTTGAACACGGCTTTCTTTGACCCTGCCTTAAGCGGTATCAGAGAACCCTGCGAATGGAGTAACCACCGCTGAACACGACCGGCACCGAATCATACTGCGTTCCGTTCAGCTGGGCGTTCACCACCATGCCGTTGCCAACGTATATGGCTGCATGACCGGCATTGGCGATGATATCGCCCGGCATTGCCTGGCTCAAGTCGGCCACAGGCCTGCCGGCGGTCGCCTGAGCACCGGAGGTGCGCGGCAATGCTACGCCTATCTGGGCAAACACATACTGCACAAACCCCGAGCAATCCCAACCTGCCGGAGAGGTGCCGCCACTCACATACGGAACCTTGCCGATAAACTGATTGGCAAAGGTGAGCAGGCTGGAAACCGACTGCCCGTTAGGAGGCGTGACGGTGAAATTCTGGGGTGCCGACAAAGAATCCCTCGCAGCGGAACGGGAAGCGGCCGCAGCCTGATCCGCACGTGCCTTGGCGGCAGCGGCATCCTTCTCGGCCTGCGATTGAGTCTGAGGAACATCCAACGATTCGATGCCTCCCCAATCCGACTTGGCGTCGACACTGGTGGAGGTGGATTCCTTCAGCAGGTCTTTGCGAACGGTATTGACCTTGCGGAACGAACGAGAAGAAGTGACCGGATCGTTGCCTTCATTGGCAGCGAAGGCGGATGGAGAGAATGCAGCGAGGGCCGAGGCGCTCAATGCGAACGCAGCCAATGATGCACAGATCTTCGAAGCTTTTATCATGTCTATCAGATTACCATGAAACTTCTACATTATGAATCGGCGACAACCTGTCGGAACAATGAAACCGACCGAATCCCCGCCCGGTCGAATGAGCCGGTTTCCTCGATTACAGCACGAATCGCAGGAAATCGTAACGTAGTCGTCGCCTGTGTAATCTTCACAAATTTCTATGAAAGCAAAACCAAAAAAGACCGCGGCCTCAGTAATGAATGATCTGGTGCGCGGCGACCTGGCTAGCCGAATAGGTCTTCGAATAGGTCTTGCCCTGCATTACGGAACCGCATTCGGAAGTGACGACGGAACCGTCCGGATTGATCTGCTCGATGACGGCGACATGGCCATAGCTCGGGTCGGTGCCATCCTGGCCGGGTGCGAAGACCATAATATCGCCTACGTGACGGGCCGAATTATCCACCCAGTAACCTAAAGCGCGAGCCGAATCCGCCCACTGGGCACCGTTACCCATCTGCGAACCTGCAGGAAGCCCAAGCTGATGCCGGCGCACATAGACCCACCAGGTGCATTGGCTGAACTCATAGGCATTGCCGGCGTCCCCCGTCGCATGGTTCGGGTTGAAACCGGCAGGCAATGCCTTGTAATCCTGATCCATCAGATTGGCGATCTGCGGATTGTTGGCGATGGATTTCGACATCGCCGAAACGTCAAGCGAGGTATTCGATTCCCCAAGGTTCCAAGTGCCCTGCGAACCGGCGGACCGCAAGGGAACGCGGTCTTCGGAACGCGAAGCGGCATGAACAGGCTTCAACGTAGAGGTAGTAGTGGTTTCCTCGCCTGCGCCCAAGCTCGGCCTGCTGGGATTGCCGGCCATTACAGCGGTGGCAGTGGCACCGACCAATGCCGCCAGAGAAGCCGAAACGACGGCGGCATGCCGACGGTTTTCTGATTCACGGGCCAGACGAATGGAACGACGCGTTTCAGGTGCGATCTCGTTGAGCTTGTCGACGACCTCCGGGGTCAATCCGACCATGGCGCCATTGGTTGCCACAGCCTGCGCCTGCCGCACCGCTTTCAACGAGTGCGTCCCCTTTGCGGGAGCGAAAAGGGACGAAACGGCGACAGACCGCTTCATACCTCTCCGTGCCTTGTGCGCAGCGCGAACCATAAACCAACTCCTTGCGGACAACATTCCAGCAGAAATGCCTTAACGAACTTTACAGGTACAACACCGTATCAATAAGACATCGCAAAACGCATCTACCATTTCTTAATTTCTGCTACAAGAATACTTCAAGCCCTGATTTTTTTAAACACAATCAAACAGATACTGTATAAAAACCGCAGAATCCTATCGGTTTGTCGGCGTGTCACATTTCCTTCACAAAAACATACCGACGAAACAGGCCGGATTCCAAGGCGGCGCCACACGCCGGCCAAGCCGTAGCATCCGCCGCAAACCCCTGCAAAATCAACGAAACGGCAAGGCTCATACCTGCGTGGAAGCCATGATGAACGTGCCTGCCTCGCCATCCGCCTCCAGACGCACACGGCCGTCGGCGGCCGGAACGAAAACCGCCTCGCCCTGATGAAGGACCTTGGACTCGTACGAGGTGACGACCTTTACCGCACCTTCTATACACACCACGATTCTTGGACCAACATGCCTGTTGGTGAGCGTCACCCCGGTCATGAGCCTGCCGTATCGGCGAGACAGCCGCTCCATCATCGGCCAAGGACGCTGGCCGGTGCCGACTCTGCCATAGCTCAACATGAATTCATCGATTTTCGGCCGGTAGATGACCCGGTTGCCGAACACCGCCCCCCAATCGGCCATCCAGCTGACGCTCGGGTCGACAGGCAGCGACGAATTGCAATCAAGGCTTTGCAGGAAGTCGGGGATGTCCTTGTGCTTCACCGTCATGCCAGCACGTAATACGTTATCGGAATTGGTCATGATTTCCACACCGGTGCCATGGATATAGGCATGTGGGGTTCCGGCCGGGATAAAGACGGACTCGCCTTCCTGCAATGCAAGGGGATTCATCATCAACAGCGCCAATACACTGGGATCGCCCCCAAAAGCTTCTTCGGCGACAAGAGCGTGGTGGAAGGCCAGCTTGGAGTGTTCACTGGAAACCTGGGAAGCCGCATTCGCCAAGGCCTCGCGCAAACCTGTGACAGGACCGGCCGAAACGGCCGCGTGAAAGGCGCGGAAAATGCGTTTATGGGTCGGCTGCCAGACCTTGGAGGCTATGGGCATCAACGCATCGGCCTGTCCGAAATCGTCGTTTTCGGATTCCGGCGAACGCTGGGGCGTGTTGAACATTGCATGTATGCCGTGCATGCCTCCCATGACATGCATGCCGTGGTGCGGCTGCGGGGTCAGCGCCTCCACCATGCGCCGGGCGACGGGATGGTCCACCAACGTCAGATTGGAAAGCATGAACGTCGGCGTCGCGAAACCGACGGACGCTTCGAAGGGCTCCAGAGCGACGACCATCTCGTTCTTCGCCACCGGGTCCTTGAAAGAGCGTTCCGGCGCTTGAACCGGCACACGCCCCGCGTTCTCGGCGTTGAAACCCGCACGCGCCTGGAAATCGACGGGATGGACCTGCAGGGAAAGCGGGATACGCGCGGAAATGACTTTCAAGAGATACGGCAGAACCGGACCGAATGTATCGGAGCAGCGAGCGCCAAGCATGTCTTCCGGGTCGGCACGGATGAGATCGGTCAACGTCATCCAATCACGGTGCTCCCCGGTCGCTTGCGTGCCGACGACACGCGAATTGCGCAACCTCGCCAACGCCTTGTCCCGCTTATGCTTCTTACCTTCAGAACAATTTTCCAAGGCCTGTTCCGGATTCAGGTCCACCCGCGAAGGCCACTGGACGTGACCGCTGAACCACATCTCCGCAAGCGGGCCATCATCGTTGATCGCACCGGCATCAGACCAGGGCCGCCGGGCTCCCGCTGCAGGCAGCCGGCTTTCGCCGACGAATGATTGCCCCTCGCCGCCCCGAGACGCGGGATTCTCGCTTTCCGAAGACGAAGGCGCGTCCTGAGACGAGAGCTGGGAGGCGAACATCGTCTGCAAATGGGTATAGGAACCCCAGGCATACCGCTTGACAACCGGGTGGATCGAATACACTTGCAAAACTCCTTGTAGGTAACGTTGACTCCATGCTCTCACGTCTCTCATACCGATTCGCTAACAGAATCAGCGTATAGCCAACTTAAGGTTAACCCCGGATACTAAAATCGGACGCATGAAGTTCGCACCGATCATCAACCCGGATGTCTGTAAGCCCGCGCCGAAGCCCGTTCAGGTCGATTTGCGCAAGACGTTTCTGATCATCACCAGCTGGTGGCTCATCGCCCTTGCGGTCAGCGCCGTATTGCTCGTCTGCGGATTCCACGTCGTCGAGGCGATCATCCTGTGTTCATCAGGCGTCATCATCGGTGTACTGATGCTGATTTGGGAGCATTTTGACCGCTGGGATTATCGCAGGCTCGGAGCCAACTGAAGCCACCATACGATCAATTGGACTGTTTTTGGATCCCGGAAATTAGACACTGATTCGGCGTTCAATCGACTGGCGATAATCAATAATCAACAATCAATAATTACCAATAATCAACACTTACCAATATCCTTAAGAACACCAACGCATACCCGGCATATCCAACCACTACGAAAGAAGCTCATATGCGCGTCATCTACAACGAGGAACTCAAAGCGGTCGCCGACGATCTGGAGCGCATGGCCAACGGTGTCTGCGCCGCGATTCACGGTGCCGGAAAAGCCCTGATGGACCGCAACGCGGACGCGGCCAAATCCGTGATCGACGGCGATGCGGCCATCGATGCGCTGGAAAAGCAGGTTCTCGACCAGTGCGTCAAGCTGTTGGCCCAGCAAAGCCCCGTGGCCACGGACCTGCGCGTGGTCGTCGCCACGCTGCGCCTGGCCTCCACCATCGAGCGCATGGGCGATTTGGCCCAGCACATCGCGCAAACAGCGTACCGGGCCTACCCCGCCTCGGCGCTGCCGGAAGACGAGAAGACGCGTCACATTTTCTGGTGCATGCGCGCCCTGCTCGACGTCACCGCCGACAGATTGCCGGAAATGCTCGCCGACCGCGACACGACGCTGGCCCAGCAGATTATCGCCGACGACAACAAACTCGACGAGCTGCACCAGGAAAGCTTCGAACTGGTGCTCGACGACTCATGGGAAGGCACGAAGCAGCAGCTTATCGACGTGGTGCTGACCGCACGGTTCATGGAGCGTCTCGGTGACCATGCCGTTTCCACGGCCCGTCAGGTGGTCTATATCGTTTCCGGCTTCGACCCGAGCAAGGAGCCCCGGGACCTGGACGAGGACTGAGCCTCGAATATTTGCCGGTTCATATAAACCGGCTCATATAAACCGGCTCATATAAACCGCCATTGCAAAATAGGTCATACCAAGATATGTCATCACAAGATACAGCATTCCGCGATTGACATATCAGCTATGAAGATACGAAAAGACGAACCGCAACATCACGCGGTTCGCCTTTTGTCGTTAACAGTAAAGTCGAGACTTACTTCTTGGCCTGACCCTGCGCAGCCACAGCGGCAGCGCCCGCCTTCGCGGCTTCGGGATCAAGGTACTCGCCACGAGGCTTAATCGGCTTCATATCCTCGTCAAGCTCATAGACCAGCGGGATGCCCGTCGGAATATTGACCTTGGAGATCTCCTCCTCGCTCAAGCCGTCGAGCATCTTGACGATGGCGCGCAGGGAATTGCCGTGCGCGGCGATCAGGACGGTCTTGCCGCTCTTGAGCTCGGGAACGATGTCGGAGTTCCAGTACGGGGTGACGCGCTTGACGACGTTGGACAGAGCCTCGGCCTCAGGCACCGGATCGCCGGCGTAACGCGGGTCGTTGTTCTGCGCGAACTCGTCGTTGGGATCGATGTCCGGCGGCGGGGTGCCGTAGGAACGACGCCAGATCATGAACTTCTCGTCGCCGTACTTCTCGCGGATCTCGGACTTGTTCTTGCCCTGCAGCGCACCGTAGTGACGCTCGTTCAGGCGCCAGCTGCGCTTCACCGGAATCCAAAGGCGATCGGCCTCGTCCAGCGCATAGTTGGCGGTGTTGATCGCACGACGCAGCAGCGAGGTGAAGACGATGTCGGGAAGGACGTTCTTCTCCTTCAGCAGCTGGCCACCGTGCTTGGCTTCCTCGACGCCCTTATCGGTGAGCGGAACATCCACCCAGCCGGTGAACTGGTTTGTTTTATTCCATGCGCTCTGGCCGTGCCGGAGCAATACTAATCTATAAGACATAATTCAATGATAGGCGATAAATAAGACGGGCGGACGGTAATATTGTGAACGCTCACAATATACCATTTGCCAATTGTTTCATCCTCCGTGGCAACGGATCGTCGATTGCGGCTATCACCAGACACCGGCTAGGCCAAGAATCCCTTCTTCAGCGGTCCTGGTTGCCAGCAACCGCTTGCATTGCGGCAGATTGCGGCGTATTCCCTTTCGTCGCTCAAACGCCGAGCAGGACCTGCTCAATTTTGACGATGACGAACAGGACGGCGAATACCAGCAAGGTCATGCTGCACATCGGCAATGCCTTGACGAAGTTGCCGGCGAGCACGCCGTTGATCATGCCAAAGCCGACCATTGCCGCCAGAACCGCAAGAACAAGCGCCAAAACAGCCAGTATGATGCCGGCAAAATGAACGCTCTGAGTGGCGATGAACAAATCGATCAACCCCACGAAACCGAGCACGACCGTCGCCGCCAAGCACACGAAATAGACGAACAGCAGCACACTTCTGGCCCCGCGTTTGCCAAGCCGCACGCCGAGGGTCATCTTGCCGCTGACCTTGTCTTCGTCGACGTCACGCAGATTGTTGACCATGAGAATGGCGCAGGAATAAAGCCCGCAGATGACCGCACCATAGACACCCCAGATATCGAGGCGGCCGGCCAACACATATTCGCTGCCCAAAACGGCCACCAGACCGAAGAAGATGAAGACGCCGACCTCGCCGAAACCGGCATAGCCATACGGATGTTTGCCGCCGACATAGAACCATCCGGCAAGCAGACACAGCACACCGAGCGCGATAAGCCACCAGTGGCCGGTAATGATGGTGATGGCAAGGCCCGCCACGCAGGCGATGAAGGCGTTGACGCCGGCGGCAGCGAGCACCTGCCCGGGCTTGACAAGGCCGGAGACGGTGAGACGTTGCGGTTTGGCCGTCTTCACTTCCGCGTCCCCACGCCCGGCATCCGTGCCACGAATACCATCAGAATAATCGTTGGCGAAATTGGCGGCGATTTGGATGAACAGCGCGACGACCACACAGAGCACCGCGAGCAACACGAACTTCCCCCATGACACACCTGCGGGCGAAGCGCTCAAACCGCTGGGCTCCGCCACACAGCCGACCAGCTCTTTTGCTCCGGTGCTGCAACTGGCTGCCTGCGCTTCCAGCAGAGGATAACCTGCGGCGATGCCGACCAGCACAGGCGCGATAGACGCCGGCAACGTCTTGGGCCGCAGCCCGTTAACCCACAACGACATGTTCTTCATTCCCTGTACTCCTGCTTCCTTGTCTTTTCGGTTCCCGCGAATGCAGCGTCCATACAAAGAAGCATCAGGTTAGATGACCGACCTGATGCCTCTTCTCAAATCAACGACCTATCAGTTGAGCGGCTTGACCAACGGGAAGGTGATGGTCTCGCGGATCGTCGCGCCGGTCAGGGCGATCAGCAGACGGTCGATGCCCATGCCCATGCCGCCGGTCGGGGGCATGCCCACGCCGAGGGCCTCGAGGAAGTCCTCGTCGATGTCCATCGCCTCGACGTCGCCCGCGAGCGCGTCCTTGGCCTGGTCGACCAGGCGCTGGCGCTGCACCACCGGGTCGTTGAGCTCGGAATAGCCGGTCGCCAGCTCGAAGCCGCGCACGTAGAGGTCCCACTTCTCGACCATGCCGGGCTTGGAGCGGTGGGCCTTGACCAGCGGGCTGGTCTCCACCGGGAAGTCGCGCACGAAGGTCGGCACCGTGGCTCCCAGATCGGCCTCGTAGAAGTGCTCCCAAAGATGCTCGACCAGCTTGCCGTGGTTCTCGACCTCGTCGCGTTCCACACCGAGCTTGTCGGCGATGGCGCCCAGGTGCTCGACGCTGGTCTCCGGGGTGATCTCCTCGCCCAGCGATTCGGAGAGCGAGTCGTACATGGAGATCTTCTTCCATTCACCGCCGAAGTCGTATTCGCTGCCGTCGAGCAGGGTGACCTTGGTGGAGCCGAAGGCGTCGATGGCCGCGCGCTGGATGAGCTTCTTGGTCAGGTCCGCGATGGTGTCGTAGTTACCGTAGGACTGGTAGGCCTCGAGCATGGTGAACTCCGGGGCGTGCGTGCCGTCGACGCCCTCGTTGCGGAAGTCGCGGTTGATCTCGAAGACGCGCTCGATGCCACCGACCAGGCAGCGCTTCAAGAACAGTTCCGGCGCGATGCGCAGGTAGAGGTCGATGTCGAAGGCGTTCATGTGGGTGGTGAACGGACGGGCCGCCGCTCCCCCGTGCACGGTCTGCAGCATCGGAGTCTCGACCTCGAGGAAGTCATCCTGGGCGAAGGTGTTGCGCAGCGAGGAGACGACCTTGGAGCGCTTGCGTACCATGTCTCGGATCTTCTCGTCGGCGATCATGCCGATATACGGTTTGCGGGTGCGGGTGTCCTCGGTCAGCTCCTTGTGCAGGGCCGGCAGAGGCTGCAGCGCCTTGGACGCGATCTTCCACTCGCTGGCGAAGATGGAGAGCTCGCCGGTCTTGGAGGCAATCACGCGCCCCTTGAGATAGAGGTGGTCGCCCAGATCGACGAACTGCTTGAATGCCTTCAGCGAATCGGCGCCGATCTCCTTCTTCGAGATCATGCCCTGGATCTTGGTGCCGTCGCCGGCGGAAAGCTGCACGAAGCACAGACCTCCACCGTTGCGCAAAAACAGCACGCGCCCGGCGATGGAGACCACGTCCTCGGTCTCCTGTCCGGCCTCGAGCTTGCCGTCGTATTTGGCGCGCACGGCGGGAATCGTGTCGCTCGGGCGGACGACGACCGGATACGGGTTAACGCCGTCCTTCAACATCTGGGCGCGCTTGGCCACGCGCATCTGCACCTGCTCGGGCTGGCCTTCCGGGCCGAACTGCTTGTTGGTCGGATCGATGGCCTCATCGAAGGATTTGCCTTCATTGATATTCTCTGCGATGGCCTCGTCCTGCTTAAGCCGCAGCTCCGCACGCTCGACGGTGGACATTACCGGGGCCTCGGCCTCTTCTTCATTCCGGTTTTCGCCGGTCTCATTGGTTTCGCTCATAGTTAATGAGTGTACCGAGCAGCCGATACACACGTTACGCATTCTTATGGAATTTTTTGCGTTGTTTCCAGCACTCCACACACATTTATGCTAAAAAGAACGCATCCTGCAGCGCTGAATACGTTGTTTCCAGCACATATACACTGCCTAGTGCTGGAAACAACGCAAAATGAGACCAATCAGCCGACATCGTAACCATCTGCAGTATTCTCCGTGAGAACTCGACAACAGCGACGGGCGATATTCACATTCGACACGCACGCTGGACTCGTCCCCGGGTTCGTTGTATCATATCTCTGTTGTTCATCGGGCTGTAGCGCAGCTTGGTAGCGCGCTTCGTTCGGGACGAAGAGGCCGCGAGTTCAAATCTCGCCAGCCCGACCAACTAGAAACCCCTTGTTTTGCAAGGGGTTTCGTCATGTCTGAGACACTGAAAAAGCATTTTTATGTTATTACCATGGTATTAAGCAGAAGCGGGAGTCTCAGAACGCGCGTCTTCACCGGACGCCGAAAACACGATACGACATCACGAAAGAAACGGAACCGACTTGCAAGGAACCAAGTTGAAGAAAAGCATCATTGCCCTGGCCTGCGGCGCATTCGCATACGGAGCCGCGGAATTCATGATGATGGGCGTCCTGCCCCAGGCGGCGCGGGACATGCGTGTGAACATCCCGTCAGCCGGCAACTTCATTTCGGCCTATGCCATCGGCGTGTGCGTCGGGACCCTGATGCTGATTTTCGGGCGCAAGGCCGGCCCCAAAAAGCTTATCGTCATGTTCATGGTCATCGCCTTCGCCGGCGATCTTTTCAGCTCGCTCGCGCCGACCGCCACATTGCTCACCATCGGCCGTTTCATCTCCGGGCTTCCCCACGGCGCGTTCTTCGGCACGGCGGCATTGGTGGCCAAAACGTTGGCGCAACCGGGAAAAGAAGCCAAAACGGTCTCACTGAGCATGACCGGGCAGACCGTGGCCAACATGCTGGGCGTGCCGGCCGCCACCTTCATCGCCGAGCACTTTTCCTGGCGTTTCGCCTTCCTGATCCTTGCAGGAATCGCCGCCCTGACGGTGGTGCTGGTGGCGGCATGGATACCGCACATCGCGCCAGTCAAGGACGCCGGCATTCTCGGACAGTTCAGGTTCCTGACCAAGCTTGGGCCCTGGTTCATCCTCATCGCGGTGTTCACCGGCAATGCCGGCATCTTCACCTGGTGGAGCTATGTGTCGCCGTGGCTGCAGAAAGTCGGCGGCTACGCCTCCGGCACGGTGCCGCTGCTGATGATGCTCGCGGGCTTTGCGATGGTGATCGGAGGACTCCTCGGCGGGCACTTGACCGATCACTGGCGTGCCGCAGGAACGGCCTCTCTTGGCCAATGCTTCAGCGTCATCGGCTTGGTTCTGGTGTTTTTCGTGCCCGGAAACAGGCTTGATACGGCGGTTTTCACTTTTATCATCGCCTTCGCCCTGTTCTTCATCAACACCCCGCAGCAGCTGCTGATGGCCGAAGCTGGCCAGGGCGGCGGAGAACTGATCGGCGGGGCGGCGGTGCAGGTCGCGTTCAACCTCGGCAACGCAGTCGGTTCGGCGGTGGGCGGCGGCATGCTCACCATCTCGCACATGAACTACCACTTCCCCGCGTTGGGCGGCATCCCCTTCGCGTTGGCGGCCACCATCCTGCTTGCCGTGTATTCGCTGCGTTACGAAACCCGCACCTCGGCCTTCGAGCGTCTGCAGCCGGTCGACGTCTGAGATTCGCCGGCATCAATCCTCTTGAAACCGGTCGATAGCCGGCCGTTGGAACAAACCGGATAACAACTTCGCGTGAGGATATCAACAGCATTCCCTAATTGCTCAAGGAGAATATCGGAGTATATATCGTCATATCTCAGGGCCGATCAACGAGCCGAGCATCGCATAATGTTTAAGGTCATAAGGTCGCATCAGCAGCATCAAAAACCTACCGACTTGTTTCCGTCAAAAAATCAGCGCTATACCTCAGCCGGATCTTCGTCAATTGACGTCTGAGACCCTCGAGAAGAGCACAGGAAACCGATCACCATCGGGGTCAAAAGCACCAGCTGGAAGACGAATCGCGTGGGCGAAGGACGGCCCGGGCGCGACAGGCTTTCGGCACACACATAGAGGCTGGCGGCACTCAGCAGCCAGGGTAGGCATTTGAGCAACAGGTTCCGACCGGCGGCGGAAGCACGAGCCATGAGATCAGCGGCCGGCCTATCAGCAAGGTCATCTGTGTCGATTGCGTTGAACCGGCTCGTCTCTCCATCGGTTCCGACGGTCCGGTCGGTTTGCACAGCCTGGCCAAGGCGAGCGTCACTGTCAGTACGACGATTCCGGTTCATCATCAGAATCGTCTGCCGGCGTTCTTTCCTGCGTCGCCACAGGTAATACAATATGAATCCGGGCAAAACCGACGTCCACAGCGCCATGAAGAACGGAATATTGACGCCCGGCGTATCGACGAGCGTGCGGTAGAGCTGCTTGACCGTCTCGCTGGCCTCGGTGGGCGGGGTGTGCGGCTGGAGCACGCCGTAGGTGTAAGCAGCCGTGTCTGAGGTGGTCATCGGCAGCATCACCACGGAAACCGGCTTGGGAATCGGCTGGTATTTGACGCTGAACGCATCGAAAGTCATCCATCCCGCCTCAAGGCAGAAGAAACCCTGCAAATAGGAATCGGGATGGCGCAGACCGACGTCGAGCCAGGCCTTGGCAAGGCGCGAAACCGGGACCTTGCCCTTCACCGTCCAGCCGATGGCCGGTACCGCAAGCCACGGGTCGTAGTCCCGACCGATCCGCTCCCACGAATATTCAAGGTAGTCGTTGACGGCGGCACGATCAGCATCGCTGATATCGTCGGGATGGTCGTGCGCGGCCCGCGCCATCATCTGAATCGGCAAGGCAAGCGCGGCTTCCGGCGTGCCCGGCACCACGTTGATATGTTGGAAAACGAATTTCGGTATCGCCATGTCCACGATGACGAACAGCACCACCGCAAACGCCACGGCAGCCGCCTTGAATTTCGCTGCAAACCTGCCGATGACCAGCACCAGCAGGCAGAGCACGATGATATAGAGTCCGAGTTTGCGCGTCAGCGCCACGAGCAGCCCGTCCAGCGCGAACGCGGTGACAAACCAAGGGTTGCGCAGGAGGCCGAGGCTGGTATCGACCAATTTGCAATACATTACCGCCCACGGAATGAAGAACATCGCGCTGGTCGTGTCTTTGGCAATCGACATGACGCACATCGGCACCACCGGGAAGAAGCAGAAGAACGCGGCGAAACCGTGCAGCAGCTTGCGGTTGAGGCTGGTTCGGCCGAGATACGCGAGCAGCCAGGCTATGCCGAACGCAAAGCCTATGGCCTGCAGCAAAGCGTATATATACATGCCGATGTTGTAATTATCGAACAGCGCTTTGCCCAGCGCCGCGAACCAGCCGTAAAGGTAGGTATCGAGGAAGGGGTGATGGTCCCAGATCTTGCCGGCGTTCATGCCATAGAGCGGCATACCGTAATATTCGGCGATCTGGTCGCCGGTGTCGAAATGGATGACGCCGGGAAACAGCAGAACGATATACGGCAGCCAGCAGCACAACAGTATCGAGGCATCGGCGGCGATGGCGGAGGGACGTTCGACGTAGCGGAAGTGGAAATAACGACGGACAGCGGCGAAACATCTGTGCGACATGTTCGCAGAGGAGGTCGATGTCACATCCGCATTACCTGGATTCTCGGGATTCCCACGAAGTCTTCCTTCGCAAGAAGTAATTTTGCCGGCAAGCGCGGGCTTTCCAGTCATCGCAGTTACGGAATCATCGCTGCAATCATCGGCATTCGAAAGGCCTGTCGAAGCCGCTTCATCGCCAGCAACATTGACATTGGAACCATCGAATACGCGGGTTCTCGCGAATTGAACACCACGGAACGCGATCATATAGAGCAAAGCAAAAAGCACGGCATAGCCGATCGCCTGCAGATAGAGGTAAACGTGGTCGAAAGGAACCCAGCCGAACTGTGCGGCCTGACTTGAACAGGCGACCATAAATCCCAGAACAGCGGGAATCAGCAATCCGGTTTTCGAAG
Organism: Bifidobacterium sp. ESL0764; assembly: GCF_029395515.1. Classification (NCBI taxonomy): domain Bacteria; kingdom Bacillati; phylum Actinomycetota; class Actinomycetes; order Bifidobacteriales; family Bifidobacteriaceae; genus Bifidobacterium; species Bifidobacterium sp. ESL0764. Next base: position 1,697,967 of record NZ_CP113919.1, read on the forward strand.
GACGCAGGAAGACTCGCAGCTTTGGCCACACGCCGCCGCCTTTTGATTCGGCCGTGTACGACGAGAGCTGCGAGGCATCGTGATCATCTGGACCACCTGCACATGAGCCGGTTGCAGCGCCCGCGGTCACTTTTCGCATCGCCGACGTATCGACTGAACGACCGATCACCTTATCTTCCACCGCTGCTCCCCTACGCTGTATCGGCTATTGCCACTCCGAAACCTATCGAATATCTATGGTCAGTCTAGCGTGCCGGTTTGTCGAAATATCATCGGACACCTCACCCGCGCTTTCGACCGGCCGGAAATTGCAGCGCCTGGCGAGGCTACACGAAAACCCGATATATCTGTGACATAGCTCACATCAAAACAAGGCCTGTGGATATCGCAACCGGCAATAGACTGGGAACCAGCACACGACAAAGGAGCAGTCATGGACGACAACGCGCAAGGCACGACGCCAGAAGACCTGTTGAAGGCCTTCAGTGAGGCACATTCCTCGATTCCCGGCCAGCAGGAAAACGACGCAAGCGACCTGAACAACGCCGCCGCGCCCGCCACCAACGCGACATTCGATACCGACGAATTCCTCAAGGGGCTCGATGCCTTGTTCGACGCGCATGAGGCACGTGACAAGGCCGAACCGTACCTGAAGCAGGCGATGGCGGACGCCGAGAACGCCGGGGATGATGCGGGGCTGCTGACCGTCTTGAACGAGACCATGGGCTTCTACCGTTCGCACGGCAAGCACAAGGAGAACCAGTGGGTCATTCAGCGGGCGCTGGAACTCGGGCTGAAGATGGGCATCGAAGGCACCGAGGCGTGGACGACCACGCTGATCAACGCGGCGACCGGGATGCGCGCGGCCAAGCAGTACGACCAGGCCGAGGACCTGTACAAACAGGCGCTGGCATCGGCACAGAAGACGCTCAAACCCACCGACCGGCGGATGGCGGCGCTGCACAACAACATCTCCATGCTCTATAGCGAGACCGGGAAGCTGGAGGCGGCGCAGCACGAGCTGGAAACGGCGCTTTCCATCCTCGAAGATTCAAGCACCGATCCGGAAACCGATATCGACGTGGCCTCCACACATACCAACCTGGCGCTGGTGCTGCTGCAACGGGCGAGTGAAGCGGCGCAGGACGGGCAGACGCAGAATCAGCCGGAATCCGACAAGACCTCGACCCAAACCGATGAGCCTTCATCACAAACCGACAAGGTTTCGACCACAACCGTCGAAACACTCCTCGACCAAGCGATGAAGCATTCCTCGAAAACGCTGGAAATCTACCGCAACGGACATCTTGAACACAGCGCCCATTTCGCCTCGGCGTTGGCTGGATACGCGCAGACCTGCTTCGCGGCAGGGCTGTTCGACAAGTCCATCGACTCCTACCGTCAGGCACTCAGGGTCATCGAAGAATGCTACGGCACCGACACCGATTACTACCGCATCACCGCGGGGAATCTCGCCCAGGTGGAGGAAACCGCGCGCGCGGCACAGCAAACGGCCGAAAAGAGCGACGAATCACAATCCGATAACAACGCCGGTCGGCAGGGAGATTCTGGCATGGCCGGCAGTACTGCCAATAATGCCAATGCCACCACTCCTCCCACAGCGGCCTCGCAGACCGAAAAAGAAGCCCCGGCAACTTCAAGCAATAACCAATCGACCTCCCTTGGCAGCACAACCGCAGCAACCAAGCCGGCGATCTCGGGGCTTAAGCTCGCACGCGCCTACTGGGAGCAGTACGGCAAACCGATGATCGCGCAGAAATACCCGGAATATCAGGGGCGCATCGCCGCCGGCCTGGTCGGCCACGGCTCGGAATGCTATGGATTCGACGACCGGTATTCACAGGACCACGATTTCGGCCCCGGCTTCTGCCTGTGGCTCACCGACGAGGATTACGACGCGATCGGCGAACAGTTGCAGGCCGACTACGAGGCGTTGCCGCAGGAGTTCATGGGCTTCGGGCCGCGTGAATCCACGGCACGCGCGCAGGGCGGCTCACGGCGTACCGGCGTCTTCCGCATCGGCGATTTCTTCGCGTCCATCACCGGTTACCCACAAGCCCCCAGCGAAAGCAAACCGCACGAATGGCTGCTGCTGGACGAACCGACGCTTGCTGCGGCAACCAACGGCGAGATCTTCGCCGATCCGCTCGGTGCCGTCTCCAAGACGCGGCAGGGCTTCAAGATGATGCCCGACGATGTGCGGCTTTCGCTGATTTCGCGCCGCCTCGGCATGATCGCTCAAGCCGGGCAGTACAACCTCCCCCGCATGCTGGGGCGCGGCGACGGCGCGGCGGCATGGCTTTCCATCCGTGAATTCACCACGAACGTCTGCTCGTTCATCTTCCTGATCAACGAGCCAATCCGCGCCGGATACATGCCGTATTACAAATGGCAGTTCGCGGCGCTACGCCGGCTTTCCGGGCGTATGTCGACTGTGCTGCCGGACGTCTGCGAACAGCTTGAAACCATCCTGCGGCTTTCGTCGGCAGCCTGCTTCGGCGGCGCCGGATTCGGCGAGGGCGGCAAGGGATCGGCCCCCGCGCAAGAGCAGGTGCAGAGCACTGTCGAACACATCTGCACCGAAATCGTCGCGGAGCTCAAGGCCGAGGGCCTGACCAACAGCGACGAGGAATTTCTGGAATGGCAGCGACCGTACGTCGAGGCCCATATCGGCAGCGACAATCCGGTATTGCACAGCCTGTAAACCCATAAACGCGCTGAACGCAATACATTGTAAAACCACTAGAGTTGATGGCAGCACATCAATGAATGAGTCAACAACGATATGCGAGACGAGCATATCAAAGAAAAGAGCAACGATGACGGAAAACGCAACGAGACAAGAGACGCAGGGAAACGTTTCAGCTGAAGACCATGCTCGGATCGAGTTGATGGAACGCGTGGTGAAGCACGAGTGGAACCAGTTCCAGAAGACCGACAACGAGGGCGGACGCGCGGCCTGCCAAGGCAATTGGCCGACCTTCCACCAGATGCGTCTCAGCCAGTTCGCCACCTGGCCGGTGCCACTGCTGGAAAGCTATGCCGACGATCTCGACGAAGCGGATCGCATCGGCCGCAACCTCATCACCGAAAAATATGGCCGCATGATGATTTCGACCTGGCCGGAGGAATACCACGCCAACATCGAGCCGTACATTCCTGCGCGTTCCGCCGAACGCAAGGCGGCGCAGGAAAAGGTCATCGCGCAGCAGGTGGCGTGGGCCGACGATTTCCGCGGCCGCTACCCCAAGCTCGGCCGCGAGATGCGCGTGCTGCGCACGGCCGAAGACACCCACGAAAACACGTCGTTCGAGACCTACCTGCGCGGTGAGCTCGGCACGTATTCCGACAAGACGTTCGGCCTCTATCAGGACTTCATCACCAGCCTCGCCACGGCCAAGCGAAACCTCACCGAAGAGACCATCCGCAACACCGTGCTGCTCGGAGGTTTCAAGTCGCTCGACGACGCCGAGGCGTTGCAGCAGTAAGCGTTGCATAGAGTTGCATGGAGCGGGTTGCGACAGTAGGCGTAAAGATATGAGCGGTGCGTTAGAGTGGCACGCATGCGATTGCTGAAACGATTCCTGCCCTCTCTGGCCGTCTTTGTCGCCCTTGTCGCCATTTTGACGGCACTGGGCACCGCAATGACGGCACCGTGGAGCGTGAAACCGCTGACACAACATATCAAGGTGGCTTCGGCAGATTCCGCCATACAGGCCCGTGACACGGCAGAAGCGAACGCATCGGCAGAAGATACCGGCAACGCCCACAATACTGATATTCAAGCCGGGAAAACCGGTATCGGCACCGATCCCAAAAACGTTCTCAACACCGATCAGGAAGGCACCTATCAGGTAAAAGCCGAAAACCTGCGCATCAGGCTCGCCCCGAACGTCACCATCAACGCCATCCTGCGCTCCCCCATCGGTGCACCCGGCTTACGGCCCGCGACATTGTTCATCCATGGAGCAGGCACCGGCAAAGCCAGCGAGGTCTACGGCGACATCGCTTCGGCCATGAGCTCGGCGGGCATCGTCACGCTCGTGCCCGACAAACGCCTCGACACCTACACCACCTTTCACCGCGACTATTATGCGATGGCCGAAGACTACATGACCTCGCTCAAGACTCTGCGCGCGCAACCCGACGTGGACCCTACGCACGCCGGCGTCTACGCGGAATCCGAAGGCACGTGGGTCGCCGAGGCCATGGCGCACCGCCACCCCGGCGCCATCCCCTTCATGATGTTGACCTCGCCGCCGGCGGTTTCGGGGCGCCGGCAGATGGCCATGGCCTCCAACACCTACGTCGACTATATCGGCGCACCCAAGGGCCTCAACCGCGACGTCGACAAGTTCGTCAGTCTCGATTTCGTCCCGCTTGGGCTGCAATATGCCGATTTTCCCGCCGAACGCTACTTGAAGGACCTCACGATGCCCTTGCTTATCAGCTTCGGCACCGACGACCTTTCCATGCCCATCGAGCAGGGAGCCGCCGACATCATCGACGGCGCGGGCGCCGCCGGCAACAAGAACGTGCTCGTGCGCTATTACCACGCCAATCACCAGATGCGCGTCGGCGCGCACACTTCCGTGCCTGGCCTGCCGCTCGACACGCACTATACACACGACCTCGAGGATTGGACCAACGCCATCGCCGCCGGCACCAAAGCGAGCGATTGGGCTACGCCACAGGTCGCCGGAAGCCAGCCACGCCAACGCTTCGGCGTTCCATCCAGCGTCAAGCCAGGACTTATCGGGTCGCTGAGCACGATATTGGTGCTGCTGGCAGCGATTGCGCTGTGCGTCTTGATGGCGGGAATCATCGGAATTTGTATTACATTAAGGAATTTGAACAAACACGACAAGCGAGATTCCTCGAGCCTGACCGACAGGAATATTACCAACCGATCTTCGAGGCAAACCGCGGAGGCTCGGCCCTCTCAAGGCAATGCTGCCCATAGCCGTTTCCCGCATCAGCTCACAGCAGCGTTGGCCTTGAATGGCTGCTGCGCGGTGTTGGGGATCGCCGCCTTTTTCACGTACGTCATGATCGCGGCAAAATCAGCCTTGACATTGACTTCGCGCGGAACGCTGCTCAGCTGGGGCTGGGTGCTGTTGCAAATCATCGCCCTGGTAAACGTCGCTCTGCTCACCTGGCTGATTATGGAACTTTGGCGTTCGCGCGGCAGCAGGAATCCGAGAGGCGAGCAACCCCAAGATTTTTGGACTCCCGCACACTTCGTCGCCGCAGCTCTGTGCGTCATCGCATCGGCGGCTTCACTGATACTGATGGCGTTCTTCGGGCTTTATGCCCTATAACCCACAAAATGCCGGCGCAACGTCACCCTCGCTGCACCGGCATTCAATATATCGGCTTTGATTCACCACGACTTATCGCCGCCTTCTGGCCCTCCATTTTGCCGCGCCTTGATGAATCAGCGACGCCAAGCCGAGCAGCACCGCCAGCGCAATCAGCAACCCGCCCAGCGCAACGATGCCGATGGCGATCAGCGAGCGCACATCGACGCCCCCGGGTATCGGCGCGAAGACCATCGGAAACGCCGAGCCGACAATCAGCATCAACGCTCCCAGAAACAGCGGCAGCAGGCTCAGCACAATGGTCGCTTTGCTCGGCCCGGCAGGCGGCTGCGGCTTCGGCATCTGCGGCGGCACGTCGCGCGGCACACGCACGTAGGCGCCAGCGGGAGCGGGGCCACCGGTGGCGAAGTTCGACGGCGGCGCGTATCCGCCCTGTCGCGGCATCTTCGCGGTAGCGCCACCAGCTTCCGTCCCGGCTCCTGTCCATGTTTTCGTTCCGGCCTCGCTGCCAGCTCCGGTTTCGTCTACGGTTTCAGTTTCCGCTTCCGTCGACGCATCATTTGCAGGATTATCCCTGTTTGTGTGATTATCATCTTCAGCTTCAGCCATATCGAGACTATTGACCGAAGCCGGGATGGCCTCTGTCACGTCATTATCAGCCCTCTGATTCGGCATGACTTCGGTATCGGCGGCAGCAGCGTCAGCGCTGGCATTCTGGGCTGGCATAGCGACAGTCTCGGTAATATCGTTGTCGATTGCAGGATCCGTCATGTCGTTCTCCTCGTTCGCATTCGATTCGTCGCTCATTGTCATCGCATCCACGCTCCCGTTGTCTTGCCTTTGACGAACTGCGCATAGCTCGGCACCGTGCTTTCGACGGGGTACTGCACCGTGACGCGTCCTTCGACGATATAGGGGGCGTCAATCGTGAGTTCCGGCCCGTTCTTCGGCATTTTCTTGTTGAGGGCGAACCATTGGTAGTCCTGATCGTTGCCATAACCGCTGCCGTAACCGATGCGCTGATAGCTCATCCCACCGATGCCGACCTGCATATTGCGGCCGATGGCGACATAGCCACTGCCCAGCGATCTTGTGCCGATTTCGCTGCCTGCATACACCCCGTTGATGATGATTTCCCCGTCATCCACATCAACACCCATCACGCTGCCATCGACTCTTGCGTCGGATTCATGGCTGAGCTCGTAGGAACACCCCGCAGGCAAGGTGACGAAAACCGTCGCCTGCCTGTCGGTCAGGTGAATGGTCCCGGTCGGGCAACCGGACTGAACGGTGCTGCCGTCTCTCAACGTGACCTCGTGCTTGCCATGTGTTTTGGCGTAATCGCTGAAGTCGATATTGACCGCATCGTCATCAAGCCGGCGGCCTTTAACCGCAGTCCCCTGCGCCAGTTTTTTCAATTGTCGGTCGTTACTGGCATCGATGGCTTTGAAACCGCTGACATCAATCTGGTGATAGCCCTGGCTTTGCTGCTCCGAACCGGTCAGTACCGCGGAATATCCGATATCGCCGATAAGGAAGACCACCGCCACAAACGCGGCAATCCAGACCATCGGGTGCAGACCTCCGGCACGATGCCCGGCCAAGCCGAGTATGGCAATGAGCACGCCGAGCGCTATCAGCACCCCGCCGATCCAGAACGTCCCGTATTGGAAAATCGTGCCCATGTAGCCGCCGTTGCTGAAGCATTGTATTGCAACCAGCGCACCCGAGAGCAGGATGCCGCCAAGAGCGAGCAGAACGACCACGAAACCGGCCGGCTTGCGTTTCGCCCGCCTCGACCCCCACGTTTTCGCGGCGTTCTGGGCGATGTTTTCCCGATACGATTGCGCCGGTTCGGCCATATATGTGGGCGGCGCGGCATAAGCCTGCGACGGGCCGCTGGCAAAAGGCGAAGTCGGCCGGCGCGAGGAACCGGCATCACCGGCCGTGCCTCGCGAGGTATCCGGATTCACGCTTGAATCGTTCTGATACGCATTGGCACCAGCAGCATTGGCACCAGCAGCACCGTCAAAACGGTCGCCCGAATTCATGCCTCCCGGTTCGCGAAACGTCGCCTCGTTGGTTCCTTGGGATTGGGTTCGCGCGTTGCTCTGGCTTTGGTCGGTAGGCTGCGGCGCATACGGAGAGGGCTGCGCATTCGCATAAAAAGTCTGGTTTACGTTGCCGGATGGACTATAGGGCATCGGCCCCGGCTGACGATATTGGCCCTGCGAAGGCTGCTGCCACTGGCCTTGATACGGACCTTGATGCGGACCTTGATATTGCGTTTCCCGACCGTTGTTAACAAACGTCGCTCCGCGCTGCCTCTGCGCCTTGTTGGCAAGACTGTTGATCATGATCAACAGCACCGCTACGGCGATGAGGGATAGCAGCACGCCGACCCCAGGCGAGACGACCGCAATAAGGATGAAGATAATCGGGCCGAGCAATGACCATTGCCAATGACCGTACACCAGTTCCTCGCCGGAGACCCTGCCGTCACGGCAATCCGGCAGCAGCACCCACGCCGCCGCGTAGAAGGCCGCGCCGAAGCCGAAGGCCAGCGTGGAGGCGGCGACGACGGCACGCACGAAAACGGGGCTCAGCCCGTAGCGCACCGCGATGCCGTCGCATACCCCGGCGATCCAGCGGTTGTTGCCACGCATCAGACCGCTGCCACGAATCCAGGCGAAGAAACGGTCGACCTTGTCGTGCCGAGGAGGCACGGGATTGCTCATATTGGCAGGCTGTTGGTAGCCGCCGTACATGTTGTTGCTCATGGTTCCATTACAGCATCCCGCAACGCTCAAAAGGGTCAGGGAACACCCTGATTTAACCCTGATTTTTTCCGTAACGCACCCCGAAATCCGCAAAACCATGCACAATGGAGGTATGAAGCCATCGAATCACGAGCCGGACAACCGACCACGCCAGCAGACCTACGCGTGGAATCGATATGCGCCGTCCGGCGGATTCCCTGTGACTCCGAAGCGACGTCTGCCCCTGCTCAGGCCCAAAAAGAAACGCATCTTCTGCGGGGTATGCCGGGGGCTGAGCCTTCATCTCGGCGTGCCGGTGGCCTGGATTCGCCTCGTGTTCATAGCGGCGACGTTCCTGTTCGGCGCCGGCATCGCGGCCTATATCTTTTTGTGGGCGTTCGTTCCCGCCGGAGACCCGCTTACCGCCGAACAGCAACAGCGCGAGGCAGCATGGAAGAACGAACATGCGCCATTGTCATACGGGAATATCGACCATACGACAAACGGGCAACACGAATCTTTCGATGATTTCAATACATCCAATACGACCGGCCCCGCCGACATCTCGCGACAGACGGCCCAACGTTTCTCATCGCCTTCCGCCGCATCCGTCACGACCAACGACAACGCCGGCACCGAAAGCGAACCAGGCGACGAATCGGGCAACGGCCCGGAAAACCTCGCCCAGGCATTCAAGAACGCTTCAAAACCCTCGATTATCGCGCTTGCCGGAATCGTGTTGATCGCATTGGCCGTAATCCTGGAATTGAGCCCGTTGCCCAGCGACCTCACCTTCGGCATCTTCATGGCCCTTTGCGGCATCGGCGTGGCCTGGATCCGTTTCAACGCCGAGGACGGGCAGATACGTTATCTGCTTATCGGCGTGGCGCTGATGGCTCTGGGCTATTTCGTTTGCGCCGATTCCGAGACATTCAGCCATCATCTCCCGTTTTCCGCTGCAATCGCCGGAGTGGCGCTGCTGGCCGGGGTGGCGCTGGCCATCATCCCGCTGGCTAACCGGTTCATCCACGAACTGAGCCACGAGCACGCGCTGAAGGAGCGCGAGGAGGAACGCGCCGACATGACCGCCCACCTGCACGACGGCGTGCTGCAGACCCTCGCCCTCATCCAGCTGCACAGCGACGAGCCCAAAACCGTCTTCACCCTGGCCCGCAAGCAGGAGCGCGAGCTGCGCCGGTGGCTCTATCAGGAACGCATTCCCTCCGACCGTTCGGTGAGTTCGGGCCTCAAAGAGATCGCGGCGCATATCGAGGATGAATTCGGCGAACCAATCGACGTGGTGAGCGTCGGTGATACACGGCCCAGCGCCCAAACCGACGCCTTGCTCAACGCCAGCGAACAGGCCATGCTCAACGCCGTGCAGCACGGCTCGGAACCGATTTCGGTCTACTGCGAGGTCGGAGGAGCGCAGGCCGAGGTCTTCGTGCGCGATCACGGCGACGGGTTCGATCAGGACGCCATTCCGCCCGACAGGCTCGGCATCCGCCAATCCATCATCGGCCGCATCGAACGACGCGGCGGCAGTGTCAAGATCGTCTCTCGGCCGCATTGGGGCACGGAAGTACATATGACCATGCCGATACCGAAGGAAAACGGCAGCGCTGATGGCACAATGGCAGAAGAGACGAATACAGAGGCATACCGGTAATGAACGCAACGAACGATGACATCCAGACAAGGCAGAACGCAGGTACGGACCCAGCTTCCGCCAACAGGAATAAGGCCGAGGGCGATCACCATACCATCCGCATAGCCGTGGTCGACGACCACGAGATGTTCCGCGCTGGGGTCATCGCCACGTTGAGCCCGCATTTCACCATCGTCGGCCAGGCGCCGGACGTGGAGGGTTCGGTGGCGATGATCGCGGCCACCAAACCCGACGTGGTGCTGCTCGACGTCCACGTGCCCGGCGGCGAGGGCGGTGGTGGCGCGGAAATCCTGCTGAAATCGCACCCGCTCTCCCCCGATTCGGCGTTCCTCGCGCTTTCCGTCTCCGATTCGCCGAAAGATGTCGGCGCGGTCATCCGCGCGGGCGCACGCGGCTACGTCACCAAAACCATCAGCGGCGGCGACCTGATCTCCTCGATCATCCAGGTGAACGAAGGTTACGCCGTCTTCTCGCCAAAACTGGCCGGTTTCGTGCTTTCGACCTTCCAAGGCGCGGGGGCGGCCGAGCACGACGACGAGCTCGACAAACTCTCCCATCGCGAGCAGGAGGTCATGCGCCTCATCGCGCGCGGCTACACCTACAAGGAGATCGCGGCGGAACTGTTCATCTCCATCAAGACGGTAGAGACCCATGTCAGCGCCGTGCTGAAAAAGCTCCAGCTCTCGAACCGCACCGAGCTGACCCGCTGGGCCGCCGACCGCCGAATCGTATGAGATATTCTGAAAAGAGTTGGAATCCGAATCCGATATCGGGTGCCTGCAGGTTACCCTTGCTTGCCCTAAGCCCCGAGCAACTTACGCAGATTGGTGACGTAGTGGCGGCTCACCGTTTCCGTGACCCCGCCCGAGAGCTTTGCCATCATGTTTCCCGAATACGAAATCTCCAACGACTGCAGATATCGCAGATTGATAATCACCTGACGCGAGACCCGCACGAAATCGGCCTTGGAAAGGCATTTTGCAAAATGCGCAAGCCCGTCCTTTATCGCCAACGTGCGGATTCTAGGGCTGCTGACCGGCTCTTCGGACACAGGTTCCGCAGACGCGTTGTCTCTATACTGCTGGGCGTCAGAATCAAAAATCTTCAACAGCAGCAACTCGCCATCGATTTCGATGGCAACGATATCGTTCTTACGAACGACCTCCAGCCTGCCCCCGGATTGCACCGAGACGATCGAGGAAACCTCCTGCTCCAACGCCGCGATGCCGCGAAGCAGCCTGGTCACCTCTCCTGTGGGTTTGGCGGCATGGACGACCACGCGGATCTGGTCGTTGCGCAAATCCGAATCCGACTGAAAATCAACGTTCATCCGGCTCTCCTCCCCTCACAGTCTCCTAAAGCACAATACGTTCATTGTATCACTATGTCTAAATAATTGTCTACGCTCGTTTCGCGCAAATGCAATGAAACGCGATATACCGATAGAATCCGGGTATTGACAGTCAACTGAAAACAATGCGAAAAACGCGACATATCGACGAAACCCGGACCGATGCAGCTCGAGTAGTACGCGGTCATCAACGCCGACGACTACCTCAGATTCGTCTACCCCGACGCAACGCTTCCCGGCACCCGGCCCGCAGCCGGCGTGAATCCCCAACCTCGGAACAGGTCGGCAGACACAAAACAGGAATCGACGGACAATAGCCGTTCTGGATCAGTATCTGCCGACCTTCGTGTTATCCGTCCGCCACATCACCATCAGAATTCTACTTATACTTAACTTATATATAATCAAGTTAAGTATACCTAACTTGACTATAATTAAGTTAGATATATTGCTTCAATAATAATACTTTGTTATAGTTGTTACATCAATCTCAGCAGTTGACGTACAAGAAGAGAGACACAATAATGTTCATCGGCCGTGAATCTGAATTGAACGCTCTGGAAAACATGTATGAGAGTAGCAAATTCGAGATGATGGTGGTTTACGGACGTCGCCGTGTCGGCAAGACTTCGCTCATCGACGAGTTCACCAAGGACAAAAAGACACTTTATTTCACGGCCTCCCCAAAAAGCACGAAGCTGAATCTCGAAGTTTTTTCCAGAGATTTTTTCTCTTTCATCGGAGAACCTTTGCCGGTACCCTTCCCCGACTGGTCGACCGCTTTTCGTTTTTTGGTCGAAAAAGTCAAGAGCGAGCAAGCAAACGGCAAAGGACGTTTCGTGTTCGTGTTTGACGAATTTCCGTATGCGGCCCAAGCCGATCCCTCACTACCCTCAATCCTGCAAATCGCCATTGATCACGGTTTTAAAGAAGACAACATGATGATGATTCTTTCCGGAAGCAACCAAGGCTTCATGGAAAGCGAGGTATTGGGAGGCAGAAGCCCGCTATACGGCAGGCGAACCGGACAAATCAGGCTTGAAGCAATGGACTATTATGACGCCGCCAAATTCCTGCCGGACGCCTCCAACGAGGAACGAATTCGGTATTATGCGGCGTTCGGAGGAACACCATATTATCTGGCCCAGATACGACCTTCACAAGGATTTCAGCGAAATGTCTCAAATCTCATGTTCCAAAAAGCAGGAATGCTGTATGAGGAACCGATGATGCTTCTTAGGGAAGAGACCCGAGAACCGGCAATATACTTTTCTGTAATGCAGGCTGTGGCCAACGGCAATTCCACACCGAAACTCATTGCCGAACATGCCGGAGTCGACATCTCGAGCATATCAGGCTATCTCAATACTCTTATCAGCCTCAGAATCATCAAACGCAAGCTGCCGTTCGGCGAGAATCCGCTGAAATCCCGCAAAGGGATGTACGTCATCGACGACCCGTTCTTCGCCTACTGGTTCCGTTTCGTGGGCACCAACATGGACTCGATCGAAAGCGGACGAGGCGGGGCACTGGTCGAAAGCGCGACGTCGGGCGAGGCGCTTTCCACCTACGTCGGCCAGCAGTTCGAGAACATCTGCCTGCAATGGATCATCCGAAACGACACCACGGACACGCTGCCGTTCCTCGCCACGAAATTCGGCAAATGGTGGGGCAACAACCCGGCAGAGCACGAACAGACCGACATCGACGTGGTGGCCGCCAACCCCCAGGAGAAGCGTCTGCTCATCGGTGAATGCAAGTGGCGCAACACGTTCGACGTCACCGAAGCCATCGACAAGCTGCAGGGACGGGCCGGCCTGGTCAAAGGATTCCCCGCCGGGAAAACCGACTTCATGCTCTTCAGCAAGAAACGGATCAGCAGCCGGTCCGTAGGCCAATACGCGGAAGACAGCCGCATCCGGTTCGTCTCCACCGACGACCTTTACCGATGACGGCGGAACTCAGAGGCGTCGAGAACCGGGACTCCTAGTCTTTAGCAGCACAAAACTCGGCAGGCTTAATTACCAATCTATCGTATCGTATCATTTGATAGGATAGATAAATCGTTGCAATTACAGTGCTCTCTTCCATATTTCAGCACTCCAGCGCTATCCTATCACATCATCTGATAGGCCGGCCCCAAGACCGCGTACCGCCTTGGCCGGTAAGCCGGGACAGGCACAGACGTGCGGCAGATGTCACGCGTCACCCGCTATCCCACCGAACGCCGAGACCCAAAGCGTCATCGACGACGGCATTCGCATCCCTCACGCGCCGAAATGGCTCACCGAACAGGACTGACAATCGAGATCAGCGCCGACTTATGCATCATCAGCCGTCCTTCTTTCGGTTCAGGCCGCCTACTTGAGCAGCCAGTCCTTCGCCGTGCACACGTTGATGCCGTTGCTCGTATAGCTGGACTCCACGCGAGAAACGACCCATTGCCGCTCTTGCGGAACGCCGAGGTCGGCGGCGACGCTGCGAACGTGTCGGGCGAAACGTTCGTGGTAGGTCTGCCCCGACTTGACCTCGACCAGATCCGGGATTGCAGAACCGGTGCAATCGAGCAGGTCGACCTCCACCTTGCTGTCGTCGCGATAGAAATACAGCTCAGGTTCCTTGCCTTCGTTGAGATGCCGTTTCGCCGTCTCCGCGATCACGAGGTTCTCGAACACGTTGCCCAGCATGGGGCTCAACCGCAGGTCGTCCATGGAGCCGATGCGCAGCAGATAGCACAGCAGCCCGGTGTCGTAGAAATACAGCTTCGGGGTCTTGACCAGCCGCTTGCGCGCGTTGTAATGGTACGGCATCAGCGAAAAGACGAGGTAACTCGACTCGAGTATGGAAAGCCAGCCTTTCACCGTCGCCAGCGAAACGTCCAGCTCGTTGGCCATATGCGTGTAGTTAACGAGGCTGCCGACGTTGAGGGCGCAGAGCCGCAGAAACCTGCGGAACACGTCGAGGTCACGCACGCCGAGGTAATCGGCGGCGTCGCGCTCGACGTAGGTGTCGATATAGCTGGAAAAGAACAAGCCAAGCGGCATGCCGTTGTCGTAGGGGCGCGGGTAACCGCCGCGGAGCATAAACTCGTCCGCATCGGGCGAGACATCCGTCTTAAGGGCCTCCGGGAATGAGAACGGAAGCAGCTTCGTGATGCCGACACGTCCGGCCAGGGACTGCTTGATGTTGCGCAGCATCAGGAAATTCTGCGAACCGGATATGACGTACTGGCCCGGCTCGTCGTGCTCGTCGGAGACCACCTGGATCATCGAGAACAGATCGGGGACGTACTGGGCCTCGTCGATGACCAAGCGGTTCGGCCGGTTGCGGATGAAGCCCACCGGGTCGCTGGCCGCTTCCTGCCGCAGCTGGGGGTCCTCAAGGTTCACGTACTCATAGTCGCCGAACGCGGCCTTGACTAACGTCGACTTTCCGCTTTGCCGCGGGCCGGTGACGGAGACCACCGGGAACCACGTCGCCATTTTCTTCAAGAGCGGTTCCAGCTTTCGTGGCGTCATAACAGACTTCCTTTCCGGGTTTATGTTTGCTCTCTGTAGATTTGTGGGCATTCGCCACGACGGTTTGGTGCCGTTCGCCGGAACGGCCGATTTACCATAATCTGCAAGTAGAAAATACCATAACCTCTAAGTAGAGATTACCATAATCTTTAAGTAGCAATTACCATAATCTGCAAGTAAAGAAAACCATAATTTATAAGTAGAAAATACCATAATCTTAAAGTAGAGATTATTTGCCTTGACTTCTCGCCGGGGAAACATCCCGGAATTACGTTCATTTTTATTTACCCTGCACTAGAACGTTTACCCTTGATTCCATGTATTTTAGGATACTCAGAAACTCTTGATTTCGTGCAAAACCCAGCAATACCAACCCAGCAATGCCAATGAAAAGAGACGAAGTAGTCAGCAAGACGATATCTTTAAACGCAAGGCACTGGGCAAACAGCTCAATTGAAAGACAAGAACGGATGGCTCCGCCCCTCCTTGTTCATCAGTGGCGAGCCGCGTGACGGGAGCGTGCGACGCGATGGCGGTGCTGGCGGACGATGGATGCGGCGATGCCGATGACGGCTAGGGCGAGGGCGGTGAGAACGGCTGCGATCGCCGCCATCATGCGCCTGCCGTAGTCGTTGGGGTAGGTCTTGTCGAGCGCATGGTCGCGGACGCCGGAGACCAGAAGGCGGTGGTCGTTGATGCCGTAGGGGAAGCAGGTCATGAGCGTCACCCTGTCGACGCCAGGCTCGACCTTGAGCTTGCTGTCGTCGTCCGGCCTGATCAGGCTGATGCGGTCGACGCGGTACCCCAGCTTTCGTCCGGGAACCTTGACGTAGAAGACGTCCCGCTTTTTCATCTCGTCCAGGCGCGTGAACATCAACGCCTTGGTCATGCCGTTGTGCGCGGCGATGACGGCGTGCGTCGAAGCCCCGCCCACGGGCAGGGAGGTGCCGTGCAGATGCCCCGCCGCGATTTGGAGTATCGGCAGGGCGGTGCCGTGATAGATCGGCAGATCCACGGAAATCTTGGGGATGACGACAACGCCCATCATGCCGGCACCCTCGTTGAGCAGGCTCATATAGCGCTTGTCGTTCGTCGCAGCGGCGTCGCTCTCACCGCTGTCCGACGCAGCGTCATTCATAGCATTATTAGACGTTCCGTTATGCCTCTCTCCGTTGTCCGAAGCGGTGTTATCAGACGTTCCATTACGGGACGTTCCGCTGCCCGACGTTCTATTATTAGACACGCCTTGACCGAAGTTCTCTGCGTCAGTATACGGATTAAGCATACCGATCGTCTGCTGCCCCGATGCGGCAAGCTCGCGGTTGTATTCGTCGGCGTCGGCGAGCGCCTTGGCCGCGTCCGGATTCGCGTCCATTTTCCCGGATAAGACATTGGAAGATTCGGCCTGCTTGTAGGTGCTGACCGTCTGGGCGGCGAACGGATAGCCGAAAATGCACACCCCGACCAGCAGCATCAGCACCGCCACCGCCTTGATGCCTGCGATCATCAGATCAATCGACTTCGCGCCCTTGGGCCGCCTCGGAGCCGCGACAATCTGCGAAAAAGAAGAGGCCATGCGCTCCCGGCCAACACCTTCGAGACGCTCCGGAACGGACTTTCTCGATTGCTTGGCTTTGGAACGCATGGCCTTACTATATCTCCAATAACTACCGGCTATTGCTGATTACTACCGAATCAGCGCAGGCCTAGCGGCCTGCCGAGTAAGCGTCTTTGCGCACACGCTGCAAGTGACGCATACCGAAGAACAGAGCGAGCGCAGCACCAATCACCAGTGCACCGGCCACCAACCGCATAATGATGCCGACAGCACCGGTAGCAGGCAAACTAAACACCGACTTGGTGTTCACCACCGTCAGCTCATTGGTATTATCGGCAATGGATGTCAACTTATTAGCGTCAGGAGTCAGCACATACTTGTACGAGGCCTTCGACGGAGCAGCATCATCGACCGTATGCGACACATCAACCTTGAAGTTGAACCCCGGCGTAAGCAGATAACCATCAGGCGCCTTAGTCTCCTTGAACGTATAGGTACCATCGTCAAATCCCTTAATCCAGAGGGGATCCGCCGAAGTCGTCAACACGTCGCTACTGCCCTTCTCACCGGCCTTAGCCATAGCATATACGTCGCAGACCTTGCCGTCAACAAGCTGGACTCCCTTGTACACGAAGTTCAACGGCGTGGTCAAGTCCGGATCTTCAAACACCTGGAACTTTGCGCCAGGCAACACATCCCCGGTCTCCTGAGACTTCTTGGTCAGTTCGATGGAACCGGTAAAGACATATACATCCTTGCCGGGTATCCGAGTCTCTCCGGAGCATAGTCCGTAATAAACGTCAACCCCGTTAACATTCCCATCACTATCAGTCTTCGCGTTTTCATTAAGCAACGCATAATACACAACCTTGATTTCTTTACCAATCGCAGTGTAATCTTCAGCATTTATTTTATTCGTAATATAGTTTGAGAAATCAAAAATAACCATGGCTCCCGCAACACTAGTATTAGAATCTACTGCATCTCCGTTATAATGTTGAACTCTTATCGTATAATCTGTTCCTAATGTAAGAGGCACATTATCGATGGTTGCAACCGCTCCAAAAGTATCGGGAACGTATGTAAACCCTTCTGAGAATCGATCAACAAGCTCCAATACATATTTCCCCTTATCTTCCTTATCATGGAGATTATAAAGCGGGACTTTATCGGTAATAGTGAACTGAACATTATCGCCAATCTTATGCGTTTTTTTATCTACTGCTTTATGCGGAACATCCTCTGAAGTTTTCACATGAATTTCGCTTGTTCCTTTTCCAGGAATCAAATTTACCGAAGTACTCACCAACATCGGTACGGGTCTAACCATTTCTGTAGGTGATGGGAAGCTAGTCACATCACAAATAAGATAGATTCCATTGACAACATTAAGCTTGAACGAAGTCGCTTCATCACCAGCAGGCCCCTTCTCTTCACCGAGATTATTGACCTTTGGAGCAAGTTTCTTAACAAACTTGCGTACATTACCTTCATAGGGAGAAATCAGCTCACTACCGTTGTCGAAATCTTGACCCCAGTGCCACACGAGCCAGGCCATTGGATCGCTTTGACTCTTTTCAGGAATGTTAATATCAGCAGCTTTCGCAGCATTAAGGATAGCAGTCTTTACATCGTCACCCTCAACCGTAGATACGCCAAAAGTTCCTTTATCTCCATCGACATTGATATAATCAGCAAGTTTCACTAACTGATATGTATGGTTAGCGATGCTTTTCTTATCTCCACTAAGCGTCAAATCGACTCTATGCGGATCACGATAATACGATGGCGTTGCCGAGGCACTGACGGCGCCTGCGGCCATCGTGGCCACGCTCGCCACACATGCAGTCACCATCGCCAGCAGCTTCATCAGCTTTCCGTTTTTCATCGACAATCCTTCCTTCACTCACCCACAAGACTTTCAGGTATCACTACAGCCTTCACCGCCGCTTCCGCGATTCGAGGCATAGCTATCGCTTTACTATTCCAGTATTACACTCATTGCCTAGCTGCATAAGACGTTCTTCCCAAGCGGTCGAAATTCGCAGGTGAAATGCATCAATTCCACAGTGAATTGCAGCTGCTGTATCAGCGGCTTGCCGTTTTAGCGGCTTTGCGCACACGCTGCAGGTGACGCACGCCGAAGTATATGGCGAGCGCAGCACCAATCACCAGCGCGCCAGCCACCAACCGCATGATGATGCCGACAGCACCAGTGGCAGGCAACTTAAGCACCGAATTGGTATTCACCACCGTCAGCTCATTCATGTTGTCCGCGATAGATGTCAACTTATTAGCGTCAGGAGTCAGCTCATACTTGTACGTGGCCTTCGACGGAGCAGCATCATCGACCGTATGAGACACCTTAACTTTGAAACTCAAGCCCATAGGAAGCAGATAACCATCAGGTGCCTTAGTCTCCTTGAACGTATAGGTACCATCCTCAAATCCCTTAAGCCAGAAGGGATGAGCTGATGTTGTCAACACGTCGCTGCTGCCCGACTCACCGGCCTTAGCCGTACGGTATACGTCGTAGGTCTTCCCGTCATCTGCCTGCCCCTCGTATACGAAGTTCAGCGGCGTAGTCGCGTCCGGGTCTTCAAACACCTGGAACTTTGCGCCAGGCAACATCTCCCCGGTCCCTTGAGACCTCTTGATCAGCTTGATGGAACCGGTAAACACATATACTTTATTGCCCGGTACAGTTGTCCAATTGCACCCGGGTTTATAATCCAATTGAACGTCGTTGACATTGCCATCAGCGTCAACTTTTGCGTTCTCGTTGAGAACCACATCATAGGTAATCGTAATACTTTTTCCCGCTATATCATAGTTTCCCTGCTGTATCTGAGCTTGGACATAAGGCGTCAACAGGAAATACATTTCCGCACCAGCCACCTTGGCATCAGCCGCAACCGGACTGTGGCCATACCTGGTATAGACTTTCAACGTATAATCCGTGTCTTTGATAAGCGTAGTATCACCGATCTTTACCACAGGCGTGGATGAATTATCATACGTAAACCCATCATCAAGCTGATCATCAATCTCCAAACCAGCACTATATACATTCGTAGCAGTAAATAAAGGAACATGGCTTTCAATCGTGAACGGGACCGTGTCGCCAATCTTATGCGTATTCTTATCGGCATGCTTCGTGACTTTGACGTTTAAGGCTTTTACATCGATTTCACTGCTGCCCTTGTTCGGAATCTTGTTTACCGTAGTGGAGACCAACATCGGTACGGCTCTGGACAATCTATTATTCGCCACCACATCCGTTATATCGCGAATAAGATAAATGCCATTAACCAGATCCATGGTAACAGAAGTATCGCCTTTGGCACCCTCCACCGGCTGGAGCGCCGTTGCATCCAAAGCCTCACTTTCCTTCGAAAGCTTGGTGACAAACGTACGTATACTGCCAGTATACGGAGACGTCAGCTCCTGTTCCCCGTTCCATTGCTGAACCAGCCATGCCATCGGATCGCTTTTAGACCCCGCAGGAACATCGCCGGCTTCATTGATGGCTTTCACCAAAGCTGGATTGTCTTGAATAGTGGAAACACCAAACGTCCCACCGACGGCGTCGACGTTAACATAATCTGCAAGCTTCGTCGCCGTGAATTTATGCCCGGCGATCGTGTATTCACTACCCTTGATAGTTAGGTTGACATGGCTGTTATCCCTAGAGTCGTCAGCGGAAGCGCTCACGGCACCGGCTGCCATCGTGGCCATGCTCGCCACGCATGCAGTCACCATCGCCAGTAGCTTCATCAGCTTTCCGCTCTTCATCCACTATCCTTCCTTGCACGTCAACGACATGGCCCGTTGGCGCGACTACAGCTTTTCGCCATTGGTGGCATAGTTCCAGCTATAAATGTCCTGTTTATACTTCTAGTATTACGCTCATTGCCCAGTTCAATGTGCCTCAATCCCTAAGCGGTCGAAAATCGCCGGTAACCTGCGTCATTCGGCCCACGAATTACTGCCGTTAAATGAACAATGCTGTTCATAACCCGCGCGTCAACCGACAAAACGCACGCAGCAAGTCGCATCAACACGATTTGACGCGACTTGGCGACGACCCAGACCAGACCGCAGCCACCATCGTTCATTGCCATACCAAGCCGACGTCATCGTCAGGGGCTAGGGCATGGTTCAGGGCTGAGCCCCAGGCACTTTTTACACGGCACCGTGCGAAAAGTGCGTTCTAGCAATGTTAAATCGCACTTTTTACACGGCACCGCGCGAAAAGTGCGTTTTAGATGGCGCGGTCACCATTTTTGCACGCCGACCCTGGCCCGTCGTCCGAAACACAAGGCGCAAACGCCAGCAGTGCAAACCGGCAGTCATCTCCTGCCCATGCTGGAATTGCGCAAACCAAGCGCCTAGAATAGTGTGAATGGCGATGGAACGTAGATTACTGATGTGCCGCACGCGGCCGGTGCTGGCTTTTGACTGCGACACCGATACCGGGCAGGCCGCAAGCTCGGGGACGGTGCTCGACGACGCGCGCCTCCCCCTCGAGCTGCGGGAACACTGCCGTATCGCCGCCACCAAGCTGGCCCGGCAACAAGCGTCTCAGTGAATTCCATCGCCGGGTAAGTATCACGAATGCTGTCTGCCCGCCAATTCACACAAAGACACACGCAGAAACTGAACTCACTCCTTATATATACAACGTCACCCGCAGCAAAAACGTGACGATTTTTACCGGTTAACGGCGGATTTCTACCAGTCAGCGGCGATTTTGGCACCTTGGCGCTTTTGCTCGCTCATTCTTATATTGTATGACTTATAATTGTGACGGTATAACTGGGCTTGCTGTAATACAAAGAACGAGGATTAGGCAATGACGAATATGGCAAAGATACGTAGAACGCTGGTTCGTAGCGTCGCGATTTTCTTTGCCGCGCTGTTGGGCGCCATCCTCATCACCGCACAATGCGTCACCCCAACGGCTTCGGCCGCGCAGCCCATCACCCGGAGTGGAGGCTGCGCCACCGGCAGCAGCTCCATCGCGCAATGCTTCCCCGACCCGGTGCTCGCTGCTACTGTGGCTGCGGCCGGGAGCACCAGCGGGCATCCACTCACCACCGCAAGCAAGTTCGACACCACCGTCGCCTCGCACGTCAAGCAGATTTCCATCAACCCGGACAGCAATAACCTCGCAAGCCTTGAAGGTATTGACCTGCTGACCAACCTCAGGATCCTCCACATTCCAAGCAGCCAGCTCACCGACATCTCCCCCATCGCCGGGATGACCAACCTGATCGACCTCACCATCAACAACAGCCCGAATGTCGCGAGCTTCACGCCCGTGGCAGGGCTGAGCAATCTGGTCAACCTGAGCCTTAACGGCGACGGTATCGACAGCAGCAGCAAGCCCCTTCCGAATCTCTCGCAACTTTCCAGCCTCATCTACCTGTCGCTCGACCACAACGCCATCAAAGACATCACCCCTCTGCACGGGCTCACGCAACTGATGCGCCTGAGCATGATTGACAACAACGTCTCCGACATCTCGACCTTGAAAAACCTGACGAACCTCACGTACCTGTACCTGCAGAACGACCCGGAGCTTCCCGCGTCTGTGGAGGGCAACGGCGTCACCGACCTGCAGCCGATCAAACATCTGCCGCTGACGCAATTCACCATCACCAATCAGCGTCCTACCGGCTTGGCGGAATCGACCAGCACCGTTACCATCAACGTGCCCAAGACCACCGACGGCTCCTTCCTCGCGCCGACGCCCGGCAGCATCCAGCCGAGCTCCGGCTCCTACAACCCCACGACCGGCACGGTGACGTGGAACAATCTCGAACTTGAATACGTCAACGATGTCTCCGTCGGCTTCGAAACCACGCATTTCCCCTGTTTCGCCGACAACGGATGCAACGCGTATAGCGGCACGGTAGGCCGCAAACTGCCGTTCACGCCTGAAACGTTCAGCCTCGACCCGAGCCCGAACGTCCAGGCGCAAGACCCGGTGACCACGCCGAAGACGCCACAGGAACCGGAGCGCCCGAAGCCGACGACACCGCAAAAGCCGACGCCGAAGGACCCGACGCCTGATCCCGAGCCACAGCCGTTCGACAATCCGAAGACGCCGGACCACAAGAAGCCGACGCTGGTGAAGCCGAAACCGGTCGTTGTGGCGCAGCAGCCGGCCGCCCAGCCGCATGATTCGTTGGTCACGACCGGCGCGACCATCACCGTGGTCACGGTAGTCGCCATCGTGGCGCTGGCGCTCGGCATCTACCTCGTCGCAGAAAAGAAGAAGCGCGACAAGCAGTAAGGGTAATCATATAGGTGCAATCCGGCGGTAAATCGCTCCACCGCCGGACCCGCCTTGCTACCCCGTCAGGGGCGGCTCGGTACCGGCGCTACTCCAACTTCCAGACCACCAACAGCAGGCAGCCCGCAAGTATCGCAGCCTCCCAGAGGGGATCCACCCTGGCCACCATCGCAAGCAATACAACCGCCGCGAGCCGGCAGAGCCCGGAGTTTCCGGGATTGTTATCGTTATGAGAAACCATTTCTGGCCTCCAATATTTCGTAATTTCAGCCGGCCTTATGGTCCCGGTCGGTCGCCCGCACGTTTATCCGCCCCCCGACGTCCAATCGGAATTGCCTTCAATGTGCGTGCGGCATTACCAACGTCTCACATTCAAAACGGATTTGCAAATTAAAACGGGCAAATCCATGAAAATTCAAGGTTCCTTGATGTGCTTGCAATTCCTTGAGGGTTTGTGGTATGTTCGTTGTATCGGCGGAATCGTCCACTGCGGGTCTAAGGTCTGGGTCTTTAAATCTTTTAACCCGTTGATTTTCGCCGTAGGGCGTTTGGTTATCATCGTCCTTATTTCGTAATTGATTTGTGCGGGTCGCCGGCTTAGGCTGGCGGCCCGCACGAGTTTTCTTCCAAGCGGCAGCTCAACGCATCGATGCGGTATATCTCTTTGGGCTGACAGCCATAGCTTGCGGGTACGCCTATCGGCGCGCCCGTGTATGGGCATCTTGGCACTGGGTGGGTTGCTAGTCTACTTATCCTGCGTTTGGGCGTGGCCTGCTGGGGGCTCGTTGGGGTGGCGGTACTTGAGGATGATTAGGAGGGAGACACCGATGACCAGAACGGACAGGGCGGTCACCGCGGCCATAATCGCGGCCATGACTTGACGGCCGAAATCGCTCGGGTACTGCTTGTCGAGCGAGGGGTCGCGGTGGCCTTGGATCAGGAGGCGGTGGTCGTTGACGCCGTAGGGGTAGCAGGTCATCAGCGTGGCGCGGTCGGCTCCCGGCTCGACCCGCAGCTTGCTGGTGTCGGTCGGCTTGATCACGACGATCCGGTCGATACGGTAGCCCATCCTGCGGCCGGGCACGTGGATGAAGAACGCGTCGCCCTTCCTCATCTCGTCGAGACGCGTGAACATCAGGGCGTTGGTCAGCCCGTTGTGCGAGACGAGCACCGTGTGCGTCGACGGGCCGCCCACCGGCAACGAGGTACCGTACATGTGCCCGGCGCCGATGTCCATCGTGCCCGAGGACGTGCCGTGGTAGATCGACAGGTCGACGGCGATCTTCGGCACGACCACCATGCCCATCACGCCACCGCCTTCGTTCAGCAGACTTTGGTAGCGTTTGTCTTTCGCCTCCACGGTGTTGTCGTCGGCATTATCATCATCACCGCCGCTGCCGTCGGCGTTGCTGCCGTCGGCATCGTTGCTGAACGGATCGGCGACGTCACCCATCACTGACTGGCCGGACTTGGCGAGTTCCTGATTGTATTGGTCGGCGGCGGCCAGGTCCTGCAGCTCCTCGGCGCTGGTCTCGTGGTCCAGCCGCCACTCAAGGTCCTGAGATTCCGAAGCCTGCCTGAACGCGTTGACCCCTTGCAGCACGAATGGATAGCCGATCGACACCAGCCCGCCAACGAGCAGTAGGACGAGGACCAGCTTCTTTAGCAAGGTTGCCAGATCGTTGCCACGGGCACCCTGATCCAGTCCTTCATCATCGGCGATGACGGCGCTAAAGGACACCGGCCCGGCATACCGCCCCTCAGGCGGCTCGTCCTGTTTCTTCTTCATCGCGCAACGTCCCTAACAGATTCCCCTATTGCCGATGTGGCGACAACATAGGACACCGAACCCGCATACCGCTCCTCAGGCGGTTCGTCCTGTTTCTTCTTCATCGCGCAGCGTCCCCAGCAGATTCCCCTATTGCCGATGCGGCGACGGCCGCACACCGCAGACCGTCGCCACACCACAACAGGCATACTTCATCATACGTTAAGGCCGCTCATATCGCTCCTGCGCTTCAGCTTCCGCGCGCCCACGAGGATGCCCGCGCCGCACAGCACCGTCATCACGCCCAGCAGCGCGCGCGCACCCATACCCACCGGGCTCGTCGCCGGCACATCCCTCAACGACTGGATATACCGCACATTCACCACACGGCCGTTGTTGCCTCCGGCTCCACCGCCGAGGCTGGCCATACCATACGGGTTGCTCCCGATCGACTGTGTGAGCTTCTCCGTGCCATCGCCGTTATCGTCGTGCTGAATAGTGATTTCGAACGCGAAGTCGGGCACCACAGTCCACCCATGTGCTGCAGTGAGCTGCTTGACGATATAGGTGCCGTCCGCCAGCCCGGTGACATTCGCCTTGCCCGACGGGCCGATGGTGATCTTGTCGGTCGAATTCGTCGCAGAGGCCGAAGCCGCACAATATTGCGAAGGCTCAGTAGCGCTGCCTTTGGAGACTTCGTTGAATCGAATCGGATGGTCCTGATCCTCCTTATGGAACACGTTAAACGTCGCGCCTTCCATAATCCCATCCTTCCACTCAGAACCCTGTTGCAGAGAAAAACCGCCACTATAGATGCGGACTCGACTCGCGAGAAGGTAGTAATGCATACCCGAAATTTCCGTCGGCTTCCCACAACCGCATGTATCAACGTCGTACCACATTTTTGCGTTGTTATCGACAGGATCTCCCTTACCTGCGTTGCTGTTGACGACAGCATGATAGACAATCTTGAGGGATTTTCCTATAATATCATCTTTACCGGGTGTTCCGTTACCGAATTTGCTGTGTATATATGGCCATAAGTCAAAATATATCCGAGCTTCTGGAACTTCATCAGACGAATCGACAAGATTTTTATAATTAAAATAAACTATTTGGCAATTATCCCATTCTCTATTACAAGTCTTGTCATAAACATACAATTTATAACCCACAGGATTCGCATTTGTCGCTCTCGGAATATTCACACCATCAAGTGTGACAGTTGGATCGAATTTATCCTTCACATACGAAAGCCCTGCAGAGAATTTATCGACGACTTTAAGATAGTAAACTCCAGGATCCGTAAGATTCTTGGGCAAAGCGACGTTGATCGTGTATTCGGCCGAATCACCGACGTTGTACGTTTTGTTCTTAACCGTCTTGGTGATCTGCGAATCACTCCCGCCTTTCCGTATGATTTCCTTTGATCCCAGATAATCGGGACGAGATGTGTCAAGATAACCGCCGACCGTACTGACGATGGACCTTTGGCCACCAATTTCAATCAGATAAATCCCGTTGGTAATGTCAATGCTATAAATCGGATCATTGGCTTCATTGCGCGTTACTTGCACATTGCGGCAACCACCAACATGCTTATACCCATCACCATAATTCCAAATCTTCCAATCGAAACTGCCTGAATAATTAAATCCACCCGAAGAAGATGGTTTTAAATTGTCCACAAAATCACGGACGTGACCCGTATAGGTCCCAGTCGTCTCGTCCGCGTCCCCTTCCGCCGACCATTTGTCGACGAGCCAGCGCATCGGGTCGTCCGCGGAGCAGGCGTCCCCGTAGCCGGAGGCGTCGCAGAGATCCTTATAGGTATAATTACCGCCATGAATCTTGGAAACAGTAGTTGCATCCAGCGTATTCTTGTCACGCTCCTGATTTGTATAATCGGCGAGCTTTGTTCCATAAATTTCACCACCATTGTGGTCTGGAAACTCATGGAAGCTTTTTATTTTGAGTGTGACGTATGGTTGTGGTCCGTGGGTTGGTGTCTGTTCGGCGTCGGGTTGGCTGGCGTTGGCGCTGACGGCGCCGGACATGAGGGTGGCGGCGGCCACCAGGCA
Organism: Bifidobacterium sp. ESL0764; assembly: GCF_029395515.1. Taxonomy (NCBI): domain Bacteria; kingdom Bacillati; phylum Actinomycetota; class Actinomycetes; order Bifidobacteriales; family Bifidobacteriaceae; genus Bifidobacterium; species Bifidobacterium sp. ESL0764. The sequence goes on from NZ_CP113919.1 coordinate 1,724,314, forward strand.
TGAGACTAGGGCGCCGAGAGCGCGTTTCCATTGCTTCTTTTTCATGTGTCCTGTCCCCGACAAAATCGCCTGTCCTTGCTTTTCCTGTGACTCGTATAAGTCCGAACTGTGACCATCGGCACTCAATGCGTGCCGTGCGCTTAAGGCGCCGACTCGAAAATGCTGTTTGCGCATGGGTCATCGCCTCCCGTATCCGGTGTCCTTGAATCTGCCGGGCTTCGAATGCTTCTTGTTGCGGTGCATGAGGGCGTAGCCTATTGCCGCTATGGCGAGGAGCACCAAGCCGATCACCACGCGCATCAGGATGCCCGCTGCGCCTGAGGCCGGCAGTTCCTTGAAGGACTGCACGTTGGAGACGGTGAACCCGTTGGTGCTCTCCTTCTGCTTGACCAGGCCGTACAGGTCGCCGGTCTGCGAGTAGGAAACGCCGGTCAGCGCATTGCTGGCGTCGAAGTTGTGAGTGAGTGTGACGTTGAAGGAGAAGCCCGTAGGCAGCATGTAGCCGTTCGGGGCGTGGGTCTCCTTGACGGTGTAGACGCCATCGGCCAGCCCTTCTACCTCGATCTGGCCGGACTGCGGCACGACCAACGTATCAGTGGTGGTTGCCGTGGTGAACGCTTCAGGAAGAATATAGTCGGCGCTGGCAGTCCCCTCGCCGCCGGAACGCACGAATTTCAGAGGATCCGCCGCATCCTTGCGACGAATCTGGAACTTGGCACCGGGCAACGCCTTACCGGTCGTCTTCGAGATCTTGTCGACGGTGAAGCCGCCGGTGTAAAGCTTGACGGTCGGGCCTTCGAGTTTGACGTCTTTGCAGGTGACTCCCGTGGTGTCGTTGTATTCGGTCTCGGATTTGCTGGTGGTGGCATCGGCGTCGTTGCCGGTGAAGGCCTTTGCGTTGAGGTAGGCCGTGTACGTGATCTTGATGGGCTCGGTACCCAATGAATAGTCGAGGTTGGTTATCTTGCTGTTGACGTATGAGGAAAAATCAAAGGTGAGCTTCGTGGCCGACGAACTCGTGTCGGCAGTCAGCTGGTAGCCGGTGCCGGACGAGGCCTTATTGAGCTCCTGGCCGCCGATGGTGACGGTGGGGTGCGCCTTGGCGGGGTCGTAGGTCAGGCCCTTGCTGAGTGTGGTGTTGACCTTGAGGGTGAAGTCGGTGGCGAAGGTGTAGATCGGTACCTTGCTGCCGACGGTGAATACGATCGGACTGCCCACGTCGTAGGTGTTCGTGTTGTTTTCCACGATTTGCGTGGTTTTGATGCCTGTGGTGTCCGCGGCGGGGGCGACACGGCCCGTGGCGGAAGCGACATCGGAAGAGGAGATGAACGGATTGGCGTCGACGACTCCGGCAGATGGACTCGTCTCGAGCGCGGACGCGCTGGTAGCACCCATGGCCAGCATGGCCACACATGCGGCCAGCGAGGTCAACGCCTTAGCCAATCCGTTCATTCTCATTGTTTGTTCTTTCTTGTTACTGGATGTTGCTCAGCATGCATCGCGTGTGGGCTGCTCTGCCGGCCAACCGGCCAACGAGACAACCCACAAGCGACACACCATCATTTAGTGACGGCGAACAACCTTGCGGGCGTTCTTGCCCTTTCGCATGCTCATATAGAGCACTCCGGCCACGCCAAGCAACACCACGCCCAGAGCCACGCGCATCAGGATGCCGACGGCACCTGCAGCAGGCAGCTGCGTGAAGGACTGGATGTTGTAGACCTTGTATACAGCCGTGCTGCCGACCTGCTCAGCGAGGCCGAACTGGTCGTCCTCACCGAACGAGTACTCCACGTCACTGGTCGGCTGACCTACACCATCCGGATCGTTGGAGCGGGTAGTGTGCGTGATTATGGCATTGAAGTGGAAATCAAGGAGCTTGTAACCGCTAGGAGCCTCCTTCTCCTTGATAGCATAGGTGTCATCACTCAGACCGTTGACTTTGAACGGAGCCTCCAAAAGATCAGTGGTGGTTTCGCCCGGTTCAGCAGTACGATACTGATGCACACCATTGGCGTCAGCGCCTTCATCGACGAACTTCAGAGTATTTCCGGTAGCATCTTTCCCACGGAAGATATTGAACTTAGCACCAGTCAGCTTCTCAGCCTTGTTGGTCTCAGAGTACTTCTCAACGCTGAAGCTTCCGGTGTAGATGTAAACGTTCGGAGCGTTGGTGGTAACGATGTGGTCATCGTTGGTGTACTGAATCTTGGCCTTGTTGATGATGCCGTTCCCATCGACGCCGCTATTCCCGTCGGGGTTACCAAGCGTCAGCGCGTCCTTGTTGACCATCGCGTAGAAGGTGATGACGATATCCTTACCAGCCAAGCTGTAGTCCTTGGGATCAGAATCAATCTTCTTCTTGATATACTTGCCGAGGCCGAAGGTAATCTGAGCTCCGGCTACCTTGTCATTGCCGGTAACCGTATCCCAACCACCAGTGGTATTGGCCTTTCCCACGGTCAAATCATAATCAGCGGCAGTAAGTGTCGTGCCACCGATCTTAACGACCGGCTTGGTGCCATAGGCAAGATCGTAAGAAAGTCCCTTACCAAGGTTATCGATGACATCCAGCGTCATGCTCGTAAGATTCGTGTACACCGGAACCTGGCTCTTAATGGTGTATTTGACATAATCACCAACGTCATAGGTCGGATGCTCACGCTTCTTCGTGATCGTGATGGGCTCAATCTTGGCCTCAATCTCGCCGGTACCAACACTCTGATCGATATAGCCCTTAGTGCTAACCAAAATCGGGATAGAAACCTCAACCTTGCCTCCAGTGACATCTTCAATGAGATAAATGCCATTGGGAATGCTGAAGCTTGCTCCACCAGCAGTAAAGGTCGCGGTGTTGGGAGTGGTCGCCCCAGCGATAGCGGTCTTAATGTCACTCTGCTTTACCAGCTCGTTGACGAAATTACGACGTACGCCGGCATACGGAGAAGCGGTTTCGTCGGTGGTGTCAGGCCCCCACTTGGCGACCAAAGTAGCCATGGCATCTTGATTATCAGTGAGTGAGGTACCGCTAGCTACAGCAGCAGCCTTAATCGCAGCTTTCATATCAGCAACAGTCTGAATACCGACTGAATCCGTGGTCTGATTGATATAGTCGGCAAGCTTCACCGCATTGAACTTATGACCATCCAATGTCGTTGCATCACCGGTAATAGTCAGATCCACTTTTTCGTCAGGATCGGGATCCGCTGCCGAGGCACTGGTGACGCCGAAGCCCATCATGGCCACGCCGGCCACGCAAGCGACGAGGGAAGCCATAAGCTTCGTTACTCTTCCTTGTTTCATTGTCATTCCTTTTCTTTTTACATTTTCAAACATTGCAAATTACAAAATCCGTTTTGCACATCTCCCGACTAGCCGGGGCCGCGGATGGACGGCCGTACCACACTGCCGTCGGCAGAGACGTACCAACGCGAACGTCCGTTCATCACTTGCCTCCCTTCCTGTGCTGCGATGTCGCCACCGCACGGGAAGCAAAGCGCTGACGCAACGCGATAGCGCCCATCGCTATTGCGGCCACGACCAGCACGACCAGCCACGACCAGGCCGGAAGCGTCGATGTCTTGGTGATCGCCGTGTTCGACTGGGTTGCCCCCTGGCTTTCGTCTTCGCCTTCGCAGTAAGGCAACGTGGAGACTCCCGTCACGTAGCTGATGCCGTTGGCACTGTTGCGGACCCTTCCGGTAGACCGTTCCACGCACTTAGGCACGCTGTGCTGGTCTTCCTGAGGCGTCTTCTCGAGGGAATCACGATGGTCTTGCAGCGTACCGCCTGCAAGCGCGTTGCCGTTGGCGGTATTGCCTGTGCCGGCAGCCAGAGGCACCGTCTGACCGGCGACCGCCGTAGGTGACGCGCCGAACTGAGGAGCGCCGGCCAATATGGTGGCAGGCTGCATAATGACGTTGATGCCGTTGGAGTTGCCAGCGCCCGCAACCGCGCCTTCGCCGTTGCCGGAAACCTCAGCCCCCTGCTTGACCCACTGGGCATACATGATGTTGATGCCGGGCTTCATGTTGAGCTCGACGCCCGGAGCCCAGGCAGTGTTTGAAGACGGCACACGGCTCCAACCGCGGAACGTATAGCCCGCAACCGTGTACGCGTTATCGGCGAGCGCACGTTTGTAGGCGCTCATAGCCGCCGCATTCGCGGTGAACACGTCGTCGTTCATGGTGCCGCCGGCCTTGAGACCTTCAGGCTCGTTGGCCATATAGCGCACGGTGTACTGCTCGTTGTCAACGGGCTGCTCGGAACCTGCCGCGCCGCCGGTGGACTTCCATTGTGCATACAACGTGACCACTTCACCGCGATCGAGCGTGATCTTGTCGCCGGCCTTATAGGCCTTGCCTGGCTTGCCGTTCTGGTCGTTGCCGCCATTCCAGACGGTGTTCCAACCTGTGAAGCTATAGCCTTGCGTCGCCATCGAGGATTGCGGAACCGTCTGCGGTTTCTTCGAGACCTCGGCGCCCGTCACTTGGATCGCACTCGGCAATCCGCCGGAAAGTTTGGAATCGCTAAGCGGAAGGTTGGCGTCGAAGCTGATCTGCGCGGTCTGCTGCCAAAGGTAGGTTTGGGGCTTCTGACCGGCAGTGCCTGTTCCGGGGCAACGCTCGGCAAGCTGCTCGTTGGCGTCGCTGCCCTCGTCGCTGGCCCAGCTGTCGTCATCACGAGCCCAGCGGCCGGTGTAGCCCTTGGTGTTCATGGGCTCGCCGCTGAAGAACTCGGGCGTCAGCTTCGTCTTGGGGCCGACGGAAAGTTCGTTGAGGTATTCGGGCAGCACACGGCAGGTGCCGGCGTCGGCCTTCACCGTGCCGTTGGAGCAGGCGGCGGCATCCTTGGTGGCCTGTACGTGGGTGGTGTCCCAGCTGGAAAGATCGAGCGAGGTGATGCCCGTGCCCTGGAACATATAGGTCATGCTGGTGACCTTGGACGTATCCCAACCGGAGACGTCGAGGGACTTGAGGTTGCTGTCGCCGCCGAACATATCCCACATCAGCGTGACGTGAGGCGTCTTCCACATCGAAACGTCCTTGAGGTCGGTGCGGGCGCGGTTGCGCTGGAACATGGCGGCCATGGAGGTGACCCGCTCCGTCTTCCACTTGCTCATGCCGCGAACGTCCGAAAGGGCTTCGTCGTAACGGAACATGCCTTCCATGTTCTGCACGTTGCCGGTGCTCCAACGCGAAAGATCGCCCAAGTGCGTGAGGGCCTCATCGAGATAGAACATGTATGACATATCATTGACGTGGACCGTGTTCCATTTGGTGCCGCCGAGGCCCTTGACCTCGTTGAGCGTGGAGCAACCGGCGAACATCGCCTGCATGGAAACCGCCGAAGACGTCTTCCACGCGGAAAGATCGAGAGAAGAGACCGAGTTCAGGCCCATGAACATCCGGCTGAAGCCGCGGACCTTGCTTACGTTCCAATGGGCGATACCCGAAAGATTCGAGGGGCCTACCTGCTGCGCGTAAGCGGGGTTGCCCGGAAGCGGGAGGTTGGGCACCTGCTCGACCATGGAGAACATGGACGGCATCAGCTCCACCTGGCCGGTGTCCCAATTGGCCAAGCCGTCGATGGTCTTGAGGTTCCTGCAAAGGTAGAAGAGCTTCGACATGTCTTTGACAAGCGAGGTGTTGAAGCCCGAAAGATTCAGGTGCGTCAGCGCACCGTCGCCGCAGAACATACGGGCCATGCCGACGAGCTTCGCGGCGTGCCAAGCGTCCATGCCGGCTATTGAAGTCAGGGCACTGTCGCCGTTGAACATATCGGACATATCGGCGACCTGGGAGACGTCCCAACCGGCGACATTGACGGTTTGCAGGGCGCCATCGCCTTGGAACATGGCAGACATGTCCGTGGCCTCCGACGTGTTCCAGCCGGAAAGGTCAAGATTGGTCAGCGAGGTGTCGCCATGGAACATCATCGTCATTTTTTGAGGATGGGCCGATTTCCACACCGCAAGATCGATGTTTTGAAGATTCGGGCAATCGGCGAACAACTGCGAGAAATCACCACCGGCGTTGCGCACGTCAAAATTGGCTTGATTGCTGATCCGGACTTCCTTCAACTTCGTCATTGAGGAAAACATTCCGGCAATGTTGCCGCTGAGACGGACAACGCCTGTGGTGTTTGCGAAATGGATGGCGGAGACCTCATTATGCAATGGATTGTTTATCGACCAAGGAGCACCAGCGGAACCATCGATCGAACCCGGGCCAATCGTAACTACGCAATCGGCCCCATTGCGTGAAGAAGACCAGTAAGCCTGACCGGACGAACCGCCCCAATTGCCGGAATCTCCGCAACTCGCCCCGTCGCCCTGCGCTGACACTGTGGAAGCAGAAGAAGTATCAGTCGCTTGCGAACTCGGTTTGTCGGAAGACGGCAATTGTGAAATGCCAGGTTGCGCAGATTGCTGGGAAGTCGCGCCGACAGGGCTTTTCTGCCCCTCAAGCGCTGAACCTTGCCCAATTTTCGTACCGGTGCCGTCAAGCTGGGTTGACTGATTGGTTTCGGAAATATTCGAGATACTCGAATTTTGAACGGTTTCCTCGCCATTGGCCGACACGATAATCGGGCAAACAAAGAACGCCAACGCAACAACCGCGCCGACGAGTGTTCTTTGCCGCTTTCCCATTACCTCTGCGTCTTCCTTCCTTCACTTGCCTTGTGACCTCGCCACAGCCGTTGAATTGTCGTGGGACCCAACGGACATAGCTACGCCATCTATATATAAGTATTACGCAATTTGGCTAGATAAAAGTGGAGTTACTGCTAAGCGGTCGAAAATGCCATGTGAAGTGCGTCTATTCAACGGTGAATTTCAACCACCAAATAAAAATTTCATCCAGTAAAAAAGGACGACCTAGAAACCGTCGGAAACAAGAAAAGCGACCCAGGATCAAGCCGGTTGAGCGCTTCGGCCTTGACTCCACAAAATACCAGGTACTGTCTATACTTGTTACCGAAAGTAATGTTTATCACTACTTAGGAAATCAACGGCATTTCAGAGAGGAAGATTGGCAATGGCAGCAAAACAACACAAAGGCCGCTTCGGAAAACGGACTTTACAAGGCATAACAAGCGCGACAGCGGCCATCCTGGCCACGTTCATGCTTGCCCCGACCGGAGCCCAGGCCCTTGAACCGGCTACGCCAGCCTCCCCATCGGCAACGGCATCCACGGCAAACGCACAAGTCGCCGCGGATCCGTCACAGCATTCGCTAACGCGGCAAGCACCCCAGCACGCCAATGCCCAAGACGACACCGATTCTGACGTAAGCGTGACAAAGGCAGACGCCAATGCGTTGCTGAAGGTTTTGCTTGCCGACGATTCCCTCTCGGTTTCAAATGTAAAGCTGACCGGCTCCCCCGAAGCGGCCGGAACCTTTGCTCATGGACAGACAACGTTGGGAATCGACAACGGCATCCTCTTCTCCACCGGCAACCTGACCGACAATATGGAGTCGTCGCTCAATGCTGACGGCGACCCCGACTTGGATGCCATACTTGGCGGCCCAAAGACCCATGACGCGATTTCATTGGAATTCGATTTCGTGCCCAAAGGCTCCACGCTGTCGTTCAACTATGTATTCGGATCAGAGGAATATCCGAAATTTGTAGGAAGCGACTATAACGACACCTTCGCTTTCCTGGTCAACGGCAAGAACGTTGCGCTGATTCCCGGATCGAATGACCCCGTAAGCATCAATAACGTCAACGCCGACAAGAACAGCGAATATTTCGTCGATAATTCCGATTACACAATAAATTCCCTTCCAGGAACCGGTTTCGGCGGGCTTACCAAGGTGATGCCGGTAAACGCCCCGGTCACCAAGGGCCAAACAAACCACATCAAAATCGTGATTGCCGATGCAGGAGACCAAGTGCTCAATTCATTTGTCGCGATTCAGAAGAACAGCATGAAATCCCTGGGTACCGTGAACGTTCATTATGTAGACACCACAGGCAAGCATCTGTCAGACGACGTGGCTCTTACCGGCAATATCGGCGACCCATATACAAGCGAGAAAAAGAGCTTCAACGGATACACGTTCCAGCGCGTGCAGGGCAATGAGCATGGGACCTTTGTCAATCAAACGCAGGAAGTGACCTATGTCTATTCGGCCGTTACAACCCCCGCGAGCACCCAGCCCAAGCCTACACTTGCGGAAACAGGAGCGACGGTACTTCCCGTGGTTGGTCTGATGTCTCTTCTGCTGACGGCCGCTTGCGGAATGCTGTTAGGCAAGCGCCGCAACAGTTGAGCGCCTTCCCCCTTCGGCTCGAGTTGCGGCAAGTCTACGGCTGAAGTTGCGGCAAGTCTACGGCTCGAGCCGAAGGCCGGTACCGCCAGCTACACATTTTTGGCCTGTCTCTTAACAGCAACACGCCAAAATGGGCAATCGCCACGGCGTACCGGCTAGCTCGGTAGCCAATCAGGACTCCAAAAAACAAGTGGGTTCCGGATGCTAAACGTATCCGGAACCCACTTTTGTAATGCGGACAGGGCGAGATTCGAACTCGCGGAGGATTGCTCCTCAACGGTTTTCAAGACCGTCTCTTTCGACCGCTCAGACACCTGTCCATGTTGCGGTTAACGGCTCGCACCGCAAACGCAACGTATGAAATTATAACAGCCGCCCGCAGACACTCACACGCCGACGTAACCGCTGCTTTATAAACTGCCAAAATGCCAAGATGCCAAAACAAAAGCGCCGCGGCTTCTGCCATGCATCCACATTGGGCAGGACCGCGACGCTTTCAACGTTACAGCTACGGCGCTCACGCCTCCCACTTGGTGGGCTCGATGACCTCGCGGCCGCCCATGTAGGGGCGCATGGCCTTCGGAATCTCGATGGAGCCGTCCTTCTGCTGATGGTTCTCGAGGATGGCTACGAGCCAGCGCGTGGTGGCCAGTGTACCGTTCAACGTGGAGACCGGGCTGGTGGAGCCGTCCTCGCAACGCTCGCGGATGTTGAGGCGACGGGCCTGGTACTCGGTGCAGTTCGAGGTGGACGTGAGCTCGCGGTAGCGGCCCTGCGTGGGCACCCAAGCCTCGTTGTCGAACTTGCGTGCGGCGGAGGAGCCGAGGTCGCCGGCGGCGGTGTCGATAGTGCGGTAGGGCACCTCGACCTTGGCCAGCATCTGCTCCTCCATGCCCAGCAGCTGCTTGTGCATGGCGCGGGAGTCCTCCTGCTTGCAATAGACGAACATCTCCACCTTGTCGAACTGGTGGACGCGGATGATGCCGGACGTGTCCTTGCCCGCGGCACCGGCCTCGCGCCGGTAGCAGCTGGACCAGCCGGTGTACTTCAGCGGCCCGTTGGACAGGTCGAGGATCTCGTTTTCGTGCATGCCCGCGAGCGCCACTTCCGAAGTGCCCACGAGGTACTGGTCATCAGGTTCGCGCAGACGGTAGATCTCGTCTGCGTGCGAATTCAGGAAGCCGGTTCCGGCCATGACCTCGGGACGCACCAGCGTCGGGGTGATGGCGAGCGTGAAGCCGTTCTCCTCAGCCTGGTCGACGGCCATGGTGAGCATCGCGATCTGCATGCGGGCCACAGCGCCGCGCAGGAAGTAGAAGCGCGATCCGGAGACCTTGACGCCACGACGCATGTCGATGCCGGCCACACCGACGCCCAACGTCAGGTGGTCCTTGGGCTCGAAGCCCTCGGCCTTGAAGTCGCGCGGCGTGCCGACCTTCTTGACCACCACGTAATCGTCCTCGCCGCCTTCGGGCGCTTCGGGCTCGACGATGTTGGAGAACTGCCACATGGCCTTGGTGTAGGCCGCGGAAGCGTCGTCGGAGGTCTTCTTGTATTCGGCGACCTTGCCCGCCAGATCCTTGGTCTGCGCGATCAGCGTGGCCTTCTCGTCAGGAGCGGCGGCGGCGACCTTCTTGCCCATGGCCTTCTGGCTGGCACGCGCCTCCTCATAGGATTTCAGGGCGGCACGGCGGGTTTCGTCCTGCTTCAAAACCTCGTCGACGAGTTCGACGGATTCTCCGCGCTTGCGCTGGGAATCGCGCACGACGTCGGGATGTTCACGGATAAATTGGATATCTAGCATATCCTCAAGCCTACTTCCGTAAAGGGACACTTACGGCGGTTTTGCGGCCCACCCGTAAGCGTCGATATTCGTATTGTTGTTTTGTCAATTTCCGCCATCGGTTTCACCATCGTCCTGTCATGAAACCGAGTGAAGAACAAAAGACGACATAGCGACCGGCCAACCGGGTCACAGGAACAACCCGACGATGTTGTAGAAGATGGCGCTGACCGCGACAACGCCGACGACCACGATGAACACGTTGCTGATCTTGTGAGCGTACTCCTTCAGCGCCGGCACCTTGTGCACACCGTACATCGGCAGGAGCAGAAGGATGAAGGCGATCAGCGGGCCGGCCATGGTCTCGATCATGCCGATGGCCGAGGGGTTGGCCCAGGCCACGAACCAGCAGGCCAAGAACATGAGGACGCTGACGAGGACGTTGAGTTTCTTCCGCTCTACCACCACGCCTTTGGTATGCGCCACCTTGCGGATGATGCCGCCGAGCCCTTCCTCGACCCCAAGATAATGGCCGAGGAACGCCTTGAAGATGCAGACGAACGCGGTGATCGAGGCGATCCAGGAGATGGCCGGGGTGCCCAGCATATTGGCGAGATAGCTCAGGATGGAGACGTTCTGCTCTTTGGCGCGCGCCACATCGCCGGGAGTGAGCGCCAGATCGCTGCTTAAGACGAAGAAGAGCACAACGGTGACCATCATGGGCTCCCCGACCTTCAAAATCCTGCCGATCTTGTCGTCGGAATATTTGCCGTACCGCCTGCGGACGTTCACGGAGAAGGACGAGACGATGGCGGAATGGTCGAACGTGAGCACGATGACGGGGACCAGGAGCCACAGGCTGAGCAGAAGCGCGCCGAAATCAAAACCGCCGGCGGCATTGCGCGGGATACTGGTCAGCATCGAAGGGTTCCAGCGAGGGATGAGGTAGAGCGCGAAAATCACCAGCACGGCGATGACCGGCCAGGTCAGCCAGCTCATCACGCGGGTGACGGTACGGGTGCCGCAGACCATGATGGCGATCAGCACCGCGACGAGCACGAGGGAAAGCAGCCAGCGCGGCGGGGTTTGCATATGCAACTGATTGACGATGAAACTTTCGGCCGTATTGGTGATGGAGACCGAATACATCAGCAGAATGACCAATACCTCGACGAAGTAGATAATGGTGAAGACCATGCCGAAACCGAAGCCGAAATGCTGCTCGACCACGTCGGTGATGTCGTCGTCGGGGTTACGGGCCGAAAGCACGAACCGGCACATCGCCCGGTGCGCGAAATAGGCCAGCGGATAGGCCACAAGCAGCATGAGCACGATGCCGATGACGCCCGCCCCACCGGCGTCGATCGGCAGGAACAGGACGCCCGCGCCGATCGCCGTACCGAACAGGCTCAGCATCCAACGCACGTCCTGGCCGTGCCATTTGAGCGCGGAGTCCCTGTCGTCCTGATAATCCTTGCTTTTTGCTTGTTTGTTTCCGGACGTATCGGCTTGCGCGCTCTCTGCCCGTCTTTGCGCCAGTTTTTGTACCGGTTGCTCTTCTTCACTCGTCATGAATCCACTTTCCCTCATATTTTGCTGGATTTTTCAAACCACTTCTTATAAGTCACTGCCCAAGACGGAGCAAAAACACACGTTACCGGGCAGCTATGCCGTTGCGATCACGCAATATTTGAATGGAACGAAACCGATACATCAATCCGAAATATCGCTGCAGACGGCGGTCGACGACGAATGCGATCGACGGGTCGAAGCGAGAATGCTGGCGTTCATGGCAATCAAAGAGCGGCACACAGCATTGGCCGTGATGCCTGCTTCAATTCCTTTACCTAGCATGGTTCCCAAGTATATTGAAGCCGGTTCGCGCTCGACCGTCCGGTGACAAATAGTGAGACGGGATTGTTTCGTGACCGTTTCCAAGGCAAACCAAGCAAACAGGCGAACCAACGTGTAGGATTCGTTCATCTTTTTTCGACTTTCGGGCGCAACGTCACTGTATCGCGACACAATAGAGCCATGTCTCGAACCGTACTTGTCATCGTCATCGCCGTGGTTGCGGTATGCGTTCTCGCCGTTGCCGCCGCGCTGGCACGGCGCGCCTGGTGGCGGTGGCGTAGGGTGCAGAGACTCAACCAACGTGACGACGATCAGGTCCGGTACGCCTTCATCATCAACCCTTCGAAACCCCAGGCCGCGCGTGCACGCCTGCACATCGAGGAATTCTGCAAAGACCATGACATCGCCGAGATCGAATTCATCGAAACGACGCTTCAACGGGACGGACGCGTTTGTGCGCTGGAAGCGCTGGAACACGGCGCCAACGTCCTGGTGGCTGTGGGCGGCGACGGCACCGTGCGCACCGTGGCCAGCGCCATAAGCGGCACCGGGCACACCTTGGGCATCATCCCCATCGGCACCGGCAACCTTTTCGCCCGCAACATGGGCATCCCCGTCGACGACATCAACGCGGCACTGGCCATCGCCACCTCGCACGGCGAACGCATGGTCGACATGGGACGCATGGCGCTGCTCGACCGGCCCGACGACGACCATGCCCACGCCTTCCTCATTATCGCAGGCATCGGTTTCGACGCCGACATGATCAACGACACCGATCCGGAATTGAAGAAAAGCATCAGCTGGCTCGCCTATTTCTCCGGCGGCATGAAGCATCTGTTCGCGCCGAAATACCGCGGGGCCGTCACCATCACCAGCACTGACGGAAGCTCTCACACGGTCGGCGAGCTGCATTTCCGTACGTTCATGGCCGGCAATTGCGGCCAGATTCCCGTGTTCTCGCTGATGCCGGACGCCTCGTTCGACGACGGACTGCTGGATTTCGAAATCATCGATACTTCCGGCGGTATCCTCGGATGGATGAACCTTTTCGGCGACGTAATGCATCAGACCATCACCGGACGCGCGCAACAGAGCCCGCTTTCCACCAATTCGACCATGGACCAGATCCAGGGCATCAAGGCCGAGATCCAGCTCGAAAAGCCCGCGCTGGCTCAGGTCGACGGCGACATGCTCGGCTCGACCAGCCATATCCGTTTCAGCGTCGAGCCCAAGTCGCTGCGCGTGCGCGTCCCGGCCAAGGCCGAGCTCGAGCAGATATAAGTATCACAACTACTCTTCGACTATTTTCGCAGCCATCTCACGGTTATTTCCCGGTCATTTCCCGATTACTTCGCAATCGCTTCGGCCACTTCCCAGCCTACTTCGCGTCTGTTTCCCGCCTACTTCCCGCCTACTTTGCGTAACCGGTCAGTTCCAGCTTCTTGGAGACGTACTCGCCGATATACACGCCGCTGGTGCCGTCGTAACCCTGCTTTTTGACCTCGTCCTCAAGCCAGTCCTTGTCGTGGCCGATGGCTTCCAGCACATCCGTATCGACCTGTCCGTCGACGATCAACGGCAGGCGCAGCGTCTCGTCGCCGTAGCAGATGACGGTCAACTGGCCGTTCTGCTCGAAGTAGGCCTTCAGCACTTTGGAAATCTCGTAGACGCCCTGCGAGCGCAGCTTGAGCATCAGGTCGCTGGCCGAAACGCCCTTGCGCATGCAGGTGGCGACATCGACCTTGCCGTGCGAGATGAGCATGACGGGGCTGCCATCGATGAGTTTCTTGATTGGCCGACTGTTCTCCTTGCCGAACTTGATGAGCATGCACAAAAGCATCCACGTGATCAGCACGAAGACGAACTGGAGCACGGTGATCTGCTCGTTGTAGATCACGCCGCCGATGATGGCGCCGAGCACGTAGTTCTGGATCTGGTCCATGGCGCTGGTGGGTGCGAGGTTGGATTTGCCGAAGAGGTTGATGTGGACGATCAGGAAGGCGATGCCCACGACGAGTTTGACGATGAGTGTGGTGCTGATAAGCATGGCGGTTCCTTACTTTTCTTCTTTGACGTCGGCGAGCATGTGGGTTTCGGTGAGTTTGTAGGCGGTGTAGTCCGTGTTGAGGTTGACCGTATAGTATTTGTCGCCGATTTTGACGATGACGTCCTGGTTCAGGTATTTTGAATTGACCAGCACGTCGTTTTCGGAAACATGCCGTTCCTTGGCGACGTGCTGCACAAAACTGACCATCTGCGTGGCTTTGGCGCTGGCCGTCTCGCTCTGCTGGAACTGCGTGAAGCCGCTGCCGAGCACCAGCACCACCAGCAGCAGCGCGATGATGCCCAAGTCCCGGTATTTCGTTTTGAGCCGGTGCCGCAGATAGAGCACGAAGAACGCGACCAGCGCCACGCACAGCGCGATGATGATGACGAATCGGACGACCTGGTTGATGCCGTGCTGGTTCTGCAGGTAATTGATACCGTAAAATGTCATGGAAATGCCTCAAACGTAGGTTGACAGGTTATTTCTCCCGTTTCATCGTAAGGGCGTCGCAATACGTAGGTCGGCTTTGGCGCTGATAGAAGAATTTATATGACATTTTCCAGCCGACTGACCGCTATAGGCACCAGATCTCGCAGGATTGACCCGCTCGTTTCGCTTCGCATTTCCAGCCATCAACGCACTATCGTGTTTCAACGCGTCTCAGCTGCTGCAACACAAAACTGTGCGAAAAGTGCACTTTAGCCCCCGTTTAAACGCACTTTTTTGACGGCACCGTGAGAAAAATGCATATTGGACTTTTCCAAATGCACTTTTTTGACGCTAGCGTTAAGAAAGTGCATATTGACGCATGTAAAACGCACTTTTTATACATCAGATATCTCAGTTCGCACAATCGCCTTGTGCGATTGGTTGTGACAGCGCACAAATTTCGCGCTTTCGCCGCGCGACTGTGGCACAATGGAAGCATGGTTGCAAATAATGCGGGCAAACCCGCCACACAAGCCGACCTCATCGACGTCAACGAGGTCATCGGCAAATATTATGACGCCATCCCCGACCCCGCCGATCCGGCACAGCGCGTCTCGTTCGGCACTTCCGGGCACCGCGGCTCGTCGCTGAAGACCTCGTTCAACGAGGCGCATATCGTCTCGATCAGCCAGGCCATCGCCGAATATCGCAAGAAGGCCAACGTCACCGGGCCGCTCTATCTCGGCCGCGACACGCATGCGCTTTCCGGCCCCGCGATGAAGACAGCCATCGAAGTGCTCGTCGCCAACGGCGTGACCGTGCGCATCGACTCGCGCGATGACTTCGTGCCCACTCCGGTCGTCTCGCACGCCATCCTCACCCACAACCGCGCCGCCGACGGCTCACAGCGCTTCGAAGGCGAGGGCCTGGCCGACGGCATTGTGGTGACCCCTTCGCACAACCCGCCCACCGACGGCGGTTTCAAGTACGATCCGGTCACCGGCGGTCCGGCCCCTGCCGAAGCGACCGAAGCCATCGCCAACCGCGCCAACGAGCTCTTAGGCCACTTCCGTGATGTCAAGCGTGTGCCCTACGACGAGGCCATCAAGTCCCCGCTGGTCGAACGCTTCGACTACCGCGACCACTACGTGAGCGACCTGAGCGACGTCATCGACTTCGACGCCATTCGTTCCTCCGGCGTGAGGCTCGGCATCGACCCGCTGGGCGGCGCTTCCGTGAATTACTGGCCGCTAATCAATGAAAAGTATGGCCTCAGTATCGGCGTGGTGCGCCCCGAGGTCGACCCGACCTGGCGATTCATGACCATCGACCACGACGGCAAGATCCGTATGGACCCCAGCTCGCAGTATGCGATGAAGGGGCTGGTCGACGAGCTCAACGCCGGAGCGTGGAGCAAGTACGACCTGGTGGGCGGCACCGACCCCGACGCCGACCGCCACGGCATCGTCTGCCCTGACTGGGGGGTCATGAACCCGAACCACTACCTCGCCGTGTGCATCGAATATCTCTTCGGCGGGGCTCGCCCGGGCTGGCCCAACGGCACAGGCATCGGCAAGACGCTCGTCTCCTCCTCCCTGATCGACCGCGTGGCCGCCTCCATCAGCGCCAAGCTGGTCGAGGTGCCGGTCGGCTTCAAGTGGTTCGTCGACCCGCTCTTCACCGGCGAGGTCGCGTTCGGCGGCGAGGAAAGCAGCGGCATGAGCTTCCTGCGCCGCGACGGCCACGTGTGGACCACCGACAAGGACGGCATCATCCCCGACCTGCTGGCCGCGGAGATCACCGCCAAGACCGGCAAGAACCCGGCGCAACTGCATCAGGAGCAGGTCGCCAAATTCGGCGAAAGCTGGTACAAGCGCGTCGATACACCGACCACACTCGAGCAGAAGCAGAAGTTCGCGGATCTCACCCCCGATGCGGTCTCGGCGACCACCCTGGCCGGCGAGGACATCACCGCCAAACTCACGCGCGCGCCCGGCAACGATGCTCCTATCGGCGGCATCAAGGTGACCACCAAGAACAACTGGTTCGCCGCCCGCCCCTCCGGCACTGAGAACATCTACAAGATCTACGCCGAGTCGTTCGTCTCCCCCGAGGCGCTCGACCAGGTCCTCGCCGAGGCCACCGATGTGGTCGACAAGGCGTTGGACGAATAACCAATAGCACAAAGGTCGGCCGACAGGAAAGTTGAAACAGCGCAATCAAGCGGTTTCAAAAATCCTACCGACCGACCTTTGTGTTTTCGCCGCCGGCACGTAACCTTGGAAACATGACTATTACGGTTTCTACGGACGGCAGCGCGCTGGGCAACCCCAACGGGCCGATGGGATGGGCTTGGGCGGACCATGTGGCGAATGCTGCACGGACCGACGGCCACCAGCACGACGGCGACAGCGACGCGGGCGGCGCCACCAACGGCACCAACCAGATCGGAGAGCTCTGCGCGGTGCTCGAGGCATTGCGGGCGCACCGTGGCGCTGAACCGCTGACCATCGAAACCGACTCGCAGTACGCCATCAATTGCTCGACCACCTGGGTCAAGGGATGGAAGAAGAACGGCTGGAAGAACTCGCAGCACAAGCCCGTGAAGAACGCCCCGCTGATCAAGGCCATCGACGCGGAAATCGCCGCCCGGCCCGGCCCGGTGAAGTTCGTCTGGGTCAAGGGACACAACGGCAATCCAGGCAATGAAAAAGTAGACGACCTGGCCCACACCTACTCCGGCGACGCGCGCAGCGGGGTCAAGGACGGTTACCTGCCGCTGGAAGGCTGGCAGTCGCTGCTCGCCTCGGCCTATGCCAAGGGCGTGGATATTCCCGCCGACGCACGCATGCTTATCGACGGCAAAATCACCGAGGAACAGTATCATCTCGGACGCGGCACACAGTCGGGCGGCGGGCTTGATGACGGAAACGAGGACGGTTCCGAGGATAGCGACAGCCAGAACGCAGAGAACGAAAACACGACCGGTCAGACTGACGTTTCGGCTTCCCACAAACCGACACTCGCCGAACGACTTGCTCAGCCCGAAGGCGTGCCCGAGTACGATTTCAGCGGGCGCAAGCCGGTAGTCGCGCATCATCGAGCGGCCGAGAACGACGAAACGGCGGATGAAAACGTCCGTCACGACGAAGACGAAGAGAAGCCGGATACGATCGGCCGAACCGTACGTTCTCATCCCAATTTCAGCGGTTCGCCTGTAGGAGACGACGTCACCATTCCTGCTGACCGGAGCGAGACCCCCACCGAAACCGAGTTGCCGGTCTCGGATGAGACGGACGAATCCGGTGAACCTGCTGAAGCGGGCAACTCCGCAGCAGCTGGCGAGGCCGAACGCTCAGCTGAAACGAATACATCTCCAGTATCCGAGAACACCGATGCCAACGGCACTGGCGGCGACGATAAAGCCAACAATAACGATGACGCCGACAATCACGACATCACCAATAATCACGATGACACCGATGACAGATTGAACGGCACTAGTGACGACGCCGACAACGGCCACAAATCCGACGATACCGACACAGACGACGAAAGCCATATCGACGCCACCGCCATTGAAAACGATGATGACGACACCGACACCGATGACGACACGAACGCCGATGCTGGTGTCAGTGCGGGCGCCAACGCCGATAACGATACCGTTGATATCGTCACCAACGACGATGCCGCCGCGGTCGAAAACGACGAGAGCAGCGACACGCCACGCGCCACCGGTTCCAGCCCGAAGCCGGAAACGAATCCGGAACCTCGATATATCCACAACGGGCTGAGCGTGAACGGCACGTTGCGTTTTTCGCCGGCACCGCAGACCAGCCCGACATACAACGGTCGGCCGCGACACATCCGCGGCATTATCGCCATCGACGGATATGTGGCCGGAGATGGCACCATCGTACTGAATAATGTTCCGTTCCTCATCGCCAACGAGAAACACAAAAAGTAACAGAAACAAACAAAACATGAACACAAATAAAAGTATCGGAACACCGATACTATGGACAGTGACGCTCGTCACTATATGACTGAGCTGGCCTGTTAAAAGGAGTATCAATGGATAAGGAACAACAAGACGCGCTTAAGAAGGCAGCTGGCATCGAGGGGGCCAAGTTTATCAAGGACGGCATGATCGCGGGCCTCGGCACCGGCTCGACCGTGCGGTTCCTGGTCGACGAGCTCGGCCGTCGCACCCAGGAGGAAGGCCTCAAGTTCACGGGCGTGACGACTTCGCGTCGCACCGCCAAGCAGGCCGAGGGCTACGGCATCAAGATCGTCGACATCGACGACGTGGACCATATCGATCTCGCCATCGACGGCGCCGATGAGGTCGACAAGAACTTCAACGGCATCAAGGGCGGCGGCGCGGCCCTGCTCTGGGAGAAGATCGTCAACGAGAACGCCAACTACAACATCTGGATCGTCGACGCCTCCAAGGTGGTCGATACCATCGGCGCGTTCCCGCTGCCCGTCGAGGTCATCCCCTACGGCTCCGCCCACGTCATCAAGAAGTTCGAGGACAAGGGCTACAAGCCGACCCTGCGCAAGAACGCCGACGGCACCGAGGTGCGCACCGACGAGAACAACTACGTCGTCGACCTGCATCTCGAGCGCATCGACCACCCGCAGGATCTCGCCGAAGACCTCATCAACACGGTCGGCGTGGTGGAGCATGGCCTCTTCCTCAACCGCGTGGACAAGGTCATCGTCGGCAACCCGAACGGCCCGCGCGTGCTGACCGTTTCCGAGAACTGATTCCGGGCCCGGATTTTAGCAAATAAAAAATTGCGCCATATTTGCGCCGCTAATTGCTTGTAAGCGGCTCGAATATGGCGCAATTCCATGTTTGCGCTACTTGAGCGCTTCGACCGCCTTGCGAGCGGCGTCGTAATCCGGCTCGGTGCCGATTTCCGGAACCTGCTGCGTGTAGGCGACCTTGCCGTCACGGTCGACGACAACCACGGCGCGTGAAAGCAGTCCCTTCATGCCACCGTCGGCGATGGTCACTCCGTAATCCTCACCGAACGAGGAACGGAACGCAGAACCGGTGACGACGTTCTTGATGCCCTCCGCCCCGCAGAAACGGCCTTGCGCGAACGGCAGATCCTTGGAAACGCAGACCACGACGGTGTCTTCGAGCTCGTCGGCCATCTGATTGAACTTGCGCACCGACATCGAGCAGACGTCCGTGTCGACGGACGGGAAGATGTTGATGACAACCTTCTTGCCCGCGAATTTCGACGAGTCGAAGTCGTTGAGATCGCCATCAGCGAGCGTGAAAGCCGGAGCTGCAGAGCCGACGGCGGGGAGATTTCCTACGGTATTGGTGGCCACGCCACCCAAAGTAATTTGTGCCATACCTCATGATTTCACGAAACGCGCCGATGCGCCAGCGTTTTACGCTACCTGATAGCAATTCACGCGCTTTGGCGCAAACAATCCGGCCATATCGGGAAACGGAAACGCAGCGAGACATAAACGCAGCGAAACGGGACGCACATAAACAACAAAAAGGCTCGGAACCTTGCGATCCCGAACCTTGGTAAAAAGCTTTATTACTACTTGCGCTGATGACGAGTCTTACGCAGCAGTTTGCGGTGCTTCTTCTTGCTCATCCGCTTGCGGCGCTTCTTGATGACAGAACCCATCTGAAGCCTCCAATCCTTGACTATAAGTTTGCAACTTTACCTATGTTACTCGCTCTTGCCGACTTAAAACGCTGTTGTTCCCATTTCCACCAGACCAGCGCAAATCACACAACGAACGCGTCACCTCAGCATTGCCTCGATCCATTAAACACGAACGCCGGGAGATTCGACCTAGAGCGGGAATTTCGAATAGAAGCGCTGGATCGAATCCTTGGGACCCGTGGCCTGAAAGACGACGGTATCGTTCTGCCAGACCGCCGTAGCCGTCTTACCCTTGTCTCCATTGGATTTCACCACGTATTTGCCCGTGGCATTGCCGGAAACCTTGACGTCGCCACTGGCCACATCCGTACCTTTGAGCGCGCCGACCAGCGTGTCATATTGCGTTTTCGCCGTATCGTTGCCGGACCATTGCGCCACCACAAGCGTGACGTCCTTGGCTATGTTTCCTGTCGAATACGTGAGCGTGTATTCCTCCAGCGGGGAGGCGGACGTCCAGTTTGCGCTGGGAGCGGCTTCCGTACGCGCGAAATTGACAACCGTGTCGGGCATCACCTTCAGCAGAGGCGTGGCGTCCTGCGGCAGCTCCTTGGCCTTGATGCTTGGCGTGGTGGGCTGGGGCTTGGCGGATGTCGTCTGCTGTTGCTTTTGTTCTTCGCTGGCGCTTTTGTTCATCGCCCAGCCCGGCCATACGAACGCGGAAAGCAGGGCAAGGACGATTACCACCGCAGCCGCAATCACGACGGCGATCAATTTGCCATGAGAAGAAGAGGAATTCCTTTGTTGAGTCGACATAGCCGCAATTATTTCACATCGGGCTGACGCTGGCCAATTGGGGAAATTCAATAACAATGTCGACTTCACGACACAACTTCAGCCGTCAATCTCCATCCAATTCCCGTATTTTCATATTCTTGGTGGCACCAAGAAGGGCAAAAATCAAAGAATTGATATGAATTCTGTATTTTTTGGGGTACTTGGTGCACCAAGAGGGCTAAAAAATGAAGAATCGGCACTCAATTGCCTCGATTCCGCGGACTTGGTGCACCAAGATACCTATTATTCCGCAATATAACGGTTTCAGGACTCTCATGTTTGGTCGGTGAAAGAATCATTGACGGGGAATTGAACATTCTCCTGATTTCATGATTTCATGATTTCCCGATTTCCTGATTTCCCGATTTCATGATTTTCCTCCGACTGACTTGCCCTTGTCGGCAAAATTGGCTAGCGTCGGCATCATGGCAAAGAATGCGACACAGTATGTCTGCTCGGAGTGCGGATGGAACGGCGTGAAATGGTACGGGCGCTGCCCAGAATGCGGCGCGTGGGGCACCATCGAGGAATTCCACGAGGCACGTCCGGCCGCCGCATCACGCACGGCCGCGCCAGGACGGACCTCGCGCACGCAGGCCAGTTCCGCGGTCATCGCGGGCAGCGCCGCGGCCAAGCCAATCACCGAAATCTCCACCGATGGAGTGAAGCGTATCCCCACCGGCTTCGGCGAGTTCGACCGGGTGCTCGGCGGCGGCATCGTGCCGGGCTCGGTCGTGTTGGTCGCCGGCGAACCGGGCATCGGCAAATCGACGCTGCTGCTGGAAACCGCGGGAAACGTGGCACGCGGCAACGCCAAGAAATCCGTCCTGTATATTTCGGGCGAGGAATCGCAGGCGCAGGTGCGTATGCGGGCCTCCCGCATCAACGCGCTCGAAAGCAACCTGCTGCTGGCCGCCACCACCGACCTGGCCACAGTGCTAGGGCTGATCGAGCAGGAGAAGCCAAGCCTCGCCATCGTGGATTCGGCGCAGACCATCGTCTCGCAGGACGTCGATGGCATCTCCGGCGGCTCCACGCAGGTGCGCGAGGTGGCCAGCGCCCTGATCGACACCGCCAAAACGCTTGATATCCCGGTGATGTTGGTCGGCCACGTCACCAAGGACGGCTCCATCGCCGGTCCGCGCACGCTCGAGCACCTGGTCGACGTGGTCTGCCAGTTCGAGGGTGATCGCGTCACCGCACTGCGTATGTTGCACGCCGCCAAGAACCGTTTCGGCCCGACCGACGAGGTGGGCTGTTTCGACATGAGCGGCGAAGGCATCGAAGAGGTCAGCGATCCCTCCGGCCTGTTCCTTTCCACCGAAGATGCACCGGTCGAGGGCACCTGCGTCACGTTCACGCTCGACGGTCACCGCAGTCTGCCGATCGAGGTGCAGGCATTGGTCACCAAATCCGTTTTGCCTACGCCCCGCCGCAACACCAACGGCATCGATTCGAATCGCCTGGCCATGCTTTCGGCGGTGCTGTACCGTCACGGGCGCGTGAATCTTCTGGCCAATGACCTCTACGTTTCCACCATTGCCGGCGGCCTGGCCAAGGAACCGGCCTGCGATCTCGCCATCGTCGCCGCATTGGCGAGCGCCGCCACCAGCAAACCCATCGCCCGTACCACCTGCGCGATGGGCGAGATCAGCCTCACCGGCCAGGTGCGTCCCGTCCCCCAGCTGAGCCATCGCCTCAACGAGGCCGCACGCCTGGGCTTCACCCGCGCCGTAGTCCCCACCAACCGCAGCCGTCGCAAACTCAAAGCCGTCAAAGGCTTGGAAATCATCGAGGTCTCGTCCCTGCGCGACGCGCTTGAGGCACTGAGCGTTTCGAAAGGGAGATAGTGCTTTAATCGTCATCAAAACACGAGATTGTAGGTAGGAAAACATTCAAGCTTTTTGACCTACAATCTCATATAACCGAGAAGTCATTTAAATGACTTCTCAAATCGATAAACCGAACATATTACCAATCACGACTTATCATTTCTGACATAATCATTACATTACTCCCTCAGCTTTCGTCACTCACGGAATCATAAGACGAACAGATTGCCGAAATCAGTGCCGCGATGACAAGGATGATGACACCCACGCAAAGAAGCCGGCGCAGACGATGGCCTCGATGCGGTACCGGCATGACCTCACTCAAACTCGACCATGAATTCATGTTCCATATCGAACCCGTGTTGGTGCCCGCAGGCTCACCCGGTTGCGCGTCCGCAACGGTTGTCGCCGTCTTCTGCACGCCGTGCTGTGCCAGCCGAGAGACCGGCGAGGAAATGTTGACGCCACTCATGCAGATTCACCGACGCATTGATAGGAAACGTGCTGCGCCACCAATGGCGCTTCAAGGGTTGGTATCATCTTCGTTCTCCTTTGACCGGCATAATTGCCACCGACAATGCCGTTTACGTTTCCACCCTACGGGCCGAAATCCGAAAACCGTATCGGTGAACACCCTGAAACATCCCTGATTTATCAACCCTGAAAGCCCTGAGTATGAGCGACTCCAGTCAAGGAAAGTACAAGCCGGAAAATGGATTTCTCTCAATAACGTATTTCTAAACCCGTCAACTAAAACTTCGCATCAAAGAATCTCATCTGCAGCCGATTCCCAAGGAATTGGTAGAATGAACCCGGCAGGAAACATAATGTCGGCAAAAGCCGGGTCTGTGTTTTCGAGAACATTCATTATGGGAGGGGAGACAACGATGAGCGTTGCATTTGAGAATATGAGCGAGTATGCACAGCACATGGTCAAGACGCTGGGTCTTGAGGCGCATCCCGAGGGCGGCTGGTACCGTCAGACCTGGCTGAGCCTGCAGGCCGCGGCCGGTACGGCAACGAAGCAGGCCGCACAGCGCGGCGAAGAGCTGCGCACTACCGGCACCGGCAATGCCGCAGCTTCGGCAGGTTCCGTCACAACCGACGTGGCGTATTCGGCTGAGAGCTACGCCGCCACCGCCGCCGATCTGAAATCGATGAAAGCGACCGAAGGCCGGCCGCTGGCCTCACTGATCTACTTCCTTTTGGCACAGGGCGATGCGAGCGCCTGGCACAAGGTGGACGCCACGGAAATCTGGCTTTGGCACGGACCGGCCACCGTCGGCCTTGAACTGGGCGGATATGGCGACGCACCGGCCGACGAATCCGGACGCACACTCTACACGCTCGGACAGGGACTTGCCTCGGCCGATGTGGATACGTCATCGACGCCGGTAGGCCAAGTGGTCATACCCGAAGGCTGCTGGCAACGCACCGTGCCCGGCAAGGGCGACGCTCTGGTCTCCTGTGTGGTGAGCCCTGGCTTCACCTTTGACGGCTTCACGCTGGAATAGGACAATCCTGGTTTCAGTCTCATCACGTCCGAACGACAGAACACCAAGTCGCACAACGGCGACGGCACAACAACGAAGCATCAAAGAGGGTCCCTGCCTAAAATCTGCAGAGACCCTCTTTTACGGCCTATCTATACAAGCCAAACCCGCTATGACACGTAACAACCAAGCATTCATATAAGCGGGACACACCGGTTTACGGTCTACGGTCTACAGTCTACAGTCTACGGTCTACGGTCTACTCTCGATCGCGACGCCCGAATCCGTTCATCAAACAGCCAATAACAATCCAGCCAACACCGGTCTCACTTCGCGTCAACAATCTCCAGCGTCTGATCGGCGTAGTCCTTCAGTGCGACCTTGAGCTCGTCGGTGCCGTCGAACTTGACCTGGCCGCGCAGGAATTGCGTGAATTCAACGCGCACCTTGTGGTCGTAAAGATCCAGCCAATCGTCGGTGACACAATACGGCTCGATGACCCGCTCGTTGATGCCGGTCTCGTCGCTATACGTAGGCTTGGTCCCGATGGAAATCGCGGCAGGCCAACGCCACGGCGAACCCTTGGCCATACGCATCTGCGCCGAGGGAGATGCCAGATTCGCGGCGTTCACACCGCTGGACGCAGTGCTTTGTGCGGCGTTGTTCGCGCTGCTAGCGGCAGTACCGCCATCAGAAGTACCGCCATCGTTATTCGCATCATCGTCAATCGGCCCCAAATCGACCAGCCAACCGGCGTACACCCCGTCGACGGGCACATAGCCTTCGACTCTCTGCGCCAGATTCGCGGTCGGGAAGCCGATCTCGCGCCCACGCTGCTCGCCGTGCACCACAGCGCCTTCGACCGCATGGTCGCGCCCCAGAATCTCAGAGGCGGCCTTCACACACCCCTGCGAAAGCAGATAGCGCACGTTCGACGAGCTCCAGACGCGCACCTTGCGGCAATTGTTCTGCTTGCTCCACCCGCGCAGTTCGGCCTTGTTCATGGCTTCTCGCGGGTCTTGCGGCTCGCCGGTGCCTTCCGGCATCTTCGGCTCGAAATGCGACGGCACCCACGTATAGCCGGGCCCCAGATCGTCGACCACGTCGAGCTCGAAGACGCGCGTGGCCTCGCAAAGCTCCTGAATGGCCTTGATATCGCCCTTGCGGTTCGCACCCATTGCCGCGTCCTGGCCGAGCACGAGCGTACGCATGCCCAGCTTGCCGACCATCTGGCCCAGGAAGAAACGGAACGATTTGGCCGCAAACGCCATTGTATAGTGCAGCACCAGCACGCGGTCCACCCCAAGTTCGTCCATGACCCGCGCCCGCTGCTCGACCGAACTCAGAGCCTGCGTGTCCACGAAATCCACCGGCAAGTCCATGCCGTCGTGCTCGTTGGCATAGGTATGCGCAAGCGCCGGCCGCGGATCGAGAATCATCGCTACGGACAGGGAATCGGTCTTTTTCGCCAGCTCCACCACGCGGCGCACAACGGCCTGATGCCCTTTGTGCATGCCGTCGAACACGCCAATCGTCATCACTACGCGCTTGTGCGAACTCAGGGTGGGCCAATCCACCAATCCGTTATCGTCGGGTGTCAACCTGGTGATTTTCATCAAAATCCTTTGTCTTGTCTGCCGCAAGCCATCTTATCAGCCAAGCCGCCTGCGCGAAAGCCCCTTTTCTTTTGAGCCTTCACACAGTTGGCGGGAAAACCACTACGGACTTGAGCTCATGGGCATTGGCCGGTTCCACGATGCCTACAATCTCACCGGTTTGCGGCAGAAATACCGCAGCGATGGTATTCGTCTCGTTGCTTCTGTCGTTTTGGGCACAAGAATCGGCGCCGGAGAGCGTATTGGAGTCTGCATTGTCCGCCATCGGCATCGGCAGTCTGCGACCGAAACGCAGGTTCCGGGCGTCGGCATCGGTGATGGGAACGGTTGGCATCGTACGCTGCGCGGCCTCAAGCATGGTCAGGGAGCGGCGTTTGAGTTCGTCTGCGTCGACATCCAGCACGGCCTTGTTCAACGTCAGGGTAACGCCTTCACGATTGGTGAAGGTATGCGGCTTGGCGTGGGCGGTGACCACGCGTTGTGCCAGTTGCGGATCCGCCAAGTCAAATCTGCCGACCCGCGTACGCCGCAGCCTTGTCAGGTAACCGCCGACGCCCAGAAGCTGGCCCAGATCACGGCCCAGCGAACGGATGTACGTGCCCGTCGAGCAGCTGATGCGTACGTCCACGTCCACGACAGAGATCGCTGCCCGCTCATTCTCGTTACTTGCAGAATCGGGCGCATCGGTTTGCGCGATTGGAGACGGAGTCGCCATCTCAACTGGCTTCGTTTCTCCCATTGCATCGGTGGTTTCCGCTGATCCATCTGCCATTTCGGCATTTGTCGCGGCTCCCGTCGGCCCATTGGCTGTTTCGGTATCCGTCTGTGTTCCCGACTTTTCCCCGACTTTCTTGGGGTTCACAATTTCGGCGTTGCGAGCGCCAAGCACGGTGAATTCGCTGATGGTGACCGGACGTGCGGCAAGTTCCACGGCCTTACCCTGACGGGCCAGCTCGTATGCGTGACGGCCGTTGACGCGAACGGCGGAATAGGAACTCGGCACCTGCTCGATATCACCGGTCAGATGCTCGTTGATGGCCTGCTTGATCTGTTGAAGTGTCAGTATACGGATTTTGTCGTGTCCGTCAGTACAAGACGTTCCACCATCAAAAACCTGTAGCAAGTCGTCGGCCTTTTCGATATCCGAAGAAGTCTTGGACAAGCTTCCATCGGCGTCGCGATCTCCATCCGACACGGCTACGATATTGCTTTCCCTATGCATATTCACGCCGCTATCGGTGGCATCATCATCCGATTCCGCCGGTATGGCCTGCACGGTTTCGTTTCGAGAATCATCGGCCAGTTTCACGGGGGCAACCGTCGTGATGTCGCCTTCGGAATCGTCGGTGGTGCTGGTCTGGCCGAGCCGGATGGTCGCCTCGTAGGTCTTGGTGTGGTCGACGATATAGTTCAACAGCCGCGTGCCGTGGCCAAAACCGATGACCAATACGCCCGAGGCCTGCGGATCGAGCGTGCCCGCGTGGCCGACGCGACGCATGTGCAGTTCCCCGCGTACGGCCGCCACCACGTCGTGGCTGGTCACGCCAAGCGGTTTGTCGACCACCAGAAGCCCGGAAAGTTCCGGCTGCTTATTCTTCTTCGACACCATCATCCTCAAAGTCGGCGGCGGTCTTCTTCTTGCGCGGCTCGACGTACGGATTCGCCTCGCCAGCATATTGCGCGGTCTCGCGGGCCTTGTCGAGCTCCTCGTCTCGCCTATGGGCGGTGACCAGAATGTCCTCGATCTCGTGCGCCTCGCTCGGCACCTCGTCATAGATGAACTGCAGCTGCGGAGTCAGCCGCAACCCGGCCTTGGCGCCCACCAGCGAACGGAGCCTGCCGGTGGCCTGCTTCAGCGCTTGCTCGGCACGCTTGCGCTCCCCTTGCGCCTTGCCCTCCTGGCCGAGCTGGGTCCAGTAGACGCGCGCGATCTGAAGGTCGCCGGTAACGCGCACATCGGTGATGGTGACGCCATTGAGGCGCTTGTCATGCAATGTGCGTTCCATCGACGAGGCGATAACGCGCTGAATCAACGCCGCGATACGCGCGGCCCGTGGATTGGTTGTTGCCATAACGTTTCCTTTTATTACTTACTCTGGCTGTTACGTTTCATAATACAGACCGACTCGAATACGTGTTTCGAACGGCATTTGTCTTACAGTATCGGAAACGATACATTCCAAATCATCCCATACGAGGTTTCTGCACTGATTCGCTTATAGTACAAAGCGGCACCGTCAACGGCGCTCAATAGGTTTCTACCAGCACTAACTATCCCTAAGGTGCTGGAAACAACGAATCTAACGGAGCCAAATACGTCGTTTCCCGCACAACAATAGGGTTTACTGCTGTAAACAACGCGTTTTCGTTTCCGACCCACATAGTGCTGTCGCCCGCCGCGCACAACCAATGGCACGACGGGCGACTAACGCTCAATCATCAAGTCGGTCTGATACAGACCGGCTTATTCACTTCTTCTTGGATTCGGTCTTCGGTTCAGGCGCCTTGAGATCGCCTTCGGACTTTCCGGAGCCCTTGTCTTCCTTCTTAGAAGGCTGACCATCCTTGCGCTCGATCTCCTTCATCTCGAAGGTCTCGATGATGTCGCCTTCCTGGATGTCGTTGAAGGTGCCGAGGTTGATACCGGCCTCGTAGCCTTCCTTGACGGACTGCACGTCGTCCTTGAAACGACGCAGCGAGGTAATCTCCAGATCGTTGACCGTGGTGACGCCATTGCGCAGGATACGCGCCTTGGTGCCACGCTTGACCTCGCCGTCCTGGACCATAACGCCGGCGATGTTACCGAACTTGGAGGAACGGAAGATCTGGCGGATCTCGGAATGAGAGGTGGTGACCTCTTCGTACTCCGGCTTGAGCATGCCCTTCAAGGCGGCCTCGATGTCCTCGATGGCCTTGTAGATGACGGAGTAGTACTTGATCTCCACGCCCTCGCGGTCGGCGAGATCGGCGACCTGACGGTTCGGACGGACGTTGAAGCCGATGATGACGGCCTTGTCGACCGTGGCCAGGTTGACGTCGTTCTGCGTGATGGCGCCGACGCCGCGGTGGATGACCTGGATGCCGACCTCGTCGGACACCTCGATCTTCATCAGGGAGTCTTCCAGCGCCTCGACGGAACCGGAGGAATCGCCCTTGATGACGATGTTGAGCATATCGACCTCGGACTTGGCGAACTGCTCCTTGAGGCTCTCGAGCGAGACGACCTTGCGGCGCTTGGCCAGCTGGGCCGCACGTTCGGAGGCCTGACGCTTCTCGGCGATCTGGCGGGCGGTGCGGTCGTCGGGGGCGACCAGGAAGAGGTCGCCGGCGCTTGGCACGCTGGTCAGACCCAGCACCTGCACAGGTGTGGAAGGCGCTGCGGCCTTCATGGTCTTGCCATCCTCGTTGAGCATGGCACGCACGCGGCCGTATGAAGTGCCGGCCACGATGGCGTCGCCCACATGGAGCGTACCCTGCTGCACCAGCACGGTCGCAACGGCGCCGCGTCCCTTGTCGAGCCTTGCCTCGACGGTCGCGCCACGAGCGTCCATATCGGGGTTGGCCTTGAGGTCGAGTTCCGCATCGGCGGTAAGAAGAATCGCTTCAAGCAGCTTGTCGACGTTCGTACCGAGCTTCGCGGAGATGTCGACGAACATGGTGTCGCCGCCGTATTCTTCGGGGACCAGGCCGAATTCGGTCAACTGGCCACGCACCTTTTCGGGGTTCGCGCCTTCGACATCGATCTTGTTGACCGCGACCACGATCGGCACCTTGGCCGCCTGCGCGTGGTTGATGGCCTCGACCGTCTGCGGCATCACGCCGTCATCGGCCGCGACAACGAGCACTGCGATGTCGGTGAGCTCGGCACCGCGGGCACGCATGGCGGTGAACGCCTCGTGACCAGGGGTATCGAGGAAGGTGATCTTGCGTGGCGTGTCTTCCAGATCGACGGTTACCTGGTAAGCGCCGATACGCTGGGTGATGCCACCGGCCTCTCGCGCGGAGACGTTGGTCTTGCGGATGGTGTCGAGCAGGCGGGTCTTGCCGTGGTCGACGTGGCCCATGACGGTGACCACCGGCGGACGCGGCTTCAGGTCCTCGTCGTCCTGCAGTTCTTCGGCATCAAGGTTGATGTCGAACTGCTGCAGGATCTCCTTGTCCTCCTCTTCGGCGGAAACGATCTTGACATTCCAGCCGATCTCCTCGCCCAGAATCTGGAACGTGGCTTCATCGAGGGACTGGGTGGCCGTAACCATCTCGCCCAAGTGGAACATGACCGTCACCAAAGCGGCAGGATTGACGTTGATCTTTTCGGCGAGGTCGGCGAGCGTGGCTCCTTGACGGAGCTTTACGGTCTGACCATTGCCGGCGGGGATGCGGACACCGCCGATGGTAGGAGCTTTGATCTCCTCGTAATCACGACGTTTCGCGAGCCTGTTCTTACGAGCCCTCGAGGACTTTCCGCCCTGACGACCGAACGCACCTGCTGCACCGCCGCGACCGCGACCGCCGCCACGCGACGGGCCACCGCCCTGATAGCCGCCGCCGTTGCCGTTGCCGCCACCGAAGCGGCTGCCGCCACGACCTTGGGATTCGCCCTGGCCTTGACCAGGACGGTTGTGTCCCCACTGCCCTGGACGTGCACCCTGGGACGAGCGTCCGTTGCGGAACCCGCCACGACCACCGTTACGTCCTCCACGGCTGTTGTTGACCGTCGGACGAGCCATCGGATGCGGGCGCGGGATGCCGCTGGGCATAGGCACATGCATGCCCTGCTTGCGGCTGAACGGGTTGTTGCCCGGACGAGGCCCGCTCCCTGCATGCGCCGAGTGCGGGGTGGGTTGCGCCCCACCATTGCCGGGACGCGGGGAACCGCCGTTGTGCGAACCATTCGCACCCGGCCTCATGCCGCCATTGTTGCCATGGAAACGCTGGTTGTTGCGCGGCCCGGGCATACCACCCTGACGACGCCCATGATCGCGACCACCGTGTTCATTATGCCCACGATTGCCCTCATATTCATGGTTTCCTCCCTCATGGCGCGTTCCATGAGGCTGGCCACCACGCGAAGACTCATGATGGGAACCGGCGCCGGGCTTGGCGGGGAAATGCGAATGAGCCTGCTCCCCCGGCTTTGCACTGGCCGGGTTTTGACGCTGGTGATTGCTGCCCGGCTTGGCGCCGTGGGCGGAAGGCTTGGACTTTGCCGAAGCGCTGCCGGCTCCGGAGTTGTCATTTTGAGGGAACGCGGCCCGCAATTTGCGAACGACCGGCGCCTCCACTGTGGAGGATGCGGATTTGACGAACTCCCCCATGTCCTTCAGCTTCTGAAGGACGGCTTTACTATCTACGCCAAACTCTTTAGCGAGTTCATATACGCGCTGTTTTGCCACTCAGTTTTCTCCTACTATTGTGACCGCGCGTACATGCACGGTCAATGTATTGTTACGGCGAGCTTACCCAGACTCATCGTGCGACCATGATTGTGTTACCTCGTCTCCGCCGACATGCGGACACACTGCGTGCCCGCACTCGGATTGCTGATTTCCAGCATACTCGTGATGCTGGATTGCAGACTATTGTTCGTTTCCTGCCGTTTTGCCCTCTTCGGCCGCCTTTGCCGCGGCCTGAGCCAGAGCTGTAGTATGGGCCTCGCTGGACTCGATACCGATCTTCCAACCGGTGAGTTTGGCGGCTAGACGGGCGTTCTGGCCTTCCTTGCCGATGGCGAGCGAAAGCTGGTCGTCGTGGATGTAGGCGATGGCCGTCTTGTTCTTCTCGCTGACGATGTCGACACCGGTGGCGACGGCCGGCGAGAGCGCCGAACCGACGAACTTGGCCGGATCCTTCGACCAGTCGACGATATCGATCTTTTCAGGTCCGAGATTTTCCATCACCGCACGCACGCGAGCGCCGCCGGGCCCGATTAGGGCACCCTTGGGATTGACGCCTTCGGTGTTGGCACGAACGGCGATCTTCGTACGGGCGCCGGCCTCACGGGCGATGGCCATGATCGAGACCGCGCCGCTGACCAGCTCAGGCACCTCGCGCTCGAAAAGCTTGCGTACCAGCTCAGGATGCGAACGCGACACGACGATTTCGGGACCCTTCAGGCCACGGCCGACGGTGACGACATAGACGCGCAGACGGTCGCCGTGGCGATAATGCTCGCCCGGCACCTGCTCGCGCTTGGGAAGAATCGCCTCGACATCACCCACGGCGACATGCACATTGGCCGGATCCTTCGTATCCTGCTGGATGACGCCGGTGATGAGCTTGCCCTTCTGGCCGGCGAAGGCGCCGAGCACACGCTCGTCCTCCGCATCACGGAAGAGCTGACGAATCACCTGGCGGGCCGTCGAAGCGGCCAGACGACCGAAATCGTGCGGCGTATCGTCGTATTCCTCACCGAGTTCAGGGCGCGGATGCGGGTCCTCCTCGGTGGGTTCCACAGGCTTTTCGTCCCTCGCCCAGATGGTGAAGGTGCCGGCGCGATCGTCAAGTTCGACGCGGGCGTGTTTCGCCGCATGTGGTGTTTTGCTGTAAGCCAATAGCAACGCTTCAGAAAGTGCGTTGTCAAGTGTTTCAGAATCGATTCCCTGCCCTGCCGCGAGCTGATGAATACCTGTCAGGTCCAGTTCCATGGTCGCAAGACCTCCTATATGAAATTATCTGCCGAGCTCTGCAAGCTCTATGAAGTCATAATCATTCAGTATTCTAGTGTTTTATGCAGACACGTCGCGTTTTTTCCTCTTTGCGCAATTTCCTCAGTCGGCGTGTCCTTCCGGGGGTTGCCGTGGCCGCTTTCGTCATTCCTCTTTCGGCCTGCAACGCACCGAGAATCGAATCACCCGTGGAGTCCGCAGGGCCCTGCAAAGTCGCCTATACCAATGCCGTTATCGACAACGCCCATGCCATCGCAGGCAACCCGTTCATCGACCGCTATCTCTCCGCCGGCAACGCGGCGAAATCCTGGCGTGAAGCGGCCACGCTCTGCCCCTCGCAATTCAGCGTATACACCATGAAAAGCGCACAAATGCAATGGTTGCAGCGCAATCTCTCTTCACTCGTCGACGCACCTGCGGCCCAACCCGACGCCGCACTTGCCAGTCTCGACAATATCGTCGCGCTGAATATCGGCAACGACACCCTCGGCTCGTTGGCTTTGGCGGAAGACAGAGCGGGCTTTGAAATCGAGCTTCTCGCCGCCAAAGGCATTGACAATGCCACCCTGCAATTAAGCGACGACCACAAAGCCATCGCCTCGCGCCTTATCTCTTTGGAAACGCGGGACGCCGGTGCTGCCAACGCTCCCAACGACCCGCGCGAGAAAGTCTACGACGTGGCCAACCTCGTCGCTCATCCTGATACCATAACCGACCCGAGCACCGGACTACGGGCCTCAACTGTCGCGGTTGCCGAGATGAATTGTGCCAGGGAATCGCTGACCGCGCTTTCGCAGGCGTTGCCGGAAGCGTCCGAATCCGACGATTCCGCTGCGGGCACCGGTTCCAACCCCAACAATCCGAGGACCGAAAGCAGCAGCAAATCGTTGGCCGTGCTTTCCGAGCTCATTTCCTCGCGTATTTATTTGGCACTATCGCTGGGATATCCGGCCTTTGATGCCGCTTTGTACGAGTGATTGTATGAGGATTCCTGCTCGGTGCGGCACGGCGCGCGGGCAAACGGTAGACGACGTTGCAAGTAAACCGTAGACGACGGTATAGGCATTCCCCACCGTGACGAATGTCTCACAATACGGCCGCCTGATACGGCTTCAAGCCCAGCACCTTTGAGCCGCCCGGCACTTGGGCTGTGAGCTGCTACGAAAACGCCCCCGAAACCGAGGCTCCGGAGGCTTGACGCGGATAAGGCGAGATTCCGTCAAAAGCATGGCCGGAATCGTTGGAATCATTGGCCTTTGCATGTCCACCCGAAGCGCC
Source organism: Bifidobacterium sp. ESL0764 (assembly GCF_029395515.1). Classification (NCBI taxonomy): domain Bacteria; kingdom Bacillati; phylum Actinomycetota; class Actinomycetes; order Bifidobacteriales; family Bifidobacteriaceae; genus Bifidobacterium; species Bifidobacterium sp. ESL0764. The sequence goes on from NZ_CP113919.1 coordinate 1,758,081, forward strand.
CGCGCCCCGCATCTCGCCCCGTTAGAAATGTTTCCTTACGGTTACATACGGGCCTATACGACACACCGCCAACTTGAAAACAGAATATTCATCGGTCGCGTTTGCCGCGCTGCTCATGACAGAGCCATAAGCTCACGATCGATGGCACGACGGATGAACTCGCTACGGGAGATGCCCTGCCCCTTGGCCACACGATTCATCGCCTTCACACGGGACTCCGCCACCGGTGCGGAAACCGTCTCCATCGTTCCTTCTCCATGGGACGCCTCTGCATAACCTGCGAAAAATCAAAATCGGAATAATCGCCGGCTTCCACCTTGTCGACCGTACGATTCACATCGCCCTCGGTCGTCCCAAAAAGCCTGTACAGTTCCTCGTCGCACATAATCCGCTCCTCGCTAAACCTAATGAGTTTTCTTGCCTGAGCCGATATATCGCCTATACAATGCCGCGTATTGGGAAGGATCGAGTCTGATGCCGCTGGTGTTCGAGGGAACATACTCCCCTCTGCCCAGCGCCTTGGGATCAGGGCCAGCGACGAGCGGCTCATCCAACGGTTTGACGATGGTGTCGAACATCCGTTCAAGCAACGACAGGTCATCGTCACGCATGGCCGCGATCGACGCCTGGTCATTGAATTCCTTGGTCACCAATCCCCAATCGAAATGCCAACCGGCATCATGGGCGACCAGCTCCCAGAAGAACCGCTGCGCACGACCATTACCCTCCCGGAAGGGATGCAGGTTGTTGAGGTTGTCGTAGCTGACGCTCAGCCGTTCGACGAACGTCCTACGGTCCATGCCCCTGAACATGCCATCCTCACGCAACACGGACTCTACATATTGCGCTCCGGTCTCAAGGAACGCGACCGGCAGGAATGTCGAACCGCCCTTGGAGATATCCACTCTACGAAACTCGCCCGCCCATGGATACACCTCGGAAAACAATGAACGATGAATAAAACACAACTGGCCGATGGTCCCATCAGCCCGCAGCCGCTCTCGCCGCAACCCGGCACTGGAATAAGTGACGAGCATGCTCTCCGCACGCAGCAGATCCTTCTGTGTTTTCGCTCCGACCAGATTGACGAGTACATCCGTGCCACTTATAAGATACGGATCGACAAACCCACCGTCATCAGGCATGAGACATCTCTAAACGAACTCGGTTCCTAACGCGCCTGCCCCATTCATCGAAATCTATGCCACCGAAAATATATTCCTTCGCATCCGCCATGAACCGCCCATCCACATGCTGCCCCTCCATCTCCGTGGAGTGCACAGCCTGGTACACATCCTGCGCGCGCTTCTCAACACCAGTCATAGCCGGCCTCCTTCATGGGCAATAGGAATTGACTTATATTCAGCATAACGCATTCGCGCCATATAAACGAAAATCTTGACCTCAAGAACAATCTCCACAGATAGGTATACTTGGAGCATGTCGGGTACGGCAGCGTTACCCATCCGGACCATAAAAGGCGGGCAAGAAGCTTTTCACCGGATGGCGTCGAAACCGACGGGGCGTCCCTGAATCGTCCCTCTACTAACGCCGCGGGCCGGCATCCGAATCAAATCGGATGCCGGCCCAACGGATTTTTGCTCTTCTTCTCAGCCAGTGATGTTGTGGGTCAGCCAGAGGGCCACGGCATGGCTCAAAGTCTTGGCGCCCAGTTTCTTGCGGATCGTGCGGGTGTGCGAGCGTATCGTGGCCGGGGCGGTGTTGAGGGATTCGGCGATTTCCTCGTTGGTGAATCCTTCCGAGGTCTGTTGGAGAATCTGTTGCTCGAGGTCGCTCAGGGAGTCGAAGATGTCGTTTTGCTCCGGGGTGGCCTCTGCGGCCTGGCAGGCGTCTTCCGGGCTGGGGAACGATATGTCGGTTTCCGGCGAGAACGTATCTCCGGCGGCGACGTTGTTGAGAGCCGCGACCATTTGCTGCATGTTGCCTTTGACCATGAATCCTTGCGCGCCGGCCTGTGAAAGCTGTCGGGCGTATTTTCTGGGGCTGAACGAGCTCATCGCCAGGATGGGCACCGCGCACCGTCCGCGGCGGATACGGCGGCAGACCTCCATGCCGGTGGTCCCGTCGAGCTCGACGTCGGTGATGAAAAGATCGGGCCGCCATTGCTCGTCCAGACAGCGACGGACGGCCTCGTCAGCGCTGGTCGTACTCCACGCGACGACAAGACCCGGCAGCAGTTTCGGCAGCACCGACGTGATCCGGTCCAGCGAGAGCCTGTCGTTGTCCAGTATCCCCGTCTTCAATGCCTGTCTCATGCCCCTCCAATCCTCGCCTGCCTATCCCATGCCAATTCTACATTCCGGAACGACGCTCCCCCGTATAAGGCTGGCGTCGCACCGTGGACGGGTTGCGGCGGTGAGGTAGAATCCGAGGAGTGCCGGCGGTGGCGTCGCCGCATGTCAAGGCGGGTTTCGGAGGGATTGCATGTCAAAGATACTCGGATACGTGAAGGCTCCCGGGAAACGAGGCCTCTGCATCTGGGCCGCGGCGTGCTGCCTCGTCGTGTGCGCCGAGGCGCCGTTCTGGCATCCGCATGGCCTGTGGTCGTGGGCCTCGCTTCTGGTCCAGTTCCTGCTCAGCATGGCCATCGCGGTTTTCCCGGTGCCGGCGTGCATCGCCCACATCCTGTTCTATGGCGTTGTCGAAGCGTTGGGGCTGCCGGTGGCGCAATCCGCTTTCGTCATGTTTCCCGTGATCGGCCTATTGGCCTACCAGGCCATGCCGCTCTACGCGATTGGAGGGGTGTGCCTGCTTTCGGCCGCCAACATGCTCTTCAACGTCCATGAGCATTATCAGGGTGCGGTAACCAGCGGCCTGGCGGCGGGCATGTTCTATCTCGCCGTCGCCGTGGTCGGCATCATCCTGGCCAACAGGCGGGACGCGATAGCCGCGAGGGAGCGGCTGTTCGAGGCGCGACGCGCGCAACGGGAACTCGACGAGATCAAAAGCAACCAGCGGCTCGCCAAGCGGATCCATGATTCGATAACGCAGGAGATCTCGGCCATCGCGGTCCAGTCGTGGCAGTGGAAGGACGACGACACGATCCCGGAAGAGCCAAAGAAGGCTCTGGATGCCATCTACAAGGCCTCGCAATCCGCTCTCAACAACATGCACGAGGTCGTGGACGTCCTGAAACTAGACCAATCCGACGTGACGGAACCACAAGCGGAGAGCAATGACGATACTTCCCGTCCCGTCGACTTGAATCAGGCAGTGCGCGAACTGGTCGGCAAGGAGCAGCGGTCGATGGACGGGCTCGGCTACCGCGGCCGGTCGGCGGTCGGCCGTTACGATTCTGAGATTCCCGTCGGCGAGGACGAGGCGGCGATCGTCACGGACTGCATCCGGGAGCTGTACGCCAACATCATCAGGCACACCATTCCCGGACAGGACACCTTCGCCCTGTCCGCCGCGGTCGACGCCGAAAGGGTCACGCTGACCGAGACGAACACCATATCGCGTCCGCAGACCGGCGACATTCCGCTCGGCCATGTACGGCACGGCCTGGGCCTCAAAGCCCACCGGCGCGAGATCGAGGACGCCGGCGGCGTGGTACGCTCGCGGGCGGACGACGACGGCTGGTTCATCCATATCGAGATACCCCTGAAAGAAAGCCAGACAGACTGACACCGGCCCACCTTCCGACCGCCCGTCCGCAACCGCCCTCACCCTCCGTTGCATGTTCGTGCACTCTTTCCGCCCGCGACTGCACAAACGTGCAGTCCTTTCCGGTTTCCAGCCTCGGCAACGGCCAGCCGACGTATCGTCATTCCAGTCCCCGCGACAAGGCGGGCAACGGGAAAGGAAAGACGATGACGGGTTTGCGGGTCAGCCATCTGACGAAACGTTACCGGGGCAACGACTTCGATTCGCTGCACGACGTCAGTTTCGAGGTCGGCAAAGGCGAGATCGTGGGGCTTGTCGGCAAGAACGGCGCGGGCAAGACCACGCTGATGAAGATGATCACGAAGGCGCAGAGGCCCTCGTCCGGCAGCGTGTCCTACAACGGGGCCGATATATTCGGCAGCGACAATGTACTGGAACCGTTCGGCATCATGATCGGCGCGATATTCCTGCCGTACCTGAGCGTCGAGGACAACCTGTCCTTCTACCTGAAGTTGCACGGCAAATCCAGATACGAGCCGAACATCCGCCCCACCCTCGAACTGGTCGACCTGTGGAGGAAGCGAGAGCGGAAGCCAAGCGGGTTCTCGTTCGGCATGAAGCAACGGCTCGCGCTGGCGATGTGCATGGTCGACGAGCCCGAATTCATGATCCTGGACGAGCCGTTCATCGGCCTGGACCCCGACGGGGTGCACGAACTCATCGGCGTGCTGAAACGCTGGGCGGCCGACCGCGACACCACAATCCTCATCTCGAGCCACCAGCTGGCGGAACTCGAGGCCATCTGCACGCGCTACCTGTTCCTCGACAACGGCAGACTCGCCCGCCAGCTCGCCGGGACCGGCAACGAGCTCACCGTCATCAGGCTCACCCGGCCGCTGGACGACCCGCAGGACTTCAAAGGCATGCACCCGCAGGTCGCCGCCATCTCCGCGGACGGCACGTCACTGAGCATCAACACCTCCAAAGGCACGCTCAACGACGTGCTCTCGGAACTGACCCTCACCTGCGGCGTCGCCGGCATCACGGTACAACACAACGGACTCGACACGCTTTTCGGAAAGGAACAACAATGACACGCCTCATCTTCAGGAACCTGCTGCGCACCAAGGAAGCCATCATATTCCTCTGCTTCAGCCTCTTCCCCATGCTGCTGCCCATCGCCGCGCAGTTCAGCACAAAATTCATGCAGTTCAGCGGCGACAAAGGCTCGACCGACTGCCTCTCCTTCTTCGGGGCCGTGCTCAACGTCAACTACCAGACCATCCTGCCCATGATCGTGCTGATCTACCTGGTCGCCACGACCTTCTACACCGAGGCCCGGGAAGGCACCCTGTTCCTCTACAAGGACATCAGCAGGCGCAAGGTCTTCATGGCGAAGACGGCCGCGCTGGCCGGGGTGGTCGCCATATACGCCATCCTGCTGTTCATTGTCAGCACGGCCGTCTATTACCTCTACATGGCCAGCCAGCCCTACGCCTCGGACACGTTCCTGCCCATCGACGCCGCCACCGCACAGAGCGCCGCGTTCGACATCATCGGCACCATGTTCGCCATGCTGCTGTGCTTGCTGGTGGCCGCCCTGGTCTCCCAACGATTCGGCACGGGCATCACGATGCTCGCCTCCATCCTCTACATCCTGACCTCGCAGATCGCCCCGATGCTCGACACCCTGCGCTATTTTCTGCCCAACGCCTACAGCGCGCTGGTCGACACCCTCGGATTCACGCCCGCGATGGGCGCGGCGACAGCCCTGTTCATCATCTACAGCGCAATCCTGCTGGCATGGGGCAACCACGCCTACAAGACACTCGAATACTAGAACCACACAGACCGGCACGACGGAATCAACAGGCTATGACCTCCCCGCCCACGCCGGTAGGCGATGCCATAGCCGAAAGCTTCCATGAGCAGGCCGATGATGAGGTAGACACCATCGTCAATCTTGTCATCTCAACGCCGAGATCGTTGCCGTCACTGGCTTTTCGGCAAAACAAATGGGCTCCGAGCATACGCCCGGAACCCATTTTGTAATGCGGATAAGGCGAGATTCGAACTCGCGGAGGATTTCTCCTCACACGCTTTCGAGGCGTGCTCCTTAGACCGCTCGGACACTTATCCATGTGCTGCGAAAACGCAACTTTTCTAGTATAAGGCAACGTGCCAACCGGCGCAAGCGGGCGTGGCGCACTTAATCGAGCGTGCGGCGGGCGCGGATGGATCGCGCCCGGCCAGCAAGTTCGGAGTCCGGCGGGTAGGCAACGTGCTCCAACGTCAGACCGCAGGCAGCGATGGGGCCAGTCGAGCCTTCGCGTTCGGGTTTGGCCATCTTGTGCGCGAACCATTCGAGCGACTTGCGGTGCCGGCCGACCTGTACGCAGGCGTTGACCAGCGAACGCACCATATTGTGCGCGAAGGCGTCGGCCACGATGGTGAAACACACCAGCCCGGACTCAAGCGACGGCACGATGTAGTTCTGATTGGCTTCAGCCGTTGCCTGAAACGCCACCGGGGACGTCAATTCAGCCAATCGGACGGTTGAGTGATGATCCGATTCTTGGCCATCCATTGCTCCTGTCGCGTCCGCGGCCGCCGAATCCTCGGGTTTTGACGTGGATCCGAGGGCGGCGTCGCCAATTGCCGCAGTATCCAGTTCAGCCGAATCATGATAAGAATCTAGGGCATCACCATACATCCCTGTTACGGGCACACGCCGCCACACCGCCTGCTTGACCTCGCGGATGGTGGTGCCGCCGGGATTGGGGGTGGCAAAGGAGCCGAAATCATGCAGGCCGATAGTCATGGCCGCGGCCCGGTTCATCGCCTGAATGTCAAGCGTATCTTCGATATTCCAGACGAAACCGCGCAACCTCGGATCGGCCGATCTCAACCCATCCGAAATCCGATAGACATACGTACGTTGTAAAGCCGAGAAACGGGCATCGAAGCCATCCGGTGCCACCGACACATGGTGCAGAGCGATATCGGCCGGCAACGCGTGCCTTAGGCGCCGTTCAAGGGCCACCGTAGCGGGAACATCCATATGTCCGACGCAACGCTGCAGGGTCTCTTCCGACACGTCAAGATGGCAGACTTGCTGCGCAGCATGCACTCCCGTATCGGTTCGGCCGGCAACCACCAATTGCAGTGATTCATCGGCTCCAGGCCGCGCCTCAAGCCGGCAATCGTGTTTTGCTCCGCCAGAAGCGGCATCACTTGGTTGAACCGTTCGCCCGGAGCGGCCTGACACATGCAGAATCTTACCGAGTGCCTCCTCAAGCTCCCCCTGCACGGTACGCAGGCCGGGCTGCTTCGCCCAACCGTGGAAGCCGCCGCCGTCGTATGCCAAGTCAATTCGTAGTCTCATCGTTGCCAGTATACGTGCCGCACCGTCTTGCGAACCCGGTACATCAGAACCAACAGCAAAAAACGCTGAATAGAAGAAAAGTGTGACTAACTTTGTATCGTTCACGAACATGCAGAATAAATCACAGAAAGACCAGCGAAAACGTGATTATCTCTGCAAATCCGCAAATATGCAGAATAAATCACAGAAAACAGGAGAAAACTGTGATTATCTCTGCATTGCGCCTGAACATGAAGAACAAATGACAGCATTAGACAAGTTGGAGAGCAAACCGTCATGATAGGGAGCGCACCATCGTACTAGACGAAAAGAAGGCCGGAGACTTGCATCTCCGACCTTCTTATGAAAAGAACTCAGTGAATCCTAACGACTCACTTCTCTTCCTTGTCAGCCTTCTTGGCAGCGGACTTCTTCGCAGGAGCCTTCTTGGCCTTCGCATCGGCGTCCTTGGCTTCGGTCTTCTTGACCTCGGCCTTGTCGGCGGCGACATCGGCGTTGACCTCAGTCTCCTTGGCCTCGGTCTCGTCGACAGCCTTGTCCGTCTTGGTCTCGGCGGCCTTGGCGGCGCTCTTCTGAGCCTTGGCTTCGGTCTCTTCAACCTGAGCCTTGTCGACGGCTGCCGCAGCGGAGGCTTCCGCTTCCTTGACCACGGACTGCTTGGCGCTCACGGGCTCGGTGACGAGCTCGATGATGGCGCGCGGCGCGTTGTTGCCCTTGGCCGCGGCGATCTTGACGATGCGGGTATAGCCACCCTCACGCTGCTTCATCTGCTCGGCGATCTCCGTGAAGAGCTTGTGCACGATGGACTTGTTGCGGATGACACGCATCACGCGACGGCGATGAGCGAGGTCGCCCTTCTTGGCGAAGGTGATCAGGCGCTCGGCCACCGGACGGAGGCGTTTGGCCTTCGGCAATGTGGTGACGATGCGGCCGTGCTCGAACAGGCTGGTGGCCATGTTCGCGAGCATCAAACGCTCATGAGCCGGGCTTGAAGCCAGGTGCGGCCCTTTTCTAGGTGTAGGCATTATTACTCCTTAACGCCCCGGTTTTACGCCGTTCAGGTGGGCATACGCCCGAACATCCGAACGGCACCGAAGCTTAAAATGAAGTTGGCTCTTACTCGTCTTCGGGCGAGAAGAAGGTGCCACCTTCAAGGTTGTTGGTATCGAAGCCCAGCGGAGAGGCCTTCAGCGAGAGACCCATGCTTTCGAGCTTCTCCTTGACCTCATCGATTGACTTCATACCGAAATTACGGATGTCGAGCAGATCCTGCTCGGTGTGGGACACCAATTCACCGACGGTGTGGATACCTTCACGCTTCAGGCAGTTATAGCTGCGCTGGGTGAGATTGAGTTCCTCGATCGGAATCGACATCTCCGGGTTGACTTCTTCTTCAACCGGAGCAGGACCGACCTCGACGCCTTCCGCCTGCGTGTTGAGTTCACGGCACAGGCCGAAGAGCTCAACCAGGGTGGAACCAGCGGAGGCGACGGCATCGCGCGGCGAAATCGCCGGCTTGGTCTCCACATCGAGGATGAGCTTGTCGAAGTCCGTGCGCTGTTCGACACGGGTGGCCTCGACCTTGTAGCTCACCTTGAGCACCGGGGAGTAGATGGAATCGACCGGGATACGACCGATCTCATCGTTGTCCTGCTTGTTCATCTGCGCGGGGACATAGCCACGGCCGCGCTCGACGGTGAACTCGATCTCGAGTTCCCCATCTTCGGCGAGGGTGGCGATATGCATATCCGGGTTGGCGATGGTGACGCCGGCCGGAGGGGTGATATCCCCCGCGGTGGCCTCGCCCTTGCCGCTTTTACGCAGATACATGACAACCGGTTCGTCATATTCACTGGTAAGCACGATTCCCTTGATGTTCAGCAGGATTTCGGTGACATCCTCTTCGACGCCTGGCAGAGTGGTGAACTCGTGCAGGGCACCGGAGATACGCACGGAAGTGACTGCAGCCCCGGGAATGGAGCTCAACAGAGTACGACGCAACGAATTACCGAGCGTATAGCCGAATCCCGGCTCGAGCGGCTCGATGGTAAAACGAGAACGCTGCGGATTCAGTGATTCCTCAGTAAGTTGCGGACGCTGTGCAATAAGCACTGTGTTATCCTTTCAGCTTCTGACTGGTGGTGCACTCACTGGTCATAAGCGGGTTGGACGGATGGTTAAATGAAGTGCTTCAGACGCGGCGGCGCTTCGGAGGGCGCACACCGTTATGAGCCTGCGGGGTGACATCGGTGATCGAACCGACCTCAAGACCTGCGGACTGCAGGGAGCGGATGGCGGTTTCGCGACCGCTGCCCGGACCCTTGACGTAGACGTCAACCTTCTTGACGCCGTGCTCCTGCGCCTTGCGGGCGGCCGATTCAGCGGCCATGCCTGCGGCGTAGGGAGTGGACTTACGCGAGCCCTTGAAACCGACATCGCCACCGGAAGCCCAGGCCACGACAGCGCCCGAAGGATCCGTGATGGAGATGATGGTGTTATTGAAAGTGGACTTGATGTGCGCTTGGCCGACCGGTACCGACTTGCGGTCACGGCGACGGGGCTTGCGCGCGGCTTGCTTTGCAGCTGCCATTGATCCTCGTTTCCTTACTTACGAATGATTCCTACGTCACGAAGAGCCTGGAACGCACACAACAAACTTGCGACGCCCCGTCCCTCTTCATAACTGCTTGAGGCCTTACTTGACGGCCTTCTTCTTTCCAGCGACGGTACGCTTCGGGCCCTTGCGGGTACGGGCGTTGGTCTTGGTGCGCTGACCGCGCACGGGCAGACCGTGACGATGGCGCTGGCCCTGATAGCAGTTGATCTGAATCTTGCGACGAATATCCGCATCGACTTCACGACGCAGATCGCCTTCAATCTTGTAGTTGGCCTCAAGATAGTCACGCAGCGTAATAAGCTGCTCGTCGCTCAGATCCTTGACGCGGGTATCCGGATTGACTCCGGTGGCGGCAAGCGTTTCCTTCGCGCGAGTACGACCGACACCAAAGATATAGGTGAGGGCGATCTCGATGCGCTTCTCATTGGGGATGTCGACTCCGGCAAGACGTGCCATTGCGATTCCTTCTATGTTTCCGTAGGTTTGTACCAAGTCACCCGGTTTCCCGGCTCGGGCCTACGTACCCGGGGTTCAGCTTTTGGGCTGCGACTCAGTACCTTTTATCTGGTCGGAGGTTTTCCGCTCAGCCTTGACGCTGCTTGTGGCGTGGGTTGGAGCAGATCACCATGACGCGACCGTGACGACGGATCACGCGGCAATTCTCGCAGATCCTCTTCACACTAGGGCTGACCTTCATGGTTTTCCTTTTCTGTACCTTTACTTATAACGGTACGTAATACGGCCGCGGTTCAGGTCGTAAGGACTCATTTCGAGGACCACACGGTCCTGCGGAAGGATGCGGATATAATTCTTGCGCATCTTGCCCGAAATGGTGGCCAGCACGATGTGCTTGTTTTCAAGTTCGACGCGAAACATCGCGTTCGGCAGTGCTTCCACTACCTGACCTTCAACTTCAATCACACCGTCTTTAGCCATGAGCCTCATTCCGTTCTTTGGCTGATATTACATGTATGGCGCATCCGAAAACACACCAACTTCTTACTATATCAAAAGAAGGGACCAAATGCGACACGGCGTGTTGCATTCAATCCCTTCTTGTGGTAATGAACGATTTGTACGTTACGAGGTCAATTGACTATCCAATAACGAGCATGTCATATACCGAAGGCTTCCATCAATCCAGAGCTGCGAAAATGTTCTTGGAAATGTCGTCGATTTCCCCTTGCCCGTCGATGGAGACAAGGCAGCCGCGCGACTTGTAGGTGTCGAGCAGCGGAGCGGTCTCTTCGTCATAGGTCTTGAGCCTCTGGGCGATGGCCTCGGCGTTGTCGTCGGCACGGCCCTCTTCAGCGGCACGCTTGGCGATGCGAGCCATCAAGATGTCACGGTCGGCATCGAGCGCCACGACCTTATCAAGCGGGGTACCGAGCTCTTCGAGCATCGTGTCGAGCGCCTCGACCTGGGCCGCGTTGCGGGGGTAGCCGTCGAGTATCCAACCGTTCTTGGCATCGTCCATGGCGAGACGATCCTTGACGATTTTGTTGGTCAGTTCGTCGGGGACAAGCTTGCCCTTGTCGGTATAGCTCTTGGCTTCTTGGCCGAGCGGGGTGTTGTTCTTCATGTTGTAGCGGAAGATGTCGCCGGTGGAGATGTGCGGAATGCCATAGTGATCGGCGATCAGCTTGGCTTGCGTTCCCTTGCCCACTCCTTGCGGGCCCATGATCAATAGACGCATATCAACATCCACTTTCTTTTTGTTGTCGTTATCAAAATGATGCCTGCCCGTATATCTACAGACAAGCATCATTTCATTATTGTTCAAACATTATCAACGCTCAGGCCAAGTGAGGTCACTCGGACTTATCGTCAGTGTCCTGATCGTCTTCGGAAGAAGCGCTGTCGGCGTCCTTGACCTCGGAATCGTCAGCCGCAGCGGTATTCTCGGTATTTACCGTCTCGGTACCGTCTTCCTCGGTAGCCTCGCTTTCGGTGCCTTCCAGGACCGCGGTCGTTGCCTCGGACTTCTTGGACGTACTGACATCCTCGCCCTCGACGTGATCGGTGTCTTCAAGCAGGAAGCCGGTGTACTGGAACTGCTCGGTCTGGGCCTTCGCCTGACGCAAGGTGTCGAGGCCGACGCCCGCGATAATCAGGATGGTCGTGCCACCGAACGGAAGCCGGTTGTTGAGCTTCAGCATCATGATGAGCATCGTAGGAATCAACGCGACGAAGAGCAGGTAGACGGCACCGACCGTGTTGAGCCTGTTCATCACATAGCTCAGGTAACGGCTGGTGGCGCTGCCGGCACGAATGCCGGGAATGAAGCCGCCGTACTGCTTCATGTTGTCTGCCGTCTCGTCGGGATTGAAGGTGATCGACGTATAGAAGAAGCAGAAGAACACGATCATCACGGCGTAGAGCGCGATGTACCAGATCGAGGTCGTGTTGGCCAGGTTGGTGTTGATCCACTTGACCCACTTCTGGTCGGACTTGCCGAACTGCGCGATAAGCGTCGGGATCGCCAGAATCGAGGAAGCGAAAATCGGCGGGATAACACCGGACATATTGATCTTCAGCGGAAGATAGGTGGAAGAGCCACCGTACATCTTGCGGCCGATCATACGACGCGTGTACTGCACCGGGATACGGCGCTGGGCCAGCTCGACGAAATCGACGAAGATGAGAATGACGACCAAGACCGCGACAACGATGCCGAAGTAGATCCAATTGCCGTTCTTGCCGTTGGTGCCCCAGCCGATCTGCCAGAGCTGCGGCAGGAAGCCGGAGCAGATGGACATGAAGATCAGGACGGACATGCCTTGGCCGATGCCCTTGTCGGTGATCAACTCGGCCATCCACATGATCAGACCGGTGCCGCCGGTCATGATGAGGACCATGACCACGAGGTTCCACACCGATCCGTCAGGAACGACCTGGCCGCACTGGTAGTTGAACAGCGCACCGGAACGTGCGGTGACCAGAATGGTGGTGGACTGCAGAATCGCCAGGCCGATGGTGAGATAACGCGTATACTGCGTCAGCTTGGTCTCGCCGGACTGGCCTTCCTTGTGCAGCGCCTCGAAACGAGGAATGACCACACGCAGCAGCTGGATGACGATGGATGCCGTGATGTACGGCATCACGCCCAATGCAAAGATGGAGAGCTGGAGCATGGCGCCGCCGGAGAAGAGGTTGACCAACCCGACGAAGTTCTCCTGCGTGGTCTTCATTGTGCCGACGCACTGCTGCACTACCTTGTAGTCCACACCCGGAGTCGGGATAAACGAACCGATACGGTAGATGATAATGATGCCGAGCACGAAGAGGATCTTGTGGCGAAGTTCCTTCGTCTTCAGGGCCTGGATTAACGTCCTCACCTGGATTTCCTTCCCTATTCGGCACAACTGATGTACCGATGCAAACACACTAAATGATAATCCTAGCGTCAAGCATCTACCAAACGCCACTGATTACACGACAAAATCCATCATTCTCCATCAATCTTGGATTTCATGCCGTGTCGTAAACCAATAAAGTGGTCCTCCTCGCTGATTGCAAGGAGGACCAGATACAACGCGTTTCGAGCCTAAGCCGAAAAGCGCAAAGACATCCGAATTACTCTTCGGAAATAGAGCCGCCTGCAGCTTCGATCTTGGCACGAGCGGACTTGGAAGCCTTCACACCCTTGAGCGTGAACGCGACCTTGGTCTCGCCGTCGCCCAGGACCTTGACAGGGTATCCGGCGCGAACGGCACCGGCCTTGACCAAGTCCTCGACACTGACCTCTCCACCCTTCGGGAACAACTCGGAGAGAGCGGAGACGTTGACAACCTGGAACTCCTTCTTGAAGGGGGTCTTGAAGCCGCGCAGCTTCGGCAGGCGCATATACAGAGGCAGCTGGCCACCTTCGAAGCCAGGACGAACCTGATAACGCTTCAAAGTGCCCTTGGCGCCACGTCCCGAGGTCTTACCCTTGGAACCCTCACCACGACCCACGCGGATGCGGTTCTTCTTAGCACCCGGCGCAGGACGCAGATCGTGCATCTGCAAAATCGTGTTTTCTTCTTGTTCTGCCATATCAGGCCTCCTCAACCGTGACCAAGTGGCGAACCGCATTGATCAGACCGCGGGTTGCAGGAGTGTCCTCACGGACAACCGTCTGACCGATCTTGTGCAGGCCGAGCGTGCGAACGGTGTCGCGCTGGGCGGGCTTGCGGTTGACCAGACCTTTGGTAAGTGTGATCTTCAGATCTGCCATTACTCTTCACCGTCCTTGGATTGTGCGGCTTCGGCCTTGGCGTCCTCACGGGCCTTGCGGGCCGCTGCGATGCCTTCGGCGCGAGCACGAAGCAGGGTGTCGGGAGCGACTTGTTCAACGGTCAAGCCACGGCGTGCCGCGATCTCTTCCGGCTCCTCGAGCTGCTTCAGCGCATCCACGGTGGCGCGAACCACGTTGACCGCGGTGGCGCTGCCCATGGACTTGGTGAGAATATCGGAGATGCCAGCGCACTCCATGACGGCGCGAACGGCGCCACCGGCGATTACACCGGTGCCGGGAGCGGCGGGACGGAGCAGAACGGTGCCTGCGGCGTCATGGCCGATGACCGGGTGGGTCACGGTGCCACGGACACGCGGCACGCTGAACATGTGCTTCTTGGCGTCAAGCTGGCCCTTGGCGATGGCGGCAGGAACCTCACGGGACTTGCCATAGCCAACACCTACGGTGCCGTTGCCGTCTCCGACCACGACCAGAGCGGCGAAGCTCATGGAGCGGCCACCCTTACGGGTCTTGGAAACACGGTTGATGGTCACGACGCGATCGAGCAGCTCATCGCCACGATTTTCCTCGTGACGGCCGCGACGACCACCGCGACGGTCGTCACGACGACCCTCGCCACGTCCACCACGACGGCCACCACGGCGATCATCATTGCGACGATCGTCACGGCCACCGGCGGCACGCTGACCTTGCTTGCTATCGTTGGACGCCTGCGTGTTCTGATTTTCTTCAGTCACTTGGGTTTCCTTTTCGTTGTCGCTCACAGTGCAAGACCTCCCTGACGGGCGCCCTCAGCTACGGCTGCGACGCGACCATGATACTTGTTGCCGCCACGGTCGAAGACGACGGAGCTGATGCCCGCGTCCTTGGCCTTCTTGGCAATCAGCTCGCCGACCTTCTGTGCGGCTTCGGTCTTGGTGCCCTTGAACCCATCGAAATCATGGGTGATGGTGGACTCGCTGACCAAAGTGATGCCCTTGGTGTCGTCGACGATCTGAGCGACCATGTGACGATTCGAACGGGTGACGACCAGACGCGGACGCTCCGCGGTGCCGCGCAGGTGCTTGCGCAGACGAGCGTGACGACGAAGCCTTGCGACTTTCTTGCCTTTACCGAAAATCTTGACTGTCATATCACTTACCAGCCTTTCCAGCCTTGCGCAGGATGTGTTCGTCAGAGTACTTGATGCCCTTGCCCTTGTAGGGTTCCGGCTTGCGAAGCGCACGGATATTGGCCGCGGCCTGACCGACCGCCTGCTTGTCAATACCCTTGACGACCACCTGGTTGGCGTTCGGCAGCTCGAAGGTGATGCCCTCGGGCGGGTTGACGGTGATGGTGTGCGAATAGCCGAGCGAGAACTCGATGCCCTTGCCCTTCATCTGCGCACGATAACCGGTGCCGACGATGTCCAGCGTCTTGGTGAAACCAACGTGGACACCCTCGACCATCGAAGCGACGATGGAACGGGCCAGACCGTGGTCTGCACGGGTCTGCAGCTGGTCATCAGCCGGGTCGAAGTAAATGGTGTTGTCTTCGACGCGGGCGGTGATGCCGTCGGGAATAGTGTAGGAATCAGAACCCTTGGCGCCTTTGACGCTGAAGTTCTGTCCGTCGATCTTTACTTCCACGCCTGCCGGGATGGTGACGGGGAGCTTACCAATATGTGATGCCATGTTTAGCTCTCCTTCCTCACCATACGAAGGCGACGATCTCGCCGCCGATGCCCCGGTCGAGGCAATCTTTCTGGGTCAACAATCCTGCACTGGTCGAAATGATCGCGACACCCATGCCACCGAGTGGCATCGGCAGTGCGTCCGACTTTGCATAACGACGAAGGCCGGGCTTCGAGATGCGCTTGATACCCTGGATGGCACGTTCGCCATTCTGGCCGTACTTCAGCGTGATCTCAAGATTCTGGCCGACGCGAGCATCCGTGGCGGTGAAGTCTTTGATATAGCCTTCACGCTTGAGGATCTCGGCGATCGCCGCCTTGAACTTGGAGTACGGCATGGAAACGGTCTCATGCTTCGCCGCACTCGCATTACGCAGACGCGTAAGCATGTCTGCGATTGGATCTGTCATTGTCATGTGGGCTAACGCCCTTTCTCGCCGTGGTTTCCTCCGCCGGAGCAGGTATTTGCAACCTGCTCCGGCCGAGGACCTTCAGCGTCGATGTTTACCAACTGGACTTCGTAACTCCGGGCAGCTCGCCGCGGTGCGCCTTCTCGCGAAGGCAGATGCGGCACAGGCCGAACTTGCGATATACGGAGTGGGGACGGCCGCAAACCTGGCAGCGCGTATAGCCGCGTACCTTGAACTTTGGTTTGGCAGCAGCCTTATTTCTAAGAGCGGTTTTTGCCATTTCAGTTCTCCTTGAAGGGGAAGCCAAGGTGCTTGAGCAGAGCCCGAGCTTCCTTGTCATCCTTGGTGCTGGTCACCACGGTGATATCCATACCACGCTGATGATCGATCGCGTCAGGATCGATCTCGTGGAACATGGACTGCTCGGTGAGACCGAAGTTGTAGTTGCCTTGGCCATCGAATTGACGATCGCTGATACCGCGGAAATCGCGGATACGCGGCAGAGCCAGAACGAGCAGCCGGTCGAGGAACTCCCACATGCGGTCGCCGCGAAGCGTCACGTATGCACCGATGGCCTGACCTTCACGCAGATGGAACTGTGCGACGGACTTCTTGGCCTTGGTGATCTTCGGCTTCTGGCCGGTGATGGCGGTGAGGTCCTTGACGGCGCCTTCGATGAGCTTGGAGTCGCGGGCCGCAGCGCCGACGCCCATGGAGACGACGACCTTCTTGACCTTGGCGACCTGCATCGGGTTGGAATACTTGAATTCCTTCTCGAGCTCAGGCACGATCTTATCGATATACTGCTGCTTCAGGCGCGGTGTTGCCGGCGCTTCGACTGTTGTATCGCTCATGCCAGCTCCTTTCCTGATTTCTTGGCGATGCGGGTACGCACGGTCTTGACCTTGCCGTCAACGGCCTTGGTCTCCACCTTGACGCCCACGCGGGTCGGTTCCTTGGTCTCCGGGTCGATGACCATCACATTGGAGCGATGAATCGGGGCCTCAACGGAGACGATGCCGGACTGCTGACCCTGCTGGGTGGCGCGCACATGCTTCTTGACGATCTGCACACCCTCGACGATCAGACGATCGTTGGGCAGTACCTTGCTGACCTTGCCCTCTTTGCCGCGATCCTTGCCGCGGATGACCTTGACCTGATCGCCGGTCTTGATCTTGGCTACCATCTCAGATCACCTCCGGGGCGAGGGACACGATCTTCATGAAGCGCTTGTCGCGCAGTTCACGGCCGACCGGTCCGAAGATACGAGTGCCCTTGGGCTCATGGCCGGAGCCAAGAATAACCGCAGCGTTCTCGTCGAACTTGATGTATGAGCCGTCTTTACGACGATGCTCTTTTACTGTGCGGACGACAACGGCCTTGACCACGTCGCCCTTCTTGACCGACCCGCCAGGGATCGCGTCCTTGACGGAGGCGACGATGACGTCGCCGATGCCGGCATAGCGTCGCTTCGATCCGCCGAGCACTCGGATGGCCAAGATCTCCTTGGCACCCGTGTTGTCGGCGACATGAAGCCGCGTTTCCTGCTGAATCATTGATTCTCCTTAGCCGCGCTGGTTCTCCCCTGCCACCCGTGAAGGTGAGCAGCGGAGCCTTGCCGAACTTATTACTTGGCGCGTTCGACGATGGAGTCGAGACGCCAACGCTTGGTCTTGCTCAAAGGCCGAGTCTCCATGATACGCACGAAGTCGCCGTTGTGGGCGTCATTGTGCTCGTCATGAACCTTGACCTTACGAGTGGAACGAACGACCTTGCCGTAGAGCGGGTGGGTCGAACGCTGCTCGAGCTCGACGGTGATGGTCTTGTCCATTGCGTCGGACACGACGTAACCGCTACGAGTCTTACGGAAGTTGCGCTCTTGCTTTTCAGCCATGCTTACTTCTCCTCAGTCTTCGTGTCGCCCGACTCAGGCTCTTCGCTGATGCCGAGTTCACGCTCGCGCAGGACGGTGTACATCCTGGCGATGTCGTGCTTCACGGCCTTGAGCCTAGCGGAGTTGTCAAGCTGACCAGTGGCGTTCTGGAAGCGCAGGTTGAAGAGCTCTTCCTTGGACTTCTTGAGGAAGCCCTCGATTTCGTCATTGGTCTTCTCGTTGAGATTCTTGATGCTGTAGTCTGCTGTTCCGACTGCCATCAGAGATCACCGCCTTCACGTGCGATAATGCGGCACTTCATCGGCAGCTTGTCGATAGCACGGCGAAGGGCTTCCTTCGCGGTCGCTTCCTCGACGCCACCGATTTCGAACATCACGCGTCCGGGATGCACGTTGGCGATCCAGGACTCCGGGGTGCCCTTGCCGGAACCCATTCGGCTTCCGAGCGCGTGCTTGGTCAAAGGACGATCAGGGAAGATCGTGATCCACACACGACCGCCACGCTTGATGTAGCGGGTCATGGCGATACGAGCAGCCTCGATCTGACGGTTGGAGATATAGGCAGGGGCCAAAGCCTGAATGCCATAATCGCCGAACGCGATCTCGTTGCCGCCCTTGGACATGCCGCGACGCTTCGGACGCTGCTGTTTACGGTACTTAGTCCTCTTTGGGATAAGCATATCTGCTCACTCCTTTGCTTCCGAGGCGGCAGGCGCTGCGGCTGCTGCGGGCTCGGCGGCCGGGGCCGCGGCCTGCGGGGCCTTGGCTTCTGGCTTGGAACCACGAGCGCCGGACGGACGAGAACCACGGCGCGGGCGACGATCGCCGCCACGGCGTCCACGGTTGTTATCCTGCTGGGCCTGCTGCTCATCGAACTGACGTTCAGTCATGTCGCCCTTATAGATCCAGACCTTCACGCCGATACGGCCATAGGTCGTACGGGCTTCGAAGAAGCCGTAATCAATGAGAGCGCGAAGGGTCTGCAGCGGAACGCGACCCTCACGATAGAACTCGGAACGGCTCATCTCGGCGCCTCCAAGGCGGCCGGAGAGCTTGATGCGGATACCCTTGGCGCCAGCGCGCATCGCGTCCTGCTGAGCCTTGCGCATGGCACGACGGAACGTGACACGGTTGGTCAGCTGCTCGGCGATGGACTGAGCGACAAGCTGGGCGTCGATAGAGGCGTTCTTGACCTCGAAGATGTTGAGCTGAACCTGCTTGCCCGTGATCTTCTCGAGCTTGGCGCGAACGCGCTCGGCTTCGGCTCCGCGACGACCGATGACAATGCCCGGACGAGCGGTGTGGATGTCCACACGCACGCGGTCACGGGTACGCTCGATGACGATACGGGACACGCCCGCACGCTCGAGGTCCTTGTTCATGGCCTTGCGAATCTTGTCGTCCTCGAGGACGAAGTCGCTGTAACGCTCACCAGGCTTGTTGGAATCGGAGAACCACTTGGAACGGTGGTCTTCAGTGATACCCAGGCGGTAGCCTAACGGATTGATCTTCTGACCCATCTTTAGCGGGCTCCTTCCTTGCTGGCGACAACGACGGTGATGTGGCTGGTGCGCTTGTTGATGCGTCCGGCGCGGCCCTGTGCACGAGCGCGGAAACGCTTGAGCGTCACGCCTTCGTCCACATAGGTCTCTTTCACATACATATCGTTCTCACGGAACGCCTCGCCGGCCTTATCGGCCTTGACGCGTGCGTTCGCAGTGGCGCTGCGCAGAACCTTGAGCACTGGCTCGGAGGCATCCTGCGGTGCGAATTTCAGAATGGTGACGGCTTCGCTCACTTTTTTGCCTCGGATGAGGTCGACCATGCGGCGAGCCTTGCGCGGCGTCACACGGACGTGACGTGCGATTGCTTTAGCTTCCATAATCTTTCTCTTCCTTTAGCGACGAGCTTTTTTGTCGTCATGAACATGACCACGGAACGTCTTCGTCGGTGCGAATTCACCGAGCTTGTGGCCCACCATGGACTCGGTCACGAAGACCGGAACATGCTTGCGACCATCATGCACAGCGAAGGTGTGACCGATGAAGTCCGGAGTGATCATCGAACGGCGCGACCACGTCTTGATGACGTTCTTCGTGCCCTTCTCGTTCTGTTCGTCGACTTTCTTCTGTAAATGGGCGTCGACGAAGGGGCCCTTCTTGATGCTACGTGACATCTATTCGACGCTCCTTACTTACGGTTCTTGCCATTGGGACGACGACGAACAATCATCTTGTTCGAAGCCTTCTTCGGACGGCGAGTACGAACTTCGCCCTTGCCCCACGGCGACACAGGCGGCTTGCCACCGCGAGTGGTACCACCATGCGGGTGGTCGACCGGGTTCATGGACTCACCACGGGTGATCGGGCGACGACCCATCCAACGAGCGCGACCGGCCTTGCCGAGCTGCACGTTGGCATGATCGGAATTGCCGACCTCACCGATGGTGGCGCGGCAGCGGGCGTCGACGTTGCGGATTTCTCCGGACGGCATACGCAGCTGGGCGTAAGCACCGTCCTTGGCGACGAGCTGAACGCCTGCACCAGCGGAACGCGCGATCTTGGCGCCGCCCAAGGGGCGGAGCTCGATAGCGTGGACGATCGTACCGGTCGGGATGTTGCGCAGCGGCAGATTGTTGCCAGGCTTGATATCGGCATTCTCGCCGGTCTCGATGACGTCACCCTGCTTGATGCCCTTGGGCGCTACGATATAGCGCTTCTCGCCATCTGCATAATGCAGGAGGGCGATACGGGCGGAACGGTTCGGATCATATTCGATCTCAGCAACACGCGCGGGAACGCCGTCCTTGTCCCACCTCTTGAAATCGATGAGACGATACTGACGCTTGTGGCCGCCGCCGCGATGGCGCGAGGTCACACGGCCGTATGAGTTACGACCGCCAGTACTGTTGAGTTTGCGTACCAGCGACTTCTCAGGCGTGGAGCGCGTGAGGTCGGAGAAATCCGACACAGACGCACCACGACGGCCCGGAGTCGTCGGCTTATAAACGCGGATAGCCATAATGAGTTCTTCCTTTGACTTTTTCGGCTATTGCTTCAGTTGCCGAAGATGTCGATCGACTGGCCCTCGGCAACAGTCACGATCGCGCGCTTTTCATTGACGCGGCGACCAAAACCGGTGCGGGTGCGCTGGCGCTTGCCGGCGCGGTTGAGGGTATTGACGTTCGTCACCTTGACATTGAAGATTTTTTCGATGGCCTGCTTGATCTGAACCTTGTTGGCATCAGGAGCGACCACGAAAGTGTACTGACCACGGTCACCGGCGGCATAGCTCTTTTCGGAGACTACCGGCTTGATGATGACATCATGGGCTGGGTTGTGAATAGCTACCATATCGTTCAGGCCTCCTTGGGCTCAGTCTTGGCAGCGACGAAGGCATCAAAGCCCTCTTTGCTGAAGACGACATACTGAGCGGTAACCACATCGTAGGTGTTGAGCTGATCTGCGAAGAGCACATGCACCGTCGGGATGTTGCGAACGGAAAGCCACTCGTTGACGTTGTCACGCGAAAGCACGACAGTGGTGAACTCGTTTTGGCTTACCGGGGTCAGCGCGGCGATGGCGGCCTTGGTGGACGGAGTGTCCTTGATACCAAAGTCGACAACAGCGACGTGACCGGCGTTCGCACGGTTGGAAAGCACATAGCGCAGTGCGCCGGCCTTCATCTTCTTGGGAGTGCGCTGGGAGTAATCGCGCGGCACCGGGCCGTGAGCGATACCACCATGGACCCACTGAGGAGCGCGGATCGAGCCCTGACGAGCGCGACCGGTGCCCTTCTGCTTCCACGGCTTCTTGCCGCCGCCGGAGACGTCGCCACGGCTCTTGACCGCGTGCGTGCCCTGACGAGCAGCGGCGAGCTGAGCGATGACAACCTGATGAATCAGCGGAACGTGAGCCTCGACCTCTTCATTGGAGATGCCGAAGATCTCGACCGGCGCTTCGACGGTGCCGGCGGACTTGCCCTTGGCGTCGGTGACATTGAGTGTTACTTTTGCCATGATTTATCAGGCTCCCTTCACAGCCGAACGAAGCAGGACGATGCCACCCTTGGGCCCTGGAAGAGCGCCCTTGATGGCGATGACGCCGTTCTCCACGTCGGAGGAAACGACCTCAAGGTTCTGCACGGTGGAAGTGACATGGCCCATACGACCGGCCATACGCTTGCCCTTCAGGATACGGCTCGGAGTCGCGCATGCACCGACTGAGCCGGGGCGGCGTTCGTTCTTGTGAGAGCCGTGAGTACGACGATAGGACTTGAAGCCCCAACGCTTGATGGTTCCGGCGAAGCCCTTGCCCTTGGTCGTACCGGTGACGTCCACTTCCGAACCATCGGCGAACAAGTCGGCGGTCAGTTCCTGACCGGGCTTGAACTCGTCGACGTTGTCCGTACGGACCTCGACCAGATGACGACGCGGGGTAACGCCCGCCTTCGCGAAATGACCAGCCATGGGCTTGGTCACCTTGGTGGGATCAATCTGGCCGTAGCCGAGCTGAACGGCCTTGTAGCCGTCGCTCTCTTCGGTCTTGACGCAAGTGACCACGTTCGTGGACACATCAACGAGCGTCACGGGAACGAAGAAACCCTGCTCGTCCCAAACCTGCGACATACCGAGCTTGCGGCCCAGCAGCGCAGAACGATTTGCTTTCTGCAACGACATGCTTCTCCCCTCCTTACAGCTTGATCTCGATATTGACATCCGCAGGCAAATCGATGTGCATCAATGAATCCACGGCCTTGGGGGTCGGGTCCACGATGTCGATGAGGCGCTTATGAGTGCGCATCTCGAAATGCTCGCGAGAATCCTTGTATTTATGAGGAGAACGAATTACCACAAAGACGTTCTTCTCAGTAGGCAGAGGAACCGGGCCCACCACAGTGGCACCCGCGTTCGTGACCGTTTCGACGATTTTCTTCGCCGATTGGTCGATGACCTCATGGTCATAGGACTTAAGCCTGATGCGGATTTTCTGTCCCGCCATTGCCGTCCGCCCTTTCTAGCGATTGTTGACATTACCAACCTATTCAGGGACACCGGCGCGTACGACCCCCGGGAAATCCCGTGGCCTAACCACATCAGTGTGCAGCACTACAGCGCCTTCGAGAGGACGGCACCGGGCTGCACTCGCTCTTTTTCTTACAATTTGCGAGCCCAAAACAGGCAACTGTTCTATTAAAGCATCGGGGGGCTACTAGAAAAATTCGGGCGTGTCGGCGATATTGCCCGTTTTTGCGCGGCTTTCAGCCGTGAACTGACTTTCGATTCTGACCGCCGCAGCCATTCCTCCATCGCCAAAGGACGGGGATGCCATGAATCCTTTCACATCCTCGCAATGCTCGATCAGTTCCGGGTTGCTTTTCACCGTTGCTTCGAATAATGACAAACGATGGATACCTGTTTTCTCAAAGCCTAAAATCGCCTCTTCAAGATGCTCCTGATACAAATCACGGTGCTTGCCGATCAGGTAACGCAGCAATTCCAAACGCGAATTCATGCTCACGATATTCGAAGAAGCGGGGGCCGTACGATAACGGATCAGCGGTTTTTCAACCATCGCGACGCGGCTGGGTCGTTCGTCTTGCGCCAACGTCTCAAACAACGACAGGTAGCAATCCCAATCCTCGAACCCCTTGCGCATGCTTTCGTCGTAGCCGCCGCTTCGCCGCAAAGCCGAGACACGGAACATGCAGGTCGCCGGTGCGGCATTACGGCACAGGAACTTCTCTACCTCTCCACCGCTGGGCCTCACCGTGGCGCCCAGCACTCCGAACGTGCGCATCCACGACGAGGCCGCGAATACTCGCTCGTCCGCCATCAGCTCGGTCCGCGTCGCCTCGATATACTCCGGTTCGAAGCAGTCATCGCCGTCAAGCACCACTACCAACGGCGTAGAAACCCGTTTGATACCGGTGTTGCGGGCGGCGCTCGGGCCTCCGTTGCGGGCCCGATGCACGACTTCGAGCGCGGGCCTATGAGCCAATACGGCCAACGTCTTCTGCGTTTCCTCGTCATCCGAAGCGTCATCGACCACGATGACACGGGCCGACGGGCACGTCTGGGCACAGGCGGATTCGACACTCTGCTGGATCGAGCCCGCCTGATTGAAGCAGGTGATCACCACCGTCACGTCGTTCGCCGTATCGTTCATATATCTATTCTACGTATTCGTGTGCATGCGCTCCCACCTTATTCGCCCGACTTCATAAATTTGCTTTCCGGCACTGGCCAACCTGTCCCTCCCATTCACTCGGCAATAACGCGAATATCGTCTGAGATCATGGAGTATGCCGTTGACGCAGGGGTTCACGCAACGACGCACGCCGCATGTTTGCTACCGGTACCGCCTCCATCCACTTTTGCCAATTTCTTTGCCAAATGTAAGATACATACGGGAGGCGGCCATGCCGAAAGCAACCACAGCTTCGATCAAAACGCAGAACCTGCACGCGGTTACGGCGCATATCTATACGCATAGCGGCGTGACCAAGCAGAACCTGCAGCAAACGCTGGGGCTGAGCCTGCCCACCATCAGCCAGAACCTGCAAAGCCTTGAACGCAACGGGCTGATCGCCAAAGGCGAGACCCTGGATTCCACGGGCGGGCGCAGGGCGCGCACCTACGTTTTCAAGCCTCAGACACGTTGCGCAATCGGCGTGGGAACGACGAGCGACCAAGTCACGCTTTGCGCGGTAGACCTCAAAGGCAATGTCATCGCCGAAGAACGCCATGACGCCACGTTTAGCGCCGCCCCACGATTCATCGCAGATCTCGGAGGGAAAATATCGCGGTTCGCCGCCGACCTCGAAGGCCGAGGATCGCACGTACTGGGCGCGGCATTCGCCATCAAAGGGCTTATCTCCGAGGACGGCAGCGAAGTCATCTACGGCAACATCATGAACAACACCGGTCTTCAGGTCAAAGCGCTCGAGACGGCGACGGGACTCAGGTGCGCACTGATCCACGACTCCATGGCTTCGGCGTCGGCTGAATTATGGTTTGATAAAACTTTGCAAGACGCAATATGCCTGTATCTGGGTCAACGGCCAGGCGGCGCCGTCATCGTCGACGGATCGATCAGCCTCGGCCCGAACCGGCGCAACGGCACCATCGAGCATATGACGCTCGTGCCCGACGGCCTGCCCTGCTACTGCGGCAACAAGGGGTGCATGGACCCTTACTGCTCCACGGAATTCCTGACTTCGCGCGGCAAAGAACACCTTGACGAATTCTTCGAACACGTCCGCTCCGGAGACGAGGAAACCTGCCGACGCTTCGAGACGTGGCTGGGCTATCTCGCGCAGACCATCAACAACGTGCGCAACGTCCTCGCCTGCGACATCATCATCGGCGGCACCGTGACGCAATATCTTGAAACGCAGGATTTCGAACGGCTCAAGGCCAAATGCGACAGGCTCAACACCTTCCAATCGGATACCTACGAGATCCGCAAGAGCATCTGCGGGCAGAATCAGGAAATCGTGGGGGCCGCGCTGCACTATATCGCCCCATATGTAGAGGCAATCTGCAGATAACGGTTCTCCCCCCCCTGCTTTACAGCCGCCGGCTCCATCATCTATGCATCGGGCGAGTGAGCCGTTTCGTGATTGCTTCTGCACTCCGGCCCTTCATACAGAGATAATCACACTTTTACGCTGATTTCTGTGATTATCTCTGTAAAGGAAACAAAAATGCGAGGAAAATCAGGATTTCAAACGGATTTCACTGATTTTCCTCGCATGCTTGTGCATTAAGCAGTCAGTTAGACTCAGACGATCTGGCAGAACTCGATGGTCTCGCGGTTCGGGCCGTAGACGTTGAAGAAGCGGATGCCGTTGTCCCAGAACGTCGGAATGGACTGGATCTCCTTGTCTTTGAGCTCAAGTCCGAGCGCCTTGGCGTTTTCGAACGCGGCCTCGATATCCGGGGTATCCAACGCCCAGTGGTTGATGGCGCCGTCCTTCATCGCCACCGGGTCGCCTTCCCAAGTCTCGATGGTCAGGTGGCCGTAACGCAGGAAGGCGCAACGGTTCTTGCCGTTCGGGAAGAGACCGGCGAGCTCGAAACCGAGCTTCTTGGTATAGAACTCGATGGTCTCGTCCAAGTCCTTGGCGGGCATGCCGGAATGCTGGAAATCTGTGGTGAAATCAGACATTGGCTTCATAATGAACTCCTTTGTAATGCTTTATGTACTGTAGCGGAGGTCGTTTTATGCGGCTGGCGGCAACCCTATTGACGACCTTCCGAAAACCTGTATCCCCTTCGGACGACTCGTGTCAGCGAAGGAAAGACACGCGGCTCGAAATTATCTACTTGCCGACCTTGACCACGGCCTTGGAAACGCCCTCGATCTTGCCGTCGAGGAAGTCCTGCACATCTTCGAGCTTGAATTCGTGGCTGATCAGCGGGTCGACGTCGACCTTGCCGCTTTCCAGCAGGCTGATGGCGTCCTTGAAAGTCAGCGGGTTGATGAAGGAGCCCTGGATGGTCAGCTGCTTCTTGTAGATGTCATACGTGTTCATCTCGAAGCTCGCCTCTTGCGCTCCGACGCCGAACATGAGCACCTGAGCGCCCTTCTTGGTGGCCAGAACCGCGCTATGCTGCGTCTGCGGAAGACCGACGGCCTCGATGACGATGTCATATTCGTTCTCGGGAATCGCGACCTTGTTGGTGTTGAAGATGTTCTTGACGTTGAAGAGCCGCTGATTGAGCTCGAGCTTTTCGTCGAACAGGCCGGCGAAATCGACCTGATGGATACCGTAGGCCTGCAGGATCTGGACGAACAGCTGGCCCATGAAGCCGTCGCCGATCACCAGCGCCTTCTGATAGGGATGGATGTCGAGCAGATCAACGCCGTGCACCGCGCAGGAAATCGGCTCGATGGTCGCCGCGTCCTTGAGACTGACGGCATCCGGCAACTTGTAGACCACCGTCGCGGGAGCGGTGAACTGCTCTTCGAGGCCGCCGTCGCGCGTGACGCCGACAGCGCTCAGCGAATCGCAGAGCTCAGGGCGCTGGGTCAGGCAGTATTCGCACTGGCCGCAGTAGATGTTCGGGTCGACGGCCACACGGTCTCCCGGCTTCACGTTGGTAACACCTTCGCCAATGGCCTCGACCACACCGGAATTCTCGTGCCCCAGCACAATCGGCGGTACGGCGGAAGCTGAACCCGGGCGTCCGGCATACAGATCGTGGTCGGTGCCGCATACGCCCGCATACGCGGTATTAATCAGCACCTCGCCCGCCTTGAGCGCGGGAGTCGGCCGATCCTCGATCTCGAATTGCTTCACACCGGTTAATACAAGCGCCTTCATGGCTGTTCCTTTCGCATGTTTTACTGCTTGATTTGCACCCGCCCGCCGCTGAGTTCTGCGTTGATTCTCAACGAAAGTCGACATCGGCTTGGCGCCGCAACAAAGTCACTATAGCTCTTGAAAATAAGTTATGCAAATCGACTTTCTAAAAGTTTTGCGGTCTGTTACCTATTGGGCTATCCACGTTATATGTCCGCTCTCGTATCAGTGCGAGCAGAATCAACAAAATCAACACTGAATATTGATTTTGCTCGCATGTCCGATTGAGCATGCGATGAAAATCAAGAAAATGTATCCAGAAAGCTGATTTTCATCGCATGTACACTTTTCCGACGGACGTCATATGCGACGGGACCAGCAAAGAATCGTCCGAATACAGGAAATCCCTCCGCAACCAATCGGCTGGGAGGGATTTCGTAACAGCTTGAAAGCGAAAATCAACGCTTCGAGAACTGAGGCGCGCGACGTGCCTTGTGCAGACCTGCCTTCTTGCGCTCCACGACGCGGGCGTCGCGGGTGAGGAAGCCGGCCTTCTTCAACGCGGCGCGGTTGGCGTCGCGGTCGATGGCGTTCAACGCACGGGCAACGCCGAGGCGGATGGCGCCGGCCTGACCGGTGATGCCGCCGCCCTCGACGAGGACGATGACATCGAACTTGTTCTCAAGCTTCAGCAGAACGATCGGGGAGTTGACCTCACGCTGCTGCAGACGGGAGGGGAAGAACTCCTCCAGGGTGCGGCCGTTGATGGTCCACTTGCCGGACCCGGGAACCAAGCGCACGCGGGCGATGGCTTCCTTACGACGACCCGTGCCGTAGCCCGGGGCAATCGTGGAAGCACCGGTGCCAGCACCGGCGTTGGTTTCAGTGGTGAATGATGTAAGTTCCTCTTCGGTCTCTTGAGCCGCGGAGTTATTGGTTTCTTCAGCCATGATTCGTTATCTCCTCTCGGTTCACTTGGCCTGCTGCGAAACCGCAGCGATCTCAATCGGCTGGGGCTTCTGCGGGGTGTGCGGGTGATCGGGACCAGCGAAAACGTGGAGACGATCGAGCTCGACCTTGGACAGACGGTTCTTCGGCATCATGCCCTTGACTGCTTCGCGGATGATGCGCTCAGGATTGTGCTTCAAGAGATCGGCGTAGCTGTCGGCACGAAGGCCGCCGGGACGACCGGAGTGCGCATAGAGCACCTTGTCCATCTTCTTGCCAGTCAACGCGATCTTTTCGGCGTTGATGATGATCACGTGATCGCCAAGATCGGCGTTGGGAGCGAAGGTCGGCTTGTTCTTGCCGCGCAGCAAAAGCGCTGCCCTGGTCGCAAGCTTACCCAGCACCACGTCGGTGGCGTCAATGATGTACCAGTCGTGAGTCAGATCAGCTGGCTTCGGTGTGAAAGTTTTCACGAGTGTACCTTTTCTTTATATTGTGTTCCCGGCCAAATCGGCAAAACCTTGACGATGATGCCTTTCCGACCGCTTTATCCGTGGGCTCCCTGAAAGTCCTAGTGCGAGTGGGAAAGCGCTTTGAAGGACCCCTCTAGGGAAACACAACAACTCACCATTGTACCTACTCCCCCGACTAATCGCAACACGACACCGCCTTTGCATACGCTGAGTGCCACAAATCGGCCGCTCATGCCACCCAACGTTGTTTATTTGCACCCAAGACATACGTCAAGAGGCGCCAATGACCGGTTTATGGCACAAGTTGAAGACACTAGGCAATACATCTTCTTCAGCCAAGACGACTTGCAGCGGCGTGGGCGACGTCTCTCGAAGCGTCTTGCGCGAGCCGGCCCAGTGTGGCCTGCCCGCAGTTCGGATTGAGTGCAACGGCGCGACGGACCATCGCCGAAAGAACCGCCGGGGCCTTCTGCTCGGATTCGACGCCCAACTTGGCTAGGAAGTCAAGCGTATCGGCTGTGGTCTCGGGATTCTCGGCACCCTCAAGACGCATCTTCCATGAGGTCTGCGGGTTGCGCAGCGCGGCCTCGCGCACCTCTCCCACCTTGTCTTTGGTAAGCCTGCCGACCAGCCAGTTCTTGTCGTCGGCATTGGCGGCGACGGCCTTGCGCACCTCGTCGTTGCCGTCCTCGGAAAGCTTGACCAGAATGTTCGGGAACGGCATGGTTTCGGCCAGGAAAACGCGGTCTTCCAACGGGGTGTGCTGGTTGCCGGCCACCGCCTCCAACAATGCCGTGGCACGCGAGAAAGCGGCCTGGTCGGACCTGTCGGGCAACGGTTTGCGGGCGGCGGCGCTCAGCTCGGCGGAATCCTCGGTATGTCGAAGCTCCTCGTAGGTGTCGGTCAATGGCTCGAAGTCGGTGTCTGCAGCGGCTGGGTCGCTGGCGGAATCAACGGCTGAGGCGGCTGATGAATCACCATCGCCATCGTTGTCGGAATCGTCGTTCACGACGACAGAGTCATCGTTCGCATCCGTGGTTTTAGAAGATTCAGCGGTATTGGAAGTCTCAGCGGTATCCGCACTTTCAGCAGCGTCGGACTTCTCAGCGGTTTCCGAAATCTCAGAACCATCTGAAGCATCACACGCAACGCCAACTTCCGCACTCGAAGAAGCGAAATCAGAAGCATCTGCCTTAGCAGCGTCCATTCCAACCTCGCCGGCGGGCATGGCATCTTGGTTTTCGTTCGTTTCGTCCTGTTGCGTTTCGCTCATGGTTCCAGCTTAACGCGAACCGGAGAGTCAACAGCAGACGCACAAAATCGCAAATCCGGACACGGTATGAAATATCGACGTTATAGACGCAACAACCTCGCCTGCGCGTTGAACGCCTCGCGGACGCGTGTCTCGAAATCCTCCGCATTTGCCGACGGAACCGCAAGCCGCATGGTGATGCGGTCGGTGAATTCCCTGGACTCTTCCTTGCCGCCGACTTGCTCAAGCAGCTGTTCGAAACGGCCCAACCACGGGTATTCCAAGATGATGCGATAACGCTGCATCGGCACGATCCGTTCGATATCCGCCGCTTTCACCGCCATCGACGCGGCCGTGGAATAGGCGCGGATCAGACCGCCGGAACCCAGAAGGATGCCGCCGAAATAGCGGGTGACGGTGACGACGCAATCGGTGAGCCTGCCCATGCGGATCACGTCAAGTATCGGTTTGCCCGCAGTGCCGCTCGGCTCCCCGTCATCGCTCATCCGCTCTTTGGCGGACCCTTGCGCCGCCCCGAAAATCGCCGCGAAGGCGACATGACGGGCTTTCGGGTTCTGGTCACGCACGGTTTGCACGAACGCGAGCGCCTCGTCCAGGGTCTTGATATGGCAGGCATCGCCGATGAATTCGGACTTCTTCTCGATGAATGAATCGTGCGCGGGAGCGGCTGCGGGATTGACGATCGTGGAAAACCCATCGATGACATCGTTGCGTTCACTACCCATTGACGCACCCTCCAGTTTTTGTGAAAACGACTCCGTGACAACCGTATCGGTTTTCAATTCTACTTTCGGCTACAGGCTCAATATCGCGATTACGACGATTGCATGACTTTATAACGACGAAAACGGCAGGCTTCCGCCATTTGTGTGATTTAGCACACACTAGGAGAAAGTGCTAAATTGTGAAAATTTCTACTACGGAATGTCAAACCTCGGAATTTGAATCTGGCGACGTCTTTTTCTCTGCTAGACTGCCGGTTAAGGAGCAAGGGACAAGGACGTTCCTGCGCTCCCCATACAGCTCGACCACACATTGAACACAACGGCAATCATTGCGGCGACCGACATTATATTGGTGTTATGCAAATCACTACCGAACGACTCATTCTGCGGCCTTGGAAACACGGCAAGAAACACGAGGCCGAATCGCTGTTCCGCTATGCCTCCGACCCGGAAATCGGGATTCGCTGCGGGTGGATGCCGCATCGCAGCGTCGCCGAGAGCATGAATACTCTCGACAACGTCTTCACCGGCGACGAGAACTATGCCATCACATTGCGGGGCGACGGGAATGGCACAGCAGACGGCGCGCAACAAACCGACAACGGCATTGCCGACAAAGCCGGAAAGCGCTCGACAAGTGATGCCGACAACGAAGAACATCGCAATCGCCACGGCAATCTAGATACCGATATCACGACCGATCAGGTTATCGACAAAGCTGCGGATGCCAAGCCTGGCGACGACAGCCCGATCGGTGCCATCGAGCTCAAGAAGGCCGAGCCGGGCGACCATGCCGGCGAATTCGTGCGCGAAGCCATCGACGCGCATGCCCTGTTCGAAGGCGTCGACCCGGCACCGCTGGAACGCGCGCTGGCCCATTACGACGGCGACCGGGTGCTTGGCTACTGGGTCGGTCGTCCGTTCTGGGGGCAAGGTCTGATGACCGAAGCACTACGGGCGATGCTCCGACACGCGTTCGTCGACCTCGGCTGCAACGCCGTCTGGGGCGGACACTACGCCGAAAACCCCGCTTCCGGTAAGGTGATGGAGCACTGCGGCATGCGCGCGGTATGCCGCAAGGACAACGATTACTTCCCACTTATCGACCGGCACTACGATGCGATTTTGCGGGTGATCACCAAAGAAGAATGGGAACGCGGTTAACATAAATCCGACAAACCATACTGCCGGCGACCAAAGTCAGTCCCGCCAGTCCTATCTCAATTACTTGCCTGTCACTCACCATTTATTGAACGGATGGGCAAACAGACATTTGATCGAATTCGCCGAAATCAGCACTTTCCGCTTTGAAGGACGAAACGCAAGAATTTCACCGCCATTGATAAGACGGTACACACTCGAACGCGAGCATCTCAGTACTTCGCAAGCTTCTTTCAAGGTGAGCAATTGTGGCAAATCCGCAAAATCCGGCATACCGGGATTGTCCAACGGGATTGTTTTTCTTGATTGCCTCATCACCATCGCATCGCTTTCGTAATAATCGGTCGGTGAACCTGTAGATAAGAACCATGGCCGAAATATTTCGACCTATAACCCAATATTTCGGTTGATACCCCTAACCTACAGGTTCGTTTTGAGTTCAATCCTTCGTTATTTTTGGAAGAGACGATTTGACTTGATTTGCAGTGAAATCGGCAACGTTGCCAGATACCCCGAAACGCAAGTCGGGAGTAGACTCAAGCCTACTCCCGATCAGTCTTTATTTATACCTCTAAAGCGGAGCCGGAGAGATTCGAACTCTCGAACCGCTTGCGCAGTTAACACCTTAGCAGGGTGCCCCTATCGGCCACTCAGGCACAGCTCCGAGCTGCGTACGCATTCGCGAGCGCAACGTTTCATTACTATAACAGCATCCGGCGACGCACGCCACTCGGAATCCCACCCGTGTCTTCGTCGCTTGTATGCAACACGGCCTTCAGCTCGAGAGAACAACAAACACCATCGGCAGCATGGCCGAAACGGATACGGTGGCGCATTCCTGCTTTCTACATCGTTTCCGGGTCAGGGCTGCGATGGCCGGAGAATGTGATGACGACAGCGACAATGACCAACGCGACCCCGGCGAGATCGCCCCACGTCGGGATTTCGCCGATAATCAGGCCGACCAGCAGCGCCATGACGGGATTGATGGCCTGGATGACGGAATAGCGGGCGGAACTGACGCGACGCATGATGATCTGGTCGATGATATAGGGCAGGAACGAGGCGAAAACCGAAACCACCAGCATCACGCCAAGCAGTTTCAACGCTCCGAATTGCCCGCGGGCCCAAGTCGCGCTCGGCTTGGGGCTGGCGACGCCTTTGAGAGCCGGAACCGCAAGGAAAACCGACTGCACCAGCCAGCCGATCAGCATACTGACGCTCAGGGAATCGAGCGGATTCGCGCGCCGGGCCACCATGCGGCCGAAGACGATATAGCAGCCCCACATCGCACCGTCGATAAGGATGGCGATGAGACCAATCAGAAAATGCGGGTATTTGGCGGGATTCGAGAACGAGACGCCGGCCAGCAGCACCACACCGCACGCCGCGAGTACGATGCCGACACGCTCGCGCCAGCTGTGGCCGGTGATGACGGCGACGCCGAGCGGGCCGACGAACTCGATGGAGACGGCGATGCCCATGTCCATGTTGCTCATGCCGAGGTAAAACAGGGTGTTCATCAGCATCACGGAAATGCCCGCGAGCGCGACGATCCACCAGTCGCGGGAACCATGCGGCAGGCCGGCACGTTTCGCCTTAGCGAACGGACGACGCCAGGCCAGCATCAGAATCGCCACGAAACCCACGCGGTACCAAGCCGCGAGCAGCGGGTCGAGCTGGGTGAACGCCAGCTTCGCGACCGATGTCGCCAGATAGATCATCAGGCCCTCGCCCATGATGATGAGCACCACCGGAATGCGGTTGAACACGGCGTCCAGACGGGAGGCCGGTGCCTTGGCGCGTGGCGAACGCGATTGTTGATCTGATGGTTGTTCGAGCCGGTTGCGGGGAGACGATGAAGACGAAGGCATAATTATCTAAACTACACCTCGTTGCCCAATAGTTGAAGGGAGTTTTTGCAGGTTGAAACGACGGCGAATACGAGCGATCAACAGTGCGTGGATATTCTTGCGAAGCACACGACGCTCTTCCGGACTTTGAGCTGAAAATCACGAAAGCACACTCAATCGGCGCCAGTTTTATTGACGCAATGCCGACATCCCTTAAGCTCAACGGCGATACCAACCAACAGCAACACCTATCAACGACAAACCGAGCGACGACAATGCCGATTCTCCGCAATCCTGCGACTCTCCAGATCAAAGACAATGCGATTTCATTCGCCACACGCCGAATTTCACGGCCGGAGAGAACCGTGACCGTCCGCAATTAGAATGGAGACATGAGTACAGCACCAAGGAACGCCGCCGCGAAACGCGACTGGGGCCACGACGAGAGTGGCTGCACGGTGCTGCATATCGACATGGACGCCTTTTACGCCTCGCTGGAAATCGCGCGACATCCGGAACTGCGCGGGCGTCCAGTAATCATCGGATGGCCAGGGCCGCGAAGCGTGGTCTCAGCGGCAAATTACGAGGCGCGCAAATACGGGGTGAATTCGGCGATGCCGATGGTACGGGCAAAGCAACTTTGCCCGGGCGGTGCGTACGTGCGCGTCGATATGACGTATTACCGCATGATGTCGAAACGCATCTTCGACGAAGTCTTCCGGCAGGTCACCGACCAGATCGAACAGGTCTCGGTGGACGAAGGCTATATGGACGTTTCAAGCGCGCTGCTGCGCTGGAAGTCGCCCAGCATCATCGGAGCGTGGATCCGGGCGCAGGTCGCGGCGCGATTCCATATTACATGTTCAGTGGGTATCGCGGCCAACAAACTGGTCGCGAAAATGGCCTCGACCAACGCCAAACCGGACGGGATGCTGCTGATTCCGAAGGCACGGCACGCCGAGTTCGTGCAGATGATGCCTTTGCGCGGCATTCCCGGCATCGGGCCGTCGCTGGAGAAACGGCTCAACGAATGGGGAGTCAAAACCGTCGCCGACCTTGCCAAAATGGACGAAACGGCAATGCTCCAGGCGACACGGTCGAAGATCACTGCACACAACCTCTATCTTGCCGCCCGCGGGCAGGACGAGCGGCCCATCGTCACGCACGCGCCGGAAAAATCCATCGGTGCGGAAATCACGTTTGAACAGGACACGCGCGACGCCTCAAAGGTGCGGGAACTGCTGCACCATTGCAGCAACGAAGTGACGCACGCATTGCGTTCCAAAGGGCTTGTCGCGCGGACGGTGACCGTGAAACTGCGGTTCGCCGACATGAGTTACTCGACCAAAGCGCATACGCTCGAACGGCCCATCGACACCGCCGCCACCATGTACCCCGAGGCCGTGGCACTGCTCAAAGCCATGCTCAAGATGCCGGCCGACGCACCCGACGATACTCCCCTACCCCGCGAAATCCGCCTGGCCGGGGTGAGCGCCAGCTCGTTGAGCGCCAAAGACACCACCCCGGTGCAGCTGAGCTTCGATGACATACTAGATGACAATCGGGCAGACGGAGTCGAACCTGGCAGCGAAGACGGCAACGGCCACGACCGTATCACGTCGGCACACGGCAACACCAATGGCGCGAATGAAAACGCACACGCCGAGCCCACCTCACAGCGTGATAATCAGCGGGACAACCAGTGTGACAACCATACCGGTGAATCCATGAAAACCGACAATATGCGTCATGCGTTCGATAATCCTTCAGATACGCCAAGCGCCGATCTTTGCGACAAGAAAGACACGCATCATGCTCAAAAACCAGCTATAAACCGAGACAATCGCAACGAACGCATCCGCAGCGCCGAAACCGTACTCGACGCCGTCCGCGAGCGCTATGGAACCGGCGCGGCCAGCCTCGGTCTCGAACATGGCGAATGGAAGGCCAAGCAGATCGCCAACAGCAGCAAACCCGAGCTGTAATGCAGGCCCGCGCAGCTTGCCCTTGTACTGTGCCCAGACCCCAGCCACTAGCCCAGTTCGCCTGAGGATGCGATGAAAATCAACGAATCAAAGCGTAAACGCTGATTATGCTCGCATGCTCAATCGAACCTGCGATGAAAATCAAGATTTGAGGAGCAAAACGCTGATTTTCATCGCATCTTCAGCACGCGACCATCTGCCTACGCGTCCAGGATGACCTCACCAACAGTCCCTTGCGCCGGGCATAGACCAGTAGCGCGATTCCCGCGACGCCCATGAGAACCACCGGGACGATGCTGGCTTCGAGGCCGAACTTGCCGCCGGTCATGATGCCCGAGCCGGACCATTGTGGTACCAGCCACGAATCCTGTTTGCCGTTGCCGGAGACGATCGAACCGAAAATCGGCCCTTCAGCGATATTCCACATGATGTGCTCGCCGATGCACACCCAGAGCGAACGCGTGACGAAGTAGAGCGCCGCGGCCAGTATACCGTCTTCAATGGCGATGGCGACGCCGCCCCACACCGTGCCGTCCTGATTGGTCACATGCAGCAGCCCGAACACCAGAGCGGAGACGACTACAGCTCCCCACGAGCCAAGCCATTCCTCAACCAGACGCAGCAACATGCCGCGCATGACGATCTCTTCTGCGACGCCGGCGCACACACCCATAGCCAGAATGTCAATCCACGGATTGTAGTGGGTATTGAAGCCGATCACGCGGTAATTGCCAGTGATGAGAAGGACGGCAATGCATATACCGATTGCCGCGAGACCGATGGCAAACCCAACAAACAGGCCGGGCCAACGTGAAGCGCGCAACTCAAGCGGATGGCGACGACGCTCCATGAAACGGACAACGATCACATACCCCACGATAGCCGCGATCATCTCGCTCAGCATCTCCAGCAACGTCACCGGTGAATGCACGTCCTGCTGCGACAATGCGCCTATGCCGGCACCAGTGACGGCGGCATATGATCCCATCAGCACCATGGCGATAACCACCATGGCCACGAAAAATATGGCGAGGAACACGATGCCCCGCAGCAACGGATTCATCCTGCGGGGCCCGACGGATGCGTTGTCTGCGGCATGCAGCCGCTCTGGATGATCGTCAGTCAACAAATCGACATTACGCAGCCCATAGTACTTGTGCATATTCAACAGAATAGTAGACACGTTGAAGCCGGTACGATGAAAATCAAGATTTTATAGGTCTTTCCCTGATTTTCATCGCAAGTTCAACTGAACATGCGAGCAAAATCAAGATTCCTGAACCATAATGCTGATTTTCATCGCAGGTTCGCAGCCTCTTGCCGTGATAAAAAAATCCAAACCCTTTATCCACAGGGTTAGGCACATTCAGCAAGCATATGCCATACTTTGTCCACAAAACGCTCGGGCAATGGCGAAAGAGGCTATCATCCGACCACATGACCTCGATACAGTTGACATCACCCCTATAAGACATCGTATCGTAACAGTATGAAAATCAATCCACGACTGCAGACCAGCCTAAGCAAAGCAGAGTCACAACGCCGCTGCCTTCACACGACGAACCACTGTGAACAGCAGACGCTCAGCAAACTGGCCAAATCCGGCGAAGTGACCCGAGTGCGGCACGGCCTTTATGCCAGAACTGTCATTTGGCAAAGCCTTGATCCCAATGAACGCTATCTTTGGACAATCAGAGGGCTGCACAACTGGCATCCGGAGTGGATCTTTGCCGGCATAAGCGTCATCAGCGCGTGCGAAGTGGAACATCCTTACTGGCTGCACGACGACGACAAAGTTTTCGTTGCCACCGATAAATCCTCTGGTGCGTTTTCACCAAAAGGTATCCAGTACATCCATAAGCAAGATCTTTTACAATCCCGGAAATCCAATCTATCCATAACTTCTGTGTCAGAAGCACTTTGCGACTGTGCTGCACGATATCAATTCCATGAGGTATTGCCGATGTTTGATTCGGCACTGAGAAAGCATCTGGTCGACGCCGATGACATACGACGTATCGGTGAGCGATCGCATCAGGCAAGTAGCAAAGTCACACGATTACTCCGATACGCCGATTCCTTAAGCGAGAATGGAGGAGAATCACTATGCCGAGGCATCATGATCGAAGAAGGATTCGGCAAACCTCAACTTCAACACGAGTTTCGAATCCCCGGTACCGACGGCAAAATACGAACATACCGAGTGGACATGCTATATCACCCGCCAGGCAATGGATTGGTGGCGATTGAATTCGACGGCATAGACAAATACACGAACCCGACGATGACAGGCCAACACACCATTCGCCAAGTCGTTCATGCGGAGAAGGAGAGGGAGAACCTCTTGCTCGCCAAAACTCCTATCCGGCAAATTGTCAGAATCGATTTTAAAGAAGCTTTGCAGCGCGTCCCATTGGTAAAGAAACTGACCACAGCAGGAATATCACGTATGCGATTATCCGGCCACCAATAATGAAGTTGCGATGAAAATCAACAAATCAAAGCGTAAACGCTGATTATGCTCGCATGTTCAATCGAACATGCGATGAAAATCAAGATTCGGAAGGCAAAACGCTGATTTTCATCGCAACTTAGGAACAGACCGACCGACAGGAACGAGCGAACCGGCTTCGAAGATAGTCGCTCAGCGGCTCAGGCGAGCTACTGCTTCGACGATGGCGGCGTCGGGGGCGGTGGCGGAGAAGCGCAGGTGCGTTGGGTCGCCG
The DNA here is from genome assembly GCF_029395515.1 of Bifidobacterium sp. ESL0764. Lineage (NCBI taxonomy): Bacteria > Bacillati > Actinomycetota > Actinomycetes > Bifidobacteriales > Bifidobacteriaceae > Bifidobacterium > Bifidobacterium sp. ESL0764. Next base: position 1,796,378 of record NZ_CP113919.1, read on the forward strand.
TAGAACTCGCCGGGGCTGGCGATGATGCCCAGACGCGCCAAATCGTCCATGTCCTGCCAGCAGTCGCCGGACCTCGCGCGCGTCCAGACGTAGAGCGCGCCCTGGGGCATGCGCGCGTCGTAGCCCGCGGCACGCAGTCCGCCGACCAGCTGGCGCAGGCGCTTGGAATAGCGGGCATGCTGGGCGCGGACCGCATCAGTATCGTGCAGCGCGGCAGCCATCGCAGCCTGGATCGGGCCAGGGATGATCTCGCCGATCTGCTTGCGGTAGACGGTCATCGGACGGACAAGCTCGGGGTCGCCGGCGATGAGCGCGGTACGGTAGCCGGCCATGTTGGACTGCTTGCTCAGCGAGTAGAGCACGAGGATGCCCCTTGCACTGCCGTCGCAGACATCCGGCTGCAGCATGCAGGGCGCAGGCGCGGGCTCTGCCGATGCCACGGTTCCAACCCGCCCACTTGCATCAGATGGCACCTGCGTATCAGACGATTGGGGCACGGCAGTGGCACGGTCTTGGCTCCTCCGGCATGTATCACAAGCCGTTCGCGAATCAGCCGGTTCCGCCGCAACAGCCATATCCGCAACTGGCTGGATTCCGGCAGAGGCCACAGCAGCGGTGTTTCCCTTGCCCGCATCCGCATGGCCGTTGGGCTGGCCAATGTTCTGGGTACCGATCGTCCGAGAATCGTCGCCACCATTCTCATCGCCCGCCCAAGTGAGCAGGCCATAGCATTCGTCGGAAAGCACCACGGCGCCGATCTCGCGGGCGGCCTTGACGATACCGTGCAATTCCTCGGCCGATAGCACCTCGCCCGTGGGGTTGCAAGGCGAGTTGACCCAGACGGCCTTGACGCCGGGGATGGAACACCACGAGTCCACATCGGCGATGTCGGCGGCTTTGTAGGTCTTGGCACCGGCCAGCTGGGTGCCGATATCGTAGGTCGGATAGGAAACGGCGGGCTGCACGATGACGTCGCCTGGCCCGAAATGCAGCAGCGAGGCCATGAGCGCGACGGCTTCCTTGGAGCCGACGGTGGGCACGAAATCAGCGTCGATCGCCGCGAAATCGACACCGCGGTTCGCCCGGAACCACTCCGAAACAGACTTGCGCAAGGTCTCAGTCCCCGCAACGGTCGGATAACCGTGGGCGTTGGGCGCATCAGCACCATCGGCGAGCGCCTGCTGCACGCTCGCTGGCACGGGGTCGACAGGAGAGCCGACGGAGAAATCGATCATGCCGCCGCCGGCCTGCGCCGCAATCTTCTTGTACGGCGTGACACGATTCCAGTCGTAGGGAGAATCAAACCTGTAAAAACCCATTGCCGTCGCCTTTCGCGTCGCTGTATTCGTAAGAAAAGTCTACTTGCGATAATACCGGCAGCGACGCCAAACGACATGCAAAATATCACATGGAAAACCAATACTTCTGCATCTTTCAACAGCTGACAAACGACTGATTGAGTATCATGACCGACACAACAACGAAACTACATAAAAATAAAAACGAAGGGTTATAGGCCAAAAAGAGTTGGTTATGACCGTAGTTTAACCTTGTGGGAGTAACGTTTCATGCCGCTCTTTCCCCGTTTCCGAAAAGTCGGAGTGCCATCGGGCCGGTTCCTGGGCTATGAGGAACAGGTCGGGACAGACGAAACGGTACACAGAACACTCGTGAGACCACTTAAAAAGAGCTATCCCACTTTACCGGCAATCAGAATGGCAGCATACCAACATCCGTGGTTTGGGGTTATAGACCCAAAATATCGACGCTAAACCAACTTTTTGGCCTATAACTCAAAACGAAACGTTTCCAGAAGCGGTCTTAACACATTTTTGGAATCGGAAAACAGGAAATCAGAATTCCCCCATATTGGATGAACAGCACTCAGATCTTCTAGAAATGCACGCTGGAATCAGCCAGAACCATATCCGAATCACCAATCGTTAAACCTCTAGGCGAGAACAGGGCTCAGTAGACCGGAGTACAGAAAAGATGCGGAGCTGTCAATATAGGTACACTAAAACCGTCGAACTCCATAGCAAAAAGCGAAGTTCGACGGTCTGAAAAGAAAAAATCAGTCCTGGTTCTGCGGGGGAAGCGCGGCAATACGTGCTTCGTCCTTGCCCGACGGGCCGGCCGCCTGCGCGCCGCCCAAATCACCAAGATCGTTGAAGTAGGTGACGGCCGCGTCCTTGTACCACGACCACTCTTCGGGCACGTCGTCCTCGTAGAAGATGGCCTCGGTCGGGCACACGGGCTCGCAGGCGCCGCAGTCCACGCATTCGTTGGGATTGATGTAGAGCGTACGGTCGCCCTCGTAGATGCAGTCCACCGGGCATTCATCCACACACGCCTTGTCCTTGACATCGATGCAGGGCTGAGCAATCACATAAGCCATCGAGGAGGCCTCCTTACAACCTAAACTTTCTTAAGATTACGTGGACGCAACGACGGCACAGCCCTACGCGAAGACCAAACTTTCTGCTCATCGCTGCCACAGAAATATACCAAGACCATTACCGGCAACAATAGCCAGGGCCATTCCACTTCAATGCAATGCTGCACCCCCAGAACACATCGGCAACGCAGGTACGGCAAGCGACGGATTCAGGCCAGACCTGCCCCAACATCTCACGACACCGAAAAATACGGTCCGCTAGGCGCGGCGGGTCTCGGTATCCGTCTCGACGATGCCTGCCTCGGTCTTGGCCTCCTCGGCCTCTTTCACGGCTTCGTCGAGCTTGCCACGGCCCAGCAGCGAATGACGATAAGAGTAGCCGAAATAGATGCAGAAGCCGATCAGCAGCCAGACCAGGAAACGAAGCCACGTCAACACCGACAGATTGATCATCAGCCACAGGTTGGCCACGGCGATCAAGATCGGCACCCAGGGATTACCGGGGATTTTGAAGGCGCGCGGCAGGTCGGGGCGCTTCTTGCGCATGATCGGGATGGAAATCGCGACCAGCGTGAACGCCGAAAGCGTGCCGATATTGACCATATCCGCCAAAATGGAGACATCGAAAGAAGAAGCGACGATGGCGAAGAGCACGCCGACGGCGATCTGCAGTCTGGCCGGAGTACCGTGCTTGCCGACCTTGGAAAGCCCGCGCGGCAGCAGACCGTCACGGCTCATCGCGAAGATGACGCGGGTCAGGCCGAGCAGCAACACCATGACCACCGTCGTAAGCCCGATGACGATGGCGAAGGAGATGATCTTGGCCGCCCAGGTCGCGCCCGCCAGCTCGAAGCCGGTGGCCAGCGACGGATCCTTGGCCTTCGCCAAATCCTTGTAGGAGACCATGCCGGTGGTGACGATGGCGACGAGCATGTACATGATGACGACCATCACCATACCCATGCCGATGCCCAGAGGCACGTTGCGCTTCGGGTCCTTGGCCTCCTCGCTCGCGGTGGCCACCACGTCAAAACCGAGGAAGGAGAAGAACACCAATGCCGCACCGGAAACGATGCCGGAAATACCGTAGACAGTGGGCTGCTGGCGGGTGAGCCACTGGAAAAGCGGCTGGGTCATCACCCCGCCCGACGAGGGCCCGAGCACTTTGCTGGCAGGTTCGCTCGGCGGGATAAACGGGGTGAAATTCGATGCCTTGACATAGAAGAAACCGACGACCACCACGAAAACGACGATGCCGATCTTCAGAATCGTGAACGCGCCATCCACGCGCGCGCCGATCTTGGTGCCGAGTACCAGCAACACCGTAAAGAACGTGATGACGATCAGCGGCGCCCAATCAAACGTAAAACCGCCGAAATGCAGCTCCGTACTGGTGTGGAAACCCATAAGACGCAGAAAATCGTTGAGATAGACGCTCCAATATTTGGCGACCACAGAGCCGGCAAACAGCATCTCGAGGATGAGATCCCAGCCGATGATCCACGCGACAATCTCACCGACCGTCGTATAGGTGAACGTATAGGCCGAACCCGCTGCAGGAATCATCGAGGCGAACTCCGCGTAGCACATCACTGCGGCCCCACAGATCACGCCGGCAATCAGGAAGCTCAGAATCGCGGCCGGACCCGCGTGATAGGCAGATGCCTGCGCACCGATGGAGAAGATACCGGCACCGACGGCGACCGCCACCCCCATAATCGCCAGATCCCAAGCGCCAAGGCTGCGGACCAGCTTACGATCACCGGTGGCGGTCTCCGCGAGCGCCTGTTCCACCGACTTCGTCCTGAACAGCTCCATTTCGGTATGTCTCCTTTTTAGCCGATCTTTGACCCGATCGACGAATCGCTCCGTCTACCCTCAACAGGATAAACGAGGGTCATCACCACGGTGTTACTTTGCACGGTCCTTGGCAGCCGCTTTTTCGTCCATGATCTTCTTGACGTCGGCGTCCAGCTCGCCGGTGCCCAAGCGCGAATGACGGTACGAATAGCCGAAATAGATGCAGAAACCGACCAGAAGCCAGACCACGAAACGAATCCAGGTCAAGACCGACAGGTTCACCATCAGCCAGAGGTTGGCGATGGCGATCAGGATGGGCAGCCATGGGTTGCCGGGAATCTTGAACGAGCGGTGCAGGTCGGGGCGCTTCTTGCGCATGATCGGCACGGAGATGGCGACCAGGGTGAAGGCCGAAAGCGTGCCGATGTTGATCATGTCGGAGAGCACGCCGATATCGGAGCAGGCGGCCACAAGAGCCACGACGACGCTGGCGACGACCTGCAGCTTGGCGGGCGTGCCGTGCTTGCCGACCTTGGAGAAGCTGCGCGGCAACAGGCCGTCACGGCTCATCGCGAAGACCACGCGGGTCAGGGAGAGCAGCATGACCATGACCACGGTGGTCAGGCCCAGCACGATGGCAAACGAGATGATCTTGGCGGCCCAGGTCGCACCGACCAGCTCGAAGCCGGTGGCCAGCGACGGGTCCTTGGCCTTTGCCAAGTCCTTGTAGGAGACCATACCGGCCGTCACAATCGAAACGAGCACATACATGACGATGACCAGCAGCATGCCGATCCCCAGGCCGAGCGGGACGTTGCGGGCCGGGTTCTTGGTCTCCTCACTGACGGTGGCGACCGCGTCGAAGCCGATGAAGGCGAAGAAGACGAGAGCCGCGCCTGAAATGATGCCGGAGACGCCGTAGATGGTCGGCTGCTGGCCGATGACCCACTGGAAGAGCGGCTGGGTCATGATGCCCTGCGAGGCCGCGCCGGGAACCGAACTTGCGGGCTGGGACGGCGGGATGAACGGCGTGTAGTTGGAGGCCTTCACATAGAAGAAGCCCACGACCACCACGAAGACGACAATGCCAATCTTCAGAATCGTGAACGCGCCGTCCACACGCGCGCCGATCTTCGTGCCCAGTACCAGCAAGACCGTGAAGAACGCGACGACGATCAGCGGCGCCCAATCAAACGTGAATCCGCCGAAATGAAGTTCAGTGCTGGAATTGACGCCCATCAGATGCAGGAAATCGTTGAGGTAGACACTCCAGTACTTCGCGATGACCGAGCTTGCCATCAACATTTCGAGGATGAGATCCCAGCCGATGACCCAAGCCATCAGCTCACCGACCGTGGTGTAGGTGAAGGTATAGGCGGAACCGGCCGCGGGGATCATCGAAGCGAACTCCGCGTAGCACATCACCGCCGCAGCGCAGATGATGCCGGCGATCAGGAAGCTGATGATGGCGGCCGGGCCAGCGTGATAGGCGATGGCCTGCGCGCCCACGGAGAAGATGCCCGCGCCGACGGCGACGGCCACGCCCATGACGGCAAGATCCCAAGCACCCAAGTTGCGGACCAGCTTGCGGTCGCCGGTGGCGGTTTCGGCAAGCGTCTGCTCCACGGATTTTGTTCTGAACAGATTCATTCTCTTCCCCCTCTTGCACGCAGCGGTGCAATAGCATCAACGGAAAGCATAAGAGCAAGAAATCACGATATGGTCATTCCATCCGTATCGTGAACATTTTATTGGCGACGCACTCACCGCAGATCCATGCCCACCACGACAGGTTCCGGCACCAGACGGATGCCATACGCCGCCTCGACACCATCCCGAATCGTGCGCGCGAGCTCGGCGATATCCTTCGCGCCGGCCCCTCCCCGATTGGTCAGCGCCAGCGTGTGCAGCGTCGAAAGGCCGGCCTTGGCGTCGGGGCTCACCTTGAATCCCTTGTGGAAACCGGCATGGTCGATCAGCCATGCGGCGGAGGTTTTGACGCCGGGTTGTCCATCAGGCAGAATCGCATCAAAGCGCGGAGCATCGGCGGGTAGATGAACCGCCTGCGCTGGTTCAAGTATCGGGTTCATGAAGAAGCTGCCGCAGCTGTGACGATTGAAATCAGGCTGGTCTTGAAGCGTGGCCGCAGCCACGTTGTGCTCATCCCTGCAACCGCGCATCGAGGGCAAGGCGTATCTGCTCGGATCCTCCAACATGCCTTTGGCAGCACGGACGCTCAGCACGGCCGCACGAATCGCAGCAATGGGCTTTCGCTCCCCCACCTCGACGCCGAGCGCCTTGGCCAGCTGACCGAATGCCACTTCGTCGCTCTCGCTTCGCCGCAGCGCGAACGTCACGGAAAGCACCACGTAGCGAGGTGTCGGGAAATAGTTGCCGGCAGGGGTCGCCGGAGCGCTATACATACTGGATTTCAAGGCGGAATTACGGTAGCCGAAACGCATGTCTTCACGTTCAAGCCGGCAAACGCTGCCGTTCTTACGGTCGAAAACTCGAACCGAAGTCACTACCGAGGCGACTTCCTGGCCATACGCGCCGATATTCTGCACCACCGAAGCCCCGACGGTTCCCGGCACGCCCGACAGGCCTTCCACTCCGGAAAAGCCCGAAGCGACGCAGAAAGCAACAAAATCATCCCAGCTCGCCCCGGCCTGCGCCGTGATCACGACGGAGCCTCCATCGGCTTCGGCTTGATCGTCCACTACCGAAATCCCGCGTCGCGCATCGCGCACCACGACGCCATGGAACGGTGCGTCCGCAACCAGCAGGTTCGAGCCGCCGCCGATGACCAGGAGCGGCAACCCTGCTGCATCGGCATCGCGCACAGCGGCGATGAACGCCTCTTCGCTTTCGGGTTCGACGAACCGATCGACTGCTCCGCCCACGCCGATGGTGGTCAGTTGCGCCAGCGTCGGTGCTGGTGACATTGTTGCTGCTGTCTGTCGCGAATCCTTCTGCGTAATCATGACGTGGTCATCCATTTTTTCTCGTGTCTACCGCCGGTATTTTTGTCCTCGAATATGAAAAAAGCCCGACCGAAGTCAGGCTTCAAAACCGCTAAAACTCAACGAGTCTCGCGATGCACAGTTTCCTTGCCGCAACGAGGGCAGAACTTCTTCAGCTCGAGACGATCGGGAGTATTGCGACGGTTCTTGGTCGTAATGTAGTTACGCTCCTTGCACACCGTGCATGCCAGCGTGATGCCCGGACGGACTGCGGCGCTTTTGCTTGCCATTGGTTCACCTTCTGCGTGTTGTTTCTTACCGACTTCTGTCGGTAGTTTGTAGCGGGAAAGAGACTCGAACTCTTGACCTTACGATTATGAGTCGTACGCTCTAGCCAGCTGAGCTATCCCGCCAGAGAGCCTCGGGTGAGAATCGGACTCACGACCTCTTCCTTACCAAGGAAGTGCTCTACCACTGAGCTATCGAGGCGTGGCGGATAGTGGATTCGAACCACTGAAGCTATCAGCGGCTGATTTACAGTCAGCTCCCTTTGACCGCTTGGGAAATCCGCCATTACTTGCTTCGTAACTTTGAAAGCCTTGAAGCAGGCAACTTGACTATAATGCCATGAACCGGAGACCTATGCAAGCCCGCGACACGCCTAGTGTGTCGAAAACAACGCCATCGCACCGAAAAAACGTTGCATTTCCGGCGAAAACGGTCTTTTTTAGCGTCACCAATCCAACGGCATCTTGCATACGTGACGCCAGAACCGGCGTCTGCGTCACCAACGCAACCAAACCTCACCAAACCTTGCAGACGTGACGCTGAAACCAACAGTTGCGTCTCCAATGCAACGGCGCAGCCAGCCATCCATCACGTTCAGGCGATACCGTCGTCCTTCAGCGACTGGCAGACTTCGATGACCTTGTCATTGGCCTCGGTCTCGCCGATGGAAATGCGGATGCCCTCGCCGTCGAAAACACGCGTGGACAGGCCCGCAGCCTTGAAGCGGGACTCGGCTTCGGCGGTCTGCTCCCCCAACGGCAGCCAGAAGAAGTTCGCATACGGCTCCGGGAAGTCCCAGCCCTGAGCGCGTAGCGCCTTAACGATGCGGCCGCGTTCGCCGATCAGCGCCTGCACGCGCTTCATCAGTTCATCCTTGGCATCAAGGGAAGCGACGGCCGCGACCTGGGCAGTCTGCGTAACGCCGAAGGGAATCGACATCTTGCGCATGCCGGCAGCCACGTCGGCCCTGGCGATGCCGTAGCCGATACGCAAGCCGGCCAGACCGTAGGCCTTGGAGAAGGTGTGCGCCACGACGATATTCGGGTATTCGCGATAAAGGTCCATGGCCACGCTGGTGTCGGCGGCCGTATTGAAGTGGATATAGGCTTCGTCGAAGAGCACAATGACGTCGCTGGGGACCGCCTTCATCAGACGGCGCGCGTCGGCGTTGGAGACCGACGTCGAGGTCGGGTTGTTCGGGTTGTTGACGATGATCAGGCGGGTCCTGCTATTGATCGCGGCGATCATGGCGTCGATGTCGTGCCCGCCGTCCGGGCGGTTGGCAATCTGCACGCTCGTGGCTCCCGCGCCAGCGACGATGATGGGATACGCCTCGAAGCTGCGCCACGGATAGATCACCTCATCGCCGGGGCCCGCGAGCAGGTCGACCAGCTGGGTGATGACTTCGGTGGAACCGCAGCCGAGCACGATTTCGGCAGGATCGACCTCGTAATCCTTGGCGAGCCTGCTGACGACCTGCCAGCCGGACATGTCCGGATAACGGTTGATACGGTCGAGCGCCTGGTCTTCGATGGCCTTCTGGACGCAGGGCAGCGGCGGGTAAGGATTCTCGTTGCTGGAAATCTTGAAGGAACGCTGGCCCGCGAGCGCGGGGGCCGGTTTGCCTTGCTTGTATGCGGGAATGGTATCAACGATGGCACGATGTTTGAAAGTCATAACGGCATTGTAAGCCGCGGCGTAAGATATTGCACATTGTACGTCTGGTTTTAAGACGATATACAAAATGCGCCCCAGCCGTTTGGAGGCTGGAACGCATTCTTAGAAAACTTGCGCGAAAGCGCAATCAGTTCAGGATTGCGAGCACGTCGCGGGCGCCGACGATGAGGTAATCCTCACCGTTGTAATGCACCTCGGTGCCGCCGTACTTGGAATAGAGAATCTTGTCCCCGACCTTGACATCCATCGGGATACGCTTGCCGTTGTCGTCGCGACGACCCGGGCCGACGGCCAGGATTTCGCCCTGCTGCGGCTTCTCCTTGGCGTTGTCCGGAATATACAGGCCGGAGGACGTCTGCGTCTCCGCTTCGGCTTGCTTCACAATAATCTTGTCTTCCAACGGTGTAAGTGAGATCGACACTGTGGACCTCCTCTTTCTTAAGTGAGAGTTTTATTTCTCGCGCGAGGACACCGCTTTCAGAGGCTGACGATCACTTTCGGCACCGTCCCTTTGCGCTTACCTGTCTATCGTAGCGCGAAAATTAGCACTCTGCCAACCCGAGTGCTAACGCTGAGAGTGAAACCTTCACATTTAAGCCGAACACTGCCGGAATTCCTGCGAATTTCGCTGATAACAAATTCACTATCGAAACTGAACCGGGCTCAGACGTTCCTGCGTTCAAGGATCTTCTCCAACCCGGTTCCCAGCGAATCCGACGACAGCGCCGGGGCTTCCGTGTCCGCCGAGACTTCCGAGGCGTGGAACTTCTCGGGATCGCTCGTATAGCTGGTCTTCTCTTCCGCAGCCCTGCCGTTGCGCTGGGCAGCGGCACGCATACGCTTGGCCGCGGCACGAACGCGCTTGCGGTTCTTCTTCGAAATCAACTTGCCTGCGGAACCTTTCGCCTGAGCAACAACAGACTCGACAGCGGCACTGGACGAAAGCGACGAGCCCGGATCCTCTTGCTTAGCCTCAGAGCTTCGATCCGCGGATTTCTCCGTGCGCTTTGCTGCCGAGGAAGAGGCATCTTCGTCTTTCGCCGCGACCTTGGCCTTGGCGACCTGACGGGTGGACTTGATTTCAAGGCTCTGTGGCTCCTCGCTTTTGACTTCCACGCCATTGCGCGGCGCACCGAGCGAGAACGAAATGAGATCCTGGTTCGGGGCCAGGTCAACCAGATCCAGAGCCTGCGCCGGATGCACCTGCTTCAACTCGTTGGTGGCATCACTCGCCTCGACCGTTCGATTCTTCGTGGCGGAATCGAGAGAACCGGAACCCTGAGCGGCTTTAGCCGCATTGGGGCGACGCTTACTTGAGGGCTTGAATGCCTTGGGAGCCTTCTTCGCCGACGCGGAGACATCCCCTGTCTTCGCTTTCGCACCAGACGCGGAAGCCGACGGCGATTGGCGCTGCGACTTGACTTGAGCCGCGGCACGGGCCTTGCCCTCCTGCCGCTTTGCCGCACGCTCGGACTTAGCGACCTTCACATCCTTAACCACGTGCCTGGAGACTTCGGCAGCTTTTTCGCTCCTCGCGCGTGATTCAGGCTTTGACGACTTGGCGGCGTTTTGACCGGTCTTGGCCCGCGCCTTTAAACGGCGGCTTTCGATACGTTCCTTTTCGGCCTTGGTCTGGGCCATGGCTTTCTGGATTTCCTGCTCGGCCATCAAGCCGGTCGGCTGCTCGTCACTGGAAACCGAGCCCGCGAAATTGTTGTCCGCGACCTGCGCACCGGCCTTGGCCGCTTGATTGTTGGCAGCAGCGGAACGGTCATGCTGAGATTGATTGGCCTTGGCCCGAGCAGCACGCTTCGCCTTAAGGTCGCGTTCCCAAGCCCTGGCATGATTGGCCGTACGCGCGCCCAACGCCACGACCAGCGCGAGCAATACCGCAGGAATCAAAGCGAACAATGGGCTGAACTTCAATGGGAACGAAATGGCAAGAACCACAATCGTAACGGCAAGCAGCACAGCGGAAATGATGGCACGTCTGCGTGCCGCCTCGCGCCGAAGCCTGCGTATGCGCGCGACCCTGGCGCGTTCCTTCGTGGCCTTCGTGGGTCGTGCAACCGATGCTCCCGCAGGACCTGCGACAATATCTTTTCGCTCCGATTGCATGACAATCCCTTTCGCCGAAGGCTGGCGTTCATCACTAAAACGAGTACCGCTTTCGGCATCCACCAGATGCAACGACGGCGAGTACTTGTCCTCGCGATGCTCGACCACCTTTTTCATACTATCCGCAGTACGCCGCGGAAGCCAGCCGAGTAACAGAATGGCGAGAATGACCAGCACAACAACACCGCTCACCCACGCATAATCCATAATCTTAAGGATAGAGAGAGTTAGTGACTTTTTACATCCGTGTAATTCGCGTGTTTCATGCGAGCAAACGTTGCGTAAAACCGTGCGGCGCGTCCTCGGCCAACAGGCTATAGACATCGTGGTCACGCCACTGATGGTGAATGTACATGCTTTTCAAGCGCATACCTTCGTGGTGGGCCTGCAGTTTCTCCGCCACCCTGCGGGAACGCTGGTTTTCCGGCAGCATCGTTATCTCCAGGCGATGGAGCCGAGGCCCGTTGGGGCTGAACATCGCCCAATCGGCAAGCATCGCCACCGCCAACGGCGCGACGCCGTGACCGGCATGCCCCTGATCGACCCAGTAACCGATATTGCCGCAACGAGACGATCCATAGCTGATGGCGCCCACGGAAATCTGGCCGATGATCGCCATCTGGTACTCGATGACGAACAGCGCGCCACTACCCGCCGCCTCATCGCTGCGTTGATGTTGCAGCCACGTGTTGAACGTCAAGGCCGGCCCGTGCATCGGATCGTTGGAATCCCAAGGAGCAAGCCATGCGGCATTGCGCTGTCTGGTCTCATTCCAGCCTGCCTCATCCTCCGCGACCATCGGGCGCAAGCGGATCTGAATGGCACCTTCCGGCGGCACAAGCTGCGCCGGCATAACGATGGCGTTGGGATTGGGGGCAAGCGCGTTGCACAGCGAACGAAAGACAGACACACGTTTATATTACCCATTTGCACCGTACTTGCGTGGGCATTGCCGATCTTCGACGCAAAATGGACAGGTAGTATGAAGGCATGGGCGAGAAATGCGAAAACATCGATGCGCTGAAACGCGACATGCGACGCGAGGCCATCAACAGGCGAAGGCAAGCGAGCAGGGCCGAACGGACCGCAGCCGGCAAACGACTGGGAAAACTTGGCGCATCGCTGTTGGATGGCACGGATGGCCAGACCATGGGTTTGGAGCCCGGAGACACTGTTGCCGCTTACGTTTCGATGTGGACGGAAGTGCCGACGCTGGGGCTGTTGGACGAACTGGCCGAGCGTCGGCTGCGGGTGCTGGTTCCACGGCTCGGCAAGGGGCGCGATATCGGTTGGAGCGAATATTACGGCGAATCCGGGCTGCGCGAGATGCCGCACACCGCAACGGGTGGGCTGAGACCGGCGGAACCGGACGGCAAAGTACTCGAGCCGAACGCCATCGCCGACGCGAGCATCGTCTTCATACCGGCTTTCGCCATCGACCTCGACGGCACTCGGTTGGGTCGCGGAGGCGGCTGGTACGACCAGGTTTTGAAGCTTTGCCGGTCCGATGCGCTGAAAGTCGGCGTCTGCTGGGATTTCGAATTCATCGATCGCCATGGCGCCGTACCTTGCGAACCCCACGATATTCCGGTCGACGCGGTGATGACGGATAAGCGGGTCATCGCCTTATAACGCGACACAACCGCTGCAGACATTTTCAGCAGGCCGTCGCCACGCGCTAAACAATCAAACCGACATAAACGTGATTCTCTGCGCATGAAGGCGTTCGTACTGCTGAAAATCACACTTTCGACCCGCTTTTTGTGATTATCCGCGCATCCAGACATTTGTTACGATGTTAATCACACTTTGAACCGCAAATCTGTGATTATCTGCGCATCAACGCGTTATCTACGGAGATAATCACACTTTCATCCTGATTTTCGTGATTATCTCTGCACGGCTGAAACGAATGCACGCATAATCACGGTTCTTCCGGTTCTTGCGCCAACGGTTTCGTGCTGACCTTCTGATGCAGTCCTCACTTCTGAGCGAATACGCAGACTTCACCGGAAACGAACGAGCGTCAGGGCTGGGACTAGGATATGAACAGTTGACTTGTTGAGTGTTTATTTTCCTGGAGGGACCGTTGCCTACTTATCACTATCGTTGCAAGAATTGTGGATACGATTTCACCGAACAGCAGTCATTCTCCGACGATCCCATCACGGTCTGCCCCAAGTGCGGCGAAGAACAGGTGCGCAAGGTCTACTCGGCGGTGCCCATCGAGTTCAAAGGGCACGGCTTCTACCGCACCGACAAGGGCGGTTCGTCGTCTTCATCCAAGAAATGACTGCTGTCAGCTTGATCTTTAGAGATTCCAAGAAAGCCGGAACTTGCCTTGACGCGAGCGCCGGCTTTCATGTTTTATCGTTTACGGATTATCGGTTTATGGGTTTTGGCACTTTTAAATGGCGCAATGATGCACTATTGCATTGATATTCACGCATTTTGGGCGTTGACACAGCAACAAAGCAGCCTGGCGAAATTGTAGTCGCAACGACGCAAGCGTTGTATCATCCATCGCACGGTGCGGGAATCAGCAAAACGGCATTTCCGATGTGGATAACTCGTTTTGCTTCTCCACCACGACACGCCTCGAATGTTGATAAGCCGTAGCATTCGACCACAGTACCCGTTTTTGCCTCGGTAATTTTGCGTTCTGGTCCATCATGGAATCATGAACCTTTTTAACCATGGAAGCAAACAAGGCTTAAACATCAAGAAACCGACGCTTCGGCAACGACGCACGATGCGGCAGACACGTACCGCACTCGCGGCGCTGTGTGTCGGGCTTGCCGTTTTCTTTGCATTACAGTCTATTTCCAGCAGCGTCGCCACCAAAACCGCCGTCACGGCCACGCGTGCCATCAAACGCGGGCAGACCATCCGCGCCGATGATCTCAAAACCGTACAAATCGCCGACAGCCCTGCATTGGCCAACGTTTTCAGCTCGGATGGCGACGTAAAAGGACTCGTGGCGCAAGTGGACATCGAAAACGGCAGCGTCATCTCCCGGCCCATGGCGCGGGCCTCGCCAGTGATCGGACACGGACTGACCACCATAGACGTCAAAATCAGCGGGTCGTCAAAGGCCTTGATTCCCGGCGACAAGGTGTCGCTTGTCGGCAGCGGCGGATGCGCATCCCTGCCGGATGCACCAGATCAAAACCCTGCCGCAAACCGGCAGACGGAAGCCGATACGGAACCGGCAAATGCGTCTGACGCAAGCACAACAGGAACCGGAGAACCGGCAAACGGGCAGACACCGACCGAGCAGGTCGAAGAACCGGACACCGACGTCGGTACAGCGCCGAGCACGGCAACACCTCCAACGCAATCGGATGGACAAACCTGTATATTGGCGAGTCAGGCGACGGTCACGGGCAACCCGCATCGCGACGAGAGCGGCAATGTCACCACGATGCTGGCCATGCCACCGCGGGATGCCGCACGAATCATGGCGGCGCAGGAGCGTATGCCGATTCTGGCCGCCAAACTCTAGGAAAGCACGCGATTCCCAGAAACAACCGATTCTAAGGCGACAACAGTAAAGGATGACGGCCTGCTAGCACCATCATCCTTTACCGATAAAACTGACGAATTCTACTTGTCACGCTCGCTGAAAATACCCCAGTGCGGCGGCAGCTCACGGAGGATGCGGCTGTCGTCATCAGCCTGTTTGCTGCCTTTCGGACGGCGGTCCGACGGATCGAGCTCAACGCCGTCGACGTCGAAGCGTTCGTTGCCTTTGCGTACCACACGCTTGTGGGTTCGGGTTGACCGACGATTCGGATCGTAGGCCACCGCCATCAGCGGACCTCTCGATACAGGTCGCTGATACGGCTGACAATCCGGTCAACTTCCTTGTCCGGATTGACGAACGCGGCCACGCTCCAAACGGTCATGACCGACCAGCCGAGCGATGTCAGGTCCTGCATCAGCACACGGTGACGTTTGCGCGTTGACTGGACGCCCATGAACTGCGCGTCATCGGTCATCACCGCCAGCGAGAACGGCTTGTCTTTCAGACCGACGACCAAAGGAATGGAGGTACCACCATCGAAACCATAATTGGCGGCCACCTTGAGCCCGCGCGCACGGATGCGATCGGCCAGATCGTTGAACAGGACGTTGTCGCCTTTAAGCGACACCGAAGGACGCACCACTTCCCTGCCCAGCCCCTCGGCCCACTTGAGCATGACCTTCAACAGCTTTGGACCTGGCTGGTGGAGACGGTCATCTTCCATATCCGCAGAAGCGAACGCAGAGATGATGTCGACATTGCGATCGGCCAGGGCGAGGGCATCGAGCAACTTGCCGTCGCCGCCCTCGCCTTCCAACGTTCCGAACTGCTGGAGAAGACGGCCGTGCGAGGTCTTGGCGAAGCACAGCGAAAGGATGACATCGGTGGCGCGCACCCCGGTCACCTCATCGAGATCGACCAGACGTACGTGGCGAAGGAAGCGTCCCATGGCTTCGTCCTTCAACGACAACGACTTCAACTCGGCGCCGAGCCTCGTGCGGAAAACCGGAGTCAGCGTGACCACCGCGAGCAGATAACCGGTCGGCACGACGGTAAAGGCCCCGGCACGTTGCTTGATCACGGCAATGACCTCATCGATTTCCTGTTGGCTGCTTTCCACCAATCCAGTGGCAAGCACGGGCACGCCGTTGGCTTCGACCCTGTGGAAACGCACCTTGCCCTGCATCGATTCCGTGGCCACATCCTTGCGGGCGCTACCGTAACCTTGGGCGGAAAGGAACGACGAGAGACGCGGATCGCGGCATACCGGCCGTGTTTCAATGGTGACCTTGGGCAGCAAAGCGACCAAAGCGTTCAACGATTCGGAGGTGATGGTGGATTGGTGGGCGATGAGAACAACACGCTTGGCGCGGCTCAGTATGCTCAGCAATTCAAGGGAAGGAATATGGGAGGCCGCATCGATGATGGCCACATCGGCCAGAGGCTGGGGGTCGCTCAACACGGCAAGCGTGAAAGGCGTGGCCATGATGACCGGCTTCGCCGCCGCAAGAATCCGAGGATATTCGCGGATGATATGGTTCAACGGCACATTCATATTGCTGGCCAGCAACGTGTGCAGCTGGTTGGCTTCCTGCGTGTGAGAGAAGAGCATATCGCACAGATGGCGCATGGCCTCCTGCTCAAGCATGGGCCCTACGGAGTTGACGTGGTCGACATCGACCTGCACAAACCGATCGGCTGCGGACTGCAAGGCGGATCCATCCTGGTTGGAGATAATCGCCGAAGACCGGACGATATCTTCAAAGACCGTCGTCCACCAGGAGAGCTGAAGCTCCCCTTCCACGGCGTCCACGGACACCCGGCGGTTGCGCATGTCCTCAATCAACGCGTCAAGTCCCACGGAATGGAACTCACGTTCGAGGCTGGCGCGTCCCGGCAAGGTGTCCAGCGCCACGCGATCCGAATACAGTGCCTTGAGCCTTTCTTCGAGTCTCGCCAAATCGACGCTTTGCAGATCTCCGCCCTCGAGCGTGGTGGCGAGCACGGTATCGAGCGCCGTAATGTCGTGCATCAGTGCTTCCTGCGTTTCCACGATCGTATCCAACTTCGCAGGAAGCACAGGCCAACCGCCATGAGGCACGATTTCATGCCACTGTTGCGATTGCTTGTCCACAACCTGCAACGCCTCGTGCAGATCTTCCACCTGGGAGCCGGCCCGCAGCAGGCTCTTGGCCTCCTTGACGTGGCGACGACGCTCCCAGAAGCCCATGCTCGTCCCCTCGGCCTTACGTTGGGCCTTTGGCTTGCTGGCTTCGATCATCGAATCGATATCGCGTTCGAAAATCTCGGGCTGGAACACGTCGAGCACGCGACGCAGGTTCTTCAGGACAGTGACCTGACGGCCCCATTCCTGCGCTGTCGACGGCACAGGGAAACCACAGGTTTCAGCGACCGACGCCACTTGCTCGCGCGTGGCGGGAAGAAGGCGCTGAAGCAGGTTCTCGACCTTCTGATAGGCGTTGACCGCCTCGCCCTGTGTGAACAGCGAGGCGCCATACCACGGTGTGGTCTGCGGGCCGACGGTGAATTCACCGTATTCGCCGGCCTTACGAAGCTTTTTGATCCATTCGTCCATGTGGGGGGCGATGGCCCTTGCGGATTCATTGGAAAGACGGACATGGGTGGCCGGATGAGTCGGCATCGCGGAAATGCTGGCCAGATTCTGAATGGTCTGGTAAGCGGAGACACCCCATTCCTTGCTCACCCCGTGCAGGTCTCCGAGGTAACGGGTCAGACGCGAGCGCACCCCGACGAGTTCATCGGCAACCTGATCGAAGCGGGCGACGGCGGCACCCGGCTTGAAACCAACGGCTGCGATCAGTTCCTTATCGATCTGCGACGCCGCCTTGGAATCGGCCATATCGACCACGCGGCCGCCCATATGGCAGGTTTCCATTTCGTGAGTGAAACGTTTCTTCTGCCCTGCCACCGCCGGTACGTAAAGCACGGTTCTGCCGGCGCTGATGCAACGGGAAGCGATAGCCGCGGATATCTGCGCCGTGTCGTTGCCCGGCGCGACGTCGGCAAACAGCGAATGTCCCTGTGCCGCCATATTCGCGGCATAACGCACAATATTGTCGACATCTCCGGCTTCATGCTCGCTATGCGGATCGGCATCGAAGGGGCTGAAGCTCGGCAATTTCGTATCTTTCAAGGCGCCGATGGCGTCAGGGGCACCGGCCAACGCGTCAAGGGCGGCGTTGCCGCTCGGTTTGCTGGCCAGAGCATCGATGATGCGACGGCTTTCGGCGAGCATCTTGGTGGCGGGATCCATGAAGCAGCCCAGGATGATGTTGCGCTCGATGTCGAAATCCGCAATCGTCGGCTTTACCTCATCGACGATGGCGGTGAACACGGAAGAAGTATCGGGGGTGCCGCTGGCATAGTTTCTGCCATCGAAAAGAGCGACCTCGTCGATGTCAAGATGTTGGTCGTGCATGGCCGTCGTAAACGCGGGATTGAGACTGACATGGCCGGTGAAACGGATGACGGCATCGGTCTCACGGCCATCCGGCTTATGGTGGACCTCAACCGGATAGAGCAGAACGGGGACCGAATTGCCAATCCAGGTGGCCACACCGACCACCAACGACAGCTCGGCGACTCCGGCGGACCTGGTTTTGGCGGCTCTGTCGTCAAGAACGCGCTCAAGCCTGCGGCCGGCGGCACGCAACATTCCAGCGTCACGGAACATGGAATCAAGGGTGGTGTGCCCGCTGGCAAAGAGCTGCGCGATGCCGGAGGGGTGGGCGTGGGTCAAATCGAGCTGTGCGGTGAGCTGCCCGACGTCTTCCAAAGGCGAAGGCACAAGCCCGTTGCGATAGCTGTCATACCATTTGCGCATCCGTTGGATGCCGTTCATTGTCTGGTTCGTTTCGCTCATTGTTTACGTCCCTCCCCAACCTCTTTACAGTATTCGATATATCCTGAATTATATGAAAGCGCGGCGTCGATATCATCGTTGCCCACCGCCGAAAGCCATGCATACAAATCGTCATACAGCGAGGGGTTCATCGCCAGGAACGGCAGAAGCTCGGGGTGTTTCGCCATTTCGAACTGGAGCGAAAAATCCGTGGTCGCCTTGGCGTCCTGCGAACTCATACCCTCCACTTCGACTTCGGGCTGCGGCTGGTCAAATTCGCCGTTTGATACCTTTTCGAAAACCGATCCAGGTTCGAAAGCGGGTTTGAAGCCCTGCTGCGCTTCGGACAAGCCGTCATCGCCATTCACGACTCCGGAGATCATTGGCGAGTCCGTAACGTCTCTGATCGGAGGCATGAACTTGTTGCGTTCCTCAGCGGTCTTGCCCTGCGCCGAATCGTTCTGCGAATTCTGCGAACCACTGAAATCCAAACGAGGACGAGCGCCGCCACCCTCACTTTGACGAGGATCGCCATCCATGGCGACGAATACCGGGGTGTCCTGATCGACCGGGGGCTGTCCGAATGCGGAAAAACCGTTTATACCATTGTCCGTCCGCCGCCTTGCTTCGTCTGCGGAAACGGTTCCGTTACCGTCGGCGTCGGCGTTATCGGCGTCGCCGTTGATGTTGTTACCAGCGCCGGCACGGAGATTGCCGTGATCGTTGGAAGCGCGAACCCCAGCTCCGTTCATATTGGGCTGCGACTGCGCCGCCATCGGCGAGCCCATCGGTTGCTGCTCGTTGCCAGTCTTCTGGGAACGCTGTCCGTTATTTCGGCGGGAAGGCAAAGAGACCTGTCGCGTCTGAGGTCCGGCCGACGACGATATATTCTCGAGCGGGACCTCAGTATCGCTTGTTGCCGGTTGCGAAACCTTGTTGCCGGCATCGGCGAACCTGCCGGGCTTTTCGGCCTTGTCTTCGGCAACACTCGTCATGGCGTCTTTGAACAGGTCACGAGCCTTGGAGTCCTCGGCTTGCGAATCAGGCGTCATCACGTTCAATGAAATCTGGTCGATGGCGTGATCGACTTGCGGCTCTCCGACCTTCTGGCCTGCGCCGGCCTCGACAGGCAGCGGATTTTCGCCAGCAAGATCGTCTGCGTTCGCACCATTGTCGTTCGCCGCCTGCCCGCTGATATTGTGGGAATCGGTCTTGCCGTCTCTCCCGGCGGTTGCCGAAACCCCGATACGATTGGCCACATCCGCCGCGCTGAAAGCCGTGGTCGGTTCCCCGGCACGTAAGTTCAGAATGTCATCGACGGACATTTCGTTAAGATCGGGCTCTATATCGGTGTTTTCACCACCGCTTGCGGCATAGTCGAACAAATCGGTAACCTGGTTGCCGCTCTCAGGACTTTCATCCACCTCGACGCGTACAAAGTCAACCGGGACATCGCCGAACTGCAATCTCATGGGCGAATCCGAAAGGATGAAATCCTGATTCGGCGTCAACGGCCGCAGCCCTTTTTCATCGACCACATACGATCCGTTGGTGGAATTCAAGTCGGTGAGCGACGCCCCGCCATTGGCCGCCACGGTGAATACCGCGTGCCTCTTCGACATCGAACGCGTATCGTCGTCGATCTCCAAACGACGATGCCCGTCATCGGCAAGCGGGCGCAAAGGTCTGCGTCCGATCTCAACGTTTTCGCCGGGGCCGACATCGACTTTCGTAGAGCCATTGACCTTGATGACCCAATGTTTCGTCGTTCGCGGATCAGACACCTTGCGGCCTCCCATATACACTTCTGTTCATGCTCGTTCCATTCTGCCATGTTTACCTTGAGCCGAGAAGGAAAATGACAGACATTGACAACACTCACGCATGAGTCTGCCCTCGCCTTTTATGTAGAGGACATACCTTAGGTACTACGATAGCCGACAAAATGAACAAACCCTGCGAGTGGAGATTCCACACGCAGGGTCTGCAACAATTTTCGGGATTAAACGGCTACGGTTCTAAACCGCCGCGGCCGTCGCTACCCGCAAAGAAGAAAGAACTACTTGAGTTCGACGGTGCCGCCGGCCTCTTCGATCTCGGACTTGGCCTTCTCGGCGTCGTCCTTCTTGGCCTTCTCGAGGATGGTGGTAGGAGCACCGTCGACGAGCGCCTTGGCGTCAGCCAGACCCTTGCCGGTGATGTTCTTGACGGCCTTGATGACCTGGATCTTCTTGTCGCCGAAGGAGGAGAGCACGACGTCGAACTCGGTCTTCTCTTCAGCGCCATCGCCTGCGCCAGCGGCAGGAGCGGCGGCAACGGCAACGGCCGGAGCGGAGGCTTCGACATCGAACTCGTCCTCAAACTTCTTGACGAAGTCGGAGAGTTCAACCAGGGTCATTTCCTTGAACGCGTCGAGGAGCTCATCGCTTGAGAGCTTAGCCATAATAGGCTTCCTTTCTTTTCCGATGACGGATGTTTATTGGTTCCGTCACCTAAATTTTTGAAATTTTTTAATTATTGACTACTGCAAAACTGCCTGACATTCACACGGCCGCAACCGCGGGAAAAATCAAGCGGCCTTTTCCTGCTTCTCGCGCAGCGCATCGATCGTACGCACGGCCTTGGTAGGCAGAGCGGCGAAGGTGCGAGCGGCCTTGGCCATGGATTCCTTGAGGTCTCCGGCCATTTCGGCAAGCAGCGTATCGCGGGACTTGAGGCTCGCGAGTTTCATGAAGCCTTCGGCGTCGTACATGGTTCCGTCTGCGAAACCACCCTTGATGACGAGGGCCTTGTTTTTCTTGGCGAAGTCACGCAGGATCTTCGCAGCCTCGACGTAATCACCCTTGACGAAAGTGATTGCGGAGGGGCCGGCGAGGACTTCATCGAAGCCTTCGTATCCAGCCTCTTTGGCGGCGATGCGAGCGAGCGTGTTCTTAGCCACTGAGTAGGAAGTATCGCGGCCTAGCTTTTCGCGCAGATCGGAAATCTGCGGAACGGTAAGCCCGCGGTACTCGGTCAGGTAGACCGCGTCGGCGTCACGGAATTGCTCCGTGAGCTCCTCGATCACCTTTGCCTTATCGGGCCTTTTCATGGCGTTCCTTCCTGAGTCGACCATTGATTAAGGAAATCGGAATGCTTCAGCTTTTCGGGCGATATCGCGAATGCGACGAACGCATTCAGCAATAACTGTATCTCTACAAAAAATGCCCTGCGCACAGGCAGAGCAACAATCACGCCATTTTCATGGCTTGTTCCCTTATACAAGGAACGTTCATATCGTTCAACCTATGCTGGCTTGGCGAACCAAACTTCGAGAGACCTTGCAGCCTCTAACCAACAGTCTGTGGTTTACAGATGATTAGTATACGGAACCCGCCCGACTGCGCGACACGCGCGACGTCAACTCGCTACGAGGATGCGATGAAAATCAGCGATATAGCCCCATTCCGCTGATTTTGCTCGCAACTCAAAATGAGGATGCGATGAAAATCAGGATAATGAGCATAAAATCCTGATTTTCATCGCATCCTCATGGTCAGCGAGCGATCAGAGCACGGCCTGAAGCGCGAAGTCGAGGATGAAGAGGACGGTGACCACCCACATCACCGGGTGGATGTCCTTGATCTCCTTCTTGCAGATCTTCACCAGGCAGTACATGATGAAGCCCGCGGCGATGCCATAGGAGATGGAGTAGGCCAGCGCCATGAACACGGAGGCAAAGAGGGCCGGGATCGCTTCGGCGAGGTCGCCCCACTGCACCTCTTTCAGACTGGAGGCCATCATGCAGCCGACCACAACCAAGACGCCAGCCGTTGCAGCTGACGGGATGGCGGAGACCAGCGGTGAAAGGAACATCGCGATGAAGAAGCAGACCGAGACGGTGACGGAGGTCAGGCCGGTGCGGCCACCGGCGGCGATGCCCGCGGAGGACTCGACGTAGGTGGTGACGTTGGAGGTGCCGAACAGGCCGCCGATGGAGGTGGCGATGGAATCGGCGAAGAGGGCCTTGTCCATCTTGGAGCTGAAGCCCTTTCCGTTGGCCATGTTCCTGATGTCCTCATCAGAGAAGATGCCGGTCTTGCGGCCTGTGCCCACGAAGGTGCCGATGGTGTCGAAGGTGTCGGACATGGAGAAGGCGAAGATGGTGACGATCACGAGCGGCAGACGGCCGAGGTTGCCGAACAGCGCCGGGAAGCCTTGCGGGCTGAAGATCGCGAGGAAGGTGGTGGGCAGCTGGGCGAAGGTGTCGGAGATGGAGACCGCGTGGCTCATGTTGGTGATGCCGAAGGGGATGCCGATAAGCGCGGCGGCGATGATCGCGATCAGCAGCGACCCGCGGACCTTGAGCAGGGTGAGCACGATGGCGATGACCAGGCCGATGAGGAAGACCCAGAGGGTCGGCGTGTTGAGCGTGGCCAGTCCAGGGGTGGCGTTGATCGGGCCGCCCTTGGCCGCGGCCTTCGGGTCGCCGGGAGTAAAGGAGATGAAGCCGACGTTCAACATGCCGACGTACATCACGAACAGGCCGATGCCACCGCCGATGGCGTGCTGCAGGGACTCGGGGATGCAGGCGATGACGAGCTTACGGATGGAGGTGACGGTGATCAGGATGTTGATCAGGCCGCACAGGAATGTCATACACAGCGTCTCCTGCCAAGTGAAGCCGAGGCCGGCGCACACCGTGTAGGCGAAGAAGGCGTTGAGGCCCATGCTGGCGGACTGGGCGTAGGGAACGTTGGCGAAGAGGCCCATGACGAGCGTGCCGACGATGGAGGCGATGATGGTGGCGAGGAACACGGCGCCCCATGGCATGCCGGTGGTGCTCAGCACTTGCGGATTGACGACGATGATATAGCTCATCGCGAAGAAGGTGGTGATACCTGCTGTAATTTCAGTGGATACTGTGGTGTGATTTTCTTTAAGATGGAAGAACCTGTCCATCATTCTCTCTTCCTTGGTTTTGCACCGCCAAGTCAGAGCTATAGAGAAAGGGGCGGTCGGCGTTCAAGGCGTTACCACTACGAAACCGACGACTTCACTAGCTGTTGATAGATGAATTGACGATACGGAGGTTGCTGCGACTCGCCCGCGTTCCCGCGGACATCTCGAATATAACACCGGTCCTCCCCTACGTCTGTTCCAGCGTGTCTGATATCTTATTGACTTAAAAAACTCGATCACCCGAAACGGCCGGAGATGTAGCGCTCGGCCTCTTCGTTTTGCGGGTTGTTGAACATCGTGGTGGTGTCGGCAAAATACTCGAGATGGCCGGGTTTGCCGACGGCCTTCAAGTTGAAGAAGGCGGTGTAATCGGCCACGCGGGCGGCCTGCTGCATGTTGTGGGTGACGATGACGATGGTGTAGTCGCGCTTGAGCTCGTTGATGAGATCTTCGACGGCAAGCGTGGAGATCGGGTCTAGCGCAGAGCAGGGCTCGTCCATCAGCAGCACCTGGGGATGGACGGCGACGGCGCGGGCGATGCACAGGCGCTGCTGCTGGCCGCCGGAAAGCCCGATACCCGGCTTGTCAAGCCTGTCCTTGACCTCGTTCCATAAATTCGCGCCTTGCAAGGCCCATTCCACCAGCTCGTCGGCGTCGGCTTTGGAAATATGTCGATTGTTCAGACGAATACCGGCAAGGACGTTCTCGCGGATGGACATCGTCGGGAACGGATTGGCCTTCTGGAAGACCATGCCAACGTCGCGGCGCACGGCCACCGGATCGACCCCTTTGCCATAGAGGTCGCGCCCGTCGAGCAGCACCTTGCCCTCGACCCGTGCTCCCGGCGTGATCTCGTGCATGCGGTCGAGCGTGCGCAGGACCGTGGATTTGCCGCAGCCGGAAGGCCCGATGAACGCTGTGACCTTGTTGGCCCGGATGTTGAGATTGACGTCCTGAACGGCCAGGAAATCGCCGTAGTAGACGTTGAGATGTTCGACATCGATGCGTTGCCCCATGTTGTCTCGCTTTCATTGTTGATACCTATATCGGAATACGTGTCGTTCTTACCCAACAGACGCAATCGTGCAAAAAGTGCGTTTTACGGGACCCAAAGCGCACTTTTCGCACATCCCAGTGAAAAAAGTGCGCTTTGGAGTAGCTAACATGCACTTTTTACACATCCCTGTGAAAAAAGTGCGTCGTATCGAGGACCATGAGACGTAATACGTTATTGATTGCACGATGTAGTCCTTCACTTAGACGCCTCCGTGCTGAACAGGCGCTGCACCAGGCGGCCGATGAGGTTCAGGACCAACACGATGACAATGAGCACCAGCGCTGCAGCCCACGAACGTTCGGACGGGATCGACGCGACGCAGCCCGGGCCGGCGCTCGGCGGACAGGTGACGGACATCTTGCTGTATTCCTGATAGACGAAGACAGGCAGCGTGGTCATCTGCCCGGCGAAGAGGTTCCAGTTGGTGGTGGCGATGAACCCTGCGGTCATCAGAAGCGGCGCCGTCTCGCCGATTACGCGGGCGATGGCGAGGATGATGCCGGAGACGATGCCAGGTAGTGCGGTGCGCAAGACGACTTTGACGATGGTACGGGATTTGGTGACGCCCAGCGCATACGAAGCCTCGCGCAGGTCATCGGAGACGATCCGCAGCATTTCGACACTGGAATTGACGACGGTGGGAATCATCAGGATCGAAAGCGCCACCGAACCTTCGAATCCATTGGAAACCCCGGGACCCATCAGAATCGCGAACAGCGAGAAGGCGAACAGGCCCGCGACGATCGAGGGGATGCCGCTCATCACGTTGACCAGAAGCATGATGGCCTTGGCGAATCTGCCGCCACGCGCATATTCGACCAGATAAATCGCACACATCAGACCGACCGGCACGGAAATCAGCATTGCGCCGAGCGTGACCTCGAGCGTGCCGATGATCGCGTGTTCGATGCCGCCGTGACCACCGGTTGGTGTTGGCATACCGCCGATGACACCGGACATGTTGAACGTCAGGAAATTCAAGTTGAGCCGTTTGATGCCACGAGCGAGGGTGGTATAAAGCAGAGAAATCAGCGGAATCATGGCAACGACGAACGCGAGGCCGATCACACCGGCCATGATGCGACTCTTCCACTCGCGCTGTTTGAGCAGCGCTTCCGAGGACTTGAATTTCGAGAAGTCAGGCGTCGGGTGAACGGATTCCGTAGTTTCGTCGACTGCTGTAGCGGAGACACCAGCGGCAGTGCCTGCAGCATTCGGGACTTCCATCATTTGTTCATCCGTGGTTGATTCAGATTTAGAACCCTGAAAATCCGCCGTTTTCACGATATTTTGATCGTCGTTCTTATCGCTTTCCAAGCTCATCGCACACCTCCCTTCTTCGTGATACGTCTGGCAAGGAGATTCACCATGAAGGTGATCACAAACAGAACCAGACCGGTGGCGATCAACGCGGAGACGCCGAGCGAATCGGCTTCGGGGTATTGCGCGGCGATGTTGGCGGCGATGGTCTGGCTTTTGGAGGCTTGCAACCAGTGCCACGAATAGGTCATGCCCGGCGAAAGCACCATCATCACCGCCATCGTCTCCCCCAGCGCACGCCCGAGTGCGAGCATCGAGGCCGACACCATGCCCGAACGCGCGAACGGCAGGGCAGTCAGCTTGATCATCTCCCATTTGGTCGCTCCGAGCGCGAGCGCCGCCTCCTGGTTCAGCCGTGGGGTGGCCGCGAAAATGTCACGGGTCATCGAGGTGATGATCGGCATGATCATGATGGCCAGAATCACCGCGGCGCTGGCGACGGTGCGCGGCGGATTGGCGGCGGGACCGGCGAAAAGCGGAATCCAGCCCAAATGTGTGGAGACCCAGGCCCAGAACGGGTACATCGCAGGCACCAGTACCAGCGCTCCCCACAGGCCGTAGATGACCGAAGGAATCGCGGCCAGTAGGTCGACGACGTAATTAAGCAGGGTTTGGATGCGCCTGCGCGCGTAAAACGTGATGAACAGCGCGACGCCGAGCGCGACAAAAAAGGCGATTGCCAGCGCCAGAGCCGCAATCACCACCGTACCGAAAACCAGAGGCCCGACGTATTGCCAGAACCCGTGCGCTTTGCCGCCGCTCAAGGAGGCGAAAACCGCAGCAGTCCGGTCTTGCGGGCCAGCGAAAATCGGCCAGGCACGCAGCAGCAGGAAGAGCACCACAGCGCCCAAAGCCACCAGGATCAAAGCGCCGCAACCGACGGCCAGGGCGTGGAAAACCTTGTCTTGGCTGTGTTTGGACGGTTTGGCATTGCTGAAATCAAGGCCGTCTCGGCGACCGCCTGCACCACCACCGGCCGGAGCGCTTAAAGTCGCGCTGACCTGGCCCGTGGCCGCAGACACCACCTGCCCCACGCTGCTACTTTCAGATATATTCGCCATGCTTTTCCTTACTCGAAGTTTGAAGCGAGCCGAATCGGTTTTGCAATCCTGCAACCAACCGGTTTCCGGAAAAAGTGAATCGTTGGGTCGGATTGTTTCGTCTACCGAATGATCTCGTGATAATCTCGTCCAGTAAGCTATGTATTTGTCTGCTTGATAATATCTTTGGACTAATTGTTAGCTATTTCGATTATTCCGTTATTCCGTAATTCCGTTATTCAGTTATTCGTATATTCAATTCTTCATCTACAAGTACCAAACTATTTTGTCTGTATCGTATTGACGGATTTCAAAGCCCTCTGCGTCAATGCTCCACCAAGAGCGGCCGAGCCGGTGTTGTCCGCAGCCACTTTCTGGCCGCTGTCGCTCAAGACATAACCCAACCAGTCACGCACGAACAAGCCGGTTTTCGCGTCTTTGTAAGCCGGGCACGCCACTACGTACGAGGAGGAGACCACCGGATAGTCGCCTGCACTATCCGTGGCATAGTCCACGTTCACCACCACGCGTTTGCTCCCCTTGGGCATCGCGCGCAACGGCGAGGCGTTGACGGTTTTCGCAGCGGCATCAGCGGCGGGCGCGACGTAATCGGAACCTACTTTGACGCTGACCGTGCCGAAATTGCCGGCCTTGGCGAGGTCCGCGTAACCGATGGTGCCGTCGGCCTGGCCGATGCTGCTGACCACGCCGTCGGTGCCTTTGGCGGCCTGACCGACCTCGTTCGGCCAGTTTTCCTGCGGATCGTGGCCCCAGTCGTTCGGCGCGGCGGCCTTGAGATAGGAAGTGAAATTATTGGTCGTACCGGACTTGTCGGAACGATGGACCACGGTGATCGGCGTGGCAGGCAGGCTCACCTTGGGGTTTTCGGCCTTGATGGCCTCGTCGTTCCACTGGGTGATCTTCCCGTCGAAAATACGCGCGATGACGCCGGCGTCCATATTCAGGTGCTTGCCCTGCCCTGAAATGCCTTTGAGATTGAATACCACCGCAATCGGGGAAACGTAAACGGGAACGTCGAAAGCGCTGCCGGATTTACAGACGCTTTTGGAGAGCTCCACCTGCTCTTCGTTCAACGGGGCGTCGGTCCCCGCCCAAGCGATGGCACCGGTCAAAAACGTGGAGACCCCGGCACCGGAACCGGAAGGGTTATAGGCGATTTTCGCATTGCGGTTTTTGCCTTGGTACGTGGCGATCCACGCTTCCACGGCACCCTGCTGTGAAGAGGCACCGGCGCCATGAAACTCGCCGGAAATGCCGGAATTCTTGCCTTTGGTGGCTCCGGTGGTATCAGCTGGGGTATTGTCACCGCAAGCCGAAAATGCCGCCATCATCGCAAACGAGGAAACAACAGCGATGAGGCGCTTACACGTGGTGCTGTGCATGATGTTGCTCACGGTTTTATTATGACAGATGGTCTGCCGAGGGCCATTAGACACTTGCGTGATGCTTGGTTGGGCTTTTGGCTTTGGTCGCCGACCAATCGAAAGTTGGGCCTCCGACCTCGCTTTGAAATCAGAACCGACCTTTTCGCTTTTTGGTAGGGATTTATTGACCGTAAATAGTGGCATTATGTTATTTTTATCGTATTACATAACGGCCAAATTATTGAGCCACAGCCGACCAACCATCCGGTAAACCACCGACCTTTTCTCGCCGGAATCCTTCGAATACGGGAAATCCGAGCCTTTGCTTTTCTCATTGGGCGAACAAGGCTCGGAATGATTGACGAACGATTACAGCCTGGTGACGATGTCGACGGCGAGGCGGGCGGCGGTGTCGGCGTATTCGGAAATATCGAATTCCTTGAACTGCTCGTAATCGGTGTCGGCCTCGTCGGAAAGCGCACGGATGACCAAGGCGGGCACATCGTTGCGGGCGGCGACATGGGCCACGGCCGCGCCTTCCATCTCCACCGCGTCGGCGTGGGTCTTTTCGGCGACCACGGCCGCAGCCTCGGGAGTGCCGATGAAATTGTTGCCGGAGGCGATGACCCCGGTCATGTGGTGGATGCCCATCTCGTCAAGTGCTTTGTCGGCTACGTCGAGCAGATGCCGGTCGCTGTGGAATTCCTCGGTTTCCGGCTTCCACTGGGCGATCATGCGCATATCGGAATCGAGGTAGCGCAGCGTGCCGCCGAGCACGATGTCATCGATGTGCATCGACTTGTTGAGCGAGCCGGCGATGCCGGAGAAGATGACGGCGTCGGGATGATAGGCGTCGACGAGCGCCTGGGTGGTGGCCGCGGCGTTGACCAGGCCCATGCCGCCCACCGTCGCGGCGACGGTGATTGGCTCGCCGGACTTGGAGGTGAGCGTGCCGACGTTGATATCGAGGCTCGCGGTCTTGTTGTGCTTCACGCCGTCCAGGGACTTGGCGATCAGCGCGACTTCCTCCGGCATGGCTCCAATGATGGCAACGGTCTTCATAGTTCCTCGGTTTCTGTGTTTTTGAGCGACGTTATTTTCGTATAAAGCTGTTTTCAATATATTCAGACACGGATATGACATTGCGGACGGGATTGTGTGCCACAAAATGCCATATCCTACTCCCTCACGATTGTACCGTTCAGGCACCTCGACGGACGTCCACGGCGTTGGCAAGCTCGCGCAGCAGCCGTTGCGTCTCGGGCCAGGCGATGCACTTGTCGGTAATCGACTTGCCATACTCCAGCTGTGAAAGCGGGGCCGCAGGCTGGTTGCCGCCGGCGATAAAGCTCTCCATCATCAGCCCGGTGATATCGGGCTCGCCTACCGCGATGCGTCCGGCCAACTCGCGCGCGACCTCGGCCTGACGAATCTCGTTCTTGCCGGAATTGCCGTGCGAGCAGTCGATGATGAGTCCATGGCAGGCGGCGGAATCCGCCGGCATTTCGCTGCGGATGGAATGCATGGCCTGGTTGACGGAAGCGGTGTCGTAGTTGGGGCCGTGCGAGGAGCCACGCAGCACGACGTGGCAATCAGGGTTGCCGAGCGTCTCGACGGCGCTGGCGCGGCCGAGGTGGTCGATGCCGAAGAACGTGTGCTGTTGGGTAGCTGTATAGCACCCGTCGATGGCGGCTTTCACCGAGCCGTCGGTCGCGTTTTTGAAGCCGATGGGCATCGACAGGCCGCTGGCCAGCTGGCGGTGAATCTGCGACTCGGTGTTGCGCGCGCCGATCACGCCCCAGCTCACCGCGTCCGAAATGTATTGCGGGCTGGTCGGCTCCAGGAATTCCGTGGCCGCGGCCACGCCTTCACCCAGCACGCCGATCAGGGTCTTGCGGGCCAGCAACAGGCCCTTCTTGATGTTGTGGCTGCCGTCGAGGTCCGGGTCATTGATCAGACCTTTCCACCCCACCGTGGTGCGCGGCTTTTCGAAGTAGACACGCATGACGATAAGGAGACGGTCGCCGAGCTCGTCCTTCATCTTGGCCAGACGGTGGGCATAATCCAGCGCGGCGGCGGGGTCGTGGACGGAACAGGGGCCGGTGATGACCAGAAGCCTGTCGTCTTTCCCGTACAGGCAATCGCGGATTTCATTGCGGGAACGAACGACCAGATCCGTGGCCTCGTCGCTCAACGGCATGCTGGAAAGCACGTCTGCCGGGGTGGGCAACGGCTCGAGTTCGAAGACGCGGCGGTTGACGATGCGGTTGACCCCGGCCTCGTCCTCCCAGCGTTTGATGCCTTTGACCTTCAGCGGGTTCTCGCCGTTTTTCAGCGCCTTTTCGAAGGCGGCGCGATTTTTGGCGTCGCCGATGCTTTGGTCAGTCTGAGCCTCTGCATTGCAATCAAGTCCGTTACCATTGTCGGACGTCGACGCGCCCTCAGCGTCGTGTAAAGTCGAACCCATATTCATTCCCCCCACTTATTGATTGCCGGTTAAGCGTTATTCGCGTTCCCGCATCGCACTATAACCACTATCGACGGTGGCATATGCGGTTTCATCATCCCTGACTTCAAGAATAGGCCACACCACAGCCTACGCCTATAAGCCACTCGCCATGATAACGATGCGATGAAAATCAGCGAAAAGCGCTTTAAATCGTGACTATGCTCGCATGTTCAATCGAACAAGCGATGAAAATCAGCAAAACGACGTCAAAACGCTGATTTTCATCGCATCTAAGCCGTCATTCGCCATCGAGCTTGCGACGGGCGGTCACGGCATCAGCGAGAGTGTGCAGCAGCTCGTCGGTGCGGTCCCAGGAGATGCAGGAATCGGTGATCGAACGGCCGTAGACCAACTGGTCGAGCGGAGCCGGCGACTGGTGGCCACCGCGGATGTTGCTCTCCATCATCACGCCGAAGATGCCGGGCTCGCCCTTGGCCAAGCGAGCGGCGATCTCTTCGATGACCTCGGCCTCACGCACCTCGTCCTTGCCGCAGTTGCCGTGGGCGGCGTCGATGACCAGGCCGTGCTCGCTCGGGCCGGTGACCTTCGACTGCTTCAGCGTCTCCAGCGCCTCGGCCACGGACTTGGCGTCGTAATTGGGCCCGGAATTCGAGCCGCGCAGGACGATATGGCAATCGGGATTGCCCTTGGTCTCCGCGGAAATCACACGTCCGTCAAGGTTGATGGAAAGGAAATGATGCTCGCTGGCGACCGCATAGCAGGAATCCGCCGCGACCTTCACCGAGCCGTCGGTGGAGTTTTTGAAACCGATGGGCATCGACATGCCGCTGGCCAGCTCGCGATGGACCTGGCTTTCGGTGTTGCGAGCGCCGATGGCGCCCCAGCTGACCATATCGCAGATATATTGCGGGGTGATCGGATCGAGCCATTCGGTGGCGGCGGGCAAGCCTTGGTTCAGCACGTCGGCAAGCACCTTGCGGGCCAGATCCATGCCCTTGCGAATATTGAATTCGCCGTCGAGGTCGGGGTCGTTGATCAGGCCCTTCCAGCCCACGGTGGTGCGCGGCTTCTCAAAATAGACGCGCATCACGATCATCAGGCGGTCTTTGAGTTCCTCATTGGCCTTGGCCAGACGCCCAGCGTAATCCTTCGCGGCTTTCGGATCATGAATCGAGCAGGGACCGACGATGACCAGCAGGCGGTCGTCGCGGCCGTGCAGGATATCGCGGATCTCCTGACGGGATTTCAGGACCAGATCGCTCATCGGCTTGGTCAGCGGCGTCTCCTTCAGAAATGCGCGCGGTGCGGGAATCGGGTCAAGCTGGCGGATATTGACATCCACGGTTTCGGGGTAAACGGCTTCCTCGCTAAATCGCCGTGCGTCCTCAGAACTTCCAGGCCCTCGCATAATCGCCATGATTCCCCTCCTCTTGCTTGATGTGAATATTATTCCGCTGCTGCCTTATGCCGCAACAGGGTGCTTATTATAATCGATTGAACAGTGTAATACCGCCGAATAGTCACTTATTGACTTTGGCTCCGGTCCAACGTACCAGCGCATAAAAAATAATCCCGGCTATCACTGCTTTGACACCAGACGGCACGAGTACATTGGCATCCTCGATGCCGGCAAGCACGCCGATGACATCGATGACAAACATAATCAGCGCGAAAACAAGCGCCCAAACAATCGGATGATTCAAAAAATAATGTCTCATTGACCTACTCCTTTGTCTGCTCAATGTTAGGCGGCCTCGCGCTATGCGAGCGCTCTCCGAGTACATATAATCGTCAAACAAAAACTTATTCAACGACCTTCGAATGGTTACCTGAGACCGGAAATCTCCGGCCTCAGGCGCGTATTGTCCAGAAACAGCCTACAAGGCTGTTTCTCTAAGGCTAACGCGCAGGCCAACGCTCTCCGAGACCTGCAATTAGAGAATCTCGCTAACGCTCGATACTCAATTCTACTGGAGGCCGCTGTGAAGCGACCTCCAGCGCTCTCGCACGAAAAGCCCACAGGGCTTTTCTTACGCGAGAGCGCCTAATTAGTCAACAATCATATCTAACTCAACCAAGCGCCAACTGGTTTCCTGAAACCGGCAGGTGCCGGTTTCAGGCGCGTGTTAGCTGCAAACAGCCCACAGGGCTGTTTGCCTCAAGCTAACGCGCCCATACTAATCATTAAGAAAAAAGCGACTCAGTCTTGAGCCAACTCGTTACCTGAGGCCAGAAATCCCTGGCCTCAGGCGCGTATTGGCCGAAAATAGCCCACAGGGCTATTTTCCTCAGGCCAATGCGCCCATTGGGTCCCATGCCGGGAGCATGGTGGCGGGCTCGGTGAGGGCGGCCTGGTAGTCGGCGGGAAGCATCGACTTCGGGACGGCGACCTCGTAGACGTACTCGGTGAACCAGTCGTCGGCCATGGTGAAGTATCCCTTGTCGGCGACCTTGCAGCCCCAGGAGTTCTCGACGCGCCAACGGTTGGTGGTCGTGCCGTCGTCGGCCACGTCGACGCCGACGAACGCCATCGCGTGGTTCATCGCGGAGTCGCCGTAACGCACGCGGTCTTCCTTGCTCATATCGAAATCGACGTCGTAGACCTTGCCGTACTCGTAAAGGTCAGTGGCCCAGGCGCCGTTGTCGCGGTCCATCATCGGATGGCAGTCCGCGCCGAACCAAGCAGGCGTGCCCTGCTCGGAGAGGATGCGGCGCACGCAGTCCTTCATGAACTGGTTAGGCACGTTCAGGTACTCGGTCGCATCTCCGCCGACGACGTTGCCCAAGTGCTCGATGCCGATCTTCTTGCCCTTGGCGTGCTCGGCGCGCGGGTCGTCGACGAGGCAGACATAGTCCTCGAGGTGTGCCGGGCCGACATACTTCTTCCAGAACTCGACCGGTGTGATCTCGCCATCGCGGTGGAACGCGCCATCCTTGTCTCTCCACTCCCAGTCGAAGCTCTTCGGCGGCTCGCCTAAGTGAATGGTGAGCATGCGATGGCCGGCCTCGACGCCCTCATTGACGATCTTGTCGATCGCGGACGGATCGGCGTACATGTGCGCCACGGCGGTGTGCAGCATACGGCGCAGCTGCGTGTTCATCTCACTGGTGTTGGTCGACGAGGCGGTCTCCGGGAAGAAGTCCTTCGGCACGGCGCCGTACTTCTTGTAGATGTTCATGGCCATCGTCCACTGGCCGCCGTCACCCATCACGTCGGCAAGCAGGTGCTGCATAAGCTGGGAGTCAGCGGGTTCGCCGGCGCGCACCAGATCGGCGACGTCACGCAGGAAGTAGTTGATGCGCTCGAGCTTGTCGAAGTACATCGCATAGTTCTGCGAGAACTCGAACTGCTCGAGGTTGAGGTTGCGCTTGGCCACGAAACGCGCCACGTTCAGCGAGCTGAAGAGCCAGCAACGCCCGGAACGGTTCTGGTTGGTGACTTCGCCGTTGTCGACGGTCACCGAGAAACGACGCTGAAGCCTACGGGCGCGGTCGTAATTGTGCGCCACCGGGTTGATGCCGGAAGTGGTGACGGCATTCATGGCCAGCGTGTTGACGGGTTTCGCTTCGAAATCGTCCTGCAACTGCCCCAGACGGTCGGCACTCAGCGGCTTCATTTCACTCATTAGACAATGCTCCTTTGGTTGGTTTACTTTCCACCATATTCCATGCGCTGTATCCGACACGCGAATTGCAATCCGAGGTATCGCGAAGCCTTGGAATCAAACGTCATCAATACATATGAAGGAACTGGACAAGAAATCTGGTCGAGAAAATACGAAAGTGCGCCATGACCCAATCGCCACAGCGCACCCAACCGTTATGCAAAACGGGTAAGACTACCGCCTCGCAGGAGCCCCGCCGGCAGGCTCGCCGCCTTCAGGGAAAATGACATCATCGCTGTTGACACGGTTCTGATTATTGGCCGCAAACCTTGCGTTGGCCGGTACCCCGCCATTGATCGGCGCATTGGCAGCAGGTGCGGCAGGCGCATCACCGACCGAAGGATTCTTTTTCGAAGCGTTATTCACCAAATTGGAAAGCTGTTGCATACCGCTTCTGGGAGCGGGATCCTGCTCGGAATCCGAAGCATTGCGCGCCTGCGCCTGTGCCTGAGCCTGAGCCTGTTGACCACCATGTTGCTGCGGGACCTGGGCCGGCTGCTGCACCGGGGCTTTGACCGCATGATTACTAGGCGCGTAAGAGGCCGGCATCTGCACAGCCGCAGCAGGAGCCTGGCCTGCACCGGTAGCGTTGCCCGAGTTCGGGCGCGCCTCGCCTTGGTCTTCGGGCTCGCACTTTTGGTCTTGTTGCTGGTCTGCCTGCGCGGCATCGTCGAGATCGTTGGCTACGGCATTGACCACCGGAACGTTGACCCCGGACTTCTTGTCATCGGCAAAACCGAATCCGGAGAACGCATTGGTGAACATCGAGCGGAG
Source organism: Bifidobacterium sp. ESL0764 (assembly GCF_029395515.1). Classification (NCBI taxonomy): domain Bacteria; kingdom Bacillati; phylum Actinomycetota; class Actinomycetes; order Bifidobacteriales; family Bifidobacteriaceae; genus Bifidobacterium; species Bifidobacterium sp. ESL0764. The sequence continues at coordinate 1,831,683 of NZ_CP113919.1, forward strand.
CTCGGTGACGCGCTGGGTGATGGTCGATTCGCGCTCCTGGAGATCCTTGATGCGCTTGGCGAGCCCATCAAGCTCGCCCTGTGCGGCCTTGCGCCGTTCCTCGACGCGAGCCTCGGCGTCTTTCTTGGCCTTGGAGATAATCTCTTCGGCTTGCGCGTCGGCTTCCTGACGCTTCGAAACCGTATAGCTGTCGGCCTCGTCCCTCAGATCCTTGGCCTTGGAGACCAGGCTGTCCGCTTCCTTCTTGGCCGCGGCGCGGCTCTCTTCCAGCTGCTTCAACAGATCGTTGACCTTGCTGGTCGCCTCTTCCTGCTGCTTGGAGATATCAGAACGAATCTGCTCGACTTCGGCATTGACCTGGCTCAAGGTCTTGGTGCGCTGGACTTCCGCCTCATCGGCGATGCCCTGAGCCTTGGCCTTCGCGTCATCGGTGATTTCGGTCGCCTTGCGCTGGGCCTCGGTGGTCATGCGGGAGACCTGCTCACGCACGTTGGCGAGTTTCTTGTTGGCTTCGCCCAGAGCGGTCTCGATCTGATCGCTGGCGTCACTCTTGAGCTTGGCGACTTCGTCGTTCGCGGCCTTGCGCTGTTCGGCGACCTGCTGGGTGGCCTTGGCCTTGAGCTCGGCGATTTCGCGGTCCTGCTTGGCCTTTTCGCTGGCGAGACGCTTGTTGTGCTCCTCGCGCGAATTGGTCAGTTCGATTTCGATGGTGTCGCGCTGCTCGGTGACCTTCTTGGCCGTCTCTTCACGCAGTCTGGTGGCATCCTGCTTGGCGGAAGTGGTGATCGACTCGGATTCGGTCTGCGCCTTGGCCAGGATGGTGGCCGCCTTCGAATTGGCCTCGTCGGTGATGTGCTGCGCATCGAGCTTGGTGTTGTTGATCAGGGTTTCCGCCTGATGCTGGGCCGCAGCGCGGGTGCTTGCGGCATCCTGCTTGGCGCGGTTGACCAGTTCCGTGCTGGTCTGCTCGGCGCTGGCGAGCATCTGCTGGGCATTGGCTCCCAACGAAGCGAATGAATTGCCCTGCGACGCCTTCTTCGCGTTCTTCTTTTCCTCTTCAAGCTGCGCACGCAGTTGCAGAATCGCCTGGTCACTGGAATTGACCTGTGCACGCATGCGATCGAGCGTCTGATGCAACGAAGCCAACTCCTGGTCTACCTGCTCCTTGTTATACCCGCGCAATTCTGTCGTGAAGCGGTCGTCCGCCATAGTGATTCCTTTCGCCTTGCGACCTAAAGCCACAGTTTTTGAAAGCCGATACATACTATTGGCTCATTGTAGTGTATTTTTCAAGAGATTTATGCCGAAACGTCGCTAATCCACACAGACACCACGCGATTCGGAGTGTCCGGATTCTAACGGCTGCCATCGAGGATGGGCCCAAGGCGGCAGCCACTTGAAAATCTTCAGGCCATGAGGATGTTCGATGACGTCGGCTCGAGGAAGTAACGAGCGGTCTGTCGCACCACCACACGGCATGCCTCCACCTGCTGGTTGAATGTCAGACCATGTTGCGGATGGGGTTCCTCGTTGATGATCGGGAGGCTGACGAATCCGGAAAGCACTTTGTGCTGGCCCGTCGTCCATTTCATCAGATTGTAGAAAAGGGAGTTGCAGACGAACGTGCCCGCGTCCGAGCTCAAGGCCGAGGGAATTTCCTCCGAGGCAAAATTATCGAGGATGGAACGCAGCGGAAGTTTCGTCCAGAAGGCGGCAGGGCCGTTCGAAGCGATCGGCTTGCGCGAAGCCTCGTCCGCAGGTTCGAACGGCAGGCCCGTCATCTCGCCGGAAATCGTCGTACGGGCGGTGTCGATGATGTTGTTGGCGCAGCGTTCGAGCAGAATACCGCGAGCCGCGGCTTTGAGCCCCGTGGCAATGACGATATCGGGATGCGTGGCCTGAAGCGTTTCCTTGAGCAGAGGCCAGCACTCGTCGACGCTGATCGGCAGATCGACGGCGTTGATCGATATATCCACGTCCCGTAAGAGGTCATCGCCCTCAAGGCCGGAAGCGTCGCCAAGCCCATCGTCCGCGAGCGCATGCGGCACCACATGCGAAGGGTTGCTTTTGATCCCTTCGTAAGGGTCGAAACCGGAGATGACAACGTTCAAGTGTTCCATGCTCTCCAGTCTAGCGCGGAGTGTGGCGCTGGTTATTTTATAGGGATTTCTATCCGTTTATAATTCTGGCATCAAGAGATTTCGGATATCCCGTGAGGGTTCATTCCACAAAGATTATTCCCGTACGATCAGCGCGAGCAGACGGCCTTCGTGCGATTTATGCGCAAGGCTCGCACGACGATGCGAGTAGAAAAGCGGGTTTTCGAGCGTGCACAGGCTGTGGCGCACCTGGCCGATACGCTCCGAAAGTTTGGGGCTGCCCTCGCCGTCGACGGCACACAAGGCGGCAAGTTCCGCGTCCTGATCGAGGTATTTCGTGGCGGCGCCGACACGTGGGGTCGAGCTGATGACATTGTCCGCCGGTATGCCGGCCTTGGCGAGCTCCTGCAGCGCGGCTTTGGCGATGTCGATGCCGGGGCCGCCGAAGCGGGTCAGGGTGAAGGTCCCCGGGAACTGCGCGTCGAATTCGTCGGCGATTGCTTCGCCCACTTCGTAACAGTCGCCGCAGATGCAAGGGCCGAGCGTGGCCACGATGCGGTTCGGATGCGCACCTTCGGCCACCATCAGATCGACCGCGGCGCCGATGACCCCGCGTTGCAAGCCCTTCCGCCCGCAATGTGCCGCACCGATGACACCCGCCTGCGGGTCGGCCAGCAGCACGGGCAGGCAGTCGGCCGCGAACATGCCAAGCGCCACACCGGTTTTCGCGGTGACCTCGGCGTCGGCTTCAAGACGCGGGTAAGCGGTCGGAGAGTTCACACCGGCTTTCGCTGCGTTTGAAGAAGATTGATTATTGTTGGCGATATCAAAGTTTGATGTTTCAGCCTTTGCCACCATTGTGGAACCATTGCCGGATACGGATTCGCGGATTTCGACGCACGTCTGGGTTCCCATGATTTCAGCGCCGTCAACGGTGTCGATTTCCTCAGCATCCTGTTCCACCGTCAGTTCACCGGTAGCCGCCGCGGATACGTTGCCGTGGCGCTGACCGGAGTCGATAATCGTGCCGGAGAAATCGCAACCGTACGGTGCGTTGCGCTCGAAAAACGTATCGACATCAACGACCTTGCCCGAATGAACCTGCGCCACCAATGAAAGCGGAGCCCCGACGGCCTTGGCCAACGCCACGCGGTTCGCCTGAACTGCGGACGGGCTGTCTCCGGATTTGCCGCCAAGGTTGAGATTGCCCCAATCGCCGGCGCTCAAACCGCCGAGCCGCGTGGTGTAGACGACCTTGACACCTGGCGCCAGGTCGATGGGAATCGTGACGGGAATGGGATTGCCGAATGTATCCGTCGATGGAATGGCATTGCTATTGAGAATCGTGCCATCTTGGTTTGCAGTTTCACTCATGCCGCCACTTTATCGCAAGACACACTCCGATATCAATGCAGTTGAAGTCCAACCTCACGGTCCTCCTCATGAATGTCACCACTCAATCGCCCCATTTCGACCATCTTGGTGCACCAAGACACCCCAAACGAGTGGAAAAGTGTGAATTCTCCCTTAAAAGGTCATCTTGGTGCACCAAGATGCCCCAAATGAACAGAAAAATGTGAATTTCCCCCTTAAAGACCCATCTTGGTGCACCAAGATACGAATATTCGAGAGAATTGATACCGTATTGTCCCAAAACCGGCAACTTGGTGGCACCAACATGGCCAATAACGAGGGTTAAGCGTTCATTACAGTTTCAGCGGCACACGTTAGCGACAGCCAGAGGAGAAGAAATTCTCTATTCAGCCTTGAGCGTGCGCTGCTTGGCACGCGAGCGAAGCATCGAGTGTTCGGGCACCGCGAATGGCAACGGCATCGAAAAGACGTGCGCAGGATTGTTGATTTCCTCGACCGGATTGCCGTCGGCGTCTTCCATGCCACCTGCCGCGACCGTATAATCGACCGGCTCGCGTCCCGGAATCAGGAATTCGATGAGCTGGCCGGGCTCGATCTTGTTGCGGCTCATCAGGGTGAGGCGCCGCGCGGCAGCGTCGTAGCCGATCACCTCGCCGACCACCAGCCAATCGCGGAAGTAACCACCACGATCCGTATTCTGGCCGGCCTTGTGCTCCGGGTAGTAGAAACCGGTGGAATAGTCGCGGTGCGAGACCTTATAGGGTTCGTCCTTGAGCCATTGCGGCAGTTCGACGTGCTCGGATTCGCCGTCCCCTTGCGCTTTCGTCGCCTCAGCACCCACCAATGCCGGTACGACCGCGGTTACCGTCGTCTTGGCCGCGGCCTCGGCGCCGGCACTGCGCACACCGTGGAAACCGATGGAACCGCTGGATTCGAGCTGACCGACCGCTTTGGTAACGCGTACAACGTCGGAACGACGCACCATGTCGTGCAACGGCTTCAAGTGATTGCCGTCAGCGTCCTCGAAACCGCGCTGCACCATATATTCATTGACCGCGCACTTGTAGGCATTGGTGATTGCCGCTACGTAATACGCACTCTTGGCCCGCCCCTCGATCTTGAGACTCGAGGCGCCGGCGTCGATCATATCGTCGACATGCTCAAGCATGCACATGTCCTGCGAGTTGAAGAGGAAGGTGCCCTCGTCGTTCTCCTCGACCGGGAAGAACTGGCCGGGGCGCTTCTGCTCGACGACGCTGTATTTCCAGCGGCAGGGCTGGGAGCATTCGCCGTGGTTGGCGTCGCGTCCGTTCATGTAGTTCGAGATGAGGCAGCGCCCGGAGAATGCCATACACATCGAGCCGTGCACGAAGGTCTCGATATCCATATCCTCGGGGATGTTGGCACGGATGTCGCGGATGGCCTGCAGATCGAGCTCGCGGGCCAGCACCACACGGCGCGCACCCAGTTCGTAGAGCGCGTTGGCGGCAAGATAATTGGTCACGCCGGCCTGGGTGGAGACGTGCAGCTCGAGCTGCGGGGCGATGGAATGGGCGGCCATCAACACACCGATGTCGGTGACGATCAGCGCGTCGATGCCGGTGGCGGCGAGGTGGGCGATATAGGTCTTGATATCCTCGACCTCACTGTTGTGCGGCAGGACGTTGCAGGTCACATACACCCTTGCCCCACGCTCGTGGGCGTAGGCGGCGCCAACCTTCAGATCATCCATGGAAAGGTTCTTCGGGGCCGAACGCATGCCGAATTCCTTGCCCCCGCAATAGACGGCGTCCGCACCGAAGTCGATGGCCGTCTTGAGACTTCTGAGGCTGCCTGCCGGCGCCAGCACCTCTGGCCTGCGCCGCCGCACCATCCTCGTCTGGATCGGCTTGTTTCCATTGTTTCCGGCCATTACATCATCCTCATTATTCTCATATTCGCCCAACCGCACCGTTTCAGTCTAGACCAACGAGGCCACGGCAACATGCGATATAACGTCACAACCTCAAGAAGCATCCTGTCATACACCGACCGTGGAGGTCGTACACACGAGTAGGAATCAAATACGTTGTTTCCAGCATCAACTGCGTCTATTGTGCTGGAAACAACCCATTCTGCGACAATTTTTGCGTTGTTTCCAGCACCTATCATGGATATACTGCTGGAAACAACCCATTTAAGACGCAGAACCGCTATCCGCGACGACGAACACGAGCCCGACTCAGGCGTTGAGCTTGGCGAGCTCCTCGGCGCTGAGCTTGAGGTCGCCGGCCTTGAGGCTGTCGAGAATCGTTTCGGGGCGATGGGCGCCGGGGATGACGAAGACATGACGCCCCAGGCTCAATTCCCAGGCGAGCACGACCTGCTGGTGGCTGACCCCATGGGCGCGGCCGACCTCGCGGAACGGATCGTACTTGCTCTCGTCCTTGGCCTTGCGGTAGCCGCCGAGCGGGCTCCAGCAGACGAACGGCAGGCCGAGCTTCTCGCAGTAGTCGAGGGTGTCGCGGGTGGACTGGTAGGTGGGCGAGAACTGGTTCTGCACCGCGACGAGCTTGTCGCCCAGGATCTTGCGCGCGATGTCGATCTGTTCGACCGAGGCGTTGGAGATGCCGGCGAGCTTCGCCACGCCCTCGTCCAGCAGCTGCTTGATGGCCTCGACGGACTCGTTGTAGGGCACGTTCGGGTCCGGGCGGTGCAGGTAGAGCAGGTCGATGGTGTCGACGCCGAGCGCGAGCGCCGACTGCTTGCCGGCCTCGACCAGATGCTCGGGCTGCCCGTTGACGCCCCAGGTCGGGGTGGTGCCGTCTTCGGCGAAGTTACGGAAATGGCCGACCTTGGTGGCGATGGTCACCTCGTCCTTGGGGCCGTCCCAGCTGGCCATGGCCTTTCGTACCAGCTTTTCGCCGGTCTGTTCCTCGCCGCCGGAGCAGTAATACGACCATGCGGTGTCGATGTGACGGCATCCGGCGTCGAGCGCGGCGTGGATGGTCTCGATGCCCTTGGCCTCGCCGAGGTTGTTCTCGATGGTCAGCGGCATCTCGCCCAACCCGATGGCGGTGGTGTCGAGCGGACCGAGATTACGATGTAATACCATATTATTCCTTTGTCAGTATTTATTATCGATGCTCCCAGCCTACGGAACCAAGCGGATTTTCTCCACCTCATTGCCGCCAAGACACTTTGCTGCCGGCAAACGGCACGTAAGCCACAATCATATGCCGTCTACCAGCAGCAAAAAGACGAACTGCTTCTCTAACGAGCAAATAAATAATCGAGCTATGCAAAGTTCGCCTTACAAGCTAAAATACAGACAGTCTCTTTGCGAACGTTGAATAGGAGAAAGGTCGCGATGGCGCCGACGATACCAGATTGTGATTTTATCCGGGAATTGGGATCCGGTTCCACGGCCGACGTGTATCTCTATCGTCAACACAACCTCAACCGCGAGGTCGCCGTCAAAGTAGGAAAGTCCAGGCAGGACCGGAATTTCGACGAAGCGTTCGAAAAAGAAGCGAAGATCATGGCCAAGTTTTCGGCCCATCCCTACATCGTTTCCATTTACGGCTCAGGACTGACCGGCGCAACGCACCTGCCGTACCTCGTCCTCGAATACGCGCCGCACGGCTCCTACAAGGAAATCATGCGCAACCGCAGGCTCACCGTCGCCGAGATGCTCGACCTCGGGGTAAAGCTTACGGGGGCCTTGCAGACCGCGCACCGACACGGCATCGTCCACCGCGACATCAAACCGGCCAATATCCTCATCACTTCCGCGGGGCAGCCGGCCCTTTCCGATTTCGGCATCTCGACGAGCATCTACGAGTCGAAATCACGCACCGGCTTCTCCGTGCCGTGGGCGCCGCCGGAAGTGCTGACCGGCAAAGGCGGCGGCACCGAGACCTCCGACATCTACTCGCTGGCGGCCACGCTGTACGGCCTTCTGGTCGGCAAATCGCCCTTTGAATACGCCTTCCACCCGCGTACGCAAAACGAGCTGGCACAGCATATCGTCTCGGACCGACTGCCGAAAAACGCCATCGAGAATGTACCCAGGCAAATCGAACAGATCCTTTTGAAGGCGATGAGCAAGGATCCGGACGCCCGTTACCTTTCGGCGCAGCAGTTCGGCCGCGCCCTGCAAGAGGCACAGGAGACCTGCGGGCTCAACATGACGCCGTTTGTGGCGGAGGGTTGCGACGAATTCCCCGCGCATCATACGATGCCGCAATCGGGCAAGGGTCGTTTCGGCGCGAAAGTGGCGGTACCGAAGCGGAAACGTTCGAAGAAACCGCTGGTCATCGCCATTACTGCGTTGGCCGCCGTGGCCGTCGTCGCGGCTGTCTTCGTTTTTGCGGTGATACCTCATATGGATTCCAAACAATCGGACGAGCGCACGCAGGTCGATACGATGCAGACGATGCGTTCAAAAGGTCACGATTCCGACAATACCAAGGAAAACAAGAAGAACGGCACCGACGACGCCCAAAAGGATGACATCACCAAAGAGGACGCGGGAGCGGCGGTTCCGCAGGCCACGAACCTCGCGGGAGCCTCGGACGGCCAAAACGTCACCTTCACATGGAGCAACCCCGCACCGAAAGCCGGAGACACCTACGCCTGGTCGGAAGTCCAGGACGGGTCGGCCGCGCCGGGCACCCAGACCTCCATCGTCAAAGACCCCAAGGTCACGTTGAACGTGGCCAGCGGCAACCCCCAGACCTGTATCCAAGTGAGTATCGTAAGAGCCGACGGACGCATGTCCGCAAGCCCTACGATGGCCTGTGCGGCCACCAAACAATAAGCAGGCAACACCGGGCGAACAAGAGAGACAAGATTTTAGGTCGGTCGTCCAAGACCGTCCAAAGGAAGAGTAAGGAAGCAGCTGATGAAGGCATCCCGTAAACCACAAGGTGAGCACAGTGTTCGTCTTGCCTTGAGACGCCTGAACTCTCAGACGAACCGCCGCTGGCTCACACCGGTACTCGTGCTGCTCCTGCTGCTGGGCATCGTGGCCGGAGCCATCATCATCAACACCCTGACCCGCACCCACGTCCACCTCGACGACGGCACGGTCTGGGTCACCTCCTTGAAGGACCGCAAGGCCGCGCGTTTCAACGTCAAGCTGCAACAGGCCAACGGGGCCGTCGCGCCGACCACCCCGGCCTTCGACGTCAGCCAGCACAACGACGACGTGATCCTGTCCGACGCAGCGAAGGCGCAAGGCATCGTCGCTTCGAACCTCGGCATCCACGGCAAGGCCGAGGTCCGCAATTCCACTTCGACCTTCATCGGTGGGGCCACCGCGGCGTTTTTGAACCATAAGACCGGCAACGTGTGGGTCGGCGATTCCAATAACCTCGATTCCGTCACCCCCAAGACCTCGGCCCCGCAGATGCAGCTCGGAGCCCATGGACTGCTTGCTCTCGACCGCAACGGCGCGGTATACGGATACCGGCCGGCCGACGGAACCGTCCTCAAAATGGACGACGCGCACAGTACCCCGAAAACGCTCAAATCCATCACCGGAGGCAAGCAGACCAACGCCGACAGCTTCACCGTCATCGGCGACCGCCCCGTCATCGCCGTCAAACAGAACATCATGTGGCAAGGCGGCAGCGCGCAGATCGATTCGCGCGGACCGGTGAGCTTGCAGGCCCCGGCCGTCGACGACGCCCAAGGCGACTGGGTGGCGGCAAGCGCACGCAACGGCGTCTTCACCATCGATTTCAAACATGGCAACAAAACCGCCGCGTTTATGAGCAAAGGCACGGCCGAAGCCGCGCAGCCGGTCTCATCCAAGGGCTGCGTGTATGCGGCGTGGTCGCAGCAGGCGCACAACTATATCCGCCTGTGCTCCGCCGACGGCGCGGCCGACGCGAACCAGGGCAGCACTTCCAAGGCGCAATGGCAGACCCTGCAATCCATTTCCCCCACCTCTCAGCTCGTCTTCCGCACCAACCATCGTCTCGTGGTCCTGAACGACGTGACCAACGGCAACGTGTGGAACCCCGACCAGTCCAACAAGGTCATCAAGATCCAGTGGCGTCAAATCGAGACCAAGAAGACCACCAACCAGCAGAAGAACTCCGACTCCGCCAACAATCAGACACAGTTCAAGCCGACCTGCTCCGCCAAATCCGGCGAGATCAAGGCAGAGGACGACAATTTCGGCGCACGCGTGGGCGATCAGCAGATTCTCGATGTGCTGCGCAACGACGAACAGAGCGACTGCTCGGTGCTGCACATCACCAAAGTCGGCCCCGTTTCCGGTGCGGGCATCACCGTGGCCCCCATCTATTCCGGACGCTATCTGCAGCTCGACACAACCGGCGCCACCGCAGGCAAGACAAGCTTCACCTATGAGATCAACGACGGACGCGGACAGTCCAGCTCCGCCACGGTCAACCTCAACATCACCGGCAGCACGGCCAACCAGCCTCCGGCCCAAACCGACACCCCTCCCGAATACGACGTCGAGCAGGGAGCCACCTTCACCGTGAACGCCTTGGGCAGCTTCACCGATCCCGAAGGCGACGCGATGACACTGGTCTCCGCCGTGGCGCAGAACAACGACCAGGTCGCCATCTCCACCCGCGCCGATGGCCAGCTCGTCTTCAACACCGGGTCGCTGACCGGTGGCCGCGTGGGCGTGGAAGTCACCGTCTCCGACGGACAACATACCGGAACCGGACTCATCTATTTCTCGATACGCCCCGCGAATACGCTGCCGGCCCTGATCGACGCAGTGACCAAGAACACCACGCCCGACACCTCCACCACCGTCGAGCTCAAACAATACGTCCACGGCACCAGCGCGCAGCCACCAGTGCTTTCCGCGGTCAACACCCCGACCGGCACCACGACTTCGACCAATTCCTCCGACCTTTCCTTCACCTTCAAAGCCAGCAACCCTGGAACGTATTACGTTCCTTACACCATCAGCCAAGGCAGCATCGAGGCGCAAGGGCTGGCACGTATGGAGGTACAGCCGGTGGCCGGCCAATCGGCCAAGCCCGTTGCCGCCAATGACGTGGCCCTTCTGGGAGCGGACCGCACCGCCATCGTGGAACCGCTGAACAACGACACCGATCCGATGGGCGGGGTACTTTCCGTCACCTCCGTCAACGTCGACCCGAAGCTCGGCATCAAAACCGGCCTGGTGGCGCATAAGCGCGTCTATATGACCGCCCGGCAGATTCCTACCAAGCCCGTGCGTCTCACCTACACCGTGGCCAACGCGTCCGGCTCGACCCGAGGTACGATAGTCCTGCAGCCACCGGCCCTGACCACCGCCAACGCGGCCCCGAAAGCCGCCAATATCACCGCAAACGTGCGCACGGGCGGCATCGTCAGCGTCGATGTGATCGACCACGTCTCCCACGCCGACGGCACCACGGTGAAGCTGCAGAATTCCCTGCAGTTCAGCAAGAAGACCTTCAAGGGCCTGGTCTTCGTCTCCGGAGACAACGTGCGTTACCAGGCCTCGAACACCCCCGGCGTCTATCCGGTGACCTACACCGTGCGCGACAATCTCGGCAACGCGGCCTCCGGCGTCATCACCATCACGGTGCACGCCAAGGACGCCAACAACAAGCCCGCCCCCACCCCGCAGGATGCGCAGGCGCAGGTGGCCGCCGGCCAGAAGGTGCGTATCCCTATCACCTTAACGGGCATCGACACCGACGGCGACGACGACACCCTGCTCGGCCTCGGCGACAAATCGCCGAAGATGGGACGCATCGATGAGGTCGGCGCCAACTATATGGTCTATGAGGCCTATGGCGATTCCTCAGGAACCGACACCTTCTCCTACGCCGTCGAGGACTGGACCGGCCAGCGAGCCCAGGCCCAGATCCGCGTGGGCGTCTACAAGGGCACCTCGGATTCCGGCGTATACGCGCGCGACGACCAGGTGACGCTGCGGCCCAATACCGAAGCCAACGTACCGGTGGCGCAGAACGACATCTCCGGCGACAACACCGACCTGAGCGTCGACAAAAACCTCCAGGCGCAAGGCATCACCGGCGCCAGCGTCGCCGACAACATGATCTCCTTCAAGACCCCGGCTACCGCAGGAACGTCATACATCGTCTACACTGTGCATGACAAAGCCGGCCTTTCCGACACGGCCACATTGACCGTGGTCACCGATCCGAACGCGTCCATCGAACCGCCGACCGCCTACGATTACCGCGTCCCCTCCGCAGCGACGCTCGACAAGAAATCCGTCGACGTCGATCTCTCGCAATGGATCGCCAACCCCTCCGGCACCACCCAAGAGCTCAAGGTCGACATCGACCCCACAGCCACCGACCACGCCCGTCTCAAAGGCGGCGCGAAATCCACCACGGTGACCATCGATCTGACCGACGAGGCCAGAAGCGTGCCCTACACGGTGACGAACACCACCTATCACGTCACTTCCACCGCCTTCGTACAGGTGCCGCAGTACGGCGTCTTCCCGCCGATGCTGCGCCCGAAGGCACCGCCGATAAGGGTCAACGCGAAGCGCAGCGTCAATATCAATCTCGCGGATTACGTGCGCGTAGGTCCCGGTAAGACCGCTTACGTCGACAAGGATTCGATCAGCGCCACCAAGAGCGCCAATTCGGATTACTACGTCAACGACCAGACCATGAAGTTCACCGCGCCCAGGGACTATGCGGGCCCGGCCTCCATCACCTTCACGGTCTCCGACGGCAAACGAGACAACAGCAAAGACAAGAACGGCTCCAAGCAGGCCAGGATCATCAATTCATCCGTGCTGACGTTGCCCATCACCGTCATCGGCCGCAACGTGCCGCCGCCGACCTTCTCCTCCTCCACCATCAGCGTCGCGGCAGGCGAGGACGCCAAGACCATCGATCTGACGGCCCTGACCCACGCCCCCAGCGGCCTGGACGAGGATGAAAAGGACTACACCTATTCCGGCGGCGCGGCATCCGGAGCCATCGAGTCTCATCTGAGCTCCAACGGCAAGCTCACCGTCAAGGCGCCGACCGACGCCACCGTCGGATCGATGTCGAGCATCCCGATCACCATCAAATATTCCGCCGGAACCGTTTCCGCGGGAATTACGGCGCAAGTGGTGCAATCCACACGGCCGCTCGCCAAGATCTCCGGGGTGTCCAAGCGGATGAACGCCGGAGATTCCACCACCGTCAATATCCTCGACGGCGCCTTCAACCCGTTCCCCGACAAGTCGCTGACCGTGGTGAGCTGCCAGGCCGACGACACCTCGAAACTCAAGGTCGACTGCGGCTCGAAGGGTTCCATCGGCATCCACGCCGCCGCCGACATCGGCGCTTCGTCGAACACCGTGGTGGTCAACGTCCAGGACGCCACCAAGACCAAGGAACGCGAGGTCAGCGCCACCATCACCATCTCGGTGATCGACAAGCCCGCCCCGCCGCTGCTCTCTCCGGTCGCCGGCCAGCCCGCCGACGGCGCGGTCAACCTGAGCTGGACACCCGGCTCGGCCAACGGCAGCCCCATCAGCGACTACGAGGTCGATTACGACGGCCAGAGCAAGTCGTGCGGCGCCGTGACCACCTGCAACGTCACCGGCCTGACCAACGGCAAGACCTACAGCTTCAGTGTCAAGGCCAAGAACGAGGCCGGTTGGTCGAAGCCGTCGAACAAGGTCGACGCCATGCCCGACAAGGTGCCCGACGCACCCAAGGGTATCAAGGTCAAGGGCGACTACCAGAAGGTCACCGTCAGCTGGGACGCACCCAGCTACACCGGCACCAAGCCCGACGATTACACCGTGACCATGAACGGCAAGGTCAAGCACACGAGCGGCTTGAGCCAGACCTTTGAACTCACCAACGGGGAAACCACCGACAATTCAACGTTCACCGCCACCGTACGCGGCCATAACCGGGCAGGAGACGGACCGACGAGCGAGGTCGCTTCAGCCGGTAACAACAACGCTTGGGGCGATCCCGATTCACCGAGTGTGTCCATGTCCCAGACGCCGAACAGCGACAAAGTCAAGGTTTCGGTCATCTTGGGCGACATGCATCATGCAAGTTGCGGTTCCATTGAGACATCAGGTGATATCTCGCCTACGCTCAGCTGTACCGATCTGGATGATACGGTCACTTTGAACGATAGCCAATACAAGAAGACCCAATCCCTGAAAATCACGGTCCATCCGAAGAAGTCGGCGAAGACGGTCAGCGCCGAAACCTCGATCATTCCCGCCTACGACATTCAGACGCCGACTGTCAGCATCAAAAGGGACGGGGCGAGTTGCAACGCCTACATTACGGGCAACGGAAAATACAGTTCGTTCAAGCTCAATGGCTCAGACGTAGGGGAAACAAGCCCAGTACCGTACGCTTCCATCAAGCCTTGGGACACATGCCCGCCGATTAGTGTGGTGGAGACATTGAACGGTGCCGACGGAACAGCAACCACGGCCTCATCGGACGACGTATATGATTCCGAACCGGCAAAGGTCGACGAATTGCCGACGCTGTCATGGTCCGACACGGATCCGAATGTCATCGACGCGACCGGCGGAAAAGTGACGGATTATGGCCACGGCACCTCACAGCTGATCATTCACGTTTCAGGTAAAAATGATCTGCCTTGCGATGGGTGGAAAGCCGGCTCCGGCACACCCTGTAAGGTTCCTGCGGATTACCCCAGCACCAACGCAAGCTATTCCTGGGAAGTCAGGATTACAGCCGACAACAGCATCCATGAACCGGACAAATACAATGCCAGCAAGAGCAGCGGCTCAATGAGCCTGCAAAAAACACGCAAGAGCACAACCACGGGAAACGACGATACGGACAAAGGCGAAGGTGAAGACAAATCCGCCGAATCGCAGAGCCTCGTCGACTACTTCCCCACCCTGCAGAGGATGGTCATCCAGCGTAATCTCGCTGCCGCAGCCAAACAACAGGAAGTGACGCGATGATCACGACCAGGAAAACGAACGAAACGAACGACGTTGCCGCAAAATCGGCCATGCCTTTGCACGGCAACATTCGCGCACCCGAAAAGTACCACGGCAAAATCAACCCATACATCAGTAACAATCCATACATCAGTACCCATCAATCGGCTCATCCGGCAATCATAAAGGAGAATCTATGAGCACGCACAAGGCAGAACCGTCAAACGATGAGACGGAGATTTCGGATGCCACGCATCTGTCGACATTCGGCGCCGCCGACGACACCACGAACAGCGGCAAAAGCGCGTTCCCCTCGCTGCCGAAACGCTCGAAGTCCAAAGGCAAGTCGAAAGCCAAGCACACCGCCACCGATCCAAGCGACGACAGTACCGTACTCGGTTCCCTTAATGGTCTCGGTGAAGGCGAAGCCATCTCCGAGGAAACCGTGCTGAGCACCTCGGCGTCCAACGGCAACACCGAATCACCGGCCATTCCCGCCGAAAATCCAGGCAGTTCGAACGTGTCCGACAACGCAGGCGCAAACGTCAACGATTACACCGGCAACGCCTATGCCCAGCAACCCGCAGCCGCCGCACCGGCCGGCCGGAACACCGCATCCGCGCCCTCGACGTCATATACGTCTCCAGCAGCCGCCACTTCGACCAGCAGCGTAAGCCCACAGGCCTCCTCTGAACCTTCCGTCAGCCCGGAGTCGCTTTCGGCCCCATACGCCTCGGCCTCGCCGGTTTCCAACATCATCGCGCCGCCCAGCGACTCCATCCTCGACTTCAAGCGTTCCTTCGACGCGCTGGTCGACAACATCGGCAAGGTCGTCGTCGGCAAACCCGAACCCATCAAACTGTGCGTCACGGCCCTGATGGTCGGCGGCCACGTGCTGCTGGAAGACAACCCGGGCACCGGCAAGACGCAGCTCGCCCGAGGCCTGGCCAATTCCATCGACACCTCGTTCAAGCGCATCCAGTTCACCCCTGACCTGCTGCCCAGCGACGTGGTCGGCGTGACCTTCTACGACCAGAAATCCGGCGAATTCGAGTTCCGCGAGGGCCCGATCTTCGCCTCAATCGTGCTGGCCGACGAGATCAACCGCGCCTCGCCGAAGACCCAGTCCGCGCTGCTGGAAGTCATGGAAGAGCAGAAGACCACCGTCGACGGCAAGACCTACGAAATGCCGCAGCCCTTCATCGTCATCGCCACGCAGAACCCGCTGGAACAACTCGGCACCTACAAGCTGCCCGAGGCCCAGATGGACCGCTTCCTGATCAAGACCTCCGTGGGCGCGCCCGGCCACGACGTATCGATCAGCATCCTCAAAGACATCGACATCACCGACCGCGCCAACACCGTTTCCGCCGTCCTGAGCGGCGACGACATCATCAGGCTGCGCAAGACCGCCAAGGACGTGCGCGTCGACGAACGAATCCTCGAATACATCGAACGTCTGATCGAGGCCACCAGACTCAGCGAGAAGCTTCGCGTGGGTTCCTCCATGCGTGGCGCGCTGGCCCTGACCCGCTGCGCACGCATCTGGGCCGCCGCCGACGCGCGCGACTACGTGCTCCCCGACGATGTGCAGGACCTCGCCGTGCCGGTGCTCGCCCACCGCATCATCCTGAACGCCGAAACCGCGTTCAAGGGCGAAACCGCCGAACAGATCATCGCCGAAATCCTCGAATCCGTTCCGGCACCTGCCATGGGAGTCTGAAAGTAACGCCATGCATTTTTCCAAAACCCGACACCAAACGCCTACAACGCCACCCGGTTTCCCCGTATCCGCCCGAAACGGGACCATGGCGGTAGGCACCCGCGGACGAAAAAGCCATCGCGGCTTCAAAGGCCGTAAGCCCAGCCTGATACAAGGCAACACCCGTTTTGCGCACCTCACGCTCAAAGTGCGGCATCAAGCAGCCGGTTTGCGCAAGAAGCTGCCCGAATGGCTTACCGCCTACGTTTCACCGCTCGGCTGGTCGGTGACGGGCATCGCCGTGGTCTGCCTCTCGGCATTCCCGGCGTTGGGATGGCATGAGCTGCTGGTCTGCGGCATCGTCGGTCTGGTCATGCTGGCACTCGGCATCGCCATGTCGCTTGGCAACACGAAATTCCACGCGGCGTTATCCGTTTCAGATAACCGTATTACCGTAGGTGATAGCGTCAAGGTCGATGTCAACGTCTCCAACCCCGGCAAAAGCCCGACCGTAGGCGTTCAGGGAGACCTGCCGATGGGCGAGATGCATCAGCGCTTCCGCATCCCCGCTTTGGCCCCCGGCAAGGTCAAAGACGAACAGGTCGAGTTCCGTGCCACCTCACGCGCGGTCCTTGACGTGGGTCCGCTGAAAATCAGCAAGGGCGACCCCTTCGGCATCGTACGTCACGAGCAATCGCTTTCCCAGTCCGCGAAGGTCTATATCCACCCGAAAACCGTTTTCCTCAACACGCTCGATTCCGGCATTTTCCGCGACCTCGAGGGCAGCCCTTCCGGCCAGGTGGTCGACGACGACCTCGATTTCTACGGCCTGCGCGAATACCGTCCCGGCGACGACATGCGTAACGTCCACTGGCTTTCCTCGGCGAAAACCGGCACCTTGATGGTCCGGCAGTACGAGGCGACCAAACGTACCGATACTTCCATCACCCTCGGCGTCAACCCGACCGATTACTCGACCGAAGACGAGTTCGAGCTCGCCGTGAGCGTCGCCTCCTCAATCGGCACCGAATGCCTTGTCGAAGACCGCCCGCTGGCCGTCCAGGCCGCCGACAATTCCCTGATCCCGCACGGGGCAATGCCGTTCCTCGACTGGATGAGCGGGGTCAAGCCCGATATGGACGAAAACCCGAACCTCGCCGTTGCCACGCTGAAAACAAGCCCCGGCGCCTCCTTCTATTTCTTCGTGGTAGGATCGGGCGCCAGACTTGAACGCCTCCGTCGCATCGCCGCCGCGCTGAGCCGAGAATCCATCTGCGTGATGCTGCAGATCGACCCCATCGCCGGCAACGCCATCCACCAATACGACGACTTCACCCTGGCCACGCTTTCGGCGCTCGACGACCTGCCTCTGATCATGGAGGCGCTGAAATGAGCGGCAACAACCCTATGAGCAACACCTTCAATACTTCTGCAGACCAATCAAACACCACTGCGTCGGCTGCGGCTTCCCTGCCCGATTTCACCGGCACGAGTGGCACGACCAACACCACCGGCACATGGGCGAGCACGACCCGGGCACCGATCGCGTTGACCGCGACCAGCGACGGCCAACGCCAGATATTCGTGGCCGTACGCCGTCCCTGGGCCACCGCCTCCATCGGAGCCCTGCTCGTCCTGGTCGCGATTTGCCTCAATTCCGCCAATCTCATCGACGTCTACGGCAACGTTCTGACTTGGGCTTTCACAGCCGTTCCGGCAGCGCTGCTCGGCGCGCTGATCGCCTTGGCCGGCGTCAATCCAGCGCTCAAACTCTGGTGGCAGATCGTCTTCCTGGTGCTTTCCCAGTTCCTCGTCGGCCCCGTCATCGCGCTGAATGACACGACCATCGCGCATATCGTGCCGAGTCTCGATACTTTAAGTCAGGGCTTCACGCAGACCTTCGGCTCGTTCAAATACGTCATCGCCGTCATTCCCCCGCTCGGGTCCGCCAACGGCAGTCTGATGGCGCTGTGGACGCTGAACCTCTGGACGGCGTTCCTCGCAGGCGTTTTCGCGGTTTCGGTAAGTTCCAAATTGAACCTCATCACGGTCTTCCCGTTGGCGCTGAACCTTGCGGTCAGCGCGCTTCTGGGCACCGCCTACGGCACGTTGCGCCCGGTCTGCGGCATCATCGCCATGCTGGCACTGGTCATCTGGCTTGCCTGGCGCTGGCAGTCCTTCGATATCCGCCGGCCGGTGAGCATGATCATCATCATCGTCCTCGCCGTCGGCCTGGCCTTCGGCGCGACCCTCATCGTCCCCCAGCATCGCCTGACCCTGCGCGACCGCTACAACCCGCCGCTCGACCCGCACCAATACACGAGCCCGCTGAGCGATATGCGCTCCTACGTCAAATACCACAAAAAGGAAACGCTGCTTTCGGTCTCCGGACTCCCTGCCGGCACGCCGGTGCGTCTGGCCGTCATGGACCGCTTCGACGGCAATGTCTGGAACCTTTCGGATTCCAGCGACGCCAGCGATTCCTCGGATTATCGCAAGGTTGGCAGCGGCATCGCCAACACCGCGCAAGGCCAGCATTTCAAGGCCACCTTCAAG
This sequence comes from Bifidobacterium sp. ESL0764, assembly GCF_029395515.1. Taxonomy (NCBI): domain Bacteria; kingdom Bacillati; phylum Actinomycetota; class Actinomycetes; order Bifidobacteriales; family Bifidobacteriaceae; genus Bifidobacterium; species Bifidobacterium sp. ESL0764. The sequence continues at coordinate 1,850,326 of NZ_CP113919.1, forward strand.
GTCCACAAAGGCTTCTCCGAGCAATGGCTGCCGTTGGCGGGCGCCGCAACGTCAGTCGGCTTGAACGGCGAGAATTTCTACTACAACATGGGCACCGATTCCGCCATCGTGCCGAATACACCACTTGGCGGACAGACCTATACCGAATCCGGTATCATCCCCGAAGTACCGGTCCAGCAACAAGTGACTCACGCCCACGCTCAGCGTATTACACAACCTGCGGCGAAGGACATCCCCGACAGTGCCAGCAAGCTTGCCCCGGCACTGACGGGCAAACAGTCCAGCGACGGCGCGACCGCGCAGACGCTGGCTACGGCGTTGAAGACCAAGGGCTGGTTCTCGCACGGTCTCGCCGGCGATTATCCTTCGCTGCCCGGCCACGGCAACTTCCGCATCGACTCCATGCTCGGCGGCACCGCGATGGTCGGCGACAGCGAGCAATATGCCTCGGCGATGGCGATGATGGCCAGAGAGCTGAACCTCCCCTCACGCGTGGTGCTCGGCTTCGTGCCGAAGGACAAGGACGGCAATATCTCCAAGTCCCGCACCTCGCACGGCAGGAACGGCAAGACACAGACCGATTTCACCGGCAACGACATCGAGGCCTGGGTCGAGATCGACTTCAAGGATTACGGCTGGGTTCCCTTCTATCCCACGCCCAAGGAGACGAAGGTCCCGAACAAGAACCAGGACCTGACGCCCCCCAATCCGAAGACCCTAGTCCGTCAGCCGCCGGTGCCGCTGGTCGATCCGCTGCACGACCAGAACCAGGCCCGCGACCAGTCCTCGCTCGACGGCGCGGATGCCGGCGATCAGAACGGCAACGCCACGCTGATGAAGATTCTGGCCATCACCGAAAAGGTCGCCGTCTACGGCAGCCCCGTGTGGATCATCCTCATCATCTGCGCTCTGATTCTTCTGCTCAAAGCCATCCAGCTGGCCGTGATGGCCCGCCGCGGCAGTTCCGGGCAGCGCATCGCCTCCGGCTGGAGGGCCATCGGCATGCTCGCCGACCAGAGCGGCATCAAGACCTCCGGCACCCGCCGGCATCAGGCCGCCCAGATCGGCACGGCGATCAAGGAAGCGAACGACGCCGCGACCATGGTCCCCGAGGCTGCACAAGCCGCAACCCCCAAGGCTCGAAAAGCCGCAGAAAAAGCAGCCAGGAAGGCAGCCAAAGCGCAAAAGAAGAAGACCTTCAAGGGCCGTTCGATTGACATGGACCAGCTCCGGCTGCTCTCGCGCGAGGCCGACTGGGTCGCTTTCTCCGGCAAGAAGCCCGACGAGATGGCCTCAGCGGATTATTGGAAGCGGGTCAAGGCCATACGCAAGGCCATCCTTGCCGACCAGCCTCTCATGCGTCGTCTGCGCACCCGGCTTTCACTCAAGGGCGTCCTGCATATGCCGCACTTCAATCTCAAACGATTCAAGAAGGCAAGTGCCGCAGGTGCCGCGAATCGTACAGGTTCCGCAGACACCTCAAAGGCCAAAGCCGGCAAAAGGACGTCACGCAAGGCGTCGAAAGCGAATACGACAAAAGACGCGTCTATACTGGCTAATGTGCACGCAAAACGCAAGTCCACCGCACGGAAAGGTCGTTGATTATGTCTGATCACCCACACATTCGTGCGGCCATGGGCAGCGATATCGGCAAAAAACGACGCAACAACCAAGACACCGGGGTCAACGAGCCCGGCGTCTACGTGGTGTGCGACGGCATGGGCGGCGGTGTCGGCGGCGAACGTGCCAGCGCTCTTGCCGCACAACACTTCAAGTCCGTCGCCGGCGAGCCGGTGAGGTCGCGCAAAATCATCGAATCCGCTTTGGACGCCGCACAACAAGATGTCTACAAACTGGGTCATGACTTGGGCGGTGTGGCCGGAACGACGGCCACCGGCATCATCCTCCCTGCACGCCCCGGCGAAGACGGCGGCGAGCAGGCCCCGCTCTGGTATGTGATCAACGTCGGTGATTCCCGTACCTATCATTTCGACTTCGACGTTCGGGGCAACGCTATCGCGTCCTCGATCAGCCGTATCACCAAGGACCATTCCCAGCGTCAACAGGCCATCGATTCCGGTCTGATGTCGCCGCAGATGGCCAACGCCACCATCCCGCGCAACGTCATCACCCAGTGCATCGGCGCCCCTCAGGGCATCAAGCCGGATTTCTACGCGGTAGTGCCGTGCGGTCGATTCATCGTCTGCTCGGACGGGCTGTATTCCGAGGTCGCGGACAAGAAAATCGCGGCGATCAGCCAGGCGAACCCCGACCCGCAACGCGCCGTCGAAGCACTGATCCAGGCCGCCCTGCACGCAGGCGGAAACGACAACATCACCATCGTCGTGGTCGACGTATGGCCGAACACGCCAACCGAGGAGCCTTGGCACGCCAGCAAGCTGGACGACGGAGAGGAGCTGGAGACCATCGGGGACGTCACCCTCGACAGCCTGCATACATAGATAGCGCCAATCCGCGGGTTTCCACATCTTCCGCATACTGCCCGGGACGACAGAACGGGAACCAGCCAATATAATCTGTCAATAAGGCAGTAAATAATCGAAATACAAGCCGATGAACGCCGAGCGATTCATCCGATAAGAAAGAGAAGTGAAGCAGATGGTTGATTACGATACCGCCGTCGCCATTGTCCAGGATTCCGAAGCGGACCCCGTCATGCTGGCGAAAGTCGCTTACGAAAACCCCGATTTCGGCGCGAACGTGGCCGCGAACCCCCGTGCCTACCCGGGGCTGAAGCGCTGGCTGGCCCAGTTCGGCGACGACCGTGCCCGTGAAACGCTCAAATCCATGGGATTCGAGGTTCCCGATCAGGGTGTCGTCGCGCAAGAGGATCCGGCGCAACAGGCTACGGCACAGGCTTCGATGCCTTATATCGCCGACCAGCAGGCTGCAAGCGATCAGTATGCCGCCGCCAATCAGTATGCCCAGCAACCGGCTGCCACCAACCAATACGCGGCGCAACCTGCTACAGCCACCGGCCAGGAGACGCCCGTCGCCACCAACGCCTACGGCTACACCGCCGAGCAGGCCCTGGACCCGAACACCGACCAGATGACCATCGCCAGCATCGCCCAATATGCCCCCGAGCTGCGCCCGTGCCTCGCCCGCAACCCCAACACCTACCCGGAGCTGCTGAACTGGCTTGCCCAGCTGCACGACCCCGCTATTGACGCAGCTCTTGCCACGCGGCAATAGACGCAGCAACGAGCACGGCAATACGTCGGATCATAGCCAAGCCGTCTCATAACCGCTATCGAACAAAACGAATGTCCCGCTATCCAGCCTTTCGCCGGATAGCGGGACATTATTCGTTACTGGGTATTTCCTAAATTTCAGAAATCCGCTTCACGCTGCAAGCATGGATCAGCCTTCGTCCTCCGTGAGTTTGAAGAACTGGTCTCCGATACGCAACGTCGTGGGAGGCGAAAGCCGGACAGGACTGTCCTTGACCTGCTGCTCGTGGTCGTCGGTGACGATATACGTGCCGTTGAGTGAGCCGTAATCCTCAAGCCACAACGTGCCGTCCTTGTCGTAGCTGACGGCGGCATGGTTGCGCGAAACCGTACGCGTCGGGTCGGCGAGCTTGATGGACATCGCGCCTTCCGGCACGGTGGCCGAAACATTGCGGCCGAGCAGGGCGCTCTTGTCGAGAACGATATCCTGACCTGTGGCGTCGTTGTGCAGACGATAGCGCTTCTTGGGCTTTTCGGACATGAAAGCGGTGGACAGCACCGTCCCGTCCCAGTCCTCGATGTCGCCCTCGCTGTTGGTCTGCGGGGCGGAAGACGTCCACGAGGCGTCCGCGGCAGGCTTCTGCGCGGCCTCGTCGGCCAACGTCTGAGGAGTCTGAACTACGCTTGAACCCTGTTGAGGCTCATCGGCCGTGGTCGCGGATACAACTGTGGCGTCGTCGTCATACCAACCGAGCTCCGGTGGCGGCGGAAAAGGCAAATTACTCATATCTGTCATATTACCGCGGAACCGCAACATTTTCAGCTGTTGAGGTCACGGACGCACTGAGGCAAAAGCGACGGCAGATACGAATTTGTCCCGGTGCGCCGTAACGCATCGGGACAAATACAGCCGTTTAGCTTTTTGAGGCTCTAAAGCCTACCGACTCAGGCTTGCGAGGCGGAATTGTCCGAACCGCCATCAGCGTCGGTGCCGGAGCCCATGCCGAAGTCGGTATCGCCACCGAGCTCGCTGGCCCCGCCCTGATCGTTGAGGAAGTCATCGGGGTTGAAGTCGTCGCCGAGTTTCAGGTCGCCGAAATCGATATTGGAGAAGTCCATATCGTCCATGCCGCCTTCGCCGAACTCGGAGGACGCGTCGCCGCCCAAGCCGAAGTTCGGGTAGATGGTGTCGCGGATGGCCTTGTCGGGCTCGACCGTCGCGTTGCGGTAACGCGCCAGGCCGGTGCCGGCAGGGATGAGCTTGCCGATGATGACGTTCTCCTTCAAGCCCTTGAGCTCGTCGGACTTCTGCTCCAGCGCGGCCTCCGTAAGCACACGGGTGGTCTCCTGGAACGAAGCGGCGGACAGCCAGGAATCGGTGGCCAGAGACGCCTTGGTGATGCCGAGCATTTCGGGACGGCCGGCAGCGGGCTTGCCACCCTCCTTGACCGCCTGCATATTGGCGTCACGGAACCTCGACTGATCGACCAACTGGCCGGGCAGCAGGTTCGTGGTACCGGAATCAATGACCGTGATGCGGCGAAGCATCTGGTGGACAATGACCTCGAGGTGCTTGTCGTGGATATCCACACCCTGGGAGCGGTACACGTCGTGCACGCCCTCGACGATACTGACCTGAGCCGCACGGGGCCCAAGGATACGAAGGATCTTCTTCGGATCAACGGAGCCTTCGATCAGCTGAGTGCCGACCTCGACGTGGTCGCCGTCTTTGACCAAGAGCGGCGCACGACGGGTCACCGGGTAGGTGATCGGCTCGATGGTGCTATCGTCCGGGGTCAGCGTGACCTGACGGCCGTGATCGGAATCCTCGACCTTGACGGTACCGGGATATTCCGTGATCGGCGCCTCGCCCTTAGGCGTACGCGCCTCGAAGAGCTCGGTGACACGGGGAAGACCCTGGGTGATGTCGGAAGCGGAAGCGACGCCGCCGGAGTGGAAGGAACGAAGCGTCAACTGCGTACCAGGCTCGCCGATGGACTGTGCCGCGACGACACCGACGGCTTCGCCGACATCCACCAAGCGATTGGTGGCCAGCGACCAGCCGTAACACTTCGCGCACACGCCGCGCTTGGACTCGCAGGTCAAGACGCTGCGTGCCTTGACCTCTTCGACGCCGTGGGCGACCATATCGCGCAGAACGTCCATGCTCATGGCGTCTCCACGCTTGTAGAGCACGGTCTTGCCGTCCTTGGGGTCGATGACATCCTCGGCCAGCAGACGCGAATACGGGCCACCGTCAGCGGCACGCACAAGCACGAGATTGCCGTCCTCATCGTGGTCGGCGATCTTGATCGTCAGTCCGCGCTTGGTGCCGCAATCCTCTTCGCGTACGATGACCTCCTGGGCCACGTCCACGAGACGACGGGTGAGGTAGCCGGATTCCGCGGTACGCAGTGCCGTGTCGGCCAGACCCTTGCGGGCGCCGTGCTGGGAGATGAAGTACTCCAGGACGGAGAGGCCCTCGCGGTAGTTGGACTTGACCGGGCGGGAGATGATCTCGCCCTTCGGGTTCGCCACGAGTCCTCGCATACCGGAGATCTGGCGAATCTGCATCCAGTTGCCTCGGGCTCCGGACTGCACCATGATGTTGACGTTGTTGTCGTCCTTGAAGTTATCACGCATGGCGTCGGCGACCTTGTCGGTGCATTCGGTCCACAGGTTGATAAGCTCCTGACGGCGTTCCTCTTCGGTCAACAGACCCATGTCGTACTGGTCGTTGACCTTGTCGGCCTGGCCTTCGTAGTCATGGATGATCGAAAGACGTTCCGGCGGCTCGACGATGTCGGAGAAGGACATGGTGACGCCCGACCAAGGAGCGCGGGTGAAGCCGAGATCCTTCAGGGCGTCCAGAGTCGCAGCCACCTGGGCGGTGGAGTAACGCGTGGCGATGTCGTCGACGATGCCGGAGAGCTTGCCCTTGGCGACCTGCTCGTTGATGAACGGATAGTCGACAGGCAGGGTCTCGTTGAACTTCAAGCGGCCGTAGGAAGTGGCGAAGAGGATGGACCCATCCTTGAAACGCTCCTCCTTGACCACGTCCGGACTGCCCGGCTCGGGGTCCACGACCTTGAGTTCGGCCGGCTCCCAATCAGTGGGAAGCACGAAATCCTTCGGCAGACGCACGAGCACCTTGGCCTGTACGTCGACGTCGTGACGATCGACGGCCATACGCAGCTCTTCGGGGCTGCCGAGCACACGGCCCTGGCCCTTGGCACCCTCCACCACCGTGGAGAGGAAGTAGAGACCCAGGATCATATCCTGGCTCGGCATCGTGACGGTGTGGCCGTCCGCCGGCTTCAGGATGTTGTCGGAAGCCATCATCAAGGAGCGGGCCTCGGCCTGTGCCTCGACGCTCAGCGGAAGATGGACTGCCATCTGGTCGCCATCGAAGTCCGCGTTGAATGCGGCGCAGGCGAGCGGCGGCAGGTGGATGGCCTTGCCCTCGACCAGAATCGGCTCAAAGGCCTGGATGCCGAGCCTGTGCAGCGTAGGCGCACGGTTCAGGAGCACCGGGTGCTCGCTGATGACGTCTTCGAGCACGTCCCAGACGGACGAGTCCTGACGGTCGACCAAGCGCTTGGCGCTCTTCATGTTCTGCGCGTAGTTCTGGTCCACGAGCTTCTTGATGACGAAGGGCTTGAAAAGCTCCAACGCCATCGGCTTCGGCAGACCGCACTGGTGCATACGCAGCGACGGACCGACGACGATCACGGAACGGCCGGAATAATCCACACGCTTGCCCAAAAGGTTCTGGCGGAAACGGCCCTGCTTGCCCTTGAGCATATCGCTCAGGGATTTCAGCGGACGATTCGAGGCGCCGGTGACCGGGCGGCCGCGGCGGCCGTTGTCGAACAGGGAGTCGACGGCTTCCTGCAGCATGCGCTTTTCGTTGTTGAGCATGATCTCGGGTGCGCCGAGCTCGATGAGCCTCTTCAAACGGTTGTTGCGGTTGATGACACGACGATAGAGGTCGTTCAGGTCGGAGGTGGCGAAACGGCCGCCGTCGAGCTGCACCATCGGGCGCAGATCCGGAGGGATGACCGGGATTGCGTTCAACACCATCGCCTCGGGCTTGTTGTCCGTGGTGAGGAAGGCGTTGACGACCTTCAAACGCTTCAGGGCACGGGCCTTGCGCTGGCCGGAGCCGGTGTCGATCTCTTCGCGCAGCTGCTTGGCGGCACCTTCAAGATCGAAGTCGCGCAGGCGCTTCTGAATGGCCTCGGCACCCATGGAGCCTTCGAAGTAGTCGCCGTAGCGGTCGCACATTTCCTGCCACAGGTCGACGTCACCTTCCATATCGCCCGGCTTCAGGGTCTTGAAGCGGTCGAATACAGCGTTCAAGCGCTGTGCCTGATCGTCGTAGCGCTGACGGATCGCCGCCATCTCGCGCTCGGCGGAGTTGCGCATCTTGGACTTGGCGCTGCCCTTGGCCTCGCCACTCTCCTCGAGCTCGGCCATGTCGGCTTCGAGCTTCTTGGCGCGTTCCTCGATCTCATTGTCGCGGCGCTTGGAAAGCTGCGCGATCTCGGTGTCGAATTCGTCCTGCAGATCCGGCAGATCCTGCTGGCGCTGCGCCTCATCGACGCTCGTGACCATATAGGCCGCGAAGTAGATGACCTTCTCGAGGTCCTTCGGAGCGATGTCGAGCAAATAGCCCAAACGGCTCGGCACACCCTTGAAGAACCAGATGTGCGTGACCGGTGCGGCCAGTTCGATGTGGCCCATGCGCTCACGGCGGACGCGGGATTTGGTGACCTCCACGCCGCAGCGTTCGCAGACGATGCCCTTGAAACGCACGCGCTTGTATTTGCCGCAGGCGCACTCCCAGTCACGGGTCGGTCCGAAGATCTGCTCTCCGAACAGGCCGTCCTTCTCAGGCTTCAAAGTTCTATAGTTGATGGTTTCCGGCTTCTTGACTTCGCCGTAGCTCCACTTGTGGATGTCCTCAGTAGTGGCGAGTCCGATCCTCAGTTTGTCAAATGCGTTGACGTCCAGCACTATGTTGTCCTGTCTTCCAATTGATAACAATCACGATTATTTTCTGGCGGCCTGCCGGGCTTGGTGTTTTTATTCGCCAAGCCCAGGCTCAAGCCGTTTGTTGAAGCGTTGCCTCTAGCGGTATTCCGGCTGAGGCGCCGCCTGATCGTCCTTGGCCGAGGCGTCCGGGCGGGCGCCGATGTTGAAGCCGAGATCGTTCGAGTTGCCCACAGGGTCGTCCTCGGCGTCGTTCAGGTCGATGGCCACGCCGTCGGCGTTCAGCACTTCGACGTTGAGCGACAGCGACTGCATCTCCTTAAGCAACACCTTGAAGGACTCGGGAATGCCGGCCGGCGGCAGGTTCTCGCCCTTGACGATGGCACCGTAGGCGCGCACGCGGCCGTCGACGTCATCGGACTTGGTGGTCATCATCTCGTGCAGCGTGTAGGCGGCGCCGTAGGCCTCGAGGGCCCACACCTCCATCTCGCCGAAGCGCTGGCCGCCGAACTGGGCCTTGCCGCCCAGCGGCTGCTGGGTGATCATGGAGTACGGGCCGGTGGAACGCGCATGGATCTTGTCGTCCACGAGGTGGTGCAGCTTGAGCATGTACATGTAGCCCACGGAGATCGGCTTCGGGAAGGGCTCGCCGGTGCGGCCGTCAAAGAGGGTCGCCTTGCCGTCTTCGCCCACGAGCTTGTTGCCGTCGCGGTCGGGGAGGGTGCTACGCAGCAGGCCCTGGATCACGTCGGGACGCACGCCGTCGAAGACGGGGGTGGCCACCGGGGTGTTCGGCTCGCCGTGCTCGGCGCCCTGCGGCACGTACTTCTTCCATTCGGCCTCGAGATCCGGGTCGAGCTTGATGTCCCAGCCTGCGTGAGCGATCCAGCCCAAGTGCAGCTCGAGGACCTGACCCAGGTTCATACGGGACGGGACGCCCAGAGGGTTCAACATGATGTCGATCGGAGTGCCATCGGGCAGGAACGGCATGTCCTCTTCCGGAAGAATGCGGGAGATGCAGCCCTTGTTGCCGTGGCGGCCGGACATCTTGTCGCCCACCGTGATCTTGCGGTGCTGCGCGATGTAGACGCGAATCATCGAATTGACGCCGTTGGGCAGCTCGTCGCCGTCCTCTTCGGCCTCGTCGCGGGTGATCTCCTTGATGGAGATCACGGTGCCGGTCTCACCGTGAGGCACACGCAGCGAGGTGTCGCGCACTTCTCGGCTCTTCTCACCGAAGATGGCGCGCAGCAGACGCTCCTCAGGGGTGAGCTCGGTCTCGCCCTTCGGGGTGACCTTGCCGACCAGGATGTCGCCGGCCTCGACCTCGGCACCGATGCGGATGATGCCGCGCTCGTCGAGGTTCGCCACCGCTTCCTCGCCGACGTTCGGCAGGTCGCGGGTGATCTCCTCGGCACCGAGCTTGGTGTCGCGGGCGTCGATTTCATATTCCTCGATGTGGATGGAGGAATAGGTGTCGTCTTTCACCAGGCGCTGCGAGATGATGACGGCGTCCTCGTAGTTGTAGCCGTTCCAAGGCATGAACGCGACCAGCACGTTCTTGCCCAGCGCCAGGTCGCCCTTCTGGGTGGCCGGGCCGTCGGCCAGAACGCTGCCGCGCTCGACGCGCTCGCCGTCATGGACCAGCGGACGCTGGTTGTAGTTGGTGGTCTGGTTGGAGCGCTGGAACTTGGCGAGCTTGTAGCTCGACTGGGTTCCGTCGTCGTTGGCCACGCGGATGATGTCGCCGGAGACATAGCTGACGACACCGTCCTTTTCGGAGAGGATGGTGTCTCCGGAATCGTAGGCGGTGCGCCATTCGGCGCCGGTGCCCACCAGCGGACGCTCGGACTGCACGAGCGGGACGGCCTGACGCTGCATGTTGGTGCCCATCAGTGCTCGGTGGCCCTCATCGTGCTCCAGGAACGGAATCAGCGAAGCACCGACGGAGACCATCTGGCGCGGGGAGACGTCCATGTAGTCGACGTCGCTGACCGGCACATCGACGGCCTCGTCCTCGCCGGAACGGACCAGCGCGGTCTTCTCGACGAAGTTGCCGTTCTCGTCCAGCTTCTGGTTGGCCTGGGCGATGACGTGCTCGGCATCGCGGTCTGCGGTCATGTACTCGATCTCGTTGGTCACGTGGCCGTTGACGACCTTGCGGTACGGGGTCTCGATGAAGCCGAACGGATTGACGCGTCCGAAGGTCGCCAGCGAACCGATGAGGCCGATGTTCGGGCCTTCAGGGGACTCGATCGGGCACATGCGGCCGAAGTGGGACGGGTGGACGTCGCGGACCTCCATGGAGGCGCGGTCGCGCGAAAGGCCGCCGGGGCCCAGCGCGGAGAGACGACGCTTGTTGGTCACGCCGGAAAGCGGGTTGTTCTGGTCCATGAACTGCGAGAGCTGGGAGGTTCCGAAGAACTCCTTGATGGTCGCGTTGACGGGGCGGATGTTGATCAGGGACTGCGGGGTGATGGCCTCGGCGTCCTGGGTTGTCATACGCTCGCGAACCACGCGCTCCATACGGCTCAGGCCGGTACGCAGCTGGTTCTGGATGAGCTCGCCGACCTGGCGGATACGACGGTTGCCGAAGTGGTCGATATCGTCGGTCTCGACGCGAAGGTCGACGTCTTCGCCGTTGCGACGTCCCGGGAAGGTCTTGTCGCCGGCATGCAGCGCCACGAGGTACTTGATGGTGGCGATGATGTCCTCGCGGCTGAGGCTGCGATCGGTCGGCTCGGCCTCGAGGCCCAGCTTGCGGTTGATCTTGTAGCGGCCGACGCGTGCGAGGTCGTAACGATGGTTGTTGAAGTAGAAGGACTCCAAGAGGTTCTTGCCGGCTTCCGGGGTGGCGGTGTCGGCCGGGCGGATCTTGCGGTAGAGGTCGGTCAGGGCCTCGTCCTGCGTGTTGATGGTCTCCTTTTCGAGGGCATCGAGCACCAGCGGGTAATCCTTGAAGGACTTGGCGATCTCGTCCTTGGTCATGCCGATGGCCATGAGGAAGACGATGGCGGACTGCTTGCGCTTGCGGTCGACGCGCACGCCTAAAACGTCACGCTTGTCGATCTCGAACTCGAGCCATGCGCCGCGCGACGGGATGATCTTCGCGCCGAAGACCTCCTTGTCGCTGGTGCGGTCGGGGGTGCGGTCGAAGTAGACGCCCGGGGAACGCACGAGCTGCGAGACGATGACGCGCTCGGTGCCGCCGATGATGAAGGTGCCGTGCGGGGTCTGCAGCGGGAAGTCGCCCATGAACACGGTCTGGCTCTTGATCTCGCCGGTGTCACCGTTCTCGAACTCGGCGTTGACGTAGAGAGGGGCGGAATAGGTGTAATCCTTCTCCTTGCACTCCTGGACCGTGTGACGCGGCTCCTCGAAGTACGGGTCGGAGAAGGTCAGGCTCATGGTCTGCGCGAAGTTCTCGATCGGGGAGATCTCTTCGAAGACCTCCTGCAGGCCGGAGGTATGGGCCACGTTGTTGGTGCCGGCCTTGATGTCGGCTTCGGCCTTCTTCTTCCAGCGTGCGTTGCCGATGAGCCAATCGAAGCTATCGGTCTGCACCCCCAGAAGGTAGGGCACATCGATGGGTTCCCTGATGGAACCGAAATTCACACGGTCCGACGCCTTATGCAACTTGATGTCGTGCTCATCGGCGCGTGCGATGACTTGTGTGGTGTTCGTCTTGAGCTTATTTTCAGCCAATGGACGTTCCTTATCGCTCGCTTGATCTTTGTCTATTCTTCACCGAGGAAACGCGCCGCAAACGGCTACACTACGCGGGCGCTTCGTCGTTAGAGCATGCCCGCAATATGACACACCTTATGCAAAATATCCATTATACACGAAAGGAAGACGAAATAGCAACTATTTCACCATCGAAACACCCCGATCATCAGAACAGAATTCCCATTGTTCAATAATCGGGGTGCGGTTGAGTTCGAGCAGAGTTACTCGGCGCGGGCCATGGCCTGGTCGTAGTCGCGCGTGCCCTTGAAGACTTCCTTCATCCAAGGATTGACACCCAGCTTCTTCGCCCTGTACAGAATGTAAGCGAGCGCGCCGATGTTGACCGCCAGAGCGACGACGGAAACGGCCAGGTTGACGTTGTAGTTGTTGACCGAATTCACCGCGAAACGGGAGTGCCTGGAGTCGAGGAAGAGCGGGAAGACCTGGGCGAACATGCACCACATGGCCAGGGTCGCCGCCCTGTTCTGGATCCAGCCGCCCTTGTTCCACAGGAAGTTGGCGAAGGTCGGGGCGAGCAGCAGCGCCAGGCCGCAGTACCAGGCGTGGGTAGGCAGGCAGTTATAGGTGTAGCAGAAGTTCCACAGATCGTAGGCCAGGATGAAAACCCAGGTCATATCGGGCCAGAGCATGTCCTGCTTGCCCTTGGAGGCGTAGATGCCGAACCAGCCGGTCATGCAGAAGATGTTGATGAGGCCTGCCACGCCGTTGAAGACGTTGAACCAGCCGCCCATAAGCGTCACGCCTTCGCTGGAGACGAAGGTGGTCCCCCAGCCGCGGAACGCCGACTCGAAATCGGAGACGACGGCGATCAAAATGTTGATGGCGACGATGACGAACGGGAAGCACTTGAACCAGTGGACCTTGCCCAGCTTGCCCCAGCCATACTTCAAAACCATGAAGCCGATGCAGCCGGCCGTGGCCGCGTAGAGCTTGGCATAGTGGAACCAGCCGTTCATCTCTGTGTAGGTGGGGTTGTTCAGGGCCCAGCTGGCACCCATGGCCGCGCCCACGTAGATGGCGACGAAATAGACGGTCAGCGCGGCGGGGATACCCACGAAGCACAACAGACCGCCGATTTTGCTGCGTCGGGAGATTTCATTGGCGATGATGAGGGCCACGAAAACCAGCGCCCATCCCAGCCATTGATACAGGGCATTGCCCCCATAGACTTGGAATAACATGGTATTTACTGACTTCCTTTCCTTTTTTGTTGTGCTTTGAGTTGCTTACATTGCTGCGGCGCAGACACAGACCCGAGAGCGCCGGAGTCCAGGCTGCGAGGGTTGAGATAAGACTCCAGATGGAGCGTCTGCGCCAGGATTTCGATGATGGTTTCGTCCGGCGTATCAGGATGCTCGCGCAGGATGGCGATCAGACCGGAAATCAACATGGCCAAGGTCTCGTGCAAATGACGCACGGGAAGCCCGCCATGCAGCCGCGCGAAATCCTGTGCCGCGGTGTGTTCGATATAGTCCGCTACGCGCTGCGAGACCTGGTCGACGAAACGTATGTAGAGCTCGCCGTTCCCCGACGCGACCAGGTGCTGGCTGAAGGGTCCCTCGTCGTTCAGGATATCGCGCATCAGGCGGACGATGTCGTTCATCGCTTTATCGACGTTGCCCGCTTGCCTGGTCTCGTTCCAAGTGTCGATCCGGGCGATGATCCGGTCGACGGCTTCGTCGAGAACCGCTTCGGCCACGGCATCCTTGTTTTTGAAATAATGGTAGAACAGCGAGCGGGTCATCCCGACCTTGTTGGCGATGTCCTTGATGGTGATGTGGGTAAAGCCCTTTTTCAAACTCATTTCCTGGGCGGCGCGAACGATTTGATCGCGTTTGTTTTTCGCCTGTTCGATGCCGGAGTGCAAGAGCGTACCCGCCTGCTTGCTCTCCATTGAAACGGTACTCATCGTTGAAACCCTTGTCTTGCATGGCCGGCGCCAAACCGCATTCGCCGGCATCCCCATAGATGCCGTTGACACATTGTCAATCTCTATCTTCATAGTGTAATACCAGGATTGACGATGTGTCAAATCGTAAAGTGGCGTATAAAAAATGAGTGTAGAGTTAACGTTTTGTTGGCTCACCGATCACAATCAATGAGACAACCAGCACGCCCACGAAGCGACGGATAACCGAACAATCAAAAGGCAAGAACCCTCAGGGCCGCGCTGCCGTCTTGGAAACTTCGCGTATCATAGTAAGATTACATATGACATTAAGCGGTTGTTACTGAGAATCCTAGATTGCATCGGAAGAGCTCATGAGAAGAATCATGGTACTTGGCGCAGGTTACGCGGGCCTACACGCAGTAAAGCAGCTCGTCGCCCAGAATCCCAACGCGGAAATAATGCTGGTTAACAGGGACGCTTACCATTACGACACCGCACGGCTTCATGAAGTGGCCGTCGGCAGAACCGACCCGTCCGAAATCAGCTTCAATCTTCGTGAAACGGTCAATCCCGGAGTCACCGTCGTCATCGACGAGGTGACGAGGATCGACCACGACATCCGAGCCGTTGAGCTGCGCCGCAACGGACTGGTCTTCTACGACTACCTGATCAACGCACTGGGCGGGGCGTCCTCCACGCCCGACGTTCCGGGAGCCACCGGCAACGTGCTGCCTCTGATCACCCTCAACGACGCGATGAGCGCGCGAAGCCATATCGAGCGGGTGCTCACGGATTACCACCTCACCCAAAACCCGTACGACCTGCGCATCGCGGTGTGCGGAGACGGGTTCTCGTCCGTCGCGTTCATGGCCGCGCTGCTCTACCAGCTTCCCGGCCTTGCGAAGCAATTCGGCGTACCGGCCGAACGCATGGAGGTCCACTGCTTCGCCTCCAATCCCAAACCCCTTTACCGTTTCGACCCGAAACTCACCGAATGGATCATGGAGTATCTGGGCAGCAGAGGCGTTGTCTTTCATGCCAATTCGCGCGTCACGCGTGTGGAGCCGGGAGCCGTCTTCGTCGGCAATCAGACGTTCCATGCCAACACCATCGTCTGGGCGACGGGAATCCGAGGCAGCCAGGTCGTCCCGGTTTCCGGCTATGCCCAGAAATTCAGCCGCGTCATCGTGCGCGACGACCTATCGGTGGTGGAGGCCGACGGCGGCTGGCCACGCGAGTTCGTGATCGGCGATGTTTCCGCCGTGCCGAACCCGCAGAACGGCCGCGTCTACCCGGCCAGCGCCCAGCTCGCCATCCAGCAAGCCGACTGCGCCGCCGCCAACGTGCTTTCGCTGATGCAAGGCGGACGCACATTCAGGTTCGTCTTCAAGCCATACGGCACGATTCTGCCGCTCGGCCCCCATTCCGGCGTCGCCCAGCTTGAGGACTCCAGGGGAAACTACACGCGGCTCAAGGGCGCCAAAGTGCGGCTGCTCATCAATAGGATGAACAAGTACTTCAGGGACTCCATCGTATAGGAATCATTTGAGAGCCCGGGCTTTTTCGAGATTGCCGAAGACACAGTCTGCGTAGCCATTCGCGGTCCACGAAGACATGGCTCGCGCGGTTATTGAGGATTCCTGAAGACACGGCTTGCGCGGTTATTAAGAATTCCCGAAGACACGGCCTAGACAAGCATTGAGGACTCTGGATTCCAGAAGCGACAGATTTCCGATTGTCCGACTCCGCTTACTCAACCGTCTATTCGACGGTAATCGGAACTTTCTCGCTTTTCACGCCCGGATGGCCTTTGAGATTGAGCTGGGCCAGGTAGGTGCCGCGCTCCACGCGCGGAAGCTGCTCGTCGGGAACGCAGGTGGATCCGGTGCTGTCGGCCGGCCAGGTGATTTTCTGTACGTCCTTGTCGCCCTTGGCCATCAAGAGATTGCGAGGGTCCGCAGGACAAACGGCCGAACTCCAGATGACGTCATTGCCTTGTCCGCCCTTCGTCTTGCCGTTGCCTGAACCCGCACCGGCGTCGGAAGACGAGCCCGCGCCGGAAACGTTGGAAATCGTAAGGATGCGTGAATCGTTCGAGGCATCGACCAGACAGGAATCGCCGCCTTCATAGCGGATGGTCGCCTTGAAATCAAGCGTTCCGCCGACACCTACACTTTGCGAGACCGGGGTCAGTTCAAGCTTCACGTCCTTGGCGCCGCATTTCTTGACACTGCTTTGGTTGGCCTTATCTTGATCGCTATTATCGGATTTCTTGGAAGATGTGGCCTTCTTGCGATTACCGGAGACGGACGAGTTCGAAGCCGCCGCCCCACCGTGATCATGATAGGTCGCGAAGACGCTGGTCGCGAGTTTGTAGATACCGAACCCGATCAACGCCAGAAGCACCAGCGCAACCGCTCCCACGACGATGCGGCGGCGAAGATAGACGCGCTGCATCTCCTTGGTTGTCTTGCGCTTTCCCCGGCGCTTCTGCGGTTGCTGAGTGGTCATGCCTTCAAGTGTAAACGACCTTGCTGAATTCAGGCGCCTACCGATACTTTCCGACGAGAAGAAACACATGACGGCTTCACCGCCTTACAGATCCGTTGCACCAGCCAACACAACGCAGTGAAAGGCCGATGGCCAACGATGCCGACCATCGACGTCTCAGCGCGGCAAATGCAGCGAACCGTTTGGGCCGATTTCTATTAAACCGTCTTCGTCGAGGCTGGCGATGCATTGGTCCAGCTGAATGTGGTCGCCCCAGAGTTTTTCGACATCGTCGCGCGAAAGCGACACGGCTTTATCGCCGGATCCCGCACTCGAAAGCGCACGCAAGGCGTTCAGGACGATACCCCGCACCTGTCGGTTGGTGCCCTTGAAGCTCTGGCGCGGGCGGGTGCGCTTCTCGCCCATGTGCGGGCAGCCGGCGGCGTAGAAACGGCTGTGGGCGGCCCACGGATCCTCATCGATCTTGGGATTCTTGGCAGTGCAGACCAGTGCGCCAAGTTCGATCAGCGCTTCGTTCCACGTCACGCTCTCCTTGGCGTCTTGCGGCAGGACGGCGTTGGCCAGCTCGCGTTCCGCGGGTTTGGTGGCGCCGCCGAACGACTCCTCGCCTTTGAACGTGCGCCAGAGCACGCGGCGAACGTTGGTGTCGAGCACGGCGATGCGACGCCCGAACGCAAAACTCATCACCGCGCTGGCCGTGTAGTCGCCGATGCCGGGGAGCGCGACCAGCTCATCGTACGTTTTCGGAAGCTCGTTGTGATATTGTTCGGCGACGACCTTCGCACATTCCTGAAGCCGCAGGGCCCGACGAGGGTAGCCAAGCCTGCCCCACGCGGTGATGACCTCGGCGGTGCTCGCCTTCGCCAGGCTTGCGGCATCCGGCCAGACGTCCATCCAATCGGTCCAGTAGCGCACCACGCGGCTCATCTGCGTCTGCTGGCTCATCACCTCTGAAATCAGAATGCCCCAAGGCGTCGTACGGCCAAATCGCCATGGCAGATCGCGCGCGTTTTCGTCCCACCAAGCGAACAGCTCCTGCTTCATCGTCTCGAGTTCGCCGGCGCCGAAACCTTCGATTCCCTCATGCGGATTCTCGGACGTAACGGATGAACCGGTGTTCGTTTCTCGCGTGGTTTTGCCGGATTCCGTCGTATCAATATCGTTCTGAGCCATCCGAACCATTGTGCCCTGACGCCGATACAGTTCGCGCCGTCTGCCGTATAAGCCGAGATACCGTCATCGTACCGGCTTCCGGGGCAGGCCCGATACACTATCCGCAGGCATATCCCGTCACGATATTCTTCACACCGATTACGCCGTGTCGCTTCACGGGGATAGTTTTGAACCATGACAGACATAGCGCAAGCGGCCGAAAACGCCGGAAAATCCGAGAATCCCGAAAACAAAGTCACCGACATGTACGAATACGGCTACCGCAAGTCCAATTACGGACCGGACGAGCTGGTGACCGACGCGCACGGCAACCCGATCAGCGTGGTCGACGCGATGATGAGCGCCAAGGACGCCAGCGAGGCCAAGACAGTGACGCCGCACCTGTGCTACTACTCCCCGCGCATCCCCGGCAACACCGGCTCCGCGATCCGCCTGTGCGCCGTGACCGGCACCATCCTGCACCTGATCGAGCCGCTCGGCTTCAATCTCAAAGATACGAAGCTGCGTCGCGCCGGGCTGGATTACCACGACATGGCCCACGTCGTGCTGCACCCCGACTTCGAGGACCTGGTGCGCTCCATGCCCAACTCGCGCATCATCGCCTTCACCGCGCACGCCACCAAGCTCTACACCGATATCGAGTACAAGCCGACCGACATTCTGCTCTTCGGCCCGGAGCCGGGCAACATCCCCGACCCGATGGACATCATGGAAGGCCCTCACGTCGCCGAGCAGGTGCGTCTGCCGATGCGGCCTTCGCTGCGCTCCCTCAACCTTACCAATTGCGCGTCCATCGCCATTTACGAGGCTTGGCGTCAGCTTGGATTCAAGGGCGGCGAGTGAAGGACGGCTCGGATTTTTTCGACGCTGAAAAAATGTGAGTCAAACGAACAACTTCGAACATATGACGATAGCTGGAAACGTCGGATTTCCAACGTTTTCAAAGTATTCGTAATGTATGGCAGACTCACGTTTTTCAGAGGTCCACAAGAAAATGTGAGTCTCTAGTTCTTGAAACTGTGAATCGGAGCGGGAATACGGCCGCCGCGGGTGACGAACGACTCGCACGAGGTCTGGTTGACCGGGATAATCGGGGCGTAGCCCATCAGGCCGCCGAAATTGGCGACCTCGCCCACGCCCTTGCCATAAACCGGGATCACGCGCACGGCGGTGGTCTTCTGATTGACCATGCCAATGGCGGCTTCGTCGGCGATCATGCCGGAAATCGTGGAAGCAGTCGTCTCCCCCGGAATCGCAATCATGTCGAGACCGACCGAGCAGACGCAGGTCATCGCCTCGAGCTTTTCGATCTTCAGGCATCCGGAGGCGGCCGCGTCGATCATGTTCTTGTCTTCCGAAACGGGGATAAATGCGCCGGAAAGCCCGCCGACGTACGAGGAGGCCATGATGCCGCCCTTCTTGACCTGGTCGTTGAGCATCGCGAGCGCCGCCGTGGTGCCGGGGGCACCCACCTGCTTCAGCCCGATCTTCTCGAGCACCTCCCCCACCGAATCGCCGACGGCCGCAGTGGGTGCCAGCGACAGATCGATGATGCCGAAAGGCACGCCGAGCCGCTTCGAGGCCTCCTGAGCGACCAACTGGCCTACACGGGTGATCTTGAAGGCGGTGCGTTTGATGGTCTCGCACAAAAACTCAAAATCCTTGCCGCGTGCGGCATCCAGTGCGTTTGACACCACGCCCGGCCCGGAGACGCCGACGTTGACAACCACATCGCCCTCGGTGACGCCATGGAAACCGCCGGCCATGAACGGGTTGTCGTCGGGCGCGTTGCAGAAGGCCACGAATTTCACGCAGCCGTAGCTGTCATTGTCACGCGTGGCGTAGGCCGTGTCCTTGATGACGTGGCCAAGCAGTTCGACGGCATCCATATCGATGCCGGTTTTGGTCGAGCCGACGTTGACCGACGAACAGACGATATCGGTTTGCGACAGTGCCTGCGGGATCGATTCGATGAGCATGCGTTCGGCCGGCGTCATCGACTTGGAGACCAACGCCGAATAGCCGCCGATCAGGTCGACACCGACCTTTTTGGCCGCGCGGTCGAGCGCATGGGCGATACGCACGAAATCGGCCGGGGACTTGCAGGAACTCGCTCCCACCAAGGCAATCGGAGTGATGGTGATGCGTTTGTTGACGATCGGGATGCCGAAGTCGCGCTCGATGGCCTTGCCCACCTTCACGAGGTCCCGCGCTTTGTCGGTGATCTTGCGGTAGATGTTCTCGCAGACCGTCTCCACATCCGAGGCCGCGCAGTCCAGCAGCGAGATGCCCATGGTGATGGTGCGCACGTCGAGCTTCTCACGCTCGATCATCTGATTGGTCTCGTCGACCTCCATAATGTTCAGCATCGCTTGCTCCCCCTCAGACCCGGTGCATGCTCGTGAAGATTTCCTCGCGCTGGCAGCGGATGCGCACGCCGATCTCGTCGCCAAGGGCTTCGAGGCCGTCGACCAGCTCGGAGAATTCCTCATCACACTTGGCGTAGTCCACGATCATCATCATGTTGAAGAACCCGTCGATGATGGTCTGCGAGATGTCGAGAACATTGACTTTATGCCGCGAAAGATAGGTGCACACCAGAGCTATGATGCCGACCGTATCCTGCCCGACCACCGTGATGACCGCTTTATCCATGCCAACCCCTTACCCGATTTTGAAAACGCCGATGGCCGACCGAAGCCATTACAATTCCCAAGTATAAATGCAATGTGAGCCGCAAAGGCGTCAGTGTCCGGAATACTAACAGATAACGGTTTATATCTACTACCGGCAAACGCGAGCCCGGCCGGACGACGAAACATGCGACCGGCAAAGCGACCCTTGATACACGTCCGGTATAGCCGTATGCCGCAATATTCGCTGTCGAATGCCGGCGCGCGACGAATATATACGATTATTTTTTGAGACTCGGACGAAGCCGGTACGCCGCGGGCATGCCGAGCGCGGCGATGGCGAAGAACACCACCGCACTCAAGAGACTGGGCAGGTAGGTGCCGGCCATGTCGAAGACGGCGCCATGCACCGTGGCCGACAGCGCGAGCGCCATCGTACCGGCCACCTGCACGCCGCTGAAGATCTCGGCGTAGTCGCGCGGCCCGAAGCAACGCCGCACGAGCCACGGCACCGCGACCAGCACCACGCCTTGGCCAAGTCCTGCCAAGAAGCCGAAGACCGTGGCCGGAGTCGGAGAGGCGATCAGCATCATCAGCAGCCAGCCGGCGAGCCCTACCAGCGAGTAGCCAGCCAACACCAGCTCGACCTTGAAGCGGTCGAGGGCCATGCCGATGCTCGCCTTGCCGAGCGCCGCGCCCAGCATGATGCCGGAGACCACCAGCGCCCCCTGCGTCAGGCTCAGCCCGCGCGTCTGCTCGTAGCCGGAGACGTGCTGGACCAGACCGGAAGTGAACTGCAGGAGCACGGAGATGACCGCGAGCAGCACGAAGGTGAGGGTGCGGTAGGCGTCGTGAGCGCTCATACCTGCCAACGCATCCGAAGATTCCGCATCGTCAATAATCCCGGCTTCCTCGCAACGTTCGTTCGATTTGCCGGCTTGTTTCTTCCCGTTTTTCGCCGGGTTCGACGCAGACGACAAAGCAATTTGATGCCCGTAGGCGAATTCGCCGCGCGAGGCGTCGGGCAGGAACTTCAGCACCAGCAGCGAGAACGGCAGGATGCACACGGCAAGCACCAGCGCAGTGAGTTTGTAGGAGGTCCGCCAGCCGAAATCGGAGATCCACGAGGAGACGATAGGGTTGAAGATCGTGCCGCCGATGCCGGAGAGCCCGAGCGCGATGCCCATGACCATGCCGACCTTTTGCTCGAACCAGTTGGAGAGCAGGACACTGGGAGCCAGGGAGACGGGGATGACGTAGGCCACGCCGAGCACGACAAACGCCACGTAGAACTGCCAGAGCGAGGTGAAATAGGAGCCGAGGAAGAAGACCACCGAGCAGACCACCACACAGCCGCTGATCAGCAGCCGGGAATCGACGCGCCGCATCACACGTCCGGCGACGAGCATCGTCAGCGCCCCCACGCCGTTCATGATGGTGGTCGCCAACGCGACCTGTGCGCGCGTGACCCCGAGGTCATGGCTCAGCACGGCATAATAGAGGCCGGGCGTGTTGATGACCATGCCGAATCCGACCAGTGAGAGCACACAGCAACCTACGAACACCAGCCACGGACGGGCTGCGGAAAGTCGAGACGACGACATGAAAAGCCTCCCAGCAAAATCAAAACCACTGGAAGGCTATAGCACGAGGCAGGGCGAGTACATGGCCTGTGGCCGCATCTTCACACAGCCATACAAACCCCATACGCACTGCCCGTTTTCATCACATCCCTACGCATTTCCCTTACATCGAAAATCACGGCGGGAAACCGATATATCACTGAGCGTTCACATGGCGACACAAAACTTCCACAAGCCCTCTCACAAACGTATTACGAACGCGGGCAGCGGATGCCACCAAACAGGCACGGCGAAATCTACATCTCCTTGTGCGCCGAATCGGAAGCCACAGCCGCCAAGGCACGCGGCGCGTGGAAGCCGCGGTGCGCGAACTCGTCGGCGACGGCCTGCGCCACCGCACGGCCCTGGCCCTTGTCGACCAACGCGATGATGGATCCGCCGAAGCCGCCGCCGGTCATGCGGGCACCGTAAGCGCCGTGCCTGCGCGCGACGTCGACAGCGACATCCAGCTCGGGGACGGTGACCTCATAATCCTTGGCCAGCGAATCATGCGAGGCGTTGAACAGGCGGCCGGCCTCCTTGACATTCCCGGCCGCGAAAGCACCAACGAATTCCGGGACACGCCAGATTTCGGTGACGACGTGGCGCACGCGCTTTTTCATCGTCTCGCCCGGAAGCTTGTCGAGCACTTCCTGCAGCGCGGCCTGGGCGGCATCGGCATCGTCACCGGCGCTTTGAGAAATCCTGTCGGCGACCACGCGCAGGTTTTCAACGCCCAGCGCCCTCGCAGCTTCTTCGCACATACTGCGGCGCGCCTCGTACTGGCCGTCGTTGAGCTGGTGGCTGGCCTGAGTGTCGACCACGAGCAATTCGAGCCCCAACGAATCCAAATCGAACGGCTGCTGCGAAACGCTGTGCAGCGCGTCAAGCTCAGGGCGGCAATCCAGCAGCAGCGCATGGTTGGGGGTGCAACGCATGGACGCGTTCTGGTCGAGGCCGCCGGTGGAAGCCCCGGCCATGTCGTTTTCGGCCTTCATCGCGGCTTGGATCAGTGTGACGCGCCCTTCATCGCTTCCGCCGAACCCGAGCTGGTAGATGTCGTCGAGTGCGAGCGCGGTGGAACAGGTCATCGCAGCCGACGAGCTCAGCCCGCCGCCGACCGGCACACACGAGACGAATGCGGCATCGAAGCCTTTCACCGCGTCGAATCCCGCCTCGCGCAGCGCCCATGCCACGCCGATCGGATAGGCGGCCCAACCCTTGACGTCCCGGGCTTTGAGCCCGTCGAGGTCGACAGTCGCCGGTTTGCGGTCGCCGAAGCTGGAGACGACGCGCACCACGCCGCTTTCCTTTGGCGCCACGGCGATGAACGTGCGGTGCGGCAGGGCGATGGGCAGACAGAGTCCGGCGTTGTAGTCGGTATGCTCGCCGATCAGGTTCACGCGCCCCGGAGCCGACCACACGCCGGCGGGGGCCTCGCCAAACGTATCGACAAAGAGCTCGGCGACTTCGCCGACAGCCTCCTTCGCATCAAGCGGCTCAAGATATTGGACGTCTCTGATAGTGCTCATTTGATTTCCTCCATGAAATGAATGTGACGGAGATGCTGGTGGTAACGATATTGACAGCAGCGGCGCAACGATGACGCAGTAACGACACAGCAGTGAAGCCCGCCGGCTCAGTCGATGTCGATCGGGCCGAGCTCGTGGAAGCGGGCGGCGATGCGTTCCGGCGTCGTGTCCGAAACCCATGCGGCCATGCCCGATTCACTGCCGGCCAGATACTTGATCTTGTTGGCGGCGCGGCGGAAGGAGAAGAACTGCAGGTTGAGGCGGTAGTTCTCGCGTCGCTTGTCGTGGATCGGGGCCTGATGCCAAGCGGAGATGTAGGGCAGATCCATGCCCTTGCCGTCGCCGGTATCGAAGAAGGCGTTGCCGCGCTTAAGCAACGTCGAATACATCGAGGCCAAGTCCCAGCGTTCCTGATCATTGAGCTCGTCGATGGTCAAGACATCGCGCACCGGGGCGACGTGCACCTCCAATGGCCAGCGCGCGGCGGCCGGCACGTAGGCGACCCAACTGGAATTTCGCATCACCACGCGGGTGCCGGCCTCGAGCTCGGCGTTCATGATATCGCGCAGCAGGTTGCCGCCGTTCTGCTCGTGGTAGGCCTGCGTGTGCTGCAACTCGGTTTCCATCTTCGGCGGGATGAACGGGTAGCAATAGACCTGGCCGTGCGGGTGCGCCAGCGAGACGCCGATTTCGGCGCCGTGGTTCTCAAAGGGGAAGATCTGTTCGATGCCGTCCATATGCGAGATCTCGGAAGTACGGAAGGCCCATGCCTCCACGACCGTGCGCAGGCGCGAAACCGGCAGGTCGGCCGGCAGCCCGTTTTCGTTGGGGTCGAAGCAGATGACCTCGCAGCGCCCGGACGCGGGCTTCTGCTGCCACAGCGGATTGCCGTCGACGTCGGTGACGACGTCCGGCACGCCGGGCACCTGCACCATCGAGGGGAAGCGGTTTTCGAAGATGACCACGTCGTAATCGGTGTCGGGCACCTCGCCGTCCTGATAGGGGTCGCCGGGCTTGCGTGCGGCGAGCGGGTTGCCTTTGGCCGTGGCCCCCGGACCGGCGGTGATCGGCCGGTTCATGCGGGCCGCCGCCATCGGAATCCAATCGCCCGTCAGCGGGTCGCGGCGCATGATCGGCTCGGCGTACGGCACTTCGTTGCCGTCGGCGTCCTTATGCGGCGCAAACCGGTCGGCCAGCGGACGCGGGTCGACGAGCTCGCGGGTCTTGGCGCCGGAAACGTACTCCGGGTCGTCGTCCAGATAGAAGAAATCGCGTCCGTCCGCCAGCTTGGTGGGCGTGATGCGGATATGCTCGGATGCATATTCCCCTGGTTTGTAATACTTGAATTGCTCTTGCTTCATTGCTGTTCCTTTGTATAGGTTGGTCATTGAGCCACCGATTGCGGCTTCAGTCCTCGATCTGCCCCGGGCCTTTGGTCAGGACCAGATGCTTGACCAGCTTGCGCGTCTCCTCGGCCGAAGTCGGGTCGAGCCCGTCGTCGGTGATCAGCGTGTCGACCTGGTCGAAGCGCGCGAAAAGCGAAAGCGAGGTGCAGCTCCATTTGGTGTGGTCCGTGAGGATGATGGTCTTGTCGGCGATATCCATCATGGCCATGTCCGTGGCGGCCTCGAGCGAGTTCGGCATGAGGAAGCCACGCGGTACCGAGACAGAATGCGTGCCCAGGAATACGGTGTTGACTCGAAGTGATTCGATGACCTTGTCGGAAATCGGGCCGACCAGCGAGTTCGAGCGGGTGATCACGCCGCCGGTGACGATGACCTCCACGTCCTTCGATTCCAGCGCCTGAACCAGTTCCGCCACCGGTATGGAGTTGGTCAGTATGGTGATATTGCTCGCGCGTTGGCTTTCCAACAGATGCTGGGCAAAGATGTATGACGTCGTGCCGCCGCCGATGGCGATCACGTCCCCGGGCGAGACGTACTTGACGGCTTCCTGCGCGATCGAGTCCTTGAGCCCGATGTCCATCTGAGATTTGACGGAGAACAGCGGCTCGCTCAAGAGCGTGCTGGTGGTCACCGCCCCGCCGTGGACGCGCTTGAGCAACCCCTTGTCGGCGAGGTCGGCGATATCGCGACGCACCGTCATGGCCGAGACACCGAGCTCCTTGGAAAGCGCGGTGATCCGTACCGCGCCGCGGGTACGAAGCCTGCTTAAGATCAAATGCTGCCGTTGTGACGAAATCATATGAACATTATCGCACAAATGTGAGCATCAAACAAACCCACTTGAGCGTTTCATCCGGTAACTTTACCAAAACCGAACAATTTGAGACATCACGGCTTGACTTCTGCCCACGTTGCGATCAGGCTGTTCCAAGCAGATAGCAGACAACTCCCTTCAATTTATCGGGACCGCCAGCAGAGATCTTCAAAACCGTTGGGACATAAAGCCTTCCACATCAAACAGCAAGTAGCGACTCTAAGCACTATGCCGCAAAACCTGAAGACTCTTCCCTATCAATCCCCGATCCATCGATCTTAGAGCCCAAGGCCGGTCCAGTTTCAATGTTGGGTATCTTGTTGTTGCTGCTGTTCCTGGGGCTGCTGATAGCCCTGTCTGTCGGGAATGGCGTTATTGCCCGTGGTGGACTGCTGCTTGGTATTGGTGGATGCGCTTGTGCTACCCACATACTTCGGGTCCGGGTTGCCGTAGTTGCCGTCGTTAGGCGCGCCGATGTCCGCAAGGTACTTGTTCATGAACTCTTTCCACGCCGGGGTGGCGATGTACATGCCGTACCACTGCCCGTAGGCCTTGTGGTTGATGACCTTGCCGGTGAATGAGACCGGTACCTCGGCGTTGTTGACGGAGACGAACGAGGCGACCTGGTTGGGCGCGAAGCCGCCGGTGGTCATATACGTGTCTTCGTTGGTGCCGGTTTTGGCGAAGGTCTTCCGCCCACCGTCCAGCTGCGTCATCGTCGCCTCGCCTCCGGGCTGGACCACGCCTTGGTTCATCGCGTAAGCCGTGGATTGGGCGATACCGGGCTCGATGGCCTGGTGGCAGTTGGCCGAAGGCACCTTCATGGACTTGCCGGACTTGCTGATGACCTTCTTCAAGGCAATCGGCGTGCATTCGACGCCGTTGGCGCCCAAGGTGCCAAAGACGTTGGCCATCGTCAGCGGCGAGGCCGCCACCGAACCGATCGTCATCGAACCGTTGAAGCGTTCCAGACTCTTACGCGTGGACGGATCGGGGTCGCCCGACGCATTGTGATAGCCGACCGCTTTCGCGGCCTCGCCGATGGCGCACAACCCGATCTGCTGGGTCATGCCGGCCTGCGTGGTGTTGTGCGAACGGACAAGGCCCTGAAGCGGGGATTCCACGCTGGCCGTTCCGCCCTCGGAGTTGTGCACGTTCCAGCCTGAGGGCTGGCCACCATAGTTGGCACAGGCGAACGAGCCCGCCGGGTAATAGCTGCTCAGACGCAGCGGCTGCGAAATCGACTTGCCGGCCTGCATCCACGCCACGAGGTTGATGGGCTTCCACGTCGATCCGACGCCCCAACCGGAAGAACCGCCGTCTTTCTCGTCGACCGCATAGTTGACCGCCGTGTGCGTGGGATCGCTTTTGGCGGCATCCGTCGGGTCGTAGATGCGGTTGATGCCGAAGCCGAGCACTTCGCCGGTGCCGGGCTTGATGGCCGCGATGGTCACCTCGAAACCGCTGGGATCGTCGACCGGAATGGTGTCGCGGGCCGCCTGCATGGCATCGGCGTTGGCATGCACATCCATCGTGGTGTAGATGCTCAATCCACCTTCATTGAGCAGCTTGGTGCGGTCGGCCTCGGTTTTGCCGAATTCCTTGGAGTTGAGAATCTGCTTGGTGGCGTAATCGCAGAAGAACCCTGCGTCGCCGGCGACCTGGCAGCCGACCTGCGTGGAATTGTCCTGCAGATTCAGGGTGTTCGCTATGGGCTCGGCGCGGAACTTGTCGTGGTCGGACTGCGAGATGAAATGCTGCTGCAGCATCAGGTCGAGGACGATGTTGCGTTGTTTTTGCGTTTCAGGCTGGTTGGCGGGCACCGAAGGATCGTACTTCGCCGGGTTCTTGGTGATGGCGGCGATGGTGGCCGACTGGCCGATGTTGAGATCGGCTGCAGAAACGTTGAAATAACGCTTCGCTGCGGTTTCGACGCCATAAAGGTTGTGCTGCCCGAACTGCGCGATGTTGAGATAGCCCTGCAGGATCTCGGCCTTGCTGTATTGCTTTTCCATCTGCACGGCGATCAGCATCTCGCGAATCTTGCGTGCGATGGTGTCTTCGGAGGCATGGTATTCGGCGATGGGATCGTTCTTTTCCTTCGCCTCGATAATCAATACGTTCTTGACATACTGCTGCGTGAGCGACGAACCGCCCTGGGTGTCGCCGCGCTTGATGAATGTCTGGACGAAGGCTCGCAGCACGCCCTGCATGTCCACGCCGGCGTGTTCGAAGAAGCGGCGGTCCTCACGGGCGACCACGGCCTGCTGCATGGGCTGGGAGACCTGGCGCAGCGGGACCACGGTGCGGTTCTGCGCATAGAAGGAGGCGATGACGGTTTTGCCGTCGGAGGCATAGATGGTGGACTTCTGCGGCAGGCTGGTGACGTCGAAATCGATGTCTTCGGTTTTCAGCGTCGGCGCGATGGTACGGGCCGCCGAATTGAGCCCGAGCACTCCGGGAATGAAGAATATGCCGCCGACCACACCACCGGCGATGCAAAGGGTGACATAGGTCAGTAGCAAAGCGATCACGCGCCGTACCGTGAGGTTGTTCTTCATTTGAGGCATGGTGTCATTCTAGGATATCGCCTCTACCGAAACGGCCGAATGCGTAGCCTTGTCGCCCAATTCATAGACCGGCCCGGAGAGTCTGAAAACTTGCGGGAAGCGAGCCGAGAATTCCCTATACATGCCTTGATACGAGTTCGCGGCCCGAAGCCTCAAAGGCGACGAGCCGCGAACCAAGTTTACAATCACGAGGCAGCGATCAGCGATTCAGTGACGGGAACGACGAATCAACGCACCAGGCTGATAGATGATGATGGAACGGCCTTCACGGGCGATCCACCCGCGGTTGGCGAAGTCCATCAGCGCCTTGTTGACCGTCTCACGCGAGGAACCCACGAGCTGGGCCATCTCCTCCTGCGTCAGGTCGTGCGGCACCTTCACGCCGGATTCGACGGGCTCGCCGAAACGCGAGGCCAGATCAAGCAGCGTCTTGGCCAAGCGGGCGGGGACGTCCATGAAGACCAAGTCGGAAATCTGCTCGTTGTTGGCGCGCATGCGGTTGGCCATCACCTGCAGCATGTCCACGGCCACGCGCGGGTGCTTGTTGAGCCATGAGAACAGGGTGTCGTGCTCGAGCCAGCCGACCTGCGTGCCGTTGTTCATCGCGATGGCCGAAGCCGTGCGCGGCCCGCCTGCCGGGTCGAACACCGGAATCTCGCCCAGGATCTCGCCGCGGGTGTGGATGCTCAAAAGCTGCACACGGTTGTCGCTTGCCTCGCGCGTGAGCTTCACTTTTCCGCTTTCCAGCAGATACATGCGCTGGTCAGTGGAACCTTCGTGAAAGATGTAATCACCCTTCTCGAATTCCGCGCGCTTCATGTAGGGCATGAGCTCCTCCGCATCAGCGTGGGAGACATGCTTGAACAAGGTCGTCTGCAGAAGTTCATTGTCCGCTTCACTTGTCCCATTCGGACTTACCACGAGAATGCACCTCCAAAAAAAATTAACTGCCGTACTACCAGAAATTCATTGCCTAGAAACTGGTCAAACTCAAATCTATCTTAATTGTAGCTCAGTTTGGCATACGTTTCGAGGTAAGAGGAAAGTGTTTCAAACGGGACATCCGTTTGCCGTTTGATGGGTGCCACGCGTTTGACGGCCGATTTGACGGCTTTGTCGCTCAGCTTTTCCGGAGAGGTTTTCAGTATCCTTCCCATTTTTTGCGCATCGATGTCATAGGCAAGGGTGACATGGTGCAGCAACGCTCCCGGCCCGCCGTCAGCTGCCGGATAAAGACGCTGCGCGGCCCCGCCGATCTTGCCCTGACTCGAGGCGATGTCGTTGGTACCGCTGAAAAACGCGTCAATACCGAGACCACGCAACGCATCGATCACCCACTGGTCGCACAGACGGAACGATTCATTGACCCCAAGAGACGCGACAAACCCCTTGGGCGCGTAGAGGGAGTAGGTGATGACGTCACCCGGTTCGATGAACATCGCGCCGCCACCGGTGCTGCGGCGAACAATGTCGAAACCCTCCTGTTTGGCGGCTTGCACATCGACCTCACGCTCAACGGATTGGAACCTGCCGACCACAACGGCGGGCTCCGCCCAGTGCCAGAAACGCAGTGTGGCGGGCCTCTGGCCACGGGCCACCTGCCGCGCCCAATCCTCGTCCGTCTTCATCTGATCGGCAGGGCTTCGCGCAATGTCATGCACCACTAATGGGCGCAATGCGTCCCAACGTTTTTTATAGAGTTGGTGAAAAGCGTCATTATTTGACGTCAATCTGTCTGAAACGTCAACAACGCCAACCTTTGCACGAATTGAACGGCCCTTTTCGTCTGAAGCACCGTTTTGCCCCTTGTGCAAAGCCCTTTGGTAGGCGGCAGATATCGCAGCACCGTCCGCGCCGACCAATTTGAGCGACGGATAGTGCGAAAAAACACCGGCCAGCGGCCTGCCCGCGATAAGCGAATCCTCCAGCTGCGCAAGCATGGCACAGGCGGCGTCATCGTCGCCCAAAACGAAAAAATCTCCATCGATCGTACAGGTTACCGGTTTGCCGGACTCATCGACAACAACCTCGACCCCGACCAGCTTGCCGCCGGGGGTCTTGTATTCGCCACGCATAACAATCACCATATCAAAGCGCGGCGCGGAAAACGTTGAGGACGTTTCCGCGCCGCATGAAAAACAAATACATCAATCACCAAGCTCCGCCTACCGCAACCACGTCCCCGGAACCATGTCCGTCGTTCGGTTTCGGCCTCTTTCAAGACCTAACGCGGAACCGGATCCTTGCTATTCCAGCAGTTCTACGCCTTTGGCGTCCCTGTGCCAGGGCGAGCCGTAGTTGGAACTGAGGATGAGCACCCCTTCGATCAGACCCCAGATGAAGGCCGCGACGGGGCCGAGCCCGAACAGTACCCAGCCGATCAGGGTCAGCAGCAGCTGGGCGACGGCCTTGCCATAGAAACCGAGATAGAAATTATGGACGCCGAGCCATCCCAAAAAGATGCCCAACAGCCCCGCGGCCATCTTGCTTCTGGGCTGGTAGCCGTAAGGCAGCGGTTGCGGCTGGCCATATTGCGGGGCGTACGGCTGGCCCTGCGGGTAACCGTTCTGGTTGCGCGCGGAATAGGGCTGGCCGTAGCCGCCGGAAGCATAGCCATAGCCGGTTTGGGGCTGGGAATACCCGGGTTGGCCGTAACCTTGTTGACCGTAGTTGGGCTGGGCATAACCGGGCTGACCGTAATTCGGCTGCTGTGACCGGCCAGAACCCGGTTGGCCGTAGTTAGGCTGGGCATAGCCAGATTGGCCGTAATTCGGCTGACCATAATCAGGCTGCTGCGACGACTGCTGTTGCCCGCGGTTCTGTTGGCCGAAACCGGGCTGCGGGTTGGATTGGGCGGCACCGCTTCGGCCGTAGTCGGGTTGTGCGTACTGTTGGCCCTGCCCCTCGTACTGGCCGCGAGCCCCGCCATATTGGCTTTGCTGGCTCTGGCCCTGGGAGACGTCGAAATCTTGCTGGCCTTGTGCCCCGGATTGCCCGACTTGTGGATCTGGTGTATCGTTCATGTCTTCAAGTCTAGCCCCAAGAGTCGAGACCGGCATATGAAAACGCTGGGAAACGGCTGGAAACCCGGACGCCGTTGGTTTCAACGCAATTTCGGGCACCTTCGTTGATGGAAGGTGCCCGAAATGCATGAATAACGGCATGACCGAAGACGTTGGTTTCAGCGATTGCCGAGCATCTTTCGGCAGTCACGCCATAACAGTTGCGTTCATCTCGTGTCACCCTTATTTCGGCAACCAGACTGCAACGGTTTCAGCCATCGCACTACCGCATTCGGTAATCACGCCGTGGAGGTTTCGACGAGTACACCACCCCCGTTTCAGCGATCAGAGCCTTGCGAGGATATCCCGGCCGACTTCGTCGGTGGTGCGTTGCTTCTGCGCGTTTTCGGCGATATCGGCCTCGACGACCTGTTCGATGCGCTCGGCTGGCTCATCCATGCCCAGGTGACGCAGCAGCATCGCGGTGGAGAGGATGGTGGCGGTCGGGTTGGCGATGCCCTTGCCCGCGATGTCGGGAGCGGAACCGTGGATGGGCTCGAACATCGAGGGGTATTCGTTGCTGGCGTTGATGCAGCCGGAGGCCGAGTAGCCGACGCCGCCGACCACGGCGCCCGCCTCGTCGGTGATGATGTCGCCGAAGAGGTTGTCGGTCAGGATCACGTCGAAGCGCGAGGGCTCGGTGACCAGGAAGATGGTGGTCGCGTCGATGTGCAGGTAGTCGTGGCTCACCTCGGGGTATTCGGCGCCCACCCGGTCGACGATGCGCTGCCACATGTCGCCGGCGTTGGTCAGCACGTTCTTCTTGTGGACCAACGTGACGTGCTTGCGACGCTTCATCGCCAGGTCAAAGGCGTAACGCACCACGCGCTCGACGCCGTACGCGGTGTTGGTGGAGACCTCCGTGGCCACCTCCTGCGGAGTGTCCTTGCGGATGGCGCCGCCGACGCCGCAGTACATGCCCTCAGTGCCCTCGCGCACCACGACGAAATCGATGTCGCCGGGGTTCTTCAGCGGCGATTCGACGCCCTTGTAGAGCTTGGACGGGCGCAGGTTGACGTACTGGTCAAGCGAGAACCGCAGTTTCAGCAGCAGACCGCGCTCCAGCACGCCGGCGTGAATGCGGGGGTCGCCGATGGCGCCGAGCAGGATCGCGTCGGTCTTCTTGATGCGTTCCAGCTCCTCGTCGGGCAGGATCGCGCCGTCGCGCAGATAGCGTTCCGCACCGAGGTCGAAGTCCTCGTACTCGAAATCGGCCACACCTTGCGTGGCCTTCTCCATGACCTGCTGCGCAGGCGGGATGATTTCCTTGCCAATACCGTCACCGGGAATGACGGCGATATGATATGTTTTTTTTGTGCTCATAGCCGCGACGTTAGTCCCGAATTCGGCACTGTCCACTATTTGGTCCGGAAAATGGACATCAACGATTCTGCGATTTCTTCCGTTCTGGAGGCTCTTGGTGCCACCAAGTAGGCCAAAAAACGAAGAATCAACCCTCATTCTCAAAATTCCGGGCAACTTGGTGCACCAAGCAGGCCAAAAAACGAAGAATCAACACCAAAAGACACATTTCCACCCATCTTGGTGCACCAAGCAGGCCGAAATTCAAAGAATCAACCCCTATTTTCAAAATTTCGGGCAACTTGGTGCCACCAAGAAAGCGATATGGGAGCGAATGAGATTATCTCGCTACTCTTCGATTCCCATGGCATGAAGACACCAGGCGTTCTCGTCGCTGACTTCCTGCCACTGTTTGTAGCGCCCGGAAGTGCCACCGTGCCCGGCCTCGACCTCGATGCGCGCGATGGCATCGATACCCCGCGACTGCAAGCGGGCGATCCATTTGAGCGGTTCGACATAGAGCACACGGGTATCGTTCAGCGAAGTGGTGGCGAAAATCTTGGGATAGCGCAAAGCCCTACCATCGGTTTCGCGATCACCGGAATGTCGTGTGTCGTTTTCCGGCTTTCTGCTATTGCGATTCGCCGACGAACTTGTACCCTCCGCTTCACCCTGCCAATGACCGAACGGCGCGTTTTCGTAGGGAGAATACGACTTCATATAGTCGTAGACATTCTTGTCGTGAAGCGGATCGCCCCACTCGTCCCACTCGGTGACGGTCAGCGGCAGCGACGGGTCGAGAATCGAGGTGAGCGCGTCGACGAACGGCACGTCGGCCTCGATGCCCGCGTAGCATTCCGGCGCCATATTCGCCACAGCACCCATCAAGAGCCCGCCTGCGGAACCGCCGTTGGCGATGCTGCGGCGCGGATCCGCCAGCCCCGCCTGTTGCAAGGCTTTGGTGGCGTCCACGAAGTCATTAAACGTATTACGTTTATTCAGCCTTCTCCCCTGCTCGTACCACGCTCGGCCCATCTCCCCGCCGCCACGCACATGCACCACGGCGTAGAGCACCCCGCGGTCGAGCATACTTATTCGCGCCACGGAAAAACCGGGGTCGCTGTCGGCCTCGTACGCCCCGTAACCGGTGATGAACATCGGGGAGCCGGACGTCGAAGAACCACCGGATCTGCGGCTATCGGCTTTCCCGCCCGCGCAATCAAGCAGGTCGATCCTGCTGAAATCTTCGCCCAGCGCGGCCATGGCCTTGCAGCGATCCGGCCGCCAGACCAAGGAAACCGGCACGAGCTCGCCGTCGCGCACCCGCACCCAGATACGGCGCTCGCGGTAGTTCGCGGCATCGAAACCGCCATGTACCTTCGCGCGTTTCAAGAGCCTGTGCTCGCCGGTGGCCACGTCCAGCTCGCGCAGCTGCCCGGGTTGCGTGTAGCTTGCGAACGAGTAGCGCAGGCGCGGCACGTTGTATGAAGGATTGCCACCGGCACCGATGGAATACAGATGACGGCTCTCGCCATCCGCTTCCGGCTTGAGCTCACGGAAACGCCACGGACGACGGGCCAGAAAGTCTTGCAATGCCTCGTTTTTGGCCATCACCGCCACATGCGGCAGGCTGTCGCTCCGATAACTCAGCACGACGAAATCGCGGTACATCGCGATGCCCTCGATGCCCAGCCCGCGAGCGCCGCGCAGGATTTCGGGGTTGTCGGGATTGTTGTACGGCGTATTGACCGGCTTTTCGCGCGCTCCCGGTTCGACCTCATCGCCGCGCTCGCAGCCGTATGGCGAACCCTGCGCGACAATCACGCCCTCGCCCAACGCATACGGCGGCTCGTGGGCGCTCAGGTCGACCACATCCACCTCGAAATTCGGGTTGTTCGCATTGTGATAGACCAACGCCAGCGGGATGTCGGCCCCGGCTTCCCCGCCGCCTTCGAACCGCGCGAAACTGACATCGTACTCGACGCCTTCCCGCCGTGGGATGAACGCGCGGAATTCCCCTTCGGGGTCATCTACCGGCAGCATCAGCACCTCGCTGGTCGTCTTGGACGAGCAGCCGATGACCATGTTGCGCTCGTCAAAGCTCAGCCCGACGCCGATCCAGAAGTGTTCGTCGGCTTCGCGGAACACCTCAACGTCGTCGTCGACGGACGTGCCGACCCGATGCCGCCGAACCGCGCAAGGTCGCCACGATTGGTCGAGCATCGTGTAGAACACCCACTTGCCGTCAGGTGTGAAGCAGGCCTCGGCGATGCCGCGGAATACCTCAGGCAGCTCATGGCCGTCCTCGAGGCTACGGATGCGGTAATCATAGCGTTCGCTGCCGGCGGTGTCGACGCCGTAGAGCAGCCAACGGCCGTCACGGGTCAGGTCGAGCCCGCCCAAACGGAAGAAATCGTGGCCTTTCGCCTCGATATTCGGATCGAAAACGATTTGTTCTCCCGGCTGTCCTCCCGGCGCATCGCCAGCCTCGATCGACGGGGGATCCCAGTCATCCGGCCCGGCGATCGGCAGGCGGCACTGCACCCCATACTGCAGACCCTCCTGGGTGCGCACGAAATACCAATAGCCGTCCATCCGCGTCGGCACGGACATGTCCGTCTCGTCGACCCGTGACTTCAGCTCTTCGAACAGGCGGTGCTTGAGAGCGTCGAAACCGGCCGTCCTCGCCCGGTAATATTCGTTTTCCTCGCGTACGAAGCGTTGCAGTTCCGGCGAATTCTTGTCGCGCATCCACTCGTAGGGATCGCGGAAGGTATCGCCGTGAACCGTGCGCAGGTGCGGCCGGCACGGGGCCTGCGGAACGGTCGGGGTATCGGCGGCTTGCGTCGAGCGTGCCATAGCGTTCGTTTCGTCAGTCATAAGCATCCAGCCTATACTCATCGAACGAACAACACCGCCCAGCGAAGCCAGAGACGACCGCCCGAAAGAACCGAGGCGCAAAAGCCTCAAGCGGCTTTCCGCCCTCACCGCCACCTCTATTTGTCCCTTTTTACATGCTTGCCCTCAGGCTCTCCGTAAAAAGTGACATTTACGGCCGCTATTTGTCACTTTTTACCTAGAGCTTCCAAACAAGCACGGGAAAGCGACAAATAGACGCACACAAGACGCGACATTCGACACCATGATTCATTTTCATCACAATCACGGCAGCGCGATAGCCACATTCAAGCGGCGATCGGCATCATCTGCCGCCGTCGACCCACGGAACTATTGCGCGCGACGAACCATGGCGGCGTACTGGTCCGCGTCCATCAGCTCCGGTTCGTCGTCGTCCAGCTCGATCTTCAAAATCCAGCCCTCGCCGTACGGGTCGTTGTTGATGACCTGCGGATCGTCGGAGACGGCCTGGTTGACGTATTTGACGGTGCCTTCGACCGGGGAGATGAGGTTCTGTACGGTTTTCGCGCTTTCCATTTCCACGATTTCGTCGCCGGCACGCACCGGGGTGTCCGGCTCGGGCAGATCGACGTAGACGATTTCGCCCATCTGCGAGGCCGCGTATTCGGTCAGCCCGATGACGGCCAGCCCGTCGGCATCGTCGACCCAGACGTGGTCGGCGGAATATTGCAGGTGATCGGGCACGTCCAAAGCCGCAGATTTGGAGTCTGCACCGGCCATCTGCGAAGCGGAATCGACGACCTTGCCGGTCTCGTCGTTATCAACATCGTTCATATCGTTTTCGTTCATACCCACAGATTACAGCATCATCCGCTTGCCGGTTTTGCATGTCGCGAAACAATCAGGCGTCCCGCTTGCAGCAGCAAACAGGACGCCTGGTAACAGCATTCATCGAAATGAATCGAACGGAACCGCCTTAACGCACCGGCCCGGAGGGCTGGGAGCCGACGACCTGCACCAGCGTGCCTTGCGGGCAGTTGTCGTAGATCCACTGAGCGTCGCCCACGTTCATGTTGACGCAGCCGTGCGAGCCGTAGTGGGCCGGGTCACCCTTGGCGATGCCCGTCGGGTTCCAGTCGGCGGTATGGAAGCCCTCGCCGCCGTTGAAGTAGCTGACCCAGCGCACGTTCGGCGAGACATAGCCCGGCCCGCGCATGGTCTGAACCGCATAACGCAGGTAGATGAAGTAATTGCCCAGATCGGTTTCGTCGCCGCCGGGTGCGCCGGTGCAGACGAGGAAGGTCTTGACCTGCTGGTCGTTCTTGTAGACCGTCGCGGTCTGGCTGGAGAGGTCCACCACGATACGCATCTCGGACTTCTGCTGCTTGACGTCGAACTTGGTGATGTCGGCGGCCTCCTGGATAGTGGCCGGCTGGCCGCTGGTCATGGCGTTGTATACCTGATCGGCCACCGCAGCGCCGTCTTTGACCTTGACACCGTTGACGCCCTTGGTCATCGTGAGCATCACCTTGCCGGTGCCGTCGACGATGTCCTGCTGGCTGACCATATTCTGGTTGAGCTGCTTGGGCATTTCGCTGTTGATGTAGCTGGTGATGGCGTCCTTGTCGATGCCGAGGCTGATCTGCCCTTTTTCAATATCGGTATTGGGCTTGATCCACGCCGCCAGCTGCGCCACCGGCACCTCGAATTGGGTGGCGTCGCCGTTGCCGATGACGATCTTGTTGGCCAGAAGCTTGTTCGCCGCGTCCGCCGCCGTTGCCGCGGTGCTTTGGGAGACGGGGGTATCGATGGTCTTATAGGTCACTTTGACGGATTTGGTTTGCCCGGGATCCGCGATCAAGGTGTTGATCGAGTTCTTCACGCCCGACATTTCGGGGGCGCGCCCTCCATGGCCCGCATTGGCCACGAACTTGTTGGCGTTGCCATCGAAGGCCACGCTCGAAGGAACGGCCTGATCGCTGTCTTTGACAAAAGTCTTGGTCAAGTACGTATCGATGGGCAGGTCGTCCGTCTTGGCGACAAGCTTGACGCTGGCTTTGGAGAAGGGAACGACACGGCCGGCCCCATCGCCCTTGGCGTCCATGAGATTGCGCACCGTCTTATCGACGTCGACGTTCACGCCCAGATCCTTGAAACCGGCGGTGGCCTTCTTGCCCTGCCCGTCGCTGATGGCGAGCTTCGAGTTCTGGACCTCGTGATCGACGGTCTGCTTCAATTGCGCGGCGTTCTGCCCGGCCACGGCCACATTGCCGAGACGAACACCCGGCGCCGCCTTGTCTTTGTAATACCAGCGGGCAGTGAAGAACGATGCGATCAACGCGACTGCGAGCACCGCCAGCACCACGGCTGCGATGATGATGGCCAGACGGCGCTTATCCGGCTTTTCATGCTGCGCCTGAGCACTGATGCCGAGTGCGGCAATATCGGCTTGGCTGAGCTCGCTCGTCAATGCCTCAGGCTCATTGCCGCTGTTGTTCACGTTGTCCATTCTTCCTCCACATACCCTTCTCGGCGTACTGACGTACAAGATTATCCTAAAGATATGACGTCACGGCATTGCAGAAAGCGTCAAACGAAGCCGTTCACCAGATAGCGAAAAACAAAACGCCTAAACAGATCACCACACGGTATCTAAATACTTACGATGACAACAATTATCGGTTTTCGCACTACAGTTCCTGCCCGTACCACTCCTCGATCATATAACGGGCGACAGTAGCCTTGCCGGGCGCCGCTATCCGGCCGACAATCAGAGCTTCTCTGAATTCGTCTCTGGAGAGGAAACGGGCATCAAGGGTTTCGCCGCCATCCACCGAGACCTGCGTGCCGAGCGCCCGCGCCTTGAACGCGACCATCAGCGAACCGGGGAACGGCCAGGGCTGGCTCCCCAGATACTTCACCTCGCCGAGCGCAAGCCCCGTTTCCTCGGCCACCTCCCGCTTGACGGCGTGCTCGAGGTTTTCGCCGGCCTCGACGAACCCCGCACACACCGAATAGTGCGACGGATCCTTCCATGCCCGGTTATGCTGCAGCAGCAATCGGCCCTGCCCATCGACGATGGAGACGATGACGGCCGGCTCGATTCGGGCAAACAGCGGAGAGAGATGAGCCTTGCAGCCTTCGTTGACGCAACGCTGGGCCCATCCGGCCATGGCCGGCACGACCTGGGAACCGCAGCGCGGGCAGTATTTCTGGGAGGTGTGCCAGTTGCTCAAAGCAACCGCGGTGGTGGCCTCCCCCGCCTGGCGTGCCGAGGCGTGCGGGGCGAACCCTATCAGCGACACCCAGTCGAAACGTTGCAAGGCACGTTGAAGCACCTGGTTTCGTTCGGCTTGTGGATTCCCGCCATCATCCGGTTCACTTATCCTGCTGGCAAAAACCGAGACATCGAGAGCGACAACCGACTGAGGATGTTCGCTGCCGGCACCGTAGCTGCCGAGAAATACGGGAATGATACCAAGCCGGTTCGCGGTTTCATCGATAGTGTCACCTATATTTTCGCCGATACCGGGGTCACCTTCACTGGCCGCAACCCCTTTTGCCTGCGCCTTCGCATCGTCAGCGCCTTCGCCGGGCTGCCCGGTAAGCGCGCGCAAAATGTATTGGCCCGGCACACCTGCCAAACGCATCTTCGCGGTTTCGAAATCGACCCGTGCCGCCTGCCCGTCAGGAACGGCCACGAGCCCGTCACGCACGAAGATGACGGTGGTCGAAGGCTGTGCCAATACATCGGCAATCAGATCGGGGTCGCTTCTGCGTTCGGTCTGGTAATCGATATCGCCCTGCGCGAGCGGCAGGAAGGGCAGCACCTGCGTCAACGCCAACGATGAGAACGAAGCAGCCATATCAACCTCTTTAACTTTCCGGTGGGACTATTCCTATACCTGTATCTGTCTTTGCACCATTACCGTCGTTCTACGCGTTGAACCAGGTCCAGCAAAGCGTTGGCGAGCGCATCGGGATGTTCGACGGCACTGAAATGGCCGCAATCCGGAATCGCAGTGAACGCGACGGAAGTGGAGGTCATGGCATCGGCGATCGGACGCATCTTGGCCGGCGGGCTCGAGGGATCGTTCTCCCCGCAGACCACCGCGGCCGGGGCGGTGATATGCGGCAGCAGGTCCGTGGTGTCGGCACGGCCGGCGGCCATGCGTTCGCGCCAGGCAAGTCCCTCCGGACGTTGATCGCGAATCCAACCGGACAGCAGATCCTCGAAATGCGGGCTGCGCTTGATGCTCGAATCACCTGCCTGCGGTCGGGCGAAATGCATCACCGGTTCGACGGTGTTGTCGTCTTCGCAGGTTTTGGCGATGTTCAGGCGGTTCGCGCGAGCCTCGTGGCTGTCCGCAAGGGTGGTGGTGTCGCACAGGGCAAGTCCGGCAACAGACCCGGGAAACAGCCGCTGGATATCCATCGCCAGGTAACCGCCCATCGAAAGGCCTACCCAAATGGCCTTTTCGTGGCCGGTGACGTGCAGCATCGAAACATAGGCTTCGACCACCTTGTCCATCGCCTCGACATAAGCGCCGTCGTCGGCGAGCGCTCCGGTGGCTGAGGCATCCGGTATCGCCGCGTCGCCGGCACCCGGCGTGTCGGGCGCCCAGATCGGGAACGGCGCCATCCCGCGCTCGCCGCCCAACCGAATCAGGCTTGCGGCGCAATCATCCCACATCCGGGCATCCACGGGGAAGGCATGCAACAGAATCAGCGGCGTGCCTTTGCCGGAACGGTAGATTTTATTGCCAATACGAATATTCATGCCACTCTTTCCTGGTCGACCCGCAAGATCACGGTCAATACATTCTGTACCATGCGATATCCCTCATGCCAAATCGACGCAACGGGTCTGCGAGAAAACGCGATACCACGCACTTGCACCATTGCCCGATATCGTGATTCCAATGGCTACTCGCCAACTCCGGCCCACGAAAGCGCGCGACGCACGATCTGGCCGTGTCCGCCCGACATCTGCTCGATGAACGTGTCGAGCTGCTTGCTTTCGACATCGCACCATTCCACGTCCAACGCGGGGTCGAGCGGCTTGCAGTCACCGGAGATCTGGACCACATAGCACAGCGCGATGGCGTGCTGACGCGGGTCGTAGAACTCGGAAATACCCGGGGTCGGGAAGAACTCGGCCACGGTGAAAGGCTGCAGGCTCGCGGGCAGGATCGGAAGGGCGAGGTCGCCCAGGTCCTTGGCGATGTTGCGCGCGATGGCCTCGCGGATGGTCTCGTGGAAAAGGATGCGGCCGGTGATCAACGTGCGTTCCACGGATCCGCTGTCGCGTACGCGCAGCAGGGAGCCGACCTGCGAAATCCGGCCCATGTCGTCGGTGCGCACCGGAACCACCTCGGCGTAGACGATGGGCAGTTTGGCGCGCGCCTCGTCGATATCGTGCGGCGTCAGCCACCCGGGTGGGTTGCCGTTGCTGCCGCCACGCACAAAGTCCTCGGGCGTGATGCCATCGAATTCGCCACGATGCCGCCCCGCATCGAAATCGCCCTCGTCGGGCACTTCATCATTCAAGACTGCCATGGCTCCATTATCGTGTCTCTGGCTGACGAATGCGCAAAACGAACGGCCTTTTCGTCGCTGGCGTAGCTTTGTTGGGGTTTACTGCGAGACTGAGTGATACATCGTTCGCAGGCTTTCGACCACGAGACGGTGCAACGTACAAGCGGAAGGAGCCACAACATGGCAACGCAGACTTTGACGGCAACAAACTTTGAAGAGACCATCACCAACAACGACCTGGTGTTCGTTGATTTCTGGGCCACCTGGTGCGGCCCGTGCAAGGCTTTCGGCCCGGTTTACGAGAAGGCCAGCGAGGTCAACCCCGACATCGTCTTCGGCAAGGTCGACATCGACCAGAACCAGGAGCTTGCCACGGCGGCCGAGATTCAGGCCGTCCCCACCCTGATGATCGCCAAGAAGGGCCAGATCATCTTCAAGCAGGCCGGGGCCCTTCGCGCCTCCGACCTCGACGAGGTCATCAAGCAGGCCCGCGCCCTTGATGTCGACGCCAAACAAGGCACCAACGCCTGAAATCTGGAAGCCGCTGCTCGGACCGGCAATCGCGTCGCAGGCAGCGCTTGAGCAATTTCACGTAAAACGATTATGCCGATAGTCGACCATGTTTGGCTATCGGCATATCTGTCGGCAAAACGCCAAAATAACTGCGTTTCACAGAGTAATACATAATCGTTTCAAGAACAAAACCGCTGTTATGGACAATTTTTCGAGTGGTTTTCGTGGCGGTGCGTTATAATTGTGGTTGTTTTGTGATGTAGTGATGTACCCGCGAAGGCGGATTGAGAAGTTGCGACGTTGCATCTCGCACGTAAGAGACACGCGAGAAAGAGTTGAGCGAGAACTGAACGGTACGTTGTTGATTCGACGTGCCAAGAACTGTAGGACTACCTAGGAGCATTAGAGGCATATGGCTGACCACCGTAAGCAAACCAAGACCTTGAGGTCGCTGAGCAAACGCCAGTGGACGAAGATCGCGGCCGGCGCATTAGCGGTTGTGGCATTGGTGGGCGGCAGCGCTATCGTCGTCCATTCCCATAATGCACGTCAGGATTCCCTTACTCGGGTCACCTCGTATTCCGCGACGGACTCCAACGCACTGAGCGTCTCCCGCGGCACCGACCGAGAAGACCTTCGCGGCGGCAAGGCCGGCGACACCTACGTCACCGTCAAGATCAACGGCAAGAACCGCGCAGTCGTCGGTTCCCACTTCACCGACGTCAAGTCCGTGCTCGACCAGGGCGACATCACCCTCGAGACCGGCGATGTCGTCAAGCCCAGCCTCAAGACCAAGGTCAACGAATCCACCGTCATCACCATCGAGCGCGCCGACGCGAATCTCGAGACCTCGGACGCGGCCATTGGTTTCAACACCGTGACCAAGGAGACCTCCGACCTGCCCAAAGGTCAGCAGAAGGTCGAGTCCGAAGGCCAGGAAGGCGTCATGGAGACCACGAGCCTGGTGACCAAGGCCGGCAAGAAGACCATCTCCTCCAACGTTTTCACTTCATTCGTAAAGAAAGCTCCCGTCGACAAGGTCATCCTTGTAGGCACGGGCTCCGGCTCCTCCGTTTCCAGCGCGGCCGCGAACATCGGTTCCACCGTTCCTGCCGGCGAGATGCAGCAGTGGGCGCATGACTATCTGCTTTCCAACGGCGGCTCCGAGGCCGACTTCACCGCCACCGTCTACATCATCAGCCACGAATCCGGCTGGCGCGTCAACGCGCAGAATCCGTCCGGAGCCTATGGCCTGCCCCAGGCACTGCCCGGCGGCAAGATGGTGAGCGCCGGTGCGGACTGGGCCACCAACTACCAGACGCAACTCAAGTGGTTCTGGGGTTACTGCAACACCACCTACGGCAGCGTGCAAGGCGCCTACAACCACTGGCTGAGCGCCCATAGCTACTGAGTTCTTAGAGTTTCGACGTTGTAAGTAATCGTTTTGGGGCTTTCGGTTCACGCCGGAAGCCCCTGATTTTTATCTGAGTACTGAATTGGCCGTCACTATGTGTAAAACACAGTGACGGCCAAGTAGCTTAGCTAAGAAAACGTCAGTCCTTGCGGAAGCCCTTCGGATTCTTGGTCTGCCAATTCAGGGACGAGGAGGCCATCTCGTCGATGCCGAGCTCTGCCTTCCAGCCAAGTTCGCGCTCGGCCTTGGAGGAATCCGCATAGCAGGCCGCGATGTCGCCGGGGCGACGGGGCTTGATGGTGTACGGGATCTTGTGGCCCGCGGCCTTCTCGTAGGCCTTGATGACCTCGAGGACGGAGTAGCCATGGCCGGTGCCAAGATTGTAAGTGTAGACGCCGGGCTTGTTGATGTGGTCGATTACCGCGACGTGGCCGCGGGCGAGGTCGACGACGTGGATGTAGTCGCGCACGCCGGTGCCGTCGGGGGTCGGGTAATCGTTGCCGTAGACCTGGACCTCCTTGAGCTCGCCCAGCGCCACCTTGGCGATGTACGGGGTGAGGTTGGCCGGAATGCCCTTCGGATCCTCGCCGAGCAAGCCGGACTCGTGGGCGCCGACCGGGTTGAAGTAGCGCAGCAGCACGATGGTCCAGGAATCGTCGGCGACATGGACATCGCGCAGGATCTGCTCCTGGAAGAGTTTGGAGGTGCCGTACGGGTTGGTGGTGCCGCCGACGGGGCTCTCCTCGGTGAGCGGCAGGTGTTCGGCCGCGCCGTAGACGGTGGCGGACGATGAGAAGATGAACTTCTTGACGTCGTGGTCGCGCATGGCCTTCAAGA
Source organism: Bifidobacterium sp. ESL0764 (assembly GCF_029395515.1). Classification (NCBI taxonomy): domain Bacteria; kingdom Bacillati; phylum Actinomycetota; class Actinomycetes; order Bifidobacteriales; family Bifidobacteriaceae; genus Bifidobacterium; species Bifidobacterium sp. ESL0764. The sequence continues at coordinate 1,893,942 of NZ_CP113919.1, forward strand.
GCACCATGGTACCGGTGAGGTTGTTGTCGTAATACTCGATCGGCTTGGCGACGGACTCGCCCACGGCCTTGAGACCGGCGAAGTGGATGACCCAGTCGACGTCGTTCTCGTCGAAGATGCGATTCATGAGTTCTTCATCGCGTACGTCGCCGTCGTAACGCTTGACTTCCTTGCCGGTGATGGTCTTGACGCGATCGAGCGCTTCCGGCACCGAATTGACGTAATTGTCGACGCTGATGACGTCGTATCCCTTGTTCAGCAGCTCCACATCGGTATGGGTGCCGATATATCCGGCTCCCCCGGTAACCAACACAGTTGTCATAATTCTCATGCTCCTTGATTGTGTCGTAACCTAACAAAACTTAACATTAGCACACATTAGCTACCAAAACCACTTCGACACGAGGACACTCTAAAGGTCTCATAACCATTGGAAAACCTTGTTTACACTTCGTAGAAAACCACTTAATTAAGGTTTCCGCGACACTCCGTACGCCGAAATCGCCCTAGGAACCATGTCTCACAAATCTTTTATGCCAAGACAACCAAACAGCAGTTATCGAGACAAACCTATTGGCCTTGTTTCTTGTACTTGGCCTCGGTGGCGGCCTTGGCGGGCCTCCACCAGCTCTCGTTGTCGGTGTACCACTGGATGGTCTCTTTGAGGCCTTCGGCGAAGTCGGTGTGCTTCGGCTTCCAACCCAGCTCGGTCATCAGCTTGGTCGGATCGATCGCGTAGCGGCGGTCGTGGCCCGGACGGTCGCGCACCCAGTCGAACGCATCCTCGCTCTGGCCCATCACGCGCAGGATGTCGTGGAGCACGTCGAGGTTGTTGCGCTCGCCGTCCGCGCCGATCAGGTAGGTCTCACCGATCCTGCCCTTGGTCAGGATGGTCCATACGGCGCTCGAATGGTCCTCGGTGTGGATCCAGTCGCGCACGTTGAGGCCGTTGCCGTAGAGCTTCGGGCGAATACCGTCAAGAATGTTGGTGACCTGGCGCGGGATGAACTTCTCCACGTGCTGGTAGGGGCCGTAGTTGTTGGAGCAGTTCGAGATCGTGGTCTTGAGGCCGTAGGTGCGGTGCCAGGCGCGCACCAACATGTCGGCGCTGGCCTTGGAGGACGAATACGGGCTGGACGGACGGTACGGGGACTCCGGGGTGAAACGGTGCGGATCGTCGAGCGCGAGGTCGCCATAGACCTCGTCGGTGCTGATCTGGTGGTAGCGCACGTCGTACTTGCGCGCCGCCTCCAAGAGGCGGTAGGTGCCCACGATGTTGGACTGGATGAACGGCTCAGGGTCGATGATGGAGTTGTCGTTGTGCGACTCGGCCGCGTAATGCACGATGGCGTCGTGGCCGGGCACGATCCTGTCGAGCAGCTCGGCGTCGCACACGTTGCCGTGCACGAACTCGACCTGGTCTTCCGGCAGGCCGGCGATGTTCTCGATATTGCCGGCGTAGGTCAGCGCGTCAAGCACGGTGACATGGGTCTCCGGATGATGTTCCGCCACATAGTGCACGAAATTCGAACCGATGAACCCACAGCCACCGGTCACGATAATGTTCCTAGGATGAAATACTTCCTCAGTCATAAATCCCAGTCTAAAACTTGGATTTCCGTGAAACCGCCAAACGGCCAACTCCGTCAAATGAATCCGCGAAAACATCATCACGCCAATCGTTGTTCAATTTTAAAGATTGTGATATAATAATTGAACATCACGATAGTTAGAGGAAAGCGGCGGCTATGTTGTCGAGGAAGCAGTTTTTGACGCTTGCGTATCTGCGGACGCATTCGGACGCGCAGCAGCGTCTTATCGCGGCCGGGACCGGGCTCTCGCTTGGCAGCGTCAACAAGGCCATGAGCGAACTCACTGACGCGGGTTTTGTCGCCGACTCTCGCATCACCACGGCTGGCATTGAAGCCCTTGCACCGTACAAGGTAGACAACGCCGTCATCATGGCAGCGGGCCTGTCGTCCAGGTTCGCGCCGATTTCGTACGAAAAGCCGAAAGGGCTTCTGAAGGTACGCGGGGAGATCCTCATCGAACGTCAGATCAGGCAGCTGCAAGCGGCCGGCATCCACGACATCACCGTCGTGGTGGGCTACAAGAAGGAGTTCTTCTTCTACCTCGAACAGAAGTTCGGCGTCTCCATCGTCGTCAACAACGAGTACGCGACGCGCAACAACAACGGGTCGCTGTGGCTGGTACGCGACCGACTCTCCAACACCTACATCTGCTCTTCCGACGACTACTTCACCGAAAACCCCTTCGAGACGTACGTGTGGAAGGCCTATTACGCCGCCCAGTATTCCGAAGGCCCCACCAAGGAATGGTGCATGACAACCGGTGCCCACGGGCGCATCACCTCGGTAGAAGTCGGAGGCTCAGACTCGTGGTTCATGCTCGGCCACGTATACTTCGACCGCGCCTTCTCGAAGAAGTTCCGCGCGATCCTCGAGGCAGAATACGACCTTCCCGAAACTCGCGACAAGCTCTGGGAGTCGCTCTACATCGAGCACATCAAGGAGCTCGACATGGAGCTGCGCCCCTACAAGAAGGGCGTCATCAACGAATTCGACTCGCTCGACGAGGTGCACGCCTTCGACCCGGATTTCCTGCAGAACGTCGACACGGATATCTTCGACAACATCGAACGTGTGCTGGGCTGCGACCGGGAGGAGATCCACGACGTCTACCCACTCAAGCAAGGCCTGACCAACCTCTCGTGCCACTTCTCCACCGACAGCGGCGAATACGTCTACCGCCACCCGGGGGTGGGCACGGAGCTTCTGGTCGACCGCGGCGCCGAGGTCGACGCGCTCAACGCCGCCAAACGGCTCGGCCTCGACAACACCTTCATCTACGAGGACCCCAAACGCGGCTGGAAGATCTCACGGTTCATCGACCACGCATGCAACCTCGATTCAAGGGATCACGCCCAAGTCGGCCGCGCCATGCGGATGGCGAGGACACTGCATGAGAGCGGTACGACGGTCAGACGCGAGTTCGATTTCTACAAGGAAGCCAGACGCTATGAACAACTCCTGCGCCAGAAGGGACCCATCGATATCCCCGGCTTCGAAGAGATGGCCGTAAAAGTGGCACGCTTGGAGCAATATGTGACCGCCGACAACGCCCCGAAATGCCTCTGCCACAACGACCTCTTCTCCCTCAACTTCCTCATCGACGAAGACGGCTCGTACTCGCTAATCGACTGGGAATACGCCGGCATGAGCGACTACGCCAACGACTTCGGCACCTTCTGCGTCTGCGACCAGCTCGACGAAAACGAGGCCGACGCCGCCCTGGCCGCCTACTTCGGCCGCACACCGACACTAGCAGAACAGCGCCACAACTACGCGCACATCCAACTGGCCGGCTGGTGCTGGTACCTTTGGTCGCTGGTCAAGCAGGCCCAAGGCGACTTCGTGGACCAATGGCTCTACATCTACTACCGCTACGCCGCCGCATACCTCGACCGCACGCTGGCCCTCTACGAGAAGGACGCCTCGTGAGATTCGGCGTATTCAGCGGCCTGCTCTGGGGCCTCGACACCGTCGTTCTCGGCATAGCACTCACCATGCTCCCGTTCTCCGATCCGTCCCAGAGCGCGTCCGCAGTCGCCATAGCCGGCGCCTTCCTCCACGACGCGCTCTGCGCCGTATGGCTACTCGTCTATATGGGAGCACGCGGGCGCCTGAGTGCCACGATAAAAGCCCTCAAAACCCACAGCGGGCTCGCGGTCATGGCAGGTGCCCTGCTCGGCGGCCCCATCGGCATGACGGGCTACCTCATCGCCATCAACAACATCGGTGCAGGCTACACCGCCATCATCACCGCGTGCTACCCCGCATTCGGAGCCGCACTGTCGTACGTAACCTTTAAAGAACGTATGAGCAAAGGGCAGATCTGCGCGCTGCTGGTCGCCCTCGCCGGAGTCATGGCCGTCGGCTTCCTTTCCTCTGGAGATTCAACACTGGCGAACCCTGTAACCGGCCTCATCGGCTCCATACTTGCGGTCGTAGGCTGGGGGTCCGAAGCCGTGCTATGCGCCTGGGGTATGCGCGACAACGCCGTCAGCAACGACACCGCCCTGCAGATCAGGGAAACCACCTCGGCAATCGCCTACGCCCTGATCGCCCTGCCCCTGTTCGGAGCGTGGAAATTCACCGCACACGCGATACCACACCTCCCCACCGCCGTCATCCTCCTCGCCGCGCTCGCAGGAACGGCGTCGTACCTGTGCTACTACAAAAGCATCGAGGTCATCGGGGCCGCGCGCGCGATGGCCCTCAACATCTCATACTCCGCATGGGCCATCATCTTCGGATTCGTCCTGCAAGACGCCAAACCAAACGTCGCGACGATAATACTCTGCCTGCTTATCCTCGTCGGCACCATCCTCGCAGCCTCGGATTGGAACGAGCTGCTCCGTGCCGGCAACAGATAACACACGACGAATTCACCGACGCAATAAATACAGGAAGAACGACGACAAGGTAATCCCGTCCACGATGCCGCCTTGCGCGATATAGCGTTTGAGATCGGACTCGGCGACCCAGCGCATATGCGAAAGCTCCCAATCGATTCCAGGCCGGCAATCCGTTTCCGTTCGCCGAGCATACGACGGCGAACGCCCGCCGTCACCGCTTTCCTCCGGTACTTTTTCCACATCACCGCTTTCTGCCGGCACCTTGGCCAAGGCTTCCCGACGCTCTTCGTCACTGGAAAACTCAACAGCAGTGACCGCGATATTGTCTCGCAATACGCCGGCATCAGCATGGATGATCTGCAAAAACCGAATCTGCCCGACATCGGAGGAAATCCCGGTCTCTTCGTGCAGTTCGCGCACCGAGGTCTCCTCGATCGTCTCGCCCGGCTCGCCCATACCGCGCGGAAACTCCCACTCCCACTGTCCCACCGAAGCCCGCCAGTGACGTGCAACAAGGTAACGGTCCTCGAAGTCAGGGCCTTCTGCAGCTTTGATTACCGCAACGCACACGGCTCCCGGCCGGTCGTCCTTGACCGAAGCGAAATGGAGGGTCATCTTTTCGCCGGTCCGCTTGGCCACGGCGCCCACCGCCGTCACAGTGAAATCCGCACCGCCCTGCTCGCGGAAAACCTGACGTTCGTTACTCAATTTGAGGGGCGCCTCGCCGTCCTCAACCCTGAATACGTCATCGTTTACCTCAGATTTTCCTGACATATTCAAGCCTCCATATCCTAGATACCTCTGAACACACAACCTATGCATGGATAATAATGTTTATCACAAGAATAGCGGAATACACATTGCCATACTATTTTCGACATGGCGGGTAAAAATTGACGGATCCCATATTTAATCACCCATCGATAAGAACCGTTTCCCCGCTGGATTGCACTTCTTTCTTCCACCGATGAAGATTAATAAAACTGGGAAGCGTAGAAATAATCCACGAAAGAAAAACCATCAAGACCAGAGGCAACGCGTTGCCAGGCAAAACCAGATCAATCAGCACTGCCACAAGAGCAAGCACCAATGCAAGCGCCGTGTCCTCCTTCAACCCCATATCCTGACTGGAAAGCGTATGCTGACTGCAGGCTTGCAGAATACAGTACCCGACATCACGGGTATTCCCCTTGTCGGCGCCGTTCAATCGCCACCTTTCAATCGCCCCACGCGATTCGTAACAGAATGTTTGGAACTTGCTATGTGGCATGTGACGAAGCGTGTCCGTTACCGGTCCGAACAGGGTATGAATACCATTCGTCTGGGTTTCTCCACCGTTCTCTGTATTTTTGCCGTTCGCGCCTTTTTCTGCATTGTCCATACTCTTAGAAGCCTTCCTGGCCAATTCCCTGACACGATCGAGGAAACAGTTATCCACATAGATTTGCCCGTCAAGATCGTCGGTATCGATGTCTTCGGGAATCGTTTTCCATCCCAAACGACGTTTTGACCAGCACCATGCAACACAAGCGCCTTTTTTGATATTTTTCCAAGTCTTGTCGACGAAGGAAACATTTTGTTCCCGAGGTCGCTCTTCTTTGTTGCTGACGTAAATCAGATTGCAAAAGCCGTCTCCGAATTGGCTCTCTTCACGCTCTTGTGTTGTCGCTGAATCATCGCTTTTGTTTGCCTTCCCATTACCAGTAACGGTTTGAGCTCTATTAAGTTCACGTTGCGGCGCTTCTTGAACATCGGCTTTCAGACATTCGCCAATATGGTCAGCCATGGCTTTCTGATAGATGTATTCATACCAACCCTCAAACCATTTCTGTTCCTTATGCTTTTCGTCTTTATTTTTTTCGTTTTTGGTGCCGTCACCGTTTTCGTAAATATCCTTGAAAAGCTCCAGCGCCTGACTGCGAGCGCATATATTGTTTTCGACCACTATTCGCGCCGTCACCGCTCGCCTTTTATCAGAATCGTACTCGGAAATCCAATCGGTAACGGCCTTTCGTTTTTTCACATCTTTGGGTAGAACAGGTATCTTTACACCAACGTCATCGTAGGAATCCGCGTCATAGACAAAGCCTTTAGCAGCCTCTTGAACCGGAGCGGATTGAACCACGTTCTTGAATCTTTCTGCAAACTGATGGTTCTTTTGCTCCTGATAAATAATTTCCCCACGTTTTTCGGCATCAAGCCATTCCTGCCAGCGCATTGCCAGAAAATCGAACCATTGCAAGGCACGGGTTTTGCCACCGTAAAGGGCTTGCGCATCCTCTATGGATATCCCGGATTGTTTTGATCGAATGGAATCCTGTATACTCAGAGTCTTCAGGAGCGCACCAACCAATGTGCGGGCAACCGCCCCGGAGCCTATCCCCGTTTCGCCACACACCTTTTGTTTTTGCACTAAATCACACACTTGAGATTCATCCGGATTCACTGATCTGGCACTAAGATGGGTTCCCCACCCCAGCGAAGCCCCCTTAAATTCAGGTGACAGCCCGATCAACCTGCCATCCAACGTACAATAGGTCTTCTCCTTGGTTTGGATTTTTGCAGCTTTACTGGCGCCTTCCTGCGTATCCGTATTCTTGCGATTTTCAGGCCCGGCAATAAATGAAACCAGACTTTGTTCAAGAGTGTGTTCCATTCCGGAAACCACCAGCTTCGCGCCGTCCTTATAAGAGGTTCCGAGTATGCCGTTAACCGCTTTCGGCCCAAGCGCAACAAAGAACACTCCGTCAAAAAGATCGGCAACAGTGACGACAATCCTAGGCGCATACAGATACGCCGTACGGATGATGCCGGCAAAGCAAGAGGCGAACTGCGGATAACTGTTCAGAAACCTCTCACAATTGCTTTTACCGGCCGATTGTGACCATAGTCCGTTAGCGAGTTGAGCTTGTTTCGACGCTTCAGAATCGGATATCTTGCCCGCCTCGCCGTTCAATACCCCGTTGGCAGGTATCTTCAACGAATCGGAAATCCGCATCCACTGCTTCAACTGTTCCATAGAGTCGAAATTCGCGACCATCGTCGTCTGTTCAAATTTATCCATAATACTAAGTCTAGAAGAAGTAATGTAAGTCTAAATACCAAGGGGACAGATAGAAATTTAGATACGCTTTTATTGCACCCCGACGTTCATTTCTTGTGGACGTTGTAAGATAATTGAACATTGAGGTGTTTGAAAGAAAGTAGGACCAAGTGCTATCCAAGAAGCAATTCTCGACTCTTACATATTTACAGGCACATCCCTACGCGCAGCAGCGTCTTATCGCAGAGATAACCGGCCTTTCGTTGGGCAGCGTCAACACAGCCATAAGCGAGCTTACGGACCGAGGCTTCGTTAAAAACTCTCATGTCACATCGGCAGGCACCGACGCTCTTGTTCCTTACAAGGTGGACAACGCCGTTATTCTAGCGGCGGGTCTCTCGTCGAGGTTCGCACCTATCTCCTACGAGAAGCCCAAAGGACTGATGAAGGTGCGGGGCGAGATCCTCATCGAACGCCAGATCAGGCAGCTGCAAGCGGCCGGCATCCACGACATCAGCGTTGTGGTGGGCTACAAGAAGGAGTTCTTCTTCTACCTCGAACAGAAGTTCGGCGTCTCCATCGTCGTCAACAACGAGTACGCGACGCGCAACAACAACGGGTCGCTGTGGCTGGTACGCGACCGACTCTCCAACACCTACATCTGCTCTTCCGACGACTACTTCACCGAAAACCCCTTCGAACCCTACGTGTGGAAGGCCTATTACGCCGCCCAGTATTCCGAAGGCCCCACCAAGGAATGGTGCATGACCACGGGCGCCCACGGGCGCATCATATCCGTTGAAACGGAAGGCTCCAACTCGTGGTATATGATTGGCCACGCCTACTTCGATCGAACGTTTTCAAAACGCTTCCGCGATATTCTCGAGACCGAGCACGACCTGCCCGAAACCGCCGACAAACTTTGGGAAGCACTCTATGCCGAACACATCAAAGAGCTCGATATGGAGCTGCGTCGTTATGGAAACGGCACCATCCACGAATTCGACTCACTCGACCAAGTACGAGCCTTCGACCCAAACTTCCTACAGAACGTCGACACGGACATCTTCGACAACATCGAACAGGTGCTGCACTGCAACAAAGAAGAAATCCACGACGTCTATCCATTGAAGCAGGGACTGACCAACCTCTCATGCCACTTCTCAACCAACAGCGGCGAATACGTCTACCGCCATCCAGGAGTCGGCACGGATTTACTGGTTGACCGTGATGCCGAAGCGGCGGCACTCAAGACAGCCAAGCAACTCAGCCTCGACAACACGTTTATCTACGAAGATTCTAAAAGTGGCTGGAAGATATCGCATTTTGTCGATCACGCACGTAGCCTTGATTCACACGATCCTACTCAAGTCAACCGTGCCATGCAGATGGCACGCGCCCTGCACGAAAGCGGTGTGCAGGTCAAACGCAAGTTCGACTTCTATGAAGAGGCCAAGCGTTATGAAAAAATATTACTCCAAAAAGGTCCGATTGAGATTCCGGGTTTTGACCAGATAGCCGCAAAAGTAGCACACCTTGAAGCATATGTCCGCGCCGACAACACTCCAGTATGCCTGTGCCACAACGACTTTTTCTCCCTCAATTTCCTCATCGACAAGAACAACTCATACTCTCTGATTGACTGGGAATACGCTGGCATGAGCGACTACGCCAATGATTTCGGCACATTCTGCGTCAGCGACCAGCTTGACGAAGATGAAGTCGACGCCGCATTAGCCGCGTACTTCGGCCGCACACCAACCCTCGCTGAGCGACGCCACAACTACGCACATATCGAATTGGCCGGCTGGTGCTGGTATCTATGGTCGCTGGTTAAGCAGGCGCAAGGCGATTTTGTGAATCAGTGGCTATATATCTATTTTCACTATGCCACGACATATCTTGATCGCACTCTCGCTCTGTACAAAAAAGCCTCGTTTTGACAATAGAATATTCAAAATGTTCATTTTCATGCTAGCATGGTATGATTTTGAGCGTTCGTGCATACAAGAAAGTAGGACCCTGTGCTGTCAAAGAAGCAGTTTTCAACCCTCATATATTTGCAATCCCATCCGAATGCGCAGCAACGTCTGGTTGCATCGGCGACTGGTCTTTCCTTAGGAAGTGTGAACACCGCCATAAGCGAACTAGCCGATGCAAATTACATCGCAGACTCTAACATCACGCCTGCCGGCCTCGAAGCCCTCGCTCCCTACAAGGTGGACAACGCCATCATCATGGCGGCAGGGCTGTCATCGCGCTTCGCACCGATCTCCTACGAAAAGCCCAAAGGTCTGATGAAGGTGCGGGGCGAGATCCTCGTCGAACGCCAGATCAGGCAGTTGCAGGAAGCTGGCATCGACGACATCACCGTCGTGGTGGGCTATAAGAAGGAGTTCTTCTTCTACCTCGAACAAAAATTCGGCGTATCTATCGCGGTCAACGATGACTATGCGACGCGTAACAACAACGGGTCGCTGTGGCTCGTACGTGACAAACTTGCCAATACCTATATCTGCTCCTCCGACGACTACTTCACCGAAAACCCATTCGAACCATACGTATGGAAAGCCTACTACGCCGCCGAATATTCCAAAGGCCAAACCGATGAATGGTGCATGACCACAGGCGCGCACGACCGCATCACCTCAGTTACGGTCGGCGGTTCCGATGCGTGGTACATGATCGGCCACGCCTACTTCGACCGGGCATTCTCGAAGAAGTTCCGCGCCATCCTCGAAGCCGAACACGACCTGCCCGAGACTCGCGACAAACTCTGGGAGACACTCTATATCGACCACATCAAGGAACTCGATATGGAGCTGCGTCCATACAAAAGCGGCACCATTCACGAATTCGACTCACTCGACCAAGTACGAGCCTTCGACCCAAACTTCCTGCAGAACGTCGACATGGATATCTTCGACAACATCGAACAGGTGCTGCACTGCAACAAAGAAGAAATCCACGACGTCTATCCATTGAAGCAGGGACTGACCAACCTCTCATGCCACTTCTCAACCAACAGCGGCGAATACGTCTACCGCCATCCAGGTGCAGGCACGGAAGAGATGATCAACCGCCGCGCTGAAGTAGAAGCCGAAGAGGCCGCCAAACGAGTAGGCCTCGACCCCACATTCATCCACGAAGATCCTGACCTCGGTTGGAAAATCACACATTTCGTCGATCACGCGCGTAACGTCGACCCGCACAATCCAGATCAAGTGGTACACGCCATGCAGATAGCACGCAAGCTTCACGAAAGCGGTGCAACCGTCGAGCAGCAATTCAACTTCTATACGGACGCCAAACGTTACGAAGGATTGCTACGCAAGAAGGGTCCTATTGACATCCCCGGTTTCGAGGAGATGGCCACTCGCGTAGAGCGCCTCGAAGAACATGTCCGCGCCGACAACGCTCCGGTATGCCTATGCCACAACGACTTCCTGCCTCTGAATTTCCTGATTGACAAGAACGGCAATTACTCGGTCATCGATTGGGAATTTGCCGGCATGGGCGACTACGCTAACGACTTCGGTACATTCTGCGTATGCGGACAACTTGAGCAGAATGAGATCGACGCCGCGTTGACAGCATATTTCGGACGGACCCCGACACACAACGAACGTTGCCACAACTACGCCCATATCGAGCTCGCTGGTTGGTGCTGGTACCTGTGGGCGCTGGCCATGGAGGCCGAAGGCCATGTGTTGGATGAATGGCCTTACATCTATTTCCGTTACGCCAACACATATCTTGACCGTACACTGGCGCTGTACGAGGAGAAAGAAGAATCATGAAATTTGGTGTAGCTGCTGGTCTTTTATGGGGGTTCGATACCGTTGTCCTTGGCATTGCACTTGCTATGTTGCCATTTTCGGCTCCAGGTCAAAACGCATCGGCCGTTGCCATAGCAGGAGCCTTTATCCATGATGCATTTTGCGCCATATTACTTGTCATCTATATGGGTGTCCGTAAACGTCTGGGCGCAACATGGCGCGCACTCAAAACCCGCAGCGGACTCGTAGTATTGCTGGGCGGATTGCTAGGCGGGCCAATCGGCATGACAGGCTACCTTATCGCCATCAACAATATCGGAGCGGGATACACCGCCATCATCACGGCTTGCTTCCCGGCATTCGGAGCTGCCTTGTCGTTTGTGGTTCTCAAGGAAAGAATGCACAAAGGCCAAGTCGTAGCACTTCTGGTGGCCCTTGTCGGCGTCATGGCAGCAGGTTTCATCTCGTCAGGCGACACAAAGCTGACCAATCCTATACTCGGCCTGATAGGTGCCTTGATCACTGTCGTGGGGTGGGGATCCGAGGCCGTGCTGTGCGCATGGGGCATGCGAGACGATTCCGTTGATGACGATAGTGCCTTCCAAATCAGGGAGACCACATCAGCCGTTACATACGCCATCATCGTCGTACCATTGTTCAGCGCGTGGGGCCTGAGCGCACGTGCAATAACACACGTTTCAGCAGCCGTTATTCTTGGAGCCGCCGTTGCCGGAACAGCATCATATCTGTTCTACTACAAGGCCATCACCGTTATTGGGGCTTCAAAATCGATGACGCTCAACATTGCCTATTCTGCGTGGGCGGTACTTTTTGCATTCCTCCTACAAGGAACTGTACCAAGCGTAACGACGGTCCTGCTCTGCCTAGTGATTCTCGGCGGCACGACGCTAGCAGCTTCGGACTGGAACGAGCTGTTTCACGGTAGAAAGAAGCAAATAGCCTGAAGATCCTTCATTCAACCAAGAAACATTACAAATCTTCTCCTACTGATTGAATTGACGTTCTACAAATTGAAGCAAGTGTAGTTTGTTAGCCGTCACAATTCTATTAAAACAACAAACAGACTACATCTCAGTAGACTCTTAACAAATGAAATATGCGAATAACGTTCATTGATTATCCTCAAAGATCTCTCCCGTACCACCGTATAGATACGATTATCTCAGGTAAATCACGAAAACAGCGGAGGAAATGTCCAATGAGGTTATGCATTTATCTAAGAAATAACTTTAGTGTATTTGGCAACTAATTATGAACAACATGCGGAAGAATATTATATCGCAATATGGGCTACAAATAGCCAAATACCTATTCCCGCTCATAACGCTGCCATATCTCACCCGCGTATTGGGACCTCATCAATATGCTGTACGTGCTTACGTGCTTGCTGTTATGAATTTTATGCTGGTGTTCCTTGATTACGGTTTTACTCTTTCAGGAACGAAATCAATAGCAGAAAAAACCGATGACATCGTAGAATTACGCCAATATACTTCAGCTATTGTTATTCTTCGAGGACTTCTCTGCATCGCGGGTGCAATAATTCTTTTCTGCATTATGCCATTTATGCCTATTCTCAAATCCAATACCTTATATGTCATTATTGCTTATTTAGGCATTTGTCTCAAAGCTTCACTTCCAGACTTCGTCTTTCAAGGTCTGGAAGATATGAGCATCATAACTCAGCGTTTTGTGGGTTCACAAACTGTCTCAACATTGTTAATATTCACTCTTATCCATAAACCATCAGATTTACTGTTAGTCCCTGTTTTCGAAGGTGTGGCTTCACTCATAGCCTTTATCTGGTCTTGGGATAATGTGCTTAGAGTCCGTTCCATTCATTTCGTCAAAGTTCATTTTAGCTTCATATGGTTGAACTTCAAAGAATCAACCATCTTCTTCTTATCGAACGCAGCAACTACAGTTTTCAATGCTTTTACCACTATGATGATTGGTATATATGTCGCCGATCCTGTACAAATCTCGTATTGGTCATTGGCGATGACTGCAATCACAGCCGTACAGTCTTTGTATGATCCAATAATAAATACGCTATATCCGCATATTGTAAAATCACATGATATCAAGCTATTGAAGAGATTCCTGTACTATGGCATGGTAGTTGTGACTATCGGCTCAGTTCTTTTTGCCCTATGCTCGAAACTTATCATGCTCATTCTCGGCGGCAAACAGTATCTGAGTGGAAGCTATGTTATCGCACAGCTCACCCCAGTCTTGTGGCTCTCATTCCCAGGAATGCTCATAGGTTTCCCCTTCCTTGCTGCGGTAGGAAAAATTAAAGAGCTGACTTGCTCGACAATTGTTGCGGCACTGTTCCATATGATCGGTCTGATATTTCTTGGCTTTAGCGGTTATTTTTCTATTACTGCCGTTGCCGTTTTACGTTCATGCACCGAAGCGCTAATGCTCATCATTCGCAGCTATTTCAGTGTTCTCACTATCCGCCAAAACAGTAACGTAAATATTCAATAATCAGTAGCGATTCTTGAATATAGTAACTCAGTTTTCTTACCAATCAAGGACAGAGAAAGAAAGCTTGGAATCCAGTAGCGTCCGGTAGTTTGCGTACTTTGGGTTTTGGGATTTGATAGAGGTGTGGCACTGCTTGTGTACGATTTTCAATCACCAAATCAAATAATCGCTGATTGAAAAGCAGACGGGGACCATACCCTCTAACAGAATCGTACAGGTCGACGAGCCCAAGTTCAAGGCCGACATCGAACGGAGGATCTCCTCGAAAGTTGCGGAGATCCTCAACGCTGAGACCGACGAGGCCACCGGCATCGCGTGTTACGAACGCAGCAACGAAAGGAAGGCCGGCGTCAGGATCCCCAAGCTGAAAAAGGCTCTGTTCGAAATCGGCAGTCATCCAGCGCTACCGTACACTCGAGTCGAACGTCGAGCGGCACTCATGGAGATGTACATCAGCGGAGCCAACATGCGCCGGGTCGAACGACATCAGACAGACGTTTGGGGACGACCGCTTGCCACCCCAGACGCTGAGTGACGACCTGAAGATAGTTGCAAGGGCATCACATAGCGAAACAGGCGTTGGAACGTACCTTCCCGTACGCATTCATAGGACGAGATATGGCTGAAACGCTCGTAGAGCGGACGCATCGAGAACGTCAACATTCTCATTGCCATCTGCATCGGAGACGACGGGAGGCGCGAAGTCATCGCCGAAGCCACGGACCACCAGCTGCCCGAATACCCCATTGGAACACTGAAGACTCATCCGCACCAACAACATGATCGAACGCCGCACACACGCAATCAAAGTTGAAAAACGAAAATGCACAACAAACCGAATGTTATCTAAAATCCAAAACAACCATAGCATCAAAACCGATCTTTGCGCCTGTAATAAACGTTCAGCTTAAATAAAATGAAATCTTCTTACTGGACACGCCAAGCATGAAGATCATGCGTTTCACGTTGCTTAACCGGAGGGAGCTGCATATAGTCCCCATACATTGCGGTCAAAGCCTCATCCCAATGTGCAACACTAAGGAACGAATAGCTACAGAATTTCAACTTTATCGGAGAATCGAAATCTTTCACATGATAAAAAGAAACAGGATATGGCCCCCAGCATAAACCACGGCAATACTCCGAATTCCCGTAAGGAATGCTACGAGCTAGGCGCTCTACTTCTTCGTAATCACTCCTGGAAGAATGGAATATACCCATTGCCACCATTAGCTTACTAATCCACCGATAAATCTCTTTTGGGTATTTCTTCCAACCAGTAGAATTCCCTATCTTCCGAGTTGCCCGTTTAAGCAATTTATTAGCTTTCATATATTGTTTATGAGCAAGCCGTTCATCTTCGGGAGCACCGTCCAGAGGAAATATGTCTACCCAAAGATATTCGTCAAACGCATCCAATCCATAATTTTCAACACAGCGAATATTTTTATTACAAAACTTTGCAAATGGATACGGAAAGTTAGCACTAATGGGTTTCAACATTTTAATATTCACGGGCATAGAATCCGACAGCTCAAGCATTTTTTCAAAATCCGGACGGGGCATCACGACATCCACATCATCATCCCATGGAATAAAACCTTTATGCCTAATAGCTCCAAGCAGCGTTCCCGCATCCAACGAATATCGCAAACCATTCGCAACCGCAAAGGAATCAAATTGGCAAAGAAGTTTAAACAACTCATGATGAACCTCTTCATGTGTTAAATACTGCATATTTTTTCTCTCCTAAGTACCTCACAAAAGCAAAACAGAAAACAGCTTAACAAGGTAGTATAAATTTTAATAGTGCTGTACAACACCAAAACTCAAAAAAGAATTCTATTAAACATGTAAAAGGCTAGCAATAGTCTTATTAGATTTAGCAATTCTCAATTTCCCTACACTATGTACAAATACACCATTAACAATACTTATAGTGTTCATACCAGCTATAAACAATGCTTACAAGACGTAGGCCAAAAACGGAAAACAATGCGGCTAATCTTGCTCTCGGCCGCGCTTTGGAATCAAAAAACACAGCTTTTCTGTTTCTTTTAATAATATTCCATAGAATTATTTGATCACATGAATATTTCTTTAAATCCTGATTATCCATTTTCATAATTAGATTAAAAGCAGCTGAAAGATACTTACTTTTTAATGCTGGTAAAAGGTTGGGATATTGGTTAATAACCAAATCATTTATTTTATACAATGCTTTTATCAAATCCATATTACGGTGAGTATAATGCGATCTTTGTCTACTTCCATTCCGTATGCGATAATAATAATCAGTATAGCTTAAATGAGCGATTCTCGATGTTTTACTAAAAAGTTGAACAGTGGTCACAAAATCTTCGTAAAGCTGATTATCTGGAAAACGAACATCATCGAACAACTGAATACGATACATCTTTGCACAAGCAGAGGGATCAATATCTCTTTGATACAACATTTTTCCCAGCGCTTCGGATCCAGATAAGTTATCCATAAATCCTTTTTGCCGCGATTTATTGCCAATCCTATTCAAATCGACTCGTATCAAACCGTTATCTCGAAATTCCATAATATCGGTAATTGAAATATCGATACCGTTATCATGAAATGGCATTAGCAAATGCTCAATATATTGCGGCCCAATTACATCATCACTATCCATAAACGTGATGAGACCAGCATTCGCATATCTGATTCCTGTGTTACGAGCTGAAGCCGGGCCATGATTTTCTTGTTGAACAATACAGATTCGTTTGTCTTTTAACTCATATTGTTTTTCTATTTTTCCGCTGTCATCGGTCGAACCATCATCAACTACTATAACTTCAAACTTCTTATAAGTCTGTGCAAGTACAGAATCTAAAGTAAAAGATAAATACCGAGAAGCATTAAATACCGGAATTACTATGCTTATCAACGGATCATCTTCCATAACAACTTTCCTTTATATATCTATTTCTCAATTTATATATTGTCCAACAAACTTACCTAAATAAATTACTGGAAAAAGAACAAGTAAGGCAACACACCATAATTACCTTTTATATATACCTGTACAAAGCACGCAACAGTAAACAGCAGCAGCACAGTAACCGTAGCTGTTATTCTAAAGGTGTGGTTACTCAATGATTGCAGACAAGCACACAACAACCAGATGAAAAATATGATGAAGTATTCAGACAATCGGTTCAACAACCAATTTGCTGCAAACACATTCATCAGAACCACATAAGAAAGAGAGCCAGAAATCAGGAAAGATGAGCGTCGTAAAGCAGAAGCATCGGTTTCAATCTCTTTATTTCTCAACTGATTAACAATATAAAAAACGTAGACAATCGAAACAGCAAGACTATATGCAATCCAATATGCGGTAGATGACGAGGTATATGCGGCCATACCTTTACCCTGCTGATATTGTTGGTATTTCCCGATTCTCTGCCCAACCCAAGTAAAAATGGGCATGTAATTAATAAACTGTAAAAAGAAAGAAGCAACAACAGCAATTATCGAGAACCTTCTGAATTTCTCAGATTTGGCAAAATAGGTAAGCAGCATCGGAATAAAGCCGAGCAGCGCAGTCTTGTGCATCGTTGCTGCTCCTAGCACCAATATAATTGCCCAAATCAAATGCTTTTTTTCAAAGAACATCAACGCAAGGCACACCAAAGCAACGGCTAGATATTGACGTGACGCATTCATGGCATAGAAGAAAACATGAGTCACAATCAAGAGCAGACTCGCAATCATCCACCAACGTTCATCAATATACCAATAAATAAACAGCCCCATGGCAGTATAGAGGATTAAGCCTTCCAACAAGAAAAGTACTGTATACGGTAATCCAAGCGCGAACAACCCTCTATTTACTATACAGTAACCAATTTCAGTAGGACAATGCTTAAACGGATTTGTAAGAATTCCTACATACATTTCACTATCGGTGCCTACAGACGAGTTTCTTAACCCTGTAATCAAGATCAAAATCGCCATTGAAAGGCAAAGCATACCAATATTCAGCTTATGATTCGAGAAGAATTTTCCTAGCAATTCGGAAACGAGGAACACTCCAAATACCGCAATAAATACACCCATAGCCAGTTTTACCTTTCAAACGATTCTTCTCTTGATTTCTTATAGAACTGTTTCATCCGTACAAATTCATTGTATTTGCAATACTGAGCGGTACCATCGACCTAGTTTATCCGCGTCTGATCTTATTTCATAACCAGATTCAATGAACTGTGATTGATCAATGCTGCGATTCTTATTATGAACTATCACAGTATTCCAGTAATCCGACCATTTATCAGCAGAAACATCCAAATCCAAACTTGATACCAAATCGGGAATAATACTGACCTCGTTGGCAACTTCCGTCGACATAACAACCGGCAAACCGGCAGCCTGAGCTTCTACGACAGTAAGCGGCAAACCCTCATAGCGCGACGGGAACATGAACAAATCAAACGCCTGGTAGAGTTTATCAACATCATTCCGTTGGCCTAGCAGCCGTACCTGCCCGTTCAATCCAAGTTCGTCTATCCTCCTCTTAATATCAGATAAGAGCTCGCCATCACCAACAAGCAGCATCACGGCATCAGGATGTATTGCCAGAAAACGCTTGAAAACATTCAATGAGAATAACTGGTTTTTTTGAAAACAGAATCTTCCTACCTGACCAATGACCAGCTGCTCAGGCGAAATATCAAGCTCATGCCGCATAGCAGAACGAATGGCTGGATTAAACCGGAATCGCTGAAGATCAATGGCATTTTTGACAATATGCACTCGGCCGGCTTCAAAAGCCTTCCGACCGAACAACCATTTCGCTGAGTTCTCAGAACATGCTACCAAGTGACTCGCAAACAGCTTAGAAAAAGGGCGTAGGACATTCTTTGCCAAGTTTTTCAATCCTTCACCAGGAGCAGCAGTGCTATGGCTGTGGGCAATACGCACCTTGATACCGGCTCTTTTTGCTGCGGCCAGGGGAAAGACGCTCAGCGCATTGATATTCGAATGGACAATATCCGGCTTTTGCTCTCGAAACAGCCGCTCACAGGCCTTCATATACTGCGGCAGATTCTTATACGGAGGCACCACGAACACCCTCCCGCCGAGCGACTCGATCTCATCATGAGGAACCATAGTGGAGTCCGAATCAACGACGAAATCGAACTGAACCTTGCTGCGATCAATGAACCGGTAATGATTCATGATGGTGGCTTCGACGCCGCCACCCGCCATGTGGCCCATGACCTGCATCACACGGATAGGCTTGTTGCTCATACCCCTAACGCCTCTCTATAAGTTAATTCCCCAATCAACGATTAGTATCCAATCTTTGTCACACCCGGATCTTCCCAACCCATCGGGCTTTGGTCCAGCTCCAAATCGGAAACGGTTTTCGCTGATGTGGTTACATCGAAGGAAAAAGTCACCGTCGCGCCTGGCGGCAAAGTGGCCACGCTTGCCTGCAATGGCTTGTCGTTTAAAGTCATCTGTTTCGGCGCGCTTGCTTGCCCATGAATGACAAGATTAGTAACACTCCCTCCCGCGGGAGCATAAATCAGCGTTTTCTCGCTGCCATATCCCAACGGAACGCTCATTGGATACATGCCTTTGATGTAGTCAGGCAAAGACGAAACCTCTGCCTGGCTCAAAGTATTCGTCATACTATAGTCGACATGATAAGTTCGAGCACCCGTAGGATTGGTACTGGTCTTGGTAATTTTGGAAGTACGCTTGATGTACCAACTCATCTTAGAAACATTTTGCTCGTTGACATAAACACCTACCTCAGGATTCTCCTCGCTGTTCGGTGTCTGTCCTGTATAGCCATTCGCCATATATTTCTGCTCAAGCTGAGAATCGAAAGAATACATCGTAAAATGACGCCAACGTGCCATGCTGCCAATAACCCCAGCGATTTTAGAGATTTTATCAAAATTCATATTCGAAAACATGTTGTTCATTGATTGTGTTGCCACTTCGCCAAAAAGAACATCCTGCTGCCCCGGACTATACACTTTATAAATAGTATTGAGTAGAAACTCCGCTGTATTCTGGCCGTCGAGTACCTGCCCATTCGACAACTTCACGCTACCGTTTATGGCAATCAATTGCTGCAAGAAAACCGGGTCAATGGTAATCACCCCATCAATAGGAGCATTCGTGCCCCAGGGAGTTTGATTCCACACCACTTGCATCATCTGTGCAGTACGTGCAGTGTCGGGAACTACCGCAGAATCGCGAATATCGAGCGACATATTTTCCGGACCCCAGTCAGAAAAAATCGCTCGTTCACTGGCAGTGGGGCCGACCGCACCGTACCGTTCGTAAGTTAGGTTAGGAAGGAAATCTCCAACGGTTATTTTCCCATTATCGGTTGTAAGGTCTCCTATAGAACCAACAAGACCACCGCCGGATCGAACCTCGGAAGTGGTCATGGACATCACCGCGTAATGATGCGGCTGATTCACACCAAGAAAATCAGGGACGATTTGGAAAGCTTTCGAAATTTCGTCAATCTTCTCGGCCAGAGCATCAAGCTTCTTATCTGAAGAGTCATAAGCGTTGCGAACCACACCTAACTTTGCTTTCTGCGCAGGCAACTGGTGAAATGCATTTACTTGGGCCTGCATGGAATCGTTGGCAATTTTTATCTGTTGCTGTGACTGCAAAATCGGCTGAAGATTTATTTGGCCACTGCCCTCACCCAATTGTGCGCCTTTGAGATTATTGACAACGTTCAAAAAGCCGGGGACAGAATCATGCGTAATCGCATCAACACTCGACGTCATACCCTGCACCGTCTTGATGTCGTTGCCGACGAACGGAGCCTTGGCGGCCAGATTCCAGAGCTTGCCATGTGCAATTTCCTTGGCCTGTTGCGTTTCGCTCTGCACCTGCGGCAGTTTCTGCGAAATCTGATCCAGCGAGTCCAAATCGTTGGTGCTCGAGAAGCCGCTGAGCATGGTTACGGCGTTCTGCTCGTGCGTCTTGACCTCTTTGGCCTGGCCATACATGGTCTTGGCGGCATATGCTCCGACCCCTGCCATGGCAACAAGCAGCACGAATATCACCAGCAGGACCCACGGCCAGGCACGATGCCGGCGCATAGGCCTGACGGCCGCCAAATGCCTACCTTGTGGTTGACGCATGAAACTTCCCTTCACTGACATGACAATGAACCATTATGCTCTATTACCTTGGATTTCACGACTTTGAGGCAAATTCTGCACAGATTCGGTATAAGTAAGGTAACCCTGGCAGACATAACACGGGCCTAGGCAGTAGCATGACTATGCAGCACAGTGAGACCGACACACGCCGAGAACTGCAACAGAGCAGTCTTCTTTGCCTATGTGTTATGTATCATTGTGTGAACGGTTTTTTAAGAAGAAGAGGTTACATCGTGGCACAGAAAGTTGAGTCGGGTCATATTCAACTGACCGCTGAAGCCGCGCACCTTGACGATAAGACCTTGAGAATCGAAGGAAATCCAGAACTCCCATTCACCAATAAACGTAAGAAACGCACCGCTTCATCAGACCCGCATCGCGTCGATACACCCGTGGGCAACAGCTTTTTCGACGGCTCGTATTTTCTTTCGGACAGCGAAGGCAAGTTCCATTCCAAAGCCACTGATTCCAATCATCAGCTGCTCAACTATTCCATTCCGAAATGGAGTTTCGTCTTCAACACAACCCTTATCGTGCTCGATATCGTCATGACGCTTTTGGCTACGGCTCTAGTGTTGTTTCTCGATACTCCTGCCTACGCGAATTTAAGGAATTACGGCTATAGCCCGAAACGGCTCAACCTATTTCTTGTACTCATCTGTGTCGCGTGGATCGTGAGCCTCGCATCGCAGCACATCTATCACCGTCACGCCATGGGCGAGGGCTACGAGCTGTATAGCGAGATCCTCAACGCGACGTTGGTCGATTTCGTCATCATCTGCATGTTCAGCTATATCTTCAAGCTCAGCATCCCGCGCTCTCTGACCGTTCTCATACCGCTTTGCTCCTGCGTGCTGGAGCTGCTGGAACGTTGGATCATGCGTCGTTCTTTGCATCGGCATCGCCGCAAAGACACCTACATGTATGACACTGTGATTGTCGGTTCACCCGAGGGAATCCACAACGTCATCGCGCAACTCAAGGAAAATCCGGGCATGGGCTACAGGCCCGTCGCGGTCTGTCCCGTGGTCTCCGTCTCCGATAGTTCTGAAAATCAAAACTCTCCGGACGCGCAGCAACTCGTTTCGGTGCCGTTCAGCGCCACCTGCCCGGAAGAACAGAAACTGCGGATATTGCCGATGGACTCTCACTTGCCTCAAAAGGCGAGGGAACTCGGCTCGCAGGCGATTCTCATCGCCGACGTCATGTCCCGGTATTCCGAGACCATGCGTACCTTCTCGTTGGCGGTGGAGTCCATGGGAATCGAGCTCGCGTTCATGGCCAACGTCGCCGATATCGCATCCTCACAGCTCCATCTGCGCAGCAACCCGTCGATGCCGATGCTCACGGCCCGGCTGCCGCAGTATTCCACATTGACCAGAATACTTAAACGCGCCTTCGACCTCGTCGGCTCTGCTTTCGCCATCATCATCTCTTCGCCGCTGATGGCCTTTGTCGCCATCCGCGTCAAGAGCGAAGACGGTGGACCGGCGATGTATTCCCAACAGCGTATCGGGCTTTACGGCAAGCCGTTCACGCTCTACAAATTCCGTTCGATGCGCGTGAATGCTGACAAATACGACGAGAAGGTGGCCGAGGAGACCGGAAACGTACACGGCATTTTGTTCAAGGCCGAGGACGATCCGCGCATCACCAAGTTCGGTCACTTCATTCGTAAGACATCGCTGGACGAATTCCCGCAGTTCTTCAACGTGTTCAAGGGCGACATGAGCCTCGTCGGGCCACGGCCGCAACAGCAGTACGAGGTGGACCAATACGGCTCGCTCTATTCCGCACGTCTCTTGGTCAAGCCCGGCATCACCGGGCCGTGGCAGATTTCCGGACGCAACGAACTGAGCCAGGAAGAGAGCGAACAGCTCGACATCTCGTACGTCGAGAACTGGTCGTTCACCGGCGACATCGCCATCTTGCTCAAAACCGTCATGGCCGTTTTCCGCGGCACCGGCGTGTAAATCACACACCACCCAGTTTGTGTTCAATTTTGTCTTTGTATTTGTGTTTGTAGTTGTATTTGTCTGCGACCTGTGACATCATATATGCCCGCTATCCGGCTAAGGGTGTAATCTGAACCGGGTGAGCAAGCGTAGTGGAATCGTCTTTCCTCCGCCGAAATCATAATTGAACGCCTTGAATTTCGAAAATTGTGATAAACGTATGCAGGTACTAATGAACATCTCAGTGCAACAACAAGAGGGAGCGGGCGGTCGTGTCTGATCCAACGCAAACGTCGGCAAAATCTCCTTCGAAACCATCCTTGTCGAAAGCCCTTACCAAAGAGGAATCCTACATCGACGGGCACTTGAGCCATGCGGCCTTCATCTCCATCGCCATCCTCACCTTCATCACCTTCGTCGGCAACTTCACCCAGCTGCAGCTGAGCGCGGCATTGCCGACCATCGTCTCCGAGTTCCACATCAATGTGACCACCGGCCAGTGGCTGACCTCCGTCATCCAGCTCGTCCAGGGCGTCATGGTGCCGCTGACCGCCTACCTCACCCGCCGTTTCTCCACGCGTCAGATCGTCATCACCTCGATGGTCGTCTTCACGATCGGCTCTGTGCTGGCCTGGTTCGGCCCCACCTTCATCGTCGTGCTCGCCGGCCGCACGCTCGAAGCCATCGGCTCCGGCGTGATGTGGCCAGTGCTGCAGATCATCGTCTTCTCGGTCTACCCGATGTCCAAACGCGGCGTGGCGATGGGCACCGTGGGCGTGGCCATGAGCGTCGCCCCGGCCATCGGCCCGACCTTCGGCGGCTGGCAGACCGACGCCAGCGGCTGGCGCTCCATCTTCGTCTCGCTGACCATCGTCGGCGCCATCGCCCTGGTGCTCGCCATTTTCGGCCTGCATAACTTCGGCGAGAACGACGATGACGCAAAAGCCGACTTCTTCTCGGTATGCCTGTCGATCATCGGCTTCGGCGGTCTGCTCTTCGGCTTCACCAACATCGAGACCTACGCATTCACCAACCCTCTGGTCTGGCTGCCGATGGCCGTCGGACTGGTCGGCATCGTCTGGTTCGTCACCCGTCAGCTCAAAGGCGCCAAGCGTTACAAGAAGGAAATGAACGCGGCCATCGACGATCTCGAAAGCAGCGAGATGCAGGCGTTCAAGGAGAGCGCAACGCAGCAAGCCGACGATTCCGCTTCATCTCAACCCGGCAGCGCTTCGGCCTACCCGGCAAGTATCGAGGCCGTGCACGCCATGGTCAAGCATGTCGCCGACAATCCGGACCACGCGGACAAGCTCAAGAAGCATTTCGCCAGTTTCAAGAGCCGCTCGATCATCGATGGCATCAAGAAGATCCAGCCACCGCTGCTCGACCTCACCGTGCTCAGGAACCACAGCTTCATGATGGGCACCATCACCGCGGCTATGAGCTTCTTCGCCTTCAGTTCCATCACCGTCATCATTCCGCTGTTCATCCAGAACGACCGCGGCTATTCGGCCACGATCTCCGGACTGGTGATGCTGCCGGGCGCCATCGGCCAGTGCATCGCGCAGTTCTTCGGCGGCCGTGCGCTCGACAAGTACGGCGCGCGCCCCGTGGCTCTGGCCGGCACGACCATCCTCATGATCGGCACCATCATGATGAGTTTCATCAGCACCGGTATCCCGATCTGGTGGGTCTCCATCTGCCAGTTCATCCGACAGATCGGCATGGGCTTCGTGCTGATGCCGGTGACCACCTGGTCGCTCAACTGCCTGGAAGTGCGTTCGATGTCCGCAGGATCGGCCGTCACCAACACCGTCCGGCAGATATCCGGAGCCATCGGCGCACCGGTGCTGGTCATCCTCATGGAGGAGTTCACCAAAATCCGGCAGAGCTCGATGGGTTCGGGCCACGAAGCCGCGATCCTCTCGAACATCTTCGGCATCAGGATGTCGCTGATCATCAGCTCGGTCATCGCGCTGGGCATGGTGCTGATCGTGTTCTTCGGCGTCAAAGGCCAGGGTGCCGGTTCGGCCCGAGACCTCGCCAACCGCACGCTGCGCCACGTCCATGTGCCCCACGTCCCCCACATTCATCAGCACAAGTAATCGGGATTCACGCCACGTTCGACAAACGCCGATGCACAGTTTGAAATGCACATCACAAACTGCGCATCGGCGTTTTTCTTATTCTCGGGGCACTCCAGCCGAAGACGCTCTTACCGCTTCGGAATCTGCTGGGCCGGGCACGTTTTCAGGACTTTTGAGATGGCTTGTTTTTCGGAGGTCGTCACCGAGAGGTTGTATTTCTGCTTGACCCCGACCTGACGGGCGACGTAGGCACAGCGGAATCCGCGGTTCGCGGGAAGCCAGTAGGCAGCGGAGGCGGAACCCTTCTGCTGATTGGCCGGACCGTCGACGGCCAGCAGATTGTAGGCATCGTTGCCGTATTCCTGTTTCGTCTCCGCATCCCACTGGCTCGCCCCGGACTGCCAGGCGTTTTCCAGCGCCACGACATGGTCAATCTGCACCGCCGCGCTCGTCCGCTTGCCGCGCACGAAACGGATGAATTTGCCGGTGTACGGTTCCTGCAAAGCGCCGGTTTTGACCTGGCAGGCGCTCGGTGCCTTGTATCTGACGCTTGTCATGTCTCGCTTGAGGATGTCGTCACGGATGGTGCAACCGTCACCGTCGTCGTCGGTGGTGTTGTAGCCGAACGAATCGCGGTCGTAACCACGAGTGCTCGGATGGTCGTCCACCGGCAACGTCGCCAGCACCTGCGCCACCGGTCCGGTCGCCACATACTGGCCGGTCATCTGCGCAAGTGGCTTGCTCACCTTCGGCAGCACCAGCCCGAAACCGACACCGATAATGCAAGCCGCAAGCAACAAAATCAGGAATCGTACCAGCAGGCTGTCGAAATCGACCCGTCGACGTCGGAAATGGGCGTTGCTGACCCTCCTGCCGCCTTGAACAGGTCGACGGCGATAGTTGTTGGGCTTCCGCCGATACGCCCCTCCAGTATGCCAAGTCGTCATTTTTCTTTTAGCCCTTCCCGGTGTCCCCTATTGCCGCAAAACGTTACGGCATCATCACGTCGATGGTGATTCAGGAATACAAAAAGCCAGAGGAAAAAGCAAGAGCCGAACACCGATTTACAGAAAAATCAAGATTTCTTGATATTACGTTTGAGCGATAATAAACAATTACGAAAACCAAATAATGGATATTCAAGGCAAACAAGCGAGGAATTCATCAACAAAACCAAAGTTGCCCGGCACCTCTTTAAAGGTACCGGGCAACTTATCGATGAACTACGCTTTGCGCAACTCACACGCTTTTCACGCTTCAGGAAAGCGGGGCGAGATCCAGCGGAACGCCGGGGCCCATCGTCGAGGTGAGCGTCGCCTTGGAGATATAGCGGCCCTTCACAGTGGAAGGACGCAGACGCTTGATCTCCGCGGCCACGGCCTGGAAGTTCTCTTCCAGAGCCTTCTGATCGAAGGACTTCTTGCCGATGATGAACGACAGGTTGCCGTTCTTGTCGACGCGGAACTCGATCTTGCCGCCCTTGATGTCCTTGACAGCCTTGGCCACATCCATGGTCACGGTGCCGGTCTTCGGGTTCGGCATGAGGCCACGGGGGCCGAGCACGCGGCCCAAACGGCCTACCTTGCCCATCATGTCGGGAGTGGCGACCACGGCATCGAAGTCGAGGAAGCCGCCCTGCACCTTGGCGACCATGTCGTCGTCACCGACCATGTCGGCTCCGGCTTCGGCAGCCTCAGTGGCCTTCGGACCACGGGCGAACACGAGGACCGTGGCGGTCTTGCCGGTGCCGTTCGGGAGGTTGACCACGCCACGGACCAGCTGGTCCGCCTTGCGCGGGTCGACGCCCAGGCGATAGGTGGCTTCGATGGTCTCATCGAAACCGCGCTCGGGCATGCTCTTCAGCAGCGCGATAGCTTCGGAAGCGGTGTACAGATTGCTGCCGTCGACCTTCTCGGCCGATTCACGATATTTCTTGGAATGCTTGTTAGCCATCTGTGTTCCTCCCTCAGCCTTCGACCGTGATGCCCATCGAACGGGCGGTGCCCGCGATGATCTTCATGCCGGCCTCGACGTCGCGAGCGGACAGATCGGCCATCTTGGTCTCGGCGATCTCACGGACCTGAGCCGAGGTGACAGTTCCGACCTTGTGGGTCAGCGGGTTGTCGGTGCCCTTCTTCAAACCAGCTGCCTTGAGCAGAAGCGCTGCGGCCGGCGGGGTCTTCAGAACGTAATCGAACGAGCGATCCTCGTAGACGGTGATTTCGACAGGAACAACCTGTCCCATCTTGTCTTTCGTCGCTTCGTTGTAGGACTTGCAGAAGTCCATGATGTTGACGCCATGCGAACCGAGAGCAGGACCGAGCGGCGGCGCAGGGTTAGCCTTGCCGGCCTCGATCTGCAGCTTGATCAGCGCAGTGACCTTTTTTCCAGCCATAGAAATGGCTCCTTTTCATTGTCCGTGCGGTGCTTACGGTCGCCCACGACACTTTTGCGATATATCCGGTTTCGGCCGTTTCTGTGCGCCGTCATCTTGCGATGGCCGCACACCAGGCTGATAATACCGAAACCGACATATCGTCAGTCTCAGCAAAACCGTTGGTATATCAAGTGTCACGGGTCTCCTCCCGCAACTGATATTGCTTCTGCTGTGCTAGCGGGTCTCCCCTCCAGACACAAGCCTTTCTATTATTCCAGCCCTTCAAGACAATGAACTCTATCGCGATAAGCTGCATGTTCGTCGAAATCAGCGCTGTCAAAGAATCCCTGCCTAGTCGAAGAAAATGCGGTTTTACCAGCACTAACCTTCACTGCTGTGCTGGAAACACCGCATTTAGAAATTCTTTTTAGGACCTTTCCAGCATCAATGTGTGTGAAGTGCTGGTAAAGACTCATTTGCGACGACGGGCATATGCTGTGACAGGCAACGAATACCAATGATGCCGCAGACCTTGCGACCTGCGGCATCATTACTGAAAAGGTTAGACCGAAACGGTATCAGACGATCTTCTCAACCTGGCTGAAACCGAGCTCGACCGGTGTGTCACGGCCGAATATGGAAACTAGCACGGTGAGCTTCTGCGTGGTGGGCTCGACGTCTGAAACCGCGCCGGCCATCGTGGCGAACGGGCCGTCGATGACGGTGACCTGATCGCCGACCTTGTAGGAGACCTCGACCGTACGCTTCTTGGCGGCGGCAGGCTTGTCGCCCGCTTCCTTGAGCGCCTCGGAGGCGATCATCGGAGCCATCATCTTGACGACGTCCTTGCGGCTCAGCGGTGCAGGCTCCTTGGTGGGCCCCACGAAACCGGTTACGCCTTCCGTCTCGCGAACGATACGGCGGGCGTTCTCGTCAGGCCACATGCGAATGAGCACATAGCCGGGCACACGCACGCGGGTGACGACCTTCTTGCCTTTGTCGGTATGCTTCTCGACCTCTTCCATCGGCACTTCGATCTGGAAGATCTGATCTTCAAGGCCGAAGCTCTGGATACGGGACTCGACGTTGGCCTTCACGCGCTTCTCATAGCCGGAATAGGTGTGAAGCACATACCACTTGCCGTCCAAACCGCGCAAGCTCTTGGAGAATTCCTTGACGGCCTTGGCTCCGGCGTCGTCAGCATCCTCGCCTTCGGTGTTCGCAGCAGTATCGGCAGCAGCGTCTCCGGCGACTTCGGCAGCGTTTTCAGACTCGCTTTCAGCGTCTTGAGCGCCCTCAGCAGAAGCAGCATCTGCGGAATCGTCGGAAGCCGGCTCAGTTGCATCAGCATTTTCGATACCCGCTACGGCATCAACCGCAGCATTATCAACGTTCTGCGCCTCTGCCGCAGTCTGATCACCGTTCGGCAGATCGGGCAATGCATCCAAGCCCTCGAGATTCACTTCATTATCCATGCTTTTAGTCACCTTTAAAAATTATTTACGCTCAGCCGAAAATCCAAAGAGTCAACTTGCCGAGACCGAAATCCATACCCGTAACGAGGGCCATCAGCAGCACCACAAAGACAAACACGGCAACCGACCAACCGGCCAGCTCTTTGGCGCTCGGCGTGACGACCTTGCGCAGCTCGTCGATAACCTGCTTGATGAACAAGCCGATACGCATGAAAATGTTCGGCTTGACGCTCTCTTCAGACTCGTGTGCCTTCGCCATATCCGTCCTTCGTTTGGCTTGTGATTACTTGGCAGGGAAGGCGGGACTCGAACCCACAACCTACGGTTTTGGAGACCGTTGCGCTACCAATTGCGCCACTTCCCTAGGTGAACTCTGTCTACGATACTCGAAGCACGAGACCATGCGACATAAACCGCCGAGGAAATAGTCTAGCCTCTTTTCGTGGTTTCGTCCACTCCTCGTGTCGCAACGAATTCACGGCACCTCAGTATACAGAGGCTGCTCAATTACTGTTTGCGATAGTTGCCGGAAACTTCATGATCAAATCCTCCAAAATCGGGGGTCTTGGCGCACCAAGCGACCCAAAAATGAAAGAATCACCACCAAATCCCACAAAAACAAGCCACTTGGTGCACCAAGAACCCCAAAAACGGAAGAATCACCACCAAATCCCACAAAAACAAGCCACTTGGTGCACCAAGAACCCCAAAAACGGAAGAATCACCACCAAATCCCACAAAAACAAGCCACTTGGTGCACCAAGAACCCCAAAAACGGAAGAATCACCACCAAATCCCACAAAAACAAGCCACTTGGTGCACCAAGAACCCCAAAAACGGAAGAATCACCACCAAATCCCACAAAAACAAGCCACTTGGTTCACCAAGAACCCCAAAAAACAACGAATCTTGCGCAGTTACATCCGGGGCAGGAGGCTAAGCAGATCGCGATAGGGTAATCGGCAGGGAGAGCCAACAGACTAAAAGGCTCAGGCCTTTTCACTTCTCTCGTCCTTGCCTCAATCTATGGATTTCAGCCAACCCATTGCTTGAAACGGCGCATGCCCTCGGCCAGATCATCGTCGGCGAGCGCGTACGAGAAACGGAGGAAACCGGGTGCGCCGAACGCTTCTCCAGGTACTGCGGCGACATGACCTTCGTCGAGCAACAGCGCGGCCAGATCGGAGGAGGTTTTGGCAGTCTTTCCGGCGTTGCCGATCGGACGGTTCAGCAAGGCGGTGACATCAGCGAAAGCGTAGAACGCGCCCTTGGGGGTGCGGCAGGTGACGCCATTTACCGCGTTGAGGCCGGCGACGATGGCCTTGCGGCGCTTGTCGAACGACTTGCGCATCATCGCCACCGCGTCGAGCGAGCCGGAAACCGCCGTGTACGCGGCCTGCTGGCACACGTCGGCAACGTTGGAGGTCATATGGCCCTGCAGTTTGGCGGCGGCCTTGGCCACCGGCACGGAGCCGATAAGCCAGCCGACGCGCCAACCGGTCATGGCGTAGGTCTTGGCCACGCCGTTCAGGACGATGAGCTGGTCGCGCACTTCCGGCACGACGGCGCCGATGTACGCGGTCTTCTCGCCGTCATACGTAAGATGTTCGTAGATTTCGTCGCTCAGGATCCATACGTGATGTTCCAAGGCCCACTGCCCCACGGCACGCAACGTTTCTTCGCTGAAAACCGCTCCGGTCGGGTTCGAGGGAGTGTTGATGAAGATGGCTTTGGTGCGTGGCGTGCGCGCGGCCTCAAGCGCTTCGACGGTCGGCTCGAAGCCGTTCTCCGCACCGCTGAAAACGATGACGGGCTTGCCGCCGGCAAGTCTCACGGCCTCGGGATAGGTGGTCCAGTAAGGGG
Source organism: Bifidobacterium sp. ESL0764 (assembly GCF_029395515.1). NCBI lineage: Bacteria > Bacillati > Actinomycetota > Actinomycetes > Bifidobacteriales > Bifidobacteriaceae > Bifidobacterium > Bifidobacterium sp. ESL0764. The sequence goes on from NZ_CP113919.1 coordinate 1,924,654, forward strand.
CGGGAACAATGACTTCGTCACCGGGATTGACAATGATCTGGAGCGCCTCATACACGGCCTGCTTACCGCCGTTGGTCACCACTACCTGATCGGGCGAGACCTCGTAACCGGAGTCGCGCAACGTCTTCTCGGCGATGGCCTTACGCAACTGCGGCAGACCAGAGGTCGGGGTGTAACGATGGTTCTTCGGATCGCGACACGCCGCGGCGGCCGCCTCGACGACGTAATCGGGAGTCGGGAAATTGGGTTCGCCGGCGCCGTAACTGATGACATTGACGCCTGCGGCCTTCATCGCCTTCGCCTTGGAATCCACGGCCAGGGTGGCGCTCGGCGCCACGGAATTCACACGATCACTTAACGTCTGCCACTCTGCCATTTTCGTCTCCCGCATCTCGCTGGCAATTACCAACTCAAGATTAGACCGCAGTGGCGAATTGGCAAGACAGATGGGCATATAACGAAATGCGCAACATCGCCGGGCCAACAATTGTGCAAGAAATGGGTCACTGACGCCATCCCAACGCTACATTTCTTGCACAACCAACGCATCATGAAAGACTTAAGCCACTGACACACACTCAGCGGCACATTTCTTGCACAGCTAACACGCCATGCAAGATTCAATCCACTGGCATACTCCCAGCGGTACGTTTCTTGCATAATTGGCTGGCGGCCAGCTGGCGGAATTGGTTTCTGGTCTATAGCAGCACCAGATTGTCGCGGTGGACGAGCGGATGGGCGTATTCCTCACCCAGCAAGCGCTTGAGCTGGGATGTGTCGCGGCCGAGGGTATGCGGAATCTCGTCGGAATCGAAGCCCGAGAGGCCTTTGGCGATATGGTTGCCGTCTTCGTCGTCGATCCAGACGGGATCGCCCGCCGAAAACGCGCCGTGTACTTCCAATACTCCGGCCGCCAACAGACTCGCCTTGCCGCCGAGCACGGCTTTGATTGCACCTTTGTCGCCGACGAGTGTTCCGCGAGGGTTCGCGGCAAAACCGATCCATAGACGACGTGAGGAATCGCGGTGCTGCGACGGGGCGAAAGCCGTGCCCGTGGGCTCGCCGTTCAGGGCTCCGGCAATGTTACCGGCGCTGGTCAGCACCACGGGAATGCCAGAAGCGACTGCTATACGCGCTGCCTCGAGCTTGGTGACCATGCCGCCGCTGCCGACGCCCGACGAGCTGCCGGCGACCGTTACCTCGTTCAGAATTCCGTCTACGTTCGGCACGAAACCGACCCGTTTGGCATTTGGTTTGGAAGGCGGAGCGGTGTAAAGACCGTCGACGTCGGTCAGCAGCACCAGCGCATCGGAACGCACCAGATTGGCCACCAGCGTGGAAAGGTGGTCGTTATCGCCGAAGCGAATCTCGTTGGTAGCCAACGCATCGTTTTCATTGATAATCGGGACCACGCCGAGATCAAGCAACCTAAGCAGCGTGCGCTGTGCGTTGCGGTAGCGCGAGGCGTGCATCGTATCATCGGCGGTCAGGAGAATCTGACCGACGCGCACACCGTAGCGCGCGAAACCGATCTCGTAATGCTGCATCAGCACGCCCTGACCCACCGAAGCCGCGGCCTGCTGGGTCGAAACGTCCGTTGGCCTTGAGTCGAATCCCAACGGGCCGAAGCCAGCGGCGATGGCACCGGACGACACCAAGACCATACGAGTGCCGCGCTTGGCACGCTGAGCCAAAATCTCAACCAACGCGCCGACCTTGCCGACGTCCAAATGGCCGGAAGGCTTGGTCAGCGAACTGGAGCCGACCTTGACCACGACGGTCCGCGCGTTCGCGACCATCTGCCGAATCTGCGACTCACTCGCCCTCTGCATTGCCTTGTCACCTGTTTTCCCTATACCGCTTTATGTGTTGACGGATATTCCAGTCAGCAACAGCCTACTTCCTTGCCCTCATAAACCATAGGAAACACGCCGGGAGCGACGTGAGCGAAGAGGCTTTACCAATATGATCAACATTCATCATGTCGGAACCCATTGCAGGAATCCAGCGAAAAGGCCATAGATCAAAAAACATGTTCACAATAACACCGGAATCATTCTGCCATATGGCTTAAAACCGTTCAAGAACTGCTTGGAAAGACCGCAATCACTTTCCGCCATTTCATGATATATTACAACTGATTTTGAACACGACCAAGGAGTCTATCTCCCCCAATAGGGCAACAGAGAACCAAATAAACTACAGCGTGAGATATGCAAAATCGATGCTCATATCTCACGCTGCCTAACGTCAGTCGACGCTGCTTGCCCGTCTCGCAGGACACGAATCAGTATTAGTCGTCATCGTCGCCGTCATCGGATTCGTGGCCACCGAGAATCGCGTGCTCGTCGTGCCTGTCGTCGTCAACGCTCGGATCGGCCCAGTGACCAGCCGTTCGTTCCTGACGCATGGCCTCGCGCACGGCGGTCTTGGCGTCCATCATCTCGTGATACTGACGGCGGCGTTCGGCGTTGGTGCGGCGGCGGACACGGTTACCATCAGACCCGTCATCCAACCGCAGGTCCTTGCCGCGGGCACCCAACTGGGCGCCGTCGAGCATTTCCGCGCCGGCGGCGATGGTCGGATCCCAATCGAAAGCGACCGCGTTCTCGCCCTTGCCGATACGCACTTCGTCACCTGGCTTGGCACCGTGGCGACGCAGCTCGTCCTCGACACCCAAGCCGGCCAGACGGTCGGCGAGATAGCCCACGGCCTCATCGTTGTCGAAATTGGTCTGACGCACCCAACGTTCCGGCTTCGCACCGGTGACGGTGAACCACACCGCTCCCCTGCGGTTGCTTTCGCGCTCGACAGTGAAATCAAGCGAGGTGCCGCGTTCGTCATCGGCACGACGGCGACGACGCGCCGGCTGCTCCAACGGTTTGATGACCACGCGCTCTTCGTCGCGCTCGGCTTCTTCGCGGGCCAGCTTTGCGCGCAGCTCGGTGACCATCTCGCCTAGAGCGTAACCGAGTTCCTTCAAGCCCTCGTGCGAGGCGGTGGAGACGATGAAGGTCTTGAGTCCCAACTTCTCGAACTCCGGGCGTACGAATTCCGCCAATTCCTTGGCTTCGGGCACGTCGGCCTTGTTGAGGATGATGACGCGCGGGCGTTCGGGAATCGGGATGACGCCGAGCGGAAGCTTGAGTTTCGCGGCGTACTTCGCCAGCTCGTCTTCCAGCGCGTGGTAATCGGAAATCGGATCGCGGTCCGGCTCCAACGTGGCGCAATCGATGACATGCGCGATGATCTCGGTGCGTTCGATATGGCGCAGGAACTCGAGGCCGAGCCCCTTGCCCTCCGAGGCTCCGGGAATCAGGCCCGGCACGTCGGCGATGGTATAGCGGTATTCCTCGAGCTTCACTACGCCGAGGTTCGGTACGAGCGTGGTGAACGGATAATCGGCGATCTTCGGTTTCGCGGCGCTCATCGCGGCGATCAGGCTGGATTTGCCGGCCGAAGGGAAGCCCACCAACGCCACGTCGGCGATGGATTTGAGCTCCAGGATCACGTCGCGTTCCTCGCCCGGTTCGCCGAGCAACGCGAATCCGGGGGCGCGACGCGTCTTGTTGGCCAGCGCGGCGTTGCCCAAGCCTCCCATGCCGCCCGCTGCGGCGACAAACCGATCGCCCGCGTGACGCAGGTCGGCCAATTCCCGGCCGGGATGCTTGGCTTTGCCCTGCGCACCCCTGGCTTCGAAAATCACGGTTCCTGGCGGGACCGGCAGCACCACGTCCGCGCCTTTCGAGCCGTCCTTGGTGTCGCCCAGGCCCATCGTGCCGCTTTCCGCCCGGCGATGCGGGACGAAACGATAGTCGAGCAGGTTGTTCGCGTTCGCGTCGGCGACGAAAATGACGGAACCGCCGTCGCCGCCATTGCCGCCGTTCGGCCCGGCCAACGGCTTGTATTTCTCGCGCTTGACGCCTGCGGACCCGTTGCCGCCGTCCCCGCCCTTGACGTGGACGGTCACTCTATCTACAAAGTCTGTCATGTTTCCTTACCTTACCGATGGGTATTCATCTTCCCATAACCCTGGCGACGAGTCCCGAAATTATCGTTTTGGGCAAAAGTATGAGGCGCGTCGCAAGCACATTCCGGCATCGCAATCGCTTCCCGCCGGCCATATCATCAAAAATACAAGAAGGTCGCACCCACATAGGTACGACCTTCTTGATGAAAAGCTAGTTGGCTTGAAGTCTCACTCGGCGACTACGTCGACGACCTTGCGGTCGCGGCGAACGCCGAACTTCACGTTGCCGTCGGACAGCGCGAACAAGGTATGATCCTTGCCGGTGCCGACGTTCTGGCCGGCGTGGAACTTGGTGCCACGCTGACGAACGATGATGTTGCCGGCGACGACAGCCTCGCCACCGAACTTCTTGACGCCAAGGTATTGCGCGCTTGAATCGCGACCGTTGCGGGAAGCGGATGCGCCCTTCTTATGTGCCATTGTCTGTTCCTTTCAGGCTTTGATTGCTCTTACGCTACCGAAATCAGGCGATTGCCGTGATCTTGATGACGGAAAGCGGCTGACGATGGCCCTTACGGCGGGCAACGCCGGTCTTGTTCTTGAACTTCTGGATGTTGATCTTCGGGCCCTTGGCCTCATCGTCAACGACTTCAGCCTTGACGGAAACCTTGGCAAGATCCTTGGCGTTCAGCGTCACCTTGGCGCCGTCGACCACGAGCGCGACCGGGAACTCCACGGTATCGCCCTTCTTCGCATTGAGACGGTTGACCAGGATGACGTCACCGACCTCGACCTTTTCCTGATGGCCACCGGCCTTCACAATCGCGTACATATCTCGTTCCTTGCTATTTCGAAAGCTAAACTGCCCAGCACGTCTTCGACTTCCACGGCCAGACACCAGTCTTTTAGAGTACACCGACCCACGTACTAACGTCAATCCATACTAACGGCATGTCCCTACGTTGCGCATGGTCGGGGTGTTGTGTTCCCGATTTCACAAAAGACAAGTGAAAGCGAAACCGGGAACGTAGATTTATTACCTTATTATTTCAGCGCGATTTCAGCTTTTGTCGGCCGAAGAATCAGCAGACGAATCCGAATCGGATGCTTCTTCCTTCTCCTCGTCGTTGGCCGCCACAGCCGCCGCGGCGATCTGCGCGAGCTTGGCCTTGACCGCCGGGCTCGAACCCTTCGGCGCCTGCACCTCGGGAGCACTGCCATGGCCGTGCTTGTTGGTGTGGACGAACGGGTCGCCGCCCTTCATCGCGTACGGATCGGCGTAATCGGCGGAAATCGTGGGCTCGTCATGGAGAATGAAGCCGCGGCCCTTGCAGGTCGGGCACTCCTCGCTGAAGGCCTCCACCAGGCCCTGGCCGATGCGCTTGCGGGTCATCTGCACCAGGCCGAGCGAGGTGACCTCGGCCACCTGATGCTTGGTACGGTCACGCGCGAGGCATTCGACCAAGCGCCGCAGCACAAGATCGCGGTTGGCGGGCATCACCATGTCGACGTAATCGATCATGATCATGCCGCCGATGTCGCGCAGCCGCAGCTGGCGGGCGATCTCCTCGCTGGCCTCGAGGTTGCAGCGGGTGACCGTCTCCTCAAGCGACTTGCCCTTGCCGATGAACCGGCCGGTGTTGACGTCGATGGTGGTCATGGCCTCGGTGCGGTCGATGACGATCGAGCCGCCGCTGGGCAGGTAGACCTGACGTTCCATGCCCTTGCGAAGCTGGGAATCGATCTGCCACTTATCGAAGACGTCCTTGCCCTGATGCTCCTCGGGATCCCACTTTTCGAGGCGGTCCTTCAAGTCGGGGGCCATCGTGTCAAGATATTCCTCGATACGCTCGTAAACCGTGTCGCCTTCGACGATGAGCTTGGAGAAATCGTCGTTGAAGATATCACGCACCACACGGATGGCCACGTCGGGCTCGCCCTGCAAAAGCTTCGCGCGCTTGCCGTTGTGATAGAGCTTGCGCTTGTCCTCGATCTTCTGCCATTGACGCTTGAGATTCTCGAGGTCCTTTTTCAGCGCGTCTTCGCTGGCACCGTCGGCGGCGGTGCGGATGATGACGCCCATATCCTTCGGGGCGATCTTGGAGACAATGGACTTCAGGCGCCCACGTTCACGCTCGGGCAGCTTGCGGCTCACGCCGGTCATACCGCCGGAGGGGACAAGCACCAGGAAACGGCCTGCGAGCGTGACCTGCGAGGTCAGTCGCGCGCCCTTGTGGCCGATCGGATCCTTGGTGACCTGTACCAGAACGGGATCGCCGGATTTGAACGCAAGTTCGATGCGGCGCGGCTGGCCTTCCAGGCGCGTGGCGTCCCAGTTGACCTCGCCGGCGTAGAGCACGCCGTTGCGGGGCTGGCCGATGTCGACGAACGCGGCCTCCATGCTGGGCAGCACGTTCTGCACGCGGCCCAAGTAAATATTGCCGACGGTGGCGACCTCCTGGATATCGGAGACGTAATGCTCGACGAGCACGTTGTCTTCGATCACGGAAATCTGGGTATGTTGCCCTTTCTCGCGCACCACCATCAGGCGGTCGACGTTCTCACGACGGGCGAGGAAATCCTGCTCGATCAGCTGGTTCTGACGGCTGCGCTCGCGGCGGTTGTCGCGGCGACGCTGCTTCTTGGCCTCGAGGCGGGTGGAGCCTTCGATATCGGTGATCTCGTCGATATACTGCTGCTTGCGACTGCGGCGCGAGGTGGAACGAGACGAACCGCTTTCGCTTTCCTCGCCTTTGGAACCGCGATGACGACGACGGCGACGGGTCAGCGGCTGGTCGTCACTGTCCTCTTCGGATTCATGCCTACGGCGCCGACGGGAATCGCCGCGGTCAGCCTCGCCACGATCGTTGCGGCTATTGCGATCGTTGCGATCACCATTGCCCTTGCGGCTGCGGCGAGAACCGTGCTCTTCGCTTTCGTCCTCTTCATCAAATTCGGCATCGTCCTGATCGGCTCGCGAAGAACCACGGCCACTGCGCTCACGGCGTGTCGCCCGTTCACTGCCACGCCCACGACGCCTCGCTCTGGATTGCTCGGCTTCCACATCGTCGATGGGACGATAGGTGATGTCGTCGTCTTCGAGGTCTTCCTCGATCTGCTCGATCTCGTCGGCCGCATGACGCTCCTCGGCGTTGAGCCTGCGACGACGATGGGTGCGACGTTCGCTGCGTTCGGCGGCTTCCTCGTCATAGATGTCATCGTCATCCTCGCTCCGGCGCGAACGACGGGTCGTGCGCGAAGCATTCCGGCTTTCGTCCTCATAATCGCGGTCACGGTCATTCGACCTGCCACGTCTGGAACCCGAACGGCTCCGTCGCTCATCTTGTTCCTCGTCCGACCGTTCATCGTCGCGTTCGGAACCACGGCGCGAACGGTTGCTGCGCGTCGAGCGGCGTGAACCGCGCTCGCCGCCTTCGTCGTCCTCGTCCGCACGAGCGCGAGAACGTCGCCGAGTCGTCTTAGGCTCATCGTTTTCATCGTCTTCGCCTTCACCGGGAAGCACAGGCTCCTGGAAGAGCAGCGATGTCATCGGATGAGGGGTGTGATGGCTCTCGTGGCCTTCGGGAAGGCCTTCGACGGCGTCAATGACACGTTCCTCGGCGGTTTCGACGGCAACTTCCGTCTTTGCCTCGCTTGCCGATACGGAATCGTCGGACCTGCCACGCGACTTTGCAACACCTGTACGGCGGCTGCGGCCTGAAGCGGAAGATTTCTTCGACTCGTCATCAGACTTGCGAGTTCGGGCGTTTCGGCGAGACGTTTGAGGCCCCTCATCCGCCTCTTCATCGTCACGGGCACGACTACGCGTCCGTGTCCTTTTCGTCGTGCTGGATGACGAGTCATCCGTGCCGCGCGACGAAGCGGCCTTCCTGCCGGTTCTCGTTCCAGACGTTCTTGAACCTGCCTCGACTCCGCTTTCGTCGGATTGCTTCTCGCCACTAGCGGATTCAGCACTTTCGCGCTCTTCCACTTTCAATGCCACGGCGGCACCGGCGGCACCGGCACCACGGACTACGCGGCGGCGAACCGTACGGCGACGCGTTGCGGGCTCACTATCCGCAGATGGGGATGAAGAAGGTAAATTGGTATCGTTTTGTTTGGCGTCATCGGTTTGACCGACCCCGCCTCGGGTTACTCTGGGCACAATGCTCCTTGTCGACATGCTGCAATCATGTCGGCTTATCTTGGCCGTCTACGGCTCTCACACCGCGCTCTCACCGCGGCCACGCAACAGTTGCGTTCGTAGTCGGCAATCTAAAAGTCATTACGTTCGTCACAGCGGACACCGGCACTTGCGGATTAGCACGCAAGGGGATCAACGCCATCGGAATTCGGCAACTTGCAGAATCACCAGCTTTTATTATACGTCCACTGGGGTAGAAGTGACAACAGATGCACTATGCTGTGATCACCGACGCACCCAAATTTTATAATTCCACCCAAAACAACCCTGTTGGTGCCACCAAGTTGCCTGTATTCACGCAATTTACGGCCAATTCTCCATTTTTGGGGTATCTTGGTGCACCAAGAACACGCTAAAACGCAAAATTGATGGGCAATTCCCAAATTTTGGCGGACTTGGTGCACCAAGATACCCCAAAAAATGAAGAATTCACAAATGGCGGGGCAAACATAGGTCGTGCGCGATAAGCGCCACAACTAACCGGAAGCGCTACAACAGTCCGGCAACATTGCAACGCAGGAATCCCGGATACGCAAACGTTCGCTAACGTAGCCACTGCTCGAGGATGTCGGCAAGCAACATGAGCTGGCTGAATGGTATCTGCTCATCGGCCTTGTGCGCCAGAAGAGGGGAGCCAGCGCCGAGGTTGACGGCCGGGACGCCGATGGACGAGAAGCGGGCGACATCGGTCCAGCCGAGCTTGGCCTGGGGGGCAAGTCCCGTCTTCTCCTCGACCAGTTTGGCCAAAGAAACCGCCAACGGGGCATCCATGCCGGGGCGCGCGGACGGCGATTCGTCCTTCATCTCGATATCGAAGCCTTCGAACATGCCGCCGGTGGCCTTGTGCTCGCCGTTGCCCATCTCGGCGCCGGCATCGGCTCCCATCATCAGTGCTTTTGCGGTCGGCAGGTCCTTGTCGGGCGCGAAACGATAGTTGACGTGGATACGGCACTCGTTGGGGATGACGTTGGTGCCTTTGCCGCCGGAGATCAGGGTGGCGTTGACACCTTCGCGGTAGGTCAGACCGTCCACCTCGACATCCTGCGGCACGTAGGCGGCGAGCCGGTCGAGGACCGGGGCGGCCTTGTGAATCGCGTTCTCACCCATCCACGCGCGGGCGGAATGGGCGGCAACGCCGTGGGTGACCACGTCAAAACGCATGGTGCCGTTGCACCCGCCTTCGATGCCGCAATCGGTGGGTTCGCCGATGATCGCGAAATCGCCTTGTATCCACTCTGGGTGGGCACGCGCCACCTTGCCCAAGCCGTTCTTTTCGGCCACGACCTCCTCATGGTCATAGAAAACGTAGGTAAGGTCGTATTTCGGCGCGGTCATCGTCGCCGCGAGATAGAGCATCACCGCGTCGCTGGCCTTCATATCCGTCGCGCCGCGGCCGAACATCACGCGTTCTCCGGGATTCGCCTTCGCTACGTCACCGCGGATACGCTCGTCTCCCGGCTCGAGCCAGACCGGCGGGAAATTGTCGATGACCGGAACCGTGTCGAGGTGTCCGGCGAGCACGACCCGTTGCCCTCGCCCAAGCGAGGTGGACGCGACCACCGTGTCACCCAGACGGTGAACCGTCAGATGTGGCTGCCCGCGCAGGAACGTCTCGACCTCATCGGCGAGCGCCGTCTCGTCGTCGGAGACGGAATACGACTTCATCAATTCCTCGAACAGCCCGTTAAGCGCGGTCTCGCGCGCGGATCCCTCTTGTATCGTCAGACTCATGGCTTCTTATCCTAGCGGACCGGCATACGGATCTTCCATGTTTGCTCACATCTGCGATTCGCATGGCGCGTTCACGATTGAATGCACCATGAACGTCATGACACCATTAATCGGTAGGTATCGTGGTCAAGGTCCCATACCGGTTTTCGTGTGTTATGCCGTGAGACGTATCTTCACAAACCGGCAAAAACGAGGCATCATACTAAGGTAAACGTGGTTGATCATTAAGGCCGTGGCCAAGGGAGAGATTCATGGGTTTGCTGAGCGCGATGCAAGGGTTTGTGGTCATCGCCGTCATCATCGGCACCGGTTACGTCGCGGCACGTTTCAACATCGGCGGCCCGACCGCCCAGATGGTCCTGAACCGCTACGCGTTCTTCGTCACCAACCCGTTTTTGATGTTCGCGATCCTCTCCAAAGAGCCGATCATGGAGATTTTCCATCCCTCGATTTTCGTCGCATTCTTCTCCGCGCTGGCCGTGGGTGTGCTGTTCCTGATCCTGAACAAGATCTTCTACCATATGGGACCTGCCGATGCGACGGTGGGCGCGCTCAACTCGTTGTATCTCAATTCCAACAACATCGGCCTGCCCATCGCCACCTACATTTTGGGCAATGGGGCGCTCGTGGCACCGATTCTGGTGATGCAGCAAGCGATTTTCACCCCCATCGCCCTGACGGTTCTGGACTATACGACCACCGGCAAGATGTCGGTGAAAAAAGCGCTGATGCAGCCGTTGCACCAGCCGCTGCTGATCGGTTCGCTCGGCGGCATTCTCGTCGCGGCCATCACCGCATGGATCGGCTACTACCCCATTCCGAAATTCATCTACGACCCGGTCAACATGATCGGGCAGGCCGCGATTCCGATGATCCTGATGGCGTTCGGCATGTCGCTGCGCGGCACCAAGCCGATGCAGAACAAGAGCTCACGCTCGGCGGTCATCGCCGTCACCGTTCTGAAGAACATCGTGATGCCGATCATCGCCTTCCTCATCGCCAAATTCATCATGGGCTTCACCGGCAAGGTGCTCTACGCGTGCGTCGTGCTCGCAGCGCTGCCTGCCGGCCAGAACGTCTATAATTACGCGGCCCGCTACAATGTCGGCATGACCTTCGCCCGCGACGGCGTGCTGATCTCGACCGTTTCCAGCCCTATCGTCATCGCCATTATCGCCGCACTGTTGAGTTAGCAGCGTTACAAAAGTCGAAGATACAAATTACAAATCGCGGAATCGCGCTAATCTGCATTTATATCTTCGCCTTTTGCAACCTGAACAAATCACATATGCCGATATTCGCGCGCCAAATCGCCCAAGCGCTCGACGAAATGCGGCCAATCCGCGTTCATGGCGGTCAGCAGCTTGCGGTTGGGCACGTCCGAAACCGGAATCCACGCAATCTCCATGCTCTCGTCGTCGTTGGGATGCGGGCTGACCCTGCACCCCGGCTTCTCGAAGGCGAAAACCGTGGTGTAGGCCCAAGGGCCATGCTCCTCGCGATGCGTGCCGACCACCTCAATGTCCTCCGGGGTGATATTGGCTTCCTCGTAGCTCTCGCGCAACGCACCTTCAATCGGGCTTTCGCCGTCCGCGAGCGCCCCGCCGGGAATGCCCCATGTGCCGCCTTCCGCGCTCCACATCGCACGGTGCTGCATCACCACGTCCGTCACCTCGCCGGTCTCCTCGCTGCGGCGGGCGAGCAACACGCCGGCGGCGCCGTTCAGACCCCAGTGACGACGGCCGCAGGCGCACTGCACCCAGCCGTCGCCGGGCTGGTGAACGTTGTCTTTGGGAGGCACGATTGACGCGGCCTGCGCTTCGGCATCTGCTTTCGCCTTTGCCGCAACGGCTTTGGCCTTGTTTTTTGCCGACAACGACCTGCCGTTAGTATTACAATTTGTATCGGTCGATGAAACCGATTCGGCATCATCTGCCATGCCGTTCGCAACACTCGACGCGGTTTGCGCACTGAGTTTCGCCGCAGCCACCCTGCCGAGGCCGGCGTTCCACAGATCGGGCCACGCCACGCCCATGTTGCCGACCATGCGGCGCAGCAACGGCAGACTCAGGCCGAGCACGCCGCTCGGGTCACCGTCGACGCCGGCGATGAACGCTCCGCCGAGACCTTCCAGTGTAAAGCATCCCGCCACTTCCAACGGTTCGCCGGACGCGATATACGCTTCGATGTCACGGTCGGAATAATCGCCGAACCGCACCACGGCATGGCTGGATTCAAGCTTCTGCCGGCCGGTGGCGAAATCGATGAGGCAATGGCCGGTCCACAACTCCCCCGACTTGCCGCGCATCGCGCTCAGCCGTTCCCGCGCAACCTCCGGCGTATGCGGTTTGCCCAACGCGACGCCCTCGAAAAGGAACATGGAATCGCAGCCGATGATCAGCGGGCCGACCTTGGCGTCGGCAAATCCCGGATGCTCGGCCAGGGCCCGCTCCATCGGTTCGGCCTCGGTGGGCACCTCGACACCAGAGAAATCTCGGGTCAAGGTCGAATGATGATCATAAACCTTCTCACCGTATTGATCGGTGTTGCCGTTGCCCGCACCCGCGCTGCCGTCACCTGCGACGGAACCGTTGCCGACACTTGCGTTGCCCGATCCGGCATCCGCAGCACCCTCGGTGCGCAGCGGGAAAGCGGTCACCTGCTCGCCGTCGGCGTTTCGGGCGGCTTCGGCGACCTGAAGATAGGCCTGATAGACGCTGCGCGCCTTGGCCTGCGCCAATATCATCACGCGCTGCTCGCAACTGAGGTCGTCGACCGCAACCCCCCGCGCCTTTGCCTCGGCAGCCACCGCAGCGGGTTCATCGACATGCGAGACGTGAATAATCGGAGAAATGCCGGCGGCATTGAGCACATTGCGCCGCGAAGGCGACTGCGAGGCAAGAATCAGCGGAATCGACATAACACTCCAAAGTTGCGGAAACCCAAAAGAATCGGTTCCTTCATGCTACTCGTCCTCGTGGAGGTTACCTAGCCTGTTAAAAACGCTATAACAACTCGTCGTGACTCCCAGTACGCATCATCGTAATGAGAAGCTCGGTACCATCGATACGATAAATCAGCAGCCAGTCGGCGGCAATGTGCAACTCGCGGTACTATCGAAGATTCCCTTTGAGCTGGTGATCACGATATCTGCGACGCAATGTATCGGTATCTCCCTGCGCAAGAACGTGGAAGACCTTATACAGCCTCCCCATTTCGTAATGTTTCCGTTTCAGGCGCTTAGCATCACGCAGAAACTCCTTGGAAAGGGAGATCTCATACATCTTCAATCATCCTTTGGGCGGCATCGGCATCCCCGGCGTAAACAAATCCGCTGTTCTCGGCCTTACGCACCGCCTTTTCCAACGGCGTCAGCGACATCGGGCGGAAAGGCATGCCACCTTCCTTGACGGCCTGCGAAAGAAACATGTTGATGGCAGCACTCAAATCAATGCCCATACCTGCGAATACCTTGACGGCCTGCTCCTTCAACGTCTTGTCCGTGCGCACCTGAATACGCGTCTGCTGTGCTGCTGTGTGAGCCATAATAACCACCTTATATACGATATTGGAGTCTTTTGTCGGTATAAACGACTCCATTATAAGCATATTATCATTTAGAAATTCGAAAACCGGCCACCTTGTCGCTTTGCACAATCACAACCGGACGAGGTTTGCTGGCGTATCCGTCAGCCCGTACCGTCCAGATTTCACCGCGTTTCATCCATCATCCTTCCCGCCATTCGAGAAGCGAAATCCGTCGCTTCGGACTCGGAAGCAAAAGGCTCGACTTCGTCGATGTCGCGCTCCAACGGTGTCAGGCTAGCACGGAAGGGAAGGCCGCCGTCACGCACCGATTGTGCCAGAAACATGTTGATGGCAGTGCCCATGTCAAGCCCGAGTTTGTCGAACAGCTCCGTGGCCTGGTCCTTGAGGGTTTTCTTTGTCCTGATCTGAATACGAGAGATACCTTGTGCAGCCTGTGCCATGTTCATTCCTTGCCTAATCAATAAACCCAATTACTGTTTAATTATAGACAGAATTGAGTCATTTTGGCTCATAAAGAACAAAATATAAGCAGAATAGCCTTCAATGCTGAGATTGCACTAATCCACATTCAGTTCGGTTCGATTTCAACCTCGACCTCAACGCCCCGCGGGCTGACGGGAAGGTGCAGGACGCGCCAGTGACCGCTTGACAGTTCGGCGGCGGCGATGTTGTCGATTTGCGCGGCGGCATCGCCGTAGTGAAGCACTAGTACGCACGGGCCGGCTCCTGAGACCGCGGCGGCGAAACCATGCGTACGCAACGTTTCGATCAATTTCCAGGAAGGTTGCATCAAGGATTTGCGATAGGGTTGATGAAGCCTGTCTTGCGTGGCGGCGAACAGCATGGCGTTGGAACGCGAGGCGATGGCGGAATCATCGACGAGATCATCGCCGGCATCATGAACGGATGGGGCGACACTTGGCGATTGGCCAGCGGAATCGTTCACAAGACTCACCGGATTCATCGCGGCCGGAAGCAGCGCAACGCGGGAAACGTTGAACACCGCGTCGGCGTACGGCAACTTCTGCGGCAGGGCCTCGCGCGCCTTTTGCGTGGAAAGCTCGAAATCCGGGACGAAGACGGCAGCGGTCATGGCTTTCGACACCGGGTAGTTGACGGTATGAAACCCGGCACGCAGCGGCTCGCCACCGGGAATACCTACAGATCCCACACCTTCCGCCGTCTTGAAATTCCATGAAACCGTGAGCCCGCCGTAAACTGCGGGGGCCACGTTATCGGGATGGCCTTCCATCGAGGCGGCCATCTGGAAAATCGTCTCGCGGTTGAAGTCGGCGTCACCCTGTGCGAAAGCGGCCGCGGCCGCGATGCCGGCGACGATGGCCTCGGCCGACGAACCCATGCCACGGGCCTGCGGAATGTTGTTATACGCCTCTAAAGTAAACCCGAAACGACGCAGGCCGAACGCCTCGCACGCGCGACGAAAGGCCGAAACGACCAGATGCGTCTCGTCGCGGGGCAACGTGTCCTCGCCCTCGCCGTGAATGATCACCTTGGCAGCAGTGTTTGAAAAGCCGTCTGACTTGCCTTGATTACCATGGCTGCTTTGATTGCCTGTTTGGTTATCGCCCAATTCATCTTCATTGATAGTAAAAGTGAGCTCGTCGTGATAATCCAGCGCCAAACCGACAGCATCGAAACCTGAACCGAGATTCGCGCTCGTGGCGGGCACCCGCACCTTGACCTGCTTGACTTTCGGCATCATCCCCGCCATATTGTTCCCCTCACTTGGTCATGGTTGCTCAACGGCGAATCCGCTCACATCTCGCGCAAGATCGAGGGCTCGCCAATCACGAAATCGAACTTGCAAACATCCTCGACCGTTTCGCGCAACTTGGTCTCGTTGCATTGATGCGTCACCACGCGCAGGGTCTGCTGCTCACCCGAATAGCCGGGATCGTGCGGAGTCGGCTTCAGATCCTGGTTGATGCCGTTGATGGAGACGTTGTGGTCGGCAAACGTCTTGGAAATCGCGGCGAGGATACCTGGGCGGTCGCAGATGCGGAAACGGACGGCGAACGCGGCGCGCGAAGTGCTCAACGGAGCCTTGGGTAGGTTTTGGTACATCGAAATCTGCGGACCGGTGCCGCCTTGGACGATATGGCGGGCGACAGTGACGATGTCGCCCATCACCGCCGAAGCGGTAGGAGCGCCGCCTGCGCCACGACCGTAGAACATCAGGTCGTCGGCCGCCTGCGCGTGCACGAACGCCGCGTTATAGCTGCCGTGAACGCTGGCAAGCGGATGATTGTCGGGGATAAGCGCCGGGTAGACACGCGCGGACACGCCATGCTCACCATTGACCACGACGGCGAGCAGCTTGATGACCTTGTGCTCGGCCTGTGCCAACGCGATGTCGTCGGCGGTGATGTTGGTGATGCCCTCCGTCGTGACATCATCGATGCTCACCGGAGTATGGAACGCGAGCGAGGCGACAATGGCCGCTTTGTTCGCAGCATCCTCGCCCTCGACGTCGCCGGTCGGATCGGCCTCGGCGTAGCCCTTGGCCTGCGCGTCCTTCAGTGCCACCTCGAAATCGAGGCCTTTGGTGGTCATTTCGTCAAGAATGTAATTGGTCGTGCCGTTGAGAATGCCCAGAACGCTGGTGACCTTGTCGCCGACCAACGATTCACGCAAGGGACGGACCAGCGGAATCGCGCCGCCCACGGCAGCCTCGAAGTAGATATCGACGCCGTCTTCCTCTGCGGTGCGGTAGATTTCCGGACCGTATTTCGCCAGCAGCGCCTTGTTCGCGGTGACCACCGATGCGCCGCTTTCAAGGGCCTTCAAGACCAGCGACCGGGCAGGCTCGAGGCCGCCGATGAGCTCGACCAGGATGTCACTGTGGGTGGCGACGTATTTGGTATCGGTGGTAAGAAGCGTTTTGTCGATCCAAGGGAAGGCAACCTTTTCGGGATTGCGGCAGGCGATTCCCGTAATTTCGAGTGGCTGGCCGATGCGTTGCTGGAGTTCTTCCTTTTGCTCGGTCAGGATTCTGGCGACCTGCGAGCCGACGGTGCCCACACCGAGCAACCCCACGCGTATCGGGGTCGAGCTGTCGTGAATGCCTTTGGGCAACACTTCCACCTGACCGTCTTCATCCTGAGCGCGCCGTTGCGCCGAACTGTTCACCTGGCCCATACCACTCTCCCACTCAACCGCTTTTACTGCATCAAACATGCCTAGCCTTATCAATCCTAGAAAATGAATCCGACAGGAGTCTGTCCCCATAACCTCGTCGCCACGCTACACTCGAATATCGCCGATATCATTGCAACTTGTTAGATGTCGCTTTTTACTTGCTTGCTGACGTTAAGCAAGTAAAAAGTCACACTTAGCCACCCTAAAAGTTGCTTTTTACTTAGCTGGCACCAGCAAGCAAGTAAAAAAGCGACACAAAACGAATAATTTCGTTTCGGACTGTTGCATTCAGCCTATGGCAGCTGGGTCAGCTGACGTCGAGGGCGAGCAGGTCGTCGATGGTCTGGCGGCGGAGCATGAGATGCGCATCTTTGCTGCTGACGGCCGCCACGGCGGGAATCAGCGCTTGGTTGTAATTGCTGGCCATCGTGCGGCCGTAGGCTCCGGTGACGGGAATCGCGAGGATATCGCCACGTTTGAGACTGCGGGGCAGGCGGCATTCGTGCACGAGGATGTCACCGGATTCGCAGTGCATGCCGACCACTCGGGCGAGCATGGAATCCTTGAGATTGCCGTTTTCGTCGCGTTCGCCGCCGCGGTCGCGGTTGGCGAGCAGGGCCGTGTAATCCGCGCCGTAGAGCGCCGGGCGGATGTTGTCGCTCATACCGCCGTCGACCGAAACGTAGGTGCGTTCGGCGATGGGATTGCCGGCTGCGTCTTTCGTGCCCTTTGGCAGCATGACGCGCTTGATGGTACCGACGCGGTAGAGCGTGACGCCTGCGGGAGCGACAATCCAGCGGCCGGGCTCGAAGGAGATGACCGGAGCCGGCATGCCCAGCGCCTTGTTGATCGAGGTGACGGCCTGGGCCAGGCGCCCGAGCTCGGCGTCGATGTCCATGGAATCCTCGGCGTCGGTGTAGGCCACGGAATAGCCGCCGCCCAAATCGACCTCGGGCAGGGTGTAGGCATCGGTGGCGTAGAAGGTCTTGCGTAAGAGCATCATGCGCCGCGCGGCTTCGATGAAGGCGTTGGCGTCGTGAATCTGGGAGCCGATATGCGAATGGATGCCGACCAGCTCGAGATCGTCCTGGCGGGAGTAGATGTCTTTGAGCACCGCGAGCGCCGGCCCGTCCGCCACAGCGTTCATGGCTTCGGCCAGTTCGCGGTCAGCATCGGAGACTTTGACGTGGCTCATGTCGTAGGGATATTTGATGGAGTAATCGAGCTTACGACCGCTGCCGTTTGCGGGATCGTTGGCTGCGGCTGCGACCGCGTCGGCGGCGACCGAGCCTACGTGGCTCTGCGAAACAGAACCGTCGGCATTCGCGGTGGAATCATCGG
This sequence comes from Bifidobacterium sp. ESL0764, assembly GCF_029395515.1. Taxonomy (NCBI): domain Bacteria; kingdom Bacillati; phylum Actinomycetota; class Actinomycetes; order Bifidobacteriales; family Bifidobacteriaceae; genus Bifidobacterium; species Bifidobacterium sp. ESL0764. Next base: position 1,942,608 of record NZ_CP113919.1, read on the forward strand.
TATTACCATTACCGGCGTTCACATCGCCGAGCGAGCCCAAGATATCGAGCACTTCCGGGCCGACACCGGCCGGCAGCAGCGGCACGCCGAATTTCTGGTCTTCGTGGGCGGTGGAGATGTATTCGTGGCCACCGGCGTGGATGCCGGAGGTGACGCGCAGCATGACGCGGGCACGCTTGCCGAGACGGTGCGCGATGGCGGCGATGCGTGCGGGCTCGTCGGCCGAGTCGACGACGATCTTCGAGAATCCTTCACGAACGGCCAGCTCGATCTCCTCGTCGGATTTGTTGTTGCCGTGCAGCACGAGACGGCGCCCGGGGACGCCGGCGGCGAGCGCGATTTTGATCTCCCCCATCGAGCAGGTGTCGACGGACATGCCGGCCTGCGTGACGATGCGCACGACCTCCTTGGAGAGGAACGCCTTGCCCGCGAAGCTGACGTGGGTGGTCGAGGTGTTGAACGCGTCAGCGGCGGCACGCACGAATTTGCGCGCACGGGCACGCACCTCGTCGGTGTCGATCAGATAGAGCGGCGATCCGAACTCGTCGAGCAACGATGCAGCGCTGTGCCCGTGGAAAGTCAGTTCGCCGTCACTATTGAATGCTGTCGCTTCCGGCCAAATCGGAGTGATACCCATATCGTTCGTCCCCTTTTTCTTCGTCTGTCGCTGGTTTGAAGCTCTACCTAACGATAGCGAATCGCGGTGAAAATGGTGGAATCATCTCAACACAGCGATTTACCTATTGAGCTCGCACAGAGATCAGTCGAAAATCGCAATATCCTGTGCACTTGGCAGAACCAACGGCAAGTCCACTCATCCATTGCAAATCTGCATGGCTACGCCATCTTGCATGATTTCGAACCCGTGTTTTTGATAGAACGCCGCGTTTTTGCTTTCCTCCGGCATGACTTCGATGTAGAAGTAATCGGAGTAACGTTGCTTGACCATTTCAACCATATGACCGGCAATGCCTCTGCCCTGATATTTGGGATCGACCAGAACGTAATGCATATAGGCCATCATCGCCCCGTCATCCAAAACGCGCACCAGCCCGGCAAGCCGATCGCCGTCCCACGCCGAAAAGACCGTGGAAGAACCCATCAAGGCCTTGTACAAACGTTCCGGGTACTTTCCGGAAACCCAGTCGACGGAAAGGAAAAGACGCTCGACCTGCGCCTGTGTGAAACATTTTTCGTCCGTGAATTTGATGGTTTCGTCGGCCATATTCTCTCCTTTGTTCTTCCCTATCGCCTATCCGCGTGCAAACAATGATAAATACCGTATAAAGAAATCGGCCGCGTCATTCCACAATGGAAAACGTGGCCGATTTAACGCCAATCAGTACTACATCTTGTCGGGGGCGGTGACGCCGAGCATCGCCAGGCCGGAGGCGATCACGCGCTGGACCGCGTCGTTCAACTGCAAGCGTGCGGCGGCACGGGCCGGTTCCGGGCACTTGGCGACGCGCTCGGCCTCGTCCATCTTGCGCTCGTCCAAGCCGGTCAGTTCCATCGGCACCACGCGCTCGAGGTTGTACCACTTGTGGTACGTGCCGGCGAGCGATTCGAGGTAGTGCGCGATCTTGTGCGGGGCGCGCAGGTCGCCGGCGTCGGTGACCACGGACGGCCACTGGGCCAGCGAGCCCAGTACCTCGCCGTCGGCAGGAGTGTCGAGCAGCGACAGGTCGGCGGCGTTGGTGTCAATCTTCGCCGCCTCCGCGTTGCGGTCGACGTTGCAGCTGCGCGCGTGCGCATACTGTACGTAATACACCGGGTTCTCGTTGGTGTGCGAGGCGAGCACGTCGAGATCGATGTCGACGCTGGTGTTGTAGTCGGTTCGGGCCAGCGAATAGCGCGCTGCATCCACGCCCACGGCCTCCACAAGGTCGTCGATGGTGACGACGTTGCCGGCGCGCTTGGACATGCGCACGGCCTTGCCGTCCTTCATCACGTTGACCATCTGACCGATGAGGATCTGCATGTTGACGTTTTGCTTGTCACCGAACGCGGCGCACATCGCCATCATGCGGCCGATATAGCCGTGGTGGTCGGCACCGAGCATGTAGATGGCCACGTCAGCTGGATTCACCTCGCGGTGGCGCTTGTCGTAATAATAGGCGATGTCGGCAGCGAAGTAGGCATACTCACCGTTGGACTTGATAATGACGCGGTCCTTGTCGTCGCCGTGCTTGGTCGAGGCGAACCAGGTGGCCCCGTCCTTTTCGTAGATGTCGCCGTGCTCGCGCAGCCAGGCGATGGCCTTTTCGACGGCGCCGTCCTGATAAAGGCTGTTCTCGTGGAACCACACGTCGTAATTGACGCGGAAATCCTTCATCGACTGCTGGATCTCGGCGAACATCATCGGCACCGCGCGCTTGCGGAACTCCTCGCGCTGCTCGGAATCGCCCTCGCCGAGCGCATTGCCGTCCTTGTCCTTGCCGCCGTCGACGCGGGGCAGTGCGAGCACATCCACGCCGTCCGCCTTGGCCTCGGCGATCACGCGGTCGGCGATCTCGTTGATATACGTGCCTTTGTAGCCATCGGCCGGGGTTTCCTCACCGTGGGCCGCAGCCACCAGCGACTTGGCGAAGCGATTGATCTGCTCGCCGTGGTCATTGAAGTAGTATTCGCGCACGACCTTGGCGCCGTTGGCCTCGAGCACGCGGGCCATGGAGTCGCCGGTCGCCGCCCAGCGCACGCCGCCGATATGAATCGGGCCGGTCGGGTTGGCCGAGACGAATTCAAGGTTCAGCGTCTTGCCGGCCAAATGGTCGTTCAGGCCGAACTTGGTGGAATGTACGGTTTTCGCGGTAGAAGTGGTGGTATCGCTATCCTTGCCCTTCCAGACCTCGACGCCCTTATCGACGGAATCGACGTCGACGGCCTGGTCCAGAATCTGCGAGACCACGGCGGCCGCGGAGGCCGAATCAAGCGTGATATTGATGAAACCGGGCCCGGCCACCTCGACGGAGGCGATGCCATCGGCGTCACGCAGTTTGGCGGCGAACGCCTCGGCCAGATCGCGTGGCTTCATACCAGCCTTCTTGGCCAGCTGCATCGCCACGTTCGACGACCAGTCGCCGTGCGCGCGGTCCTTCGGCCGCATCACAGCCAGCTTCTCGACCGGCGGCACCAGCTCGTCGCTCAGCTCGCCGGCCTGACCGGCCGCAACCAGCCCATGTGCAATATCAGAAATAAGTTCACTCAACGCTTCAGGATTCATGCACCTCAGTCTAGCGTGTCGAGTGAACCAACTGGGCCCCAGCCAAAATAGCTGGGGCCCAAGTCTATAGTATCGCGGTTTTTCAACCGGCTAATTGTATTATATAGTTAATCTATTGACGAATCATCAGGAAACCTTGAACCAATCCGATTGCACATATTCTTCGAGATGATTGTTGCGATTTTCGACGAGCTTAGATATGGCATCCAAATCCGCAGCTGTCATTAGTCGCGGTTCCTCGTTCTGTGAACCTTGAGAATCTGGGACTTCGGCACAACCCTTAGTAAGGTCAAAACCCTGTATCGATTCGTCGGCCAAAGCAGTTCCGAAACCGAGCCGCTTGGCATCAGACGGTTCGCAATACCAAGAGAAATCACCATTCAAAACGGCGTTCTTTACTTGTACAACACCCGTCTTGAGCGCGGCGTAAAGATTGAGAATATTCTCTTGGTAAAACATGTTCTTGGCCACATTGCAGTGGCACGGTATCAAAATAATATCGCCAAGCGTATGGGTAAGACCGACGTAACGAGCGAGCGCCGTCCGTGTTACATCGTCATGTTCATCGAGACGAGATTCCAACGAATCGACCACGAAATCCACGTAGTCAAAGCCATACTTCTGTAGCTTGTAGTTGGTCACCGAATCCTCAGTAGCTGGAATATCATATTTCTTCCTGATATCAGCGTCTGCGCCAGACCGTTTGATAAAACCCTTGATAATCTGGAAAGCCGAGAAACACGTATCGGTTTCGACCATATTTCCGTCTTGATCATTGAGCTTTATCGTACGGCCTCGATCCTGCGTGAGCTCGGATTCATCGACCAATCCCAACTTCAACAGCAACCGCTTTTCGACCGACATCACTGTCGGCCAGCAATCGGCGTCGAGGCTCCAACCATTCTGGTCATTGATTGCCTTGTAATAGAGAAACTTTTTGATGGGATCTTGCTGGGCCCACATGGATTCCAAGTCGTTGGAGATTGGCGCATCCGCACTAACTAAATAATCTTTTAAATCAATATTCATGTTTCCTCCCACAACACTTTTAATAACCTTCAGAGTTTATAAAAATCAGCACTTATCTAAGTTGGTTGCCACAATGTGCTGTCTACCGATTTGCTCACCATGTTCATTTCGTGCCTTACCGAAATCAACTTCGTATACCGTTTTCAAACTTACATTGCTGCTCTTAAAATCTGACTTAACTATGCCATGGGCACCTTTTGGCACAAGTACCCACGCAAAATCCGAGAGATCTTTATTGCAAACGCAACGCTCGTTAAACTTGAATGTGTGCTTAGCAAGCTCTTTGGCACTAGCTTCTTGTTTAGCCATTTCCTCTTTCGAAGGCTTACGTGCCCGGTCATCGTGCGAGGTACTTGACGACGATTCCGATTGGCTATCACTGACATTCCCCACTTTGACCACCAGCCAGAATATCAACGCAAATACCGCCAATGCGATAACCGTGTACACCAGAGGGATCAGGTTTTCAATCAGCAAAAACGCCAACGGCACAGCCGCATAGACAATGCCCGCAGACAACAGCACGAAGCCGACCAGTTTCCGCGAAGCTTTGAGAAACAGCGGGAACACAATCAGAAGAATCAGGACGATAATCAAAGCAACGATATAAGCCCCGACAAGGCCTCTCTGCTTATACAGCAAATTGACCACGGACAGGAACCCTCGGGATTCAGAGGATTTCAATGTCGCCCTGTCCGCAAGATAGTGCTTATTCGTGTCCGTATACCAAAGAGCCAAAACAAGCGGAATCATTGCTAGGACCACAAAAATCGCCACAAGGACAATCGCCATAATCCGCAACGGCTTGCCCTTCCTGTCGTATCTGCCCGCTCGGAAGAATTCGACGTACGCCAGCAGATATGCAAGCAGGAACAGAAGCAAAGTTGCATTACGCACAACCGCGCTGCTATACACCGGTGAAGTCACGCCTTTGTACGAGCTCACAAAGCCGCTCATCGAGAAAAGTTCTGAAGTCGCGTGCGAAATCTGATGGGCAAAAAGACCGGATGTGAACAGCTCGACAAAGCCGATAAGGAACGTAAACGCAGCCACTACAACGGCCAGCGCGGCAAAGCTCTCGCTCAAGCAGGCGATTGGATTTGCGCCGAACGCAGTCGCATAGCCATCCGCCACATCCGGGAAGGCGTCCTTGACGTAGCGCGGCAAACCAGCAAATTCACTTGGCTCACCCTGCAAACGAGCATCACGCTGGGCAGTCGCCATCGACGGTTGCTTCTTGGCTTTTCTGAATATCGGCTTGGACTTCTTTGCTTTGACTGTCGTCGATTGACGATTTTCGGCCTTCCGCTGTCCGAATATCCGCGGTTCAGTATGCGGATTTTCGTTCACGCCCTTATCAGGTTCTGGCTCTTTCATGAAGTCAATATCATTCGGGTTGAGCTTCAGCACGCTTTGCCTAGATGGTTGCGCTTCATGCTTTTGCCGAGCCGACCGGCCACCGCTGAACCCTTGGGCGATAGGAGGCTCATCAATCAAATGGATATCCGAACGAGGCGATGAAGGAACAGCAGTTGACGGCACGCTACGGTTAATCGTTGAAGTCTTGGGCAAAGGAACAGCATTCATCGAGATAACGTGGCTGTTCGCCGGAATTGTGTGCAGTGGAACAGCGTTCACTGGCACAACCGGATTACTTGTTGGAGTGTGCGACAAAGGAACAGCGCTTGCTGGCACAACATGAGTGTTGTTCACCGAAGACTGCGGCAGAGGTACAGCACTCATTCGCTTTGAAGGCGACGCGAGCGAAGTCGGCGCCTCAGACGTCTTTCCGGCACCGGGCAATTCCCGGCTCAGTTCATTGATGCGTTTCTGAAAATTCCTATTGCCCGTCAAGGCGGGATTAAGCCGTTCGACAATGCGCAATCCACGGAATTCTATCAGCGAATTGACCGTCCGGAGATAGCGATCAAGCTGTTGCCCCCGGCTTCCCGAACCACGGCCATCCAGCGATATCGGCTTGCCTTCGCTGTCGAAGTAGCAATCGAGCAGATAGGCTTCCTTGTGCTGCCCAATCCAGTCGCGCCACTGCTTGCGCACCTCCTCATTGTGCAAGCTGGCCGGAACGTTTCCTTTGCCGTATCCATAAAGCCAGGAAAGCAACATGTCGGGACGACCATTAAAGCAATCCATTTGCGCTGAAAAATAGCCTAGGGACTCGTTTGACCGTTCGAGGCGCCCCTGACGAGGCCCATCCATGAAATTGCCGATGGTATGGACCAATCTGGCAAATTTCTTGAGTTGACGGTTGTCGTTCACTTTCGAGAACTCAGAAAATCGGTCAATGAAATTCTGATAATACGGTTTCCCAATATTCGCATGCGGATAATCAGAGGAAAACTCGCCCCATAAGGCCCTGCCAAACATATTAATCAGCTGCGAACTGCCGGATCCGTCCCGGTTCCAGCCAAGCACAGAATAAGCACGCAGCGCGGAAGGGGCCGATATACAGAAAAACGGATCAACTCCTCGCTTGATGGCTTCCACGCTAAGGGTAATATTCTTCAGCCAATTGAGTATCGACTGATTGTCGTCAAATGGACCGTTGTTGGCGACGAACGCATATTTGTCCAAGATAGCTTGCCCGTCTTTGGCAGCAGCGGTAAGTCTTGGCTCGTAATAGCCATATGCCTCGCATTTGAAATCGTAAAAGACAGCCTCCTCGATATCTTTTATTGTCGAAGCCGTTCCAAGCCTTTCCACCAAAGAATCAAAATCCAACGTGCTCACTTCTCCTTGCTTCTTTGAGTAAAGTATTTCATCCTATCAGCACAACGGACAAATACACACAAGGAACGTCATCATCTACTCACAAATGTCGTAAACCGAGCAACCAAAACCAACACCTTCCGGCTGCCATAGAGTGGCATACCAGCCGTCATGGAACTTCCATCATTCTCATACTCAATCAATCCCTACCTACTCCAGCAACCAATCGACCAGATTGATGCCGCGGATGCCGTCGACGCTGTAGGGGAACTCGTCGAGAGAAAGCACCGTCTTGCGATAGTTGTCATCCATCTTGGCCAATACCCCGAACTCACGATTCCGCGTCTGCTCGTCGGCGACCAGATACGAGACCTGAAAATATTCGGTCTCGCCATTGCGACGTGCGACGAAATCGACCTCCGCATCTCCCACTTTGCCGACGTTGACCTTATAGCCCCGGCGCAAAAGCTCAACGTACACAATGCCTTCCAGCACCTGGTCGATGTTCGCGGCATTGTCAAGACCAAGAGCCTGACGCAACCCCTGGTCGACGACATAATATTTATCGTTAAACGATAGCATTTTTCTGCCGACCGTATCCTCGCGACGGACGCGATACAGAAGATACGCCTGCGCGGCAGCCTCAAGATAATTGGCCACCGTTGCCGCACTGACCTTGCGCTGCTCGCTTTTCAGGTAATCGGAAATACGTTTGGTCGTCAAAAGATGTCCTTCTTCGGCTACGGCGTAGCGCACGATTCGCTCGAGCATATCCACATCGCGGATATCATTACGCTTGACCACATCCTTCAGCAGAATCGTCGAGAACAGATCATCCAAGTAATGCAACGAAGCATCCCGGTCAAAATCAAGCTCATTCTGGAAAGGGAACCCACCCTGAACCGCATACGCACGGAACGCTTCCCGCTTGTCCGCCTTGGGATGAGCAACGCGATACGCCGGCTCGAATTCCTTGAACGAAAGCGGGAAGACCTCGATGGTCACGTAGCGGCCGGTGATGAACGTCGCCAAATCGCTGGAGAGCACACTCGCGTTGGAACCTGTGATATAAATGTCGGCATCGCAATCCACCATGAACGCGCGCAAGGCACGTTCCCAATGCTCGACTTCCTGAATCTCATCGAGGAACAGGCACACAGGTTTCTTGGTATCGATGCGCTCATACACATATTGCGTGAGGTCCCTGTCGTTTTTGACATCGGCCAGCTGCGCGGATTCAAAACGCAGATGGAGCATATTGGCTTCGGCAGCACCCTGCGACAGCATGTGCCGCTTCAGCAAATACAACAGCGTCGACTTGCCGGAGCGCCTGACGCCGGTAAGCACTTTGATGATGTTCTTGCCAACGTACGGCTTGATGCGTTCAAGATATGCGGGCCGTTCAATGACCATAAGTCCTCTTTACTTTCACCTGTACTTTAAACTTTACTATATAATCCAAAAAGTTTAAAGTATACTGAAAACTTTTCTTTTTTTTGGGATTGTTTCACTTATACTTATAATTTTTTGCATGTTCGTAAAAGCCTTGGCTCGTTCTTCATAATCGAGAGATATCATGATCGTGATATCCAACCAACCCTCCAAGAAGAAGGAATCATGGGAATTCTGAATGGCGGAATCAAAGCGGAACGCCACACATACGCAACGAAGCCCGAAGAGACCTACAACGTTATGCTCAATTTGCTACGCGGCAGCAAAACCTTCACGTTGAAAGCCCGCAACGACGAGAAGCAGGCGTGCATCTTCACCACCGGCGTCACCGCGTTCGCGTGGGGCGAAGACCTCGTGGCGACCGTGGACGAGGCCGAAGGCGGATCGAGCGTGAGCGCGTTGGTGCGTTCCAAGACGAAGCGCGCGCCGCTCACCCAGATTCATAAGAACAAAAAGGACATCAAGCTGTTCTTCAGCGAACTTGATCAAAAGCTGGAACCATCGATTTGCGCACAATAACCGCAGACAGACCGCAGGCAGACCGCAGCCAGTAAGTCATCGGCAATTTTGTGGGCCCAACGGGATTCGAACCCGCGACCTTTCGCTCCGGAGGCGAACGCTCTATCCAGCTGAGCTACGGACCCAAACAACAGGTTTCAGCATAGCACCGCAGCCGACCAAACGGCGTGGCATCCGTCTAGACTTGATATATGGCTCCTGAAATGAACGACTTCGAATTCGACCGGCGGTTCTTCTGCCGAACCATGCCTGCGGAACTGGACGACGGCAGCGCGCCGACACTGATTGTGCAGAGCTACTACGTGCACTCCGACAACTACGCGCTGCGCGTGCGTCTGTTGAGCCGGAAAAACCGCATCGAGATGGACGCCGACACCGATGCGATGGCGGTGCTCGACCAATATCGTGACGATTTCTCCGAGGCGTCGGTGGCCATCAAGGGCCCGTCTGTGGGCGGCACGCGCTACGAGGCGGAGCGCGAGATCGATGCCAACATCGCCGCTGAGCTGATCAAACGCGGCGGCGAGGTCATCATCAAAAACCGCTTTGCGGCCTGGATCGGCGAGGACGGCTGGGACATCGACGTCTTCGGCGGATTGAACGCGCCGCTGGTGGTGGCCGAGGCCAAACGTTCGCGGCCGGTCACCAACCTCATCATCCCTGATTTCTGCGTCACCGAAATCACCGATCAGGCGCGGTTCTCCAACGACGGGCTCGCCGGCAGGCCGTTTGCGACCTGGAGCGAGGACTTCGAGCAAGAACTGGCCAAGCAGGGCCCGCATTTTGAGCAGATCTACGGCCGCAATCGGCACGAATAGACGACCGCTGAGGCATTTACGACCGCAATCGGCACGAATAATTAGTACATCAACGTGGACAGGCGGCGGCGAGCGGCCTTCAAGCGCGGGTCGTCCGGCGCGGGAATGGCGAAGTACTCGAGCAGGCGCTTGCGCACCGGCTCCAAATCGGCCTTGTGACCGGCCGCGAGAAAATCAAGCAGGCGCGAGAACGCGTCCTCGATCTGGCCGCCGATCATGTCGATATCGGCGACGGCAAGCTGGGCGTCGACATCGTCGGGATGCTCGGCCGCGGCGGCGCGGACCACGCGCACATCCGCGCTGCCGGAACGCGCCAGCAGCAATGCCTTGGAACGTTCGCGGGCGGCCAGGGTATCGTTCGGATTCGCTTCAAGTACTTGAGCATAAGCCTCGGCGGCACCGGCATAGTCGCCGTCGGCCGCGAGCTGGTGGGCCTGCTGATGCTCCGGCGGCACCTGCTCGGCCGCATCCGCTCCCTCACCGGCAGCAGCATCGGCATCCGGATCGCCGGAATACGGCGCGGTGCCGGTGACTCCGGCCTGTTGGGCCAACTGCACGATCTGCGGCAGCAAGGTGTCGCTGATCTGGCTCAATTCCTCGTCGCTCGGCAGCCCCTCGAGAATCGGCATGGGCCGGCCTCCGATAAGCGCGAACAATGCAGGCGCGCCCTTGATCTGGAAGGCCTGGGCGATACCAGGTTCCGCGTTGATATCGATACGGGCCAGCTGCAGCTGCCCTTTCATCCCATTGATGGTATCCCCGAGTTTTTTGGCCATCGCGAACAGGCGGTCGTCAGTGGGAATCCACAGCAACAGCACCACCGGATAGGTGGCGGAGGTCTGCAGAACCGCTTGGAACGTGGATTCGGTGACGTCGATGACATAGCCACCTGCGCTCGGCGCACCGCCGGCCTGACCCGGCTCGGCCTGCACCTGATGCTTGATCGAACTCAAATCAACCGCACCCGCCAATGAAATGCCCGGATTCGTCCCTGAATTGTTTGCTGCTGCCAAAAGTGCCTTCTTTCTCGCTGCGTCGGCTCGACACAGGGGTCACTATCTATCCGATACGCGTATAAACACCATCTAATCTACCTGCCGCCCGCCCCGCAGGACACCGCTTTGTCTGATGGCGGACCGGGGCCGATGATCTAGAGCGCTTCGACCTTGATCGGCTGACGTTCGGCACCTACCGCGACCACCTTTTTGCCTGACTTGGCCGGCGGCACGTAGAAGGCCAAGACGTTGACATACGTCACCTTCATCGTTCCGGTGGCCTTGCCCTGACCGAACAACGCGCGCTCGGCGTCGCTGGCCGGCTGCGATTCGCGTCCTTCGCCGGCGATACGGGTCCATTCCGAATTGATCTGCGAGACCACCAGGTCGCCGCCCTCGCTGGAACGCATCACCGCGATTTCGTTTTTGACCGGTGTGAACGTCTGGGTCTGCGTGCCATGGTTGCGTTCCATGCCCTGCTGGACCGTTGCGGAAAGTTTGTCAAGATCTTGGCGGAAATAATCGTTGCTGAATCTCGCCGCGAACTTGCTCTGCTGCCCGTGCGTCAAAACGTCCGCATACTCATCCACCGCCTGTTGCGGGGTCATCGACAATCCGGAATCATCCGGCGAACCCAAACTGGCACCGATTGAAGGAATGGCGAATTCCGGAAGCTTCGCCCCTTGGAACAGTCTCACCACGCCCCACAGTTTGTAATTGCTTCGCGGGCCCTGCTGAGTCATCACCAGAAGACGCTTGGACTGCTGGTCCTTTGTGGTGGTGGTGATCGAGAACACCGAACGCGGCCAACCCGACTGGGTGGGAATAATCGTCTGCGCGATGTCTTTGGGAATGGTGGCCTTGGGGTCGAGCGCACCGGTGGCCTGGGCAATCGACAGCTCGCTGGTACGCACCTGTTGGGCCGGCCCGGTGACGCGTGCCGACAGTCCGTCCGGTTTTTTGGCGTTGTCCGAAGCGTCAAGAACGTCCAGGATCGACTTGCGTATCGCTTTTTCCTGGGCTTCGGTGATATCCGGAGTCTGGGTCGACGATTCGGCCCCTTGCGGTTGCGGGGTTTTCTCGCCGCACGCGGCCGCCCCGACCAGTGTGGCTGCAGCGAGCGCCACCGCCGTCAATGTTTTCAACAGTTTCTTCGTACTCATACGTTCTTTTCGTCCTCATTCACGGTCGGTGTTTCACTGGTTTGCTTCGACGTAGCGTTGGCGGCGTCGGCCTCACCGTTCGACGTTTCCGACGTTTCCGACGTTTCCGAAGAGAGACGGGCAAAATACGCACGCAGGTCACTCATTGAAATCACCGTGGTTTCGGCTTGCGCGTGGCCTTCGTCAATCAGCTCATCGGCACTTGAGGCCGTGCGGCCTTCGCCATTGCGGGCATCAGAGTGTTCAGCATTATCAGAGCCGGCGTTTCCTGCCGACTGTTGAAGAGACACGGATACGTTGGCATCTCTAAAGTCAGTGGTCTCTTTCTTGCGGCCATCAGTATTGTTGCCATTATTGAGATTACCGGCACTACTATCGTCGACACGGCTTGCTGTGGTATGCCGCGCGTGCCTTCCTACATGGGCCGGGGTCGCGGCGGCATCCGATTCGGTTTCCTGTTCCGGTTTGCCGCAATGGCGCCCGGACCGTTTCACGCCGTGATTCTTTTCATCACTATCGACTGCTTTCGCACCCTCAGCCAAGTGTTCAGAGTCCGTACCTGCAACCGTTTCGCCCTCACCGGAACGCTCAGGTTCAGAACTCTGAGGTCGAGCGGTTTCCGTTTTGTCGTCGTTACCGTCGGCATCGGCGTCGTCAACGTTATCCGTGCTGTCGTCGTTTCCATCGGTATCGTTCTTCATCTGCATATCGGCGACGAGATTGCGTCTGGTTGGATCGATGATACTGGGCGCCGAAAGTCCGGTTTCCGAAGTACCAGATAACAATGACCCCTCACCCGACGCAGCGTCAGCGCCGCCTTCGGCCCTCGACGCCTCGTCCGAAGCCCCAATGTCGGAAGGACGAATCTTATGAGAGGGACGATGGTTATGACTCGAGTGCGTCAGACTCGTCCGAAGCACAGCGATGCTTCCGGTCATGGCCTCGGAAATCGAGACTTCCTCGGCCTTCGCCTTCTCACGCTCCTCACGACGCTTCGCACGCTTGCGCTTGAACGATTCGTTGGCCATAATCGCAAAAATAGAAGCAGACAATATGGTCAGCACCCCGCATACGCCGGCCGCGACGAAGAACGGAAGCGCATGATTGGGCACCTGATCGCGCACCCAATGCATGGTGATGATGGCACTCGGTTTCGCCGATTTCTTGGGCGTCGCGCCCATGTCCACGACCATCACCTGATCGCTTCTCACATCATTGAGGTTCAGCTTGATGGCAGAGTCTCCGCACTTCACGCTCGTCCACATATCCGAATCCTTGAAAGCGACCTCATCGCCGCTTTTCGAGGTGTCGATCCTGGACCCTGTATCGGTTTTGGTGGAAAGCGCTTTCCAGCCATCCAGCCCGGTCACTCGTACATATTGCTGACCGGCCAGCCAGCCGGCGGCGTCTTTGGCATTGCCCAAGGCCACACAGGTCCGCGCGCTAGATTTTGCTGTCTTCGTTTTATCGGAGCGGGATGCGGCTTTTGCCCGGTCGCCGTGAGTGCTCACTTCTACATCGACGGATTTGGCGAGTAGATTCAACATCCCGGAATCAGTGACGACATAACGGGTTCCGGAAACCGAGGTAGTCGCACTGACCTCACGCGCCGGCTTCCAAACGGTCATGTTCAAGGTGCCCAAGACGATGAACAACACCGCAAGAAGGCCGAAAATCGGCGCGACAACGCCACGCATGATCACCGCGTGTCTGGTCGGCTTTGCGTTGCGCTTATTCTTTTTATCCTGTTGTGAAGTCATATTGCCTTATATTCTACAAGGTCTATCCGATAGAATTCTGTGAGCGATTATCACGGTATTACATTATTGCATACAGAGTAAATCACACTTTTAGGTCCGATTATGTGATTTACTCTGTAAGCTCACGACGAATACAAAGCAAATCACACTTTTGAGCCGAATTCTGTGATTTACTCTGTATCGCAGGGATAGATACAGAAAAAATCACATCTCCACCATGGCCAATCACCATCAGCCAGCCGACGATATCGGCTCAGCCATCTCCGACTATGCGCTAAATCAAGGTTCAGGGCTAATGTGGTGAACCATGAGCAACAAACACCCCCGAACATTCGGCCGCATGCTCGCAGCGGCTTGCGCCATCGCCCTGTCATTCGGCTTGGTCGCCTGCGGGTCGGGCAGCGACAACAGCAAATCCGCCGATTCCTCTTCCGACACGCAGATGGCCGGAGTCAAGGCCACCGGAACGCTTGGCAAAAAGCCGAAAATCACTTTCCACACCCCCATGACCGTGGTCAATAATTCCTATGCCGTACTGCAAAAAGGGAATGGCGCCGCAATTAAAAAAGACAATCACGTCTGCATCCAAGGCATCGCGCTGAACGCCAAGGACGGCAGCGAGATGATCAGCACCTGGGAGAAGAACACGCCCGACTGCTCGATGGTGATGAACGAGGACGGCGCGGGCAAAACCTATTACAACGTGCTCAAAGACCAGAAGATCAACTCGACCATCGCTTTCGGCGTCAACGACCACAACAAAGCCAGCACTTCGTACATCATGGCGATCACTCTCGTTTCGCAATCCAAGCCGCTGACGAAGGCCAAAGGCACCAAGGTGACCGACGTTCCTGCCGACCTGCCGAAGGTGACGCTCGACAAAAAGGGTGCGCCTTCCATTGATTTCAACGGTTACAAACCAGGCAATGATCTCGTCGTCCAGCCGCTGATCCGCGGCACGGGCAAGAAGGTCGCCGAAACAGACACCATCGACGCGCATTACACCGGCTGGGTGATGGACAAGGACGGCAAGCCGTCGAAGTTCGATTCCTCGTGGGATCGCGGCAAGTCCTCGCAGTTCTCGCTGCAGCAGGTCGTCGACGGTTGGAAGAAGGGCCTTGCCGGTCAGACGGTCGGCTCTCAGGTGCTGCTGGTCGTCCCCCCGGATTTGGGTTACGGCAAGACCGCACAGGCCAAGATTCCCGCCAATTCGACGCTCTACTTCGTGGTCGACATCCTCTACGATTACGGAGCCACGCAGACGGCTCAGTGAGTCGGTCGCCGAAATTCGACAAGTAGTCTGAGCGCACACCAGACCATAGAAATTCCCGAGCATTCACCATCGTGTGATGTTCGGGAATTTTCATATCATAACAAAGCGCCGGCTGAAATACAGCGAAATCGGACAAAATCATCAGCGCAATGCCAACGCACGAAACCAAGGCACGAATCCATATCATGCAAATTCATAGAATCGCAAGCCTGCCCGACGTTGGTCTGCCTCAGAACAGACGCAGGCTGTCGTCGTCAGTACCTTTCATGTCCTCGTAGTCGAGGATAAGGCAATCAAAACCACGCGCAGTGGCCAGGACTTTGGCCTGCGGGGTGATCGTCTGGGCGGCGAACATACCACGAACCGGGGCGAGCAACGGATCCTTGTTGAGCAGCTTCACGTAACGGGTGAGCTGTTCGACACCGTCGATGCCGCCATGACGCTTGATCTCGATGGCGACGTGCTGGCCGGCCCCGTCGATGGCCATGATATCGACCGGGCCGATCGGCGTGGGGTATTCGCGGCGCACCAGTTTCGCTCCCTTGCCGATCCGCTCAATCTGAGCGGCCAGATAATACTGGAGATGGTCTTCCACACCATCCTTGGTCAGGCCCGGATCCTCTCCCAGATCGTAGGTCTCGTCGGAATAGACGTGCTGCACCGTCACTTCGAGCACGTCGGTCGACTTCTGCGAGGCGACGCGAAAGACCTTTTCGGGCAATGGTTCGGCAGCTACATCAATGTTTATCGCCGCGTCGACGGTGGTTTGCACGGTGCTATCCCCAACAGCGCCTTCATCCGAATCCGCCATCGCTTCGGTTTCAGTCGCTTCTTTTGGTGTAGTCGAAGCATTTCCTTCCTCGCCGTTCTCAGCCTCATTTTCGGGCGTCACCTCACGGATCGTACAGGGCGCTGCCATCCAATTGAGCGGCTTGTAGGAACCGAGTTCGGAGAAAATCAGCAGGCTCTGGTCGGCCTTGATCATGAGCACCCGCTTGGCCATGGGCAGCGAGGCGTTGAGCCGCCCGGAGTAGACGGCGGAGCAGTCAGCAACAATAATTCGCACGCTGGCTACCTTACCCGAGCCTCTAGGCGAAAAGGGCTCACAATAAAGTGTCGTGAGTTCCGGTGCGTGTGAGAACTATGGTAATCGTCTCTTTTATTTTCTTGTACACCAAAAGCCAATCGCCTTCGATATGCAATTCACGATACCCTTGCAAAGCCCCGGTAAGTTTATGGTCACGGTAATGCCCCGCCAATAAATCTATGTCATTGCTTGTCAAAGCATCGAGAGCTTTATCCATCTTCGTCAAGTCTCGATGCAGCTTTCGCATCTTGTTGATATCACGATCGAATTGTTTCGTGGTACGAAAGCTATACATGGCGTATCCTCGACTTCACTTCCTCGAGACTCATCGGTTCACTCAGCGGCTCATCTTCAGTTGCCAACACAGAACGCTCAAACGAAGTCTGAGCCGAGGGCTGGAATGGTATACGCTGTTCACGCACGGCCTGGGCCACAAACATGTTGACTGCACTGCTGAAATCAAGGCCCATGCTGCGGAAAAGGCGCTCACCTTTTTCTTTGAGTCCTGAATCCATACGCAATTGCACACGAGATACTGGAGATGATGCTGCGTTGCTCATTATTGCCTCACTTTGTTTATTTAGCTCTAAAATTACAGCAAAGAACAATAATAAGCAAATTAAGACAATATAATCACCAGAGAATATGCAAAAACGGAGGCACCGAACGTATCGATGCCCCCGCTTTATTGACGAAAGTTGCCGACGAACCGGACGAACTACTCTGCCGCTTGTGTCGGATCCTTCTTGGTGTCGACGCCGGTTTCGACGGCGATAGTCAGCTTGTTGGAATCGAAGGACGCGAATCCGTCGGTCACCTCGAAGCTGTGACGGTTGCCGCCAACGTCAATGGCCGAAACCGTGCCCTTGTCGATCACCGTCAGAATCGGCTCGTGGTCGGGCAGAAGGCCCATGCCACCCTCGCTGGCGGGGATGGAAACGGACTTCGCGACGCCGCTCCACAAGGGACGGTCGGAAGCGACGATATTCACTTTCATCTGCGAGCCAGCCATCACGCATATTCCTTCTGCATGTCGTGCCACTTGTGCTCGAGGTCGTCGATACCGCCGATGCCGCTGAACGCCTGTTCGGGCACGTCGTCATACTTGCCGTCGCAAATGCGCTTGAACGCTTCGACCGTTTCGTCGGCCTTGACATAGGAGCCTTCCAAGCCGGTGAATTTCTTCGCGACATAGAAGTTCTGGCCCAGGAACTGCTGGATCTTGCGGGCGCGGTTGACGGTGGTCTTGTCTTCCTCGCCGAGCTCGTCGATACCGATCAGGGCGATGATGTCCTGGAGCTCCTTGTTGCGCTGCAAAATCGCCTTGACGCGGTTCGCGGTGTCGTAGTGCTCCTGGCCCACATAGCGCGGATCGAGGATTCGCGAGGTGGAGGAGAGCGGGTCGACGGCCGGGTAGATGCCCTGGGAGGCGATGTCACGAGAGAGCTCGGTGGTCGCGTCCAAGTGAGCGAAGGTCGTGGCCGGGGCCGGATCGGTGTAATCGTCGGCGGGCACGTAGATGGCCTGCAACGAGGTGATCGAGTGGCCGCGGGTCGAGGTGATGCGCTCCTGCAGGGAGCCCATCTCGTCGGCCAGGTTCGGCTGATAGCCCACAGCGGACGGCATACGGCCGAGCAGCGTGGAGACCTCGGAGCCCGCCTGCGTGAAGCGGAAGATGTTGTCGATGAAGAGCAACACGTCCTGGTTTTCAACGTCGCGGAAGTACTCCGCCATCGTCAGGGCCGTCAGCGGCACGCGAAGACGCGTCCCCGGAGGCTCATCCATCTGGCCGAAGACCAACGCGGTCTTCTCCAAGACGCCTGCGTCGCCCATCTCGCCGATCAGGTCGTTGCCCTCACGGGTGCGTTCGCCGACGCCGGCGAACACGGAGACGCCGCCGTGGTTCTGCGCCACGCGCTGGATCATCTCCTGAATCAGCACGGTCTTGCCGACGCCTGCGCCGCCGAACAGGCCGATCTTGCCGCCCTCGACGTACGGGGTCAGCAGATCGATGACCTTGATGCCCGTCTCGAACATCTTGGTTCGGCTCTCGAGCTGGTCGAAGGCCGGCGGATTGCGGTGGATGGACCACCGCTGCTTGATCTCGATATGCTCGTCGGGCTTTGCGTTCAGAATGTTGCCCGTGACATCGAATACATGTCCCTTGGTCACGTCGCCGACCGGCACCTCGATAGGGCCGCCCGTATCGGTGACCGTCGCACCGCGCACGAGGCCATCGGTAGGCTTCAAAGCGACGGCGCGCACCGTGGAATCACCGATCTGCTGCTCGACCTCAAGGGTGATCTCCTTGACGGTCTCGCCTTCGGTGTCTCCCTCGTTGCCGATCTTGACTTTCAGGGCATTGTAGATGTCGGGCAGGTGCCCCGCCGGAAACTCGGCGTCGATCACCGAACCCTGGACGCGCGTCACACGTCCGGCATTCAAATCGTTCGCCTTGTCGGCGGAGGTCGCGCTGGACTGAGCCGTTGACTCGTTTTGTGCCATAAGCGTTCCTACTCTTCCTCTTTGTTCAGCGCGTCTGCGCTGCTGATTATCTCAGTAAGTTCCTGGGTGATCGAAGCCTGGCGAGAAGCGTTGAGCTGGTGCGTCAGGGTATCGATCAGGTTGTTGGCGTTGTCTGTCGCGGTGTGCATGGCGTTCTGCCTGCTCGCCGTCTCAGAGGCGGCCGCGGTCAACAGGCATTCATGGATACGCGACTGCACGTACTTCGGCAGAATCGCATCCAAGACCTTGTCGATGTTCGGCTCGAACGTGTAGAGCGGTGACATCTGATCGCTTTTCGCTACAGCTGTCACATCTCCGCCCGTAGTAGCCACCGAGGAATCGGACTGCCCGCTTTCGGTTTTGGCGTCGGACTCGGCAGTGATATTGACATCTGCCTGGTTGTCGCCGTTCCTGACCAGTTCGACCGGCAGCATCCGCAGCACACGGACCTTCTGCACCACCATGTTCACAAATTCCGTGAAGACGATATACAGCTCGGAAACACCGCCCTGCGCAGCCGTTTTCATATAGTCGTCCAACAGCCGGTTGGCGATTTCCCTGGCGGTCTCGGCGCCCGGCTGGTCGGTGTTGCCTTCCCATGTCGCCGCGATCTGACGATTGCGGTATTGGTAATAGGAAACTCCACGGCGACCGTAAACGTACAGCAGAGGCTGCTTGCCCGCTTCGTCGAGGCGAGCGAGCAACGATTCCGTCTCGCGGATGATCGACGAGGTATAGGCACCGGCCATACCGCGGTCCGACGTCAAGGCGAGAACGGCGACCCGAGGGTTGTGTTCCGTGGACTTGACAATCGGATGATCAATATCGGTATGTGCGGCCAGCGCCTGGACGGCATCGAAAATCGCGTCGCTGTATGGCTTCGCGTTGAGCGCGACAGAGCGTGCCTTGGCGATATGCGAAGAAGCGATCATCTCCTGCGCGTTGAAGATCTTGCCCAACGACGTGGTGGAGGTGATGCGTGATTTCAATCCGAGTTGCGAAGCCATGGGTTACTTATCACCCGCCACAATCTTTTCCTGCTCAATCTTGGTGGCAGTGGTGGCAACCGGCGACTTTACGACCAACGGCTTGCCGGCCTTGGTCACATAGTTCTCGCGGTATTTCTCGACAGCTTCATCCAAAGCCTTCTCCGTGTCATCGGTGAAGTTCTCGGTGTCGCGAATCGTCTTCAAGATATCGGTGTTGTGCTCAAGATAGCCCAACAGGCCATGCTCGAACGGCAGCACGTCGGCAATCTCGAGATCATCGAGCTTGCCGTGGGTGCCGGCCCACACGGAGACGACCTCCTGCTCCATCGAATACGGCGAGAACTGAGGCTGCTTCAACAGCTCGGTCAGGCGCGCGCCACGCGTCAGCTGCGCCTTGGAAGCCGCATCCAGGTCAGAGGCGAACATCGCGAAGGACTGCAACGAGCGGTACTGCGCCAGCGAGATCTTGAGCGTGCCGGAGACCTTCTTCAACGCCTTGGTCTGGGCCGCGCCACCGACGCGGGAGACCGAGATGCCGACGTCCACTGCGGGGCGCTGATTGGCATTGAACAGGTCGGACTGCAGGAAGATCTGGCCGTCGGTGATCGAGATGACGTTCGTCGGGATGTAGGCGGACACGTCGTTCGCCTTCGTCTCCACAATCGGCAGACCGGTCATCGAACCGCCGCCAAGATCATCGGAGAGCTTGGCGCAACGTTCGAGCAGACGGGAATGCAGATAGAAGACGTCTCCCGGGTAGGCCTCACGCCCCGGCGGACGACGCAGCAGCAGGGAGATCGAACGGTAGGCCTCGGCCTGCTTCGACAGGTCGTCGAAGACGATGAGGACGTGCTTGCCGTGATACATCCAGTGCTGGCCGATGGCCGAACCGGTGTAGGGGGCGATGTACTTGAAACCTGCGGAATCGGAAGCCGGGGAAGCCACGATGGTCGTATATTCCATCGCGCCCGCCTCTTCAAGGCTCTGACGCACGGAGGCGATCGTGGAGCCCTTCTGGCCGACGGCCACATAAATGCAGCGCACCTGCTTCTTCGGGTCGCCGCTCTCCCAGTTGCTCTTCTGGTTCAAAATCGCATCGATCGCGATGGCCGTCTTGCCGGTCTGGCGATCGCCGATGATGAGCTGGCGCTGACCACGGCCGATCGGTGTCATCGCGTCAATGGCCTTCAACCCCGTGGAAAGCGGTTCCACAACGGGTTGACGATGCATCACGTCCGGGGCCTGCGCCTCGAGAATTCTGCGGCCTTCGCTTTTGATTTCACCCAAGCCATCGATCGGTTTGCCCAGAGGGTCAACCGTACGCCCGAGGTAGCCGTCGCCGACCGGTACGGACAGCACCTCTCCGGTGCGCCGTACCTCCTGGCCTTCCTCGACACCTGCGAAGTCGCCGAGGATAACCACGCCGATCTCACGGGGATCAAGGTTGAAAGCCAGGCCGAGCGTGCCGTCTTCGAACGTCAGCAGCTCGTTGGCCATGCAACCAGGCAGTCCCGTTACGTGTGCGATGCCATCGCCGGCCGTCGCGACATAGCCCACCTCTTGGGTGGGAGTGTCGCTGGGCTTGTACGAATCGACGAAATCGTCGAGGGCCTTTCGCACATTCGCAGGATCAATGGTAAGTTCTGCCATGATCACTCCTTATTGATTAATTTGTTGACTGATAAGTCTTTGGACAGGCGCTTTATTCAAACGCCCTGTTTTCTTCTGCGATGTGCCATTCACATCTCCGTACTCACTTTTCGTCGCAGCTGCAACAGCTGGGCGGCAACGGTGTTGTCCGTGACGTCCGCCCCGATCTGCACACGCATCCCGCCCAAAACCGAGGGGTCGACCGATGAATTGATATGCACCGGACGGCCAAGCCTGGACGAGTAGATTGCGGCGAGCCGCTTGATCTGGGTCTGGTTCAACGGCGTGGCCGTGGTGACGGTAACCATCGATTGCCCCATATGACGGGTGAACTTGGCGATAAGCCACTCAAGAGTCACGAGGAAACGACGATGACGCGGATTGGCAACGGCATGTTCGGCCAACCTCATGGTCACCTTGTTGAGCTTCGAGCCCTCGAAAACCGTGTGAAGGAGGTCCAGACGCGCCTTGGCCGGTGCAAATTCGTCGGAAAGTTTGGAACGCAGCACCGACATCTTGAGCAACGCGGAACGCATTTCCGCCAATTCGATGGAGACCGTTAGAGTACAATCGGTCGCATCGGCGTAATACATCATTGCGTCAACGGCAAAATCCTCAACGGCGTTGGCGATATCTCTGACCCGGCTCCAATTACGCGAGACCAGATCGTCGAGAATATCCACCGTCAAAGGATCGGCCTGGTCGGCAAGAATCGCATTGATCAACGCCTTCTTGTCGGCGGTGGGCCGAGAAGGATCGGTAAGTGAACGCTCCACCCGGGCGTCATGGTCGAGCAGATTGGTGACGACGAACAGCTCCTCGCCGATTCTCCACGCGCCCGTCCCCTTGTCCCGCAATTTCGGAGCCAGAGAATCGCGCGAAGTGCGATCAGCGCTGAGTGACGCTTCTCCTCGCATTGTTCACCTCACCTTCTTTGGATGAATACTGCTTCAAATCCATGTGCCGCAACATATTCCGTTGGTTGATGGAACACATCACTTCGTATTGTCTGTTTTCTTGTCGAGATCGTCGATCATACCGTCGAGCATGTTGGTCTGCACGTCGCTGTCCTCGAGCTTGGCACCCAGGATTTTGCCGGCAAGAGCCGTGGCCAATGTACCGACCTCGCTCTTCAACGTCACCATCGCCTGCTGTTGCTGCGAGGCTATCGAACGCTGGGCGTTCGCGGTGATCTGCTCGGCTTCCTTGTCCGCACGGGTGTGGGCGTCGGAAATGATCTTCGTCGCCTCGCCGCGGGCGTCGTCGGTGATCTTGGAGGCATCGACACGGGCATGGTTGAGTTGGTCCTCATACTTCTTCTTGGCCAAGTCCGCATCTTCCTTGGCCTTTTTGGCCTTGGCGATGTTGCCTTCGATCTTTTCGGCGCGCTCGTCGAAAATGGCGTTGAACTTCGGCATAAAGAATTTGTAGAAGAACACAGCGACTATGGCAAGAATGATCAGGGACCATACGATGTCATAGACCTTCGGAATAAACAGGTTGATGCCCTTCGAGGCAGCAAATGTCATCGTGATCTCCTTTCATCGTTCGTTTTCGTCATTGTTTTCGCTTGCCGCTGGTTGTCTTTTTCAGAGCACCAGAGCGGCGACGAAGCCGAGCAGGCCGAGAACCTCGACCAGTGCCAAGCCGATGAACATGATCATCTGGATCTTGCCGCTGACTTCGGGCTGGCGTGCCGTGGACTCCATGGCCTTGCCGAAGAGAATGCCGAGGCCGAGGCCCGGGCCGAGGGTGGCCAGGCCGTAGCCGATAACGCTCAGGTTGCCAGAAACCGCTGCGAGAGTGATGATATCCATTTGTTTTCCTTTCCAGTGCCGTGTCGGCATTAAAAAAACCGGTACAACTTTGGTTACTGCTTTGTTCAATTGTAAAAATTTATTGTTTGCGTCCTGTGCCGTTCTTTCGGCAAGGCCGCCTTATTGTCGTTGTCTTGATCTGACTGTTTTTGGCTATTCCGCCTCCGGGTA
Organism: Bifidobacterium sp. ESL0764; assembly: GCF_029395515.1. NCBI lineage: Bacteria > Bacillati > Actinomycetota > Actinomycetes > Bifidobacteriales > Bifidobacteriaceae > Bifidobacterium > Bifidobacterium sp. ESL0764. The sequence goes on from NZ_CP113919.1 coordinate 1,965,786, forward strand.
ACTCAGGTTGATATAGACCGTCGCAAGAATCGAGAAGACGTAGGCCTGCAGGAACGCTACGAAGACCTCGAAAAGCGTCATTACGATGCCGCCGAGGAACCACGCGGCCCCCACCGGGATGCCGACCATCTTGTTGGCCGACTCGATCATCCAGAACTGGGCGAACGCCAGGCAGGTGGCAACTGTAAGGTGGCCGGAAATCATGTTGGCGAAAAGTCGAATCGTCAGGGACGCCGGGCGGATGATGACCAACTCGAGCAGCTGAATCGGAGCCAGAAGGATGTAGACCGGCCACGGCACCCCAGGTGTGAAGCACTCGTCGCGGATGTAGCCCCAAAGTCCCTTTTCACGGCACGCAGCGACCCAATACTGCACCAATACCCAGATGGCGAAGACCAAAGGCATGGTGATGGTGGCCGTCGCGGCCATATTGGCCCCGGGAATGACACCGAAAAGGTTAAAGAAGAAAATCGTGAAGAACAGGGTGGTGATCATCGGCACGTAACGCTTGCCGCGCAACTCGCCCATGGTCTCGTAGACCACGCTGTTGCGTACGAAGTCCATGCCGAATTCGATCAGACCCTGCCAACGGCCGGGAATGAGCTTGGCACGTGCCGCGGTCAGGCCCAAAATGATGAGCAAGAGAATCGTAGCGACGATGCGGATGAGAATGATGCGATTGATAGCAAATGGCGTGCCCTGGAAAAGGATTTCCGGAGGCAGGAAGTCGTTGACACCCGGCAAATCCGCACCGGACGCCGACGCCAACACCATATTCGCGCCAACAGCTTCGATCATGTGCCCTCCCCGATTTATCTTGAGGCTACCAGTCTATTCCATCTAAAGGAAATGAAAATGCATCGTTCCGCGATTCGACGCGAATTGGCGACAATTCCACTTCTTTTGGTTTTCCAGCGACGAGAATCATGCGGGGCTTGACGCATCCGGCACGACCCTCAACTCCGAATGGCCGCTGATGATTGTACGTCGTTTACCCGAAAAATGTAAATATCGTCACAATTAATTTCGATATTAGCATTCATAGATAGGTATCAACACCAATAAACAGCATATGTCGCATATCTCACTTTTCTGTCGTATCCGGGACAACCCCATACCCATCATTTACCAGTGGTTTGAAACAATCGTTGCGCGGCATGCCGGGCTCATGTCGAATGGAACGATCGGTACCCAATTTTTTCTCTGCGCGAAGTTTCGGAACCTCTTTGAGGTCATATGGGGTGGTTTCGTAAACCCAGTTGAGCCAGTTGCGCCAGAGCAGATTCGCATGGGCGCGCCACGAGAACAGCGGCTCCATCATGGGGTCATCGTGCGGGAAATAGTTGGCAGGGAACGGCACGTTCGTAAGGCCTTTGGCTTTGTCACGCTCGTATTCGTCACGCAAGGTGTACTTGCCATACTCCCAATGGCCAAGCACAAAGACCTCGGAAAAATCACGGGCGGCGATAAGCCCGGAACCGGTCTGCGGCCCCCAGGTGAGCACCTGCAAATCCTTGTTCGCCGCGATATCGTCCTCGTTCATGCCGGCGACACGCGAATGAGGCTGCAACGAAATCTCGTCGAACCCGTTGGTGATAAAGCAATACTCATCCTGCAGAAATTGCGGGAACACGCCGAAAAGTTTTTCTTTGAAATTTTGCTTGCGGATTCCGTAACGGTAGTTGAGGCCTGCCATCGCGCCCCAGCACAGGTACATCGTCGAAAAAACGTGGGTCTGTGCCCAGTCGAGGATCTGCGTCAACTCATCCCAATAATCGACCTGTGCGAAATCCAGCTGTTCCACCGGAGCGCCGGTGACCACCAAACCGTCATAATAGTTGTCTTTGAACGCGTCGAAATTCTCATAGAACTTGAGCAGGTGATCGGCGCTGACGTGGGTGGACTCATGGGTCGAGGTCTTCATGAAATCGATGTCGACCTGCAGCGGGGACTTGGAAATCAAACGCAGCAGCTGCGTCTCCGTCTCGATTTTCTTGGGCATGAGGTTGAGAATGACCAACTTGAGGGGACGGATTTTCTGCTGTTCCGCCTCAGGCTTTTCGATGGCGAATATCCGTTCGCTCTCGAGTATTTCACGCGCAGGCAGTCCGCTGGCAATCTTGATAGGCATGATTCCATTATGGCCGCAAATCTCCCCTCATAGCAAAAAACTCGCCGAAAATTTGACATTTGCGTCATTATCCGTAATCTAGATTATTGCTGTCTTAAACAGCCGTCGCGGGGTGGAGCAGTTCGGTAGCTCGCTGGGCTCATAACCCAGAGGTCTTAGGTTCAAATCCTAACCCCGCTACCAAAAGCCCGGAATTCCAAGGATTTCCGGGCTTCATTATTTTTCGATAACGCAAAACTGAGCGTAAAACTCAGCGATAGATTCAGAAGATTAGCATGGAAGGCAATGACGCTATAATCCGTAATCCAGATTCCGTGAAGCACCATTATTCTTTTAGGCTTGATGATTCCTGTATATTCTGACTCCTGCGAGCACTAGAATATTGTGGATTGACATTTGCTGCTCAGGAGCAATGATGCGCTTATCACCTCTACCCTCCAACGGCCGTCCATCAAATATGTATCCCTGGTTCTCAAGCCCTTTCAACATGGATTGAAAATATTCCGTGGACATGATCAGTGCTTTATCTTTACCGTGCTGGTCTTCAAGCTTTTCGAATGATTCATAGTTTTCCATCAGTACCGACACTCCAGGATCAGTATCACCCGATGCCCGTTTTTCCTGAATTCCCCGCATATATCGGAATATCGGTAGTTTACGGCTCAACTTTCTATTGTCATGCTTATTCTCAAGCCTTATCCCGCATGTGCTTTTGATGAGTTCCTTGTTCTGGAGCTCGTCCCAAACGGCTTCGAGAGCATCAAGCGTCTTGTCTTTGCCATACTTCCCCAGACCTTTCTGTTTCAGGAAGTCTTCTCCGGTCAGAGAGCTTTTATCTGAATCTCCTGCACATATAGGGCATCTATCAATGGCGTACTGCCCCTCTCTTATCTGGACGGGTAGAACCGGGGAAAATGGGCCGACTTCGCTGCCTCTTATCCCATCGGTAATCTGGTTTTTGGCCGAGATGATCCGGTCCAACCCTTCGGACAGGTAGAATTCGGCGAGGATCGGACGCCTGCCTTGAGGGCATTTCGCGCACTCGATATCAATCTTGGAAAAGACCGTCGTATCATACGAGCCAACCATATACCCACTCTCCTTGGTTGCAGATTATTATTTAATTGCTATACTAGTTTTAGTCGTTTTGACGGGGTTTGCGACTCTAGAGAGTCACCGTGCAAGTTGTCCCCGCCGACGGGTGCCATAACGTGGGCACCTCTCCTTAGGAGAGGTGTATGTCTAAAAAAGGCACAAAAGACGCGGTCATAGCTGCATCGCGTACCGCGCAACCGACAACAGATCATATCGTAGATACGATTACTGCTCAAAAGTATATCGGTGTATCAGCTGGAACGCTACGCAATTGGCGCAGCAGGGGCCTTGGCCCCCGATATATCAAATACGGCCGCATGGTACGCTACCGTATTGCAGATCTCAACAAATATGTTGAGAAGCACATGGTAGGTGGTCGCCGATGATCACTACGTCGAACCTCCTAATAATTACCATCCTGTTGCCGATCGCTGTGCAAATGGATCGAGGCCAAGGCCGTCGAATCCCTTACGCGCCAAGCCCTACGGGCTTGTCAACCGGTACCAGCGAGGGTGCCTCCAGCGGCGTTGCAGCGCCTGTTCATCTGGTGATTATTGCCGTGATTATTAACGGGTCATTATCAATGGCACGCCGCAGCGCAATCAGAGGTGGTCTCCGATGATAGCCAAGCGCAAACGTCCGAGCCGCGTCACCCAGTTGGAATTCGTCCAAAGGCCCGACAAGTGGCCATTGGCTAAGGGCTGCGAGCATGACCCCCGCAAGTTGCTGGAACGTATCGTCCATATTTTCGAGGAGCATGGTCACGAGGTCATAATCGCGTACGGAATCATGCACGATTCCGACATCTACCAGGTCTTGGACTATCTCGATCCGCATCCTTGGTTCTCGATCCACAAGCCGGGCAGTCCCAAGCCGGACCATGATCATTTCCTAGTCCATCTGCGCCCCGGGGACGGCGTGACGCTCAAGGATGCGGCGGAATGGCTGGGGCTCGACCCCCAGTACGTGGAGAAGATGAAACAGGGCAAATACGGGTGGGACGACGCCTGTTCATATATGACTCATTATAAGACCGTCTGGAAACACCAATACAGTCCCGACGACGTGGTGACCGTATGCGGTCCGCCGTACGCCAAACTGTTTGGGGTTCGTCGACTGGACTGGTTCGCTGGCCGGCAGTACGTGAACTCGGCCAACATCGGGAAGCTGCTGCCCGTGCTGGAGCAGATGGTGCGCGAGGGCAAGCTCGACAGGGACGGCATGGTGTCGGACGACGGGGTGTTCGAGGTCATGTCGTACCTGAAGCGAAAGGACAGGAAGGAACTCGAGGATCTGGCCGACATGGCCGGGGAACACATCGCGGCGAAGAAGGCGGAACGGATGAGGCGGGAAGGCATCCCGGTGGCCCTCATCTGGTTCCACGGCCAGGGATCCGGCTCAGGCAAGACGCTGGGCGCGGAGACCCTCGCCCGACGGCTGCGCGAGGCTTTTGGGTGGAAGCAATTCGACACGACCACCACGCACGTGATGGAGGGCTACCGGTCCGAGGACGTCGTCGTGATCGACGAGTTCGACCAGGGTTCCCTCCGGTTCAGCGAGGTCCTTCAGCTCACCGATCCGATGAACATCCACCGTAGCGACTCCCGCTACAAGAAGACGGGCCCGATCGTGGCGCGTGTCATCATCGTGACCTCATCGGCGTCGCTCCAGGATATCGTGGCCCTGCTGGCGGGACGGGAGAGCCACGGGATGCCCATGGACGAGATACTGCGCCGGATCACTGTCTACATCGACGCGGTCGGCTACGAGCTGTCCCCCGAGGGGTCATCCGAACCACGGCGGCACGGCTATGACATCTACACTCCGCAACTCTCACACGACGGCGCGGTGCATTCCTGGGAACTGTCCGCGCCCGACATCCCTGAACAGTACGACCAGTACTTCCCTGGAGACGACCATGGCCCCAAACTCAAATCCATGCGCGGCTTGGAATACGTCGGATCGGTGGACTCGCCCGACGCCCTCGCCGACACGCTGATGGACATGCCGGCGCTCAAGGCGTCCCTGCCAGGCGGTCCGGAAGGCCATGGCACGGAACCGCACGCCGCGTTGGAGACCGATCTCGGGAAGGTCAAACGCAGGCGGATGATGCTGCACCTCAAGTCCGCGGGATACAGCGAAGCCGCGGTCACGCATCTGATCGAGGACCATTGGCAGACCGCGCCCGAAGCGAGTTTCGGATGGCAAGACGATTGTCTGGTGTGCGCCATGCTGAAGGCCGATCCCACGCTCGGCCTCGAGGACGCAAAAAAACGAGCCGAGCAGAAACGGCATGAGCGGGAAATGCGGGACGCCAAGCAAATAGACCCGATGTCGAGAAACATTAAGAAGGATCTGATCTGATGGCAGGTTGCAGCATAGAGAAGTATCCGCAGGGCAAGGCCCGGGCTGTAATGCAACACAATCTGCGGTTGGGGAAGCATCATTCCAATCCCCACATCGACGCGTCGAGGAGGTGTCTGAACCGTGTCTACACGGTTGACGGTGAGAACCCGGTCGAGCGTTTCGAGCGCCTGACCGGGGAGGCCCGCGCCCATAAGCCGAGGGGCCGCCGTGAGGGCAAAAGCATGGTCGAGATGGTCTCCGCGGTCTACGACCTGCCTCTGGATTTCCCCCACCCTGACGATCCGGCGGAGATCGACCGTTTTTTCCTTGCCTGCATGCGGATCCAGGCGTCCATGAGTGGCGGATGGGACAACCAGGTCTACGGCGTGAAACACATGGACGAGCTACACGAGTACACCGTCTCAGCGAGTGTCCTGGCGGCCGAGGGCACGCCCGTCCAGCCGGGCGACCCGCCGGTGCGCCGCATGAGCCGCATCCACTGCCATGCCGCCTTCGTCCCCGTGCTCACGCCCGAGCAGATCACGGAGATCAACGGCGTGAAGCCGCGTTCGAGGTCCCGCAAGGGACACGGGCCGTCGGGCAGGTGGTTCGCCGCCAACCAGCTGCTTACGCGTGGCTGGTACCGGGAGCTCAACAGGCGCGTCCAGCGGATGGCCCTCAAGGAATTCCATTGCCACTACGAGGCCAGGCACGGGTACTCGTCGTCGGCGGAGGTGGAGCAGTTGAAGCTTGAAAGCGCGGTGGCCGAGCAGGCGGAGCCGCTGGTCGCCAGGGCCCGTGAGCAGGCCAGGGCCGCCGGGGAGGACCGGCGTAAGGCGTCGGAGACGCTGGACATGGCCCGTCAACGTGACGCCGAGAGCGCCGCGACACGTAGAGAGCTTGACGACCGTGAGGCCGGTCTGGAACGGCGTGAGGCGTCGTTCGCCGAGCGTGTGCGCGTCTGGGAACAGAAGGTGAAAATCGAGTTTGTGGACCGTCTCAAGGCCTGGCTTGAGCGTGAGCTTGCGAAGGCGCGCGAGACGTTCGCGCGCGCCCGCCGCGAGGGTTACGAGGCCGGCCGTGCCGAGGGCTACCGGGCGGGTGTCGGGCAGGGCGCCAGGGCGCTTGACGCGGCCCCTCAGATGCCCGCGGCCGGGTCGGTGTCGGGCGAGCAGCTGCGTGCGGTGGAGGCGTTGCGCCGCCAGCTGGACGGCGGGGACGGGGCACCGCCGGCGTCCGGCCGGGCACGCCACGCGTACACGGCAGCCGAGTGGGCGGCCCTGCCGCCCACCAGGCGCGCCGTGCTCGTCTCACGGGGCGTACAGCCGCCCCAGGCGTACAGGGAGGCGGATCATGGGCGCACACTGTAAGACGCCGGCGTCCTGCCGGTCGCCGTGACCTGCGGCGCCAGGGTCGGCGCCGGCCATGAAAACAAGAGGAAACGTCACGCCGCCGTGAGCGGCGGACACGGATCGCGCGGTCCACCGCGCAGAAAGAAATATCATCATGACAACAACAAACACAACACCTACGACGCACAGGAACATCGGGGGCGACGCGTTCGCCGCGGTCATCGAGCGCATGCTCGACCCGGACTGGTTCGCGGCGAGGCGGGGGGAGTACCGGCTCCTGCTCGCCACGCACCCCCGGCTCAGGGCCGCCGACGGCCGGCTCGGCGACGGGCACGACCTGGATGGTCTGATGTGCTACATGGTCGTCGAGTCCATCGAACCGGGCATCGACGACGAGGAGGCGGCCAGTCTGGTGCTGGCCTGCCTAACGGACGCCACCAGCTCGGACGGCGGCGACACGGGCGACGGTGGCGGCGACGGGCCCCTCATCCAGCTGATCCGCCGCGTCCGCCGTCACAGCCAGCCAAGAGAGGAGGAAAAATCGCCCGAGGAGCAGGTCCGGGAGGCCATCTCCGCTTACGGGCCGGCACTCGCCATGATCGCCGGAAACATGGCCCGGCTCGCCGATCTGTCCGCCCGAGAGGAAAAGAACCGGCGTCTTGCCGGTCAGCTGGAACAGGCCATCGGAATCGCCCAAGGCCATGAGAAACGGACGCGGGAGCGGCTGGATGAGGCCAGCCGGCTGGTCGCGGGGGCCGAGAAGCAGGCAAGCCTGGACCGGGACACGGCGCACCTGCTTCGCCTGATCCACGCCCTCGCCGGCGTCTACCAAGGTGGCAGGGTCTACGACGCGCGCCCCTTTGGACATGGCGTGTGCGAGACCCCGATGAGGGGCAACCGTGACCATCCGTGCTGGTCCGACGCGTACCTCGATCTGTACGCCAAACCGGGCGACGACCGGCTGTGCACCGGCAAGGCCGTCCGCCGACTGCGTAACCAGGGTGTCGACATGACCGGCTGGTGGCCGGCCCACAAGTGGCTCGAACGCCTGTCCCCGGACATCCGTCCGGTCAACAGGCAGCTCATCGCCGAGGCGAAGGCACGGGACGAGGCCGAGAAGGCCCAGACCACCCAGGAGATGCATGACGCCGGGCTGTCCGCTTCCGCAGATGGCGCCACGTACGACGGCCCCGAACTGGAGTAGCATCCCGTCCACGCCGGACGCCATTGCGTCCGAGTGTGGCCGCGCGGGTCGAGGGGGCCTGCAGGCTCCCTCGCCTGGATCCAAGGACGGAGAGCCTTGGCCGCAGCCTCCGCCGTGCCTGTGGACGGGAGCCGTGACCTGTGTCATGGCGCACCCCGTCCACAGGCACGGCGGAGGCGAGGAGCCGAAGACGAGAGCGTGCGGCACCAACCCCATGTAGGTTGGCGCCGCACGCTCTCGTATATGAGGCGAGGGGTGTCGGGGGCGCAAGCCCCCAACCATTTCAGGGCCAACACACCCGCAGGGCCACACGACGGTGTGGTGGCGGAGCCATGCGTTAGCCCTTAAATGCAAGGGCTATTCTTCATAGCCCGCTCCCATATTGAGGATTCATTCCACCATCCGTTCCTTTACCCGGCGACCCGGCCGCCATCTCATCCGTCATATCAGATCCTCAGCGGCCCGTCGACCATCGTGCGATAGCCGGTCAGCGACTCCAGGAACCACGCCGGCACCGGCGAGAACAGCCCACCGAAACGGCGCACCACCCTCAGCCAGTCCTCGAAGACCAATTGGCGCGAACCCTCACTGCCATCCCACACCGTCTCCACCTGGCCACGAAGCGCCGCCACCTGGTCGTCACCGGCCACCGGCACGCCGTCGTCGTCGACCGACGCGAACGTGAGCCGCACGTCACGGCCCCGCGGCGAGCCGGTCTTGAACCAGAACGCCGGATACGCGTCGTCCGACTCCGACATGTCCGTCTCGGCATGGGGGTCCAGGCCGCGCATCATGCCGTCCAGCAAGCGTTGCGCGTATCCGTCGGGCAGCGCCAGCGGCACGAACGGATCAGAACCATATACCTCGCCGACAGATCCAACATCCAGCAGCTCCAATCTGCCCATGCCATTGTCACCGACCGTCATCGACACACCGCCGCTCGAGAACGCCAGCGCATGCTGGCAGCCCAGCGGATCCAGGCCGTCGACCGCGTCCATGTCACGGTCGACCTCGTGCCAGCGGTGCGCCACATCGCCATAGTCGGCGGCATGGCCCGGGATGATCGGCAGCGCCATGTCCGGCAATTTCGTCTCCCCTCGATACAAGCCGTGAAACACGATCGCATGCTCGACCAGACGGTCAAGATGAGATCCGAATAATGTATTCATGTCAGACTCCTTTGATAATCAATGTCCATTCAGCGGCCTTCGGCCGCTTCCGCAATCCATTCGATGACCCATCGGGTAACGGTGTCACTCACCATCCGTCTGCCACAAGCTGACACACGGTCCCACCGGGCTGTAATATTCCGGATCCAGTCCCAAACTCACCAGGATGCCGATGGCCGCGTCGAAACGGCCGTCATCAAAACGGAGGAGACCGATGACCACCTTGGCGATGGCCTCCGGCGTCTGCTCGTACGGGTTCGGCCCGTGATATCGGACGATGTAATCGGCCAGGCGATCCACATCCGAATCGATGCCATGTCCATCCAGCCTCAACGAGACATCCCCATCGCCGATCCCATTATCCGGAAACACCGTGATGGCCTCATGGTCGTCCGCCATATGTCGTTTGCACGCCGAAGCGAACCCCGAACGGACGAAACGGACGATCACATCCCCGCCCGTTTTCGGCGCACGGCCCTCCGCGAACGACAGCGGGACCGTCACCGCGCCCTCGGCGCCACCCGTGTAAACCACGCTCATATCATCGGATTCCATACCCATTTCCTTTCTGGTCTCACGACACTGACAGTCGTCGACCTGCCCGACGATCGCGTCCACCAGACGCGGCATGTCCGTGTCCGTGATGACCGACATGCCGCGCAACGCCTCCGAATCCACGGCCGGATCATCCTTGAACGCCAGGCCGCTGTCATAGACCGGCAGCAGCTTGGAGACGATGCCGGCCAGGTCCGCGCCCTCCGGGCAGTCGACCAGCGGGAGGCCACGCACCGTGGCGACCGACAGGCCGTCCGGCTCGCCGATGGACGGTCCCAGATCAACGGTGATGCCATCCAACGTCCCCTTGCCGAACGCCAACGTGACGCCACCATTATCGACGTCGGTCCGGCGCCCCGCGATCAGACGGGCCGCCATGTCCGAGAACATGGCCCTCGCCGCATCGTCGTCATAGGCGTGCGTGCCCTCGGGCACCCTCGCATCCTTTGATTCCGTGATGGCATGGGCGATCAACACCTGGCCGATCACACGCTCCAGACGCCCCGGCGACACCGTAATACTGATACCTTTCATGATTCCTCCTTATAAAAATCTCATCCGCCACAATCCGAAACGGCCCGGCGGCATCTCGCTTCAATCGGTGAAAGGCCGCCGGATCGGGTCCGGCGGCAGCGGCGCGGGGTCGTCCCCGTGTCCGGTGTCCGCCGGCTCCGCCAGCGCCCGCACCAGATCGAGGGCCGCCGCGACCGTGCCGCCCATGAGCGGGCACGGCAGGCCGACGCTGGCCACGAACAGCAGGCCGACGCCCCAGGGCGTGATGCGGTCGAGCCACCAGGCCAGGCCCGCATCGGTGCTGATCCCGTCCAGGAAGGAGACGGCGGCCCAGCAGCCGAGCGCCGTCAGGACGGCCATGACGGCGAGCGTGCCGGCCGCCCACCCGATGTCGAACCCGCGGCCGAAGCCGCGGCCGACATCCACGGCCCCATCCGATTCATTGCGGTCCATAAAAATCCTTTCGTTGCGGATACGACAAGGCCGCCGGACCCGAATACGGATCCGACGGCCGATGGGCGGTCAGTCGAGCCCGCAGGGAACCTCGTCGGCGCCATCGATGCGATATACCGTCACGCCGTCGGCCAGGGTCCCGGCCGCGGCATGGCCGCGCAGCGACCACGGAGCCGTGAACCGGTCGGCCATCTGCGTGACGATGCTGGCGGGGAGCGTCTTCAGCTCGGGCGCGAACAGCATCGTCGGCTCGTCACCGTACGGGTAGGCGTAGCCGCCCTGCTTGTCGATCTGCCGGTCCATCAGCGCCATCGTCATGGGCGAGCCGTCGGACGTGTGCGCGGCGACGCATTGCAACGGCTCCAACGGGACCTGCCGCGTCCCGCGCACCTGCCGCCACAGGCCTGACCCCAGCCTGCGCATCATATCCGGGGAATCCAACAGGGCCACATCCCCGGTACCCAACGAGAGCACGCCCGCCATGGCGCCCATAGCCACGGGCATGCCGTTGCGGGACGGAAGCCCCATCGTCAGCGGCACGGCGCCCGCGAACCACAGGGACCGGCCGTCGGCCGGCATGCCGACCGTGGCGGCCTCGGCGCCGTCCTGGTCCGCGTGCTGCACGACCGAGAACGCCGGCACGCCGTCGTTGTCCACCGCGTCCTCGGGACTGGCCGTGATCGGCAGGAAACCGGACCACACCATGTCGGCGCGGGACAGCATGTCCGTCCATGCCTCCCACAACGCCCTGGTGTGCCGCTTGGACGCCGAACCATCGGGAAGCTCCTCGCGGAACCGACGCGCCTGGTCCAGCGTATGCGAACGCACCCCATCCAGGAACGCCGTCAGCTCGGCGTCACTCATTTTCTTCAATCCCATATACGACCAAAACCTTTCCAATCCGGAACCATGCCACCCACACAGGCGGCAACAACAAAAAGCCGCCGCCCCACGAAAGGGACGACGGCCGAAAACAATGGCGGACCACGCCGCCAAACGACCACACCCATGACAGGCACCCCCACCGAGCCTACGAAAAGGCCGTCGGGCCCGATGAACGGGAACGACGGCCGACAGACGGGCGCCCTAACGGCGCACGCACGTAAGCGCAAGCACGCCCTCCGCCACCGCCAGGCCCACCCCGACGAACACACGGGGCAAGGCCCGGCCGGCAGGTGCGAAAAGCGCCGGCGTGAGGACGGGAACCAGCCAGGACACGGCCACTACAGGCAACGCGACGGACACGCGCGTGCGACGGTTGTGCGGATCGGAATCAGGCGACATCCGACAAACTCCTTATATCGGGATATGAAAAGACCGCCGGACCCCGGCGGGGAACGACGGCCAACATATCGTCTGGTAATCAAAAGTTGCAACCGATAAAACCATTGCCTGGCTTACATGGGCCATGCGGCGCATCGCCCCACTCAGGATGATAGGACGAATCTCCACCATAGGGATTTGACGATGGGGCCGGAGCAGCTGGTGCTGGTGTGTAGTGTGGCGTGGATGGCGCCGAGTAGTGCGGCGTCTGCCGTCCGCCGGTCCGATAGCCATTGGACCGTGAGCCGTTACCGGATTGGGATACCCCTTGCTGTTGGACTGCCTGGTTTTGCGCTGCCGCAGCGGCCTGGGCGTCGGCAGCGGCCTGGGCATCAGCGTCCGACTTGGCCTTCATCGATGCGTTGACGGCGTCCATAGCATCCTTCAGAGCCCTATCAGATGTACTGTACGCCGTGTAAGCCTCGGTGGTCGCCGCGTTGGCGACGTTACCGGCGAGCATTCCCGCCGACAGTAATAATGTCACGGCGCACGCGGTGAGCGAGCGGATCCTCTTACTCTTCTCCATAGACATGTTGTTCATCGTAATCCTCCTTCAGGATCAGTTGTATTTTCAAAATCAAAATCGAGGCCTGTGGCCTCGTATATCCCCGTCCGGACAGGTGTTTCGACCGTCCAATCCGTTCGATAGAATGAGGCCTGTGGGACTCGCCTTTGTTTAAGGCGTTTTGTACCCACATGTTCATATCACCTATGCAAGGAGCAGGGAGAACATGAAGCTCATTCATCGAAATCCCCGTGTCACGACACCGCCGTCAGGCGGCCAGGGGCATGGCCTGGGGAAGAAACTATTGGGCACGATCATCGCGCTCTCCATGGGGCTTGGCGGCATCGTCGCCATCCCGGGAACGGCCATGGCCGGCCCGAATGATACAGGCGGCGGTGGGTTTGAGCCCATCGGCGACGGTGGCAAAGGCAAATATGACTCGGGCTATGGTGCCGAATGGTGGGCATACGACAATGCCACCCATGACGGTGACGCCCGTGAAGGCGACGGCAAGACAAGCGGCATGAAGCACTGGCCCTATTGGGCACCCGAGATGAACTACCATGATCCGGGTTATGACTTCACCAACATGGACGTCGCCTGCAAGAACGCGTTCAAGAACGCCACCGACAAGCATCCGGGCACACAGCAAAGCGACTACCGAGTCGTCCTGGTAGGCAGCTTCCTCGGCGATGGCAATGGCGGCAAGATTTTCTACGAGAAGAACCCCGGCAATTACCTCACCAACAAGCTCAACGAGGATTGGCCGGCCCTCAAACAGCAGTTCGACAACGCCCACGGCAACAGCGATCCTGACGATAACACAGCATTCGATGATGCTGTTTACAAGGAAGCCTACAACCAGTCGATGCACCAGCGTTCGAACGGACTCAAGGAAGTCCAGATCTGCGTGGTCATCAACAAGGATCAGCCACGCGAAAGCGTCGCCCCGCATACCGATGCAACACCGCAGGGTTCGGCGAACATGGGCAAGCAGGACGTCAGGGACAAAACCTGGTTCTCCAAGTCGAAGGACGACGACACGAAGGCGCCAGCGATAATGGACGGCACCGTCAACGGCCACCTCAAGTATGACGGCGGCTCGTTCCTCGGCAACCCGATCCCGGCCGGCAAGACCAACCAGGACGGCTCCGTGAGCTACAAGAAGGGCGCCTACGACGCCACGGTGGACCTCGGCCAGAAGACGGTGCTCCCGGGCAACTACCACTGGGACACCGACTACGGCGACGGCGTGGACCCGAACAAGCTCGACGGGTCCAACGACCCGAAGGAGCGGTTCAAGGCCGACCCGCTGCCCGTGCCCGTCACCGCGCGCACGAACGCCTTGCAGCAGCCGGCCATGGGCACCAACAACGCCGCCAAGGACAAGGTCTGGATGGGGCTCGACCGCCAGGGCGCGGTCGGCGAGGTGCTCGACGAATTGAAGCACCAGGGCGTGAATATGCCGGTGACCCTCAAGGCCACCGACGAGCTGTGCTACGTGCCCGGCCACGGCTACAGCAAGGACCAGCTGCCCGCCGCCGTGCAGGCCCGTTTCGGCAAGGACACGGCGTACTGCGCCGACGGCATCGAGACCGGCACCGCCGGCCTCCCCTCCCACCAGGTCACCGCCGGCGGCGACGCCACCGACGGCGGCGAATGGTCGACCGAGGCCAGCGTCAGGCCCGAGGACTTCGGATCCGGTTTCACCGGCTGGACGCCGGGCACCTACCACTGGGTGCTGCGCGTGGCTGACGACAGCTCCAAGGGCATCGTCGGCAAGGTCTACAACGGCGCGAGCCCCACGGTCCGCGACGAGATGACCCAGACCGACCTGTACGGCTACACCCAGGTCGTCTCCACCGACAAGCAGATGAGCAACCGCCAGGGCACCATCGTCGCCGGCGGCAGACAGCCCGGGCCGGGCGGGGGCGGGCAGCCTGCCTGAGAGCGCCGCGGGGCGCTTTTTTTATGCCCGAAAACAGGCCAATATCCTTCACACAACCATCACGGCAATGGCGCTTACACGGCGTGTCCTTACGCCCGTGGTGAAACGGCGCTTGACAGGATTTCGCCGAAAACGGCGTTTCGGAGGCCCGAGGGACGCCCTGGCCTCGGCGTGTCGCCGGCCGCCGATCAAGCGAAACGGGGGCAAAACACCCTGATAAGGGGCAAATCCGCCGTATTTTCCTACACTTAATCTTCACAATATCCGGGTCCGTCATGCGTGTCTCGCCCGGTGCGCGTATATTCGGACAAGTACAAGGGAATGACCGGGAAACGGGGAGAAGGATCATGGAATACCTGAAAAGCCACAAGACAACGAGCGTGATTGTGGCCGTCGTCGTCATCGCCTTGGTGGCGGTGGGCGCGTTCTTCGGCGTGAGGGCCGACCGCGGGGCCGCGCTGGCCGACTGCCGGGAAAGCGCCGCGGGCGTCACGGCGGCCTACAAGGCCCACCGGGCCGGGGCCACGAAGGGCGGGCAACTCGCCAGGGACGCCGTGAAGCCCGGCCACCTCACCGACAGGAAACTGCTCAAGACGGTCCAGCAGGACAACAGCAGGGCCGGCAAGGCTCCCAAGGCGGTCGCCTGCCCCGCCGGCGCGCCCGCCAAGACGCTGCGCCAGGACACGCTCGACAACAGGGACCTCGCCGCCGAATACACCGGCGACAAGGACGCCGCGGCCCACCGCAAGGCCCTCGAACAGGACATGGACAAGACCACCCACAAGACCCTCGACACGGACCTCAGGAAGGCCGAACAGCTCTACAAGCAGAGCGAGGGCAAGGTCGCCGACGAGAACACCCGCGCCCAGCTCAAGAAGGCCATCGACCACGCCAAGGCCGTCAGCAAGGACCCGACAGCCAAATAGGCAAATGCGTATCCGCGTGATGCGGTCCCACGGGAACTATGCCCATGGGACCGCATCTGTTTTCATTGAAAGAAGCACCTTCTCGCCTATATCATGCAACCGTCACCGTCCCGGAAAATATAGCGGAACACGGAAAAACACCGAGACTGGCTGAGCAGACTCGACGGTGATACAATATTTCTGCCCATTCGGACTGTTAGGCGTCTGGATGAATGTCAAGAAGGCCTAATCCTTCTTGTGAATTGAAATAGAACAGTCAGTACGGCTTGCCGTATTGGCAGCATTCACGTACGGGAGTGCGTTGTTCGATGAGCGGCATCTCATCGCGGTTTCGCATTGAGGGTGTCGCATGGTCACCATCCGCAAGGGTGGTGTGAATTGAAATATAAAAGATCGGACGGCAACGATCGCTCAAGAGCCTCGGCTTCGGCCGAGGCTCTTCCGTCTCATCCCCTAAAAAAGCAGACCGTCCTATAATGGTTTTTGGCCTATAACCCTGAAATTTAACGTGTATTGTCTGGCGGATACACCTCGGCCCCGGCACCCATTCCAGGTACCGGGGCCGACGGCCATACTGAGAATGAGGATGTGGAAACATCCCCATCGGTTACGGCCTCACCGGTAAAAGCTTTATTCGCCGGCTAGATTCCGATGAGTCACCTCCGTAACAGACAAGTTCAGTATACCATCTTCCGGGATATATACCCGTTCGCGATAAGATGAGCCCGTTGTGTCGGCCCCTCACCAAGGCTTGCATGACCGTGCGGCCATCCAGCCGTATCGACCTCGCCGCGTCTGTCGTGGCGCGGCCATACCGAGAAAGGCATCTTCCATGCCTAACCAAAGGAAGGGTTCCGACTACCCTGACGCCATTCAGGCCATCGTGGCACTGACCATCGTTCTGGCGGCCAACGCCGATAACGCGATGGTTGACGTGCTGCTCGCGATCGTTGTCGGTTGCGGGCTGATCGTCATTTGGAGGTGGCGCAGGCGATAGCTAGGACCACCCGGCACGGGGAGACTCGTGCCGGGTACTTCCTTTCTCCTCTCTACTTTTGCGTTTTTGTTTGCGTCTTGGCCCTGTCGAGCGCACGGTAGACGGTGGTACGCCCGACGTCGTATTGGCGCGCGATTTCATCGACGGTGACGGCCTTGGAGTCGTACAACTCGCGCACCCTCTCGGCCTGGGCCGAGGTAAGCTTGGGTTTGCGCCCGCCTTTGCGGCCGCGTCGGCGTGCGGCCTGGAGGCCGGCGTTGGTGCGCTCGCGAATCAAATCGCGCTCGAACTGGGCCATGGCTGCAAATACATTAAAAACGAGGACGCCACCGGGGGTAGTGGTATCCATTTGTTCGGTGAGGCTGCGGAACTCTACCCCACGTTGTTTGAACAGGTTGACGAGGACCACAAGATTTTGCACGCTGCGTCCAAGCCGGTCAAGTTTCCAGACCGTTACTACATCTCCCTTTCGGAGAGTATCGAGCATCCGGTCGAGCTGCGGACGGTGCTCCTTCGCCCCACTGGCATGATCGGTGTAAATCTTCTCGCAGCCGGCCTTCTTGAGCGCATCAGTCTGAAGCGACTCATCTTGATCCAATGTGCTCACTCTGGCATATCCAATCAGCATCCGGACACCTCCTATATACCGAAACTCGTTACATCCTTATTATATCGGACATTGAATACGGAACGGATTTTGGTACGTTAAAAGCGAAGAAAAGCCACATAAGATCATCCCAATTGCCGATGTTTCATAAACGAACGTTTGTGGAACAAGGAAACTATCAGATAAATCTTTGTAGAATCATCAAAACACGAGAAATCAATCAGTGAAGCTAGCGAGTAGACGGAACAACCTGGTTACCCAGTAGAGCAATAGCCATAAGTAGGATAGCTATACCAAGAAAAACGTATCCTAAATGGACAACGCCAATACGTTCATCTTCTTTTTTTCTAGCATTCTTTTCATCTTCGGATATGTTGTCGATGAGATCAAGCAAGACATCTTCCCGGCGGTTTTTATTTTCGCCGAACTCGGCAGCTTTATCGCGTAATTCTTTTATAGCGGGCTGTTTTTCATTGCGACCGGGTTTGCATAAATCAAACACACCGATACCGATTGCCAACAAAAGGAACACCAATGAAAAAATTCTGACCCACTTACACCACTCCGCCTGAACCGTAGATAATGATATAAGAGCTGAGGTAAGCGACGCAAAACCTATGAGCTGCTGACTCTGTTGGATAGAGATATCGACTTGATGACGGCGAAAATCCTGTTGGTGTCTCAGCTCAGTGAGGACATCTTCAAGAGATTCCACTACTCCGTCATCTTCCATGCGCTCCCCCGCCACGAGTTTCTTCTCACCCATGCTTAATTACTCTGCGAACACCCTTGGGATGCAGAGAATTTGTATGTATGCTGGTCTGATTTTGTGGATTAACATGACTTGGAGGAGCATTATGGACACCGGGCTGAGGCTTCTGATTATTGCCTTCATCTTTAGACATCATTCACACCTTTCTCTCACTCTGCATTTATTGCCATTATAGATTATCGACCCGCCCCGTGGCAGCTTTTCTTTGGATACCAGAGACACTTTTTCTATAAGGTTCGAATTGAACCATGCTGTACTTCTACACTCAGCGATAGAATCGGTATATGACAGCTTCAAAGGCAAAAATCGAACCAGGCGAGACAAGTATCGACCGCGCGAAGGTGCGCAAAGAAAACGGGGTCTACGTATTCGATTGGAGAATACGTCTCATGGACGGAAGACTGTTGAACCGCCGTTCTCAAGGTAAAACTATTGGAATAGCTCGCGCAAGAGCGAGAAAAACAGCAACGGAGTTGCTCCGCGCTGGCGATCAGAAAACTTGGAAGACAACAGATCTGATTAACGATTACATCGTCAAGGTAAGTATCCCGTCCATCGAGGCATCAAACCTACGGAAAAATACGAAACTGCGCTACTTGGCGGCAATAAAGCAAGTCATCGCCGCCTACAAAACAAGTCAAAACACGAAGGGATACACAATCGCCGGCGGCACCACCTTCAAGGCCCTGGAATCCGTCCTGAGAGCCGTGGCACGAGAACATGGAAAGGAAAGTGCCCATCACGCCAGAACAGTCCTCAGCAAATATGTTTTGCAAAGCATGGTGCGGGACCAGCTCGTGGAGAACAATCTTCTCCTCAAGGAGAGCATCGACCTTAACCTGCCAGAGGACGATAACGACGCTGCTACCCCAAGGGGCGGGCACGCGCTGACCTTACCGCAGTATGCGTCTATCGTGCAAAAGCTACTGAGCATAGTCCCGGAAGACGGGATCAGCAAACCCAAACAGGGCAGGTTTGGCCTGGAAGACCGCATAGCGAAAAGACGTAACACAATAGACGTAACGTTGCTGCAAGCCGCGACGGGCTTACGCATCGGAGAAGCCAACGCCATCACTTGGAAAAACATTAGATTTGGCGAGCGGTCGCAGGCCACTGTACATATTTCGAAGGCCCTGTCTAAGACACATAAGATGCGGGATGTGCCAGTACTCATTCCAGCGGTTGTCGAGCGTCTACAGGCGCGTAAAAGAGCTTCTAGCAGCAGTTCTGATTATGTCATAGGCTCCCCAACTGACGCTTCGAAAATATGGGATGCACGAAATTGCTCAAAGTCCATCGCCAATCTTTATTGTGAACTCGCCGATGAACTCAACATAGAACTGCTGAAAACTGCGAGATCTCATGTCTGGCGAGCTACGCTCAACACCATGCTTCTAGGATCCGTCCCGGAAATAATCCGCGCAGCCTATTTCGGCCATACCCAAGAAGTCAATAGAGATTCATATACCGACACCACAAACGTCGCGCCGATGCTCCAGGCATTCAATCAGCTTTTTCTTCAATTGAGTGCCTCCTAAATATGAGCGTAAAACTCAGCGATAGAATTGTTACATACAGTTACAACCAGTGACATAAAATGATGATGAGTCATCTGAAAATCCTTGTAATTACTATATTTTATACAAGTTTATGACATACAGTTACAACCAGTGACAAAACTATGTTACAACCCAGAGGTCTTAGGTTCAAATCCTAACCCCGCTACCAATAAGCCCGGAATCTCAAGGATTCCGGGCTTTGACATTTCCGATTTTTCTTGAGTTCAGAGACTTATCCGAATAGTTGCGGATTCAACAGGCCTGAGGATACGGTATCCGGGGCTTCCATTTTTTCTAGGGAGACCCCGGAAACAGACGATATCGAGGCCATGTCACCGATGCCGCGGGCTGTAGCGGTTTCGAGACAAGCTCATGAACACCAGAGCTCCGAAGAGGAACACGCCAGCCAACAGCAGCACCAGCATGACGGATGTGCCGGTAGCCACCAACGGCTTTTCTCTCTTGCCGTTCCAATCGTCGAGGTTGGAAGCGACCGGCTGCATCTTGCTCATGGTCCGCCCTTCGATGTTGACAGTCTCGAGTTGGGCACCGTTACCTGAATCCGGACACGAGGCAACGGGACCGTCAGTCTTTTGCTCCGGAAGCATCCCGGAAGCGCTGGAAGTGCCAGAGTCCGGGCCATCAACCTGACCGTCACCGGTCTGTGCACCATTCTGATTGTCACCAGCCCCGGGAGTCGAAGACGCAGAGCCCCCAACACTATGGCCTGCATCCCCGTTGCCGTTACCATCTGCCCAGGGATTCGTATCTACGCTCTCATAGGCGATAAGAGGAATCCCCGTGACCTTGGCGCGGTCCATGTGACTAGCCGTGACGTCTTTCAGCGTGCCGACCACATCGACATGATCCCCGGGCTTCAGCACCAGTTTCGACCATCCGGCCGGATATTTGAAACCGGTCACCGCGCCATCGCCGGCGAGGGTGGTATCGCTGATTTTCAGGTCGCTGGCCTTGAACAGCGCCCCATGCCCGCCTTCATCGTCGCTGGTGTTGGTGATGGTGAAGACGATTTCGGTGTCACCTTCGATGTTGAGCGCATCATCCGGATCGTCACGGTCGCCCTTCGACCAGCCGCTCGGCTTGTCCCATTTCTCGATATGCAGCGAAGGGATCAGGTCAGGCGTGCGGGTCCAGACGGTGTTCGACTCGTTCGTCCTCCCGTTGAGGGTCTCGACGAACGTGTTGTCGTGATGCTCGGTCGGCTTTATCCTTTCAACCTGAATGTAGGCCCGCCAGCCCTGCTCGTGCGCACCGTCACGAGAGACAAGCCGGCGGTAGAACTCGGTTGCGGCGACGGTGATCCGCATCCCTGAACCGTTGCCTTCGGCACCATCAACGCCGTTTGCGCTATCGATGCCGTCAGCGCCAACGCGCGCAGAGATGCCTCCGTCATCGGCTACGAGAGTAAAGAGATCGTCACCGAATCTGCCGATCGCGTCGAACCCGTTGCCGGCAATTCTGTCGCCTCGATGAGCAATCACCTTGCCATCTGCGCCTCGCAAATCATGCGTGGCATATACGGCCCACTGGCCGGTGTATCGGTCGTAGTTCGGGTCGAGGTCATCGACGATATTCCATTCATCGACTTTCGGATAGGCCCGATTCGCCGGCAGCACGGAACTGTCCAACTGGTAAAGGAACGCGCTGTTCTTATATACGTTGGAGCCGTTCACGGATTCGCCGCCGACCTGAACGACCACGTCTTTGCCCGGGTTGATCGGCTTGAGCGGGTTGCTCACCTCATTGGTCTCCTTGCGTACCGTGTTTTCGATCTGGACGGCTTTGTTTTTCACCACATAACCGTCGCTGACTTTTTGGACCGTGTACGGCAACGCAATATGATAGTGCTGGCCGAGCAAGGTCTGGTCGATCGCGGGATCGGCAAGCGGGTCATGCTCGTCGTTTGCCGCATACGCCTTGAGGTCTTGGGGCTGCGGATCTCCCTTCACTGTCTGTGCAGAAGCGGCTATGAACGTGTCGACCTGACGCGCGAAAGCGTAAAGCACGCCGTCGTGAATGTCGATATTGAATTTCCTGGTATAGTCGCGGCCATCATCGCCCGTCACGGCAATGCCCGTGGGGTCGACCTTGAGGTATTCCTCATCGAAGTCGTCGACGATACCGAGCTTCCATACGTTGTAGGCCTGCCCGACCTGCGTGGCGTCCAGATCGATGACGTAGCTGCCGCTATCACCCAGAAGCAACGTCTTTCCGTCGATGGAGACGGTGGAGTCACCTTGCTTCGAGCTCTGGAAATCATGCTTGGAAGGATTCAGCTCGGGAGGGATATTGAACACCTCATTGCTCGGCGTCAGGGAGTTGTTCAACGTAAGCATCCACTGGTTGCCTACCTTGTGATCACCCGGAGCATCGGCTGAGACAGTACCTTCGAATCGCAACTGCAAACGTGGTGTGCCTCCGGCCTGCCACAGGGAGATAAGTGCCGTATCAGTGATGACAACGGCTACCTCGTGCTCGGCGTCGTTCCACTTGGTCACGTATTTCGACTTGGGAATCATACGTCCGCTGTTGAGATTCATGAGTTCCAGCGTCTGTTTGTCAGGCGTTAAATACTCGTCATAACGATCCGTGAGCACGATGGTCTTCACCGGATAAGCCAAAGAAGGAAGACGCGGCTGGGTGTCCAGATCGTATTCGACCTTCTGGCCCGGATAGACGACCTTGCCATCCACCGACCCCTGGTCCCCGCCTTGCGAGGCCTCGCTGACCACGTCCTTTTTCACGGGTGGAACATAACCGTAGATCTTCGGCAGGTTGGTCTCCTTGCCTTGGCGGTTGACGAGAATCGAACCCTTGTTCAGCAGATCCGTTCCGCCGGGATCGGTTCCAAAAGCAAGCTCCTCACCGGTGCCTTTGCCGAAATCCTCACGGACTTTCGCGGCACCCTTCCCGTTGGCATAGTTGGCGAGGAACGGAACAAACATAGTGATCTGCACAGCGCCGACATGGCGCGAAAGATAGGCAAGCCAATCGGACCTGGCCTTGGCGGTAATCCTCGTCCCTTCTTGCGAAATGTTGAATTCCTTGGTGACATCCGAACCCGCAATGGTATTGATGGCGTCGACGCTCGACTGGCTGCTCGAGGCAGCAGGCGCCATATACACGCGCACCTTGGAAATCGCCTGCGGGTCGACGAGATAGTCGGCTTTTGCGTAGTCGTCGGTCAGCGAAAGCTTGCTGATGCCGTATTCCAGCACACTGGGGTCGCTGATCGGAAGATTGATTACCGCCCCCAGCTGGTCGCCATCGAGGAACGTGAGGTTGTCTGCCCCGGTCGCGTCGCTTTTGTTCGGATCGATCACCAACTTCCATTTGCCGGTTTCGTCGAGCCGCACCCAGCTTTTGTCGGGATTCGGGCTCCACACATGCACCTGTGGCGTGTTCGTCGCGGCCGTTTTGCCGTTCCATTGCTCGCTGCCTTTGTTGACGATCGTGGCCGTGGTATGCGCGTCCACGTCTTTGAGCATCGTTCCGTTCAGCACCAGCTTCACCTTGCGGTCTTTAAGCTGTTTGCCGCTGCCGCTCAGTATCGCCGGTTTGGCCTCGGCCGTGGTGACATGATCGCTGACCCCAATGCTGAAATCGTCGCTGCGATCGACACCATCGACATAGACCTTGGCTTTGCCGGCCGGAAAATCAACGTATTGTGCCGCCTGCGACCAATCATCGCTCAGGACATATCGGTCAAGGTCTCGGGCGAGATTCTTGGGCAAAGTCCCGTTGACGACCACTACTGCATTGTCTCCTGTCACGTAGGTTTTATTGTCGGCAGCCACATTGTTGGCATGCGTCTTATCGGCGGTATTCAACGCCCCCTGCGTGTCCTTGACCCATGCCTTGTCAGGGTTGGGGCTACGCACGAGCACTGGCGGCGTATTCGTATCGACTCCCTGGCCGTTGAATTGCTCTTCGCCGGAATTGGTCATCGACACCGCGTCCGTGGCCGTCGTCTCCAACTTGAACGTGCCGTCAAGTACCAGTTTGACCACACGGTCATTGGCTTGGTGAGCGCTACCGGCGAGAATCGAGCGTTTGGCGCTGGCCGTTGTCACAGAACCGGTCGTAGTGATGTCGAAATCTCCGGTACGGTCGACACCGTCCACATAGACCTTGGCTTTTTCGTTGGGGAAGTCGACATAGCGCGATGCACCCGACCAGTCGTCGCTCAACGAATACTGTGAAAGGTCTTCTACCAAGTCTTTGGGCAACGTACCATTGACCACGCTGGAGACCCTGTCGCCCGGTACAAAGGTTCTGCCGTCCGCGCCCACCTGATTGGTATGGCCTGGATCCGATACATCAAGGGATTCATTGGGATTAGTGGTCCATGCCTTGTCAGGATCCGGATCGCGCGTCGGAAACTGAAAATGCGCGGTTTCGACAAAAGGATTCCGGTTCCACGACACCTCAGCGAGGTCTCCGACCACAGTGGTGGTCGGATTGTGCACCGTCACTTTGAAGGTGAATCTGAAAATATGGTTGAGCGGCAGTTCGCCCAAACTCGGGGAACGATCGGCCGTTACGACATTCGCAAGCCGGTCCCAATTCATCGCGAATTGACTTGACACATCCGACCCATCACTGGCATCGGTGACCTCCATATCGGAAACGTCATAATCGACACCGTTGGGCGTAATCGAATCCTTGAAATGCATCTCATAGCCGCCACGCCCGGTATCGGATTCGATTGTGGTCGTATTGGCCATGTCATTGACGCTGGTTCCTTTCTGCACCTTCTTTGTCGGTGCCGGAGGAGCCAGCGAAGAGACGTCCCACTGCTCGGCGGAATCGCCAGACCCCTCGTGCGAAGCGGCTGCGCTCATCTTGCCTTGTTTGCTGACATCCACATCGAACCAGTATCGGCCTTCCTGCCAATGCGTCATCGATAGGTCAGAGGGCGAGAACGAAGGCGAGGGGGAATCGCCGTTGTTGTGGATTCCACCGGTCTTCGTCGATTGGCCGGCTGGAACATACCCGTCGGGCTGACCCTCGTAATGCAAGGTCACATCCGCATTTACATCCTCTTTAATTGGCGAATTATTGTTGCTGGCGTGAATCGTATCCCGTGCCGCATTCTTGGCGCCGACGGCCATACCGGTCGGTGCCCGTTCCGAGGTAGACAGCGACAGATCATAGGTCGGAATCATCGGCTCGAATCTATTGAGCATGATCACTACAATCGACACGTCATCCGAAGCGTACTTGTCCACTATGGAATTCACCGACGTATCAGGCTGATCGGCAAAGGGAGTCGAAGTGTTATACGCAACGCCACCATTACTGTAAGTTCCGCCGGAAACCTGAGTAGCCCAGTTATCGGTCCATACGCTTTTGGGGTTGTGGACCTGCCCGCTAAACTCTTTGCTCAGGCCGGTCATGGTGCCCACTCCGACTACGCGACAGTCCCCGTCACCCTTCCCGGGATGTGCTTCGTGGAACCGGTTGGCGCAATTGGTATTCGCCTCATCCAATGCCTGATGGGCCACATCGGTGCCGATGCCCATCGTCACACCTGACTGTTTGAACGCTGCGGTGATGGATGACATGTCATGCCCGCCGAAACCACCATCGTCGTTGTCCTTGTAGGCCCATTGCTGGGAGACAGCCATGCTTCCCCCGCCGCCGCCACCGGCCGACCCACCGTCACCGCCCGCATAGGCGGTGCCAGGAAGCAACGTCGCCAAAGCCATGGCACCGGACAATGCGCAGGCCAGGAATTTTCCAACCTTGGATTGCTTTCTTTGCATCCTCATATAGCCCTCCGCTATCATTGAGGAAGAGGACGGTTTGCCCTCTTCCAACTATTGGAGCCGCTGGCCCTGTTCCGATCCGCCAAGAAAGAGACGGGGACGGCGGCACAATCTTATTTATCAGCCAATAGGACAAAACTTATTGGGATCAGTACATATAGGCTTCGGCGGGTGCTCTGCAAGATATTTTTGATATGCATCCCATGCACCTTCATTCGGATAGTGTTTCGGCGACGCTAGCGCAGACGAGCCACCACCAGCCGCTTGCCCCTGCCGGTTTCGTTCTTGTTGCTGCGCCGCCCGAGCCTGAGCCGCCGCAGCAGCCGCAGCAGCCTGCGCATCGGCCTCTGCCTTCGCCTGCACGCTCGCGTTGACCCCATTGACCGCATCGTCCAACGCCTGTGAAGTCTGTTGCAAATCGGCGACCTTGCCCTTGTGACTGCCAAGCAACCCGTTCGCCGCGTCAATCCGCTGCGAAAGCGCCGTACGCGTCGCATCGTCGGCCACGTTGCCCGCCGATGAATCCAACAGCTGCTTCGCCTGCCCGACTTTCGCGCTCAATAAGTCCTGAGTATCCTTCAAAACTTTTATGTCTCTGCTGACCAATACCGCCTTCGCCGACTTTTCAACATTGGCGCGGGCTTTCTCCATCGACTTCAGTAATGCAGCAGCCTTGCTTTTCTGCCCTTGAGCCGCCACGCGTGAAGTTGCGTCGCAAGCGGGCACTCCCTCACGCACCAAACCAGCCAGCTTCTTTTGGCTGCCCTGCAGCGCTTCCCAAGTCTTGGCGTCGGCGACATCCTTCTTGCCCACTTTCCCGGCCTCTATCGCGTCCTTGCCAAGAGACGTACCTGCAAGATGCCGAATCTGCCCCGCTTGTTGCCGACAGCCCGAAAGCGCTTCATCCTTGACATGCCTGCTCCATACCATCCCGCCAACGACAACGGCGACCACGACAACGGCCAACGCAACCACCACCATCCACACCACACGCCTCTTCCAAAACGGCGATCTGCCCTCAGCCGCAACAACGTCATGCTCGTTGGGGGCCTCACCCGCTCGCGGCGAGGCAGTATGACTGCTGGGCCCGGCAGGAGGCGGCACATCCTTCTCACCTCGTTCGTCGGCAGTCTGTTCCGATTTCGCTTCGTCATTCATCGTTTTCTCACTTTCCCGTTCACAACCTGATATCGCTATGGTTGCATAATTCTTCAGATTTCCGTGCCGATTTCAGGCACTGTGGTCGAATGATCGGGGTCTCGGCGTGTTGTGGATAACTTAGTTTTCACTATCCACATTTCGCCGTTTTCAGGTCATCCTCGACCAAGTTGCCCACATGGTTATCAACTATTTTGCAATACAAGAAAATAGTTATACACAAATTTTATCATTCCGTCTAAAAACGCCAAAAGCCACCAAACGTGCCTTTACAATGAGACATACAAAACAATTCAGCGACGCGAAAATAAGGCGGGAATAATTATGGCAGCCAACACCACAAACCAGGAATTCAAGGAACCGGCCACACCCAGCATTCCCATTGCCGCACCTCACCAATTCGGACGAATCGTCATCATGTCGGTCACACCGTGCGAACAGCGCGGAATCTTCCCGGCTCGCATCGAACTGGGCGAAGCATTCACCGTGACGGCGCAAATCTTCATCGAAGGCCGGAGCCATACCGGAGCCACCGCGGTTCTGCGCGACCCGCACGGCGAGGTCAGGCAACGCGTCGCCATGACCTGCACCAATCCAGGCCTCGATTTATGGAAAGCCGAACTCGCCGCCGGCATTCCCAGCGACCTCAAACCATGGAACAAGGACTTCGGCAAAGTCCGGCAACAGCTTGGCGAGTGGACGGTCGTGCTCGAAGGCTGGGAGGATGCGTACGCCTCCTGGCTGGCCGACGCGCGCATCAAGGTCGACGTCGACGATGACGCCGAAAACGCCTTGATTTCAGGCTCCCAGCTTCTCGCACGCTGGTCGGAGAATACTGATTGCAACCTCGACGACGCCCAGCGCAACGCCTTGCAAAAAGCCGCCCAACTGCTTGCCGACGATTCCTTGGATATCAAGGAGCGGCTTGCCGCTGCCGACAATCCGGCCATCTCGGCCCTTCACCACTCGAATCCGTTGCGGGATGGACTCAGCGCGAGCGCCCCGCAACGTTTCAGGGTCGAACGCCCCGGATCGAGCTTCACCGCGTGGTACCAGTTCTTCCCGCGCTCCGAAGGCGCGAACCGCGACCCGCAAACCGGCGAAATCACTCAGGGGACGCTGAAAACCGCATTGTCCGGGCTCGACCGCGCCAAGGCCGAAGGTTTCGATGTGGTCTATCTGCCGCCGATTTTCCCCATCGGCGTCACCAACCGCAAAGGCCGCAACAACGCCTTGGTGGCGGGACCGGACGATCCGGGCTCGCCGTTCGGCATCGGTTCGTCGCTCGGCGGTCATGATACGGTCGACCCGCTGCTCGGCACGATGGACGATTTCAAGACGTTCTGCACCCACGCGCACAAGCTCGGACTCGAGATCGCGCTGGACTTCGCGCTGCAATGTTCGCCGGACCATCCGTGGGTTCGTGAGCATCCGAACTGGTTCCGCCACAAGCCGGACGGCACCATCGCGTTCGCCGAGAACCCGCCGAAGAAATACCAGGACATCTACCCCATCGATTTCAACATCGACATGCCCGGCATCGAGCGCGAGACCGAGCGCATCATGAATCTATGGGTCGAAGCGGGCGTCACCATGTTCCGCATCGACAACCCGCACACAAAGCCGGTGCGTTTCTGGCAGGATGTCATCGAGGCGGTGCAGCGCAAGCACCCCGAAATCCTCTTCCTTGCCGAAGCCTTCACCCGCCCGGCGATCATGCGGGCGCTGAGTCTGGCCGGTTTCACCCAGTCGCACAGTTACTTCCCCTGGCGCAACACCAAGGACGAAGTGAGCGAATACCTGCAGACCACCAACAGCGACGAGGCCTACTACCAGCACAACACGTTCTGGCCCACCACGCCCGACATCCTCACCGACTATCTGCGCGACAACGGACCGGTTGGTCATAAGGTCCGCGCTGTCCTAGCCGCAATGGGCTCGCCTTCCTGGGGCATCTACAACGGCTACGAGCTGGTGGAGAACCGGCAGCAGGAAGGCCACGAAGAGCAAGCCGACAACGAGAAATACGAAATCAAGGTGCGCGATTGGAGCGAGGCCGATAAATATGGTATCGCTACGCTGCTCACCGACCTCAACCGCATCCGCCGCGCGCACCCTGCCTGCCGCAGCTATCACGATGTGACCATGCTCTGGACCAGCGACCCAAACGTCGTCGCCTTCGCCCGCCATATCCCGCCGATGACAACCGGTTTGGCGGATAAGCAGAACAGCGACGAGACCAGCAGCGCAAACGACGGAGCCGAAAACGCAACTCTTGCGGCCCTTGGCGACACCCTCATCGCCGTGGTCAACCTCGATGGCAAGGCCGCCCACACCTCGGAGGTGAACTTCGACCCGGCACTGCTCGGCCTGCCCCGTGATCATACCTTCGACGTCCACGACGAACTCGGCGGCGGCAGTTTCACCTGGTCGAGCAACAACAAGATCACCCTCGATCCCGCCGAGCGCCCGGCCTATATTTTCAGCGTCACCGAAAACAAGCAGGAATGAAGACCCAACCGGAATAGGCCAAACCCAGCCCATCCACCGGCAGTCAAAAGCAAAATAAAACCGATAACCGCATCGGCGAGTATCTGCGCTAGACTTGAGTTCGGCAACAAACACTACGTTCAACAGACGTTCAAAAGGAGCAAACATGGCAGAGACATTCAACGTTCTCGTCGAGATCCCGCGTGGATCGAAGAACAAGTACGAAGTGGACCAGGAGACCGGCCGCATCACGCTCGACCGCACCCTCTTCACCTCCTTCGGCTATCCGGACGACTACGGCTACATCGAGGGCACCCTGGGCGAAGACGGCGATCCGCTCGACGCCCTGGTGATGATCCCGAACTCCGTGTTCCCCGGCTGCGTCATCGAGTGCCGCGCCGTCGGCCTCTACCACATGGAAGACGAAGAGGGCGGCGACGACAAGGTGCTGTGCGTGCCCGCCGACGTGCGTTTCGACGACATCAAGGACATCGACGACGTCAACGAGTACCACAAGGCCGAAATCAAGCACTTCTTCGAGCAGTACAAGGCCCTGGAGCCCGGCAAGGAAGTCAAGCCCGGCGATTACTGGACCAACGTGGCCGAGGCCGAGAAGCAGATCAAGGCTTCCCGCGAGCGCCTCGCCGCCTCCCAGAAGTGAACGTTTTCACTTGCTGACACGTCTCCTGCGGTGAAGTGATTCGCCACAGAGGATCTCGTCTTGATGGAGGTGCCGGAATTCGAATGCGTATTCCGGCACCTTCTTTTCATATACCAGCCATATACCAGCCAATTCCCACTTCTCTAAGGCAGAGGCCATGCTTATCGAAATCCTGCTTATCGCGGTGTCCGTCTCCATGGACGCCTTCGCCATCGCCATCGGCAAGGGATTAGCCACCAAACACGTCAGGCCGGTCAACGCACTCAAAACCGCACTGTGGTTCGGCGGCTTTCAAGCACTCTTCCCCATTCTTGGCTATTTCTTCGCCTCATTATTCGGCCGTTATGTCGAGGCGGTCGACCACTGGATCATCTTCGGATTGCTCGTGCTAATCGGCGGCAACATGATCCGCGAGGCTTTCGGCGAGCCTGAGGAGGATGCCAAGGAAACCGCGCAATTCGACTGGCGACACATGGCACCGCTGGCCGTGGCATGCAGCATCGACGCCTTTGCAGTCGGCGTGAGCTTCCAGTTCATGCCACTCAACATCTGGGCTGCCGCCGCCATCATCGGCGTCATCACGGGAGCCTTCTCCATCGCCGGCCTCTACCTCGGCCACACCATCGGCGTGCGCTGGCAGCAGACCGCCCAAATCGTCGGCGGCATCATCCTCATTCTCATCGGCCTAAAAACCCTGCTGGAGCACCTCGGCATCATCGCCTGGTAGAGACAGCCAGTCACGTTGTCACGAGAAGCGACAAAGGCATTCGCAAGATCGGGCTACCACACTAACACGCGCATCCAAACGTATACAAAACGCACATTATTCACAGACTCGGCAAAAATGTGCATTTTACGCCAGCTAAAACGCACTTTATTCACAGATGCGGTAAGAATATGCGTATTAGACCAGTTAAAACGCACTTTTTACGCAGACAGATAGCAACCTCTCAGCCAACGAAAACGAGCAGCGCGACCAGAGCAAGGAACACGACGAAGCCGCCGTACATCACCGGCATCAATCCCAGAGAATACAGCGCATAACTGCGGAAATTACGCACATCCTTCCCATTGCCGGCCTCGAGCTTGAAGCGCGGCAAGGGACTTCCGGAGGCACGATAATCCTTCGCCCACCTGGTCGAGGCCCATGACAACGCAGCCAGCAGAGCCACGGCGATCACCACGACAATCGCGACCACATACGGCTTGCAGGCACCCAACGTGCCGACGCCGAAATAGCGCAGCAGAGCCGGAGCGAACACCCAGCCCGAAGCCCCCGCCATCGCGACGTCGAACATCAGTCCGCGCGAAAGGGAAAGCACCATATTCGTGCGCTCACGACGCAGCATCTGATGCAGGAAACCGAGGATGACGAACGCCGCCAGCACAATCAGCAATGCGCCCGCCCAGAGCGTACACCAATGCAGCAATTCGCTGCCCGACATCGCGTCGAAACGTGCGGATACGTGGCGGCGCAGCCTACGCGGCCCTGTCATACCAGCGGTTTTCGGCAGCGCCTCCGTCAATGATGTCTCGGTGCCGTATATCATGCCGAATCCGCCGAAAGCTCCCACCAAAGCGTCAAAAACGCTGGTGTGCAACGGCCAGGAAACCCCTACGAAAATCGCCAGCGCCCCGGCAACCGCCGTAAAGATGGCCACTTCCATCCGGCCTTCGACAAAGCACGCTGCAATCAACAGAACAGCAATGACCACATACGCGCCGACCTCAAGCGCCACCATTCCCCTGGTGGAACCTATCGAAAGAGAATGCCTCTTATCATTGCCGTCGCCATTCGCCGCAGCAGCCATCCGTAACCCCGTTCCGTCTCGTATCGCTCGCTTTTCATGCCACCAGGCACGAATACCGTCATACAAAAACCTCGCGGCCAAACCGTTGAACGCTGCCAAAACGCGGAACTCCGGCGTAACAATGCCGAAACCAACAAGGTTTTCTATAAGAAATATGGTAGCCGCCAGTGTCCACAACCAACAGGTACAATGGTGACAATCGCATAAACCCCAATGACGTCGTACACTCGATGTCGATTTATGCTTGGGACCGTCCGAGCGAAACGGCAAAGCCGGCAGTCAAGCGGGGATGCGCCTGGGAGGGAGGGCTCGATGACCGATCTGACATTGATGACGATGGCCCCCAATCCCGCGAGCGTTCTGCCAAGTCTCGCCCTGCTTTCCTACCGCGTGCGAGTCCTGCCGATGGATGCCGCGAGCCTGGTGAAGCTTCCCGAAAACACCATTCTGTTCCTCGATGCGCGCGACGATCTGGCCAACGCCAAGACGCTGTGCAATCTCATCCACGCATCCGGTCTTTCCATTCCGATTATTCCTATTATTACGGAAGGTGGTTTTACCGCCATCAACATCCAGTGGGGCGTGGCCGACGTCGTAGTGAGCAACGCCTCCCCCGCCGAGGTGGAAGGCCGGCTTCGGCTGGTCTGCGAGCGCGGTCAGGCTGCTCCCGCCACCGCCCGCACGTCTGTGGAACGCGACAATTACAGCGACGACGGGCAGATTCGTTCCGGCGATCTGGTGGTGGACACCAAGGGTTACACGGCGACGCTCAACGGCGAACCGGTGAATCTGGCCTATAAGGAATTCGAACTGCTGAAATATCTCGTCGCGCATCCGCATCGCGTCTTCACTCGCGCCCAGCTGCTGCAGGAGGTGTGGGGCTACGACTATTACGGCGGCACACGCACGGTCGATGTCCACGTCCGCCGCCTGCGCGCCAAACTCGGCGGCGAGTACGAGCATATGATCGGCACCGTGCGCAACGTCGGTTATCGTTTCGATCCGCCGGACGACGATGACAATAACCATGACGTCTCCGATGGCCACGCACCAGCTCCAGGCACTTCAGGCACCGATACCGACAACGACTGACGTAAACGCGCAAGCAGGCACATCCGAAACGTCATTCAGGATTACGGCTTAATTACGGATAAACTCCGTCTAAACCCTGTCCAAATCACGGCTCAACTCCGGCTCGCACCATACGCATCACACACGACATAAATAGGCCTCTGAACCAATCTCAGCGATACAAAATGGCGGAACCTCAACGTTGCGCTAGAATCGAGCCTGACGTTACACCAGATTTGAGCCACCTAACAAACACCGGCAGCGCAAAAATTGCACAATTCACCATCAGCATCACGTGCGGTATCCCAGCCATCTATAATCGCTGCTATGCCAAAGGAAACGAAGAAACAACGCCTCGAGCGCATGCACGGCGAATACGAGATCCTGCGCGAGCTCATCCCCGAACCCGCGTGCGCATTACATTTCAAGACGCCGTTCCAGCTGTTGGTCGCCACCGTCCTAAGCGCCCAGACCACCGACGTGCGCGTCAACAGCGTCACCCCCACGCTGTTCAAGGATTACGGCACGCCGGAGCGGCTCGCGGCGGCCAACCCGGAAGTCATCGAAGACATCATCCACCCGGTCGGTTTCTACCACGCCAAAGCCGACCACATCATCACCCTTTCCGGCCAGCTGATGGACCGTTACGACGGCGTCGTGCCTCAGAAGATGGAGGAACTGACCAAACTGGCGGGAGTCGGCCGCAAAACGGCGAACGTCGTGCTGGGCAACGCCTTCGGCATCCCCGGCTTCCCCGTCGACACCCACGTCATGCGCCTGACCGGCCGCCTGCGCTGGCGCACCGACTGGCGCAGCACACACCCCGATCCGGTGAAGATCGAAAAGGAGATCACCGGTTATTTCGCACCGGAGGAATGGACGAACCTTTCGCATCGTCTCATCCTCTTCGGCCGTTCGACCTGCCACGCGCGCAAGCCGGCGTGCGCCGACTGCCCGCTCAACGACACCTGCCCTTCCGCAGGGCTGTTCGGTTGACGGGCTGTTCGGTTGAGCGTATCGGGGCATCGGCACCCACCCAAAATCCCGGCACTTCAGGCTTCACACCTTTTTCAGGAATCATTCAGCACCGGATAGTAAACTTTGGAGTCATGTCACGTAGTAAGCCGCAAACAAGCGGACCAGTAAGAGGTCTTGCCTTCCTTGGTGCTGCGGTAGTGCTTTTCGCTCTTGCGGGTGTCGGCTGGGCCCATTTCAGCCACGGTTCCGTTGACGCGACGTTGCTCCATTCCGGTTCGGAGGTCACCGTAGGCCTCGACTCGCCCGCGCCGCAATCCCTTGACATCCGCACCGTGCAGGGCAAAGAACTCGATCAAGCGCTGATCGGCAACGTCTACGAAACCCTCGTCGGCCGCGACGAGAACAACAAGCCCGTCCCGTCCATCGCCAAAAGCTGGGACGTCTCCAAAGACGGGCTCAACTATACGTTCACCCTTAATACGGATATGCGTTTTGCCAACGGGGACGCTCTGGATTCCACCGATGTGGTCTATTCCCTGCAGCAGGTCATCAATAAGGACTATGTGGGCTCCGTCGATCTGACCGGACTGAAATCCGTCAAAAATCCCGACACCTCAACGGTGCAGATAAATCTTTCCTCCCCCAATCCGCGACTTCTGCGCGCGCTTTCCTCGCGGGCCGGAATCGTCTATGATTCGACTTCCAACGTCAACTATGCCAAACAGGCCAGCGGCAGCGGGCCCTTCACCGTACACAGTTTCGACCCCGGCAATTCCATCGTTTTCACGCGTAATCCTCTCTATTGGAAGCAGCAATCGGCCAGCTCGCAGATGACCATGCGTTATTTCGACTCGGCGGGATCATTGAACAAAGCCATGAAAGACGGAACGATCCAGGTTGCCGTGTTGCGCCCGTCGGATTCCCCGAAGCCCTTCCAAAACAGCAAAAAATACAACGTCTCCAAAGGACTGACAACCTCCAAGGTCACGCTTGCTCTCAACAACAACGCCGACTCGATCTTTTCGGACCAACGTGCGCGCGCGGCCGTGCGCTACATCCTCGACAACGAGTCAATCACCAAGGCGCAGCCGAACGCCGCCTCCGTGCTCAACGGGCCCATCAGCCCTCTCGAACCGGGCTACGATGACCTTTCCGTCATGTTCCCGCACAATCTTGACGAGGGCAAGAACGACATCAACTATTTCGGGCCCAACTATATCGGTGACATCACTTTCCTGGTACCTTCCGAATACGCGACACTGGGCCAGCAGATCGTCGAGCAGTTCAAGACGACCCGTTTCAATCTTGTCATGCAGGTGGTCGACGACAGCACGCTTGCGCAACGAGTCGCCAACGGTGATTACAAAATGGCCATCGTCGCCATGCAAGGGCCCGACGACCTCGGCGCGTTCGCCGACGGCAGGTTCGGCTATCAGGGCAGCCAGGCGCAGGAGGATTACCGCAACGCGCTCGCCTCACCCAACGACATCGACTACCAGCAGAACCTGCGCGCCTACGCCAAGGCCGTGAGCTCCGATGCCGGCAGCGCCTGGCTCTACACCGAAAGCAGCATGGTCGTCGCCGATGACAACATCGCCGGTTACCCCAAAAATATGACCGACGAATACCTGCCGTTGCGTGACGTGAGGACGAGATAGCCGGCCTAAAGCTCATATGTCAGCCCACACGGCCCCTATGTCACCATTGCTTTCTAAAATTGGTCGTTATGACTGATCAGGACAATAGCATTATCCACGCAAGCCTTTCGCCGCTGCCCGACCGGGTCGGCGTCGACGGCCTGGAAGACAAATGGCGCGCCGAATGGGACAACGACGGCACCTACGAATTCGAGATTCCGCGCGATGGAAACGGCGCCCCCGACCGTGCGTCCGTCTATTCCATCGACACCCCGCCGCCTACCGTTTCCGGCAGCCTCCACGTGGGCCACGTCTTCTCCTACACCCACACCGACGTCATCGCCCGCTACGAGCGTATGCGCGGCAAGCACGTCTTCTATCCGATGGGCTGGGACGACAACGGCCTGCCCACCGAGCGCCGCGTGCAGAACTACTACGGTGTGCGCGTCGACACGTCGCTCAAATACGATCCTGATTTCAAGCCGCCGTTCGAAGGCACGCAGGGCAAGAAGATCGAGGCCCGCGACCAGGTGCCGATCAGCCGCAAGAACTTCGTGGAGCTGTGCGAGCGCCTGACCGCGCAGGACGAGAAGCAGTTCGAGGCGCTGTGGCGTTCCCTTGGCACGTCCATCGACTGGCGTCAGACCTATCACACCATCGGCGAGCACCCGCAGCGCGTGGCGCAGAAGGCGTTCCTGCGCAATCTCGAGCGCGGCGAGGCCTATCAGAAGGACGCACCGAGCCTTTGGGACGTCACCTTCCAGACCGCGGTGGCGCAGGCCGAGCTGGAGAGCCGCGAATACGACGGCTTCTATCACCGCGTCGCGTTCCGCTTCGAGGACGGCACGCCGATCTACATCGAGACCACCCGTCCCGAGCTCCTGGCAGCCTGCGGCGCGCTGATCGCCAACCCCGACGACGAACGCTATCAGAAGTACTTCGGCCAGTACGTCTACTCCCCGCTCTTCAAGGTCAAGGTGCCGATTATGGCACATCCGGCCGCCGAGATGGACAAGGGCGCCGGCATCGCGATGTGCTGCACCTTCGGCGACCAGACCGATATCGAGTGGTGGCGTGATCTGAACCTTCCGCTCCGCCCGATCATCCAGCGCAACGGCCGCATCATCATGAGCGTGCCGGATTGGATTTCCGATGAAGGCGGCAAGGCCATCTTCGAGGAGACCGAAGGCAAGACCACCTTCACGGCCCGCAAGATCATCGTCGAGCACCTGCGCGAATCCGGTGACCTCGACGGCGAGCCGAAGCCCACCAAGCGTATGACAAACTTCTACGAGAAGGGCGACAAGCCGCTCGAAATCGTCACCTCCCGCCAGTGGTACCTGAAGAACGGCGGCACCGATATGAAACTGCGCGCCGAGCTGTTGGAGCGTGGCAAGGAGCTCGAGTTCCACCCCGATTTCATGCGCGTACGTTATGAGAACTGGGTCAACGGCCTCAACGGCGACTGGCTTATTTCCCGCCAGCGTTTCTTCGGCGTGCCGTTCCCGCTGTGGTACCCGGTCAAGGCCGACGGCGAGCCGGATTACGACCACCCGATCACCCCGAACGAGGACCAGCTGCCCATCGACCCGACCAACGACGTGCCTTCCGGTTTCACGGAGGAGCAGCGCGACGTGCCCGGCGGCTTCACGGCCGAAAAGGACATCATGGACACTTGGGCCACCTCGTCGCTGACCCCGCAGATCGTCACCCACTGGGAGGAGCCCGATCAGGAGAGCAAGGACCTGTTCAAGGCCACCTTCCCGATGGACCTGCGCCCGCAGGGTCAGGACATCATCCGCACCTGGCTCTTCACCACGATGGACCGTGCGCACCTCGAGAACCACTGCCTGCCGTGGGCGCACACCGCGCTCTCCGGCTGGATTCTCGACCCCGACCACAAGAAGATGTCGAAGTCCAAGGGCAACGTCGTGGTTCCCAAGGAGCCGATCGAGAAGTACGGTGCCGACGCGGTGCGTTATTGGGCCGCTTCCGCCAAGCTGGGTCTCGACGCCACCTATGACGAGGGGCAGATGAAGATCGGCCGTCGTCTGGCCATCAAGCTGTTGAACGCCACCAAGTTCGCGCTGGCCATCGGCCGCGAGGACGACAACCATCACGTTGGCGCGGCCTCAAGCGCCGATTGGGATCCGGCCGACGTCACCGAACCGCTGGACCGCGCGGTGATGGCTCGCCTGGCAACCGTGATCCGCGAAGCCACCAAGTCGATGGACGCCTACGAGCACTCCAAGGCACTCGAACTCATCGAGACCTTCTTCTGGCAGTTCTGCGACAACTACATCGAGTTGGTAAAGAACCGCGCCTACGGCACCGCCGACTCCACCGGCAAGACGCCGACGGCCGCCGCCGTAAAGTCCGCGCACACCACGCTGGGCCTCGGCCTTGAGGCGTTCGCACGTCTGCTCGCGCCGTATATGCCGTTCGCCACCGAAGAGGTCTGGCACTGGATGCATGCAGGCGAGGGCTCCGTGCACACCTCCTCCTGGCCGACCGCCGAGCCTTACGAGGCCGCTGCGGGCGACGCCGACCCGGACATGCTCGTTTGGGCAGGCAAGGCGCTCGCCGAGCTGCGCGGCTTGAAGTCGCAGGCCAAGGTCTCGATGAAGACCCCGATTCTGAAGGCAACGCTTAACGCGGCCAACGAGGCCGGCAAGACCGCCATCGACTTGAGCCTCGTCGACATCGCCGAAGCCGGCAAGGTCACTGGTCCGCTCACGGTTGCGGTCGAAGATTCCGCCGATAGTCCGGACAACGAGATTATCGTCAAGGTCAGCGATTCCGAGCTCGGCGAGCCACCGGCCAAGAAGCCCAAGAAGAAATAACCGAAGCGTTGCGGCTGAAACGCTGAAAGCAACATACTAAGAGGGGTTGCACTGCTTAATCACAGTGCAACCCCTCTTGGCATATTTCCCGTTGTTATATCTGTTTTAGCTCTCCTTGCCCAGATCGAGCCGCTTGAGTTCTGGAATATCCGTCAGCGAATCGTCGCTTTGAGCGTGCTTGCCATGGACATCATGACTTTCAGCGTCATCACTTTCATCGTCACGATTTTCAGCGTCATCACTTTTTGATAATCCCTCTGCCGCCGCAGATTCATTCAACGGTCCGGTTTCACCCAGAACTCCGACGTCCTCGGCGACCTCGGCGGTCTTGGAATCCAACGGTCCGCCCTCAAAATCGTCAAAGCTGTCGACATCACCGATCCCGTCATCGATATCATCGACGTCATCCAACGCGTCCGGATCGGCGTATTCCTTGGCGTCCTCGAACGCGACGGCCCCGGGAGAATCGGGATCGTCCCTACGGCCGTTCTTTGCCTCGCGCTCTTCCTCGCGCGCGGCGATGCTCTGCAACGTGCGGGCGAAACGCATCACCTGTTCGTCGGTGATGGCTTCAAGCTTCTCCTTGGTCATCACCGAACGCATGACCATACGGATATGCGCAACGTCAAACGCGGGCCCCTTCTCACGCTTCGACTTGTTTTTCCTGGCGTAAATCTCCAAACCGCGCTTGCCCTGGCGCGCGTGGACGAACGGCGTCCATTTGTGCCCGCTCTGCGAAGCGTCAAGCAGAGTCGCCAGCCTTGCGATCAAAATCGCACTCTGCATGGTCGAAAGCCCGTACCACGAGCACATCAGATACCACGAAACCGAACGTTCCAACGTTCCGCCCAGATACTCGTCGTATTCGTCCATCGCCATCTGCATGAGGAACAGCCGGTCCTCAAGCCGCTTTTCTGCAGTGTCCAGATTGTCGACGATCTTGAATTTCTTTGCGCTGATGATTTTCTTACTGTGTTTCTTACCGTGTTTCTTGCCCATAGCAGCCTCCTTGCCAGCAAACGTAAAACTTATTATAAAGTAATAATATCATCGATGACCACGCATACAATCAAAGACGAATCGTACCGGCCCACCATAGATGGCGAATAAACAGCTCATCGAAAGCAAGAAGTATTACAAGCTGTCCAATACGGACGCCCATTCAAGACACCTATTCAATCGGATAGACAACAAAAGAGTGCCACGATTTCATAATGATGCATTATGAAATCGTGGCACCCGTAATCGGGACGCCAGGCAACAGATATAGCTGCTAACGGCGCGCCTTAGACCTCAATGACCGTTCACTGTTCTCCACGGCGGATGGTGCGAGCGATGATAGTCGTGAATTCTCCCCACAACGCACGCGGAATCTCATGCGCCATTCCCGGGTAAACGTGCAATTCGGAATTCTTCAAATGGTCGGCTATAAACCAAGTGGCGGCGTCGTTGAAGAACGGATCATTACGGCCGTGGATCACTACGGACGGAACCGTGCTGGCCTTGAGCTTATCGGCGTCAATGGCGAAATCAGACATCGCCGCCTGCTGCCGGCGCCAGCCGTCAACACGATAGCAACGGTCGTAGGTGATGCCACCGAGCTCACGGGCCCACTGCTCGTCGAACCCATAGACGGAACCTTCGTGGCAGGCGCGTTCGCGCGAGATGAAAATCTCAATGGCTTCATCTCTTGAATCCGCCGCTTCAAGGCCTTTGGTCTCGCTGTCGCCGGACGAATTCGATTCGGACATCCACTGGGGCTGGTTGGCCGGAGCCGTAAACAGGATGCTGGCGGATTTGAGGCGGTCAGCGTGGGAGACAAGCAGTTGCTGGGCGATCATACCGCCCATCGACTGACCGAGAACATGGAACTTCTTCAGCCCGCAGGCATCGGCCACGGCCACGACGTCATCGGCCATGTCGGCAACCGAATAGCATTTGCCGGTTTCATCGGGACCCGCAACCTGCGAGGAAAGCCCGACGTCACGGTTGTCCATCAGGATGGTTCGGATACCGGCGGCGTTGAGGTTTTCCACAAAACCACGCTCCCAGCCGACCATCTGTGCGGTATAGCCCTCGATCATGATCAGCGACGGACCATTTTGTGGACCGTACGATTCGTAATACAGTGATACATCTTTGTTTTTTGCGTATGGCATACATACCCCTTTTATTGAGATTCTGTTATCAGAAATTTTTCAGGCAGCACCTGCGTCTGCCCACAAGCGGATTGCCGGTTAGCGCACCGACTTGATCATGAACGCGAACAGGCCACCCAACAGGGCCGTGACACATCCGAAGATGAAAATGGAAGCGTAGGTGCCGAAGATATCGAGCAACGTCGAGCCTACAAGCGGGGCGACGGCGGCAGGAACCGAGGTCGCAATCGCAAGGATGCCAAGATCTCGTCCCTCATCCGCCTTGCTGGGAAGCACCAGCGACATCACGGCGATATCGACCGCGAAGTAGACACCGGAAGCCGCGCCGCTGATGACGGCGTAAATCAACATCCCGATCCACGTCTTGGAAACCAGCGGAACGATGAACGAAACCATGTAGATAATCGAGGAAAGCGCCACGATCATCTTCCTTCTGTCGAGCATATCCGCGAGCTTGCCGAAAACGATGATCGCGATGATCTGGGCTATGGTGGAGAACGTCGACACCGTCGCGACGTTGGCGGCGACATTACCGCTCGGCAGGTTCTTCACGCCGATGTAATCGCTCAAAATATAGAACGTGAAATTGGAGACCGCGAAGTTGGCGAAGAAGAACGAGAAACGAGAGAGGAACGCCATAGTGAAATCACGATGCAGGAACGCGGAGAAGAACGCGGTGTGTTTGCCTTGCGCCTCTTCGGTTTTGTCGGCTTCCCGGATTTCGGCCTTCGCACGAATCGAGGAATCCTCGCGGGCGAAGACGCAGAACAGGATCGTGGTGACCACGATGAAGACGCCCACAACGGCATAGCCGACGAACCGGCTGGTACGGGCTGCGATATTGACGAAAATCAGGATACCGAAGGGGAGCCCCAAGCCTGCGGCGGATGAGGCCATACCACGATAAT
Organism: Bifidobacterium sp. ESL0764; assembly: GCF_029395515.1. Lineage (NCBI taxonomy): Bacteria > Bacillati > Actinomycetota > Actinomycetes > Bifidobacteriales > Bifidobacteriaceae > Bifidobacterium > Bifidobacterium sp. ESL0764. Next base: position 2,006,749 of record NZ_CP113919.1, read on the forward strand.
TCTCGGGAATGCGATCGGGGATGACCGCATAGATGACGCCCTGATACCAATTGGCGAAGAACCATACGAAACCTGCCATGACGACGACAACAGGAATCGATTTTGCGGTAGCCATAATCAGGCAGGTGATCAAAGTACCCACCGCCGAGAAGAGCAACCATGGCGTACGCTTGCCGAGCTTGGTCTGAGTACGGTCGGAAATCGCCGCGCCAACAGGCAGAATGATGGTACCGACCACCGATTCCACCAAGGAGGCGATGGCCATATAATGCACCTTGCCCGACGGCGAGATTTGAGCAAGTTGGGCAGGCAACAGCACCTGATTGATGGCCTGATAGACACCATAGAGCGCGATGATGGTCGGCATCAGCAGACCCAAAATGCGCGTTACACTCATTTTATGTTTCACAACCGGCGACGTTGCTCCAGTTGATTGAATATCTGAACTCAAGTTAGATCTCCTTCGGTCTCACTTACCAGTATGACTGGCAATCTTCAGTAACACGTGTTAGTAATTCGTGTCAGTAACACGTGTTACCAGATACTATAAGCCAAAATTCCCATTTGTCAAAACGTTGTCAATCCTGCATATGCAACTACTGCTTTCCAACGGATTGAATCGCAATTTGCACAGGCGTTCCGGTATACTGACCGGGAGATAACGATGTGAGGGTTGGACGGGAATTGCATATTCATAAGACAACAAGCGCCGACGTGGCCAAGGAAGCCGGCGTGTCACGTACGACCGTAAGCATGGTGATGAACGAAAAGGCGGGTTCGATTCCCGAGCGTACTCGCCAACGCGTTTTGCAGGCTGCGAAAAAACTGGGATTCGTGCCATCCGCCGAGGCGAGGACCCTGCGTAACGGCCATGGCAGCACCGTTCTCTGTCTCGCCCCCGGCTGGATGCCGTCCGGACGAGCCGACAGCATGTGGAATGCGCTGAGCAAGCAACTTACCAACGCGGGACTGTCCTGCGTGTTTTCGCGTTCCGCAGGCACGACAACGCCTTTGCGGCAATTGCTTTCCGACATGACCCCCGGTGTGGTCGTTCCGTTTTTCGAACTTTCGGATGATGATCGCAGGCTTTTGAAGAATCAGGGAATACCAATCGTCGAATTCTGGTCACCTGACATCGATCAGCAACCAATGCCTGTTTTTTCGCGGTTCCAATACAATCTGGGAGCCACCCAAGGCAAATACATTACTTCACTCGGCTGCAAACGAATCGGCTATATCGGGGCCAACGACCCTCTCGGCTTCGGCTTGCGGGCTTTCCGAATCCGTGGTGTCGAGGACGCGCTTGCGCAATCCGGACAAAAGCTGACATGCAATCTCGAAATCGATTTGACCGATTTCGATTCCGTGCATAAGGCGCTCAAAGTTGCAACAGAAAAACGAAGCGACGCCATTTGCTGTTTCAATGACGATTGCGCGGCCGCTGTTTTGGCATGCTGCAAGGAAACAGGCATTGAAGTGCCTAAAGACGTCAAGGTGATCGGCGTCGATAATCTATCGATGGGCCAATATTTCGAGCCGTCATTGACCACAGTCGATTTCGACCACGATATGTCGGAATATGTTGCTGAAATCAAAGATGCGATTGACGCGAGACGACATGACCGCCAGCGCGAAAACAGCGGAACACCGGACGAAGACGATGCGGAACTCGGCCCGCAGAACGTATGGGTCGTCAAACGTCAATCAGCTTGATTCCGGTCAGGTTCCTGAGCTGCTGGTAAGCCGATGGTAAGCCCGCCGATGAACCACCGATGAACCGCTGGTAAGCCGTCGATGAACCGTCGGCTGCCTGCTTGCTGCGACGCCTTGCTGCGACGCTATTAATCACAGTCATCAAATTCACGCGTAGACGTCGAGCACACCGGGGTCTCCGCCGGCTTCGGCGATGCGTTGGTGGCGTTTTTTGGCTTCGGTGACTACGAACTCACGGTAGTTTTCCTCGATGCTCGGATCGAGCCCGGCGTCGAGAGCGACCTTTTTGAGACGCCCGGCCTGCCGACTTTCGCGTTCCCGATCCTCCGGGGCGAACCCGGCCTTGGCCTTCAACACCCCGACTTCGGCGGTGTATTTGAAACGTTCCGCAAGCAGCGAGACGATGGCCGTGTCCACATTGTCGATGGACTGGCGCAACTGTTTGATGCGTTCGACGGCCTGGGCGGTTTGCGGGTTGGTCCGCTCCTGCGCGTCGTCGATGGTGGTATCGCGCCATTGGCCGGCAGCCTGGGTGCTATCTGCGGTGTCATCTGCGGTGTCGTCTGCGGTATTGAAAGTCATATCCCTTACCATACGACACGAGCTCCACTTCCATCATTGCGTTCGTGCGCAAAACGTGGCCGCAACGTCACCAACGCAACCAAACCATGCAACCATTGCAAATGTGACGCCAGACAGCAAAAGGGGACCTCCAACAGGAAGTCCCCTATAGCACGGTACAAACCGAATCAGTTGTTGCCGCTGTTCTGCTTGATGATGGCCTGCAGGAAGTCACGGTTCGTCGCCGTCTTCTTCAGCCTTGGCACGATGGTCTGGTAGGCCTGCTCCGGCTCGAGGCCGCCAAGCAGACGACGCAGGCGGTAGATGACCGCGAGCTCGTCGTTGGGGGTGATGAGCTCCTCGCGGCGCGTGCCGGAGGCGTTGATGTCAACGGCCGGGAAGAGGCGCTTGTTGGCCAGATCGCGCGAAAGGCGCAGCTCCATGTTGCCGGTGCCCTTGAACTCCTCGAAGATGACCTCGTCCATCTTGGAACCGGTTTCCACCAGTGCCGAAGAGATGATGGTCAAGGAACCGCCGTTTTCGATGTTGCGTGCCGCGCCGAAGAACTTCTTGGGCGGATAGAGCGCCTGCGCGTCGACACCGCCGGAAAGCACACGGCCGGAAGCCGGGGCCGCGATGTTATAGGCACGGGCGAGACGGGTCATGGAATCGAGCAGCACCACCACATCCTGGCCAAGCTCCACCAGGCGCTTGGCACGTTCGATGGCGAGTTCGGCGACGGTGGTGTGGTCGGAGGCCGGGCGGTCGAAGGTCGAGGAAATGACCTCGCCCTGCACGGTGCGCTCCATGTCGGTGACTTCCTCGGGGCGTTCGTCCACGAGCACCATCATCAGGTGCACTTCAGGATTGTTGGTGGCGATCGCGTTGGCGATGTTCTGCAAGGTGATGGTCTTGCCTGCCTTCGGCGGGGAGACGATCAGGCCGCGCTGGCCTTTGCCGATCGGCGCGACGAGATCGATCAGGCGGCCGAGAATCTTGTTTGGCGTGGTCTCCTGCTTGAGGCGTTCCTGCGGATAGAGCGGGGTGAGCTTGGAGAACTGCGCGCGGTTGGCCGCATCCTCGACGCTCATGCCGTTGATGGCCTCGATGGACTGCAGCGGCACGAACTTCTGGCGCTGGTTGCGGCGTTCGCCTTCGCGCGGTTCACGGATGAAGCCCTGCACGCCGTCGCCTTTGCGCAGGCCGTACTTGCGGATCTGGCCCATCGAAACGTAGACGTCGTTCGGCCCTGGCAGATAGCCAGAGGTACGGATGAACGCATAGGAATCGAGAACATCGACGATACCGGCGACGGGGACCAGACCCTCCTTGGAGTCGCTGCGATGATCGCGCGTGTCCTCTTCGCTGATGTTTTCATTGTTGTTGTACCGGCCGCCACGATCGTTACGATTGTCACGATCCTTATAGTCATAGTTGTTGCGATCGCGCCCACGCATCCTGCGTTGATGGCGATCATTGCCACGATCTTCGTGATTGTAACGGTCATTATGACGGTTGCGGCGAACGAATTCATGGCGCGGCTCCGCCTCTTTGGCGTCGTCAGCATTCCCTTCGTCATTGCCGACGACCGGCAAGGTGGCAAGAATGTCATCCAAATCGCGGACCTTATTGGATTCGGTATCGTGACGGGACTGTTGCTCCGCGCGGTAGTTCCGACGATGAGTGCGGGTCTCGCCTTCCTCGCCCATCTCGCGTTCGCCGCGATGGTGGGAAACGAATGACCTGCTACGCCGGTGCAACGACTCTTCATCGTCGAACACACTGGGCTGGGATGCCCGGCCCTCACCATGCTTTTCGGAGGACTCTTGCTCGTCGGCTTGCTCATCCCGCGAAATTGATTTCTTCAACCGTGTATTCTCACGGGCAGCCGATTCGTGCGTCACAACGTTGTCGGACGCAGCTTCATCGTGAGCTGCCTTAGCGCCTTTGGCCTTACCATCGGCGTCACTGACGGAAGCCGGTTGCTTGGACACCTGATCGTTTGCGGAAGCCTGCTTACGTTTGGTATCAGGCTTTTCGTTCTTTTCCGCAGCCGTTTTCGGCGCGGCTTTGGGAGAACGAACCGTGACTCCCTCGGGCGCTTCTCCGCCTGTTCTTGCAGCTTGAAGGGTGGCGAGCAACTCGGGTTTACGCATCGTTGACGTGCCGCGTAGTCCCATCTGCCTGGCGAGCGCTTTGAGCTCAGGCAGCTTCATATCCTCAATATTCTGGCTAGTTGCCACTATAATGTTGCCTTTCCTCGACTTCCTACGGCATTGCCCGGAAGACTAATGAAAAAGATGCGGCATATATTAAAAACCGCTTATGAAATATTCGTTACCATCATGTGGTTTTCGAACTTTTCTTTAGATTACAACCGTGCCCTGACCAACGCCACTCGGCGTGGCGAACTCACGATCCACGCCAATTCTCACACTACTTTCTGATGACTCTGCTGCCGGAAAACCGCACCTGGCAAACTGCCAAAGTCCGTTCACCAGCAACAAGATAATCTGATGCTGCAAAACAGCATATGAAGGAACGGCAGATGCCGTTCACCAGCACCAACACAATTGAGTGCAGGAAAACCGCACATAAATGAATCCCGGATGCCGTTTACCAGCACCAATGAGCCTGACTTAATCGGAACAACGAAAACGCAAAAGGCGAACGACCCTTGTGGATCGCCCGCCTCAAGCATGAAACCGGGTATTCTGAAAAATCAGAACAGTCAGTGGCTATTTTTCCTCATGATAGGACTTTTCGGTATTGACGCTCCAGACGTTCTTCTTGTCGGCGCGGCCGGACTTGATGTTGCCCACGGCCTCCATCGCGCTGGCCATGGAGTGGTCCTGGTTGTTGTAGCGGTGCTGGCCGTTGCGGCCCACGCAGTAGAGGTTGCCGAACTTGTCGAGCCAGTCGATCAGCTGCGGCATTTCGTCGTAGGTGTCGAAGTAGGCGGGATAAGCCTTCTTCACGTGCTCGCGGTGGGAGTCCAAGACGTCCTCGGGGCCGTTGATCACACGCATACGGGTGAGCTCCTTGATGGCAAACTTCGTGGCTTCTTCGTCCGAAAGGTTCCAGAAATCGTCGCCTTCCTCGCAGAAGTACTCGAGGCCGACCCACACCGTGTTGTCGACGTCCTTGACCAGATACGGGCTCCAGTTGTTGAAGATCTGCACACGGCCGACCTTGTAGCCCGGGTCCTGCACGTAGATCCAGCAGTCCGGCACGATCGGCGGGTTGCCGAGCGTTTTCATGTCCGTCGTGTTCTTCAGGCGGAGGTGACCAACCAAGAGGCCGACGGTGACGAAATCACGGTACGGCAGGCCGTTGGCGATGCGCTTCATATCTGCAGGCACGTCTTCAGCGGTTGTGGCGACTTCCTTGGAAGCTGCGGTATCAGCGGCATCCGCAGCGTTCGAACTATCGCCGGCGTTTGCGGCTTCGTCCTCTTTCGCGGCCCTGTCGATGGCGTTGACCAAGTCCTTGACGGGCATGGACGAGATGAAATCGTCCGCCTTGAGCTCGGTGCGTGCGCCCTTGTCGTCGACGTAGACCACGCTGGCGATGGAACCGTCAGCCTTCTGCTTGAATTCGACCACGTTCGCGTCGGTGATGACCTTGCCGCCATTGTCGACGACCTGGCCCTCGACGATCTCCCAGAGCTGGCCAGGGCCGAGCTTCGGATACCAGAACTCCTCGATCAGCGAGGTCTCCACCTGGCTGGAATCGCGCTTCTGTGGACGCATCTTGGCGATGGCGTTCTTCAGCACCGTAATCACGGACAGGCCGCGCACGCGCTGGGCGCCCCAGTCCGCCGAAATCTGCGAAGGTGTGCGCCCCCAGACCTTGGTGGTGTAGCCTTCAAAGAACATCGAGTAGAGCTGACGGCCGAAACGATTGATATAGAAGTTCTCGAGATTGTCTTCCGGCAGCTTGTGAATCATGCTCCAGAGATAGCTGAATCCGGCCTTCAGCGTCAGCTTCAAGCCCAGCGCCTTGAACAGGCCCGGGGAAAGCGAAATCGGATAGTCCAGGAAGTGCTGGTTCCAGAAGATACGCGAGACACGGTGACGCTTGAGCATCACGACATCGGTCTTCTCCGGATCCGGGCCGCCGGGCTCGAGGTCGTGGTGACGGCCGAGCTTCTTGTCGTCATACGAAGGCGCACCCTGCAACGGCATGATGTTCTTCCACCAGTCCATCACGCGGTCGTCCTTCGAGAAGAAACGGTGCCCGCCGATATCCATGCGGTTGCCGTTGTGCTTCACCGTGCGCGAAATACCGCCGAACTCGCGCGTCGCTTCCAAAACGGTCACATCAAACTTGTCGGCGCCGCCGTCCTTGAGCAGTTCCCAAGCCGCCGTCAGACCCGCAGGCCCGCCACCGATAATCACCACAGACTTCTTGCCAGCATCCTCAGCCACAACAGCCTCCCAAAAAAATCCTTATTTTGAAGCCAATACGCCTCATACGCAAATCATCACCAGCCTACACGAAAGCACAAACCAGCCCAACCAATGTCTAAAAACATACACGAACCATCTGCATGTTCGCTGAAAACTCGCACCACTGATCAGTGATACAACTCACGGTGGGTGAAAAGATATACCTTATTCGGGACGCTCCTTGGCCGCTCGGCCGTGTCTTACGCCCGAACAAGGCATATCTTTCCGCCCACCTCCAACAATCAGCTATCCACAGCGAGTCAAGTCTATAACAGCTTATTTTTTATCCGCTTAAAAGTGCCTCAGAACTTCGACATCGAAACAATTGCTCTCCGAAAAGATTCTAAGGTTGAGGTCTGGGAGCCGGAGATATGCGTTGCTCGACCGTAAAGACTTGGCCTGAGCAAAATTGGAAATTTTGCCTTCGCGCTCGATACATCGCGCTCACTTCACCTACGAAAAGCCCACAGGGCTTTTCGCTTAACGGTTCAGCCCGGAGCGTCCCAAGGGAAATATGTTTCCCTCCCAGACCGTCATAAGCAACAAACAATCAAGCCAGAGAATCGGGAATATCGATGTCGGACTTCTGCACTTCCTCTACGTTGACATCCTTGAACGTCACAATCCGCACGTTCTTGACGAAGCGCGACGAGCGGTAGACATCCCAGACCCACGCATCCGTAAGCTGCACGTCGAAATAGACATCCTGCCCGGCGGAACGCACGTTGAAATCGACCTTGTTGGCCAAGTAGAAGCGCCGCTCCGTCTCCACGACGTACGTGAACAGCTTGATGACGTCGCGGTACTCCTTGTAAAGTGCCAGCTCGGCGTTCATCTCGTAATCGTCGAGATCTTCAGCGCTCACTGAACGCTACCTCCTGATTTGTCGTTTTTCGAAACGGACGTCTTGTCGACGTCGCCTTTTTTCTGAGTGCCGTGACCAAGACTACGCCACCAGGCCTTTTTCGATTTCTTGCTTTGCGTGGCGGAAAACGGCCATGACGTTTCATCGGAATCATCACTCTTACGCTTCTGCTCAGGATACTCTGAGCTTTGCCGTGCCGATGCCGATAAGGAATCATCACCACGAGCAGTTGCCATATCCGCTGCTCCGGATATGGAATCGACAGCTGCAGAGGCCTCGTTAGCCACAGATTGGCTTTCGACGACTCCGGCATCGTCATGTTTACGCTTCGCTTTTTGGCCGTTGCCTTCTCCACCGTTTCCCTGTTCCGCGAGGTTTCCGCTGGTCTCCCCGCAACTGGCATCAGGACTTGAAACGACGTCTTTGTTTTTCCGATTCTTGTGCTGCTGGATTTCGATGGAATGCTCGCGGGCGGCCATCGCCTCTTTGACGCCGGGATTGCCTTCGATGACATGCATGCCGAAAGCATCCAACGAATGAATCGGGTCATACTCGTCTACCAGGGTGTCGAGAACGATGAGGTCCTGATATTTGCCAATCGAGGCGTCCCACAGCGAATCGCGGGACGTGCCGGACTTGATGAAGCCCAACGATTGATAGACCGAGAGGGTACGGGTGCTTTTCTCCGGCACCGCCACCCAGATACGGTGCATTCCCAAACCCACCGGGGTGGAGGCAAACCCGTAGGTCATCACGCGCGGCATCGCGTCGCGCGAATAGCCGCGGCCACGGTAATCCTTGCCGAGCATCACCTGGATACGAGCCGAACGTGCCCAGCCGTCGATGTCGATCAGGAAAATCATGCCGATGACGTTGTCGGTCTCCTCAGCATCGATTTTGCCGTCAGCGTCATGATCCGAATCGGTCAGAATGGTCCAGGCCATCGTGCGCCGGGCCTCGGGATCGCCGACTCCGGATTCCGATGCGGCAACGCCGTTGACCCATGCAACGGAACGCTTGACCCAGGCCTGAACGACGGCGCGCTCGGACTGCTTGTCTTTGCCGGTATCGCCGGAAGCGTTGAAATAGACCTCAAGCTGATCGAGCCTCGGCAGATCGTCAAGGGTGGCGGGGCGCAGATGCACCATCTCGCCACGAATCTCCGGTATGACAATACGTTCCGGCAGCTGACGCGGCGTTGCATCCTCTGCGGGAATTTCGGAGTTTTCAGACATAGTCACTCACCCTCCAACGAACTCGAGACATACCCTTATAAGGATAGTGTATTCGTCTGACGGATGGAAGAGAATCACAACCCCGACCTTTTCGTCTGACACCCGAATCTTGGCCGATCTTTCATTGCACTACACCCGCCATATAAAAAATCTGCGTCCAGACAACGATAAAACATCGTCCGAACGCAGATCTTATCGGGTTCAGACCAGCAGAATCTCGCGATTTTGCCTTCGCGCTCGATACATCGCGCTCACCGAGCCTACAAAAGCCCACTGGGCTTGGGCTGCAAGAAGCTCACGCACCAAGCTGGAACTCACACGCAAACCAGAGGTTTGCCTTCGCGCTCGATACATCGCGCTCACTGAGCCTATGGGGAACCCACTGGGTTCCCCGCTTAGCGGCTCAGCCTTTCATTTTCTTGATGACCAGAGCGCTCACGGCCTTGGCGTCGGCCTGACCGTGGGTGGCGCGCATGACGGCACCGATGATGGCGCCCATCGGCTTCATGTTGCCGCTCTTGAGTTTCTCGGCCACATCCGGGTTGGCGGCAAGCGCGTCGTCGACGGCCTTTTCGAGCGCACCGTCGTCGGAGACGACCTGGTAGTTGTGCTTCTTGACCACCTCATCAGGCGTGCCTTCGCCGGCCAGAACGCCGGTAACGGTCTGCTTGGCGAGCTTGTCGTTGAGCTTGCCCGCGGCGACGAGCTTCTCGACCTCGGCCACATCGGCCGGGGTGATCGGCAGCTCCTCAAGCGACAGGCTGCGCTCGTTGGCGACGCGGGAAATCTCTCCGAGCCACCACTTGCGGGCGCCGGCAGCCGAGGCACCGTCCTTGACGGTCTCCTCGACCAGGTCGAGCGCGTCGGCGTTGATCAGGTCGCGCATCTGCAGATCGGTCAGGTTCCATTCCTTCTGCAGGCGGGCACGACGCTCGCGCGGCATCTCCGGCATGGTCTTGGCGATCTCGTCGATGTGCTCCTGCGTGATGTGCAGCATCACGAGGTCGGGATCGGGGAAGTAACGGTAATCGTTGGCATCGGACTTTACCCTGCCGCCAGCGGTGGTCTGCGTGGCCTCGTCCCAGTGGCGGGTCTCCTGCAGAATCTCGCCGCCCTCGTCGAGGATGGCCGCCTGACGGCGAATCTCGTACTGCAAGGTCTTCTTGATGCCACGGAACGTGTTGACGTTCTTGGTCTCCGAACGAGTGCCGAGCTTGGTGGTGCCCTTTTTGCGCAACGAGATGTTGACGTCGGCACGCATATTGCCCTGCTCCATGCGGCCGTGGGAAATGCCCAAGGCACGCACGATGTCGCGGATGGCGCGCATGTAGGCGTCCGCGATCTCCGGAACGCGGTCGCCGCCGCCCTCGACGGGCTTGGTGACGATCTCGATCAGCGGGACGCCGGCGCGGTTGTAGTCGACCAGCGAGTGGTCCGCGCCCTCGATACGGCCGTCGGCGCCGCCCACGTGGGTGTTCTTGCCGGCGTCGTCCTCGATGTGTGCACGCTCGATCGGCACGCGGAACGTGCTGCCGTCGTCCAGCTCGACGTCGAGGTAGCCGTTGCCGTTGGTCGGCTTGTCGAACTGCGAGATCTGGTAGTCGCGCGGCATGTCCGGGTAGAAGTAGTTCTTGCGGGCGAACTGGCTCCACTCGTGGATCTCACAGTGCAGCGCCAGACCCAGCTTGATCGCGAAGTCGACGGCGGTCTTGTTGACCACCGGCAGACTTCCGGGCAGGCCGAGGCTCACCGGGCTCAGCTCCGTGTTCGGCTCCGCGCCGAACTCCTCGTGCGCCGGGCAGAACAGCTTGGTCTGCGTGCACAGCTCGACGTGGGTTTCCAGACCGAATACCGGGTCAAATTCCTTGACGGCATCGGAATACTTCATCAATTTTTCAGCCATGATTTGTTTCTCCTTGCCGTCCGATTACTTTGCGCTCTTGAGCCACGGGGTCTTGAGGCTCTGCCAGACCGGGCCGCCCCACTGCTCCTCGAGGGCCGCCTCAAGCGCGGCGGCGGGCTTGTACATCTGCTCGTCGTGCTTCTGCGGGGCCATGAACTGGAAGCCCACGGGCAGACCGTCGTCGGAAAGACCGGCGGGGATGCTCATCGCGGGGGTGCCGGCCATGTTCGCCGGAATCGTGGCGATATCGCTCATGTACATCGTCAGCGGGTCGTTCATCTTCTCGCCGAACTTGAACGCGGTAGTCGGGCTCGTCGGCGCGACCAGCACGTCGGCCTTCTCGAACGCCTTGTTGAAGTCGTCGATGATCAGGGTGCGGACCTTCTGCGCCGAGCCGTACCACGCATCGTAGTAGCCGGCGGAAAGGGCATAGATACCGAGTATGATACGGCGTTTGACCTCGTCGCCGAAGCCGGCCTCGCGGGTATAGGCCATCATGTTGGCGGCCGTCTGCGGCACACCTGCCGGCGGCATCACGCGCAGACCGTAACGCATGCCATCGTAGCGGGCCAGGTTGGAGCTGACCTCGGAGGGCATGATGATGTAGTAGGCCGCGAGCGCGTAATCGAAGTGCGGGCAATCGACCTCGACCACTTCCGCGCCCATGTCTTGCAGCAGCTTGACGCCCTCGTTGAATCGGGCCTCGACGCCGGGCTGATAGCCATCGCCGCCGAGTTGACGCACGAGGCCGACCTTCATACCCTTGAGGTCGCGCTTGTAGCCTTCGCGAGCGGCCTTGACGATTGGCGGAACACCCATCGGGATGGACGTGGAATCACGCACGTCGTGGCCACCGATGATCTCCTGCAGCAGCGCGGAATCGAGCACGTTGCGAGAGACGGGGCCGATCTGGTCGAGCGAGCTCGCCATGGCGATTGCGCCGAAACGGGAGACGCCGCCATAGGTAGGCTTGACGCCGACCGTGCCGGTCAGGCTGCCGGGCTGGCGGATCGAGCCGCCGGTATCCGTGCCGAGCGCGAGCGGGGCCTCGAACGCGGCGACCGCGGAAGCGGAACCGCCGCCGGAGCCACCGGGGACGCGGGAGGTGTCCCAAGGATTGTGGGTCGGGCCGAACGCGGAGTGCTCCGTGGAGGAACCCTGGGCGAACTCATCGAGGTTGGTCTTGCCCAGAAGCGGCATGCCAGCGGCCTTGAGCTTGGTGATGACCGTGGCGTCGTAGGGCGGAATCCAGCCTTCGAGAATCTTCGAAGCGGCGGTCGTTTCGATACCCTTGGTAACGATCATGTCCTTGATAGCGATCGGCACACCGGCGAGCTCCGGCAGGCCCTCGGTGTCGCCCGCGGCATTCTTCTTATCGAAGGCGTCGGCCTGGGCACGCGCCTCGTCGGCGGAAACGTGCAGGAACGCATGGATATCCGGCTCGGCCGCGTCGATGACGTTGAGCTCGGCGTCGACCAGCTCGCGGCTGGAGACTTCCTTGTTGCGAATCTTCTCCGCCATCTGGGCGGCGGTGAGCTTCACCAATTCATTTGCTTCGGCCATCAGGCTTCACCTCCGAGAATGCGCGGCGCGACGAACATACCGTTCTCCGTGGCTGGGGCTCCGGCGAGCGCGTCCTCGCGGCTCAACGGCTTTTCAGGGACGTCGGGGCGCAGATACGCCTCGAGCGGAACCGGGTTGGCAGTAGGTTCGACGTCGTCGGACGCGACTTCCTGCACCTTGTTGATAGAATCGGCGATGACGTTCAACTCGCCTTGCATGCGGGTCGCTTCCTCGTCGGTGAGCGCAATTTGGGCCAATTGCCCCAGATGCTCGACTGTATCTCTTGTGAAAGTAGGCATAATCTCAATTGTATGAGTCGTCTGTGACGTTCAGGTGACGTGATGCGGGTGCCAATGCCGCCCACCAAACCTGGCGACGCCTAATATGCTTTTCGTGATTGCCATCAATCAGGCAATCCATCTAGGAACAAAGATGATTCTGTCGGGAAAGCGCACGCAACCCTATGATATCGCCATAGACGGTCACGCATTACGAGTTCTGGCAATGCATTCAACTGTCTAGTATTGTGGGGCTTCTAGATAGAATTCCATCTTGCCTTGCATATCGGCTTCATCGCCAGCATCATCATCGTCGGAACCATATTCGTCATCCATCAGATTGCCGGATTCCATCTCGACGCCAAAACGTTGCTTGCTCTTGTCATCAGACTTTTTCGTCGACCACACGCCACTGCGCACACCGCTGTTGTAAACGCCATAGCCGCCTTTCCAACCGAACACCAAAGAATGGTCAGCGCCCACTTTCATCGTGAACTCATGGGGGCCAGACGACTTGGCACCAGCATTCCTGACGACTACGCGCCAATCGCCCACAATCCCCTTTCTAGGCATTGTCAAAGTAATGGATGAGGGTTGGACCACCTTTTCGTTGTTATCGGAAAAGAGGTTGGGCTGCTTGGCGTGGGGAAACTTCAGATCGCCAACATGGTAGGTGGCGCTGCCGCCGGCGAAATCAGGCTTGCCCAGCTTGCCGTCGATGATATCGATGGATCCGGTACCGACCGACGTATGCAACGAGGCTTTGCCGTCCTTGCCGACGGAGACGGCGATAAGCGTGATATCCGCCCCCCTCGTTTTCATATGAAGGGACCATTGCCCGACCGGATATTCGGATTGCGCAGCGCTGTCGTTCACCCCGCTTTTGGCCGTCGGACGGGTCAGGAAGAACGCGCCAAGGGCGATGACCACCACTGCCACCGCAGCAATCGCCACGATGATGAGGTTGCGGTGTTTGCCCTGAACAGACGTCTGGGCAGAAGCTCCCGTAGGAGGAAGGCCCATACCAGGAGCGGCAGATTTGGATTCCGCCGCGCCAAGCGTGTCAGGAGCGAACCCCGCCATGACGGGCTGAGAGGCTGGTGGGGCTTGCGTCGTCGACGGCATGGGAGGCATGGCCGACGGCTGCTGCAGTGGCACTGTCTGGGGTGCCGGTGCGCCGCAATTGGCACAGAACCGGACACCGTCATCAATCCGCGCCCCGCAATGCTCACAGAATTTCATGGCTTTCCCTTTTCTCTTTTCATTGTCCGTCTATATGTTTTGGTCAGACTCAATTACGTCTCGCCGTTCAAACGGACGACCAGCAAACCGCCGCCACCGCCCGGTAGGCAACGGCTTAATGGTTGCTTGGAACCTCAAACGTGTACTGAATGTCGGATGGATGCTGTCCGGACACTTTATCGAAAAGCCCACCGTCATCCATCGACACCAAGTACGCCTTTTGGCCAGGGGTATCGCTTTTCACCGGTTTCCACGTGCCGGTTCGCGTTTCGTCGAAATCGGGCATCTGGTCTTTTACCTGCTTGACAGAACTCTGCTCAACCGAGCCATCCTCGTCGCCGTCAAGATAAGCGTCGTCTTCTTCGGAATCGTCGTCGTAATCGTCGTCGTAATCGTCATCGTAATCGTCGTCACTATCTTCGTCGTCGTCCGCATCTGTAGAGTTCCAGCCGTAGCTCCACCCCATGGTGAACTTATGATCGTCCTTCACCGTCATACCAAACTCGCACTGCACGCCATTGGATTCCTGAATCGCCAGATACCAGTCCCCCGTCGTTCCCTTCTTAGGCACATCGATGGTGACATCCGACGCGGCGATTTCCTTGTCGCTCAGATAGCTGTCAAAGGGATCGCCGAGGAAATGCGGCTGTGGACGCGATACGGCGAGATTCTTGACGGTGTATTCGACGCTATCGTTACCACCGTTAGTCGCTTCCTTGCTCAACTTGCCGGAAAATACCTTCACTCCGGACGCGAGGAGCGCGATATCGCCCTGCTCATCCACATTGACCGACAGCGTCTTCCAGCTCGCGTCTTTGAGTTTCGCGCGCAGAGCCCATTCGCCGGCCGGATATTGCGCTTGGGACAACGGCTTGGTCGGCGTATTTACTGCCGAAGATGCGTCCGATGAATGGGCGGCACCTGAATTCGAGCGCGAGCGAATGAACAGGACCGAGGCAAGCACCAACACGACCACCACCACGGCAGCGACAATCGCGATAACGATGTTGCGCTTGGAATGGGAAACCTTCGCAACCGGCTGGTTCGGCGACGCCAAACCACCGGCGGCAAGGCCAAACGTTTCGGAAGAACCGGACAAGACAGGAGGATAGCTTGGATTACCCGCCTCCGCATTGGTCAAAGACGCATAAGACGCGCCCGAAGCCTGCGGCGGAACAGAAGCCAGCGACGGCGACGGCGGCACAGCACCGACAGGTTGAGACGAACCGGACGTTGCGGACACAGGCACGGCACCACAGTTGGGACATGCGACGGCGCCATCATCCATCCTCGCACCACACTGGTCGCAGAATCTCATAGTTCTTCCCTATCTCTAACCGATTCTCAACGTCACTCAATATGCTTCCATTTTATGTTTGAAAACGACAAAAACACACGGTTTATCTAGGCACAGTAACCGAGTATCAAAATTCGTTTGGTTGAGACAAAAGATAGGAACACATATTCAAGACGGCGGCACGGAACCTCCGGTTACCAAAATCCTAACCGGACATTCCTGCTGGAAACCGGGCATTCCTGCTAGGAAGCGTACGTTTTCGCAGTAAAAAGTATATGTTTTCTCGCAGGATTGTCTTCTTGCTCCCCAAGGTCGTGGTGTCATAAGACTTGGGAGATCTACAAATTGAAAATCCCGCACGCCGCGAATGGCAGCATACAGGACTTCCAATGAATCTGACGGTTCGGACAAAACGATGAGCTTACTTCACATCACGTCGGCGGACGACGAACGCGCCGATGAGGTAGAAGACGACAGCCCAACCGAGCATGATCAGTCCGCTCTGCCACCAGCCGGGAACCGACCAGCCCTTGGGCAACATTCCGGCCTCGACTTCGGCAGGCTGGCCGGACAGGAAACTGTTCACCAGACTCGACGGCATCAGCTGCGAGCACCAATAGGCCCACTGCATGTGCTTCGACAAGCTGAAGATCAGGCCGAACACCGAAGTCGCCATCGTGTACACCGCCACCAGCGCCACCACGCCACCGGCGGTCGAACGGATGATGGCACCCAGTCCCAGCGAGAATTCGGAGACCAGTGTGATCATCGCCGCACCGCCAAGAATGACGATAATCGGCAGCCAATGCTCCTTGCTGCCCAGCGGAGTCTGCTTGTTGCCGGCAAGTATCGCCGCAACCACACCCCAGGAAATGAGCAACATCACCAAGGAGAGCACAAACGTATGGATCGCGACTGCCACGGCCTTCGCATTCATGAACATCCAGCGACGTGGATTGACGACCAAGGCCATCTGAATCGAGGAAGTGGCGTATTCGCTGGTCACCGCAAGGATGGCGACCACACCGATGAGCACAATCGAGATGGCGAGGCTCTGCGCGATACAGCTGAACACGACGGAACGCGGAATCGGGGCAGGCGTCGCCAGCAGTTTGCCTTTCGCGTCATAACAGGCTTCCTGTTTGACGCTCACAGCCAGTATCGCCGAGATGCCGACCCCAATGATGCAGGCGAGCGCCGAAAGCCACCACGTCGAGGCGACGCTGCGCAGCTTCACCAGCTCTGAACGGACGCTGCCGAGGAAGCTCAGACGGGCGCGCGACATGCTGCGGTTGACGGCGTAGCGTGCTCCACCGGCCTGAGAAGCTGAAGATATGTTCGGATTCATGGTATTGGTCTCGTTCATCGTGCCTGCTCTCCCCCGTTGACCTGCATATTGTTCATCTGCATATTCCCTGCGTTTCCGGCATTTCCGGCATTTCTGGCACCGGCACCGGCCGTGCCCTGCGGCACGTATTCAATCGGCCGCTCGCCAGGCAACTCCTTGGCGGCGTATTGCACCTGCGAATGGGTGAGCGCCATGTAGGCATCTTCGAGCGAGACTTTTTCCTCGACAAGCTCGTAGGTAATCAATTGCGCTTGGGCGAACACCTGCGCGGCGGACTTAAGGTCGGCCCCGTTGATGCGGAAGACCTCGCCTTCGCGCGGGTCGGAAGTCATACGTTGCTCGATGCGGACCTGAACTTCGGGAGCAGAAGCGAAAATGGCCTGCAACTTTTGAGGTTCCGGGGTGACTACGCGAATCGAATGGCCGGAGTGCTCGGTGACGAAATCGTTGACCGTCGTCGTCTCCAGCACCTTGCCTTGCCCGATGATGACCAAATTGTCGGCGGTCAGCGCGACCTCGCTCATCAGGTGGGAGCTCAGCAACACCGCCCGACCTTGACTCGCATAGAACTTGCAGAGCTCACGCACCCATTTCACGCCTTCGGGATCGAGGCCATTGACCGGCTCGTCGAGCACGAGGTTGTGCGGGTCGCCCAGCAGTGCCGCCGCGATGGAAAGCCTCTGGCTCATGCCCAGCGAGAAGCCGCCGGCCTTGCGTTTCTTGACGCTTTCCAGACCGGTCATATCGATGACCTCGTCGACACGGCGCTTGGAGATGCCGTTGGTAAGTGCCAAGGAAAGCAGATGATTGTATGCTGAACGGTTCTTATGGGCGGATTTGGCGTCGAGCACGGCGCCGACGCTCGTCATCGGGGCACGTGACTTGCGGAAGTCGCCACCGTCGACCAGCACACGTCCAGAATCGGACGAAATCAGCCCCAGCGCCGCACGCATCGTCGTTGATTTGCCTGCACCGTTCGGGCCGAGGAACCCGGTCACCTTGCCATCGGGCGCGGTGAAGCTGACACCGTCGAGCGCGGTTTTGGAGCCGAACCTTTTACTCAGATTGGTTATCTCTATCATGATTTCAAAGGTATCATGTACGCGGTGCGGTCAGCATCGACCTCGGGGATGATTCAGGGTATGTTCAGGGACAATTCAGGGTAAACCCAGGCTATTATTCGACTTCTCTTCATTTATAAGTATCTCAGCGATACGCCGCAGCTAATTTACGGCCAGTGTTCGCTTTTGTGGATTTCTCAGCATCCTCACGCTTATATCCAGCCCAAATTTCGTCAATCTTCTTACGCATTTCAGGAGTAATGGGCCGCAACTGCACTACATAATCAAGCGGCCCCTCCCATTCTCCGCTTTCATACTCAGCGGCCATCTCATCTAATTGTTCAGGCGTATAGCCAAATTTCTTCTCAATTTCTTCGCTGTCCATTAATACCTCCTTTTAACAATCCTTAAAATCTTAAGCTCCTACTTCTATCATTGTACGCTTCGAAGGCGGGGTCATGGCATGGAAAATAAGCAACTCACCACTTTTATCCGTCGACACCATTTCCAATAATCTACCCTTGCTGTCAAAACCTATCGAAGCCCATTGCCTCGTCTGCTTTCTTCTGGGACCAGATAAGAACCGAAAATGCCACGCATGTCTCACATCGTCATCTGTTATGTCTGGATGACGTTGGTGAATTCTCGGGTCTATCACCGGATTTTCGTATGTTCCGTTCATACATCAATTACACGCGCTTTGCCTACCTTAACACAAGCCAAAACGGGTAGTGTGGTCGAATGGTAGGGGTTATCCACATTTGAGGCGTGTCAAGGGTTGAGCGCCCGAATCGTGCACAGATTTATGCACAGAAACGAAAAGAGGTTCGTTGGCTATCCACCACTAGAGACTGCGTGGTTGACGACCTTATCTGGTCAAATGCTGGGAAATCCAGCAGTGCATCGAGACAGCGGCGGCGGCGCCGGCATTGATCGAGCGCACCGAACCGAACTGGGAGATGTAGACCACGTCATCGGCCAGTTCCAGCGCTTTTTGGGAAAGGCCTGGTCCTTCGGCACCGAAGAGCATCAGGCAGCGGTTCGGGAAACGGTAGGTTTCGATGGGCACGGCGCCGGGAATGATGTCGAGCGCGATGATGCGGGAGGCTTTGGCTTCCTCGGCGATGCGGTGGTAGCGGGCCTTGTCCACACGGAATTCGGCCTTGGCTTCGTCGGCTTGCGCCTGTTTGATTTCCTCTGCGATTTCCTGCTTCCAGCTCGCCACCAGCTCCTCAATCGAGGGATGATGATCGACGTGCTGGTAGAGCTCGGTCATCAGCGCGCCTTTGCGGTTCCACTTGTGGGGGCCAACAATATGGACCTTGCGGGCGGCGAAGGCGTTGGCCGTGCGCACCATCGAGCCGATGTTGAAATCATGCGTCCAATTTTCGACGGCCACATCGAAACCATGCCGCCCCTGCTCGTCGAGGTCGGCCTTGATGGCTTCGACCGACCAGTAGCGGAACCGGTCGAGCACATTGCGGCGGTCGCCGTTGCCGAGCAGCTCCGAATCGTAGCGCGCGTCAAAATTGGGAGACCGCGGATCGTCGGGGCGTGGTTCATTCGGGTGGGTTTCGGCCCATGGACCGACGCCGATCTCACGGAAAACCGGTTCACCGGAAGCCCGGGCCGCCGCAGTTACAGGATTGGGCTCACGCATAATCAGTCAATACTCCCTTCGATTGGCGCAGCAACGCCAGCGCCAATCAGAAATGCGTTACCAATTGATTTCAAATACTTGATCTCTCTAAAATGCACATGTTTCAAATCCACATTCCCAGGGAATTCGAGACATTCAACATCATCGGAATGAGGTAGGCCGCTGTCCCCTAAGCGAACCACCGTATTGAGATTCGGTCTGCACATATTCAGCGGGCTTTCGGCGCTGCAGTTGCGTCACCACGCAACTCGTCTTCATCGAAAGCTGTGACAAATGGCAGATTGCGTTCCTCACCGGAAATGGGGTTGATGACTTTGATACTGCTTGCAGCGGCATCGCCGCTGACGCCACCGATTAATGAGGCGATGGCGGCCACTTGCGCGCCTTCATGTTCCACGACGCTGAAATCGAGGCTCAGCTCATTGCCGTTACGCAAAGTGACCAGCGAAGACGTCTGCACATACGATTTTTCGGAGAGCCAGGAATCCAGCAGTACCACGCGTTTGCCTAAGATTGACGGCCCCTTAATTGACGGATAGACGAAATCCATGACGAAACCACTGAGTTCGCGCCCACGGGCATGAGCCGCATGCATCACGGCGGTCACCATCGGCACGGCGGCAGCGGTCAACGCACCGACCGCATCGAAATCGTCAAGCGCAAAACCACGGTTCTCGAGCGTATTGAGCAAGATGTCGCCAATCAGCTCGGCACCACGATGGTCAAGGCTTACATCGAACAGCTCGCTGAACGGCTTCTTCTCGACCGCTACTTGCAAAAGCGACTGCAACTCGCCCTTGCCTTGTGCTTCATCTCCGCCCTTGCTTTCAGCTTTGGCCTCGGCTTGCTCGGCACTCATTGTTGCTCCTCCGACTCCAGATTCAGCTCGGGCGCGGTCAGCTCGCGGACGTCGGTCTTCTCGGAATCGACCATATCGACCGGGTCGATGACCTTGCTCGAATCAATCTTCTGCATTTTACGCGCGGTGACCAACACCCGCGATTCCAGCGACGAGGCGAAGGCATTGTAGGCCGAAACCGTGCGGGTGATCGAATGGCCGAGCTTGTTGGCTTTGTCGCCAAGAACCGCGAACCGCTCATACAGCTCACGCGAAAGGTCGAAGAGCATCTTGGCGTCATCGGTCAGGCTCTGCTGCTGCCAAGCGAAGGCGACCGACTTCAAAACGGCCCACAACGTGACCGGCGAGGTCAGTGCGACCTTACGCGCGAAAGCATCGTCCATCAGTGTCGGGTCGACCTTCAACGCCGCCTCGAGCAGGGCATCGTTGGGGATGAAGGCAATCACGAAATCCGGAGTGGTGTCGAAAGCGTTCCAATAGGCCTTGTCTCCCAAGGTCTTGACATGCTCACGCAACGCCTTGGCATGAGCGGCCAGCAATTCGTCGCGGCGTTTGAGCTCGTCGTCGAAAGCGGTGTCGGGAATCTCGCAGGCACGCTGGTAATCGGAATACGGTGCCTTGGCATCGATGGGAATCGTCTTGCCGCCGGGAAGATACACTACCATGTCCGGCCGTTGCACACGGCCTTCAGGATCGGTGACGACCACCTGCGTATCAAAATCGACATGCTCCAAGAGCCCTGCAGACTCCACGATGTTGCGCAGCTGCGCCTCGCCCCACGCGCCGCGCACCTTATTATTACGCAACGCCGCGGAAAGCGAACTGGTCTCCTTGTCCAAACGGGTCTGCTGGTCGTTCAACCCCTTGAGCTGCTGGCCCAAAGCACCCATCTCATGCTTGCGACCTTCCTCGATCTGGGTGACCTTCTGCTGCAAGGCATCGAGGTTCTTCTGAACAGGCGCGAGTGCCGAAAGCACCTTGCTCTGTTCGGCCATCGCCTTGGCCTGCTCCTGCCGCTTGCGCTCGGCCGCCTCACGCTCCTGCTCCTGCTGGCGCTGCACACGAAGCTGCTCGGCCTGCTGGGCTTGTGCCAACTGGGATTTGACGAACGCCAGCTGCTGGTTCAACCCGTCGCACTGAGCGCGATATTGTGCGGCTTGCGTAGTGAGCTCGCCGACCTGATGGCGAAGCTCTTCGTTTTGCGCCTGCGCCTCTTCGGCATCGGTGTTTTTGACGGTTCGCGCAGCCTCCTGCCCCTTCGATTTGCCCAGCACGAAGCCGGCCACCAACCCCAGCGCCGCTGCGAGGATGACCATCACGATTGCCACTACAGGATTTTCGAACATATGTTCTATTACACAGGACACCATGGACGAAATCCAGACACGAAGCTGTGCGTATATCTCGTGTCAATCATGGCGCCGATATGGATATCGATGCCACTTGCTGGAATGATGAAAGGGTAATCAAGGAGGAACCGTGGGATTCGACTTATTCATGGGCGGTTTGGCAGTGGTGCTCGCCGTGCTGGCAACGTGGCTCATCCTCCTCTTTTTCCGCTCGCCGACTTCGGCGCCATCACCGGTGGAAGCCGCACTTCAAGGACTACGCAACCTCGACGTTTCCGACGCCGGCATCGACACTTCTTCCGACGATAACGCCGCCAAGGGGCAGTCCAATGAGACCACGGCTCAGATTTCACGTATCTCACGCCTGCTGATACTCGCGCTGGTCCTTACCGTCATCGTGTTCATCCCCTCACTGTTAAGCCGTTTCAGCGATTCTCTGATTCCCAGCTGGCTCATCAATCCATGGGTACAGGCCATCCTGACCACCCCGGCGATGTTCTATTGCGGATCGCCAATCCACCGGGAGGGCTGGCACGCGCTGAAACGCCATATGCCCGACGTCAATTCGTTGATTTCTCTGGGAGCCACCGGCGCCTATATCTACAGTCTGGCCATCTGCGTGGCCGGCAATCAGTTCCCCGAAGGTTCACGTCACGCCTATTTTGGTTCGGTCAACGTCATCGTCGCCCTGGCGCTGAGCATCGAGCTGCTTGAGCTTTCCATCCTGCGCGACGCCGAACGTTTCCAAGATTCGGCCACTTCATCAACAACTTCCACCTCCATCCCGGAAACTCCAAGCGATTCCATAGCCGACCGCGCATTTGCCACACTCATCGCCGGAGTGAGGAAAGTCGCCCGTTTCTCCCGCGTCTTCACGATCACCGTCATCATCATCGCGGTCTGGGCCTTCGCGCTTCTGGTGGCGTTCGGCCCGCAGCCACGGCTGGTCGTCGCGTTGTTCGGCGGTGTGGGAGTGCTGGTTGTCGCCGGTTTTATTCTCGCTATTCTCGCGGTTATCCTTATTATCAGTGGCCGCAGAAAGACACGGCATAGCAACGATTGACCCGATTAACCAGAACACGCCAACGACGTGTCGTTACAAGCATCTCCTTATCAGCATCTCGCTAAAAGCATCTCAAATAGACCGCGAACATAAGCAAAGGGCCGGACCGCTGCATTCCTGCAACAATCCGGCCTTTCCTATCAGAAAGCCATCATTCAACGGTTACCGGCGAAAACCGAAACGTCACGCCTGCTTGCTTTCACTTGCGTTGCGTTTCTGGTTTCACGCCTTCGGCTCACTCGACGTCGTGATCCTCATCCAACGGATCCTCCGGCATCGTGCTCAGCTCGAGGTGATCGCCGCCGGTCTGGTCGACCAAAACGGTATCGCCGTCGTGAACCTTGCCACTCAGCAACATCTTCGCCATCTGGTCGCCGACCTCGGTCTGCACCAGGCGACGCAACGGACGGGCACCGTAAGCCGGGTCGTAACCGGCATTGGCAAGCCATTCCTTCGCGGCCTTGGTGACGTCGAGCGTAATGCGACGGTCGGTCAAGCGCGAGGCGACCTGACGCACCTGGATGTCCACGATCTCACCCAGCTCCTCGCGGGTGAGCGGATGGAAGATGACCAGCTCGTCGAGACGGTTAATGAATTCCGGCTTGAAGTGCGCGTGCACCGCGTCCATCACCGCGTTCTTCTTCGCCTCATCATCCAGATCAGGCTGCACCAGGAACTGCGAACCGAGGTTCGAGGTCATGATCAGAATCGTGTTCTTGAAGTCCACGGTCCGGCCCTGCCCATCGGTCAAACGGCCGTCGTCAAGCACCTGCAAAAGGATGTCGAAGACCTCGGGATTCGCCTTCTCCACCTCGTCGAACAACACGACGGAGTAAGGGCGACGCCGCACAGCCTCGGTGAGCTGGCCGCCTTCTTCGTAGCCGACGTAGCCGGGGGCCGCACCGATCAGACGGGTCACCGAACCCTTGTCCATGTACTCGCTCATGTCGATGCGCACCATGGCCTTCTCATCGTCGAAGAGGAAGTCCGCCAACGCCTTGGCGAGCTCCGTCTTGCCGACGCCCGTGGGTCCGAGGAAGAGGAACGAACCGGTCGGGCGATTCGGGTCGGAGATGCCGGCACGCGAGCGCCGCACCGCATCCGAAACCGCCTGGATGGCTTCCTTCTGGCCGATGACGCGACGCCCAAGGAACTTCTCCATATTCAGCAGCTTCTCATTCTCGCCCTGCATCAGACGGCCGACCGGAATGCCGGTCCATTCGGAGACGATACCCGCCACCGAATCGGCGTCGACATGGTCGGGAACCATCGGCTCGGTCTCCTGGCCATCCGCATTCTCCTCGTCCGCGGCCTGTTCCGCCAGATCCAACTGCTTCTGGATCGCCGGAATCTCGCCGTACAGGATCTTGCTGGCCTTCTCCAAATCGCCCTCGCGGGTGTACTTGTCGGCCTGCACCTTCTTGGCGTCGAGCTGGGCACGCAAGTCGCCGACTTTGTTGTGGCCGGCCTTCTCGGCGTCCCAACGCGACTTCAGGCCGGAGAGCTTCTCGCGGGTATCCGCCAGGTCGCTCTGCAGCTTCCTCAGGCGGTCCTTGCTGGCCGGGTCCTCGGCCTTCTTCAGCTGCATCTCCTCCATCTCAAGACGGGTCTCGCGGCGCTGCAGCTCGTCGATCTCCTCAGGCTGCGAATCCAGCTCCATGCGCAGGTGTGCCGCCGCCTCGTCGACCAGATCGATGGCCTTGTCGGGCAGCTGACGGCCGGAAATGTAACGGTTCGAAAGCGTCGCCGCGGCCACGAGCGCGTCGTCGCCGATGGTCACCTTGTGATGTGCCTCGTAACGTTGCTTCAAGCCACGCAGAATCGCGATGGTATCCTCGACGCTGGGCTCGCCGACGAAAACCTGCTGGAAACGACGTTCCAGCGCCGGGTCCTTCTCGATGTTCTCGCGGTATTCGTCGAGCGTGGTCGCACCGATCAGGCGAAGCTCGCCGCGCGCCAACATGGGCTTCAACATATTGCCCGCATCCATCGAACCTTCGGCCGCCCCCGCGCCGACGATGGTGTGGATCTCGTCGATAAAGGTGATGATCTCACCGTTCGCGCTCTTAATCTCGTTCAAGACGGCCTTGAGACGTTCCTCGAACTCGCCACGGTACTTCGAACCGGCCACCATCGAGCCCAGATCAAGGCTGATGAGCTTCTTGTTCTGCAGCGTCGTCGGCACATCGCCGGCAACGATACGTTCCGCCAAGCCTTCGACGACGGCGGTCTTGCCGACGCCGGGCTCGCCGATCAGCACCGGGTTGTTCTTGGTGCGGCGTGAGAGGATCTGCATGACGCGGCGAATCTCCTGGTCGCGGCCGATCACCGGATCGAGCTTGCCTTCCTTCGCCTGCGCAGTCAGGTCGGTGGAATACTTCTCCAACGCCTTGTAGCTGCCTTCGGCGTCCGGGCTGGTGACTTTTGCGCCACCGCGCACACCGGGCACAGCCTTGCGCAAGGCTTCCGGCGTCACGCCGTTGTTTTTGAGAATCGTCGCGCTTTCGTTCGGCGCGGCGTCGGCGATGCCGATCAGCAGGTGTTCGGTGGAGACGTATTCGTCGCCCATCTGCTTCATTTCCTTTTCGGCTTGAGCCAACGCGGCCGTCAACTGGCGGCTCGCCTGTGGTTGCGAGGTCGAGGAACCGCTGGCGCTCGGTAGAGCAACCAACGCGTTGCGCACCGCGGCACCGATCGCTTTCGGATCTCCGCCCGCAGCACTGATCAGTCCGGTGACCACGCTGTTTTCCTGACGCAGCAGCGCATCCATCACATGCAGGGTATCCACCTGGGGATTGCCCGCCGCCGACGCGCTCTGAATCGCGTCGCCGATTGCTTCCTGCGCCATGGTCGTAAATTGTTGTTCCATGTTTTCCTCCGTCTATTCGCCCTGTTCCGCCGTAAATCGGCGGGTTTCAAGGCATCGTTCACTATCTAATTAGTACAACCGCAAACGAAGGGGTTCTATTCCCAAAACTTGAGTCTCTTCGACTCAACTTTTAGACTTCATTGTCTAGTTCCCTATACGAGATGGCTCATGACGCCAATAACCGACAGATTTATCGGCACGATTCGTGACACCAAACCCATATTCAAACCTGTCTGAACCGACAGACATGAATACACCAAACACAGAAATGGTCGGACTCGGACTCTACCGGACCAAAGAATAATAGAAACAGGCCGGCCAGCGGAATCAACTCCGCCAACCGGCCTGTCCGATACCTATACCTTCATCTATCTCGCGCATACCTTATATATACGGTACTTGCGAAACCTCGCATTCAGCCCTTGACGACCACGTTGCGCAGCGAACCGATGCCTTCGATGTTGACGATGGCCTCGTCACGCGGCTTCAACGTGCCGGAGGCGTTGGGGGTGCCGGTCATGATGACATCGCCCGGCAGCAGCGTCGCGAAGCTGGAAATCTTGGCGATCTGTTCGGGAATCGAATGAATCAGGTCGGCGGTGGTGCCAGAAGCTGCGGGTACGTCCTCGCCGTTCAGCTTGAAGGAGATCTTCGCGTCCTTCCAGTCGAGGTCGGTCTCGATCCACGGGCCGAGCGGGCAGGAGGTGTCGAAGCCCTTGGCCCGCGTCCACATCGGGTCATTGCCCTGCAGATCGCGCAGCGTCACGTCGTTGACGCAGGTGAAGCCGAGCACGTAGTCCATGGCTTTGTCGACCGAAACGTTCTTGGCGATGCGGCCCATAACCACGGCAACCTCGGGTTCGAAGTTCATGTCATTGGAATAGTCGGGAATGACGATCGGATCGTCGGGGCCGATGACGGAGGTGGACGGCTTCATGAAAATGACCATCTCGCTTGGCGCATGTTCGGCGGACGACTGGCCTTTGGCGTGCATGAACTCGGCATGGGCCTCGTAATTCTTGGCCAGGCCGTAGACCTTGGAGGGGATGACCGGAGCAAGCAGGCGAACACCGTCCTCGTCGATCAAATGTCGCTGACCGGTAGGGCCGACCGGCTGCGAGCCAAAGGGATAGCCGTCGAGCTCGACCAGATAATCCTTCTTGTCGTTCTTGTCGGTCTGCACGAAGGCATAGTG
The DNA here is from genome assembly GCF_029395515.1 of Bifidobacterium sp. ESL0764. Lineage (NCBI taxonomy): Bacteria > Bacillati > Actinomycetota > Actinomycetes > Bifidobacteriales > Bifidobacteriaceae > Bifidobacterium > Bifidobacterium sp. ESL0764. The sequence goes on from NZ_CP113919.1 coordinate 2,033,261, forward strand.
CGGAACATCGTTATAGGAGTAGCGTGCGATTCTCATGCCTCCAGCCTACGCCATCTTCCGGTCTGGGAACAGGCAAAGCAGGAAATATACCGAAAATATTCGGCGCCGAACCGCCCTGTTCAACCATGGCTACAGTTTCCTGCGCACAGTTGTGTTCCGGGCATGACCACGAACCGGGCCAAACGGCAATCCAAATGCGTTGTTACCAGCACTAACTATGGCCCTTATGCTGGTAATGACCTATTTTCAACCGCTAAATGCGTTATTTCCAGCACATCAACCGCACTTAGTGCTGGCAACAACGCAATCTCAGCGGGCGTCGCGACGGACGCGGAATTCGAAGCCCTCGTTGTCGGCAAGCGGGATCTCCGTGGTTTCCACGTGGTCGACGCGACCCCATTGCGGGCCGTGGCCAAGCCGTTCGACGAACGCGGCCACCAGGCTCTGCTCGCCCTGCGCCTCGGCTTCGACCGAGCCGTCGAGCCGATTGCGCACCCAGCCGGCGACATCGCAACGCCGAGCCTCGTTGACTGCGAAGTAACGGTAGCCCACGCCTTGCACCAAGCCGGAGACCACCGCGCGAACGCGAATCACACGGCCATTGCTTCTGGCTTTGTTCCTACCTGAAGGCCCTTTTATTTTCGCTTGTTCTCTCATCGTCTTCCCCCAAACGTTGATGTAACGCTAAATTATCTCTCGTCACCTTTCAAAAACATCAAAGAAAAAATCAATAACCGAAAGCCTGACAAACCTTGCACCCAGCGTATTCCACTATTCTCTATGGTTTCAGGAACACTTGCTGTTCTGCCAATTCGCCATCTCAGATAAACGCGCGCTCGCCGAAAATCGCGGTGCCGACGCGCACGATGGTCGAGCCTTCGGCCACCGCGTAGTCCATATCGTGGGTCATGCCCATCGAAAGGTCCTTGCAGCCCGCGGTTCCGGGCTCGCCAGAGTTCAGAATCGTGTCGCGGACGCCGCGCAAGTGGGCGAATCCGGCACGTATCGTCTTTTCGTCGTCGACGTGGGCACCGATGGTCATCAAACCTTGCAATTGCAGATCTTCCATGGCAGCAATCTGATAAGCGAGATCCGCGGCCTCGTCGGGCTCGCACCCGGACTTCGAAGCTTCCCCGGATTCGTTGACTTCCAGCAGTACGCCGACGACGATATTGCGGGCCACGGCACGACGCGCGATTTTCTGCGCTTCGTCGAGAGAACCTACGGATTCGATGGTATCGACGTACGGCAGAACCTTGCCGATTTTATTGGATTGCAACTGGCCGATGAGATGGAACGGAATGTGGCCGCGCGATGCGGTTTGAGAAGCTGCGGAAACACTGGAACCATTGACATTCTGAGCATTCGCGGCGGCACCCAGCGAAAAACCGCGTGCTGCGCACTGGCGAATCAGTCCCTCGGCTTTGGCCGAAATCTCCTGCGGACGGTTCTCGCCGATCATACGCACGCCGGCGTCGATGGCCGCCATGATCTCGCCGACATCACGGGTTTTCGTGGCTGCGAGCAGTTTGACTGCCCCGGCCCCGCGCCCGGAAGCCGCCTCGGCTTGCGCAATGTCATCGAGCACGCGATGCACGCCATCCGCGATTTCCTTGGTCCGCGCCTCGTCGATGACCTCGTTGGCGAGATCCTTGTGATCCATATAAGCAGTCATCATTCCCCGCTTCCACTTCGATTGTCCGCCTCCATATTATGCATGCCCATGTCATCGCGCAGCAATAAAAGAGGAATAACGGATCATCATTTTGTCGACAATCCATCGCCGACACATCTTCATGCTGGAAAACGGACTTTACCAGCTGGCCAGATGCAGTTTACCAGCACCAAAATGCAGACGCACACACCCACCAACTGCCAACACAACCTACTGCTGGAAAACGGACTTTAATGGCGGGCCAAGTGCAGTTTCCCAGCACCAGAATGCGGGCACAACGTCCGATGACGAATGTGCCCGCGATTTCTTATTAATTATTCCTTATTACTATGGCCGAATCATTATGACCGATTTGCGGAATCCTCAGTTCAGGGCGTGAACGGCATCGGCCATGGAGCGCACGTAATCGGCGACGTAAGGTACCGCGTCCTCGCCGTACTTGCCGACGATGCGCACGATGGCCGAGCCGACGATGGCACCGTCCGAATCACCGGCCATTTTCGCGGCCTGCTCGGGAGTGGAGATGCCGAAACCGATGGCGACCGGCACGTCGGTGGCGGCGCGCACCTCGCGCACCATCCCCGCCACGTCGGTGGTGATCTCCTTGCGTACACCGGTGACGCCAAGCGAGCTGACGCAATAGATGAAGCCCTTGGCGTCCGAGGCGATGCTGCGGATGCGCTCGTGCGAGGTCGGCGCGATGAGGCTGACCAGCTCGAGCCCTGCGGCAGCCAGCGGCTCGTCGAATTCCGGCTTTTCCTCGTGCGGCACGTCCGGCAGAATCACGCCGTCGAGCCCGACTTCGGCCGCCCGACGCGCGAAACGCTCAAGCCCGTAGGAATAGAGCACGTTGGAGTAGGTCATGAAGACCATCGGCGTCTCGATCTTGTGCTCGCCTCGCAGACGCTCAACCAGCGCGAAGGCGTCGTCGGTGGTCGTCCCGGCGGAAAGCGCACGATTGCTGGCTTCCTGGATGACCGGCCCTTCGGCCGTCGGGTCGGAGAAGGGCACGCCCAGCTCGATCAGGTCGGCGCCGGCATCGACCATGGCCGGCACCAGCTTTTCGGTCAGAGCAATCGAGGGGTCGCCGATTGTGACGAACGGGACGAAGGCCTTGCGGCGGCTGCCATCGGGGGCCGTGAACGCTTGCGCGATACGGGAACGGTGCGGCACGACGGGTTGCGATTTCGCAGCGTCGCCGGCCGGGCGCGAACCCTGCGCATCGCCGTCATTGTTGGCAAACAGTCTCGCTTCGGCGGCCGCGGCACGCTCGGAAGCAGCATTGGTGTTGTCAGTCATGAAGATCCTCCCCACGGTAGCGGGCGATGGCCGCCACGTCCTTGTCGCCACGCCCGGAAAGGGTGACGATGATACTTTGGTCTTTGGGCAGCGTCGGCGCGAGTTTCATGGCATAGGCCACGGCGTGCGCGCTTTCGATGGCCGGGATGACGCCCTCGGTACGGCTGAGGTATTCGAAGGCGTCGACGGCCTCGTCGTCGGTGATGGCGACGTATTGGGCGCGTCCGGAATCCTTCAGCGCCGCGTGCTCCGGGCCGACACCCGGGTAGTCGAGGCCGGCGGAAATCGTGTAGACCGGCGCGATCTGGCCGTACTCGTTCTGGCAGAAGTAGCTTTTCATGCCGTGGAAGATGCCGAGCGATCCGGTGTTCATCGTGGCGGCGGTGCGGTCGGTGTCGATGCCGCGCCCTGCCGCCTCGCAGCCGATGAGTTTCACACCCTCGTCGCCAATGAAGTTGTAGAAGCTGCCGATGGCATTGGAGCCGCCGCCGACGCACGCGATCACCGCCGCCGGAAGCTTGCCTTCGTCCTCGAGAATCTGCTCGCGGGCCTCCTTGGAAATGACGGCCTGGAAGTCGCGCACCATAGTCGGGAAGGGGTGCGGGCCCATGCACGAGCCGAGGCAGTAGTGGGTGTCGGCGATGCGTCGCGTCCATTCGCGGAAGGTCTCGGAAACCGCGTCTTTGAGCGTCCCGGTGCCGCTGGTCACCCCGCGTACTTCCGCGCCCAAGAGCCGCATGCGGTAGACGTTCAGCGCCTGGCGTTCCATATCGACCTGGCCCATATAGACCACGCATTCCATGCCGAAAAGCGCCGCGACGGTGGCCGTGGCCACGCCGTGCTGGCCCGCGCCGGTCTCCGCGATCAGCCGGGTCTTGCCCATGCGCTTGGCCAAGAGCGCCTGGCCGAGCACGTTGTTGATCTTGTGCGCACCGGTATGGTTGAGGTCCTCGCGCTTCAGATAAATCTTGGCACCGCCGAGGTCCTTGGTCATATTCTCTGCGTAATACAACAGCGACGGACGGCCCGCGTACTTCTTCTCGAGGTCGTCGAGCTCGGCGAGGAAGTCCGGATCGGTTTTGTAATGGTTGTAGGCCTCCTCCAGCTCGTTGACGGCGCCCATCAGCGTCTCGGGGATGTACTGGCCCCCGTGGATGCCGAAGCGCCCCTTGGAATTGGGCGAATTGGTCATGATTTGCTCCTTTTATCTAACAGCTATAACCGTTGATTGTATTGCTGGTTGACGGTTTTGTTCGGTTGGATTTCCGATTGCGGATACCCAAATTGGTTTTTGTTGGCGATCGGCAGTGCTGCCAATCATTCTGTTCGGATTCGTTTTGCAGGATTATCAGGCGGGCAGCCGCCATCGACGATATTCGTCACGTTTGCGTCGGTGCCGATGCAACCATGCTCCCGAATTGCTTACGACAAATGCTTTTGGATTATCGACCATACGCACCACCCGCTTTCGCAGTATTCGACAGTTCGCGTACCGCCTTGACCGCGGCGAGCATCTTGGCCGGGTCCTTGAGACGGTCGGTTTCAACGCCGGAACTCATATCGACCCCGAACGGATGCGTCGCGCGAATGGCTTCGGCCACGTTTTCGTCCGACAAGCCGCCGGCGAGCACGAACGGACGCTCGACCTCGGCCACCAGCGACCAATCGAAGGTCCTGCCGTCACCCGCACCGGCGTCGAGCAGCACGAGATCGGCCGACGATTTGACGGCACGAGCCACGTCGTCCGTCTCGCGAACCTTGAACGCCTGCATAATCGGCAGAGTTACGAGCCCGCGCAATTGCGCAAGATAATCCTCGTCCTCGTGCCCGTGCAGCTGAACCGTATCAAGATCGGCGTCACGCGCGACGGCAGCCACGTGCTCGGCCGGTTGGTCGACGAACACTCCTACCGCGGCCGGCGGTTTTACACCGGTTTCGACAGCTCGAGCCTTCATATACCTCACCAGCTCGGCCACACGCTCGGGAGAAATCGAACGATGCGATTTGGGGAAATCAATGATGAATCCGACAGCATCGGGTTCGGCCGCCAGCGCGGCGTCCATATCCTGCTCGCGTCTGAGCCCGCAAAGCTTGACTTTGCAACCATTTGCGACATTTGCAACATCCACGTCAACCGTGTTAGCAAGCGAAACCGTATTGTCCGCAATGGCATGAGCAACCATGGCGTCATCTTCAAATGGCACACCGTTATCGGACGATTCCAAAGACGCGGAGCGAAGCGATGCCATCGAATCATTCATCGCACTACCTCTCATTCCCAGTCACGAATAACCCTCGAACGGACAAACTGCCTGGCATGCGACCTGCAGGAACGGTTGCGGCGGATGCCGCCGGATTATTCATCATTTCGTCTCTTACTTACCAGCTACCGTCGCGCTATCGGCGGCGCTGCCACGAAGTTCCGCGAGCGCCGCGGCCTTGTCCGGCGAACGCATCAGCGTCTCACCGATCAGCACCGCGTCCACGTCGGCCGCCTCGAGCCGCGCCACATCGGCACGAGTGTATACGCCGGATTCCGAAACAAACACGCGGTCCGGGCCGACGGTCGGGCGCAGACGCAGGCTGCGTTCGAAATCCACCTCGAAATTGCGCAGGTCGCGGTTGTTGACACCGATAATCCGCGCGCCGGCGTCCATCGCTCGCGGCACCTCGTCGGGTTGGTAGGCCTCCACGAGCGCGCTCATGCCGAGCTCGTGCGCGAGCGCGACGTAATCCGCGATCTGCCGGTCGCTCAAAATCGAGCAGATGAGCAGCACGGCCGAAGCACCGCACGCACGGGCCTGGAAAATCATGTACTCGTCGACGATGAAATCCTTACGCAGCACCGGAATGCTGACCGCCGCCGCGACCTGCCGCAGATGCTCGTCGGAACCCTTGAACCATGTCGGCTCGGTCAGGCAGCTGATGGCCGCCGCCCCGGCCTTTTCATAATCGCGGGCGATGCTGAGGTAGGGATAGTCCGGCGCGATCAGGCCCTTGCTGGGCGAAGCGCGTTTGAGCTCGCAGATGAAGCTCATGCCCGGAGCCTTCAACGCGCGTTCGAACGGAAACGCCGCGTTGCCGGTCTCCCCCGCCGCAACCTTTTGCGCGGCGACCTCACGGGCTTGCGCCTCCACCTCGCTCTGCGGGGTTTGCGCCTTCTCCTCAGCCACGCGTTCGCGGGTTTTCGCGGCGATGCGTTGGAGAATATTCTCGGAATCAGCCATTACTCTTGCACCTTCTTATCGTTGGTATCGAAGCCGATATCGGATATCGCAGGATTACACCATTTGCAATACATATACAACGTATCTGCAATCCTGCAGTATCATTTCAGCGCTTACTTATCCGCATCGGCCTTGGCGAATGCCTGCGAACCGGCGACAAACGCCTCGAGCGTCTTCATCGCGGCACCGGAAGCGATCTGCTCGCGGGCCAGCTCCACGCCCTCGCCGATCGACGAGGCGACGCCCGAAACATAGAGCGCGCAGGCGGCATTGAAGAGCGCGGCCTCCAGCTTCGGACCGGTTTCCTTGCCGCCCAGGATGGCGCGGGTGATCTCGGCGTTCTGCGGCGGGGTGCCGCCCAGCAGGTCCTTCTTGGTGCAGCGAGTCAGGCCGAATTCCTCTGGGGTCAGCGTCATCGGATGGTATTCGCCGTCGCGCAGCTCGCAAGCCGCGGTTTCGGCGGAAAGCGAGACCTCGTCCATCTTGTCGCGTCCGTAGACCACCAGCGCGCGACGCACGCCAAGACTTTCGAGCACGTGGGCGATGGGCTCGACGAGGTATTCGTCGTAGACGCCAAGCAGGAAGTACTCGGGGCGCGCGGGGTTGGTCAGAGGCCCGAGGATGTTGAAGACGGTGCGGAAGCCGAGTTCCTTGCGGATCGGGCCGACGTAGCGCATCGCGGTGTGGTAACGCTGGGCGAAAAGGAAGGTAAAGTTGTCGGCTTTGAGCAGGTCGACCGCCTCGTCGGGCGCCAGCGAGATGTTCGCGCCCAAGGCCTCGAGGCAGTCGGCGGTGCCGCACTGCGAGCTGGCCGCGCGGTTGCCGTGCTTGCTCACGTGGGCTCCGGCGGCCGCGGAGATCAGCGCCGCGGTGGTGGAGATGTTGAAGGTGTTGGCGCCGTCGCCGCCGGTGCCGACGATGTCGATGGTTTCGATGCCGGGGTGCGGCACGGGGGTGGCCAGTTCGCGCATGGCCGCCGCGCAGCCCGCGATCTCGTCGATGGTCTCTGCCTCGGCCGACTTGGTGGAAAGCGCCGCGAGGAAGGCCGCGTTCTGGGTCGGTGTCGATTTGCCGCCCATGATCTCCTTCATCGCTTGGTAGGCCTCGTCGTAGGTGAGGTCGTGCTTGTTGACGATTTTGACGATTGCTTCACTGATCATGATGACTTCCTTGTTATTTATTGATTGTTTTACTTATTTATTGATAGCTATTGATCGTAATGACCGGCCTATCGACATCCCGCTTGCCGAACCGCCCGTCTGGCTTATCAGCTCAACGGCCGCTCACCGGCGCTTGCCAGCCCGCCATCGGTCGACCACCTCGATGAAATTCCTGAGTATCTGCGAGCCGAGCGGGGTCAGAATACTTTCGGGATGGAATTGGACGCCGAACGTCGGATCGACGACGTGGGAGACGGCCATGATTTCGTCGGTGCCGAGCGTGCGGGCCACGACGCGCAACGTCTCCGGCAAGGTCGCCTTGTCCGCCTCAAGTGAGTGGTAACGCGCAGCCTGAATTTCGGAGGGCATCCCGGCGAACAGCGGGCAATCGTTATCGAGCTCGACCGGAGAGGCCTTGCCGTGCATCAGCTCCGCAGCGGGAACGACCTTGCCGCCCAGCGCCTCACAGATGGCCTGATGGCCGAGGCAGACGCCCAGAATCGGCACCTTCCCGCCCATCTCGCGCACCACGTCCTCACAGATTCCCGCGTCCGCGGGCTTGCCCGGCCCCGGCGAAAGCACGATGCCATCGGAGCCCAACGCGGCCAGCCCGGCCACGTCGAGGTCGTCGTTGCGCACCACGCGCACGTCCGGGTCGATGGAGCCGATGAGCTGGTAGAGGTTGTAGGAGAAGCTGTCGTAATTGTCGACGATGGTGATCATTTCAGACCTCCGTTCGCTTGGTTGATGGCGTCCACAACGGCGAGCGCCTTGTTGCGGCATTCCTCAAATTCCTTGTCCGGGTCGGAATCGGCCACAATGCCCGCCCCGGATTGCACCGTCACCTTGCCGTCGTGCTTGAACGCCAGGCGGATGCCGATGCAGGTGTCGAGGTTGCCGGAGAAATCGAGGTAGCCGATGGCGCCGCCGTAGATGTCGCGCGGAGCCTGCTCAAGTTCCGCGATGATCTGGCAAGCGCGGATTTTCGGGGCTCCGGAAAGCGTGCCGGCCGGCAGCACCGCGTCGATGACGTCGAGCGCGTCTTTGCCAGACGCGAGCTTGCCCGCAACCGTGGAACCGATATGCATGACATGCGAGAACCGCAGGATATCGTGCAGCCGCTCGACTTCGACGCTGCCGAGCTGCGCGACGCGGCCGATGTCGTTGCGCCCGAGGTCGACCAGCATGTTATGCTCGGCCAGTTCCTTCTCGTCGCTCAGCAAGTCGTGCTCGATGCGCTTGTCGTCCTCCGGCGTCGCGCCGCGCGGACGCGTTCCGGCAAGCGGATACGTGAGCAGCTTGCCGTCCTCGAGCCGCACCAGCGTCTCGGGCGAAGCGGCGGCGATTTCGATGTCGTCGCTGGACATGAAGACCATGTAGGGGCTCGGGTTTTCGGCGCGCATAAGACGGTAGGCGTCGAACAGGCTGCCGGAAGCCAGAGCGGTGCTGGGGTTGGAAAGTACGACCTGGAAGATGTCGCCGGCGTAGATGTGTTCCTTCGCCGTCCTGATCATCGAGCCATACTGCTCGCGGTCGAGCGTCAGCGTGAGGTCGCCTTGAAGCTCCAGCGGCTTGAAATCGTAACGCTGGCCATTCTCGAGAATCTGCTGCATGCCCTCGATCTGGGAGACCGCACGCTCGTAGGAGGCATCCACATCGCTGGTGTCGACGCCGGCGATGAGCTGCAGGCGCTGACGGTAGGAATCGAAGGAAATGAGCTGGTCGAAGAGCATGAGGTCGACATCGGGCAACGCCTTGGGATCGCGGGTTTCCTGCCGCAATGTCGGCTCGGCGTAGGCGAAATAGCCGAAGGAGAAGTAGCCCACCAAGCCGCCGGCAAATGGCGGGAAGCCTTCGAGGCGCGGGCTGGCATATTGGGCAAGCACCTTGCGAATCGCGTCACTCGGATGATCGACGTGCCTGTGCTCAATCACGACGTCGTCGTCCGAAGTTCCGGCAGGAGCCACACGCTTGATACGCAGGTCACCGGCCTTGCAGGTCAGTTCGAGCGTCGGCGCGAAACCGAGGAAGCTATAGCGCCCCATGCGCTGGTCGGCTTCGGCGCTTTCCAGCAGGAAGCAATGGTTGGAGGCGGCACGCACCCGGCGCATGGCCTCGATGGTGGTCAGGCGGTCGGCGAGCAGTTCGCGCATCACAGGAATCCGGTGATACTTGCCGGTACCAGCCAACTCGCGTACTTCGTCAAGCGTCGGCCGAATGCCAGCGTAACGGCTTTCGTCGCCGGCAGCACCTCGCACGGCTGCACCGCCGTTCGAACCCGCACCAGTTCCCGCACTCACGTTCACCATGGGCACCTCCTGAAGGCTTTCGCCTCGTTCAGGGACTAAAAAAGCCCGTCCCAGCTGTCAATTACAGCCAAGGACGAGCGAATATATGCCCGCGGTGCCACCTTGGTTCACGGTCTCCCGTGCCCTTATCGGAATGCCAACACATCCCCGGCAACTGACGTATGCCTTACGTCGCAGCCTCATCGCCGGAAATCCAGCCAATCGGTGCGCCCTCAGCGGCCCACTCAACGGTTCGCATCTCGTCCCGGCTCTCACCATCCCAGGCTCGCTCATCGCGCGTTTCCGTCTACTTCCCCGCTTCATCGGTTTGTAGTGTTTAGTTATTGGTGCTTACGCTACACTTCCGTTTTTGCCTCTGTCAACTTCATCCGCCCAATTCGGAGCCAAAATTCGATCGGATCTGTCGGCTCGAATATCGTCGAAAGCAAAGCATTCCAAGGCTTCTCGAGCGCTCAACGGAACAGGAGCCGAGGTGTCCGAAATGTGGACAGAGCCCGGCATACGGACACCGAGCAGCCACGTGCAATAACCGATAACCTGCTCCGGTTTTACCCCGTCCGCACGCAGCGCGCCGAGGTCCAGCGAGTGCTTGCGCTTGGCCAGGCGGACCCCGATCGGGTCGTCGATCAGCGGAAGGTGGGCATAGACCGGGCGTTCCGCCGTTGCGTTGGCACAGCAGACCGCAGCATTATTTGGTTTTGCGACATTGCGATGATCGAAAGGCCGAGAATTATTCGATTGTTCGGTGTCACGATTATCCGTCATCCGGCTATTGCTTGCTTTTAATGTATTACTATACGATCTGTGTCGATGATCAATTTCGGTCGAATGACCCTCAGCGCCAATCCCGTATTTCGCGGCGAAACCTGCGGCAATCAACGCACGCCGAATCCAGATCTGCAAGGCCGTGGAACGCAGCAGATCACGGCCGCGCACGATGTCGTTGACACCCATCAACAGGTCGTCGGCCACCACCGCCAGCTGGTAGGAGAAGATGCCGTCGGAACGGCGGATGACGGTGTCGCCGACCTGAAGCGGCAGGTCGAAGCGCTGCCGGCCGAATACGCGATCGTCGAACGTGACAATGCTCCCCCTCGAGCCCTCTTCCGGCACGGCGATACGCCACGAATGCCGTTTCCCCGCTTCCAGCCGCGAGCGCACTTCGCCGGGTCGCTCGCTCAGCAGCTTCCGACACGTTCCGGGATAGATCAGAAACCGGTCGCCCTCCTGCGGCGCCGAGGCCGCGCGCAGGTCGGCACGCGAGCAGAAACACGGGTAGACCAGCGGAAAATCACCGGAGGCCGACGGACCTTTTGAAGCCCCATCAGCTAAGGCGACATCTTCGACACCTAACGATTTGAGCGCCCGCAATGCCTCTTCGTAAATCTGTGTGCGCTGCGACTGGTAGACCGGCTCGCCGTCCCAGTCGAGCCCGAGCCAGTGCAGATCGTCCATGATCCATTTGTCGGCGTCTCTCACCGCACGCGGCCCGTCGACGTCCTCAATGCGCAGCAGCACCTTGCCCGCTTCCGGGCCATCGCCCTCGTGCGCCGAAAGCCACGCGGCCAACATCGCGTAGACGTTGCCGATATGCATCCGTCCGGAAGGCGTGGGCGCAAAACGGCCGACCTTGGTTGCCCGCCCGATCATTGAATCCAGAGCTCGGAATCCAACGGCCATTCGTTGGGCTTGCAGCCGCGCAGGTCCATCGACTGCTCCTGCATGAGCGGCGCCAGAGCTCCTGAAGCCTGGCAGGAAGGTTCGTTGTCGATATGGCCGAGGCGATGGCCGACCTCGTGGTTGATGACCATGGTGCGGTAGCGGTCGAGCGACATCCCGGCGTTCAGCATCTGCGGGGTGGCGCCGTTCCAACGGTCCACGTTGATGATGACGTTGTTGCCCACGCGGCAGCTGTATTCGTCGGAGCAGTTGCCCGAGAACGTGGTCATCAGCGACGGCTGCGAAAGATAGATGACGAAATCGCAGCTACTGGAATCGGCGCTGTACGTGAAGGTCGCGCCGGCACGCGGCCAGCCACGCGGGTCGTTCAGCGTACGGAAAATCGTGTTTTCGAAGACTTGCCCGACCTTGGCGTCGCCCACGTTGCCCTTCGTGCTCACACAATAGGAATACTGCTGAGCCGGTTTGCCGCTGGCCGCCACCGTCTTTTGCGCGGCTGCGAGGATCGAGGCGCGGCTTTGGTCGGTCAGGGGTTTCAACGGGGTCGCCTTGGTCAGATCAGGTTTCGGCGGCTTGCTTTTGCCGCGCTTTTTCACCTGCCTGGCCCGCTGGGAATCGGCCTTTGAGACGGCCGAAGACGAATGTTGCCGCGTCGGAGAATCATCATGGCCGCCGACCGCGGATATCACCGCCCTGCAGCCGAAAACGATGGCGACGACGGCCACCAACGCCACCATCAGCACGACGATGCGGCGAAAACGATAAACGGACTTGGATACAGGCCGCGACGCGGCAGAATCTGCCGACGATCGCACAGCGGCCTTCCGCGCGGAGCCTTCATCGGTTTCCTGACCCAGCACCGAGCCGATGAAACCCTGCGATATTTCGGAAATACCAAGTTCACCGTCAAGGTCTGGATTGCGGACGCCGCGTGCCGCCTTTCTTCGCGTGCGCGAAGCGTTCTTGCCGGCCGAGCCGTGCAAACCGCCTGTAGTCTTCGGCCTACGTAATCCAAGGAAATCGCGAAACGCCCGAAAGCCGCGTCGCACAGCGTGATTGAATCCACGGATCGCGGCAAGCAAGACCACGCCGACCCACCGTGCACAAGCCCGAAGAATTCCGATCGGTAATGCCGCTCCCCTGCTTTTCGCACTTTTGCCGGTCTTCGCAGACGTCTTCCGCCCGTTTTCCGTCCCCTTGCCGCGTGGGGTTCCCGTGTTCGTCGGTCGCTCACGTGTCACGTCGTTCCCCCACTCGGATTTCCCTGTTATGGGGACAATAATAGATATTCTTCATGACGAGAAAAATTCATGGGCCAGCATTTTTCATAATCCTCGCAAACCAAGGAAATCGGAAACGGATAGTTCTCGTATCCCAACTTTCGATAACGCATCCTCTGTTAACTACAAGCCGGCAAAGGATATCAAACAATACAACGGCGCGACCCGCAGAATCGCAGGTCGCACCGCCATTGTCGGTTCACCGTTGGCTTACCGTTGGATTACGGAAAATACACGTTCAGCAATCCGGGACCCTTGGAATCAGCCGAAGCAGACCTTGAAGATCCAAGCACCGATGATGGCGCCGATAATCGGGGCGATCACCGGAATCCAGGCCTCACCCCAGCGCGAAGTGCCCTTATTCGGGATGGGGAGGATCCAGTGCAGGAAGCGCGGCACGAGGTCGCGGGCCGGGTTGAGGCCGGGGCCGGTGGAGCCGCCCATGGAGGTCACCAGGCCCCAGACGATGAGGCCGACGACGATGGCCGCGGCGGCCGGGTCCTTCTTGCCCCAAGGCAGGGAGAGCATGCACAGCGCCCCGAGCACGAGGACGAGGGTGCCGAAGAGCTCGTTGAGGAAGTAGACGACCTTGTTGCCGGAGGCCTCAGTGGTGCTGAATGTCGCGAAAATGGCGTCCGGACTGGTCTCCATCTTGTAATACGGAAGATAGGTGATATAGATGATCAACTGGCCCAGAGCCGCGCCCAGAAGCTGCGCGATGATATAGGGCAGCACCTCGCTCCACGGAAAGAGCCCGTTGACCGCCTGGCCGATGGTCATCGCGGGGTTGATATGCGCGCCGGAGACCGAGCCGATCATCATCACCGGGAACATGACGCCGAAACCATAGCCCATCGCTATGTTGAGCCAGCCGGTGCCGTGGCCTTTCGTGCCCTTCAGTTCGGTATTGGCGACCGCGCCGTTGCCGAATATCATCAGGAAAGCCGTGCCGATGAACTCGGCCGCCAGCTTTGCGCTAAGTGAGAATTCCATTGTTCTTCCTCCTCGAGTGCGACGAACGTGCCATCACCACAACCGCGTAATTCAGGCACAGAACATCTATCGTTCTTAGTCATTCTTCGAAGATGCCATGCTCAAAACGTTGAACATATCCATATCCGATCAATAAGAAGTGTAACTCACCGTACGAATAAAACACTTCATTCTCAGTTTTTTCGTTCCGAAAATTTGTTGTCAAACGTTTTCAAGTTCAATGTATAATTGATAGCGACACACCGCCTTGCGCAAATTTCATTGCGTATGTATACTGTTCTCTTGGCTCTTGTAGTTTAGACCAGCGCCCCTATAGCTCAGCTGGTTAGAGCAGCTGACTCTTAATCAGCGTGTCCGGGGTTCGAATCCCCGTGGGGGCACGAGCAAGGTATCGTCGTTCGGCGGTACCTTTTTTCGTACCGTTTGCCAGATACACACAGCCTGCAGCGCCCGTCACCGCCCGTAGGGCTGGCCGGTCAGGTCTTCCAGCGTGACACGAACAGACGAATCGACGCTGCGTGGGTCCCCGCCTGAGGCGACGCGGGCGGACTCGGCGAGGGCGATGCCGTCCGTGCGCTTGTCAAGGTTGAACCGACGCGCCACGACAATGCAGATGACGACGGAAAGCGCGTACCAGCCGATCATCAACGCTCCCAAGCCATTACCCGCCAACACGCTCTGAACCCGGCGCGAGGAGTCGAAACCGACGAATCCCAAGATAGCACCGACGACAATCGAGGAAAGCCCCGAAGTCAACTGACGCAATCCTGCCTGTATGCCGGTGAATGTCGAGGCGCGATATCTGCCGGACACGACCTGATCGACGTCGGCGATGAACGGGAAGACGGCCCACGGCAGATAACCGGAAGGGGCCTTGGCAATGAAGAAGAACAGGGCGCCGGCGACGGCGAACACCGTCCACCACGGTTCCGCGATCACCCCGACCAAACGCCATGCGGCGAAAATCCAAGCCAGGCCGATGAGGCTCGCGGCGAAACTCGCCTGATACATGCGTTTCGGACCGACCTTGATCATGGTCGCGCCGAACAGCGGGTTCAGCGGCACGGTGATGATGCCGGAACTTAAGAGCAACGAGGCGAACGCGGCGGATTTGTTCCAGTCATAGATGACGAAGAACACGAAAGTCTGGCCGAACACGTCGCCGGCGGTGAGCATCAGCAGGTAGAGCGCCAGGTGGCGACGGAAAATCGCGATGCGCAGCGTGCTGGCGTATTCGCGGAACATGACGGCAAGGCGATGCCGCCACAGCTTGACTTCCGCACGTACCGAAAGATGGCTTTCAACCTTTGCTTTCCCAGCCGCATCATTGACATACCGACCGAATCCCGCCTCCTCGGGCGTCATCTCCCACGTGCTTTTCCAACAGATGAAGACAGCCAGAGCAAAGCAAATCGTGATGGCGATGGTGAACATCATGTATCCAGCCGGCCTGTGCTCGCCGAACACCGAAAGCGTGCCTCCACCGATGAGCAGAATCAGCGTGCCGGAAGCCCCGGAAATCAGCAGACGTACGGTCGAGAGCTTGGTGCGGTCGTCGAAGCCGTACGCCATCTCGCCGGGCAGCGTGTTGTATGCGGAGGCGAACAGCTGGGCGACGGTGACCCACAATACATAGACGAGGAAATAAACCACAAACGGCAGGCCGGGAATCCACAGCAGGATACCGACCAGAATCAGTGGAGGCACCAGCATAAGGAAGAAATGCCGACGGCCAAAATGACGACCAATCGGAAAACGATAGAGATTATCGCCGAGGATACCGAACGAAAGAGCCGCGACGCCGCTGATGATGGCGCTCAGCCCCACCACCGATTGTGCCAACGAGATGGACATGCCGCAAAACCGCGTCCAGAACAGCACCAGGTAGGTGCCGATGAGCGTAAGCTGACCTCCGCCGAAAATGTCGCCGATACCGTAACCTATGGCATTGCCCAATGTAATCGGGGCGTTGCGGGAATGACGGTGAAGTCGTGTCTTGTCGTCTTGCCTGTCTTGTCCGTCTCCTCGCCGAGGCCGAATCAAAGTCGCACGCTCCTCATGTCGGATATTGTAAACAATTAACGTTTATGCAGTATCCATAATAGACAAGATGCATGGCAACGTGCGGCAGGGACCAATATTTGCGCGGTTAAAAAAACAAAAACGACCTACGGTTTTTGAAGAAATCCGTTCCGATATTCGTCTCTTTCACCGTCACAACCATCGGAATCGGCGCTTCACAACCCGTAAGCCGTTTTCTGCGTACCCTCGCTGTCAGAGGATATTCATTCTATTCAGTTATCACGTTTCGTTAGGGGTCCTTTCGTTCTTGCACACAGCCGAACGGGACCGGCGGAACTCAGACGGAACCGAAACGCTTCAACGGCTCGATACGGCCGTCCAGCCCGTGGCGCTCAAGCAACTTGCTGATAGGCACCAGTCCCTGCGTGCGATAGGTGCGGGCGAACTCGTCCACGTCGGCCTGGGTGTGGTGTTCGTCGACGTCGAGCACCAGCTGCTCGACGGGCAGCGGGCGGATGCCGGAAATCTTCACGTCGATGACGCTCGGGCCGTCGTGGTTCGCCACCGCCTGGGCGAACGCGTCGTCCAGCTCGGCGAGCGTGCGGACCTCGAATCCCTTCGCGCCCAACGCCGCGCACGCGTCCGCGTAGTCGCCGTCGATCAGGTCGACGCCCGAATGCGGCTGGTTGATATCGTCCTGCTCGCCCTCGATGAAGCCCAACGCCTCGTTGGTCAGCACGATGTTGATAATCGGCTCGTGATACTTCACCTGCGTCATGATGTCCTGCATGTTCATCGCGAACCCGCCGTCGCCGCTGATGGAGAAGACCTGGCGGTCGGGGTAGCTCTCCTGCGCGCCGATGGCCGCCGGCAGCGCATAGCCCATCGTGGCGTACCACGCGGAAGTCGAGATCTTCTGCTTCGGGCTCACCTTGAGCATGCGATAACCGTCGATGGTGACGTTGCCGACGTCGACGGCGAAGATGGCGTCGGGCTCGGCGTTGCGGTTGATGCGCGCAAAGACGGTATCGGGCTCGAGCGGCGTGCCCTCGAGGTCCTCGCGGGCGGCCGACCATTCGTTCCAATTGGCGAGGTCTTCCACTATCACATCGTAATAAGGCCGCGATTCCACGTTCGGAGCCGCCTCAAGCATCGCCTTCAACGTGGCCTTGGCGTCCGCCACGATGCCGAGGTCGACGTGGTGGCGCTTGCCGATGTCCGTGGGTTTGATGGTGACCTGGATGAACTTGGCGTTCGGATGGACAAAGTAGGAGGTAAAGGGCATATTGGTGCCGATGAACAGCACGGCATCGGCACAGAAAGCCGCGTCCACGCCCGGCTTGGTGGCCACACGCCCGGCGCTGCGCACGTACGCCTTCTGCCCTTCCGGCAGCACGCCGACACCCAACGCGGACGACATCATGGGAATCTTCATCTTGTCGGAGAGCGCCACCAGTTCCTCGGCCGCATCCTTGGCGCCGGCTCCGAAGTAGATCAACGGGCGTTCGGCCTCGTTCAAGATCCTCACAGCCTCGGCCACATCCTTTGGATCAGGCTGGGCACACAGCTTTCCACGGCTGAAATCATGCGCGGTGGAGCGGAAGTCATCATCGATCGGCGTCCAGCCCAGGTCCTTGGGAATGATGACCACGGCGACACCGGAATGCTCGTAGGCCTGACGAATGGCCTGATCGACCACGGCCGGCAGTTGCTCGGCGGTCATCACCGTGCGGTTGTAGACGGCGACGTCGTCGAAGATGGGGCCTTCGTCGATTTCCTGGAAATAATCGGTGTTCATTTTAGCGGTGGGCACCTGGGCGACCAAGGCGAGCACCGGAACGTGGTCGTGCTTCGCGTCGTACAGGCCGTTCAAGAGGTGGACGGCACCCGGGCCCGCGGAACCGAAGCACACACCGATCTTGCCGGTGAACTTGGCCTCGCCGGCCGCTGCGAGCGCCCCGGCTTCTTCGTGACGCACCTGAATGTACTTCATGGTCTTCCGCCGGTTGTGCAGCGCATTCATGGTCGAGTCGAACGACCCTCCGGGAAGCCCGAAAATATGGTTCACGCCCCAATCTTCAAGTACCTTGATCATCGCGTCGGATGCATTGATTTTGTCTGCCATCGTCGGCCCCTTTCGCTTCATTGCCATTGTCGGTTCACGATGCCAAGCTGCGTTCGCCGTTTCTTTCGCTTTGCCGGAGTCTCGCTTTTCCACTACGACGTTCGACCCCGCTACGGCTGCGTCGGCGGAATGCCAACAAACGCTTTCACATCGATTGCCTTAAAGCGTAACGCATCGCGCGTCGATTTTTGCAATACAAAGCCGCTTTCCAGCCGTGGGCGAATGTGATGAAAACTACCCTGTGATGCTCATTGCATTATGCGTTACGTATGCGGAGCCTAGAAACCAATTCGCACGAAACGACGGGTCAGATTTCGACTTTCTGCATTTCGACGGACGGGTTCTTGCGCACCTTGATGGAAACCAGTGTGATCGCCAGCGCCACCAGCGCCAGGATAATCAGCAGGGCGAAGGCATTCGTGGCCCCGGCCGCCGACGCAGCCTTGATATTGTGCGGAATGCGGGCTTCGCTGAAGGAAAGCGACGCGGAAAGCACCGTCGTCCCGAGCGATCCGGCATACTGCTGCAGCACGTTGAACAGCGAGTTGAAATCGGTCTGCTGAGCGCCGGAGACGAACTTGCTGGCGTCCGACATCGTGTTGCCGTAACCGAAATTGAAACCGGCACGCAGGAACATATAAAGCAGGGTCAGGATCACCACACTCGCCTTGCCGGTCATGGCCCACAGCGCAGTGGCCCCTATGATCAGCGAGATATTGGAGACCAAGAGCACCAGCGTCGGGCCGCGGCGGTCGTAGAGCCGGCCCACGAACGGGGCGATGGCGGCGCCGAGCAGGGAACCCGGCAGAAGCATCAGCCCGGCGGCCAGCGAATCGATGCCGAGGAAGTTCTCGGCGAACACTGGCAGCAGGAAGGAGCTGCCGATATTGATGAACTGCAGGATGGCGTAATTCGCGCCGCGCAGACTCACGATCGGATTCTTGAACAGGCGAAGGTTGAGCAACGGGGACTTGCTGGCCAAGCAACGCCAGATGAACAGCCCGAGCAGGACCGCCGCCACGACGATGGCGATGGCGACTTTGTACGACCAACCGCCGCCGGCTCCGAACTGGTCGAAGATCTCGGTGAAGCTGACCATGAAGAAGCTCAGCAGCACCAATCCGATGCCGTCGAAGGACTTGCCGGCCCCCTGCGCCTTCAGCCGCAGGTTCGTCTCTCCCAGCACCCACGCGATGACCAGCAGGGGCAACGTGAAGACGAAGATGATGCGCCAGGAGAAGTAGTAATTGATGAGGCCGCCGTAGGTGGGGCCGAGCGCGGGGGCGAACGACGTGACCATGTTGGCCACGCCGACGTAGGTGCCGCGTCGGCTCACCGGCACCAACGCGAGGATGACGTTGATCATCAAGGGAGTGGAGACGCCCGTGGCCGCCGCCTGAAGCAGACGGCCAAGCAGCAGCAGCCAGTAGTTCAAGGGCAGGCAGCACAGCACGGTGCCGACGATGCTGACGATGACGGCGCAGCGGAAGAGCAGACGGGTGTCAAAGCGCTTGAGCAGGAACGACGACGTGCTCATCACGATGGTCACCATCAGCAGGTAACCGGAGGTCAGCAGCTGGATGGTCGAAAGCGGCAGGCCGAATTCCCGCGTCATCGTCGGAAATGTGACGTTCAGCGACGTCTCGGTAAGGATGCCCGTAAACGAAAGCAACGCCGCCGCGGCGATGGATAGTTTTGTCTGTGTGGATACGTGTTCTTCTTGCAAATTCTTTAAACCTCAATACTTTGCCAGCCAGGCACTTCAGGGGTTTGGCAACAGTTGGCGCGCCCCGACCCCCCGAACGCGCAACCAGCCTATTATACGCCGATGGACGCAGTCGCTTCAAGCCAAAGCGAAACCGACTTTCGTCCGCATAATCAACGGATCTCGCAGAATCACAAAAAGAATAAAAACAACAATACGACACACTGAAAAGACTTGGTTCGCTTTATTTGCAACGAATTGCCGATCACTCCTTTTTGATAACAAATTATTAGAGATAGCCAAGTGTTAGACTGTTTATGTAAGTAATCGAACAATGAGGAGGTTAGATTATGGTAAATCGTCTTGACGGCAAAGTTGCCCTGGTTTCCGGTGGCGCTTCGGGCATCGGCCTGGCAATCGCGAAGAAGTTCGTCGACGAAGGCGCTAAGGTCGCTTTGGCCGATATCAACGCGGAAAACGGCAAGAAGGTCGCAGACGAGCTCGGTGAAAACGCCATGTTCGTCACCCTCGACGTTACCCAAGAGGATCAGTGGGAGCAGGCCTTCAAGGACGTCATCGCCAAGTTCGGCAAGGTCAACGTCGTGGTCAACAACGCCGGCATCGGCGTGGGCAACAACATCGAGACCATCCCGCTCAAGCAGTGGGACCAGACCGTCGCGATCAACGGCACCGGCATGATGCTCGGCACCAAGCACGGCGTGCAGAACCTGAAGAACTTCGGCGGCGGCTCGATCATCAACATGTGCTCCATCGAAGGCCTGATCGGCGAGTCCATCAATCTCGCCTACGACTTCACCAAGGGCGGCGTGCGCCTGATGACCAAGTCCGCGGCTCTCTATTGCGCCGAGAACCATCTCAACATCCGCGTGAACACCATTCACCCCGGATACATCCACACCCCGATGGTCGATCCGCATCCGGAACTGGTTGCGCTCGAAGAGTCCAAGACCCCTATGGGCCACTTGGGCGATCCTGAGGACATCGCCTGGATGGCCGTGTTCCTGGCCAGCGACGAGTCCAAGTTCTCCACGGGCTCCGAGTTCGTGGCCGACGGCGGCTACACCGCTCAGTGATTTCGGCGATTAGCGGCTTGACGGCGTCGACGATAGGAAGCCGACGCGAGATGTAAGTCGCCGATCGATTTCAGAGGGCCGAATCCAGCAGTGTTATCCTGATTCTGTTGGATTCGGCCCTTTTGCATTGCCCAAGTATACGAAAACCCGCCGGCACGATGTGCGCGGCGGGTTTTCTTGCTTAAGCTTGCGGTGATAAACCGTTATGAATCCTGAAATTACTCGGCGACGACCTTCACGGTGAAGCTCGCGGAGATTTCCGGGTGCAGGGCCACGGTGGCGGGGAACTCGCCGGTGGTCTTGATGGTCTCGACCTTGATCGCCTTCGGATCGACGGCGGCCTTGGATTCCAGAGCGGAAGCGATGTCCATGGTGGAGATGCCACCGAACAGCTTGCCGGACTCGGAGACCTTGGCGCTCAACTCGACGACGGTGCCGTCGATGGCGGCCTTGGCGGCCACGGCGTCTTCACGGGTGGCCACGGACTTGGCCAGGCGTGCGCGCTTCATCGCTTCAATCTGAGAAGCGGCGTTCTTGCTCCACGCGAAGGCGAGGCCCTGCGGGATCAGGTAGTTGCGTGCATAGCCGGGCTTGACCTCAACGACGTCACCGGAGTGACCGAGGTTGGAGACGGACTTGGTGAGAATAACTTTGGTTTCAGCCATTGTTCTTGCCTCCTATCAGCGGCCGTTGGTGGCGTAAGGCAGCAGGGCCATCTCACGCGCGTTCTTGATGGCGCGGGAAATCTCGCGCTGCTCCTGGATGGTCACGCCGGTGATGCGACGCGAGCGGATCTTGCCGCGGTCGGAGATGAACTTGCGCAGCAGCGCGGTGTCCTTGTAATCGATCTCGGTGATCTTCGCAGCCTTCAGCGGGTTCGGCTTTTTCTTAAACGGCTTGACTGGTGGTTTTGGCCTTTTACGTGACATATCAATGTCTCCTTAACACTTGTTTAACGTCTATTGCTTGGCTTCTAGGTTTCCGGCGCCTTTTCGCGTACCTATCGCTAGAACTCCGGCTCGTCGGAATCCCCGCCGAAATCGGAGCTGCCCCCGAAGGTCGAGAACCCGTCGCCGGAATTGGCTGAGCTGCCCCACGGATCGCTGCCGGTCTGAGGCTGGCCTTGCGGCTGGGACTGACCGGCGGAAGCGCCGCCCGAGTAGCCTGCGCCGCCTTGGTATCCGCCGTTGCCGCCACGGTTATAACCGCCTCCGTTGTTGCCGGCGCCGCCGTTATAGCCTCCGTTGTTGCGGGAACCACCCTGGAACCCGCCGTTCGAAGACGACTGACGTTGCACCTGGGCGGTGGCGTAGCGCAGGGACGGGCCGATCTCGTCGACCGTCATCTCCACAACCGTGCGATTGCTCCCGTCGTTGGCGGTGTACGAACGCTGCTGCAAGCGGCCCTGCGCGATCACGCGCATGCCTTTGGCAAGGCTGGACGCACAATGGTCGGCCATGTCACGCCAGGCGGAGCAGCGCATGAACAGCGCATTGCCGTCCTCCCACTGCTGGGTCTGGCGGTTGAACGTGCGCGGCGTCGAGGCGATCGTGAAACTCGCGACCGACGCACCGCTGCCGATAGTGCGCAGCTCCGGGTCAGCCGTAAGGTTGCCGATAATCGTGATAACCGTATCTCCTGCTGCCATGACGTGCCTTCCTCACCAGCTTTGCCTTGAAACGCTTAAAGCAAAAGCAAATAGACTAAAATTCAATATTCCCGCGTTGGGACTTACTTGACATCCTTGCGAAGAATCTTCGTACGGATTACGGACTCGTTCAGGTTCAGAACGCGGTCGAGCTCGTCGCTGGTCGCCGGCTCGCAGCTGTAGTTGACCACGGCGTAGTTGCCTTCGTTCTTGCCATCGATCTCATAGGCAAGCTTGCGGCGTCCCCAGATATCGGGGTCGGAAACGGAACCGCCCTCTTTGGTGACGATTTCCATATACTCTTGGGTCAGCTTCTTCAGGGCTCGTTCGTCAAGCTCCGGATCGGCGATGAACATCAGTTCATACTTGTGTGCAGACATCACCCACCTCCTTCGGACTAAAGTCGGCCGCGGTCTTTCCGCGACAGGAGTGTGTATGCGTGCCATCTCAGGCGCAAAATCGCGTCAGACATAGCTTTTCTATAATAGTAGTTCCGGCCGACTTCAACCGGACAGCTTCAAAGGGCCGACTTCAAAGGACGTATATCGCCGCTCAGTCGTCGGATCCGGTCTTGACGGCCATGCACGAGTCGGCATTGAGGTTGTTGGACTTGCACCAGTTGCTGCCGGCGTCCTTGTCGGAGAAGGGCTCGCCGGAAAGGGTGACGTAATAGCTGGCGTCGGCGCCGTTCTGAGTGTAATGCGCGAAATCCTTGCCCCAAATCAGGATGGCCTTCGGGTATTTGATGCGGTTGGCGAGGAATTCCTGCTCGATGTCGTGGAATTCCCAGGTCTTGCCCCCGGCCTTCATGCCTTCCTTCTTGCTGGAGATCTGAGTGGTGAATACGTCACTGTGGAAGTCCCAACCGCGGCTCTCGTCGTGGTCCGTCTGCCATTTCAGCGCTTCCTTGGAGTAGCGCTCGATGTCGCTGTCGCGCACATCCGCGCCTCCCAAGGCCTTTTTCACGTTCTTTGCCGCCGACCCGTTGCCGGCCTCGCCAGGCTGGAAAGTGACCTTGGTTTCCGAAATCTCGATCTCGTCGAACGGGCGCCAGTACTGGGACAGGCTGTACGCCAGCGTGACCTTGGCCGACCCGCCCTTGAACGCGATCGGCTGCTTGGAGAAATCGTAGACGGCCGAGGCCACCACAGCGTTGCTGTCTTCGATGATGACCTTGACCTTGTCACGCTTGAACGCCTGGTTCTGCTTGTCGCACTTGGTGTCGAGGTCGAAGCTGGCCAGCATCGTGGTGTCGCTGTGGTCGACGCCGCTCAGCGTCGCCTTCGGCGCAAGCTGGCAGCCCGAGGCCTTGACCTCTTTGCCGACCTTCTTGGATTTGGAATCCTTGGCCTTGTGCTTGCGGCTCACCGAAGTGGTGGCCTTGGACGAACCGGACGCGTCGGAACCGTGCTTGAAGTGCCACCAGAGCCCACCGCCTGCCGCGATCAACGCGATCACCACGATGATGGCCAGGATGGCGATCCACTTCTTCCTGCCCTTTTTGGTCTTTTTGCCGTCACCGTCACCATCGCCGCCGTCGGAGGCCTCCGGCTCTGCAACGCCGTTGGAACCCGCCTGCGAGGACGTGTCGGCATACCCATCGCTCGGCTGGTTCGGCTGCACATAACCCTGCTGGAATTGAGCGGACTGCGTTGGAACCGTTGCCTGCACGGGCTGGAACTGCTGGGTCGGAGCAGGCTGCGCCGGCTGGGAGAGCTGGACAGGTTGGAACTGCTGGGTCGGCTGTGCACCGCCCTGAGGCATCGGAATCGGCGGCATCGCGGGTTGCTGCATAGCAGGGGCAGAGGCAGGAGCCTGCTGCGGCATCGCGGCGTTCGGCGTGCCCGCAGGCGTCAAGGGGGTTCCACAGACCTGGCAGAACCGCATCCCCGAATTGACAGGAGTTCCGCATTTCGGACATGCTGTCTGAGCCGCGGACGCGGACGCACCGCCCTGCGCACTGCCGCAGTTGGAACAGAACTGGGCACCGTCATCAAGATTCGCACCGCACGATACGCAACGCTTCATCGCTCTTTCTCCCTCTTTTCACGCAGATTTCTTCTTCTCTCAGCATACCGGCAGGACTCGCCGCCACACCTCGATTCGAGAAAATTAGGCGAATAATTGTATATTTCTAATTTTTTGCATAATCTACCTCCATATTGTTAGCCCTCACTTATATTCTGTGGTTATCGGCCCTGCCCAACGTCGGGGTTGCCAGAGACTTAGAACGGAGAGACATTATGTATTGTCCCCATTGCGGAACGACGCTCCCGGAAAATTCCAGATTCTGCTCGCACTGCGGCCAAAGCACCCAGCCTGCGTCGGCAGCGACACCGGCAGCGCCGATGGCCCCGGCAGCGCAGTCCCCGTCGATTCCGCTGCCCGGCGCGGCCACATCCCCAGCGGGCCCTGCGGCTCCGGCCGCGGCACCCCAGATGCCGGCCCAGGCCGCGCCGAATGCAGCCGGCATGCCACAATACGCCTCCGCACCTGCCCCCGCAGTAACGCCCGTCGCACAGGCAGCACCCACCGCCACGCAGCAGAAGCTGCAGGGTGCCTACCAAAGCCTCTCCACCCCGGAGAACGTGAAGACCATGGGCGTCTCGCTGGGCATCGGCGTGGGCGCGGCCGCCGTGCTCGCCCTGATCAACACCATCATTCTTGAAATGGCCTCGTCCAGCAGTGCCGTGGGCGATATCGGCAGCCTCCCCTTCGGCGATTTCTCCGAAATGCTCAAGGTCAAAAGCAGCGACTTCCTGCACGTCCTGGTCATGATGATGGTCGCGGGCGTCTCCGGCACGTTCTCCGGCAACGCCTCTGCTTCGTCCGACGCCACCAACGGCACGATGAGCGCCGTCTTCTCGATCTGGCTGCCGATGAGCCTTTCCGGCATCGCGCTGATTCTGGGCGCGGCGTTCGGCGCCTACTTCATCGCCCATCAGGTGGGGGCACGCTTCAAATGGAACGGCGTGATCAGCTCCGTCGTCGTCGGTCTCGCCGCCGGCTTGGTCTACGTCCTGCTCGCGGCCATCTTCCCCTTCACCACCGCGGCGTCGATCGGTGACGCCAAGGCAGGTGCCACACTCGGCGGTGCTTCGTTCCGCACGTTCTTCATGGCCTTCCTCATGGCCGGCATCGGCGCGCTGATCGGCTATGCCATGGCCCAGTACGCCTCGGACAGCAACGACGTGTTCCACGCCATCTGGCGCTTCTCGCACCGCATGCGCGGCCCGGCACGCACCTTCGTTGAGGCCTTCGCCCTCTACGCCCTACTCTCCACAATCGTGGCGCTGATCACGCTCATCATCATGGTCGTCGGCGTAAAGACGGCGGCACCGCTGCTGATGATCCCGATCGCCATGCCGTACCTGCAGTTCCTGCTCACCGACATCATGTCCTTCGGCGGCCTGACGGCAAGCGATCCGCAGTCCTCGAGCACGGTGACGTTCGCCGACCTCATGTCGGCCAAGCAGTGGGCACCCGGCACCTCCAAGGCATGGATCTTCATCCTGCTGGCCATCGTCTTCTTCATCGTCACCTTCTACATCGCGTTGCGCGCCGCGGTCCGCACCACGCAGGACCCGTTCTACGCCAAGTGGAACCACACATGGAAGGCACCCGTGGCCACGGCCATTTTCTGGTTTATCGCGGTATTCGGCCTGACCGCTTTCGGCGCCCAGCACGCCACGGACAGCATGTCCATCACCATCGCGACGTGGTACCCGCTGCTGGCGGCGGTCTGGGCCTTCGCCATCGAGGCGGTGGCCATCACCTTCGGGCCGACCGTATTGGCCTCAGTACCGGAACTATGGAAGATCGCCAAGGGCGGAGCCGTGGAACCGACCCCGCAGAACATCAAGGACTATGTCACCGCCTGTGGCGCCAATTTCAAGCGTCTCAGCGAACTCGGCAACGGCGGGGCCAACAAGCCAGCCGGCCCGGCAGCTCCCGCCGCACCTTCCACACCCAGCGCACCAACGGCTCCGCTCGCACCGCAATCCGGAGCACCCGCAATGCCGGCGACACCGACGATGCCCGCAGGTACTACCGGCATGCCGACAACCTGGCAGAATCCGGTCACACCTCAGCAGGGATTCGCGGGGACCGGCGTACAACCGTCAGTCCCGGGCGCGCCCACGACGGGGAGCCCGCAGACGTATACCTCACCTACTGCAGGTCCGACGCAGCCACCGGTAATGCGATAACCACCGGACGTCGACCGAAACGATGGGAAGACAGACATCACTAATTGATTAGCCGCTGCCCGCCTTTCCGCCGCTGATTGAGGCCGTCGCCTGCTCACGGGCGACGGCCTCAGCCATTGATCGAAGAGCAAAAAACCAAAAGCAGAGTTCAGGGCCGCGAACCGGCCGGAGAAAGAGAGATCCAAAGATGAATTGCACCAACTGCGGCAGCCCACTGCCCCAAGGTTCCCGGTTCTGCGTCGTATGCGGACAGGCCGTCGGAGCCAATGCCGCCGCCCAACCGGCCAACCCCGTTTCCGTCCCCTCCCCGGCTTCCTCTGCGCCCGGAAGCGTTCCGCCTGTGCCCGGGGTCGCCGGCATACCACAGCCCGGCTCGCCGATTCCCGCCCCGCAACCGGCCGCGATGCCGATGCCGAACACCACGCAAGCGCCCGGCATCCCCGGCCCGCAGCGCTTCAACGCCGCCGCCTCGAGCGTGCCTGGCGTCTCGAGCGTACCGGATATTCCGGCAACGCCCGGGGCGGCACCTTCCGCAACGGCGGCGAAACCGATGACCGCCAAGCAAAAGCGCTATGTCATCATCGGCATCGTCGCCGTCGCCGCGTGCATCCTGCTGGCCATCGTCTACAGCACATTGAATTCGACGGTATTCGGCCCTAAAAACACCATCAACTCGTACCTCGATGCCATCGCCGCAGGCAATTTCGACCAGGCCAATTCAATCGCCGACCCGCAGGTGAGCGGAGCCCAGGCGGTGCTGCTGACCAGCGATGCGGCGCAGAGCGATGGGACCATCATCAACCAGCGCATCACCAGCACCAAGGAGAATCCCGACGGCTCGGTCCAGGCCATCGTCACCTACAGCTTCTCCGGCCGCGACTACACCAAGACGCTCAACGTGGCCACCAGCGGCCGCAAGTTCCTGTTCTTCGACAACTGGGCCATCACCAACCCCATGGTGGGCGAGCTGCAGGTGACCGTGCCAAACGTCGTCTCCTCGGTGAAGGTCAACGACATCCCCGTCTCCTCCAAGAACTCGACCTCGACCAACAGCACCGGTTCCGAAAGCACCACGACGACCACCCTGAACCTCAAGGTCTACCCCGGCAGTTACACCGTGACGACCGGTTCCTCTCCTTTCCTCACCGGCTCTGACGTGAAGCTGAACTCCGTAGCCGCCGACGATGTGACCAGCGTGGCATCAAGCGGCACTCTGAAGGTCAAGCCGACGCAGAAGCTCAAGGATGCGCTCAACGGTGAGGTCAAGAAGAAAATCGATAAATGTGCGGCCAAAAAGGAGGCCGACCCCGATGGATGCCCCTTCGGCGAGTACTTCTACGGCGACGATGACGACTACCGGAACTTCGCGTGGACCGTCGTCTCCTATCCGAAGGTCAGCGACAGCTACATCGACATCGAGCAGGGCTCCTTCGGCACGACCAGTTCCTCCGGGAAGATGAAACTCAGCTATGAACGCAAAAGCTACGACGACGAGTGGAAGCCGGACGACACCACTACGACGGCCAACGGCATCCGCGGCACCTTCACCATCTCCGGCAACAAGGTGAAAGTGGCTTTCAACAGCGATAACAACGACTGAAAACCAGAGACTCGAAGTCGCCGAAGGCCCGGAAGAACGACAGTCTTTTTGACCACCGGTCCGAAGCTCACCAGTCCGAGGGCCAAAGGCCCGAAGATACAATCAACGACTAAAACTTCATAACAAAAACTGAAAATCGAAGGAATTGTATATCAAGATGAAGTGCCCTCATTGCGGCAGCGCATTGCCGCAAGACTCAAGATTCTGCACCAACTGCGGGCAGGCCGTAGGCGCGGGGACGCCGAGTGCGGCCATGTCTACGCCGCCGACAGCCGCCGGGCCAATGGCATCAGCAACACCCAGGGCCGGGTCTCTGCCTGTGCCATCGCAGACACCCGTACCACCGGTAGCTGCACCTGCTGCCATACCGGCGATACCGGCTCCGGGGTCCGCGCCTCTGCCCATGCCAGCGGCTGCCATGCCTACGCCGCCAACCGTGTCAGCACCCACACCGTCAGCGGTACCGACACCAACGCAGCCGGCATCCATGCCAACGCCATCGGCCGATTCCGTTCCTCCAGCCGCAACCCAGCCGATAGCCCCAACAACATCGGTCAACTCCGTCCCCTCAGCGGGCGCGTCAGCAACAATGCCACCGTCATCAACGGCCTCGGACCCAGCACCGGTAACGGTCCCGAGTCCCGAGGTGCCGCAGGCGATCGCCACAACGCCGGCCGTCAGCGCTGCTCGAAAGCGCAAGACCGTTCTAATCCTCAGCCTGCTGGCCGCCGTACTCGTGCTGGGCGCATGCTACGCCGCCGCCAACGCACTGTTGTTCAGCCCCAAGGCGGTGGTACGCGAGTATCTCAATGCCCTTACTATTGACAAAGGCGATATTCCCAAGGCCAATCGGCTAGTAGACCCCCAGGTTCATGGCCCCCAAGCTGTTCTCTTACATTCCGATAGAAGTGCTGGAATCGGCACTTATTCCATCGACAACACTAAGCAGACTACAGATGGCAGCTACCAGGTTCATATCTCCTACAACGCGAATGGCGGTGCCGAACAATATAAAACGACATTACGCGTGGAATCCAGGGGACGGAAATACCTGCTCTTCAACAACTGGGTCATCACCACTCCATTGGTCAAGACGATCAAAATGATGGCCTACAGTACAATCGACAAATTCACCATCAACGACACTCCAGTCACTCTTAAGAATTCCTGTACACGGGGCAAAACCTATAGCGAAAACTCCAATATCAACATTCTCGAGTTCAAGGCTTATCCCGGCGTATATCAGGTATCATACAAAAACGAAAACAAGGAATATGTGGATGCACAGGTGAATGAAAGGGGTGGAGGGGCCCCTATCCCTGCTAGCGATGGCCCTGTGCTTGGCACAGAGGACAACCACGCCGATAAACTTACACCCATCTTCTTTCTCACGGCCAAACCGAAGCTGAAAAAGGACCTGCAGACCGCTGTGAACAAGAAAGTGGACGAGTGCGTGGCTGCTCATGATTCGAAGGGGTGCGGGTACGGTTTTGACGGAAAAAACGGCTTTACGTTCACAAAAATCAACAAATATCCGGAACTCTACAAAATCTATCTGGACTCTGGAACATTTGACTCATTTATAGGTATCGGAGAAGGCGATTCTTCCAGCGGTCACCATCGTCAAAGCATAGTGGTTGGCCCGATTAAGGAGAGCCCATTCTCGATCGTCAACCACAAAATCGTCGTCAACTCCATAGCAGCTGAAAAGCCCAATAGCTGATCACTCACTTATCCAGACAACCCCGCGCAACCCGGCTTCGGGCAATTGCACGGGGTTGCCTGTATATTGGAGTTGGTTTTCTTTTGATCAACCTTGGCTCGGGCGACCGTCCGATGCCTGCCGGCCTACCTTGTACGACCGGCGGCGCACTGCTCGTTCGCACAGAGCAAGGCCAAATGCACACCTACAGCGGAAGGTGAGATATGTCGGCGATTCTCGAGGGTAAGTCCAAAAAGCGACTGGCATTGGTGACAGGCCGGGCGTACCCGGAGCAGGCGGCGGCCACGGCAGAGTGCCTCGGCACCGTGCCGTTGGAGACCACGGCCTACGACTTTGCCAACGGCGAGATGTACGTGCGCTATACCGAACCGGTACGCGGCGCGGACGTCTTCGTGCTGCAGGCGCACACCGACCCGATCAACAAGTGGATCATGGAGCAGCTGCTGATGATCGATGCGCTGAAGCGCGCATCAGCCCGTTCCATCACCGTCGTCGCCCCGTTCCTCGGCTATTCGCGTCAGGACAAGAAGGGCCTCGGGCGCGAGCCCATCACCGCCAGGCTGATGTTCGACCTCTTCCAGACCGCCGGTGCCGACCGCATCATGACCGTCGATCTGCACGCCTCGCAGGAACAGGGTTTCTTCGACGGGCCTGTCGACCATCTGACGGCCATGCCGGTGCTGCTCGATTACGTCAAGAACTCCATGCCGCTTGAAAACGCGACCATCGTCTCCCCTGACGCCGGGCGCATCAAGGTCTCCGAGCGCTGGGCCGCCAAGCTCGGCGGGCTGCCGCTGGCCTTCATCCACAAGACCCGCGACGTCACGCGCCCGAACCACGCCGTGGCCCATGGCATCATCGGCGAGGTGCGCGAGCGCGACTGCGTGGTGGTCGACGACATGATCGACACCGCCGGTACCATCTGCGAGGCCGTGCGCACGCTCAACGAGGCCGGCGCGAAGTCGGTGACGCTGGTGGCCACCCACGGGCTTTTGTCCGGCCCGGCTATCGAACGACTCAAGACCTGCGGCGCACGCGAAATCGTGTTGATGGACACCGTGCCGATTCCCGAGGAGAAGCGCCTGCCCAACATGACCGTGCTCTCCATCGCCCCACTGCTGGCCGCCGGCATCCGCTCCGTCTTCGAATCCGGCTCGGTCTCGGGCCTGATGGACGGCCTGCCCGAAGACATGCACCCGCGCAACATGTACGCGTAAGCTGCGCATATACCCAAAATTCCGTAACGGCGCCGGATGAATGAAGCAGACGTTCATCCGGCGCCGTCGTATGTTCAAATGGCCGTTTAATCGGATTCGGTTCTTCTTTAGCTCTTCTTTTCACGCCTTCTTTATTGGCTGATAATTTGACTTCTTTGATAAAGCGTTTTACCATATACATACATCTATATGTCAATAGCACAGACGCACGTGAATCGAGTATGAAATGAATGCAAAGACGCTTTCCTTACTGGACGACATTTCCGGTTCAATCAGCATCGTCGGCTCAATGAACGCCGACTACACGGTCACCACCAAACGTCTGCCCCAGCCCGGCGAGACCATCACCGGGGGCCCGCTGCGCATCCTGCCCGGCGGCAAGTCCGGCAACCAGGCCGCGGCGGCCGCACGGATCGGCGCGAAAGTCAATATGTTCGGAGCCGTCGGCAGCGACAGCAATGCGGATTTCCTGCTGGCCAAACTCGACGACGCAGGCGTCGACACCTCCCATATCCGGCACGCCGAAGGAGCCAGCGGCACCACGGTAATCACGGTGGACGCCAACGGAGAGAACACCATCGTCTACTCCGCCGGGTCCAACGCGAGCGTAGATATGGCCTATATCGACAGCCAGAAAGACGTGCTGCTCAAGTCGTCGGTGCTCGGCCTGTGCTTGGAAAGCCCGATCGAAACCGTCACCGCCACCGCGAAGATGTGCCACGACGCCGGCATCAAAGTGCTCTTGAACGACTCCCCCTTCACCGACACGTTGCCGCAGGCGCTCATCAAGTACGCTGATATCCTGCTGGTCAACGAGCACGAGATGGCGCAGTTGCTCAACATCGCCGAGCCCAAGAACGGCGACTGGCTGGGCATGGATTGGAACTACATCGCCCGCTCCATGCACGATTTCGGCTTCAAGGAAGCGGTGGTCACTCTGGGCGGCGACGGCGCCGTGGTTCTTACGGGCGAGAGCACCTATCATGTCGACGCGGCCAAGATCGACGCCGTGGACACCACCGGCTGCGGCGACTCCTTCATGGGCACGCTGCTGGCCGGCCTCGCCTCGGGCTTTACGCTGAGTGATTCCGCTTCGCTGGCCTCCTACGTGGCCGCCTACGCCGCCACAGGATATGGCGCGCAAGCCTCCTACGGCACCAGCGCCCAGATCAAGACGTTCTTTGCTGGTAGTATCGATAACAGTTGATGCGGCGCATTTCATCGCCGAAACCGACACCGGTACGGACAGCAGAGAAAGACAGAGAACGCACAGATGAGCAAACGAGCAACACTGCGTGACATCGCCAAGGCATCCGGGGTCTCTGTAACCACGGTCTCGCTGGTGCTGAACAACCATCCGCTACGGGTGTCGCCGCAGAAACGCGAACTCATCACGCGCAAGGCTCAGGAATTGCATTACGTTCCTAACCAGATGGCCAGAAGCCTGGTGACCAACCAATCGATGCTGCTGGCGCTGCTCGTGCCCGATATCGAAAACCCGTTCTTCGCCTCGTTCGCCAAAAAGATCGAGGACGTGTGCGCGGCCGACGGCTATTCCCTGATCATCGCCAATTCCAACGATTCCAAGCAGACGGAGCTCAACCTTTTGAGCCAGCTCGAATCCCGCGGTATCGACGGCCTCTTCCTCATCCCCTCGATGCAATCCGTCGAATCGCCGAAAACCCTGCGCCGGCGCATCGAACACCTCAACTTTCCCGTCATCCTCACCGACCGCCTGCAAGAGGTCAACTGGTGCGACACCGTCG
The DNA here is from genome assembly GCF_029395515.1 of Bifidobacterium sp. ESL0764. Lineage (NCBI taxonomy): Bacteria > Bacillati > Actinomycetota > Actinomycetes > Bifidobacteriales > Bifidobacteriaceae > Bifidobacterium > Bifidobacterium sp. ESL0764. Next base: position 2,065,992 of record NZ_CP113919.1, read on the forward strand.
GCTCGAACGGCTACATGGGCGGCGAGCTCGCCGCGAAAGCCCTGATCGACAACGGACACACGCGCCTGGCCTGCATTTCGGGGGACAGCACGGCCGTGAGCGCCAACGCCCGAAAGAACGGGTTTATGGACAGTCTCAAAAAGGCCGGCGTCAAGAAGGCCTCCGTGCTCAGCTGCGAAGGCGACTATCGGCTCGACAGCGGCTACCAGGCCGCCGACTCCATCGTCGACTGGAAAGCCACCGGGGTCTTCTGCTGCAACGATTTCATGGCTCTCGGCCTTCTGAAACGTCTGGAGGAACTCGACGTGCGCGTGCCCAAAGACTGCTCGGTGATCGGCTACGACAACATCGCCGGAAGGATCGGGCTCAATTCCGATCTGGCCACCATCGACCAGAACATTCCCGCCCTGGCCGACACCTGCTGGCGGCTTATGGGCCAACGCATCGCGGCCTACAAGGACGACCAGCACCGCACATGGCTCGATTCGCCCGTCCACGAACTCATCGACCCCACGCTTGCGATGAGAAAGACCGTGGCCGATATCCGCTAGCCAAGCCGACCGCCAGACAACGTTCCGACATAGAAAAGTCCCGCAACCATATCGAAAACGGTTGCGGGACTTTTGCATTCAGCCTTCTGACGGCGGAACTCACACCGCCGTCAGACGTTTACGCGATCACCACACGAACAGGCCGGCCATGCCCGCGGAAAGCAGGCTGACCAGGATGCCGGAGAGCATGATACGTCCGACGCTGTGGCCGATCAGGTAGTTCTTCTCCTTGTCGACGATGCCCTGGTAGAGGCCGGTGATCATGCCGAGCGTGCCGAAGTTGGCGAACGAGGTGAGGAACACGGCGAGCACGGCCTGATAGTGAGGCGCGAAGGTCGCGATGGTCTTGGTCACCTCGCCCATCGCCACGAATTCGTTGGTGACGAGCTTCAGACCCATGATCTGCGACATGCTCCAGGCGGTGGCCGGGTCGAGGCCGAGCAACAGCGACGGGATGTACATGATCACGCCGAGGATGCTCTCGAGCGAAAGCTTGGCCCAAATGAGGCCGAGGAGCTTGTCGATCAGGCCGGTCATGGCCACAAAGGTGATGACGGTGGCGGTGATAATCAGCACCAGCTTGCCGGCGCCTAGCAGGGAATCGCTGAGGAAGGAGAAATACGGTTCCTTCTGCGGCTTGTTCGGGTCGCGATGGAAGAACTTGGCGACGCGAGCCTTGAAGGCGGGCTTGGCATCGGTGGTATCGGAGGTTTCGACGACCTTCGCGGTTTCAGAGGCCTTGGCGGCGTCGGAGGTTTCCGCCACGACACCGGCTTCGGCGTCCGCGGCCTCCTGAATGGCATCGTTGACGTCTTCGCTGTTGTCGATCTTGTAGATGACATCCTCTTCGGGCTTGACTTCCACCGGGTGCAGCATGCCCACGACGATCAGCGCGTTGATGCAGTTCAGCGGAATGGCCGTCAACACGAACTGGCCCGGTATCATCTGGATATACGAGCCGATGATCGAGGCGGACACGCAGCTCATGGACATCATCGCCAGCGACAGGTTACGCTCCTTGCTGGTCTTCTGCAGCTGCACCTTCGAGACGGCCAGGGCCTCGGTGCATCCCAAAAACATCATTTCGATGGCGTAGAAGGACTCGAACTTGGGCTGGCGGGTGATGAAGCTCAGGCCGCGGCCGATCCACTTGATGACCCACGGCAGGAAGCCGATGTAGCTCAGGGTGTCGAACAGCGGCACGATGAGCAGGATGGGCAGCAGCGAGCTGACGATGAAGTTCACGGGCGCGGGGTTGACGCCGGTGGGGCCGACCCAGTTGCCGATGGCGAAATTGATGCCCTTATAGGAGATCTTGATGACTTCCGTGAAGCCTTGCGCCGCGACCTGCACGGCCGCGCGGCCCCAGGAGAAACTGGTCAGCAACCAGGCGATGACGATGTTCAGCACCGTCATAATGCCTACCGACATCCAATTGATGGCTCTCCGGTTATCGGACAGCGCCCATCCCAGCAACAGGAACACGGCGATTCCCAATATATCTAACGCGAGATACATACCTAATTCTTTCTCTCATTTTCATAATTCCGCCGGCGAGAACACCTACCGAATTCGAATATGAAACACCACAACAAAAAATATTTAGACACCCTCATGTAGCGGAAAGCCAACGTCGCCTTCCCTGTGAGGTCAATACAGATTTTGGCCCGCCCGTCGGAGGAGCCCCAAGAACCAGACGCGCTCTGACGGGCAAGCAGGAAATGACCAGAAAATCAGTCGCACTTGCTGACGCGGTCAAGCAGCCAGCTGCGGAAACGCTCGGCGTCGATGTCGACGGCGACCTTGGCGTTCGGCTCCCGGCCCAGGACGTTGTCGAGGTCGACGACGGTGCAGCCCGTGGTCAGCTCGCCGCAGGTCTCGACGTCGACGAAGGTGTCGACCAGCGTGAACAGATCGGGGTCGAGCAGGCAGGCCATGGCGGTCGGATCGAACATCGGCTGGCCGGTCTCCATGGTGCCGCTGCGATAATGCTTGAACAGGCCGTAAGCCATCTTGCCGACCTTGCCCATCGTCGGCAGCTGGGCGCTGTCCTGCGCCAGCAGCTTGGCCTTCAGCCCGATATTGAGGCCGACCATGGTGATCGGCACGCCGGAGCGGAAGACGATCTTGGCGGCGGTCGGGTCGACGTTGATGTTGAATTCGGACATCACGTCCTGGTTGCCGCGGTCGATCGAGCCGCCCATCATCACGATGCCGGCGATATGGCTCTTGACCTCGGGATAGGTCTTGAGCAGCAGGGCGATATTGGTCAGCGGGCCGATCGGCACCAAGGTGATGGGCTCGTCGGAGGCAAGCAGGACGTGGCGCATCTCGTCGACGGCGTTGCGCTCGCACAGCAGCGAGGTGTCCGGTTCAGGGAATTCGAAGCCTTCCATGCCGCTCTTGCCGTGTACATCGCTGGCGTCACGGAACGCACGCAGCAACGGTTCGCTGGCACCGCGGGCCACGGGGATGCGCTTGTTGAGGTAGGTCAGGATGCGCAGGGCGTTGGTCGTCGTATAGTCGAGCTTCACATTGCCCGCCACGGTGGTGATCAGCTTGATGTCCACTTCCGGGGCGAACAGGGCAATCGAAATGGCCAGCGCATCGTCAATGCCCGGGTCAGTATCAATAATGATAGGTTTTGCAGTCATCGTCTACTCCTTTGTAATCGCCAATATTGCATCATACGATAAAACGTACGTACTCCACTTTGATTTAACGCTTTATCGCACAACTGCTAACATGATAAAGCGTTAAACCAAATTTGTCAAAACCATTCGGCCTTATTAAGAAGTTATTATATTATAGTTATTATTATTGCTTTTAAGCAGAAATAATCGGTTCTGAGTCCTTGCCACCGCGAAATATGAAGTAAAGTAGTGGATATGATTGAGACAAAAGAGCGTAAGAACGTCGCAAAACTCTGGCTGCCGGACCAGCCCGGAGCGTGGGTCATGGCGCTCTTCCCCGCGCTCGGCGGCATCTTCATCGGCGGAGTCTCGTGGCGCAATGTCTGGTTGCTGGCGGCATGGACGCTGTGTTATTGCTTCCAGTTCTCCGCGGCCCGCTGGCTCGCCGTCCGCTCGCACGAGGTCAAAGACGCTCGGAAGCACCGGTCTGAAGCCAAGAGGCTCAACAACGCCAATATCGCAAATTCGACGGCAACCGGCTCGTCAAGAAAAAATCCGGATCAAGCCCCCGTTTCAGACCGCACCGCCCAACGCTCAAGTTGCACCATCCAACGCTCAGACCGCGCCGCCCAATGCTCAGACCGCACCATCCAATGCTCACGCCACACCAAGGCGCGCCGCTCAGCTACTGCCGTCACCGGCTCCGCCACCAACCCTGCCCTCGCTTCACGCAAATCTCACCGTTCAAATATCTACCTCACTCCCGCGCTCGTTTATCTCATCGCAACCGCTATTGTCGGCATCCCCGTTTTGGTTTCAGCCCCGAAATTGCTGTGGTGGGTTCCGGTTTATCTCGTTCTCGCTTTGCTTTCCTTCCTCGCTGCCTGGCGCCGCAGTGAACGTACGCTCTGGGGCAACGCGGTCTCCGTCATCGCCGCCGGAGGGATGGCTTTGCTCGCCACTTCGCTCGGTTCGAACTTCTTCGTACTAACGAGCCCAGGCGAAAGCCTTGCGTCAAGATTGTCGCCAACCGGCCTTCATCTTGCTACGGCGGCGCCGCATTCGTTTCAGTATTTTTCGCTGTATTTCCTAGGCTCACCACTGCTGCCGAAAGCCGGCGTCGTGGCCGCAGTTGCGTTCATCCTCACCGAATACGCTTCGGTTGTGTTCGTCAAGACGATGTTCCGCAAGTATGGCCATTCCGATTATTACGCGCTTTCGGTCGCCTATCATGCCGTACTTGCCGCGCTAAGTTTCGCCGCACCTGCGCTGTTGCAGGATTTCGCCGGATTGCCGTTGCCGCACGGCGTTATGTTCACCAGTCTGCTTTGGGGTATCGCCGCCACCGCACTGCTGCTGATTGCCGTTGTTTTCCCGCAACGCAAACGCATGAAGGCCATGCAGGTCGGCGGCATCGAAGCCGCCACCAGCGTGATGAACCTCGTCGTCATCGTGGTCGCGCTGATATAGGCGACATTCCTGACGTTCGCCGGCAACAGTCAATCCGAGCGATTCCCAGAAACCGACGGCGCACGTTTAACGGCACATCGGCGCTGGTAAACGGCATCTAAGAAGCTGTCAGAATCCGTTTACCAGCACCAATACACGCTAATGCTGGCAAACCGCACCTCAAAGGCCGCCAAAAGCCGTTTACCAGCACCACCACACGCTAATGCAGGCAAACCGCACCTCAGAAGCCGCCAAAAACCGTTTACCAGCACCACCACACGCTAATGCAGGCAAACCGCACCTCAGAAGCCGCCAAAACCGTTTACCAGCACAAACTCATGAAAACCGATGCGCTCTTCTCGAGAGTCCAAGCAGATATGTCAGAACCTATTTCAATCTCAGCGCGAAAGATACGGGTTGCCGGCGATGACGAAACGACGCGGGCGATCCTTGGCTTTGGTGATGCCGACGCGCTGGGTGGCCTCGATGCGTTCGCCGGGGCGCAGCGAGCCCGTTTCCAGCTTCAGCGGCGGCTTGCGCAGGTCGTGGCCGTAGAGATCCATGGTGATGCCGAGCGACTTGCAGATCTTGCCCGGGCCGTTGAGGCAATCCTTGATACGTTTGCCGCCACGACGCTTTTCGACGATTTCGACAGTCCGAGTATCCACCGGTTCGGCCGCGCGGATGAGCGCACCTGCGCCGAATCCTTCCTCGAATGCGGTGACGTTCATACACAGGTTTGTGCCGTAGACCAGATAGATGTAAGCGTGCCCGGACGGGCCGAACATCGCGCGGTTGCGTTCGCTCAAGCCACGAAACGTATGGCTCGCAGGGTCAAGTTGGTCGTATGCCTCGGTTTCCACGATGCGCACAGCCAACGTCTCGCCGTCGATTTGGCGCACCAACGTGCAGCCGAGCAACCCTTTCGCCACGGTTTCGGCGTCTTCGTTCAAAAATGCAGGAAACATGCTTCTATTGAAGCCCACCCACCAGAATTCAGCAATTCGTGATTTTGCGGCCTCTTGGTGCACCAAGTACCCACAAAAATCACAAATTCCCCCTCATTCTTCAAAAAATAGCCATCTTGGTGCACCAAGTACCCGGAAATTCGGCAAATAACCCATGAATCCTTCAAAAAAGGCCATCTTGGTGCACCAAGAGGCCTCAAAATCACGAAATGCACCGAAAACGGGATGGCCTGGAGCCGGTTTCGCATATATTTACATTTTGGCAAACAACGGAGCGGCATAATGACCATCGATTCGTGCCGCGCCGGCACCGGCACATCGACCGGCTGCTCAAAGGCGACACGCGAGCATCGACAGGTCTACGCCTAACAACCGTGCTTCTTCGGCCGTTTTGCCGGTGACCAACAAATCCGTGCGCCGCAAATCAGCGACGGTTTTCGCGCCCAGCAGCGCCATCAGCGAGCGCACCTGGCTCTTCCAGCCGTTGATTTCAGCAACCAGGCCATCGGCCCCACTAGCGTTCAGCACCTGCAGGAAATGGCCGGAAACACCGACGGCTCGGGCTCCCAGCGCGAGCGCCTTCACCACGTCGAGCGGGTTGCGCACACCGCCGGAAGCGAGCACGGCAACACCTTCGACACCATAATGGTTTACATCATTTTCAATGCTGTCGACTACCCCAACGCTACCAGCACCATCAACATGCAAGTCGGCACTGGCCGCATGAGAGCATCCGTCATCATTCGTGCCATCAGCCCGAGAACTCGTAACATTCGTACCGCGTCTCGCCTTATTATTTGCCGTATCGCCGAAATCCGATTCGGCCGCACGAATGCCGTTATCATTATTTGTTGTATTACATGTGTCGGGCAATACTCCCAACAGGCACAATGCCGTGGACTGGCCCCAACCGGCCATATAGCCGTATTCGTGGCCCTGCCGCCTGGCATTCTCAATGCGCGCGAAATCGGTACCGCCTTTTCCGCTGACATCGACGGTACGCACCCCCAACTGCGCAAGCTGCCGAACGGTTCGCACGCTCATGCCGAAGCCGACTTCCTTGACCATCACCGGCACGGGCGAGGCCTTGACGATGGCGGCGATACGCGCCGGCCACGTCTCGAAATCGCGCGCGCCTTCGGGCATCACCAGCTCCTGCGCGGCGTTGACGTGAATCTGCAGAGCGTCGGCGCCGATCATCTCGACGGCGTGCAGGGCCTGCTCAACGCTGACGGAAAGCCCGACGTTGGCAAAGACGAAACCGGACGGATCGTGCTTACGAATCGTGGTGAACGTCGGCTCGAGCCCCGGGTCGCGGATGGCGGCGTGCTGGGAACCGGAAGCCATGGCCATGCCCGTTTCGGCGGCGACACGGGCAAACGCGGCGTTGATAGCACCGGTTTTGGCCGATCCACCGGTCATCGCGTTGATATAGAAGGGCATATCCCAGCGTGCCCCGCAGACTTTCGTAGACATATCGACGTCGTTGACATCGACACTGCCCAAGCTGTGGTGTATGAAAGCCAAATCATCAAAGGCGTTGCGCTGCGCGTCGCCATGCTCGGCGAGCGCGAGACGCACGTGGTCGTCCTTGCGATTCGAACTCGCCCCCGCAATCCGCGAATTCATACCGAACATGCGCCTGCCGACATCACCAGAGAACGAATCAGCAGTCAACGAATCGACGATACCGGTGATTTCACCTGCCGGTGCCTCCATGCCGACATTTCCAGCGGCGCGGCTAGTTCTGACTTCCCTGCCAGCATTTCCGGCGGCGCGGCTGGTCCCGGCTTTCTGACAAAAATGTCCGGCAAACCTCGCGGCCATGAAATCCGAGGTCTCACCCATCCACTCGGCCAGTTCGACCTGCGGAGCGTGCACCGACAAATCCAGCGGGACGATGCTTTTCTCCTGCCAACCGCGCGTAACCTCCGCTTTGTCGGCGTTCGGCCCGGCAATCGCAATGCCGCAATCGCCGCCGCCGGCGCCGGAGCTTTTCGCCGCGGCACCATGGCTTTCGGCCACCTCGACCAGAGCGCGCAAGGCCGGGGTCTCGATGGTGACTCCGGTGAACGAAGAAAGGGTCTGCAAAAGTTTGCGGGCCTCGCGCACGTGCGCGATGACGCCCTGCTCGTCATCGGCGACCAGCGCCTGGGCCAATGCGTCGACACAGGCATCGCTGCCGCTCAAAAAGGCCTGATACAGCCGCTCGTGTTCGGCGGCGCTTTGCTGCTGGACATGGCCGACCAACGAAGGCGTGGAAGCCGGGTTGCCGGTCCATCCCACCATCAGGCACAAGCTGCTGGAAGGCCCGAATGCCCGGAGCCGCGCGATGCTCAACCCCGGCCAAGGCATCGTGATCAAATCGCTCAGCGCCGTGTCCTGCAAGCGGTTGGTGACCCACTGCCGGTCGACAGCAGTGAACCGGATGCAACCGCCGAAAAGGCTCGCCGCCAGATCGCCGCCGGAGCCGACTTTCTGGGCGCGGCTGGCCGAAACGAACGCCAGTTTGTATTGCTGCATCGGGTCGAGCTCGAGGCCGTAGAACGCGGTCAGCGCCTTCATCATGGCCACCGTCACCGCGGCGGACGAGCCCAAGCCATATTTGCGCCCGGAGGCGTCGTCCAGTTCGCTTTCGATATTGACGTCGTAGATCTTGAGATCACGGCCCTGCTGCTGGGCCAGTTCCTCGACCGCATGGATGACGGAAAGCACGAATGCCGCGCCCGGCTGCTCCACGTCAGGCACCGCACGTCCCGCGCGACGCCGCCAGGTCACCGACGCCTCGGGGTGACCTGCGGAATGGATGCGGCCGACGGGGTCGACGCCGAAGGTTTGCGGTTGAGCTGCAGCGGAAGAAGTGTCGTGTTCGGTGATGCGGGCGGTCAACAGACGGTTCACGGCGATGAGGATGGCCGGATGGCCATGCTCGACCACCGCATATTCGCCGGCGATATACAGTTTTCCCGGGGCCGTCGCTACGCTGCTGCTTGGTTCTTGGCCTCGCCTACCGCTCATCGTTTGCCGTTCCTTCCCTTCACGATTCGTCGATTACGTCCGCGCGCTGGAATAGGCCTGCTCAAATATCATCAAGCGATATTTTTCAATACAGCACGATATATCAATCCGTATCAACATTCCAAATGTACGCACAACCGGAGCAAAGTAGGGCGCCACGGGCATACCTGCACCAAATACCCCGATAATCTGCGCACCACCGCCACATTATTGCCGCCTGTTTGCCGCAAACGCAACTACGGGATCGCAAACGTGACACCAGCAAACGCCTCAGCGTCACACATGCAATGGAGCCGCAATGGTCGATCGCAAACGTGACGCTCATCAGCGTAGAAGCGTCACAAACGCAACAATGCGCACGTGACAGAAATGGAATCAGAGCGGCGCCAGACGCAACGTACGCCGTAAGATGTCAGTGGCAATAAACAAGGATTTGTAAGCACAACGAAGGAGCCATTATGCCAGTCATTCATACCCACGTTTCCGTTTCCACCACTCCCAAGCAGCGCGAGGCCCTGAAGGCCGCGTACGGCAAGGCCATCACCGCCGTCCCCGGAAAGACCGAGAGCTGGCTGATGTGCCCGTTCGAGGACAACATGCCGATTTATTTCGGCGGGAGCGACGACAAGCCGGCGGCTTACGTCGAGGTCAACGTCATGGGTGAGCCCGGCAGCGTCGACCGCTCGGTTTGGGAATCAATGTCGAAGCAGATCATGACCGCGCTGCACGACGAGCTCGGCGTGCCCGAAGACCGCACGTATATCCGCTATACGGCCACCGGCGACTGGGGCTGGAACGGCGGGAATTTCTGATTTTTCTTATCCGTTGGCGCTGAAACCGCACTAATACGAATTGCGTAAAAGGCGATAAGCCGGCCGAAGTCTCCCTTCGCGCCACGGCTTATCGCCTTTTACGTTACCTCCGACTGTTGCCTGCCAACAATTATTGCTGCGGGCGGTCCGAAAGGGCGAAGGCGTTGTGCATGTGCTCGCTGGAAATGTAGAGCACCTTGTCGAGCAACTGCTTGTTGCGTGCCTCGAGATAGTCGGCCATGCGCTGGTTCGCGGCCTGCATGATTGGACGCGCAGCATCCGTCTGCCGTTCGCCCAGTACCGATTGCGCCTGCTCAGCGGCTTGCGCTTCTTGGCCATCAACCGGCTTTGCCGCAGTCTTTCGCACCGCCTGCAAAAGCCGCGCATCGGCCTCGGCGACAAAACGATGGCCGTGCGAGAAGATGTCCTCGCGGAACGCCTCGACGGCGCTGCCGGTCAGGTCGAAGTGCGCATCGGCGAGCGCCGCGATGAGGCGGTTGGTCCAGTAGAGCGTGGAGGTGGAGACCTCGCCGCTGGTGTCACGCAGATACGCGGGCGTGCACGAAACGTTGGTATAGAAGGGCGCGTTGGCGGTTGTGGGCTGCGAGCCGAACGCCAGCCACATCACGGACCGGTAGCTCGCGGCCTCGGCGGGCAGATAACCGCGGATCTGCATGATCGCCAGATGGCCGGTGCGGCTGATGCCGATCGGACGGAAGCTGTGGCGCGTCGCCGGCGTGCCCGCGTGACCATACGGATCGTACGGGGTGTCCTGATAATGCGAACTCAGCACGACGCTCACGTCCTCGATGCTGATCTTGCTTTCCGGTCGGCGCGCCCACGGGATGTCGTCGGAAATCGGCGTATAGCGGGCGGCTGGCGAATCCCAGTCCTCGCTGGGGTTGAGGCAACGCTGCATGTACCAGGCGCGCGGGGTGTTGTAGATGTGGTCGCGGAACGTCGAGGTGCCGAAAAGCTTGCGCGGGTTAAGATGGTGCCAATGCTCCTCGGAGCTGTCCATGCTGCGGTCGAGGTGGTTGGCCTCGATGAACTCACGCAGGTCGGCCGAGCAGAGATAATCGCGGGTATCCGCCTCGCCCGGCTTCGGTTCGGCGAGCGCTTCCACGAGGTCGAAATGGTCGAGGCCGAGCTGGTTGGGGATGGCGGCATAGCAATCGTCGGGCACGCGACGGGCAATCCAATGGTGGCCGCCGATGGATTCGAGGTACCACACCTCGTCGCCGTCGGAAATACTCACGCCGTTGGCCTCGTAGGTGCCGTAACGTTCGAGCAACCCGCCCAAACGTTTGACACCTTCGCGTGCGGAACGGACGTAGGGCAGCACCAACGTGATGATGTCTTCCTCGCCGATACCGCCGGGAATCTCACGGCGGGCTCCGGCAACGGCTTCAGCGATATGAGACGAAGATGCCACGCTGCGAGCCGAGGCGATGGGCGACGTCGAAGCAGACGCAGAGACACTGACAGCACCAGTTCGATGGGCATTGTCATCTTTACCGACCACGGCCTGTCCCGCATCTACGGACTTGCCGTCGGCAGACCGACGTTCAGCAAGTTTCCCGCCCACGCTCTCACTTTCGGCAAACCCGTCGTGCCGCAACCGACTCTTGCCGCCGTGGTCAAGATACAGGTCCAGACCTTGGTTGGCGATGTCATCGGCAAGCTTGGAATCATAAGGCTCGGGCTCACCGAGCGATGCCCACAACGCGTCGACGGAAGGCGCGGATTCAGTCCCACTAACACCGTGAGGGTTTGCCCCAGAACCGTCGTCGGAACCTTCGGAAGCCACACCGCCACCATCGGCAGGAACCGTGTGCAACTCGACCATCGGATCGGCGCCAAGCACGCGTTCGTTGACGGCGATGGTCTCGGTGGCGCTCATCGCCACGTTGCGCTCGCTCACACCTGCTTCGGCGAGGATGCCTCGGTTACGCAAGGCGTTGGGTGCCATGACGTAAGCGCACGGATCGTCGGGCAGGTCGATTTCGACGTGGCTGAGCACGCTGCGGTAATGGCGTGGCTGGTCGGCCGGAGCCACGGCTACGAACCGCTTCGGGTCGTAACGCCCGCCGCCGCTGTCGTCATTGCGCGCAATGAGCGTGGATCCGTCGTAACTGGCATTTTTTCCTACAAGTAACGTTGTGCAAGGCATGGCCCCAGTCTACGACCCGGTTGCTATGAGCCCTATTGATTGTCATACATAACGTGAAGGAGCAACAGCGTAGCCCCCCCATCTGCACAAAACGCATTTGTCGCTTCACCGCGCCAACTTCCGGAATCTCTATCTGCCAGTTCACCGAGCTACATACGTGTCATACGCACTCAGAGCATAGCTGGCATAGCCGTATTGAGGGGCGCCACCGAAAACGATGGCCATATTGAGCCCTTCGATAAGTTCATCACGAGTCACGCCCGCATCGGCTGCGGCACGTACGTGCGTCATGATGCATCGTTCGCTGCCACGCGCCACACCCATCAGCACGGCGATCAGCGCCTTGGTCTTGCCGTCAAGCGCGCCCGGTTTCAACGCGTCGCTTTTCATGGCGAGGAAGTCGCCGACCACCTGCGGGCTCGCCTCCTTATACGCGTCGCGTGCGGCGACAAAACGATCCGTTTCCTGGTTGATGGCTTTATCAATCATTGCTGACCTCTTTAATCTGCAAAACATTCATCATTCATTTAGTTCAACGTTTATTGAACCAATATGATTATCGTATCATGGAAATCATGAAAGACCAGCTGCATACCGACCCGAAAGACGTCACCCTACCGCAGGCGATGTTCGCCCTGAGCGACCCGCTTCGGCTGCGCATCGTCGCGCTGCTCGACACCAACGGCGAGATGCATTGCGGCGATATCTACCGCGCGCTGGGCATCACCAAAACAGCAGCCTCCCACCATTTCAAGGTGCTCCGCGAATCCGGCCTGGTCTGGCGCGACCATCACGGCGTCCAACAGAGCGCCCGTCTCCGTCGCCCGGAATTCGACACGGCCTTCCCCGGACTGCTCGACGCCGTGCTCGGCAATTTCAACAAACACAGCGCTTGACCACTCCGGAAAGCGAGTCAGCGGCTAAAATCTCGCGACGCTAAAACAAAAAAGGCACCGCCTTTACGACGATACCTTGCTCGTGCCCCCCGTGGGACTCGAACCCACAACCCACGACTTAAAAGGACGCTGCTCTAACCATTGAGCCAGAGGGGCAACAAAACTTCATTATACAGTCACTTCTCGATTTGCGTATCATATTTTGCGTGTCGCAAATACGGGCTAGCCGATTGCGCCATAAATCGGCAACAGCTAGCGACGTGACGGCTTACCGGTGCCGCGATGCTTGCCACGCGCGAGCCACAGGCCAAGCACGAATACCAGCACGCCGAATACCAGCGGCATCCACAGCGTCTGCAGCGGCGCAGCGCCACGAAGCCGATGCGCGAAAGCGACCTCGCACATTCCGATGAGCCCGATCGCCGCGACGATCTTGACGATGGTCATCGGCCAGTTGGCTCGCCACGCGTGCACGAGCGTCGGCACGGCACTCACCATCAGCACGACGTAGCAAACCCGCGCCACCGTCGCCCAGCCCTCGACCATGCCAACCGGCCCAAGCACACCGACCACCAGCGCGAGCAGCACCAATACGCCAGCGACAATATGCATCCAATGCCAAACAACCATGATGAACCCGCTTCCGTCTCTCGTCTCTTACCGCCCACGCTGCTGCCGTTACGCAACGTGTCACATAGACGAGATTATTCCCCAAGCCCGTTCATTATCAAGTTTTTCGATACATTTTCACTAAATCTGTCTCAAAAACAGAATGGCAACTAGACGCACAAAGGCGAGACCCCAACTGATGGAGCCCCGCCTTAATCACAAGAAAAACCGCACACGCTCTTTACAGCATAACCAGCGGGAAACCGTGGGAGACGATGAGGCCGACCACCATGACCACAACGACCAGCGCAATCGGCACCCAGATGGCCACAGCCGATGCCGTATCCTTGCTTTTCTTCGCAAACCCGATTTCCGCCAGCGCGATCAGCGCGACCGCAAGGATGATCTTGACCACCAGCAGCACGGTGATATGCGGCCAGGCGTGCACAATCAGAAAGACTCCGCTCAGAATAATGAGGATATAGCAGACGCGAGCGATCATCGCCCAAATCTTCGTCATCCTAGCCGGCCCCAGCAGCCCCACGGCCACCGCGACGATCAGTACAACGCCCACAACCAAATGCATCCAAGACCAAAGCATGTCTGCCCCCAACTTTTAAGAAAAATCATCAGTACCGCTACACCCAATATATAAGCTATCACCCGCACTATCAACATCGCTCGCCACCGGCGCATTCCGCTTAACAAATGAATCTATGCCAGACTTTGGTATCACATTTCAGGTGCTTTGAGCTTAAAAGGAAGGCTTCGGGTATTGACAATCTGCTTAAGCAACATATTGACGGCTGTAGCCAAATCAAGTCCCATGGATTCCAGAATTTCCGAAGCCTCATCCCTGAGCTACCGGTCAGTCTCAACCTGTATTTCGGTGTTCATTTCCATAGTGGCCCCTTTACCGGATATTAACAGTTCTGTAAAAGCACATCTCGCTTTACGATTAATCATTTTTTACGTTTCGCGCATACACTACGAAAACGGGTGGCGATACATTCGTACAAACGCATCGTCACCCGCTCAATCAAATCCAGTCAGGACCGATTAACTCACAATATTTGCTTTCGCTGTCGCTCACTCACCCATGTGAGGCACCACGACGGCACGCTTGGAGAGCTTGCCGTCGACCAGCTTGTGGTAGGCGTCGAGCGCGTTGTCCATCGAGTAGGTCTCGACCTCGGGGGTGATCAGGCCCTCGCGATAGAGCGCGGCGACCTCGTGCAGCTCGGGCATGGAGCCCCAGTAGACGCTGGTGAGTTCCTGCTGCCACGGGTTGCTGTACCAATCGTAGGAAGCCTTGCCGCCGGCGATGCCCACGATGGTCACGCGAGAATCGATGGCGGAAGCGGCCTGCGCAGCAGCGATGGTCGGCGCGATGCCCACGAAATCGAAGGCGGCGTCAACACCACGGCCTCCGGTGATCTTGCGGATGTTCTCGACCTCATGCTCATCGCCCTTGACGGTGATGGCGCCCTTCTCCTCGGCCTTGGCCATGGCTTCCGGCTTCATGTCGGTGGCGATGATGGTGGCGCCGGTGATGGCCTTCAGAATCTGGATGGTGATCTGGCCCAGGCCGCCGAGGCCGATGACCAGCGCGTACTTGCCGCCGCCCTGCAGGTGAGGCAGCGCAGCCTTGATGGCGTGGTACGGAGTCAGCGCGGCGTCGGCGAGCGGAGCCGCGGCGATCGGGTCGGCGTCGCCCAGCGGCACGAGGTTGCGCGCGGGAACGACCATGTATTCGGCCATGCCGCCGTCGCGTCCGAGACCGATGGCCAGCGACTTGTTGGTGGCCATGTTCTCGCAGTAGTTCTCTTCGCCGGCAACGCAGCGCTTGCAGTGGCCGCAGCCGGTGGGGCCGTAGACCAGGTAGGCATCGCCCTTGTTGAAGCCGGTGACGCCGGTGCCGACCTCTTCGACCCAGCCGGAGGTCTCATGGCCGAGGATGAACGACGGCTTGGTCTGCGCACCGGTGACCTCGTCATAGTCACGGAAGACGGAAACGTCGGAATGGCAGCAGCCAGCGCCGGCGACCTTCAGCAGCACCTCGCCCGGCCCTGGGGTCGGCTTTTCGACTTCCTCGAGCGACGGGAATGTCTTATACGCTTTAAACACAACGGCTTTCATAGCTGTTCCTTTCATATCGGTGAGATGACGCAAGAATAAACGACCAGCGGCTTTGCAAAAGCATTGAACCGGAATCGTTTAAACATCGCTATCATATCGTTCCTGCCCCTTCATCGGAGCTGAATCGATGTATAGAATTATACATTCCCGACATACGTTTAGCAAACGTCAAATCGTTGGAATATCAACGTTTGTCAAGATGTATACAATCTCACATCACGCCGAAAACCGCACTATCCATACAAAAGCATAGTAAGTGTATCAATAATCACGGTAAAACCTTTGACGCCGCAGCGGCACGCGCAAACGGACCGCTGTCAGTCGGCACCGTCTGCGTCGGACAGGTGGCAAGCACGCGCTGCATCGCGGCCTTTTCGGCCTTGGTGACCCACAGGCCATACTTGTGCTTCACGCCAATCTGCCGCGAAACGTACGAGCAACGGTACGACTTTTTCTTCGGCAGCCAAGTCGCCGCGTCGCCGTCGCTTTTCTGCTGGTTGCTCGGCCCGTCGACGGCCAGCAGGTTGTACGGGTCGTTGGCCATCTGCCTGCGCTGCCCGGCGCCGATCTTCTGCGCCCCGGTCTGCCAAGCGTTGGAAAGCGCGACGACGTGGTCGATCTGCACCCTGGCCGAGGTCTTCCTGCCCTGCTTGAAATAGATGGTCTTGCCGGTGTACGGGTCGGCGAGCGTGCCCGACATCACCTTGCAATCGCGGGTCCCTGCCTTGAATTTCTTGCCGGTAAGGTCGCGCCCCAGAATGTCGTTGCGGGTGTCGCAGCCGTTGCGGTCCACGTCGGCCCAGGCACGCCCGAATTGCGTACGCTTGTATCCGGTTTTCGGCGCGCGCCCCTTGACCGGCAACGTATCGAGCACCGCCGTAGCCAGCTGCCCGTCCGCAGTCGAGACCGTATCGGCGAGCGCCGAGCCGGGAGCGACGCTCACCGCGAGCGCGAGCGTCACCATCACCGCAAGCAAATCGCCCCAAACGGCCTTCGCTGATTTATTCGTTTTATATACCTGATTTACTTTCTTCATTTCCCGCCGATTCATTTCCGTCATTCTATATCTATTTAATATTCACCACGAATATACAGAACTTTGCGCAACCGTTCCGGCATCATGGGCGACCGTTATTATACAAATCATGACCACGATCAAAGAGGTAGCCAAAGAGGCCGGAGCGTCGGTGACCGCCGTCTCGATGGCACTGAACCACCGCGAAAACGGACACGTCAAGAAGGAGCTTGCCGAACATATCCGCAAAACGGCGAAGAAAATGGGCTATCGCCCCAATCCCCTCGCCCGCTCCCTACGCACCAGCCGCACCCACACCATCGGTTTCATCAGCGAGGAAATCGCCACCACCCCGTACGCCGGCGAGATGATTCTGGGAGCGCAGGACGCCGCAAGCGAGCTGGGATACATGATGCTTCTGGTCAATACGGACGGCGAGGCCAGCGAAACCAGTGAAATAGCCGCGCTCAAACGCTACGGTGTGGACGGCTATCTGTATGCCAAAATGTATGACAGAGTGTCAGCCGTTCCCAAATCGCTTTCACACGAACACACCGTCCTCATCGACGCGACGTCATCGGACGGAAGCGTACCGTACATCGTTCCCGACGAAGTCGCCATGGGCTACGACGCCACCACATACCTCATCAAATCCGGCGCCAAACGCATAGCCTATATAGGTTGCAACGAAAATCTCCTCGCCGAACCGCTGCGCCTGAAAGGCTACAGAAAAGCCCTCAGAGAAGCCGGGTTGGCCGTCGACCCCAAACTCAGCATCAGCGTAGGCAATAACGGCGTTGCGCTCAAGGCCGTCTCCGAGCTGTTCGAGCGCGAACGCCCAGATGCCTTCTTCTGCTTCAACGACGCCCGCACCTGGTACGTATACCAGTGCGCCGCTGGGCACGGACTCGAAGTCGGCCACGACATTTCCGTGGTCGGCATCGACAACAACCGCATTATCAAGGAGACCTTCGAGCCGCAGCCGACCACCATCGCATTGCCGCATTACGAAATGGGCTATTGGGGCGCCCGCAAACTGATCTCGATGATCGAAGGCCGTGATTTGGATCCGACCAGCAACAGGAAAACCGTCGCCGCGATCCCGGCGCTCGACGCACCGAACCCGGTACGCATCCGCTGCACGCTGCTCGAACGTGGTTCGGTGATCAATCGCGGGACCGCCCGGCCGTAACTGCCGAATCGCCCATCGGCGCAACAATTTAGACAGATATCTATAAATAATCCATATATACGGTTTCTATTTAGTTGAAAACGCCGGAAACGATTTACAATTTGACGTAAATCGTTTCTCGTCGTATATTTTTACCAGTTTCTTGCCTAAGGCAATGCCGCAGAATTCGGCAAGGACGGAAGTAAACAAGACATCACGCGGCAGCGATGTCGAAAAGAAAGGTGACGAAATGGCAATCAAAGGCGCCAAAACGTACCGGAACCCCTCGTATCTCGAGAGTTCCACCGGTATCTTCATGTTCTTCTGCTCGTGGGGCATCTGGTGGTCCTTCTTCTCCCGGTGGCTTACCGACCCGACCAAGGGCCTCGGGATGACCGCCCAGCAACAGGGCACCATCTACTCCATCAACTCCGCGGTGACGCTCGTGATCATGTTCGTCTACGGCGTTCTGCAAGACAACCTCGGCATCAAGCGCCGCCTGGTCGTCGTGGTCTCCTGCATCGCGGCCTGCGTCGGCCCGTTCGCCCAGTTCGTGTACACCCCGATGCTCAAAGCCGGCGGCACCACCCGCTACATCGGCGTGCTCCTCGGTTCCATCGTTCTCTCCGCTGGCTTCATGGCCGGCTGCTCGCTTTTCGAGGCACTCACCGAACGCTACAGCCGTCACTTCGGCTTCGAATACGGCCAGTCCCGCGCCTGGGGTTCCTTCGGCTACGCGGTCGTCGCGCTGATCGCCGGCCCGCTGTTCAACGTCGACATGCGCCTGAACTTCTGGCTCGGCTCGCTCTTCGGCCTCGGCATGATCTGCGTCTACGCCTTCTGGCGCCCGGCGGAACAGAAAGAGGAACTGCGGAAGGAAGCCGACCCGAACGCACCGCGGACCAACCCGACCGTCAAGGAAATGGTCTCCGTGCTCGGCATGGGCTCGCTCTGGGCGCTGATCATCTTCATGTTCTTCACCAACACCTTCTACACGGTCTTCGACCAGCAGATGTTCCCGAACTACTACACCAGCCTCTTCGCCACCACGGCTCAGGGCAACAATTGGTACTCCGTGCTCAACGCGGCCGAGGTATTCTGCGAGTCCGCGATGATGGGCATCGTCCCAGTGATCATGGACCACATCGGCGTGCGCAACTCGCTGTTGCTCGGCGCTGTGGTGATGTGCCTGCGTATCGGCCTGTGCGGCGTCTTCCACGACCCGGTGATGATCTCGGTGGTCAAGATGTTCCACGCCATCGAAACCCCGCTCTTCAGCCTTCCCGCCTTCCGTTACTTCACCTTGCATTACGATACGAAGCTTTCCGCGACGCTTTACATGGTCGGCTTCCAGATCGCCTCTCAGCTGGGCCAGGTCATCATGTCCAACCCGCTCGGCCTGCTGCGCGACCGCGTTGGCGCACGCCCGACCTTCTTCATCATCTCCGGCATCGTCCTTCTCGCTTTGATCTACGGGTACTTCGTGATCAAGAAGGATGACCAGCAGGTGGGCGGCGATCCGTTCATCCGTATCAAGGACCGCAAGGCCGCCGAGGCGCAAGGCGAGGCCATCCAGGCCGAGGCCGCCAGCGACCAGCTCCCGGCCTGACGTTTCGTCACCAACCCTGCTGTTCATTGCGTTTGTGACGCTACCGACCTGATCAGCGCCACAAACGCAATATGACACAACCCAACATTGCAGATGCGACGCAGACCAGCCAAGTAGCGTCACATTTGCAATACAATACAACCTAACACGGCATTTGCTCGTTGCATGAGTAGGCAATGTCGTAAATCCGCGGTTACACTTCATCTACACCAACAAGAAAGGCATCAATGATGACTACCGAATATCCTGTTTACACCCCAATCCGCGACCACGGCGAGGAACTCGCCAAAGCCGAGGCCGGCGTCGAAACGCTCGCTCTTGAGCGCGAGGACCGCTGGTACCCGAAGTACCACATCGCCTCGAACGGCGGCTGGATCAACGACCCGAACGGCCTGTGCTACTACAAGGGCCGTTGGCACGTCTATTACCAGCTGCACCCTTACGGCACCCAGTGGGGGCCGATGCACTGGGGCCACGTCTCCAGCGCCGACATGGCCGCCTGGCGTCGCGAGCCGATCGCGATGGCCCCCAGCCTCGAGCAGGAGAAGGACGGCGTCTTCTCCGGCTCAGCCGTGATCGATGACGACGGCAAACTCAAGTTCTATTACACCGGCCACCGCTGGACCAACGGGCGCGACGACGCCGACGGCCAGTGGCAGGTCCAGATGCTCGCCGAAGCCGAGGACGACGAGGCCACCAAACTCAACAAGCTCGGCATGGTCATCGATTGCCCGCGCGAACGCGTCGATTCCCACTTCCGCGACCCGAAAGTCTGGAAGCAGGACGGCGTCTGGCACCTGATCCACGGCGTCTCCACCGCCGACCACCGCGGCCAGATCTGGGCCTATACCAGCGATGACATGATCAACTGGACCTTCCAGAACGTGCTCTACGATGACCCGGACCCGGACGTCTTCATGCTCGAGTGCCCCGACTTCTTCCCCCTGAAGGACAAGGACGGCAACACCAAGTGGGTCATCGTCTTCTCCGCCATGGGCTCGAAGGCGCGCGGCTACATGAATCGCAATGAGAACAACGCCGGCTACATGATTGGCACCTGGACACCCGGCGAGGCGTTCAAGCCCGAGACCGAGTTCCGCCTGCTCGACGCCGGTGCGAATTACTATGCGCCACAGTCGTTCGAGGCGAACGGCCGGCGCATCATGTACGGCTGGATGAGCCCGTTCAGCGAAAGTGCGCCGATGCAGTCCGACGGCTGGTGCGGCCAGATGACCCTGCCACGCGAATGCTATCTCGGCGCCGACGGCGACCTGCACACCGTACCGGTGCCCGAGATCGACAAGCTGCGCATCAACACCTTCGAGCACGTCGCCCGCCCCATCGAGGCCAACGAGGAGGCCCTGGTCGACGAGGACGCCGAAGCCGTGGAGATCGAGCTGGACATCGACCTCAACGACACCACCGCCGAGCGCGCGGGCCTCAAGGTCCACGCCACCCCCGACGGCTCCTACACCTACGTCGCCTACGACGCGCAGGCCGGCACCGTGGTCGTCGACCGCCAGGCCGCGGCCCGCGGCGACCGCGGCTACCGCGCCGCCAAGCTCACCGACGCCGAACTCAACGCCGACGGGCTGAAGCTGCGGGTCTACGTCGACCGCGGCTCGGTCGAGGTCTACGTCAACGACGGCCTGCACGTGCTCAGCTCCTACAGCTACCCGTCCGAAGGCAAGCGGGGGGTCTTGCTCTCCGCCGAATCCGGCGTCCTCGCCGTCGACCGGCTCACCGTCCACGACCTCAAAAGCATCGGCCTCGAGTAATCGGCACCGATAGCCAAAATCCCATATAATATTGAGCCTGTCATCAACAACTCACGTTGACGACAGGCTCAATGTATCGGTTCAGACGGTTTCTTCGGCTCCATTTGACGACTATAAAAAGCGTCATCAAACGACTTTTCAAAATCCTACCTTACGATTTTCACCAATGCTACCTAAGGATTTTCGCCGGCCCTTATTATTGGATCGACATTGAACCGGCATAAAACCGACAACCGACGCTCGTCTCTGTTAGCTACATCACAGCTTTGGCCCGCGTGCCGTAGGGCGAAGCTACGGGCGACCGATTACTATATATAGAGGTATCGCATTGCCCAACCACTAGATGTAGTGTTGCACTGCCGGGAACCGACCGCTCAATGTCAACGGAATACGGGAGAATGAACCCTCCCAGACGTATTCGCGAGCGGCGGCCCCAGGCGCAAGGCGAATACCGCGAAACTTTAACAATACAGAACGGCACGAAAAGAAGGAACACTCATGACATACGAGGTCAAACTCGCCGATGACAAGATGATGGCCGATTCGCTGACGCCTCCGCAGTGGTCGACGGCCTTCGCCAAGGGTGCGGACCCCAAGTCCATGCGCATCCGCCCGGTCAACTGGAACAACATCCAGGACGACAAGGACCTCGAGGTGTGGAACCGCCTCATCGCCAACTTCTGGCTGCCCGAGAAGGTGCCACTGTCGAACGACATCCCGACCTGGCGCTCCATGACCGAGCACGAGCGCACCACCACGGTCCGCGTCTTCGCCGGGCTGACCACGCTCGACACCGAGCAGGCCACCGTCGGCGAGCTTGTCCAGATTCCGGACGCGCTCACGGAGCACGAGCAGGCCATCTACACCAATATCGCCTTCATGCAGTCGGTGCACGCCCGCTCCTATTCCTCCATTTTCTCCACCCTTTGCTCCTCCGAGCAGATCGACGAAGCCTACCGTTGGGCCGTGGGCAACGACCTCGTGCAGGAGCGCGTGCGCATCGTCATGGAGCAGTACCAGTCCGAGGACCCGCTCAAGCGCAAGGTCGCGGCGGTCATGCTCTCCTCGCTGCTGCTGTACGCGGGCTTCTACCTGCCGCTCTACTTCTCCAGCCGCGCCAAGCTGATGAACACCGCGGACATGATCCGCCTCATCCTGCGCGACAAGGCCATCCACGGCTATTATTCCGGCTACAAGTACCAGCGCCACCTCGAGCACCGCACCGCGGCCGACCAGGAAATGCTCAAGAAGTACACTGACGATCTCTTGAACCAGCTTTACGAGCTCGAGGTCAAGTACTCCGACCAGGTCTACGCCGGCTTCGACTTCATCGACGACGTGCAGGCATTCGTGCGCTACAACGCCAACAAGACGCTGATGAATCTCGGCTACGAGGCCAAGTTCTCCGCCGCCGAGACCAAGGTGAGCCCCGAGATCATCGCCGCGCTCAGCCCCTCGGCCGACGAGAACCACGACTTCTTCTCCGGCTCAGGCTCCTCCTACGTCATCGGCAACGCCGAGGCCACCGACGACGAGGACTGGGACTTTTAGTCTTCACAGCACGCATAGCGCACAAAGGTCGACAGACACAAATCAGGAATTGGCGGAAATCCGCCATTCTTGATTTCGTATCTGCCGACCTTTGCGCTATCTGCCCGTCCACATCAGGATCGCCAGGCCTCCTATGTCAGGATCGTCAGAAACTCTATGTCATAATTATCGGAAATCCTACGTCATAATCTCCCGAAATCCCATATCAGGATTGCCAGAAACTCTATGTCAGGATTATCCGATAGCCTAGATCATGATTATCGGAAATCCTACGTCAGAATTAGCCGATAATTCGCAGCAACCTTTAACGCGAAACGGGACGGAACAACACAGAACGGACGGCGGCGAATATGATCGAGCGAACCTTGAGCACATACGTCAAGAAACTCGCGACGTGGTTCCCGGTGGTGTCGATCACCGGGCCCCGCCAAAGCGGCAAGTCCACGCTCATCCAGAGCGTGTTCAGCGACTACGAGTACATCAACCTGGAGAGGCCGGACGTACGTGCCAACGCGCTGAACGATCCGGTCAGTTTCATCGAGAACCGCTCGGACAAGCTCATTATCGACGAGGCGCAATATGCGCCCGACCTGTTTTCGATGATTCAGACGGAATCGGACAGGCGAGGCACCCCCGGCCAATACATCCTCTCCGGCTCCCAGAATTTCCTGATGTTGAAGAACGTCAGGCAATCACTTGCTGGGAGGGCCGGCATCGCGCGCCTTTTGCCGCTTTCCTATATGGAAGCTCAAGGCTCCGCGCAGAAGCCTTCCGCGGACGAGTTCATGCTGCGCGGCGGCTACCCGCGCCCGTACGACGTCGACATCGATCTCGACGCTTATTTCGACGCGTATATCAGCAGCTATATCGAACGTGACGTCAAAGATTACCTAGACGTCCGCAACATCGACGACTTCCGCCGCTTCCTGAGACTTTGCGCCTTGAACGCCGGCAACCTGACCAACTACACGAACCTCGCCAACGACCTCGGGGTGAGCTTCCGCACGGTGAAATCATGGCTGTCGATCCTCGAATCGAGCTACATCCTGTTCACTCTGCCCCCGTACTTCAAAAGCGCCGGCAAACGCGTTGTCAAGACACCGAAACTCTACTTCTACGACACCGGCCTGCTGTGCAACCTCTTGGGCATTCATAGCATGGAACAGCTGCTCAACCACGAAATGTTCGGCGCTGTATTTGAGAATCTCATCGTTGCGGAGACGGCGAAACACTATTACAACGAAGGCAAAAAGCCGGAACTGTATTTCTACCGCGACGCCGACAAGCAGGAAGTGGACTTGATCGACATGTACGAATCCGCGGCGCCGAAACTGCTGGAGATCAAATCATCGAAAACCTACCACGACAGGCAGGGCAGGACACTCGCCAAGCTCGGCGGGCTGCTGGGTGTGCCTCGCGAACGGTGCGCCATCGTCTACCGCGGGACCGGGCCGATGCAGCTCAATCAGTACGCCGTCATCAACGCCACCGACTACCTCAGGTTCGACTACCCCGACGCAACCCTGCCCGGCACCCGGCCCACAACCAAGTAGCGATGCACTAGGCCGAACCAATACCCCTGTACGGAATCGCCCGGAAAACGCGGAAGCCGGGTCCCGTGGAACACGGGGACATCCGGCATCCGCACTCACACCGAAGCCCGGACACGCCTCCAAGCCGAAGCGGCCTTATCCTCCACGGCCTTTCGCCCGCCTCCGGCCCAATATCGTTTGACGGCATCTCGGCCTGCGGAAACGAACCAGGGCCGGGCTCCGTTTCGCTTTCCCGCACTTCACCCGCCATATCAAACGTTTCACCCGCTGTATTCGGCCTGCTACGCTTTATCCGCATCTGTCCCGTTCCGCGACGGCTACAGTGGAATTCATTGGATGAATCGCGGCCACAACCCGCATCCATCGTTGCGATACTGGCGTCGACACGGAAATAGAAGCAGCATGACGAGCGGCAAACACACCCAAAACAACCCACGGACCCACCGGTTCGCCGCCGCATCAATCGCGGCCCTGGCAGGACTGGCCATGCTCATCCCGACCGCCGGCGCCATGGCCAGCCCGGAACCCGCCGACAATGCGAACGTTCCAGCACAGAGCGCGTCGGCCGACGGCCAGACGAAAGCAGGCCAAGAAGCAAAGAACGCAGAAGGCCAGACGGTTTCCGGAGCCGCGAAAGCGTCGAACACGGGCACACAAAAGCGGACTTCCATGCCCAAGCGCCAAAACCTGCAGCAACAGCCCACGCGGCAATTGGTACCCGCCACGCGAGGCCTCGCGAAGCCGGCCCCAAGCCCGCAAAGCGGCTGCATCGTCGGCACCAGCACCATCGCCCAGTGCTTCCCCGACCATAATCTTGCGCAAGCCGTGGCCTACGTCAACGGTGTGAATATTGAAGCGACATTCACACAAGCGCAAATCAATGCCACAACACAGGTCGGCGTGGGTGGCCAAAAACCGGAAGAATATCAAGTCACTGATCTCACTGGAATCGAATACCTCACCAACCTCACATCGCTGGACATCTCTTGCAACCAAATCACCGATGTCACGCCGCTGAAAGGACTCACCAACCTCACATCGCTAATCATCTCCGGCAACCAAATCACCGATGTCACGCCGCTGAAAGAACTCACCAACCTCACCAACCTCAAGGCTTTAGAAAACAACATCAGCGACATCACGCCGCTGAAAAACCTCACCAACCTCACCAACCTCGTCCTCGAAGTGAACGCAATCAGCGACATCACACCGCTGGGAGGACTCACCAACCTCACCGACCTCGACATTGCTCGCAACGAGATCAGCGACATCACACCGCTGAAAAACCTCACCAACCTCACCGACCTCGACATTTCTCTTAATAATGTCACAGACGTCACACCGCTAAAGGGACTGGTCAACCTCACCACTCTTATGCTGGCAGATAATTTGTGGCTCAAAGACATCGCGCCACTTAGCTATCTCACCTCCCTCACCCACCTTAATATAAGTTGCACCAAAATCGACGACGTCACACCGCTCGGGAACCTCACCAACCTCACCGACCTTGATTCGTCTATCAACCCCATCAGCGACATCACACCACTGAAAAACCTCACCAACCTCACCGACCTTGACATCAGCCACGACAGAATCAGCGACATCAGTCCGCTCAAAGACCTTCCAAACGCTACACTAAAAGCCTGGGATCAATACATAACACTTCCAGCTACCAGCTCCCTGCCGTTAAACATCACCACGGCCAAAGACCTCAACGGTTCCTACATCACACCCACGTTGGATCCCACGACGGGTTCGTACAATCCCACGATGGGGACCGCCACCTGGAACAAGGGCACATTGCAATACAACAAATATGCCACCCTTACTTTCAGCACCCCGGCAAGCTCGACCCGTTCCCTCACTCTCGTTCAGTTCAGCGGCACCATCGAGCGCAGGCTAGTACCTCCCTCACCAACGCCCGATCCAACGCCCGATCCAACGCCCACACCCACACCCACGCCGACGCCGACACCAACGCCCACACCGACGCCCACTCCGACGCCACAGCAGCCGGCCCCGAAGGCTCCGTCCAAGCCCAAGCCCGAACAGAAGCCGCAGGCCGCCCCCAAGCAGCAGCTCGTGACCACCGGCAGCGCTGTGATTCCCGTCATCGCGGCAGCGGCAGTCCTCCTGGCGGCAGGAGCTGCGATCACCATCGTCGCATACGCCAGGAAGCACAAGGAATAAAGGGACCACAAGCCTGCGCGACATCGCGTTCGAATGCGCCGGCGCGCAGGCCACGTTCGACACGCGTTGAGCGTCAGCGTACCGGCAAGCTCCAGCTCGTCGCGCTTTCCAAGCCGGTCATCGCCAAGCGCGTCAGCCTGGACGACGGCATCGACGGCATCAAGGCGCTGGCCGAAGACAAGGAGCAGGTCAAGATCATGATCGAGCCGGAACTCTAAGACTCGAAAATACGTACTTCGCCCTTTGAACGACAGTGTTTATTCGCAAAGTATCTATACGACATTGGCCGGTGACGGCTTCGGTCTGATCCGATCCGTCACCGGCCAATGCTTATTAGGACTATCGAACATTCCCGACATAGTCTTTGCCTCGCTGGTGTCAAAACCACTCACATCAAGGTGAGTCACCCATTGAGCGAAGCTGGCATCAACTCCATGCCTTGGACATGACCAGTGTTATGAACAGCGGGATGCAAACCTTTGACAACGTTGACGGACTGATGTAGGAATTAAGAAATGCTTAGCCCCACCAAACGAACCGGAATGTTCCTCAAAGACGTCAAAAACTCAAGCGAAAGCATTTTGATCTCAATAAACTCAATTATGCTATCGACTTGCTGATGCGGCAAGACAGCGCTGCTTTAATTCATCAATACGACGTCCATGCCCTTACAAGGAACGTTCACACTTTTCGCGAGGCGCACATCGAGTCTGATTGGCTCCTGCTCTATCAAATCGAGCACAATACATTGACTCCGGTTCTCGTAGAGACGGGTAACCACAAGCAGCTATTGGGCAGACAATCCGTCTACTGCCGGCCCTGCCTGCGGTTGAAACGCTCGGCAACGCTGCGGTTGATTTCCCAGGCAACGAACTTGTAATACACTATCAGACCCAGCCAGACCAACGCATAGATCACGACGAAGGAAAGAATGAAATATACAAGCTGCTCACGGAACACAATCGTCCACCCGTTGACGAACACCCACGCACTGAAGGCGGCGAACGTGCACACGCAGTGAACCGGAATGGCGATGGACAGCGAGACTTCCACGTGGAACAGCAGATAGTCGAGCAGACCGACCACGATCTCCGGGCCAAGCAACGTTATTATGCTCATTCTATTGATGGGAATCCAGTTCGGGACGATGAGCTCGAAAACAACCAACATCACCGTGCCTACGGCAATGGCGGCGAAAAGATGATAAAGAATCTGCGAAAGCGGATCGTGCAAAATACCTTGCTGCCCATGATGGGACACCCGAAGGTTGCTCTTCCCCGGCGTGTGTGAACGACCATTGCGCATATTGCCATCCTTCGCTTCGCGACGTTCCGTTTCTCCCGATTGCAACGAACGTTCACTGCGATCCCCAGACACAGAATTACCGACCTTGTCATTTTCCTCTAACACGATTCATGCTCCTATCGCTCTGCGTAGAGCGTCAACGTAACGACGGCTCACCGTCTCATCTATCCCACCGGTAAGATGGGCGGTCATATTGCCGGAATAACTTCCTTCCAACGACTGCAGTTGATTGATGTTGATGGCGGCTTGCTTGGAAACCCTGATGCAAGTCGCAGGCAACAGGCTCAACACATGCACCAATGTATCTGCGGTCGCAACGACCTGCACACCCTCATCTTCGGCGGCGCCAACGGCCCCGGCCGGAGCGAGGATGCGGATCAGCACCAAGCTGCCCTGCACCTCCAAAGCGACGATATCTGACTCGCGCACCAACTGCAGTCCAGTTTGCGTGGTGACAGGAATGGCGGAAACCCGCCGATTACCCAAAGCCTGGATACTCTTCAGTGCTTGCTCCGCGTTGTTGCTGAACTCCGATGCCTCAACGATGACGTTCACCTGCCCTTGCGGCAAGGCCGAATTAGCCTGAAACGTAACATCCATACCCGTTCACACCACTTCTCTTTTTCGTAAACGCAGCACGAGCAACCGGCTGCAATACCGCTGACGACTCACTTTCGCGCCTCAACTTACCGGTGCTTTCAGCTACGTAAATCTCCCTCCTTTATAATACAGTCAATCTCTGAAAATCAACTATGCTGCTATGACACATACTGCGGCAATAGAGAGACTGGGCTTACCGCCTTTCCACCGTAACGCCATCAGTTTCCTTCCCTCTCTACACCGCCTCTACCGAAACCAGACAATAGATGCGTCCGTACCTGCATTAATTATTTACCGTTTATTGTTGTATCGCACGACTTCGCGACACACGGAGATATCGGCCAAGCGGCAGAAAATGCGCTCCAAGAGGTGTCACAACGCAGCCGTATTGCATCAGCGACTCCGCCACGAAACGACCAGCACAGCACGAATCGCTACGACCAACAAGGAAGGCGCTCAAGCACGCTCCTTGACTGTCGGCTCGGCACACATCGTTCGCACCATCTTTCCAAACCGCGCCTTGTCCGTTCCTTCCCCGACGAAAGGCTGACGCCGTAAGTGTGAAACCCGCTACACCTCGGTTCATTACACGCATTCCCCGTGCGCAAACATGCCAGTACGACTACGATTGCTATCTATGAGTGAACAACAAACTTGGGTGAACCCTCTGCGCGATCCGCGAGACCTGCGGCTGCCACGCATTGCCGGACCCTGCAGCCTGGTGATTTTCGGCGTCACCGGCGACCTGGCGAAAAAGAAACTGCTGCCGGCCATCTACGATCTGGCCAACCGCGGGCTGCTGCCGCCGAGCTTCGGGCTGATCGGATTCGGCCGCCGCGAATGGAGCAACGAGGAGTTCGCCAACTTCGTGGAAGAATGCGTGAAGGCTCGCTGCCGCACGCCGTTCCGCGAATCGACCTGGACGAACCTCGCCAAGGGCATGCGCTTCGTCACCGGCACGTTCGACGACAAGGCGGCCTTCGAGCGCCTGAGCCAGACGGTCAAGGAACTCGACCGCGACCGCGGCACGCGCGGCAACCACGCCTTCTACATGTCCGTGCCGCCGAGCGCCTTCCCCATCGTCTCCCAGCAACTGGCCGATTCCGGGCTCGCGCGCTCCAACGACGACGCATGGCGCAGGGTCATCATCGAGAAACCGTTCGGCCACGACCTGAAAAGCGCGAAGGAGCTCGACCGCGTGGTCTCCGAGGTCTTCGACCCGAGCTCGGTCTTCCGTATCGACCACTACCTCGGTAAGGAGACCGTGCAGAACATGCTGGCGCTGCGTTTCGCCAACTCCATGTTCGAGCCGATCTGGAACTCCAATTACGTCGACCACGTGCAGATCACCATGGCCGAGGACATCGGCATCGGCGGCCGCGCCGGCTACTACGATGGCATCGGCGCCGCGCGAGACGTAATACAAAATCATCTCTTGCAGCTGATGGCGCTGACCGCGATGGAGGAGCCGGTGAGCTTCGCCGCCAGTGACCTCACGGCCGAAAAGACGAAGGTGCTTTCCGCCGTCCGTCTGCCGCACGACCTCGGCGCCTACACCGCCCGCGGCCAGTATTCCGCGGGATGGCAGGGTTCGCAGGAAGTCTGCGGCTACCTCGACGAAAAAGGCATCGACAAGTCCAGCACCACCGAGACCTACGCCGCCATCACGCTCGGCGTCGACACGCGCCGTTGGGCCGGGGTGCCGTTCTACCTGCGTACCGGCAAGCGCCTGGGCAAGCGCGTCACCGAGATCGCCGTGGTCTTCAAACGCGCCCCGCATCTGCCCTTCGAGCAGACCGCCGTACGCGAGCTCGGCAACAACGCCATCGTCATCCGCGTGCAGCCCAATGAAGGCGTCACCATGCGTTTCGGCGCGAAGGTGCCGGGAGCCACCGCCATGGAGGTCCGCGATGTGTCGATGGACTTCAGCTACGGTCGTTCGTTCACCGAGAACTCGCCGGAAGCTTACGAACGCTTGATTTTGGACGTCTTGCTCGGCGATCCGCCGCTCTTCCCGACCACGGCCGAGGTCGATCTGAGCTGGAAGATCCTCGACCCGATCGAAGAATATTGGTCCACACTCGGCCAGCCGCAGCCGTACCGCGCCGGCACTTGGGGACCCAAGGTTGCCGACGAAATGCTCGCACGCGATGGACGTCATTGGAGGATGCCATGATCATCAAAATGCCGAATACCCAGACCGACGCCGTTGCGCGCAAAATCGAGGAACTCCATCAAAAGCGCGGCGAGGCCGGCAACGACCGCGTTTTGACGCTCATCATCTCGACCGTTGAGAGCGAGCTCGAAAACGCGCTGAAAATCGCCAATTTCGCAGGCCGCGAGCACCCCTGCCGCGTCATCGCCATCGTGCCGAACAGCAAGGAAGTGCCGTTCTGCGACGTCGACAAGGAACCGGACTGCTATGTCACCGATTCCGGCGACGTCGAGACCGACCTCGACGCGCAGGTTCGCTTCGGTGCCGACGCCGGTGCGGGCGAGGTCATCATCCTGCGTCCGCGCGGCGGGCTGTGCCAGCATACCGATACCTTGGTTATGCCGCTGCTGGTGCCCGATACACCGGTCGTCACCTGGTGGCCGACCAATCCGCCGGCGAACCCTTCTAAGGACCCGCTGGGAGCGATGGCCGGAAGCCGCATCACCGACGCCTTGCGTTCGGACGACCCCGACAAGACCTTTGACACGCTTCGTGCCAACTGGGAGCCCAAGGACGTCGACTTCTCCTGGACGCGTCTGACCATCTGGCGCGCGATGCTGGCCACCACCATCGACCAGCCGCCGCACCTGCCGATCGAGTCCGTCAAGGTGATCGGACAGCCCGATTATCTGCCGCTAAAACTGCTCGCCGCATGGCTCGCGCTGAAACTCAACGTGCCGGTCGAGCTCGGCTACGTCACCGGCGCCGAAGCCATCACCGGCGTCTATCTGAACCGCTCCGACGGCACGATTGCGCTGGAGCGCCCGGATTCGCGCGAAGCCGTCATCAGCCAGCCGGGGCAGACGCCGCAAAAGGTCGCCATGCCACTGCGTACGCTCGAGGACTGCCTGAGCGAGGAACTGCGCCGCATCGACCCGGACGAGGTCTACGCCGACGTCATCGCCAAGGGCTGGGGCATGGTTCAGGGCTGAGCCCGGGCATTGTTGATGCCTCTGCCAAGGGAGTGCCGTGCGAAAAGTGCGTTTTAGCTATGTTAAAGCGCACTTTTTACGCAGCACAGTGCAGAAAGTGCGTTTTAGCGATACTAAATGGCACTTTTTACACAGCACAGTGCGAAAAGTGCGTTTTAGCGATACTAAATGGC
Source organism: Bifidobacterium sp. ESL0764 (assembly GCF_029395515.1). Lineage (NCBI taxonomy): Bacteria > Bacillati > Actinomycetota > Actinomycetes > Bifidobacteriales > Bifidobacteriaceae > Bifidobacterium > Bifidobacterium sp. ESL0764. The sequence goes on from NZ_CP113919.1 coordinate 2,097,332, forward strand.
ACTTTTTGCACTTCAAGCCTGGTCCGTCGCTCGAAACACAATGTGCACACGCTAGAAATACCGATGCCAGTGGCGCAAACCGGCAGTCATCTACACTTGTGGTATTCAATCAAATGTCCGGATGAAGTAAATGGACAAGGAGCATATTGCATATGGCTGATCGAAAACTGGAAGTATATAAGAACGCGGAAACCGTGGCTTTGGCGGCGGCGCAACGCACGTTGCTCGCCATTCTGGACGGGCTGAGCGAATGTGACAAGTCCGGCAAGGGCGACGCTGGCGCGAAACCGATTCGCAGCCGCTACGACGTGGCGCTGACCGGCGGCTCCGACATCCTGCGCGCGCTGACCTACATGGCCTCGAACCCGCTGGTCGACGCCATCGACTGGACGCGCGTTCACTTCTGGTGGGGCGACGACCGCTTCGTGGCCGCAACCGATGAGGACCGCAGCTCGTGGCAGGCCCGGCAACGCTTCCTCGACAAGCTGGTCGCCGACGGACGCCTGCCCGAGGCCAACATCCACGAGATGGCCACCGACACCCGCACGCCCGAACAGGTCGCAGCCGCCAGCGACGAGGAGAACGCGGCTCTGGTCGCCAAAGCCGCGGCCGATTACGACTCCGCCCTCAAGCGCGAGCTCGGCGGCGAACCGGCAATGGACCTGCTGATCCTCGGCATGGGGCCGGACGGCCATTTCGCCTCGCTGTTCCCCGGCCACGGCGAGATCAAGATCGGCACCTCTGCGCCTCACACAGCCAACGTCAACGGTTCCAATGAAACCAGCACCGGAACAGCTGCTTGTGTCAGCAGTAACCTTAACCCTTCCGCCGGCGCAAATACCGAAGCCAGGGTTTCCGCCGAAATCGACACGAGAACAGATACCTCCGCCGAGGTCACAGGAACAGACTCATCAACATATCCACTTGCCGCCGGCGTGACCCACTCCCCCAAGATGCCGCCGCTGCGCATTTCCATGACCGCGCCGATGCTCGCCCGAACCCGCCGCACCTGGATGCTCACGTGCGGGGCCGGCAAGGCCGATGCCACCGCCGCCGTTTTCGCGAGCGCCAACAATCCCGCGTATCCTGCCAGCTTTGCCGCCGGCACCGAAGAGTTCGCGTGGTTCACCACGCCAGACGCGGTTGCGAGACTTTAGTATTCACCAACGTGGTCGGTTTCAAAATAATCTCTGAAACCGACCACATCATTGTTGTTGACGAACGATATTTCAACAATTTCAGAGTTTTCGTCGGTTTTATCAAGGTTCTCACGATTTTGGTGCTGGCAAACCGCACGCTACCAATCACCAAAGCCCGTTTACCAGCACCACCAAGATTCCCACTGCCTCCAATGCCGGCAAACCGCACATAACCATTCGCCACAGTCCGTTTACCAGCACGGCCAAGATTCCCACTGCTTTCAATGCTGGCAAACCGCACATTACGAATCACCAAAGTCCGTTTACCAGCACTAACCGCTGTATTTGCACGGTTGCGCCCGATACAAAACAGACATGCCCCTCCGATACAAAACAGATACAAAACCGTCCTCCGCCAGATACCGAAACTATCGGTATTCGACAAAGGACGGAATAATTCAGATTCTCGCAACCGACCAAATACTTATTCGGCTGCGAAAATCAGGCGATTAAGCGTCGGCAATCAACTAATCAGTTCAACCGATCAATCGCTCATCTTTTCTTCCGGACGGTCCTTCTCGGCCCACAGGGTGTGGAAGGCGCCGGGCTCGTCGACGCGGCCGTAGGTGTGCGCGCCGAAGAGATCGCGCTGGGCCTGGATGATGGTGGCCGGCAGACGCTTGGAACGCAGACCGTCGTAGTAGGAAAGCGAGGTCGAGAAGACCGGTGCGGGGATGCCGCAGCTCGCGGCCTTGCCGACCACACGACGCCAGGAAGCCTGCGCCTTGTCGATGGCGCTCTTGAAGTAGGGCGCGAAGAGCAGCGAGATGTCGGCCTCGCCGGACTCGAACGCGTCGGAGACGACGTTGAGGAACTGGGCACGGATGATGCAGCCGCCGCGCCAGATGCGCGCCACAGCGGCCAGATCGATCTTCCAGTCGTACTGCTTGGCGCCGTCGTTGATCTCGTTGAAGCCCTGCGCGTAGGCGACGATCTTGGAGGCGTAGAGCGCTTGACGAATGTCTTCGATGAAAGCCCTGCGCTCGTCGTCGTTCGCGAACTCGAGCTTGCCATCAGGGCCGGCGAGATTCTGCTTGGCGGCGCCTTCACGCAGCTCGACCTGGTCGGAAAGTCCACGCGCGAACACGCCTTCGGCGATGGCGGTAACGGGGGTGCCGAGCTCGAGGGCGGTCTGAACCGTCCAGGTGCCGGTGCCCTTCATGCCGGCCTGATCGACGATGACGTCAACCAGCGGCTTGCCGGTCTTCTTGTCTTTCTGATGCAGCAGGTCGGCGGTGATCTCGATCAGATACGAATTGAGCTCGGTCTTGTCCCAAGCCTCGAACACGTCGCCGATCTCGTCGGGGGTCATGCCCATTCCACGGCGCATCAGATCGTAGCTTTCGGCGATGAGCTGCATGTCGGCATATTCGATGCCGTTGTGGACCATCTTGACGAAGTGGCCGGCACCGTTCTCGCCGATATGGGTGACGCAGGGCTCGCCCTCCGCCTTCGCGGCGATGGACTTGAGGATCGGGCCGAGAGTCTTCCAGGACTCATCGGTGCCGCCGGGCATCATGGACGGGCCGTTCAGCGCGCCTTCCTCGCCGCCGGAAACGCCACAGCCGACGAAGTGCAGGCCGCGGGAGCGAATTTCCTTCTCGCGACGGATGGTGTCTTTGAAGTAGGAATTGCCGCCGTCGACGATGATATCGCCGGGATCCATGGCATCGGCGAGCGCCTCGATCATCGCGTCGGTCGGCGCACCGGCCTTGACCATGATGATGGCCGTGCGCGGCTTGGTGAGGGAGGCGACGAACTCGTCGATGGTTTTGGCAGGCACGAACTTGCCCTCGGTGCCGTGATCGGCCATGAGCTTTTCGGTGCGCTCATAATGGCGGTTGTAAAGCGCCACGGTGTTGCCGTGATGCGCGAGGTTACGCGCGAGGTTCGAACCCATTGCCGCCAGACCGACGACTCCAATATTTGCTACAGCTTCCGTCATTGTTAGCCTTTCAATTTGACATTTCTTCGGCGGCGCGGACGACCGGAACCGTTTCCCGGCTTGCCCTGCAACCTGCCTAAGTTTTTAATGTTTCCGGACTTTGCCGAACCCGAAACATACTCCCCTAGTCTATCGCCATCCGAGCCTTTACGCGTTCCCGGAAAGTGGAATATACCACATTGCAATATGTCATAGGCAGCAAACCGTGGCAACATGACGTTGCGCGGGCTCTTTCAAAACTTGGCCCCGCCGTCACCAACGCAACGACAGGGCCAAGAAACGTTTTGCCACGGGGACTTACTCGACCAACAGCGCGCGCAAGCCGGCAACCTCATCCGCACTCATGCCGTTTTGCAGGCAATACTGCTCGGCACTTCCGTATTCGCTCTTGATGCCGGCGAGCACGCCACGCATCAGTTCCGGCGGCGAGGCGAGCATCGCGGTCTGGGCCGCGGTGATCTGGCCGACGCCCTTTTCATCGCTGTTCAGGCCTTTCAGCACGGCTTTCTTGAAGGCGTCGCCGAGGTTCGCGCCGGACTGGGCATAGCAGGAGACCACCATGTCGTCGCTCACGCCGAGCAGGCTCATCAGGATGCCCGAGGTGATGCCGGTGCGGTCCTTGCCGGCGGTGCAATGGATAAGCATCGGATGGCCGTCGTCTTTCAGCAGCTTGCGCAGGATGAGCACGATCTGTTCGGCCGAGCCAAAGACGATATCGTGATACATTTCGGCCATGTCGATGCCTTTGGACATCTCCTTCATGCCGCCCTGCTCGGTCATGGTGGTCTTTAAGAGCGGAACGCGATCGACATGGATATCGTCGGGAAGGATGTACGGCCATTGCTCCACTTCGAGCGGGTCGCGCAGGTCCACCACCTCCTTGACATTGAGACGGTGCAGGTCGTCGAGGCCATGCTCGCCCAGGAAATTCAGGCCTGCCGTCCGGAAGAAGAGGCCGTCGCGCAATTTGTGGCCGTCCTGCGTCGGGTAGCCGCCGATTCCGCGGGAGTTCGGGACGCCGTCGATAACGACCCCGGCCCCGTCGCCGTTCGGACGATAGTCAAGGTAGGCCGTGTCGCCTGCAGCACCGTTGGAAACGACGCCGGCAATGTCGCCTTTGATATCGCCGGTAATGTCGCCGGTATCATCCGCGTTGAGATTTGTCATACTGCTCCTGCTTTCATCAGTCGGAAATGAACCGATCTGTCATTATTACGATGAAACAAGTCTATCCGCAAACCTCAGCGTTACCTGAATATCGCCATAATACGAAGTGTCGGCGGCGCGATTGGCGGGCAACCGATTAACCGCGTCATCAACGTTCCTAAAACCTTACAGCCAAGCCATATCGCCGGTTTCTCTTCCTATATTACTTATCACAATTCGATTTGCGGTACTCGAACTTTGCGTTTCTTCGGCAATCTGAAACAGACGTATAGCATTAGTTGCCGGCCGGCCGAATTTCCCATTTACGACGAAATCCCCGACAACGGCAGAACGGTCGGGCGATAGAGCCATAATCATCAATGAGAAGACGCTCCCGCTCCGACGCGGATTTGCGACGAACGAGCCGATTATGAGTAACGCGACACGACAGAAGGTTGAGAACAATGCAGTACATCAACACGACCATCGACGGTATTGACGGCACCAAAGCTGATTTCAGCGTCTATTCCATCGACAACAGCAAGGAAATCGACCCACAGCGCCGGCGGCCCACCGTGCTCGTCATTCCCGGCGGAGGCTATGTCTTCACCAGCGACCGCGAGGCCGAACCCATCGCGCTCAAAATTCTGGGGGCGGGTTACAACGCGGCCATACTGCGATATTCCTGCGCTCCGTCCGTTTACCCCACCGCTTTGCTCGAAGCCGCGGAAGCCATGAAACTGCTGCGAGAAAACGCCGAGGCCTGGCACATCAAGCCGGATGCCATCGTTGCCGCGGGATTCTCAGCGGGCGGGCATCTTGCCGGCAACCTCGCCACCACCGCAGGCGACGAGACCATGCGAGCCCACGGCTACGACCCGGACGCCGTGCGGCCGAACGGACTGATGCTCGGCTACGCCGTCACCACCTCCGGCAGATACGCCCATCGCGACAGCTTCGACAAGCTGCTCGGGCCAAAGGGCAAGAACGACGAGAAATTGCTCGAGGAGGTCTCAATCGAAAGGCACATCGACGCCAAGACCCCGCCGACTTTCATCTGGCACACCGTCACCGACGAGACGGTACCCGTTGAGGGCGCGGAGATGACATTCGACGCGTGCGTGTGCGCCAAGGTCCCGGTCGAGGCCCACTTCTTCCCCACCGGCCATCACGGCCTCTCGCTGGCCAACGCCGATGTGGCAGGGGCCGATGACCCACACGGCGTCGACGAAGGCGTGCAGCAGTGGATGCCGCTGTTCATCGCCTGGCTCGACCGCAATTTCGGCGACGCACGCTGAACCGAACAGCCGACGGCGCGTTCCTCGATCCCGTAAAAAAACGCGTCCCGTAGCATCATCCCGATACGAATAATGGAATGCTGCGGAAACCTGACACTGCCTGTCCAGGTTTCCGCAGCATTCCATTTGTGGTAAGAAAGCCGCCATCGGTTGGCAGAAAAGCCCCGCCAGCCTACAGCCCTACTTTATTTTGATTGATGGGCGATCTTGTACTCACTCGCCCACTCGTCGACGAACACCTTGCTCACCTTGTCCCAACCATTAGTGCCTTGAGCATATCCCAGCAGGGCATTCGTGAGGTCGGACTTCCACTGTTCGGAAGGAATGTAGAGGAAGTCCCACGGCACATCCTTCTTGCCTTCCTTCTTGTACTCGTTGGCAGCCTGCATGATCGGGTTCTTGGTGGCATACTTGCCGGTGAAGGTCTTGAACGGCGTGCTGAAGCCCATGGTGTTCGCCCATTCGTCACGCCCGGTGTCAGAGGTGACCAACCACTTCAGGAAGTCCTTGGTGGCCTTGATGGCCTTGGGCGACGCCTTCTTGTTCACCATCCAGTACGTTTCTGAACCGGTGGCCATGCCGTAGTTGCTCTCTCCCGGAGCTCCGATGTAAATCGGGATGGCCCCGACGTTGCTGGCGCTCACCTTGCCGTCGCGGATGTTAGGCCAAGCCCATGAACCGTTGTGGAAGAAGACCGCCTTGCCGGTGTTGAATTCGGCGAGCGAATCGTTCAGGGTCTTGCTGCCCAGGGTGTTCTTCGGCACCGTCGAATCGTTCATGTAAAGATCGGTGATGTTCTTGAACTGAGGAAGGAACGTTCCCTTAATCGTTGCAGGCTGCTTGGTGATATGGTCCTTTTCGAACTCATAGGCAATCGGCATGTTGGAAAGGTGCACGTACCACCTGAAGTAGGACGAGGCGTCGAAGCCCATCGAGGAGAACGCTCCTTCGAGGCCGAGCTTGTCCTTGTTCGCCTGAATCTCATCCGCTACGGTCTTCAGGCTCTTGAAGTCTTTGATGTCTTTGACGTTCTTGATGCTGGCTCCGGGCATATCGAAGTACTTCTGCAGCAGATCCTTGCGATAGATCAACCCATAGGTCTCGTTGACCATCGGCACGGCCAAGACGTGCTTGCCGTCGTCGGAACGCAGCGCTACGGACTTATCCTCAAGCTGCTTGTAAGCCTCGGTATCTTCAATCGGAGCGGCGTAATCCTTGTATTGGTCGAGGCCGACCTGACCGAGAACGCGGAAAACGGTGGGAGGCTTGCTCTTGGCCAGTTCAGACTTCAGCGTCTGCACATAGGTGCCGGATGTCGCGCTTCGCGCATTGAAAGGCACTCCGGTCTCTTTCGTGAACTTCTTGCCCAAGACCTGAATGGAATCCACGATCTCGCTTTTGTTGTTCAGATAGTACACACCGTCTGACGACGCACCCTTGCTGCCAGAAGACCCGCAGCCGGCCAGGCTGGCGCAAATCGTCACCGCCACCCCTGCCGCTATCAATGAATTAATACGTTTCATAATTGTTCCTCTCTGAATCAAACCCGGCAATAAAAAAGCAGCCGATTACGTTCCCACAATCGCAGAACTTTGTCGTTCTTATGAAAACGCTTGTATGAGTATATCTACGTTATTTTTATTTGTCAAATACTCTCTTCAAACGAAAACGATATCACAATAAAGTCACTACAGAATCAAAAACGAGCGACAGATTGGCGCAATGAAAGCCGCGCAATGCAAGAACCCCTTAGCGTTGACAGACAGAAGATGCCTAGCCGTATCATATAATCATATTGGATGTAAGGAAACACACCATCATCGGAGGAACCATGCAAGAAGCAACCATCGAGGACGTGGCCAAGCTATCTGGCGTATCTATTGCAACCGTTTCCAGAACATTTAAGCATCCGGAACTCGTCGCCGAAAAAACACGCAAGAAAATCAAGTCCGTGGCAAAAGACCTCGATTTTTCAATCTCACGCTCGGCAATGATCCTTCAGGCAGGCAAAACCTACCGCATCGCGCTCCTATTCAACGAGCGACCTTCGACATGGTTCAATGCCCATATCTACGAAGGTCTGAATGCGGTCCTCCAGCCGGCAGGATACGACATCACGCTCCAACGAATCGTCTCGAGTGACGACAGGCATAAATTCTTCGAAACCTTGCCCATTCGCCGCAATGTCGACGCAGTGATCGTAGCCTCAATCAACATCAGCGAGAACGACTCCGCCCGACTTCACAGCATGAAAGTTCCCATTGTCGGCATCAACGCCGTGCCGGAAGACGCTTTTAACCTTTCGATCCGCATTGACGACAGACAGTCGATGCGTCTGGCCACACAGCACCTGATCTCCATAGGGCACAGGAACATCGCTTTTATTGCGTACCAGTACGGGCAAGAGGACATCGGAACGTTGAACTTTACCACCAACTTCCGTATCCAGGGTTTCAAGGACGCCTGCGAAGAAGCCGGAATCAAACCGACCATCATCAATGTGCGCCGAGGGGAAAACGTCATCGACAACGTTTTGACGAGCCTTTTCCAGCTACAACCGACGCCTACGGCCATCTGCTGCCAACAGGATTCGCTGGTCGTGCCTTTGGTGCCCAGGCTCGAACAGTTCGGCTACCGCGTACCGGACGACATCTCAATCATCAGCGTCGACGATTCTGACTTCGCCCGGGAAATGGGGCTTACCGAAATCCGCCAGGATCCGACCGAAATGGCGCAGACCATAGCCACACGCCTCCTTGCCATGCTCGAGGGGCAGGAAGTCGATGTCAAGCACCAGATCCTGCCCACACAGATAGTATTTCGAAATTCAACAAGACCTTACCGTGCCGCCGCACCGGCCATGCAACAGCGGTAAAACGGCACGGCACACCGTTGCTGAATCATTGTTGCTGAATCATTGTTGCTGAATCATTGTTGCTGAATCATTGTTGCTGAATCATTCAGCAGCGCAGCACAGCAAAGCTCTGCGCCCCAAGACTCAACGCGTTGCCCTCTTCACCGGATTCAGGCCGCACCTGTCCTATTGCAGCCAGGCAATCCTCAGATTCGGCGGGATTCAGCCCGTCAGGCAATGCCACGCGTTCATCCTCCAGACCGGGATTGAGAGCAATCAGCAGACGCTCACCGTCATCGCCCGACCGAAGATAAGCGAATGACCGGCCGTTCTCGGGGGCCGCCACAACCTCAAAGCCGCCATCGGCGCGCAGGGCCCGGTGCCCCGGGCGCAACCCAAGCAGCAACTTTGTCCAATGCAGCATCGAGTCCGGATCCTTCTCCTGCTTTTCGACCGTCGGAGCATCCTGGCTCGGGTCGACAGGAAGATACAGATCCTCTTTCGCGCCTTGCGAGAAGCCAAGGTTGGCGCCAGCACCCCACTGCATCGGTGTTCGACTTCCCGTACGGAAGTAGCCACCCTCCTTGGTCGGAAGGGCATAATATCGCATTGCGATTTCGTCGCCATAGTAGACGAACGGCACACCCGGCATCGTCAACAGCATACCGTAGGCAATCTTGATCTCCAGATCCGAAAGTCGGGGGGCCAGACGCACGGTATCGTGATTGCACGTCAGGAAGCAGAAGTATCCCCTGTCTTTCGTCGCCTCGTATTCCGGCAGGTAGTCCGCCAGGAATGCCTTGATACTTGTGCCGCTATCCGCGGTGAAATAACTCAGGTCTTTTTCCTGCTCTCCATCTTTCACAAAACGGCGGGCCAGCAGATTGTAGCCGTTCGCCTCTCGCACCGCTGTCTTCTCGTGGTTGAGGTAAAAGTCCATGTCAAAGCCGGCGCTCAGCGCATCCTGAGGCGCTGCCCATTCGGAGACAAACGCGGATTCCGGGAACTCCTGCTTCACCGGGGAAAGCATTTCCTTCCACGCCTCGATGGTCGCGTGATGATGAGCATCGTCATTCTTGACGAGGGACCGTGCCATATCGACGCGGAAGCCATCGCAACCTCGCGAAAGCCAATAACGCATTACATCTACCATTGCCTGTTTCGTCGCACGGGCTGCGGGAGAGTCCGTGCTCATCTGCCACGGCCTGTCGATCTTGGCAAAACCATAGTTCAGCGCAGGCTGGCACTTGAAGAAGTTGAGGATATAGGCGGCATCGCGCTTGCTCTCTCCGCCGATGAACGGCAAGGCGTAGCCGCTGAACGCGCCATCGGTCCAGATGAAACGGTCGGAATACTCATTGCGTTCGACTTTCGTGCTCTGCCGGAACCATTCGTGCTCTTCGCTGGTATGGCCAGGCACCAAATCAAGCAGCACGCGCATCCCTTTTGCGTGCGCTTGACGGAAGAGACGAATCATGTCGTCATTCGTGCCATAGCGTGGAGCGATCTTGCAGTAGTCGCTGACATCATAACCGGCATCCTTGAACGGTGATTCAAAGCAAGGATTGATCCACAGGGCGTTGCACCCCAGGCCCTTGATATAGTCAAGTTTTTCGATGATACCGTTGAGGTCCCCGATGCCGTCTGCGTTTGAATCACGGAAACTTTGCGGGTAGATTTCGTAGAACACGGCTGACTTCAGCCATTCCGGTGATGGGAAAACCCCCATTATACTGTCCTTTCTTAAGCTGCCTGACATGACAGAACGCCGTATCCGAGGCAAAGCGCCGACGCAAGCCGCTGATGCATCGACTCGCATCAGACCAAATCGCGCTGACTTGTCCGCGCATCCTCTCCATGAATGCTGGCAATCATGGCTCACGGAACCGCTCACGATACGGTGCTTCCGCCTCATCGCCCTTCTATTAAAACACAAAATGTATACGTTTTCAATATAACATCGCGTTTTCCCTTCAAAATCAATAAAGAAATCCCCGTTTCCACCTCTAAGATTGACTTATTTGCTTTTTCCTGCTATTGTAAGCGTTTGCTAGATGGCACATTTTTGAACGAGGTATAGAGAGGTACCGATCAATGATGTTGACCTCAAACATGGCAGGTCTCGCCAATACAATCATTGACGAGCTGCTCAAGAGCAGAAAGCGAGCATGACCATGATATCTATGGCAGGCAAAGCAATTCGCAAATGGTGGGCACTCTTTTCCTTACCCACTTTTGTTGCGTTTATAATAGGGTTTTTAGTACCATTCATAACGGGCATCTATCTGAGCTTCTGTCGGTTCACCACCGTCACAGATTCCAAGTTCATAGGTTTGGCCAACTACGTAGAGGCGTTGAAGGATCCTGATTTCTGGCACGCGCTGCGCTTCAGCACGGCGTTCACCGTCATCATCGTGATCTTCGTCAACATCGTCTCTTTCGCAATCGCTTACATGCTGACCAAAACGTTCCGAGGCGTGACCATCTTCCGGTCCGTCTTCTTCATGCCCAACCTGATCGGCGGCATCGTCCTGGGCTATATCTGGATGCTGCTGCTCAACGGCATCCTCGCACACTGGGGCAGATCGCTTTCGTTCTCGGGCGTATACGGTTTCTGGGGACTGGTCGCCCTGTATTCATGGCAGCAAATAGGCTACATGATGATCATCTACATCGCCGGCATGCAGTCATTGCCGAGCGACGTCATGGAGGCGGCGGCCGTCGACGGCGCCAATAGCCGCCAAGTGCTGTTCCACGTCACGATCCCGCTGATGATGCCGTCGATCACGGTATGCACCTTCCTGACCATGACCAACGGGTTCAAGATGTTCGACCAGAACCTTGCGCTGACCAACGGCGCCCCGGCAAATACTTCTGAAGGAATGGCGCTGAACATCTATCGAACATTTTACGGACGTGCAGGTTTCGAAGGCGTCGGGCAGGCAAAAGCGGTGATATTCTTCATCATCGTGGCCGTGCTCGCGCTCATCCAGAACAGGCTCACTACCAGCAGAGAGGTTGAAGCATGAGCGACAAAGTCAAACACCCGGGCCTATGGACGACCTTCTTTACCGTTGTATGCCTGATTTGGGTCTTCCCCATCGTGCTGGTCTTCATCAACGCGTTCAAAGACCAGACATACATCGCGCTCAACACATTCTCGATACCACGCGGAGACGCGTTTGTCGGATTCAAGAATTTCGAAGTCGGCATCGAACGCACGGACTTCATCGCCAGTATCGGCTGGACCGTCGTGACCACAGTCGGCTCCGTGCTGCTCATTCTGGTCTGCACCTCGATGTGCGCATGGTGGATCGTACGTGTCAATAACTGGGCGGCGAAGGCGCTCTACTCCCTCTTCCTGTTCAACATGATCGTACCGTTCCAGATGGTGATGTTCACGCTTTCGAAGTTCACCGATATGCTCGGCTTCAACACGCCTTGGGGTCTGTGGCTCATCTACCTGGGCTTCGGCGCAGGCCTCGCGGTATTCATTTTCACCGGTGTCGTCAAAGGCATCCCGCAGGAGCTGGAGGAATCCGCGATGATCGACGGGGCTTCCGTGCCCGGCATCTTCTTCAGGATCGTCGTGCCGATTATGCGCCCCTCGATCATATCGGTGGCGATTCTGGAGACCATGTGGATCTGGAACGACTTCCTGCTCCCTTACCTGACCTTGGATCTGTCGAACTTCAAAACCATGCCGATCGCCGTGCAATACCTCAAAAGCGGATATGGGGCGGTTGATATGGGAGCACTGATGGCCTGCCTCGTGCTGGCAATCATTCCCGTCATCCTCTTCTATCTGCTTTGCCAGAAATACATCATCAAAGGTGTGTTGACAGGAGCGGTGAAAGGCTGAGCACAGCCTCTCGAAGCCGTTAACGTAAAGCGGGCGGAGCCACCAAGGTAAGTGGCTCCGCCCGCTTGCGTTACGAGGCGAGACCATTATTGACCCGCTCCGGCCAGATTTATACGTTGTTGATATATTGTCCAAAAACGTGCTCGAGGATCGGTATGTGCACCAGAAGAATCGACCCGTACCCAAGCACTATCAAAAGAAACTCCCCTTGCGGCAGATAGAACCAGGAAGCTGCTATAAGGCCCAGAAACAACAAGTCCGCAAAAGCGAGAGCCAATGTCGAACCTATGTAGGAGACACCGAATATAAAAGCATTCTTCAATGTCGACCAAACGGTATTTTCAAACCTCGCCTGAAGCGCCCACACCCACTCGAAACCGATGATCCAGACAATGGTGAGAGCGAATTTTGGTATAAGCAATGGCGTGATCTGGAGGACGATCCAACTGTACGCAAGCGCCAAACCCGTCAGCCCGAACACCAGCCAGAGCAACGTCGCCTGCCGGAAATTCGAGACAAAAGAATGAAAGAAATTTTTGGTGACATGCCCTTCACCGCTTAACGTGCGGCGAAGGGCATCATGACCCGCCGTGAGCGCCGCACCGATTGTGATGAATGGAATGGAAATAAGCAGCATCAGGATATTGACCCAGATCGCATCCGTCAGATCCGACAACCCTCGCATGAATTTAGAATCAGGTGAAAGCCAACCCATCCCCACTCCATTCCCGACAAGCACGCATTGCTCACTGTAATACGAAAGACAAACTAATCCACTTCAATCTGAATCTTGACGTCTTCCGGATGAGCTTCGGCGACCCGGTCAAAAGCCTGCTTCGCGTCGTCCATGTCAAAGACCTTGGAAATGAAAGAGCCGATTTTAATCTTACCGGACGAAACGAGATCGATGGCCTTCTGATAGACGTTGGCATACCGGAAGACGTTCTCGATTCTCGTCTCACGCGCCTGTACTTCGGTGATATCCATAGGGACATCGCCGGACGGTGGGATGCCGATAATGACAGTGGTGTTACCCGGGGCGCCCAATTTCCAGAGATTGTCGTAGGACTTCAGATTGCCTGATGCCTCGAAGACCCTGTCAGCGCCCCAGCCGTCTGTTTCCTCATTGACACGCGCGATGAGATCCTCCTTGGTGATATCGACCGGGACCACACCATCAATCGTCCGGGCGATATCAAGCTTCTCTTTCGACGTGTCTGAAATGAGCACCTTGGAGCAACCGCCCGCCAAAGCGGAGGCCGCGGTCATCAAACCAACCGTTCCCGCTCCCGTCACCACCCCGATATCTCCGGGTTTGATCGCGGCTTTCGTCGCTGCCCACATGCCGACAGAAAGCGGCTCAAGCAGGGCACCTTCGCCAAAGCTCATATTGTCCGACAGCTTATAGGTAAACGCCGCAGGGTGAATGACCTCTTCGGAAAGGCAACCGTCGACAGGCGGGGTGGCAAAGAAACGCACGCTGGGATCAATGTTGTAAAGCCCGAGTTTGGCGGCTCTCGAATACATGTCGGGGATGCCGGGCTCCAACGCGACGCGATCGCCTACCTTGAACCCCGTCACCCCCGGCCCTACTTCAAGAACGGTGCCCGAGGCCTCGTGCCCGAGTATCATCGGACTTTCGACTACATATTTTCCAACGCGTCCATGCGTGTAATAATGCAGATCCGACCCGCATATGCCGACTGTATGGGGAGCGATTCGCAATTCACCGGGCCCGGGAGACTCAACATCAGGCACCTGACGAACATTGATCACGCCTTTTTTCTCGAGAACAACCGCTTTCATACTTCCTCCTTGAATTACGGTAAAAACTATTATTTAACCTTTAAAACACTGGAATCACGCAAATGTAAACGCTTACCATATTTTAGTATATTACTTATTACACATTTTTCAACCACCGGCGTTCTGCCCTCACCGGCAGCCGGGCATCAGCACTGTCTGACATCTCTGTCATTGTATGCCCGATTGGGCTTGAATTCAGTGATTATACTGAAACTTGACATACGAAATTACCGCGAGGAGACCGGCTGCCATCGGGATTCTAAATGTAGCGCCACGCCGACACCCTGCGAATCATCGAGGTCATGGACCGTATCCGCACCGATTGGTGCCTGCTGTATCCCTTCAAAAATGAACGAGACAAAACAATCACGCCTCTGAGTATTATAGGGAGCATAAGCGATTAGGAGCGGCACCAAATGAAAAAGAAGGCGACCATAGCCGACGTTGCCAAGCTGGCGAACGTATCCACTTTTACCGCATCGCGGGCACTCCAGAACAAGCCGAATGTGGCAGCCGCGACCCAGCAACGTGTCATCGAAGCAGCCAAAAGCCTCAACTACACGGCGTCGAAGGCGGCCGCCGCTCTTGCAAGCGGGAAAACAGACCGTATCGCCCTTCTTCTCGGCGATCAGCTGACAGGCTGGTCCAACGGGAATCTGCAAGACGGCGTTTACGACGTACTAAGCCCTAAAGGTTATGATTTGCTGGTCTATCGTGCGGGAAACGATGATGAACGGAAAAAATACTTCGCAAACCTCCCTGCAAACCGTAACGCCGACGGGCTCATCGCATCCTTCACATTGAACAGTGAGGAAAGCAACGCGCTCACCACCATGGGGATGCCGATTATTTCAGTCAATTCGGATAGTGACACCTGTTGCCAAGGCTCTGTAAAAATAGACGACCGTCAGGCGTTGAAAGATGTGGTAGGTTATCTTGCCGGATTAGGCCATAAACGCTTCTGTTTCATTGATCAAGAGAATTTACTGCCCGATTATGAATGGAGTTCCGATAAGCGAATCCTGGGCTATCAAGATGCCATCGCCGAAAGGCATCTCACCGATTGCGGAATCTTCGTAATGCCCAAAAACGGCGAGCGCCCTGCCCGTCAAATTATCGCAAGGCTTCTGTCAATGGAGAATCCTCCGACTGCAATATGCACCCTATCCGACGATTGCGCATTGGCGACCTGTACCGAACTGATACACAACGGGATCAGCATACCTCAACAGGTTTCAGTCATCGGCTTCGATTCTTCAAATGTCTCCGAACTGACCGGCATCTCTTCTGTGTCGCAGCCCTTAAGGAAAATCGGCCAAATCGCCGCCCAAAAGCTGCTGACGCTTCTCAATGGACAGGACTTGAGCGAACCGCATACCCTGATTCCGGCTCCAATAGTTCCGCGAAACACTACCGGCCGCGCACCTTTGGCCTAGCCCACATTCAGTCCGAAAACCGAGGAGGGTTCGCCCGTAAATCCTACCTATAGTTTTGCTGCCTACCTTGGCCTGCGTTCATCGGCGGATACCATAGGCGGAAAGACCGTATGCGGCTCACACTGGTACCAATAGGCTACGCTTGAAATGTCATCCTGCCGTTCAAAATTACCGCCTTCCCTGCTGCCGATCTGCTGCAGCGTCACACGCAGGTTTTTGCGGAACACAATCGGGTCAGGGATGTGCCAACGATACATACCGCGCTCCGGGTTCATGTCATCATTATGGTAAAGGCTGGGTTCCAACGGGTCATGACGGGAATAGTATGGGTAACCGATGAATGGAGCGGTGTAATTGCGTTCAAACGTCTCCTTTCTGTCCTGGTCCATGAAGCTCCAGGCACCTCCAAAATAGTCTTCGGTACCGGTGCCGCAAATCGTCGGGTACTCGCCGTCATCGTCGATATAGAACTTCATCTCGCCTTCTCCCCACCATCCTCGTTCCAACGATGCCAGCGCAAGATAAGTGCCGACATAATGCCCGGAGCCGTTCACATTGTCTAGAATGACATAGTCCGACTGTTTCTCGGTAATCGCCTGACGGCGCCATTGCGCGTGGAAATAAACGGTGTCGGCCGGCAACGGATCGTCGTAAAGCACATAGTCCACCTGATAGAAGAAATCAGGAATCGGATTTTCGTGTTGGTTGACAAGTTCGATACGCGCGTGCCTGGCAAAAGGCATACGCCAGTAGCAGTTCAGCCCGCGGTTAGGGGCAACGACGACGGGGAATGAAGAAAACGCACACGTAGCGCCAAAACCGTTGCAGAAGAAATCCCCCAATGGACACTCTACCGACGGGGTGGCTTCGTCATCCCAATAGAAACGCAACAACAGATCTCTTAAAACAAAATGATGAGCCGAATCGGTTTTGCTGTTGACAGTGAACCAGAGATGGGTGATGCAGCCGGGCCCGGAAATATCGGCCAAGTTCACCGAAGCGCCGCTCGCTATATTCTTCAGGCATGGGGCTCCTTTTCTTGAAGGCCCCAATTCACTGCTGGCCCTTCCCCCTTTGCCCTTTGCTCCATCGGGGTTCTCAGCCGTGATCGACCTGCTCACAAACGGCATAGTCCGAGTCAGTGATTCCATCTTTGATTAGTTCTTTCTCTAAAATAAAATTTATTACTATTCAACATTACAGAGTTTGAGGGCTTAAACCTTGTTGACTCCACTGGTTTAAACCCTCAACCGCATTGCAACCCCAGCGGCTTCAACCATAAAACCCGCCGAGCGCTGCAAACACTGCATTCTGTTTTTATTACTTGATGCCGGTCATGGCAACACCCTGGATGAAGTACTTCTGCAAGAAGATGAACAACAGAAGGATAGGAGTGATGACCAGTACCGCACCTGCCAGCAAGACACTGTAGTCCGTGGCGTTCTGACCTGTCGAATATAGCGACAACGCCACAGGCAACGTATACATCTTGTTGGACTGAGCCGCGACAAGCGGCCAGAGGAAGTTGTTCCAGCTCGAGAGGAATGTAAGGACGGCAAGCGTCGCCAGAGGAGGCTTGCATTCAGGCAGAACAATCTGGAAGAAAATCCTCAGCTCCCCGGCTCCGTCGATGCGTCCGGCTTCAAGAAGGGCATCAGGTATGCCTGCCATGAACTGACGCATCAGGAAGACGCCGATTGGCTGAGCCAGGAACGGCAGAATCAGCGAAGCATAGGAATTCAACAGATGCAGATTCGTGATTTCGACGAAAAGGGGAACGAACGTGGCTACTCCGGGAACCATCAAGGTGACCATGACCATACCGAACAGGACATTCTTGCCTGCAAAGTCGATTTTCGCCAAAGCATAGCCCACCATGGAGCAGAACACCATATTGCCCAGCATCACAATGATCGCGACAACCATGCTGTTGATGAAATAATTGCCGAAATCAAGCTGGGTGAACCACTTCATGAAATTCGACAGCGTTGCGTGTTTCGGCCACAACGTCGGAGGAATGGCCATGATTTCACGTTGCGTCTTCAACGAACCCAGAATCATCCAGAAGAAGGGGAAAATCCAGACAAACGCGATAAAAGCCAAAATCACATAGGTGATCCCGTGCGCTTTTCTAAATCTTGTCCACAGAGATTGCTTGTTCTCGTGTGGGATAGAAGTAGGAGACATTGTTACAGTACTCATTTTCTCCCCTAATCCTTAGTCCTCATAAGCCTGAATTGCAGGACACTGACAACCGCGATGATGAAGAACAGGACATAGCTTGCCGCCGAGGATACGCCATATTGTCCGAATCCGAACTTTTCGTAAATGTAGTAGGAAGCGGACAACGTCGAATCCAAAGGCCCGCCTTGGGTCATGACGAACGATTCTTCGAAGAACTGCAGGTATGTCACCGACTGCAGCACCATGCCGAGCAGAAGCGTCGGTTTCATCAGAGGCAGAGTAATCGATCGGAATTTTCTCCATTCCGATGCCCCGTCGATGGCGGCCGCCTCCATCACATCCTCCGGAATCGACTGAAGCCCGGCTAGGAAGATGATCATCAAAGTGCCCATATTGCGCCAAATGGTCATCACCATCAAAGCGAACAGAGCAGTGTGAGTGTCATGCAACCAGTTAGGCCCCTGAATGCCGAACACCGCCAAAACGGTATTCAGCAAACCGTCCTTTTGCAGAATATAGCGCCATACCACGGAGACGGCGACCGTACTCGCCACCACTGGCGCATAGAACAATGCACGGAAAAACGTATTGACGTGCTGCAGACCCTTATTCAGAGAAACCGCGAACGCCAAAGCGATAATCATGGTCAGAGGAAGGCCGATAACCACGAAAATGCCCGTTGTGACAAGGGACTTTGTGTAACGTGGATCCTGGAACAGCTTAACGTAATTCTGCAAGCCGATGAAATTTACGTTGAACGGCGTTCTGACGTCCTGCACAGTGATATCGGTAAACGACATCGCCAGGGATGACAACAACGGAATCAGCATAAAAGCCGCAAACACAATAACAAAGGGCAGCGCAAAACCCCACGCAATTGCCGTGCGACGGCGCCGCAGAACACCCATGTTTCCACGACGCCGTCCGGCGCGCCTAGTAAGACGCTTATCCTTCAATTTCACATTCCTGTTCCGATGGAATCCGCCTGCTGCTGCATTTGCTTCAAACCATCATCAACACTGACTTGACCCTTGCAGATCTTCTCATAAACCTTGTCGGCCGCCGAGCCCATCTGGCCCCAGGTAGTGGTGACAGGCATGGAATGCGTGCTGCTCAACTGCTTGTGGAACGCGGTGAGTTTGGTATCGGTCGCGAGGGTCTGGTCTTGCCAGGCCTTCGAGGACGCGGGCAAATCCGTGGTGGCCTTGTACCAAGCCACTTCGGTCTTCGGGGAAGTGAACCACTTGATGAACTTCCAAGCAGACTGCTTGTTCTTCGAGGTCTTGAACACGCTGAAGTTGCAGCCGCCTACATAAGAAGTCGACTTTCCTCCCTTGCTCTTCGCGGGCAACACGGCCGTAGCGAACTTGTCGCCAAAGCCGGAACCACCCAAATCGCTGACCTGACCGATCGTGGTCGGGCCTCCGATCATCATCGGAGCCTTGCCCGACGCGAACTGGGCCATATCATAGCCAGGCGTTACTTCCGGGCTGGGATCGGCCAAACCATCTTTGAAGTAACCGGCCACATAATTCATGGCCCCCTTGAGTTCAGGGGTATCAAACGTGTACTTCTTATTATCTTTGGATACCAAATCGGCACCATTGGTGAAACCGAACGGCATCATGGCCTGGAAGCTGTCGAAACCTCCGACGGGGATGAAAATGCCATAGTCGACCCCGGGCACCTTCTTCATGGCCGTAGCCATTTCCTTCAGTTCGTCCCAAGTGGTCGGGGCATGATCCCATCCGGCCTGCTTTGCGATATCCGTACGATAAAACACGACACGAGTATCCACATACCAAGGCACGCCGATCTGCTTGTTCTTGACAAAAGCACTCTTTTTCAGGCCTTTATCCAAATCGCTTAGGTTAAAGTTCTTTGGCACCTCAGACAACGCGCTACCATACGTTGCCATATCTGTATTACCAATCATAACCAGATCGGGACCGGTACCGGCCGCGATTGCAGTCTGGAATTTCTCCTTGTAGCTGGTCCATGGAATCGAGGTTACCGTAACCTTTGCATCGGGGTTTTCCTTTTCAAAACCCTTGACAAAGTTGCGCATTTTCTCGCCTTCGTTCCCCATCGCCCAAACGGAAATGTTTCCTTTGGCCTTTGAGGAATCCATCTCGGATACAGCTGAACTGTCTTTGTTCGCCGTACTGTCAGAGCGCCCGCAACCGGCAACTGACACAAGAGCAGCGATGCTGGTTACGACAGCAAGAACCGTCTTCAGTGACTTTCTCATCTATCCTCCTTGAATTTACCTAATCGCTTAGGTATTTTGAATACTAGCTGATAACTGTAAAGCTGTCAATTTGAAAAAACCGCGATTCCGGAAGTATATTCATCCTGAACTTACCGGTACTATCAATAGGTAGGACTTTCTAATTGCTTCACGAAGGCGAGAAATGACAACAGACATCAAACAGGTCGCCAAGACCGCGGGAGTTTCAATCTCGACAGTCTCCCGCACATTCACCAAACCAGATCTGGTCTCGTCACAAACCCGCGAGAAAGTCCTCAAAATAGCCGAAAAACTTGATTTCCATATTTCGCGCTCTGCGGCGGCCCTCAAAAGCGGACAGACTATGCGCGTCGCGTTGCTCACCAGCGACGGGGTGTCGACCTGGTTCGACGCACACGTTTTCTCCGGGCTTGATTCGGTCCTTCACCCGGCCGGATATGACATCTCGGTGTACCAGATGACAACAACGACCGAACGCCGCGATTTCTTCATGAATCTTCCGGTGCGCCGCAATGTGGACGCAGTCATCGTCGATTCTTTCGACATCGACCCGCAGGAAGTCACACGTCTGAAAAGCATGCATGTCCCAGTTATAGGCATCAATGTGCCGTCTTCCGCCGGTTTTGACGCGACGGTTGGCATCGACGACAAAGGCGCCATGCACACGGCGGTCGACCATCTGGCCGCACTTGGCCATCGCGATATCGGGTATATCGGGCAGACCAATCACCGTCAACTCCGTTACAGCGCGGAATCACGCCTGGAAGGGTTTCGCGAAGCGTGCGCGACACACCCTGACATTCGCCCGCAGGAATTGTTATTTGATGACGACGCTCATTTCGCCGACCACACGATCAACGCCATTTTGACCGCAAAACCGCAACTTACCGCCGTCTGTATTATCAAAGACGAAGTCGCATTGCCCATTGCTTACCGGCTGCGGCAATTCGGACGCGAAGTACCACGCGACCTGTCGATCATCGGTTTCGACGACATCGAGCTGTCCGGGGAAATCGGCCTGACCACCATGCATCAGGATCCCTACAAGCTCGGCACCGTTGCGGCCCGCAAAACTCTGGAAGCCATGAGCGGCAAGGCCAGCGATACCGAAGACATTGCAGACGGCAGTGAAATCGGCAAAGACGGAACCGCTGACAAGAGCGACGATCAGTACGTCGTTTTCGAAGTTCCATTGATGCTGCGGAACACCACGGCCCCACCCATGCCGGCGGACACGTCAGCAACGGAACAATCCGAGATACGCGACATGCAATACAAGCCGTTGCATCCTGTTTCACGCGATATGACGAAAACCTCCTCTTACGCCTACATGCCCATCGCAGCATATCGCGGCAAATCGTGAGGAGATGCAGATTCCGATACAATCACAATCATCGAAACGAAATTACGCACTTTAGATACTGGAAACGTAATCAATGATATAATTATTTTAGTCTCTTAGCTTTTTGATTGCAGTAATCATCAATATGATAACGTTGTCAAAATAAAGGCCAGGTAAGGGCACGGCGAGAACCCGCCTATTGCCAACAGCCGTAACGAAAGGAAACCAATGACCGCCAACAACACACGCGACGACTGGTGGAAGCAGGCCGTCGTCTATCAGGTCTATCCACGCAGCTTCAAGGACGTCAACGGTGACGGATTGGGCGACATCGCCGGCGTCACCGAGAAGATGGACTATCTGAAGGCGCTGGGCGTGGACGCGATCTGGCTTTCGCCGTTCTATCCTTCCGAGCTCGCCGACGGCGGCTATGACGTCATCGACTACCGAAACGTCGACCCGCGGCTCGGCACGATGGACGATTTCGACAAGATGGTCGCCACGGCGCACGGTTCCGGGATCAAGGTGATCGTCGACATCGTGCCGAACCACACCTCCGACAAGCATCGGTTCTTTAAAGAAGCGCTCAAGGCCGGACGCGGCAGCGCCGAGCGCGACCGCTACATCTTCCGTGAAGGACGCGGCAAGAACGGTGAACTGCCGCCGAACGACTGGCAGTCGCTTTTCGGCGGCCCGGCCTGGAAGCAGGTCGACGACGGCCAGTGGTACTTCCACATCTTCGCCGCCGAACAGCCCGACGTCAACTGGAAGAACCCCGACATCCACGAGGAATTCAAAGAGACTTTCCGCTTCTGGAGTGACCACGGCGTCGACGGGTTCCGCATCGACGTGGCCCACGGCCTGGCCAAGGACTTCGACAGCAAATCGCTGGAAGAACTCGGCCGCGAATACAGCGTGGAAAACAACGTCAGCCACGATGGCAAGAACCCGATGTGGGACCGGCCGGAAGTCCACGACATCTACAAGGAGTGGCGTCAGGTATTCAACGAGTACAACCCGCCGCGTTTCGCCGTCGGCGAGGCCTGGGTCGTCCCCGAGCACCAGCATCTCTATGCCTCCCCCGACGAGCTCGGCCAGGTCTTCAACTTCGAGTTCGCCAAGGCCAACTGGGACGTCGACGAGATGCGCACCGCCATCACCGAAGGCCTCGAATCCGCGGCACAGAGCGGCGGCTCCACCTCGACATGGGTGATGAGCAACCACGACATCCCGCGCAACGCCTCCCGCTACGGTCTGCCGCAGGTCAAAGCCAACGGCCAGCACCAGATTCCGACCGATTGGCTGCTACGCGACGGCAAGACCTACATCGAGGACCGCGAGCTCGGCACACGCCGCGCACGCGCCGCAGCGATGATGGAGTTCGGCCTGCCCGGATCCGTCTACATCTACCAGGGCGAGGAACTCGGCCTCTTCGAGGTGCCGAACATTCCGTGGGACCGCCTGGAGGACCCGACGCCGTTCCGCACCGCGCGCAACTTCAGCGACAAGGGCCGCGACGGTTGCCGCGTGCCGCTGCCCTGGGTCGCCGGCGACGAGCCGAAACCTGCCAGCTGGAGCGAGGACGGGGCTTTCGGCGAAGGTGCCTCATTCGGCTTCTCCCCGGCCACCAAGGCCGACGGTAGCCCGAGCGCTGAGCCGCATCTTCCGCAGCCGTTGTGGTATAAGGATTTCGCAGCCGACAAGGAAGCGGCCGACCCGCAGAGTATGTTGAGCTTCTACCGCGAGATTCTGGAGCTGCGTGCGCAACTGCTCACCGCAACCGGCGACCACGATTCCATCAAGATGCTGGACATGGGCCATGACGTCATCGCCTACACGCGCCCGGCCAAGACCGCGGACGGCCAGCGTTTCGTGAGCGTCACCAACTTCGGCGCCGCCCCGGTTGCGCTGCCCGGCGGCAAGACCCTGCTGACCTCGGCACCGCTCGACGCCGACGGCAAGCTCCCGCAGGACGCGAGCGCCTGGCTGCTGCTGGACGAGTAGATCCGACAAATCACACCAACAAGAAGTGGCTGAATCCAAAATCCATAAAGGTTCAACCACTTTTGTTTTCTGAAGGCATATTGGCTCAGTGCCGCATTGATTCACACGTTCCAGCGGACGATGACGGGGTCGTTTTTGTAGTAGCCGAGCTGCGAGTAGTGGGCGGTGTCGAAACGCAGAAGTCGGCCAGCGCTCGGGTCGACACGCAGCCACTGGGTGGTGATGATACGCAGGATATGGGCGTGCGCGACGAGCAGGACGTTGTGGCCGGCAAGGATCAGCGGCATCACCCGTTCAATCACGCGCCGGGCACGGGCCGCGCCCTCATCCACTGTCTCGCCGGCTCCGCTGTGGACATCGATCTTCTCGCCGCCGGGCAGCGTGCAGACCCAATCACCCTGCAATTGTGCAGGCAATGTCTCAGGCCCCTCGTCCCACACGCACCAATCGTGTCCGATCGCCGAGCTGACTTCCTCACGCCGACGCCCCTCGGCGGGGCCGTAATCCCACTCTTCGAGATCGTCAAGCGTCTCGAAATCCGAATAACCCGCCAATTGCGCGGTCTCGCGGGCGCGATGCAACGGGCTCGAAAAAATATGTCCACGTCCGAAACCGTCCGGAAACGCCTCACGCAATCGTTTTCCGCCGGCCATCGCCTGCCGCCGCCCCTCTGCGTTCAACGGCACGTCCGTGCGCCCTGTATATTGCCCGCTGACACTCCACGCGGTCTGACCGTGACGCAACAACACCAAGTAACCAGGTTCCGAAGCGCCTTCGCCCGAAGTAAGATAATCACTCATAGTGCCACTTTAACGCGGGCCGGGCACGTCGCCACGGAAAATGCGGCGAGCGGCATTTTGCTGATGGCACCGCAGACAGCCGAGGACAGTGCGCCGTCTATCATGGAATCATGCATGCACGTCACAGCAAAACCGCGGTGAAAGAAGCCGATCGAAAACCCGCCGGTCAGGAACTCGCCGCCGCTTCCGTGCAGGACCAATCGCCTGCATGGAATTCCTTCATGCCTTCCGCATCTGCGGGCGCCGGTTCTTCAGACCATTCGGCGGAACCCGGCGGCTCAGGCGAAACTGCGGTTCAGACAGACGACGACAATAGTGCATTACATAGCGGCAAAGACTCTTTCCCCTCGACTTCAGCTCCAGCTCCAGCTCCAAAATCGTCATCAGCTTCGTCGGCAACTCCCTCCTCATTCACTTCAACCACATCTTCATCCGCCGACCGCATCGTCGAAAGCCTTCACCGCGTCGACCAGAAAGTAGAAACCATGCGCCAGAACCGTTTACAAGATCCAGACACATTGGGCGACAAAATCGTCAAAATCGTCCTGCCCACCGTCTTGGGAGCGTTGGCGGGCAAGGTGTTCAAAACCGTTTGGGACAGCCAAATCACGCGCAGGCGCCGGTCAGCAGGCACGGGTGGCACCGCCGAAGACGCCCAGCAGCAAGGCTTTATCGCCAGCGTCATCTTCGCCGCAGCCTCGGCAGCATTCGGTTCCGTCATTTCATCGCTCGGCACGCGCGGTTCGAACGCGCTGGTCACCCGTCGCCAGAACCGTCGCGGTAGAAAATAGATACCGATATCACATCTGTCGTCTTACTCAGAGCGAAAAATCACTGGCGTATTCCACCTTGATTCTGCGAGAATATGTCTATGACTGAATCTCTAAATAATCTACGTACCAACGAAACCATCGAGACGTTGCTCAACCGCCGCTCGATCCGCAAGTTCAAGTCGGATGCCATCGACGTTGAGACCGTCGCCACGCTCGAAACCGTCGCGCAGCACGCGGCCTCAAGCCAATACCTGCAGGATTGGTCGGCCATCCGCGTCGAGGATCAGGCCATCAAGGACGCCATCGCCGAGATCTGCCACCAGACCTATGTGGCCGAAGCCCCGTTGCTCTACATTTTCGTGGCCGACGAGCACCGCAACGCCGCCATCGCCACACGCAAAGGCGTCGACGTCCACTCCGACGAATTCACGCTGAACTCCAGCTATCGCTTCACCCAGGCGCAGAACGACGCGGTTCTTGCGCTGCACGCCATGGAGACCGCCGCCTATTCGCTGGACCTGGGCTGTGTGATTCTCGGTTCCGTGTTGAACAATCCGCGCAAGCTCATCGAGCTGCTGCACCTGCCGGAATTCACCTACCCGGTGCTCGGCCTCGCCATCGGCAAGCCCGACCAGTCGCCGGCGCTGAAGCCGCGCATGGAGCGCGACGACCAGTTCTTCGTCGACCGCTACCCGGCCGATGACGCGCAATTGCTGCACGGACTCGACGCTTTCGACAACACCGTCCATAAGTATTACGATCTGCGCAACACCGAACGCCCCGTCGACGCCTTCAGCGACCAAATCGCGAACAACTCGGTCGACCGCGGCGTCTTCAGCCGCTCGGTCACGCCTGTCGCCGAGGACCAGCACTTCCGCTTCGACCGCTGAGCCGTATCGGCACCAGACGAATGCCTCCGAGACGTCGAGATTCCAGCACCTCGGAGGCATTAGCGTATATAAGGCCACTTCCTCGCGTGGACGTATCCCCTTCCCGACTTCCAGCACGTCGAATCGCCCGATGACAGTGGGCCTCGCCAACATCATCGTCCGCAATCGCGGATTAACGCCGCCGCGGCTTGAACCCGCGCTTGCGCGAATGAGGCTTCTTACGTCGCGCGGCAGATTGCGCACTGATGCCGCGCAGGAACTGTTCCTCTTTCGGATCGTGGTGGGTCAGATGCCAGCCACCGCAATATTCGCACCGGTACACCCACAGCTCGGCATCGCGCTCGATGAAGGCCTGCCGGGCGGCGCGCTCGGCCTGGGCCTTGTCGTGGTAGATGATCTTGCGCGAGCTGGCGCAACGTTTCGGGGTGAAGTAGTGCACGCCCCTACCCTAGCAACGCCGGATTACAGCAACCTGAAAGCACCCAGGCCAGTCACCGCAGAATCATATCGTTCGAGCTTACGAATCCGCATAAGTCCTTTGCCGCTGGAAACCTGCATATAACCAATCGCCCAATGCCGTTTACCAGCAGCACCATAACAGAATCCCTTATTCACACTCACTCGTGCTGGGAAACTGCACCTAGCAGCGAGACAAAACCGTCTACCAGCATCCTCGACGCGCATAGATACAAAATGCGGGTAAACTGCACCTGAGCCGAAACCAGATGCAGTTTACCCGCATGAATATGTTGAATCAGCGATTTACGGCAGATCGTTGCCGGCGGCGAAGTAGAGGTCGTACCACTCCTGAGCACTCAGCTCGACGTCGGTTCCGGCCATCATCTCGCGCAGACGGCTCGGCGTCATCGAGCCGAGCAACACCTGCATGTGCGCGGGATGGCGCAGGATCCACGCCACGGCGATCGCGTTCTTGGTGACGCCGTGCGCATCGGCCACGCGCTGCATGGTCTCGTTGAGCTCCGGGAACTTCGGGTTGTCGATGAACACGCCCTCGAAGAAGCCGAACTGGAAGGGGCTCCACGCCTGGATCGTCATGTGGCGCAGACGCGAGTAGCTGATGAGCCCGCCGTCGTGGTCGACGCTCGGCGCATCGGTCATGTTGACGTGCATCTCCTGACGCACCATGCCGGTGTGCCCGAGCCCGAACTGCAGCTGGTTGACCTCGAGCTTCTGGTCAAGCCCGCTCTGCAGCAGCTCGACCTGCATCGGGCTGAAATTGCTGACGCCGAAGTGACGCACCTTGCCGCTGCTCTGCAGCTCGTTGAACGCTCCGGCGACCTCTTCAAGCTCCATCAGCTGATCAGGGCGGTGCAGCAGCACGAAATCGACATAATCGGTTTGCAGGTTCGTCAGTTCCTTGTCGAGTTCGCCGACCAGATAATCCTTGGTGAAATCATAACGGTTGCTGCCATCGTGGTCGTGTTCCCTGTGAATGCCGAATTTGGTCTGCACATAGATCTTGCTGCGGTCGGCCTTCACATCCTGCAACGCCTGGCCGAGCTCCCTGCTGCTGGCGCCATCGCCATAGCAATCCGCGGTATCGAAGAAATTGATGCCGCCGTCCAGCGCGGTACGCACGATTTCCTGAGCCTCGTCCCTGCTTTTGCTGCGAATACGCATCGCTCCGAGAGCCACGCGCGAAGCTTTTACGCCCGACGTGCCTAATTCGCTATATTTCATAAAAGACCTTCCTTGGTTAGATACATCCGCATCCAGTCTAAGGCAAGAGCGCGAAGTATCCGAAGCACCGGACGCTCGCTTGCCGCTGGGCGCAACGCACAAACGGCAACGCACCCGCTGCGATCCAACACCGCAACACAGCTTTTGCCCAACACCTCAGCGCAATATCGCAATCCGCCCCAGCCCGGACACCCGGCCGACCCCATGAACCGCAAGCCCGCAGAAGACAAGTCCCACGATAAGATATGAGCATATAGCAATGGAGGCAAGATGAGCGAGAACCAGACCACAGACGATGAAGCTGCAGAACCCGGTACTTCCGGCGCTTGCGCCGAGCAAATGGCGATGAGCGTCGACGACGTACGTCAATACCACGAAGCGTACAACACGCAGCCAGCCGCACGGGCCAACCACGTCGCCGCGAACGCCGCGGTCAGCAACGGCGTGCTCAGGGCCGCGACCAGCTACGTCGGCACCCGCGAGCTTGCGCACGATTTCTCGATCGAGCTGAAGCAGGGCACCATCACCAACCAGCGCCAAAGCGGACGCTGCTGGATGTTCGCCGCGCTCAACACCCTGCGCTACGAGCTGATGCACCGTTTCAAGCTCGAGAACTTCGAGTTCTCCGAGACCTATCTGTTCTTCTGGGATAAGTTCGAGAAGGCGAACACCTATCTGGAAAACGTGCTCGCCACGCTTGACGAGCCGACCGACAGCCGCACCTTCGAGGCAATCAACAGCTATCCGGTCGACGATGGCGGTTGGTGGCAGATGTTCGTCAACCTCGTTGACAAGTATGGCCTAGTGCCGAAGTCCGCCTACCCGGAATCCGCGAATTCCAAGGATTCCGACGCGTTCACGCAATATCTGACCACCAAGCTGCACCAATTCGCCATCGAACTGCGTGAACATCACGAGCAAGGCGTCAGCATCGACGAGCTGCGCGCGTTCAAGAAGAAATACATGGAGGACATCTATCGCATCTGCGCCATCGCCCTGGGCGAGCCGCCGACTACATTCGATTGGCGTGCGCGCGTCAAGGACGGCGACGACGACAAGGATTCGGACGGCGGCAAGGGTTCGGACGGCGGCAAGAAGAAGGCCTACGACGCAAACACCAAGGCGACCGAAACGGCGAACGCTAGCGCGTCCAAGAGCCAAGAGGCCAAGGTGGATGACGGCAAATCCACAGCCGCAACCAAGGCCGACGCCAAAACCAAGAGCACCCAAGGCGAATCCGGCATCGACGAACGCAAGCAGATCGTGGAAATCGGCATCACGCCCTTGCAGTTCTACCGCAAGTACGTCCCGGTTGACGTGGACGATTTCGTGACGGTATGCAACAACCCGATGCCGAGCCGACCGTACTACACGCATTTCCAGCTCAAGTACTCCACCAACGTTGCCGAAACCGGCAATCTCGACTTCATCAACGTTCCCATCGACGTGCTGCGCAAGGCGGCCGTCGACCAGGTGAAGGCAGGGCACCCGATCTGGTTCGCTTGCGATTGCATGCAATACAGTCTGCGCGACAGCGGCTATTTCAGCAAAGACGCGGTACGGGTCGACGAGCTGTTCGGAATGGATTTCAGCATCGACAAGGCGCACGGTCTTGAATACGGCGATTACCCGAGCAATCACGCCATGACCATCACCGGCGTGAACTTGGACGAAAACGGCCAGCCCAACCGCTGGAAGATCGAGAACAGCTGGGGCAAGGACAACGGCGACGACGGCTACTATGTGGCCGACGGCGAATGGTTCGACCAGTTCGTCACCGAGGTCATCATCCGCAAGGAGTTCCTGGACGAGAAAACGCTCAAGGCCACTGCCGCCGAACCGACGATTCTCGAGCCGTGGGAGGCGCTCAGCGCCCGTTGCGACTGAGACGAGAGGTTCGGGAAATCTAGAACGAGGCTCACGCTTCCACTTTCGGAATGTGCGGGCCTCGTTTTTTTGTTGGTCTTAATCGTTGAAGAGCATCAAATCAGAACCTGCAGAAAAAGAGATGCCCGGCGGAGAGAAAGCCGCCGGGCGAGAGAAGAGAGAAGAAGGTTCAATTATGGGATTCAAAGAAGAATCTCGCCAGCGGTTTAACTGCTGACATCTCTAATATAACAGCATTCTCCTTGGAAAAAGTATGCGCTGAACTCAAAGAAGTCTGTGAAAAGTGTAACGATTTTGTAATAATAAGTCTCAATATGTGACCGCCGACACTTTTATCTGTCTTTCGCTAGACACATTCCCCATCCATAAACAGTAAATGAGAGCCGAGCGTTGGCTCACAAGCGAAATCCCTAGCCACAAAAGCTCAGCTCAAAGCACAAACCCCGCCGACGACACACGTCACGGCGGGGTTTGAGATCTCATACATTCGGAGTCACCAAGGCGAAGGCCGTCTACTCAGATTTCTTGTTCTCGGCGAGCTCTTCCTTGGCTTCTTCGAGGCGCTTGGCCTCGGCCTCCTTGCGGGCCTCCAAGTCGGCCTCGAAGCGTTCCAGCTCTTCGGTGATGGCCTCTTTCGGAATCTTCTGGAAGATAGGCGAGGGCTTCGGCACCGTCGTACCCGCGATCAACGGCTCACTGCGCCAAGGATGCACCGTGCGGCCAAGCTCGTAGTCTCCGGTGATGATCGGATAAGTGAAACCGGGCTTGTCGAGATCCTCGACTTCCTCGATATGCGGCAACGGCGAGAACGTACCGACGCCGCCGAGCGCCTCCCAGACCTTCTGCGCGGCCTGCGGCAGGAACGGGGCGAGCAGATGGTTCGCATCCGAAACGGCCTGTGCACACGTGTGCAGCACGGTGCCGAGGCGCTTGGGGTCGTCCTTGATCTTCCAAGGCTCGACCGCGGAAATATACTTGTTGATGTCGCCGACGACTTTCATCGCCTCGTTCAGGGCGTTCTTCTGGTGGTGATGCTCGATAAGCCCGCCGACCGTATCGAAGGCAGTGGCCGTCTCTTCCAAGAGCGCGCGGTCTTCGGCCGTCATGGAATCCTCGTCGAGCTCCGGAATCTCGCCGAAGTTCTTAAACATGAGGTTGGCAACGCGATTGACCAGGTTGCCCCAACTTGCGGCAAGTTCCTCGTTGTTGTGACGCACGAACTCCGACCATGTGAAATCGGCGTCGGAGGTCTCCGGCCCAGCTATCGAAATGTAATACCTAACGGCATCGACGGGGTAACGCGCCAGAATGTCCTTGACATAGATGACGATGCCACGCGAGGAGCTGAACTTCTTGCCCTCCATGGTCATGAACTCGCTGGCAACGACCTGCTCGGGCATGTTGAGCCTGCCGTATTCGCCCGGTTCGCCGCCCTTGGAACCCTCGCCGTTGTAGGCGAGCATTTCGGAAGGCCAGATCTGTGAATGGAAGGTGATGTTGTCTTTGCCCATGAAGTAATAGGCCGGGGACTGCGGATCGTTCCACCATTTCTTCCACGCGTCAGGCTCGCCTTTGCGCCGCGCCCACTCGATCGAGGCCGAAAGGTAGCCGATGACCGCGTCGAACCAGACGTAGAGCTTCTTGTTGGGGTTGTCGATCCAGCCGTCGACCGGCACGGGGATGCCCCAGTCGATGTCGCGGGTGATGGCACGCGGCTTGACCTCCTTGAAGAGGCCCAGCGAGAAGTTGATGACGTTGGTACGCCAGCCCTTGCGGGTCTTGAGCCACGCGAGATTGGCCTCGGCGAGCGCCGGCAGGTCGAGGAAGAAGTGTTCGGTCTCCTTGAATTCCGGCTTCTCGCCGTTGATCTTGGAGACGGGGTTGATCAGCTCGTCCGGGTCGAGTTCGTTGCCGCAGTTGTCGCACTGGTCGCCGCGAGCGCCGTCGGCCCCGCAGATCGGGCAGGTGCCCTCGATGTAGCGGTCGGGCAGGGTGCGGCCGGTGGAAGGCGAAATCGCGACCTTCTGCGTACCTTTATATATGTATCCGTTTTTCAGGCACTGCTTGAACAGCTCCTGGACGACGTGCTCGTGGTTGCCCGTCGTGGTGCGGGTGAAGAGGTCGTAGCTTAAGCCCAGATCGCAGAGGTCCTTGGCGATGACGCGATTGTAGCGGTTGGCCAGCTCCTGCGGGCTCACCCCTTCCTTGTCCGCCTCGACCAGAATCGGGGTGCCGTGTTCGTCGGTGCCGGAAACCATCAGGACATCGTTGCCCTTCATACGTTCGTAGCGCGCGTACACGTCGGAAGGCACGCCGAAACCGGCTACGTGGCCGATATGGCGCGGGCCGTTCGCATACGGCCATGCAACGTTCACCAAAATATGAGTCATAACTACCGATTATTGGGCCCAGCGGGGACAGCGGAGGGCTTTCACGCGAAGCAGGCCAGACAAATGCAAGACAATGAGCGGAACTTGACTACTTATCGACCGTGTCGTCCACAATTTCGTCGATGCAGCCACCAGTTGTGCACATATCCACTTTTTGCATTTTCGGATTTGCCAATCACACGATGACATAGCTATATTGCACGCATGAACACTACAACAATGGACACACAGCACACAGCAAACCTGTACTCTCGCAAACCCGCCGGTCCGCGCGAATACGCAGGGACCGGGCGTCCACCGCCGAACGCAACGCCGCCGGCGAACCAGAACCAAAACTACGGGCATACTGACGGGCATACCAATGGACATATCACCGGACACGCTGGCGCGCATACTGACGGCCACGCCAAGGGGCACGACAGCGATCACACCAGCAGCCACAGCAGCAGCCACGCAAACGGCCATACCGGCAGGCGCGGCATTCTCGGCAGGAAACAACGCAACCGCAAAGCCGGAAGCCCCAAAAGCGAAAACGGTCTGAACGTACGCTTCGAGTCCAACGCACCGACGCTTGGCCTCGGCAACACCCCGACACTCGGACACGGCGACGCCCCGATGGCTCCCGGCAACTTCAGCACCAATACCGCACCACCACCCATCAACCGCACCACGCCCATGCTCATGAGCAACCGCGATCTGCCTGGACCCTTAAGCATGAACCGGCTCGATGGTTTCGGCGCCCTGCACCGTCTAGATGACATCAGCGCCTATCTCGCCGAATACTCGGACACGCTTTTCGGCAGGGGCACCATCATGACCAAAGTCGTGCCGAGCCGATCGATCGCCTGCGGCCGCAGCGCCCTATGGGTATGGATGGGCGGCAATTTCCCCGATGTCATCGACATCATCTCGGGCTCGCATTTCCGCTCGATGGCATACGGCCGACCGATCAAAACATACGACCGTTGCGTCCCGGAAGGCCAAATGAGCACTATCGCGGGATTGAAAGTGACCTCGCCGACCAGAACGGCCTGCGACATCGCGCTGATGAGCGGCACCGCCGTACCCGACAAGCGCCGTGTGGAACTGGTCTGCGCGCTCATGCAGGAATATCACATCGATCCGTCCGTTTGCCTCGAAATACTGCAAAAGAACCACTTTTGGCCGAATATGCCCCAAGCCCGTAAGTTTTTCAAAGCCGTCCAATACTGCTTTTAGAACGCACTTATCGGCAGCGGACAAATCAACGATTAAGCCCACCAAGAGAATAAAAAGGAAGGAGAGTTATCATGGAGTAATTGGCGTTAGCGCTCATCAGGCGAGATGAAACGCATATCGAGAGGACGGACTTGCATGTCACCATCGGGAAATCAGAACCAGAACCGCGGTGCGGAGAGCGCGGGACATGCCCCGCGCGGAGTCCATCCGATTCAAAGCGTCAAACATGTAATGCATATAGGCACGGGCCCGCAACGAGGCAAAACCGGTGAACCGAAAATGCAGAAAATCCATATCCGCCGTCAGTTTCTGCGCACCAAAGACATCACCGTCGTCGAGGAAAAGACGCTGAAACAGGCCATCGCCGGCACCGTGGTCGGCAACTTCATGGAATGGTACGATTTCGGCATCTACGGCTATCTCGCGGTGACGATGGCGAGCGTTTTCACCAGCGGGCTGCCGAAGAGCATGAGCCTGATCGTGATGCTGCTGGGCTTCGCGGTGAGCTTCCTCGTCCGGCCGCTCGGAGGCATCGTCCTGGGACCGCTCGGCGACCGCGTGGGCCGGCAGAAGGTGCTGTTCCTGACGATGGGCATGATGGTGGTCTCCACCGCGCTGATCGGCATCCTGCCTACCAGCCATCAGATCGGGGCCTGGGCCATCGTACCGCTTTACGCGCTGCAGATGGTGCAGGGCTTCTCGACCGGCGGCGAATATTCCGGGGCGACCACCTATATCTCCGAATTCTCGCCCGATCGCAAGCGCGGTTTCTACAGCGCCTGGCTCGACATGGGCTCCTATATCGGCTCGGCGTTCGGCGCGGGTATGGTGGCCATCACCACCGTCGTGGCCGAACACGGCTGGGGCGCGGACGCCATGGTCAACGGCGGCTGGCGCGTGCCCTATCTGCTCACCATCCCGCTGGGCATCATCGCGATGGCCCTGCGTACCCACATCCCCGAAACCCCGCAGTTCGCGGCGCATCAGGAGCGTCAGGAAGCGGAACAGGCCCAGCTTTCGCACGAAGCCCGAGAAGCCGCGTGGAGGCAGGAATCGCGCTGGGACCGCCCGGGCACGATGCTGTACGTCATCAAGCGCCACTGGCGCCGTCTACTCATTGCCGTGGCCATCGTCGCGGCCACCAACACCGCCGGCTACGTGCTCACCAGCTACATGCCGACCTATCTGCGCGAGGAAGTCGGCACCACACCGACCATGGCCGCCGCCGCGACCGTGCCGGTGCTCGTCATCATGGCGCTGTGCCTGCCGCTGATCGGCCATCTTTCCGATATCATCGGCCGCAAGCCCATCTACGCCATCGCCGTGATCTCCACGTTCGTGCTGGTCTACCCGGCCTTCCAGCTGCTGCACCACGGCACGTTCTGGGCCATCCAGGGCGCGCTGGCGATGATCGCCATCCCCGTGGCCTTCTACGCCGGCGTCTCCGCGAGCACGCTGCCGGCGCTGTTCCCCACCGAATCGCGCTTCTCCGGCATGGGACTTTCCTACAATTTCGCGGTCTCCCTCTTTGGCGGCACCACGCCGTTGGTCTCACAGGCGCTGATTACGCTCACCGGCAACCACGATATGCCCGGTTTCTATATCATGTTCTTCGCGATTTTCAGCGGCATCGCCTGCATCGTAATGCGCGAGACGTCGGCTTCGCCGCTGCCCGGTTCCATGCCGACGGTTGGCAGCGAGGAAGAGGCGCGCGAACTCGTCCTCACTCAGGAACAGAACCCGAAAATCGACACCTCGACCATGCCGATGCCGATGATCACCGTCGAAATCCCGGTCGGCCAGACGCTCCCCCAGCGCCCGGAAAACATCAAGCCGGTCGTTCACACAGAATCCGAAGCAGATTCAAAGCAATCCGACGATAAGCCCGACGGCGACGGCCAAAGCTGAATCCATACGTATAAAAATGCATAAAACGTGCAATAACGTATAAAACATACCAAAACAGACAAACGCGAGTCCATATATGTAGTTCATACATAGTCCATATATATAGTCCATATATAAAGGTGCCCGAGAAGCCGATAAAGCCTCTCGGGCACACACAGAATTCGCGGCCTTCAACCGGCGATCACGGCCGGCCGTCAATCCCCTTTTGCAAAAGGCGACGACCTACCGCGACGCCGGCCGGCGACCTACCGCGACGCCGACCAATGGCCAACGCGCGAGCCGCGCTCACTCGCTCAACTTGCGGCGGGTCACGATCAGCAGGCTGGTCGCACCGGCCAGCGCCACGACCACGAGCAGCGCCAGCACCACGCCAGCACCGCCGGTCAACGGCAGTTGCGAGACCGAGTTCACGTTCTTGACCAGAATCGCGCCGCCCGTGGTATTCATCGCCACGTCGGTCAACGTCTCATGCGCGTCGATCAGGCCGAACACGGCGTCCTTGGTGTTGGTGTAGGCATCCGTGGCCGGCGTGGTGGCGTTGCCCTTCAGCGTCACATCCGTGGACGGCAGGAACGTGCCCGAGAAACCGGGGGCCGCAGCCGTCTCGGTGACGGTGTAGTCGCCCTCCTTCAGACCGTCGACGCGCAGCTGGCCATCACTTGCCGGCTCGTCGCCGGAGTGGGTGACCGGAGCGGCGGCATCGAAGACCTCAAGCTCGGAGACCGCGTTCGTAGAGCTTTGGTCGGCGGCCTTCTTATAAGAGCCGTTGCCCACCTTGTTGAACTTCACGACGTTGCCGGTGGACTTGTCGGTCACCTTGAACTTCGCGCCCGCCAGGCCGGTGCTGTCGGCCTTCTTCAGGTTGATCAGGTCGAAGTGGCGGAAGTAGATGGTGGCGCTGGTGTCGCTGGTGTCGCCGCCTTCGTTGGTGATGGAGCCGTTGGTGCAGGGAGTAACGCTGGAAGTGGAGCAGTCGGTGACCTCGCCCTTGCCGTCGCCGTTTTCCCCGGTCTGCGCGCCGTCGCCGGAAGGCTGCTTGTTGACGTTGTTGGAATAGCCGAGCGTCACGCCGTTCTTCAGAGCGCCGCCGTTCGCATGGTCGTTGACCTTCATCGTATAGGTGATGACGATAGCATCCTTATACGTCTGGTTGAGAATGGACTTGGAAAGATCGAAGACCACATACTTGGTGCTGCCGTCGGGGTACGTTTTCGTGGCGTCAACCGTGTAGTCCGTATCCTTGATCAGAGGTGTGCCGCCGACGGTGACCTTGGCGTCGTTCTGATAGGTCAGGCCAGTCTGCGCCGGCTGATCGATCATGGTGAAGATATAGTGGTCGAAACCGGTGGTCAGCGGCACCGAGCTGGTGAGCTGGTAGTGCAGAATACCACCGATTGACGGATCGTTGTCGTTGCCGACAAGCTCCTTCTTGACCGTCGGTGTATCGCTCTTCATGTTGACTTCGTTCAGAGGCTTTGAACCCAGCTTGTTGTAAACGGTCGTATCATTGCCGCTCTTGGTGGTAATCCCGGTGCTCACCAGCATCGGGATGGAAGCCTTGCGCGACTTGCCGACGGCTGCCGACGAGAAGTCGGAAGTCACGTCCTCGACGATGTACATGCCCGGGGCGTCGACGGGAACCGTGGCGCTCTTGGAATCCGAAGCGACGGTGGAGTTGGAGGCACCGATCTTGCTCTGGAAGTCGGCGCTGCCGCTGAGCTTGGTGACGAAGGTACGCAGGTTGCCGTCGTAGCCGTGCTTGCTCGGGCTCACCGCCGTAGGGGTGTTCGACGTGATATCCGCACCGGACGTTCCATAGCCGAGCCACTTCGAAGCGACTTCGCCCACGGGGTTGTCCACATACGCCGTATCCTCGGCGGCCGAGATATGGGCGACGTTCTTCGCGTCGACCAAAGCCTGCTTCGCGGCGGTCTTCAGGGTCGACACGGTGCCGACGGACACGCTGGAAAGCGTGTGGGTCGAGGCGTCGCCCTTCGCGTTCTGGTAATCGCCGATCTTCACCGCGGCGAACTTGTGGCCCTTGAGGTTGCCCTCTGCGGAATTGATGGTGATGGTCTCGCCCTGGGCCGTGCTCAGGTCGATGGTCGGACCGGCCGCGTTGGCCACGCCCAGCGGCGCCAGCGCCAGCAGCGTAGCCGCTGATACGGCTGCGCCCGCAAGCGTACGGATATTGAATTTTGTCATGAGAGTATCCCCCTCTTCTCCTGTATTACTGAATAATGGCAAATCTTTGATATGTTGATATGTCGATTTTTTGATATTTCGACATGCTTCCCGGACGCGCGTTCGCCGCCTAACGAACGGCGAACGCCTCCGGAAGACGGATCACTCCGCTTCGTGCCGAGTGCCGTGTCTGGCCTTCGAGCTTCGCGCGACGGCGTGCATGGGTCGGCCTTCGGCCAAGCCGACACGATAGCGCTTCATCAGCTCGTACCCGCCGATCGCAACCACGCTCACGACCAACGCCAGAAGCCATATGACCCAAGGACGGTTGCCGGTGAATGGCAGCTGCGCAAGCGGCGGGGCGGGAATCAACGTCATGTGCTCCACCGCCGACTGGTTGGTCGGCTTGCCGTCGGCGTCCACTTCCTGCGCCTGCACGGTCACCGTGCCCTTAGGCGTGCCGGGTTTCAGCGCAACGTGCCAGCTGCCGTCGGCACCGGCCGTGGCCGACGTGGGTGCGCCCGACGGCGTGCCTGCGGGCCAGGTTATGGTGATCTTCGCCCCTGCCGCGGCGGATTGCAGAGCCGGACCGGTCGGTGTGACCCGGCCGGAAAGCCCGGTGTGGTCGGCGGTTTTGAGCCCGGCTTTCGGGGCATAGAAATCGACCGGCAAGGTCTTGCTGGCGTTGACTTCGTCCCCTTCGCTGTTGGTGGTGACGGCAGTGAAGTTGAAGTCACAGCCGCTGCCCGCATCCGGGGCTTTCGAAGCGAACCACGACGTCGCAACCTGACACGACCACTCGGTGCCCGTCACCTTGCCGGTGGCGGCATCCGTCGTGTCTTTGGCCACGTTGGTCTGCGCACACTCCTGCAGCTCATCGCCCGCAGTCGGTGCACCGCGTTGGCCCGACCGGCTCGATTTGACGCCGCCTGCAGACCGCGTTGACCCCGAGGCCTTCGCCTTGCTTTTCTTCGTGGCTTTGGCCGCTCTCGTCGCCCTCGCATCGACATGCTGGGCGTAAAGCTTCATCGACGAGCCGCCGACGGCCGAATAGACGGTGCCGGAAATGGCGACCTTCGGATCGCTGCCCTCAAGCGCGCCGTTGACCGTATGCGGCACCACGACCTTGTCGACGCTCGCCGCCGGATCCGGCGGCATCTTGAACTGCACCACGGAGACCGGCGAGAAGTAGGAAGACAGATCCATCTTCATGCCGTTGATCTGGGTGGTGAGATCCGTCTGATAGGCGTGGTAGCGCCGCAGTCGCTCGGCCGCCTTCGTGGAGTCGACTGTGTCGTCCGCGTCGTCGGCCTGTATCGACCACTTGCCGTCGGCGCCGACCGTGGCCTTGCCGACCAGGTGACCCATGTTCTCATAGTCGTCGACAGTGCCCTTGACGATGACGTTTTTCTTGCTGCCGTCCGAATAGTTGTCGGTCGCGTTGGGAACGTCCTCATACAGGGAGACTTCCTGGCCAGGCGTGCCGGTGCCCTTGATGGTGGGCTTGCTCGCCGTGGAGAGGGAGACGGCCTTGTTGTCGCCGAGGGCGAACTGGCTGTCGGTGCTCGCCATGTCGGCGAAGGCGATGTCGGAACTGTCCGCGTCATCGGCGGAGACGCCGGTGATCACCGGCACCGTGGGACGCGAGACGTCGTACTTGTAGAACGCGGTGTCGTCGACCCAGGCCTTGTCAAACCGGGCCTTCGCCACGTCAGGATGGTTCTTGACCATGTCGAGGGTGATGCCGGGATTATGGGCATCGTCCGTTGCACTCGCCGCGCATCCGTCGGCTTCGACGTTCGGCCACGTGAGCAGCTTGAAGTAGCCGTCGCCGGGGTCTTCGGCCTTCGCCTTTTTGAAGTCGATGGAGCCGTCCGCGTTCTGCGCCGGCTGCATGGGGCCGCCGGCCTGGTTCTTGCCTTCGGTCGGGCGGTAGAAGAGGTTGTTGGACTTGGAAGTATTGTTCTCGTTGTAGGCAAACGTATCGTTGCCCAGCCCTACGCCATTGCCCTCATTAGCCGTCTCATACGATGGCGGCTGGCCGGTGACCGGCCGTGCGCCGTCGCCGGTCAACGAGGTGACCGGCACCCACGTGGAGTTGTTTTTGAGCTCCATCCACTCGTACCAATAGGACTTGTACTGATGGCACGGATTGCTCTTAACCTGACCGCTACTCGTATTGTTGTCGTACCAGTTGATGAGGAATGAGTTCGGCGGCGCCACCCCCTCGTCGGTCCCGTTGAGATGACCCGCAGGAGCGTAGGTCGACGTGCCTGCGTCGCCGCTCATATTTGTATTATGATTACCCTTGCTGTGCTGAAGCACGGAATAGAAAGTGCCGCCAAGCCCATAATCGGACACCAAGCCCCAATTCGCCTGATTGGCGGTCCACAGCCACTGGGGGTGGGCATCGAAGTTCATGAACAGATTCGGTTGGTTGCAGCCCGCTTTATTGGCACCGTTGGTCGTATCCGTACAATCGCTCGGGAACAGCTGTACGTGACGGCCCGCCATGATGTTGGTCGCCAGGCCGTACTGGTCCTGGTAATAATCCAAGTCTCCACGACCATTGATCTTATAGTTGGCGGAATCAAGCGCGGCCCTCCCGACCAGCACCCAGATCTGGGCGGCATCAGTCGTGCGGCCGTCCTTTGTCGTGCCCTGCCACCAACTGCCTTTACCGCTGTCGGGATAATCGACATCTGCGACAAATGAGATGGTGACATAGTCGTAAAGACCCGAATGGATGATTTTGTGGATCGTATAGACCTCATCCTGGTTGGCGGCCCACTGGTTTGCGCCGGCCTTTCCACCGGCGGTGTTCGCGTACTTGACAATGTGAGACCCGTCATCATAGTCCTCATTCAGCCCGTTGCCATTGGTGCCGCCACTGATAAAGTTGTACACAAAACGCAGACCCGTATCACCGGACCATGAGCCCGACGCAATCTCGCTGTTGTTGTTTTCCCTTTTGGTCGACACCTCGCCGTGAGCCACGCGTATCACGGCGTCAACGCGAATCTCGTCGATATTGGTGTTGATTTTGTCGTTGTACGAAAGCATCTGGAAGAGGACCGGCTTGCGATCGGCGCCGTTGGGAGCCGTACGTTTGGTACCTTTGCGCCACGAAAGATCGCGGGTATTGGCGTCGCGGGTATCGGCAGTGTCGGTTTCGGCAGTGACGTCCGTCTGGCCGCCAGCGGCGGTGGCCGACGAAATGGCACTCCCCGCGCCAAGGATCGCTGCAACCGCAACGATCACCACCAACACCAACCTCACGGCACTACGATTCCGCAAAACAACCACACTCCACATCAACGCGCCAAACCGCCAAAAGGCGTGAGACGGCACGCACACATCGCCTTACATCAAACGATGTAAACTACAAACTCCCAATCGCGCGCGGCCCAAAGGCCAGCGCACAATCTCAGAGTGACGAATATAACATTTTTTTGGAATTAGACAAAATCCAGAAAATGCTTAGACAAATAATGATTCAATGCGACACACCGATGACACAAATTCGTCTATAAGTGATGCAAGTCACAACAAAACGCAATAATCGCAATCGTTTCCACAAAATACATCAAAAGTTTTAATCTGCAAGACAAAATGGAGAAAGAAAAACTTTTTTCTTCTATACGCGTAATTGCATGCGGAGCGTGTCGCAAATCCTGCGTTTGACGTGCGGAGGACGCGGACCCGCGGCCGCATGACGGATCTTCCACGGCTTACGGCGCGAGAACCTCACGGCGGGCAGCCCCAGCAGCAGGCCGGCCAACGCGACGAGAACACCATAGAGCACGCCATCGCCCTTGGCGTCGTCCGGATCCGGAATCGGCTCGGGAATCGGCTGGCGGGTGCCGGTGATGACCAGCCGCTCGGTGTTGACCCCATAGGGCGTGCAGGTCATCAGCGTCACCAGGTCGCGGCCCGGCACCACCTTGTAGAGATGGGTGTCGCTCGGCTTGATCACATGGATGCCGACCACGCGGTAACCCATCGTGCGGTTGAGGGTCTGCACATAGAAAACGTCGCCGCGCTTCAGCTCGTCCAAGCGCGTGAAAAGCAACGCGCTCGACAGGCCGGTGTGACCGCTCAGCACGGCGTTGGTCGAGGGGCCGCCCACCGGCAGGCTGGTGCCGTAGAGATGGCCCGCGCCATGGAGCAGCACCTCGTCGGAAGTGCCGTGGTAGATCGGCATCTTCACCGATATCTTGGGGATGCGGATGGTGCCCATCACCCCGGTGCCGTCGTTCAGGAGCGACTGGTATTCGGTGTCCTTCTCGCTGAGCGTCTTCGCTTTGGGGCCGCCTTTGTCGAAGGGATCGGTATATTCCCCCAGCTGCTCCTGGCCGGATTCGAAGATACGACGGTTATAGGTCTGGGCGCGATGGTATTCGCTGGCTATCTTGCCCTGCGGCCAGCGCGAAACGCGGTTGACCGAGTCCTCAACGGCGGCGCTTTCGCGGTACATGTCGATGGTCCAGCGCGCGGGGAACCAGCAGACCGATACGATGAAAGCCGTCAGAAAAACCGCGATGAGCACGTCGACAACACGGATGGCCATCTGCCGGCGAGCGCTGATACGCCCGCCGCGATCGTTGATGATGGTCTCGAACGAAGGGGCATCACACTTCACGCCGTTTCTCCATAATTCCTAGCCGTCGTCAGACACCATACACGGTGCCAGCACGACAACGAAGATACCACCACAGGTACCGGAAACGCTTCGGCGTTGCTTAAGTGACGCCGAAACCGGGGCGGGCGCGAATGAACTTGCCACTTAACTTACCAATCTGGCATGTTAAGTGGCAAGTTAGTCGGTAAGTTCATTATCAAGTCGAACACGAGGGCGAATCCGCCAATGAACCAGACAAACAAAATGGTGGGGACATGTCCTATCCATTACAGACAAGGGCATGTCCCCACCATGAGGTCGACATCGCAAACCTCAGGCCGTCAGGCTTCTATCGCAAGCCTCAGGCCATCAGACTGACGTCACAAGCCTTACGCGTTGTTGAGGCGACGGCGCACGAACACCAGCACGCCCGCACCCGCGCCGAACGCGACCAGGACCAGCAGGCCCAGGATCACGCCCGCACCACCGGTCAACGGCAGCTGCGAGATGGAGGTGACATTGTTGACGACCACGGCATGATCGTTGTCCATCTTCACCTCAAGCAGGTTGCCCGCACTGCCCTTGGCCTCGATGAGACCAAGCGTATCGGCGGTGTTCATGAAGGCGGACTTCTTCGCGTTGCCCTCACCGCTCAGCGGACCGACGGTCACCTCGGTGGAAGGCAGGAAGCTCGAAGAGAACCCAGGAGCGGCAACGGTTTCCTTGACGGTATAGGTGCCGTCCTTCAAACCGTCCACGCGCAGCTGGCCGTCAGTGGTGGGAGCGTCGCTGTCGGCGCTACCGGCCGGTTCCGTCTTGAAAACCTCGAGCTGGGCGCCGGGAGTGGTCGTTCCGTCAGGTTCCTTGGCGGCATCCGTATTGGTCTGCTCGACGGCCTTCTTGTAGGAACCGTTGCCGGTCTTATAGAAGTTGACGAGCTTGTTGGTGGCATTGTCGGTCACCGTGAACTTGGCGCCAGCCAGGCCGGTGCTGCTGACCTTCTTGAGGTTGATCAGATCGAAGTGGCGGAAGTAGGCGTCGGCGTCGGGGCTGCCGCCGTTGTCGCCGCTGCCATCGTCGAAGATCGAACCGTTCTTGCAGTTCGTATCGGTGGTGCCGGCGGGGCAGTTGACGATGTTGCCGGTGCCGGGGTCGTGACCCGGGTCATCGGTTCCGGGCTGAACGCCGGGATCGTTGGAGTAGGCGAGGCGGATGCCGTTGCGCAGCGGCTGCTCGCTTTGGGCGTTGTTGTTGACCGACATGGCATAGGTGACGAAGATGTAGTTCTCGTAGGTCTGGCTGCGAATCGACTTGGTCAGATCGAAGATGACATACTTGGTGTCACCCTTGGTCGCGGAGCCTTCCGTGGTGTCGTTGAGCTTGGTGACCGTGTAGTCCGTACCTTCGGCCAGGGTCGTGCAACCAGCGCCATTGATGCTATCGGTGGGGCAGATCTTCACGGTCTGCGAACCGTCCGTGTAGGTCAGACCGGTGCCGGGATGGTCGGTCATGGCGAAGACGTAGTGGGCAAAGCCGGTGGTCAGCGGCACCTGGCTCTTGAGC
This sequence comes from Bifidobacterium sp. ESL0764, assembly GCF_029395515.1. Taxonomy (NCBI): domain Bacteria; kingdom Bacillati; phylum Actinomycetota; class Actinomycetes; order Bifidobacteriales; family Bifidobacteriaceae; genus Bifidobacterium; species Bifidobacterium sp. ESL0764. The sequence continues at coordinate 2,140,594 of NZ_CP113919.1, forward strand.
TGGTAATGCAGCGTTCCTCCGACGGAGGGGTCGAAGCCGGCGTCCTTGTCCAGCGTCTTGGCGACGGAGGGGGCATCGCTTTTCATATTGACCTCACCGAGCGTCAGGGAACCGAAGGTCGTGTACTTGGTGCCGTCGTTCATCTCGATGCCGGTGCTCACCAGCATGGGGATGGAGTTCTTGTGGCCGGTGCCTTCGCCGCCGAAGTCGGAGGTGGTGTCTTCAACCAGATAGATGCCAGGATCGAGGCCCGAGATCTTGGCGCTCTCGTTGGCTGCGTCAACGGTGCAGTCGGTGCTGGAGCCGCCGCAGTTGGCGGTCGAAGCGGAGGCCGACACCGCGTCGGGAATGCCGTTGGCCTTGGCAAACGCGGTGACGAACGTACGCAGATGGCCGTTATAGCCGTGCTTGCTCGGGCTGACGGCAGTCGCGGTGTTCGAAGTCGTATCGTCTCCCGAAGCACCATAGCCGAGCCAGTTCGTGGCGACCTCGCCGACGGGGTTGCCGACGAAGGCGGAGCCGGGCGTGCTCGGAGAAATGCCGTCGGCGACTTTGGCCGCGGCCAAAGCGCCCGTGGCCGCGGACTTGATGCCGTCAACGGTGCCGACAGTGATCGACTTCAACGTCTCGCCATCATGCGTGGCCTTTTCGTAGGTGCCGATGCGCAGAGCCGCGAACTTGTGGTTCTTCATCATGGCCGCGGTGCCATTGATGGTAATCGACGTCTTGGCGAACTTCGTGACGTCCATGTTCTCTTCGGCAGCGTTGGCCGTGCCCGCGAACGGGGCGAACGCCAACAATGTGGCTGCTGCTACCGCCAAGCCCGTGAGGCTTTTGGCGCTGAACTTTCTACTCATGGGAGTATCTCCTCTTTGTTTTGGTTGGGATTTTGGATAATCGGATATTTGGGATTTTGGATATTGTGCACGCTACGTCGGCAACTCACCTCGCCGGCCGCACCCACATTCAGTCGGGCTTGGCCCGTTTGAGCGAGACGTATATGAAAACGCTCATTTCACATGCCTCCCTTTGCTGAGCAAACCGCCCTTGTATTTCTGAAGGACTTTGTAGCCGACAATCGCCATGACGATGACGGTCAACACCATGAGGATCGCCAACCACGGGAAGTGGCCCGTGAAAGGCAACGCCGTAACGGGCGGAGTGGGATTGAAGTCCTTATACACCGTTTTCTTGGACGCGTTGGTCTCTTTATCCACGACGTAAGCCTTGATGTCACCCGGCTTGGCTCCGGAGACCACTTCGGCCTTCCAATTGCCCTCGGAATCCACCGTTGCGGTAGTCGGAGCGCCTGAAGGCGTGCCGTCCGGCCAGGAAAGATGGACCGTTGCACCGGGCAGTATCGTGTTCACAATGACCGGAGTGTCGGGGTCGGCCGTTACCTTGCCTTTCACATAGCTGTTGTCGGCACTGGTGATGGAAACCACCGGAGCGTAGAAGTCGACGCTCTTGGTGACGGGTTCGGACTGAGCCGTCACACCGTCCTTGTTGGTGGTCACCGCCACGAACTTGAAGTAGCAGCCGGTACCAGCCACCGGCGATGGAGTGTTGTCGATGAACCATTGCACCGGCACGCTGCAGCTCCAGTCCTTATCGCTGCCCACACCGATGGACTGCTCGCATTTGGCGCTGTCGACCCCGACAATCTCGTTGCCGAGATCAGAGTCGCCGTCACGAGCCGCCACGGGCGAAGAAGCGGATTTACCCAGCGTTTTCGACAGATCGCTCGGAGGTGCCACATGCTTGGCATAGAGCCTCATCGTGGACCCGCCCTCGGTGGAACTCATTGTGCCGCCGATGCTCACCGTCGTGTTGTTGCCGTCGGTAAGCGCGCCGTCCAGCGACGCCGTCTGCTTGGTATGCGGCACGACGATCTTGTCCGGATCCACCGTCGGCGCCTTGTCCGCCGGCGCACTGAAGTTGACCAACGCGATCGGCGAGAAATGGGAACCGACCTTCATCTCATCGGTGGGATCATATTGGTAGGCGTGGTAACGCCGGACCCTCTCGTTGATCTGGGTGCTGTCGACCGCGGTATTGTCCGTGATGTGCCAGGTGCCGTCCTTGCCGACGGCGGCTGCCCCCACAACGTTGGTGTTCGGCCCTGAGCCGGGCGGATTCTCACTGTTGACCACCGTACCGACGCTTTCATAATCGTCGCCATTGTCGTAAGTCCCGGGTGCATTCTTCTTAATGACGCGGTCGGCGTACGACGTGCCTGCACTGTTGCGACGGTTGGGGACATCCTCATAGAGCACCACCCAATCCCCGATGGTCGCGTTGCCGGAGATGACCGGCTTCGTAGCGTTGGACTTGGCCTTGCTGTCGGCGAGGGCATATTGGGGATCCGAGGAATTCGTGATCGCGGTCATCTCGTTCGTGGTCGCAGCGCTGTCATCCGTCGAAACACCGGTGATGGTAGGGACTTTGGGACGATTGATGTCGAAATGATCGAAGGCAGTACCGACCGTCCAGCCCGCATCGATCTGCTTCTGCACGCTCGCCTGATCATTCTCCGCCATCTCCTGGGTGATCCCTTCGGAATTCTTGTCGGGATTACGCAGCGGATCGTTGAGCGTGCAGGAGGAATCGACCACCGGCCAGGTGACCAGCTTGAAGTAGCCGTCAAGGCCGCTGTATCCGGCGCTGCCCACGGTGCCTTCGGCGTCATCGTTAGGCTGAAGCCGCTTGGCCTTGTCGAAATCGATGCTGCCGTCGGCGTTCTGCGCGCTCGTCGCGCTGCCGGCGCCTTGGACCATGAGGTTGTATGGCTTGGTATTGCCTTCGTAATTAGACACGCTGTTGAATGCCGTGTAATCGGTGAATTTCGCCTCGTTGTCAAGCTTGGAAAAACTGCCATCCCCGTTATCGGCCCAGATCGGGAAATCGGTACCGGCCGTATAGTCATATCCCGTTACGGGAACATTGCTCACTTCAACAGGCTCGGGCGTCAACGAGGTGACCGGAACCCAATTCTTACGATTCTGAAGGCCAAGCCACTGATATTTGAATCCCGTGACCCTTGTGCAGGGATCGGGGGTTCTTTGCCCTCCTCCTCTGGCCGCGTCCTTGCTCGAGTTGGCAGGGTTGTACCAACGGATGAAGAACGAATTCGGCGGAGCGGTGCCTGCCGGATAGCTCTTCGACCCGGAATTCGTCTTTCCGTTGCGGGCGACGCGGATGTTGTTGAAACCGGCGTCCACCGTCAAACCCCAGTTGGTCTGACCGGTGCCATCGCCCCCATCGTTGCTCCACAACCTGGGCCAACGGTCGAAACCGACCCAAGACTGCGGGATATCGCAACCATGTGAATAGGTCTTGCCCCACGCCTGATGGCAGATGCCCGGATACGAGGTCTCGTCCTTACCCTCAGCCAAGTTGGTGGCGAACTGGGAGGCAGGAGCGCTGTTGAGATAATCGGTGACCCTTTGCGCGTTGACACCGCTCCAGGCGGCGTTTCCGTTGGAAGTGATGTAGCCGTCCAACCAGTTGCTGCTGCTCCTGGCCAAAGGCCCGACCATCGCCCAGATATGCTGCTTCCAGGTCTGGCCGTTATCGCTGGCGCTGGACCAATAGGCGTTGTTCTCATCGGGGATGTTCATATCACCCTGCAGGGAAACCGTCACATAATCGTACGGACCGGAATTCTGCATAGAGACAATCGTGTAATACTCATCGATGTTTTGGGCCCAGGTGTCGGCACCGGAAGCCACATCGGAGCCGAAAATGGTCCGCTTGTAGCTCACGGTATGGCCATAATTCGGATTCACGGTGTTGCCGCTGACGCCGCCGTCGCCGTAGTCATAGACAATCCGCAAGCCGGTGTTGCCGCCGTTGCTGACGGTGGGATCGACCTCGCCATGCGCCACACGGACCACAAAGTCCAAACGCATCTCATCGCGCAAGGTATCGATTTTGTTGTTGAAACTGAGCAGCTGATACAGCTCGGGCTTGCGGATGGCGTTATTGTGCACCGAATCCGTCGAATTCACCCTCCAGGAATTGTCTGAAGCCCTTTCCAACGACTGCTCATATGACGCCGAACCAGTGACGGGCAACACCGCGGTAATAACGAGAACAATGGCGGCGATAATGCTCGTCGCCACTGCCGTCAGTCCTTTTTGCTTCACAACAATCACCCCTGTAGAAAATCTCTTCTCGGTCATCATGCACAGCAAGCGAGCGCACGGTTATCCTTTTGCACTTCTTACACAACTGCATCGCATCAAACGTAAAACGTACTTCAAAAGCGTTAATTTTTATTGCACAAGATTAATACTACTCAGTATATTGTGATAAATAAATCATTAAATTCTTATAAAAGAATAATTTCGTGAGCTTTTATTGTTATATTTACGATTCAATAATTGGTCTTCACATTATTCTTTGCATATCCGCAAAATAGAGAATTCAACAAGGAGAACGTTTGACGAAATGTAGCTCCCGAAGAGAACTTAACACCTTTGTTTCATTGGAAACGGCATTTATTCGTCATTGAATAACGCGTTATCTATATTGTTTTTTCTTCAGTTTTCTTATTTTTCTCTCTGAGTGATTTTTTAAGAGAGATATTGGTAACCACGCTGGCAACAAACCGCAACGAGCCGACGCATAGTCCCCCATCGGCTTTCTTTTTCCTTCTTGATTTTCCGATGATTCGTTGTGATTACTTGGTTGTTTGGTTGCCCGCTTATTTAGCGCAGGCCCGCAGAAAACCGGATACGCGTATCCGTCACGATTCTCATAGCGCATGCGCCCCCTTGCGCGGCCGGTTATTGCCGGCAAGGCCGGCACGCCAGCGAACAGCCAGCAGATAGACCACCGCGAAAGTCACCAGCCCAGCTACCAGCCCGGCAATCGTCCGCCACGGCCGGTTGCCCGTGAACGGCAGCGCCTCCGTCGCCGGACCGCCCTTGAGCTCACCGGTGGCCGTGACACCCTCATTGCCGCCGTCACTCGCGGACTCTTCGTTGCCGATGTTGACGCCATGCTCTTTGATGCAAGCCCTGTCGGTGGTGTTGACGGTCAGATTGCCCGGAGTCATGCCGGCCGGTATGTCGACCTGCCAATGCCCGCTGCTGTCGGTCTTGGCGGATGAGGTGCTGCCGTCGGGCCACTCGATGCTCACGGGGACGCCCGCCATCGTCTCGCCGGTCTTGGCCTTGGTCACCTTGCCCTTGGCGACACCCTCGGTGCGGTCGATCGAATCGATCGTGACGTCTGGCGGCCACATATCGATGACCTGATCGGTGACCTGACTGATGATCTTGGCCTTGCCGGGATCGGTGGCCTTGCTGTCGGTCAGCACGCCGTAAAGCGTATACCATATATACGTATTCCCCGAGCTATCCGTATGATCGGCATCTTCGAACATCGACGGGTCGATATCACACGTCCACGTACCGGTGACATGCAGAGCCGGCTTGTCGGCATCGACCTGGCCTTTGTCGCAGACCACCCATTTCGCATCCGGCTCGCTCACTTCCTCGCCATCGCGCAACGTCGTCCGGTCGCTCTGCGTCACCCGAGTCCCCCGCGCAAGACCGCGCTTGGTATCCGAAGAAGGGCCGTCGGGCTGCGGCACCGCATAGATCTTCAAGGTGTTGTCGCCACGGGCCGAGTCGAATTCGCCGGTGATTCTCACCTTGGAGCCGCTCGGCAGCGACGAGGTCGTGCCGTCTTCGTTGCGTACGGTATGAGGCACCGTGAGTTTGGTGATTTTCGGGTTGTGGTTATACGAAAGCTCGAAGTCGCCTTTGGCGATGTTGGAGAACAGAGAGCTGATATGGTAGGGGCTTTGATCGGTTTGCCAAGCATGGTAGCGCACATACCTGGTGCGTGCCGGGTTGTACTGCTTCGTGTCCGTGATCTCCCAGTTGCCGTTTTCGTCAGCGGTCGTGCTGCCTATCCTCACGCCTCGGGTGCTCGAAGCGTCCGGGTGCGTCGAAATGATCGGATTGTCCGGATCCTCGCGGTACAGCGTCACCGTATTGCCCGGCGTCGCCGTGCCGGTGATGGTGCGTTCGTCGGGGCTGACGTAATCGCCGCCGGTCTTGCTGTCCACATCGGTGATGACCGGCTTATCGGGGCGGTTGAGGCTGAACTTGGCAAACGCCGTGTCAATGGTCCAGCCTTTGGCGATGGCATCATTGATCTCGTCCTGCGAGGACGAGGCGGTGATGCTGATCGGCTTGCTGGAATCCGCTTCGTTGTAAAGCGGGTTGTAGGCGTCACGGACGCTCATCGACGAGGTGCCGGTGGGCGCGTCCGTCGCAATGCAGCCTTCGTAGGACTGGGCTCCGTTGACATCCGTGGTAATCGGCGTCGTGGTGATCGGCCAGGTCACGAGCTTGAAGTAGCCGTCGAAACCCTGCGCCTTCTTGGCTTTGCCGAAGTCGATGCTGCCGTCGGCATTCTGCGCCACCGAGCTCAAGGTGCCCGCGCCGGGAACCATCAGGTTCGGCCCGGAACCGGCGACGTTCTTGGCCAGACTGTCGTCCGACTTATAGTCGTTGAGCAGAGTCATGCCGGAGACCTTCTGCACATCCGGCGTGAGCGTGGTCACAGGCAACCACTGATGACCGTTCTTCAAGCCGAACCATTGGTAATAGAACGAGGTGTTGTTGGAACACGGCCGTGGCATGGTGACGTTTTTGCCGTTGGCGTCCTTGTAGGTGTAGGTCTGGTTGGCGGCCTTGTTGTACCACTGCACGAAGAACGAATTCGCCGGAGCGACCATTTGGCCGGTGCCTTGGGACTTGAACCCGTAATCGGTGACCATGCCCCAGTTCGCTTGCCTGCCGCTCCACAGCTTGCCGCCAGAATTCCAGCCCATATACGAGATCGGACCGTTGTTGCGCAAGGGGAGGTTGGCAATGGCGGCGGCCACCGAGGTGATGTCGCCGGCACCGTCGACCCCATTGGTATACATGTACGCCGGACGTTCGTTGGCGATATTGGTCACGTATTTGTCGTCAGAGAAATCCGAGTACTTGATAGTGCTGTCGTTTTTGGGCGTCCGACCGGGGCTTGCGACGACATAGACATACTGCGGCTCGAATTTCGCGCCGCCGACGCTGGTGTTGCTCTTATCGACCTTGTTTTTGTCATTACCGTAGGCGATGTTGCCCTCAAGCGAAATCGTCAGGAAGTCGTAATCGCCGGAGACCATCACGTTGTGGATGGTGTAGAACTGGTCTTGATTATGCGCCCACTTTTCGGCCGCATCCGAACCATTTGAGGTGTCCTCGCCCTCGTCGGCATCCCCGCCGTACGTGTTGAGGTAATTCGCCGGTTTCAGGTTCTCGGTCGCGGAATTGTTGCGCGAGAACGCGATCTGCATGCCGCAATCCACATTGCCGCTGCCTATACCGCGATAATTGCCGCTGCTGCCCAACCCGACACAGTTCGGGTTGACCATACCGTGGGGCATGCGCACCACGAAATCCATACGGATCTCATCGGCATGATCCCAGCCCTGCATCTTGTTGTTTTCGCCGAGGAACTGGTAGAGCATGGGCTTGCAGTCGACTTTTTCGCCCTCTGGAACCGAAGATCCCTCTTTCTGCGTGCACCTGTCGGGATAGTCGGCAAGCGTCAGGTCACTGCCTCCCCGCGCGGATGCCCCCGTGCCCGATGACACGTCTTCATAGGCGGGCGACGCCATCGTCGCAGGCACCACAACGGAGCAAATCATCGCCACCGATGCACAAGCGCACGCCAACTTTGCCGCAAGCCTACTTTGTCTCACCAAATCACTTCCTTCACGGAGCGGACTCCATACGTCGTCGCCTCATCCCTCGAGGCGTCTGCGCTCTTTCCGACTTCTGCAAGAATGAGCTATCGATGAACCACCAAGCGTCAATCACAATCGATTTACTTTTATGATTCTCATCACATTTGCACGTCCTTCTACATTGTCGGAAGGTCTTGACAGGAAAAAATAAAATATGTTCTTTTTTGTCTAATTATTCAGAAACTATTGTGAAAATACAAAAATAATAGGTATATTTATAACATCAACGTATATTTATACAGTATGGCGATATTCGCATTACAACAACGTTTAAAACGATTTTAAAATTGTTGGTCAGCGGTTTACAACACAACGGACACCGAAATATGCACTACTTTCGTGACGGCCAAAATCAATTTATTCTTCACGCTTTCTTTGCATTCAAGCCGTACATTTCTGCGTACTTTCAGCTCAGAGCATTACGCGGACTGGCCGTGCCTACCTGAAACAGGTAATCAAACAGACTCGTTTATCGCTTTACGAACCAAGCCGCTGGTATAGATATCCACCGACGTGGCGGGCGGGGGCCGGCAGCCGATGCGTGGCGGATCTCCCATGGCTTGCGATGGCTCAGACGCACCGCCGGCAGACCGAGAATAAGACCCAGGAAAGCCAGCGAGACGCCGTAAAGCAGGCCGTCGCCGCGCGCATCGTCCGGATCCGGGATCGGGTCGGGAATCGCCTGCCGTGTACCGGTAATAATCAAGCGCTCGGTGTTGACGCCGTAAGGCGTGCAGGTCATCAGCGTCACGAGGTCCTTGCCGGGCACGACCTTATATAAATGCGTGTCGGTCGGCTTGATCACATGGATGCCGACCACACGGTAGCCCATCGTACGGCCCAGCGTCTGGATATAGAAGATATCGCCCTTGTCCAGCTCGTCAAGACGAGTGAACAGCAGCGCACTCGTCAGGCCGTTGTGCCCGCTTAAGACCGCGTTCGTCGAGGCGCCGCCCACCGGCAGGCTCGTGCCGTACAAATGCCCCACGCCGTGCTCCAGCACCTTGTCGGAAGTGCCATGCCGGATCGGCAGCTTCACCGAAATCTTGGGGATGCGAATCGTGCCCATGATCCCGTCACCCGTGTTGAGCAGGGACTGGTACTCGCTGTCCTTCTCCGACTCCGTTTTCGCGCCCGGCTTGCCGGCCTGGAACGGATCGACGAACTCACCGAGCGCCGGCTGGCCCGAAGCCGCGACGCGCTGGTTGTACGCCTGGGCACGATGGTATTCTTCGGCCACCTTGCCCTGCGGCCAGTGCGAGATGCGGTCGACCGATGCCTCGATCTCGTCGTTCTCCAGATACATGCTGTAGGCCCAACGCACCGGAAACCACGCCAGGGCGGTGAGAAAACCGACGATGCAAACCACAATCAGCACGTCGACGACACGGATGACGATACGTTTGACCCGGCTTTTGGGCTCGAAGCCACCGCGAAGGGCCTGGGCAAAGGAAAGGGCGAGCGGGTCGCTCGGCGCTACACCGCGACCATTGACGTCGGCGTCTTTGCCGGCGGCGGAAGCATGGTTGCGTAATGACATGGCGACCGGCGCTCCTTCCTTGATAATTGTTCAATCCTTCAATCCTAGCGGATTTACCGGCAAGGTTCGTAAGACACAACGATGGGGACATGCCCTATTACTCAAGGGCATGTCCCCGGATCACATCAGACTGCTATCGCGAGTCTCACGCGTTGAGACGACGACGTACGACAATCAGTACGCCGGCAGTCGCACCGAACGCGACCAGGACCAGCAGGCCCAGGACCACGCCCGCGCCACCGGTCAACGGCAGCTGGGAGACGGAGGTGACGTTGTCGACGATCACCGCACCGGCATCGTCGGCACCTGCAGCACTATCTTTGGTCATCTTGACTTCGTTCAACACCTTGGGGTCCACGCTGGCATCGCCGTGCTTGGCGATGAGGCCAAGGGTATCGGCGGTGTTGGCGAAGGCGGACTTCTTCGCGTCGTCACCGGTGCCGAGCGCGCCGACATACACATCGGTGGAGGGCAGGAAGGTCGAAGAGAATCCAGGGGCCGCAACGGTTTCCTTGACGGTATAGGTGCCGTCCTTCAGGCCGTCGACGCGCAGCTGACCGTCATCAGAAGGGTCATCGCTGTTCGCGTTAGTAGAGGGCGCCGTCTTGTAGACCTCGAGCTGAGCGCCGGCAACAGTAGTGGTCGGTTCCTTGGTCGTATCCGTGTTGGTCTGATCAGTGGACTTCTTGTAGGAGCCGTTGTCGACCTTCTTGAAGTTGACGAGCTTGCCGTCGGAATCGGTGACGGTGAACTTGGCGCCAGCCAGGCCCGCGCCGTCGACCTTCTTGAGGTTGATCAGGTCGAAGTGACGGAAGTAGGTATCAGCGTTTGCAGCGCCTTCGCCGTCGCCGCTGCCGTCATCGTAGATCGAGCCGTCCTTGCAAGTGCTGGTATCCGAACCGGCGGGGCAATCCTTGATGGTGCCATCATCGGTGGGGGTGGGTACGTCAGTCGAAGGCGGGTTGTTGGAATCGTTGGAATACTCAAGGCGGATGCCGTTGCGCAACGGCTGCTCGCTCACTGCGTTCTCGTTGACCGTCATCTTGTAGGTGATGAAGATGTAGTCCTTGTACTTCTGATCGCGAATCGACTTGGTCAGATCGAAGAGGATATAGTGGGTGTCGCCAACGCGACCAGTGCTACCATTCTCACCAGCGGCGAACTCCTTGTGCGTCACCATGTAATCGGTGGTGGCAGTCAGCGTCTCGCAGCCGGAATCATTGATGCTGTCGGACGGGCAGACCTTCACGACGGGATCCGAGTCAGTCTTGTAGGTCAGGCCGGTGCCAGGATGATCGGTCATAGCATAGACATAGTGGTCGAAGCCGGTGGTCAGCGGAACCTGGCTCTTGAGCTGGTAGCTCAGCGTGCCACCGATGGAAGGATCGTAGTCCGTGGCGTCCTTGTTCAGCGTCTTGGTGACGGTGGGCGTATCGTTCTTCATGTCGATCTGGCCGAGCTTGTTACCGTTGAGCGTCATGTACTTCTCCGTGGTGCTCATCTCGATGCCGGTGCTGACCAGCATGGGGATGGAGTTCTTGTGGCCGGTTCCTTCGCCGGTGAAGACAGAGGTGATGTCCTCGACCACATAGACACCCGGTTCGAGGTTCTTGATCGTGGCGGTCTCATTGTCACCGTCAACGACGCAATAAGAGGTCCCCGGGCCGCAGTTAGCAGTCGGGGCGCTTGGAGCGGTGAACTTTGCGGGGATGCCATCCTGCTTGGCGAACTGGGTGACGAACGAACGCAGCTTACCGTTGTAGCCGTGCTTGTCGGTGCCGACAGCGTCCGAGGTGTTTGAAGTCGTATCATCTCCCGTAGTGCCATAGCCGAGCCACTTCGAAGCGACTTCGCCGACAGGGTTGCCCGCATAAGCGGAATCCGCCGTAGCCGAGCCCCTGACATTATCCAAAGCCGTTTTAGCAGCATCCTTGATGCCATCAACTGTGGAAACGGTGACCGACTTCAGGTCATCACCATCATGCGTGGCCTGGTCATATTGGCCAATTTTCAGAGCCGCGAACTTGTGGTTCGTCATCGAGGCCTTCGTGCTCTTGATGGTGATCGACGTCTTTTTAGCCTTGGACATATCGATGCTCACCGGATCGGCCGCGTTGGCCGTGCCGAGCGGCGCGAGTGCCAACAGCGTGGCTGCAGCAAGCGTGAGGCCAACAACGCCTCTGACGTTGAACTTTCTACTCATGGAAATAACTCCTCTTGTTTAATTTGTAAATCTTACAAAAATCAATAATTCTTAGGTTGCTCTGGCTGCCGCGGGCTGGGCCTGCGACAGCCCGTGATCCTTCAGTCCGGTTTGTCACGTTCGCGGGCCACGACTTTGAATCCGTTCATCGCACATGCCTCCCGACCTTGTTCAGACCGGCTTTGTAGCGTTTGAACCCGAAATAGCCCAGGATGAACGCTGCAAGCACCGCCAGGCACAACCCGATAGCGAGCCACGGCTTGTTGCCGGTAAACGGCAGATGACTGAGAGGCGGAATCGGGTTGATCTCGCGGGTGACTTTCGCGGACTCGTTCGAGTTGTTCGCTGCACTCTCCGTGGCCATCGCGCTGATGGAGCCCTTCTTCGTGCCGGTCGGCAAGTCGATGGTCCACGTGCCGTCATCCTTCACCGTTGCTTCCGAAGACGCGGTAGCCGAGCCTGTCGGCCATGTGATGGTGACCTTGGCTCCCTTCACCGCCGCCGCGAGGGCGGGCCCTGTCGGCTCGACCTTGCCGGAGACGGAGCTGCTGTCCGAGCCTGTTATCGTCACCTTCGGTGCATAGAAATTGACATCGAAGGTCTTGGCGAACTCGGAGGTCACACCGTCCGCGTTGGTGGTGACGGCCGTGAAGTGGAACTGACAGCCCTTCTTGCCCTCAGTGGTGTGTTGCTTGAACCAGCTCACCTTCGGCTTGCAGGTCCAATCCTGATTGGCGCCTTCGCTGACGTCCTTCCCGCATTCGGTGATCTCATCGTTAGCGGTGTAGCCGTTGTCTTGCGTCGACACCGTGTTGCCGCCCGACCTGGCCTTGGCCGATTTGCCCTCTGACAGGGACGACACCTCGACGTCAACATGCGTGGCGTAGACCTTGAGCGTGGAACCACCCTCGGTGGAGCTGACCTTGCCCTTGATCTCGACCGGCGTATTGTCGCCACTGGCCAGTGCACCTTCCGTCGTATGCGGCGCAGCCACCGAGGAAATCGACGGTGCCGCGTCCGCCGGCTGGCGGACGTTGACCAGCGCAATCGGCGAGAAGTGGGAGCCGACCTGCATCTCGTCAGCCGGATTGTACTGATAGGCGTGATATCGACGAACCCTGTTCTGCGCATCCGTGGCGTCAATGGAATGCGTGGTGTCCTTGATCGTCCATGTGCCATTCAGTCCGACTTCCGCGGTACCTACAATGCTGACACCGGTTTCATCGGTCACCGGCGTACCGCGCAAATCGAAGTCATCGCCGTTGTCGTAGCTGCCGGCCGCGTTCTTCACCATCACCCGGTCGGTGTAGTCCCCGTTTGCGTTCTTCTTGTTCGGATTGTCCTCGTAAAGCACAACCTTGTAGCCTTTAGTGCCCTTGCCCTTGATGGTGAGCGTGCTGGCCGACGAACTCGCCTTGGTATCGGCGAGGCTCGACTGATCGTCTGTAGAGGCGATGTCGGCAAATGTGTTGTCCTTGGTGTCATTGTCGTCATCAGAGACGCTGTCGATGGTCGGGGTTAGAGGACGCGCGACATCGAACTTGTAGAAGGCCGTGCCCACAGTTGCGGCGCTGTCGACCATCGCCTGCGCCTGCTCGGCATTCATGTTGTCGGTGACACCCGGATCCTTTGGATTATGAGCGGCATCGGCCGTACAGGAGTTGTCAAGCACCGGCCAGCTGATCAGCTTGAAGTACCCATCAAGCCCTTGATAGTTGTCCGATCCAACGGTACCGGTTGCCTCGGGGTTGTACTGAGACTTCTTGGCCAGTTTGAAGTCGATGCTGCCGTCGGCATTCTGCGCGGGCATAAGAGTACCGTCATCTTTACGGGCGATCATTTCCTGACCGGCAATCCTGCCGGCTGCCTTATCCTTGTCGCTAAAATGATCCTTGTTCTGGCTCGAAGTGTTGTCATAGAGCAGCTCTTCTGCAGCGCTCTTGGTGCTGTTGAATACGTTGGCGGCAGAATTGTGGTCGTACACGCGCGACTTTTCGCTGCCGTTCGGATTATAGTCAAGAGGCGTAGGCGGGTTGCCGTCGGTCGCCGCCAACTGCTTGGCCACCTGCGGCGTAGGCGTCAGCGCGTCGACCGGCACCCATTTGTTACCGTTCTGCAGGGCCACCCACTGATACTTGAACGAGGTCACGTTGTAGCATGGATTGTTGTGGTCGCGCTTGCGAGCCGGATCGTACCAGAAGACCGAGAACGAGTTGCGCGGGGCCGTACCCGGGTCGGTTGTATTGTCAAGCCCACGCCAATGATTGTCGTACCAATAGTGCTCACTCGCACCAGCCGAACCATAAAGCTGCCCGCCTTGATTGCCGGTATTACCACTGTTGAACGCATTGCCCCATAAGCGACCCCAATGACCACCGAGGCCATAATCGGTCACCAAGCCCCAGTTGGCCTGACCGCCGGACCAATAATACGGATGCTGGTCATAGGGCATCTGCGCTACAGGCATGTCGCAGCCGTGCTCGATTTTGTTATCCTGGCACGATCCGGGAAACACCGTCCAAGGGTAATCCTTCACCACATTTGTAGCGAAATAGGAATTGTCCATGCAGTTGGTGGCCTTGACGCTCTTGTCGTCGCCGGTCCAATTGGGCTTCGAGCCCATGCAGCTGCTGTCAAGGTCGTTCTGGCTGCCGTCAGACTTCGTGCCGTTGTTCGCGTCGGGTCCCACGATCGCGTAGATGTGGCTGAACCACTTCGCACCGTCCTTGGAGTCCTTGGTTTCCGTGGTCTCTTCGTTGTACTTGCCGGAGCCGTGATTCCAGAATTGCTGCTTGGGATCGTTGCCGCCGTCGTCGTTGATGATGTCCAAATCGCATGTCAGCGAGATCACCAGATAGTCGTAAGGGCCAGAGTGCATGAGGCTGTGGATGGTGAAACGCTCCATATCGTTTTGCGCCCACGCGTCGGCGGCCCACACCGCGGGCGTGGTGCCGCCACCGTAGGTGTTGAGGTATTGCGCCTCTTTGTACTGCGGCGCCAAGTACATGTCGCCCTTTTCACCTTCCGCAAGACCCGTACCGTGGGTGGCGCCGCCTCCAAAGCCATAGTCATAGACGATGCGTAGGCCGGGGTTCCCGCCACCGGGCACCGTGGGGTCGACCTCGTTGTGCGCCACACGCAGCACGAAGTCGAGGCGAAGCTCGTCGATCTGGGTGTCGACGCGGTTGTTCTGGCCAAGTACCTTGTAGAGCTTCGGCTGGCGGTCGGCGCCGTTGACCGTATGTTCAGTGGTATAACGCCAGCTCAGATCCTTGCGAGTGGCATCCTGAGTCGTAATTGCGGAAATCGGCGAGGCCTTGGACAACACCGACACCGATGCAGGAATTGCCGCGGCGCAAATCATCGCCAACACAGCAACAGCGCACGCCAACCTCGTCGCGAGCTTAGTACTTCTCAAAAAATCACGTCCTTCACAGAACAAACTCCGTAACGCCTCAACCCCTCGAGACATCAGTTCACTTCTTACTTCTGCATGAATGAACACCAATGAATCATCAAACGCAACGTCCAATCGTTTTACGCTTATGATTCTCATCACATCTGCACTACGTTTTATCTTGCTCAGAGGCATGACAGAAAAATGCAATTACCCAATTTTTTTGTCTAGTTATTCAGCTAATTTCACCAAAAAACGTATATTCCATGTATATTTCTATTCTTTTTTGTATATTTTTCCGGCATGACAATTTCCGCATCACAAAGGGGTTTAAAAACGTTTTTAATTTTTTACCAGCTGATTTACCACGTTGCAAAAGCCGAAAATATGCAGTGTTCAAATTCACTTTATTCTTCGCATTATCTTCACATTAAATTTCAATCCATCTAAGAAGTTACGCTCTCAGCATTATTGCAAAATTAGGCAACCTTGGAGAAGTTGCACAAAAACATCCCATCGCATGTGAAATTGCCTACTTTAAGCCATTTCCGAACATCGTTGTATTATGGTCTGCATTACAAAATAAACGATCGTGCGACTTAACTGTATTACAGAAAAGGAACCTAGGTATTACCTTGCTGTCTACGTGAACAGGTTTTGCAATACATTTTCGCGTAAATTGGATAAAAGCTAGATTTTTGTATAATAATCGTGCTGTATTTGTCCAGCCCTATCACTTCAATTTTGACACTCTGTCAACGATAAAAATCCGCATGTTCTAGCGGCTATCGCACGGCCGAACAGGCTACTCAAGCAGCCAATCCATGGCGTTGACGATCTCGATGCCCTCGACTTGGCCCAGGCCGACCGTGTCGTAGGTGACGACCCTGCGCCGAATCCCCTGTTCGGCCGAAAGCCGCGCCAACGCGCGCAACGGGGCCATCCTATCGTTTTTGACAGAAGATATATAATTTTTGATAAAAGTTATAAAATATACTATGAAAAGTCTGATTTAATTCGCACTTTTCTCATTATGACGAGAACAGTTTACCTGTTGCCGTCAGCATCCAACCCAACGACCGGCGCCCCACCACACTTCGACAAAACGGCCAACTCAGGAAACAGAAAGTGGCCAACTCAGTAAACAGAATTAAGCCAACTCGGTAAATAAAAAACGGCCAACTCAGGAAACGGAAAACGTCCAACTCGGTAAATAGAATTACGTCAACTCGGTAAATAAAAAACGGCCAACTGAGAAAACAGCAGATATAAATACTTACTGCCACAAGGAATCAGGAACCATGCACAGTTATCTTCCACGAATCTACGACAAGCTCCTCAAAGAACGTCTCGAAGCGAGCGGAGCGGTCTTGGTGGAAGGTACAAAATGGTGCGGTAAGACCACCACATGCACGCAAGCCGCCAAAAGCGTGCTCTACATGGCCGATCCCGAATCACGCGAGCAGAACCTCATCCTCGCCGACGCACAGCCAAGCGCTCTCCTTGACGGCAAAACACCGCGCCTGATTGATGAATGGCAGACAGCGCCGAAGCTGTGGGACGCGGTGCGCTCCACTGTCGACCAGCGCGACGACTTTGGCCAGTTCATTCTTACCGGCTCCAGCGTGCCGCCCGACAACAGCGAGATGTTCCACACCGGCACCGGACGCATCTCAAGGCTGCGCATGCGGCCCATGAGCCTCTACGAATCGGGCGATTCCAGCGGAGCAGTATCATTAGGCGACCTATTCGACGGCGCTAAACTGCCCGTCGCCAAAAGCGGAACAACCCTCGAACGGCTGGCGTTCCTGCTCTGCCGAGGCGGCTGGCCCAAGGCGGTCGGACAACCGGAACGCATCGCGCTGAGGCAGGCACGCGATTATGTGGACGCCGTCACCGATTCCGACATCTCACGCGCCGACAATACTCAACGCGATCCGCACCTTGCCAGACGACTCCTGCGCTCTTACGCGCGTATGGAGTCCTCGCAGTCGCCCACCGCGCATATCGCCGCCGACCTCCGCGGCAACGGAACCACGCCGAGCGACAAAACCGTGCAGTCGTATATCACCGCGTTGCAACGCATTTTCGTGGTCGAGGACATGCCCGCCTGGAACCCGAACCTTCGCAGCAAAACGGCGATTCGCACCGCCGACACACGTCATTTCGTCGACCCTTCAATCGCCGCCGCGGCCCTGGGCGTCGGGCCTGAAGGAGCGCTGAAGGATCTGGAGACTTTCGGGCTGTGGTTCGAAAGCATGTGCGTGCGCGACCTGCGCGTCTACGCCGACGCGCTGGACGGCGAGGTCTTCCATTATCGCGACAAGTCCGGGCTGGAATGCGACGCCGTCGTCCACTTGCGCGACGGACGCTACGGACTCGTAGAAGTCAAGCTCGGCGGCGACCGGCTCGTGGGCGAGGGCGCGGAAAGTCTGCTCGCGCTTGCCAAGAAAATCGACACGACCCGCATGCCGGCACCGAGCTTCACGATGGTACTCACCGGCACCGGCGCACTGAGCTACACACGTCCCGACGGCGTGATGGTGGTGCCGCTGGCCACGCTCAAGGACTGAATGCGCCGTGCGCGGAAAGCGCGGTTTGATTGCTTCAAGGTGCATCTTTCACGCATCACCGTCAAAGAAGTGCGATTTACCCGTGCCATAACGCACTTTCCGCACACCACCGTGAAAAAAGTGCACTTTACCCATGCCATAACGCACTTTTCGCACACTGCTGTGAAAAAAGTGCGCTTTACCCATGCCATAACGCACTTTCCGCACACCACCGTGAAAAAAGTGCACTTTACCCATGCCATAACGCACTTTCCGCACACTGCTGTGAAAAAAGTGCACTCTAGCTGAGCTAGAATGCGCTTTTTGACCATATTGACGGCAGCGGCCATCTATTACCTAGTCGAACACCGTCTAGCCGATCCTTAGCCAGACCCTAGCCAGCCACTAGCCAGCCCTCAGTCGACCAGCTCGGAGAACTGACTGTTGTAGAGGTCGGCGTAGAAGCCGCCGGCGGCCAGCAGCTCGTCGTGGGTGCCGCGCTCGACGATGTCGCCGTGGTTCATCACCAGAATCATGTCCGCGTCCTTGATCGTCGAGAGGCGATGCGCGATCACGAAGCTCGTGCGGCCCACCGTCAGCGCGTCCATCGCCTTCTGGATCAGCTCCTCGGTGCGGGTGTCGACCGACGAGGTGGCCTCGTCCAGGATCAGGATCGGCGCATCCTGCACCATCGCGCGGGCGATCGTCAGCAACTGGCGCTGGCCAGCCGAAAGCGAGGAATTATCGTCGAGCACGGTGTCGTAACCCTGCGGCAGCGAGCGCACGTAATGGTCGAGCCCGACGGCCTTGCACGCGTCCTCGATCTGCTTATCGGTGACGCCCTTCTTGGCGTAGGCGACGTTCTCGCGTACCGTGCCGCGGAAAACCCACGTGTCCTGCAGCACCATCGAGAACTGCTCGTGCACGTTGGCGCGTGGGACGGTCGAGGTGTCGATACCATCGATGGTCATCTTGCCGCCGTCGATGTCGTAGAAACGCATCAGCAGGTTGACCATGGTGGACTTGCCGGCACCGGTCGGGCCGACAATGGCGACCTTCTGGCCGGCCTTGACGCTCGCGGAGAAGTCGTGGATGATCGTCTTGCCGGGCTCGTAGCCGAAGTTGACGTCCTTGAACTCGACGTCGCCACGCACACGCGCGGGCTTGCCGGTCTTCGGGTCGCGGCCGAGCAGCGCGGGCTTCTTGCTCTCGTCGCTCATCTCGGGCTCCTCGAGGAAGCCGAAGACGCGCTCGGATGCGGCGGCGCAACGCTGCAGGTTCTGGAAGGCCTGCGCGAACTGCGAAAGCGGCTGGGTGAAGAGACGCACGTACATCATGAACGCCACGATGACGCCGAACTCGATCTTGCCGTCGATGGCGAGCGCCCCGCCCACGATGCACACGGCCACGAAGCTCAGGTTGCCGATCATGTTCATCATCGGGCCCATCAGACCGGAGAGGAACTGGCTCTTCCACGCGGAATCGTAGAGGTCGTTGTTGTACTTCTCGAAGCGGCGGATGGAGTCGGCCTCGCCGTTGTAGGCCTTGACGACGGTGTGACCGGCGTACATCTCCTCGACGTGGCCGTTGACATCGCCGAGTGCGATCTGCTGGCGGGCGAAGTACTTCTGCGAGTACTTCATAATCAGCATCATCACCACGATGCCGAGCAGGGAGACCACGATGGCGCACAGGGTCATGATGACGTTGTTGTAGAACATCATGATCAGCGAGCCGAAGAACAGCGTGACCGAGGTGATCAGCATGCCCAACGACTGGCCGAGCGTCTGGCCGATGGCGTCGACGTCGTTTGTAATACGAGAGAGCACGTCGCCGTAGCTGGTCTTGTCGAAATACTTGAGCGGCAGTTTGTTGATTTTGTCGGAAATCGAGCGGCGCAGGCTCTGGCCGACGCGCTGGGTGACGGTGGCCATCATCCAGTGCTGGATATAGTTCAGCACCGCGTAACCGACGTACAGGCCGACGAGCAGCCACGCGATGCGCGTGACCTCGCCCATGTCGACCGCGCCCATCACCGGCTTGCCGTGCACCATGGCGGGCAGGCCTTTGGCGATGGCGTTGGTCATGTTCTTCAGCTGGTCCGGCCCGATGATCTGGCAGATGGTGCCGGCCGCGCCCAACACGAGCGCGACGACGATGGCGGGCAGGTATTTGCGGCAGTAACGCACCAGTTTGAGCATCACTCCGCCGAAATCGGCCGGCTTCTCGACCGGCCCCCTCATTCTTGGCATTTGTTGTCCTTTTTTAAAAGATTGATATTCGGATGGACATACGAGTGGAGAGTCAACGCTCGTTCCGTCAGCATTGCTGCCGGCATCTGTCACTTTTTACACGCTTGCTTTCGATCTCTACGTAAAAGGTGACAGATAGGGCCTCTATTTGTCACTTTGTGCATGGACCACTCCAGCAAGCAAGTCAAAGGTGACAGATAGAGCGGAATCCGGCGTCCTCTCATGGCATGTCCTTGTTCACGCGGCGAGCTCGTCGGGGCTCAGTTGCGACTCGGCGATTTCCTTGTAGACCTCGCAATTGGCGAGCAGCTCCTTGTGCGTGCCCTTGCCCACCACCTTGCCGTCGTCGAGCACGACGATCTGGTCGGCGTCCATGATGGTGCCGACGCGCTGGGCGACGATGAGCTTGGTGGCGTCGGCGGCATGCTCCTTCAGGGCGTCGCGCACCGCGCGGTCCGTCTTGAAGTCGAGCGCGCTGAACGAGTCGTCGAAGACCATGATCTCGGGGTGACGGTAGACGGCGCGCGCGATGGAAAGGCGCTGCTTCTGACCGCCGGAGACGTTGGAGCCGCTCTGTGCGATCGGCGCTTCGTAGCCGCCGTCCATACGGTCGACGAACTCGCTGGCCTGCGCCACCTCGCTTGCGGCGCGGACATCGGCTTTTTGCTCGGCGCTCAGCTCATCGCGCTCACTTTCGCCCTCAATCAGCGCCAGTTCACGCTTGCGACCCTTGGCGGTAGAGGTATCGGCCACCTCGACGGTTTCGGCGTCACCAGGCCGGTCGCCATAGCTGACGTTGGACGCCACAGTGCCCTTGAACATCACCGATTGCTGCGGCACGTAACCGATCTTGTCGCGCAACGCCTTGATGTCGTAGTCGCGAACGTTGACGCCGTCGACCAAAACCTCGCCCTCGGTGGTGTCGTAGAAGCGTGGGACCAGGTTGACCAGCGTCGATTTGCCGGAACCGGTGGAGCCGATGAAGGCGATGGTCTGGCCGCGACGGGCGGTGAAGCTGACGCCGCGCAGCATCTCCTCGCGGGTGTCGGGGTACGCGAAACCAACGTTGCGGAACTCGACGGTGCCGGTCTCTCCCGGCTTGCCCTCGCGAGCCGTGCCGGACTTGACGGACGGCTCGGTGTCGAGCACCTCCATGACGCGCTGTGCGGAGACGTCGGCACGAGGCCAGAGCACGAAGACCATGCTCAGGAGCAGAAAGGCCATGATGACCTGCATCGCGTAGCTGGAGAAGACGACCATATTCGAGAAGTCGGTGAGTTTATCGGCCGGCAGCGCCGCGTCCTTGATGAGGTAGGCGCCGATCCAGTAGATGGCGAGGCCCAGGCCGTTCATCACGCTCGACATGACGGGGTTCATCGCGGCCATCGTGCGGGTGGTGAAGAGTTGGGTGTCGGTCAGGTCGTCGTTGACGCGCGCGAATTTGGCTTCCTGATAGTCCTCGGCGTTGTAGGCGCGGACGACGCGCAGGCCGGTCAGGTTCTCGCGGGCGACGGCGTTGATATTATCGGTCAGGCGCTGCATCGAGCGGAACTTCGGCATGACCATAGTCATGATGGCGATGACGAAAACCAGCATGATCGCTGTGGCAGCGGCCGTGGCCACCGTCCATTCAAAGCCTTTGCCCGCGATCTTGAAAATGGCCCAGACGGCCATGATCGGCGCGCGGAAGACCAGCAGGACGCCCATGGTGATGAACATCTGAATCTGTGTGATGTCGTTGGTGGAGCGGGTGATCAGCGAGGCCGTGGAGAACTTGTTCATCTCGGCCGGCCCGAAGGATTCGACCTTGCGGAACTCGAGCGAGCGCAGACGCTGGCTGAACGAGGCGCCGACGCGGGCCATGAAGTAGCCGACGGCGATGGCGCAGACCACGGAGCCCAGCGAGACGAGCAGCATCTTGCCGCCCTCTTTCCAGATATCGGCCATTTGGCTGCCCGGCGTCTCGACCAGCGCCGTCACCTTGGACATATAGTCCGGCAGCTTCAGGTCGAAAAAGACCTGTCCGGCGATGAACGCCAGGCTCAGCAGCATCTGCCCGATCTCCGTTTTGGAGAGGTATTTGCTGATACGAAGCATGGATCCCCTTTCATACTTCCTTGGGATTGACGGCATAATTACCGACTACCCATACATTACTTACAGTGTTAGCTATTTTATTGGCGAAAGTTATGATACTCGCCAACGCTGAACGGCGTCCGCTTTTCACCCACCGCGTAGGAGCCTGCAAACCGAATGGCCGGTTCCTAGCGTCCACGCTACGTTATGCAAGAAAACGGACACAGGCTACTCGTAAACGGCCAGTTTCTAGCATCCACTCATCTCCGTGCAAGAAAACAGCCACTGGTGAGTGCCCAACGACCTATTTCTTGCACCCATACTCAACGATGCAAGAAAACGGTCATTACCCTTTGGCTTGCTCCGACTCGTCCGCATGGGGGCCGCGCACCTCTTCGCGCCCCGCTTCGAGCCACTCCTCGTGCCGTTGCTCCCAGTCCTTAAAGGCCTGCGAGACTTCGGCGGCATCGGGACGGCCCTCACCAGGCTTGCACACCGTGAGGTAGACGATGAATTCCTCGGCCAGGTTCACAAACTCGCGGGTGCGCCGCTCCCCCATCTGCGAGAAAATCCAGCAGACGGCCGAGTCGATCTTCCCCTGATCGTTCGTGGCCTGTTTTCGTCCGGCATCGGTCAGCGAGACCAATATGTTGCGTCGGTCCTTCTCGTCGATCTCGCGCGAGACGAGTCCCTTCGCCTCCAACGCCTTCAGCAGCGCGGAAACACGGCCCGAACTGGCATGCAGCGCGACGGCGAGCTGGGTAGGCGTGGCGGTGCCATGCCGCAGCAACTGGCGCAGCACGAATGGCTCACCGCGGTTCGAGCGGTCCAGCTCGTTCCATAGCACAGACTTGCTATTTGCCGCGCTCCAGTTGAGATCGCGCAACGCCTCCTGCTCAAAACCCATCATCCGCTCCGTTCTTCATTTGCAATGGATTTAATACTAACACCCATGAATAGTTTGCGGTAGAAGCTTTCGCGGACACAGAAACATCTAACAGAAAACAACCCTCGTATTTTGGCCCCATTGGCACATGTTTACCACACTTACTACAAAGAATTGAAACAGTCGAGATAACCTTACGCAATACTGCCACGGTCGGCGAAAACCGAGTCGCAACTCCTTATTTACCTTTTTATCTCCACAAGTCACAAGTCACATATCGAAATAAGAGATTTTGGATAGCGTAGAGATTTTCGAGAGGAAGTGCCCGACGCGGGTCGCCCCGCGCCGGGCCGGCCCTAGCTAACGCCTGCTCCACCTCCAGACGACGGCCAGCTCGCAACCGACAACGATTGCGAGCAGCACGTCAACCACGCATTATCCGCGTTGGCCGCCAGAACGACGGTCAACGCCACGATGGTCTGGATGATCTCAGGGCAGTTAGAACCCTTCCTGTTTGGGGACATAATGAAATGTCCTTTCAATGTATGCCGCGCCACGACGGACGCGGCGAGGTCGATACAGCCGGCTGGCTGAACGGTCGCACAAACCTTGGTGAGGGGCCCGGCGGCAGTTCCGTCCTACCGTGAAATAGGTATTACCCATGGTGGATGGTATACTGATAATGTTGGTTGCGGAGGTGACTCACCGGAATCTAGCCGGCCTATAAAGCTTTTATCCGTTGAGGCCACAACCGACGCTGGGATGTATGTCCCTCTCAATGTATGCCGCTGGCCCCGATGCTTGACAACGAGTACCGGGGCCGAGGTGTATCTGGGGTTATAGGCCAAATCACCTACAAAAACGTCTTCCCGCCTCAAAGGATGAGCCCAAGAGACGGGAAGACGAAAAACTAAAAGTCTAAATTTCTAAATTCCGGCTGGAACCTGATCAGGCCTTTGCAACCGGACGGAGATCGGCGTGATGACGCTTGAGATACTCGCCAACCGCTTCACGAATGAGTACAGACGGACGAACCTCTTCATCCGCAGCTCCCGAGAGAACCCAATCCGCGAGCTCCGAAGTCGCGCGAACGCACCAAGTGCGTTCCTGAAGCTGACGAACACCGTGCTGTGCCTTAACTGCCTTAGCCATTTCCTACCTCCGTTTTATACATGAATATCCGTGTTACAGATAGTTTATTGTATCACCTTCCGGGTAACCGGAACAGCTTTTGGCCCAATTGTGAACCAGCTATCATTGCACAAACTACATTGATGTAAGTTTCCTTAGCATCAACACTATTAAAGGTAATACAGAATTTGGGTTTGTCAATTCCAATTTCGCGTTTCTTAGCGATTTTCACAATTAGTTTCTGATAATAAATACCGAAAACCCAATATTTGCAATACTTTAGAGACGCCAAAGGCCTGTTAAAACCTTTTAAATATTTTTCATGCTTATAGCATAATCCAGTCAAAACAAGCAAAATCGACGACATCAAACGTTCCAATAGAAACGTATCAGAGGCATCCGTTTCCGTTCAGTTTAAGAGCTCGGCTTCTTTCCCGCGATAGCGAATCAGGCTGTAACCGCCGAAAAGCACCAGCCAGACCAGCCCGGCGACGGCCGAACCGCGGGTGTCGGGAGCCAAGAACAACGTGGCGTAGATGAACACGAAGAAGAGGATCGTCAGCGTATTCGTGAGCCTGTAGGCCGGCATCACGAAGCCGTCGGCCTCGAAATCGGAGGAACGGCGGTAGCACTGGTGCGCCACCATCGTCAGGATGTAGATGAAGATGATCGCGGCGCTGGAGGCCGAGGCGAAGAGCACGAACGCGCTGGAAATCTGCGGAATCGCGTTGATAACCGGCGAAAGCAGGATGAAGCAGGCGGAGACCACGATGGCCCGCGCCGGCACCTTGTTTTTCGACACGACGCCGAGTTTCTTGAGCGTGGGCGACTTCGAGACCTCGGCCAGCTGGAAGAGGTGCCGGCCGGCGGAGTAGAGCAGCGAATTGAGCGCCGAGGACGCGGCGGTGATGACCACGAAAAAGACCAGCGCCGAGGCCCACTTGAGGCCCGCGTACTGGAAGACCATGATGAACGGGGAGGCGAAGGAGCCGTCCTTGTTGGGCTTGAACGACTGCCACGGCACGATGAGCATGATGGCGATCAACGCGCCGACATAGAAGATGAGGATGCGCATGATGATCTCGTTGATCGCCTTCGGCAGCACCTTGCGCGGGTTCTTCGTCTCAGAGACGGTGACGCCCACGAACTCGATCATCTCGTAGGAGAAGAAGACCATCTGGAAGCTCATCAGGAAGGCGAGCCAGCCGTTCGGCGCCATGGTCAGGCCGTTGAAGATGTTGTCAAGACCGGCGTGGCCTGCCGGGCTGATGTGGTCGACGCCGTGGACCTGGACGGCCGGATAGTGGAAGTTGACGACGACCATGACCACGGCGGTGACGATCAGGCCGACGATCAGCGTGATCTTGATCATCGAGAACCAGAATTCCGTCTCGCCGAACGCCTTCACAGCGATCAGGTTGATCACCGCCAGCGCCGCGAGGAAGCAGACCTCGATCAGCGGCTGCCAGGCGCGCAGATTGAAGCCGAACGTGTCGAAGAAAGTGACGAAATACGTGCCGACCGCGGTGATTTCGCTCAGGCCCATAAGGATAAGGACGATCCAGTAGGTCCAGCCCGCAAAATGGCCCCAGCCGGAGCCGAGGTAGCGGCCGATGAAATTGATGAACGTGTGCTGGTCCGGGTCGTGATACATCAGCTCACCGATGGCCCGCATCAACAGGAACATGACCAAGCCGACGAGGATGTAGACCAGAATGATGCTGGGGCCGGTGAAGGCGATCGACTTGCCGGAGCCCAGGAACAGGCCGGTGCCGATGGTGCCGCCGATGGCGATGAACTGGACGTGACGGTTGCTCAGGCCGCGCTCGAGCTGGTTGCTCTCCTCGCCCGCGCTGCCGTTGCCACTGCCGCTGCCGGGCCGGGAAGCGTTCGCCGTAGCGCTCTTTGCCGCAGTGCTCTTTGCCGACGAATCGTTTGCAGCTTTGGCGTTGGTTTCGGCATTGGTCGCAGTATTCCCGCTTTCCATTGGTGTCATCTAAACTTCCCTTCGCTTTTTGCTGCTTCAAGCGCGCAATAGTGAATAGAGTACGCCGCAAGAGATGACATCGGGGTTTCCGTGGGCGATTTGAGTAGGATTATTGTCGGTAAAATGACAATATGCGATGAAAAATGACAATAATTATTGGATATTTCCCTGCGCACAACAAGACATTTCAGCGTTTATCGCAAGCCTTCAGCCCAAATGCAAAAGTTTCGGGCAATGTCTCATAAAGTGGACTATTCCACAAGGCAAACGGAAGCCGGCCTCGCAAATCAGCCGAAATCCGCTTGAACCGGACGGGCCGAGCAAGCCCAAAGGCACACATTCGGACACCTTTACCCCCGAAACACGCGAAGCCCTTGCCGAATCATGAACCCATCGACGCAAATATCGCCTCACAGCCTTAGACTTTCGAAATGTTGGGGAAGTTTTCAGACGAGCCGCAAATTCCAGCCGCCAATCACGGCGCACGACCCGCGTGTTTTATTTCCGCCGAAACTTTCGCGTCCAAATACGCGATACGTAATACACGAGCAGGGAATCCCGTGAAAGAGGAGCGCCACATGACTGGTCAGTCGGGCACAATAACAGACAACAACACAAGCAGCGGGAACGGCGCAAGCCGTGCGAACGGCGGCACAGCAGCCGGCAACCTATCTGGCGGCGGCAGCGATACCGGCAATTTCGGAAACGGCACCGGAAACGGAAAATCCGCAAAACC
This sequence comes from Bifidobacterium sp. ESL0764, assembly GCF_029395515.1. NCBI lineage: Bacteria > Bacillati > Actinomycetota > Actinomycetes > Bifidobacteriales > Bifidobacteriaceae > Bifidobacterium > Bifidobacterium sp. ESL0764. The sequence goes on from NZ_CP113919.1 coordinate 2,167,167, forward strand.
CAAAAAACAAGGCGGCAACCACGTGTTGCGCAAGCTCAAGACCCGACAGATCTCGATGATCGCCCTCGGCGGGTGCATCGGCACCGGCCTCTTCATGACCTCCGGCGGCACCATCGCCGAAGCCGGGCCTGGCGGCGGACTTGTGGCCTACGCGGCCATGGGCGTGATGATCTACTTTTTGATGACCAGCCTCGGCGAACTCGCCACCAACATGCCGGTCTCCGGCTCGTTCGCCGTCTACAGCTCCAAATACGTCGACCCCGCGCTGGGCTTCGCGATGGGCTGGGACTACTGGCTCAACTGGGCCATCGCCGGCGCCACCGACATCTCCACCGCCGCACTCTTGATGCAGTACTGGTTCCCCAAATCGCCGGGCTGGGTATGGAGCCTGACGATGCTCGTCATCATCTTCTGCCTCAACGCCTTCGTGGTCTCCGCGTTCGGCGAGACGGAGTTCTGGCTGGCGCTGATCAAGGTCGTCACCATTATCATCTTCATCGTCGTGGGGCTCTTAATGATCTGCGGCATCATGTTCCAGCCGGCCGTCGGCTTCAAGAACTTCACCTATAAAGGAGGGCCGTTCATCGGCGGCCTGCCCGCAATCATGGGCGTCTTCCTCATCGCCGGCTACTCGTTCCAAGGCACCGAGGTCGTGGGCGTGACCGCGGGCGAATCCGAGAACCCGACGCAGGCGGTGCCGAAGGCCATCAACAACGTTTTCTGGCGCATCATTCTCTTCTATCTGCTCTCGATCTTCGTGATCGCGGCCATCATCCCCTACACCGACCCGAACCTGCTCGGCGCCTCCGACAGCAATATCGCGATGTCGCCGTTCACCATCGTCTTCGAAAAGGCAGGTTTGGCGGGCGCTGCGAGCATTATGAACGCCGTGGTTTTGACTTCCATCCTGTCCGCCGTCAATACCGGTGCCTACGCCTCCAGCCGCATGCTTTACGGCATGGCCAAGGACGGCTACGCACCCAAGTTCCTAGGGACCACCACCAAACGCGGCGTGCCGCTGGCGGCGCTGATCACCACGCTCTGCATCGAGGCGCTGGCGTTCTCGAGCAGTATTTTTGGCCCGAAATTCTATATGTGGCTGGTCACCGCGACCGGCCTGACCGGCTTCATCTCCTGGATCGGCATCGCCTTAAGCCACTTCCGCTTCCGTCGCGCGTTCAAGCTGCAGGGCCACCAACTCTCCGAGCTCAAGTACCGCGCCAAACTCTTCCCGTTCGGGCCAATTCTGGCCATCGTGCTCTGCTTGCTGGTGATCTGCGGACAGGACCTGCCGGGCTTCGCCTCCGGCAACTGGGGCGAGCTGCTGGCCACCTACTTCAGCGTCATTCTCGTCGCCATCCTCTACTTCGGCTTCAAGTTCACGCACCACACCCACATCGTGCGTTTGAAGGATATGGACGTGAGCTCTGCCCGCCCCGAGGTGCTGAAGACGCAGGCCGAGGCTGCTGAAAAGGCTGCATCGGTCGAGCAGAAGGCGGCGGCTGACACGGAGCGCTAAACGCCGGTCGCGCCAATAAGACTCAATAATTCTGTCAGTCTGTTGACACTTTTCATCAGATATCGTAAACGTTGTCAGCAGACTGACGCTTTCATACCCAACCAACAAAAGTTGTCACCAGACTGACACCTTTTCATTTTTTATGCTAGAATTGTCAGCAGACTGACACCTTTATTGTTTATTCGTCAAAAGTATCAACAGACTGACAAGTTTGGAGCATGAAGATGATAGACCGTCCTTATTATCTCAGCTGGTTGGAGCGCTGGCGCGCGAAAGATCCCATCAAAGTGGTGACGGGAATGCGCCGCAGCGGCAAATCCAAGATACTCGAGATCTTCCGCAACAACCTCGTTCAGTCCGGCGTCAGCCCCAAGAACATCATCGCCATCAACTTCGAGAGTCTGGACGAGGACTACCCCACGCAGGCCAAGCCGCTCTACGACTACATCGTCAAGCGTCTGCAGCCGGGGCTCAACTATGTCTTCTTCGACGAAATCCAGCACGTCGAGCACTTCGAGAAGGCCGTCGACGCGCTATACATCCGCAAAGACACCGACCTCTATATCACCGGTTCGAACGCAAAGCTGCTTTCCAGCGAACTGGCGACGCTGCTCACCGGCCGATATGTCGAGCTCAATATGTTCCCGCTTTCGTTCGCGGAATACCGCAGCACGCGCCCAGAGTCCGAGACCGACGATCAGTCGTTCGAACGCTACCTCACCTACGGCGGCCTGCCTTACACCGCCTACCTCGACGACGAACAGAGCATCGCCGACTACCTCGGCGGAGTCTTCAACACCATCCTTGTGAAGGATATCGCCGTACGCCGGCCCAAGCTCGACATGCCGGCGTTCAACGCGGTCGCCGCATTTCTGGCGGACAACGTCGGCAACCTGACCTCCGTCAACGGCATCGCCAATACGATGAAACAGGAGCATACCGCGGTTTCGCGCAACACCGTCCAGGAATACATCGTGGCGATGTGCGAGAACTACCTGCTGTTTCGCGCCGATCGATATGACCTTAAGGGCAAGTTCTATTTGCGTACGACCGAAAAGTACTATCTCGGAGACCCGGGATTCAGGTTCTGGTTCCTTGGCAAGTCCGGCGGCGACACCGGCCACCGCATCGAAAACGTCGTCTACCTCGAGCTTTTACGCCGTTATCGCAACGTATCGATCGGTAAAACCGGCAACAAGGAGATTGACTTCTGCGCCACCGACGAGTCCGGCATCCATTACTTCCAGGTCTCGCAGACCGTGCTCGATCCTTCGACCCTCGCCCGCGAGCTCGCGCCGCTGCAGGCCGTCGACGACAACCACCCCAAGACCCTGCTGACGCTGGACCGTATCGGCATCGGCGACCACGACGGCATCAAGCAGCTCAACCTCCTCGACTGGCTGCTCGACGAATAAAGCAATCGATGCAACAATCATGAGCAGGCGGCGGCAACGGTAGTGGACTGATCACACGATAAGACCACCAACGATGCCGCCGCCTGCTTGTTATCGGCAACTGGACTACCTCCGCTACCGGAAAGCGCCGCTCACCGGGGGAAGGACCACTCGGCCGCATGACGCACCGGCAGCAGGTCCTGTTTGCGCCTGAGCGCCATCGCCAGGAGGATAAACAGGAACGGCAGCAGAACGGCCAGCAATGCTCCTATCGGCGAACGCATATGCGTGGGCGACACGACGGCGGTGGTGTTCTCGGACGGGCATGGCGCCCCGGACGCCACCCACGCCACCTGGCACGCTTTGTAGCGCCTTGGAGCCTTGTTCAGCAGGTCAGGAACAGCGTCAGACCCTCCAGCCAAAGGCGCAGGAGCCGCGGCCACAGGCGCACGGCGCAGAACATTCGAAACCGATGGCAGAGCCGTCACCGGCGTGGTACCTGCCGCACGAGCAGACGGCGCGGAAGGCTTGGAGCCATTGGAAGTGTCGGATGGCACGCTCGTGCCCGGCTTATCCTTATCGGACTTGCCTTTATCCGCGCCCGGCTTCTTCGACTGGTCAGGCTTTACTACCGGATTGGCACCTGGCTTCTTGCCTGGTTTCGTTCCCGGATTCTTGCCCGGCTTCGTGCCCGAGTCAGACCCGGAACCATTGCCCGGCTTCGTGTCAGAACCAGTTCCCGGCTTCGTGTCGGTTCCACTACCGGGATTCGTACCCGGATTGGTCCCAGGATTTGTACCCGCGCCCGGGTTTGTACCGGGATTAGTTCCCGGATTAGGCTGCGGCGCCACTTTCTCCCACTGGGCGTACAACGTGGATTGCCCGGAATGGAAATGAATCTTGCCGGTGCCATCTGCCGCCACCGACTTGCCGGTGCCGTCAGCCTTCGTGTTCCAGCTGGTCACACGCCAGCCATCGGCGGTATAGGCGCCCTTCGGGTTGACGGTGACATTCGGCTTCAGGCTGGTATCCGCGTCCCCTACAGGCTGAATCTGCTGAGGCATGAGCTTGCCGGGCGTCCCGTCGAACGAAACCGTGGTGCCTTGAGGGCCGTTCGGCGCGTAATTGACAATCACCCTGCTTTCCTGCCACTCATACACGCCCGCGCCGATGCCGCTGGCCGGGTCGACATTGGAGTTAGTGACGCGCTGGCTGAGTTCGTCTTCCGCATCTTGACCGTAGTTGGTGTCACCGTCCTTCTTCCCGATCCATAGTGGCAGACCGGTGCCGTCGTCGTCCAATGGGAATTGCGCCCAACGCCCGGTGTAATCAGGATCGAGGCCTTCGTCGTTATAGTCGAGATTATCGTCGCTCTCATATATGCTGTATTTTCTGCCAGGACGGACATGAAAATTGAAACCATAGTTGCATACGGTCATGCCGTTGGCGTCTTTGTCCTTATCCCAGTCACCATTCCTGCACAGCACGGTGTCGGGACCGACGGTGAACCGCTTCACGCCCATGGGGAACTGCCCCTCCATACCGCCCCAGAAGGGGCCGCCGCGGAAGCCGCTCAGATCCAGCGAAGTGATTTTCGTGCCTTCGAAGATGTGATCGGAGTCGGGGCCATCGTCCCATGGATAATTATGGGTCGGCTCCCAACCGGAGATATCGATGTCGGTCAACGAATGGTCTTGACCGAACATAAACCTGAACCTCCGGACCTTGGTTACCTTCAACTGGCCCACGCCCTTGATTTCAGTGAGGAGAGGCCTGTAAGCAAACATCATCTCCATGTCTTCGACGTTGCTGGTGTCCCATCCGGTAATGTCGATGGTCTTCAGACGTTCATGCTTATCAGGATGCCTCCAAGTGTCGTAGAGTCCATCAAACATCTCCATCATGCTCGTCACGCCGGAAACATCCCACTCACCGTTCGGCCCCGTATGCAAATCCAGCGAAGTCAAAGAGGGGGTGCCTTCGAACATATATTGCATACCGGCGCAGGTGTTGCCCCTCACGTTGCCGGTCTTCCATGAGTGGATATCAAGAGAAGTCAGTGAGATATCGTCGTGGAACAGAGCGTCCATATTGGTCGCACGGCTCGTGTCGATATCATTGATGCCGTCAAAAGATACGACGCTCGTCAAGTCCTCGAACTCATTGCTGACATCGCCGACCAAAGCGGTATGGGCGGGGTCATCGAACACGACGCGCGTCACTTTATGGGACAAACTGTTCGCATCATCGCTTGGGTAGTAACTATGACTGTGATCCTGCGCCCTTTCGTCGTCAAGAACGTCGGACAAGGAATTGTAGAGCGAATGATAGATATCATTGATTTCATACGATTCATCGGTGATAATGCCCGGGCACACATGCGCGACCAACGGGTCCTTGGCATCCATGTAGATCGATGCGGGATCCGTCGCAGGATTGGAGGAAGCAGGGCAGGAATCCACCTTCTTGATCTCCAACTTCCTGACATCCAGATCATTGCCGTTTTCGCTCTTGGCATTCACAGCGTTGCTCGCAGGCTCACTCTTCTGCTGCGGCGCGGAGGCGCTTGTCTCGCTGCTGCCGGTTTGCGTTTCCGCCGTTTCCGCGGTCCCGGCGGCGTCGGCGGCTACCGAGACTCCGAGCAACGTCGCCGCGCAAGCCAGCAACCCGATAGCGCGATACAAAAATCGTTTCATTCTTTCCCCAATCCGCCTTTATGACACAATAAACGACACATAATGCCACATTCTGTACGCATTGTGACTTATATTACGTTTTTGTTTGGACTTTCCGTGCAATACACAACAACCCACAATGAATGCGCAAACCTTTTGAAAACAAAGGATTACTGGTGGCGTCACCTTCGACACACCACGCACGACGCTTGCTTATGACCGATGCACGGAAAAGAAAACCGCAAAAGCGACGCGACTGGCACTGCAAAAATCCATTGACCTTCTTGCCGCATCGCCCAAACGGCCAACGAACCGCTACCTTATTGACGCCCTATTGTCCGTCGCTTCGTTGCCTCATCGCTCCCTCGCCCCGTCGCCTATAAAAAAGTTGCCTCCCGATCCGTTAGTTCACGAATCGGGAGGCAACTTAACAATCAACTAAAAATCAAATCACTGTTGTTACCGACGTTATAGACCCGGCGCCAAGCGCAACCATGCAGGCGGCCGGGTAACCGCAGCGTCAGGCAACGAGATATGTCGTCGTCACCGTCTCGGCTTCGGCAACGCTTGCCGCATAAGCGGCGGATTGAACCTTGGAGTCGGCGGTGTCGCCGGCCTTATTGCCCTGTTCGGGCTTGGTGGCGGGGTTGACGTGGATGGTGGCGTCCGGGCCTTCCTGAGCCTCGGAGCCGGTCTGCATGTAAATCGCGGAAACCGGATGCGGCGCCTCGACGACCGTATAGGTGTGCATGTCCTTGAGGATCGCGAACACGGCCACGGCGACAAGCACAAAGATGGCAACCTTGTAAACGATGCCCTTGATACGGGAGACGACAATCATGGCACGGGACTTCTTGTGGGCCGGCCTCGCTACGAATCGGTTGCTTCTTCTCATGATTGTCATCCTTCTCTTTATTTGGTTGCCCCTTGCCTGGGTGGCCCGTCGCGCAGGCCGCTTGCGTAAGAAGTGATTGATAGATATTCAACAAGTGATTGCTGAATGTGTAAAAAGAGTACCGCTTCTCACGGTGTACCAAAGACCAGAATTTGCGTTTCGTGATACTTTGTTGCGCGACCATCGTTTGACATAATTTTGTCTAATTATGCAAAAACCGTTGATTTTATTCAGTTTTCAGGCACTTAAAACCATATAACCCCGGTTAAGAGCAAATATTGAAATGTCGCCTCCGTCACAATTCAAAAACGCCATACAACGAAACGAAAGATTCACCTAGCGAAATAGACGCCAAATCACGAAATGCCCCATGCGTGAAATGAGCGAGCGACCTGTCCATATCCCCATGATTCCAGTGCCTAAGACGGTGTTCACTGCGCGTAATGATGTGTCGTATTGCGCATTACAAGCCGCAATCCGTCGCGATCCAGAAAACCGGCTTGAAGCCGCTTTCGTTTCATGCCGCATTGCACAAAACGAACCCCGAAACGGACTCGCCGCATCCATCTACTTCAGTTTCGAACGGCATCTATCATCTTTGACGAAGAATATTATGCATTTTTCTGCGATTATTCACGAGATTATGCATTTGGCAGCTATTACGCGACAACAACCTAAGGAACAACAAAATTGCCACCGGACCGAAACCCGATGGCAACCTTTACCCTCTATCTCTCGCCGGCGGACCCGACGGACGGTGCAAGACCGTCTATATCAACTAGCCGAATTACTCCTGTACCTGCGTACGGGCGATGTCGCCGTTGAAGGACTCGTTCTCGTCGGCGTCCGCGGCCTTGCCCTTGAGCCAGGAGAACATCGAACGAAGCTTCGGGCCAACGGTCTCGATGCGTTCGTGGCTGTACTTCTGCTGCAGCTCCTTGAAGCGCGGGGCGCCGGCGGCCTGGTCGTCCATGAATTCCTTCGCGAACGAGCCGTCCTGAATGCGCTGGAGCTGATGCTCCATGTTGTGGCGGGTATGCTCGTCGATGACGGTCGAGGTGAAGTCGCCGTACTGAGCGGTGTCGGAGCAGGACCAACGGGCCTTGTTCAGGCCACCCTCGTTCATCAGGTCGACGAGCATCTTCAGCTCGTGGCAGACCTCGAAGTAGGCGATCTCCGGCTGGTAGCCGGCGTCGGTCAGCACCTCGAAGCCGGTTTCGACCAAGTGGTTGACGCCGCCCATGAGCACGTCCTGCTCGCCGAAGAGGTCGGTCTCGGTCTCTTCCTTGAAGGTGGTCTTGATGGCGCCGGCGCGCAGGGCGCCCAGAGCCTTGGCATAAGCGAGGGTGATGGCCCAGCCGTCGCCCTTGTCGTCGTTCTCGCAGGCGACGACCACCGGCACGCCGCGGCCGGCAACGTACTCACGGCGGACGATGTGGCCCGGGCCCTTCGGAGCGACCATGAAGGTCATGTGGCCCTTGCCCGGCTTGATGTAACCGTAACGGATGTTGAAGCCGTGCGCGAACGCGAGCGCCGCATCGGGCTTCATGTTGGGCTCGACCTCTTCCTTATAGATCGTGCCCTGATACTGATCAGGAGCCAGGAACATAATGATGTCCGCAACCTTCGCCATATCAGCAACGGACATGACCTCGAGTCCCTGCTCCTTGGCGTACTCAACGGACTTGGAGGTAGGCCGCAGACCGACGACGACGTCCACACCGGAGTCGCGCAGGTTCAGCGCGTGAGCGTGACCTTGCGAGCCGTAACCGATGATGCCGACCTTCTTGCCATCGAGAACGGAAAGATCAGCGTCGTCTTCGTACCAGATTTGTGCTGCCATAATATGCACTCCTTGCATAATTTATTATTATTTGCCCCGAAATCAGGCACTTTGCCTGCCGAGGCCTAGAAACTGGCTCTTGATCAAAAAGGGATTTTGTCCCGTTAACTGTTCATTGTAACGCCGGTCACAGTGCTAACCACGCCGCCGTCCAATTATCGAACAGTTATTTGCAACAATTATCCCGGATCTTGAGCCGGCTTCACATCCTTATATTGTTATTGTTCTTGCTATTCAGTTATCGGTATTCGGTTATGAATAATGTTGAGCGTTCACCACGGTCACGCGGTGAAGTCGGTGTCCTTGGTCTCCTTGCAGGTGAGCAGGGCGACCAGGCAGCACAGCGCCATCACGGCCATGTAAAGGCCGACGGAACGCACGCCCCAGTGCGAGGAAAGCCAGGTGGCGACGGTCGGGACGAAGGCGGCGCCGACGATGGCGGCGAGGTTATAGCCCAGGCCGGAGCCGGAGTAGCGGACGTTGGCGCTGAACAGCTCGGGCAGGATCGCGCCGACCGGGCCGAACGCGATGCCCATCAGAGCGAAGCCGACGCACAGGAAGACCATGATCTCGGCGAAGTTGCGGTGGCCCATCAGCAGGTAGGGGAAGACGAACGAGAAGACGACCAGCGCGACCGCGGAGAACATCAGCACGCGGCGACGGCCCAGCTTGTCGGCGTAGACGCACGAGAGCACGATGAACGCGGCGAACACGCAGATGGCGACCATGAGCATCAGCAGGTACTCGCGGTTGGTGAAGCCGAGGCCGCCGCCGCCCTCCGCCTTGGTCTTGGTGCCCCACGCCAGCGACCAGGTGGCCAGCGTATAGAAGAGCGTGTAGGTGACCGCGACGATGAATGTGGCCTGCAACACCTGACGCCAGCTGGTGCGGAAGACCTCCTTGAGCGGGGACTTGACGGTCTTCTTCTGTTCCTGCGCGAGGCGGAAGATCGGGGTCTCCTCCATGTGAACGCGGACGACCAGGCCGATTACGACGAGCACGATGGAGAGCAGGAACGGCACGCGCCAGCCCCAGGCGAGCATCTGCTGCTCGTTGCAGAACGATTCGAGCAGGAAGTAGGTGCCGTTGGAGAGGAAGAAGCCGATCGGCGCGCCGAGCTCGGGGAACGAGCCGTAAAGCGCGCGCTTGTTGGCCGGGGCGTTTTCGGTGGCGACTAGCGCCGCGCCCGACCATTCGCCCCCGAGGCCGATGCCCTGGATGAAGCGGCAGAGGCAGAGCACGAAGACCGCGAGCAGGCCCCATTGGCTGTATGTCGGCAGGCAGCCGATGAGGAACGTGGCGATGCCCATGGTCATCAGGCTGACCACCAGCGTGGTCTTGCGGCCCATACGGTCGCCGAAGTGGCCGAAGATCAGCGAGCCGAGCGGGCGGGCGACGAAGGCGATGCCGAAGGTCAGGAGGCTGACCAGAAGCGCCACGGTCGGGTTGGTCTTGTCGGAGAAGAAGATCTTCGGGAAATAGTTCGCCGAAGCGGTGCCGTACGCGTAGAAATCGTAGAATTCAATGGCCGTGCCGACCATCGAGGCGGCGATGACGGTGCCCACCGAATCGTGCGCCATCGCCTGAAGTTTCGCCTTGCGTTCGGCCGCCGCGGTGCTGGACCCGCCGTTGCCGTTGCCACCGGTGGCGCTTGTACTGCCGTTCCCAGCCGCTGTGTCGACTGTTGTCATAATGCTCTCCTCTGGTGCTTCCTGCACCGATAACTGCTTCATTCGTTCTCTCGTCGCTCTTCCGCCGCTCTCCCGCCCACGGCCTGCGTTCTCTCAGCGTTGCGTTCGGCGCCTCGCGGGCGGACGATCTGGAATCTTTGCCGTTAAAACTGGCTGGATTCTGGTCGCGTAACCGGTTTTGAGCGTTGCTTGGTTTGAGTTATCGAGTATTGAGTTGTATTCGTTGTATTTGTTGTATTTGTTCGTATACGTTCTTGCGGCACTACCGCGGTGACCTTTTGGGGCGCGATAACAAAAGAACCCTGCGCTTGATTGCAGGGCTCAGAAAGCTATACGTTTCGATATTGTTGATATCGCTATTCGTTCGACCGAACGATTCGCTTGCTTGCCCTGCCTTCATTGGCGGGGCTCAAGCTGAATGTGGAAAATCAGGCCGCCAACGAAGACGGGCTAATAATTCGTGCCGATTGTGCAGCTACGTTCATCATTCCGTTCCTCATGGCGTCCTCCTCTCGCATTTACCGAGTTCTTTCGGGTTCGTGACCCGTTTAGTCAGTTACCATAGACCCGGCAACGCGAATCCGTCACCGGGCTGTCCATTATTCGGACACGTTATCTAGTCACCACACGTAAAAGCGCCTATTACGACACTGCCACTGCGGCTCTGCCATCGCGACGCGGATTCGCTTATCAGCCTAGACTTCTGCCACGTCATTATCGGCATTGTCATCGCCGTCATCGGCAGCGGAATCAGCGGCAACAGTGCCAGTACTATCAGCAACGCCAGCGGTTTCGACGGCATCAACGGCATCGGCAGACGAATCCGAGACACCGGTTCCGGTTCCGCCGTCTTCCGGAGATGCAGCCAGACCGGAACCACCCGCAGCCGGCTCAGCGGTATCTGCCGTGTCAGCCCCGCCGTTCACCGACATCGAGCGATGACGCAGATAGACAATCACGCCGCCGACCGCGAGCAGAACGATTATCAGCACGACAACGCCCGCGATGGCTGCACCCGTCGACCCCAAAACATACTCACCACTCATAGAAACCTCCTCGCTCACTGGTTCCACACTAGCAGCAACGCCGGTTAGCTTTCGTCGGCTGCGTTGCCCTTCCCCAATAGGAAGCGGCGCACTTTGCCGGTGCTTGTCTTGGGCAGGGAATCGACGCGATAGAAGCGCTTCGGAACTTTGTAATGCGCCAGACGCGCGCGGCCGAACTCGCGGAAGGCCTCGGCGGCGGAGGCCGGTAAAACCGTACGCGCAATGGCTTTATCGGACTCGGCCCCAAACGCAGACTCCGACTCCACCGCGGCGGCATCGACAGCACCGGCTTCTTTCGGCACAGACCCGTCCTGTCGTTTGCCGCTTTTGCACACCACGTACGCCACCGGCACTTCGCCCCACGTTTCGTCGGGCTCAGAGGTGACGGCAATCTCGCTTATGCCGGGGCAATCCGCGTAAACCCGCTCGACCTCCTCGGGGAAAACATGCTCACCGCCGGAAATCATCATGTTGTCGAGCCTGCCGTCGACGTAGAGGTAACCGTCGGCGTCGAAATGGCCGACGTCGCCGGTCTTGTACCAGCCGTCCGCGGTCTTCTTGGCCTCCAGTGCCCCCGGCCGGTTGAGGTAGCCCGGGGTCAGCGCGTCGGTTTTGATGAGGATTTCATCGGTCCGTTCGGCCAGTTTCAGCGAGGTGGTGAAGTACGGTTTGCCGCTGGAAAGCAGCTTGCGCGCGCCGTCGGCCGTGCCGGTGCCAACGATTTGCGAACAGGTTTCGGTCATGCCGTACGAACGCACGACCACCATGCCCAGCTTGTGGCATCGCTTCAGCAGCGCGAGGTCGGATTTTTCACCGCCCAGAATGAAGCCCTTGAATGCCGGCGAATAGCCGAAATCGGCTGGCAACAACCTTGTTGGAGCCATCTCTTTCAATGCGCCCGCTGCCTGTTTTTTCGCCATCGGCGCAGATGCCGTATCTGACATGGCATTCCGCGTCGCGCCCGACATCATATCTGACGATAAGCCGGAAACCGTGTCCGTCACCCCGCCAGATATAGTTTCCGCAACCGAGCTTGACTCCATGCCCGCCACCCCAACCGATGTCGAATCCGGCGTCGCGACCGACACCGCACCTGGCACGCTGCTAAAGCCATCGTCGACCGACATGCGCCGCTCATGGACGGGCACCAGCTGCTTGAGCATCGTGGGCACCACCGAGACCCATGTCACCGGCTCGTCGGTCAGGATCCGCTCCATCTCACCAGCGTCAAAATGATTCATCAACCGCACCGTGACGCCAAAAATCAGGCCGCGCAGGATGATGGAATAACCGCTGATATGGAAAATCGGCACGGCGCACAGCCACTCGTCACACGGGCTGGTACCGAGGTTGAGCGCCACGCTCGTCGCCGAGGTGAAGTGGTTGCGCACGGTCTGCTGAATGCCTTTCGGAGCGCCTGTCGACCCGGAGGTGAACATGACGCTGACCACCTGGTCGTCGGCGAATTCCCTCGGAATCGCCGCAGCCGCAGCATCCAAACCTTCGACATCAGATTCGCCGATGCCCACCCCGACAACGCTGGCAACATCAACAACGCCGGTCGCGCCGTGAACATCCACGCCATTATTGTCCACGATTCCGGCTTCGGCCACGCCCCCATAAGGGTCACCGGGTACCACGCCACCGGCGCCAGCCTCAAAATTGAACGTTGCATCGGCACCAACTGAGCTGGAATGGAGGCCATCGGCCTTCAATCTGCCGGCTTCGGCGAACACCTGATCAAAACTCAGCACACGGACGCCGGTCTCGCCAGATGCCTTGTCACTCAACAGGTCAACAGGCAAACTGTCATCCTTAAGACAGCAGGCGACTTCGGCGTCGCTCATTTGCCGGGCAAGCTCGTCATTGGTCAGACGCTTGTTGAGCCAGACCACCGTCTTGCCATACAGCAGTAGGGTGACGGCCATCAGGTAACCACGGAGGTCGTTGTCGGAAACCAGCGCGACATTCCGCGTCTTGAACGCCCCGAACCGATCAAGCACCGCGCCCAGGGCCCTGGCCCGTTCGAACACCTCCCGGAAGGTGCAGCGCGTCTCGCCGTCATCCACCGCCAGCCGGTCCGGTGTCAACTCTGCCCGTTTCAGCACCCAGTTATCCATCAGCAGCCCTCGCAACTATCACTTTTTTCACATCAAAGTGCGAAAAGTGCGAACTGACATCGCTAAAACGCACTTTTTACACCTGACAGGTCAAAAAGTGCGAATTAGCAGTGCTAAAACGCACTTTTTGCACACGACATGGGCCGCAGAGCGTCTACAATCACAAGCCGCAGCCCGCCCTCGATCACGGGAACTTCGGGAACTGGTCGAAATTCGGCGTGCGCTTCTCGTTGAAGGCGTCGCGGCCCTCCTTGGCCTCGTCGGTGGTGTAGAAGAGCATGGTCGCGTCGCCGCCGAACTGCTGCAGGCCGGCGAGCCCGTCGGTCGCGGCGTTCATGGAGGCCTTGATGAAGCGAAGGGCCATGGGCGACTTGGTCAGCAGCTCGCGGCACCACTTGATGGTCTCGTCCTCAATGTCGGCCAGCGGCACGACCTTGTTGATCCAGCCCATCTGCAGCGCCTCCTCGGCGGTGTAGAAGTGGCCGAGGAACCAGACTTCCTTCGCGCGCTTCTGGCCGATGACGTCGGCGAGCAGGCCGGAGCCGTAGCCCGCGTCGAAGCTGCCGACCTTGGGTCCGGTCTGGCCGAATTTGGCGTTGTCGGCCGCAATTGTCAGGTCGCAGACCAGTTGCAGCACATTGCCGCCGCCCACGGACCAGCCGCGCACCATCGCGATGACGGGCTTGGGGATGATACGGATGAGGTGCTGCAGGTCGAGCACGTTCAAGCGCGCGACGTGGTCGGAACCGACGTAACCGCCGTTGCCGCGCACGCCCTGGTCGCCGCCCGACGAGAACGCGAGGTCGCCCGCGCCGGTGAAGATGATGACACCGACCGTCGCGTCGTCGCGGCAGATGGTGAAGGCGTCGATCAGCTCCTCGATGGTCTTCGGCGTGAACGCGTTGCGCTTCTCCGGCCGGTTGATGGTGATTTTGGCTATATGATTGAGCCGTTCGAAGAGTATTTCGTCATACTCCTTGACGGTCTCAAAGGTTTGGTCGCTTGTCATTGCCTCTCCTTCATGGTTCATTTCACCCTACCGCATCCAAGCCGCTGTATGCTATGAATGTGCTGCGCTTCACCTTACGGTTTCGGTTCCGTTTTGGTCAATCGTTGGACTGCCGGTTTCGCTTTCCGCCCAACCAAGCCACGCACGGTTCATACGCCACGCACGGTTTCCTTGCCGCGCAGAAACGAGGTCCAGTCTGATGTCACTTGCCAATTATCTGGGAATACGCCAACAGGAAATTTCCGGCTCGAAGGTCATTCTGACCCTGCCGGTCACCGAAAACCTGCTCCAGCCGTTCGGCGCGCTGCACGGCGGGGTGAACGCCGTGCTCGCCGAAGAAGCCGCGAGTTTAGGCGCTTTGGCGCGTCTCGACAAGGCTCATGTGCCCGTCGGCGTCGACATCTCGACCCACCATTTCCGCCCTGTTTCCTCGGGTACGCTCACGGCCACCGCCACCCCGGATTTCGTCGGCCGGACCACGCAGACCTGGCGCGTGGAGGTGCGGATGGGCAGCAAGCTCACCAGCGTTTCGATGGTGACGCTGGCCGTGCGCGAGCGCCGCTAAACCGCGCTCCCGACGCCGACTCCTTACTACAAACCTTTAACGTATTACCTTTGAGCTCTGGCCATAACACGCTAATTGCCGTATGGTGTTAGTTGCTATTCGATAGTGACCTCGCCCTGCGAAGCCGTGCGCGAAATCGGCTACACGCAGGATATGGCTTCCCCTGAAAGGATTGTGGTTTCCGTCATGGCCTCAGCTTCGACCAAAAAGAAAATCCCCCTTATCGTATTTCTGCTCTGCTGCGTAGGGCTGGTGGCGATGTGGTTCACGCCCGCTCCGGCGCATGTGCAGACCGCCGGCTGGCATAGCTTCGCCATCGTGCTCTTCTTCCTGGCCGGGTGCGTCCTCAACGTCGCGCCGCTGTCGATCCTGTCGCTGACGATGATGTCGTTGTTGGGCCTGACCTTCACCATGCCCGCTGGTACGCTCATCTCGTTCTTCGGGTCCGGGCCGGTCTGGCTCGTGCTTTTCGCGTTCTTCATGGCCATCGGCTTCCGCAAAACCAATCTCGGCGCACGCATGGCCTACTGGCTCATCGCGCATTTCGGCCGCAGTCCGCTGGCGCTGGCCTACGTCATGGCCATCTGCGACCTCATTCTGGCGCCGGTCATCCCCAACACCAACGCGCGCGGCGCCGGCATCCTCTTCCCCATCAACCAGTCGCTGGTCGAAGCGCTTGACGAGCCGAAAGACCCGGGCAAGCGCTCAGTCAGTTCGTTCCTTACGCTGGCCACCTTCCACCTGAACCTCATCATCGGCGGGCTCTTCCTCACCTCGATGGCCACGAATCCGCTGGTGGCAAGTATGGCCGCCAGCACCTTCCATATCACGATCTCATGGTTCCAATGGTTCGCCTACGCCAGTGTGCCCACGCTGCTCGCGGCCGTGGTGGTGCCGATTGTCATCCTCGCCATTCATCACCCGGAAAGCCAGAGCGCCGACCTCTCCGTCGTTCACAAAACCGCCCAGGACGCGCTGAAAAAGATGCCGAAAATGGCCATCAACGAGTACCTGATGATCACCGCGTTCGTTTTGGTCGTCATCCTCTGGGGCACCTCGTCGGTCACCAAGCTCGACAACACGCTCATCGCCCTGTTCGGCCTGACCGTCCTGCTCATCCTGCGCGTCATCGACCTTGACGACGTCTTCGCCGAAAAGCAGGGCTGGAACATCCTGCTGTGGCTCGCGCCGCTCATCGGCGTCACCGACTACCTCAACGAGACCGGCGTGGTCGGCTGGATCAAGAAAGTGCTCACCGCAAGCGTGGCGGGAATCCCGGCATGGTTGGCCATCGTGGTCATCGTGCTGCTCTACCTTTACGTGCACTACCTGCTCACCAGCGTGCTCGTCCACGTACAGACGTTCTTCATTCCGTTCGCGCTCATCCTGGTCTCGCTTGGGGTGCCGCCGATCGTGGCGACCATGCTGCTCGGCCTGTTGACCTGCGTCTCCCCCGGCACGACCCATTACGGCACCGGCACCGCGTCGATCTACTTCTCGACCGGCTACGTCAGCCAGAAGGAATGGTGGAAGACCGGCTTCATCGTCAGCCTCGTCAACCTCGTCATCTACGCCGGCGTCGGCACCCTTTGGTGGAAACTGCTCGGTTTGTGGTAAAGATTGCAGAAACGGCCGTATAGTGCAAACCGGCCGACGGGTTGTGACGGATCGGTTTCAACCATCCGTAAAACCCATCGGGCCATAACGCATACAAAATTCCCGGGACCGATCAGATGGACATCGATTCCCGGGAATTCTGTATGTATCAATCGCCGACCGCAATATCAACGGCCGGCGGCTATCGCCTCATACAGTCACGCAATCATGCGCGACGGCGGCGAGCCAGCGAGACACCGGCGGCCAGCGTCAACGACGCGGCGGCAGCGAGCGCAACGTAGTCCACCGAAGCACCCGTATTCGCGAGCTTCTTGCCGTTATCGGCCTTGTTGCCGGTCTTGCCTGCGGCCGGATCAGTCGGATTGCTGCCGGACGGAGGGGTGGGCGGCGTGGCAATGTTCACCGTCGTCCAGCCAGCGAGCGCACCGTTCTCGTCGAGCAACGCGATCTTGTGCACGCCGGTCTTGTCGCTCGGCAGCAGCGGCTCGACGTAGTAGCCCTTGTCGTCGCTCTTCACGGTAAGGTACGGAGCGCCGGACGGATCGGTCAGCTGGGTCGGGTCGGAATAGATGTAACCAGCCCAGAAGCAGGAAGGCTTGGAATCGGCGGTATCGTCGGCACCGGCCTTGCACGCCTCGGAAAGGTTGTGGATATAGATACGCGACGGCGAACCGGCCACGGGGTTGCTCGGCGCGGACACATCGCCTTTGTTGCCATCGTTGAGGTCGCCGGACGCAGGCGCTGTCGGCGCAGCCTTGGTGGTGAAGGCGGGAATCTGGACGAAATTGCCGGACGGAACGCCTTCCGTGTACGACACGCCGTTGCCTTGATCGTAGAAGTCCATATACTCGACGCCGACAAGCAGCTGCATGATGTGGGTGTTGACGGTCTGATCCTTCTTGCCCTGGGCCACGAGCTCCTTGGCGTGCTCATCGAGCATGACGTAAGGATCGGCATAGGTGAGGTCCTGGCCGTTGGCGTTCACGTTCTGATTCTCATAGTGAGTGCCCGGCTCAAGGCCGATCAACGACATGTCGAAATGACCGGTCTTCTTGGAGGCGTCGTAAGGATAGCCGAACTTGTAATCGGCATTGGAGAAACCGTAACGGGTGAACTGCTGCCCCTGTCCGTCGAAAACCGAGTCAGCGTTGGAATAGTCGCCCACATAGTGCGAACCGTAGTCCTGCGCATACGTCTGAGCGGTCATATTATCGTCAATGTGCGCATCATTGTGATCGATATCCAGTTTGCCCGGATTGTATCCGCTGAAAGCACGGCAGTTCGTAGTGGTCTGATGCGTCGTCGGATCCTTGTATTGCGTGCACCCGCCCTTGGCCGAACGCGCGGTCATGCTGGTGACGTTGGTGAAGGAAATGATCGGAGCGATACGATCGGTCTCGCCGTCAATCGGATGATTGGCGGGATGGCCATTAGGCCACGTAATCTGATAATCAAAGCTGAGGTTCGCGGTGTGGGCACCGACGTCGGTGACCTTCACATCGGTGATCTTGATGCCGCTGACACCCACGCCATCGCTGCTGCTGGACGGGGTCTCGCGCGGCTGCACGGCCGGCTGGGGCTGTGCGGACGGCTTCTGCTCGGACTGGGCCTGAGCCTTGGGCTGAGCCTGCGTTTGCGGCTTGGCCTGCGCCGTGGCATCGCTCTTATTGGACGAATCGGCAGTCGTCGCGTTCGCATCGACTTTGGCATCGCTGCTCTGCGCCGCGTCTTTGCTGACGGACTGCGTCTGCTGCGTGGCAGCAGGTGCATCCTTGGCCGTCGGCGTCTCAGCCGCGCTTGCCGAGCCGACGCCGATACCGGCCATCATCATGCACGCCGCCGCGAACGATGCGACAATGGCATATCTCTTCTTTGCCATATTGTTCCCTTCTTCTCATCCAGACTCACTGGATTGGGATAGATTACGTGATACAGATTACACCTGTCTGCCGATATATTCATACAAATATTTGATAAATGACTAAATAATAATATGACAGACTCAAGTAGCCGCGTTCAGTCTAGAATCGTCGAAATGACGTTTTTGGGCAGTTGCTCCGTATGGCCGGCTATATAGCGGCCGAGGAGGGCGTCGTAGATCGGTTTGGTGCCGGCCAGGTCTGAGACCAGCAGGGCGATGAAGCTGCACGCGGCGACCGGGAGCATGTGCATTAGGGTACCGCTCATCTCGACGGTCAGCAGGATCGAGGTCATCGGCGCCTTGACGGACGCCGTGAGCGCACCGGCCATCGCGCAGACGGCGAACAGCGGGATGACGCTGGCGGGCACCAGCGGACTGCCGTTGATTTCGATGGCGTGAAGCGCGACGCCGCAAATGGAACCGGTGAGCGTGCCGACCGCGAGAATCGGCATGAAGATTCCGCCGGGCACACCGCTACCGAAGCTGGTGGAGGTGAAGAGCATTTTGACGGCCAACAGAATTGCTAGGAACGCGATGCCGTCGGTCGCACGCTCGGCGAAGCCGATCAGGCTTTCGCCGCCGCCCAGAACCTGCGGCAGGAAGATGCCGACCGGCAACGCGACGGCCAGCGAAATCATCGGACGCGACCACCACGGCAGTTTGTTATATAGCGTCTGGAAGCCGAGCAGCAGCTTGTTCATCGCTACGCCGACGAGGCCGGCAACAAGGCCGAGCGGCAGCATCCACCAATACTGCGGCAGGCTCAGCTGCGTCAGGCGCGCGAAGTCGAGCACCGGCTTCAGGCCGAACCAGTATTTCGAGACGAAATCGGCGGAAAGCGAGGCGGCCGCGGCCGAAAGCAGGATGGCCGGCGAGAAGTTGTGATGGACCTCTTCCAGCGCGAACATCATGCCGGAAAGCGGGGCGTTGAACGCTGAGGAAAGGCCGGCGGCGGCACCGGCGGTGATGAGAATGTTCGTTTCAGCGGTTTTGGAGCCGCCCGCGCCGTCATGGCCGTTTGCGCGACGGCGGGGTTTCAGCGAAAAATCGCTATCGGATGGTTGACGACCGGCACTATCGACATGAATACCACTATTATTGACGCTCGTTTTATTGCGCACGTCCATATTCACGGAATCCAAACCGTCTGCATCAGCTGAATCCGCGACGGCTCCGCCTTTATACCAGAACCTTCTCATTATTTGCGTCGTGCCTTGGCTCGCGGCGGCACCGATCTGAATCGAGGGGCCTTCGCGGCCGAGCGAGAGGCCGAACATGCCGCAGAGCAGACCGCCGGCGAACCGGACAATCAGTACGATGCCCGCTCGCATTTTCAGCCCCAGCCGCACCACGCCCTCGACCTGTGGGATGCCGCTGCCGGACGCCATCGGCTCGAGCCGGACCAGCCAGGCGACGAAGAGACCGACGAGCACGGCCGCGAGCGCCCACGGCGCGATAAACCACGGATTACTGCGGATTTGCGGGTACATCCAGCGCGCGAACTGCGTGCCCCATTCGATGCCCTGGCGGTAGCAGGTGACGAGCACCCCGGCAATCAGGCCGCAGACCACCGCGCGCGCCGCCACAATCCACTGGCTGCGCCGCGATATGCCCACCGTTGCCATTTGTTGCCAATCCTCTCCCGAGCAAACAGAGCCACTCATTCCAGTCTCAGTGCAAAAAGTGCGAATTAGCAAACCCAAAACGCACTTTTCGCACACCACAACGTAAAAAGTGCGAATTAGCATGCCCAAAACGCACTTTTCGCACACCACAACGTAAAAAGTGCACTTTAGCAATCCTAAAATGCACTTTTTTCGTCAGCGTCACTGCCTCAGTCGACGAGCGAGCGCACCTCGATGATGTGGTCGCGCTGTGGACCGGTGCCGATAGCGGAGATGCGGCAGTTGGAAATCTCCTCGAGGCGCTTGACGTAGGCCTGGGTGTTGGCCGGCAGGTCCTCGAACTTGTGCACCTTCGAGATGTCCTCAGTCCAACCGGGCATGGTCTCGTAGACGGGCTTGGCGTTGGCGAACGCCTCCTGGTCGATAGGCATATCGTCGTAACGAGTATGGGTGCCATCGCCGTTGTCGACATCGTAGGCGACGCAGATCGGAATCTCGTTGAGGCCGGTGAGCACGTCGAGCTTGGTGAGCACAATGTCGGTCAGGCCGTTGACCTGCGTGGCGTAGCGGGTGACGACGGCATCGAACCAGCCGCAACGACGCGGACGGCCGGTGGTCACGCCGAACTCATGGCCCTGCGCGCGCAGCCATTCGCCGGAATCGTCCAGCAGCTCCGTGGGGAACGGGCCCTCGCCCACGCGGGTGACGTACGCCTTGGCCACGCCGATGACGCGGTCGATCTTGGTGGGGCCGACGCCCGTGCCGGTGCAGGCGCCGCCGGCGGTCGGGTTGGAAGAGGTGACAAACGGATACGTGCCGTGGTCAACGTCGAGCATCGTGGCCTGCCCGCCCTCGAAGAGCACGGTCTTGCCGTCGGCAATCGCCTTGTTCAGCAGCAGCGAGGTGTTGGTGGCGTAGGGCTTCAGGCGTTCGCCGAGCTTCAGCAGCTCGTCGGTGGTCTCGTCGACGTCAATCGGACGGCGGTTGTAAAGCTTGACGAGCATCTGGTTCTTCTGGTGCAGGCTCGCCTCCACCTTGTCGCGCAGACGGTCGGCGTCGAAGAGGTCGTGCACGCGGATACCCACACGGTTGATCTTGTCGGCGTAGGCCGGGCCGATGCCGCGGCCGGTGGTACCGATCTTGTGCTTGCCGAGGAAGCGCTCGGTCACCTTGTCGATGACTCGGTGATACGGCGCGATGACCTGCGCGGATTCGCTGACGCGCAGCTTGGAGCAGTCCACGCCGCGGGCTTCAAGGCCGTCGATCTCCTCGAAGAGCACCTCTGGGTCAACCACGACGCCGTTGCCGATGACCGGCGTGACGTGTGGGTTCACCACACCGCTGGGCAGCAGGTGCAGCGCATAGGTCTCGTCGCCGACGACGACGGTGTGGCCCGCGTTGTTGCCGCCGTTGAAACGCGCGACATAGTCGACTTTCGTGCCGATGAGGTCGGTCGCCTTGCCTTTGCCTTCATCTCCCCATTGAGCACCAATCAGAACAATTCCAGGCATACTAACCTCCCGAGATTCGCGTTATTTCGCCGTTACCAGCCTACCGTCACGCCTATACCAGCAGCCGCTGTCCCCTAATCAAATTGTGAATTTTGCGTTATTGAGCCATCTTGGTGCACCAAGATGCCGTTTTTACGGTAATTCCCCCATCAAAGTTACGAAAACACCTATTCTTGGTGCACCAAGATGCCGTTTTTATGGCAATTCCGCAGCCAAACTACGAAAATATGGGAACTTGGTGCACCAAGATGCCAATAAAATGTGGATTTTGCAGGTCTTTCACATTTTAACGGCATATATTTAGCGCCTTCAGTTCAAGCACACGAACATATCAACACGCAAAAGCAGGTGTTCTTCTTATACATCCCGTTCACGCAGGGCAGTCAGGGCCCAAAGGATCGAGACCACGTCGATGGCCTCCTGGGTGAATGCACCGACGACGACGGGAATAAGGTTGAACGCGGCGGCGACCATGCAGACCAGCGCCAGCCCGAGGCCGGTGACCACGGCCTGCAGCATGGTGCGCTTGGTCTGGCGGGCGATGGCGACGGCGCGCGGCACGTCGGCGATGTCGTCGTTCATGATGACCACTTGCGCGGTTTGCGAGGCGGCAGTAGAGGTGCCGTCCGTCATGGCAATGCCGATATCGGCCGCGGCCAACACCGGGGCGTCGTTGACGCCGTCGCCGACCATCACCGAAATCGGGCGAGGCTTGGGCTGCCCGGAAAGCCGGTCGAGGAACGCCTCGATTGTCGAAGGGTACCGCAACGCTTCATGTGAAACAGCCTTGACCGCCGAGACCTTATCCTGCGGCAACAGGTCGGCGCGAACGTCGTCAATGCCCACTTCCGCAGCGATCACATCGGCGGACGCACGGGAATCCCCGGTCAGCATGGTCACCGCATCCACACCCAAGGAGCGCAGACGCTGCAACGATTCACGGGCATTACTGCGCGGCACGTCACGCAGCACGATACATGCGGCGAGGATTCCGTCAATCGAAACGTACGCCGCCATTTCATCGGCCGCGCGCGCTTTGAATTGCGAGGCTGGAAACTCCTGACCTCTATACGGTTCCTTACACGGACTCCCGCTCACATCAGACGTTGAATCTTTCTTATCTCGGCTATCCGCTGAAATGGCTTCATTCCCGCCCCTATGGCCGCAAGGATCGTTTCCGGCTTGGTCGCCCGAAACGAAATCACGGGCACCGGCCGTTCGCGAGATAAAAGAACTTCCGTTATCGGCCAACGCGTTTTCGGTGTCCTTTCTATTATCTCGACTGCCTCGCGAACCGATACCAGCATGGTCTACCTGTTCGGGATTATCTGTACCGGAGGTTTTGGCAGCAACGTTGACTCTGCCGGCAGTACTTGCCGTATCGTCAGCACGATTAGGCAACGTCGACTTGGCAAACGAACCTTCGCTGTTCCGACTCGCCCCCGTCACGAAACCGAGCCGCCCGACGCGAACCGTATGGCCCTCGACCGTGCCCTCAACGCCATTGCCGGCATCCTCGTGCACGCCTTTGACCACCGGGAAAGCAGTGCGGCCGTTGTGCAGCTTTTTGGACGCGGCGGCCCCTGCAGCGACGATGCCCTGCGCGAGGATGTGCACCGAATACGTCTCCACCACTGCGGCGAGTTCCACGATGATGTCCTTTATATAGGTGTCCTTATTATATAGGTCCCGTTGCGAGCGCGAGTCCGGGTGTGAGAGCCCTGAATCCGATCTGGGTTTACTCGCGGATTTCGGTTCGGCTTCCGGTTCAACTTCCGATTCAAGTTCAACTTCCGATTCCGGTTTAAGTCCGACTCCGGCTTCAGCCCCATCAAGTCCCAGCAAATCCGGCAACCGCCTGCGCGCCTCGTCCGGCACGTCGACCCGCACGACCTGCGGCCTGGTGACCGTAAGCGTGCCGGTTTTATCGAAGAAAATATGCGAGACCTTGCCGAGATTTTCCAGGACTTCCTGCGTTTTCGTCAGAATCCCGGCCTTCGCAAGCCGTCCGGTTCCGGCCATATACGCCACCGGCGCGGCGATGAGCAGCGGGCAGGGCGTGGCCAGCACGAGCACCTGCGCGAAGCGTTCCGGGGTGCCGGAAGCAATCCATGCAGCGATGCCGATAACCAGCGAAATAATGGTAAACGGCACTGCGAGCACGTCGGCGGTTTTGACCACGGGCGCGCGCGAGGACCGCGCGGAATCGACCAGCTGCATGGTCTGCTGGTACTGCGAATCTTTAGCCAGCTGCGTGGCACGGATGACAATCATCGTCGAACCGTTGATGGCTCCGCTCATTACGCGAGCGCCCGCGAATACGGTGCGCGGCAGAGGTTCGCCGTTAATCGCGCTCAGGTCAAGCGTCGCCGTGCCGCTCAACAGCTTGCCATCCACCGGAATCGTTTCGCCGGGCAGGACCACTAGCACGTCGCCCAGCTTCACCTGATCGACAGGAACCGTATGGAAATGAGCATCCTGCGAGGCTTGGGATTCCAACGTTTTCGAGGCTTGCGAGGCTCGCGCCAACGACCCGCCGATAAATGTATGACGCGCCAGAGAACCTGCCGGCTGCGCACGCCTGCCTTGCGAACCTCGCGAACCGCGCGAACCGTTCCGGGAGCTTGCAGCGTTATCCTTCGCCACAGAAGAAAGCTCGCAGTTGCAATCATCGGTATCAATCACACACAGGTTATTTTCCCGTTCGCGTGCATTCCCTCGCGGCAACGCAGCAGCCAGCGTCGCCCGGAATCCGTCGGCCAAACGCTTGTCACTGTTGGAAAAGAGCGCGTCAAGACGGTCTTTTTCGTCGCGCTCATCCCGTCCCGCAGCGTTGGCAGTGGCGGCGCGTTCGTCGGCTTCACCCACCTGAAAATGCCAGCGAGCGGCTTTATCCGAACTTACGGATTTTTGCGCACCCCCGGCATTTCCGACCCTTTTCGGAGTATCGACACTTCCATGGATACCGATACCATCAATTATATTTGTATTACTTATATTTTCGACATCCGCAGTATTCCGAACGTTCCTCGGCCCGGCCGCATCAGCAGAAAGACCGCCACCTGCCTTCTCATCCACACCAACACCCGGTAAATCGGAGACATGCGCCATCTGCGGGGCGGCGGCGACCAGCGCGCTCAGGTTACTTTCGGCTTTGGTCTGCGCAAATGATTCGATGGCCTCGCCCGACCAGATCATCAGCACCACGGCCCAAGCCGCCCAGTATTCCTGCACGCCGAGCGTCGAAAGCAACGCGAGAATCGCGAGCACGTCGATGCCCACGTGCCCGGCCTTCAGCGAGGCGACCATGCCGCGCACGGAATCGAAAACGGAATAGGCAACGAGCAAGACCACGATGAACTGACCGACGGAAGGGTTGAACGCGAACGGACCGATATGCCATGCCCCCGCGTTCGGCGGAGCAGCCACGAAATTGCCGATTCCCAGCGCATCGACGCCGCCCAGCCACGGCCGATAATTCCAGAACAGCGCCACGAAAACCGCAGCCACGATGGTGGTGGGAAGCATTGGTACCTGCCGGCAGATGTCGGCAACTTTGCGAATGACCCGCATGATTCTCCTTGCGCGTGTGCTGCTTTGCCACGAGTCACACAAGCACGCGGCCAAGCAAGTTGGTCACGCCTTGTTAACCCACCGGCGGCGCGAGGCCACCGATACACGGCGTAAAGATTATGAATTAAGTATAACGGCACCACGTTGACAACGTGCCGGAAAACTCGTGCGGGCCGCCAGCCCAAGCCGACGACCCGCACGAATACCCATATATCAGAGGACGGATAACAAAAAAGAACGCCCTACCGGCGGAGACCGACGAGGCAAAAGCTCCAGAAACCCGAAAACGCCCCGAAGTGAACCGCTCCAAACCGACACCACGAACATAGCACTTCAGGCGCCACAACCGCAACCCATATCAAGAAACCTTGAATTTTCTTGAAAATCAAGGTTTTCATTCGCACTTTCATACGTCTGTGTTGTAGCGTCGGTCTTGCCGCGTGCATGCGGCAGCAATCCTTGAACCGATTGCGAAACGTGCGCGCGACCGGCAGGGTCATAAGGCCGGCCGACATGTATCAGAAGGAGGCCAGAAATGGCATCCCATCATAACAAAAAGCCCGGGAACGCCGGGCTCTGCTGGCTCGCGGGCGTCGTACTGCTCGCGATCGCGCCAAAGGTAAGCCCGCCTCTGGCCGCGGCAATCCTAGCGGTCTGCGTCCTCTACGCGATCCGCAGGATCGAATAGCGCCAGCACCGTGCCGCCCGCGGCAATATCGGTCACGAGCGGCACGGCTGGCAATCCGACAAGCCACCGCGGATGCATCGAGCGGCAGCCGCTATACGAGGCCGAAGAAATATGCTACGTGGGCGTCGAACCACGCGTAGCCGAGGTTGAAGACGGGCAGGAAACCGGTGCGCATCATCAGTCCGAACGAAGCCCACGCGCAGATCAAGGCGAGGAAAGCCAGCAACCAGATCAACGCCGTGAGCAGTGTGATTTTCGCTCGCAGCCGGCCGGCCGAACGGTGGCGGCGACCGAGACGGCTGGCGTCCGAGAATTCCTCGTCTTGCGCTTCGAAGCGGTCAAGGGCGTCGGCGAGGATACGACTCAGCCGCGCGCGGCGGCGACGGGCGAGCGCCATACCCACCGCGGCCAGCATGACCAGCACCAGAAACAGCCACATCGTCCACAGAGGCGCGCCGCTCGGCTGGGTTGCGGGCACCCCCTCCCCCACAAAATGGCCGCGCACAAGCAGGCGGTGGTCATTGACGCCGTAGGGCGTGCAGGTGAGCAGCGTGACGTAGTTGCCGCCGGCGATGGGCTGCAGCCGGCTCACGTCGTCGGGCAGCACCACGGAAATCCGGTCGACCCGGTAGCTCAGCCGATGGTTCAGCACGCGAATCTGGAACACGTCGCCGCGCTTCAATTGCGTGAGGTTGTCGAAAAGAATATGGCCGACGAGACCGGTGTGGCCGGTGACGACGGGCTGGATGCCGGTGTCGTCGGTCGGCAGCGGAGTCGTGGCGAGATGGCCGGTGGCATTCGCCAGCGCCTTGTCGGAAGTGCCGTGCTCGACGGGCAGCTTCACATGGATCTTGGGGATATCGACATAGCCCATCATGCCCTTGCCGTCCACGTTGAGCGTTTTGTAATACCTATTGAACGGCGCTTTGATATCGCCGCTGCGGAACGGATCGCGCACCGGCAGACGCCCGATTTCGGCGTTGTAGGACTTGGCATCGTTCCACATCTTCCACTGGGCAGACGGCGAGAGCTTGGAAACGATAGCGTCGTAGGCGTCGATGGCGGCCTGCGGCTGGCGATAGTTCACATAGTCCGCCACCAGCGGATAGAGGAAAATCGCCAGCCCGACCACGAAAATGGCCACGTCGATGAGGCTGCGGGGCTTGCGCGCCTTGGCATGGCGAGCGGCCGAACCGTCCGCAACAGAGGCGGAAGGTTCCGCGGACCCGACGGTTCCGTCCGATTCGACGGCCACGCCGCTCACGTTGCTCGCGCCAGCGACGTCAGCCGCGTCAGCCACGTCACCCGCAGCTCGCCCCATCGACTTCGCCGGCCTCACCGTGCGGTCGTCTGTTCCGCTTTCAAAGCCGCACGATGGCGACGCCACGCGGCGAGCGCCATCACCAGCGCGCCGAGCACCAGGAAGATCACGATGCCCATGCCACCAGTGAGCGGCAGTCCCATGGGCCGGCCGAGAATGTCAGTGGCCTTCCAGTTCTTCATGCCGACGGTGATGGGCTTGCCGAAGACGTCCTTGGCGTCCTTCGGCGTGACCCCGTACGCGCCGAACAAGGTGCTCGGCTTGGTGTTGGACGGCTCATAGCCGGCAGGGAAGATGCCTTCGGGGTTCGAGGTGACGATGTCCTCCTCGCTCTTGCCCTCAATCGCGCTGAAGTCGAGCTGTTTGAAGACCTCACGCGCACGCGCGTAACCCACCGGTGCCGAGTATTCCTCGATATTGACCTTGAGGCCCACGCCCTTCCAGGTCGTCGGATCGGCGGGATTGGTTTTCTGCATCACCGGCAGGTCGACGAAGCTGACGATACCGGCGTTGTTGGAAGCCGCCTGGATGAAATCGACACCGCTGGGCCGCTGGTCGCCGTCGGCATAGAACTTGCCGTCGCTGGCCAGGAAACGCGCGTCGCTGTCCGGATCCGAAAGGCGGAAGACCGCGCCAGGAAGCCCGTTGCCGTCGATGTCGGTTTTGACGAACTGGAAGCCTGCGGTCGGGGTGTGGGAGGCGCCAGCCAGCGGCTTCGGGGTGTAGCCATGATCCGCGAAGGCGATGTTGCCCATATGCCCGGCATCGACGCTGATGGAGTCGCCGTTCGCGGTCACCTGGGTTTTCAGATCGATGCGCAGCAGGATGCGGTGGTCCTTCTGAGCGCCCGCGATCAGCGTCTTGAACGTGGCGACATCCTTGAAGAAGTCGAAGGTCAGGTAGGTGGTGTTCGCGTCGTCGGTGCCGACCTCACGGCCATCCTGGGTGGTCATCGATTGACCCGCATACGTCGGATTGATGCGCTTGGGAGCGCTGTGGCCCGTGGAATACGAATACACTGCCGCCGGCACGTCATGAGTGACCTGCCGACCGTTGTCGCCGGTGAACGTCACGCTCACCGTTGGGTCGGCGACGGTCTTCAGCGAAGCAGGCAGGCGGTCGACGACGCGCAGCTGCACGCCGGTTCCGTCTTCGGCGATGTTCGTGTCTGCGATATTGGAAAGCTGCAGGAGGCTGCTGTCCTTGCTGGTCTGCGGATTGCTGTCGTTGGCAATGACCTGGGTGATCTCGTAATCCTGCTTGTCGCCGACCTGCGCGATGGCGGAGCCGGAGGTGTGGGTCATGACCTTGGAAAGCTGGTTCGTGGTCTGGTTCTTGGGGAACAGATGGAGGTTATAGATATAGCCGACGCTGGTCACGCCGTTCGTGTCGGTCTGCGTGGTGCGGTACGGCAGGCCGAAAATGGAATCCTCGACGAAGGCGCGGCTGCTGTAGCGGCTGCCGGTCTGGTGGAGCAGATAGTGGTGCTCGCCCTTGGGGAAACCGGCGCTCGGGGTCTTGTGGTCGTTATCCATGAACCACTGATCCGGGTTAATGGATCCGTCGGCACCGGTCGAGCCGTAATAGATATGTCCTTCGCCCACCTTCACGAACGTGTTCACGTCGCTCACCGAGACCTGCGACCACTGCAATCCCGCGGCAGGCTGCACTTCGCTGAGCTCGAAATCGGCTCCGGAATTGGCCTGGCGCCCTTCGGCTGCCTCGTTCTGGTCGTTGGCGGAACCGGTGGAGGCGAAACCTTCGTCGCTGGAAAGATACGAGGTCACCGTCAATGTCGGCGTCTTGTTCGGGTCGATGGCACCGGCGACGAAATCGTCTTTATCACCGTACGTCGGCAGTTTCGACGCGGACGTAGGGCCGTCTGCGGCTTCGGCGCGGGCGACGGGACCCGTCAAGGCCAGCAGCGTCGTCAACGCCAGCAACAGCGCTACGAAACGTTTTCCCTTCAATCGGCTTTGCAATAATCTGCTCAATGGAGTACTTCCCCTCGTTTGGAAATCGTTGTCATCGACAGCCGTCAGGCGGCGTGGTGGACGACAAAACAGGTACAAGCGTGAGCCTCAAACCCGGTATACAGCGCCTTACATCGCGGATCATGCTTGCTGTTGCGGCAGTGGCTGCGGAAAACCGACGCCCTGACCAACTGTGCCTATGAGAATATAGCGGAACCATCTGGGCAGACGACGGTGCACTCGCCGATAGCAGATATGAGATATTTCACAAAAACTACTGATGAGTCTAAGTTTTTAGTTATTTATTTTATTATTGTCTAAATAGCCATGAGGAACGGGCGCTCAGAACATACAGAACATTCCTTGCCCGGCACCAACGTCGACGGAAACAACGCGACAAAGCAGAACGACGAGATTTATCGCCTCAAACCCGATCCGGTGGTTATCACATAATCCGCAACCACGCAAATCCATCGCACACAGCGAACCGTTGATTTCGCCCGAAGCCCAGCGCGGCGGTGTACCCTCTGTACGTCACCGCATTCCGGCTGCCACAATATAACGCGTCAAACCGGCATGCGACAGCCGTTGCCTGCCGTTGCCTGACGCGTCGCGCCCACGATGGCACACACAAACTGCCACCAGACCCATCACGGCCGCAGCGGGATAACAAACAAGCGATTCGGAGATTCAAGAGTCACAAGACACAAGCCACAGCAGGTAAGGAGGCAGCAACGTGCGGATATTTTGCGGAAAACCGCGCTGGAGCGCATGCGCCCGCGGGCTGCTTGCCTTCTCGCTGGCCATCCTTACGCTGCTCGCGACTCTGGGCGCCATCCAGCCCTACGCCACCGCACAGAGCACAATCGGCAGCGCCAAAGCCAACACGATGCCGACGCCCCAGCCTTCTCCTTCCCGCGCCGTCACGCAGGCAGCCGACACTATCGGCACGCAGGATGCGAGCGCTGCCGTCACCCAGAAAACCGGCACCGCCACCGCCGATTTCGGCGTCGACCACAAACCCCGCCTCTACCGGATGCTCAATTACAACTCACGCATCGACGCAAATATGGACGAGCTGCGCATGGACTTCGTGCTGCGGGTGGCGCACGGCGACGTCAACCCGCAGAACAGCAGCCCCGGGCTGAGCATCGTCTACTCCTACGACGGCACGACCACCAACACGCGCACGGCCACCTATTTTGGAGCGCAGAGCGACGCCGACAAGATCAGAAACTGGACGAACAACGAGGGCGATATCTTCGTGATCCAATCGAGCCAGACGGTCGGCGATTACGACTATCTCGCGATTTCGATACGCGGCGATTTCGACTACCCCAATAGCCCCGACCCGAACATCATCGGCGGTACGCAGGTGCCGCTGTATGTCTACGCGGTGCTCGGCAACGTGGGTGCGCTTTCGGTGCCGCAGATGGAGAGCATGCCGTCGATTGCCACCAATATGGCCGTCGACCCCGCCACCGGCAAGGCGCTGCCGTTGCACACCTACGCGACCGACCGCTGCACCAGCCCGGCACCGGCGAACGGCAAAATCACCTGCACCGGCAACGGGCCGATTCTGGGCATCGGCTACGACTCCACCCCGCAGATGTTCAACAGCGAGGCCGGCACCGGCTGGGGGCTCAACGTGGCGCACGGCTTTTCGCAGGCAGGCACCGGCCCGGGCATCGCGCCGGCGCACTCGTTCTTCACCTACTTCAACGACTACGACCTCGCCTCGCGCGACAACGGCACTTCCGACGGCGAGGGGCTGGCCAACCCGCACCCCTACTCCGTGGTGAGCTCGTTCTATTTCCAATGGCTGGCCTTAAGCGCGGCCGGGCAATGGGTGCCGGCGGACGCGCTGACCCCGACCGCGCAGATCGGCACGCAAAAGCCCGGCAACACGGCCAATTTCAACAAATGGAACAACTACTCCGCGCTCAACGCCCCGGCTTCGGGCAACAACACCGCCATGCTGGCCTCAGGCGACGCGCAACGGCCGGACGGTTCCATCGATTTCGCGCGGGCGATGGCCGAGCAGAAGACCGGCGGCAGGCCGAGCGGCTATTTCAAACTGGTGGTCTGGCCGATCACCCGCAGCTCCGCGGGCAGCGACGACCGATACGTCACCGCGCAGGACCAAGACGTTTTCAACCCACTCACCTCCGTGGCAAGCGGCACCAGCAACGGCGGCAAGGGCGTTACGGCAGGCATGGGCGCGGCCGAAGCACAGCGGATCGCCGACCTCGGATGGTCGAACGCCTCCGTCTTCGACGGTTTCGCGCTTGCCAAGCCCACACCTCCCACCATCGACGCGCCGAAAGTCGGGCCCAGCGGCCTGCTCTACGCCTCCACGCAAAACGTCGGCGGCACCGGAACGCCGGGAATGGACGTCGACCTGTTCGTCTCCACGCCGGACCCCACCAGCGGCGAAGTGGCCGCTACGACCACCAAACGGGTGGAATCGTATGTCGGCACGGCCACCGTGGGCGCGGACGGGCGCTGGAAGCTGCCGGACAGCGTCGACGAGTCCAATCCCTACGCCCGAATTCGCTCCTACCGCGCCTGGCAATATCCGCCACCGGATTCGGGGACCAAAAGCGCGACATCGGCTCCGGGAACACCGATCACGGCAACAACCGTGACAACAACGGCTCCGGCGACATCGGCTCCCGGCAACTCCGTCGATCCGCTCGACCTGTCCGGCTACTCGAATGTCTACACGGTGACCTTCGTGCCCGCGCCAGCCAAGACGCCCGTCATCAGCGCCGTCAGCATTCCGCACACCTTAGCCTCGGCCGGCGGCAAACTGGCCGCGGGGGCGGCAGTCAAGGTCTCCGGCACCGACGTCTGGCCAATCGGCGAGGCAGCGACCACCCTGAGTCTCTGCGTGCAACCCGCCGACGCCGATTACCATCCGCTCTCCGGCAGCGCGGCCGTCTGCACCGACGTCACCGTCGAGCCTGGCCAGACGGCTTGGTCGGTGGCCATACCCGCTCTCCGGCTGCTTCCGCCGGCGATGCCGAAAGGCACGAACCACGCCGTCTTCTCCGCCACGCTGCGCAACGCGCGAGGCGCATCCTCGAAGGCCGCACAACTCAATGAAGTGCTGGATATGGTCGCCCCTGTATTACAAATCGACAGCGCCGACACCTCTGCCATCACCGGAAATACCAAGGACGACACCGGCCGACCAGAAGCCGGCGACACCGTCGCAATTCGCTGGCCCGGCGGCAAACGTTCCATTACGACCACCGACCGCGATGGTCATTGGCAGATCACGGTCCCGGAATCGTTCGCCTCGCCGAACGCCAAAGGACATTACACCGTTTCCGTCACGGACGACCAGCACAATGAGGGCGCCGACCAGACCCTCGGCCTGCCACTGCTCCCACCGGTCTCGCCCCTGCCCAAAGCCGGCAGCGCGTCGGTCTGGGTATGGCTGGCGGCGTTGGGCGCGGCTATAGCGACGGCGGTCGCACGTTATGTATACAGGCGTCGAGTCGCAGCCGAAGCCGCTGCCGCCCAACGCACAGACTGACGCAAATCGCAATCGCCAACCTCGAGTGCGTATACCCAATCACCGATCCCATTCGTGACCCCGCAAGTACATACCCCAATCGCGCACCTCATACACGACACCGCACGCAAATCCACCCCCATAAACGCGTGTGGGCCGCCAGCCGAAGCCGACAGCCCACACGAACCTATAGAGGCGCGTTCACAAAGCGACGTCCCTACATGGCACAGACCGCTTTACCAGAGACCGAACGGGTCGAAGAGACCGCCGCCGTCTCCGTCGCTGTTGCCGTTGCCGTTCTGCTGGCCCTGGCCATTCTGACCTTGGCCATTGCCGTTCTGGCCGTTGGTGCCCTGCTTCTGGGTTTCGGAACGGTTGCTGCCCTTGACGTCGCTTTCCTTCTGATCAAGGGTGACTTCGACATCCATGGTCTTGCCGCCGCGGACGATGGTGAGCTTCACCTTGTCGCCGAGCGCCGAGGCGCGGACGTAGCCGAGCAACGCGGAGCTCGAGCCAACCGCCTGGCCGTTGAAGGCCACCACGGTATCGTCGGCCTTGAGGCCGGCCTTGTCCGCCGGGCTGCCCTTGACGACCGCCGAGCCGCCGGTGGAAGGCGTGGTGATCTGAGCGCCGCCGCGGGTGACGCCGTCGGATTCGACGTTTGCGGACTTGATGGTCACGCCGAGCATCGCGTGCTGGACGGAACCCTTGGAGACGATTTCATCGGCCACGCGCTTGACGAGGTTCGAGGGAATCGCGAAGCCGATGCCGATCGAGCCGGACTGGCCGGAAGACGAGGAAGCGGAGGCGATCGAGGAATTGATGCCGATGACCTGGCCGGCAGCGTTGAAGGTGGGGCCGCCCGAGTTGCCCGGGTTGATGGCCGCGTCGATCTGCACCGCGTTGGTCACGATTTCGGAATTGTTGTCGTCCATCACCGAAACCGGGCGGTTGAGCGCGGAAACGATGCCGGTGGTGGCGGTGTCGTCGTAGCCCAAGGGGTTGCCGACGGCCATGACGTTCTCGCCGACCGCGAGCTTGCTGGAATCCGCGAACTCGACCGGCTTGAGGTCGCTCGGCGCGTTCTGCAGCTGCAGTACCGCGAGATCGGTGGTGTTGTCGGCACCGACGATGGTCGCCTTGTACATCTGGCCGTTGGAAAGCGTGACCTGGATGTTCTGCCCGCCGCTCACCACGTGGTTGTTGGTGACGACATGGCCCTTGGTGTCGAGAATCGCGCCGGAGCCCTTGGCGATGCCCTGGCTGACCTGCGTGGTGATCGAGACCACGGAATTGGACACCTGCGAGGAGACGCCGGCCCAGTCCGGAGCCTGCCCGCCTTTGACGTTAGCGGTGCCGGAACCGGATTTGTTGGACGTGATGCCAGACATCGAGCTGGAAGTCGGGACTGTCACCCAACCTTTGGAAATGCCAAGAAAACCGAGCCCCAAGCACAGTGCCGCGGTGACCACGGCCGCGACGATGGCCGTGACGACGTTGCTGCTGGATTTGGGCTTCGCGTAGCCGTTGCCGTAGCCGTAACCGCCGTTAGGCGTATTCGGGCCGCCGAAATTGCCGCCGTTCGGCCCTTCTTCCTGGCCGGGACCGGGGTTGTAGGAATTGTAGGAATTGCCAAAACCGTTATTGTTCTCGCCGCCCGCGTTGCCGTTCTGTCCGGCGTTCGGGTTCCGGCCGGCGTTGCCGAAGATACCGTTCCACGGCATGCTTGGGGTGTTGGCCGCACCGTTGTTGCCCGGTGTGTTCGGCTGCGGGGCATTGCCGGAACCGAACGGCGCATTGGCATTGCCGTAGTTGCTGGCGGCATCGCCGTTGTTGCCGATGTGATCGGGCAACGGGCCATAGGCCCCATATTCCGGAGCCGGACGGTATGGGCCCGAGCCGCCGACGGAGCCGTTGCCGGAATCATCGGAAGCGGAAGTCTGATAGGGATTGTCCGAAGAAGCACCCGTAGCATTCGGGCCGTCTGGACGGTAGCCCGTGGTGAACACTTCCGTCGGAGTGGTGTTGATATTTCGGGTCTCCTGCGTCGCAGCGGATTGCGTATCGCCCGGCTCGGAATCGGCCGTGTTGGCGGCTTGCGAACCAGAGTAACCGACGTTGCCGCTTTCCGTATTTCCGTCATTGCCGACGTAACCACTATTGGTAGTAAAGCTTGACGAAGCGTTCGCATCATTATCCGGATGTGCAGGCTGACCGCTGCCCCACTCATCTTTATTGTCTTCAGCCATTGCTGCTCCTTACATTTTCCCGGATGGCCGCGGCGTTGAGCAAGTCCTGTCGTACCACCACTCGTGAACCGCTAATAATGAGTAAAGACAAGCGGTCTGAACGTTTCCTGAACGTTCATTGAAAGATTAATCCCAACGGTTCCCAACTCGTCTTTTCGCTCTCGCAAGTCCCTATACATAGCAATGATACTCAATGCCTCATCATCCATTCATTACCAACAAGCGGAGAAAGATTCGGCCGTCACACGATTAAGCTGACAGAAGAACAAATAGGCGAATCGCCATATTTCTCAACTATTCTCGCCGATTTTCGCAACAATAAATCCTTTGCCGAGCTCGATAATTTGTGTTTCAACCCAACGATTTCAAGCATTACAGTTCGAACGAACGCGTTTCCCCAAAAAGGACAATCATCTACTCAACAAAAGGCCCGTAGTTGTATACCGATAATTTGTACTACACGTGATATGATATATATCATACAAGTTTACGTTATATTTGGATAATCGTAAGAGAGCAAGAGCAATGCGAATTCGGAACAATTCCAAGCGACTTCTGCTGCATCTCACCGCTGCCGCAACAGCAATTTCTTTGGCATTGGCACCGGGGATGGCAATGGCCAGCACTGCGGATTCCTCAGCACCAAACGCGCCGCAGACGACACAGCAGACGCCCGATAACGACAATAAACGGGTCGACAGCACCGATGAGACGGCCAATAACGGCGAAGGCGACAAGACCAAGACACAGCAGTCTGCCAAACCGGAGCAAACGCCGAAGACAGGTGCGCAACCACGCACCGAGGCCGGGGGCAGCGGATGTGATCTGGACGAGAGCACGCTCGCGCAATGCTTCCCCGACCCCGTCTTCCGCGAGTATCTGGCCAAGAAATACCCGCTTGACACCTCCGTGCAAGGCGGCGACCCGGCCACCAAGTTCGACAATACCGTGGTCACGACGGCTTGGGCCGGCAGCGTCGACACCATCGACGGCGACGGCTTCGGGCCGTTTGCGATGGGCGGCAAGACCGTCGGCAATATCCAAGGCATCCAGATCCTCTCCGGCCTCAAACGTTTCACGGTCGGCTCCGGCTTCTCCCCGGTCGCCGACTACTCCCCCATGGCACATCTGGCAAGTCTGATGACGGTCAATTTCAGCGGAGTCACCAACAAAGGCATCAACCAGGCCAACCTGCAATCCTGGACCTCGGAGGGCATGCCGAACCTGCGCACCCTCGATTTTTCCTACACGCCATTCTGGGACGTCTCGCAGCTCAAGGGACTTTCGGGGCTTACCGACCTTGACTTTTCGTATAGCGACTTCGGCAAAGGCGCATCCGACGACACCGACAACCGCGCGGTCTTCAGCGATTTCGACACGGCATTCCCGAACCTCAAAGCCCTCGACGTCAACGCCTGCGAGGCATTGCACGAAGACACCGATTTCAGCCCGCTCACACGCATGCCCGCGCTGACCGAATTGAACGCCAGCGGCATCGGCTACGGCATCGACGGCAAGATGCCGGAAGCCTTCTCGCACATGACCTCACTGCGCACCCTCATCATGAGTGACGACCTGCTTGAAGACGTGTCTTTGCTCGGCAATCTGACGAACCTGACCAAACTCGACATCAGCAGCAACGCGCTCCAGAACATCAGCCCGCTCTCGAATCTCACGCAGCTTCAGGAGCTGGACGCGAGCAACCAGTTGATACGGGGCAATGAAAGCGTCGCCAATCCAAACGTCACTCTGCACAACACCGAATTGACCAACACCACGGCTTCCGACAAGGCCAGCTTCAGCAGCAAAGCGTTTTACCGCTACATCAGTACCGCCGGCCAATATATGGCTCAAGCCGATCTTGCAGCACAAAGCGTCCAGGTCGGGCCGGACTCGATCACGCTCACGGATCCGCATGTGGAGTGGAAAAGCGACATGCCCGACAACATGAAAAACGACCTGGTCGCCGGACAGGTGCGCAACGGCCTGATCAGCATTCCGTTCTCCGCCGGTATCAAAAACCCGGTCTCGGGCCAGCAAATCGGCACGTTCGAAGGCGAGCTCAATCCGTATGTACGCGCACCGCAGGTGCTCATCGACCTCCGTGGCGGCAACATCAACGGCGAGACCAACCTTGGAGTACGGCAGGTTGTTTCCGGCCAAATGATGGGCAACCCGGGCAAGCCTTCAAGGACCATCCAGATCGACGAAAACCATACCAAGGACGACACGTTCCTGGGCTGGAAGGCCTGCGTCACCGGAACCACGAATCCCGACGCCAGCACCTGCAGCTTTGCGAACGCCACTACTTTCCACATCGACAAGCAGGCGATAACCGACGACACCACGCTCTACGCGCACTGGAAGAGCGACGATGCCCATACCGTGATATTCAATGCCGAAAACAAAACGGACGATGCGGTCTGGACGGTCAAGGTCGATGACGGGGACAAGCTCGAGAAGCCTGCCGACCCGAGTTACGACAAGCACGATTTCAAGGGATGGTTCATCACTACCCCGAATGGCGACAAGCCTTACAATTTCAACGCCAAAGTCACCCAAGACATCACCCTGCACGCCCATTGGGAAGCCGTTCCGGACCCGGTGTACTTCACGGTGTTCGTCGAGACGCAGAACGGCGAGCCCGCCACGACCCAGCACGTGAAAATGGGCGATTTCGCCACCCAGCCCGACAAGGCGCCCTCCAGAAACGACTATACGTTCACCGGTTGGTTCGATTCGTCTGAAGGCGGCAAACCGTTTGCCTTCAGCACTACGCCCATCAACAAAGACACGATCGTGTACGCGCAATGGAAAGCCGATAACGCACCGCAAACCATACCGCCGCTGATCGGCCCGCAAGGACCACAGGGTCCGCAAGGCCCACAGGGGCGGGGCAATGCCGGCGTCGCGGCCCCTCCGACCACGATTGCCGCCACCAGGCTCGGGGTGCTGCCAAGGGCTTTGGGCGCCAATCCTCAGCAGCAGCAATCCCAGCCCGAGCAAAAGAAGAAGGAACAGCGCAAGGTCTGCAGGACGAATACCGCCGGAGCCACGGGATCGCCGAGCGACAATATGCTGGACGGCAGGCTCGGCAGTGTCAACAGCATCGCCAGCTACGACCCGCAGTGCGCCAATGAGCCCGTGGCCACCGTCAGCCAGGCGAGCGCACACCACAATCTCAACTGGCTCTGGCTGTTGCTGCTGCTCCTGCTGTTGCTCATCCCGCTGATCCGCGACAACAACCGCATGCCGGACATCGGGCAGCACAAGTCGCCTGAAATCTACGCATAGGCAGCTGAGGCCTTTCCGCCGCAGGCCCCGCCGGCCCGAATCCGACCTTACATAAGGATTCGACCGGCGGGGTTTGTTTTATCTAGCTTTTGCATGTAGTCCGCTTGGTAGCAGCCCGCTTCGGTTTCGGTTTCGGCTTCAGCAACAAACCGCTCGCCAGGGCGCGGTTCACTGACCAATGAATAAGTATCGATAAGTACTAATAAGTCATAATAAGTCATGAAGCAGCAACTCCTTGCACCCACGCAAACCCGCTCTCAACCGGAGCGTTTCCCTTGCGAAGAGCCGACGGCCCAATAAC
The DNA here is from genome assembly GCF_029395515.1 of Bifidobacterium sp. ESL0764. Taxonomy (NCBI): domain Bacteria; kingdom Bacillati; phylum Actinomycetota; class Actinomycetes; order Bifidobacteriales; family Bifidobacteriaceae; genus Bifidobacterium; species Bifidobacterium sp. ESL0764. Next base: position 2,205,520 of record NZ_CP113919.1, read on the forward strand.
GATGCGAAAACAAACCATCACAACAATCAACCCAGATACCTGCCGCGCCACGCACTCGGATTCGCATCGGCGCCCAACGCACGCACGCCCTAGCTAGTCTGAAGCCAGAACGTCTCATCGCCAGCCATGCCTCGATCAGCTCATGCCAATAACCGCATGCAGAAGCCGACATAAGCGCGCGCATCCCGTTCGCGATCATGCTCCGGCCACATCAAAAAGCGTGGTGGGGAGAACGCCTGAAACGCTCTCCCCACCACGCTACCGACAACAACGTCAGCGACTATCTATCGGGACTTGTGTCTGGGGCCCTTCGCCGCCCGTCGCGCAACGGCCAGCTTGTCTTTGGCACAGCTCCGATACTTTCGGTACGCAATGTCCGCGGTCAAAATCAGCACGGCCGCCAGCACCAGCCAGATAAGCTGCGACCCGGTAAGCGGCAAATGCCTGATCGGCTTCGGCATCTGCCCGGTGAGCGTCAACGACTCGTTTTGAGCCTGATCGGTGACGTCGACCTTGAATTCGCCACCCGTCGCAAGCTTGCCGGGATTCACCGACCAAATGCCCTTTTCGGCGTCAACGGTTCCGACAGTTGACTTGCCATTCGCCCAGGTAACGATGACCTTGGTGTTCGCGAAATCCTTGTGCGTATCCTGCGGATCCAGCTTGCCGGAGACCTCGCGATAGCTCACCTTGCTGGCTTTCCCAATCACGTCAGGCGTCAAATCGACCTCAAGGTCTTTGTACGCCAGGCCCCCGTCTTCCCCGTTATGGGGAACCGCCACGATCCGGTAGGTGTCGCCTTTGGCGGGATCCCCCGAGAATCTGCTCACCGGAACGTTCAGGCTCCACTCATTGCTGTTGAGCTTCGTTACCGGAACCGAACCGATTTTATTGGCCGGATTCGCGGCGATGGCTTCGGGACTCGACGCCTGTCCGTCGCCGTTGAACGCCATATACAGATCCACGTTCATGGGCACGCCGATATTGAGTTTGTTCGCGGTGCCCTTCAACTTCACCGTGGAATTGGCGGGAAGCTCGCCAGTCTGCTTGACCGTATGAGGCTTGTCGGCGCTGTCGATGGTTGCGGAAGACTTTTCGAAAGCGGTTTTGTAGCTGAACCTGTCGTAAACGGTGTTGATGGTCCAGCCTTTGTCGATCAGGTCCTGGGACATTTGGAAGTCGTCCTCTACCAGCTCGTCGGTAATGCCATCTTCGTGACCGGTAAGCGGATTATAGATATCCTTTAGATAACCGGTCGAGCAGGAATTCATATTCCCATTTGAATCCGTGGAAATCGGCCATGTCACCATCTTGAAATAACCGTCGAAGGCGGGATTCAACTCCCTGACTTTGGCGAAATCGACAGAACCGTCAGCATTCTGGACCCTGGAATCCGCCTGTTTGGGCATCAGGCCTCCCACTGAATTCCTTGATTTATTATCCCCTTTCGTATTCACCATAATGTCGGTTGGCGTGTTCGTGTCAATCGCGCCTTCCGAACCTTTTTCGGCTTTGGGCGTCAACGAATCCACCGGCATCCAATACCGACCATTGACCAAGCCGAACCATTGGTAATAATACTTGTCGACCTTGCTGCACACCCCATTCCTAGCGGAGCCCAGATCTCGATCAAGCCACCGCAGGATGAACGAATTCGGAGGAGCGACCTCTTTCGCCGTGTTTTGCGACTGGAAGCCGTTGTCTACAATGAGACCCCAGTTCGCCTCGCCGACGCTCCACAGCTTCGGATGCGTCTCGTCGTAGCCGACGAACGCAACAGGACCATCGGCCTGCGCAGAACTCGTCAAGGAACCCGAGCCGTTGTCGCTGTAAAGATGGATCTTGTAGTCCGGCGTCAAATTAACCTCGGGACCCCACCGGCCCGTGGCCTTGTTCTTCACTTGGGCTGTGATGGTCAGAGCCTCCTCGGTGCCTCCCGCCTTCTTGCTGTAGCCGTGGTAATAATTCGCGTCGCCTTCCAGGGAAATAGTCAGGTAATCGCAGAGCCCGCTCGTCTGGACGTCCCGGATGGTGAAGTAGAACCCACCCGCGCCAATGTCTTTGGCCCACTGCTCGGCGCCGTAGGCCCTGGCTCGATCATTATTGCTGGCGGCGTTGGGGCCATCCAGGGTGTTCATATAATGCACGCCGTAATCCGCCGTGTCGCCTCTTTCGCCACCATACGGATAGTGCACCTTCAACCCGCATTTATTGTCCCTGTCCACAGCGCCGGTCGCCACGCAATTGGGATTCACGTCACCGTGCGCCACCTTCATGATGAAATCAGCACGCATCTCATCGCCACCGACCTGGACCTTATCGTTGTATGACAACATCTTCACCAGTTCAGGCGTATGAGCCGGGTCGCCTGCAGGAACGACATCATCCGCATCGTCCTGCGCCGCAATCTTGCCGGGAGCCATAGGCGTCACGTCAGCCAGTTTGTGGTAGTCGTAGCCGTCGAACGCCGTGTCGACCGTCCAGCCGAGATTCATCAGGTATTGGGCCTGATCCTGATGCTTCTGGGCCATATCCTCGGAGACGCCGCTTTCGTAGCCGCCGTAAAGAGGGTTGTAAACGTCGTGTTTGCTGACCTTGTTCGGCCCTTCGGGATCAGTTGAAACGCAACCGTCAAGATTGCCGGAGGCATCCGTGGTGGTGGGCCACGCCACCAACTTGAAGTAGCCGTCGAGCCCTTGCTGCTGCTTGGCTGCGGCGAAATCGATGGAACCGTCGTCGGCCTGGGCGCTCTTGTTCTTGCTCGTCAGGTCCTTGCCGCGAATGGTCTGGCCTGAAGCCTTGTTTTTCTTGCCGTTATAGGAAATACTGTCGGAAACCGGAATCTGCTGGCCGCCGTTGGTGGCCGAAACCGGAGCCGACGCCGCCTGCCCGTCGGAGGCCAGCGCCTTGTCGGTAAGCGCGGTGACGGGCAGCCAATTGCCGTCCTTCAGGCCGAACCACTGGTAATAGAACGCGGTCGTCTTGCCGCAATTGCTCGAATTATTCGCGTTGTACTGAGCGTTCTGCCAAGTCGCGAAGAAGGAGTTCGCCGGGGCGACGCCCTGATTGGTCATCACCTTGTTCGAGTCCTTCGGATCGACGAAGCCGTTGTCGGCGTGCATGCCCCAGTTGGCATGGCCGTTGCTCCACAGCCCTTCGGCGCTGCCCTGCCCGGTATAGGCAGCGGGTCCGGGGCAGGCCCCCGAGCCGGCGCAATTTGCATCGCTGTACAGCTGCACCGGATGGCCGGCGGCGATATTGGTCATCGTGTCGCTTTCGGCGAATATCGTCTTGGCTTTGTCGGCGGGAACGATGCATGTTCCGTCGGCGGATTTGCAGGTGCTGCCGATGCCATCGACATCGATTTTGCCGGAACCCACGACCGCGTAAAGCCGGCGGTCATACTTGAGGCCGCCGAGCTGCGACGAACCTGCGGGATTGTCGGGATACGTCACATCGCCCTGTATGGAGATGCTCAACAGATCGAATTTCCCGTCGTCCGAGGTCTTGACGCTGTGAATGGTGAAGAAGGAAGCGGTGTTCTTGGCCCACTCGGTGGCCGCCACCTGCTTGGCCGTGCTCGAGTCGCTGCCCGAACCCAACGTGTTCATATAGGAGAAACGCTTGTACTGGTCTCCCTTATCGCCTGTCGAATGGAACAGCTGCAAGCCGCAGGCGCCTTCGCCGTCCCTGCCGGCCTTTCCGTCGGCGGTAGCCAGAGGCACCTTGTTGGGATCGACCGCGCCGTGCTTGACCTGAAGCACGAGATCCATCCGCAACTGATAATACTTATCGCTTTTACCCTTCACGTACGAAGGCGAGACGCGGCTGTTGTCGGCAAGAATGGCGGCCAACGCCGGCTTTGCCGACGGATCGGCACTCTGCGTATCCGCTTTGTTCTGAGAATCGTCGTTTTGCTTGGCGCCGTCGGCATTGCCTTGGGAGGACGCGTCGCCTTGGTCGCCCTGAGTGCCCTGAGCGCCCTGAGCGTTCTGCTTCGGAGCGGTTGCCGTGGAAGCGTCGGGAGCGGGCTGACCGGCCGAAGAAGTGTCCGGCGTCGATTTATCGGTTTTGAGATTACCCACGGCAGGGCCGGAAGCCTGCCCGTTCGAGAGTTGAGGATTGGAGGAGCCATTGTTCAGTTGCGTAGACTGCTGCGACTGCGCGGCGGTATCGGCGTCCGAGTTCGAAGACGAATTATCCGCCTGCGCCATGAATGGGGCGACCATCAACGCCATGGTAAGCACAATGCCTATCGCCTCAAACAGGCGGCGACGACTACGCGGCGACCGTTGTGCCTGATTCGACTTGTTCATGTGACTCATCCTCAATCGTTTCCTAGTCAAACATCAAAGATTTCAATTCGTATGCTTCCCGGCGCCTGCGCTGCGACCCCGGAATATTCCGTTCGCGTGCCAAGGCCACGGGAAAATGCGATGGTGGTAATACTTCACTCTCAGCACCGCCACTCCGGCCAGCAGCACCGCCACCATGGTCAGCACCGCCTGGAGCAACCCGTCACGCTGGTCCGATTTCGCGTCGGAAAGCGTTGTCCGCTGACCCGTGAGAATCAGACGGCTGGTGTTGATGCCATACGGCGTGCACGTCATCAACGTCACCAAGTCCTTGCCAGGCACCACCTTGTAGAGATGGGTGTCGCTCGGGTCGATGATGTGGATCGCGACGATTTTGTACGCCATCCGCTGCTGCAGGACGCTGACGAAGAAGACGTTTCCCTTGCGCAACCGGTCCAGCCTGGTGAACAGCAACGCGGTAGGAAGCCCCCTGTGCCCGCTCAGCACGGCATTCGTGGACTTGCCGCCGACCGGAAGGCTCGTACCGCGAAGATGGCCGACTCCTTTGGCCAGCACCTCGTCCGACGTGCCATGGAAGATAGGCAACTTCACCGAAATCCTCGGTATCTCCACAACGCCCATGGCCCCATCCTGTACGTTCAACAAACGCCGATAGGTTCCGTTACGCAGAATCGGCGGAACCAATTCGTCTTCGATTCCGTCGTCCTTGCTCTGGTCCTCATCGTTGTCACCGTCGCCGGAGAACGGATCTTGGAACTCGCCCATATCCGATTGCCCCGATTGCGCGATGGCCACGTTGTATTGACGCGCAGCCAAAGTCTCGCTGCGAATCCTCTCCGGCGGCCAGTTGTTGACCGTGCCGCTGATGCCGTCCACCGCCGCCTGCTCCCGTTGCGCGTTGTAAGCCTGCATGACGGGGATCCACAGCACCGCCACCGCAAGCAGCAGCGCCAGCAGATTGTGCATGACATGTATGGCAATGCCGGACCAATCGCGCTTGGCAACCGTGTGGTGGTTGGCGAAAAGGGAATCGAAATCCACGTCCACGTCGACTACATTCGTAGTCACCGCAGTCCTTTTCGCCATATCCAACTCCTGCGCGTTTCAATTATTGGGGATTGTCGGCACGTAACCCGCACCGAAAATTCGAGGAGGCCTCACCGCCGGAAGAGACCAAACCCAATCTCTCCCGGCGATAAGACCTATAGCGTTCAGGCCTTCCTGCGAGCGGTAGTCTGATCGTGACGGCGCTTGAGCACTTCAGAACCCACGAAGAGCAGAGCGAGCACCGCGACGACAATCACCGCGAGCACAATGCCCGCGCCACCGGTAAGCGGCAGGTTGATGACCGACGGCACGTTGGTGACCACGACATCGCTGCTCTTGTCGACGGACTTCTCCACCAGATGCCAAATATCCTGCGTGACGCTGATCGTGACCGTGTTCTTCGACGTGTCGGTCGTAGTCGGGGTCAACGTTACCCGGAAGTGCGGCAGCATGACATCGCGGAGCTTCTGCGGGCTGGAGGCGGCGCTGGTCTGCTTGACGTCGTAGGTGCCTTCGGCCAAGCCATCGACAGCCAAGGTTCCGTCATCGCTGGTCACGGTGATTCCACTCTTAGCGGTTTGGCCCGCAACGGCCTCGGTGGTGTACTTGCCATTGCCCGCATCGAAGAACTCGATCGGCTGATCGGGGGTGTCCTTCGGAGCGATGGTGAAGACGGCACCCTTCAGCGCGGTGGTCTTGTCACGAAGCACGTTCTTGAGCTTGAAGCCATAGGTGTGCGTGGTGATGGTAGGACCGTCCACATCCGCAGTCGTGCAGTCGCCGGCATCGGCCGTCGAGCAGGTGTCTACGGTGGAGTGGTTCAGACCGACACTGTTGGTCGGGTTGTTCGCATCGGTGTTCTTCTTGAGCGAATACGTGATCTCAATCGTGTAACCGGGCTTGTACACATCGGGGTGGTTGAGCAGATTGTCGCCGAAGTTGACGACGATGCTGCTGGAGCTGCCAGGAGCCCCCTGCGTGAGCGTAGCAGTGTAATACGTATTGTCGTTCGTGCCGTTGTTCAGCAGGTTGGTGTCGGAGAGCGGGTCATCGGCCTTCTCCTTGACATACACCTTGAGCTTGTGCGCATCGTAGTTCGCCTTATCCGCCTCATCAGACGTATCGGGATTCGGAAGCGTGAAGCCCTTGCTCGGGGTATCAGTGACCTTGAAGACGTAATGCTTGAACCCGCCGGTCACCGGCACGGTGGTGGTCACATGGAACTTGCCCCAAGAACCATTGGGGATCGAGGTCTGGTCGGCCGTCTTGCCGATGGTCACCTCATCGTCCTTGACATTGACCACACCCAGCTCCGTGCCGTCGCCGTTGGCGAACTTGGTATACCCAGACGTGTTGCCGTTTTCAAAGACAGCGGTGCCGACAATCATCGGAGCCGAAACCTGAGAGTTTGCCGGGATCGAAGTGGACATGTCCCTGATGATGTACAAGCCTTGCGGAAGGCCGCTGAACGTCACCTTTTTGTCGGTCACGGTTCCCGTGTACGGGCTGCTCGCGAACTTGGCCTTCAACGAGCCGCTATTGCCTGCGAGCTCTTGGGCAACGTCGCGCAGCTTGCCGGTGTACGGGGCGGCGGCCGAGGTGGTGTCACCATTGGTAATGAGGGTATCGGTGGCCGAATAGCCGAGCATGGTGGCGGCGATCTGACCGACAGGATTGCCCGCATATTCCTTAGCCAAGTCCTTCGTCGTAACTTTCGTATACGCGGCAGTCGCGGCGCTGTTGATATCCGAATCGTTCACAGTACCGACGCTCAGGCCGGCAAGCTGACCGCTATGGGCGGTATCAGTAGCTTTGGCGGCCATATCGTAGGTGCCGATACGCAGAGCGGAGAAGGAACGTCCGGCAACGTAACTCGCCTTCGGCGCGTTCACCGTCAACGTAGCGTCGTTCCCCGCCGAAAGCGCCATATGCGCGGCATCCGGCACATCGTCGTCGGCTGCATTCGCGCTTACGGCCCCAAGCGGAATCAAGGCAAGCAAGGTGGCAGCGGATATCGCCACCCCCAGTGTCTTGCGTAATGAAGTCCCAACTTTCATATGTACTTTCTCCTTCCACCTATCGGGCCAGGCGGTCCGACAGGCAACGTGTCTTCCAACCGAGAACGTCTCAAGCTGGCAGCAACCAACTGCGCCAACGTAACGGCCATTTTTACAACCTCCCACCTTCGTCGTACGTATTACAAACACGACACCGCACGGCACATGCACCTTTTGCAAGGTGCATCGATGGCTTTGGCTGCAGAAAATAGACAGTTAATAACCTTTTGTGTGTCCTAAATCACACTACTTATATTCTACCCGAAATTAACATGTTGTAAGGCAAACTATTCCTTCAAACTACCGAATTTCAACGGATTTTATCGTCCTTCGTCAATGAATCGACATCCCGGAAACCGCCATTTGTCAGACAATTCGAACGTTTCGTAACATCGTTTGCTGCGATTATTCCGTCATTCAGAACGCGAGAACATTTGCCAAAAAGCGCACGAAAAGCCTATTTTTTAATCTTACAGCTAAATACAAGGAGGAAAATGAGCACATTTTCGAACTTTGTGATATTCGACCATTCTCTTTTGATTGTCTATATTTTTTACAGTGGACATTTCTCCAAAATGCGTTCGTGCCATGGTTGAACATAAGATTGTGCTATGACCAATCTCAATGAATCTTCTGAACGGGTGGAAACTCTCGGCGACCAGACCAAAGAGACCCAACCTGCGCAAACGACCTCATCTTCCGGAAAATCCCATGAGGCGGCAAACGGTTTTAACCCCAACCCTGCATCCGTTGCCACCTCATACGCACAGGTCCGTTCGCACGCCGAGGTTTCGCAGCTGGCCGCGAGCGCTTCCGGACTTCTGGAACGACCTTTGGGAGCGACGCCCGGCAAACCCGGCGACCGCAGCAAGTTCTACTTCGAGCAAAAGACCCGGCTTTCGGATTCAGCTGACGGACTGGGGCGCGGCGGGGCGCGCTATGGCCGCACCGGTGTGATCCACACCCCGCACGGGGATATTCGCACCCCCGCTTTCGTGCCGGTGGCCACGCAGGCCGCGATGAAAGGCGTGCTGCCGGAGACCATGAAATCGCTCGGTGCGCAATGCCTGCTTTCCAACGCCTTCCACCTTTTCGAGCGCCCCGGCGAGGATGTGCTTGACGAGGCTGGCGGGTTGGCGCGCTTCGAGAACTGGGACGGGCCGACCTTCACCGATTCCGGCGGCTTCCAAGTACTCTCGCTGGGCGCCGGGTTCAAGAAGACGCTGGCGATGGACGTCACCGGCATGAAGTCCGACGACGTGATCGCCCCCGGCCGCGAGCGCAAGGCCTTCGTCGACGAGGACGGGGTGACCTTCAAGTCGCCGCTCAACGGGTCTCGCCATCGGTTCAGCGCCGAGATCTCGATGGGCATCCAGCACAAGATCGGCGCCGACATCATGTTCGCCTTCGACGAGCTCACGACGCTGATGAACACGCGCAGCTATCAGGAACGCTCCATCGAGCGCACGTTCCGCTGGGCGAAGCGTTGCGTGGCCGAACACCAACGGCTTACGCAGGCGCGGGTCGGCAAGCCGTACCAAGCGCTTTACGGAGTCGTGCAGGGCGCGAACTATGAGGATCTGCGACGGCGCGCGGCCTCCGAGATCGCCTCGCTCGACTTCGACGGCGTGGGCATCGGCGGCGCGATCGAGAAGCGCGTCATCGGCAACACCTGCGCGTGGATCTGCGACGAGATGCCGGAATCGCGGCCCCGGCACGTGCTGGGCATCGCCGCGGTGGACGACATCTTCGCGTGCGTGGAGAACGGCGGCGACACCTTCGACTGCGTGGCCCCCGCCCGCTGCGCCCGCAACGGTGCCATCTACACGCGCGACGGCCGCTACAACATCAAGCGCGCCGCCAACAAGCGCGACTTCGGACCGCTCGAGGAGGGCTGTGACTGCTATACGTGCACGCACTACTCGCGCGCCTACGTCGACCACCTGCTGCGCGCCCACGAGATCAACGGCGCGACGCTGGCCACCATCCACAACGAGCGCTTCTTCATCCGCCTGCTCGACGACATCCGCGCCTCCATCGACGGCGGCTACTTCGACGAGTTCCGCAACGAGACCCTCGCCCGCTACTACGCCCACGGTTCCAAGGGGTGAGGCAGCGCGGGCATCGTCGCGCCGAACCCTCCACCTCCATCCGAAGCCTTAACGCGACCAAAAGCACGTTTATCGCCCGTTTTTCGTGCTTTTCGTCGCATCCGCCAATTCATTGCGACCAAAAGCACGTTTCCTGGCTGATTTTCGTGCTTTTCGTCGCATTGCCTGACTTGGCACATGACGCGACCCGAGGGTTCCCACGCAGAGTCCCATCTCTCAGTGAAGAAACCGCACCTAACAGCTTGCCACATCCCGTTTTCTCACCGATCACACGAATACTGTCAAGAAACGGGATCTGACGGCCCGGCACATCCCGTTTCCTCACCGAATTGTGTCTTCAAGTGAAGAAACCGCACCCTGGCATCCGCAAAATACCGTTTGTTCACCGAAATCAACAATTTCAGTAAATAAACCAAACCCAGCCACCCCTCACATCCCGTTTTCGCACCAGCTCACCTCTCCCGGTGAAGAAACCGTACCTAACAGCTTGCCACATCCTGTTTCCTCACTGATCACACGAATACTGTCAAGAAACGGGATCTGACGGCCCGGCACATCCCGTTTCTTCACTGGAAACTAGAGAAACAGTGACAAAATCGGCCACCCTATCCACAGCCACGTTGAGCTAGCCTCTCTGCATCCGCAGCCATGCTGCAACGGCCACCACCACGCGGCCCGCAATCCACACCTGCTGCATTGTGTACAATTCGTCACATTTAGCGCGAGTAGACGCGCACGAACGGCGTGACGCATGTCACGGTTCAGTATGATGGAACCGATCACCAATGACGGGCGGGAGCACGATGGATCTGAACGAGGCGATGGAACGACGACATTCCGTGCGCATGTACAGCGACGAACCGGTCAGCCAAAATCTGCTCAACGATATCGCCGTCGAAGTCAAGCGCTGCAACGCCGCTTCCGGCCTGCATTTTCAGATGGCCGCCGGGCTCGACGACGCGTTCTGCGGTTACAAAACCCATTACGGACGGTTCGCCGGAGTTCACAACGCCATCGCTCTGGTCGCAAAAATCGACGTTCCCTACGATTTGCATCCGAAGAAGAAAGCCTCGGCGGCACAGGAAAATCTCACCACAAACGTCACCGAATTGGCCTCTGCCACGACCAAAGGCGTGCGAGCGAAAGACTCGGTACCGCAGTCGAGCCGCGCTCAAAACTCAGCCACGCAACCTAGCGACCCGGTTCCCTCCCAAGAGGCCGCGACCGAGGAAAAGGTCGGCTATTACGGAGAACAATTGGCACTCACGTTGGTTGGGCTTGGGCTCGATTGCTCATGGGCCGTGCTCGACGACGCTTCAACCGGCTGGTGGAAGCTGGAACCTGGCGAGCGCATGGTGTGGATCATCGCGTTCGGCCACGCGGCACGCCCCGGTGCCAAGCACCACAGCAAACCGTTGGATTCATTCTGCTCGTTACCCACTAGCCTTGGCAAAAACGGCGAGGCACCGACGCTCGCCGATGCGCCCGCATGGTTCCAGCGCGGCATCGCGGCAGCCTCACTCGCGCCGACCTCACTGAGCCAGCAGCCCTTCCATTTCACGCTTGAAGACACATGGACCAATCCAGCGACAGTCCCCGACCCGGCCAGCCGACAGCCGACACGATCCGCCGCCGAGGGCTGCCAAATCAGCGTTACCCCAGACGCCACCCACCACACCGATATCAGCCGCACAACCTTGACTGCGCCAAACGATTTTGAAACCACAGAAGGCGAGTCGCTACCCACCGTCAGCGCATGCGTCACCCCCGGCCTCTTCGCCCACGTCGGCTTGGGCTGCGCCAAACGCAACTTCGAAATCGGCGCCGGTACCAGCAATTTCGCATGGGCCTGAAACTGACTCGTCCAGAGCTGCTTTTGAACGCAGTCGCTCACGTCACCTGTACACCACACCCTTCAGCCGCTGCGATGAAAATCAGCCTAATGAGCCGAATTTACTGAGTTTGCTCGCATGCTCAATCGAACATGCGATGAAAATCAGCCTTTTTACGCCATTTTCTTGATTTTCCTCGCATCTACAACGATGGAGGCACCGAGCCGAACACGACGACGGCGGCAATTAGTCTGCCCCCCCAGCCACGTTCACAACACGCAGCGCAGCCGTCCCCTTGCGCTCGTCGGCACTGAGCAGTAACCTTATTGTTTGTCTGCGAGTATGGCGGAATGGTAGACGCGCTGTCTTCAGGTGGCAGTGAGCGTATGCTCGTGGGGGTTCAACTCCCCCTACTCGCACCAGATTTCAAACTCCCGGAAACATTGGATCACCAAGTTTCCGGGAGTTTTTGATTTTCAGCATCAAGCAGTTTTGCCTGTACATTGCCCACCGGAGTTTATACACCCTTCACTTCAGCTGCTTTGATAAGTCCCTGCGTGCATAAATAACTCGTGCAACTGTCACTTGTCTGCGAGCTTCCTCAATCCAGTAGAAAATCTCATAATTACCGACAGACTCACGCCGATATTCGTGTGTCAATGTTCCTGGGGCTTCATATAACGGCCTCGAATATGGCAACTGCGCCAAACTCTCAAAAGCAGCGTAAAAATTATCGGCGTAACGCAACGCAGCGGACCGATTCTCAAGACTCTCGGCAATATAAGCGACAACCTGCTCGACATCTCGTAACGCTATCGGCAGAATTGCGACTTTATAGGATCCACTCTGATTCTTAGCCTTCATTATCAAGCCTTCGCAGCGGTCTCATTACCTTCAGACGCGCGGCCAATCGCAGATCGCATGGCTCGCAACGCCTCCTTCGGCGAAAAACGTTGATCGGTCATCCCCTCTTCACGCTCGGCTTCCAGCAGTGCCGAATAGACCTGGCTGTCGTATTGCCGGTTCTCATACGCCTCCATACTCATGACCACCATGTCCCCGAATCCGTTTTTGGTCAGAAACACGGGCTCTTCGCTCTCGTGGACACTGCGAGAAATATCTGCGAAATGATTGCGCAGGTCTGAAACCGGACGAATCTGCTGTACTACCATAAAGCACCTCCTGATCTATAATTTTAGCATAATTATGCTAAAATTGATGTCCATGCCCATTGCTCCAATCCAAGTTCCCCGAGCGTGTTGTTAGCCGGTTACTTCCGCTCGGGGAAGGTACGGATTTGCGGGGGCTGGTAGGTGGCGGCGAAACGGGTGATTTCGTCGACCGAATCGGTGACCAGCAGCTTCGCGCGGTCGGCGGCGGTGAGGAAGCCGGCCGCAACCATGCCGTCGAACATCTGCGCGAGCGGCTGCCAGTAGCCGTCGAGGTCGAAGAGCACGCAAGGCTTGTCGTTGAGCCCGATGCGCGATGACGAAAACGCCTCCGCGATCTCCTCAAGCGTGCCGGGGCCGCCCGGGAAAGCGATGAGCACATCGCCCAGCTCCATCATGCGGCGCTTGCGCACGTCCATGTCGTCGACGACTTCCATCGTCGTCAGGCCCGTGGCACCGGCGTTGCGGTCGATGAGCATCTGCGGCATGATGCCGTGAACCTTGCCGCCGCCGTCGAGCACCGCCTGCGCGACCGTGCCCATCAGCCCGACACCGCCACCGCCGTAGACCAGCTCGCCGTCGTCAAGCCCGGCGATCCACTTGCCAAGCTGCGCAGCCGCAGCCGTATACTTCGGGTCATTCCCGCTGGCCGCGCCGCAATACACCGTGATCTTCATTGTCATTCTCCCCTTTACTCGTCGCCGATTCCATTACCAGGTCGGCCAATTTCACCCAATTATAAGCCGTCCGCGATCGCCGGCACAGTCACCGTTCCACGCGCTCATAGCCAATGTTTCACCGTAGCCCAGCGCAATCCGGCATATCGCAAGGAACACGAATACCCACATGGCACGAAACGACGCCAGACAGAAAGATAGGGAGATACGACCCCACCCCCAGCCGACATCATGCGACAACACAACACGGCATTACACAACGTCATACAACGCGTTACCAGGCAGCCCGGCGCTAGACAAAAATGTATAAAATACCCATTTTATTCGTCCACGATATGGAATTGGCCGCTCCGAGCTGGCCAACATCGCGCATACTACGAATACCGATGACGGGGCTATACAGCGTATCCGCGCAATCGCGCCGTACATCGTCGCCGAACCGTAGCGGCCACAACACCGCAACCGGAGGTGAGAGTAGAAGAGGAGTAACGAAATGAAGTACGGAATCATCGGCGCCGGGGCCATGGGCCTGCGATATGGCGTGCTGCTGCAGGAGAAGGCCGGCAAGGACGTGGAGTACGTCGAGCCGTGGCAGCCCAACGTCGACAAGATTCGCGAGCAGGGCGGCGCCTACGTCTCGCGCGACCACGAGAACCGCCATCTGGTGAAGGCCGATATCTACTCCCCCGAGGACTATGGCGAGAAACTCAAGCGCGAAGGCGGCGACCCCGACGTATGGATCATCATGCTCAAGCAGATGCAGCTCGCCGACGCGCTCAAGCGCTGCGCCGACGCTGGCATCTTCAAAGACCATCAGGTCGTCTTCTCCGCGATGAACGGCTGGGGCCACTTCGACAAAATCCTCAATTATTTCCCGAAAGAGCGCATCTACGGCGGCACCGCGATGGTCGCGTCCGTCTTCAACGGCCCCGGTGACGTCGACTTCATCGGCAAGCCCGGCGCCGGCACCATGCACATCTGCGCGATGACCGAGGAGATCACCGACATCGAGAAGAAGATGGTCGCCGACCTCGACAAGACCGGCTTCAACCCGCAGGTCACGCAGAACTTCCGCGGCACCTGCCTGGCGAAGGTCATCTTCAACTCCGTGATCAACTCGCTGTGCACGATGTACGAGATCACGATGGGGCAGTTCATCTCCTACCCCGGCGCGATGGACATGGCCCGCCAGCTGATCAACGAGGCCTACGACGCGCTCGAACGCGACGGTTTCAAGCCGATCCAGGACCGCGAGGCCGCCGTGCAGGAAGTCGATTACGTCAGCCGCGTCGCCAACCCGCTGCACTACCCGTCGATGTACCAGGACATGCACAACGGCCGCAAGACCGAGGTGGACTACATCAACGGTTACATCGCCGAGGTCGGGCGCAGGGTCGACAGCCCATGCCGCACGCAGGAGTTCCTGCGCCACTGCCTGCACGTCGCCGAGCTCGCCTTCCAGATCCACAAGAAGGAAGCCGCGGAGGCCGCTGCAACAGCCAAGTAACGCGGCCGGTTTCGGTTAGGCGGCAGACGATAGCCGGCTCGCTTAAAGGTCGGTAATCCGTCAGCGCGTTAAAAGGGACGATTGAAATTCTCAAAACGTCTTTTTTGATGCGCTTTCTATTGCTTTTATATAAAAACTTTTGTATAAAAATATCGAGCTTATACAACGCCTTGCTCTGTATTACATAAGCAAACCGCGGCACTACCCTATCCAAACCAAAGCGCCAAGGCTCAGCGCGAAAACGAAGCAAACCGGGGTGTATAGCCGTGTATCCCAGTATGCAAAAACCGTGTCGCGTTCGCGCTTGAAGAGGCCGACCACGTTGGTTTCGCCGATGAAACGTACAAAGAACACGAGCGTCGCAACGCCGAGCAGCACGCGCACGACGATGTTCGGGCTCACCCAGTCCATCACGAGCAGCGCAATCTGCACAACGAAACAGAAAACCACACACCAGGCGGCCCAAGCCGGCGGCTGATCCCCTGCCTTGACGTGCATCAGATGCGGCTTGTAGTCGTGTTTGTAGGCAGGCAGCACGTATTCGGTCAGCTTCGTGCCGCCGCAAGCCCAGTAGGCGTGCACCGAAAGGATGGCCACGCTCATCACGATGTCGAGCACGATGAGGATATGTTTCAGCAATTCCATGCGTTCCATGGTATCGCGTTCGGACAGTTCATATCCGCTTCCATCACCATTGCGTATAGAGGTATCGCTTTGAATGCTAGCCGCTTTACGAGGTGCCGCTATTTCTGCCGATCAAAGCATCCATTACGGCACCTCGCTCACGCATAACAGACAATGCCGTCGGCGTAAACGGGCTATTACCGTAGAACCTCAGTCGACGAAAACGTATTTGCTCAACCGCTGCATCGCTTCCTGCACGCGGGAAAGCGGCAGAGCGACGTTCATGCGGATGGCGCACGGGGCCTTGAACTGGCGGCCGTCCTGCACGGCGACGCCGACGTTCCACGCGCGCTTGAGCACCTCGTCGAGCGTGACGTCGTGCGCCTCGCACCAGCCGGTGCAGTCGAGGAAGAGCATGTAGGTGCCCTCGGGGTGCGCGAAGGTGACGCCCGGGAAGTGCTCGGCAAAGTAGTCGCAAACGTAGTCGACGTTGCCGGTGAGTACGTGCCGCAGCTCGTCCAGCCACTCGTGACCTTCGGGCTTATAGGCACCGATCAGCGCGTGCATCGACAGGACGTTCATCTCGTTGTAGACGGCCTTCGAGCTGTAGGCCGTCACGCGGTCGCGCAGGTACTTGTTGTAGATGATGTGGTACGAGCCGATCAGGCCGGCGAGGTTGAAGGTCTTGCTGGGTGCGTAGAGCGCGACGGTGCGGTTGCGCGCGTCCTCGCTCACCGACTGGGTCGGGATGTGCTTGTGACCCTCGAGGATGATGTCGGACCAGATCTCGTCGGAGATGACCACGCAATCGTTGGCGCGGTAGACCTCCATCGCCTTCTCGATCTCCCAACGCTCCCAGACGCGGCCGCAAGGGTTGTGCGGGCTGCAGAAGACGGCAACGTGGATGTTGTTTTCCTTGATTTTCTTGTCCATGTCGTCGAAGTCCATGCGCCACACGCCCTTGTCATCGCGCTTGAGCGCCGAGTGGACGATATGGTAGCCGTTGGATTCGATGGCGTTGGTAAAACCTACGTAAGTCGGCTGGTGCACGAGCACCGAGTCGCCGGGGGTCGCAAAGGAATGCAGCGTGGAGACCAGGCCGCCGAGCACGCCGTTTTCGTAGCCGATGTCCTCGGGTTTGAGGCCGGTCACGCCGTTGCGCGTCTTCTGCCAATCGATGATCGAATTGTAATACTCATCGGTGGGGTTGAAATAGCCGAACGCCGGGTGCTTCGCGCGCTCGATGATGGCGTCGGTGATCGTAGGAGCCGTGGCGAAATTCATGTCGGCGATCCACATCGGAATGACGTCGAAGCCGTCCTTCGGCGCCTCAGGCGTGAACCCGGGCCGTAAACCCAGCCCGTCCACCGCGATGGCATCCTTGCCGTGCCGGTCCATAATCGACGTGAAATCGTACTTCATAATCCTTCTCCTTCTGTGCAACATCCTATCGTGGTATCGCGTCAGCCCGTCATATACCATCAGCCGTTGCATCCATAAGACGTCACTTTACAACCGCTGATCACGATGAAATGCCAAAGCCATGTATTTATGAGACCTCAGTCAACATTCTTATCTAGCGAGTACGCAGAATGAGTTGTTACTAGCAGTAAATAGGGTATGTGTGCAGGAAAGAACGCATTTGAACTTGCTAAATGAGTTGTTACCAGCACATCAACCCCACTTACTGCAAGAAAAGGCGCATTTCCGGCTTTCGGCGAAATGACCTTCGTGACGGTTGGAAGGCACACATCAGAAATTGGGACAGAGGAGCGCAAGGGCTCCGATACCAGCAAACTTCAGGCATAAACAACAATGCGGTACGCCAGGCATGGCTCTGAACTCACGATTCAGTTGCTATCCATATTGATGCAATCATGATTCAAGCAAACGCGACCTGCTATCTGCAAACGGTATGCCCGCGGCCAGAAGCTTATGCGCCAAAGCGGCTTTCCCAAGCACTTCACGATAGTTCGTACGAATCAAATCCGTGACACCGGCCCGGCGCAAAGCCGATTCTCGCAACCGTTCCTCGTACACAACTTGTTCGGTACTCCTCATCCGCGTCATAGCAGGATTGACATACTTTTCGTTGCCATCAAATTCAAGGACGACCATACGCCCGTCGGCAAAGCGCCAAGTAAAATCGGCTCGGTATTCATTCCGAGGATTTGCCGGATCAATAAAAACCCGCTGCAATTGCGGAATCGCAAAACCCTGCTCGATTATCACAGCCCTGCAAAGCGACTCACCGCCGTTCTCGCTGGCGGCATCGGCATAATGCAGAAGTTTGAGCACCGGACCGACATCGGCGCGCACCGTATCGCAGGCTTCCAGCACAGAATCCTCGTTGACGCAACATTTGCGCAACGCTGCGTCAAACATTGGCAGCACTTCATCGAATGAGTATCGGAGGGCGCAATCGACCAACGTTCTTGCGACGCTAGTCACCTTCACACCTTGCACGGTATACGCCTTCAAGGAGGCTACGAATATCCTCCGCAAATGCGAATCACCGGCAAGATCGACAGACCCTGAAGTCGCGATCCAGACCAATCCATCGCAATGCAATCTCCACGGGTGATCAAGGCCCCAAACCACCGCCGCACTTACACCAGCGAAAGTCCAATTAGGCTTGATATGAGCCAGCGCTTTGATTACATGCATCGATTGTTGCTCCGGGTTGAGCCCGTGCCAATACTCCGCCCTCGCATACGTACGATAATATGGTCTCACCAATTCACCGGCGTTCCTTCGCCGGCGCATGGCATCTCGCTGCGCCCGACTATTCGGCACTGCGCAACACCCCACGGTTTCGGCCCGGTCAAGCACTTCGGCGACATCTCGGTAAGTTCCCATACATCCAGTCAAAACGGCTTTTCGTCAAAAGTCCAGCCGAAACGGGTTATGTGGTCGAACGTCCAAGGTCTCGGCGTGTTGTGGATAACTCAGGTTTGTCTGCATCGGATTGTGGAGATAACTTGATGCTGGAGAATGCGTTATTTCCAGCACCAGCAGCTGGAACCCTTGCAGAAATGCGTTGTCTCCTGCAGTCCACACACATTTATGCTGGAAACGTCGCAAACAGAAACGCCAAATGAGTCGTTTCCTGCACCTATACCCCACTTAGTGCTGGAAACAACCCATTTATGATCCATTGAGGAGGATTCATCGACACCCTGCGGTGCCGCTACGCACAGGGAAACAAACAGCCACGGCCCCACAGTAGTATCGACTTGGCATACTCCCGCTATTCCTCTTCGGCAACCATTTCGTCTACGGATTCGGCGTAGAAGTCGATGATGCGATCGACGTAAGGGCCGAGGACGGCGTTGGGCATGCTGAAAATCTCGTGGACCGCGGGCTCAACGCGTTCCAAGACCACGTCTCCGCTTTCGACGCGGACGCGCTCGACGAAGCGGTTTTGGGCCCCATTATGCACCCACGTATCGCGGCCGGCCTGGAAGAGCAGAATCGGGGTTTCGATACGCGCGCAGGCCTCGCGTCGCAAAATCGCATGCGACATTCTGAGCGCCTGGTTGACCCAGCCGAACGTGGCGGCGTTGGTCTGGTAGTGCTCGTCTTGCCTGCGGAGGCTGAAATACCATTGCACGCGCGCTTGAGCGGCACCCTCGTAGCCCTTGAGTTTCATGGTCGGCGAGAACTCGGTCTGCCCGGGTGCGCGACGGCGCGAAAGTCCGACGGCGCTGGCAAGCGCGGTGGCAGGGCCGGCGATGGAGTTGGGCATGCCCGTAATCGGCTCGATCATCGGCGAGGAAAGCACGGCCCGGTCGAAGAGCATCGGGAAGCTTTCGAGCGTCGCCGCCGCGATGCCGCCACCCATCGAGTGCGAATACAGGTGCATCGGCTGATCGCCCGCGTACTGCCGCCCGACGGTCTGCGCGAACTTGGCAAGATCGGCGACATACCGCCGCCAATCGTCGATCCAAACCAGCGAAGGATTGCCAACGTCGCGCACCGAATAGCCGTGGCCGCGGTGCTCCAAGATGCAGACGGAATAACCCGCGAGCAGGAAGTACCAAGTCATCTCGGCATGTTTCGCGGCGAACTCGGTGAAGCCGAACGAAAAGACGATCGAACCGCGGAACTTGGCGCTGGCACCGGGCACACCCAGCGCGTCGAACTTGTGCGCATCAAAACAAACGTAATGCAATTTGCCGGGCATCGGCGGCGCAGCCAGCGACGAGATACCGAAAAACTTGCTGTGCATAATCCGCTGCTCGTCCGCTTCGTCCGAGCCGGTGTCGATGCCACCACCGCTGATGCCGATTCCCGCGTCCCCCATGCCAATGTGGGTGGTGCCGTTAGCGTCGTTTGCAATATCGGAGGAAGCCGAATTTAGAGTTTGAGAATTGGCATCGGCATCGTTACCACTATCAGCAGCATCGGGATTACCGATATCGCCCGAAATGCTTTGAGACGCACCACTTTGCGCCGTGAAGTTAGCCGAATCGATGTCAGATACGCCGGCAGGCGACATCCACCCTTCCTCGCGGCACTGCGCGAGCGCCGGCAGCACGGTCTCGCGCATCGCGTCGGCATAACGGTTCTCGTCAATCAGCGGCATCTGCATACGGCCAAGTCTATCCGCACCCGCTGGCACAGGCCACAGCTATTTCACTCCGAGTCCTAAGTCATGATTTTCTCAAACACTAAGTCATAATTTACGCAACCTCTAAGTCATGATTTTACAAATTCCTAAGTCATGATTTACAATGAATCTACATCAGGATTTTCACAAGCCCTACGTCATGATTTGTTCACGTACCGGCTAAAACCAACTAAGAGGCGAAAGAGAACCGTTCCCGGCACAAACACCTCCTACGAAAATCTCGGCAGCACTGGATACGAACCGGAAGGGGCAGAACAGCATGATTCCACGTCTTCTCACCAATCAAGCAAACAAGCTTGCGGGCTGGTTTCCCGTGGTCTCGGTCACCGGCCCGCGGCAAAGTGGCAAATCAACCCTAATCCGCTCTACCTTCCCCGATTACGAATACATCAACCTCGAAAACCCGGACATCCGCAGTACCGCGAACGAAGATCCGGTAGGTTTCATCCAAAACCGCCCCTCCCGGCTCATCCTTGACGAGGCACAATACGCACCGGACCTGTTTTCGATGATTCAGGTCGCTTCCGACGAACGCAACGAAACCGGCCAATACATCCTTTCCGGCTCACAGAATTTTCTGCTGCTCAAAAACATCAAACAATCCCTCGCCGGTCGCGTCGGTATCCTCAAACTCCTGCCGCTCTCATTTTCCGAAGCCCAGAAATCTGAGCAAAAGCCGACGATAGATGAATTCATGCTCCGAGGCGGCTACCCACGCCCTTACGACACCGGCATGGATCTCTCGGCCTACTTTTCCAGCTATATCAGCAGCTATCTGGAACGCGACGTGGCCGATTACCTCGGCGTACGCGACGTTTCCACTTTCCGCACCTTCCTCCGCCTTTGCGCGCAGAACGCCGGAAACCTTCTCAACTACACACACATGGCTTCCGACCTCGGCACCTCGTTCCGCACGGTGAAAGGTTGGCTCTCCATCCTCGAATCGAGCTATATCACGTTTCCGCTCCTGCCTTATTTCAAAAGTGCAGGAAAACGGCTGACAAAAACGCCAAAGCTGTATTTTTACGACACCGGCCTGCTTTGCCATCTACTCGGTATCAAAACACTGCCACAACTGCTCACCCATCCCATGCTCGGCGCGATTTTCGAGAATCTTATCGTAGCCGAAACCGCAAAGCACCATTTCAACAACGGTGTCGAACCAGAACTCTATTTCTACCGCGACACGCACAAGCGTGAGGTTGACTTGCTCGACCTCACCGACTCAGAACTCCCGTTCATGGCGGAAATCAAGTCCTCACAGACCTACCACGGCAAGTACGGCACCACCCTCACCGAAATCGGCGAGGCGCTCAATGTCCCCGCCGAAAAACGCGCGGTTATCTACCGAGGGGAAGGCGGCATCAGCACCAAGCAGTTCAGGGTGCTCAACGGCAGCGCTTACCTCACGTTTTCGGAGTAGTAACCGGCCGCCTCCCCTACCGGCTATTCCCCGATTCCAAGTTCCTGCTTGATTCCCAGCGCATCGTAGAGGAAATCACGCTGGAGGGTCAGGAGGTTTTCGGCGACCTTTGGGTCGTTGGTCATGTGGGTGATGCCGGTGAGCGGCAGGTAGGTGTGGGGGCGGCCGGCCTCCATCAACGCCTTCGAAAGCCGCAGCGAGTTGGCGATGCTGACGTTGTCGTCGGCGAACCCGTGGATAAGCATCAGCGGGCGGCGCAGCTTGGGGGCGTCGGCGACGATCGAGTTGCGCTCGTAGACCGCCGAGTCGAGGCCGAGGTAGCGCTCGGTGTAATGCGTATCGTAGAGCGTCCACTCCGTCGGCGGCGCACCGGCGCAGGCCGCGCGGAAGACGTCGGGGGCATCGAGCACGGCGAGTGCCGAAAGGAAGCCGCCGAAGGACCAACCGATTATCACCACGCGGTCGAGATCGGCTTCGGGCGCGACTTCCGGCAACGCATGCACGGCCTCCACCTGGTCGTCGAGCGAGACGTATTTCATGTCCTCGAACATCTCGCGATCCCATTTCGGGCCGCGCCCGGTGGTGCCGCGGTTGTCGGCGGTGACCACGATGAAACCCTGGTCGGCCCACCACTGGGACTCCCAATAGTTGGCCTGCGAGAAGGTGACCTGCTGGACTCCGGGGCCGCCGTATGGCTTCATGAGCACCGGCAGCTTGGTCGCGCCGGCAAATTTGCTGGAAGCACTCGGACGGGTGATGGCGGTGAACATGCGGTGCTCGCCGATTCGTGCGAACTCGGTATTCGGCGTGAAACCGGGGGTTTCAGCGTGGCTGGCAATAGAAACTTCCGTTGCATAACCAGAGTCGCTTGTCAGTACGTTGGCAGTACATTTATTACTGGATTGATTAATCAGACCGTGCACCATCACCGCCCCGGGATGCGCCATATCATGGCCGGAGACGACGACGCCATTGCCGCAACGACTTGCGCTCCACACACCCGGCGCAGCGGTGACCGGCACAATATGCCCGTCGAAATCGATGGTGACCACATCGTAACTGCGCGCGTCATGCAGTGCCGCATCGCTCTGCCAAGCCGAAGGAACTTCCGGCAGCAAAACATCACTTTCGCGCGGCGTGCGCTGCACCACAGCGAGCACGTTCTGGTCGCCGACATCCAGCACCTCACGCACCTGCCAGTCGACAGGCGTGAACGGCTTGCCATCGACCGTAAGCCGGTTCGTGTCGGTGTCCATATCGTTCAATGCGCAGACCAAGCGCCCGTCCGGCGTGAAGGCCGGGGTGCCGAGCACGAGGTCGATCCACTGGTCGTTGGCATGTTCTTCTAGAACGCGAGTACGCCCGTCGGGCTGGACCTCCAGCACTTGGTCACGCGTCTGCCGACGGTTCTGCACCAGCACGAGCGGCTCGCGGCCGGCCTTCCAGCTCACCGCTGCCACATATTCGTAATCCTCGCGGCTCCACGAAACGTTCTGCACGTCGCTGCCCGCGTAACGTCCGCCACGCTCGTCGTCGAACTCGAGATGAGCCAGCATCAGCCGCGTGATGGCGTTCAGGGTGAGCGCACGCGCGTAACGCCGGCCGGCCGCAGGCTTGTCGGGATGGGCCGGATCGCTGATATACCACATCGGCTCGGGCGAGCTGTCATACATTTCGAAGAGCAAGCCGCGCGAATCCGGCGCCCACCAGAAGCCGTCGTAACGGTCCATCTCCTCGCCGGCCACGAATTCGGCCAGCCCGATTTTCAGCGTTCCGCTCGGGTCGTTGCCGACGCTCCACACCGTGCTGAACCGGTCGCCGGAAGCGTTGGTTTCGTTGACATCGCCAGCCGTACGGGCTTCCTGCGCCTCGGCCGCGCAAGTGCGCGGATGCGAAGTATGAGCATGATGTATAGCGCCATTCCCGTTGCCATCAGCACTATCGGCGCCGTCGAGCCCGGCATCGTCCCAATCGGCGATATCCACCATCACCAGACGCGAACCAGTCGTGTAGGCGATATGCCTTCCGTCCGGCGAAATCCGCGGGTTCAGCACCGGCAGCCACTTGCTGTCCGGCGATGCGGTTTCCTGATTCTCGGCAGCAGTTGAGCTATCGTCATTTTCAGAATCCACACCATCATCGACGCCATCATCGGCATCCCCGCCGCCAATCGCGATCTGCCGCGTGCGAGCGCCGTCGCCATCCTCGTCGATCTCGCTGACGAACAGCTGCCCGTTGATGGTGAAGGCCGCGCGCCGCCCCGCGCTATCCACGGAATACGAAACAATGCCCTGCCCGCCTTCGCGCGCACGCTCGCGCCGCGCTTTCTCCTCGGCCGGCACGTCCTCGTTGTCGGCGTCGGCCAGCAGTTCGCGCGGATCGGCCAGCAGCACCTCGCGATGCGAGCCGTCAGCGTCAATCACGCTCATCCAAAGCGAGGTGACCAGATCCTCCGCCCCATCCGAGCGCAGAAACAGCGCCCGCGACCCGTCACCGATCACCGACGCGGCCCGAGGAGCCCCGCCCGTAAACCGCAGCGAACGCGCCCTGCGCCCCGGAAACTGTGCAATCGCCTTCGCTTGCGTGTTCAAATCGTCACTATTTTCAGCCGTATGTAAAGTCATG
Organism: Bifidobacterium sp. ESL0764; assembly: GCF_029395515.1. Lineage (NCBI taxonomy): Bacteria > Bacillati > Actinomycetota > Actinomycetes > Bifidobacteriales > Bifidobacteriaceae > Bifidobacterium > Bifidobacterium sp. ESL0764. Next base: position 2,229,541 of record NZ_CP113919.1, read on the forward strand.
GTTCCAGTATAGGGAACCCGCGCTGACCGAGGGCGACATTTTGGCCCGTTGTGTCGTACCATATATATAAGAGCAGTGACGCAAGAAGCAGAGAAAAGAGAGAACGATGAAGTTTTGCAACCAATGCGGGCATCGGCTCGACGACGACAAAAAATTCTGCACGCACTGCGGAGCCCCAGCTCCTTCGGCAAGCGCAAACAGCGCTGTACCCCCGCATGGCAATGCGCCTCAACCCTCTGCCGCGGCATCCCTACCGCCGATGCCGCACAATACGCCACAACCGCAAAGCAACGCGGCTTCGGGAACCGGACAAACTACTGCTGCAACCGCAGCCACAGCCGCAACCTCAACAATCACCACAGCGGCCGGGGCAAACAGCAAGAAGCGCCTCACCATCCTCATCGCCGCCATCGTGGCCGCAGCGCTGGTCATCGCCGGCGCGGGCTTCGGCACTTACAAGGCCCAGCTCTGGGGCGGCAAAACTGTGCCGTCGCCGGCTGACCTCGGCCTTCAGAAAGCCTCCGGCACCCACGAATTCTCGGCCGCCGACGTGGAATATTCGCTGCACCAGCGCGGCTTCAAAACGGTCACCAAGCACGCATTCTCCGGCAAACCCAAAGGCAGCTTCATCAGCTATCGCCACGTCGAGGCGGGCAAGCGCTACAGCACCCACAAAGACACGATCACCCTCGTCGCTTCCGGCGGCCCGGGCGTGCCCGGCGGCACCCAGGGCAAACCGGTGCAACAGGTCCGGAAATCCCTCGACTCGATGAAGGTCCCCGTCCATTACCACAAGGTGATCGTCGGCGGCCAAGGCACCAAGCCAGGCACCGTCGTCGCCTCCTACCCCGCGCCCGGCCAGCCGGTCACCGACGGCAAGACCGGCATCGAGGTCGGTGTCGCCACAACCGGCAAAGGGGTGGGCTACGACGTCGTGGGTATGGGCAAGGACCAGGCCCAGCAGCAGTACGCAGGCGCCGGTTTCAACGTCACCTTGAGGGCCCGGTTCTCCAGCAAGAAGATGCTCGGCAAAATCGTCGACTCTTACCCCAGGCCCGGCAGCGAGGCGAACGGCGGCAATCTCATATTGTATTACGGTATTGACGCCAGCGGCTTCGACGAAGCGGTAAAGGGCAAGAACGTCATGTCCGACGACCTGTATGGCTCGCAGGACGACCCCGTAGGTGCGGCGGCGCCGGTTCAGGGCCGCTACTGCACCAACGGCGGCGAGTGCATCGACTTCACGGACATAAGCGACCATACGTCGATGCCTGCGACCGTCAGCTCCGAATACCCCCTCAAGGACACGAATGACTACGGCCACGGCCTGCTGTTCTGCGGGGCCATCCAACAACCTTTCTGCTACGACATGAACGAAACCAAGAAGCCGCTCTACAAGCAGGGTTCGGGCGCCTTCGAGCTGGCGCCCTATAACTACTCGACGGGCTTCTTCTGCGGCAGCACCTTCGTCGAGGGCGATGCGGGCAGCTCCTGCCACAACGGGCAGATACCCGAGGAATACAACCAGGAATATGCGGATCATCCGACCGGCGCCACCCATCAGATGGGCCCGCTATATATCTATTTCCCGGTGGGTTCCGACGTGTCCAAAGTGATGGATTCCGGCTATTTCGACAAGGCTTATGTAGCCAAGGCCAAAAAGCAGAAGACCCCAGACACCTCGCGCCCGTTCTTCATCCGGCGCGACAGGTCACTGTACAAAAAGACCAGCGTGAGCATCAGTAAAATAGACACCCCCAATCCCTTCCTGCCTACGTACGGAGGAGCGGAGAGCTCCCTCGAACCGGTCAAACCCGCGCCCAGCGACGAGACGGCCTACTACCTCGTCGAACAGCCGCAGCTCGACTGGGATTCGCTGCCCGACCTCGGCAAGTAGCGGAGACGCGAGTCGGACGGCGATATGACACGGTATGACGCAATGGCATAGACGATAAACCACAGAGAAAAGCCAAAAGAGCCATTACGAGAGCAATGGCGAACACGAAGAGAGACAGGACATGAGATTCTGCACCAATTGCGGGCAACGGCTCGCCGACGACGAGGAGTTCTGCGGGCAGTGCGGCACCCCGGCGCCCACCGCGCAATCCGCAGGCGCTGGTTCCACGAGCAACGCCGCCGGTAATACCAACACGAGCGGCAAGGGCACTGCAGGTAGCACTGCGGCCGCAGACAACGCAATCCCGCCCCTCCCCGGTTCCACACAACCGGTTCCTGCACCCACTGCACCCGCCGGAGGCCAGGTGCCGCTGCCGCACACTTCGCCGTCTACCTCGACTGTCGCCTCAGGCACCGCCTCACCCGCCGCAACAGCAACAGCAACGGCCGCCGTGACGACGGCCGCCAAGGCGCAGGCCAAAAAGAAGCTGACCATCATCATCGCGGCCATCGTCGCCGTCGTGCTGGTGGTCACGGGCGTCGGCTTCGGCACCTACAAAGCCGAAATCTGGGGCGGCAAGACCATTCCCGGCATAGCCGATCTGGGCGTGAAGAAATCCGCGAAAACCCACGAATTCACCGCCGCCGACGTGGAATACTCGCTGCACGAGCGCGGCTTCAAAACCGTCACCGAACAGGTCTTCTCGCCCAAGCCCAAGGGCACTTTCCTCAAATACCGCAACGTCACAGTGGGCAAGCGCTACAACGTGAAACGCAACCCGGTCATCCTCACCGTATCCGCCGGCCCGGGCGTGCCCAAAGGCACCAAAGGCAAACCGGTGCAGGACGTCGCCGACAGCCTCAAATCCATGGGCGTTCCGGTCCATTATCATAAAGTGATAGCTCGGGCGAGCCGGCACAAGGAAGGCACGGTCGTGGCCACATACCCGGCCGACGGCAAACCCGTGACCGACGTCAGCCATGGCATCGACGTCGGCGTCGCCACCATCGGCCACGGCATCAGCTACGACGTCCTCGGCATGGACAAGGACAAGGCACAGAAGGAATACACGGCCCCGACCTGGCTGGTCACGCTGATGCCCAGGTTCTCCAGCAAGAAGATGGTCGGCAAGATCGTCGACACCTATCCCAAGCCGGGCACGGCCTCGGAAGGCGGCGGCCTCCTCCTCTTCTACGGCATCGACGCCAGCGGACTGGACGATGCGGTCAAGGACGAATACGGCAAGATCGACGGCAAGGTCATCGACCTCTGGTCCTTGAACGCGCCCGTCGGCGGCAAATACTGCACCAACGCCGGCAAGTGCCTCACTCTCAAAACCACAGTTGGCAGCGATCTCTATCAACCATACGTCACCGTATCCAGTTCTGAAATCGCAAACCCTTACGACCACCTCGCCTTCTGCCACGCCGGCGGCGACCCGGCCTGTTCGCTGGGCAATGAATACGGCGAGCACGGCGAGCTCTACTACCGCCACCTGGGCGCCTTCGAACTGATGAGCGCAACAGCCATGAACCAGATCAAATGCGGCGACCACGATGACGTAGGCCGCACCTCCAGAAGCTCGCGCTGCGTGGCCGGCCAGGTCGTGCCGTACGACGGCTCGGACTCCTCGATGAGCGGTGCCACCTACGAGATGGGCCCTCTCTACGTCTACTTCCCGGTCGGCTCGAAAGTCAAGAGCGTGGTCGATTCCGGCTACTTCGACAAGGACGCCACGGCCAAGGCCAAGAAGCAGAAGGCAGTGGACACCTCGCGGCCGTTCCTGATCAGCCGTGACAAAAGCCTTTACAAGACCACCAGCGTCAACGTGCCCGACATGCGCACGCCAAACCCCTTCATCCCCGAAATGTACAAAAAGGACAACGGCACCCTCGTGCCGATGAAGCCCGCCCCGAGCGACGAGACCGCCTACTATCTGATCGACGACCCGCTGGATTGGGACGCGTTGCCCGATTTCGACATCACGAAGGCGCCCAAGAAGCAAGCTGCCGGCAAGTCCGGTTCCTCCGCCAAGAAGCCGAACAAGGGCTATAAGCCCCGTCTGCTCACCAAGGACTCCACTCCGGACCAGATCATCGAAGCGCTGGAAAACAACGACTTCGGACCAATCGCGGGCGATTACTGCAACACCGCCAAGGAATGCGTGCACATCAGCCGCACCGGAATCCTGACCGGCATCAGCGGCGCGGACGAGCTGTCCGTCCACAACGGCAGCCATCTCGCCCTCGCCGAAAACGTCGCCAGCACGAGGACCCCGTACAAGCCCAAATCCAGCACGCCGTACCTCAACCTGCGCGGCCCGGACAGCGAATACGGCTGCCAGGGCGGCAAGGGCCTCGACCAGTGCGCGGACGTCACGATTCCCGAAATGACCTCGACGCCCACCGACCTGATCTACGTCTTCAAGGGCGCGGACACCTCAAGCTGGTATCAACACGGCAACAGCGGCGAGAACAACCCGGGCTTCCTGGACGCCGAGGGCGACAAAAGCAAGCCTGCACCCACCACCATGCCATACATCTTCTTCATGAACAGCCACAGCTCCTCCATGTTGGACCCGCCTAGGAAGGACACCGTCTACTACCTGCAGCAATGACGGCAGACGAAGCCGAGACCCACTTGCGCCGCGAACTTTCCCGCCGCCGGGTTTCGTGGTGCAAGTCGGTCGTATCATATTTTTAGAGAATATCGACATGAGGGAAAGATGGTAATGAGGTTCTGTACCAACTGCGGCAACAAGCTCGATGACAACGCACAATTCTGCACGGCGTGCGGCACCGCCCAGCCCGCAACGCACGACACGGCAAACAACGGCGGCAACGAGCTCGCAAACAACAGCGGCACTTTTGCCGGCAGAACCCCGTCAGCCAGCGGCATCACACCGGCCATTCCTTTGCCCGGCAGCGGCGTGAACGGCACGCCATCGGCTCCCGTTCCGGCACCGGCCACAGCTCCTGTGCCAACCCCTACTTCTGCTCCAGCAGGCACTGCCATCGCAGGAGCGGCGAGCGCGACAACAACCACGGTCCGCCAACACACCAAAAAGCGCCTGATTATCATCATCGCTGCCATCGTGGCGGCCATCCTCGTCGTCACGGGCGCCGGCTTCGGCACCTACAAGGCCGAACTCTGGGGCGGCAAAACCGTGCCGGCGCCGGCCGATCTCGGCATCGCCAAGTCCAAGAAAACCCACGAGTTCACCGCCGCCGACGTCGAGAAATCCCTGCACGCCAAAGGCTTCAAGACCACCGTCACCGAAACGTTCTCGGCCAAGCCCAAAGGCAGCTTCATCAACTACCGCGGCATCCAATCCGGCAAGCGCTACAGCACCGGCAACAATCCCGTCACCATCCTCGCCTCCAATGGCCCCGGCGTGCCCAAAGGCACCAGCGGCCAACCCGTGCAGAACGTGACCGAAAACCTCGAATCGATGGGCGTCTCGGTGCACTATTACAGCATCGTCGTCTCCGAGCACGGCCCGAAGGAGGGCACGGTCATCGCCTCCTACCCCGCCGACGGACAGCCGGTGCGCGATACCAAAACCGGCATCGAGGTCGGCGTGGCCAAACGCGATGGCGGCATCGGCTACGACGTCCTCGGCATGACCAAGGACAAAGCCAAGAGCCAGTATGCGAGCGCCGGCTTCAACGTCACGCTCAAAGCCCGGTTCTCCAGCAAGAAGATGCTCGGCAAAATCGTGGATTCCAACCCCAAGCCAGGCTCCGTCGCGAGCGGCGGCGACCTGACCCTCTACTACGGCATCGACGCCAGCGGCATGAAGGACGCCGTGAGCATGACCAGCGTCTATGGCCCGGATTCGGACTGGGTGCAGCACGCATCTCCCTCAGTCAGGGAGGAAGCCGTCGGCTCGGCCGCGCCGGTGGCCGGCACCTATTGCACCAAAGACGGCAAGTGTATCAACCTCGACGAGGATAACAGCGATATGCCCAATGGCGTGCCCACCGTCTCCAGCTCCGAAGACCCCAAAGACACCTCGGCCGTCTCCATCAAAAACAACAACACACTCCTCTTCTGCGCAGCCATGCAACAGCCCAACTGCCAGCCCAAAAAAGGCATCCTCTACGGCAACGGGGCCGGTGCGTTCCAGCTGCTGCCGTACAACGAGGCCTACGGCTACAAATGCGGAGACACCGACGAAACCAACACCGGTTCCGGCCCCGCGGTCTGTGTCAACGGCAATCCGAACGCCTCGGTCGATACCGACAACCTCCCGGACATGACCGGCGCAAGCTACGAGATGGGACTGCTCTACACCTACTTCCCCGTGGGTTCCGACGTAAAGAAGGTGGTCGGTTCCGGCTACTTCGACAAGGGATCGGTCGCCAAGGCCAAGAAGCAGAAGTCCGTGGATACTTCGCGGCCGTTCTTCATCCGCCGCGACAAATCGCTGTACAAAAAGACCAGCGTGAGCATCTCCAGCTTGAACGACCCCAATCCCTTCACCCCGTCCTTCTTCCCGCGCGACCCCGACAAGGCGGCGCTCGAACCGGTGAAGCCGGCACCCAGCGACGAGACGGCCTACTACCTCGTCGACCAGCCCCAGCTCGACTGGAGCAAGCTGCCGGAATTCACCATCACCAAGGCGAGCAAAAGCGACAAAAAATCCGGTCATAAGCCCAATCAAAAGACGAAAACCAAACCGGCGAAGGACGCCACCCCCGATGAGATCACCGCGGCCGTAGGCAAGGGCGATTTCTCACCGATAGCCGGAAAGTATTGCAAGACTGATGGCAGTTGCCTGCAACTGGACAAGAAGGGGACGGTAACAGGAATCCCGTCGGACTGGAAAGACCAATCAAGCAGCCAACTGCACCTAGCCGGCCCAAAGGAGGAGTGGGGTGATGACGCGCGCAACTCCGTTCCCAATTCACCGTATCTGAGCCTCATCGGCCCCGACAGCGACTACAAATGCCCCGCGGGAACCGGGGAGGAACTCTGCTACAACAGCGGCGCGATCGAAGCCGATATCCAAAAGCCGATTTATATGATGTATGTATTCAAGAACGTGGATACCTCATTCTGGTATAACGGCAACAACTCGTATCCCAGTCCCGGATTCGCAGTTGGGGACGACCCGGACCAGCCTCCGGCCAAAGACAAGCCCTACCTCTCATTCTTGAGCTATCACATGAATGATTCACCACGAGATCACGATGTCTACTACCTGACAAAATAAGGCGAAACAGCCCAGCTGACCAATCAGTGACACGGGAACGTTTCCCGGCAACTCATTTTCGCGTTGCCACCGGCAGCCCCGCAGTAGAGAAGACGAACAAGGAAGAACAATCATGAGATTCTGCACGAATTGCGGCAATAAGCTCGACGATAACGCACAGTTCTGCACGGCATGTGGCACCGCACAGCCTGCGACGCACGGAACGACAGGTAACGGCAGCAACGGGACCGCAGTCAACACCACATCTGGCAACTACGCCAACAAAATCAGCCAGCCGGCAGCCGACAACACCATGCCTTCCATCCCACTGCCCGGCAACGCGAACGCGAGCGCCCCTACCAACGACAGGAACGCCAGCATGCCCGCCGACAACCGGCAGACGACGCAACGCCCAGCACCTGCAATGGCCACGACTCCGGCTCCGGCTCAGCCAACACAGCCGTCAGCACAACCAGCCCAGCCAGCGCAGCCAACACAACAAACCCAGCCAGCATCCGGTTTCGCGGACCCAGGCACAGCAACCGCGGTCCGCAAGCACACCAAAAAGACCCTGATCATCGCCATCGCAGCCATCGTCGTCGTGGCGCTCGTGGCCACCATCGTCGGCTTCGGCACTTACAAGGCGCAGATGTGGGGCGGCAAAACCGTACCCTCACCCGCCGAGCTCGGAGTAGTCAAATCCAAGAAAACCCACGAATTCACCGCCGCCGACGTCGAAAAATCGCTGCACAAACGCGGGTTCAAAACCGTCAAAGAGAAAACGTTCTCGGCAAAGCCAAAGGGCAGCTTCCTCAAATACCGCGGCATCGATGCACACAAACGTTACAGCACCAGCAGCCAGCCCATCACCATCCTGGCTTCCGGCGGCCCCGGCGTGCCCAAAGGCACCAGCGGCCAACCTGTGCAAAACGTGACCAACAACCTCGGATCAATGGGCGTTCCGGTACATTATTACAAAGTGATAACCGACACGAGCAAGACCAAGGAGGGCACCGTTCTCACCACTTATCCTTCAGACGGCCAGGCGGTCACCGACGCCAAAACCGGCATCAACGTCGGCGTCGCGACTTCAGGCGACGGCGTCGATTACAGCGTCGTGGGCCAAAACAAGGACCAGGCCAAGCAGCAGTACGCCGGCAAAGGCTTCAATGTCACGCTCGTTCCCCGTTTCTCCAGCAAGAAGATGATTGGCAAGATCGTCGATTCCCAGCCCAAACCAGGCAGCGCGACGAACGGCGGCGATCTCTTCCTCTTCTACGGCATCGACGCCAGCGGCATGGACGACGCGGTGCGTTTCGGGCCAGGCAGCATCAACGACGACGTGGCCAACGCGTTCTACGCGCCCGTAGGCGGCACCTATTGCACCAAAGCCGGTTCCTGCATCAATCTCGACCAGACAGTCACACTCGAAAATCCGGGCGATGGAGGAACTCCGTTGCTCAATACCAGCGTTTCCAGCTCCGAGCTGCCCGGGAAATACGGCACCGCTCTCAATTTCTGCATGCACGGCGGCGATCCGGGTTGCGCGTCGAGAAGCACCGGCGACCCTTCGAAACAGGCCGACCTCTTCTACAAGAACAAGGGTGCCTTCGAACTGATGGACCAGAGTATCGACCAAATCACCTGCGGAACAGGCAGCATCGCCCGTTGGGATCCTATGGGTATCTGCGTCAACGGGCAGTCAACCGGTCCGGACTACGGCAGCCTCGATTCGCCGATGTCCGGAGCCAGCTACGAAATGAAGCTCCATTACGTCTTCTTCCCCGTCGGCTCGGACGTCAAGGGCGTGGTCGATTCCGGTTACTTCGACAAGGCCTACGTCGCCAAAGCCAAGAAACAGAAGCCCGTCGACACCTCGCGTCCGTTCTTCATCCGCCGCGACAAGAGCCTTTACAAGACCACCAAGGTCAATGTGCCGAACCTGAAAACCACTAACCCGTTCGTGCCCGACAAACCCGGCAAGATGGTGCCGACCAAACCCGCGCCCAGCGACGAAACCGCTTACTACCTCGTCGACGAAACGCAGCCGGACTGGAGTTCGCTGCCCGAATTCACGATTTCGAAGGGCGGCAACAAGGCTGATCCGAAGCCCAACGCCAAAAACGCGACCCCGGACCAGATCACCAAAGACGTGGTGAACGGCGACCTATCGCTTATCGCAGGCAAATACTGCAACAATGCCAATGAGTGCCTCCAGCTGGACAAGGACGGCAACCTCACCGGAATGAAAAATTATCACGATACCAAAATTCATCTGGCAGGGGCCAAGGAGGCCTGGGGCGAGGACTCGCGTCAGAACTGGAGCAATTCGCCATATCTGACGTTCAACGGCCCAGACAGCGACTACAAATGCCCTGCCGGGACGGGCATGCAGCTTTGTTATGACAGCGGTGCATCCGAAGCCGAAATCCAAAAACCGGTCTACGTAATCTACGTCTTCAAAAACGCAGACACCTCGTTCTGGTACACGAAAGACGATCCGTCGCCAAGTCCCGGTTTCGACCACGGCGACGGCCCGGCGACCGCGGCCAAAACCGACCGTCCCTATCTCGATTTCATCGGCTACCACATGAACTCTGCCCCCGCCGACGATGCCGTCTACCACCTGCAGGAATAGGGCCGCCTCTTGGGTCAAGCCCGTCTTGCATCTCATTTATGCCGAACAAAACGCAAGACGGGCAATCTAGCTCACGTCCACAACTGACAAGAATCCTAAAGAACCCTCAACGTCAGCAGTAACATCGTCGCGAAGCCGATGCCGACTACGGTTATCATGATCACGAATGCGGCAAACACCCTGTTTATCGGCATTCTCTGCGCAAGACAGAGCAGCACGTTGAACAGCTGTGACCAGAAACCGTGGTGACCGCGAGGATCACCAGGGGCAAGCATTGCTCACCTCCCTTCGAATAGCCAATGATTCATGCGCATCGACGAATTCTCAGGTACGCCAATGTACAGTTAAAATCATATCAGTTGTCGCATTCGAGCAAGACGAAAACGGTCTTTGCGAGAATCAAGAATCGACTTTCTTGCTCCTGTGTTTTCAACGACAAGACAGCGAAACAGGTTTGACAAACCTCCCGTTGCTGATAGATAATGACATTGTCTTGATATCTCAGGGCCGGACACAAGAGGTGTCGGTGGCGGTTTCGGCATGATTTTCTTCATACCGATTTGGAACTTGACAATATCGGTAAGTGTCTGGCTTCAAGACAAAAGCTTCGAGTAGCTCGATGATTCAAGCGGGAGCCGGCGAAATCCGACTCCCGCTTTACGTTTGGTGCGTGGCTATCCCAGCAAATTACTTTCCCCCACAATGAAGAAATTGCACGGATTAGGCCGAAAATTGCAACTCGTTTGCGGCCTCGCGTAAGATAGTGGCTGATAAGAAAGGGGCTACGATGAGCGTTTTTGATCGTTTTGAGAAAAGCGTTGAGGGAGCCGTGAACGGTGTCTTCTCGAAATTCGGCTCGAAAGACCTTCAGCCGGTCGACCTCTCCAGCGCTCTCGAACGCGAGATCGACGCCGAGGCCATGCCGGTCGGGCGCGACCGCACCGTCGCCCCGAACGAATACCGCTTCAAGCTGAGCACACCCGATTTCGACCGCATCGAACAGTGGGGCAGCGAGACGCTCGCCAACGAGCTTGCAGACAATCTCACGCAGTACGCCAAAAGCCAGCACTACGCTTTCGTCGGCCCTGTCGTGGTCATCTTCGAAGAAGACCTCGATCTGAGCAAGGGCAACTTCAAGCTCACCAGCGAGTCCGTGCAAGGCAACGCCGTTCCGGTGACCACCGAGAACCAGTCGCAAGACAGCCCGATGCTCGAGATCAACGGCAACCAATACCTCCTGACCAAAGAGAAGACCATCGTCGGCCGCGGTTCCGGCTGCGACATCGTCATCGACGATCCGGGAATCTCGCGCAACCACCTCGAAATCGACATCACCCCGAACGGCACCATCGCCCGCGATTTGGGTTCCACCAACGGAACCTACGTGGAAGGGCATCAGGTGCCGGCGGCAACCCTGCTCGACGGCAACACCATCACCATCGGCCACACCCGCATCCTCTATTGGGCTTCACAGCAGGATCAGGAATAACGGCCAGACGCTAGGCATATCCTCTATGATTACCGAACTTACCTTTGCGATTCTCAAGTATGGCTTCCTCGCCCTGCTCTGGGTATTCGTATGGCTTGCCGTGCGCTCGCTGAAACGCGACGTTGAGACGCTGAGTCCGCACAAATCGTGGTCGCACCGCAAAAGCGCTCGCCGCGCGCGCAAGGCCGCCGAATCCAACCCGATGCCGGCCATGGCCAACGCCCCCGTAGCCACGTCGCACCGCGGCAACCCCGGCATGCAGATGGGTATGGCCGGCGGTTCCGGCGTCAATGCCAGACCAACGCTTCTGACCATTATCGACGGACCGCTCGCCGGCTCGTCCGTTCCGTTGAGCAAGGGCACCATCACCCTCGGCCGTTCCAGCTCCAACACCGTGGTTCTGGACGACGAATTCGTCTCCTCCCAACATGCGCGGGTCTACGCGGACCCGGCTTCCGGTTCCTGGGCCATCGAAGACCTCGGCAGCACGAACGGCACCATCGTCAACCACCGCCGCATCACCTCGCCCGTGGTCCTGCCCGCGCGCGTGCCCGTACGCATCGGCGCCACAACGTTCGAGTTGAGGTGATCGCCAATGTCAGATACCTCGAATCTTTCCAATCCTTCCGATTCCACCATGCCGCCTTCGATCCCGGTAACCGAAACCGGGGCGAAAACCTACGAAAGTAACGGCGAAGGCACGCCGAACACCCAACGCATCGCCATCGATCAGGATGGGAAAACGGGCAAGATGCCCCAAGTGACGCCCTCGGCCACAAGCCATCCCGGCCCATCCAACCGTCCCGGCACTTCCGACAGCGAGCAGCTTTTCCTCTATTCCACAACGGTTTCCGACGTCGGCACCGTACGTAGCAACAACCAGGATTCGTCGTTCGCCGGTGAGCACCTCATCGCCATCTGCGACGGTATGGGCGGGCACGCAGGCGGCGACACCGCTTCCACCATCGCCATCCGATCCTTGGCGCACATCGAGCAAAGCGACGCCAAAAGCAACGTGGCCTCCATCGCCTCGATGATGGAAACCAGCGTGATGGCGGCCCACGACGCCATCGTGGGCAAGGCCAAGCGCGAGCGCACGTTGGCGGGCATGGGCACCACGGTGACAGCCGTTGCCCTCGTCTCGGGCCATTGGGTCATCACCCATATCGGCGATTCACGCGCCTACCTGCTCCGTGACGGCAAGATCCGCCGCATGACGCAGGACCACAGCTACGTCCAGCACTTGATCGACACCGGCCGCATCAGCGAAGCCGAAGCACGCAACCACCCGCAGCGCAATGTGGTCATGCGCGTGCTGGGCGATTTCGACATCGATCCGCACCCCGACATCGCGATTTTGACCGCAAAACCGACCGACCGCTGGCTGCTGTGCTCCGACGGCCTTTCCGGCGTGCTGGAAGACGACACCCTCGAGCAAATGCTCGCGACGGTTTCCGACGAAGAGGAATGCGCCCAGCAGCTGGTCGCGATGGCGCTGAAGGCCGGAAGCACCGACAACGTCACGGCCGTCATCGCCGACGCGACCCTCGCGCTCGACGCCGATTCCTTCGACCTTCCCCACCAGACCCCGGTCGTCGGCGGCGCCGCGGGCTCCAACCTCGAAGCCATCGCCGACATCATCAAGGAGCCGGTCTGCTCTTCACCGGTCCTGCGGCTGGGCAAGCAGTCCCCGGCTCAGCGGGCCGCAGCCTTGACCCATGGCGGGTACAGCGACAATAACAACAGCGATAGCGATGATGACGCCAATCCCGGCCAATACCCCCCTGACTCCCAACCTCCCGTTCCGGCCGACATGTCGGATGATGCCGACGACGATAGCAACAGCGACGATAACAACGACAACGCGAATATCGTCCACGTCGCCCAGCCCTCGTCCGTGCGTGACGAGAACGACAACAAGGCCAACATGGATACCGGCGAGATTCCGGTGGTCAAGAAGAAGGACGGCCGTGTTTCCGCCGACCCCAACGATCCGGAGGTCGCCCGCGCCATCCGCCGCGAACACCTGCGCGAACGCAGGGAAGAGAGGAAAAAGCACAACAGAGGCCGTATAGCGGTTATCCTCGCTTTCGTCATCGCGCTGGGCGCTTTGCTCGGCGTGGGATTCGGCGCATACCGCTGGAGCCAAACCAAGTATTACGTGGGGACGAGTGACGGCACCGTTGCCATTTACCAAGGCGTCAACACCAATCTGTTCAGTCTGCCCCTTTCGCACAAAGTCGAATCCACTGACATCAAACTGAACAACCTGCCTCAATCCTGGAACGACGCGTTGGATGAGGGCATCGCCGTCGACACGCTCGCCGAGGCGAGAAGCCACGTCACCATGATCAGGAAAGAGGCCAAAACCCTCCAGACCTCGAAGAAGAAGAATCCGCCGTTGCCGTGGGAACCCGTAGCCCCGGTTATGACTCATCCCAACAGCGACAAACCGGATGACGCCGAAGCCGACGCCGCGCAACCGGCGGACGTCTCCCCTACTGTAGACGGCGTCTCGCTAACGACGACACCCACAACCGCCAGCGCAGAGGCGGCGAGCGCATGATCGCCACCCGTTTGCGTCAGATCGCCCTGCTGCTGTTCGCCATCGCGATCAGCGGCATCGCCTTTTTCCAGCTTTTCGCGCGCGTTTACAACGGTTTCCCCGCCAACCTCGTCACGGCCCTTGTGGCGGTGGCGGCACTGTTCATTGTGCTGTGGGCGCTGCTGCTGAAATTCCAGCCTTACGCGAGCCAGCAGATCCTGCCCTGCGTGATGTTGCTGACGGCGATCGGCACGATGATGATCGCGCGCATCGATTACGCCAAGAACACGTCCGTAGCCTACCGCCAGCTGATTTGGGCGTGTGTCGCGCTGGTGCTGACGTGCATTTTCATCATCGCGCTGCGAGATTACCGCGTATTACGCCGCTTTTCCTATGTAAGCATGGTCGTCGGCCTGGTGCTCCTGCTCTCCCCCATGATTCCGGGCCTCGGCAAGGAAATCGGCGGTGCCCGAATCTGGATCGGCTTCGGCTCGCACACCCTGCAGCCCGGCGAGTTCGCCAAGCTGTTCCTCGCCTTCTTCTTCGCGGCCTACCTGTTCAACCACCGCGACCAGCTGGCCGTCGGCGGCAGGAAAGTGGCAGGCCTGCAGCTTCCCCGCGTGCGCGACATGGGCCCGCTCATCCTCATCTGGTTCGCCTCCATCGGCGTGCTCGTTGTGCAGCACGACCTCGGCACCTCGCTGATGTTCTTCGCCATGTTCGTTTCGATGCTTTACGTCGCGACCGGCCGCGGCAGCTGGCTGATCATCGGCGGCATCGCGTTCGTGGTCGCGGCGGTGTTCTCGGTCAAGTTCTTCGCACACGTCGGCTATCGCGTCGACGGCTGGCTGCATCCCTTCGATGCCGCGGTCTACAACCGCAAATACGGCAGCTCCTACCAGCTGGTCACCGGCATCTTCGGCCTCGCCTCCGGAGGCCTGCTCGGCACCGGCATCGGGCAGGGCCACCCGGGCCTGACCCCGCTCGGCAATTCCGATTTCATCTATTCTTCCCTCGGCGAGGAACTCGGCCTGACCGGCCTGATGGCGATTCTGATGCTCTATCTGATCATCATCACCTCCGGCCTGCTCACGGCCATGAAAATCAAGGACGGTTTCGGCAAGCTGCTCGCTTCCGGCCTCGTGTTCACGATGGCCTTCCAGGTGTTCACCGTGGTCGGCGGCCTCACCCTGGTCATACCGATGACCGGCCTGACCATGCCCTATATGGCCGCCGGCGGTTCGTCGCTGGTGGCGAACTATATCCTTGCGGCGCTGCTGATCGTCATATCCAACGAAGCCAACAAGCCGGAGCCCGAAGGCGAGCTTTCCAACACCATGCAATACGAAGCGATGGAAGTGCTCAACGAGCGCAACGCGCAGAAAAAGAGCCGTGAAGCCAGGCATTCCCACTCCCGCTCGCGCACTCGTTCGGACCCGCGTTCCCGTTCGGACTCGGGCTCGGACGACGCCGAACCCGCCACCTCGAGTTTCCCCGTGGCTGTGTCATCGCCGTCGTCCCCCGTACCCCGCTCCGCGGCCTCGGACCCGCAGGCAGGAGGCCAGCTATGAACAAATACCTCCGCCAGCTGTTCACCGCCGTCGTCGTCCTTTTCGCGGTTTTGGGGCTTTCGAGCACCATGATCACGGCTGTCAATGCCAACAAGCTCAACAACGACCCACGTAACCAGCGTGGGCTCTACCACGAGTTCAACGCCCCACGCGGCTCGATACTCGCTTCCGACGGCACGGTGATGGCCAAGTCCGACCCGGTCAACGATCCGTTCGCCTACCAGCGCTCATACTCCAACGGCCCGCTCTACGCGCCGGTGACCGGCTACTTCTCCATCAGCCAGCGTGCCGACCGCGGCCTCGAAGATTCCCGCAACAAACTGTTGACCGGCGAATCCAACCAGCTCTTCTGGCAGCAGTTCAAGTCGCTGTTCACCGGCTCGGCCAACAAGGGCGCTTCCATCGAAACCTCCATCGACCCGAAACTGCAGACCCTGGCCTACGATCAAATGGGCGGGCAGAGCGGCTCCGTGGTGGCCCTCGACCCGAAGACCGGCCGCATTCTGGCCATGGTCTCGACACCAAGTTACGACCCGAACGTGCTGGCCAGCCACGACACCACAAAGGTCAATGAGGATTATTCGCGCCTCACCGGAGACCAGACGAACCCGATGCTCAACCGCGCGATTTCCGAACTTTACCCGCCCGGATCCAGCTTCAAGACCATCGTGGCCACGGCAGCGCTGGAAAGTGGCAAATACCAGCCGGACACCTCGATTCCGGCCGGTGCCAGCTATACGCTGCCCGACACCAACACCCAGCTGACCAACGCCACGATTTCGGGCAACGGCGGCGCAGAAGGCAAGCTGTCAATGGAAGACGCCTTCGCCTATTCCTCGAACACCGCGTTCGCCCAGCTCGGCAATGCGTTGGGTGCGCAGGCCATCCAGGACACGGCCAAGAAGTTCGGCTTCGGCTCTTCGATTCCGATCGACGGTTCGAATTCCACTGGTGACCCCATGCAGGCCATCGCCTCGAAATTCCCGGACAACCCGGCCCCGGATCGTCTCGCGCTGGCATCGATCGGGCAGGGAGACACCCAGGAGACGCCGTTGCAGAACGCGTTGATCGCCTCGGCCGTCGCCAACGGTGGAACGCTGATGCGCCCGACCCTGGTCGACCGCGTGCGTTCCAGCGACCTCAGCGTGATCTCGCGGACCAGCCCCAGCGTGATGAGCCAGCCGATGAGCAAGGATACGGCGGGCAAGCTCACTGAAATGATGAAGGCCGTCATCACCAAGGAGGACCCGAATCTGGCGATCCCCGGGGTCTCGGTCGCCGCGAAAACAGGCACCGCCCAGATCGGCGTCGGCAACCAGAGCAACGACGGCTGGATCATCGGCTTCGCGCCGGCGGACGATCCCAAGATCGCGGTCGCCGTGGTCGTTCATAATACAGATATGGCAGGCGGCGACGCGGCCGGACCGATCATGAAGGCGTTAATGAGGGAGGCACTGGGCAAATGAAGCTCGTTGAAGGTCAACTGATTCACAACCGGTACCGCCTTGACCGCCGGCTCGCGCAAGGCGGGATGGGCGAGGTCTGGAAGGGTTACGACATCCAGCTCGGACGCGTGGTCGCCATCAAGGCGTTGCGCGGAGACCTGACCGACGTGGAGGCCAAAAGGCGCAGGCTGCGCATCGAAGCGCACAATTCCGCCGATCTGGCCCACCCGAATATCGCCGCGTTGTTCGATTACTATGAGCATGACGGCATCGGCTTCCTGATCATGGAGTACGTCGACAGCGAGTCCCTGGCCGATCTGTACCACGAAAAGGGCGCGATGGATCCGCTGGAATTGCTGCCGATTCTGGTGCAGGTCGCCCGCGGGCTCTACGTCGCGCATTCCCACGGTGTCATCCATCGCGATGTGAAACCCGCCAATATCATGGTCTCCAAGGACGATCAGGTCAAGATCACCGATTTCGGCGTCTCCTATTCCACCAATCAGGCGCAGATCACGCAGGACGGCATGGTCGTCGGCACAGCGCAATACATTTCGCCGGAGCAGGCGCAGGGCAAGAAGGCCACCCCGCAGTCCGACATCTATTCGCTGGGAGTCGTGGCGTACGAAGGCCTATGCGGGCAACGCCCGTTCACCGGCGCCACTCCGGTCGATATCGCCGCCGCACACGTCAACGACGCCGTTCCGCCACTGCCCGACACTGTCGACCTGCAACTCGCTCAATTCGTGATGTCGATGCTTGCCAAGGACCCGCTCGACCGGCCGAAGGATGCGCTGGTGGTCTCCCGCACGCTTTCGCATATCGAACGCCGGCTTTTCGATCAGGAGGCGTCGTTCAGCGAGACCACGATGGTCTCCCGCGACGGGCGCATCGCGCGGCGCGTGGTCAGCGCCCCGTATTCTCCCGACGGAACGGTGGCAGGCAGCCCTGCCGTAGCGCCGAGCCGCAATGTGACAGTCGCGAAAGCGGGCCCCGACGTCGGAAAGGCCGAAGAGCGGTCCGACGATACCGGCGAATCCCGTGTCGTCGCCGCCAAAGCCGCCGAAATCGGGCCTATACCGGATGAATCCGAGAACGAGGGCAACGTCGAGGACGAAGGCAACGTCGACAACAACGGCAACGTCGAGGACGAAGGCAACGGCAACGTCGACTCACGTTTCTCCCCCTCGGTGCAAGAGGAATTGAATACCATGACAGCAACCGTCCACGCCATACAGGACTTCAAAATACCGGATACCTTGAAACCTGAAGATGCCGGCGAGGCAGCAAACACCGAAAACCGGAAGGAGCAGCAATGAGCACCAATATGCCAACGTCACTGGCAAATGGCCGTTATCAGCTGGGACAATTAATCGGACGCGGCGGCATGGCCGAGGTCCACATTGCCCAAGACACCCGTCTGGGGCGCGTCGTCGCAGTGAAAATCATGCGCTCCGACCTTGCCAACGACGATATCTTCCTACGTCGTTTCGCCCGCGAGGCGCACTCCGTCGCGCAGATGAACAACGTCAACATCGTCAACATCTACGATTCCGGCGAAGAGGCCATCACCACCGAAGACGGCAACACCGAGCGCGTGCCCTACATCGTCATGGAGTACGTCAAAGGCCAGACCCTGCGCGACATCATCAAGGCGAACGGGCCGCTGAGCCAGCGCGACGCCGAACAGGTGATGCTGGGGGTGCTCAACGCGCTCGACTATTCGCACCGGATGGGCATCATCCACCGCGACATCAAGCCCGGCAACATCATGATCAGCGAGCAGGGCATGGTCAAAGTCATGGACTTCGGTATCGCCCGCGCGCTCGACGACTCCGTGGCCACGATGACCCAGTCGCAAGGCGTGGTCGGCACCGCGCAGTACCTCTCCCCCGAGCAGGCCCGCGGCGAGACCGTCGATATGCGCTCCGACCTCTATTCCGCCGGCTGCGTGCTCTACGAAATGCTCACCGGCCGCGCGCCCTTCACCGGCGATTCGGCGGTGGCCATCGCCTACCAGCACGTCTCGGAGGTCGCCACCCCGCCCAGCGCCATCGTGCCCGGACTGCCCAAGATGTGGGACCAGATCTGCGCCAAGGCGATGGCCAAGGACCGGCAGAACCGTTACGCGACGGCCGCCGAGTTCCGCAACGATATCCTCACCTATATGAACGGCGGCATCCCGGTGGCGGCGGCGTTCAACCCGCTCACCGACCTCGCCAATATGAAGGAGCGCAAGCAGGCCGAGCAGACCGCGGCCACCGAGGCGATGAACCCGGTCGAAACCACGGCGACGCAGGCCTTTGACCCGTTGACCGGCACGTACGGTGCCCCCGCGGCCACGCAGTTGGCTCCGGGCACCGGCACCGCGCTCAAGTCGCGTGCCGAAAAGGCCGCCGAGGCCAAGGCGAAAAAGAAGAAGAAAATCATCATCGGCTCGGTGATCGGCGCCGTCGTCGCCATTCTCGCCATCGTGGGCATCGTCTACGGCGTCACCCACATGAAGAAGGCGGAAATGGTCACCGTCCCCGCCTTCAATTCCACCACCACCCAGGCCCGGGCCGAAGAACAGCTCGACGAAGTGGGGCTGAAGATGAAGGTCGAGCAGGATACCGATTCGAACGAGCCCAAGGGCACATTCACCAAGCAGAATCCTGCGGGCAAGGCCAAGGCCCCCAAAGGGTCGACCGTCAAGGTCTGGTTCTCGGCCGGACCGCAGTCGGGCCAGGTGCCTGACGTCAAGGGCAAATCGGTGAATGCCGCCAAGTCCATACTTACGAAGGCCGGTTTCAAGGTGTCTCCGGCCACCCAGACCGAAGACAGCGCGGACGTGGCGCAGGGTATGGTCACCCGCACCGACCCGGCAGCGGGCTCGGCCACCGAAAAGGGCACATCGCTGATGCTGTACGTTTCCTCGGGCATGGCCAAGGTGCCCGACGTCACCGGCCAGCAGCAGGACCAGGCGCTGAACCAGCTCAAGGCGTTCACCGTCGTCGTCAAGCAAGAGGCTTCCGACAACGTGAACCAGGGTCTTGTCACCCGCACCGACCCGGCAGCCGGCTCCAGCCTCGCACAGCGCGGCAATATCACGGTCTACGTTTCCTCCGGCAAGCCGAAGGTGGCGGTGCCCAACGTCGACACCAGCGGCAATTCAACGGTCGCCCAGGTCAGGGAGGCCCTTAAGGCCGCCGGCTTCAACGTCAATCCCGCTGAAGGCAATGACGACCTTGAAGTGATCGGCATTTCCCCGTCCGCCGGATCGCAGGCCACGAAGGGCGACACCATCACGCTGAGCACCCGCGCTCCGGCCAAGCCTGCCGCCCCCAGCGGCGACAACACCGACAACAGCAAACAACAGTAGTGAGGCTAGCAAACAGAGAGACTAGTAAAAATAACGACTAGCAAAACAATAGCCGCTTGATTCGTTCGCGAATCAAGCGGCTATTTGAAACTCACGCTCTCAATGCCGACGCCGGTAGCGCTGATATTTGCTTCGCAGCATATGCGCCGGCAGCGCCCCCAAGGGCGGAAGCCCACGTGAGTCAAGAACACGGATGAGAGGAATCGGCTTGTACGCCGGAGTGCCTTCGTAGTGCAGCGGCATGGGCAGCAGGACACGGTAATTGCGCCTCAATATCAGCAGCAAGCCAAGGAAAAGCACCACAGCTGCGACGATTGCGCCCATCAGCACCGCATCCTTCCAATCGTCGATATCCGGCACTTGCTGCGGAATCTTGCCCCGCTTGCCGGTGATGACCAGCCGCTGGGTGTTGACGCCGTAAGGGGTGCAGGTCATCAACGTGACCAGATCCTGTCCGGGCACCACCTTGTAGAGGTGCGTGTCTTTGGGGTTGACGACGTTGATGGCGACGACGCGGTAGCCCATCGTCCGGCCCAGCGTCGTGATGTAAAACGAATCCCCGATGCGCACCTGGTCAAGCCTCGTGAACAGCATTGCGTTGGCCAGCCCTCGGTGGCCGGTGAGCACGCTGTTGGTCGACTTGCCGCCCACGGGCAGGCTGGTGCCGTACAGATGCCCCACGCCGGATGCGAGCGTATCCTCCGAGGTGCCGTGGTAGATCGGCAGGTGGATCGAGACTTTGGGCACGCGTATGCTGCCCATCACCCCGTTGCCGGTGTCCAGCAACGACTGATATTTGGCGTCTTTCTTCGAACCAGTGCCGTCATCGCCACTGGAATGTTTGGAAAACGGATCGGATACCTCGCCAAGTTCATATTGGCCGGAAGCCGCGATTTTGCGGTTATACGCCTGTACGTCATGGTACTCGTTGACGACTTTGCCCTGCGGCCATTTCGCGACCTCCTGTGCCGAGCGAATAGCCGTCTGTGCCTCGCGCTGGGCGTTGACCCCCCAGTTGATCGGCGCCCACAAGATCAACGCCACGGTGAGCAGCACGAAGAAATCGTGAATCGCCTCGATGATCATACGATACACGTAGGCGCGTCGACTCGTTCGCTGAAACGCGATCTCGTCGAACGACAGAAGATCCAACCGCTCATCCACGTCTACACCGGCATGGGAGCCACTACCCGCAGCACGACCGCTGCGTTTCATCGCACCAACCAATCGAAAACTCCTTGCCGTCTTCCATCGTCCCACCAGTAGTCTACTTACTGGAATCGATACCTTTTATGCCTGCTGAATCTCGATACCACGGATGTCGAGCGATCCCACCCGAACCCTAAAAGTTTGAAAAATTGTAAACATCCGAAAACTTGCAACCGCGTCGCCAAGACGCGGAGACGGTCAGGTTCAAGATACTGCCGAACCTGACCGTCTCATATATATCAGCCATTCATCTGTGGCGATCGGTGGTCATGAGCGTTGCTCATGCCATTGACCTCACCTGACGATTGGCGTCTCAGTTACGCTTCATGGCGCTACGACGACGCAGCACCGCGGTACCACCGGCGATGCAGCCGGAGACCATGATCAGCGCCACGAGCATCGCGATGCCTGCGCCACCGGTGAGAGGCAGCTGGTTGATAGCATTAGCGTTGTCAACCTCGATAATGCCCTGCCAGTGATCAAGAGTATTCTGCTTGATCGTATTCTTGCCTACCAAGCCAAACGCATCAGCAGTGTTGGTGAAGTCAGCATCGTCCGTATTCGGCAAAGCATCCGCAGTACCATCAACGTTGTTCTTGATGATTACCTTGAAGGTCGAATGAGTGTAGCCGTCTGCAGCATCAGTCTGCTGGAACGTGTACGTGCCGTCAGGAAGACCGTCGACAACCACATTGCCGTCGTTATCGGTCGCAACCTCGGTGGTAGTACCAGTACCAGTGGCAGTGGCGTCGTAAGTGTAAGAACCAGCGTCACCCTTGAAGTTCAGCGGATTGCCAGTGGCGGAGTCACCCTCATAGATCTTGAACTTGCCACCGGTCATCACCGAACCATCAGCCTTCTTCTTGTTGTTCAGCTTCACTGAATACATGGCCAACTTCGTCTGCTTGGCATCAATCTTGGCTGTGGAGGTGCTGTCCGCCGGATCATTCGAATACTCGAGGGTAGCGTCGTTGGTGTTCTTCTGCCAAGTGTGAGCAGGAGTGAGCGTCGTAAGCGTATCGGTGTAGGTGATTTTAATGGTTTTACCAGGAGTGTAGCCCTTCAACTTATCGTACGAGAAAACGAATGTCATCGGATCGTTTCCCGAAGCAGGGGTAATGGTCACGTCACTGGTCTTAAGGGCACCATCGACGGTGACCACTGCGTTGCCATCATAATGAAGGCCAGCAGTCGCCTTATCAGTCATCGTGTAGGTGAAGCCATCAAAGCCAACTACGTTCGGCACTTCGCCTTCCAACGTGAACTCAACCTTGTCGCCGATCTTGGCCGTTTCCAACTTACCGGCGCGGTTACTGTCGGTCAAATCCGTGGTGTTGAGCTTCGAAGCATACTTCTTGAAGCTAGTCACGAAGGTCTCAAGCTGATTCTTCATGTCGACCTTGCCCAAGTCAGCCCCATTCAACGTGGTGTAGTCGTTGCCGATGGTGGTGCCTACCAGCATGGGGATGGACGCGGTCTCATCACCATGGCCGGTTGTCAGCGTATCCTTAATGACATAAATGCCGACAGGCAGACCCGAGAATGTGGCGGTGTGTTCAGTGGTGTCATAAGAGGTTGCGCTCACGTCAAAGCTCAAAGCTGGGGTGGCCGGGCTGGTAGAGGTATCACCCTTCACCAATGCAGTGACGAAGTTACGCAGATTGCCCTTGTACGGGCTGTCCTTAGAATCCAGGAAATTGTTCGCGACCCATCCCATCGGGTTTTCCGTATCAACCGCAGACAGAGCCGGCGATCCGGTATACGCATCACGCGCGGTGTTGGCTGCGGTGAGAATTTGGCTCTTCAAAGCCGAAGGCGTAGCAACGGCGACATTGTCCAACGAACCTGCAGCTGAGCTGGAAGCCTGCTGATACGTACCAATCTCCACAGCTGTGAGCGTGTGGCCAGCCGGCACATTGTGCACGACGATCGTGCCGTTGTTGTCGCCAACTTCTACCGGGCTCTCAGCCGCATTCGCGGAGCCGACACCGAACGCGCCCATGGCGAGCAACGTCGCTGCGGATGCGAGGATCGCTACCGCGTTCTTTACTTTCTTATTCATTTCTTTTCACCTTACTACTTGAAAGGTTTTCCTTCACAACAGGCTAATGACTCCTGCCGTAAAACTTTTATTAATTGGGGGAACAGACCATAGCTTTATGGCGAGCAATTGCATGAAGCGTACACCCTGCTCCTTTTATTTCTTTTCTGCGCCAAGCCGCCGCTGTGACGGCCTTGCAAACCATATGCCCGACATCGCGCGATACCGACGCCAGTCTTACTCATTCGCTGCCTCATCAACGCATCACCTGATTCCACCGACGACGCTTGACAAGACGAGCGCGGGTTTCGTAGATGCCGACGAACAGAACGGCGAGTGCGAGAGCACCGAGCACGATACGCGTCCTCACCGAGCCGGAACCGGTCAGCGGCAGTGCACTGAGCAACTGATACGGCGCCTTGAGCTCAACACCACACTCATAGGATTCGTTGCTCGCGGTGTCGGTGGCGAGGAGCTGCGCGGTGCCGCCTTTCATGCCGTTGGGCACAGTCAGCGAGAAGTGTCCGTTGCCGTCCACACTCACCACGTCGGGGTTGTCATCCGAGTTCGCGGTGGTGCCGTCGGGCCAGGTGACCTTGAGCTTGGCGCCGAGTTCGTCGTCTTGCGCCGGGTTGACCGGAGGCGTGCCACCGAGCGTCCAAGCAGGGGTCTCATCGGCCGTTCGCGTGGAGTTCCACAGCTGACCGGTGATCTTCTCGTTGGTGTTGAAGGTGTTCTTCGCTGGGTCGATGCTCGGAGGCTCCATATCGAGCAACTGGTGCATCTTGGCGACGCCGCTCGACGTGGCACCGACCTCGGCCCTGGCCTCGATAGTCCATTCCAGGCTCGGATATTGCGTGAAGAGGTGCGTAGCATCGACGGGCACGTCGACCACGGCGGTTGCTTCGTCACCGGTCTCGGCCACGGTGGTATCGCCGCAGCCGGCATCGGTGGATACACTGCACAGTCCTCTGCTGAAGCTGATGAACGGCGTACCCATGTCGGTCGGATCGCTGGGTTTGTCGGGCAAGCTGTTGCGCAGCGGGCGGAAACCGAGGTCGAGCTTATTCCACGTATCTCCCGCTGGCGCCAGATGCGAAAGCTTGACCTTCACCACCGACCCTTGCGGCAGTTCGCCCTTGACTGTGGTGGGGCTGGTCACCTTATCGATAACTGGCGTGAACACGAGTTGCACCGTCGTCGCGTAAGACTGATTGCCGAGACTATCAGTGGCACGGATGCCGACGGGTTCAGTAAGTTGTGTGATGTCATCCATATGCACGCTCCACTTGCCGTTGAGCGGGTCGGAGGATGCCGTCGCTGGCACACCGCCAGGTTCTTCATCCCAACTGAAGGTCATGGAGTTGCCGGCCTTCTCGTGGTGCGGGAACGCCGGAGCCGCCGGATTGCCGGAAACGCTGGTGTCCCAGCCGTCCGAGGAGGTGGGGGCCGTAAGTCCGGTCTTGTTGTCGTCCAGCATGCCGGTCATGGCGTCGGTGCTCTTGCCGGTCACGCGGTAGTACTGAGGAGCATCAGGCTGGATGACGGGCGGAGCGAAATCGAGGTGCGAGCCCTCGCCGTAGTAGGCCTTCCAGTCGGATTGTTCGCCGTCGACACCCGTGAGGTTCTCGATGACGGTGAATGTCCAGTTGAAGTCCGGGTAGTTGTTGATGAACTTGATGTCCGACGCATTCACAGAGAAGGTGTTAGTCACCTCGTCACCCGCCGTACCGCCTGGTATACCGGCACCTGTCTTGGAGATGATGGGGAACTTCAGGACGTCGGCTTCCGTGAGGAAGCTGTTGCGGCCTGGCTTGGCATAGATATTCAGCGTGGCAGCAGTGTTCGCTGCTTCCGGCGCAGTGTATTTGACGGTAACGTTAACCTTGGCGCTGCCGTCGGTAGGTATCGCACCGTTGACCGCATGGCCCACCTGCTCCACCTTAGTGACCTCCGGCTGAGCCTGCAGCTTGTACCAGTGGGCGTAGAACTTTATCGTCGTGTTCTTGGGGGTTCCAGAGGGAACGGTATAGGAGTCGCCAACGTTGTAGGTGGTGCCGGAGTCGTCCGCCTTGGTGTTCCAATGCACGAAGCGACGGCCGGCGATGGTGTAGTGGTTAACCGGCATCTCATCCAGAGTGGCGTCAGCCTTGGCCGCGTAAACGTCCATCGAGCCGGTGACCCCATCCATACTTTCGTGATCAGTATTCGCAGGATTGTTAGGTTCGAATTTCAGGGCCACCCAGCCATCGTGCACATAAGTGGTAGTCTGATTACGCGGCGCGTTGCCAGAGGTGTCACCCAGGCCTTCGCCACCGATCATCTGCTCCCACTTCCAGTTGGGGGTTATTGGATGAGCAGGATCTACCTGTACCCAGTAGTCGACGGATCCCAATCCCTCGAACATATTAGTACTGTCTGCTGGTTTTGCATCTGATCCTGTACCGATAATAGGCACACGCGTATATTGACCAAGCACAATAGCCTTGAGACGAGTATTGATATAACCGAACATTTCCTTCATTTCGGTGCATTTCCTAGTGTCAAAACTTCCGAGGTTTAGAGTTTCTAGTCGGTAATCATTAAAGAACATACAGCTGGTGCCGGTGATATGAGACGTATCAAATCCACCAGCATTGAGATGCGTAAGTGAATAACATTCGTCGAACATATAATTCATCGAGTTATCACACACATTGTGATAAACATGATGACCGTCAGCGTCAACGGCCGTGTGCGTGAGGGTACAGGTCGAATCCTGTCCATTCGTTTCTGTTGACGTGCCCACCTTACTGGTATTGAAGTGCGAGACGTCGAGTTCTAGTACACTGTTGCAACCTTCGAACATGTTGGCCATCTCGATGACTTTGCTGGTGTCGAATCCAGAAACATTCAATGTAGACACCCCGGAGCACGCCTCGAACATACCCTCCATATTGCGCACCAACGCGGTGTTAAAATGACTCACATCCAATACGGTGAGACTCCAATCATAACCGAACATCTTTTTCATAGTGGTGCACGCACTGGTGTTGAACCCGCTAACATTCAGCGAAGCCAGGTGAAGACAGTTATAGAACATCCGCTCCATGTTAGTGTCGAGAGCAGTATCGAACTCACTGACAGCCAGTGTGGTCACCAACCTGCAACCACAGAACATAGCCTCAGTTGTAGTGACCTGACTCATGTCGAATCCGCCGACATCGAGCCTCTCCACTTTGGCATCGCCAAAGAACATAAAGGATGTGTCTTTACACTTGCTGGTATCAAATCTACCGACATCGATGGTAGTCACCTCGGGAAGGTTCTGAAACATACTATGCATAGTGGTGACTTTGCCTGTGTTGAAGTGGCTGACATCCACACTTTCCAAATTAATGTCGTTGGCGAACATAAAGCTCATGTCATAGCACTTGCTTGTATCGAATTTGGGCCCGAACTTGATAGTCGTAAGCCTACCCTGATAGGGATAGTAGCCATTGGCATGGTCGTTCCCGCCTTTGTCGACGTTATCAGTTTCGAACATGGCCCACATGGAAGTGACATTGTGGGTGTCGAACATGCTTACATCGAGGCTGGTCAGGCTGTCACAGTTAAAGAACATCTTGCTCATGTCAGTGACACTCGAAGTATCGAAATCCGGTCCAAACGTCACGCTACTGAGAGCGTAGCGCGTCTTGTTGGCATCAACGTTATTCACCTGATCACGATAGCCGGGATCGGCAAACATCGCGAACATATCTGTGACATTGTGGGTGTCCACACCGGTCAGGTCCACGCTGATAAGCTTCGGATCGTTGAAGAACATTTCCTGCATAGTTGTGGTCTCGCTGAAGTCAAGCTTGTTCAGCCCCGTGATGGCGGTGAGGTTTTTCATGTTCTCGAACATGCCAGACGCCTGAATTCTTACTCCCTCAGGTAGATGCGAGGCAGCAAGAGTATCAACGCTGACTTTGACAACATTATTGGCGACGTCCGACCAGTCTTGATATATTGAGCCATTATATTCAGATGGGATACCTGTGGTGACTATGCCCGTGATGTGCAGGGTGCACGAGGTGTCAAGATTCCACCGGAATCCATAATCTGAACTCTGGTTTGATGGCGTACAAGGTACAGGATTAGATGGCGGATCGACCTGCGGCCCAACCTGGTTTTGCGCGGTATTGCTATCTGTTGATACGGCACTTCCTTCTCCCGCATCAGCGCCTTGCGCGGCAGATACAGATGGTGCGGAATTACCGTCTTTACCCGACTTGGCCGGCAATGTCGGCTTGGCTACCGGCACCTTGCTCGTTGAAGGCGCAGACTGCCCTTGAGAATCCTTGGAATTCGGCGCAACGGCGCCAGATGTATCGTTCTTCCCGCTTGTTGCAGTACCAGTTTGAGCCGAGGACGGTGCCTCCGCCGGAGCGGTCGACGCGTCCGCCATACCTGGGGCGGCCAGCATACACAGGGCGACCACACCCGCTAACACCTTTGCTATTCTCTTCATACCGCTACAACATCTCCCGTTCAAAGGGGCCTGCAGACCCTAGATAAAACGTTGCTCTTCGTCTGGCAGCAATACACTACACTGTCATGCTTGTTCTGTTATACAACAAAGTGTAGTCTATATAACTTTTTAGCTACTTCGGCGTGTCATTTATAGACTTAAGTCTTCAACATTCCGCTATTCGTCCCCTCATCTACCGCTCATAAACGCCAAAGCGACAACGCGTCCAGATGCCGGGGAAAGGAACTGTTGTCAATTCAAGTTACACAAATGTAGTTTTCCACAAATGTGGAAAAGATTGTGGATAACTTGGGCATAACCGGGGGATTTCCTGCGGAAAAGTCACCGACTTATTCACACCCCTATTTCAAAACCCCAGAATCCCAACGCTTCCCCGCTGTGTATAGTGTGGATAACCATTCGTGCACAACCTCACTCGTTTCCCTCCACACCCCTGTGCACAACTCCCCACTTATCCACACTTATCCACCATTATCCGTTCATCGCTGTGGATAAATATACCTATTGGTATCCACACGACGACGTAGACAACGGTGACAAAATCAATATTGTCAAAATCGTCTGTAGCATCATAAAGTCGCCCCATGCCTTAACTCAGGACATGTCCTAAGTTATGTCCTAAGTTGTGTTTGAAAAGGATACCTTTAACAGTCAGCTCACAGGCAGGTACGACGAAGCCTCAGTGCAATCCCAAGAATCGTCCATGATTTTCTAGCGTTAACGTACATAACTTATGTATACATAAGTTATGTATACTAATCTTATTTAAAACGTCAATGTCGCCGCGCGTATTCCGCGCGGAACTACCAGTCAGCCATGCAATATAACAGCGAAACGCCCATGTTCGCCGACTTCAACCTGCTGGCAGCATTTCATGCGGTTATAGTTACGCGTATTGCCGAGAACACGCAAAACAGAACGCCGTCTGTTGCAAAACAACACACGGCGTTCTCAAAACCTTATTGATAGGTACAGCGGTTTTACCGCCACCACATCGTCATGATGAAACCGACCATCACGATCACAAAGGCGATCAGCAGATTCCATGCGCCGATGCCGGGGATCGGGTATTTGCTGGTGAGGTAATACACCACGGCCCATGCGAGGCCGAGAATCATCAGGAAGCAGAAGAGCGGCACGAACCAACCCGGGTTCGCCTTGGTGCCCTTGATGGTCTCCTCGACGCGCTTGCTGTTTTCCGCCTGACGCTGGGCGACGCGGCGCATCTGCGGGGTCATCGACTTCTTGTCGGCGCTTGTGGCGCTCAGCAACTCCTCGATCTTGTCCATCGGCAGGTCGAGGTCGTCGTCATCGCCGTCATCGTCGTCGGAAGTATCGGAAGTATCGGAATCGTCAGAGACGCCGGACTCGTCGGAGGCACTGGACGCATCCTTGCTGGAAGCGTCGTCGGCACCTTCTTGGCCCTTTGCAGCGCCTTCCTTTTCGTCGGCCGTGCCCGTTTCGGCGACAGCGTCGTCATCGGTCTGCGTTCCGGGTTCGTCCCATGCCTTCTGTGCCTCATCCTGCGTAGCGGCGGCATCGGTGCCCTTGTCCAGCTCTTCGTCAGCCATAAGCGTAGTCTCCATTCAATAGCCTAACCGCCATATTAGTGTACACTCGAAACAAGAGAACGAGTACGGGTCAAAGCATTGTGCACACAATATTCTCGACACGTAATAATACCAATTATAATAAGGAATAATCAAGGATCACAGGACCATAGGATCAGGATGAAGGAAACCGAAGGCAGGCACAAAGCGAAGCATTCGCGGCTTGGCGGAGTAGCCGTATTCCTCGTGGTCGCGCTTTCAGGATTTCTTCTGATGACCAACCTCCGCGTCAACAAAACCAGCGTGGTCAGCTCCGACACCGCTCAACTGGTGGAGCAGCGCGTCTCCCAGGTCAACAAACTGCAAAAGCAGGTGAAGTCGCTGGGCTCGCAAATCAACACCCTCAACAAATACGCGGGCAAAGACAGCGGGAAAACCGGCAATTCAAGCGAAGACCCCGGGGCAGGCACCATGCTCCCGGCGGTGACCGGGCCGGGCATTTCCGTCACGCTCGACGATTCCCCGCTCTGGCAGCACATGGTCTCGGACTCAGGCACCGGGACGGCCACGAATATCAACGATTACGTCATCCACCAGCAAGACATCGAATCCGTGGTCAACGCGCTGTGGCGGGGCGGGGCCGAGGCGATGATGATTCAGGACCAGCGCGTGCTTTACAATTCCGCGATCATCTGCAAAGGCAACATCCTGATGCTGCAAGGCAAGCAGTATTCACCGCCGTATACCATTTCCGCCATCGGGCCGAGCGACGCCATGCGCGACGCGCTCAACGATTCCAAGGCAATCCAGACCTATCAGGAATACGTCAGCGCGTTCGGGCTGGGCTGGAAGGTCGAAGACAAAGACAACCTGCGGTTTGCCGAGGCGCCGGTGCTGCAGACACTCAAATATGCCACCGTGATGAAAACCGACGACAAAAACGGCGCTGAAAACGAGCGAAAGCAGCAATGAATTGAATAAGGACATGGACAACGACACGAACTACGACACGAATAGAGACCTTAAATAAGGACTACGAGCAAAAGGGCTATGCAAACGGATACAATTAAGGCATACTGGCCGATAGGGTGATGCGGCAACACCAAACCCTCAACTATTGCGCGACAACGACGAATGAACACGGATTACGGAACGAGAGATGAATTTCATGGCTGACAACGACAGGTATGACGGCGGCAGCCGGCGTAAGGACGCCATCGAACCGACCGACTTGGACGAAGCCTTCGAGGATTTCGGCGTTCCAAGCACGAACGATCAGACGCAGGTCTTCCAGCCACTGCAACCTACGCAGCAACCTGCGCAGGCGGGACAGGCCGGACAGGCCGGACAGGCCGGACAGGCCGGACAGCCCGGTATTGGTGCGCAAGGCGGCGGATTCGCGGGGCCAAGCGAATTCACGGCGCAAGGCGAGTTCGCAGGGCAAGGCGGATTCACGGCGCAGAACGGGAATCCCGGAGAGACCGTGCAGGGCCTGCACACCAGCCATAAGGCCGGCGGCAACGGCGATGGCTACAACGGTTACAACGGCAGCTACGGCGGTTACAACGGCAACGGAACCAACACAAGCGCCCCACGTTCGAGATCAAAACGTCTGTGGACAGCGCTGGGAATCTTCGCGGAAATCCTCTTCACGGTCGCGGCGGTCTGCTTGCTCTACATCATTTGGCAGATGTGGTGGACCGGCGTGCAGTCGGAGCATACGCAATACAATCAGCGCCAATCCGTTTCATGGAGCGATCCGAGCAAATCCGCAGGTTCCTCCAAGGGCATCAACGTCGCCAAACCCCAGGACGGCACCCCTCCGGTCCAGCCGCAAAAGGTCAATGCCGGCGAACTCGTCGCGCAAATCTATATTCCTCGTTTCGGCGACCAATGGCAGCGCAACATCGTCGAGGGCACCGATATGAAGGCGCTCAACCAGCACGGCATGGGGCATTACACGCAGTCTCAGATGCCCGGGCAGATCGGCAATTTCGCCGCGGCTGGGCATCGCAACGGCTACGGCCAGCCTTTGGGCGACGTGGACAAGCTGAAGGTCGGCGACGCGATCGTGCTGCGGACCAAGGATTATTGGTACGTCTACAGCTATACCAGCGATAAAATCGTGACGCCGGAACACGTGGAAGTGATCGCGCCGAACCCGGAAAATCCGTCGGAACAGCCGACGCAACGCATGATTACGCTGACGACCTGCGAACCCAAATACTCCACGCCCACCCATCGCTGGATCAGCTATGGAAAGCTCAAATACTGGGCGAAGGTCTCCGACGGCGTGCCGCAGGAGCTCACCCACACGGGGCAGAACGGCAAGGTCGAGTTCATCAACAATCAGAAGGAATCGACGTTTGCCAAGCTTCCCTCGCTGATTCCCGTCATCATCGCGCTGCTCGTCATCTATGCGGTGCTGTTCATCGCCGCTATGATCGCCTGGCGCTGGCCGCTTCGTCGCGACATCAAGGCCGGGAAGGCTGCGAAGCCGGATCTGAGCATTTACGGTGGGCTGGCAAGGCTGCAGCCGGGCATCAAGGGGATACGTATCATCCTGGTGCTGTTGCTGCTGGCGGCGGCGGCGCTCGCCATCCTGCAGTGGGGCTGCCCGTGGGCTGCCAGCAACATTCCGATCTTGCATCAGATGTCGAACTACGTTGCCGTGACCAGCTGAGAGGCAGACCGGCTGAACGGCTGAACGGCTGACCGGCTGAACGGGCTCGGTTTAAGGCGGAAACGTCTATCTGCCTACAATCGGTCTTGAAACAGGTATTACAAAACGGGGAGATGTGAGGTCGTGTCTTCCCGTTTTGATGTTATCGGCGTTTCAACATATGGCTGATTTTTAGGCTCCTTTCCTTGACGGCCTATCCAAACTGACGATTTTGAATGACCCAACTGAGTTCACATGGACAGGTGCAAGTACTTGGTTGATATTGGTTGATACAGCCAATGCATTACAGCACTTCGCTTTTGTATCATCAACGGGATAAGCGGAAGCTCGTCTTATCCGATCGTTTTGCATGTGGTGATACGTTGATTGCGGCCTTTAACGCGATTTTCCGCCCTAGAATCAATGAGGGCGGCTCTGGGTTCTCATTAACCGGATGCGATGTTAAAGTGATTTCATGACTTTAGAGAACATGCAGCTTAACCTTAATAATGCCGGCATCACCGTCGGCAACGGCGCGCAGGTAGACGCCGGGAACAACGCACAGCACGATGCTCAGGGCAATGCCCAAGGCGATACCCGGAGCGATACCCAGCGCAACGTACGCGACGTCATCATCGTCGGTTCGGGCCCAGCCGGCTACACCGCAGCCATCTACCTCGGCCGCGCGGGCTACAAACCGCTGGTGATCGCCGGGGCTTTGACCCCTGGCGGGCAGCTCGTCAACACCACCGAAGTCGAGAACTATCCGGGCTTCCCGGACGGCGTGATGGGCCCGGATCTTATGGACAGCATGCAGAAGCAGGCCGAACGGTTCGGCGCCGAAATCGTTTTCGACGACGTGGTGTCCGTCGACTTCGGTGACGGCTCGAGCAAGGCCGCGCTCAAGAGCGTGACCTGCGACCAGGGCGACGTCTACCAGGCCCCGGTCATTGTGGTGACGACCGGCTCCAACGTGCGTAAACTCGGGGTTCCCGGCGAGAAGGAATACTCCGGCAAGGGTGTCTCCTACTGCGCCACCTGCGATGGCTTCTTCTTCCGCGGCAAGCCGATCGTGGTCGTCGGCGGCGGAGACAGCGCCTTCACCGACGCGGAATTCCTGACCCGTTTCGGCTCGTCGGTCACGCTCATTCACCGTCGTGACGAATTCCGTGCCGCGAAGATCATGGTCGACCGCGCCAAGGCCAACGACAAGATGTCGTTCATGGTCAATGCCGTGGTCGATAAGGTCAACGGCGAGGACGGCAGTGCCAAGTCCGTCACCGTGCGCAACGTCAAAACAGGCGAGACCACCGAGGTTCCGGCCGAAGGCGTTTTCGTGGCCATCGGCAACACCCCGGCCACCGAATTCCTGAACGGCGCTCTGAAGCTCGACGACAAGAGCTATATCGAGGTCGACGGGGCCTCCACCCGCACTTCCCTGCCCGGAGTCTTCGCCGCCGGTGACGTGGTGGACAGCGTTTACCGCCAGGCCGTTTCGGCCGCCGGCATGGGCTGCCGTGCCGCCCTTGACGCGCAAGACTATCTGGATAGTCTTAAGTAATTAGGTTTGTCTCGGTAGTATATGTAATACATACTATATATATACTTCGATAGCTTTTAACCTAAAAAACAATCGCAGACAAATTGCGGATGCTGGCTAAAGAATCGGTTTTGAAAGCGCTGCTGTCTGTAATCTGATTATATATAGCCGTATCGGTTTTTTGATTGAACCGTTACGGCTTCTCTTTTTTCAATCTGGCTTTGCCCAGAGACGGAATCATCGCTGAACCCTGTTAGGCGGTATCTCATACGAATCTCGGATACCGCCCAACAGGGTTCTGTTATATGAAATTGTAACGAACTGATCTGCAGAACTGATTTACACCCAGCCGTTTTGTTGGCTACTGTTTTGACGCGGGACCAACAGCTTGACGATGCGATCCATATCTTCGGGCGAAGAGAAGACGATTTCGATACGCCCATGCTGCTTGTTGCCCTTGATGGCGACTTTGGTGTCGAATCTGTTCTCCAACGTGTGCTGAATCGGAGACTGGGCCCACGGATTGTTTTGCTTGGCTTTCTGCTTCTTGGAATCGTTGTTGCCATTGGTTTTCATCGCGACGATTTCCTCGGTGCTTCGTACCGAAAGGCCTTCGGCGATGATGCGGTTCGCCAGCTTCTCCATGTCTTCCTCATTGGGAAGACCGAGCAACGCCCTTGCGTGTCCTGCCGAAAGCACACCGGCCGCAACCTTTTTCTGCACTGAAGGCGGCAAATTGAGCAGACGCAGCGTATTGGCAATCTGAGAACGCGACTTGGAGACGGACTTGGAAAGCTGCTCCTGTGTGAGCCCGAAGTCCTGCATCATCTGTTGATAGGCAGCCGATTCTTCCAAAGGATTCAACGCCACTCGATGCAGATTCTCGAGCAACGCATCTCGGAGCATCTGATTGTCCGATGTGGTTTTTACGATGGCCGGAATCGACTTCAGGCCGGCCAAATGGGCCGCACGCCAGCGCCTCTCCCCCATGATCAGCTCGTATTCGCTGTCCATGTTCTGCTGCGAATGCCTATTGATGACGCCACTGTCGGAACCTACCGAATTGGAGACTTTCTGGTTCGTCGGACGCTTACGTACGACTACCGGCTGCAACACCCCGACTTCCTTCAAGGAAGCCGCGAGCTCTTTCAGCTCGTCTTCATCAAAGATAGTCCTCGGCTGATTGGCGTTCGGTCCAATCGCGTCAAGGTCCAGCTCCACCAGGTATCCACCCTCGACAGGCTTCAGCTCACCGGACTCAGGCCGGTCTGCTTTTTCACTTCGGTCTGACTCCTTGCCGGGCGTGGTGTTTTCTTTACCGCTCTTCTTCGTTTCTTCAACCCGGTTCGACCGAGTAGCAGCGACCTTGCTTGCGGTATTATTTTTCCCGTCCTCGACAGTAGAACCGAAGAACAGATCACTCGGGTGAGCCATTCCGTCCGCTAAGGACGGCATGGTCACACGTTTTTTCATCGACCGGGACGATGTTTCACGTGAAACATTCCCCTTCTTTGACTCGTTCTTTTTTGGCACGGCTTTTTTGGCAGTCGACGTTTTTAAAGCAGTTGTCGCAGTTTCCTTGACTCCAGCGGTTTCCTTTTTCGATGTTTCACGTGAAACATTGCTCTTTCGGCTATTATCCGCTGCCTGCGAAGTTGCACGTTCAACCGTTTTTTTCGCTGCTGCTCCTCTTTTAAGCGATGTTTCACGTGAAACATTGCCAGAGGAGGCAGCCTTGGCAGATTGCTTTGAAGATTCCGAAACGTCTTCGTCTACAGAACTCTTTTTCTCCGGCTCTCCAGGCAACGCAGGGAACAGCGCACCAAGGCCTTTTCCTAAACGTGACTTCGATGCCATATCAGTTTCTCCTCTGCTTTCTATCTTCCAATGCCTTTAATACCTGTGGGGATCGCCTTGCTATTTCCAGCGCTGCCTCTCGATACGAGACTGCCCCCGTTCCACGCGGATCATACTCGATAACGGTTTGGCCGAAACTCGGAGCCTCTGAAATCTTCACTGACCTGGGAATAGTGGTCCGCAAGACGATGTCAGGATAATGCTCTTTGACCTGATCGTAGACCTCTTTGCTGAGCAGTGTACGTTTATCGAACATCGTGACCAACATCGTAGAAACGAGCAACGAGGGATTGTAGTGTTCCTGAACGAGACCAATCGTCTGGATCAGTTGGCCCAGACCTTCAAGCGCATAGTATTCAGCCTGTATCGGAATCAACACTTCGTTGACTGCACACATCGCATTGATTACCAAAAGTCCAAGGCTTGGCGGGCAGTCAATAATGACGTAATCATATTTTTTCTTCGTTGTAGCAACGAATTCCGCCAAAGCCTCTTTCAGCAAGTCGTTTCGATTACTTAAATCCGCAACTTCCAGTTCCGCTCCGCTCAAATCTATTGACGAAGGAACCACGTCCAGTGTTTTGAAAGCACGAGAAGTCTTTTTGACCTCATCTATCGTCTGTCTCGATTCGAGCACATCATAGACTGAAGACTCTCCAGCATTGTGTTTCACGCCTAAGGCAGTGGAAGCATTCCCTTGGGGGTCCATATCAATCAGCAGCACTTGCTGCTTGGCATAGGCCAAAGCGGCTGCCAGATTAACGGTGGTGGTCGTCTTCCCTACCCCACCCTTTTGGTTCGCTACAGCGATGAAACGGGTTTCCTTGGGCTTTGGAAAGCGAACCTTATTCAAGGCTTCATATCTTGATGTCACCTCGGCCATTTCGAAACCGAGAGAACTACCTTTACTGCCGAAGATACGTCTGATTGTTTCCGAGGCAGATTCCATATCCATCAACTCCCTACGACTATCCGCCGTGAATCACAGACTGTGGGATCAGCACAGCAAGTTCTTATTCCAGTGCTTCTAGTTTCGTCATTCGTATGGACAGATTTAATGTCTACACACTTATCCACACCGTTGTGGATAAGTGTGCGTAACTTTTGTGGACAACATTTGTCGTTCGAAAATTTGTTCGTATAACCGTTGAAATTCCAATAATTCCGCAGGCAATATGAAATACAACCAAAAATGTGGATAACTTTTGGGAGATGAGGAAAATGTGGATAACTCCGTTCATTCACGATGTTTCACGTGAAACAATCGCCGATCACTACCAGCTTATTGAAGCCAACCTCGACTAATGAAATTGGAACTTACCAATCAATATTCCATACTTGCGAAACAGAAAGAACAAATCAATACAATCTGAACTTAAGCAACAACTCACTCGTGCCTTCTTGAAGTCTCAACGCAAAGAGGAATGTTTCACGTGAAACAATCTTGCTCCAAGTAACAACAAGCCGGATACAGCATGGATTGAACATCGAAATCCTCACACAGACACTCCTGATTTCAGTACAACCATGAACGAAGGAATCAATGCGATATCAATTCTACTGAAACAAACTCGCGCTCTCCTGCACTCCAAACAGAAAAGGAATGTTTCACGTGAAACATTCCTTTAATCAATACCAAGCTAATCTATTTCTTGTCGACGATCACTACATGCGTCGGTTCAAAACCGTCAGCAATCGGAGCTTCAAGAACCTGAGGGTTACGACCACCGCTCTTCTGAATCTCCTTTGCGGCCTTACGAACCTCGGCTGGTGCGGAACGACCCTTAAGAGCGATAAGCTGCCCGCTGTGCTTGAGCAAAGGCAACGTCCACGCGCTGAGTTTGGTCATCGGCGCAACCGCCCTGCACGTAACGACAGCAAAAGGATGCAGACTTTTATCATGCTTGAGTTCTTTGATGTACTCCTCGGCCCTGGCACGAACCACCTGAACATTTTCCAGTTCAAGCTCATCGACACATTCGTTCAACCATTCGACCCTACGCTCCATCGGTTCGATAAGCGTTACGTCATGATCCGGCAGGCAAGCACCAACGACGATACCCGGGAACCCTCCGCCACTTCCGACATCGGCGACTGTTTTAAAGCGCTCGCCATCCGTCGAAGACTGGATAAAAGGAACAATGGCGGCCGAATTCAGGACGTGACGTTCCCAGATGATATCAACATCGCGAGGCCCGATAATGCCTCGCTCTTCACCTTCTTTAGCGAGTTTCTGTTTGAAAGCCTCCATTCTGGGAAACACGTCTCCAAACAGATCATGCAATAGCGTAGATTTCTCCAGCTCTTCATCAGTGTGTATCTCAGCGTCCATCTCATACCCTATCTATCAAGAACAACTACCCAATCTACCAGAGGCTTTACACATGTTCCTATCAAGCATACAGAAAAGCAGGAAAAGCACCATACAGGTAGGCAGCAAAAACAAATAGCGGGGCACGACCATCAAACCGTGCCCCGCTATCGAAAGATAAAATCAATCAAAACAGTGCCGTAATGAACTAACGCTCTTCGTCACTATCTTCTTCCGTATCTTCGTCTTCGCGTTCATCATCAAGAGGCTCGCGATCATCGTCAGAAGCCAGATCGTCCTCATCTGGCTCGTCTACATCATCGATTGTTTCACGTGAAACATTCGCACGATCCTCATCGTCAAGATCGTCGTCTTCGTCATCATCCAGATCATCGTCGACAGGACGTGGCTTCAAATAGATGGTGACATAACGATGCGGTTCCTCACCGTGCGAACGAGACTTCAAGCCCTCTTCACGCACGAGATCATGGACAACCTTACGCTCGAACGAATTCATCGGGTCAAGATTCGCCGGCTCACCGGTCTCGCGAACTTCGTCGATCACATCAAGCGCCTGATCACGCAGGTGCTGACGGCGCTTCTTCAGATAACCGTCGACATCAAGAATCAGACGAGACCTGTCCCCGGTCTTCTGCTGGACGGCCAGACGGGTCAGTAATTGTAATGCATCAACGACTTCGCCCTTGTGCCCGATCAGATTCCTGATGTCCTCGTCGTCATCGGCTACGATCTGGACGGTCGGGCGCCCGTTGCGCACCCCCATCTCGATATCGCCTTCGTAATCCGCGATGTCCAACAGTCCCTCAAGATAGTCAGCAGCGATGTCAGCTTCGTCATTGAGCTGCTCGACCGTCTTTTCTTCATCTCGAGACATATCCAACTCCTTTATCCGACTTATTGTCCTTAAGTGTAATCCATACCCGACCCCGAACGATATATGTAATACACAACCAAACGAGGCCGAGCCCGTCCTTACTTCTTCTTCCTGCGCTTGCGCTTCGGCTGCTCGCGCTGGTAACCGTGCTCCTCGCGCTCTTTCGCGGCTTCCTCGGCCTTCTGCAAGGCCTCTTCCTCGAGCGAGATCTGGCCGGTCTTCTCGCGGCGCTTGTTCTCGTTGATGTGGTCGCGCTTCTTCTTCTCGTCATCGGCGCGGGACCCCGGAGTCGGGAACTCACGGACCTGCCAGAGCGAACGCAGCATATTGCAGATGTTGTTGGTCAGCCAGTAAACGAGCACGGCGAACGGCATGGAAATCGCGGAGAAGATGTACATCAGCGGGAAGATCCAGGTCATCGCCTGCTGCATCTTGTACTGCTGCCCCTCCATCGCGGCCGGCGGCAGGTTCTTGCGCATGTTGTTGAACTGCATGTACCACATCGCCAGGCACATCAGGACGGTGAAGATGCCGATGACGATTTTGCCTGAAACGTCGGCCATGCCGAACGTGTTGGAGATCTTCAAGCCGAAGAGATAGGTGTCCGCGAATTCCGCCGCGGTGGACTTGTCGAAGGCACCGAGCGTGGCCCGGGAACCGTGCGCGATATAAGGAATGGCCGAAAGCATATAGAACATGCACATGAAGACGGGGCCCTGGATGACCATAGGCAGGCACGAACCCATCGGGTTGACCTTGCTGTCCGAATACAGCTTTTGGGTCTCGCGGGCCATCGCCTCTTTGCTCGCCGAGTCCTTCTTGCCCTTGTACTTCTTCTGGATGTGCATCAGCTTGGGCTGCAGGGCCTGCATCTTCATCATGCCGCGCATCTGCTTGACGTACATCGGCAGGATGATGGCGTGGACGACGAGCACCAGGAAGACGATCGCGAGAATCCAGGAAAGGCCGCGCGACGGCAGGCCGATCAGGGTCATGAGCTTGTGGAACCAATACATGATCTCGCTCATCAGCCATTCGATGGGCGTCAGGATCTTGTATACCCAACCAAACAGTCCTTGATCGAGAAGGAAGTGGTTGTAATCGGGATTGGTGAACTGCATTAGGCCGTCTCCTTCACGTCTGAGGCCAATGGGGTCAGTCTCGGCTCTTCGTGAGCTTTGGACCAGGAAAATCTATAGAAAATCGAATACTGCTGGGGCACGTCGTCGATGCCGCCGTTGCTCCAAGGCCGGCAACGCAGCAGCCGCAGCAACGCGAGCAATCCCCCGCGTGCGGCGCCGTAGCGGGTCACCGCCTGAATCGCATAGTTGGAACAGGACGGATAGTACTTGCAGCAGGGCGGGTTACCGGCGGAAATATGGACCTGATACCAACGCACGGCCGCAAGCATCGCCCGGGAGACAACAGAACGCGATTTGCAGGTACCGGAAACCAGTACCCTCGTCCCTGCCACAATTGCCGTACGCATCGTTTCCGAAGACGTTGCGCTGCAATCCTCGCCTTTCAAGGCGACCCGACCTGCATCGCCCGTCGTTTCAACCTTTGCGGCCTTTGCCGATCGACCCGATTTCTTGCCCGAGCCGAAGGCAGCTTGCACCGACGCCGTTTTCCTTACGCATGCGGCAGTCATGATCGACCACCTTCAGCAACGGCGGTCTGCTTCGTGCCGTCGCGCCCCTGCCGCGCCTTGCCGTTTGGTGCGGCCTTACGCGTAACGGCGGCGAACAGCTCCCCGACCTGGGCCTCCAAAGAGGAAAAGTCGGCACGCGCGGCACTCGGCTTGGCGCGCATTACAATATCGCAATGCCGAGGCAACGCGCCTTCGTAAGTTCTGGCCAACACTCGAAAACGCCGTTTGACGTGATTGCGCGTCACGGCGTTACCGACGTTTTTTGACACGGCAAGCCCAAGGCGTCGCTCCGGCGTACCCTGCCGGACCGCGTCTGCGGATACGGAACCTTTCATAGCTCCCATAGCCTTGCCAGTCGATTCTGCGTGTGCTGCTGCGGCTTCATGGCCATCGGCGTGATTGCAACAAGAATCGTCGTACACCAAGAAATGCACGACGATATCCTTTTCAGTGACTTTTCTGCGACGCTTCAGCACCCGGACAAAATCACGATGGCTTTTCAGCCGATCCATGCCCTTGCCGCCGATGTGATCAGACAGCCAGGTTCTTGCGACCCTTGGCGCGACGGCGGTTCAGGACCGCGCGGCCGGCACGGGTACGCATGCGAGCGCGGAATCCGTGCTTCATGTGGCGACGACGGTTATTCGGTTGGAATGTCCTCTTCATAATATGCTCCCGGTTGTTTTTAGCCATGCAAAGACATGGCTCCTCATGAGTCAAGCTCTACCAAATTACTCTTACCCCTAGTCCCAAGTCAAACCAAGCGTATTTCACCGGCTAAAATGTGGATAACTTTTTGGACTTTTTCACAATTCGCGGTATCGCTGCGAATACTGATAAAAGGCTGGAGTTACGCCGTTTGTCACCTCAAAGTTATCCACAAATTACATTGATGTTATTCACAATTCAATGTTTCCAACACGCAAGACGGTGGATAACTTTTCTATAGGTCGGAGTACATATAGATTATTGCATCGCGGGAGTCAGCAGTGTGGTGCTACATTGATTCGGTTCTGGCGCGATGGACAAGGCATCGTTGCCTGAAACGTACGAAGAAACTAGGAAAGAGCCACCATGGCAGATGAGTCGAATGACCCGATAACCCAGGCCATACGGATTTGGGATGACGCCCTTGCGGTCTTGCGTCAGGACACTTCGATCACCCCGCGCAGCAAAGGATGGCTCGAAGGGGTCAGACCTGAAGGCGTGTTCGGCCCGACCATCGTGCTTTGCGTCGCCAATAGCGCCACCCAACAAGCCCTGCAGGGCGAGCTCAACCATGCCCTGCTTGGAGCGCTGAAACTCGCGACCGGCCATGAGATGTTCCCCGCTTTCAAGATCGCGGAGCCCGCGAGCGCAGCCGACGGCCAGCAAACCCGGCAAGAGACCGGCGGCGACGACGGTGTCGGCACTGCTGCAAACAGTGAGCATGCAGCTTACCCAGCATCACAGAACTTTGGAAACGAACCGCTAAACCCCTATCAGGCAGGCGCAAATGGCTTTGGCGATAACGTTCCTGCCGAAAACGGTTATGAAAACGGTTACGAAAACGTACGTTCGGGACAGGCCGAACCAATCAGACAAACCAACCCGAGCGGACCAGCCGATCCATACCGTCAATATCAGCCCAACGCCGATGCCCTTCGCTCCCAGGCC
Source organism: Bifidobacterium sp. ESL0764 (assembly GCF_029395515.1). Lineage (NCBI taxonomy): Bacteria > Bacillati > Actinomycetota > Actinomycetes > Bifidobacteriales > Bifidobacteriaceae > Bifidobacterium > Bifidobacterium sp. ESL0764. Next base: position 2,271,572 of record NZ_CP113919.1, read on the forward strand.
AAGGCGCCACAAGCATCCCAGCTCTCGTTCGACGAGCCGGATTTCGTTTCGCAGCAGACTTCACCCGAATTGCGGAACATGCATAACGACCCGAATTTCGGCGGTGGGTTGAGCAACGCCGGTAATCCCGACAACTTCGGCAATGGCGCCAATCGTACGGGTGCCACGGCTCCGGCTGCACAACAATCGCAATTCCCGACATCGTATCCATCGAGTTCCAAGCCTCCGACGGCCCAGCAGGCAGCGCAACCCGTGACGCAACCGGCCAGCCAGCCGGTTCCGCAATCAGTTCCGCCCTTTGAGGTGGACGACCAGAAAACCACGCGTGACCCCGAAACGCACCTGAACAAGAACGCGACCTTCGACACGTTCGTGCCCGGCGATTCCAACCGTTTCGCGCGCACGGTGGCGCTGGCGGTGGCCGAGGGCAGCGGCAAGGACTTCAACCCGCTGTGTATCTACGGCGGTTCCGGGTTGGGCAAGACCCACTTGCTCAACGCCATCGGCAACTACGCGCTGGTCAAGGACGCCGGCCTCAAGGTGCGTTACGTCACCAGCGAGGAGTTCACCAACGAGTTCATCGAAGCGCTGCAGACCCCGAACCAGAGCCAGGGCCAGATCGCCGCGTTCAACCGCCGCTACCGCGAGGTCGACGTGCTCTTGATCGACGACATCCAGTTCCTGGGCGGCAAGGAGGCCACGCTCGAGCAGTTCTTCCACACTTTTAACGCGCTCTATCAGGCCGGCAAGCGCATCGTCATCGCCTCCGACGTCGCTCCCAAGAATCTCAAGGGCTTCGAGGCCCGTCTGATCTCGCGCTTCGAGTCGGGCCTGACAGTCGACGTCAAGCCGCCGGATCTTGAGACCCGCATCGCCATCCTGCGCATGATGGCCTCGATGAACCGCTCCAATATCCCCAACGACGTGCTCGACCTGATCGCCGAACGCTTCACGGAGAACATCCGCGAGCTCGAAGGGGCGCTGACCCGCGTCACCGCCGTGGCCAGCCTGAGCAACCAGCCGGTTTCGCGCGCCCTGGCCGAGCAGACCCTGCAGGACTTCTTCACCACCGACGTCGAGATCAAGCCGACCGACATCATCGGCCAAGTTGCCAAATATTTCCATCTCACGTTCGACGACCTCGTGGGCCGCGCGCGCACCAAGAACGTCGCCCTGGCCCGCCAGATCGCCATGTATCTGGCCCGCGAGATGACCAGCATGAGCCTGGTGGACATCGGCGAGGTCTTCGGCGGGCGCGACCACACCACCGTGATGCACGCCTACACCCGCATCTCCAACGAGATGCAGGAAAAGCAGGAAATCTACAACTATGTGATGGAGCTCACTGTCCGCCTCAAGCAGCACCCGGAA